>CAVOKJ010000007.1:0-190007 GCA_963696495.1 uncultured Acidimicrobiales bacterium | reverse complement strand
CTCAGGGAGCCTCAGAGGGAGCGCCGACGGACCCAAACCCGACCGCCCGTGGACACGCTCCGGTAACCGTGCCCCACGCCACCGGGAGTGGGCGCATCTCCTCCACTCAAATCGGATCATCGGAATAGCGGATCCATTTTCAATTCAAGCGAAACACAGGCACCGATCAGTCGGAGCGTGAGGTGGGGGAGAGGGTCGATCTGGGCTGAGGGTCACTGATCAGCCAACTGGTCGATCGGCTCGACCTCAGCCGCGTGAATCCGAACTACGCACGGCGATGGAATGACGCCAGTCGACTTGCAACGATCTGACCAGGGACGACGAAGGCACTAGACGACAGCCGACGGGACGTAAACGGCGACAGCCAGCCAACCGAGTGGGCTCGGGAAGGTGTGTCGGAACCCTTCCCACTGGTATTGGCCCACTCCGGCGCCAAGGGGCCGCTCCCCCCAGTGCCACAGAGGGCTATCCCCCCGTGCCTTCCTTCGAAACTGGCGCCGACAAAGATGTTGCGGAGCGTGGGCCTCATACTACGTTCAGCGCGCCACCTCAGTTCGCTGCCGGGCCTCCCTGGCATACCGCGAGGCCAGCTGGCGCGAGAACCCGAACGCTCTGCCCAGCTCTCCGATGGTCATCCCCTCGTCGAGCCCTGCGGCGAAGACCAGGAGCCTCACGTCGTGACGTGCCTTCTCGACAGCCTCGAGGGCATCATTCATGTTCTGACGAGTGGCCGAGGGTGCAGCCACCGCCAATCCTGCTGCAACGTCGCCGCCCGCCTCGACGATTCTCAGGGCTCTTCGAGTCGTCACTTCGGTAGCACGCGTTGCCTTCCGGAGATCTGCCAGCGACTCAAGAAGATGCTCGCATAGCTCCATCGCCATTTGTTGTTTGGTGGGCATGCCTGTGTCTATCAGGGAGTGCCGTTGCCAACGGGGATTTATGCCCCTCGGAAACCGCCAATCGGCGCCGTAGGTCATCGACCGACTGTGACATGGACCTCTAATGCTCGAGCTGGTTCATGTCGAACATAAAACTGCGTCGAGGTCGTCTATCCTGTGGGCGGCCTCGGCGCCCCTTGAGGATCAGATTCACGACTCGGTCAGCGATTCTTGAACCGACGATGGGCTTCAGCCATCGACTCAAATTTCCGCCCCATCCTCGTGGGATCGGCAGGACCTCGGTTCTCAGGAGGTCACCCGATGAGTCAGAAATACCTATCCACCATGGCGGCATCGGGTACTCGCTCGACCCGTAGAAGCGCAGATCGAAGCCGTTGGTCCCAGTCCCGTGCGTTACATGGACCTGTGCCCATCCGGGTGGTTCGACCGCCACAACTGCAGGGTACCGATCCCGGCCTTTGCTTTCCAGCGAATTCCGCCTGTCCTGCCTCAAGGTTCCGGAAAGGCCCACATTTTTGTGCCGTTGGTTGGCCGCAGGCGGCTTTCCCAGTCCTATCGCCGCCTGCGTAGCCGGCCAACCAACCTTAGGTATCCCCCCGCTCACGCCATCATGCGCCTCTGCCATTGGAATCGCAATACGACCAAATGATGTTTGAGGCCTCTGACGATCGGAAATACCCCGCCATGGTGCCGAGGGCCCGTGTCTTCGGCACCTGGATTGGACCGGGTGTGCATTTTTTGGGGGTCGGTCTGATCCGTAGGCTGGCTTGGGGCGGAGTTCCTGTACCCCCTACGCTTCGCCTTCCACGCCAGCCGATTCCCCTAGCCAGGTCCAAGTGTCAGCAGTATCGCGAGCCGCCAGGACCGATGAGCAATCATTGGATTGCGCGTTGAAACACACTTTCACAATGGTTGAGATAGGGCCCTTCCAGTAGGGAAATGGCTGCCCGACTCTCTTCCCGCTCTCATAATCGGCGATGGCTGGTTCTTCCGAGTTGGGCGGCAAGTCGGATCTTCATCCGTTCCGGGACGAGGACTGATCTTTGCTCACTCCGAGCTACCGATCAGGAGTCTTAAAGGGCCGTTGACCAGAGCTTTTCTCCATTCCAGCAGGCCGACTGCGACAGCGCGAGAATGGGCGCCTCAGGCATTTGGGGGGGAAGGTTTCCTTCTCCACGATCAGCAGCGGGAGGAAGATATGCGACGAATATTGCTCACGGTTGTAGCGATGCTCATTCCGGTGATGGGCGTCACGCTGGCCATTGCGGGCGGCACCGCCAGTGCGGGGACTGGAAAGCTCACATGTACCTCACTGTCCGGAAGTGCATCCGGCACCATCACCGTCAGCGGGTGCACCGGGGGCGACACGGGTGGCGGTTCGCAGCCCCTGTCCGCCCTGGCCCTGGCCACCGGTGGGACCATCGACTGGCTGTCCGGGAGCAGCACCACCATCAGTGCTCCGACCCTGACCATGATCGCGGCCACGAAGTGCCCGGGCTACGTCAAGAAGGCCGCCACCAATCCCACCGCCGAGAGCTTCAGCGCCAACGTGACCGCGGACTCCGGTGACGGCATGCTGCTCCCGGCCACGGCAACTGGCGAGGTGTGCCTCGGGACGGACGGGTCCATCACCGCACTCAAGTCCATGACGACCGAATGGACGTCGAGTTCCATCGCCTGCACCACGATCTCCGGAAGTGCATCCGGCGATATCTCCGTGAGTGGATGCACCGGTGGTGACACCGGCGGGGGCTCAACGGCATTGCCCGCCCTCGATCTGGCGACCGGTGGGACCATCACTTGGCTGTCCGGCAGCAGTACCACCATCGGTGCTCCGACACTGACCTCGACATCGGCGAAGGCGTGCCCGGGCTACGTCAAGAATGCCGCCACCAACCCGACCGCCGAAGACTTCACCGCCGTGGTGACCTCGGACAGCGGGGATGGCCTGAAGCTGCCGGGCTCGGCCAAGGGTGCCGTCTGCCTCGGGACGGATGGTTCGGTCACGGCCCTCAAGCCACTGTCAGCGAAGTAACCCGTAGCACCAACGGATCGGCGATTCGCTGATCTGTTGGGAAGAACGAAAGGAGCCCCGTCTCGAAACAGGCGGGGCTCCTTTCGCGGGGCCGCTAGCGCCGAGTGTCCTCCCGGGCCGGCCTGACACCCGCCTGTCAGAGAGATTGGTTCCCGCCGAACCGGTCCGCTGGACCGGGACCCTTGACGCTGCCCTTTTGCGAGACAGACAATCGAAGGCCGGCGCGCTTAGACAGTCAGGCGGACGCCGGCCCCTATTGAGCCCACCGGCAATTGCGCGCCAAAAGCGGCGCTATCCAGTGGTAGGGGCATTCCAGACAGTCCTCCTCGGTGCGGACGGACCGATCCCGCGCTGTTCGCCCGATTCTCATGGCGGCGATCCAAGCAACCCCAACCCCACCAGACGCGATAGTCAGGCGCCGGACCATGACCGTCACCGCGACCGGCAGTCCAGGCCAGTTCAAATCCATTTCGGTCCGTTCCGCTGTCGGGCCAGGGTCCACCTTCAGCCTCTGCAGGGCCTGCCCCTAGGCCCCGTGGCCCGTTACTGGCTGCGCTAAGAACTTCTCGAACTCGACGTTGAGGGTGGCGAGCCGGTCGATCATCACCTCGATATGGTCGGGAGGCAGTCGCATGCGGTCTGACCCCATCTCCAGGCAGACGAATCGGTATCGGGCAACGAATACCTCACACCGGTCACCCATCCTCTGATCGGGGCAGGGATTGTCCTCGACCCATTGCTGAAGGCTCAAGGCCGATGCCCGGACCGCATCAACCGCAGCTAACCCAGGCCCCTGACCATTAGCCAGCGCGTGGAGTGCAGCAGCCGTCGCGGCTACGAGCGAGTCGGTTCGCGGGCTCCCTCGCCAGAGCCAGTTCAGGATCTGGACAGTGTCACTGTCGGTTTCAACACCTCTGTCACCAGACACATCAGCCGTCATATAACCGAGTCCCTCTCTAACTACGGCCTTAGCTTCAACCCCACTTTTGCACAACCGTATTAGGAAGTTGTGAGAAACGTGGACCTAGGAGTTCGGACCATTCCACTGGAAACACGAACGACCACCAGTGGTGCCGATTGGACTCCGGAGCGTATGCATGGGCGAAGGGGGCTAGTGCTGTTTGGCCACACCGTGCTCTTCCACCCAGACGACGTAGTGACCAACTGTGAGGCTGGGCGGACCGAGGACAGTGTCGAACAGTTTCACCACCGGGCCGCTCTCTCCCATTGAATGGTCCACAATGATCAACCGCACGTGATAGTTGACCAGTGTCGTACGGGTAGCCGCAATCAGTTCCGAGCCGGTCGGAGCCGGGAAGGAGTTGGCCGTGGCGAACGGATTCACGAGAGGATCGGCCAGGAATTGCTGGCGGATGAGAAACTGCTGCAGGCCCGGAGGATCCATCGAGATAGGAGACGATCCGGCACCATTGCCGTGTGCGTTGGAGTGGCGGGCGTAGCCCCCGAGCATACGGAAGGCGAACCCGCTGTCTGCTTGCCAGACCATCGGTTGTAGGTAGGGATACTGGGTGTAGGGATAGGTGACCGCCACCGGGTCCCCCGGGGGAATGGCCTGTCGGACACCGACTGGCAATCCGGCCGCCGTCGGGCCCCGATATGGCCATTCCGGGAGTTGGGTGACCACCAGCGTGACCAGCGCCAAGAGGAGCACCGCCGCCGCTCTCCGGCCAGCCCACCGTTCCTGGTGGGCATGGCTTGACCCTCTGGGCGTCAGCGCCCGATGCAGGTCGTCAAACCCGAAAGCGATCACGGCGGCAAGGCACGCGTCCACCTCGAACGAGATCCGGATCGGAAGGACGTCGTTGAGAAAGGGAAGGTGACCAAGCACGAGAAACGGCATGGGGATATGGGTCGATCGTCCGTGGATGTAGAGATAGGGGCCAAGCGAAAGCAGCGCCGAGGTGACGAATAGAGCCACGGACAGCTGCATTCGGGGACTGCGTCGAGATCGCCAGGCGAGAAACGCGGTCATGAGCAGAACGGGGAGGCCGATGTACCCACCCGCTTCGGTCGGATAGAAGGTCGATTGGGTGCCGCTCCAGCTCACCGGCGTCCCGAACGAGACACGCTGCAATGGGCCATGGACCACAAAGCTGAGGGCGTCGTTGTAGTACGGGTTCAACAGGGGGACTGTCGTCCCGGCAAAGTGTTGTGGTCCGGCGACCAGCATCCAGATCGGATAGGCCAACAGGACAAGCGACACGCCGAAGGCGATAGTTATCGGACGGGCTGCGGCGCGGACCGTGGCCTCTATCGATGAGGGATGACGCACGATTGTGTAGACGACCGCGAGCAAGGCCAGGACTAACACCACAGCCAGCACCTCGGGCGAAATGAGGAACTGGGCCGTCACCAACAGCCCGAGTTGAATCCCGAGTCGCCGGGTACTCCCTCGGGTTTGCAGGATAGAGACGATGGTCAGGGCGATGAACGGGGGTAGCGGCAGGAACATGAGCTCGGGATGGCCGAGTCCCTGGCCCACCATGTAGGGAGAAAAACCGTAGATCAAGCCACCGAGCGCGGCGGCCGGGCCCCATACATGCCACTTCTTCAAAACCACGAACGCCGCCGTGGCCGATACCGGCATCGCCAGGACCAGCAGCAGGTTTCCGATGACCAAGGGGCTCAGCAGCAACGTCAGAGGAGCTGTGAGCAGACCGAGGAGCGGGCTGGCGGTGTTCTGGGACAGATTCACACCGACGGGCGCATACATGGCGTTGGTGAAGAACGGGTTAAGCCCGTGGGCTAGGGCATGGGGTACCCAGGCGATGAACCACACCGATTGCGTGAAGTCACCGTCGAGGCCGAACAGCCGGTCGGAAATGCCGGGGAGTACAGGCCAGTAGGCCAGGAGGCCGATAATCAGATACACAACGATCACTCCGGCGAAGAATGTGATGCTGAGTCTCTCTGGCGTGTCGGCAACCGCGACGTCGACAGGTGCGGCCGAAGCGATCACTTGAGTACCGGCTGATTGGTGAGTCACCGGATCACTCTGGTCGCTATCCGTACCTATCCACGCCGTTCTGATGACGATTGCCCCCTGCTTCGGAATCAGCTAGAGATGGTCCACCGAAGCACGCCGCAGGTACCTCAAAAGCGGAACCCGACTGTCATAGTAGCAATCGGCCGGTGCGGCTATCCGTAAGTTCTATTGAGGGTGTCGCCTGCTGGCAGGTCACCGAAGCACCGCCCGGCGAACAGGCGTGAATTCAGCTGGCCCTCTCGTGGGGCCTCGTGACCGCCCATGCGACGTGGCGGATTTGGCGACGCTGGGGGCCGGATCGGGAGGCGGTAGCTTTACGGTCTGCCAGGAATCACGCCATTACGATGTCCGGCTCAAGACCTGGTCAGGATCGCCGCACGCACTGACCGGAGACCAGCCGGGGGCACCGTATGGCGAGTAGCGAGGCGCCCACGATCGAACGATTCCGAACTGCGACGGACACCCGGAGACAACTCGATTTCACGCATTCGGTCCGCTTTAGCGCCGCGCCTTTCGATCTGGGCCGCATCAACCGCTGACAAGGACTATCCAAGCCCCAGAATCCCCTGCTGAGTCCCAGAGTCTCCCGTGACCGGCAGGGCGCGCGCACGAGATCCGGCCGGCCACGTACCCTCCGCTGTGGCGGCTCATCCTCCTTGAATGGACCTATAGACATCAGCGGCGCTTGAGACGGCTCCGTGCTGCGGGGAGTCCGCTCCTGATGTCTATCCCGTTGACGAAGGTCACATTGGTAATCCCTTCACGGCTATTTAGGACCACCGTGGCGGGTGTCCCACCACCCGGTGAGGTGAGGAAGTGGGTCGGCGGGGCCGGGGAGGAGACCACAGTGTCGCCCCCGACGACCGAAACGCTGAAGACGCCGATGTTGGCCACGCTGGTGGTCTGTTCTGTGACCGACAGTCGGATCGGCGAGAGATCATGGTTCAGGACCGGCACTCCGTTGATGGGCAATGTGCATTGGCCAGGCATCAGGGCCTCGATGGGACCGTTGACCGGCACTCCGTTGTGCACGTAGGAGTACTTGAGGTTGAAGGCAGTCCCCTGCAGCCCGGCGTCACTAGAGGTCTGGGCCTTGCAGATCTTGAGGGTCCCGGTGTTGATCTCGTTGTCGAAGGTCACGATGTTCTCGTCATTGAAGGGGATGGTGACCGTCGCCGTGCTTCCCGACCACGTGGACCCCGAGGTGCTCGACACATTCTGAAGCGAAACGTGGGCCGGCACAGACTCCGAGATGGTGGTGCTCCCAACCGGTAGCAAGAACCCCTGGGAGCACAGTCCGACCGGGACGGGCTGGATCGGCCCCAATCCGCCGATCGAGAACTGGAACGGGATGCCATTCTCAATAGATGAGGACACCTTGCACACCTCGACATAGCCGAACGCTTCGTTGGTGAAGGTGGCTTGGGTTACCGAGCCTCGACCCAGGTTTCCGAAGTTGTTCGGTGCCGGAAGATTGCCCACATAGAGCTGGGCGACAGAGGGCGAGCTTCCAGCGTCGAGGTTCGCTGGGCTCACACTGGTCCCCACCGATTGAATCGTGGGCGGGAGGCCTGTCTCGGTGAACGTCACCAATGAACCGAGCGGCAGAGCGATGGGCCCTTTTCGGTTGCTCACGAAAGAGCAGGTCGTTGTGCCGAAACTGGCGGCGATTACTGATACAGAGGGGGGAAGCTTACTGATCGATTGGCCATCAAAAGTCGCCGTCACCGAGTAGGTGAATGTCCGGCCCGCCAGTACGTTGTCAGCTGGACGGTCCACTGTCTTACAGACCTTAACGAAGCCGGTAAGCGTGGTGTTTTTGAAGAAGACTGTGGTCGTGCCACCAGAGGGCACTGCTACCACGGCATTCTGGGTGCTCAGGTCGGAGCTGACCAACGCAGTCTTGGGAATAGCCGACAGGCTGGTCACGGCGTAAGGGAACTTGACGTTCTCGGTGATGCTCACGTTGCCGGCCGGAACCGTCACATCGTTGCACTGGCCAGTCGGCACGCTTTGTGGGGAGCTGAATCCAGGGGCACTGACGTTGAAGTCGAACGATCCCTGGACGAACTTATCAGCTGCCGACTTGCACAGCTCCAGCGTCCCTTGCTGCGGCGGTGGTGGAGTTGTGGTGTCCGTGACAGTGAGCGTGGTCAGGCCTGAGCCCACAACCACGGCGGCCAGATCGATGTTCGAGACGACACTGGCCAGGGAGCCGTTGCTGACGCTAAAGCTCGGCGTGACACCGTTCACGGGCACACCAGGGGAGACGGCCTCCTCGACGAGGATCGTCGTCCCCGGGGCGAATGAGTACTTTGGCCCACAGCCACCCGGTGAAGGCGTCGCAGTGAGCGAGTACGACGCGTAGAAGGAGCCGGACCAGTTCCCTTCGATGAAGGGGAACGAGACGTTGTCGAGGATGGGGTCCCCCGCCACCTTGCACACCTCCAACTGGGACGTGGCCGCCGCCGTGTTCTTACCGGCGGCATCGGCAGCCGCATGGGGCGGGCGCGCCGTCCGGGAGTGGTCGGTTCGGGACGCCAAGAGCCGGGTCGCGGCACCGGCATCGCCAGATGAGAGCACGGTCACTGCCATTCCGACCGCCGTCAGGACCGCCAGGAGCGACACCATCGTCGCTGACACGATCGTCTTCGCCTTGAAGATATTCATCGGTACATCCTCTCCGCGCCAGAGTCTGCCCCTACCTCCGTTGCACCGTTGCTGGCTATAGGTTCCTTCGCCGATTGATGCGACCTTCCCCCACCTGTCTAGAAGAATCAATCATTGTATGCATGAGCACGACCAGTCTGCCGACCGGTGACCAGTCCCCCGGCCAAGACGAGCACCTTTCTTTCACCCCCCATCATGAAAGGAAGCCCGGCTCCTGCCCATAGGCCGACGGTCCCGATCTTCGAAGTAGATGTAGGCGCCGCGGAAAGTACAGTTGGTGCCTGATCCGGCGGCCTGGTCGCATTCTGCGGTTGCGCACTACGGGCCTGTCGGTGCGCCGCAGACCATCAGGGGAGGCGAGGGCCCGGCGACCTCAGCCGCGCACCGGCTGAGTTCTACGAGGACGGGGAATCGGGGCGAGTTGGGAGTGGTCCGAACTCAGCCGTACTCGGGTTGAGGGGACCTCCATCGAGACAGCGAACTCGTCGATCAGGGCGACTCAGCCGTACCCGGAAGGAGCAGCCGCTAGTTGAGTCAGCCGAGGTTATTGATGCAGGTGTCGCCGTCGTTGCCGCTGTTGGTGCCATCGGGGCAGGTGGTGTTCGACCAGGTGACGCCGGTCAGTGTCGCACCGGCCAGGGTCGCTCCGGTGAGGTTGGCTCCGGTGAGGTTGGCGTCGGGCAGGTCGGCGTCGTCCAGGTCGAGGCCGGTCAGGTCGGCGTCGATCAGGGTGGCACTGGGACCGATCAGATAGCCACCGACCAGACCCCAGTTGGTGGGAAGAACGGGCATTCCGGTGATCCCGCCCGACTCCACGGAGTCCAGGGTGGCGTAGCCCAGATAGGTTCCGCTCAGGTCGGTGTCGGTCAGGACGGCACCGACGAGGTATACGAAGCTCAGATTGGCGCCGGTAAGATTGGCGCCGGTCAGGTTGGCGCTGGCCAGGTAGGCGGCGGTTTCGTAGAAGCCCTCAGACAGGACGGCGTCGGCCAGGTTGGCGTCAGTCAGGTTGGCTTGTTCGAGGTTGCAGTCGATGAGTGTTACGTCGCTCAGGTTGGCGTCAGTCAGGTTGGCGTCGGTCAGGGTGGTACCACTCAGGTTGACGCCGCTCAGGTCGGCGCCGGTGAGGTTGGCGCCGGGACCTATCAAGTAACGAGAGATGAATGCCCAGTTGGTGGGAAGAGCGGACGGTGGCCCGTCGGTGATCCCGCCCGAAACCACGAGGTCCAGGGTGGCCCCGGCCAGGTTGGTGTTGACGAGGTTGGCGTCGGTCAGGGTGGCGCCGGTCAGGTTGGCGTCGGTCAGATTGGTGCCTGTCAGATTGGTGCCCGTCAGGTTGGCACCCGTCAGGTTGGCATCCGTGAGGTTGGCGCCGGTCAAGTCACAGCCTTGGAGTTCCGCATAGGGCCCAAAGAAGGAACAGTCTCGTCTCCGTACGCCCAGTGTCGTCAGTTGAACCCTCGATGGTTTGCCCAAGCCGGTGGCGTTTGAAGCTTGAACCTTGAGGGTGTAGCGATGCCCATTTTGCAGACCGGTCACCGTGCAGGTGGTGGCGCCCATAGTCGTGCAGGTCTGGCCACCATTCGGGGCGGTCACCGTATAGCCAATGATGGGGGAACCTCCGTCAGACGCTGGCGCCATCCATGACACGATGGCGCCGCCATGGACGGCGATTGCCGTGACCGCCAGAGGAGCATCTGGTTTCCTGATCTGAGGCGCCCTAGTGGCGCTGGCGGGCACGATGGCCACAACCGTCAAGGCGGTCAGGGCAAGTAAGCCCGGGACGCAGAGTTTTAGAACTTTGCGTCCCACTGCCAGGAAGCGACGATTGGTCTGCTCCGAAGTTCGATTCATGTCCCCCCCTTCATTTGGTGGGGCTTGGACCGCAATGGCGGTCGATCGAATCCTAGCCAGGTTGCTGAAACCCGTTCTTGGCCCGATTGGTACATAGGCATCCTCCGGCTCCCACACCAGGTGACAGCCGGTTCCCAGGAGCACAACACCGGGAGTGGGGCGCAAAACGTCCAGGCAAAACGCCTCTATCGGGTCTGCTGTCCTTCGTCATAGGGTGACGGTGAACAGAGGTCGGAAATCCATCGCAGGTCGACGTAATGGGTGTGCGGTCAGCAGCAGGGAGAATGGTGCCCATGAAGGCGGTCAATCACCTCCCGAGCGAAGTCGAGATTCGGGCGTGGCCGTCTTTCACCGAGGAGGACCCACTGCGGGTCCTGGCCAGTGCCTGCCTGCTGGGCGTCCCCTGTGGAGTCGACGGAACCTCATACGGCGCACCGTTCGCTCACACCGACCGACTCTTCCGGCTCCCGAACGTCCATGTCGTCACTTTCTGTCCCGAGCACCTCGCCTTTGGGACTCCACGGGCCGTCCCGGACATCCACGGTGGTGATGGGTTCGACGTCCTCGACGGCAGGGCACTGGTCCTCAGCGATAACGGTGAGGACTGGACCCAGCCCATGATCGATGCCGCCCATGCCATGTTGATGCAGGCACGGGACAGCCGGGTCCGTCTGGCGGTTCTCACAGACATCAGTGCCGCCTGCGGATCCCAGGTCATCTACCGAGGGGCACGCAAAGACGGCCATCATCAGGCCGGTCAAGGTGTCTGTGCTGCCCTGTTGATCCGTCATGGCATCAGGGTGCTCAGTCAACGGGACTACCGCACACTTGACCGCATTCTTGGCAAGGTCGAGCCCACTCATCGGTCGAATCCAGACGCCCGAGATCACCATGAGACGGAGTGGTATGTCGATAACTTCGGGTCGGCGAGAGGCTGAGTGCATCGATCCGGGGTAGCGCCGCACTCCGACCGTCACCGTCCGGCGCTTTGGATGTGGGCTAAGACCCTCTCGGAGTCACCGTCGTCTCGGGCCCGCTCATTATTGGGTCGCGCACAGCTGGCCGAGGCGGCCCAGTGTCTTGGCCATGCCACCGAGCCACACCTTCCCGTTGTCTACGGCCTTACGGACCTCTTCGGGAGAATCCGTACAGTCGTAGGTATCCGTTACCAAGGTTGCATCCGGACCATCGGGGGTGAGGTCGAACCTCCGGCTCTTGGCGTCCCGAACCGAGGACCGATGAGTAATCGTATTCAGAGCCCCGCTCAACCTCTCGAACAGCACCCTGTCAGGCAACAGCCCCATTGTTCATGTGGGGTCGACCTTCTAGAATGCAATGTTTTTGGGTGCAGTTGGCGAAGGCTCTGATCGTGCGGCGGCGGCCGGGGCAATTCGGAAGGGGCTCTCGAATCGCGCGGCCGTTATCACCTCGGAGATCTGGCACTCGGGGTTGGATTGAGCGCTACGTCGGTGGAGGCGGGTGCGGCAGGGTACGGGACGATCCAGGCTGCGGTCGCCGACATGCTCTCTGCCCGTTTGTGCATCACACCCACCCGGCCGAACATCACCACGTTCCTTCAATCGAACCGGCCGAAGTGCTGCATGTACCCCCACTGCAACGGAACTGGGGGTACAGAGAATCAGCAGGGAGGCCACCTGCGTCGACTGGTTCGACAACCGCCGCATCCACAACGAGATTGGCAAGATCCCACCGGCGGAGATGGAAGCGAACTGCTGCCGTCAGATTGAGACAGCCGATCTGCTGGCTTCACAAACAACCGAGTCTCTATGAAATCCGGGCCGATTCACTCTCCCCACAGTAACCCGGCTGGGGCACACCCGAACTCGGACCGGCAGCCAGCTTGGCATTCGAAGTCCCTGACAGTACTCCGGCCCAGGACGGCCTCAGCCGTAGCTACTTCGCCCTGAAAAAGTAGATGTGAAAGAACGCCGTGACCAGCGCGTTCATGTTCGGAAGGTGCTCGCGTTCAGGCCCCAATGACGCAACGGTGGCTCCATCCCTCTTGCCGGAGAGAACGGAGCCATCGTCTTGCGGACCAAGGTAGACGATCAGCAGACGCTGTGGGAGGCGATCCTCCCGCCCCAGTTCAACCGCCTCCCACCGGGACTCGAGCAGGGGGGATCGCCTGCTCGAACGACCCGGTGTTTTTCGAACCGTTCAAGCCGTTCTTCGATCCGACGATCGGTCGGCCGTCGATCCCGATGGAGACCTACCTGCGGATGATGTTGCTCCGCTTACGGTACCGGCTCGGCTTCGAGACCCTGTACGCCGGGGTCGCCGACCCCATCACCTGGCCGCGCTTCTGCCACAACGGGTTCGCCGATCCCGTGCCCCACCCCACCACGCTCATGAAGATCACCACCCGCTGTGGAGACCGAGCCCTCGACCAGCTGAACAAAGCATTGCCCAACAAGGCGATGCCGGCCCACGTCGTGAAGCTGGACAAGCTCCGCGCCGACACCACGGTCGTCCCCCCCAACGTCGTCCATCCCACCGACTCGGGACTCCTGGCCACCCCGGGGGTTCTGTCTCCTTCACGCCAGGCTTAGCGCGGACCTCTATTTGTACCTGTAGCGGCAATTGTAGATGCCACTCCGGCTTGAGCCGGTTTCGGTCGTCACCTTCACTGAAACCATCCCTGGCGCGTGGGGAGGCACGACCACCCCGGTTATCAAGCTACCCCCAGCGTTGGGCGTCCCAGTGGTCGTCGAACCTCCAAAACTGATAATCAGCGGTGGCCCTTCGCTGAATCCACTTCCCAGAATTTTGACCACACTTCCGGAAGCTCCGTTTGAGGGAACCACCACGTAACAGTTGGGTGGATAGTAGGTGTACGTCGGGTTCGAAGGCGGCGGCACCGCATTGACGCCGACGGGAACTTTTGTGGGGCTGGTACCCGTAAGGTTTGGTGAGGGAGAGGGTGCCCCCGCCAAGATAACGGTACCGTGGTTAAGCACCGTGAAGTTGGTCGTGGGAGTGCTGCCAAAATAGACTGCGCTCGCGCCTGTGAAACAGGACCCCTCGATCAGCACCCTGACGAACTCCAGCTTCGGGTTCCCGATGGGGACCACCTTTTTCACGACCGGCGGCGTGCACCCGACCATGAAATTCTGAGGGGTCAGGGCTTCTTCGAGGGAGAAGTAGGTCGACTTACCAGGGGCGAGCGGAGTGATGAAGTCCACCGTTCCGCTCATCTGGTCGGGGCTGATACTGGTAGGGGGGAAGTAGGAATCCGGTCCACCGTAGGTCGTGGTGTCTTTGTGGTTGACGTCGCTGCAGTCAGACGCCGGGAGACCAGGCAGCCCGCTCGTTGAGTTGGGGTTGTCGCAGATCCCATCCCCGTCGAATCCCATGATGGGCTCGGTAGTGGACGAAAGCGGCAGGCTCGAGATGGTACCTGATGTGTTGTTGATCACTCCGATGAGCGTGTCGTCATCCCCGTCATAGGTACCGGGGAGTGGATCCGAAGGGGTTGTGGCGTGCGGATCAAAGAAGATCGCCGTCCCGCCAGTTGTAACGTCGATGAGGTCCGAACAACTCGTGTTATACCCAACGGCTGGACACTCTTTGAAGGGCGTTGGAGGGGGAGTAATAGCTGACGCCGTGGGCGGCAGCAGTGCTATCCCTCCTAGGAGTGAGCCTCCTAGTGCGACCAGCGTGGCGCAGGCGGCCACAATGGGTCGCCTCCACCCGGCTTGCTGCAGAGGTGTGGGCGCGCGCGAAAGCATTCCAGATCTCATGCTCACCTCTTTCCGCCTAAGACACCGGCATTTTTACTTCAGGGATTTAGCCCACAAAGGAACCCTCACCGACCAGCACCCCGCAATCACTCTTAATCCCGAAATAACCAACTGTCAAGGGGTGCCGCGAGATAGCACGGGGGTGGGGTGGCGGTGGTGCAAGGGTCTCGTCAGTTCCGGCCTTGTGATCATGACCGCTGTCCCCTCAGCGCCTCATTGCTGGGGCCGCGGCCATTCCTTCGGCATCGTCACCGCCGGCTCATTCCGGGGCAAGGTGCGCGTAGTTTGCGAGCTGTCACCTCGTCGGCAACCTGTCCCCAGTTTCCCTTGCCTTCTCATCGCATGGGGTCCTTTGCGACAAATCTCCCGGGATGAGTTCCGTCTGCCAAGGAGCTGAATCGAGCACGGCGGTTGCACGGGAGATTGTTTCATAGCGGTTTCCCGTCGCCAACAGCGCCGTTCTTTCCGAAAGTGCGCTCGATGGGCGGAGATCGTCCAAGTCGGATCTCGACCTCGTGGTGATCGACGAGCTGTCGAATCTCGGTGGCCAACGAAGACCGGAGTCTGGGCGACGCGGTATTGCCTCCACTGTTGAAACGGTCTTACGCACGGTGGTCCGGGATGTCCTGGGATCAACGTCAAGCGCGTCCGCGTGCCGCCCACGCCTGCGCAGACAGAGTAAATGGCGTCGTTGACAACGTATCGTGGCATCGATCGCGTAATCGAGATTGTTGGCCCGCATCCAATCCTTGGACGTACTTTCCCGCCGGGCCAACCCCAAGGGTGTATGGCTCCCACCAGTCGTCGAAGCTCGCGTGTTCGACGCAGACGGAGAGGAGCGTCTCTTCCACGTCGTTCAGCCCAGCCTCACGCAGGAGCTGCGCTAAGTGGCCCCGACGCGCACCAGCGAGCCGAGATTCGTCTCGAACATTGTGATCAAGTGCGTGTGCAGCTTCCCAAAAGAGGCTGAGTGGCCCTCCACCGCCGTCATGATCCCAAACACACGCTGCCACGATTCCGTCACCGATGGTTACGCGGGCCATCTCCCGCAACCCTACGCTTGGCTCGTCCATAAAGTGAACAACTAGTTGCGCTACCGTTGCATCGAAGTCGTGATCGTCGAAGGGGAGCCGCTCGGCGGTCGAGTTTCGCACGTCCGCGTCGGAATACCGCTCCTTGACTGCACGGAGAAATGAGTCCGAGGGATCAACTGCTGCGACGGCGGTCTGACCTACTCGTCTGACAAGTTCATCAGTCATCGCTCCTGGGCCGCATCCGACATCGAGAACCCGAAGCCCCTCGACCACTCCGGCGAAATCTGCGAACGCTGGAGCCAGAGGCATCGAGTACCTACCCATGAAACGGTCGTACGCTGCGGCCGCAACCTCAAAGCTCACAGTCACTGAGTCTATGACTGGGGGAACCGTGGGTGAGATAGTCATCGACACGCCCCGACATGCATGTGATTGGCAGGTAACTATCGCGAACGCTGGCTGCATCCCTCTTAGGTCCGAAGATCCAGATAACTGGCACGAAGGTCCGACCTCAGCCGTGTGCCGGCCGATGACTGGAAGCCCATCGGGACATCCAACGGACCTATCAGATCGACATCAATCGCACTCGAGCAAAGCGTATGCCGAACGCAAGGCTGATTATTCGGCATCCCCCAACGGCTGTGTCCTCGACCGGTCAACGCAGAAGCACAGGCGATCAAGCGATGATCACTCTCAAGCTGACCTGGACCCAAATCATATGGCTTGGTTAGCCGCAGAGGCAGAGATCGATTAGAGCCCACTTCTGTCGGAGGATGGGCCGGCGTGGCAGTCATTCACAGTCGTTCATCGTGATAGCTTGAGACGCACGAGTTTCGAGATGTGTGGCGATGTCCGGTTGCGGGGGCACGGAGGGCTCCGTGATGGCCTCATCTAGGGCTTCCGGTCCATGGGATGAGGTTGCACATCCACCATGAGGTGGGGTCCGGCGATGGACTCTTTGTTTCCTACCAAAGAGACAAGGAAGCCATCACCGTGACCCCAGCAGAGATCATCTACCAACGGCGCATCGCCGTGTTGGAACACGCACAGCGAACCGGGAACGTGGCCGAGACCTGCCGGGTCTTCGGCATCTCCCGGACCCGCTACTACCAGTGGAAGAACGTGGCCGACCGCCACGGGCTCGACGCCCTGGTCCCAAAGGCCCGTCGGACGCCCCAGATGCCTGAGGCCACGCCCACCCACGTCATCCAGGCCCTTCTGACCCTGGCCGTCGTCGAGCCCACCATCGGGTGCCGCCAATACGCCGACCGGCTCGGCGACCAGGGCTTTGCCATCGCCAAATCGACGGTGCAGAAGCACCTGGTGGCCCACGGTCTGGGGCGGCGGTCGGATCGCCTGGGACGAGCAGCGGCCATCACGGCGGCCACGACGGGTCTGGTGACCGACGCGGCCCGAGACGACCAGCTGTTCGGGTTCTGCCTGGCCACCGGGGGTCCCGGTGAGCTGGTCTGCCTGGACAGCTTCTACATCGGGAAGCTGAAGGGTGTGGGCAAGGTGTACCAGCTCAGTGCCATCGACGTGTTCACCCGGTGGGCCATCGTCATGATCGTGATCGGGCCGGTCGACCACACCCACTCCATTCGCTTCATCGACCACATCCTGCGTGCCTACCGACGCCACGGCGTGAAGGTCAGAGCCGTGCTCACCGACAACGGGGCCGAATACGTGGACGGAAGCTTCCGGGCCCACCTGGTGGCCAAACAGCTCGGCCACCAGCGGATCCCGGCCCGGTCGCCCAACCACAACGCCGTCTGCGAACGGTTCCACCAGACCATCCTCCAAGAATGCTGGCGTCCCGCCTTCCACCGGCGTCATTTCACCTCGATCCGACAGCTCCAGGTTGAGGCCGACTCGTGGCTCGTGACCTACCACCATCGCCGGCGGAACCACGGGGAGTACATGCGGGGCAGGACCCCTCGCGAAGTCCTCGACAAGCAACGGAGGAACAAGGCAGCATGACCATCGACCAAAGAGTCCACCTGTCACCTCGACTCTCGGTCCGGAAGATCTAGGGGCACTCCCAGTGCCGCCGTGATCAGTGCTCGCCGCCTGACGACCATCGCTTCCTTACTGGTTGTCATCACAGCAGTAGTCAGTGAGGTGTGTGGTGCGCAGGCCGCAGCACACACCTCGTCCTCGTTCTCAGACGCAGTGCCGGCCGCGCGTCAACCGCTGACGAGGGACCCGGACAGCACGGTCGCCCACGACACCGAGAACGACGATCTTGTCGCCCAGGGTGCCCGGCTCTTCGCCTCGACCGACCAGTGGGAGTACCCGGGTTCGACGGCCGGCCAGATCTTGGTGAAGAACTCGGCCCGGGTTCCCTGGGAGGTCTTCGAGCAGACCCAGGGATTGCGCGTCGAGGACTCGATGGCCTCGTTCCCGATCCCTCCCGACCAGGGCTTGGGGCCTGGCCATTCCCTGCTCATCACCGTGGCCACGCTCCACGGTCAAAATGAGCTGCAATGGCTGCTCGACGGCGCGACCTCATTCTCGCCCGCAGAGAGCTTCCCGCTCGCTTCAAACGTGGTAAACGTCCGGTCCTTTGGGGCACACGAGTCCGGGGGCGTCTGGTCCGTCTACGCCGGCGTGGACCCGACCGGCGTGCTCCGCTCCATCTGGTCGAAGACGCTCCACACACTGAGCTTCGAGTCGACTCCCCAGCTGACTGCGACGATACCCACTTCGCCGAGCCTGGTCTCCCAAAAGGTCACCGCCTTCGCTGATTGTGCGGGCGCGCTTTACGCCACTATCAACACCAAGCTATATCGGCGAAACGACGGGGGAGTCCCTGGGAGGACTCCGCCTTGGTCGTTGCTCTACGAGGAACCACCGGTCGGGCCACACGACAGTGGCCTAAGAGGATTGACCTGCGTGACCTACGATGGTGCGCCGGCCCTGCTTCTGTCGAGCGAGGGCAGTGGCGATGTCTACCGCCTCGATCATCTTCCGCGGGGCCCGTTGCGCGGCAGCACCACCGTGAGTCCCGGGCAGCCAGCAGCGGGTCTGGTGGTCACCCGAGAGTTCACCCCCATTCCTGCCATTCGCCGGATGCTCGCCGAAGAGGGCACCGCCGTCCCCGTCTCAGGGAAGGGGTCCATCGTCTACGTCATCGCCGCGTACAACCGGTTCACAACGGTGGGCATCGGGGGTGTGACCAGCCAGCTCATCGGCTTCGAGTGGGCCTATGCCGGGTCCTGCCCGCAGACCCGGGTGTGTGGACCGATCTCTGCTCGACCGGCCGAGTACGACGCAGCTGCCTGCTTCGCCGTCCGCACCGGGTCGTCGGGTACCCCCGTCTACATCCTTCGTTGTCTAAGTGGCTCGGACTTCGAGCCAACCGGCCGATCCACTCCCCCAATCCGTGCGGGTCAGGCCTATGTCTCGATCCGCACCATCGCTGCCTCCCCATTTGGCGATGGGCGCATCTACTACGGTGGCTACGACTGCAACTTCTATCCTGCGGACGGCACGGCTTGGGTTGCGTCATCAACCGCTCTAGCCCTTCACATCGGCCCATCGAGTAGGGCAACGGTGTGACGGCGAGAGAAGCCGAGCTCCAACGTCCCTTAATGGTTTTCGACAACATGGCTTACATTCTCCTCATAAGTCCGCGAATAGATGAATGCAACCGAAATCGCCAGACTTGACGAGGAGCCCGATGATCGCAACGCCCAGGCAAGGCCCGCTTCGCCGCCCCCGAGGTCGAACAAAGCAAAAGCTTGGCCGGTCCGTTGTCAGCCTCTCAACGGCGCTCGTCATGTCCGCCCTGGTACTCGCCGCATGCGGTAACGCCAGCGGAAGCGGCTCTTCCACCAGCGCAGCGGTGCCGGGATCCACCGTCTACCGATGGGGGGTCGTCGGCAACAAAGGCGCGCTCACTCAACTCCAGCTCGAGACACCGACCGCCCTCGCCGGCGTCAATGGAAATGTCGTGCAGATCGCCACCTCCAACTCCGACGGCTATGCCCTTACCTCGGTCGGTGCCGTCTACGGCTGGGGAGTCAACAGCGCTGGCGAGCTGGGAGATGGAGAGCTGACGGCCTACGAGTCGAAGGCCGTTAGGGTCAACTTCCCAGCTGGTGTCACGATCACGGCGCTCGCCAACCCGATGCCCTTCGATGCCGGCCTGGCTATCGACTCCAACGGCCACGCATGGGGTTGGGGCCTCAACGCCACTGACGATCTCTGCTTGTCCGGACTCGTCGAATCCCGTCCCCAGCAGCTCACTCTGAGCGACGTGACGTTGGCCACCGGCGCCCGCACTCACGCCTTGTTCGACTCAAGCGGCACCCTCCTAGCGTGCGGAAGCGGTGACGCTGGTGAGCTCGGCAACGGAACGACAGCGTCCGCCAGCGCGCCAACGGCCGTGGTCGGGCTACCGAGCGGAGTGAAGATCACAGCGCTCACGTCGTCATGGGAGGGTTCGGGTGCTCTACTCGCCAACGGGGACTACTACAACTGGGGTTACAACGCGTCGGGCCAACTCGGCAACGGTTCCACGACCAACAGTGCGGTGCCTGTCAAGGTCGACCTTCCTAACCCGGTAACGAAAGTCTTTCAGGGTGGCAGCGGGCCGAAGAACGGGCAGACCGTCGCCGTCCTAGGCGACGGGGACACCTGGACGTGGGGCGACAACGACCGGGGTCAGCTCGGCATCGGCACCCGGACAAGTTCCGACACACCTGTGATGGTTCAAGTCCCGAAAGGCATCAGCTTCGTGATGGTGAGTTCCGGTGGTTACGCAAGCTACGGCATCGACCCGACCGGCAGGCTCTGGGCGTGGGGCGACAACCGTAGTGGGCAGCTTGGGACTGGCTCGGGCCGACGGCTCGCCACCCTTCCCGTGGACGTCGGCATCCATCTCACCCAGGTGTCGTCAACGGCACAGAATGTCGCCGGACTCGATAGGCACACCTGAGGTGAGAGTGCTCCCATTGGAAAGGTGACACTCACAGTGCGGACCCTCGCCGCGAGATGGGGCGGGGGAGTGGTGCGACCTCAGCCGTATACCGGCTTAGGATCTCGGATCAGCCGGGTCGTGGGTCGGCGATCTCAGCCATCTGTCTGCCGAGGCAGCGCCGAGTCGGGTGGGCTGGCGCCATCGTCCGACCGAAGCAGAATCCAAGCGAGTAATCCCATGGACTTAGCCATATTGAGCCGATAACTTGTAAGTCAACGGCGTAGTGGCGGTCTTTGATCCAGGGGGCACGGGTGGGCATCAATCCGTACATCGTCTTGGGAAGCGCTGTGGTCGGTTTCCTGGTCGGCTTGACCGGTGCCGGGGGTGGGGCACTGATGACGCCGATGCTGATTCTCTTATTCAGCGTCAAGCCATCGACGGCCATCTCGAGCGATCTGGTCGCTGCTGTCTTCATGAGACCGTTCGGTGCCGCCGTGCACATGTCCAAGAAGACGGTGAACTTCCCCTTGGTGGGATGGATGGTGGCCGGATCGGTGCCGATGGCTTTCCTCGGTGCTTACCTGCTTCACCTCATGGGACATGCCAAGACATCGCAGGCCAACATCGAGAAGGCGCTGGGTGCTGCGCTTCTCATCGGGGCACTTGCGATGGTGATTCGGTACGCACTCGACCGCCGTGGTGGCAACCAACGTGAGGCAGTCGTCCACGATCTCGTGATCAGGCCGGTGCCCACCGTGTTGATCGGCGCGGTAGGGGGGCTCATCGTCGGGATGACCTCAGTCGGGTCCGGGTCCTTGATGATCGTGATGCTCTTGTTCCTTTACCCAATGTTGGGTGCTAATCAGCTCGTTGGGACCGATCTGACCCAGGCAGTCCCACTGACCATCGCCGCTGCACTAGGTGCCCTGGCGTTTGGGCATATCGAGTTCTCGGTGACCACGTCGATCATCATCGGGAGTGTCCCCGCCGTTATCGTGGGCTCATTCATCTCGTCGAGAGCCCCGGACAAATACATCCGGCCGGCCATCACGTTTGTGATCTTCGCCTCCGGACTCAAGTACGTGGGACTCGGAACAACGGCCCTTGGGTGGGTCCTGTGTGCAACGTTGCTCGGCATCGCCGTCATCTGGCTGTTCTACGTACGGCCATGGCACAGTGGCGCTTTATCGACCGGTGCTGAGACCATCGAGGACAAAAGGGACGAATCAGCCACGACCAAATCCTCCCCTTAGCTCGACATGAATTGAAGCTTCCATCGGTCCGACCAAGTCTCACCACATCGGGCCACACTGGGGCCTACGCGACCGAGCAGGGTAGGGGAGTGGTGGTTCAACCTCAGCCGTAGGCAGGCTGATCTCTTACTCGGATCTCCAAGTTGGTGCCGCCTGCTCCTTCGTCGTTACCGTCATGAGAGCCATCGTGGCTCCAATCGGTGACCAACTTCCCCGGGTACGCTTCACGTGTCCGGCATTGTCTTGGTCCCCGTCGCTCTTGGCCTGCGGAACTCCGCAGCGGCAATTGGACTAAGGGGGGCGTTCCCGCCAGGCGGTCAGGAGATCGCCGGCATCCCAACCATTGCGCGGAACTCGTCCGTCGTATTGGTGACCGGGAATGGCTCACTCGGGACATCGAGGCCCAGCCGGTCGCAGATTGGATCCCACCCGTCCGTCGGGGACCATTCCAGGAGGCGATCCGGCTGGATGCTCTGGCGGACGGCTGCATTATGCCGTTCGTAGGCGTCCATCATGGCGGTGGGGTCTTCAAACGAATCGCTGAAGCGATCGCGTAGCAGCTGAACGACGGCCGTCATCCACGGCTCCAACTCCGGTGGGACCTTGTCAAACGTCTGAAAAATCGTGTTGGATGCACTGCGGTACCAGGATTCTGGATCTCGTACAGAGAGCAGGACGAGCGCTTCCGGATTGGCGGCTGATAGCTCGGACCAGAACGAACACCCGGGCCAATCGACAAGAGAGACGTAGCCAGCCGGCATCGTTGCCCAGTCCACGGGTCGGCCCTCAATGGCGTCGATCCAGCCTTGTGCCTGGGTCGGATCTCCGAGGACCTCGAGCATGTGATGACACGGGCCTCCCAACAACTGTTGGAGTGCGATCTTCAACGAATGGGTACCCGTCCGGCCAACTCCAGCACCGACGACCTTGAGCGTCATTCCGATCCGCCGATCTCTGAGAATGAATAGTGCCGTGAGATTACTGCTCATCGGATCCTGCGGCATCTAGACAAATAAGGGAGGAATACTGGATGAGATCAACAATGTGTCCGGTCACACGTTCGAGG
Source organism: uncultured Acidimicrobiales bacterium (assembly GCA_963696495.1). Lineage (GTDB taxonomy): Bacteria > Actinomycetota > Acidimicrobiia > Acidimicrobiales > RAAP-2 > Bog-756. The sequence goes on along the minus strand of CAVOKJ010000007.1, from coordinate 167,504 downwards.
GCTTATCGTGTCGCCGTCGTTCCGATCCGTTCGAACGGAGCCGAATTGTGCGTGAACGTCTGAGTCAAGTGAGTGGTTGTTGCCCGTCAGGGGAGGCGAGGGCCAAAGGTGCCCTGATCACTACCGGGAGATGGCCACACACCCGCACCTATTGGTGCGCCAGGACAAAGCGGTGGTGCATCGGCACCCACTACGCCTTGCGGGCGGTCACGATCCAGCAAGCGCCGTCGAGCACGACGCCCTCGGGCCCAACATACGGTTGCAGCGCCTCGAGGGTGGCCTCGATTCCGGCCTGCACTGCGTTGGGGTCCTTTCCCTCCACTAGCTGGCGACCCATCCCGTAAGAGAACATGAAGGCGACGACTTCCTCGGGGCCGCGTCCCATGGGCATCCCGTCCTTGTGCGCCTCGACGGTGACCTCTGACCACCCGGCGGATTCAAGCAGGCCTCTGGTCCGCTGGGCGTCCGCCAGGGCGAACGGTCCGGGGGCGCCAGCCTCGGGCAGCTCGGGGATCCCCACGTGGGCCACCATTGCCGCCGCCGGCACCGCGATCCACTCGTTGGTCGGAAACATCTCCTGCCAGCACACAAAGCACAGACGACCACCCTGACGTGCTGCCGTTGCCAGGTTGGCGAAGGCGACCTGCGGGGCGTCGAAGAACATGACGCCGAAACGGCTCACAACAACGTCAAATGGTTGCTCGAAGGAGACGGATTGGGCGTCGCTCTGCACAAAGTCGACGTCGAGACCCTGCGTCTCGGCTCGCCGCCGGCCCAACTCCAGCATGGGCGCCGACAGATCGAGGCCAGTCACATGCCCGTCGCTCCCTACAGCTCGGGCCGCTTCCAGGCTGACGGCACCGTTGCCGCACCCGATGTCCAGGACCCGCTCGCCCGGTTTGAGGGCGGCGGCTGTCAGCAGCCTACGGCCGAAGGGGGCGAGCATGGCGTCGAAGCGCTCGGCCTCTGTCACCCAGACATCGGCGGAGCGTCCGTTCCAGTACTGGATCATGTCGGCGTTCGCCACGGCCCCTTTCTAGCCGCCGGAGGGCGCGCAGAGCGTCAGCGTCTGTCGGCTCCAGGGAACTACCTTGTGAATAGGGCTCCGCAATGGCTCAGGGGTATCCCTAAGACTGGGAGAGTGGCATTTCGCTTGCGGCGGCGGAATCGGTCGGTGGCACAGTCGTTCCTGAGGCAGAATTGGGGGACGATGACCGACCCAGCCAAGCCCCCCGAGCCTCACCGTGGCCGTCCAGGGCCTGCCCAACCCCGGACCTCGAACGAGACGCTCAAGGCCACGTCGATTGGGACAAGCGGTACGCGGAAGCCGATCAGGTGTGGAGCGGTGAACCGAATGGTGCCCTTGTCGCTGAAGTAGGCGAACTCGCCCCGGGTACTGCTCTCGACGTGGGATGCGGCGAGGGGGCCGACGCTATCTGGCTGGCCGGCCGAGGCTGGCGGGTCATGGCGATCGACGTGTCCGACCTAGCGCTGCAGCGTGCAGCCCGAGCCGCCGAGCAGTCCCAGGCCACTGTGGAATGGATTCGCGCCGGCCTGCTCGATGCACCTCTCCCGAGCTCTGGGTTCGACCTCGTCTCCGCCCAGTACCCCGCACTACTGCGCTCTCCAGACCTTGATGCGGAACGTCGGCTGATCGCCGCGGTCGCCCCGCTCGGACATCTCCTTGTCGTCCACCATGCCGATATCGACATCGATCAGGCGAAGGCACACGGGTTTGACCCGGCCGACTATGTCGCGGTCAGCGACGTGGCACTGCTGCTGGACGAGAGTTGGCAAGTCACATTCGATGAGCGGAGGCCGCGCTACTTGTACTCCGGGGCCGGCTCCGGCCATTCTCACGACATCGTTCTCCACGCCCAACGGCTGTCGTAGCAAGTTGCTCGGCCCCATGCAACGCTTGTGGCCGCAGCGGGCTGGGTGTCCCCGATCACCGGGAAGGTGGGACAGATCAGTAGGGCAGATCCTCCAGTGTGCAGTTCCGGTAGTCGGGCTCCGGGTCGGAAACGAATCGAACTGCCTTGATCGTGGAATGTCCATCGAGGATGGCCCGCGCTACCCGATGCATGCCGTCCATCACCCGGCCACTGGCTGCAAGGATGATTGGATACGACAGGTCGACCTCGGTAGTGAGCCGCATGTGTTCGACGACCCGACGAACCGTAGGGACGATCGGGCCGTACCGGAACCAGTAGTCGGAGTCGACCTCGGTGATTTCATCGAGCGGCACGTCGCGTATGGGCAGATCTCGACTCAACCGGATCAAACGATCGACGTCCCAGGCATCAAGGCCCTGCTCGCTAGGCCAAGCGTTGTACTGCTTGCGCACGATCTAAAAGTCTCCCGCAGTCTGTCCCTGAACGCCGGCTCGGTGGGACACCGAGGAAGAGTGGGAAGCCGGGCTCTGCCTTTCAGCACCCTGGCAGGGTATAGCCGGGCGTCTTCCCCTCCGCTCCGAGCATCCACACCGAATCCGGAGGTCCAGATGAGGTGCTTCCAGTCTGCGGATACTGGAATACGACCGCCTTGGCAGAGGTCGTTCCCGGAAGTGATCTCGTCCATTCGGCAATCGGCGTGTACTGCCACGCAGCGTCGTCGACAGGGTGCGTGAGCGCCCACCCCTGTGACTCCAGAACAGCCCCTACAGTCCTGACAATCCCCTGGACCGAGTCGGACGACTTGAACATCGTGAGGACTTCAACACCACTCCATCCGGCTTGCCCGCCCGGATTGTCAGGGCATGCCGGTGACCAGACCGCATCGTTTTTGCGGGAGTCGACGACCGTCGATCCCGATGGAACGGCACTGGCCACAGGCGACAGTTCCCGGAGGACCATCCCGCCAGGATCACCCCCTGGGTGGCTGGATCGCAGGAGAGCGAAGGCCGTTAGTCCACTAGCGAGCAGAAGGGCCACTGCTGCGATCACCACTGGGCGAGTCCGATGTGTGCCTGATCGATCACCGTCCACTTGTACAGCCTAAGGCGGTGGGGATGGATCACGGTGCCCCTGAACGCCGGGACAGGGTCGCGTTATTTGGTTTGGGACGCGGGACCTGCTCGCGGTCAGCGAACTGCCCATGAACGGCATATTCGGGCCTGCGGATAACCGGCTACGGACCGACGGTGATCGTGAGTTCCTGTGTCGCCTGGGTCTTGTGCGGGTGTGGCGTCGCCGGCAGACACTTGACGATGATCGCGTAGGTGCCTGCCCTCTTGGGCGTGCCCGAGATGAGGCCGCTCTTCGACAGGTGGAGCCAGAGCGGCAGGACGCCTCGACCTCTCGGTGGGTACTTGTTCCAGCTGTAGGGCGGAGTCCCCCCGATGGCCTGGAGCTGGAACGAGTAGGGGACCCCCACCGTGGCGACGGGGAGGGAGGTGGTGGTGATCTCCAGCGGACCGTTGGCGATGGCGAGCTCGGTCACCGTGTTGTCGCCGAAGTTCGCCACCCAGACATGGGTGCCGTCGGAGGAGACGCCGAAGGGATCATTGCCAACGCCGATGGTCTGGACGACCGCCCCGGTCGAGGCGTCGAGCTCGGACACCGTGCCGTCGTAGACGTTCCCCACCCAGACGTGGGTTCCGTCGGAGGAGACGCCGTCGGGAGCGGTGCCCACGCCGATGGTCTGGACCACCGAGCCGTTCGAGGCGTCGAGCTCGCTCACCGTGGCGTCCCCTGCGTTCGCCACCCAGACGTGGGTTCCGTCGGAGGAGACGCCCTGGACATCCGTGCCGACGCCGATGGTCTGGACGAACGCTCCGGTCGAAGCGTCCAGTTCGGTCACCGTGTTATCGCCGAAGTTCCCCACCCAGACGTGGGTGCCGTCCGACGAGATACCGATGGGTTCGTTGAATCCGCCGATGGTCTGGATGACCGCCCCCGTCGAGGCATCAAGCTCTGTCACCGTGCCGTCTCCCTTATTCGCCACCCAGACGTGGGTGCCGTCAGAGGAGACGCCCCAGGGACTGTAGCCAACGCCGATGGTCTGGACGACTGCCCCGGTCGAGGCGTCGAGCTCGGTCACCGTGTTGTCGCTGTAGTTCGTCACCCAGACGTGGGTACCGTCAGAGGAGACGCCGAGGGGCTGGGTGCCTACGCCGATGGTCTGGACGACCGCCCCCGTCAAGGCATCAAGCTCGGTCACCGAGTTGCCGCCCTGGTTCGCCACCCAGACGTGAGTGCCGTCTGAGGAGACGGCCTTGGGAGCACTGCCCACACCGATGGTCTGGACGACCGTTGCCGCCGACGCAGGAGGCGCGGCGCTGATCACTGCAGCAGCGAGCGCACCACCGAACAGTAGCGATCCTGCCAATACTGTCCGCAGTGCGCCCCGACAACGAGTACCCACGATTCGACACCTCCCGCTCCAGGGTGCCGATCATGCACCCGCCTGGTGGTTTAGATAACAGATTTGGTCGGTGCTGACAACCGACACTGCTTACGGTGAGCTTCTGAGTCAAGAGAGTGGTTGCCCATCGGGGGAGGCGAGGGCAAAAGGTGCCTCACAACGCCGGGTGCGAGGCGTTATCGACGGGGTGTGTTTGCCTCTGGCTAACTGACCTCGACCGGCACTTATGCCATAGCCCTGACTCAGCCGTGTCGGACCTTGAGCGCCGCCCTGGTCGCCGGACCAGGCAACCCTGGCGCCTTGCGCCCAGGTGGTGTGCCAACACCCAGTGGTCGCGCTGTTTCCTGAGCACGAGGACATGAGGAGGGACGGAGGCGGAAATGACGATCGTCGAACTCACCCGGTTACATGTGGACCTTGACCGTCGCGATGATCTTCTGGCCGCAAGGTCAGCGATGATCGCGGATTTCGGCGCGGACCGGGCTGGATTCCTCGGCGCCGAGCTGGTCGAAGTGCCAGGTGGCGAATGGCTGGACATCGCGAGGTGTCGAAGCCCAACCGATCGGGAAGACTCTAGGACCAGGGGCCCTAACCTGCCGGGCATAGCGCCGTTCTTCGGGCTGATCACGGAAGTGGTCCCATCCGAGGACGGCATCGAGACCGAGCGGGGCGGCGACGCCGGACCGTAGCGTCACGGCTGCCAAGTTCTACCGGCGAAGTGGCCTAGGACCCTGGCGGGAACAAAGCGAGATCGCTGACTGCCCCCGTTCGCCGGGTCTGAGTCAGCTATACCGACCCTCGTCGGTTGTCCTCGGACCACAATGGCGACGGACGCGCCTCGTATTACCCTCTCGGTATGGTCGTCAAAGTCAGCCGAAGAACACCTCGGCCTCCGCAAACAGCTCCGGTGATACCAGCTTGAGAATGGCTGTCGCTTCGGCCAACGGCACCAGCTCAATGGCGGTGCCATGGAGGGCCACCATCTGGCCCGAGTGCCCGTCGTGCAGGGCGTCAACGGCATGAAGCCCGAAACGGGTAGCAAGGACCCGATCGAAGGCCGTGGGGGTACCACCTCGCTGCACATGACCCAAGACGGTGGCGCGCGCTTCTTTGGCGGTCCGTCGGGCGATCTCCTCCTCCAGGAACGTCCCGATGCCGATGAGCCGCTCATGTCCGAACGCGTCGACCTCATGCGGCCGCGAGGGCATCGTGCCCTCGATCGGCAATGCACCTTCCGCCACCACGACAATAGGGGCATAGTGGCTGGCGAATCGCCGCTCGATGAACCCGCACACTTCCTCGATCGAAAACGGCCTTTCGGGAATCAGGATCACATTTGCCCCACCGGCCATGCCTGAGTGCAAGGCGATCCAGCCGGAGTAGCGCCCCATAACTTCAACTATGAGCACCCTGTGGTGGCTCTCGGCCGTTGTGTGGAGGCGATCGATGGCCTCGGTGGCGATCGTGACCGCCGTGTCGAATCCGAACGTGTAGTCGGTTCCATTCAAGTCGTTGTCGATGGTCTTGGGCACCCCGATGATCGGTAGACCGGCGGCGGCGAGCCTTGTCGCCACGCCGAGGGTATCTTCACCCCCAATGGCGATGAGAGCGTCGAGACCCAACCGTTCTACGGTCTGGAGGACACGGTGCTCACCGTCCGCGGAGTTGTATGGGTTCGTTCGGCTAGAGCCAAGAATGGTCCCGCCACGAGGCAGGATACCTCGGACATCGGAAACATCCAGCGGTGCAGAGTCTCCATCGAGCGGTCCGCGCCAACCGTCGCGGAATCCCACGAACTGGTCTCGGTGAACCTGAACGCCCTTCCGGACAACAGCCCGAATGACGGCGTTCAGCCCCGGGCAGTCCCCGCCACCAGTCAGCACACCGATCCGCACTCACGGTGAGTGTAGCGACTCGGGACGACCGACCCCTCCGGGAGACCCACGGGTGGTCTGAGCACCTATCACGCTTGAGGATCATGCGACAAAGGCGTTCACGAATATTTGCGCGTTGCGGTAGGACTTGAAATGTGCCGCCGAACACCGAGACGGGGTCAATCGCGGAACGGTCCCACTTCCGAGATCGACGCTCGCTCTCGCACCCGCGGGCCCGTGTCCCCCTGGGTGGCGAGAGGGGTACCCCTAAACACTGGTTCGGCGGCCGCTATCGAACGTGCCCACCACGGCATCTGCAGGTTTCCTTTAGCCGGCGATACGCTTTCTGCAATGCCCATTGCCGTCAGCCTTCGACAGCTCATAATGACGCTGGCCGCCGTCGGGATTGCTGCCAAGTTCGGGCTGTTTGTCTGGGTCAACCACACGACAGGCTGGACGGTTGGCACCAGTACGCTCGCCGGCGTCACGATGATCGTGGGAGGACTGACGATGGTCCTTGCCCTGATCTACTTCGGGCGGTCCCGAGGGCATTGGGTGCCCCTGTTGGCCTTCATCTTGGGGCTACTGACGTTCGTACTTGTGATCGGGTACGCCGCATAGATCTGCCTGCGTCGCAACACCAGGTCGGGGAGCCGCGCCTGGTGAACCGTGGCGGCCACGGCGATAACGTGTACTGGGATGACTCCAGACGACAACCCCAAGGTTCTCTCCCCCAAGGAGCAGGCTGAGGTCGACGCTCTTCGGAAGACGATAAAGGACACCCAGGAGCAGATCGCTCTAGCCAACCAAGGGTCATCGTCGCGGGAGTTCCGGAAGGATCTTGAGATCCTTCTTAGAGATGTCCAAGCGAAACTCGACGAGATCATTTCGCCGTCGACAGACCCTCCGCCCGCTTAGTCTTCGGGGAGCTCTGGCTTGCCAACCGATCGGCGGAGGTGCCACCTATTACCGGGAGGGTGGGACACTTCGGTTACCGGGAGGGTGGGACACTTCGGCAACCCGTGACGCCACGCCTACGCTGGGTCAATACCCTCATGTGGGCTCGGAGTCATGTCATACGTGATCCATGCGGTGCGAAGTGCGATCTTGTCGCAGGTGGCTCTGGCCCGGTAGTTGTCATCCGCAGTCGTCCAACGGACCACGTCCCAGGACCGGTCGAGCGCCATCCGATTGATCTCCTCGAAGAGGGCATCGACGGCCCCTTGCCCTCGCAAAGTCGGATCAACAAATAGATCGTCGTTCGGTCTTGTGAGCGTCAATCGAAGGAGTGTGGTGCAAGGAGCGAGTAGTAGATCTAGTCCATGGACTCTAGGCGCACCATCGGCGCGTGGGTTGAATATTTTCACGAGTGGCAACCTGTGCTTCAAAGAGCCCGGGTGGCGTTCGCAGAGCACCAGTTACAGGCGAGGACGCGCTCGCCCTCGCTAGGCAGTTGGAGGCCGAACTCCTCCACGTTCTCGCACTGGACGTTGGTGCCTACGGGTTGCGCCGAGGTGCTGTTTCTCACCTACGGCAAGGTGAACCTCATGGTGACATCCCGACCTGTCATGCTATTGCGATGCCGACGCACTGTTTCGCGTCCCACCGTGACCAGGAGTTCGTCCGCCGGCTCTCACCGATGACGGATACCGGAGAGCGAGTCTCGTGACTGGGCCGCCCGTTGCACTGGTCGGCGACGGTATGCTCGTACCATGCGCGGACGGTAGCGATCGGCCATACCTTTCCCTCGACGCCGCCGCCTCAACCGCCAGCCTTCCTTCGGTCCATCGCCGAGTCGACGAATTCGTTCCCTGGTACTCGAGCATCCACCGTGGCGCCGGCTACAAGTCCCAGTTGTCCACAGCCGCGTACGAGAATGCTCGCCGTGCGGCGCTAGCCTTCGCTGGGCGCGCTGGGCGCGACGATGTGGCCATTATCTGCCGCAATACAACCGAGGCGCTCAACCACCTCGCTTACCGCCTTCGGCTTGCCCCTAACGACGTCGTGGTGACTACCGTCGCGGAGCATCACGCCAACCTCCTCCCCTGGGCGCGGGTGGCCACCCGCCGCTACATCGAGTGTGGGGCAAATGGGACGTTCAGCATCCAGGCCGTCGAGGCTGGGCTAGACGAGAAACCACACCCTCGACTCCTCGCAGTCACTGGCGCATCGAATATAACCGGCTGGCTTCCGCCTATCGAGGCGATCATCGGTGCTGCTCACCGGCGTGGCATTCCCGTTGTCCTCGATGCAGCCCAGTTGGCTCCACACCGCCCCATGCCCGAAGACGCCGACTTCGTGGCCTGGAGCGGGCACAAGATGTACGCCCCGTTCGGAGCCGGTGTACTCGTCGGGCCCCGCCATGCCTTCACCACTGGAGACCCCTTCCTGGCTGGCGGTGGCGCGGTCGACCTCGTGGACCTAGACGAGGTCGTCTGGACGGACCCACCCGATCGGGAGGAGGCGGGCTCGCCCAACGTAATCGGGGCTGTCGCCTTGCACGCGGCCATCGATGCGTTCGGCGACCTGGGTTGGCCGTCACTCGTCGACCACGACCGCCGCCTCGCCAGGCAATTGCGGGGCGGACTCGCATCTATTCCCGGCGTTCGTCTGCTCGGCCCGAGCCTGGACGTCGAGACGCTACCGGTGGCGGCGTTCACCGTGGACGACACCCCCCATGCGCTCGTTGCCGCCCGCCTGGCGGCCGAGGACGGCATCGGCGTTCGCCACGGCTGCTTCTGTGCCCATCCCTACCTGATCCGTCTGCTCGGACTGTCCCAGGCGGATGTGGTCGCCTACCGCGACGATGTCCTTCGTGGGGACCGCAGCCGGATGCCCGGAGCGGTGCGGGCCAGCGCGGGCATCAACACGACCGAAGCAGATGTCGAGCGGCTACTGGCCGCAGTGGCCCGTATTGCCAGCGGCGAGGATCCACCGATCGAGTATCGACAGGATCCCCACTCTGGCGATTTCACCCCCGATCCTGAAGTGGCGTCCTGGAGCCTTGTTCTTGGGGAGCCCGGATCCTGGTGCTCACCGGGCTAGTCAGGGCACCGATGGAGTGGGCCTCTCCTGCGACCGCAGACCTGAATATCGTGGCCAGAAGCCACACTTCAGGGCCGTCTACCGCCGTAGACGACGTGGGTTTGGCTGCTTCCAGTGCACATCGACCCCCTCGAAGCCCGCTTCCTCCAAGAGACGAGCTGGGGGGCGAGAGGGATCATGGAGCGGAACGGAAGAATCATCGTAATTGCCCTGAGACCAGGGCTTCTACGAGTCGGGCGCTTCCGTCGCGGCGGCGGAACATCTTCTAACAGATTCTTAACGTTCTGTTGGTACAGTCCGACGCAAATCGGCATCTACAAGCGAATCCGAACAAGGGGGAACAGTGCGAAAGATCATGGTGGCAGTGGCAACATTCGCGATTCCGATGTCAGCGGTGACGGTGGGGATTGTTGGAGTGTCTGGGATAGCCGGAGCGTCGTCTCCAGTGACATGCGCCAAAGTCTCCGGGTCCCTCACGGGAACTGTTCATGTCAAGGGGTGCAGTACTCCGTTTGCGAAGGGGAATGCCGTGGGCACCTCGCTCGCGACCGGTGGGACGATCAGCTGGGCAGGCAAGCACCCAGGCTCGGTGTGGCTTTCGGGCTCCGTCACGAGTGCCGGACAAGGGAGCTGCGCCGCCGGCTCTAAAGAGTACGACGCCTCAGACGTGGTAACTGCCGTCACTGGAAGTGCAGCGTCGGTGATCAAGGTGGGGGACGGTGGCTCCGGTGCGTTCTGTGTCAGTAAGGCTGGCCACCTCGCGTTGGTCAAAGGCAGCGTGTTCTCGGTCTGATTAAGGGCACCTTCACCAGCAAACGAATCGGCAGAGCATTCACCAACTGGCTTAGTCCGCGGGAACCCGGTCGCTAGCGCTTCACTGTGCCTTAGGTTGAAGGATCGTCGCTCAGCCGGGAGCAGATGTCTTGTATCCCATGGTGCGGGCGGCTGCACCCATCTTTTCGTCGTAAGTGACAAGCTCGCCTAAGTCGGTACCAAGGCGGCCAGCAGTGGCCTGGTGGATGGCGTCGAGTGATCGGAGTTCCTCTGGCAGGAGAGATCCTGCGAGGTTCAGGACCCGGTCGTTGACCCGCACGAGATCGATCCGCTCGAGGACCCGCCGTCCGGCGACAAGTGCTGTCTCACCTCCCGGGAGCAATGCCCGGAGCACCTCTGCCCGCGCCAGCGCGCTTGAGACGAGGGGGCGTCGTCGTCGGAGGTGGCTTCGGAGCGCGTCCGATTCGGCCTCACGGACCGCGAGCTTCACGATGGCCGAGGAATCCAAGTAGGTGGCTCTCACGCGATCAGCGTTCTTCGCTGCGCAGCCGTCGGAGGGCTGAGGACGGTGACTCGATGCTGCTCGGGAGCGTTATGGGTTCGGGGAGGTCGCCCGTGTCAGCGGAGGCGAGGTCGACCTCCCCGGCCGCGCGCAGTTGCTCCAATGGAGTCCCTTCGGGAAGGGGCGTGAGTCTCGCAACGGGGCGTCCCCGGTCGGTGATCTCTACAGTCTCGCCTTTTTCCACCAGCCTGAGCAGTTCGCTGGCTCGTTGCCGCAGCTCTCGGACACCCAACAGAAGTCATGTATAACTTGTAGCACTTCCCAGCTGCGACTCAATGGCTGCTAAATGGGAATTCCATGAACTCGATAGGTCAGGGCGACCTCAGCCTTGTGCCGGCCGATGGCCGGAGGCCCCTCCGAGGCCGAAGAGTACCGGTGTATCGCGCCAGTGAAGGGTCCACGGTGGAACCGGGCCGGCACTCGGACTTCGCTCGCTCACTGACGGTCGCTGAAGGTTCGCTGGTCGACGGTCGCCGCTTTGAATCTCGTATTTGACGACACGCTGATCAGTCTCACACAGAGGTACCCCCTACCGCTGGGTAGCGGCTACTTGAGCCGGGTGAAGAACATAACCTGAGTTGCCCAGGCCAACAGTTTTGGGCCGTCGGGCGCATGCAGATCCCACAGGGCCACTTCGGCCGAGGCGTATCCATCGTTGGCGAAGTGCGCCCGATTGTGATTGAGGATCCAAGGCCCAGTCGGTAAGCCATTGAGATGCACAGTGAGATCCATGCTTGGCGCGAACCACTCACGTTCGATCGGTTCGACTTTCTCGAAGACGGCGGCGGGCATCATGTCAGCAGCGACGAGCAGCGCCAGCTGATCGAACTGCCCGTTCTCGTCGGCGGGTAGATGCTCGAACTTGATCCAAGTGGCAACTTCCGCCGCATCACGCTCAGAGGTATCCCAAGGAGCGTGTCCGAGGGCAGGGCGGCCCTCAATGACCTCTCTCCAGAATTCAAAGAGAGGCTCGCTCGGCAAACCGGACTCGGGCGGAGGAGGGTCGCGGAACGATCCGCACTCCTCAGGTGGGGGCACGCGAGGCACCTCGAGCTCGGTGTAACTGAAACCGGGGCGCTCCTGCCCGAAGGCGGCGAACGCTGTGAATCCGGCACGAGCACCAGCTGCGCGAATGCTCGCTTGCACCTGGGAGATCGAGCGACCGGAGCGGATGACTCCGACCTCCACCTCAACCCGTCCAACCGGAACCGGACTGGCGAACACGCCGTGAAATGAGCGGAGCGACTGTCCCGTGCCGAGCTCGGCTTCCATTGCCCGAGCGGCGATCGCTGCGACTACCCCGCCTTGTGCGGCAACCGCCAAGTTCCACGACGGAGCGATCGTGGCCGAGTAACGCCCCTCGCCGACGCGTGCCACCACAGTGGATTCCCACGGGTTCGCTCCCACGACGTTGGATGCTAGGGGAACGATCGGCTCAATCAGAGGGTGAATGCTCCAGCAGGAACGGGCTGCCCCCGAACGCAGGGTAGGCGGCGGTTATCGCCTGCCCCCCAACGGCACTGTCGGGCTAGGACGGAGGTAACGAACTACTCCCATGATCGGCGACAACGGCGACACATCTGATCTCTACGACCGCTTCGGCGGGCCACAGTTGAGTGACGCCGACTGGCGTCCAGGCCGGATACGGCGCCTCCAAAAACTCAGCAGCCACACGTAGCAGAAAGTCGGCATGGCTGCCTAAGTCGACATGGTACGAGTTGATCTCGACAACATCTGCCCAGGTCGCGCCAACTTCGGCGAGCGTGGAGGCGATATTGCGGAAAGCACCTCTCAGTTGCTCTTCAGCGCTATCGGAGAACACGTCGTCCGGTGTCTCCCCGGCATGGCTTGATACTCGGAGCGTGTCACCCGCCCACACGGCGGCAGGAATGTGGGTCTCTTCGTAAAAGTTGATCCAATCGGAAGGTACGATGGCATAGCGTGACGGGGGCATGGCCACTCGTTTTACCAGCCGGCGGGGAGGACATCGAGATCGAACTCGTCGCCTTCGGGATCTGCCATGCAACGCCAGTGGAATCCTTCAAGTTCTCGGGTCGTGCCCGGTTCTAGCCATTGACCTCCGAGTTGTTCGACCTCTGCCGTGGCTGCATCGAGGTCGTCCACGACAAGATCAAGGTGGATCCTGTTCTTGCCGGACTTTGCCTCCGGCACTCGTTGGAACCCAACGATCAAGCCTTCCTCTGTCGGTGCCAGGAGGAGATAGTCACCCTCTCCAAGCTCGCTGTCCACCTGGACTCCGAGGAGGGCGGACCAGAACGGAGCAAGGCCGTTCGGGTCGACCGTGTCGATTGCTACGAATCCCACCTTGGCGGGCGTCACAGCCTCCGCATCCTGATCAGCTTCTTCGTTCCTGACCTGCCCTGGCGTTAGGGTCACGGCCGAAGCGTTGATGCTCAACCGGGCCCGCCCCGATCACCGGGATGGAGCATTTTCTGGCCGGCCTCCGACCGGGCCGCCTAGAGCGGCGTGCCGTTGGGCACGTACAGTAGGAGCTGTCAGCCGAAGGGAGCTTCACCATGGTGGAGAGGGACGTGCTTCAGCGTGCTCTAAGCGAGTGCTGGGCGGCGGAAGTCTCGGGTGTTAGCTACTACGAGGCGCTCGGCGAGCGGTTCCCCGATCACCGCCAGGAATTCGATGTCCTTGCATTGGTGGAGAAGACGACGAGAGATCTCATCGAGGCTGTTGCTCGAAGATACGGGGCGTCTATCGACGGGGACGAGGCCGAACGCATCGGCGTCGAAATAGCTCAAGTGGGCGACGACTGGAAGGGAGTCTTGGAGAACGCCTTGGCATACACGCCAGATACCTTGAGGATGTACACGCACCTTGCGGACGTGTTGCCTGAGGAGGAGTCCGCTTTGGGTGAAGCCGTCGTCGAGCATGAGCGTGCGCAGATCGTCCTATTCGAGTGCGCCACCACGGGTAGGGCAGACGACTGGTCTGCGATTGACGCATTTCTGGATCAGCACCGTCCCTCGTAACGGGTGCCGTTATCCGGCGGCGTCCGTCGAGCCGCCAGGGTCGCCGATAGCCCATAACGCTGGGAGCGGGGCACTTATCGACCGTGGTTGACCGGCACTGTGATGGCACCCAACGCAATCGGGACCAGGAGTGCCAAACTGAGACCTACAGGTAACAACCGGGAGGGACTTTTGATGACTGAGGCGTGCCGAGCCGCTGTTAGTCGGGTCGTGAAGGCCCAACCGTCCACGGTGTTCAGCCTCGTCTGCGATCCCAAAATGCAAGTGGAGATCGACGGCTCGGGCATGCTTCAAGCTGCACCTAACGCCAAACCTGTGTGGGCCGTCGGAGACACCTTCGTAATGGAAATGGACAGGGAACCACTCGGTGACCTACCGATGGGCAAGTACAAGGCCCTGAACACCGTGACCAAGATCGTTCCTGACGCCCTGCTCGAATGGAGTGTGGGGAACAGGGAGCGACCCTCCTTCGGTCACGTATTCGGGTGGGAGATTTCTGCGGTTGATAGCGACCACACCAAGGTGACCAATTACTGCGATTGGACCAATACACCAGCGAAGTGGCACGACAAGTTCCCTGTCATCCCCAAAGAGATGATGGAGAGATCAATCGACAATCTGGTTGCTTTGGTTGAAGCAGCGTGACGGGGTGTCCCTCAACGCCGGGAGCGGGGCGCAACACGTCCAGGCACAACGCTTCTATCTAACTCACAAATCGGCAGATCGGCTCCCACTTGAAAGGTGAGACTCAAGTGGGCACCCTCGCCGGGAGAGGGGGTGGGGGAGCGGTGCGACCTCAGCCGTACCCAGGCTGAGTTCGGAGCTCAAATGTCCACGTTGGTGCCAACTGGCGCATAGGCATCCAATCCAACTGTGAAATTCATCGAGCGCGCTAACAGAGTGAGATGGGGTGAGTCGCCCCGGGATTGGTGACCGCTCCACCTCTTGAGAGGATGGAGCCATGTCAGAGGAGAAGAGTCGGAGGCGCACGCCCTACCCGACTGAGATGAGGGGGCGGGCCATCCGCATGGTCCTCGACCGCCAGGACGACTACTCGTCCCAGTGGGCGGCGATCGGATCGGTGGCCGAGAAGCTCTCGATCAACCGAGGGACGTTGCGACTCTAGGTCCGTCGGGCCGAGACGGACGAGGGACGCCGGAGAGACAGTCGCCTTCATCGACGCTCACCGAGACCGCTTCGGGGTCGAGCCGATCTGCCGGGTGCTCACCGAGCACGGCGGCAATATCGCCCCGAACCCGTATTGGGTGGCGAAGAAACGGCCCCCGTCGGCCCGTGCCCTCCGGGATGAGGACCTGAAGGTCGAGATTCTCCGGGTCTACAGCGACAACCTCGACGTCTACGGCGCCGACAAGGTCTGGATCCAGCTCAACCGGGAGGGCACCCGGGTCGCCCGCTGCACGGTCGAGCGACTGATGGGCGACCCGGGACTCTCTGGTGTCCGCCGGGGGAAGGCCTACAAAGTCACCACCAGGTCGGACGAACGTCAGCACCGCCCGAGCGACCTGGTCGACTGGGACTTCACGGCCAACGCGCCCAACCGGCTGTGGGTGGCGGACCTGACCGACGTGAAGACCCACGCCGGGTGGGTGTACGCCTCCTTCATCATCGACGTCTTCAGCCGGATGGTCGTGGGCTGGCAGCTCTCTAACTCAATGCGCTCCGACCTGGCCATCGACGCCCTGGAGATGGCCGTCTGGAACCGCACCCGGCAGGGTCAGGTCCTCGACGGCCTGGTGCACTCGGACAAGGGGTCCAATACTTGTCGATTCGCTACTCCGAGCGCCTGGCCGAGAAAGACATCGTGGTCTCGGTCGGCTCCACCGGTGACAGTTACGGCAACGCCATGGCTGTGGTCTTCAACATCCTCTACAAGTGGGAGCTGATCTACCCCAAGGGCCCCTGGACGGGGCTCGACGACGTCGAGTTCGCCACCATGGGCTACATCGACTGGTTCAGCCACCGTCGCCTCCACGGCGAGATCACCGACGCCAACACCTACGTCACACCGGCAGGTTCGAGGCCACCTACTACCGTCAAACAGCACCCGCCCTCGAGGCGGTTACCAAAAGCCGGAGCAGTCATGGAACCCGGGGTGATTCACTTCGTAACGCTTTGGGCCACCGACCCTCCTCTAACACGTAGAAGCCAGGAAGTAGCGTCAAAGGGACGGTGAAAATTCCATGTAGGCACCAGCGATCGCACCGACATCCTTCGCAGCAGCTCTCTCGTGCAACGAGTCCGATCACTCGGTGGGCACTATTGAGTCCTCCCCGCACCATGCTCAGCCGAGCTCTTCGATGACAAGCGATGCATTGACGTTGGCTTGGGTGCCTCCAATGTCGGAGGCCAACCCGACGGCTGCTGCAGACGAGTGGTTTACCAACGTCAGCACATCTCCAGCGGCAAGGCTTACGACCACCTGACCGCCACTCTGTTGGGTGCCGGCGCCGGAACCGTACGTGGTCCCAGCAACTGGACTCGCATTGTCAAACAGTGAGAATTGATTGGGCTCTGTTCCAGAGATTGAGAAATCGAGGAGGTAGGTGCCCCCCGACTCAACCGTGATCGACGCCGACCCCGCGGTGTGCGTGAAGCCGGACAGCGGGCCATTGCTGTCAAAGAGCACTGCTCCTTCGACCGCCACTGTCTGCGCTGCGAGGTTGTAGATGTACCCGTAATCTGGCTGACCCACCGGGCCCCGGGGTCCGGTTGCTCCAGTCGGTCCGGTAGCGCCCGTTGCCCCGACCGGCCCCGCCATGCCGGTCGCCCCGGTGAGCCCGGTGGCACCGGTGGCACCTGTTGTTCCTGGCAGCCCGACTGGTCCGGTGGCGCCGGTCAGGCCGATAAGGCCCATCGCTCCAGGCAGTCCGGCTGTTCCGGGGGCACCGGTTGCCCCGGTGAGACCTGTTGCCCCGGTGAGACCTGTTGCCCCTGGTGGGCCGCTTCCTCCCGTTCCTCCCTGCCGCACACTTGCCCCGGCGACTACCGGAGAGGACGTGCCCGTAGCTCCCTGCGAGCCATAGAACGCGGCGTCACCGAACGAGAAGACCCCACCGTCTGCACCGAACAACCAGTAGCCCTGGCCGTCGGGGGTGGAGGCGATGCCGACGATCGCCTTGTTGAGGCGCTGTCCGGTCATACCGCCGTAGTTGGTTGCACCACCGTATGCGTAGACCCGTCCAGTCGAGGTAACGAGCCAGTAGCCAGGCCCCGGGTTTACCGACGTCCTCGCCACCACGTCCCGTGGCGCGAATGGCACGCCTCCAGATGCAGCTGGTCCATGACTGGAGAGCACGAGCGCCGCAACCACGAACACTGCAATAGTGGCCAGGCTTGCCACCGCGAATCGGCCGAACCGGTGTCGGCCTTCAACGCGGAGGGCCTTTTGACGATGGCCAGCTTTCGGAATTGGTGAGCCAACCTGAGAGACGCTCACGGACGCGGCTCTCCTTGGTCCCGAACGACGGCGACCGTTGGGCATCTGTCCAGCACTCATCGAGTGTGACCCATCAGTCCAGCTCGATTCGCAGAACCATAATCAAGTCTGCTGTTCACACCGCCACCGCTTTCTTAGTAGTCGATGGGAACATCGACGCCATGGCGAAGCCGCGACAGGGGAGCCGGCCCTATTGTTTCGGTCGGGTCTGAGTGACCTGTCGGCCACTACATGCCAGGGGACGAAGGCACGGGGTTGTCCCAGAATGCCGGGAATGGGGGCAACTCGTTCAGGACGAGTGGCCTTGCCGATTGGCGGATTGATTCCCAATTAGGTCGGATCAGTTTCCCAGTTGGAGAGTGAAGCCCCTGGAGCGTACCGTCCTTGCCAGGCGAGCTGGGGGAGTGGTACTCAGCCGCACATCGGTTGAGGATGCGCAAATCCATCGAGATCACAGCTTCTCCCAGTAGGTGGCATCAAGCCGCTGCCCTCCGCAGCTTTATCGCAAGTCGGAGAGCTGTATCTGGTGATTGCTGGTGACCGAGCGCCACGGCAAGCCCAGATGCGAGGCAGGACTGGCACTTCCACCGATATGGTCTGTGGCCGACAGCAAGTGTGGATCGGAAGACGAGGAGCGAGATGGCCGCGAGTCGGATCACAACGGTTCGCCGGTGGTTTCGTCCCGCCGTAGCCATCCCCTACGTACTCACCGCACGGCTCACTTCTCTCCCGCCAAGTTCGGTGTTCCGGCACATGACGCCATCGGAGTGGTATTGGCTCAGTGTGCACGGCGAGCGTACGTTCTCCTCGTTGCACGGGTATCTTCCGACCTTGCCGCCCGAAGAGATCCAGGTCCGCTTCACAGGTCGTCACAGCGAAGATACTCTGCGCGAGGCGTTCTCGTTCTACAAGGTCGTGTCTCGGGTGACCAGCGCGGACCATCCGAGGTCGGCTGTGGACTTCGGTTGCGGCTGGGGACGGATCACCCGATTCTTCATCAAGGACTTTGGCAAGGATGGCCTTCTCGGAGTCGACCCCATCGAAGGGATGATCGACCTCTGTCGGAGCAGCAATCCCTGGGCAACCTTCGAACAGATCGACCTGCTCCCGCCCCTGGACCTGCCGAGCGCGTCGGTCGACGTGGTCTTCGCCTTCTCGGTCTTTTCGCATCTGACGGAGCAGGTGCACCTCCAGTGGCTCGCCGAGTTCGCCCGAGTCCTCCGGCCCGGAGGATCACTGATCGTGACTACCCGGGAGCGGGACTTCATCCTCGACTGCGCCGCGATCCGCGAGCAGGAGAGTGATCTCCATAATGTCAGTGAGTTCAGACGCATCGGCACAGTTGGGGCGCGGTCAGCCTTCCTGGACACCCAGGGCGCCCTCGAGTGCTACGACAGCGGCGAATACTGTTGCGATCCAATCGGTGCGGGGGAAGACCTCCCGTCGGCCACCTACGGAGAGACGGCGATACCTCTCGCCTACGTGCAGCGCCGCTGGCCGCCGACTTTCCGCGTAACGGAGTTCCTCGACGACGTACCAGGAGTGAAGCAGAACATCATTGTGGCAAGGCGCACCTAACTCCCTTCGGAAGCTTCGATCGATCCGTCCGAATGCACCGACGGAGATATCCCGGACTCCTTCGCCGGGTCGGCCGTGGTTACCGACTGCCCGAGACGGCACGAGAGGACTGGAATGGCCCGCAATGGAGGACCGCCTGAACTGGCCGCACAGCTCCCTCGAGCCTCTGACCGAGCAACTCGAGGTTCACCCGCCGTGCCTTAGCACCGGGAGGTGAACAACGGCTTGTTGCCTCGATGATGCGAACCCAAATCGGGCCTGGCGGGCTTTCACCATGACATCGGGGTGCTTCGCCTGTTCGCAATCGGCCTTCCGCCGCCGCCCCCTCAAGTCAAATGGCTAGGGCTTCCTGACCGAGGGTTGACGTTACACATCCAGCCGATGATGGGGTCCGGCGATGGACGCTTTGGTTCCTACCAAAGAATCAAGGAGCCCATCACCGTGACCCCAGCAGAGATCATCTATCAGCGACGCGTCCGTTTGCTTGATCTGGCCCGAGAGACCGGCAACGTGGCCGAGGCCTGCCGGAACTTCGGGGTGTCCCGCACCCGTTTCTACGAGTGGAGGTCCCTGGCCGAACGCTATGGACTCGAGGCTTTGATGCCCAAGGCCCGACGGACACCCCAGTTACCCAACGCCACTCCCACCCACGTGGTGGCCGAGCTGCTCACCCTGGCCGTGGTGGAGCCGACCATCGGGTGCCGCCAATACGCCGACCGGCTAGATGACCAGGGCTATTCCATCGCCCCCTCGACCGTGCAGCGACACCTGGTGGCCCACGGACTCGGGAAGCGGTCCCAGCGGGTGGCCCGGGCGGCCGCCATCACCATGATGACCACCGGCCTCGTGACCGAGGCGGCCCGGGAGGAGGATCCCTTCGGGTTCTGCCTGGCCGCCGGCGGCCCGGGGGAGCTCCTCTGCCTGGACAGCTTCTACGTCGGGAACCTGAAAGGCGTGGGCAAGGTCTACCAACTCACCGCCATCGACGTCTTCACCCGGTGGGCGACCGTCGCCATCGTGCTCGGACCGGTGAACGCCACCCACACCATTCGCTTTCTCGACCAGGTGCTCAAGCACTTCCGACGGCTCGGAGTGGGCGTTCGGGCTGTGCTCACGGACAACGGGCCCGAATATGGCGCATCGGGGTTCCGGGCCCATCTGGTCACGAAGAACCTCACCCACGTGCGGATTCCTCCCCGGTCCCCCAACCACAACTCGGGTGTGCGAGCGGTTCCACGGCACCATCCTCCAAGAGGGCTGGCGTCCGGCATTCCACCGCCGGCACTTCACCTCGATCCGCCAGCTCCAGGCCGAGGCCGATGCCTGGCTCATCCGTTACAACCACCGGCGAAAGAACCACGGGGACTACATGCGGGGCCGGACCCCGAAGCACGTCCTCGACAGCTTCAAGCAGAACAAGGCAGCATGACCATTACCACCATGAACCCGACCGCCCATCTGTCACCTCGACCCTCGGTCTGGAAGGGCTAGGGGACTTCTGATCCAGGGGGAGTGACCTCACGCCGATCACCGTGATCTGGCGTGAGGTCGCTGCAACCCCGGAGCCCGCCGATTGACCCTGGGGGGTGGGGCCTCTTTCGGACTAATTATGTTGTAGCACCAGCCGAGATGAATTTGAAGCCTTGTCTGACATCCAGACCAGGGGCTCGAATCGGACAATCTCCTGCAGTGTCTCCCAGGACACCCGGAGCGGTGCGCTCTGGCCAAGTTGCGGGCGCACACAAATCGCACCCCTTCTGGTGCTCGGCTCGCTACAGAGAAGAAACCAGCTCCGACCACGTGCTAGCACCGTCGTTTTCGACCCTCCGAGACAAAATCCTACAGAAAACCAAGGTCCTCCCTTGAATCGACAAGTGCTTGGCGCGAACGTGTGAGGTGGAGCGGGAGGGGCACGGGTAGCAGTACTGAGCACCTTTAGGAGGAGGAATGTCGACACTAATTTGCAGGAGTCTTGACGCGCCCGATGAGGTGCGGAAGTTCGAGGGCGGTATGGGGTATCTCGAGATCATCGATACCGGCCAGGGAGCTGTTGGCCGAGCCCGCTTCGAGCCCGGCTGGCGGTGGTCCGAACACGTGCAACCGATTACTGGCACGAAAAGCTGCGAGGCCGCCCACACCGGTTATGTCATCTCCGGACAGATGAAGATCGTCATGGATGATGGCAGCGAGTCTGACTTTGGTCCCGGTGATTTCATGGTCGCATCGCCGGGCCATGATGCTTGGGTTGTCGGCAATGATCCCTGTGTCGTAATCGACTGGCAGGGATACGCCGACTATGCAAAGCGCTAGCGCTTCTACTCAGCAGGCCTCAACAGAAGTCCCTGCAGATCGGCGCCGATCGGAGCCTTCTTCCGCAACCGGTTCCGAGGCGCCTAACTCAGCTAGCTCGATCGCCTTTCGGGACCTGGTCATTGACGCGGTGGCCGGCGTGTTCTGGGTCGGGCTGCGCTCGGTGGCTGCTGCCGAGACGGTGCTGGTGGCGCTTGTGTTCCACGACGAGTTTGGGCGTACTGAAGACTCCTAAGGAAAAGACTGACAGAGGTCGTTTACGTCAGTGATCTCCTTGTGAGAGGAAAATGTGGCCGTGACCTGCCGTCACTGCGGAATCAGTCGACCGTGCTTCCACAAGTGGCTCCATCGCTACGAGGAGTTCGGCGAGGAAGGACCGCGAGACGCCTCGGCCGGACCCCTGAACAGCCCAACACGACCAAGACCGAGGTGGTGGGCAAGATCGTCTGCCTCCGGCAGAACGAGCACTTCGGACCCCAGAGGATCTCGATGTACCTCAAGCGCTATCACGACATCAGCGTCAGGGCGAGGGCATCGATCGGGACTTCAGATCCTCCGCCGCACTCGGCGGGCATGGCAAAGACAAGCCCCTGCGCCTCCGGCTGATGGCCGCCTATTCGTGCCAAAAAACACGTTCGTTTTGCCGCCGACCAGGAGACGAAGAGCGCAGCCGAGAAGCCGCTCCGACGTCACGACCGTCACTACCGGATATTGTGAGGTCCGAATGAGCGGTTGACGTCTCCTAATGAGGGCGTGAGTGCCGCAGAGTCCTGGTGTTGAACGTGCCGCCCGTGCGGCCTGATCTCAGGTTGTTCGAACGATCCACTTCGGGCCAAGCACCCATGACACCACTTCCACTCTGACAGCGAGCAGAATCGTCCTCACCGACCATGAAACGCCAACCCAAACAGAGCCGCGATGAACTCCGCGCGCTCATGCTCAAGATGGGTCGCCTCGTTCTCATCGAAGATGGGTTCGGCGTCGGCGTCGATACCCTCACCTTCAAGAGGGTGTTCGAACGTATTGATGCGGAGACCGGCCTCAAGCTCTCCAACGCCTCTGTCATCCGCCGCGTCTGGGAGAACCAGGCCGACTATCAGGCTGATGTTCTGGCCACTATCGCCGTAGAGGACGCACTGGGAGAATTCGACGAGACCGTCAAGTCGCTGGGTCCTCTGCTCGACAGCCTCGACCTCTCGAGTCCCGAGGCGCGTTCGCGATCGCTGAGAGAGGTGTGCCGCGTCGGCGGATCAGCCAATAGCTTCATGCTGCTCGAGTCACCCAACTGGTCGATGTGGATCGCGGTATGGGCGATGGCCACCGCCAACAATGCCGGGAGGCAACAGACCGAGTATCAGCGGCGAATCCGAGCGGCTCTGCTGGAGGGCTACCGAGGATTTACCTCCCTTTGGGAGAGCGCTTACGCGGGTCTGGCCGCTCTCCTCGGTATGCGTGTCAGGGAGCCGCTGACCTTCCGCCAGCTGAGCGTGGCCGCGGGTGCTCTCGCCGAGGGGTGCTCCCTACGCCAGCATGTGGACCCTGACCTTGGGGTAATCCTGCAGCCCACCGGCCCCAACGGTGAAGACGAGGAGTGGACACTCTTCGCCATCGGCTTGGAAGCACTGCTCATGCAGTTCCTTGAACCGGACCCAGACTGGTCGCCTCCGACGACTCAGCGGCGAGGCTGACCCGGCTCCGTCAGTTTCCCAACCCTCGACGGTGCGGCCACTGCAGCAGCGATCATGGACGGGCACCAAAGGATTGAGTAATCGAAAGCCGCTCTGTTCCCGCCACGCCGATCTGTCGATGTCGGGCACTCGTGCGGGAGATCCACGCTCCAGCACGATGCCCGATGTCGACCGGCTCCCGCCTGGAAAGAACCTTAGATCCACGCTGAAGGGATTGCAACTCTCGATTGCTATCCCGTGTGGCTGGCCAACGCCCGATTTGCGGGTCGTCGCGGAGGAGATCATGGCCCCACTCGCCAGTGGGCAGATCGAAATGGGCGACCAAGAGCCTTGCCCGGCGAGCGAGGATACCCGTCGAACAAGGCAGAGGGTGGGAAGGCGAAAATGACCATCAGCCGTATTTCGGCTGATAGTCCGGGGGCGGCAACAGCGCCGGCTGGGGTCAGCGTCCGGGATCAGACTCCCTCGATGGGAGTCGGTGCAACCGAGCCTGCTCGAAGATGTCCGGGTCTGTGGCTGAGAGCGACTCGCTCCACATCACGGGGTCGCCGACACCCGACCCTTTGGCTCGATACATCGCGACGTCCGCCCTGGCAATCACTTCAGCGGTGCTCTCAGCGTCAACGCAATGCACCACTCCCACCGACGCCGATACCGGAAAGCTGGACGTCCCAGCCGAGAACACCCAGTGCATTGCGCGTGCCAGTCGCTCCGCCAGTGCCGTCGCTGCTGCTGGAGTCGTGATGTGCCGACAGACCGCTACGAATTCGTCTCCGCCCAAGCGTCCCACGATGTCCCCAGGCCTCACCGCCTCGTTGAGACGGCGTGCCGTTTCGACGAGCAGAACGTCGCCTCCTGCGTGGCCCAGCAAATCGTTTTGAGCCTTCATGCGGTCAACATCGACAAATGCCACCGCCAGTCTTTCGTTGTTGTGCAGCGCAAGGTCGAGGAACTCGATTGTGGCTGCCCGATTGAGAACGCCGGTCAACGGATCAGTGCTCGCCCTCCGCTCAAGGTCCTCCGTGGCTCGCGTCACATCAGTCACATCCTCGATGGACAGCACAATTCCCGCCGGACCTTCGGAGTCCTGGGCCAGACCTCGCATAACGATTCGCAGGATGGGACGAGCTGACTCGGCCTGGTCCACCACCGTGAGCGTTGCTTCGCCGGCCGTTCCCATGATCTGTGTCAGCTCCTTCTGGACTGCCTGGGTGTCCTTTTTGTTGAGGCGGGCTGCAGGGATCGCATCCATATGAACGCCTGCGTTCAAACCGAGCAGTATCTGACACCGCGAATTCACATAGGTGACCGCACCATCAGCCGTGATGTAGGCCACCCCGATCGAGAGTCCTTCGGCCAACCGACGTAAGAGTCGCTCGCCCGAGCGGACGAGTCGGATCGCGCTCATTTCAGAATGGACTCTTCCCACCTCGGCGGGATCGTCCTCTGCCTTGTCGATGGCGATCAACGAACAGCAGACCCATCCGTCGAGATCGAGCCTGTTCTCGTTTGTGGCTTCGACGTTCATCCATGAGCCGTCACTATGACGGTGTCGGTATCGCAGTACCTGGGTCGAACCTGGTTCCTCCAACATCGCTATCCACTGATTCACGACGAAGTCATGATCGTCGGGGTGGATGTAGTCGAGTGACCGGGCCCCAACCAGGGCGGCGGTATCCCAGCCGAGGATCTCACGCATCGAGTCCGAGCAGGACAGAATGCCGCCAAAGCCGTCTTTCCTCATGGAGACGGCAGTCAGCTCTGAGATCTCTGGTTCCACAATGATTGTGTCGGCACTTCCGAGACTCGTCTGAACAGAGAAAGCTCTGCCGGGTCGAGCAGGCGACCTCAGCCGTGTGCCGCCAAAACTCGGCTCGGGCCCGGCCTCTCCACGGGCCGGATAGTGGAGGCGCCATCTCAGTGCCATTTGTAGTAGCTCAGTCACTCTGAGTGGTCGGTGGAAGGTCGACACGTACCCGTGTCGGAAGGTTCATCGCCCGTTTGTTGCTAACAGTGCGTGGGCCAGTCAGCCTGTCCATATGAGAGCCTGGCCGAGACTCACAACTCGTGCTGCATCACCACGTTGATGCTCGGAGTCCGAAGGCTGGTGGCCCTGGTGCTGGCAGCCATCGTGGCATTAGTGATCTTCGGTGCATCGCACGAGGCCACGAATAGCGCGTTACCCACCTCGGCGACCCCATCTACAAGGCAGCGGTGCACCGAGATCAGCGATGTAGGCGACGTCAACAGACAGAGTTGCTACCAGTACGTCGATGCGGCGTTTACAACTTCGACCGACCCGGCGGTCATCAGGGCGTTCGATGCGTGGCAGGAACCAAGCATCATGACGGAGGCTTGGTTCCAAACGGCTTACAGTGCAGGATTCCGAGTGTTCATTGTCCAGGACGACACCGTACTCACCCCGGCTACCGATGCATCCACGCAGACGATCGTCGAAGCAGCCGAAGCTGCTGGACTTCAGGTCGCCGCGTTCACCTGCTCGCCCCAGGACTATGCAGAAGGGATCAGTGCCTTCGGGGGACTGCCGATGGCTTTCTTCGCATTCGACATCGAGCCGGGCAACGGACCCGGTGGCTCGAACTGCAACGGGACCGGCTCCACCATTGTCCCGGTCACGTTCGCCGAAGTGGCTGCCGTACAGGCCGATGGCATCCGACCAGTCATCTATTCGTACCCTGACGGATGGCAAGGTGGGAGCGGCTTCACGAACATCCCGCTGTGGGCATCACAAGACAACTCAAACACCACCCTCAGAAACTGGGTGCCCAATCTCACGAGCCCGCCGTTTAGCCCGACATTCGGTAGCTGGAAAGAATCAGACCTCATGGCGATGCAGAACGTCTGGCTGTTGTTTAACGGTGTCTGGATCGATCTGGATTCAGTGTCCGCAAACTACTGAACTGAGCGCAACCTGATCCGAGTCGGCGAGGAGAGCGGTAGCTCGATCCGACCGCACCGGCTCCTCGCTGGCATCCCCATCCAGGCGAGCAGGAAACGAGATACTCGGTGCCCGCGCGCCTTCTCCTGCCGGGACCGTCGTCTGTCGTCGAGTCAGTTCCTTTCCGTGAGACCCGCATCACTCTTGGTAGTGATGATTGGAAATCCATTGCTGCAGGTGAGAATCGCGTCACTCTTGGTAGTGATGAGTGACGCTCCGTAAGCTTCAGGTGAGATTCACATCACTCTTGGTAGTAATGAGTGACGTTCCGTTGCTTCCGGTGAGACCCGCATCACTCTTGGTAGTGATGATTGATGTTCCGTTGCTTCCGGTGAGACCCGCATCACTCTTGGTAGTGATGATTGACTTTCCGTTGCTTCACTCCTTAGGGTTCCCTGCAGGTGGCGAAACGCCGCTTACGAAAGGAAAAATCGGCGCAGGCAGGGTCGGCGGAGAGGGATTGCACTGATGTCGGCGAGGGATCCGGTGCCTTCGGCAGAAAACGCCCAGTCACTCTTGATCGGTGGCGCCATGCCCTACGAGACTCAACGACAGGTGTCAGGTCCATGAGGGTGCTTACGATCGTTCCCGCCCATAACGAGGAAGCGAGTATCGCAGACACCATCAGGTCTCTTCATTCGCAGACGCGGCCTCCCGACGAGATCCTCGTTGTCGTCAATAACAGCAGGGACCGTACAGCGCAGATTTCGCGCGACCTCGGCGTGTGGGTCGATGACGTCGGGCAGATCAGCGGCCGGAAGGCCGGCGCGCTGAACTTGGCGCTGAACGAGTATCTCCCGTTACTTGACGATGATGACCTCGTGCTGTCGATGGATGCGGACACAGTGCTGACGGAGACGCTGATCGAGAACGGGGTCCGGCATTTCATCGACGACCCGGAGCTCGGCGCGCTCAGTTCTAATCACCTGGTCATGCGGCACGGGAACCTTCTGGAGCTACTCCAGGCCATGGAGTATGAACGCGATCGCATCATGATCGGGCGGCACAAGGGGCGGGGTGGGTGCATGACCGGAATGGCCGCTCTCTTCCGGGTGGCCGCCCTTCGCGAGATCAAAGCCACCTATGGGGAGTTCTACGATCCGACGAACTGGACAGAGGACTGGAAGCTGACCATAGCCCTGCGGCACACACACTGGAGGACGCTCCGACCGCAGGACTGTCTCGTGTCCACCGTCCCTGTCACACGCGTACCGGCGCTGGTCCACCAGCGCGAGCGATGGGCACGCGGCTACCTGCAGACGCTGATGCAGTTCGGGTGGACCCGTACGACGGCGATCCCCTGGTTGAAGCAGTTGGGATTCGCCTTCTCGTTGTCCGTCCGGTTGCTGTTCCTCACGATGCTCGGGCTGCTCATCGCCAATGGCTCCCCGCTCGTCAGCTGGTGGATGCTTCCCATCGCCCTGATCTTTTCCGCTGACGCCGTGTGGACGGTGCGGGGAACCGGAATGTGGGGGATGCTCGTCGCCAGTGTCCTGTTCATCGAAATCGGTTACGCATGGCTGCTGACCATTGCCATTGCCAGGGGTTACTTCAAGCAGTTGATCGAATATAGGGCCGACAGTCACCACAACACGTGGGTAAAGGTCAGAGGCGCGAACTTAGTCAGAGAGGGGAGCTGAAATGAACCTACACACGACGGCAAACGCCGGGGTTGGGATCGCAACGGTTTCAATAGTTGGAGTAGTGGACGTGCTGTGGGCGATCCTCCTCGGCACGATGTTGATCGCCGTCCTGATGGCGCTGTTCCATTTCATTCCACGGAAGATGAGTTGAGGTTCGCTCTACCAAAATCCGCCGACCGCTAGGAACCGGTGACGACTCGAGCAGTCCCTCCTGGGTGGTATCCGAATCCAGCTGACCAGGGATCGTTGCGCTATTGGGACGGACGGACCTGGTACTCCCTTGTCACCACACCGCCGTCGCCAGCCCGTAACACCTCGACCCCGGCCCGAACCTCGCGCCGTGCCGGAATCGCCATTGGCGGCAAGACCCCGGCACCGCATCGACCGCAAGAAGGTGCCGGAGGCTGAAATCGACCGACGAACTGGGCGTCGCGGTCTCAGGGTACTTGTGATAGCGGCCGTGCTCGCCTTCCTCGCGGCCCCGTCTGCGCTGGCAGTGTCCGAGTTCAGAACCACCGCCGCCAAGCCGCCTCTTCCGCGTATCGAGTTGGCGACAAGCTTGCCAGCGCAGATCCCTGTCCTTCTGTACCACGGGATCGGCACGCCGTCCCCCGTGACAGGCTCGGTCGGGAACTACAACGTCACCTTGAAGAACTTCAAGGCAAACATGGCGGCCCTGGCGAAAGCCGGTTACGCCACCGTCACGCCGACGCAGTACGTGGCGTGGCTGAACGGCGTCAATCTCCGTCTCCCGGTCAAACCGGTCCTCATCACGTTCGACGATGCGTTCTGGTCGGATACGCTCGCAACGCCCATCCTGGCCCGCTACGGATTCCATGCGGTCATGTTCGTCGTGACCGGGTACGCCGACGGATTGTTCGGCACTGAGTATGCACCCTGGAAGATTGTGTCTGCCTTGCCTAGCGAGGGCTGGTATCTGCAGTTCCATGCCGGCGAGTGCGGACATGCGTTCCTACCCGATGCCCCGGCCGCATGCCTGGCCGGCTTGGACACAGCACTGATCAATGGCTCGCGGTACCAGGACTACATCTGGAATTTCGGAGAGACAAATGCGCAGTACGAGGCGCGGGTCGAGAAAGACGTCAGGAACGGGCTGGCCGATCTGGCCAGTCACGCCGGTTCCGGTTGGCAGCCGCTACTGCTCGCAGCCCCATTCGGTGCCTGGAGCAATGGAGAGAATCAGTGGCTGGACAGCTATTTGGACAGTCAGTTCAGCGTTATCTTCACGCAGCAGATCACGGTATCCGCGGAGGCGGCAGCGAAGGAGTACCACGTCCGGTACCGCCTGGAGCTGGGGGCCGGAGCGCAGAGCGCGCGCTACCTCATGAGCAACCTGGACGATCCGGCCTTCACGCAGGCCGGTGCTACGGAAACAATCGGTAGCGCTCCAACAGGAGGGAGCGGCTGATCCTCGACGGTCCCCACCCGGTCCACCTCGGCCCAGCGGGAATGCCCGGACCTCGGATCCTGGCCCGGTGAGCACTTCACACCCGTGCCCACTCGAGGACCGGTCACGTTGCCCTCGGTCAGTAGTTTGCGGACACTGAATCGAGATCGATCCAGACACCGTTGTACAGCAGCCAGACGTTCTGCATCGCCATCAGGTCCGATTGCGTCCAGCCACCAAAGGTCGGGTTGAACGGTGGGCTGGTAAGACTGGGCGACCAGTTCCTGAGGGTGATCCTTGTGTTGTCCTGTGATGCCCACAACGGGATGTTGGTGAAGCCGCTGCCGCCCTGCCACCCGTCAGGGTACGAATAGATGACCGGGCGGATGCCGTCGGCCTGCACGGCAGCCACTTCGGCGGACGTGACCGGGACAATGGTGGAGCCGGTCCCGTTGCAGTTCGAGCCCCCAGGCCCATTGCCCGGCTCGACGTCGAAAGCGAAGAATGCCATCGGCAGCCCCCCGAAGGCGCTAATCCCTGCCGCATAGTCCTCGGGGGAGCAGGTGAACGCGGCGACCTGGAGGCCAGCAGCCTCGGCTGCTTTGACGATCGTCTGTGTGGATGCATCGGTAGCCGAGGTGAGTACGGTGTCGTCTTGGACGATGAACATTCGGAAACCTGCGCTGTAGGCCGTTCGGAACCAGGCCTTTGTCATGACGCTTGGTTCCTCCCAGGCGTCGAACGCTCTGAGCACCGCCGACCTGGTCGAAGCCGTGAACGTCGCGTCGATGAACTGGTGGCAATTCTGTCCGGTGGCGTTGCCTGCATCGCTGGTCTCGGCGCACTGCTGCTTCGTAGCTGGCGTCTTCGAGGTCGGCGCTGCGCTGTACGTGGCCTTCTCCGATGCACCGAAGATCACCAAAGCCACGATGGCCGCGATAGCGAACCGCCACTTACCGGAGCGGCGTAGTGGTCGTTGCTCATGGGTCCGGTGGTCGTCGTCACCCCATAGGTAACGGCACGAGGGCGGCGAACTATAAGTGGCTCCCGGCTCTTCGCACTATCGACCCTCCAACCAGGACATAGGTTGACTGGCCCCGTTCGCTCACGAAGCATGAATCGGCCGGAGGGGTCCCGGCGCCCGAGTTATGTTCTGCGACTGATCACCGGACATCGAGTAAATGAGCGCTCGGCCTGGCCGAGTGGTGCGTCGGGGCGCAGAATGGGTGTCGCTGCAGAATTCATCCGCAGCACCAGGAGCCTTAAATAGGAGGAATCACCGTGGCAAGCAAGGCCAAGAAGGTGAAGAAGCACAGTGGGCAAACGAGTCAGGTTGTCGGCTCAGAAGTGTCCGACGGCCGCCTCCTCGGCGAAGACATGAAGCGGAAAGAGAAGATGAAACGGAAGCAATACGAGCACCAGCTTCGTCGTCTGCACGGCGAACTGGTCGCCGTCCAGAGGTGGGTGAAGGACTCTGGAGCCAAGATCTGCATCGTCTTCGAGGGTCGCGACACGGCCGGCAAGGGAGGGACGATCAAGGCCATCACCGAACGGGTGAGTCCGAGAGTGTTCCGGGTCGTCGCCCTACCGGCACCGACTGACCGGGAGAAGTCTCAGATGTACATCCAGCGATATCTGGCGCACTTTCCCGCCGCGGGTGAGATCATCATCTTCGACCGCAGTTGGTACAACCGGGCCGGAGTCGAGCGGGTGATGGGCTTTTGCACCCCGGCAGAGTGCCAGCGGTTCCTGGAGTTGGTACCTGGCGTAGAGAAGGCCATGGTCGAATCGGGCATCCTGCTCGTCAAGTATTGGTTGGAGGTCAGCCAGGACGAGCAGACCCGGCGGCTCCAGAGCCGCATCGATGATCCCCGCAAGATCTGGAAGCTCTCGGAGATGGACCTCACCTCCTATGGGCGATGGTTCGACTACTCACGAGCCCGTGACGACATGTTCGCCGCCACCGACACGGGCTGGGCGCCCTGGTGGGTCGTGGACTCCGATGACAAGAAGCGAGCCCGTCTGAATGTCATCTCCCACCTGCTCGACCTGATCCCGTACGAGCCCCTGGAAGATCGCCAGCTGGCATTGCCAGAGCGTCAGAAGCCGGGCGACTATCGGGAATCGACGGCCCCGCTCCACTACATCCCGACTCCATATTGAACGAACCGGTCATGGTTCCGAGGTGGCGAGCGGGTCGATGCCCCGGGCGATGGCGAACAGGTCTCCGACCGAGACGTCCCGAGCCCGGCGTCGCTCAGCCGCGGTGAGATTCCCATCGGAGACCAGTAGCCGCAGGCCACGTGGATGGATCTGGAACTCCAACGGGGTCGAGAGCTCTAGCGCTTCACCGTCGACGCCGGCGAATGCCTGGCCCGACCGCGAGCGGACCTCGAAGTGGGTGGCGGTGAATTCATGCCAGTGTCGGCTCCGGCGGCGTTGGCCAAGGGCCGAGACGGCGAAGACCTGGGCCGCCTCTCTGCCCGAGCTGGCGGAGATGGCCACAATCCCGAGTGTCCCGGTGTCCAGCCGCCGGCGTTGTGATGCGTCGAGAGTCGCGCCCAGAACGTAGGGGTTGTTGGACACCTGGACCAGGAAGGCACCGTCGACCTCCGTGCCGTCAGGCTCGGTGAACTGGAGGTCGAAGGGCTCCTGTGTGCGGCCCAGCATCTCGGGCAACATCGCTTTGGTGACCTCCGACTTGGCTTCTCGGTATCCCTCCTGTTGCACGATCGTGGCATAGACGCCGAGCGACACGTTGTTGACGAAGAGCCGGTTGCCGACGGTCGCGTAGTCGATCCGGCGCTCGATGCCGTCGGCAAAGGCCTGGAGACTGAGGCGAGGATCTTCCCGGTCGATCCCGAGGTCCAGGGCGAAGTGGTTTCGCGTCCCGGCGGAAACACACACGAACGGAAGATCGTGCTCAATGGCGATGGAGGCGACGAGGGCCTGGGACCCGTCCCCTCCGGCCATGCCCAGGCAGTCGGCCCCACCGGCGATGGCGTCCCGTGCCAGTTGCTCGAGATCGAGGCCGTGGTCGAGCATGACCACCTCGACCCCGAGATCCTCGGCCAGACCGACCAGGTCGAATTTGGCGACCTTGCCCCCACCCGACCATGGGTTGCAGATCAGGACGGGGTGGTGCGGGAGGTGGACCGGCGCCGGTCGACGAGCGTCGTGCTCATGGAGGTCGCGTCTGAGCGCCGCCCTCCCGAGACCGAAAGCACCGCACAGGAGTACGGCGAGCAGCACGAGTCGGAGCAGCGGGTGATCGGCGTGGGGTGTCGCCCAGACGACCGCCAGGCTCATCACGATCACACCGACGACACCCCCGGCGATTCCGAATCCCCGACGGGGCATTCGCTCGGTCACTACCCACCAGAGACCGCCGACCGTGACGGAGAGGCCGACAAGCGCAAGGACCAGGTTGCCGAAATGGCGGACGCCGAAGACCACGACCGCCACGGTCAGGAGCAGACCGCAGGCGAGCGAGCCGAGCGCGAGCCCACGCTCGCTCCAGTTCACCCGACGCGGATCACGACCATCCGACTTCGCTGATGCGCTCATGCCTGACCTCCTGCCCGTCAACGTAGGACACGGGCAGGTCGAGCGTGTAGGGTTTGATTTGTCACCAGCGGAAGATTCATGCACCCTGGCCATCCCTCTGATAGTCGCCGAATGACTGGTCGGCATGGCCTTTGTCCTTGCCTCCCATTCGTCCCCGTCGGGCGGTGGACGTCCATCGTGGTGTTGCCAAAAGAGTGGCTACCCGCTTTCGGGCTCAGCCCCGAGTTCGTCGGTCGACCCGTCCTGAAGGCCCGAGTCCGATCGGGTAAAGGCGGCGACGGCGGACTCGAGGGTCGGGAAGAAGTGTGTCGGATCGATCGTCCGAGTCAGTTCGTATCGCTCGATCTTCGCCCGCACCGGGTCCTTCAACTCGGCGAAGACCAGGGAGATCCCTCGCCCGTTGAGGGTCTCGTCGAGCTCCTCGAGCATGTCCGCTGCCGTGGTGTCGACGTCCGTGATGGGCTCTGCGGCGACCAAGATCCACCGGGGGCGTGGTTCGCTCGCAGCGAGATCCCGAACCTGCTGGCTGAAGGCCCGGGCGTTGGCGAAGAACAAGGGGGCATCGAAACGGAAGACGACCAGACCCTCGATCAGGTCGGCATCAGGGTGGGAGTGCACATCGTGATAGCCGGGAACTCCATCCACTTGCCCTAAGCGCGTGCTGTAGGGCCACCACGACCGGCGGAATACGTTGAGGATGGAGAGTCCGACGGCGATGCCGATGCCGGGGAGCACGCCGAGCAGGGCTACGCCGAGGAAGGCGGCGATCGACAGGGAGAATTCGGTCCGTCGCACCTCCCAGAGTCGCCTCATCCCCGCCAGGTCGGCGAGGGACAGTGCCGCCGCCATCACCACCGCCGCCAGTGTGGGTTGGGGGAGGTTACGGAAGAGTCCGGGAATGACGACGAGCATGAGTACGATCACACCAGCCCCGACCAGGCCGGTGACCTGCGTCTTGGCGCCGGACTGGTCGGCCACCGCGGTCCGCGAGCCGCTGGTGCTGACGGGGAAACCCTGGAAGAGCCCGGCGGCCACGTTCGAGGTGCCGATCCCGATCATCTCCTGGTTGGCCTGAACCTCGTCCCCGCTCCTGGCGGCGAACGCCGATGCAGTCGAGATGGTGTCCGTCAAGGCAACGAGTGAGATCCCGAGGGCCCCGACCACGAGCAGCGCGAAATCGGACGCCGAGACACTCGGGATGGTGAACGGCGGCAACCCCTGAGGCAACGTCCCCACCAGGGCGACCCCGTGGTCGGCCAGACCGAACAGGACAGCCGCGCCGATGGACAGCACCACGGCGACGAGTACGCCGGGGACTTTCGGCAACCAGCGCTGGAGTACCAGGATCACGACGAGGCCGAACAGGCCGGTGAGGACGGCAGCGGTCACCGTCTTCCCGGATCGCAATCCGTCCACGAATCCGGTGATGTCTCCGATGAGCGTGTCGGAATGAATGGAGAATCCGAAGAGCTTGGGCAGTTGACCGACCAGGATCGTGAGTGCGAGGCCGGTCATGTAGCCGATCTGGGTGGGCTTGGAGAGCAGGTCGGCCACAAAGCCGAGCTTGGCCACCCCGGCCAGGATCATCACGGCGCCCACCAGGATGGCGAGCATCGATGCCAGGGCGACGGCACGGGCGGGACTTCCGTCCGCCCCAACGAGAGGGAGGATGGTGGCGGCGATCATCGGACCCAGCGACGAGTCCGGTCCGAGCACCAGGATACGAGACGGCCCCAGGGCGGCATACCCGATGAGGCAGAGGACCGAGGTGTAGAGCCCTGTGATGGGCGGCAGTCCTGCCAACTCGGCATAGGCCATGCCCTGGGGCACGAGAATCGCCGTCAACACCAGGCCGGCCATCAGGTCCTTGGGTAGCCAACGCGGCTGGTAACCGGCGATCATCCGGACGCCGGGCACGCGCTTCAACATCGGGAGACCACCGTCCTGTGTCGCCGCGTCCACTCGGCCCGATCGTAGGCCCGAAACCTGGGCGGGTGCCGACTCTGAGCTCGGTGCAGAGTCAACCGATCGATGGTCGGTCTGCTCTCGACTCCGGCGGAGCGACTCCCCGGTCGTCCACCCCGAAGCCGGCGAGTGCCGACATGCCCGCGGACCGGGCCTCTGTCGGGCACCCGGCGGATGGAGGGGAGACACGGTTTGATGGAGGCGGATCGAACTGCTTCAGGGCCTGACCGCCGCATGCCACGGAGCACCGCCGATCGTCTCTCCGTCTCCAACTCGACTGCCGATGTCACGCCGTCCCTCCTACCCGAGACCGACGCCCTCGATGTCTGCCGCGGGAGGGATGTCCGGGAGGCGAAGCATGCGAAACGAGTTGGCCAGACCCAGCAGTGATGCGAGAGCGGGTATGAGCAGGGCGACCTGGAGGGAGATATTCCGGGCGCGGGAATTGATGGCGAGCACCTCGTCCTGAATCACCTTTGGTTCGCCGGCGATCTGTTGTTGCAGCTGGGTGTTGCTCATCACCTCCGCATCGTGCTCGAGCTCGCTGGAGATCTGCTGTTGTTGCGCCGGCGGTATCACCGGGCTGGCCTCGGCCAGGTGAGTGAAGCTGAGTGCCAGGGCCCAGAGCATGATCCCGCCGGCCATGGCGAGGCCGAACGACAGTCCGAATGAGCCGGCCGCAGAGTTCACACCGGCGGCCTCGCTGACGCGGTCCTCCGTGATCGGAGCGAGCGTGAAGTTGTTGAGTTGGGAGACGAGCATGCCCAGGCCCGAGCCGGTGATGACCAGTGGGATCACCAGGTACCAGCCAGAATCCACCCTCGGCACCAAAGGGATGATGGCCGCCATACCGACCGTGCTCAGACCAAAGCCGGCCATGACGATCTGGGCCGCCCGCCAGCGGCCGGCCTTGCGGCCGGCGAGCATGGCCATGCCGAACATGGACAGTGACAGGGGAGCAAGGGACAACCCGGCCTGCATCGCGTTGTACTCGAGGGTCATCTGCAGGAACAGCGGCAGGACGATCATCGCGCCGCCCAACGTGACCTGCTGCAGCATCTGCTGCGAGATGCCGATGCGGAAATTCAAATGCTTGAACAGGTCGGGATCCAGCAGGGTCGGCTTCCCGAGCCGCTTCCGATGAACCAGCCAGTAGGCGAACCCGGCGAGCGTCGCCGCGCCGATCCCGATGAACAGCCCGACGAACTGGCCGCCCTCCTGCCAGACGAGGATGCCGAGGACCACGCCTCCCATGCCGACGACGGAGAGGACAGCACCGACGATGTCGATCTGTCGCGGCCCCGTGTAGGGGACGTCCTTGACCAGGCGGATCTGGGACAGCACCACGAGGATGATGAGGGCCTCGAGCCCGAAGCCGACCCGCCACGACAGGTAGGTCGTGAGGAACCCTCCGAGGAGTGGACCGACGGCGGCCGCAATCGCCGCCGATGCGCCGACGAGCGCGTAGGCCCGCTTCTGGGCGTCCCCGGTGAAGTTGCCGTGGATGAGGGACTGCATGGCCGGCAGCAGCAGGGAGGCGCCGAGCCCACCGATGATCGCCCAAAAGATGATGATGGTGGTCAGGCTGTGGGCCAGCGTCATGGCCACGGCACCGACCGCATAGGCCAACAGACCGATCACGTACGCACGCCGGCGGCCGATGAGGTCGCCGATTTTGGAGTTGGTCAGGATGAAGGCCGCCGAGACGAGCGCTTCGAGTGCGATCGCCGACTGGACGCCGCTGGCCGTCGTATGCAGGTCCTTGATCACTGCGGAGATCGACACGTTCATCAGCGACGTGTCGATGACCAGGACAAACATGGCCATGGCCAACAGGAGCGCCAATCGGGGACTTCCCTCGCCGGCCTCGCCCGCAGGGGGGTCAGCGGCGTCGGTCACGGCGGCATCGGTCCCTCGTCCGGTCCCAACCAACCGACGACGGGTTCCCGGCGCCACCGGTCCCGCGGAGGCAGTACCTCGTCAGCTCGGGCCATCAGCACGTCACGTTCACTCTCTCTCCCTGAGGCGTCGCCCCTCGAACCCGGCCATCACGCGGTGCCGGCGCTGGTGCCGGTTAGTCTGCATCGATTCCGCACGACGTGCAGCGACCGGCGTCTCGTCCTGCGTCGGACGTTCCGGATCCCCGATCACGACTCAGGGTGCTTGTGAATCTCGTCACATGTCGATTCGGGATCAACCGGCGAATATCCCTTGTCGGTGACTGGGAACGGGGCAAAACTGGTGCTCAGTGGCAGCGTTGCCGCGTCCAGATCGGCGTGGCCGAACTAGGAGGCGAACGGTGGAACATCGAGGCGAAGGTTGGGTGCTCTTTGCTGGGATCATCCTGATTTGGGGCGGGATCATGAAGGTGTTCGACGCCATCTGGGCATTCCGCTACCACGGCGTGTTGCCCTCCAACTTGGAAGCCGCCATCTTCGGCCACAGCCTCAAGACCTATGGATGGGTGGATCTGATCGTGGCCGCCATCCTGATCATCTGTGGCTTCCTGGTGATCAGCGGTTCGGGCTTCGCTCGGTGGGTCGGCATCGTTGCCGCCGTGATCGCCGGCATCAGTGCCATCTACTGGATGCCCTTCTACCCGATATGGTCGTTCGTCTACATCCTCATCGCCGCGCTCGTGATCTATGCGCTCGCTGTCTACGGTGGCGATCGAGAGGCCCAGCGAGACCCGGCGTTGCGCTAACTCTTCCTATTCGCCCTGTCGACATCGCTGCAGCCTTCGGGCCGTCGCCACGTGGTCAGGGTCGGCGCTCAATGGCATGGCTAGAGGCGACGTGAACTGGACCCGGGGTTGATGGCCGTATTCTTGGCGTTGCTCGCGGCATCGGCCTTCGCATTGGGCAGCGTGCTGCAGCAGAAGGGAACTCTCGAGACGCCGGCCGAGGGCGACGATCCCCGGTTCCTGGTCCAGATCCTGAAACGCCCGGTGTGGCTGGCCGGCGGCGGGCTTCAGGCCGCCGGATGGGTGCTGCAGGCGGCCGCCCTCGATCGCGGCTCGCTGGTTGTCGTCCAGTCGCTCACCGCCACCAGCCTGGTCATCGCCCTGCCGCTCGGAGCCTATTTCACCGACCAGCAGATCAGTCGCCGGGTCATCATCGGGGCGGTGGCCATCGTCCTGGGAATCGTCCTCTTCCTGTCTGTCGGGTCTCCCCAGAAGGGATCCTCGCACCCCGCACCCGCCGCCTGGGTGGGTGCGGGAGTCTTCGGGACCGTCGTTGTCGTTACCCTGGCCCGACTCGGTCGTTCCAGAAGCGGAGCCACGAAGGCGTTGTTGTTCGGATCAGCGGCGGGAGTGGGTTTTGCGCTACAGGCCACCGTGACCAAGCAGTTCATGACCATCATCGGGAGCGGCATCGGGGATCTCCTCTCCAGCTGGGAGATCTACGTGCTCGTCGCCACGGCCGTCATCGGTTTCATACTGCAGCAGTCCGCGCTCAAGACCGGTCTCCTGGCTCCCGCCATGGCATCCAGCAACGCCGTCACGCTGTTCGCCTCCGTCGTCTTCGGAATCACCGTGTTCGGAGAGAAGTTGTCGAGCGGCAACGCCCGGTTGGCCCCGGCCATCATCGGCCTTGCGGTCGCCCTGGCCGGTGTCGTATTACTGGCGGGGACCAAACCACCTCAGGCATCCGAACCGGTCCCCTTTACCGCGGTTTCGCCACCCGATGTCCACCCACACGATTGACACTGGCCCTGTTGCGCTTCTCCGGATCGAGAGTGCCCTACCCACCCCGTTGCTAAGGAGCACCGAATGAGTGACTTCCCCCCGATCGCCGAGTACGCCTTCCTCTCCGACTGCGAGGACAGTTGCCTCGTGGCTCCCGATGGGTCGGTCGAGTGGTTGTGCCTGCCCCGACCGGACTCACCGAGTGTGTTCGGAGCCCTGCTCGATCGCCGGGCCGGGTCCTTCCGTTTCGGGCCTTCGAACACCATCGTCCCCCATCAGCGCCGGTACGTCCCCGGGACCATGGTGGTCGAGACGACCTGGCACACCCCGACCGGCTGGCTGGTCGTGCAGGATCTGTTCGTGATCCGCAGGCTGGACGGTGGGCCGCGACGTCCCGATTATCGCCGCACGCCCACCGATTCGGCGGCCGCCGGAGTATTGCTCCGCACCGCCCGGTGCAGCTCTGGCAGGGTCGAGATCGAGGCCTCCTGTGTGCCGTTGTTCGGGTACGGCGTCGATGTCGGCCAGTGGGCGTACGACGGCGAGGGCTACGACTCACTCAGTGCGCATGCACCCGACGGGGGCTTGACGCTGTCCCTCGAGAGCAATCTCCGGCTGGGCATCGCCGGTGGGCGCTGCTACGGGCGCACGAGCCTCACCGAAGGCCAGAGCACCTTCGTGGCCCTGACGTGGGGGGGATCACCCCCGAGGAATCAGGACGAGGCCGATGCCGACGTGGCCTCGACGGTGCAGTTCTGGCGCGACTGGCTGGCCACCGGGACGTTTCCCGACCACCCGTGGCGTCCGTTCATCGAGCGCAGCGCACTGACGCTGAAGGGACTGAGCTACGCCCCGACCGGGGCGATCATGGCCGCCTCCACGACATCCCTGCCCGAGACCCCGGGTGGGGCGCGCAACTGGGACTACCGCTACACCTGGATCCGGGACACGGGGTTCATGCTCCGCGCCCTCTACCGCCTGGGCTTCGACTGGGAGGCCCTCGAGTACTTCGCCTTCGTGCTCGAGGCCATCAGCCAGGGGAAACTCGACCAGCCGTTCGAGCTCCAGATCATGTACGGCATCGGCGGCGAGCGCGACCTCACCGAGCGGACCCTCGACCACCTGTCCGGGTACGACGGGCGCCCGTCCGGTCCGGGTCGGGAACGGCGCCTGGAACCAGCACCAGAACGACGTCTGGGGGATGCTGCTCGACGGCGTCAACCAGCACCTGAGACGGGGCGCGGCCCAGATCGTCAACCCGGTGTGGGAGGGCCTGGCCGGCCTGGTCGAGGACGCACTTGTCCGCCAGCGGGAATCCGGACCAGGGCATCTGGGAGATCCGCGGCGAGCCCCAGCACTTCACCGCCTCGGCCGTCCTGTGCTGGGTGGCGGCCGATCGGGGCGCCGATATGGCGGTTGGACGGGGCGATACCGAGCGGGCCGGTCGGTGGCGTCAGGGCGCTGATGATCTGAAGCAGGAGATCCTGGACAAGGGCGTCGAATGAGCAGGGCCGGTTCCGCCAGGCCTACGAGAATGATGACCTGGATGCCTCCCTTCTCCTCATCCCCATCATGGGCTTCCTGCCTCCCAGTGACGAGCGGGTGAAGGCGACCGTGCTGGCCATCGCCGACGAGCTCACCGAAGACGGGCTGGTGCTCCGCTACAAGGTGGACAGCACCGACACCGGGTTCGAAGGAAAGGAGGGCACCTTCACCATCTGCTCGTGGTGGCTGGTGTCCGCACTGGCCATGATCGGCGAGATCGATCGGGCCCGCGACCTGTGCAAGAAGTTGCTGTCTTTCGCCGGGCCGCTGCATCTCTACGCCGAGGAGATCGACGCCACCACCGGGGAGCACCTCGGGAACTTCCCCCAGGCCTTCACCCACCTGGCCCTGATAGACGCTGTCTCTCAGTTGATCGAAGCGGAGTTGAAGTCCACGTAGTCGGCGCCGCCTTGCACCCCATCTGCTGAAGTCCAGCGAGTTACCGAGGAACCGGCCGGTGGGACGGCGGGGGGACGAAGGCCCGGCCGCCAGCCGGCCGCGACCGGGTCGAGCTTGCCCAGGTAGCCAATGAGGCGAGCGAGTCCGGATTCTCAGCTGACTACACTTCGCTGGGGGCATCAGGAGGTTGGAGGTCCTAGGAGATGAGCGTCGAAATCAGCTATGACGAGCTGGAATACGACCCGGCCATCACCAGGGCGGCGGTTCGGCGGGATGTCGCCGACTGGTGCGTCCTGCTGGAGCATGCCGATTCCGTTCCGGTCCACCGATTTGTCGTTGACCACGATGAGATTGCCGCCGATGTCGGAGCCGATCAGGCCCTGGATCACGAGGCAATCATGGGCTTCATCGAGCGGCAGCTCAACGCGGCCGGCTACTCGGCCGTTCGTGAGGGTGGAGACTTCCCTGGCACATTCATCGGGGCCTGGCAGCTCGGCCCGAAGGACTGACTCGGGACGTCCCCATCCAACCGACCCTGATTGTTGTCGCACACTTCGCTTTCCCTGTGGATCGTTCGATGTCTCCCGCCATCATCCCTCAGTTGGTGGCTCTGGCAGTCGTCATCGTCGACATGATCGTCTGGCAGATCTGGTGCATCACCCGGGCGGACCACCCAACGCTGCAGGCCTTCGAAACCCCGCCTTCATCGTCCCGACCCGAGAGCGGCCAGTTGTCGGGGCTCCGTCTGCAAGGATCAGGGCCGTGAAGCTTCGATTGGGAATCATGCTGTGGATTCTCTCCTGGATCCCCTACGGCCTGATACTCGGTCTGTCCGGTGCATCGCTGACAATCGCGTGGACTGTGGAGATTCTGCTCGGAATCACGGGGATTGCCATCGCCGGGACCGAGTTCGGCCAGGCCGTCAAGGATGAGGGATGGAAGGGTGCTCCCGTCGTCGCCTGGAGGTCTCTGCTCCACGGGCAGGGCATCAAAGCGAGCGAGTAGTCGGTCCGTATGCGCTGTCGCTGGACCGGGTTCACGCACCCAGATGATTGGTGCACACAGGAATCGGGGCATGGACTTCCCCAGCTTCGCAACCGGGCAGATGCGGCCGTAGGGGAACTCACCAATTGACGCCCGGGCTCACCATCCTCCGTGGCGCTACTGTCTGAGTATCGAGGATAACGAGTCCTTCCCGCTGCCGAATGAGCCGCTCATGGCGTTCCACGCCGGGGCGCGGCTAGCAGGCTCGGGCACTGGGACGAAATCTCGGATGCCTGGAACGTTCCTTGGCCTGCCACGAGGCGGCGATGATGTGCTCGGAGACCCCGTCTGCGTCACCGATGACCCGACAACAGACTCGTCAGTTGATCGGCAGCCTGCTTGCCCTGGTGGGCATCGTCATGCCCCTGCTCGGTCGGCATTGGGTGCTCTTCGTATGGGTCCGTGCGCTGGTGTGGTCCCTCCTCTCTGACCGCGTGAGGCGGTTCGTCTACCGGACCTTGGAACCGATCGAGGGCAAGAAACAGTGTGATGCGGCTCTACCGATCGTCAAAGCGGGCCAATGAGCAGCACGAACGCAGGAGACCCAGACCGTGGAGGGTCCGCGGCAGACTCGGAACGGAAGGCGGACATCGGGTTGGTCTCTGCCCTCAGTATCGGGGTCGGCGGAATGATCGGTGCCGGTATCTTCTCCATACTCGGGGTCGCGGCACGTATTTCTGGTTCCGCCATGCCACTTTCGTTCGCCATCGGAGGGGCCGTCGCAGCGCTCGCCGCCTACAGCTACGTCGCACTCGGAAAGACGTACCCGAGTGTCGGGGGCGCCGTCACGTTCGTTGTTCGCGGTTATGGGGAAGGCGTGGCCTCCGGCTCACTCAACCTCTTCCAGTTCTTCGCCTACATCATCGCCATCGCTCTGTACGCCACGGGGTTTGCCGCCTACGCGGTGACGTTCATCCATCTGCCGTCGAAGGTGTGGGCAGTAGGCGTTGTACTCGCCTTCACGGCGGTCAACTTCCTCGGTAGCCGCATCATGGGCCGAGCAGAATCCGTAATCGTGGTCATCAAAGTGGCCATCCTCGTCGTCTTCATCGTGGCGGCCTTCGTGGTGCTCAACGGGAAGGGGATTGCCCGGCTCTCGCCAACGACCTGGCCCGGCCCCCTGGCGATCTTCACGGGAGCCGGGCTGCTGTTCGTCGGCTACGAGGGATTCGGTCTGATCACGAATGCCGCAGCCAACATGACCAGGCCGAGGTGGGAACTGCCGCGCGCCATCTACGGCAGCGTAGCCATTGTGATCGGGATCTACCTGCTCGTGGCGATCGGCGTGGTGACCAACGTGCCGCTCAATGTGCTCAGTGGGCTCGGCGATTCCGCTTTGGCCCTCGCGGCCAAACCCTCGTTGGGTCAAGTCGGGTTCAGGTTGGTTGCCATTGCAGCTCTGCTCTCGACGGCATCAGCCGTCAATGCCACGTTGTTCGGATCTACGAACATCGCATATCAGATCGCTAAGAACGGAGGCCTTCCTCCGGCATTTGACCGCAAGCTGTGGGGTCGTGACGTCGAAGGACTGTTCATCACATCGGCCATAGTGCTCGGGTTCGTCCTGATCTTTCCCCTGAGTGCCGTGGCCTCCATGGGGAGCGCAGGCTTTCTCCTGGTCTACTCGGCCGTCAACATCGGACACCTGAGGCTTCGAAAGCAGACCGGCGCGAAGATGTGGCTGATAACGGCGTCTGCGGTGACCTGCCTTTCCCTCTTCGTCGTTCTCACCTACAACATGATCGTTTCCGCACCCAGCTCTGCGCTTGCCCTGGGTGTCACGCTGATTGGGAGTTTTGTGTTCGAGGTCCTATATCGCCGGAGGACTGGGAGAACCTTCACAGAACTCCTAGCTCAGACCCAGCCGGGCACGGTGGGCGATGCCCCTCCGGCTGACTGAGCATCGTGACTGCAACCGCCGCCGAATTCAGGTCAGATGGCCGGCAGCACCAGATGCTCGGTTACTCCAATCCGGCCCAATACGAAGGTTTCCACACAACGCCGGCCGTCAGGCGGAATGCCCATCTGAAGCAACCTGTCCGTCGAACCGGATCAATGCCGGAAATCGACCGAACCCACCCAAGCGGAGTTCGAGAACCGCTGTCGCAGTTCTGCCCGGTGAACAGGCGGCGTGCGTTCGTCATCCGTTGTGAGGGTACCCTCGAACGCCGGAGGGGGAGGGCACCGGCGGCCACCCGCGAGTACGATCGACCTGGTCGTTCAAGTACGGGAGAGCCGTGAGCGAAGCCAATCCGAAGGGGTACAACTTCCAGGTCCGGGTAACCCGCGGGCACGAAGCCGAGGCCAAGGCCGCCGAGTCGGCGAAGAAGCCAAATCGCCTAGGAATGCTTCTCGTGAAGCTGCTGGGGGGCAACGGCAACAAGCCTCGCGCCGACAGAGGCGGGTGACCTCGGAGGCACGGCAGTAGGCCCATCTCGTCCGAGCCAGGCACTCAGATGGCGCGGCCAGGACGGAGGGACCAGCAACAGTCTGGCGCTTCTGTGAGCACCTAGGAGATGGATGAAAGTCGAATGTGGAAGGCAGGCGTGATGAACCCAAAAGACCAGGCTCGCCAATGGCTCGCCGAGCGAAGTGGCCGAAACGTTCAGGTCGAGACGCGCTTCGTCGACTCCACGACCACTCCCGTCATCAACACAGGTCTGCTCCGGAGTCAACGCCCGACGAATCCTGAG
Organism: uncultured Acidimicrobiales bacterium; assembly: GCA_963696495.1. Classification (GTDB taxonomy): domain Bacteria; phylum Actinomycetota; class Acidimicrobiia; order Acidimicrobiales; family RAAP-2; genus Bog-756. The sequence goes on along the minus strand of CAVOKJ010000007.1, from coordinate 123,938 downwards.
ATCGCGGACGATCCGGAGGACCTTGGTGACCCTCGGGATTGGTACGAAGTCGGGACCGTCTCGTACAACCTGGCTGACCTCCCTGACGAAATAGAGGTTTGCGTTCGAACCGAACCGGCGGAACAACTCGAATTGATCTTTGACGACGGGACGTCGCTGTTGATCACGGCCACGATCACGGTCGCGGGGAAGGACGCCGACGACTGACGTGCCGACGCACTGACCACCACTGCAGATACAGAAGTCGTCGACGAGCCGGGATCCACGACATCCATTGTTCTGATCCTCAACGGTCGCCGATATCGAAGCGAGCTACAAGGATTGGCCGGCCAAAGGCGCCACCTTCTTGACGCCTCTGATGGATCGCGGCTCAGAGGTCCGCTGCTCCAGGCGGGTTCCCGACGGCTACCTGATCGAGGTGGGGCACTCAACCGGGCTTCTCGCGGGTGACCTGGAGGCCAGACGTCCCGAGGGCCTTCCCGGCTGAGCCACGCCTCCAGCGTTCCTCACAAGCGCGTTCCCGGAGAAGGTCCAACCAGTGAGAGCCATCCCCGGCGTAGACCTGCTCGAAGCGTGTCCGTTGCCCTTGTGGGCGGTCCCCCCAAGGAGCGGCGGAGGCCCTAAGGCTTCCTCGTCAATTCGACCGGAACATAGTCGGGGTCTGATTCGTCACGCATGGACAGCCGCCACCGGCAACAAACATGGTCCTTGCTGACCCGCGGCGGGATCGCCAGGATCTCGACCTTCATGTTCGGGTTGTACATCTTGGCGGTCTCGATGATCGAAGCGGGACAGGTCACGTGAGCCGACTTCTCGGCGATGTCGGGGCGGCCCATCGATTCCCACTGGTCGACCTGAATGCACTTGTTGAACGTCATGATGCCGACGTCCGGTTCCGGCATCTCGAATGTCAGATCGAAGGCCTTGCCGGGGAAGGACGAGGCGTCGACCTGGATGTCTTTCATGAAGGCCTCGACCGTGCCGTCCCCGACCTTCATCCATCGTGCCTTGAGATCGCGGACCGCCGGCAGAACGGTTTCGCTCCAGAGGTCCCACTGAATGTCGAACATCGCGTCGAGCCCGTATCGGATCACGATGTCCCCGGCCCACCCCTCGATGGCGGTGAGGAGGTATTCGTGGCTGCCCAGCGCCCATTTGACGAGCGCCTCCTTTGGTGAGCCCACGTCGGCCATCTCGGCCCGGAACGGGTTGATGGTCACGACACCGCCCTCCTCCCTCCGAGCCGTGACCTCGTCGGCCACCTCCGCCACCAACGACTCGGCTCGGTCGGCCGGGATCTCCATCCACTCCTCGAACATGGGGTGCAGCTGGGGCAGGACGATCGTCTCCCACGCCTCTGTCTGGATCTCGGCCATGAGATCGTGGCCGTAGCGCTCGGCCACCTCGTCAGCCCACGCCGCTACACACACTCGGTAGTACTCGTCGCTCATGGCAATCATGTTGACGAGCGCCTGATTCGAGAAGTCCGAGAACCGAAGGTCGGCCTTGAACGGTCCGCTGTAGTCAGGGAGCTCAGCGCTGGAATCGACTCTGATCTGCGCTCGTGTGTCGGGGCCGGTCGGCTTGTGCGTGCCGGGCGGATCGACCACCGGGAACTTCTTGAAATTGTGCAGGTCGACGGGGATGTCCAGCGGACTTGCCTGCTCGTGCTCCTCGTAGTCCGCGCCGACCTTCCGGACTTCGAGGACCTTCTGGATGTTTTCGTCAGGCTCGGTCATCACAGACCTCCATGGCAAGGGCCGAATAGTCGAGGCTGGCGTGCCTGGGTCACACGTGGGCCGCCAAACCGGGGATTGCTGGCTGTTCGAGCTGAGACTAGCCGATCGACTAGGCAGCTGCTCGAGCACTTGTAGGCTGGCCTCGTGGACCGGGGTGCCGAGCAAATCGCCATCGGCGAACGGGAGGCGTCGCCTCTCAGTGCAGCTCAGTCCCGCATTGTCGCCGCCTCGCTCGAACTGTTCGCTCAGCGGGGAGTGGGCGGCACATCCCTCCAGATGATCGCCGACGCCGTCGGAGTGACCAAGGCAGCGATCTACTTCCAGTTCAGGACCAAGGACGAGATCGTGTTGGCCGCGGCGGAGGACGAACTGGCCAAGCTCGAAGCGGTCATCGACGCTGCGGAGGCAGAGACGTCCCCGGCACGTCGCCGAGAGGAACTTCTCACACGCATCGTGGATCTGTCCGTCGACCGCCGCCGGACGGTGAGCGTGATACTCAGCGACCCGGTGGTACTGCGATCCTTCTCGAACCATGCCGGTTATCGGGCAGTGGTCGACCGGCTCACGGACCTCCTCATCGGTCCCGGGATCGGCGCTGACGGGCATCTGCAGACCGCAATGTTCATGGCGGCAATCAGCGGGGCCGTGATGCATCCGATGGTGACCGACCTCGATGACGACACCTTGCGGATCACAACTGCTTCAACTGGTACGACGATTCCGCTAGTCCCGTCCATCAGAGCGACCGGCGGTGTCGGGCAGCTCTGACACACCGGAGACGCCACCGGGCGCAGCGATCGTCGCTCGACCGGCCGACGTGCCTTGAGCGAAGCAGGGCATCATTGTGGCCAGGCGCACATGACTCCGTTCAGGAGCGTCGATCGGTCCGTCCCACCGGACCGACGGGGATGTCCCAGATTTTGTCGCCGGGCGGCCGGTCATCGACTGCCGGGGACGGCCCGACGGGGCTGGCGTCCCCGTCAGGGCCGAGGGGCAGGCGTGCGCCTGTCAGGCGGGCAGCGCTCGTAGGGCTGCCTCGGCCCGGCGCTCCACGCTCCCGTACCCGTTCGCCGTGGCCAGAGCATGCGCCCGGGTGAGCCGTTCCCTGGCCTGTTCCCGGGCCCCAGGACCCTGGCACTTGGCGAGCATGTTCCCCCACCAGAGGTCGGTCCGGGCGGCAAAGAACTTCGCACCGATCCGGTCGCTGAGGGTGGCGGACTGGACGAAGTAGGCGTCGGCCTCGTCGTAGCGGCCGAGGACGCTGGCGAGGCCACCGAGGTAGGTGCTGACCGGTCCCGAGTTCGAGATGGGTGTCCCCACCAGCTGTCCGGACCACGGTGCGAGTCGGTCCAACAAGGGCTCGGCGAATTCTGCATCATCGACGGAGATGGCGGCTTCCGCGTAGCACGCCATTCCGGTGAGCCAGATCTGCTCCATCGGAAAATCGAAATCGGACTCCGCGAACTCCACGAGGAGGTCACGGGCCTCCGGGGTGCGGTCCGACTCGGCGTACGCACGGGCCAGGGCCGCGGTGAACACCCCGGCGATACCCGCCGCCTCGGCCGACAGCTGCTCGAGGAGGGGGACGAATTCGCCCATGGTCCCGCGTTGATGGTTGGCCACGACGAGCTGTGTTCCCCAAAAGGAGGTGGCGTCGGGCTGACCGCCCTCGGTGCCGATCGTGAGAGCTTGGGTGGCCAGTTCCTCCGCTCTGTCCGTGTCTCCGGCGATCTGAGCTCTGGTGGCACGCCAGAAGCAGGAGATCCAACGCCAGGTCGGATCCCGGTGCTGTTCGGCGAGCGACGCCAGGATCTCGTGGCAGCGGTCGAGCTCATCGATGTCACCGGCGCGACCGGCACTCTGTGAGCGGTGGTCGATGGCGGTGACGAGCATCGCCGGATCGCCGATGCGCGTCGCCCGAACCAGGGCATCGGCGGATCGGGCCAACGACTGCTGATGCAGAGACGGCACTTCGAGGGGCAGGTAGACCAAATTCAGGACCCGAACCAGGATGGCGTCGTCGCCGAATGACGTGGCGATCGAGATCGCTTCGTCGGCCAGGGCCTGGCGACGCTCGAGCGGGCTGCCCTGGGTGAGCTCTGAACACAAGGTGGCGAGGATGAGAGCCCGGTCGGTGGTCTCGCCACGAAGTCGGGCCAGGGCCATCTCCAGGACCTCGACCTTCTCCGCATCGATGGCTCCGACATTGCTGAAGAAACCCCGGCTGTTGGCCAGGGCGGCCGCCACCAGCCGGTCGGTGTCCTCGAGGTCGGCAGCTCGATGAGCGGCGTCGAGAAGCGTGTCACGAGAGGCCGGGTCTCCCGTCTGGCGCTGGGCCGTGCCCAGGCCGATCAACAGATCCACCCGCTCGGTGGTCGCTTCCGACCCGGCCAGCGACGCAAGCTCGAGCGCCTGGGAGAAGTACCGCACGGCGTCGTCAGGGGCGAGGGCTGCCAGGGCCGCCTCTCCGGCCCGTCGAGCGTAGGAGATGGCCTTGTCGGCGTCGGTGGGCCTCGTGGCGAGAAAGAAATGGCGGGCGAGCTCTCCGACCCGCTCATCGCTGCCCTCGCCGTAGAGCCGCTCCATGGCCTGACCCACCGCCCGGTGCACCCGGGTGCGTCGCGTGGCCCCCGTGTCCTCGTAGAGGGTGTGCTGGATGAGGGCGTGGGAGAAGCTGTAGCGCCCGGGGGATCCGGGGACCTCGAGGACCACTGCCGCCATCTTGGCCCGCTCCAACAGGTCGATGAGCTCGTCCTCGTCCGCCCCGGCGGCCTCCGCCAACAGGTCGAGGTCGAACTCCCGGCCGATCACCGACGCGGTGGAGAGGATCCTGGTGGCCTCCTCGCCGAGTCGGGAGACCCGGGTACCGATGACGGTCCGCACGCTGTGGGGCAGCGCCATCCGGTCCTCGTCATCGGATGCCGTCCACCGCCCGGTGGCGTCCTGGATGATGGCCCCGGACTCGGACAGGCTGCGCAGCACCTCGGCCACGAAGAAGGGGTTGCCATCGGTCTCGCGGTAGACCCGGTGGGCCAGTCCCACCCCCACGTCGTCGAGTCCGTGTCCGGCGGCCGACTCCATGAAGGCGAGCACCCCGGAGTCGTCGAGGCCTTTGAGGTTGATGCTCGAGATGCCGGCCGGCTCACGGTGCAGAGAGGCCAGGGCCTCGGTCAGCGGATGGGCGGCAGAGAGCTCGATGTCGCGGTAGGTGCCGAGGACGAACAGCCGCGACGCCGAGGCGTTGGCCACCAGGTGACGCAGAAGCTGGAGGCTCGGTTTGTCGGCCCAGTGCAGGTCGTCGAGCACCAGGGCGACAGGCGATTGGGAGCTGGCGACGTCGAGCAAGCCCACGACGGCCGAGTAGAGCAGGTAGCGCTCGGTGTCGTCGTCGGTGCTCTGCGGGGGAGGCAGCCCGCCCAGGCGCTGGTCCAGCGCCGGCACCATGCGGGCGAGCTCCCCGCCATGGCCGGCTACGTGCGAGCGCAAGAGGTCTTCGTCGGCGTGGGCCACGTAGTGGGAGAGGGCCTCGTGAAACGGCCGGTAGGGAGACCCCACCTCCTCGTCGCAGCGACCGAGGAGCACCGTCATGCCCGCTTCGTGGCAGTGTCGGGCGACTTCCGAGACCAGCGTGGTCTTTCCTTGGCCGGGCTCGCCGGTCACCAGGACCACCTCCCTGCCCTCTCCCGACGACACGCGTTTGGCGGCGGCCTCCAGCACGGCGAGCTCGCTCTCACGGCCGATGACTCCGACCCCGGGGCGATGGGCCAGGCGGGTGGGAAGGGGCACGGCACCGGTGTCCGGCGCCGCCGCGGCGAGGGGCTCCCAGCCGATCTCGAGGGTCTCGATGGGATCGGGGAGGCCTTTCAGCTCGAGCTCACCGATCGAGCGGAACGTGTGCGAGCTCCTCCGCCCGGCGTTGGCCCGCACCAGGTCGGACGACAGGATCTGGCCGGATTCAGCTCGGGCACAGAGTCGGGCCGCTTCGATGACCGGATCACCGAAGTAGTCGTCGGTCTCCCTCGTGGCCTCCCCGGCACTGAGGCCGACCCGCAGACCCAGAGGCCGCGGCGCCTCGGCATTGTCCCGTTCGACAGCTTGCTGCATGGCGACGGCGCACGACAGGGCCGTGGAGGCGGCCGGGAACACGACCATGACCCCGTCACCGAGATTCTTCACCTCGGTGCCCCCGGTGGTGGCAATGGCCTGACGGAGGAGCGAGAAGTGTTTCCGACGCACCTGGTCGCCCACCTCGGGGGAGAGTGCCGAAGCGAGCTCGGTCGATCCCACCAGGTCGGTGAAGAGCACCGTGATGTACTCGGTGGTGGCCACCGAACCTCCCTCTGTCTCCGCCGGCCGGCGCGGGAATCCGCCGGTGCCGGAAAGGATAGGCGAGACCAGCGCATTCGTCACCCGTCCGTGAGGAGTGCCCCTGTGCGATCGGTGCCGAAGCGGTCGAGGTCTGCCCCATTCGACACAGGCGTGGTCTGTGACGGTCGCCTGCATCGCCAACGAGCGCTGGCGGCAGCGGCAGGGATCGGCGGAGAAGGGTGGTAAATCGGGCGATTCTGAATATCTCACGTCCTCACGTGAGGAACTTTTGAAATGGCGATTCAAGAGTGAAGACTCGAAGCACCCGGTCATATCGAGCCAAGGCGCAAGGCAACTCGACCTCAGCCGTACCTCCCCTGCTGGAGGCCGAGCTGTCCGAGGGTACCGCAGCCGTATGCCGGCTGAGGAACCCAGAGCCGCTGAGAGATTCTGGACGCCGGTGAGGACAGAATCGGCTGCGACGATGAGGGGCCTCCGGAAGTGAGATCGCCTGCCTGATCGATATCGCACGAGAGCGGCTCGTACGCTGACCGCGTCGAGTCGATTGTCGGGGATGGAGGTGGTCATCGTGTCGGCCACCGCGCTCTGATCGAATTCGGACGGCCGGCCAGCCGGGGATTCGGGGTTCCCGCCACCACCGCGGCGAAGTTTCGGTTTTGTTGTTACGCTTCCCGCATCGGCGGTTTGAATCGGGGGAATCCATGCGGAAAATCATCTCAGTAGGGCTGGGAACTGCTCTCTTTCTGGCATTGAGCGTTGCGATCCCATCGGTGGCCTCGGCGTCGACGGCCACCACGGTGGTGGTCTCCTCGTCAGACCTGGTTACCGGATCCCCGGCGCCTGGCCAGTTCGTGGTGATCAATCAGAGCGGTGGTCTGGGCGGAGTGGGCTTGGTGTTCGGCCCGGCGACGCCTCCGCTCGGGCTGGGGAGCCTGCAGATGAATGTGACAGGGGCTGCCGACCACTGGAGTGTCTACAACTACGACCACACCGGCACCAAACTTGCGGACATCACCGCGCTCGGTTACTCGACCTACACGGACAACACGACGACCGCGCCGATTCTGCAGATCGAGATCGATCCGGGCAACACCACTGGCACGGACGCAGGGGTGACGTACTCGACGCTGAGCTTCGAGCCCTATCTCCAGTCCGCCGGTGTGACCCCTGACGCCTGGCAGCAGTGGAACGTCCTGTCCGGAGAGGTGTGGGGAACCCATCTGACCGGGGCGCCCAACGACGCTCCGTTGTCCTGGAGCAACTTCCTCGCCACCTACCCGAACGCGACGATCACTGGTGGAGTCGGTGTGAACGTGGGCAGCGGCTGGTCGGCGATGACCGGTGACACGGACGCCCTTACCATCGGAACCGCGGCACAGGCGACGACCTACAACTTCGAGCCACCGTTTCAGGTCACCACGACCTCGCTGCCGTCGGGAACGGTCAAAGTGGCGTACACCGCCACCTTGGCGGCCAACGGAGGAAACCCCCCGTACAAGTGGTCCGTCGTCTCGGGCGCCCTGCCGGCCGGACTCCACCTCCACAAGTCCAGTGGGGTGATCTCGGGCAAGCCGTCCACGGGTGACAGCGGGACGTACACCTTCACCCTGCAGGTCGTCGACAAGAAGGTCAGGGTGAAGCACCAGCCCACCACCCAGAACGTTGCGACCAAGGTGCTCTCCATAGCGATCTCCTGAGCCCTTGGCAGACTCACCGGTAGATGGGGCCTGCTAACGGTCGGGTGCCTCGGCCATGGCGATGACCTGGTGCATGAAATCCGCGAAGTCCTCCGGATGGGTACGGGGGGCGAAATGACCGGCCCCGGGAGCGGCATGCAGCCGGGCGTTCGGGAGGTGGTCGACCAGCCAGTGGGCGCCTTCGGACTGCTCGGGGACGGTGGCGGTCCCATAGCCGACCAGTGCCGGGACGAGCACGTCCTGGACGTCGAACGGAGCGACCAACTCCGACGCCATGTCGACCTGGAAAGCCGGCCCTTCGGCACGGAGCTCAGCTTGCGTTTCGGGCCGCAGCTGCTCCCACCCCTGGTCGCTCAGCAGCATCCGGTACATGCCCTCGATGTCGTCGGCCGGCCGGTCCGATGCCGCGATCTTCGCGTTGTACTTCTTGGTGCCCCTCGGCCACCACTCGACCCAGGGGAGCGGCGGTTCCCACAGCCCGACCGCGGCAAAGGCCTGTGGGCGAATCGTTGCGGCGAGCATCGTGGGATTCGACCCGAAGCTGTGGGCGATGACGATTGGAGGCACCTGGCAGCCGTCCAGGATGGCCAGTAGGTCACCGGCGTGATCGGACATCGCCCGAGCAGGCGGGGCGTCGATCGATCGGCCGTAGCCACGTCGGTCGTACAGGACGACACGGCGGTCGGGAAAGTAGGGGAGCAGACCCCGAAAGATCGTCGAGCGATCCGGTGCTCCGTGGACGAGGACGAGCGCCGGTTCCGCGAGCGGCCCGTGGCCCTCGACATGCACACTCGACATCGGGTCATCGTAGCGATGCCTCGGCGAAATCGGTCGCCACGTTCTTCCGCTGGTAATGGCGGGTCCGGGCGATGCCGAACAACCGGCAGGTCTCGGGCACGTTCCCGGTGGGCTGGGCAAGCTCCACCACGGCGATGCGTCGCTGGTAGCCGATCCAAGTAGGTGGCGCTCACATCCCAATCTCAGCCGAATCTCCGTTGAGACAGGACTGGTTCATTGAGGAGCCCCACTCGGCCCAGCAACTACACAGGACGCTCTCAGGCCAGCCTCAGGTTTCCGGGTAGCGGGTCGCAATGAAATTGCAAACGATGCCGGGAATCGCTCCCACGCGTGCTCCGTCGCTGGACGGCATGCGGGCGCTCTTCGTCCTGGCTGTCGTGGCGTTCCATCTGTGGGCCGACACCGAGCAGTGGTCCTTTGATCCGGGCAGCGTCGGTGTGATCGGCTTCTTCGCCCTATCGGGTTACCTCATCACCGGATTGGTCATCAAGGAACGCAACGTCACGGGTCATCTGAATTTGGCGTACTTCTATGGCCGTCGCGCCCTCCGGCTCCTTCCGGCGCTGGGCTTCTTCCTTGGCACTTGGTTCCTCGTCGATCTCTTCTTCCAGCACGGGCAGTTCCTCTCCACCGTGCCGAGTGCCCACACTCCCGGAAGCGCGGTGTCATGGATCACCGGTCTCGAGGGCGTCGGCGCCGCGCTCTTCTACGTCACGAACTGGCTCGGTGTGGAACCCACCTGGCACCTGTGGTTTGGCTACAGCCCGATCGGTCACCTGTGGACGTTGGCCGTTGAAGAGCAGTTCTATGTGATCTGGGCGCCGGCGATGCTCCTGTTGGTCCGCCTGCGCCGGCATACGGCCACCCTCCTCGTCGCCGGCATCGCCGTCGTGGCCCTGGTCGAACCGGACCTCTTGTCGTCATCGGGCTTCAACCGCGTCTACTTCGGGACCGACACGAGGTGTGCCGCCCTCTTCTGTGGGGCGCTTTGCGCCTTCATCGGCTCGACCGACGGGTGGCGGTTCATGCGTTGCACCCGGTGGGCTCCGTGGCTGGGGGCCAGCATCGTGGGAGCAATCTGCTGGTCGGCGTACGCCTTGCGACAAGAGGGGGACCGTGACCTCTGGAACACCGGGCTTACCGTGTGCAGCGTGGCGTGCGCACTCGGCGTCGTCTTCATGGTCGAACGCCAGCAGAAGCCCACAGGACGGTTCCTGTCGTCAAGCCTGCTCGTAGCCATCGGCCAGCGGTCCTACGCCATCTACCTCTGGTCCTATGTGTTCAACACGTGGTTCCGCGACACTGGATTCTTCGAGTCGTTCCTCGTCATCGGCCTCTCGTTCCTGATGGCCGAGGTCTCGTACCGCTTCGTCGAGCTCCCGGCCATGCGGTACAAGTATCTGTTGACGATCGTCGCCCCGGAGCGACTCGAGCGCGTCGACTAGGGCGAGAAGGTCTTGACCATGAGGTCGTGATCTACCGGGGCCGTTTGCCATCTCGCTGCCGAATGGTGAACGGTCGGACGCAACCGCCCGACGGAGAACGGAGGAGCCGCCCCCATGCGGAAGCGGCCGGCCTTCGCTACCGTGGATGCAGGGCCGGAATGACCGTCGGGTGCCGGAACCGCCACCGCACCCGATGGCCTGGCCCTCCCGGATGAGAGCGTGGACGCTCCATCCCAACTCCGAGTGGCTGACGGCTCCCTGGCGGAGACGGTACCTCCTTCGTCTTCAATGATGGCCCGTTGTCGACGCAGTGGAACCGCCACGTTGCCGATCACCGGCAGAAAGGTGCCCGCAGTCGGCTGCTGGCGCCACCCTGAGCAGTGATCTGTCCCGGCTCACCGTGGTGCTCCATCAAACGCTGAGGCGGACCGGTGACCGAGCTCATGGGATGCGGGCCGGCGTCCCCGCCGCCGGCGCTGGTGAGTGGACGCCCAAATCGAGCTCGGGGATATCGAGGTCCCGCACCGATCCCCCCGGATCGTCCGGAACGAAGAGGGTCCGCACTTGATGGGGGCCGAGGTCGCCCGCCCAAGACCGGTCGTGGGCGGGAAACGTCACCTTCGCCCGGCTGGGCCTCCCGGAGATCTCCCACACCCGGAGTACGCTGCCCGATCCCATCTCGGCGCGTTTGACGACCGGTACCACCACGCCGTCGCCCTCCACCTCCATGGCGCTGGCTTCGACACCGAGAGGTCCCCGATGCCAGGTGTCGATGACCACCGGCAACTCCGCCCGATGTTCGTCGGCCATCCGGGCGACCTCGGCCTCGGCCCACGTACCCCGGTGGGGCGTGAGACGGAAGCGCATCCGGTGGAGCCCTTGGTCGGTGGTCGGGTAGCCGGCAGGATCATCGTCGCCCCAGCCCCACCCGTGGTCCGCGACTCTGGGGCTCCGCAGTGCCGTCAGACGCAGCCGGCCGCCGAGGGCGTCGTACCCTCCGGCCGCGTCCGAGGTGCAGGCCAGCCCGCGCCGGCCATCGGAGAGATCGAACCAGTGCACCATGACCTCTTCGTGACCGGAGCAGGGGCGCTCGACGAATCCGTACGGAGCGCCTGCCGCACTGGAGGGGTCGGCGAAGGTGGTGGGGACCACCACCTTCATCACCCGGCGCGATTCGTGCCACTCGGCCGCGATGCGCAGCTCCACGAACGGTCGATCCTGGTAGAGGGACACCTCCTGGACCACCGTGGAGTGCTCCAGCGACCAGGTGCTCCTGACGGTGGCCCGCACGGGACCGTCCTCCACGACGGCAACGTCCAGCAGGTCCCCGGACCGCTCGTCGCCCTCGTAACGAGCCGTCCCGTGGGACCACGTGTCGCTCGCATCCTCGACCACGACCGGGAGCACGCCACCGCCGGCAATCAGCTCCCACTCCTGGTCCTCCTCGTTCGCCACGACGAGACTGGCGAGGGCACCGGAGCGGGGGTCGATGACCGCTCGGAGGCGATCGTTGGTCAGCGTGGGTCCGCCGGGGGCGTCGGCAGCGACGGTAGCCGGGGGCCCGCCCGCCGGTGCACCGGGCTCGGGGTCGACCATGTGGAGCCAGTACCGGCGGTAGCCGAAAGGCGGCACCGACAGCTGCATGATGCTGCGCGTGGGGCTGTGGGTCACTTCGCCCGAGGGAATCTGCTGCACCGGCTGGCGGATGCCCGACGCCGAGGTGGCGACGGACACCCGGTGGGGGATGGTCACGTTCGCCGTCACCGGCCAGGACAGAGGGTTGAAGACGATCAACGGCACGGGAATCCCGGACCGGGAGGACTCGAGGCCCTCCGCGGTCTCGGCACCGGTGGCCCAGGTGTCGACCGACTCGACGATGCTGTGGGCAGCCAGTGTGGCGACCCGGTCGGCCCTCGACTCGGCCGAAGCCAGCAACTGCTCGACAGCGACGGTGGCAGGGTCACTGGTCGTCCCGCCCAAGGCGTCGTGGAATTGGGCGAAGAGCACGCCGCGCCAGGCCTCGGCCAACTCCTCTCGGACGTCGTGGTCGCGCCCGGTCAACGCACGACACAGCTCGGCCATCTTCTCGGCCGTGACCAGGGCATCCTCGGCCCGAGCGTTCCCCCGCTTGAGAGAGGCCCGAGCTGAATAGCAGCCGACCGCGTGCCACTGGAGCTCGCCGGTCACCGACGGAAGGTCCGCACTCCCACGTGCCACGGCCTCACGCAAGGCCTCGAAGTACGCAACGGGGCCGCTGAAGGTGACGGACCCGGCGCTCGTGGTCGCCAGATCGAGGATGGTCTCCACGGCCATACGGGTCGGTCCCCCGCCGTGGTCGCCCACACCGAAGAACGCCATCAGCGGATAGCCGAGCTCGTGGCTCCGGTCCAGCAGCTCGGCGCTCCGGGTGCGGATGACCTCGTCCTCGTGGCTTCCCTCCGTCGAGTACTCGTACGGGATGCGATAGGTGGGAAGGGTCGTCCCGTCCACGCCCTCCCACCAGAAGGCCGGCCCGTCGATGTCGCTTCTCATGCTGCCCGGGCCGCATCATCACGTACCCTCTGATGCCGCTCCTGGTCAGCAGCTGCGGCAGTGTGGCGGCGTGGCCGAAGGAGTCGATGTTGTACCCGACGGTGGCGGTGATCCCGAGGTGCTGGGCCAGGTAGCGCTGGCCGTAGAGGAATTGTCGGCATATCGACTCGCCGCTGGGCAGGTTGCAGTCGGGCTCTACCCACTGGCCGCCCGTCACGATCCAGCGTTGTTGGGCCACCAGCTCCCGGATGCGTTCGAACAGCTCCGGTGAGGTCTGTTCCACCCACTGGTAGTAACTGGCGGAGCTCGCCGTGAATACGAGGGCGGGCTCCTCGTCGAGCCGGTCCACGGCCGATCGAAACGTCTGGAGGACTTCGTGCATCCCTTCTCTCCAATCCCAAATCCACATGGGATCGATATGGGCGTTCCCCACCATGTGCAAACGAGCTGATGGGCGGCGGTCCTCAGTCATCGGACGTCCTCCTGGTCGGCTGTCCGTCCCATCATGATTGCCGGCCGCGGGTCGATCCACTCGGAGTTGGCGTCGAAACCGTGGGACATCCCGACGAGCCGGCCTCTACCACCTGCGTCGACGTCCGGGCGATCTCGTTCGGCCCCCGGCGATGCGTTACCTACACTTGGTCGATGCCAACGCCCGTTGGTCCGGTACCACCGGACCCACATGACCCCGACTCGTGGGACTGGGGCGAAGGCGACGATGACTTCCAGCGCCGGCGCCAGCCGTGGCGACTGGTCCTCGTAGGTATCATCGTCGTGGGGCTTGTCCTCCTCTTGCTCGTCGGAATCTTCTAGACGCCAGCCTTGGTCTGATGCCGAGCTCGAAGAGAATCGGCTGGTGCGAAGAGACAGGATTCGAGATCCACAACCTGCTTCGCTGAGGCAGATCTTCGGGGTCAGCAGGGCCAGGTACGTCGGCGTCGCCTCGACGCCGAATGGACGGCGTGTGACCCTAGCGTTCTCGGATCTCGGCCAGGACTGCTTCGCCGCCCAGATCGTCCCAGCTCGCCGTGAGTCCGATGGCGGGACGGGGTCCGACAACCGGGCGCCGGAACACGGTCATCTCGAACCGGTCGTTGTGCAGGACCGAAGTGGCCTGCCCGTCGGAGGCAAGCTCGAAGCCGTCGACCGGTACTCGGCTCTGCGACCAACCGCCACCGTGGATACGGACGTTGCTCGGTGCGATGTACCAGCGGCCGTCGACCTGGACCATGCCAAGGGCTTCGCCCTGACCTGTCATGGCCACGGCCGCGAGCATGACAACGAACCGGGGGTCACCCAGCCCGTCGTACACCCAGCGTGTGCCGAGCACGGAGTGTTCCATCTGCGTGATGAACGCCTCCTCGGCACCCTCGAGTGGTTCGTCGCGATACGTGAGCGGAATGTGAAGCAGCGCGCCACCGGCGCTGACGAGATGCGTCTCCAAGCCAACGCGACCGTCGGGGTCGTCAAATCGGAAGGAGCCGATCAGAGCGATGGGATCGGCGGCAGAGGGTCCCCACGTTCGGGTCGGAGCCCACTCCGCGATGAGCTCGGCCTTCGTTGGCGTGGTCGTCGCCCGGTGCAGGATGGACATGGTCGGCACTATAGGGGGCGTTGTTCATTGGTGGCCGCCGATCTCCCGTCTGACGGCGTCCCGGCACGTGTGCGAGCGCTGCCGCACTACCGGCCTGCATGGACGGCTGCACCGATGGCCGGCCCAACGGCTGAAGGACCTCACCTCGACCGGACCCGGGTGGTGGTAGACGAAGTGACGTCGAGACCTGGGCGGCCGACAATGATCGGGACCTCCAAGGGCCGATTCCCGGAGCCGTCCGACTTCTAGCCCCTGAACAGCGACGCAGGAGGTCGACGGGGCGAGTAGGTGACCATCGCCCCCTTCAGGTTCCGGGCGACAGTGCGCATCTGCCCTTGCTTGAGGGCGTCGCGGGCCGCCGTGAGATGCCGATAGGGGACGAACCGGTGGGCCCGGAACCATTCCGCATCGCCCACCAGCCTCGGATCGGTGCCGGCGGCGGCGATCGACTGGTGCACCTTGGCGTACTGCGCCGCGAACTTGTCGGCCGAGACCGCAGTCACCTGAGAGGGGTGGCATCGATACCGGACCAGTACCTGGGGCAGGAAGTGGATCATCCCGTCCATACGGAGTCGCAGGTAGAAGTCGGTGTCCTCGCAGATCGGTCCGAACGACTCGTTCCAGCCCCCCGATCTCGTGAATGCGTCCCGGCGCACCAGGGTCAAACTGGGGATCATGACGGCGACGAGGTAGATGGACTCGAACGGGACGGTTGGCTCCGAGTCGGGAATCATTGTCACGCCGAATCTGGTCGCCACACATCGAGCCCAGGGCCACTCGCCTCGCTCGTTCCCGAGACTGGCACCGGCGTCGTCGATGTAGGACTGTCGGACGTAGACCCCGTTGACGTCGGGGTGCCGGTCGAGATGGTTCGCGGTGGTGCGAAGCATCTCCGGCTCGAGGATGTCATCAGCGTCCAAGAAGAGGAGGTAGTCGGATTCGCTTCGTTCCGCCCCGGTGTTTCGGGCCGCTGCCGCCCCCAGATTCTCGGGATGGCGCAGGAGCGAGATCCGAGGGTCCTCCCGGGCGAGCATCTCGACAACGGCGCACGTCCCGTCCTTGCTTCCGTCATCGACGATGACCAACGACCAGTGGGCAAATGACTGCGCCAGCACACTGCGGATGGTCTGGGCGACGTAGCACTCGGCGTTGTAGCTGGGGACGATGACCGCCACGGTGCCGGACCCCTCGATGTCGCCGTCGGGAATGACTCCCTCGGTGTTCCCGCCCATCGAGGCCGGTGTTCCCGACGACTCCTCCGCCATCTCCTGTTGGATCTTAGCCACGGACGACATCGGCTGTTCCAAGCTGCGGCTTGACCACCCTATTCGTGATGTTCGACTCTTCGTCGCGAGGGGGGCGCTTCGGGCCCACACGGTCTTGACATCCGGCCGGGCGTTCACGTGCCCCGACCTCGGTCGGGGATGCCGGACGCCCGGCCGGGGACGGCTGCCGGCTCAGGTACTCGGCGGGCGAACGGCAGCGCGCAAGCCGGAGCAGCGATCAACTGGGCTATACCTGGGCCGGTCATGAGCTCCGCTGACTACAATCTCACTGCGCGTCCCTTCGCACCGGAGCGCCCGCTGCCGCCGAAACGGGATCAGTGATGAAACTATTCTCCAGGACCCGGACGCCCAGCACCGGGGGCACACCGACCGACTCCCTGATCTCGGTCATGCGAACGCTCGGTCTGGGCTCTCTGCGTCTGAAGATCGTCGCCTTCACCCTCCTCTCCCTCGTCGGCGGTCTGAGCCAGGCAGTCCTCTTGGTGCTCATCTCAGAAGTGGCGGTGGCCGAGGTCGAGGGCAAGCACTCGGTCCATGCCCTCGGTCATTCCTTCTCATTGACGGACGCGATCATCGTCTCGTTCCTGGCATTGGCACTCTTCTGCTCCACCACGATCGTCGGCGCCCTGGTCAGTACGTCCGTGTCCGAACATGCGCTAACAGTGACCCGCACTCGCATCGTCACCGGATTCTTCCGGTCCAACTGGGCCCTCCAATCCACCGAGCGGCTCGGGCACGTCCAACAGCTACTCACGGTGAACAGCGGGGCGACCGCCAATGCCATCCAGAACCTGTCGACCGCCCTCCAATCGCTCCTGATGGTGTCGGGGCTCTTGGCGGTGGCCCTGGTAGTCGATCCCGCCGCGGCGATCGGGGTCATCGGCGTCGGCGTTGTTCTCTCACAGATTCTCAGGCCGCTCAACCAGCGGACCAGGCAGGCAAACCGTGACCTCTCCAAGGCCACGAGAGCCATGGCGACACAGGTGACCGAGTTCACCCGTCTGAGCCGGGACTTCCGGCTGTTCGGTGTGGAGACTCGGGTCATGGACTCGCTCCGCAGGGTGATCCAGGACGCCGGTCACGTCTATCGCAGGAGCTCGCTTCTCACCAACATCGCACCCGTCCTGTACCAGTCCTTCGCTTTCGGATTCGTCGTCCTCGCCATAACCTTCCTGGCCGGTGCCGGGCATGCGAAGCTCGCCGAGCTCGGAGCCATCCTCCTCCTCGTGCTGCGATCCGTCAGTTACGGCTCGAGCGTGCAGAGCTCGATCCAGGGTCTCCGCGCCTCTCAGGGCATGCTGGAGGACGTCACGCGCCAGCTCGGGCGCTACGAGGACGCTCGAACCGGTTCCGGAGAGCGCGTGCCCGAATCCTTCGGGGTGGATTTCGATTCGGTGGAGTACTCCTACGACGGGGTGACGCTCGCCCTCAGCGGCGTCACCATGCACATCCCGGAGGGGAAGATGGTCGGTGTGCTCGGACCCTCGGGCAGCGGCAAGACGACCATCAGCCAGCTTCTGCTCGGCCTACGCGAGCCCACGAGCGGTCGGGTCACGATCGGCGGCGAGGACGCCGCGGCGATCGCCAGGAGCGACGGGCACAGCACGGTGGCCCTCGTACCCCAGGAACCGGTACTCCTGCAGGGTTCGGTCATCGACAACATCAGGCTCTTCCGAGACTTCGAGGAACGGGAGGTCATCGAAGCTTCGAAATCGGCAAACCTACATGAGGACGTCGTCCGGATGGCTGCCGGTTACGACACTCCCGTTGGTGAGGGTGGTGGTGCACTTTCGGGCGGAGAGAAGCAGCGCCTCGCCATCGCACGTGCGCTCATCGGCTCACCGAAGCTCATCGTGCTGGACGAGCCGACGAGTGCGGTGGACGGACGCACCGAGAAGCTCATCCGTCAGACCCTCTCCGAATTGCGAGGGCACGTCACCGTGGTGATCATTTCCCATCGCATCGACACCACGGCGCAATGCGACCTGCTCCTGGTCCTGGCGAACGGGAAGATCGCCGACTACGGCGACCGGGACGCGGTCATGGCCGGATCGGCCTACCGGAATATCGTGTTGAGCCGCCAAGAGCTCGGCGGGGACCACACGTCTTGACGACCGACGATGAGCGGTTACGGCGATGGAGAGAAGGCGCCATGCCGCTCGTCGAGTCGATGCTTGCCATCACGCATACGGCGATGGCTGCCCTCAGCGCCGAGCCCGATCCGCTAGCCAATACATGGGATCAAACCCGTGAGACGGCCAACCAGGGTAGACAATGGCTAAAGACCCACCCGTGCCCTGATCAGAGTCAGGGCGACCAATTCGGCAGAGTGATTGAGCAGTGCGAGCATCTGGCCGTGGCGATCTTCCAGTCCATCAACGTTTCCACGACGGTGAGCTTCGATGACCTGGCGACGCAGATCCGACTACTGGGCACAGGTGCGATCGAGTTCCTCGAGCAAGTTGATCCACGGTGACGTGCCTCCGGCGGACCAGGCCGTGGTTCCGTCGTCGATCTCGGCAATAGACGTGGTCGTCAACGGAGCCAAGCACCAGGCTCGCTCGACGAGGAACGCCGGGATCGGGCACGCAGTGCAACTCGTCCATGACTTGTTCGACTTCTTGATCGAGATCGCCCAGAAGCCGGAACATCCCAAGGGTTCCCCCTGGATGGGCCCCCGGATCGTCCAGCTCCTCGACGGTAGGACCACAGCTATCCCTCCTCACTGACGAGCAGATCACTGGTAGGAGACCAATTCGGCCACGATCACATCCTCCCCCAATTGCGAAGGCGACCGCAGGTGCTGCCGGGCTGCTCCATGTTCAGGTCACCTGCCACCTATCGCCAACGGAATGGGTCAGTTGTCGACGGTGGCCAGCCGGCACTTCAACCCTGCCGGGAATGGTCCGTCATCGAGTGCGACCCTACAACTTCCTCGCGGGTACTCTCCTCTTCCTGCCCTCCGGTGGTGTTGGGCACAGATACCCAGTTCATCCCGATTCGAGAGGTGGAACGCCATGTCCAACCCAACACCGAAATTCAATACGGAGATCCCTGAGAAGATCATGACGCCGGACCAGGTGTCCACCCGGCTCGGCACGCTGGAGTTCTTCGACGGGATGCCCACCGATGCCACCGCCTCGACCCTGCTGGACAACCTGGTGTTTCTTCGGGGTGTTGAGGTCTTTCTGAACACCGTCCAGGTGGCGTCCCTCGAATCGGTGCGAGTGGGCCTTCGAGACGTCGGAGCCACGGCGGCGAACGAGGTCGTGATCTACGACGATCTGATGGACTCCAACTCCTTGTTCCTCACCGGCAACACCGATACCGTCTACGCGATCGCCATCCTCGAACTCGATCGTGATGGGCCTACGGTGGTTGAGATTCCGCCGGGATGTGGACCGGGAACCATCGACGATGCGTGGTTCCGCTTCGTCGTCGACATGGGGGCACCCGGACCAGATCGTGGACAAGGCGGGAAGTACCTGATCCTGCCGCCGGACCACGAGGGCCAGGTGCCCGAGGGCTACTTCGTGGCGCAATCGACCAGCTACGTCAACCTGGTCCTGCTCCGCGGGTTCGTCGTCGACGGCAGTACCGAAACGGCCTCACAGATGTTCCGCAACGGAGTGAAGATTTACCCGCTCGACCGCCAGGACGATCCCACCCCGATGAAGTTCATCAACGGATCGGGCCTGGCGTTCAACACGGTCCACGCCAACGACTTCTCGTTCTACCAGGAGTTGCACCGGGTCATCGACCGGGAGCCGGTCGACATCATCGACCCCGAGACCAGAGGTCTGATCGCCAGCATCGGCATCCGCAAGGGCAAGCCGTTCGAGCCGGATCAGCACCTCCGCGACCTCCTCGTCGATTCCGTCGCCGTTGGCAATGCCACCGCCCGCACCCTGTTCTTCCAGACCAACGTGCCCGACAACTACTTGTACGAGGGCAGCCACTGGAAGCGCGGGTTCTTCGGCCGCGATTACCGGTTCCTCCTGGACGGCGAGGCAGGTGGCGGCGAGCGCAACCTCGATGCGCGCACCGCCGTGTTCTATATGGCGACGCTCAACACCCCAGCGATGACCATGAAGATGGTCGGGGCCGGGTCTCAGTATGCGTGGGGTGATCGGGACAGCTCCGGCGCCTACCTCGATGGGGCCAAGTCCTACCGGCTCACGCTTCCGCCGAACGTTCCCGCCCAGAACTTCTGGTCCGTCGTGGTCTACGACCCCCAGACTCGATCCGAGCTGCAGACGAGCCAGCCCTACCCGAGCAAGAACAATCAGACGGGTGACCTCACCGAGAATCCCGACGGTTCGATCGACCTCTACTTCGGTCCTGAAGCTCCGGAGGGGCACGAATCGAACTGGACGCAGACTGTGCCCGGCAAAGGCTGGTTCACCCTCCTCCGTCTCTACGGACCGCTCGAACCGTGGTTCGACCAGACGTGGCGACCCGGCGAGTTCGAGCCGGTGTGACCACACCATCGTCCTGGTGAAGAGCGTGCCGGACCCGACTCGGGACCTCGGTAGTCTGGAAACCACGCTGGGTGACAGTGGGAGGACGCGCCGATGACCGAGGACCGGGTCTCTTTGACAACAGGCGCCAATTCGGGCATCGGCCTCGCCACCGTGTTGGAACTGGCCCGGCGGGGACTTCGGTCAGTCGGTACGGTTCGCTCTCGCGCCAAGGCCAAGACCGTTGCCGAAGCGGCCGAGGAACGGGGTGTGTCCGTAGAGACGGCGATCATGGACGTCACCGACACCGTGTCCTGCGAGCGGGTAATCCACAAGTACCGGCCCACGGTGATCGTGAACAATGCCGGACTCTCGATCACCGGTGCCATCGAGGACATCGGTGACGAAGAACTTCGAGCCGCGCTTGAGACCATGGTGGTTGCTCCCATCCGTCTGGCCCGTCTGGCGCTTCCCTCTATGCGACTTGCCCACGACGGGCGCATCGTCAACGTGTCTTCCATCTACGGGCGGACAACGACCCCGTTGACCGGTTGGTACCAGGCATGCAAGCACGCGCTCGAGGGGGTGTCCGATGCCCTGCGAGCCGAGGTCGCCGGCGATGGCGTGAAGGTCGTGCTCGTCGAGCCGGGGCTGGTTCGGACCGGTATCTGGGACGAGGCCGACGAGGAGTTGGGCGGCCGGGCCGGATCCCAGTTCGCCGCTTCCTACCGTCGGCTACTGACGATGACCCGGCTCGCCGACCCGATCATGGCTGACCCCTCGAGGGTTGCCGACGCCATCGCCAATGCCATCACGGCGAGCAGTCCCCGCCCCAGATACCTCGTGGGCTATGACGCTCAGACCATCGCCGCCCTGCAGGCGTTCGTGCCAACCCGAATCAGGGACCGGGTCGCTCGCACCATCCTGGACCTCTAGATCCGGCGTCCTCTGTGGGTGGTCGTGCATCGCCGCACGACGGGGCGCCATACCGGCCCCGAATTCTCGTCGGACGACTGACGAATCCCAATCCTGTCGCCGAGCCACGGGCTGGCGGCGATCCCCGTGCCTTGGATCGCGTCGATCCAACGGGACACCGCTCCACCTCCACAGACCCGTTCAGCGCCGGGCGAGTCGTCGTCCGCTCTCGGTATCGATGGGCGTGTAGTTCATCTCAAAATGGTGATAGAGGACGGACTCATCCGACTGCGAGAGCTCCTCGCCGTGCAACTGGATGGCGGGCGCCGTCCGGACGCGCTCCTTCGACGTCGTGACCCGGAGGTCTTCCGGGCCGACCGATACGCCACCCAGAGGAACGAAGCTCAGGTGGCGGTCGATGATGCCCTTCTTCACCGTGGCGAACTGTGGCTCATCTGTCTCGATGTCGACGTAGACATCCTGCAGCTTCCCGATCTTCTCACCGTCGCAGTCGACGATCGTCTTGCCGTGCCAATCGGACGCGTTCCATTTAGCTGGCTCCGCACTCTCGTCATTGCCTTGATCGAAGATCTCGGCCATCTTGACCTCCCGGCCATTGGTGTCCAGGGTGCCCGCTGATGATGGGCCACGGCGAGACTGAACATGGGAACACGACGACTTCACTCCTACTCTCGGTGCTGATCGGGTCGATTGGTAGGGCCGATTGACCCTTTAGCCCGATCGTCCTCGTCGACAACACGAGCCAGCGCCTACGCCCACGCGAAGGGGCGGGGCGGGGCGGGGAGGGGTGCGATCCCGGCGGCATGGCCGGTCAATCACCCTGGTCCGTCGCCACCTCGGTCGGCGGTGACCGGAACTTGTCCCGAATCGCTTCGGCCACCTTGAGTCGGAACTCGGAGGTATCGCCGATCTGAGTCCCCACGATCGTGATCAGGAGATCGCGGACCCCGACCTCATCGGCATGATCGATCATCCATTCACCGACGGCTCGTCGCTCAGCCTCGGATAATTCGTGTTGGCCGGTCAGGGCCCCCACCAGCAGTGTCATGATGCCGACGTCTCGCTCCGTCGACCCGGCTCCGTCCATGGCAACCTCCTCGGGTGAGGCTTCGTGCATCCGCAGGTAGGTTACGTCCGAAGTCTCCCGTGACCAGGTCGGCCCCCGATCGCCGGGGGGTTGCGAACTCAGCTCTCCAACAGCGGGCCGAGCCAAACGACGAGACGGACGGCTTCGGCGACCGCTTCATCCTCTGTCGAGTACTCCCGTCCCGAGAAGTAGCTGACCGGTGTCCACGCACCCATGTCCTCGGGATCCCTGCGGAACTCCTCGAAGCCGAAGGTCCCGTCGGGGCGGGCGAACACATCCACACAACGAGCACCATCGCCTGTCTGGTGACTGGCGAGCACCATCCACGACTTGTCGAGCCGAGCGGACATCGAGCCAACGATATTCGGCCCGTTCCTCACCAGCCGCGATTTCGAGCGAGCACGACCGTCGCAACCCGGTCGGCGTGGTGAGCTTGACAAGTAACTAGATGGTTACATATATTAGCCGGGTGTGGACGACAACCTCGTGTTCAAGGCGCTGGCCGACCCGACGCGCCGGTTCCTGCTCGATCTTCTCTTCGAGCGTGAAGGTCGCACGTTGACCGAACTCGAATCCCAAGTGGACATGACGCGGATCGGGGTCATGAAGCACCTCCGTCTACTGGAGGAGGCAGGTCTTGTCGTGACGCGCCGGTCGGGACGGGAGAAGCTGCACTTCCTCAATCCCGTCCCGATCCAGCTGATCCATGACCGGTGGATCGACAAGTACACCGAGCGCCACGCTTCGGCGCTCGTCAACCTGAAAACAAGACTGGAGGAGCGAGCATGACCACGACGACCAGGTCCGAGACAGTCCAGATCTACCGGGTGTACATCCAGGCGACGCCCGAGTCGATCTGGGAGGCGGTCACCCAGCCCGAGTGGACGGTGCAGTACGGCTATGCCCCTCTGGTGGAGTACGAACTACGTTCCGGTGGTGCCTTCCGGGCCTACGCGAACGAGGGCATGAAAGCGCTGGGTTGCCCGGAGGTCATCAGCGATGGTGAGGTGATCGAGTCCGATCCGCCTCGCAAGCTGGTCCAGACGTGGCGGATGACGATGACACCCGAGATGGCGTCCGAGGCATTCACCCGACTCACCTATGACATCGAGCCCGTACGGGGTGGTGTCACCAAAGTCACGGTCACCCACGACGTGACGGGTGCGCCGATGTGGGCCGCCGTGATGCGAGGGGAGAGCGAGTCGAGCGGGGCCGGCGGCGGGTGGAGCGAGATCCTCAGCGGGCTCAAGACGCTGCTCGAGACGGGCCAGCAGCTGCCCTTCCAGAGCGGCCCGGCGTGAATGCAGCGCGGCTTGCCAACTACCGGCTCGGCCGGAGTCGGGTCGCTTGGTGCGAGCGGGATGGTAGACCTGGTCAATGGCCGCACCTGTGAACGTCAGCACCGTCAGAATCGGCCCTCCCGTCAGGTGCCACTACAGGGGGGGCACTGCGGCTCTGGGCAAGCACGGTAGGCACCTCTGGATCCGGGATGGCAAGATCGGCCACGGCGAGGTGACGCTGACCCACGGAATCCCTCTCTCAGAAGTCAAGAGTGTCGAAGTGTCCGAACGTTCCTTCGGGGAGACCGACGTCCAGATCAGGGCCATGCCCGGTCTTCCTCTGAACAGGCACGTACAGGGGGCGGCGCCGAAGCTCGTCACCGACGTCGTCGTCAGGACCGCCGACGGTCACGATGCCCTGTGGACCATCGAGAATCGCAGCTCGGACTGGGTACGGGACCGGCTGCGGCCCGCCCTGACCGAGGCGGGCATCCCCTTCTACGACGACCTCCGGCCCGATCAGCGACCGAACGTCCCAGGGTCGAGGTGATGATGCGTGGCCAATGCCGCGGTGGGTCCGCCAGGGCTGCGATCGTCCCGCTGACGCCGGCGGGGGGTCCGCAACCTTAGGGAGCCGGCTCGTAGCAGTTGAACATCCACCGGACGCCGAAGCGGTCGAGACTGCACCCCCAGTACGCCCAGGGCATCTGCTGCATGCCCGTCGATTCGCTGCCACCCTCACTGAGCGTGGCATAGAGGCGGTCCGTCTCGGCTCGGAGGTCGGGCTCCAGGCAGATGGTGACGTTGTTGCCGACTCTGAGTTCGTGACCCATGGATTCGAGTATGTCGGTGCCCATCAGGACGTGCCCGGCCAGGATCGGCAACTCGATGTGGGCGACGAGCTTCCGCTCGTCATCGGAAAGCTCCGGCGCTCCCGGCCCGCTCGGCAGATCACCCACGCGGGTGATCCCACCGGTGATCTCGGTACCGAAGGCCGAGCTGTAGAAGCTGAAGGCTTCTTCGGTCGTCCCCTTGAAGTTCAGATAGGTGCTCACCCGGCTCACGGATACCCTCCCCGCTGTCTCTCCGTCGGCGTGTCCGCCGGAGCTGTCTTGCGAACTAAGACGATAGGCCCGTCCGAAAGTCATCGGAGAACGGGCTGCCGCTCATGAAAGGCGGCCACTTCCGGGGGTGGTTCCCTGACGGGTGGCGACCGGCTCCCGACCCGGTGCCGACACGGGTCACTGTGGACGCGGTGGGGGAGCGGCAACGGTTCGCTCCCGACCAGGCGTCTCACACGGGTAGCGAGCGAACCGCAGCAGTCGGAGGTGTTCGACGATCCTCGGTGCACGCTGGGAGTCCGACGGACGAACGAAATAGAGCATTTCGACCCTGCTGGCGAAGGTGGGTCGGGACCATGCTGGTGCCATGGACGAAGTCGCGTCTTCGCCGGGAGGTGAGTGCTCCCCTCCGGAGAAGCTGCCTCGCGACGCGGGCTGGCTCACCTGGAAGCGCACCACGGTCGACGGACGGGTGGCGCTCTACGGCGAGGCCGGCACCGGTCCCCCGGTCCTGTTCCTGCACGGTTGGGGGCTCGACCACAAGGTGTACAAGCGAGCGCTGTCGCGCCTGGTGACGGCCGGGCTCCACGTGTTGGCCCCGGCTCTACCGGGGTTCGGCGGTACCGGCGCCCTCCCTGGCGAATCCACCGACTTCGCCGGGTATGCCGACTGGGCCAGTGGGTTCCTGGTGGCGACGGGCGTCGAGCAACCCGCGCTGGTGATGGGCCACTCCTTCGGCGGCGGTGTCGCCATCCAGCTCGCCCACGATCACGCGGACAAGGTCCGGGCCCTGGTGCTGGTCAATTCCGTCGGCGGCTCGTCGTGGACCGGGGAGGGATCGGCGCTGCGCTCGATGGCCCAGCGGCCGCTGTGGGATTGGGGCCTCCATCTGCCGGCCGACCTGTTCCCGGTGCGTCAGGGGAGGCGGGTGCTCCCGGTGGTGGTGGCCGAGGCGTTGCCCAATCTGCTGCGCGACCCGAGGACCTTCTGGAAGGCGGCAGGTCTGGCCCGTCGGGCGGACATGACCGCCGAGCTCGATGAGCTGCGCATGCGCAAGTTGCCGGTCGTGGTGCTCTGGGGGCAGCGAGACCAGATCATCACGCGTGACTCCTTCGAGGACATGTGTGCCACATTGGGCAATCCCGAAGTCGTCACCGTGCCCGGTACGCACAGCTGGCTGATCGCCGATCCGGATGCGTTCGGTGAAGTGATGACCAACGTGCTCGATATCGTGGGAATGGCCGGTGGCCAAGGAGTGAGTGCCGCGGCTGGCTGACCATGTGACGGTCGGACGATGAACCGAGACGGCCCGGCTATCCCCATCCCAGCTCCTGGAGGCGGAGATCGCTGATCCCGAAGTGGTGGGCGATCTCGTGAACCACTGTCCTGTGGACCAAGGCCGCCACGTCCTCCATCGTGCGGCAGTGTTCGCAGATCGTTTTCCGGTAGATGAAGATCTGGTCGGGATTCGCATACCACGTGCCGTAGTAGCGCTTGGTGAGGGGGACGCCCCGGTAGAGGCCGAAGAGGCCCCGTCCCTCGGCCTCCTCCTCGATCGTGATCACCACATTGGTCATCGCCTTCCGGAACTCCTCGGGGAGCGAGTCGACCGCGTCGCCGACCAGCTGCTCGAACTCCGGCAGGGGCAGGTCGATCCCCGGCTTGCCGTTCACCTCGGAGTGCAGTGCGTGATGCGACTCGAGGTCATGGCTGTGGAGGATCCCCAACATCGTCCCTTTGATGCCGAGCGAGGTGGCGATCGAGAGCATTTCGTCGCGGGCCGACTGAGGGACCGGTAGCCGTGAGTCCATGGTCCACCTGGCCAACGACTCGACGGCCTGCCGGTACCGCCCGTCGTCCAGGTTGCTGTCGAACCAGTGCCGCTGGGACTCCGACAGATTCGGGAGCAGGGCCCGCTCGAGGTGGCGGAGGCGGCGACGCGTCACTTTGTCGGCCGAGGCGGCCGCAGAGCCGTGGGGTTCATGGGACAGTCGGACCGAGAGTGCCTGTTGTGCGGCTGCGTGACGCTTCCGCCGCCGTGCCGGCCCCGCCGGGTGGGCGGCGCTGACGACAAGGATGAGAAGCACCACGGCGGCGGCTATCCCCACCACGACGAGGGGCCAGCTACCTGGTATTCCGGCCACGACCTCGTCGATGGCCCGGGTCCTCAAGGCCTACGCCTGCCAGGTGGTTCGGGCGGAACTTTGGTGACGGATGGGCAGGACCCTTCCCCTCGGCGATCCGTCCATGACCCAACGGTAGCGCTGGAGGGCCGGCCCGGCCGACGGTGGTCTGTGTTGTGCGTCGGCGCCACGAATCGACGCTACGAGTCGGTGCTACGACCCGATGGTGAGCGTGAGTTCCTCTGTCACTTGGGTCACGTGTGGATGCGGTGTCGCCTCCATGCACTTGACGATGATCGGGTAGGTGCCCACCCGCCTCGGCGTGCCCGAGATGAGGCCGCTCTTCGACAGGTGGAGCCCGATCGGAAGGACTCCTTGGCCCTTCGGCGGGTACTTGTTCCAGGCGTAGGGCGGGGTTCCCCCCGTGGCCTGGAGCTGGAACGAGTAGGGCTGGCCGACGGTGCCGGAGGGCAGTGACGAGGTGGTGATCCGGAATTGGTTGCTGGCGGCCGGGACGATGGCGTACGGAGTGACGAATCCTCCGCTGACCGTGTCGATCGGGCCAGCTGGGAGAAGGACCGGCACAGGTGACGTGCTGCACGAGCTCTGTCCGCAGAGATCCGGGCCCGAGGAAAGGCCGTCACCGAGCTCGCCGTCGACATTGGCACCCCAGGCGTAGAGGCTGCCATCGGAGCCGATGGAGTAGCCGTCGTCCTGACCTGCCTCGATCGACGTCGGGGTGACACCCGCGGGAAGGAGGATCTGGGTCGGTGCCGGTATGCAGTCCGTCGGCGAGCCGGAAGCGAGCTCCCCGCCGGCGTTTCCTCCCCAGCCGTAGAGGGTGCCGTCGGTGCTCAGCAGGTAGCCGTCGTAGATGCCTGCCGCGATCCTCGCCGGAGTGATGCCTACGGGCAGGGTCACCGGTACCGGTGCATCGCTGGAAGGATCGGCTTGAAGGTCCTGGCAGTTCTCGGGGCCGGTACCCAGCGCTCCGACGCCGAGTTGCCCGGATGCATTGTCGCCCCAGCCGTAGAGCTCGCCATCGGAGCCGATGGCGTAGGCGCTGGCATAGTCGGTCTCTTGGCCGTTGGCCGTGATGGTTTCGGCGGACACCCCGGACGGGAGTAGCACCTTGGTCGGGGTGTCCGTGCCCGTGGCCGGGTTGGCGTCTGAGCCGATTCCGAGTGCGCCGAACTGGTTGTAACCCCAGGCATAGACGTTGCCGTCCGAGCCGATGGCGTAACTGGAGTTACCGGCGGACGCGACGGCGGTCGGGGTGACCCCGGCGGGCATCAAGACCCGGACCGGCACGTTCGTATGCCCACCGCTACCACCGTCGCCGAGTTGGCCATAGGTGTTGTCCCCCCAGGCGTAGAGATTGCCGTCGGAGCCGACCGCGTACCCATCCGTGCCGGTTCCGTCGCCCGCGGCGATCGCCACCGGCGTGACCCCGGCCGGAAGGTCCACTACTACGGGCTTGCTCGAACTGTGGTCACGGTGGCCATCCCCCAGCGCCTCGCCACTTCCCCAGGCGTAGAGGTGTCCATCCGATCCGATGGCGTAACCGTCGCTGTAGTTCCCGGCGACCGCAGTCGGGATCACGTCCGCCGGAAACGAGACGCGTACGGGGGTGTCGCTCGAATTGACGGTGGATCCATTTCCCAGCTGTCCGGAGCCGTTGTATCCCCAGGCGAAGAGCGAGGGCGTCGGTCCATCCGCAGTGGCGGCCCCAGCCGGATGGGCGCCGAGGGATTGCCAGACACCGACCAGGAGCAAGAGCGCGACTGCGGCAGCCGTCAGCATCTTCCCTGACGTGGCGATCGGGCGATGGACCACGGCAACCCCCTGAGCAGCTGAATAAGGTCGGGCACCTGCGTTGCCTGACGCTCACCCTACCTCCGGACACCCCTCAGCAGCCGGGCCCGCGGTCGCTTCGGCCGAGTCCGGTGGGTGGGCCAGGTCAGCAGCCCGGGGCCGCGACAGGCGCGAGAGGGGCCCCGATCCTCATTATGGTTGAGGGCGATGGAGCTCGGTCAACGAGAAGTGTCGTCACGGTGAAGCGTGCCCTGGTCCTGGCCGGAGGGGGCGTGGCCGGAATCGCCTGGGAGCTCGGTGTGCTCCGTGGGATCGGGGACGGGGACCCTGGGTTGTTGGCCGGTCTGCGGGGGGCGGATGTCGTCATCGGCACCTCGGCCGGGTCGGCTGTCGCCGCGCAGATAACCAGCGGGTCCCCGATCGACGATCTGTACTCGGCCCAACTGAGCGAGCACTCCAGTGAACTCGACGTGGAGCTGGACCTCGAGGAACTCATGGCCCGCTTCGTGACGGCCGCGACCGGTGCCGCCGGTCCAGAGGACATGCGACGGCGAATCGGCACCCTGGCGCTCGAAACGCCAACGGTGAGCGAGCCGACCCGTCGCCGCGCCGTCGCGGCGCGGTTACCCGACGGCCACTGGCCCGAGGGAAACCTCCTGGTGACGGCGGTCGATGCGGAGACGGGAGACCCGGTGGTGTTCACGAGGGATTCGGGCGTCGACCTCGTGGACGCCGTCGCGGCCAGCTGCGCCGTCCCCGGCGTCTGGCCGCCGGTCACCATCAACGGTCGCCGCTTCATCGATGGAGGGGTGCGGTCGGGCACCAATGCCGATCTGGCTGCCGGCTGTGATCGGGTCCTGGTCATCACCCCGTCGCAGGCGGCCGCGCCGCAACCATGGGGCAACCTCGACGACGAGATCGACCAGCTGTCGCCCGCCGATGTCCACGTCATCTATGCCGACGACGCCTCGATCGCCGCCTTCGGCACGAATCCACTAGCGCCCTCGACCCGGGGCCCGGCGGCACGTGAAGGCCGGAGGATCGGGGGAGCTGAAGCTGACGCGGTGGGCTCCTTCTGGAATTGACGCCGTCGAGCCGTCAGCCGAACTGGCCGACGGCTCCGAGCAGTGGCGGATTGGAAAACGACTGTCCCGACTCCTCGGAGAGCGTGGCGAGATCGTGCAGCCATATCGCCGCGTACGTATCCGTGACGCTCGGCACCGTCGGCTTGTCGCTCGACACGGTGGCGTGCGGCTCGGCCACGCCCTCGACGCTCGGCGGGGAGACAGCAATCGATGCGTTGTCGGTCGGCCCCGGATCCCGGACCTCCTGGGCCTGGGATCCGACTCGGGCCATGTCGACCGGCTCGCCGGTCAGTCCGGGTGCCGGCACCTGTCCGGGGACCTGCCGCTCGCTGGTGGTGATGCCGCCGAACTGCCCGATCCAGGTCTGCGGGACGACCTGGGTCCCGTGCTTGGTTTCGACTCCGACGATGATCTTCGAGTAGGCGCGGTTCCAGTAGAACTCGGGCACGACCCCGTTGGGGAAGCTCGTCAGCTGCCTGATCGCCCTGGTCCGAACGTCGACCGCGTACAGGTCGGAGTTGAAGTCCGGGCCGATGAAGTCGGACAGGAATTGGAGCGTCTGCGTCGAGCCCGTGTCCGGAGCGTCGAAACCCGTTCGCATCGCCGCCGAGACGATCAGGTCGTACCAGGAATTCTGGGGCTTGCTGCGGTTGGACATCATGATGACCGTCCTCATGTCCGGGGTGAACGACGGCCTGCTCGTTGTAGGCGGGTGTGTCGTCGCTGATCTGGGTCACCTCCGGGTGGGAGGGTGAGGCGCCCGGGCCGTACAGACGCATGAAGTAGAGCTGCAGATGCCCCCAGCCCGGATCGGACGACTGAAAGGGCGAGGTGAGGCCGCCGGCGGCCGAGAACAGGAAGCCGCTGCCGTCGGGTGCCCATGGTTGCGTCTCGTAGACGCCGTAGGGCTTGCCCACGACCTGGACGTCCTGGAGCGAGGGCACCCCGTGGGTGACGGTGAAGTCGCCGACCAGCATCTCCCAGGTCTGCCCGCCTTCCGAGAGCGGATAGGCCTCGGTATGGGTCCACACGATCTGTCTGCCGTTCGGGGACCAGTAGGCGTGAAAGTTGTCGTAGGGCACCCCGCCCGACGGTGGGTACGGCTTGCCGTCGTCGGGATCGGAGTTCGTCGTCAACCGGTAGGGATGGGAACCGTCCTCGCGCATGACATAGAGGTCGCCGCCGTAGCCGCCGAAGCCGGGGGAGCCAGTATGCACCGGCTGCTGGCCGTAGGAGTCGAACAGGATCCAGTCGGCCTGTGGACGCTCCTGGGGGAAGGCATTGGGACCCTGGACCGTCCGGCAGGTGAGGCACTGCTGGTCCCGGCCGTCGAGGTTCGAGCGATAGATCTGGCTCACCCCGGCACTGTCCAACTGGCCGGAGAGGACCCTGCCGTCGCGGCTCCATGACGCCGCCTGGCCGAAGGCGTAGCCGTTGTGCTCGATGGTGAATGGTGCACCGAGGTAGGGACCGAGCGGGGAGGTGTCGGCACCGGACCGACCGGCGACCGTGACCAACGCCATGCAGAGTGCCAGGGCGAATACGGCACCGTGCCAGACCTTGCGTCTCGGGTGGACATTCACGATGTGTCCCTCCTGCCTCAGCTGGTGACCGGCGAGGATGGAGGCACCGGTTCCCGCTTGCCGTCTGACATGTGGTCATCGAGCCTAACGAGATCGGGCCCGTCCGCCACGGCCATCCCCCGGGCCCGATCCGGCATCCGTCCTGGCCGGTCCGGGCGGAGCCGTCGTGCGCCGCGGGCCGGCGGGACACGGGCATGCTGTCCAGGACCCCATTGCCCAGAAAGAGACCCGCTCGCCGGCGGGTGCAGCCGCTCGTCGGGCGTCCCCGACCGCGCCCCAGCGCAACGCCTCGGCCGAGTCCTGTCGAAGATGACACGGGGGCGCCTGGCGTCTATTCTTGGCAATCCCGATCGGAACGATGGGGTTGCCTGGTCTTGCGACGCGGATCGTTGCCCATCCGTGCCACGAGAGCGGCATTCACGATGAGAAAGCGGACGGTGGGTGGAATTGAGTCGGCGCAGTTCCACGGGATGTGGGCAGGGGGTCACCGGGTGGTGAGCGGCGAATTCGTGTCCGGTGGCTCGGGCGGTCCGGCCCGGGCCGGTCGGCCCGGATCAGTGGGCGGATGAGGTTCATCGGCGTGCATTTCGGCAACAGCACCATGGCCAGCGGTCTGCTGACGGGCACCGAGGCGCCGCCCACCCCCGGGCACGACGGTCAACCCTGTGGGGACTGTTCATGACCACACTCGGTGAGCCTCTGCTCACGCTCGAGCTGCCGTCGGCGCCGCCGGTCACCGCCGGGGTGGCGGCACCCCTGCGCCGCCCGAAGGGGCCCGCCCTGGGTCTCATCGGGCTCGGCGTCCTCCTGGTGCTCGGACCCATCATCGGAGGCCTGTTCGCCAAGACCGCGGCCGGCGAGCAGATGATCGAGCAGTTCGCCCCGCACATGCAGTCCGACGTCCTGGCCCGGTACGGCAGCGACATCCACATCCTGCGAAATGGCGCGACCGGCATCGACACCGTCTACCGTGCCCAGCACGTCCCGAGCGGGCGGTACCCCGGGATCGATGAGTTCCGCGGCCAGTCGACGGCCATCGTGGGACGAGCCTCCGGTCTCCTCGATCGCGTGGAGGGGGCTCGAGGCGACTACCAACAGGTCGCCCGGATCGGTGGATTCGATCGAATCCCCTTCCTCATCGTGATCTGTGGGATCGTCGACATCTACGGGGGCTGTGTGATGCTCGCCGGCCGGCGCAGCCGGGCCTGGCCCGCGGCGATACTGGTCATCGTGGCCTCGGCGGCGATTGCCGTCTACCCCTTCGTGAGCGGCCTCTTCGGCGGCGCACAAGCCGGTCAGCGGATGGTGCACTCCCTCGCCCCGGTCATGACGCCCCACGAGGTCCGCCAGCTCCAGAACGACTTCATCGTCCTCGTGGGCGCAGACGGTGACCTCTCCACGACGTTCCGCGGTGTCCCGCACGCCGGGCAGTCCGCCACTGCCATCACCGCGTTGGTCAAAGACTGGCCGCGGATCTCGTCCGATCTCGCATCGCTTGTCGGAGTCATCAACGACAACACCGGCAACTTTGACGCGCTCAACGATCTCGATACATCCACCCGCGCCGTGGGGCTGTCCGGACTCGGTTCCTTCCCGTGGTTGCTGGTGGGGATCGGGGTGGTCAGTACCGGCCTTGCGATCGGGGCGTTGCCGCGCCGCGAGAAGGAGTCACGATGAAGCACACCGTCAGATGTTCGACACGAGTGGGGGCCATGGCCATCATGATGGCGCTGCTGGTGGGCAGCTTCGTGGTGGGTCCGACGATCCCGGCAGGCGCCACCAGCTCGACCCAGAGCGGAGGTCGAGTGTTGATCGGGCTGTTCC
The DNA here is from genome assembly GCA_963696495.1 of uncultured Acidimicrobiales bacterium. Classification (GTDB taxonomy): domain Bacteria; phylum Actinomycetota; class Acidimicrobiia; order Acidimicrobiales; family RAAP-2; genus Bog-756. The sequence goes on along the minus strand of CAVOKJ010000007.1, from coordinate 91,264 downwards.
GACTGACCCCCGGGACAGCCGACGGCGATCACCTCAGTGGAACCTGGTTCCGGATGCTGCAGCCCGGAGCGAAGGTGAAGAGCGGCCCGTACATGAGGAATGCGGATTCTTCCGCCGACGGTGGGCTGGCCACGCTCCTGCAACCCGGGTCGGCAGGGGGATTTCGCACCGGCAGCTACCAATCGCAGCCGACCCCGGCCTTCGACAGCGGGGGCAACTCGCTGGCCGGCGCCATCACGACGCCGACAAAGTTCTTCGGCGTCAAGTTCAGCATCTCGACGAACAAGGTCGACCCACAGACGCTGACCGCCTGCGCACCGCCGGCCGTCGTGCTGAAGAACGGGAAGCTCACCGCCGACCTGTCCTCCTGGGCGGCATCGTGGAACAACCAGAACTTCAACCAGGGCGCTCCGAAGCCGGTCCGGAGCACCCAGGCCAAGTCCCCGGGCCAGCAGGAAGCGCAGCAGGCGTGGGGCTGGGTGTCGAAGCGGTGGCTGGGATCGGCGTCGAAGGCGACCGTGACGGGAACAGGTGCGACCGGTACCTTCGACTCCAAGACCGGCAAATTCGTCCTCCAGTGGACCAGCTACATCCAGGGTGGGCCGTTCAACGGATTCACCGGGCTGTGGCACCTCGAAGGCGTCTACCGGCCATCTGGACGAAGCTCCACGAGTTCGTAGCGTGAGCCTGACGCTGCGCCCGCCGGTGCCGGCCACGACCGAACAGATGCCGGTACCGGTGGGCGAACGCGTCGGTGCGGCCATCGTGGTCGAGGAGGCCACGAAGGTCATCGAGGGAGTCACCGTGCTCGACAAGGTGTCCTTCACCGCCCGGCCGGGCCGTGTCACCGCCTTCCTCGGCCCGAACGGCGCCGGAAAGTCGACGACACTCCGGGCGATCATCGGTATCGACCACCTCACGTCGGGACGCACGACGATCGGCGGACGACCGTATCGTGACCATCGCCGACCCGTCGAGGTCGTCGGTGCCCTCCTCACACCCGACGCCGCCCATCCCCGTCGCACGGCACGTGGGCATCTCTCCGTCGTCGCCACGAGCAATGGATTGCCCCGGTCGTCGGTGCAACGGGCGCTCGAGCTCGCCGGTATCACCCCGATCGCCGATCTTCCGGTCCGCATGATGTCGCTGGGCATGCGGCAGCGACTCGGCCTGGCCACCGCTCTGATCGGCGACCCGGCGGTGGTGATCCTCGACGAGCCGCACAACGGACTCGATGCCGCGGCGATCCGGTGGCTGCGTGTGGTGTTGCGCGCCCTGGCCGACGCCGGGCGCACGGTGCTCCTGTCGAGTCATCTCATGTCCGAGATCGAACTCATCTGTGATGATGTCGTGGTCATCAACGAAGGACGGATCCGGGTGGCGTCCACGCTGGCCGAGTTCGTCGGCGGCACGACGGGCGAGTCGGATCGGGTCCCGGTCGAGGAGCGTTATCTGCGTCTGGTGGGCGAGCTGTGAGCTCGGCCTGGCGTGCGGAGCTCCTGAAGATCCTCACCGTCAGGGGGCAGTGGATCAGTGCGGTCCTCGTCACGTTGGCCATCCCGGTCACCTCGTTCCTGGTCGTCACCACCGGGGGGCTCAGTTCGGGAGAATCGTCCACCAGCGGCGCAGCCATGGGGTCGTTGGTGGGCCTGTTGGCGTTCGGCGCCTGGAGCACGGCCATCACCGCCGGCGAGTATGCCCAGGGGACGATGGTGACGAGCCTGACCACGGTGCCCCGCCGGCCCGTTCTGTATGCCGCCAAGCTCAGTGCGATTGCCACCGCTGCGGGCGTGGGTGCGGTACTGTCCGCGGTGATCGCACTGCTGGTCGTACTCGGGGTGCGGGCGCCCGGCGCCTACGGGCTGGGCGATCCGGCATTGTTGGCGAGCGTCGTCATCGCCGTGATCACCGTGGCGGTGATCGGCGTGAGCGTCGGTGTGATCACGAGATCCCCGAGCGCGTCGATCGCCATCGTCGTCGTTGCGCTGCTGCTGCCAAAGGCCGCCAGTGGGCTGCTCGGTGGCCTGGAGCCGTGGGTCGTCGGCGCCAGTCCCGGCACGGTCATCACCGAAGTCGTCGGCGGTGCCCAATTGCCGGCGAACCAGACGTATCCGGCCGGGACCTGGGCGGCGGCGCTCACCATGCTGCTGGTGGCGGCGGTGATAGCCGCCGCCGGTGCGATCACGCTCACCCGTCGCGACGGGTGAGCGGACGCAGCCCGATCACGAAGGTGGAGCCGGCGGTGCTCCGGGCGGCGGACCAGGGGCGGTCGACGATCGGTCGGTGGGCGTCGGTGCGCGGGGCGCCGTCGCAGGGAAGCGACGGAGATCGGAGCTGTCGCCTGGTTCACGGCACGGCGTCGCCCTGACCGCTCGCCATCGTGCTGGAGTGAGCTCCCGTGGTGCGCGCCGACCCCCTGGTCGGCCCCCGGGTGTCTCGGGCCTGCGTCCTCCCTCTCCGGTTCCGATACCCCGGTTCCCATGCCTCACGCCCGACGCGACCCCGCCGCGATCCGGGATGACCGGATCGCGGCGGGTGCGTAACGGCCAGGACGGCCGATCTTGGGACTAGGAGAGTGCCAAGGTGAATGAGGCCGTCGCCGTTCCCTTCGGCTTCGCCGCGTCCTTCGCCGTGACCGTCACGTTGTAGCTCCCGGCCGACACATGCGTGGCTTTGGGCGTCCCCGAGATCACACCGGTGGCCGCTGCCACCTTGAGCCCCTTGGGCAGCCCGGTCGCCTTCCACTTGTAGGGAGTTGGTCCCCCGGACGCCGTCAGCTGATAGCCGCTGCCGCCGTTGTAGGGGACGCCCCGGGTGGCACCGGGCAGAGACGAGGTGGTGATCTGGAGGGTACCCGCGGTGAACGTACCGTTCAGGAACCACTGACCGGTGAACCCGTTGAACGGCCCGCCGACGATGAGGCTGGCCCAGGTCAAGCTGTAGGCCCCCGTCGCGGCGTTGTAGGTCCCCGAGACCGCAGTGGTCGGCGCCGGGTAGGTCCCGTCAGGCTTCGGCGATCCCTGATTGAAGTACTGGCCGTTCCATGACGCGCTCAAGGCCTGGACATTCCCGGACAGTGCGCCTTTGGTGGAGCTGATGCTCGGTGCGACCACCGCGGTAGCTGTCTGGGCATCCGGAGTCTCGGTCTCGATCGAGAAGTTGACTCCGAAGAATCCGGTCGGCTGGACGATGCTGTTGGCCAACGCGTTCCCTGAACCGTCGAATGCCGGACTCGGCGCCGGCTGGTACGAGCCGGTTGTCAGCCCGCCGGCGGTGCCGGGGCTCAGCAACGTGTACGTCTGGTCGGATGCACTCGAGCTGGCGTTGGTGATGTAGTTGGAATCCGCACCGTTGAGCGTTCCCCCCGGGTCCAGCATCCGGAAGTACGACCCGGTCGGCGTGCCCGCCCCTGGTTCCGAACCTGCGGTGATGTGGAACGTCCCCACCAGCGGAGTCGGGGAGGCTGCGCCGGCAACTGTGGCGCCTGTCACCGCCCCGACCAGGGCGGCTGACGACAGCAGCGCGACCCCCGATACTGCGGCGATCCATCGGTGCAGTCTTGTTCTCTTCATCTGACGCATGTCCCTTCTTCTCGTTGCTTTGGTTGGTCTTGTTGCTAGTGGTTCGGATGATCGGTACGAGCCGATGAGCCGGCTCGGGGTGTGTCGTCTGTCCATCTGCTGCCTCTCTACTTGTTGTTGGTTGTGGGAAGGATCGTCGGTGTCAGCACAGTGGCGTGGTGCTGGCTGGCCGATGATCCCTTCGGCAGCATGGGCGACCTCCTGTGGTCGAGCCTGACGGAGACAGTGACCGGACCATCACAGCTCCCGCCGTTTGGCGCGGGAACGTCGGGTCGGCATCATGAGTGCTGCTCCCAGAGCGATCACCGGGAACGGGAACCACAGCGGGATGCCCAGGCCCGTGAAGGGCAGGGTGCCGCTGGCAACGGCCACGGGTGCGCTCGGGGACCCGGCGGTCGCCGCGGTCGTCGAACCGGCGGGAGCACCGGCCGTCGACCCGGACGAGGTACCCGTTGCCGTCGCCCCCGATCCACCCGAGGACCCTGTCCCTGTGCTCTCCGTGCCTCCCGTACCCCCCGTCGTCGAAGTGGGCGTCGATGTCGAGGTCGGTGGCGTGGTCCCGGACCCGGGTTCGAAGGTACCGACCAGATGCCACTGGCCGGTGAAGTTGTTGAACGGTCCGCCGACGATCTGGCTGGTCCAGGTCAGGGTGAAGGCGCCGGTCGACGAATCGTAGGTGCCGGTGGGTCCGGCCGTGAACCCTGGGGAGCTCCCGCCCGGCTTGGGTGCGCCCTGGTTGAAGTACTGCTTGTTCCATGCCGCGCTCCACGCTTCGAGATTGCCGGTGAGGGTGGAGCCGTCTGCGTCGACGCTCGGGGCGGGAACCGCCTGGTTGGTCTGGGGATCGGTGGCCTCCGTGGTCACCGAGAACTTCACACCGAAGAAGGTCGCCGGCTGCACGATCTGGTCGGAGAGCGCATTGCCGCTTCCGTCGAACGCCGGTGACGACCCGGGCTGATAGCCGCCGGTCACCAGTCCACTCCCGGTGCCCGGTTGAAAGAGGGTGTAGGTCTGATCACTGCAGGTCGAGTTGCCGTTGACCAGATAGTGCGCATCCGAACCGCCCGGCGCCTCGCCGGCCTCGACCATCCGGAAGTAGGACCCGGACTCTCCGCTGGCGCAGCTTCCGGCCTGGATCTTGAACGTGCCCACCAGCGCGGTGCCCGCCGATGCCGCGGTCGGATCGGCCGGGTTCGCTGTCGGATCGGTGGATGCGGCCCCGGTCGCTGTTTGCGCCGGGAGGACCGATGCCGGCTTGGGACTGACCGACGTGGTCGACGTGGTCGACGTGGTCGAGGTGCTCGACGTGGTCGAGGTGGTCGGCGTGCTCGATGTGGTCAAGGCGGTCGAGGTGCTCGACGTGCTCGGTGTGGTCGAGTCGGTCGAGGTCCTCGGCGTGCTCGAGCCGGTCGAGGTGCTCGGCGTGCTCGATGTGGTCAAGGCGGTCGGCCTGACCGATCTCGCCGGCCTGGTCGATTTGGCCGGCCGGGTCGACCTGACGGGCCTGGTCGATCTTTCCGGCTTGGTCGGCCTGACCGATCTCGCCGGCCTGGGCGATCTGGCCGGCCTGGTCCAAGTGCTCGAATTGGTGGATGTCGCAACGGACCTCCGACCCGACGTCGCCGCCCATCCAGGGCTGGCCGCGCCGACCACGACAACACCCATCAACGTCACGGCCACGAGGACGCGGCGCATCCGGCTCACCAGTCGCATGCAGCTGGCTCCATTGCCCTCGAACGGTCCCGGTGGGGGATCGGTGGCGGCTGAGGCGCCGGACGGTGCTGGCCGGCAGCCGGTGGCCTGGCGATCAGCACGGGCATGACCTTCCCCTCCCCGACGAAGGAACCATGGCGGCGCATCACGCCCGCTTCGGTTCTTCGCAGACTGCCGCGGTTCCGGACCGAAAGGTGTCGCCCCCACATAGCCGCCCCTCTGTCTCCATGAGTAGTTTCATTGCCGCCGGCCATTCCCTACTATTCCTAGCAGATTAGTTGTTTAGCGCCCCGCCGGCCCCGGGTCAAGTTGGTTTGCCTGCACCGTTCACCGGTGGTGGCGTCGTCGCTCTGGTTTCAGCGAGCGAGGGGCAAGCGGAGGGAACGGTCGAGGGGCGCCGGTCGGACATATGCGCAACGCGCGCCCGTCGTCCTAGACGGGCCATGCGTTTCGGTGGGAGATCGAGAGGTCACTCTCAGTGGCCAAGCCGATTCGTTCGGGCGACGGTGGGGGACCGCAGGCAAGCTGCCGGCCAGCGTCGATCCCCCGTCAACGGCCAAGAAGTGATGATTCGTGCCGGCCGCTCGCCAAGGCGCCGGACTCCAGGTGGCGACCGCTTCTCAGCTGCTCTTGTACTTGCCGGTGAGGTACCACTCGCCCGTGAACCCGTTGAACGGGCCACCGACGATCTGACTGGTCCACTCGAAGCCGTAGACGCCGGTCGACGAGTCGTACAGTCCGGACGGTCCGGAGGTGAGTCCCGGCTTGGTCCCGTTGGGCTTCGGCGAGCCCTGGTTGAAATTCTGGTTGTTCCAACCGACGTTGAACGCCCGCAGGTCACCGGAGAGGACGCCTCCGTTGTTGTCGATCGACGGCGCTGCTACCGACGTGCCGGTCTGGGGATCGGTCGAGTTGGTCGATTCGCCGAACTTCACCCCGAAGAAGTCGACCGGCTTCAGGATCGCCTTGGCCAGCGAGTTGCCCGACGAGTCGAACGCAGGGCTGGGCTGTGGCTGTTGCGTGCCTGTCTTGAGGCCCCCTTGGGTCCCCGCTGACAGGGGCGTGTAGGTCTTGTCGCCACAGGGTGACGAGGGATTCTGCAGGAACGGCCCGGAGGAGGCCGACCCACCGGCTTGGATCATGCGGAAGTACGAGCCCGACGTCACACCGCCCGACGAGCAGGCGCCGGCCGTCACGTCGAAGGTGCCGTTCAGCGGTGCTTCGCAGGCGGTGAGCAGGCCGCCCGACACGACGGCAACGGCCAGAGGGACGAGCTGACGGGCTCGGAGCTTCATCGGACTCCTCCTGATCTCACTGATCTCATCGAGCAGACTTCGCCGGGTTTGGGCCAACGGAGCCCTGGAAGCAGTCTCGGACTTGCCGCCGGTGCCACCGAAACGAGAAGGCTCGGTGTGGTGGATGGACAGACACCGCCGACGCACCATGGCGACGCGACACCGACCGTTCCCTCGCCGGCCTCACAGCGCCTCAGTCTAATGGAAGTATTTCTATCGATCAAGTAGGGAAAGGCGGGATGAGGGACTCCGGCCCCGGCGCGGGACCGCCGAGGTGTGGCCGCCCGGACGGGGTGCGCGGCCGGTGCCCGCTACCGGCGGGGTTTGCCCGAGGTCGCCGCCAGGCGGTGCAGCACCCTGGCGAGGTGGTCGACCTCGTCGGTCGTGTTGTAGAAGCACAACGAGGGTCGGACCGTCGCCTCCAGGCCGAAGCGCCGGAGGATCGGTTGGGCGCAGTGGTGCCCGGAGCGCACGGCGATCCCCTCGTCGCTGAGTGCCTCGCCGACCTGGGCCGGTTCGTAGCCGTCGAGGACGAACGAGAGCACGCTGGCCTTGTCCGGTGCCGTGCCGATCAGCCGGAGCCCGGGAACCTGGAGCAGCGATCGGGTCGCGTAGGTCAGCAGCTCGTGCTCGTATCGGTTGATGTTCTCGATCCCGAGGCGCTCGACGTACTCGAGCGCGGCGTCGAGGCCGACGGCGTCGGCGATGTTTCCCGTCCCGGCCTCGAACCTCATCGGCGGGTCCTGGAACACCGACCGCTCCAGCGTGACGTCGGCGATCATGTTCCCGCCCGTCTGCCACGGTGGCATCGCCTCGAGGACGGCCTGCTTGGCGTAGACGACCCCGATGCCGGTCGGACCGTAGATCTTGTGCCCGGAGAAGACGAAGAAGTCGGCGTCCAGCGCCTGGACGTCGACCTTCATGTGCGAGATCGACTGGGCGCCGTCGACCAGTGCGCAGGCTCCGACCCGGTGCGCCATGGCGATCACCTCGGCGATCGGCGTGACCGTCCCGAGTGCATTGGAGACATGGGTCACCGACACGAGCTTGGTGCGATCGCTGAGGAGGCGCTGGTACTCGTCGAGGAGAAGCTGGCCGTCCCCGTCCACGGGGATCACCCTGAGCACTGCACCGGTCCGGGCCACCAGCTGCTGCCAGGGCACGATGTTGGCGTGGTGCTCGAGGTGGGAGATGACGATCTCGTCGCCTTCGTGGATGTTCTGCTCACCCCAACTCTGGGCGATCAGGTTGATGCCCTCGGTGGTGCCACGGACGAAGACGATGTCGTCCGGCGAGCCGGCGCCGAGGAACCGGGCCACCGTCGAGCGGGCCTTTTCGTAGGCGTCGGTGGCCCGGGCGGCCAGGTCGTGCGCGGCGCGGTGGATGTTGGAGTTCTCGTGCTCGTAGAAGTACGAGAGCCGGTCGATCACCGGGCGCGGCTTCTGGGTGGTGGCGGCATTGTCCAGCCAGGTGATCTGCCGTCCGTTGATCCGCTCCGAGAGGATCGGGAAGTCCCGTCGGATCGTGGTGACGTCGAAGATCGGTCGGAGGTCGGGCGTCCCGGGCCCGGCGTCGGCCAGGTAGTAGCGCTCGGGATGCCCGGTGGGCGGCGGAGCGACCCGGAGCTCGTCGGGCAGCGCCATGAGGAGTTCCGGCAGTGGCCACCCGATGGCCGGCACCCCCGGCACGGGTGGCGAGTCGACCACGCCCGGTGTGCCCAGGGCGGAGGTGGCCTCCGCCAGGAAGTAGTAGGCGTCGGGGGCGGGGGCCGGCTGACCGGGGACCGTCGGGGCCGCCGGGGCCGCCGGGGCCGCCGGGGCCGCCGGGGCCGCCGGGGCCGCCGGGGCCGCCGGGCGCCGGGCGCCGGGAAGCGGGGATGCACCCCGGAGGCAGGCCGCCGCCCTCGAAGGCGCGGTCGGGGGTCCCCGCCCGGATCGACGACGGCTGGTCCGGGACGTCGGTGAGGCCGGCAGCGGGGTCGTGATGGCGCGTCGGTGCCGCCCAGACGTGCTGGTCCACCTCGGAGATCACCGGCACGGAGACCGGCGGGTTCGGGAGGTCGACGACGGACTGTGGCGCCAGGTTGTGGGGCGGTGGAGTGAACCCGACCGGGCGGTCGAGCCGGCCGAGAGCGGCACGACCCGTCGGCAGGGGCTCGTCGAGGTCCCGACCGGGCACGGACCGGAAGAGGTCGTTCGCCAGGCTGGCCAGCCGGCGGAGGTCGATCCCCGTCTCGGCTCCCCCGGTGTCGTCGGCCCCGCCATCGGAGAACGGCAGGTCAGCGGTCACCGTGGCCTACTTGCGGTACTTGGTGGCGTAGTCGGTGAACCGGTCGACCACGACGCCGTCGAGGACGGCGATGGCGTCGTCGGTCAGGACGGCGAGGGAGCAGTACAGGGAGATGAGGTAGGAGGCGATGGCGCTCCTGTTGATGCCCATGAAGCGGACCGAGAGCCCTGGACCCTGCTCGCCGGTGAGCCCGGGCTGGAAGAGCCCGACGACCCCTTGGCGCTTCTCACCGGTCCTCAGCAGCAGGATCTTGGTCTTGTTGGCCTCGACGGCGATCTTGTCCGAGGGGATGAGCGGCACGCCCCTCCAGGTCAGGAACTGCGAGCCGAAGAGGCTGATGGTCGGAGGCGGCACGCCCCGGCTCGTGCACTCGCGTCCGAAGGCGGCGATGGCCAGGGGGTGGGCGAGGAAGAAGGCCGGCTCCTTCCAGACCTTGGTGAGGAGATGGTCGAGGTCGTCAGGGGTGGGGGGACCGGTGAGGGTCGTGAGGGTCTGCTCGGGGACGACGTTGGCTAGCATGCCGTAGTCGGCGTTGTTGATCAGCTCGCCTTCCTGGCGCTCCTTGATCGTCTCGATGGTCAGCCGGAGCTGCTCTTTGATCTGGTCGTAGGGGCTCGAGTAGAGGTCGGACACCCTCGTGTGGACGTCGAGGACGGTGGTGACCGAGTTGAGGAAGTACTCGCGGGGTGCTTCGTCGTAGGGCACGAAGGTCTGCGGCAGTTCCGACTCGTCACGGGGCGGGCAGGCCACGTCGATGGAGTCGACGTTGACGACCTTGTTCAGCCGGTAGATGCCGGCCTCGACGGGGACCCACTGGAGGAGGTGCACCAGCCAGCGCGGCGTGATCAGCGAGAGCTGGGCCGTCGTCTTGGTGGCGTTGGCGAGCTGCCTGGCTGCGGCATCGCTCAGGGCGAGCGGCCCGCTGGGGTTGGTAGCCATCTCTGTCGTCCTTTCGGCGGTGCCACCGGCGGCACCGACCCCTTCATACGCCTTTCTCAAGGTGCTGTCGACTCGGCGAACCTCCACGAACTTGATAAAGAATTTCGGGATTGAGCTGCGAGGACGTCATGGGGGTGAGCGGCGAGGCCGTCGGCGAGGCGCGGTGCGCGGGGCCGGTGCCCGAGGCGTGTTCGTCACTCACTGGACGCCGTCCGTGGGTGTGGCACCGGTCACTCGGGACCGCCCCACCGGCCCAGGAGGTCGGCCGCACCGGTGCACAGTTCGCTGATCACGTCGGACGCCGGCCGGACCTCGCTGAGCGCACCCACGCCCTGACCGGCATCCACGTGCGTGGGTCTGTCGTCTCCGCCCGAATCGCCCTCCGCTCCGCCCGAGTGGGAGGCCCGGAAGTCGAGGATCGCCGTCGAGTCCGCCGCCAGCTGCCCCTCCTGGCCCCACCAGCGTTCGACGAACTCGTTGCGGAGGACCCGCTCGGTGAACCGGGAGGGCCACGGGTAGCCGAGGGCGATGTCGAACACCCTCGTCGTCACGGTATCGGTGCCGTTCGCCCCGATGAGGGCGCGGCGGGTCGCGTCGGTCGCCAGCGACTCGGGGCAGGCGGCGAAGGCGGTCCCCAACCAGGCGCCGGCGGCGCCGGCGGCCAGGACCGCGGCGAGCCCCCGAGCCGTGGAGATCCCACCGGCGGCCAGAACGGGCAGCGGGACCGCATCGAGGACACCTTCGAGGAGGGGAAGCGTCCCCAGTGCCGGCTCACCGTGGCCTCCGCCTTCCGCGCCCCTCGCCACCAACACATCGATTCCGGCCTCCCGGGCGGAGATCGCCGACTCCACCGAGGAGACCTGGGCAGCCGTCACGATTCCCGCAGCGCGGACGGGCTCGACCCAGGACCAGGTCCCGCCGAAGCTCACCGAGACGAGCACCGGGGCCGCGTCGATGGCGGCGTCCAGCAACCGGGGCTCGCCATGCACCGCCCAGCCGAGGAGACCGATGCCGAAGGGAAGCCCGGCGCGCTGCGGATGGGCGGCTTCTCGTTCCAGGTGATCCACTGATCCGGCGCTGCCCACGCCGATCATGCCGAGTCCGCCCGCGTCGGACACGGCCGAGGCCAGTCGGCCGCCGGCCACACCACCCATGGGCGCGTTCAGGATCGGTGCCCGCAGGCCCATGGCCCGGGACCACGGGGTGGAGGGGTCAGTCATGGCCGGCCTCCTGCCGACGAGCCCATCGGCCGCCGGCCGCAACCTGCCGGTGGTGTCCGCCGGCACTCTCGGCGACCGGGTCACCTTCATCGCCCTGGCGGAGTCCGACGATCGATCGTTCCACGTGTCCAGACAGTACCGGCGTCTCGGTCGCCGCCCGAGGGTGCACCGGACGCTCCGGCACGGCACCCAGCCGAAGCGGCCATCGTCGCCGAGGAGGCGCAGAGCGGGTGGGGACGAAGAGGAAGGGTGGCTGCTACGATACTTACGTGCTGAAAGCAACTATTGAGCCCGGTGCCGGGTCGGGCCCGACAGCCGGCCACGTCGACCGGTTCGACGAGGCGTTGCAGACCGTCGCCCGGTCGATCACCCAGGTGCGCCTGCACGAGCGGCTCCTCGGACTGGCGGGGATCCGGCTCGACCGGGCCGGAGCCGCCCTGCTCTTCAAGCTCTGTGCGAAGAGCGATTCGCTCCGGGTCACCGACCTCGCCGAGATGCTGGGGGTCGACACGCCGACGGTGACCCGCAAGGTCCAACAGCTCGAGCGCGAAGGGATGGTTGTCCGCCAGACCGACCCCGACGACCGCCGGGCCTCGAGGATCGGCCTCACTCCGGCCGGTCGCCGGACCATCGAACGGGTGCGGCGGGCCCGCCGGTCCTGGCTCGAGCAGCTCGTCCACGAGTGGGACGACGACGACCTGTCGGCGCTGGCCGACCTGCTCGGCCGCTTCGCCGAGGACCTCGAGCGAGACCTGGACGACGCCCGTGACTGACGTGACGACGGCCCCGGTGGACGAGGAGGCCGCCGGGGCCGAGCACCGCCGGATCCTGGTGATCCTCGGCGCCCTCATGATGGGGATGGCGCTCGCCGCCCTCGACCAGACCATCGTGGCGACGGCACTCCCCACCATCGCCGGCGACCTGCACGGGCTCAACCACCTGTCGTGGGTGGTGACGGCCTACCTCCTGACCACCTGCATCTCCACGCCGCTGTGGGGAAAGCTCGGTGATCTCTACGGCCGCAAGGCGTTGTTCCAGCTGGCCATCGTGATCTTCCTCGTCGGATCCATGCTCTCGGGGTTGTCCCAGTCCATGGCCGAGCTCATCGCCTTCCGGGCGATCCAGGGGATCGGGGCCGGCGGCCTGATGGTCGGTGCCCAGGCCATCATGGGCGACGTGGTGTCGGCCCGGCAACGGGGCAAGTACATGGGGTACTTCGGTGTCGTCTTCGGCGTCACCAACGTGGCGGGTCCCCTGCTCGGCGGGTTCTTCACCGAGCACCTGTCGTGGCGCTGGATCTTCTACATCAACCTGCCGCTCGGCATCCTCGCCCTGTTCGTCGTGGCCGCCGTGCTCCACCTTCCGGTCCGCCGGGTACCGCACAAGATCGACTGGGCCGGAACGGCGTTCCTCTCCGTCGGTGTCACCTGCATCATTTTGCTCACCACCTGGGCCGGCTCCGAGTACGCCTGGGGCTCGCCCGTCATCATCGGCACCGGACTGGTCGCCCTGGTGACCCTCGGTATCTTCTGCTTCATCGAGACCAGGGCCTCGGAGCCGATCATCCCGCTCTGGCTGTTCAAGAACCGGACCTTCACCGCCACCTCCGGCGTCGGGTTCATCATCGGCTTCGCCATGTTCGGGGCCATCATCTATCTGCCCCTGTACCTCCAGGTCGTCCACGGGGTCTCGCCGACCCTTTCGGGCCTCGAGCTCCTGCCCATGATCGGCGGCATGCTGCTCACCTTCATCGTCAGCGGGCGCATCGTCACCAGCACGGGGCGCTACAAGGTGTTCCCGATCGCCGGCACGGGTGTCCTCGCCCTCGGCCTGCTCTCGCTCACCCACCTCGGACCGCACACCCCCTACGGGGAGGTGGCCATCTTCATGTTCATCACCGGGCTCGGCATCGGCCTGGTCATGCAGGTGCTGGTCGTCGCCGTGCAGAACGCGGTGCCGTACTCCGCGCTGGGAGTGGCCACGGCGACGTCGACCTTCTTCCGGACCATCGGGGGAGCCTTCGGGGTGGCGGTCCTCGGTGCGGTCTTCGCCAACCGCCTGGTCTCGCAACTCAAGCTGCACGCCACCGCGGCCGAGCTCAAGTTGGTGAGCGGCTCGAACGTCACGGCCAACCCCGCCCAGATCGACCATCTTCCCGCCGCCCAGCGCACCTTCGTCGTCAGTGCCTTCAGCCACTCGGTCGAGACGACCTTCCTGGTGGCCGTGCCCTTCGTCCTCTTCGGCTTCATCCTGAGCTGGCTCATCAAGGAGATCCCCCTGCGCACGACGGCGTTCGTCGCCACCGATCGATCCGACGGCGGACAGCCCCACGACGGCGACGCGAACGGGGACGGGGTGGACGATCCCGACGTGCCGACGCCGGTGGCCGCACCCCGGTCCGAAGAGCCCGCAGGTCGCAAGAGCCCGTAGGTCGGGAGAGCCGGTGGGGGAGTGCCTCACCTGCTGCCCGGCAACCGTGAGGCGACGACAACCAGTACCCCCACCGTCGGCGCTCTGCTGGCCCGTGTCGCCCCGGTCGCCCCGCCCCCCGGCCTTGGTCGACCGATACGGGATCGCCCTGGGCCTGGGGCAGAGAGCCGGGTGCAGAGCCGGCTGCAGAGCGGGCGGCGGCCCGTGATACTGGAGTGGTGCTCCTCATCGATGCGGCGAACGTGGTCGGGTCCCGGCCGGACGGCTGGTGGCGGGATCGACCGGGGGCCGCCCGGGGGTTCGTCGAGCGGGTTCGGGCTGCGGTGGAGTCCGGTCGGCTGGCCGGACCGGTGGTCGTCGTCCTCGAGGGGGCGGCCCGTGGCGGCGTGCGCGAGGGGGTGGACCGCGGCGTCACCGTCGTGCATGCGCCCGGCAGCGGTGACGACACCCTGGTGTCGGTGACGACCGGAGCCCCCGGTCGGGTGACCCTCGTGTCAGCGGATCGTGCGCTGTGTCAGCGGGTGGAGGATCTGGGAGCAGAGGTGAAGCGGCCGGGTTGGCTGATCGGCCTGGTCGACGGCGAGGCGGCACGAGGCTGACCACCACACGGGCAGTGAGATGGTGGCTCAGTTCCCTCGCCGGATCTGCGTGCCCTGCACCTCGGGGTCGAGTCCCCAGGCGGCCACCCACGTCGGTGTGACCCGGATGACCTCACGGCTCATGAACGGGACCGGGGGATCGACGTCGGAGAGCGCCACGGCGGTGCCGCGGATCTCGAGGCCCCGCACCGTCCAGGGGTCGGTCGACACGAGGTCGTCGATCACCAGGGCCACCTGGGCGTTGGCCCCGACGTTGCGGAACTTCCGGGTGGCGCCCATGGCGTGCCCGCCGACGACGATGTCGCCCGTCTCCTCGTCGAGGAATACGCCGACCGGGTTGTTCTGGGGGGCACCGGCGGCGTCCACGGTGGCGAGACGGCCGAGCGGCTGGCTCTGCAGATAGGCCCGCTCGGTGTCGGTCAAGGCGATCGGGGTGGTCATGCCCGCAGTGTAGGAGCCTCGGCAACGCCGGCGATGAGCGGGCAGCCGGAGGGGCCGGCCGATCAGTCCACGTCGTGGAACGCCGCCGCAGCTCGGCGATCCACGGTTGCGTACCCGCGCTCCCTCGCCACGGCCTGGGCCCGGCCGAGCAGATCCCGAGCCCGGGCGACATCGCCCGGGGCCCGGCGCTCGGCGAGCATCCTGCCCCACAGGAGGTTCGTGCCGGCGGCGAAGAACGTTGCGGCGATCCCGTCGCACACCGCCGCGGATCGGGCGAAGTAGGCGTCGGCCTCGTCGTAGCGGCCGAGCACGGTGGCGAGGCCTCCGAGGTACTGGCTCACCGGGCCCGAGGCGGCGGCGTCGAAGTACGAGAACCGGTCGGCCCAGGGGACGAGCCGCTCGAAGATGGGTTGGGCGTAGGCCCGGTTCCGGCATTCGACGGCGGCGGCGGCATAGCCGCACATGCCGGTGATCCACTGCATGTTCAACGGGAGCTCGAACCGCGATGCGGCGAACTGTTCCAAGAGGCGCTCCGCCTCGTCGAAGTGGTCACCCTCCGCCTGGGCCATGGCCAGCGCCGCGCCGAAGGCGGGAATGCCGGGATTGTCGGACACCGTCTGCTCGATCAGCGGGAT
Organism: uncultured Acidimicrobiales bacterium; assembly: GCA_963696495.1. Classification (GTDB taxonomy): domain Bacteria; phylum Actinomycetota; class Acidimicrobiia; order Acidimicrobiales; family RAAP-2; genus Bog-756. The sequence goes on along the minus strand of CAVOKJ010000007.1, from coordinate 76,122 downwards.
GAGCCCGTCGATGGTCCCGCGTTGGTGGTGCACGAAGAGCACCTGCGTGCCGAAGACGACGGCGGCGTCGGGTTGACCGCTCTCCGAACCGATGCCCACCGCGGCGTTGGCCAGCCGCTCGGCCTGCTCGGTGTCCCCGGCGATGATGGCCCGGGTGGCCCGCTCGTAGGTGTGGACCCAGTTCAGCATCGGCTGGTCGAGGCGTTCCGCCTGTGACCCGACGATGTCGAGGCACCGGTCCATCTCGTCGAAGTCGGCGGCACAGGCGGCGACGGTGTGGCGCTTGTTGGCCGCCCAGAACAGCAGGACCGGGTCACCGATGCGCTCGGCCCGGCGCAGGGCGTCCGCCGACCAGGCCAACGACTGCTCCAGCACCTGGGGGACGCGTAGGGGGTTGGAGACGTGGTTGAGGACCCGTACGGCGGCGGCGTCGTCGGGGGAGGCGAGGGCGAGGGCGATGGCCTCCTCGGCCAGTGCCCGTCGCCGTTCGAGCGGACTTCCGTAGAGCAGCTCCTGGCACAGCTGGGCCAGGACGAGCGCCCGGTCGACGGTGGCCTCCGGAAGATGGGTGAGGGCCACTTCCAACATGGCGACCTTGTCCTCGTCCACGACGCCGGCCGAGCTGACCATGCCCCGGTCGTTGGCCAGGGAGGCCGCCACCAGTCGCCGGGTGTCGCCGAGTTCGTCGGCCCGACGGGCGGCACCGAGGAGGGTGTCGCGGTAGGCGGGGTCTCCCGTCTGACGCTGGGCGGTGCCGAGCCCGATGGTCAGGTCGAGCTCGAGCACGGGATCGGGGTCGCTTCCGTGCGGGTAGAGGTCGAGGGCCTGGACGTAGTACTGGAGGGCGTCGGCCGGGGCGAGCGCCCGCAGCGCTTCGTCGCCCGCCTGGCGGGAGTACCCGATCGCCTTGCCCAGCTCGACGGGTCGGGTGGCGCCGTACCAGTGACGGGCCAGCTCGCCGGCCCGGGCCCCGGGGCGGTCCCCGCACAGGTCCTCCAGGGCCAGCGCCACCTGCCGGTGCATTCGCGCCCGTCGGGTGGCCGACAGGTCCACGTAGAGCGTGTGTTGGATCAGGGAATGGGCGAAGCTGTAGCGACCCGAGGTCGGCAGCTCGCGGACCAGGGCGGCGGCGGCTGCGGCATCGAGGATGTCGAGCAGGTCGAGCAGGTCGTCCTGGCCGGTGCCGGTGGCGCGGGCCAGGAGGTCGAGGTCGAAGTCCCGTCCGATGACCGAAGCCACCGACAACACCCGCCCGGCCTCGTCGCCCAGTCGCCCCACCCGCGCCCCGATCACCGTTCGCACGCTGGCCGGCAGGGCCATCTGCTCCAACGAGTCCTTGGCCACCCATCGACCACCGGCATCCTGATAGATGGCCCCCGTCTCCGAGAGGTGCCGCAGCACCTCCCCGACGAAGAACGGGTTGCCGTCGGTCTCGCGGTAGAGGGCGTGGGCCAGGCCGACGCCGGTGTCGTCGAGTGCCTGGCCGGCGGCGGCCTCCACGTAGGACACCACGCCGCGGTCGTCGAGGCCGGTCAGGTCGATCCGGGAGACATCACTCTGCCGGTGGAGGGCGGCGAGGGTCTCGGTGAGGGGATGGGCATGGGAGAGCTCGCTGTCCCGGTACGTTCCGATGATCAGCAGCCGCATGGCCTGCTCGGCCGCGGCCAGGTGGCGGAGCAGGAGGAGGCTGCCCTTGTCGGCCCACTGCAGGTCATCCAGTACGAGGACCGTGGGTTGGTGCTCCGACGCCGCGGCCAGCAGGCCGACCACGGCGGCGAAGAGGAGGAACCGTTCGGTGTCCGAGTCGGCGGACGTCGACGGTGGCAGGTCCGGGATCCGGTCGGCCAGTGCCGGCACCAGCCGCGCCAGTTCCGAGCCGTGGGATCCGACGTGGGCGAGGAGCTGATCCTCGGCGGCGTGGGTGACGTAGTGCCCGAGGGCCTCGGCGAAGAGCTGATAGGGAGTGGCGAAGTCCTCCTCGCAGTGGCCGAACAGGACGCAGTACCCGGCGTCGAGCGCCGACTGTGCCGCCACCGCGGCGAGGGTCGTCTTGCCCATCCCGGCTTCGCCGGAGATCAGGAGCACGGCCCGTCCTCCGCCTCCGGCCACCCGTTTGGCCGCGTCGTCGACCGTCGAGAGCTCGTCGGTGCGGCCGACCACGCCCACGGCGGGCCGCACGGCGAGGCGCCCGGGTAGGGGGACGGAGGTGGCGCCGCCTCCCTCCGGCTTCCACAGCACGTCGACGGTCTCGACCGGATCGGGCAGGCCCTCGAGCGCCAGCGTCGGACCCGGTCGGCACTCGTGGCGGTTGCGGCGTCCCGCGGTCAATCGCACCCACTCCGTCGCCAGCACCTGCCCGCTCTCGCAGCGGGCGCAGAGCCGTGCCGCCTCGACGACGGGGTCCCCGAAGTAGTCGCCCTCCTCGCGGCCGACCTCCCCCCCGCTCACTCCGACCCGGAGCCCGACCGACCGCCCGTTGGCACGATTGTCCCGATCGACCCCCTGCTGCACGGCGACGGCGCAGTCCAGGGCGGCCGACGCCGACGAGAAGACCACCATCATCCCGTCGCCGAGGCTCTTCACCTCGGTGCCGCCGGCCTGGGTGACGGCCTGGCGGAGGATGGCGAAGTGCCCCCGGCGGACCTCGTCGGCCGCGGGAGGCGACAGGCGCTGGGACAGCTCGGTCGAGCCGACGATGTCCGTGAACAGGACGGCCACGTTCTCGGTGGTCACCGGGGTCCCTCTTCCGCCCACACGGAGCAACGGTAGGCGACCGGGGCCACGGTCGCTGCACGCCGGGTGGGCCGCAACCGGTGACTCCGGATCCGGCACCCCCTCCGGTGTGCCGGCATTCCGGGCCCGTGGTCCTGATGGGGGAGTGCTTGAGAACGCGTGCACAGGGCCTCACCAGGAGCGGAACGTGACCGCCCGCACCACCTCGGCCGGCCAAAGGCATTTAGAGTGTGGACCAGCTCGGATGGCAGGGCCGCCGAGCGGGCGTGTCCGGCGGGGGCCGGGACACTCGAAGGGGGATGGGGATGAGCGGGCTGAGCCGATGGGACCAGGGGGGAGGACCGACCCGTGCACGCGGTCTCACCGTGCGCCGCCGCTCCATCGGGTTCGGCAGACTGATGGTGGTGGCGATCGTCGTTTGCACGGCCGCCTGCGGGGCGGGCGCCTTCTCGACGTCGACGGCCGCCGCATCGACGGAGGGCTCCGGCCGACCGTCCCCGGTGAGCGGGGCGAGCACCTCGTCGCGCGGGGTCACCGCCCACAGCATCAACGTCGTGTTCCCGGTGGTGTCGCTCAACTCGTTGGCCGGCCAGGAGGGCTTCGCCGCCGACGCCGAGTTCGGGGAGCAGACGAAGGCCATCAAGCTGTTCGTCAAGCAGGTCAACGACACCGGGGGCATCAACGGGCGCACGATCGACCCGATCATCACCACCTTCGACCCGACCAACGAGTCCCAGATGCGCTCGCTGTGCAAGACCTGGACGGAGGGGTCCCCGGCCGCCTTCGCCGTGCTGGACGGCCTGGGGGACTGGACCGGCGACAACCAGTTGTGCATCGCCCAGGAGGGTCACACCCCCCTTCTCGGCGCGTGGACCACCGTCACCAACTGGACCAACGAGGGCTCGCCGTATCTCTGGTGGATCGGGCCGGACCAGGCGGCCATCCTCCAGGCCGTGGTGGATTGGGGGCTCAGCTCCCATCTGCTCGGGGGCACCACCAAGGTGGGGATCATCGCCGGCAACCGGGCCTCGGACCAGCAGGCCCTCGACGAGTACCTGCTGCCCGACCTGCGGACCGCCGGCGTCACCCCGGTGGTGAAGACCATCGACGCCGACCCCGACGACACCGCCACCACCGGTGCCGAGGCACCCCTCGCCGTCCAACAGCTGCGCAGTGCCGGCGTCACCTCGGTCATCCCCCTCATCCCCTTCAACGTCTTCTACCCGGTGCTCCAGGCCGAGACCGAGCAGCAGTGGTTCCCCAAGCTCCTCCTGAGCGACTACGAGGGGAGCATCGAGTCGTCCCTCGGGCTCCTGCCCGTCCCCTACGCCAAGGCCCTCGACGGCCAGGAGGGCGTGACCACCGAGACGCTGGGCGGCATCGACAGTCCCCGTCCGCAGAGCCAGGGCGGCTACGACCCCGGCCTGCGCAAGTGCTGGGTGCTCTGGCACCAGGCCTATCCCCAGGTGCCACCGGGCAACATGAACGACGTCATCGAGGAGCAGGGCCCGATCGCCGGGTGGTGCCAGGCCATCGACCTGTTCACCACGGCGGCGAGGAACGCCGGCCACGACCTCAACCGGCGCACCTTCGTCACCGCCCTGTCCAAGATCAAGGACTTCCCCGGCACCTGGTCGACCGTCCTCAGCTACGGGCCCGACAAGCGGTACGGGCCCACGGAGTACCAGGTGGTCAAATTGCGGGTCAACTCCCCGCCGTCGTCGTCGCTGTGCAAGACGACCCCGAACAAGCCGCCTCCGGCGACGTGCTGGGTCTCCGTCCAGCCGTTCGCACCCCTGCCCACCGGGTGACGATCCTGACGGCGGCGACCCACCCGGGGGTCACGTCAGCCGGAACGGACGCTGCGGTTGTGCCGGCGGCGGTGGGTCACCCGTCGTAGAAGCCCAGCGGGTGGTAGCCGACCAGCGTCTGCTCCCTCGGCGTCCGCGCCCGCGACAGCGCATCCGCCGACAGGTGGTTGACCGAGGACGTCGGTCGGATCCGTTGGGCGATGTCGCGGCGCCCGTAGTGGCACTGGACGAACATCCGTCCGGGATCACCGGGGCCGGGTGACATCCGTCGGTGCCAGATGTCCGAGACGAAGAGGGCGACGTCGCCCGCCCTGGCCACGATGGGCACGGCCCCCTGGCCGTTCCACTCGAGGTCGTCGTCGGCGAGCCGCTCCATCGGGGGTGCCTGACCCGACGTGTGACTCCCGGGGATCACACCGGTCGGGCCGGCGTCGACCGGGCAGTCCCAGAGGTACAGGTGGGCGGCGACGGCGAACACCGGATAGGGGATGCGCGTGTCCCACGGGATTCCGGGATCACGGGGGACGTGCGGGCCTCCGTCGATGTGCCAGAACCGTCCGAGGTGGTCGTTCTCGCCCGGCCGTTGCCGCCAGGCGGTGTTGGCGATGACGTGGCAGTCCTCCCCCAGGAGGGGCTCCACCACCTCGAGGATCCGGGGGTGGCCGACGGCCCGTTGCACGACGGCGCTGCGATTGAGCATCTCGTAGCGGAAGGGGGCCGATTGCTCGGGGGGGTCGCCCCGGTCATCGGGTGGGTACTCCTCGAAGACCCGTTCGACGTCGGCGCAGAGGGCGGCGAGCTCCTCCCCGGTGAACACGCCGTCGAGGACCACGTACCCGTCGGACTGGAGGCGCTCCACCGAGGCGGGCACCGGCTCGGAACGGAGCGTGAGCAGTCCGGACGACCGAGTGAGCATCCCCCGATTCTGCCGCCAAACCGCAGGGCTGACAACGCAGGGCGCTCCGATCCGTGCGCCGCCTGCGTCACGGCCCGGACGTCGGACCGAGCTCGGCTGTGACGGGGAGGTCAGCCGGCGTGGGTGTGGGCGAAGGCCAGGGGAGGGTGGTGGAAGATGACCGTGCCGACCAGTCGGTTGGACGGTGCCTCCAAGACGACCACGGCGATCCGGCCCGACGGTTTGCCGAGGGGCTTCTTCACCGACGCCTGGGTGAACGCCCCGACGAACTCGACGATGCAGACGCGCTGGGCCGTGGACCGCACCGGGGCGAGGGTGTCGAAGAGCCTCGGATCCTTCTGGTGCAAGGAGGACAGGGTGAACTGGTGGACACCGACGAACGTGCTGTGCGGTCCCACGGCGTGGGCCGCCGAGGGAAGGGCCAGATAGCACGAGCTGTCGGACGTCCCCAGACTGTTGCGGGCCGCCGTGCAGCCGGCCAGGAGGAACATCGCCAGGGTCACCGTGGCCAGGCGAACGGTCGGCGTGGATCCCGTCATCCCCCTCCTTCGTCCACGGGTCGTCACGATCCCGGGACCTCGGCCGTTCCCCGCGCCGACCCGGTCCCACCGGCCGGGAGCGTCTCGTTGCCGGCGGGGGGAGTGGTGCCGGTGTCCGGAGTGGTGCCGGTGTCCGGACCGGCGTCGACCGGCGCGGTCAGGGCAGAGCGGCTCCACCGTCCCCGCCGGACCTCGACGGCCAGCTCCCCCCACAGCGTCCAGCCGATGGCGAGCACCAGCCAGAAGCTGACGAGGCGGTACATGAGGACGGCGTCCACCGTGCTGGTCTGGGCACCGCCGAAGACCACCAGGGCGATGGTGATGCTCCCCTCGACGGCGCCCAGGCCGCCCGGCGTGATGGGCAGGGCGGCGGCCAGCTGCCCGGCCCCGTAGGCCAGCAGCAGCCCGTTCCAGGGGACGGGGGCGCCCACCGCCGGGAACATCAGGGCGAAGCAGAGGCAGTCGAAGATCCAGTTGGCCGAGGCCCACAGGACGATCCCGATCACCTGGCGCCAGCCCAGGCGCACCGAGGAGGTCCAGTGCATGATCCGGTCGATGTGGGTCTCGATGTCACCACGCGGGCGGTGCACCAGGGTCTGTGAGCTCCGGATGGCCAGGGTGACCACCACGAAGAGCGGTTTCTCGTAGACGAACAGCGCCCCGATGGACACGGTGACCAGCAGGGCGCCGACGATGGCGGGGATGAGGTCGAGCGAGGCCCCTTCGCTGGCGGCCAGGGCCAGACCGGCCAGCGCCACCAGGGTGAGGGAGACGGCCGAGGCCACGATGGTGCCGACCGTCGCCCAGCCGGCCAGCGTGCTGTCGGCGCCGAAGCGTCGGTACCATCGGAATCCGTAGGCGGCGGAGATGGCGTTCCCGCCGGGGAACGAATTGGCGATGGCCTGGGCGGCGAAGGTCATCTTGAGCAGTGCCCCACGCGGCGGGGTCAGTCCACCGGCCTGCAGGAGCCGGTACTGCATGCCGGTGAAGGCCACGAAGGACATCCCCTCCGCGGCCACCGCTGCCGGGATCCACCACCAGTCCAGTCTCCCGAAGACGTCGGTCACGCCGGAGAGCTCGTCGGTGTGGGCCGAGAGGATCCACACGGCCACGCCGAGCACGGCCAGTCCGATCAGGGCACGGAGCGCCGGCCAGTAGCGACGGAGTACCGAGCGGTCGGGCGGCCGCCCGGTCGGGCCCGGCTGGGATTCCGGCCGGGTGAGGGCGTCGGACTCAGTCGACACGGGCCCGTCCGTCCCGGTCGAGCAGGCTCGGGAACCGTGTCATCGACGAACGGGCCGGAGCGACGGCTCGTTGCCGCCGGCCGTCGGCCGCACGGCGGCCCGGTCCGGCCGCACCGGGCGCGGCCGGAGCGGACTCCCGGGCCCGACCCGAGACGGCAGGGTCACCATGGTGACGGCGTCGAGGATCGACCGCACCCACTCGATGCCTCCTCTCGCATGCCGACCCTTGAGGCGAACGTCTGGAGTCCTAGTCCCGCATCAATTGCACGATACCCCGCGCTGCACGAAATCACCGCGCAGCTCGAAATCACTGGGCTCCACGAAATCACCGCGCAGCTCGAAAATACCGCGCAGCACCGTCTCGTCTCCGGACGGAGCGCCGAACCGGGCCGCTTGACTCCGGCGGGCAGAGGAGTAGCGTCGCCTGGGACCGGACGATGGGGCCGCTCCTGTGATGTGCGCCGCGTTCGTGGTCCGCATAGCGATGTGTCCTGCACCGATCGGAGTACGCATGGTTGATCACCCCAGTGGCCCGGCGGCCAGACTCGGCGTGGTCGTGCTCGTGGTGTTGGGGTTGTCGGGGATGCTGGAGATGCTGGAGATGCTAACGGGTCCGCCGTCGCCGGTGCGGCGGGAAGGAGCGACGCGATCTACCGATGGGGAGCCACTCCCGCATTGCAGTCGCTCCCCGCCGGCGTGACCCCCGTGGCGGTGTCAGAGGGCTTTGCCACCGGCTATGCCATCGGCTCGGACGGGAAGCTCTACGCCTGGGGGGCCAACGACAACGGGGAGCTCGGCGACGGGCCCGGCCAGAGCGTCGACGACGCCCCGGTCGTGGTGCTGCTCCCTCCCGGGGTCAGCCCGACCGCCATCGCCGGTGGGCCTGACGACGGCTACGCCATCGGTTCGGACGGGAACGTCTACGCCTGGGGCTTCAACGGCCAGGGTGAGCTCGGCGACGTGTCTCTCCAGGGACCGGACGCCTGCTCCATCAACGGACCGGGACAGCCCGGGCTGACCGAGCCTTGTTCCACGACACCGGTCGAGGTCGATCTCCCGGCGAGAGTCCGGGCGGTCGCCCTCGCCACCTCCGGGGTTCCCCAGCCCGGCAGCGCCTACGTGTTGGGCCAGAACGGAAAGGTCTATGCGTGGGGCAACGACCAGGGCGCACTGGGTGACGGCCTCCTCCGGAGCCGGGCCAGACCGCGGGTGGTCCCCCTGCCCGCGGGGGTGCGGGCAACGGCCATCGCCGGAGGAGGCATGGATGGCTACGCCATCGGCACGGACGGCAACCTCTACGCGTGGGGCGACAACATCTTCGGCGAGTTGGGGGACGGGACCACCGACTTCGCCGGCGGCCCGGTCAAGGTGTCGTTGCCGTCCGGGGTGACGCCGACGGCCATCGCCGGGAGCATCAGCAACGACTTCGGCACCGCCTACATGATCGGCTCGAACGGCAAAGAGTACGCCTGGGGCTATAACGGCGACGGTGAGCTGGGTAACGGGGACTCGGGGCCCCAGGGCTGCCTGGACCAGGGCATCTCGTACCGCTGCAGCACCGTGCCCGTTCCGGTGTCCCTGCCGCCCCGTGTCCGGCCGACGGCGATCTCGGGAAACTATGACGGGGGTTCGGCGATCGGATCCGATCACCGCCTCTACTCCTGGGGCCGTTTCAATCTCGGCAACGGCAGCATCGGCGGCAGCGACACGCCGGTGGTCGTGTCCTTGCCGGCCAGGGGTGTTCCCGAGGCGTTGGGCCAGGGTGCCTCCAGCCAGGCCAGCTACGCCATCGTGAAGGCGCCGGCGGCGTAGCCACCCACCGAGACAGCCGGGGCAGGCACGGCGGCCAGGGGGGAGAAGAGCTAGGTCACGTCGAAGGTCGAGCTGGTCGCCGTTCCTCCCGGCGTGGCGACTGAGATGGGCCCGGTGACCGCCCCCGACGGCACGTCGACGCTGATCTTCGTGGCGGAACTCGAGACGACGACGGCGCTCACTCCGGGAGCGAAGGTGACGGTGGCACCGGAGAGGTCGGTGCCCTTGATGGTCACCTTCTTGCCCGGTGCGCCCGAGGTGGGACTGACGCCGGTGATCGCCGGTCCGTAGGCGAAGACGGCGGCCTGGCTGGTGCCCGATGGTCCCGTCACCGTGAGCGCCACCGTTCCGCTTCCCGAGGGCGAATAGGCGGTGATCTTCGTCCCCGGTCTGTTGACCGTGAAGCTCGTGGCCGGACTGGCACCGAACCGGACGCTCGTCGCCCCCACGAAGCCGACCCCGGTGATGGACACCTTCGTGGCGCCCGAGGCCGAGCCGTAGGCGGGCTTCACGCCGGTGATCGACGGGGGAACGAACCATTGGAACGTCGTGGTGTCACTGGCACCGTTGCCGTCCCTGGCCGTGACCGCCACCGAGGACACCCCCGGGGTGGTCGGCTGCCCGGTGATCAACCCCGTCGAGCCGTCGATCGACAGGCCGGCGGGCAGGCTCAGCGCCGAGTAGCTGAGCGTCTGGCCGACCGTGGCATCCCTGGCCGTGATCTGGAGGCTGGTCGACTGGCCGACGGAGGAGGTCTGGGTTCCGGGGTCGGTGACGGTCACCGGGTCGACCGTTCCCGCCGCGCAGAGGGCGGTGGGCAGGACAGTGCCGTTCGGAGAGCCCAGGCCGGTGGCCATGTCGTAGCCGACGAGCGCGGGATACAACCCGCCGTTGGTCTGCGAGTAGTCGTTGTTGCCGACCGTGATGTCGTGGAAGGCGCCGGCGTAGTCGGTCCCGGCGATGGAATACAGGGCGGGATTGGCGAAGCCGACCGTCTGCCCGTCACAGGCACTCGAGGCATTGCTCAACGCGACCAGAGCCGCCCACAGCGGAGTGGCGAAACTGGTCCCACCCCAGTCCTGCCAGCCGCCGTCGATGTAGAGCAGGTACCAGCTGTCCCCACCACCGGCATCGGCCGAGACGTCGGGGACCTCGCGGCAGTCGGTGGCGCCGCAGGGTGTGCCGGACGAATTGGCATTGATCACTCCGACCGCCGCCGGCGCGTCCAGCTGATAGCTCGGCATCGGCCAATCGGCCGAGATCCCGCCACCGCTCGATCCGAAGGTGTCCAGGCCGTCGTTCCAGGTGGTCTCCGAGGGTTGCGGTCCGATCGAGGAGACCGTGGTCCCACCGACCCCGGTGACGAACGGCTGGCTCGCCGGGTCGTCCACGGCGAGCGACGTATCGCGCTTTTGGACCTGCGCGCATCCTTCCGAGCCGTAGTCGCCGGTCGCCGCCAGGATGGTCTGGCCCTGGGCGGCAGCCTCCTCGAACAGGGTGTTCTCGGCCTGGTAGCCACTGGTGAACTGCTCGCAGAGCAACCACGAGGTGGAGATCACCTTGGCGGCGTCCTGGGAGATGATGGCGTTGTAGTTGTCATAGGAGCCGGCCCCGGTGTCCGGTGCCTGATAGTCCAGGATGTTCACCTTCGGTGCCAGGCTGAGCACGATCTCCATGTCGCCATCGGCCTCGCCGACCCCGGTGCCGGTGGTCCGACCGGGGCCACCATCGGTGTCCACCGTGGTGATCGAGGTGTCGGTGCCGTAGCACGATTGGAAGGCGGCGATGTCCGACGGGCTGTAGCCGGCCAACTCGTACACCGCCACGGTCTGGCCCGCTCCGAGGTCGTCCGAACTGTAGGGTCCCGTGAATCCGTAGGCGGTCGCCAGCTGGTCGAGCGTCACCGCACCCTCAACCTCGGCATCGTCGGTCGCCGTGGTGCAGGGCTGTGGTCCACCCTGGGCTCCCAGGTTGGACTCGGGCCGGGGAGCTGCCGAACGGGTCCGCGTGGACTCCCTCGGAGCGGAGATCGGCACGTTGAGGTCGTCGAGCCCGACCACCCCCTGCACGTAGGGTGCCGCACTGGTGGCGACGAGCGGCGCGGCGGTGTTGGCGTAGGCGATCCGACCCGAGCCCACCTCGTACTGCTGGAAGCCGGTCGAGAAGGCCGACGACAGCTGTCCGGCTGTCGCCCGGACCGGAATGGCCAGGTGGTTCCCGCTGATGGCGCCCGGGTGAAGGCCGGCGGACCGGAGGGACTGTTCCACGGACTGGATCGCCTGCTGGGTCGGCCCGAATTCGCTGACGAACTGACCGGGGGCGAGATAGTGACGGTAGAGGCCGGATCCCGGCGTGGACACCGCCCGAGCGTAGGAGGCCAGCGCTTCGGGATTCCGGGGCTGGAGCGTCACATCGACGCGGAGGTCGGCCTTGCCGGACAGCGCCGAGAGTCTGACCGTCCCCGGTGACGGGCGTGGTGCCGAGCCGACTCGGACGAAGCCCGTCGCCGCTCCGGCCGATCCGATCGGCACGCTGAGCAAGGTGCCGGTCACCAGGAGTCCCGCCAGCGCTCCACCGATGCGGTGCCACGCGATCATCGTCCGCCTCCTCGCCCGTCGGTCGGGCCGTAGCCTACGCATCCGGATGGATGGGCGCACCCGCCGAGCCTCCCCGCCGCAGGCGACCACTATTGCGTCACCAGGTTCGTCGGTCAATCAGTCTCACGACGAGTAGTGAACGATCTACCCAACGTGATGGACGGCCCCTGCGATGCGCTCCCGGAGCAGGCTCACGGCTATCACCCGTGAACAGGCCGACGCCGAACGCGCCGGGGGTCATCGCCGGGCTGACCTCCCCGGTTCGTGGACGAGTGCTCTGCATGGTGACCTCCCCGGTCGGATGATGGGTTCGGCACCACCATGGTCTCCCGAGTTCGGCGATGCGTCTGTCACCCAGGGGACACCGACCGGGGTCCGTTGCCATCGGGCAAGTCCACCGCCGGGCGCCGACCGGGACGGAGTCCCTCAACCCGACCGGTAGTAGGTCCCATCGCACCGGAATCCATCGGTGGATCCGGTCACCGGTGGGTCGTCGAGCCGCTGGAACCTGCCGTCGGTCACCTGGCCCAGCAGGTAGCAGGTGACCGGTACCTTGCCGGCCGGGTCGCTCACCGGAATGAGGTTCCCACTGTGGAACGAGGTGATCTTTCGCAGGGCCTGGAGGAGCGATCCCCGGCTCGGATCCGTGCCGGCGTTGCGCAGCGCGTCGACGAACAGTTGGCCGCACAGCCAGCCGGTCAACGTGAAGAAGTCGGGGGTGAACCCCGGCGAGACCCGGTGGACCCAGGTGTTGAACGTGGTGATCGTCGGGATCTGGTCCGCGTCCTCGCCCAGGTAGAGCGAGGCCACCTGCTCCAGGTAGGCCCCGTCGACGGCGCCTGGTCCACCGGCGTTGTCGATGAGCTGGGAGTTGTAGGAGGGGGCGCCCAGAACCACCACCGGATGGAAGTCCTGCTGGGAGAGGTCCCGGAAGATGGCGGACGCATAGTTCTGGGGCTCCTGCTCGAGGAAGAGGATCTGCACGCCGGCGTTCTTCATGGCCACCACCTGCGCCGTAAAGTCCGTCGTCGTCGGGGGCAGGGCCGGGTCGTAGAGCACGGTGTAGCCCAGATGTTGCATGGCCTTCTTCTCGTTGTCCCAGGTCGTCTCCGTCGACGGCAGGTTGGCGATGATCGTGGCGGTGTGGGCGATCCGGGTCGGGTACTTCTGCTTGAAGTAGAGGAGCGGGCCCGTCGGCCATCCGTTCGAGGCCGGGATCGGGCTGAAGTTGTTCGGGAGCTTCTCCGTTGCCGGGTCGAGCGATGCGGTGACGTCGGGGAAACCCGGATCGGCGGCGATCTCCGGCTCGCTGAAGCTGTCCTCGAGTGAGAGTCCGCCCACGCTGGCGAAGTCGTTCTGGACGACGCCGTGAACCTCGCCCTTGTTGAGTGCACCCTGGAATTGATCGTCGGAGCTCGACACCACGATCTTTCGGCCGTCGACCCCTCCCTGCGAGTTCACATAGGCGGCGTAGGCCTTGGTGCCGACCAGGGCGCCGGTGAACAGGCCGGCCAACAGGGTCGTCACGTTGCCGATGGTCACCGACGTCGGTGTCACCCCGGTGTGATCCTGGAAGGCGGAGCCCGGGATCGGTGGTGTGGACGAGTCGCTCGCCGTGCTGGTCGCCGAATTGGTCGAGGAGCAGGCGGTCAGCAGACCGGCCACGACTGCCAGGCAGACGGCGACGGCTGGGAGCGCGCCCCAGCGGTTCCGGACGATCTCACGAGGCCGCCGATCCATGGTCCCTCCCGTCGCCGAAGTCTCCCCGGCGATCGGGCCATGGCCGATGGCGCCGGCGCCGCCTCAACGGTACTCAAGGGGCTCCGGCGCTGCTGCCAGGCCGACGCGGCGCCGTCGGAGCCATCGATCGAACGGCGGGACGCCTGACCTTCGATGGCCCCGGCATGGCCCCGGCGATGACGTCAGTGGAGGGTGGGGGCCTCGGAGCGAGCGGCCGGCCACGCCGGCCACGCGGCGACCTCAGTGGTGAGTGAGCGGTAGACCGGTGCCTTGCGGCGCCGGCCGAGCGGGCTGAGGATGAGCAGTCCGCCGAGGACCAGGCCCATGCCCACGAGGAAGAGCTGCTGCACGTCGGCACCGGAGAACGGCAGTGTCGCCGGGGCGCCGGAGCTGGACGCCGGATCACTGCTCGAAGCGCCGGGGCCCGAGGCCGAGGAGGCCGACGAGGCCGGAGCGGAGGCGGCGGCGGGAGAGCCCGGGTCCGCTCCGGCCGCACCCGTTCCTGACGAGCTCGCCGTGGAGGCAGTGCCGTTGGCCGGGTCCGGCTGGCTGACGACCGGGAAGACGACCGCTATCGGTCCACGGCCGGCCGAATTGACTGCTCGCACCCGGATCGAGGGCCTGACCGCTCCGATTCTGATCCCGGCGATGTGGCAGGAACCTGCGCCCGGTGTCTTCGAAACGCAGTTGTAATTTCCGGCGTAGTTGGAGGCCGAGTAGTACAGAACCGGTGAACCGCCGTCGGAGACCGGCGCCCCCCACGAGACGGTGACTCCGGACTCGCCGGCGACCGCGGTCGCCCGAACGGCGGTGGGCGGTCCCGGAGGCGCCGCCGCCGCCGCCTCCCCTGATGTTGCCACCGAGAAGAGCACGACCGCGAGGAGGGCGCCCGCCACGGTTCCCATCAACTTCAGTCTGAGTGGTGCCACTGTGCCCCCTGCCTGGTCTGCCGGGTACTGCGGTCGCTACCCTGCGTGAATCCCGGCCAAACCGAAGAAGGTCCTACAGCACAAAGACTATAGGGATCGATCCTTGGATGAAGATGAGAGGGCCGCCGCCACGCCGAAGACCCGCCCGGGACCTCGCACCCAGCGGGCCGGAGGGGGACGGGCGTGGACACCGGTCCGGCATCCGGGGGCAACTCCCGGCCCCGGAGGACGCTACCGGGACTACAGGGGCGGGACCGCGGACGGACGAGGTGCGACACCGTCTCCTCGACGGTTGGTCGGGCTCGACCATCCTGGCTGTCTCCCCGGGCCCGACCACGAAGGACTTCGCCCCCCGGAAATCAGGCGTGACATGGACTTCGTCCTCAAGATGGGCGCGTCCGGGGCCGACGAATGACTAGCACTCGATCCCCGTGCCGGCGGCAATGGTCCTAGGGTTTCTCGGACGGCTCGGTCGGCAGGCGAAACTGATGGACGGTACACGGCGTGATAGTTGAGCCCGATGTTGTGACCACGGACGAGCCACCCCGGACTTCCCGTCTGGGGGAGCTCGAATTGCTGGCCCACGACTGGGTGGCGGCGAGGCCGAACCTGAACACCCCGCTGCTCCCGGCGGCCATGCTCCTCGTCATCGCCCTCTGCTTCGTGATCCTGCGGCTGATCGACGCGGCGCACGGCAACATCAGCACGTTCGTCCAGGCGGGATCCCAATTCACCAGTGCCTCCGAGGCCCCACACGGTCTCGCCATCGGGTCGAGGGGCTACGACGGGCAGTTCTACTATCGGCTCGCACTCGAACCATGGAACCTGGCCTGGTCCGCCCACGGGATCACCTTCGATTTCGCCCTGCGGCGCCAACGGATCGTGTACTCGTGGCTGGCGTGGCTGGCGTCCGGTGGTCAGTCGGGTGCCGTTCCGTACGCCCTGGTCGCCGTCAACGTCGTCATGCTGGGGGTGATGGGCTTCTTCTCGGGGAAGTGGGCCCAATCCCTGGGCCGCCATGCACTCTGGGGACTGCTGCCGGCCGGCTACTTCGGCATGGTGTGGAGCCTCAGCCGCGACCTGACGGAGATCACGGCCATCACCTTGGTGGTCGCCGGCATCGTGGCGTGGCGTTCGGACCGGTACCTGCTCGCCGGCCTGGCCTTCTCCGGGGCCGTACTGTCCCGCGAGACCGCCATGTTGGTGGTGGCTGCTCTGCTGGTCACCCGCCTGGTCGACTTCGGGCGGCGACGTGACCGGCTCAGCCGGGCGGATCTCGCCTGGGCGACGCCGCTGGCGGTGTTCGTGGCCTGGCAAGCCCTGTGTTATGCCGCCTATGGCACCCTTCCCCTGACCTCGGAGGGACAGAACGCCTCGGTCCCGTTCAGCGGTGCGATCCGGACGATCAGCGGTTGGATCGAACACCCGAAGCTCACCAACCTGCTCGAGTTGATCCAACTGGCCATGCTGCTCGCCGTCATCATCCTGTCCCTGGTGAACCTCCGCCGCACCACCTCGTCCCCCTTCGAACGACTGGCCTTCGTCTTCGCCTTCGTCCTGTTGGCCGTGTTGTCCACCTCCGTGTGGAACAACGACCCACGCGAGTTCCGGACCATGGTCGAGGTGTTCGTCTTGGGGTCGGGCGTCCTGCTCGGGACCCGCTCGTTCCGGCCGATGGTGCTGACCGGACTGACGTGGTGCGTGTGGCTCCTCGTCGCCGCCTTGAGTGTCAAGTACATCTAGTCACAGTGGGCCGGAGCCCCGACGGGCATGGCACCGCCACCGGCGGCGGTGCCCGATCGGGTGGGACAACCGGGGGAGGGCGATCCGAAAATCCAGGCCTGCCTAGTAGTGTGCCCTTGGTGATGCCGGTCGATTCCGCCCAAGATTCCGCCCCGCCCGCTCCGGTTTCGATCCCCCCGGTCGGCCGTGACGGCGGGCGAGGTGCGGCCCGACGCGAGATTGTCGTCGGCGGCATCCTGGTGGCATTGACCGCACTGGGCGGGATCTACTTTGCCTTCCGACCGGAGCCGGCGGCCTTCGACCACTGGATCGAGGTCACCTCCACCAAGGGATCGTGGTTCACGACCGTGACGGCCCTCCGGTACCCGTTCGTCGTCATCCTCGGCTCGGTGTTCCTCGCCGCCGTGACGGTCCGACGAAACCGGCCACGGGCCCTTGCCTGCCTCGTCGCCCCTCCGTTGGCGTTGGTGGCCTGCGAGCTGTTGATCAAGCCCTGGGTGGGTCGGTCGATCGCCGGCTCTTTTTCCTACCCGTCGGGTTCAACGGTGGGAGCGGCCGCATTGGCCACCGCCGCCGTGTTGGCCAGTCCGAGTCGCTGGCGTCCGGTGACCGCCGTCGTGGCCACGCTGTTCTCCCTGTGGATGGCCGTCGCCGTGATCGCCCTCCGTTGGCACTTCCCGAGCGACGCACTGGCCGGAGTGGCGTTCGGCGTCGGCGTGGTGATGCTCGTCGACGGACTGGCTGCGGAGGCCTACCGGAGCCTGACCCGGACCTGGCTCCGACGCCGTCGGTCCCCACCGGCCGGATGAGGCGCGGCGCCTGCCGCACCGTGGAGGCGACGGTGGTGCCACCGGGTGCGCCGACGCCGGGTGACGGGCGGAGGACCCGGCGTCTCACGCCGGACGAGCGGCTCCAGGGTGAGTACCGGTGCGTCTCGTGCGTGCCCGTCGCTGATGGGCCTCGGCCCACTCCACGATGGCGTCGGCTGTGCGCTGATCGAAGATCACGCCCAGGTGTCCGACGCCCGGTATCTCCACCAGATCGTGTGGCCTGCTCGGCCGTGTCGCCCGCTTCGGCACCAGCCTGTCCCTCGACGCGGTGATCACCAGAAGCGGTGGGCGCCTGCCGGCAATGGCGGCGACGTTCCTCAGATAGGCGCTGTTGGTCCCCATCTCCCTCATGACCGGTAGGGGCCCGAACCGCGACAGCGAATGGCCCTGGTGCGGTGTGCCGATGGTCACGAGCGCGTCGATCGGCGCGCCGAGTGCCGCGGCGTGCTCGGCGACCAGGCCGCCCATGGAGTGGCCGACGACCACGATGGTGTCGTGGGTCTCCTGCAGTTGGTCGATCAGGGTGACCAGTCGGCCGGCCGAGGTGGAGATCGGTCCGAAGGCCAGCCGCTCGTTGAAGTACTTGGTTCGCCAGCCCCGTTCACGGGCGCTCCGACGGATCGGTGTCAGCGGCCACTCGTTACCGGGAGCCGCGAAGCCCCCGACGAAGACGAGGACCCTGCTCATGGCTCGGCGCCCGCGACCCAAGGCGCCGTCCCCACCACCGAACTGACTGTCAGCACCGAACTCCGTGACACTGCCCTGCCCCATTTGCTCAGCCCACGACCACTGACCTGCCCTGAATTGTCACACGTGTGCGGCCGATTTGCCATCGTCACAATTGATGGTACGGGGCACCACACGGCGGCCGGGGGATGGTCCGGGAACGGATCCGCCCCCGACTCGGACCGTGGTGGTCCTCGTCGGGGGCGGATCGTCAGTCTGTGCCGATGACGGGCGTGAGATACGCCTCGTCGGATGCCGCGCTCAGTTGTCCTGCAACGAGATCTGGGCGATCGGCAGGCCGAGGACGTCCTCATCGGCGAACCAGCCGTAGCTGGGCCCACCCGTTCCGGATGTCGGCTCGCCCGTGTTGACGACGCTCGACCAGACCGGACCGGTCGGCGGCGTCAGCGTGTAGGTCACGACGACCTGACCCGCCACCGATTGGAAGTCCTGCTTGAGGTTGTACCAACCGGCCGCCGTCAGCTCCTCGGAGCTCGGATTGCAGCTGCTGAACTGGTTGAGGTTCACATAGAAGCCACCGCCACCGGCCGTGGTGGTGCACAACGTGAAGCCGTTGTCGTTCAGGTAGGAGCCCGAGGTGTTGTTCAGGCCGACGTCCCAGTCCACTTCCTGTCCCGGATGGGCGGCCGCCCAGGTGGGATCGATGTAGACCAGGATCGACGAGGTGAATCCGTTGGTCGGGAAGACGGCCTCCGAGCAGGATCCTCCGTAGCAGACGTAGGGGCCCTCACAGTAGGGGGTGTTCAGGCTGGCGTCGTAGCCGGGGGTCGGGCAACCGCCGATGGTGTCCTGGTCCAGGCCCGCACCGCTGATGCGGGCGTACTTCTTCTGGCCCGCCGGGGCCGGCGCGCCGTCGGCGTAGCCGCCGTAGTTGGAGTACGAGGGCTTGACGATGTCAATGGTGCCGTAGTCCGCCTGGTTGCCGCCCTGGCCGTTGCAACCCTGCGCCGGGGTGCACCAGCCGTTGGTGTTGGACGACAGCTTGTTCTGGTACCTGGGGATCTTGACCGCCCTGGCACCGGCGACCGAACTCGAGAGTCCGATCACCCCGATGCTCACTGCTGCGAGCAGTGCGATCATTCGGACGATCGAGCCGCCCCGCCACTTCTTGTTCCGCCGAGTCATGGAATGCCTCCTGTTGGGTGTGCAGGCGTCACTGATGACGCTCCGAGCCGAGCCCGCCTGCTGGCGTCGAACCCAGAGCACCATACCGACATCCTGACCCGGCTGCCATTGTCAACGAATGACGACGGCGTGGTCGCCGATGGCAGGGGATGCCGGTGAGGCGGCCCGGCGTCGCCGGGTGGGAGGAGGGACGATTCTGCGCGTCCCGTGCTCGACGCCGTGTGACACCCGCCGCACCGTCGTGCACCAGAGCTACGACCTGGGCCTCTGTCCGGCGCGGACGGTCAGCCGACCTCTCGGAGTGCAGCCGCGGAGCGTCGCTCGACGCCGCCGTAACCGTGGGCCTTCGCCGAGGCATGGGCGTTCGTCAGGAGGGTGCGTGCCTTCTCCCTGTCGACCCGGGCCACCACGCTCCGTGAGCATCCTCCCCCACAGGAGGTTGGTCCGGGCGGCGAAGAACCTCGCCCTCATGCGGTGGTTGAAGGCGGTGGCCCGGGTGAAGTACGAATCGGCCTCGTCGTAGCGGCCGAGGACGGTGGCGAGCCCACCGAGGAACTGACTGACCGGTCCGTTGGTCGAGCCGCCGCCGTTGGTGGACAACTGCTCCGACCACGGTTCGAGCAGGACGAACAGGTGCCCGGCCGCCCGGCGGTCCTCACACTCGATGGCGACGTTGGCATACGTGGTCATCGACACGAGCCATACCGAGTCGACCGGCAGCTCGAAACCCCCCTCGGCGAACCCGACGAGTATCCGGTGGGCGTCCTCGAGTCGACCGGCGTCCAGATAGGCGGAGGACAGCGCACTCTCGACCGCCGCCTTGGCGATGTCCTGCATGTCGGCGCGGATCTCCTCGATGACCGGGATGAGCACGTCGGCGGTGCCGCGCTGCTCGTGGGCGCCCAGGAGGTGCATGGCGAAGATGGTGCCGGCATCGGGTTGACCGCTCTCGGTGCCGACCTCGAGACAGACGCCGGCCAGGCGTTCGGCCTCGTCGGTGTCTCCGGCGATCAGGGCGCGGTGGGTCTGCTGGATGAGGTAGGACCAGTGCAGCATCGGCTGGTCGAGCCGGTCGACGAGCGCCCTCATCACCGCCGAGCAACGGTCGAACTCGTCGACGTCCCCGGCCATCGGCACCACGCAGGAGCGCCAATAGGCCGACCAGAACTGCAGCACCGCGTCTCCCAGGGAGTCGGCGCGGCGGAGGGCGTCGGCCGTGCGGACCAGGAGCTGGTCGAGCATCTGCGGTACGTAGAGCGGGTAGCAGACGTGATTGAGGACTCGCACCAGCACGGCGTCATCACCCGAGGCGCCGGCGATGGCCACCGCCTCTGCGGCCAGCTCCTGTCGGCGTTCGAGAGGGCTTCCGTAGGTGAGCTCGGAGCAGAGATTGGCCAGCAGCAGCGCCCGTTCGGGGTCGTCGCCCGATCGATGCTCGAGGGCCAACTCGAGGACCGCCACCTTCTCGTCGTCGATGACGCCGACCGAGCTGTACCATCCCCGGTCGTTGGCCAGGGCCGCCGCCGCCAGACGTTCGGCGTCGCCGAGGTCGGCAGCCCGGTGGGCGGCATCGAGGAGAACCTGGCGGTAGGCAGCGTCGCCGGTCTGGCGTTGGGCGGTGCCGAGTCCGATGGCCAGGTCGAGACCCACCACCGGGTCGCGGTCGTCGACCCGGCGCAGGAGCTCGAGGGCCTGGGCGTAGTGGCGGAGGGCGTCGGCCGGCGCCAGCGCGGCCAGCGCGGCGTCGCCAGCCTGGTGGGAGTAGCCGACGGCCCTGGCCAGGTCCATCGGCTGGGAGGCGGCGATCCAGTGGCGGGCCAGTTCGCCCACCCGCGATCCGGGGTGGTCACCGCAGAGCTCCTCCAGCGCCTCGGCCACCCGACGGTGCGTCCTCGCCCTTCGGGTGGGACCCAGTTCCTCGTAGAGCGTGTGCTGGATGAGGGCGTGGGCGAAGTTGTACCTCCCGGTGGTGTCGGGCGGCTCGCGCACCAGTGCGGCGGAGGCCGCGGCCTCGAGGACGTCGAGCAGTTCGTCGTCGTCCGTCCCGGTGGCCCGGGCCAGCAGGTCGAGGTCGAAGTCCCGGCCGATCACCGAGGCCACCGACAGCACGCGTCCGGCCCGCTCGCCCAACCGACCGACCCTCGCCCCGATGACCGTGCGCAGGCTGTCGGGCAGCGGCATCTGCTCGGGGGGGTTGTCGGCCACCCATCGACCCGTCCCGTCCCGGTAGATGGCTCCGGTCTCGGTGAGGTGACGCAACACCTCGCCCACGAAGAAGGGGTTGCCGTCGGTCTCCCGGTAGATGGCATGGGCGAGGCCGACCGCGGCGTCGTCCAGGTCCTGGCCGGCGGCCGCCGCCAGATAGGACACCACACCGCTGTCGTCGAGACCCGAGAGCCGGATGCGGGACACCCCGCTGAGCCGATGGAGCGCCGCCAGGGTCTCGGTGAGCGGATGGGTCGCCGACAGCTCGGTGTCGCGGTGGGTCCCGAGGACCATGACCCGCATGGCCTGGTCCGAGGAGGCCAGGTGCCGGAGGAGGACCAAGCTGGCCTTGTCGGCCCACTGGAGGTCGTCGAGCACCAGGACCACCGGTCGCCCGGCCGAGGTGGTGGCCAGCAGTCCCACCACGGCGGCGAAGAGCAGGTAGCGATCCGTGTCGGGGTCGGTGGCCCTGGACGGTGGTAGGTCGGGGATGCGGTCGGCCAGGGCCGGGACCAGCCGGGACAGCTCGGATCCGTGGTCGGCGATGTGGGCGAGCAACTCGTCGTCGGGGGCGTGGGTGACGAAGTGGCCGAGCGCCTCGGCGAAGAGCTGATAGGGGGTGGCCAGGTCCTCCTCGCAGTGGCCGAGCAGGATGCACGCCCCGTCGTCGGACGCCGCCCGGGCGGCCTCGGCCACCAACGTCGTCTTGCCCTGCCCGGCCTCCCCGGAGATCAGCACGATCTCGCGTCCCTGGCCTTCCGACACCCGCTTCATGGCGTCGGTGACCAACGTCATCTCGGTCTGCCGGCCGACCACGCCGACGGCCGGGCGTGCCGAGAGCCGGCGGGGGAGGGCGATGCCGACGTCGAGGTCGGCGCCCAGGGGTTCCCAGAGCACCTCCAGCGCATCGACGGGCGAGGGCAGACCCTTGAGGGAGAGCTCGCCCACCGACCGGCATTCGTGGCGGTTCCGACGACCGGCGATGGCCCGGACGACCTCGGTGGCCAGCACCTGGCCGCTGTCGCAGTGCGCACAGAGCCGGGCCGCCTCGATGACCGCGTCACCGAAGTAGTCGCCGTCCTCCCGGGTGACCTCGCCGGCGCTGAGCCCCACCCGGAGACCGACCGCCCGGTCGTTGCGCCGGTTGTCCTGGTCCACGCGCTGTTGCATGGCCACCGCGCAGTCCAGGCCGGCCGAGGCCGACGCGAAGACGATCATCAGTCCGTCGCCCAGGTTCTTGACCTCGGTTCCGCCCACTTCAGCGATGACCTGGCGGAGGATCGAGAAGTGGTCCCGGCGGACCTCGTCGCCCACCTCCGGCGAGAGGCGTTGGGACAGTCTGGTCGAGCCCACGATGTCCGTGAACAGGATCGCCACGTTCTCCGTGGTCACCGGCGCCCCATCCACTGCCCGCACGCCTCTACCGTAGGCGACCAGGGACAACCCGACCAGGGACAACTCGTGCCGGTGACGGCGTTGTCGACGACGCCGTCGGCGCCGTAGGTGACGGGGCCTTCGGTGCGACCACGGGCGGCCGCTCGATCGTCAACGCCTACTCGAACGCCAGCCGGACGGTCGTGGCCGCCCAGGCCCCCGGTGCCCTGGCCCCGGTCGAGGCGCTCGCTCGGGTTGCCCTGGCCGACAACTGACCGGCCTCCCAGCGTCGGCTGCTACGCGGCTGCCATGCCCACGATGGGCTTGTTGAGGGGCGAGCCGCCGTGCGAGCCCTCGAAGACGGCATCGCCGTAGGAGAAGACGCCGCCGTCGCTGGCCACCAGCCAGTAGCCCTCACCCCCCGCCGTCGAGGCCATGCCCACGATGGGCTCGTTGAGCGGCGAGCCGCCGTGGGAGCCCTCGAAGGTGGCGTCACCGTAGGAGAAGATGCCCCCGTCGCTGGCCACGAGCCAGTAGCCCCCACCGTCCGGGGTGGCGGCCACGCCCACGATGGGCTTGTTGAGCGGCGAGCCGCCGTGCGAGCCCTGGAAGACGGCGTCGCCGTAGGAGAAGACGCCGCCGTCGCTGGCCACCAGCCAGTAGCCCTTCCCGTCCGGGGTGGTGGCCATGCCCACGATGGGCTTGTTGAGCGGCGAGCCGCCGTGCGAGCCCTGGAAGACGGCGTCGCCGTAGGAGAAGACGCCGCCGTCGCTGGCCACCAGCCAGTAGCCCTTCCCGTCCGGGGTGGCCGCCATGCCCACGATGGGCTTGTTGAGGGGTGAGCCGCCGTGGGAGCCGTGGAACGCGGCGTTCCCGTAGGAGAAGACGCCGCCGTCGCTGGCCACCAGCCAGTAGCCCTTCCCACCCGGGGTGGCGGCCACGCCGACGATGGGCTTGTTGAGCGGCGAGCCGCCGTGGGAGCCCCAGAAGGTGGCACTGCCGTAGGAGAAGATGCCGCCGTCGCTGGCGGCCAGCCAGTAGCCGGACGGAGCCGGGGGACCGTAGGTCCAGGTGTCGCCGTAGTGCTCGGCGTTCAGGCCACCGAAGAGCAGCGGCTGGTGGGTGACCGGGTCGGTGGCCATGGCGGCGTCGGCCCGGGCCAGCGGGCTGTCGTTCGGGGACTGCTGGGCCCAGGTGGTCCCGTTCCACGCCCAGGTGTCGTTGAGGGCCTCACTGGCGTTGTTCTCGCCGCCGAAGACCAGGAGCTGGGAGGTGAGTGTGTCATTGGCCGCGGTGGCGTAGGCCCGGGCCGGTGGGCTGGTCGCCGGGCTCAGTGCGGTCCAGTCGGTCCCGGTCCACGTGTACGTGTCGCCGAGGAAGGTGGTGCCGTTCGAGCCACCGAAGAGCACGGGCTGGCCGGTGACCGGGTCGCTGCCCACGGCTGCGTCGGCACGGGCCGGCGGGACCGTGGTGGCCGGGGTCACCGGGGCCCAGGTGGTGCCGTTCCATGTCCAGGTGTCACTGTCGAAGACGTTGGTCCCGGTCGTCTGGCCACCGAACAGCAGCAGGCCGGTGGACGGGTCGTTCACCAGCGCGGCACCGGCCCGGACCCCCGGGCTGGCGGTCGGGGTCACCGGGGTCCAGGCGGTCCCGCTCCACGTGTACGTGTCGTTGAGATACGTGCCAGTCCCGTCCTTGCCGCCGAACAGGACCAGTTGGTTGGAGGTCGGGTCCCAGGCCAGGGACGCGCCCACCCGGGGGGAGGGGTTGGCGGTCGTGGCCTGCTCGGTCCAGGTGGCCCCGTTCCAGGTCCAGGTCTGATTGAGATAGGTGGTGCCGTCCTCGCCGCCGAACAGGACCACCTGACCGGTGGCCGGGTCGTCGGCCATCGCGGCGAACGCCAGCGTCGGGGGGCTCGTGTTCGGGAACTGCTGGTTCCAGGTGTTGGCGGTCGGTGCCGCGCCGGCGTGTCCGGGAGCGGTGCCGATGACCCCGAGGGCTCCGAGGACGACGACGATCGCGGCCGCCGCCCCCTTCCATGCGGCCGATGCCCTCCCGGCGGTCGACGGACGTGGGTGCACGTTGTTGATCCTCATGGTCGGCAACCTCTCTCCTGGACGCGTCGGAAGCAGACCGTAATGCATGGGAGACGGGCTGTCCCCGGCGATGGTTCTCGCCCCGTTCGGTGAACGCCTCGGGCACGTACGGTCGTCGGAGCGCCGACATCGGTGGGCCGGTCCCTTCGGCGGCCGCCCGGTCAGTCCGGCGGACCCTGGCCGGCGGCGCGTCTCACGATGCCGGCGTGGGGGGGCAGGGGGACAGCAGGTCGGTGGTCAGCAGCACGGATCCGAGGGCCACCCAGGCATCCCCGTAGTAGGTGGACCCATTACCGCCGCTCTGGGCCTGGGCCAGCAGCGACTGACCCTGCGAGAACTGGTGGTCGGCGTCGGCCGAGGCCGCCGCCGCCACCAGCCCCAGGTTGTTGGTGTACGGCTGTTGGACCGCCCCGGTCAGGCTGTAGGCCTGGTAGGCGCCCTCGCCCTCGAGCCCCCCGATGATCGGCCACTCGTTGGCCGACAGGGCCCGGCCCGAGGTGGTGCAGTCGGCGGCGTACCAGACGGGCACCCGCTCGGCGTCGAGCCCGTAGGAGGGGGGTGCACCACCCGAGGGTGGGTTCGACGGGGCGATGCTGCCCGTCGCCGACAGCAGGGCCCAATCAGGAGGGAGGTAGCGGGTCGAGGCTCCGCCTTGGAGCTCCTGCACCAACTGCTGGCTGTTGGTGGCCAGTTGGGTCCAGCGCCCATCACCCGAGGCGGTGGCGAGAGTGGCCATCGCCTCGGGTGAGAAGTAGCTGACGTCGACCGCATAGGGCGCGGTGCGGGCCCACGGACCGGCGACCAGCTCGATGCGCCCGGCGCTGACCACCGTCTCGTTGGCCAGGACCGCCGCCGCCACCGCCAGGCCTTCCTTCCGGTAGGTGGGTTGATCGAAGGCGGTGGCCCCGAGCACCAGGGCCCACGCCGTGTCGAGGTCGGCGTCGGTCGCATTGCCCGTGCCGACCACGGCTCCGTTGCTCCAGTGGTAGGCGAACAGACCGTTGGGCTCTTGGAGGTTGTCCTTCTCCCACGTCCACACCGAGGCGAAGCGGGCCGCATCGTGGGCCGCCACGGCCAGCAGCAGTCCGTAGGCCTGCCCCTCACTGACCGAGTCGCCGCCCTGGTCGTAGCGGATCACCCGGCCGTCGGAGGCGACGTACCGGTTGAGGAAGGCGACGGCCAGGTTCCTGGCCACCGGGACGGTGGTGGTGGTCGGCGGGCTCGTGGTCGGCGTGGAGCTGTCCGGGGACGAGCAGCCGGACAGGACGGCGGAGCTCAGGGCGATCAGTGTGGCCGTTGCCAGCAGCGCTCCTATGAACCTGCCGGGGCGGCGCGATCGCAGGGAGGGTTCGGCGATCGGCATGGCATCAGTATGGGCGCCAGGACCCGGGAGTTGCATGTCGGGGCCAGGACGAAGGATGCGATGGGACCAGCGGAGCGGGGCGGGAGGTCGTCCGCCGGATAACACAGGCACAGATCCGACCGGGCGGCTCGATCAGGTGGAGGCCAGCTCGATGGTCGGGGGGTGACTCGCCGGGCCCAGGCCGACCCCGGGGTGTCGGTGGTCCCGCGCCCCGAACACGCTGAGGGCGGCCACCGCCGACACGATCAGGACCACGATCAGCACGGCGACCACGACCCGGCGCGTCCCTCCGGGTGGCCGCTCCGTGCTTCCCCGGAACCCGCTGCTGCCTCTGGTCTCCGCGGCGCCGCCCGTCGGGCCGGTGCCGCCGGTTCCGACCTCGTCAGGCCCGACCTCGTCAGGCCAGATGTCATCAGGCCCGACGTCATCAGGTACGTCATCGTGCTCGACGTCGCCAGCCCCGACGTCGTCACGGGGAGCCGTTCCCCTCACGCCGCTTCCAGTTCCGGGGTGTCGGCATCGGGGTGAGCAGCGGTGGGGGCCGGGGCGGCGGTCAGGGCGGGCCAGATCCCGATCAGCATGATGGTGGCGTACATCCCGGCGAAGGCCAGGTTGTTGGCGACGGCCGACGTGAGCCCGTGGGCGATGCCGTAGACCGCGGTCACCACCAGGATGCCGATGGCGATCAGGGCCGGAACGACGCTTCCGGGCTCTCGTCGTTGGGAGCTCTGCTTGGCCGTGACCACCCACTTCATCTTGCTGCCGGTGAGCACGTAGATGGTGGCGGCTATCTGGATCCAGAAGTTGGCGATGTAGAGGCAGTAGGCCTCGAAGGTGTAGGAGCCTCCGCCGGCGGCGGCCACGGCGATCAGGCTGATGATGTAGTACGGGGCGAAGTACAGGAGCATCTCCGTGGAGGTGGACGCGTTGAAGGGCTGGGCGCCGGTGAAGATGTAGATGACCGGGAGGGACAGGTAGAGGAGGATGGTCCACCCGGTCAGGAAGAACAGGCACGAGTGCAGGTACTGCAGGCGGATCTTGAAGGGGATGTTCCCCTGGATCACCGGTCGGATGGCGTAGATGCAGCCCCGGGCCCAACGGAGTTGCTGGCTCACGTAGGCGGACATGTCCTCGGGGCCCAGTCCCCGGGCCAGCACCTCGTTCAGGTAGACGATCTTCCACTGCGACTCTTGCAGCTTGATGGACAGCTCGACGTCCTCGATGAGGCCTTCGATCGGGAATCCACCGACTTCGTCGAGGGCGTCCCGGCGCACCAGGAAGTTGGTCCCACAGCAGATCATCGCCCCGAGCGTGTCCTTCCCCCGGCCGATGGGACCGAAGAACAGCTCCTGCTGCGACGCCGCTGCCCCCGCCAGCCGGCCGGTGTGGGCGTTGGAGTAGTACTGGGGCGTCTGCACGACGGCGACGTCGGGATCCTCCATCCCGCCGAGCGTGGCCTCGAGGAAACGGGGATCGGGCACGTGGTCGCAGTCGAAGACGGCCACGAAGGGGGCCTCGATGAAAGCGAGGGCATGGTTCAGGTTGCCGGCCTTGGCGGCGATGTTTTCGGTCCGGTGGATGTAGTGGGCCCCCCACTGCTCGGCCAGATCTTCGAGCTCGGGCCGGCCGGCGTCGTCCAACAGGTAGACGTTCACCACTCCGCCGCGGATGGCACCGGCGGCGGCCACCACCGGGGCCACCACGTCGAGGGGCTCGTTGAACACGGGGATCAGGACATCGAGATCGGGGGGCGGCCCGAGCGGCTCGGGAAAGGGAGGTCGCTGCCGCCGGGGCCAGACGGTCCACATGAAGCCGACACCCTGGAAGAAGTTGAAGATCTGCGCGGTGATCAGGGCTCCGAACAGGTACGGGTTACCGACTCGCTGCGGCACCAGCAGCCACAGCAGGTACCAGACGGAGACGGCCAGGGTGAGGGGGAGGAGGATCCGCAGTCGACGGTCGATCGCCGTCCACCGTGCCGCGCTGACCTCGACCGGGGGCTCCCGGCGCACATCGTCGTCCCTCATGGGCGATTCGGCGATCGTCATCGGAACACCCACACCTGGACGTTGGGGAAGACCCAGTGCTCGGACGCGTGGGCGTGGAGGCGGAGCGTGCCGAGGGCGCCGTAGTAGATGGTGCGGTCGGACGTGTCCATCAGCGAGTTGCTGGCCACGACGAAGACGGTGTGGCCGGCCTCGACGGTCGGGTTGGCGGTCAGCGGGGCGGACCTGACCTTGGGCGAGTAGTAGCTGACGACGGTATTGAGCTGGGAGTTCACCGGATCGTAGAGGATGGTGTCGCCGGGGCGGGCGTGGGAGTCGACGCGGGCCAGCGCCTCCCTGAAGTCGTACCGACGGGGATTCGCACTGGAGAACTGCTGGTCGAACAGGGCGACGGCCATGACGGCGACGACGGCCACCACCACGACGGTCAGCGCCCGGGGCCGGGACACCAGCCGGGTGGCCGCCCGGGCGATGAGCAGCAGGAGGACGGGGACGATGGTGGACAGGTAGCGAACATCACCGAGGCTCCCTTTGAACTCGGCCAGGATGAACATAGCCACCACGGGCACCAGCACCACGGCACCGAGCAGGTAGGTCGTCGGCTTGACGCGGAGGCCGAGGAGCGCCAGGGCACCCAGCATGGCGAAGGGCCACAGCGAGATCACGTCCGACATCACGGCCGTCGAGTGGAAGCCGATGACGGTGTAGTCGAAGTTGGTGATGACCGAGTAGACGTTGAGGCTGCCGGTGCCGGCGCCGGCGGTGGCCGTCCCCCCGAATGCCTCCCCGGTGGCCTGGCTGACGGAGTACTGCTGCTTCATCAACATGGCGAGGGGGATGAGAGCGACGACCATGAGTACGGCGCTGCACAGCCACGGCCAGAGGAGGGCACCGGGTCGCTCCCGGCGCCGCCACCGGACCAAGACGGCTCCGACGAAGATCGCCTGTTGGGTGAGGAGCTGCCAGATCCCGAAGTACTGGGTGCAGATCATGGCGACACTGGCGAGCGTGTAGACGACCCACGGGTACCACCCGCCGCGGCGGAGGATGCGGAGCTGCGCCCAGACGGCGAGGACGCCGAACACCATCAACAGCTCGTACATCCGGGCTTCCTGCGAGTACCACACCACGAACGGGGCGACCGACACGAAGACGGCGGCCACCGCCCCGGTCCTCCGGTCGTAGGCCTCCTTGCCCAGCAAATAGACCAACGGGATCAGGAGGACCCCGGCGACGATCGACGGCACGCGGACGGCGACGTCACCGTCGCCGATGAGCCGGATCGAGGCCCACAGGATCGTGAAGTAGAGGGGTGGGTGCACGTCGGTGGTGGCCAGACGGTGGAGCATGGCGCCGTAGGGCATCCGCGCCTCGGACACGCTGATTCCCTCGTCCAGCCAGAGCCCACGGGGGACGTCCAGCCGGATCGCCGTGCCGACCACCATCGACACCATGACCACCAGGGAGGTCGGACGGGACAGGGACCGAGCGAGCCTGCCGGACCAGGTCAGGACCTCGTCCGGGCGGCCGCTGCGACCGCCCCCGGTGTCCAGCCCGGCGGGCTCCTCGACGTCCGCTCGATCCGGCGTCGTGCGGTCGAACGGCAGCAGGGTGGTGGTCACGCCGGCCATGGTCCGGCACTTCCTGCTGACCGGCCGGCGTCGGTCGGCCATGGGGAGTGGGGCGTGACGGACCGACGCGTACGCCGACGCGCCCTCAACGCGCCGGTCATGCCGATCCGTCCCCACTGATCACGCTGACCTGCCCTTTTTCGTCGGTCCCGTGCGCATCGTACCCTGCTCGCCCGGTGCGAAAAAGACGGGGGGCAAACCGCCACCGCTGGTGATTCCGTTGGCACCATGTGTGGGAATTGCGATCCCTCCCGGCACCGTCGGGCCCGGGCCCAGCCGGTCGGGTCCGGGCCGCCGCGTGCCGTCCGGATCAGTCGAACTTCAGCGGGTGCCGGTCCGGACGATCAGGGTCTTGAGGGTGCTGGTGTCCGAGGTGGACTGACCGGTCTGCCCGACCGCCACGCAGGCGGCACCCACGCAGGAGACGCTGTGGAGGCCGCTGTCGGCCGGCAGGCCCGCCGGGCTCGCATCGATGGTCCAGGTCCCGGCCGAGTAGGTCTCGATCAGCGTGCCGAGCGGCAACCCGAGCGAGCCGGCCGGCGTGTCCGTGATCCCGGTGGCGGCCAGTGAGCCCACGGCCACGCACGCGGTAGCGGTCGTACACGAGACACCGGCGAGCCCGGTCGCTCCGTCCGTCGGGGCGGGGTCCGGACTCACCGCCGCCGCCCACGTCCGGTCGGCCAGGACGTCGATGGTGGGCACGGGTCCCGTGAATTGCCCGACCGCCATGCACGAGGCCTCCGAGGCACACGAGACGTCGTTGAGCCCACCGGTGGGAATCGTCGAGTTCCAGCTCTGTGTGCCGATGCTGGGGCTGGCAACGACCGACCAGGCGCCGCCGCCGAGGGATTCGACGAGTGAGGCGCTGGCGTTGGCGTATGCCGTCGACTGCCATCCGGCGGCGGTGCACGACGTGGGGCTGGTGCACGACACCCCTTGGAGGCCACCCTGTTGCGACCCGAGGCTCGGTGGCGACGTCCTTGACCACCTGCCCTTGTCCAGGCTCACGATCAACGGCTGGTGTGTCGTTGCCCCCGTGTTCTGCGTCGCGCCCACGGCGACGCAGTCGACGACACTGGCACAGGAGACTCCGGACAGGAAGCTGTCGACGACGTCGTGGCCCAACGACGGCAGGGGTGTGACCGACCAGGACCCGTCGGCAAGGGTCTCGATGAGGGCTGTCTCTGTTCCGCCCTTGGCCGAGCTGGTGAAGAAGTACCCCACCGCCACACACGAGCCGATGGCCGGACAGGAGACGGAGAGGAGGAAGTCACCGCTTCCCTTCGGCGCACTGGGTGCGGTCTTGGCGGACCACGAGCCGTGACGCAGCGTCTCCACCAGGGCCCGGGCATTGGCCGTGCCGGCACCGGATTCGTTGCCGACGGCTACGCAGCTGGTCGCCGTCACGCAGTCCACCCCGTCCAGCCAGCCGCCCAGCGCCCCGTGGCCCGCCTGGACGACGGTCCAGTTCGCTGTCGATGTGGGGACCGTCGTTCTGGGGGTCGAGGACGTCGTCGAGTCCGTCGTGGCCGAGGTGCAGCCGGCGAGCAGGACGAACAGGAGGGCCAGCAGCGGGATCAGGACGAGCCTCGGCACTCGTGGCACGTATCCCCTTTGCGGTACCTCGACGCTGAACCGGCAACGACGATCCATCGGACGAGGGCATGGTCTAGCAGATCCATGGATGGGGGTCAGTGCGGGGCTCGGCCGTGTGGTGGCCTATCACCCGCGGGCTTTCCCGGCCCGGGGACATCATGGGTGTCGGCTCCCGGGCTCGGTGGGCGACCCCGTGTCAGATCGCCTTCTCGAGCTCGGCGAACGCCTCCGACGTCGCGTCCGCCAGACGCCAGGGGTGGTCCACGACCTCCGGGCACACGACGAATCCGAAGTCGATGTGGTCGAGGTAGCTCATGGCGGTGATGTTCAGACCGCCGCCGTCGAGCAGGGGTCCGATCGGGTAGCTGGCGATGAGGCGCCCTCCTCCGATGTAGAGCGGGAACGGTGGGCCCGGGACGTTGGAGACGATCAGGTTGAAGATCGGCGGGAGATGATCGACGAGACGAAGTCGACTGTAGGCCCGGACCCCGATGCTGAGGAGCCCGGGCGGGACGACGTCGGCCAGGTCCAGGATCAGGTCGTCACCCAGTGCACGCTGCACCGCCTTTCCACTGTGGGTCGACTGGTGGATGGCCCGGAGCTGTTCGATCGGATCGTCGAGCTGGGTGGGCAGGGCGGCACCCATCACCGCGGTGGCGTTCCCCCATTCGCCCCCGGAGGCGTCCCCTCCCTGGCCCACGTGCACGGCGACCGGAATCTGGGAGATGAGCGGCCGGCCCGGAAGTTCGTCTCGTTCGAGCAGGTAGCGGCGCAGGGCGCCGGTGCAGAGGCCGAGCACCACGTCGTTCACGGTGACGTCGAGGGCGTTCTTGATGGCCTTCACCCCCGACAGCGGCACCGAGCAGAAGGCGAACCCCCGGTGGGGGGTGATGGACCGGTTGAGGGAGACGCGTGGTGCCTGGAAGGGCAGCGTGATCGCCGGCCACTCGGCCGAGGAGCGAAGGCCCAGCAGGCCCCGGGCGGACCGGGCCAGGTGGCCGGAGGTGCGGGCGGCCCGCAGGGGGGTGGCCGCCAGGCGGGGCAGGGATCGCAGCGTCATCTCCCAGCCGGCCGGTATCCGCTCGCCCCGGATCGTCGGCGTGCCGGGCCGGTCGAGAGGGGCGTCGGGTCGGAGGTCGTAGAGGACCTCGTAGAGGTGGGAGCCACGGACCCCGTCGGCCAGGCAGTGGTGCATCTTGGTGAGCAGGGCCACGCGCCCGTGCTCGAGTCCTTCGATGAACCAGACCTCCCACAGCGGGCCGTCCGGGTCGAGCTTGTAGCCCAACAGCTCGCCCACCAACGCACCGAGCTCGCGGGGGCCTCCGGGGGAGGGGACCCCGATGGCCCGGATCTGGCGATCGAGGTCGAGGTGGGGATCGTCGACCCAGGCCGGGCGGTCGAGGCCGAGGGGGACGTTGACCAAGCGGCGCAGGAACGGGCCGAGCAGGCCCATCCGGGCGTCGACCAGGGCCCGCAGGTCGTCCACGTCGAACCCGTCGGGCGCGGTCGACGGATCCACCAGGGCCACGGTGCCCAGGTGCATGTGCGCACTCCGGGTCTCGCCGTAGATGAAACTGGCATCTGCGCCACTCAACCGCTGCATCGGACACCCCCAAGATCCCAGCATCATGGTGTGCCCGACGCCGAGCCCCGGACAGTGCCGAAGGTCCCAAACTTCCGAGGGCGATCCCTTCGGCGTTCCGCCGGGCCGCGCCGCCCGACGCCCGGGTCGGCCCGGGGCCACGGCGTCTAGCCTGGGCTCCGGCATGGCTCAGCGGCTCGAACACAAGGGCGAGTGGATCGCCACCCTGGTCCACGACGAAGAGGGCGACTACATCGAGCCGCCCATCGTCCATGACCCGGAGGGGACCGTCATCCTGGGCCGGGAGGTGCTCGAGTCCATCATCGACAGCGGAGTGAGCGTCGAGGTCCCCGTCATCCGGGGTTGCACTCCCGAGCGCCTCGACGAGATCGACTCGGCCCTCACCCAGTTGAGCGCCGACCTCGGGGTGCCCATCGGCAGCCCCCGGATTCACCCGGGGTCGGGATAACCGCCTCACCGCCCTTCGTCGATGCCGTACCGTCCGGCACCGCCCCGGGGACCGTGTCGACAACGCCCTCCCTCCGACCGGCGACGGGACGACCACGGCCGGTATCGGAGGTCACCCACCGGTCGTCGAATCGATGCGAAACTGAGCTGGACCGGGACGGAGGACGGAGGCGGCCATGGCTCGAGGGACAGCTATTTCTGAACGGCACCCCTGCCTCCAAGTGCCCAAGGCCCACCGTTGGTGGGACGGCCGGACGTGGACAGCCTTTGCGGCGTCGGTCGAAGCCCGTGCCGTCGCCGCCCCCAGTCCACCCCGGAGTGCTGCACCCGCCGACCACTCGGTGGCGCCGATCCCCGAGCTGCCGCCGGCGCCCGACCCCGGACCCAGTTGTGAGGGACGAGCGGTCGACGACACCCGGGGTCTCGCCGACCAGGGGGCGCGGCTACGGCGGACGCTGGTCGACCTCGGAGTCACGGACCGGGATCGACTCCGGGCGGAGCTCGTCGCCCTCAAGAACACGGTTCCGAAGATGGCCCGCGAGCGGGACCGGCTCCGGACGGAGCTGGTCGAACTGAGCGGGGAGGTGCCGACTTTGAGCCGCGAGCGGGACGAGCTCCTCGCCGCGGTCACACCACTCAGGGCGGAAGTGACCGAGCTCCGGACGCAACGACAGGAACTGAAGGCGCTCAGGTCCGAGATCGAGGAGCTCCGGCACCAGAAGGCCTCGCTCGACCAGGAGCTGTTGTCCGAGCTCCGACGATCGACCGAGACCCTCAGGACCTCGCCGACCAGACAGAGGTTCGACGACTCGTGAGAGGGTGCTCGTCGTGACTGGGCGCTCGTCGTGACAGGGTGCGTGGCGCGGTGACCGGACACGGGAGCGACGTCGATCGGAGCGGGGAGTGGGAGGACCTGCGGGCCCGGTACCTCCGGGCTCCCGGTGACCGACCCGCATCGTCGGCCAGGGGACTTCACCATTTCGCCCTGCTGTCGAGCGACGTCGAGCGGACCATCACCTTCTACCAGGACCTGCTGGAGTTCCCCCTTGTCGAGCTGTTCGAAAATCGGGACTACCGAGGGTCCACGCACTTCTTCTTCGATGTCGGCCACGGCAACTACCTGGCCTACTTCGACTTCCCCGGGCTCGACCTGGGCGAGTACCGCGAGGTGCTCGGGGGTCTCCATCACATCGCCATCTCGGTCACTCCCGACCACTGGACCCGACTGGTGGCGAAAGTGGAGGAGTCGGGTGTGCAGACCCTCGTCGTCAGCGGATCCTCGGCGTACTTCCCGGGTCCGGACGGCGAACGCCTGGAGCTGCTCTCCTATCCGCTGAACGACATGTACGGCACCATCGTCGGGGACGTTCCCGTCGACTGACGGCGCGGGCGGAGGGTCGACGGCAGCGACACCGACGTCGGGGGCCAAGCGGGGGAGTGGTCGGCCCGGCACAACTGCAGCCCCGACCGGAGCCCACGTCGGTGTGGCCGTGGTCCCGGCCCCGCTCCACCGTCCAGATAACGGGGTTCTGGGGCTGTCCCCGTGCTCGCAACCGAGTAGGCCGGTCAAGGATTCGTCGAAACGGGTCGATGAGACGTGGAGAGGGGCGTTGAACACACCAGGGAGACGCCATGGACCACGACCCGGAGACCTGCAGCATCTGCTTGCGCAATGACCGGGTGGAATTCGACCCGGAGAGCGGCACCCACTTCGTGCCGCACGACTCCGAGGCCGCCTTCCCCCTGTTCCGGCTGTACCCGATCGTCGCGGAACGCTAGGGAGTCCGGGACCGACGGAGGGGGCCGGCCGACCTCTCGATCGCCGTTCCGAGCCTCGGCAGCGGTCGCGGGACACGAGCCGCGAGGACGGGGGCCGAGTACGGCATGCCCGTCGCAACAGCGCATCACCCAATTGAAAGTGCTAACAAATGGGCTGCATCTGTTGACGACGAGGCGAGATGTGCTGTTGTCCGTGCGGCGGCGGTCACTGATGGCCTGACCCAGGAGGTAGCCGTGAGTGACACATCGCAAGGTCCAGGTTGGTGGCAGGCCGCTGATGCCAAGTGGTACCCGCCCGAATTGCATCCGGACTACCGGGCCCAACCAGCACCCGAGTCCTCCTATCAGCCTCCGCCGGGCCCCGGCGGCAATGATTCGCTCGAAGCGAAGACCTTCTTCCGGTCGCTCTACGACTTCTCGTTCTCGAGCTTCATCACGCTCCGGGTCATCCGGGTCCTCTACGTACTCATCACGATCCTGTACACGCTGGTTGCCCTCATAACGATCGTCGCGGCACTGGTACAGCACCGGCCCGCCGAGATCGTCGTCGCCATCATCGT
Source organism: uncultured Acidimicrobiales bacterium (assembly GCA_963696495.1). Lineage (GTDB taxonomy): Bacteria > Actinomycetota > Acidimicrobiia > Acidimicrobiales > RAAP-2 > Bog-756. The sequence goes on along the minus strand of CAVOKJ010000007.1, from coordinate 40,696 downwards.
CGTGCCCATCGTCTACTTCATCTACCTGACGTTCGCACGCATCGCCATGGAGATCTTGATGGTGCTGTTCAACATCGGAAAGGATGTCCGCTCCATCCGGGAACGGGGCGACAGGCGGCTCTAACGCGGACCGATCCGAGTGGTTCCCCGCCCCGCCGTCCGGTCTCTGTGGACCCCCGGGCTGCCGTCGATCTCACCGGCCGGCGCCAAGGTCCATGTCGCCGAGAACCTGCCGAACGGTCTCTCTGGCCACGCCGACGAATTCCGGATTGGACGCCGCGTAGTAGGGGATGATCAGGAGGGCCTGGTGGAGGGCGTAGCCCCTCGCCCGCGCCCAGGTGGCGTCGTCGACGCCGAGCAGCTCACGGAAGGTGGCCCGGCTTCCCGGGCGGAGGACGCTCCAGGCCGCCACGACATCCGCGGCCGGGTCGCCGATCCCGGCCCCACCGAAATCGAGCACCGCCCAGATCCGACCTGCTCGGAGCAGCAGATTCGGTGGGAGCAGGTCGCAGTGCCGCCAGACGGGGTGCCCGTCCCAGACCGGAGCGTCGACCGAGCGCTCCCAGGCGGCAGTCACGCCTACGGTGTCCAGGCCGGCCGTCGCCGCGATCGACCTGCGGGTGACGTCGTCGAGCTCACTCAAGGGCGCACGGCCCGACTCCGGAGCACCCGTCGTGTCCACACGCCGGAGCGCGCTGATGAACGAGGCCAGGTCCTCGGCCGATCGGGCCCCGTCGTCGACTGAATCCGCCGTCCAGTCGTCACCGTCCAGCCAACGGTAGATCGCCCACGGGAACGGATAGCCGAATGCCGGACTCCCGACGGCGACCGGTTCGGGTATCCGCAGTGGCAGATGCGGACGCAGGCGGTCCAACCAGTCGAGCTCGTTGGTCAGGCTGCCCACCCAGTCGCCTCGACGGGGGAGTCGGGCGCACAGGTCGGCACCGAGCCGGTAGATGGCATTGACGGTGCCCATGGTCCGGCAGTGCCGGACGTCGATCCCTCGGAGGTCGGGAAATTGGGAATCGACCAGTTGCCGGACAAGTGCGCTGTCGATGTCGACCTCACCGGCGTGCATCCGCTCTGGCATGCATCCGTTCCTCTGCTCGCCTCACCCGGTCTCAGCGTACGGTGGGGATGTTAGGCGCCTCCGATGGGAGTGCTCGCGAGAGGCCGATCCCGGTTCCTCCGAGCCGCCCCCGGTGGGCCGGAGTGGGGCCACGGGACGGCGATTTCGGTGTCCCGACCTCTTGAAAATGGGGGGTGGCGGGTTCACGATGGGAGTAGGTGAGGGGCCGAGGAAGTGAGCGCAATGCGTGCACAAATTGGAGATCGCATCGTGGTGCGCGGCCATCCGGCGGTGCTGCCGGACCGTGAATGCAGGGTCGTCGAGGTCCCGAAGGAGAACGGGGAACCGCCGTTCGTGGTCCGGTGGGAGGGGAGTGGCCGACAGGGCCCCTTCTTCCCGGGGCCGGATGCCTTTGTCGGCGGTGACGAGCGTCAACGTCGTGAGCCGACCGTTCCGTTCACCTGGCCCGATAGGTATTGGTGGGGCTACTGCTGAACGTCACCCCGGGCCGGCGTGGTCGCGCTAGGTCTGCGTCGACTTCCATCTGGAGGCGGGCCTGAACGGGTCCGGCAATCAGGGTTGCCGAACCGGGAACGCGGCGTCATCGTCGGAGAGTGCCCGAATCAGACTGCCGTTGATTGTCCACGGGCGAGTGCGGCGGCCAGGGATCCGAACGCCGAATCGTGGCGGGTCATCCGATGAGGGCATCGGTCAGGGGTCCGATTCCAGCGAGGCGGCTGGCCAGTTCGCCGGAGAGGTGATAACGCGAGGCGAGTGCGCCAGGGTCCGTGTAGCTGATCTTCGTCCGGCCGTCGTCGTCCCAGATGAGCACTTTGAGCGGGAGATCCAGGGCCGCCAGCGGTGATGCCCGCATCACCGGGGTGCCGGCGGCAGGGCTGCCGAAGATGACGACCTTCGTGTCGCGCAGTTCGAGTCCTTGCCGGCTCGCTTCGCCACTGTGGTCGATGGTTGCGAATACGGTCATGCCTCGCTGGCGGACGAGATCCTGAAGTCTGCCCACGGCATCCTCGACCGACCTCGAAGTGGATTTGGTGACGATCTCGTCCGTCGAATCGCTGTGTGACTCACGTTGCATAGCTGTCCTCCTGTTCAGTGCGCGACCCCCTGCGGTATGGCGACGGCGATACCCGGGCATCACCGTCGCCATCCAAGGTGGGAGACGAAGGTTGCCTTCTGATCGATTCGATGTGAACGACGGCACTAGCAAGGTGGCCGTTGATGTGTCCGGCCACATCACGAACACGGGCACGAAGCGCGGGGTCACTCTGCGTAGCAATTTCATCCGGCAGAAGCGACGCCTGCAACTATGGGAGTTCGATTACGCCCAGACAAGTGGCAGTGATCAGCAATTTATAGTGGACTCGGTCCGGAACGGCGCCCTGTCGACGGAGGGAGGGGATCAGGTGAGTGACGTTTCGCAGGGCGAGGGCTGGTGGAAGGCCTCGGACGGCAAATGGTACTCACCTGACCGAAGACCGGCTCCGCAGGCGGGCTGGTGGAAGGCCTCGGACGGCAAGTGGTATCCACCCGAGAGGAAGCCCGCGGCTCAAGCGCCGGCCGCTCCGGCCGCTCCGATCGCGCCGCCCGCTCCGGCCGCGCCGACCGCGCCGCCCGCTCCGACCCGGCCGGCCGCGCCGACCGGCCCCAATCCCTACGGAGATGCCGGAGTTCCGACGAAGGAGCCCGGAGACCTCGGAGCGCCGGCGAAGCAGGCGAAGCCCTGGTGGCAGAACCCAAAGGTGAGCGTGCCGCTGGGTGTGGCCGCGGTCGTGATCATTGTGGTCGCCGTCATCGTCGCCACAACGAATCATTCCAACGCCTACCCCGCATCTGTCCGGTCGGAGTTCCTGAAGGGGTGCGATTCCAACGATGGCGGCGGGGCGGCACAGGCTGCCGCGTGCAACTGTTTCCTCAACTGGTTGGAAGCGAATCGGCCGGAAGCGCAAACGGTAAAGGCGGACGAATCAACGATCGCTGCAGACGTCGCCGCGGCCCAATCGAGTTGCCCGAACCTCGTCTACAGCAATTCGGGATCTGGCAACTCCGGATCGGGAGGCTCCAGCAGCTCAGGAACCTCCGGATCGGGTGGCTCCTCGGGCAACTCGGGATCAGGCGGCTCCAGCACTTCGGGCAACTCGGGATCGGCCGGTTCCAGCACCTCGGGCAACTCCGGTTCGAGCAGCTCGGGAACGTCGGGCAACACCGGAACGGGCGACACCGGAACGGGCAACACCGGAACCGGAAACTCGGGCGGGTAACCAGTGAGATCGAACGCCCGAACGCTGAGGCACCCATGACCACCCATCGGCGGCATTCCGCTTTCGGCGATTTGATCGAAATTCTGCAACAATCTGATGCACGTGGCAGGGCGGTTTGGGACGATCGGGGCCACCAGCTGGAGGGCGACCGAGACCACGTCCGGTTCCCCGGCGGTGTGTTCGGAAACGCCGCGAGACCATGGGGAGGAAAACGGTGAAGAAGAAGGGCGGAAAAGGGGGCTCTACTACCTGGCCCAAGCGGGCACTCGCTGCCGAGTCTCGAATCGAGAAGAGGGACCGGCAACTCAAGGAGCGGGATGCCGTTATCCGGGCACGGGACGAGTCGATCACTACCCAGGCCCGTGAGATCTCCGCTCTCCTGACGGAACTGGAGGAGCTTCAGAAACGCCACACCGATGCAGTTCGATTCGACGACCAGCCGGCCACCTCGACGACGACGGAATCGGTGACACCCAGCGGGCCGGTTCAAATCAGTGCCCCCGCAGCTGCGCCTCCCTTGCCGCCCGAGCCCGCGGCCCAGGTCCCACCACCGACCCTTCCGACCGAGCCCGTCGCCGCCGCTCCCGTGGCCGCCGAGCAGCTGCCCCCGCCGCCACCGCCCCTGCCGACCGAGCCCGTCGCCGCCGCTCTCGTGGCCGCCGAGCAGCTGCCCCCGCCGCCACCGCCCCTGCCGACCGAGCCCGTCGCCGCCGCTCTCGTGGCCGCCGAGCAGCTGCCCCCGCCGCCACCGCCCCTGCCGACCGAGCCCGTCGCCGCCGCTCTCGTGGCCGCCGAGCAGCTGCCCCCGCCGCCACCGCCCCTGCCGACCGAGCCCGTCGCCGCCGAGCAGCTGCCCCCGCCGCCACCGCCCCTGCCGACCGAGCCCGTCGCCGCCGCTCCCGTCGCCGCCGAGCAGCTGCCCCCGCCGCCACCGCCCCTGCCGGGTGAGACCGGCTCGTATGAGCAGCTGCCACCACCACCAGCGAGCGCCCGCAATCTGACGGCAGCCGACAACCGATAGCTGTCGGGCGCTCTCGGTCGCGGCTGTTGACCTCGCTCGACATCCGATCGACTTCTCGGGAGTCCAAACCGTCTGCCTCCTCGTCGCGCACGGGTTGGACGCGGCACGAGTGGTCCTTGGCTCCCGTCGTCGTGATGGTCGGTTGGGGCCTGTGGAATCTGCGGGCGACCCTGCTGCCGGTCGCCTACCTGGACGACGCGTCTGTGCACGAACAAATGGTGCGATTCGCAACGCGATCGATCCAACGGGGACACAACCCGCTCACGGCATGGTTCCCGTACTTGGGCGAAGGGTCGCCCCAGTTCCTCCACTACCAGAGCCTCGGCGCCATCATCACCGGGTTGTTCGGCACGATCATCGGTGCGGACAGCGCATTCCGATGGTCGCTGTACCTGCTTGTTGCACTGTGGCCGCTGGTCATTTACGCCAGCGCCCGCCTGATGAGGATCGAGGGATGGGCAGCCGCCGTCGCTGCAGTGCTCTCACCACTCATCGTGAGCGTCCCCGGCGTCGGGTACGAGCACGGTGCCTACCTCTGGATCGGCTACGGCCTCTGGGCCCAGCTGTGGGCGTCCTGGACGCTGCCGCTGGCATGGGCGTTCACCTGGCGCTGCGTGGAAAATCTGAGATTCATCTTTCCGGCGACGCTCTTCGTCGCGGCAACCTGCGCTCTCCACTTCGAGACGGGGTACCTGGCATTGCTGGGCATACTCCTGTTCGCACTGTTCGCCGATTCGCGGTGGAAGGGGAGGTACTACCGAGCAGCGACCCTCCTCGGCACGTCGTTGCTCGCCTCGGCCTGGGTGACGGTGCCGCTGATCGTCCAGGGAAGATGGGCGGCCACCAACGAAGTGCTCCTCGGCACCCCTCTCGAGAACGGATACGGCGCCAAGCGCATCTTGTCGTGGCTGTTCACGGGCGGCATCTTTGACGCCGGCCGGATTCCGGTCGTCACCGTGCTCGTTCTCATCGGTCTGGTGGTGAGCATCGTGCGCTGGCGAGTCGATCCCCTGGGTCGGGCACTCGTCATCATGTTCACGGCGTGCATGCTCCTGGCATTCGGCCGCACGACATTCGGAGGACTCATCGGCGTCGTTCCCGGATCCAGCGATCTCTTCTTTCGCCGCTTCCTCATGGGATCCCAGCTCAGCGGGTTGTTCCTGGCCGGCATCGGCACCGTGGCGTGCGGCAGATATCTGATCGACGCCCTGCGGGGGGTCGGGGGCCGAATCCATTCCCGACGTCGGCCTCGACGAACCAGCGCGTGGGTACTGTGCGGAACGGCGGCACTGTTGGTCGGGTTGGTCGTCTTCGGGGCGATGGCCCAGGTTGGGCGCTTCGATGCTCGAAACTCGGCGCTCATCCATGTGCAGAACACCGGCGAGGCCGCGCAAGGTGCGCAACTGGCACCTCTCCTGTCCTTCATCGACACCCACGGGGGAGGAAGAACCTATGCCGGTCTCCCCACGAATTGGGGGTCCGAGTTCACCGTCGGAGTGGTGCCGGTCTTCAAGTACCTGGAGAGCAAGGACGTGGACGAGGTGGGCTACACGCTTCGGACCGCATCCCTCATGACCGATCCGGAGTACTACTTCGATGAGAGCGAACCGAGCGACTATCAGCTGTTCGGGGTCCGGTACCTGATCCTCCCGGTCTCGATGCGCCCACCGATCGAAGCGTCCAGGGTGATGCGCAGTGGACCCTACGCACTGTGGACCGTCGACTCGGTCGGGTATCTCGATGTGGTGGAACCAGTCGGTGTGGTGACGGCGAACCGGTCTGACATAGCGACCCGGACGCTCGGGGTGTTGCGGTCCTCACTGGTCGCTCACCACGAGGACCTCGAAGTCTCCTTCCCGGGCACGCCACCGCTCCCGGGTACCCCACAGGGCCAGAGGTGTGCGGGCGCTGGGTTCCCGTCCGGCTGCTCGGAGGCCTCGAGCGGGCCCGGCACCGTCGTCGTCCAGCCGAAGACCTTGGTCGACGGAACCGCCGGCGGCGTGGTCCGGCTGAGCCACGCGGGAGTCGTCATGCTCTCCGCCTCCTTCGACCCGGGCTGGCGGGCCACCGTCGACGGGAGGCCGCAGGCAACCGAGATGCTGGCGCCCGCGGTGGTGGGCGTCCCCGTCGGTCCCGGTGTGCATCGGGTGGTGTTCAGCTATGTCGGATTCGCCTACTACCCCGTGCTTCTCTGGCTCGCCGTGCTGATCCTGGTGGGAACTCTGTTCGTCACCGTCCGGCGGTCGAGGGCCTCGACGACAGCGCCACCAGTGACCACAACCATGGCGGAGGCAGAGGGGTGAGCACCGTTCAGGCCGCCCCCATGAAGGGAGCCGAGTAGCTGAAGACCCCACCGTCTGCCGCCACCACCCAATAGCCACCGGTGGACTGGTCGGGGCTGAGCCCGACGACCGGGGCTCGGAGTGGGAACGCCGCAGGGGACCCGTGAAATCCGGCATCCCCGTAGGCGAATAGTCCCCCGTCGGTTGCCGCCAACCAGTAGCCGTTCCCGTCCGTGGTCGCCGCCATCCCGATGACCGGACCGTTCAGCTGCTTCGATGCCGGTGATCCGAAGGTCGGCGCATCGAATCCGAAGACGCCTCCGTCGCTGTCGACCTCCCAATAGCCACCGGTGGCCGGATCGAGGGCCATGCCGACCACCGGGGCCGCCAGCGACCGTCCCCCCAACGATCCCAGGAATTCCGCATCCCCGAAGGAGAAGACGCCTCCGTCGACGGCCACCAGCCAGTAGCCCTGTCCGTCCGGGGAGGCGACCAGGGAGACAACCGGGTCGTTCAGGGGCGCTCCGCCCATCGACCCGAAGTACCCGGCATCCCCGAAGGAGAACACCCCGCCGTCGGCAGCCACCAGCCAGTATCCCCCTCCGTCAGAGGTCGCCACGATCTGCACCACCGGGGCGGCCAGGCGCAGGGAGGCGGCCGAGCCATAGTCCACCGCGTCCCCGTGGGCCGACACGTCCCCTCGGGCGTCGGCGAGCCAGTAGCCCGAACCGGCCGGGTTGGAGGCCATGCCCACCACCGGACTCGACAGGGAGCTCGAATCGGGTGGACTCGGCACCGACGGGGTCGATGCTTCAGCCGAGGGCCCGGACAGCCCGCTGGGGCCCGACGCCCGGACGGTGACGTAGTAGGGCACGTCGACCTGCAGATGGGTGACGGTGTAGGTATGGCCCTGCACCGGTGAGGAGCCGTTCGCCGGGGCGGCGGCTTCGCCGCCGGGTGTGGATCCTACGTAGACGTCGTATCCCAGAACCGTGCCGCCGGGTGAAGCGGCTTCACTCCAGGAGACCCTGGCCCACCCCTTCCCCTGGATGATGGTCACGCCGGTCGGCGATGGCGGCCCGGCCCGTGGTGCGCTGGAGCTGGTGACGACGGTGCTGGTGGAGGAGGCCGCGGTGACGGCCGTCGCCGGGTCTGCAGCGGGCGACCCCCCTCCGCCACGGGTGCTCTCGGTCGTGGCCGGAAACTTGCTTCCCGAGCCGGAGGACGGAGGTGCCGTCGTCGTGTCCGGGGCCGTGAACGGAGCCTGTGCGATGTCGTGCCCACTGGGGGATCCGGCCGTGCCAGTCGTGGTCGTCGTCGTGGTCGTCGTCGTCGGTCCGTTGATCAGCGCGTTGGCGTCCCCGTCCGATCCCTTGAGGACCCCGGCCGCCAGAACCCCCAGGCCGCAGAGAAGGACGACGGTGCCGCCAAGGAGCAACACCGAGTGACGACCGGGACGAGGTCCGTCCCCGATCAGCCACTTCCACAGTTCCTGCAGTGATATGACCCACCGGTCCATCGGGCAGCTCCAATCCGCGCCCGATGTGTGACCCCCGGGCTGCGTCGATTTGCGGCCCGCCGTGATCTCCACCGATCGACCGCGTACATCCGTCGGCCGACAAGTGGAAGCGATTCCGACCCTATCCGTGTGTCCGAAGGAATTCAAAGATCGCAGTTCATGGGGCCGAGTGTGGGGTGCCACGGACTCCTCAGGTGCGGTTCACGGGCGGAGCAGCTCCGGTGGAGCGTGATGCTGCCGGCGACCATCGGTTGAAGGAGCGGGCTGATGGCGCTGTCCAGAGCCCCGGCGGCGGCCGTTGGCCACCGACGTCCCGTCAGGAGTCGAGGGGTGCGAAGGGGTCGAGACGAGGTCCGAGGCGGCGTCCGTTGCTTCGTGCGCACCCTGCCGGTGCTGGTCGACCCTTCGCCGGACTAGTCGGAGCGCAGAGAATGCTCTTGCATCATCGTCACGGTCTGGGCCAGCAGCTGGTGCAGCACGTGGAGCTGATCCCCGACGGCTGGCCAGTCCACCTTTGCGCCATCTTTCGCCAGCAGCTCCAACGACGAACCGTGCAGATGGTAGGCGCGGGCCAGCCCAGTGAGCCGCCTGTCCACGCTCGGAATCGGGCAGGGTCGCGCCGCCAGCCCCTCCTCGACGTCACGCGCCACGGCCAGCAACTGGTCGGAGTCGGCGACGAGGGCTGGAACGTGTCTCGTGTCGCAGGTTCTCTGACATCCGTCCAGCACGGTGACCAACGTGGTCATGGTCTGACTGAACTCGATTTCCCACTCGCGATAGGCCGCCATACCCATTCCCCCACTTCGAGGGTGACAGGGGTCGGCTGGCTCTGCAACCGGTAGTGGGATATTCGTCCTGGTCAGTGCCAGTGCAGCCACCAACCGTGGTCACCACCGCACGGGAGAACGCCCGGACGACTACAGGATCGAACGGAGGATCGACGCGGGACCGTCAGCGTCGAGGCGCCCGGCGCCCGGCGGACCTGGCTCGCCTACCGGGTGAGTGCGAGGTCCCCTTTCGAGGCCTTGGCGCCCCAGGATGCGGCACGGCGGTCGAACTCCTCGACGGCGACCGAAAGCTCCTCGGCGGCCTGGGACAGCCCGATCGGCCCGGGGTCCGGCCTGTCCTCAGACTTGTTCTTCTTGCGCTTCATCATGGCCGCCGATGTTAACGATCCTCCGCGTCCGGGCGGTGGATGGAGGCGGGACCGACTCAGGACGGCGCACCGGCGAGGACGGCGACCATCCCGAGGGCGCCGGCGGCGAGCAGCACCGGGACCACTCCCCGGCGCAGCCCGAGGAGCCAGACGGTGGCCATCAACAGGACGCCGAGTTGCCAGAGATGCTGCAGTTCGAGCCCGAGGGGGATGGCCGAACCGGCGATGGCTCCGATGACCGCCGCACCGGCGCCGGTGAAGAAGGCCTGGATCCTGGGATCGGTCCGGAGGCGATCGAAGTGCCTCGCCCCGGCGATGATGAACACGAACGAGGGGGCGAAGGCCACGGTGGCGGCGAGCAGACCACCCCATAGTCCGCCGGCGGCGTAGCCCACCACGGCGACTGTCTGGACCACCGGGCCCGGGGTGATCTGGCCCAGGGCCACTGCGTTCAGGAACTGGGCGCCGGTCATCCAGTGGTACGTGACGACGGCGTCGTGCTGCATCAGCGGGATGATGACGAATCCTCCACCGTAGGAGAGCGCCCCGACCTTGAATGCCACCCAGCAGAGGGCCATCACTCCACCGGTGATCGCCGGAAGGGCGGTGACCGGAACCAGGGCAGCCGCACCACGCCGCCGATGCCCTGCCTCCCGGGCCCGAAGGGCGATCTCGAGCACGCCGCAGCCGACCAGGATCAGGACGAGGTAGGGCCCCACCAGGGCTGCAGAGAGTCCCCCGGCACAGAAGTAGGCCGCCCATCGGAACCGGATCACCCGTCCCGATCCCGCCCGTTTCCAGCTGGCGGGCAGCAGGCTGAGTGCCGCACCGAGGGCCACCGCGGGAACAGCGGCGCCGGCGCCGGCGGCGATACCGAGGACCCACGGCGGTGGATGGTCAGCCAGGAACAGCGCCGAGAGGGCCAGGATGATGGCGAGCCCGGGGAGGATGAAGCAGACCCCGCCGATGACCGCCCCGACCGCTCCCCGCAGCCGCCAGGCGCAGTAGATGGCGAGCTGGGTGGAGGCAGGGCCGGGGAGGAGGTTGGTGGCGGCGATTCCGTCCTCGAACTCGTGGTCCGTGAGCCATCGCCGCTCGTCGACACACAGGCTGCGGAAGAGGGTGATGTGGGCCGGCGGCCCGCCGAACCCGATGACACCGATGCGCCCCCACTCGCGGACGATGGTGGACAGCGGGACCGGCTCGTCGGTCGGTTCAGGCATGTCCACCCGGGTCACAAAGGATGTCGGCGGAGCCCAGGCGGCGACAGTGGGGGAGCGGAGCGGACCCCGCACGTGGGCCCTGACCTCGAAGCACGGTGTCAGCCGGCGATGGTGGCCTGGAGCTCGGCCAGACGGGCCCGGTTGAGCGTGTACCAGACCCACTTGCCTCGCCGCTCGCCTTCCACCAGCCCGGCCTCGCTCAGGATCCTGAGATGGTGGGAGACGGTGGGCTGGCTCTTGCCGAGCGGCTCTACGAAGTCGCAGACGCAGACCTCGCCATCGGGTGCCGCGGCCAGGATGCTGAGAACTCGGAGCCTCACAGGGTCGGCCAACGCACTGAACCCGCGGGCCAGCTGGGTGGCGTCGGCGGCATCGAGCGGGGCGGCCAGGACGGATGCACAGCAGAGCTCGGAGGAGTCCCGCACGGCGATCGGGGAAGCTGACTTGCGCATGGCGGTCTCCCATTGACAGTCATCGATGTATAGCCCATACTCAACGCATCGACCGATATCGATACTAGAGGAGTCCAACATGCCGAGAGTGCAACTTGCGCTGAACGTGGCCGACATCGACGGGGCCGTCGAGTTCTACACCAAGCTCTTCGGCACGGAGCCGGCCAAGCGCCGGCCGGGATACGCAAATTTCGCCGTCGCCGATCCACCGCTCAAACTGGTCCTCATCGAGAGCTCGGCCAGGGGTCAGGGCACGCTCGGTGCCCTCAACCACCTCGGCGTCGAGGTCGAGACGTCGCACGACGTCACCGCGGCCGCGGGCCGGCTCTCGGGTGCGGACCTGGTCACGGCGACAGAGGAAGCCACATCCTGCTGCTACGCCGTCCAGGACAAGGTCTGGGTCGAGGACCAGGACGGCGTCCCCTGGGAGGTGTACACGGTGTTGGCGGACGACCCGGATGCGGCCCCCGACGCGGGGAAGCCCGAAGCCGCCTGCTGTGCCGGGACCCCGGCGCCCGCCACCGAGACGACGGCATGCTGCTGAGCGTCACCTCGGCTGAGGGCTCGTCAGCAGCGCAGCCCGGCACCCGACCGTATGGGTGACCCCCCGCTCTGGCGCCGCCTGATCGCCGAGCTGCTGGGTAGCGCGTTCCTGGCCACCATCGTCATCGGTTCCGGGATCGCCGCTCAGCAGCTCTCCCCGGGCAATGCCGGGCTCGAGCTCCTGGAGAACGCGGCAGCAACTGCGGCCGGCCTGTACGTCATCATCCTCATGTTCGGGCCGGTGTCGGGTGCCCACTACAACCCGGTGGTCTCCTTCGTCGACGCGACGTTCGGGGGCGTCAGCTGGCGCACGGCGTCGGCGTACCTGCCGGCCCAGGTGATCGGCTGTGTGGGCGGGGCCGTGGTGGCCAACCTGATGTTCTCGAAGGCGGCCGTGAGCATCTCGACGAAGCAGCGGGCCACGCCGGCGCACTTCCTCGCCGAGGTGGTAGCCACGCTGGGCCTGATCCTGGTGATCTTCGCCCTGGCCCGGAGCGGACGTTCCCGCAGCGCCGCCGCAGCCGTCGGGGCCTACATCGGTGCCGCGTACTTCTTCACGAGTTCGACCGGCTTCGCCAACCCGGCCATCTCGGTGGGCAGGATGTTCTCCGACACGTTCGCCGGCATCGCTCCGTCGTCGGTCCCCAGCTTCGTCGCGGCCCAGGTGCTCGGCGGGGCCCTGGCCGTCGTGCTGATCAAGGTGCTCTACCCCGACATCACCTCTGACGAGGCCGCCGACATCATGTTCCCGCGCCACGCCCACGTCGTCACCGGCGAGATCGAGCACCGGGAGGGGCATCCGGTGCCAGCCCGCCCCGCATCACCGACCCCGAGTGGAGACTCCTCGTGACCACGCCGGCCGTGCTGTTCCTCTGTGTCCACAACTCCGGGCGAAGCCTCGCCGCCCGAGTCCTCCTCGACCACTACGCCCAGGGCCGGATCACCGTCGAGTCGGCCGGCTCGGAGCCGGCCGACCAGCTCGATCCCTCGGTGGTCGCCGTCCTCGTCGAGCGGGGACTGGACCCCACCCGAGAGTTCCCCAAACCGCTCACCGACGCGACGGCCCGGGCGGCAGACGTGATCGTGACCATGGGCTGCGGTGACACCTGCCCGGTCTACCCGGGAACGTTGCATCTGGACTGGGAGATCGCCGATCCCGCAGGCAGATCGGTTGCCGAGGTACGTCCCCTCGTCGACGAGATCGACCGTCGGGTCCGGGCTCTCCTCGCCGACGTGCTGGCCGCGGTGCCCGGACCCGGCAATTGTGCGAGGTTGTGACGATGACCGACGAGCCCGAGACCGTCGTCCTCCGATACCTCGCGCGCATGGTGGCCCACGACTGGGTGGCGTTGGCCGAGTGTCTGCATCCCGATGTCGTCCGTGTCGGTCCCTTCGGCGACGTCTTCACCCCGAGGCGTCCCTATGTCGACTACCTGGCCGCTCTTCTCCCCACGTTGGTCGACTACGACCTGGCCGTCGAACGGGTCGTCTCCGACCGGTCGGTGGTCGTGGTGCAGCTCACCGAGACCATGGAGATCGCCGGGTCGAGGGACGTGACGCACGAGGTCCTGGTGTTCGACACCGATGCGGCGGGTCTGATCACCCGTGTCGAGATCTTCATCCAGCGGACCCCGACGTGAGCGGTCCGGCCTCGACGGATGGAGCCCGACTCGCCGGTCGACCGAGAAAGGGCCACGGTGGCCACAGGTCTCCGCCGGGGGCTGTGGCCACCGTAGCAACGGTTCCCGCTTGCCAGCAGGCTAGTTATAGCGACTGAGAGTTGCAACCGCCACGGGATGGCGTCGTAGCCCCCGCCACCCTGGCCTACCGGTTGCGGGCGGCACTCCGAGTGGGCAGGATGGCGGGCGCGGGGGCCCGGAGGCGGAGGTCGCAGCGTGGAGTACCCGACGGAGGACGAGATCCTGGCCATGTCCAACCAGGAGTTCGCCCAGTTGATCCGGCAACAGGCGGAGATGATCGATCGGCTGCTGCACCGGAACGAAGGGCCGGCTGCGGTCGCCCTCAACCTCGGCGAATCCTGGATCTGACCACGATCCGGCCCGGACACGGGCCCCTGTGACGGGCCATCCGGTCGCACCCGACGTCGAGGACCCGGGAAGGACAGCGCGCCGCTCCCCGCCGCCCGACGGCGGAAGTGCCGGCGCCGGAGGGCGGTCCCTCGAACCGCCCCGGGTCTGCCAGAGTGTCCCCTGTGTTCGTGACCAACCATGCGCTGTCGGGCGTACTCATCGGCCGGGCACTGGAAGGCCGGCCGGTCACCGCATTCCTGGTCGGCGTCGGATCCCATCTCGCACTGGACACCATCCCCCACTGGGGGTGTGACAAGCGGGTCGAGGGAAGCTACGACCGGTTCTTGGCCGCCGCCAAACGGGATGGCGTGCTCGGGCTCGCCGCCATGGCGGCGGCGACGCTCGCCGTGGACCGGCGGTCCCGGGCTTCGACCGTCGCCGCCATGGTGGGGGCGGTGCTCCTCGATCTCGACAAGCCCTGTCTGTACTTCTTCGGATTCAACCCGTTTCCGACGACGGTGAGGCGGATCCACAGCCGGGCACAGAACGAGTCGCCGGACGGAATGCCCAACGAGATCGGCTTCGGTGTGGTGACGACCCTGGCCGGTGCCGTCGTCACGCGGGCATCCCGCCAGCGGGTGGACCTCCCGGCGGGGTAGTTGCCCGACGACTATCGGGACAGGCCATCGGGGCAGGCGATCGGGCCGGCCGGCTTGGTTCGGCCGGCCGAATCGATGCAGACTGTCTGCCGATGCACGTCGCACCGCCGGGCCGAGGACCTTCGCCGGTGTCGGACGCCGTCGTGTTCTCCCACGCCGAGTCGATCGGCGGTCCGATGCTCGAGTTGTGGACGCTCGATGCGGCACGGGTGGACGCGGAGCGGATCGACACCTCCGTCCTGGACGCCGACGAGTCCCGACGGGCCGCCGCGTTGGAGTCCTCCTCCCGTCGGACCCGCGCGCTCATCGCCCACGTGGCCCTGCGTCAGTTCCTCGGCGAACATCTCGGGTGCCGACCGGAGGAGATCACGTACTGCCGCGAACCGTGTCCCGTCTGTGGGGGACCGGAGGGACGACCCGCAGTGCTCCGACCACGGCGGCCGGTGCACTTCTCGCTCTCCGTCGCCGGAGACGTCGTCGCCATCGCCATCGCCTCGGCTCCGGTGGGCATCGATGTCGAGTCCGTGCCCCGTCCGGAGGCCGTCGCCGAGGTGATGGGCCTCCTGCACCCGGAGGAACGTGCCGAGCTGACAGCCGTCGCCACTCCCGAGCGGTCTCGGGCGTTCGCCCGGCTGTGGACGAGGAAGGAGGCCTATCTGAAGGGCACCGGCGCCGGAGTGGCCCACGGACTGGCCGGGGAGTACCTGGGGCTCGAGGGGCGGGCCGAGACCCCTCGGGGGTGGTCGCTTCGGGCCGTGCCGGTCCCGGGCCCCTACGAGGCGTCGGCCGCACTCCGGACGGGACCGGGCCGTCCGGAGCCGTAGTCAGCTCATCGGTCGGTCGCGCCGGGGGACTCGGGTGCCGCGCCCGGACCCGGGTGCCGCGCCTTCAGGGGGGCAGGGCACGTCGACCCTGTCCGCGTCGCTCGGGACTAGCCGGTCCGGTTCGCCAGCAGCCCGTCGACATCCAGGCGCATCACGACGGCGTCGGTCCCCGAGGGCTGGTAGTAGCCGGGAAGGGTGTCCACCTCGACGAACCCGGTGCGCTGGTAGAGGAGGCGGGCCCGGGCGTTGGTGATGCGCACGTAGAGGGTCACCTCGCTGCATCCGCGGGCCGCCGCGGTGGCGATCAGGTCGGCGAGCATGGCCCGACCGATCCCCCGTCCCTCGCACTCGGGCTCCACGGCGATGGTCTGGATGCCACCGTCCCCTCCGGACCCGACGCTGAGGCAGGCGTAGCCGACGACGCCCGAGTCGGCCTCGGCCACGATGTAGCTGAGCCCGTCCGACCTCCCGAGGGCCACCAGCCCGAGGAGTCCCAGCAGGGTGGTCGCCTCGTTGGCCCAGGTCGTCCTGATCAATCGGGCGAACCGATCGGCCCGGCGGGGGTGACGGCCGATCCACGATCGGGCCAGCCGCCCGTCCGCCGTCGCCGTCGTCCACGGGTCCGGCGGGAAGGCCCGGCGCTCGATGTCGACCACCTTCCACAGGTCGCGGCCGCGCAGTGGGCGGATCCTGAACTGAGCGGAAGGGCTACGACTCTCCTCCGGTTCCACGGTCGATGCCTCCTGCTCCACTCGGCGCAGGCACTCTCCCACGGCACCGGCCAACCCGTCGATCCCCTCGGTGATGCAGGACATGTGCGTCCCCTCCACCCCGTGCTCCTCGATGTCCGCCGGGTACTTGTGCCGGGTGACCGGCTGCCACGTGCTGGCGATGTCCGGCTCCTGCTTCGCCCAGAAGAAGGTGATCCTCCCGTGATAGATGCCCGTCCGGTAGGCGGCGGCCGCCCAGCTGAGCACGCCCACGTAGTCCCGGTAGAGCGCCTCCCGTGGCGGGAACATCGCCTCCAGCCGGGGCTCGATCGCCACCAGCTTACCGAAGTCCTCCACCCGGCTACTGGTCGGCCGAGCCCGACGGTAGAGGTGCCGGAGGGCGTGACGGGCCCGGAGGTAGAGGTCGGACCGGCCGAGGTCCCCGGTGCCCCCGATCCGGCTCAGCCCGTCGCAGGCGGTCCGCAGGAGGTCGGACTGGACCGGTTCGGAGGGGTTCACCAGTCCCAGGAACTCGACGGATTCGCCCTGTGCCTCCAGCTGCCGTGCCATCTCGTAGGCCAGCAGCCCCCCGTTGCAGAATCCGCCCAGTCGGTAGGGCCCGTGGGCCTGTACCCCCCGCATGGCCTCGATGTGGGCGCCGGCGATCACCTCGAGGGTCGGCACGCCGTCCTGCCGGGAGAACGTGTAGGGCTCGAGCACGTAGAAGGGTTGCTCGGTCCCACAGGCGCGTGCCAGGGCGAAGCAGTAGAACGCACCGCCCGTCCAGTCCCCGTGCAGGAAGAAGAAGGGCCTCCGTCCGCCCTCGGTCTGGACCGGCAGCACCCGGGCCTTCCCCTCCGGACCGTCGACCCCCTGGTGGAGGACCGTCGAGAGCTGTTCGATCGTGGGGTTGGCGAACAGCGTCGAGAGCGCCACCTTCTCGCCGAACATCTGCTCGATGCGGTAGACGAGCTGGGCCGCCAGGAGCGAGTGGCCGCCCAGATGGAAGAAGTTGTCGCGGATGCCGATGGGCCTCGGCTCGAGCAGCTCCTCCCAGATGCGGACCAGCTGCTCCTGGGCCAGCACCTGGGGAGCCAGGTACTCCGACTCCCCACTCCTGGTGGCCCGCTCCACCTCGGGCAGCCTCCGCCGGTCCGCCTTCCCGGTCGCCAGCCGGGGTATCTCCTCCAGCTGCACGATCGATGCCGGCTGCATGGGTCGCGGCAGCCTCTCTTCGAGGTGCCGTCGCAGCTCGTCCTCCGGGACGGTCTGCCCGGTGCGCGCCACCACGAAGGCGACCAGGTGCCGCTCGTCGTCGTCCCCCCGCGCCACCACCACCGCCTCGTCGACAGCCGGATGCGATCCCAGCACCGCCTCCACTTCGCCGAGCTCGATCCGGTACCCGCGGATCTGCACCTGCTCGTCCTCACGCCCGAGGTAGTCGATGCGCCCGTCACCGAGGTACCGGACGAGGTCGCCGGTCCGGTAGAGGCGACCCCCCGGCCGCGGCCCGAACGGATCCGGAACGAATCGCTCCGACGTCAGCTCGGGTCGGTTGAGGTACCCCCGGGCCAGCAGCGGCCCCCCGATGTGCAGCTCACCGGCCACCCCGGCCGGCACCGGCTGGCCGCCCCGGTCCAGGATGTAGACGCGGCGGCCCGCCAGCGGCCGTCCGATGGTGATCGGGCCCTCTTCCTCGCCCGCCTCCCCGAGGGTGGCGGTGATCGTCGCCTCCGTCGGGCCGTAGGCGTTGAGCAGCCGCACCCCCTCCAGTCCGAGATCCCGCCACTGCTGCACCGCGTGTGCCCCGAGGCGCTCCCCACCCAGGATCGCCAGCCGCAGGGTGACGCCGGTCAGGTCCTGTCGGGTCCGCGTCCACTCGTGGACGGCCTGCTGGAAGTGGGCCGGCGACAGGTTCATGACCGTCACCTGCCGGCGGACGAGCTCCTCGAGCAGCTGCCAGGGCGTCCAGATCTCCGGTCCCCGCATGACCAGCGTCCCGCCGGCGGCCAGCGTCGGCAGGATCTGCTCCAGCGAGGCATCGGCGCTGTACTGGCTGAACTGCAGCACCCGGTCGTCCGGGCCCAGCTGGTACTCGGCGATCATCGCCCGGGTGTGGCCGGACAGTGATCCCCGTTCGATCATCACCCCCTTGGGCCGACCCGTCGAGCCCGAGGTGTAGATGACGTAGGCCAGCTGGTCGGCCCGCGTGCCGCCGGACGGCGCCTGGCTGTCGTGCCCGGCGATCTCCTCCCGCTCCCGATCCAGGCAGACCACCCGCACGCCCACCGGGTCCACCCGGTCCTCCAGGCTCCCGTGGGTGAGGAGCAGCGGCATCTGGGAGTCGTGCAGCACATAGTGGATCCGCTCCGCCGGCGCCTCCGGGTCGAGCGGGACGTAGGCCCCGCCGGCCCTCAGGATCCCCAGCAGGGCCACCACATGGTCCACCGACCGCTCGAGGCACACCCCGACCGGAACCTCGCTCGTCACGCCCTGTTCCCGCAGGTGGCGCGCCAGCTGGTTGGCCCTGGCGTCCAGCTGCCGGTAGGTCAACCCGACGTCCTCGCACTCGACCGCCACCGCGTCCGGCCGGGCCACGGCCTGCTCGGCGATCGACGCCGCCACGTCCGGGCCGGGGGTCAGCTCCTTGCCGGTACTCCAGACCTCCAGCAGCTGCTGCCTCTCCGGCGGTGCCAACAGCTGCAGCCGACCCACCGGGCCCCACGGCTCGGCGACCATGCCCGCCAGCACCATCTGCCAGTGCCCGACCATCCGTCGGACCGTCTCCGGCTCGTACAGGGCGCCGTCGTAGTGGAGTGCCCCGGTCACGCCGACGCCGATGTCGCTCAGCTCCATGCAGAGGTCGTACCCCGGTCGCCCTCGGCTATCCGCCGGTTCCCGATCCGGCGAGTGGGTCGGTGCCGCCGGAGCGAAGGCCACCTGCACCTGCACCAACGGGGAATCGTTCTGCCCCGGCGCCGGTCCCACCGCATCGGCGATGGCGTCGAAGGGGACGTCCCGATGGCTCCGGGTCGACTCGGTGGCCTCGTCGGTCCGCTTCAGCAGCTCGAGCACGCTCGGCTCCCCGGCGAGGTCGGCTCGCAGGACGACGGTGCCGCCGGGGCCGGGCTCGTTCCCACCGGCACCGGTCACACCGACGAGGAAGTCCTCCTGGCCCGTGTAGCGGTGGATGAGCGCGGAAAAGGCCGCCGTCAGTGTCGTGGGCAGCGTCACCTGGGCCTGGTGGCTGAGCGACCGCAGACCGGTCGTCAGGTCCTCGTCCAGCGACAGCGGCTCCGACGCTCGGCGGGAGCGGCGCTCATCGGGGGCCCCTCCGTCGGGTCTCCGGTGGTCGCGTGGTAGCTCCAACACCTTCGGGACCCCGGCGAGGTACTCCCGCCAGAACGCCAGCGCGGCCGGCGACGGCGGTGGGGCCGTCCTGACCGTATTTCGATGGCCTGCCCCGTCCATCTCGTCCTCCTCCGTCAACGATGTGCTCACCGGCGCGCTCATGACAGCACGGCGAACCGCAGGATCACATCGGCCATCAACAGCGCGAACAACGGCATCGACGCGAGCCACAGGATCCGGATCCGGCGGGCCGACGGATGCCAGATGCGGGTGAACTCGGCGATGGCCATCATGGCCAGCAGTGCCAGGAACACGAGCAGGCCGGCCTGCGTCCAGGTGAAGCGGGCCGGCTGTGCCCGCCCACCGGACCCGAGCGGATGCACCGGCGCGTTGGCCGGCCAGTCCAGGGTGAAGACGACGGCGGAGTCGGACGAGTAGACGACCCGCACGAACGGGCCCGTCGCCATCGACTGGCGGAACCGGCTCCCCCAGCCGGCCGGATAGCTGGTGGTCTGCTGCATGGCCGCCACCTCGGTCTGCGTCTCGATCAGGTAGGAGTGCGGCCCGTCGTGGACGAGGTCGACGATGAGGTCGTAGACGCTCGTCGGATTCCGGGGCGCCTGGGTGGGGATGTAGTCGACCTCGTCGAGGTCCCGGTAGGACCAGGGCATCTGCGGTGTGACGTCGTTCGCCGGGTCGGTGCTCAGCCACAGCAGCCGGGCCCCGTGGGTGTCGTGGGCGTAGACCCAGTTGGCCGCAGCGAGCTCACCCGGTGGTGTCTGCTCGAATGCCTCGTTGCCGTACCGGGCGAGGAAGAACCCGACCGGGAGCACGACGGCGCACACGACCAGCACGGCGACGGGCCGCCAGTTCACCCGGGTCGATCGCGGTCCGGGAAAGAAGGCCAGGGCGGCGAGCACCGAGGCCACCGGGAGCATGAACAGGTAGGTCCGGAGGGCGATCTCGCCGCCGTAGCTCACCGCGCCGATGAGGACGATGGGCATGATCAGCAGCACCACCAGCACGCGGTCGTCCAGGCCCCGCCACCGACGACGCAGCAGGCCGAGCCCGGCCATCCCGATCACGATGGCGGCGACGATGACCTTGGCGTGCAGGGCGAGCAGGTGGGTGGGGGTGCTCCCCTGGAGCCGCCCGCCCACGCTCGTGCTCACGTTGAAGCCCAGGGACCCGAGCCCGCTGAACACGTTCGAGAGGTGTCCCGACCAGTAGCCGATGGCCGCAAAGCTGAAATAGCCGACGAGGACGACCCCGAGGAGGACCGGTAGCCCCGGCAGTGCGCAGCGTCGGATCAGGACCAGGCCGAGGCAGGCACCGATCATGAAGATGGGTGTCAGCTGGTGGCTGGCCGTGGCGACGGTGAAGATGGCGATCAGCATGACGAGCAGGAACGCCCGCTGGCCGGGGGTCGACGTCAGGGCCGGCAGTTCGCCGGGCCTGACGTTCCGGAACAGGCGCCGGCTCAACCGCGTCGAACGGAGGGCCTGGACGACCCGGACCGGCTGGGCCCGTCCCGGTCCGACGAACCAGTTGACCAGGATGGCCACGAAGACGATGTAGAGGAGGTAGCCGAACGACTGCGGCGAGAAGTAGTCCTGCCCGACCCAGTTGCCCACCGAGAAGAAGAACGCCGCCAGCCACTGGGCCCGCCACGACACCCGTAGATTCCGCATGAGGAGGAAGAGGGGCGGTAGGCAGAGCAGGTCGATGGCCACCGGCCACACCCTCACCAGCGTCAGGATGCTGTGGACTCCGGCGGCCCCGGTGAGGAAGGAG
Source organism: uncultured Acidimicrobiales bacterium (assembly GCA_963696495.1). GTDB lineage: Bacteria > Actinomycetota > Acidimicrobiia > Acidimicrobiales > RAAP-2 > Bog-756. The sequence goes on along the minus strand of CAVOKJ010000007.1, from coordinate 19,784 downwards.
ATGAGGGCGAAGAACCCCGGCCAGCTGAAGTAGGCGGCGAGGCTCGGTGCCGCGTGGCCCGTCGTGCTGATGTAGTTGACGAACCCGAGGATCTGATAGGCGGTCGGGAACCGGGGCTCGGGTTCGGCGAAGATGGTGACGCCGTCGAGGCAGACGACCAGGGCGATGAGCAGCGCGGCGAGCCCGACAGGCCGGGCTCTCCGCAGGGCGAGCCCGGCCACGAACGCCAGGGCGATCACCACCACGCCGACGATGGACCGGGCCGGCAGTACCGACAGCAGACCGAGTCCGTTCATCCGGTTCAGATCGATGCCCCGCAGGGAGGAGATGAACAGCGCCAGGCCGCCGGCGGCCACCGCCACCAGCGCCGCCGAGGCCGACCAGGCGGGAGGTCGGCGGGGGCGCGGCGGGGGCGCGTCCTCGTCACGTCCCGGGTCCGGCTCGCCTCGGTCCGGGGGCGTGTCGCTGTCTTCGGGGTCCGGGCCGTCTCCGTCGGGGGGCGTGTCGCCGTCGCCCCGTACCGGCCCGTCCTGCTCCGGACGGGCCGACGCCCGATCGCCCTTCTCCGGGGACTCCGCCGGCTCGTCCTCCTCCGGGGCCTCCACCGGTTCGTCCACCGTGACATCCGTCATCGGCCGGCGACCTCCCGGGCGCGGCGACCCCTCGGCACGTGGTCGCCGGTGAGCACCCGCCACAGGCCCACGCTGATCAGTGCGGCGACGACGGCCTGGCTGATGACGATGGCCAGTGCGGCACCGACCGTTCCGAGGGCCCCGGTCAGGACGAGGACCAGGCCGAGGACGAGCACGGCCCGCACCGCTTGGATCAACGCCACCAGCGAGGTCCGGCTCTGGGCGCGCAGTGCACCCAGGTACAGCTCGGCCGGTGCCCGGAACACGGTGGCGACGGCGAGGAGCTCGAGGACCGGTGCCCCGTGTGCCGCATAGGCCGGTCCGAACAGGCTCAACCAGAACGGCGCGAAGAGGGCGAGGACGGCCGCACAGGGGAGCACGATCATGGCCATCTTGCGCAGTGCCTTCCGACAGTTGACCGCCAATGCGGCGGAGTCGAAGGCCCCCTCGACGGTGAGGGACATCCCCATGCTGATGCCGACCATGTCGATGATGGCGGCGATCACCCACGCCACGTAGAAGTAGGCGGTCTGCTGGGCGTCGACGCGGGCCGCCACCACGACGGGGATGAGGCTGCCGGTGGCGAGCATGCACAGCGCGCCGGAATAGTCGCCGGCGATGAATCGGCCGATCTGCCGGTTGCTCGCCGGCTGGAAATCGCGGGTCAGCTGGGTGTGCCGTGGCACCAGATGGCCGAAGATGAGCGCGTTGACCAGTGGTATCGCCACGATGGCCGGGATCATCCACGACACGTAGATGCCGAGGTGGCTGGGCAGCGCCGCCACCAACAGGACGAGCAGGACGATCTTCACGACCCCGAAGATGCCGTTCTCCACCAGCACCCAGAACGCGCTGCGCAGGCCGATCAGGACGCTGTCCTGCATGGTGAAGATGGCCCAGCACGCCACACAACCCACGAACACGGCCCCGATCACCGGGCCGTTGAGCTCGGAGTAGGACGCGCCCCACCAGCCGACCGTCAGGACGAAGAGGATCGAGATCAAGATCGACGCCACCGCGCTCACCGCGTAGGCGCGCAGGACGAACGTCCTCGTCCGCAGGCCGGCCTGGGGGATGAATCGGTTGAGCGCCCCGTTGAGGTTCTGGGCGGTGAATCCCGCCAACAGGTTCATGGCCGCATAGAGGGCCGACGCCCGGCCGACGGCGACGGTGGGGTACAGGCGTGCCATGAGCAGCCAGTAGACGAGCCCGAGGGCCCCCGTCACGCCGCTGTTGGCGATCAGCGAGTAGCCGTTGGAGGTGAGGGGGTCGGCGAACTGCTGCCGGACGTTCTCCACCTGGCGCCGGAACAGGCCCTGGTGGCCCGGCGGGATGTCGGGCTGACCAGCTGCCACCGGTGGTTCCTCGTGCCCGTCCAGGCTCGGCACCAGCCGGGGCGGTACCAACTGAGGCGGCACCAGCCGGGTCGGCACGGTCAGGTGTCGATCGTAGGGGTGATCGGTGTCACCGCTCGGTGCCGTGCTGCTGGTCACGCCGACCGCGGCAGGGCTGCCCTCGAGCGCCGGGCCACGGCGAACCCCTTGGTCAGGACCCGGTCCTTCAGGAAGATCCGACCGAGGTTGCTGCCCCGGACGAGATCCCGGAACACGGGCAGCCGGGTCGAGTCCCGGACGGTGAGGCGGGGGAGTGCCAGTGGATCCGACGCATCGGTCATCATCTCGTTGCGGACGGCACAGGCGTAGTCGTACCGCAGCTCCCGCGCCGCCGCCCTGACCCGGGCATTGGAGTAGCCGAACGGGTAGGCCAGCCCGGGGACGGGTGAGCCGAGCCGGTCCTCGAGCTGGACCTTGCTCACGGCGAGTTCGTCCCGGAGGGGGGCGACGGACAGCTGATCGAGCTGGGGGTGCAGGTGGCTGTGCGCTCCGATCTCGATGCCCGCACGGGCCGCCTCCTCGATCTGACTCCAGCTCAGCATGCGACCGGGGCGCCGTCCGGAGGGGAGTGGTCCGGCGTCTTCGACCCAGCCGGTGGTGACGTACACCGTCGCAGTGAAACCATACCGGTCCAGCAGGGGCATGGCCTGGCTGTGGAAATCGGCGTAGCCGTCGTCGAAGGTCAGCACGACGGGTCGATCCGGCAGCTCGCCGGCTCCCTGGCTCAGGGCACGGGAGAGCTCGTAGGCGGTCACCGTCTGGTAGCCCTCGTCGTGGAGGAGGCCGAGCTGGCTGGCGAAGGAGTCGGGCGAGACGGCGAGGTGACTTTCGGTCGCCGAGCGCGGGGTGATCTCGTGGTACATCAGGATCGGGACCCTGACGGGCACGGTGGCGGTCATCGCTGACGGCGGCTTCGGTACACCCTGAGCGTCGCCGTGCCCGCCGACAGCGGCCGCCGTGCCCGGCGCACCAGCGAGCCCGTCGCGTAGCCGGCCACCGTGGAGCCCAGTCCTGCGGTGATCGCCCCGGCCCGGCCGAGTCCGGAGAGGTCGCCCCGCCCGGCGTCGGCCAGGCCTCGGAGCACCCCGCCGGGCAGTGTCCTCGTCGTGTACCTCCGCTCCGCCGACAACCCGTCGTGGGTGCCGACGCTGGCGGTCACGAGGGCCTTGGACAGCCCCTCGGCGTAGCAGCGGGACCGGAAGTAGGAGAACCGGGTGCGGGCGGCGGGGACGAGATGCCTGATCATCGCCCGCTCGTCGAAGAGCATGACCGACGTCGGCTTCCGCTGGGTCAGCCTGATGCAGAGCTCGGTCTCCTCGCAGCCCAGCGGGCGCTTGCCGGCTGCCCGTCCGATGCCGTTCTGGAACCCCCCCACCAGCTCCAGCGCCTCGCGGCGGAACGAGGAGTTGCCACCGAGCAGGTTGCGGACCGGGGTGTTGGAGTCCGGCATGCCGCGGTAGGTGCAGCCGACGACCCAGTCGAACTCCCGCGGGAACCAGGAGGGTCGCGGCGCCTTCCACTCGGGCAGGGTGAGGCCGCCCACACCGACGACAGCCGGATCCGTGAACCGGTCGGCGAAGAACTTGAGCCAGTCGTGGTCGGCGATGGCGTCGTCGTCGAGGAAGGCCACGACCTCCCCCCTGGCCAGCGCGATGCCCGTGTTCCTCCCGCCCGACAGTCCTTGCTCCTCGCGGTTCTCGACGACCCTCACATCGGGGAGGGCCTCCGACAGCGAGGCGTGGAGCGCCGGATTGTGGTCGACGACGACGATGATCTCCTTGTTCGGGAAGCTCTGGTCACGGACCGACTGGACGGCGGCACAGGTCTCCTCGAAGCGGAGGTCGGTGTGGGCGCAGATCACCACCGAGATGAGCGACGGGGCGGCCGAATCCAGCTCCTCGGCCTCGAACAGACGGCCCTGACGCCGGTACTCCGAGGAGGCCACGGGGGCTTCTGTCGGGGCCCGCCGCCCGGTCGGGGTCTCGGACCGGTCCAGGGCCTCGGCGGCGATGGCCTTGAGGATCCGCCAGCCGTCGAAGACCACGTGGAGGTTGCTCTCCCCGTGCACCCGGAGTCGCTCGTGGCTGGGGACCTCCTGGACCCGCAGCCCGGCCTTGGCGGCGTGGATGTTCATCACGGTCTCGATCTCGAAGCCGGCGGAGTCGAGGTTGAGTGCGGGCAGGCACTCCGACCAGAACGCGTTGTAGCCGTAGCAGAGGTCGGTGTACCGGGTCCCGAACGTCATGTTGACGAGCCCGCTGAGTACCCGGTTCCCGAAGCGGCGGCTGGGGGTGATGTCGTCACTCCCACCGCTACTGGCGAAGCGTGAGCCCTTGGCGTAGTCGGCGCCGGCGACCAGGGCGCTCACGAAGCGGGCGATCTCGGTGCCCTCGGTCGAGCCGTCACCGTCCAACATCACCACGATGTCGCTCGTGCAGGCTGCGAACCCGGCGAGCAGCGCATCGCCTTTGCCCCGGTTGGGCTGGGTCACCACTTTGATGTCGGGCAGGCATCGGCGGGCCACGGCGACGGTGTCGTCCACCGAGTGGCCGTCGACCAACACGACTTCGTCCACCCACGCCGGCAGCGAACCGAGGACGAGGGGCAGGTTGCGTTCCTCGTTCTTGACGGGGATGACCACGCTCACCGTCGGAGCAATGGCAAATGCGTCGGAGACCGGCCGATATCGGAGGGCCCCGGATGCCGGCCCCTCCACAGGCTCAAGTGAAACGCGATCGTCCGCACGCGTTGCGATGCTCATTCCGCCACCCCTTTTGTGTATTGATTGTGAATTCCTCGTTGGGGCGACAGTACCGATACGCAGGAATGCCTTCCACCGCGCTAGGCCAACTTTCACCGTCGGTGTGTCACAAGCCACTGAGCGTTGCATCGCGGCAAAATCAAACTGCGCGGAGTGTTCGCGATGTCACGGAGGGGAGGTATGTGGAAGGCCGGTCTTGACACGAATTCCGAAGCCGTCTGTTCGAGATCCGGTCGCCCGGTCGTGACTCAGATGGCCCGTGCCGGTGACAAGATGTGTTGCGGGTGGCACCCGCCCGCCGACCGGACGAGCGACCGCATGCACGAGTGTGCCGTCACCACCCTCACCATCGCCCACTGGGGGCTCCGCCTCACGTGCGATCCGGCCGGCTCGATGACTCCGCTACGGTTCGCGTCCGGTGCGTCGCTGGCCGAAGCGTTCGTCGCCGGCGATCAGACCTCTTGCGGCTGGTCGATCGCACCGCGGTGGGGCATGTGGGCCCGCACGACGGCCCGCGACGATGCGAGCGCGGTACGGAGATGCTCCCGGGCCGGCGGCCACTGGGCCAGCAGGCAGAGCAGTGTCGCCACGGTGATGCCGACCAGCCCGGCCACGGGTGACCACACACCCTCGGCCAGCATGATCGTGGCCGTCATCGTCAGGATGGTGATGTTGGCCGCCACCGCCAGGATGATCCGGGCGAAGAGGTCGAATGAGCGGAGCAGCCCGGCGATGGCGACCGTCGGCACCACGGCCAGGAACACGAGGACCAGAACAGCTCTGGCAGGGGAGTGGATGCCGGCCAGCGCCATGCCCACGCCGATCACGCCTGCCGCACATGGCACTGCTACTAACCATCTTCTCCACAGGGTAGAGCGGGTGCCCATGTCACGACAATATATGGAATCGCGGCGGGATGAATTGGGGGTGGCTCTGGCCGAAGCGATTTTATGTATATGCATTCGAGCTGCCCAGTACCGCTATAGGTGGGCAATTCTGAATTAGATTCGACGGACCGACGTTCCTAGTGGGACCTTCTTGGACTGCCACACGAGGTGATTGCCGGTCCGTTGGTCCAAGTGCAGGACGGGGACCAAGGATCTCGCAAGGGGAGCACGAGGAAGCACGGGCGACCCCCGAGAGTGCGCTCGACAAAAGGTAGCCTCTTGATGTGGGTCGATCGATTTCTCTTTTGAAGTATGGCCCGCGCTCTTCCGGAGCGGAGGAACCAAGTTGAAGTTTCCGTGGAGGATCCTCTTGATCTCGATCGCATTGATCGCCCTATTGCAGTGGCGGTCGGGCGCTTGGATCCCGGCTTGGTCTGCTTCCCCTGCTTCGTCTAGACCTCTGCCCTCGGGACAGCCAATGCCGGGGGCGATCGCTGATTGGAGACGGACGTATCTAGGCGCATTCAGGAATCGGGGGGCGCTCAAGAGCTACGAGGTCTACGGAGGCACCCCGGGGGATGGATCTGACTCGTGCTGGGCACCGAGTCACGTCACGATTAAGGGAGGGACGCTGATCCTCAAGGGATATCAGGACCCAGCGGCAATAGCAGCCAGCCACTGTGTCGGAGATGCTAATCAGTGGGTAACCGGCGGGGTCAAACTCGTAACGAACTCTCAGCGCTATGGCAAATACGAGGTTCGTATGCGCGTGGACAATGGTCAGGGCATTTCCGCGGTTGCCTTGCTATGGCCAACCACTAACACATGGCCGCCGGAGATTGATTTTGCTGAGGACGATGGAGCATCCCCGAGGTCTTCCCTAATGGCTACTGTGCACTGGGGTACGTCACGGAGTGACTTCGAAGAGAGCGACTACCTTGCTGTTGACCTAAGCCAATGGCACACGCTTGGAGTGGTGTGGAGCCCTGGCGAGATCGTGTACACAATTGACGGATCGCCGTGGGCCGCAGAGGCCAATACGAACGTACCCGATGTACCGATGCAACTCGCGCTACAGACCGAGGCATGGCAGTGCGGCACTTCCAGCTGGGAAGTGTGCGCAAACGGCACTGCCCCGAAGGAAGTCGACATGGATGTCGACTGGATCGCCGTCTACGCTCCGTCTCACGGGACCGCCGCGATTGAACACATTGCTTCCTCGCCAGCGACCAATACAGGGAACGCATCAGTGTCCATACTCGCATTCCTTGCGCTTTCGGGTATTGGAGCAGGATTGTACTTAGAGCCCAAGAGGAGACGTAACGAGGTCGAATGACCAAAAGGTTTTTCGACTGTGAGCCGACAACGAAGTCAGTTGCGAACGAAACAGAAGTTCATTGGGATGATCTCACTCCTCTAAGCGAGAAGCTCAAGAAGTTGAGTCCGTGAAGTTGAGGAAAGTCAATGAACCAAATGTGGGATGAAGCGTTGAGGCGGTGATCGGCAATTGGGGGCAGCGGTACAAGCGCACTAGCTGGCGGATTCAAGGGATCACTGCAATTCCTCGGTGAGTCGATGACGCTGCGTCGACCAACCCGAGGAGTGAGAAGTGGCCCCACATTTGACCGTTGAGCAGAAGCGAGCCGTCCACCGTCTGAGAGGCCGAGGCCTCTCTCTGCGTGCTGTGGCGAGAGAGGTCGGCTGCACGGCACCGGGCGTCGTGTGCGTACTCGAGCGGACGCCGATCGTTCCGCCTCGTCCGGATCTCTGGCGGCCAGGGCCGTCCCGACTGCAGATGTCCGAGCGGGAGGAGATCAGCCTCGGCCTTCTCGCCGGTCTGTCCCTCACCGCCATCGCCCACAGCCTCGGTCGGTCGCCTTCGACGGTATCTCGGGAGGTTGCAGCCAACGGCGGTGCATCTGACTATCGGGCGTGGCGGGCCCACCAACATGCCTATCGAGCAGCTCGCCGTCCAAAAGTCGCGAAGTTGACCCACCGTCCGCTCGCTGACCAGGTCAGCACGTGGCTAGTGCCGTGACCGCCAACGTTGATGGGGGCGCGTCCACCATCTGATTGCCCAGGTCGCGCAGACTTGGGTGATGGCTGAACGTGTGCGTGTACGTGATCTGACCAGCGTCGAGGGCAACAAGCTCCTCGGGATCGTGCGGAGAGGATCAGGGTCGGTCGTCCGATGGCGAAGGGCCCAGATCATTCTGTGGTCGGCCCAGGCCATGGACGTGCCAGCCATCGCCAAGATCGCCTTCACCTCCGAGGACCGGGTCCGTGAAGTCATCCATAACTTCAACGCCGACGGGTTCGACTCGCTGGCCCCGAAGTACACCGGTGGCCGTCCTCCGAAGTTCACCCTTCCCGAGCGCCAGGCCATCAAGAAGGTGGCGCTTTCCCGTCCGCAGGACCACAACCTGCCCTTCTCGACCTGGAGCCTGTCCAAGCTGGCAGAGTTCCTGGTCGCCGAGGGGGTGGTCGACGACATCAGCCATGAGGGCCTCCGGGTCCTGCTCCGAGAGGAGGGGGTGTCGTTTCCAGTGATCAAGACCTGGAAGCAGTCGACCGACCCCGACTTCGAGACCAAGAAGAACCGGATCCTCGAGCTCTACGCCATCGCCGATGGCACGGCCAGGCCAAAGAAGGGGGATCCCACCGTCGTCATCTGCATGGACGAGTTCGGTCCGCTCAACCTCCAGCCCCACCCCGGCAAGCAGTGGGCCCCGGTGGCGACCGGCCAAGGTGACCGGGCCGCTCCCCGTCGCCGCCGGCGTCGGGCCACCGACAAGCGCCCTCACGGGGTTCGCCACCTCATGGCCGGCTACGACCTCGCCACCGACCGCCTCTACGGACACATCACCACGACCAAGGGCCGCACCGAGTTCTTGGCCTTCGTCCGTTACCTGCGCACCCTGTATCCGCCGGAAGTCCGCATCGCCATCGTGCTCGACAACTTCAGCCCTCACACCTCGACCAAGACCGACCAGCGTGTCGCCCTCTGGGCCGAGGCCAACAACGTGGAGCTGGCCTACACACCGACCTATTCATCGTGGCTCAACCGGATCGAGGCCCAGTTCCAGGCCCTTCGCTACTTCGCCCTCGACGGCACCGACCACGCCAGCCACAAGGAGCAGGCCTCCATGATCCGCCGCTACATCATCTGGCGGAACGGCAATGCACACGACCGGGCCCTACGTGAGCTGGTCAAGCGCGCAAACGTTGCCTGACGCGGCACTAGGAGACTGTTGAACAAACGGCATTCTCCGAGTTCACAGACTCGGACGGCCGGATCGACTGAACTCCGGTCGTGCTGGTGAGGCGGTTTGGGTGTCTGAGGGTGCGTTGCATCGGCCGGAAGCGTGGTCATGGTTCTCCCTCGGGTACTACATCGTGAGCATCCACTCGCCATCGAGGTCCAGCCCGAGGTTGACCAGGCGCCGGAGGTTGATCGCGGCGATGCGCAACGAGAGGCCGAGTTGGTTCCTCTCCACTCCTCGGAACCTCACTCGTCGGTGGTTGTCGGCCACGAGCCAGGCAATGGATCGCTCGACCATCGGTCGCCACCGTCGGTAGTCCTCGGCGAACTCGCCAGCTCTCCACGCTCGACGGGATTCCATCAGCTCGCCGTCGTGAGGGTTGAGGTGGAGAGTCCGGCCGTCCTTGGAGGTGGTGCACCGCTCCCGGAGTGGACACCCTCGACAGCGCACACCGAACACGGCAGCACGGCCCGGCGTGATCGAGACGGTGTGACCGGCAGGGCAGGTGGTGGTCCCCGCGTGCTCGTCCACGATGAAGTCCTCGCGCTCGAAGCCACCGGGCACTGCAGGCTTCGTCGGCCAGGGCTTGATGGCCCGCTGATGCCTGGCCTTGCCCAGTGCGTCAAGCGTCTCGCCGTTGCCATAGGCGCCGTCGCCCAGGACCTGGAGTCCGGGCCCCTCATTGGCCAGCAGCACGACACCGGTCGCACCGTCGGGAGCATTGGCCGGGGTGAGGGCGGCGGCGGTCACCAGGCCGGTCTCGGGCTCGATAGCGATGTGGGCCTTGTAGCCGTCCCGATACTCCGACCGGGACTTGTGCATGTGACGGGCTTCGGGGTCGACGGTCGAAATCACCCGGTCAGGGGCTACTTTCCGGACGATCTTCCAGGTGCCGTCGTGGCCTTGCTCGACGTCCTGGCCGGCCACCAGGGCCAGCAGTCCGAGCGCCGAGGACGCCTCTGTCTCTTCGACGGCGCCGCCGAACGCGGCGAGCAGACTCAGCGCATCGGCAACCAGACCGTCGACCAGTGCGGCCTTGGCCACCGGGTCGTCCCAAGCGATCAGTGGCTTGCCCGAGGTCTCGTAGTCATGAGCCGAGACGACGACGTCTTTCGCACCAGGAACGAGTCGGCGGACCCGTCGAATGGCGGCGATCAACTGGGTGACGGTGTCCTGGGTGGCGACGGCATCATCCAACAGGGTCGAGTCGAGGGCCCGTCGGGTCCTTCCCTTCAACACCCCGGTGGCGTCGATCACCGAGCGCACGGCGTCGAAGACCCGCTCGGGCCGGTCGGACTTCCGCAATCTCGTTCGCCAATAGGTCAGGACCGAGAAGTCGAACCCCTCGTCATCGAGAGCCAACCCGCAGGCCACCTTCCAGCTGATTCGGTCACGGAGGGCCCGGGCCGCGTCCCGATCGGAGAGGCCCTCGAGAGCCTGGAGCACCATGACCGAGGCCACCACGTCGGCGGGGATCGACGGACGACCACGCCCGGACGGGAACAGGTCCTCGAACAGCTCATCGGGGAAGAGGTCGTGCCGGTGATCGGCGAGGAATGCCTCGACGCTCCCCTCGGGAACAAGCTGGCGACAGAGGGCTGCAGCGTCGAGCAGCTCAGGGTTGGATTCGCTGTGTCCTTGCACCCTTCAATTCTCGACCATCCACGCTCAAATCGCGAGCATTGACGGGAGAATTGTTCAACAGTCTCCTAGCTGCGCAGTTCCTTATGACCGCCGGTGACAACGCAGAGCGAATCCGGAACGAGGCCGCCTTCGCCAAACTCTGCTGTGTCTCGCCGAAGCCGGCCAGCAGCGGCAGGGCGACTGGCCGACACCGCCTCAATCGAGGTGGCGATAGGGCGGCCAACGGCGCCCTCTACATCGTCACGCTGGTCCGGATGCGACACCACCAACCGACGCGTGCCTACGTGGAGCGGCGAACTGCTGAGGGGCTCAGCAAGCGCGAGATTATGCGCTGCCTGAAGCGCTACATCGCCAGAGAGGTCTTCTCTGCCTTACCCAGACAGGAATCGCCGGAATGCAGCGTCAAGGCCGCTTGACAAACATAGGGGCATCGAGCGCTTCAACCGGACCTTGCTGGACGAGTGGGCCTACGTCCGGCTCTACCGCTCAAATGCCGATCGAACCCGGGCACTTGACCGCTTCCTCCACACCTACAGCCATCATCGGGGTCACACGGCACTTGGAGGCAGCCCGCCGATCAGCGCCACCAACCAACCTGGACAACACATCTAGCGCAAACGTCACGAGGAAGGTCACCCCGATATGACCGATTGCCTGTCAGCGCGTGACCGGGTCAGACCCGTCAGCTGGAGTGCGGCACCATACTGAACGAGTACATCCCGGCGCCTGATCCATCGTTCATCCCGCCAGCAGGCCTGGACTCTCGACGAGTGGCGTTCACGAAGAGATCCTGATGACCGGTGCGTCGCCGACCATGGCTCGGCGCTGGGTGCGTCTAATTCGAAGGAGCGTTCCCCGGGGTGTGCGGGGCAGGAGTCAGGCGACGTGACGGTTCTTCGTCAATTTCGGCTTGCCCGGCTTGATCCGAGCGGAGACGGCAACCTGAGACCTCATCAGATCGACCATGCAACTGTCGCACAATCGGCCGAACTCGCGCCCAGTTTGTAACTGTCGACGCGTCCGTCGGTCTACCTTTACGATCGGTCCTTTCCACCCGCAGCGGTGGCACGTTCCGCGGTTGTATCCGCTTTCGTTCCTAAGCTCCGGATCTAGCACCCGCAGTTCCCCTCTCGGCCCGTTGCGTCACATGCGTTGTATCGGCAATGCACACCCCGAACTGTATTCAATGTACGCGCAGATAAGTGGGACACTTGAACTCGGGCAAGGTGGAGCATGCGGAATCGGAGTTGGCGCGCAACCAATGCGTGCGGGCGGTGGTGCCAGCAGTTCTGGCTGAATGGTGAGTCGATACGCGTCGGCGGGCCCCGATGAGGTGCTTTTGACTCGACCATCGGCAGCCAACCACTGTTTGCCGCTTGGGCCGGTTTCCCTTAGCGCGTGCTCTACACCCGGCTTGAGCTTGCGAACTGAGTTCTCGATCGGCAAGATCCAGGTAATGGGAACGGCAATAGTCGACCCAATAGGCAGCAAGTTTCGATGGGGCCATGTCCAACCGTCACCGAGACCGTTCGGCGGATCGGCCGTAGCGGTTCCAAGACCCCTTGATCCCGATCGTGCAGCGCCGGCACTAGATGGGGACGGGCTGTATTTTCGGCGGTGCTCAGGGGCCATGCGGAGGGGAATGTCGATGACTTGGTGCCGTCCAACCTCCTCCAGAAAACCTCACGAAGAGAGAGCATGCCGCCACTGATACGTAGCTTGATAAGGCCGTACATCGATCGTATGGTTAGTCCGTTCGATTGACTCTGCCAGCCGCTGGGGCGTGGTGCCGGACGGCAAGACGAGGGAGCCATCGGGCTGCCGACCAATCTTGGCTGATGGTCAGATAGGCATTGTCACCATTGGAAGTCCTTGGCGAAACAAGGGAGAGATTGGTATGACGCTTGGCGAGGCGGAACGCACACAGCGGAAACTACGGTCGATCCAGGCCGAACCAAAAGTGAGCGTTGTGATCCCGGCGAAGAACGAGGCCCGGAACCTTCCTCACGTGTTCTCGACCCTGTCATCGGAATTGTACGAAGTCATCCTCGTTGACGGGGATTCGACAGACGACACGGTGAGTGTGGCCCGAAGCCTCCGCCCCGATGTCAAAGTCGTGGGTCAAACTCGAAGAGGTAAGGGCAACGCTCTGGCTTGCGGCTTTGCCGCCGCCACTGGAGACTTCATCGTGATGCTCGACGCCGATGGGTCGAACAACCCCGAAGAGATTCCGCGCTTCGTCGACGCCCTCAAGCAGGGCGCCGATTTTGCGAAGGGTTCTCGATTCATGCCCGGAGCAGGCAGCAGTGATATCAGCCGAATAAGACAAATGGGCAACTACTGGTTGAACAAGATTGTCAACTATCTCTATGGGACGCGTTATACAGACCTGTGCTACGGCTACAACGCATTTCGCCGAGAGTGCCTTTCGGTCATGGAGCTTGAGGCCGGTGAGGTGGACATTACGGAGGACGGAGTCATGTCGTGGGGCGACGGGTTTGAAGTGGAGACGTTGATCAATGTTCGGATTGCCAAGGCCCACCTTCGGGTTGCCGAGGTGCCCAGCTTCGAGTTGAAGCGGCGCTTCGGTGCCAGCAATCTCAACGCATTCTCGGACGGCTTTCGCGTACTACGGACAATCCACGCCGAGCGCAAGCGGGGCTCGCGGCTGGCCGCTTCTCGCGAGGCGCCGAGTCGGGACGCCGGCGCCTCCTGGTCAGTGATTTCTACGCTGACTGAAGAAGCCAGCTGAAGGTCTCTTCTGAAGCGAAGAGTGGCAGAGATCACTTCTTAACCTCGACTTGGATGAACCGATGGTCACGGATGCGCAAGCATCCAGTGCGGTAGTCACTGAATTGGCGAGGTGAATGACGGGGGGCCTGAGTTAGGCGGGTCTAGGGAATGGCCTCGTGGTTTGGCACTCACTGAATCTGGTGGGGTGAGGTCGGAGTCTGTCGTGAGAGACGATCCAGTGCATCTGGGTTGGACAGGGTCATCGGGGAGCTTGTTGTCTCGCGAGGGAATAACGGCAGATGTCTCACGTCTAGCTGGACGCACAGTGCAGCTCAGAGGCCGAAGGGTCGGAGTGCAATTCCGAGTTTGGACAGTTCGGCTGTGCCCGGTACTGAAGGTGCAGGCCTTACTAGGCCGAGCACTGAGTCAGCCCGAATGGGCAGCACCGCAGGGGTCGCTTCGACAGCTCGTAGCGTCCAGTAAAGCGGAGGCCAAGGAAATGGCAATAACCGAATCTTTGGCTTTCCGTTGGCCTTCGCAATGGTCCGCATGAGAACGTCAAACTTGACGGGCTCAGGGTTAGCCAGACCCAAGGGACGGCTTGGCACTGCTTCAGCCAACGCCAGCGCGACTATCGCATAGCGAAGGTCGTCCTGATGAACGGTGAACTGATGTGCTTTCCGACCCAAGAGTGGCACTATGGGAAAAGTGCTGAGGCTCCTAAGGGTCCCAGCCATACCGCCCCACGTCGGCCCGTAGACCAGTCCGGGACGGACCACGCACATATGCCTGGCGAAGGCATCAGTCTCGGACGCAAGCTTGGCTCGACCGTAGATCTGGCGGGTCCCGCTGTACGCGGACATCGAGGAGATGAAAATCGTTCGCCGTACTGCGCTGGACTCGGCCGAAGCTAGGAGTGACCGAGTTCCAAACACATTAGCCCGCCAGATGGCGGGACGCGTTCTTACCGAGAAGTCATATGCGCAATGCACCAATACATCGACGCCCATGAGCGCTGACGGCGAGCAACCCTCGTTCAGGTCAAACTGGTAATCATCGGAGCCAGGTCGGGGGTCGCGCACCAGACGTCGGATTTGGAACCCTGCCTCAGCCAGGCCATTACTGACCAAAGACCCGATGTAGCCGGTCGCTCCAGTGATTGCGGCAATCGGCCTCGATGGTCCGGTTGACAATCGGGATTTCCCTCCATTATGGCGATCATTCATCTATAAAGGTCAGAAAAAAAGTAGAAAGATACCATGGTGAGGGATTATCGCCTAGAGCGCAGTGTCTCGGAGGCGATGCGATGAGCATTTGCCATAATAGTCAAGCTGAACGTAGTCGCAGGAATATTGGGAAACACTGAAGCGTCAATGATGTATATGTGCTCCCATTTATCTAATCGGCCGAGTCGATCCGTCGTAAGTCCTCTTCTTATCTTACCATGCGGAAAGGACCCTCCAAAGTGATAACTTTTAGCTGCCGGCGAAACAGTTGCTTTGGGAAGAAGCGGCCAAAGGTCCAATGCCGGTGCGGCGCGAAGAAGAGACGAGACAAAACGGCGCAGCATGCTCGGCCAGCCATGTGAGTGCTCACGCTCGATCTCGATGTTGGGAAGAACGCCTCCGGCCCTGGCTCTGGCGGTTATTGTGACTGTCGGTGATGCCCATGAGGGTAAGTACCCGAGCCCTACTGACAGCCGACGCAGTAGTGCGGTTGTCAATGGTTGAGTTGTGGGCCGTTGTAGAACCTCTGGAAGCGAAGAGAGAAAGACGGGATTGTAAGGATACAAATGAATTTGACAAAGGTCGTATCCATCGCCACTTGCGTCGAATAACACGTTGAATTGATTAAGCGTGAAATTCTTCTCGTTCCGTGGATCGACTGTTGGATGTACGGAAGCGAATGGCATCACAAATTGCATTGCCTCGTCAAGGTGGACTGGCTGGCTGAACAGCCCCAAAGAACTGAGAATAAGACGAGTAGTCCCGATCGCGCCGCAAGCCACGTAGATTCGGTCTGCCGACAGGTGTTCGATTCCTCCAGAATTAAGATTCCGCACTGTGACCTGTGGAACTGAATCGAGTTCAGTAAGTTCGATGGCCAGCAGATTCCCGAGGTACGTAATGCGTCCGTCAGCCCGGAGCCTGTCAAATGAATGCGAAGAGGAATAGATGAGCCCGTACGGGCACCCGGACATGCACAACGCGCAGCGGGTGCACCCCTCTGAGCGCAATGCCAACCGAGCTCGCCCAACCGTGATGCCGATTGCCTGGAGCTGGGCTCGCTGTGCTTCGTAACGATCGAGAACCCGCCTGGTTCGGTCGGCAAGACGCGGCAGCGGACGAGGTGTCGCGAGGAGCGGAAAGAGCACTGACAGGTCGTCCTCCGCTCCTGAGAACTCCATCTCATTGAGAGCGAATCGATAGTGTGGCGCCATTTCGTCTGCCGATATTGGCCATCGATCGAATGTTGCCGCAGTAAACGGCATGATTTGTGCGCCCCATGCATTGGAGAATCCTCCGTAGGCCCCTGACACGACGTTTTCGTTGGCTCCTCCGATGGCTCGAATTCCCTCGAGCTGACCGACATTTCGGAATGGGTAGTCGGATCCGTACGTACGCTTCTCGGGGAGGGATTTGCCATTTCCAACAACCGGCGGGTGGCTGATCATTCGAAATGCATCCTCGGGCCACTCTGATTCGTCGACTGACGCTAAGAGGTCTCGAGCTATCACCCGCTCGGGTTCCAGGAGGCCACCGATGTCCAGTACCGTAATTTGCTCCTCGGGATCGGCAGCGAGAGCTAGAGCTGCACCCGCTGCAGCTGGACCGGTACCTATGATCAGAGACGTCGGCATGTATTGGCGAACTCCATATTCTTAATCTGAGACAGTGGATGGGGGAACAAAATCAGTTTCCGCTCGGGAAACTCCTATTTCTTGGTTGGACATCAACTACGGCGGACGGGGGACAACTAGAAACTTTCTGGGCAGCAACGAGCTCCAAGCGTTGAATCAGTTCAGAATGGACTCAGTTCAAGAGAACGGACCGCGTAGCCGCGTCTCGAAGATTCTGGTGCAGCCGGCGCGGGAACGCCAAAATTCGCAAGCGAGTCAAGTCTGTCCGCGAGTGAGTCTTCGACCGAAATCTGCCACTGGCTGTGACCTAGCGACCACTCATATGGTTCACGTGAACGCCGTATGTGGCGGAAGTTCATAGCCATTGAGGGCTGATGCACCCTCGGCTACCATCCACTGAGCTGACAGGTTCGGGGATCGGATGCGCGGTTCGAAAGTGAAGCACCCCTAGCCTGGCCGTTTGATGATTAGCGTGGAAGCGCGGCGGCGAACAGGCTCCCGGTGGGGGTGAGCGGAGGACAATGACAATCACTTCAGGAGCGCCTATCAGCCTTGGTCGACGCGAGTCCGGTCACCGCTTCATCGGGCATCGCCCGCAGCATCGTCGCCAGGTCACTCCGACGGGCCGAGTTATCGCCTCAATTGGGTTTCTCCTTAGTGTTGTAACGCATCCATTCTCTCGCTGGACGAAAGCTCTCGGTAATCGTAACTATCGAGCGTGGGGGATCTTTATAGCATTGCTCGCGTGGACCGGCTCCACTGCGGGCCATCTGGCGGGATTGGGGACGGCGGTCGCCGTATTGGCAGCGATCGATGCCCTCACTTGGGGTCAAGCCTTGGCAACGTTCGCTCCGACGGACAGTTGTCTGGAATTCTGCATCATCTCCATCTCGATAAGCGTCGCTTCTCTGATCCTCATCGGGATGGCACTGGTCGAGCTCCATATTACAGATGCTTCCTTATGGGTCTTTGTCGGTATCGGAGCACTAAGCTTGCTGCTGCAAGTTTTCGGATTGTGGAGACAATCCGTCAGTGAACAGAAGTCGAATCCCATCGATGACTTCATACGCCAGGCGGAAACTTCGTGACGACAACGATTCAGGAGATCAACGCGCCGCTTCCGATTCCGGACCTCTACGAAAAGAGCCCAGTTCCAGTTCCAGAACTGCTCGGCGGACGCCCGCTACCGATTTCAGTCCCCGAGGAACTTGTCTCGTCGCCGACGTCGGTTGCCAGACGACCCATCCGCTGGTCAATCCCACTTTCTTTGTTGGGCCTAGCTGCAGTCCTTTTCACGGCTGCATCCGAACAGCACCTTGATCCGGGGTTATGGGGGCTACCAGGTTCCATGCATCCCACCTGGTATCTCGGCCTTGCGCTAATCATTGCGGGTGCTGCCACAGCGCGCCGATCGGATGGCCACGAGATCGGAATAGCCGCAGTATGCCTAGTCTTAGCGCTGACAGGTACATCGGTCATCGTGTACGACATTGCCCGCCTGCCGTGGGCCGAAAAGCATGTCGGTGTGGTCAACTACATCCTTCAATATGGCCAAGTTCATCCCAGCATCGATATCTACCAAGCATGGCCGGGACTCTTCTCTGCGATTGCCTGGATCTCTCGTGTGGGCGGTCTACATAATCCATTGGACGTGGCGCGCCTCTGGCCACCGCTCATCGATTTACTAGAACTCTTCACTGTCAGATACTTTGCCGGAAGGCTGCTTTCTAATAATTATCGGGCCTGGATGGCCGCTGCCTTGTTCATGTTGGCGAGCGCATTCAACTTGGATTATTTCTCACCTCAAGCGATTTCACTGTTTCTCGCTCTTGCGTTGTATGCAACCGTCGTTCCAGTCGTCAATGTGGACGGCACGGTCATCGCGCCATATAGGCTTCCTACATGGCGGATAGTTGTGGTTGGTCTCCTCAGTTTGGCGATCGCAGTCACTCATCAGATCACGCCATATTTTGTGGTTGCGAGTCTCGCCGTTCTCGTGATCTTTGGTTTCCTGCGGCCTCGCTGGGTGGCACTCGTTCCTTTAGCGCCGGCAGCAGCATGGGCGATCTTCAACTACCCAGCGTGGAAGGGATATTTCTCATTCAGCGGAATCGGAAACGTGCTTGCAAACATTGCTACGCCGGGGGCACGAATCTCGGGACAGCATCCCGACATCGTGCTGAGGATAAGTACGGTGGCCTTAGCAGCGGGTCCATTTGTCGTGGGCGTGTTGGCAGTGATTGCCGTGTTGCAAAATCGAAGTCGCCTCAATATCGCGTTAATTGCTTGTGCCGCAAGTGCTGGCACAATTGTTCTTGCCACGGATTATGGGCAAGAGGGCCTCTATCGGACCACGCTATTCGCTCTTCCCTGGTTAGCCGTGGTTGCAGTTGGAAGGGGTAGACGCGCTATCTCTCACCGCGCATATATCGTAGTGCCCTTATTGGTGCTGCTGGTGACAACATTCATATTTGCGAATTTTGCTCTTGACGGGTGGAACGTCGTGCGGCCCTCGGAAATCCAGGCGGAAAGCGATTTCGAGCTCTCAGCAACTAGCGGATCGGTATTGATCTCGCTAGGTGCTGCGAGTTCTCCAAATAGCTTGACGTACCGCTATTCTCAACTTCAGTTCGAGAATGTTGAAGTCGGAAATCACAGCAATGATCAGGCGGTGATAGATAGCTTGTTGAGTCAGGAAAAGGACTATCCAAGTGTCTACGTATTCACTTCAGAGTCGAGTCAGTTTGGCGGCGAGCTGCTTGGTCTCTATACACCTAAACAGTATGAAGGCATCGTCGAGGCACTCCACCGCTCATCGCGCTTCCGAACCGTTCTTTTCACGAAGGCGACCCAGCTATTCGAGGCGCAACCCTCAACGAATCGCTGAGCGTCCTAGTCTTGGGCTCTGTCGGCGCGAACCGAAAGTCCAAAACCAATGAGGGCAGTTTGTGGTGATGCTTGCCCTAGGCTTCCTGACCGAGGGTTGACGTTACACATCCACCCCATGATGGGGTCCGGCGATGGACGCTTTGGTTCCTACCAAAGAATCAAGGAGCCCATCACCGTGACCCCAGCAGAGATCATCTATCAGCGACGCGTCCGTTTGCTTGATCTGGCCCGAGAGGCCGGCAACGTGGCCGAGGCCTGCCGGAACTTCGGGGTGTCCCGCACCCGTTTCTACGAGTGGAGGTCCCTGGCCGAACGCTATGGACTCGAGGCTTTGATGCCCAAGGCCCGACGGACACCCCAGTTACCCAACGCCACTCCCACCCACGTAGTGGCCGAGCTGCTCACCCTGGCCGTGGTGGAGCCGACCATCGGGTGCCGCCAATACGCCGACCGGCTAGATGACCGGGGCTATTCCATCGCCCCCTCGACCGTGCAGCGACACCTGGTGGCCCACGGACTCGGGAAGCGGTCCCAGCGGGTGGCCCGGGCGGCCGCCATCACCATGATGACCACCGGCCTCGTGACCGAGGCGGCCCGGGAGGAGGATCCCTTCGGGTTCTGCCTCGTCGCTGGCGGCCCGGGGGAGCTCCTCTGCCTGGACAGCTTCTACGTCGGGAACCTGAAAGGCGTGGGCAAGGTCTACCAACTCACCGCCATCGAC
>CAVOKJ010000006.1:0-237824 GCA_963696495.1 uncultured Acidimicrobiales bacterium | reverse complement strand
CTACGGGGTGGCGTCCTCCCACCACGGGAGGATCGTCAAGCACATCGGCGACGAGGTGATGTTCGTGGCCCCGAGCGCGGCATCGGGCTGCGCCATCGCCTGGGACATCACCACCTCACTCGGCTCGGGGATCGAGCCCCGCGGCGGTGTCTGCTTCGGCGATGTGATCTCCCGGCACGGCGACTACTACGGACCCGTCGTGAACATGGCCTCCCGGCTGGCCGACCTGGCGATCCCGAGGGAGGTCCTCGTAGACGCCGGCACCGCCCGCTCGGCGAAGGGCGCATTCGAATTCCGCCCGGCCGGCAACCGCCTGCTGAAGGGGTTCGACGATCCGGTCGAAGTGCACTCGATCGGCGAGGTACTCACCGGGTAGCCGGTCGCGGCGACCCTCGGACCGCCGAAACCGCCGGCGTCGATGCCTCCCCGAGTGGTTCAGCGCAGCCGGCGCAGATGGCGACCGGCGACGTTGAGCGGGTCCACCCGCGAGAGCGGGCGCGGCCAGCCCTGGAGATGGAGGACCAGATAGGTGGTGCCGAGCGTGGTCGCCACTCGTCCGACCGGTGAGCCGAGGGACCGGCGGTAGGCACCTGAGAGGGTCTCCCTGCCGGTGAGGGCGGCCCAGATGTCCCAGGCCGCGACCACCCCGGCCAGCGCCACCCAGCCCACATGGCCGATGGCCAGGTCGCCTCCGTCGGCCACGGCCATCGAACCCTGTTCCCGGTACTCACCCATCGCGCTCGCCCCCTTGCGCTGTCCCGGGGCGGAGACGCCCCGTCGGGCCCGCCGCCAAGATCCGCGCCGGGCTCCGAGTGGTAATTGTCCTCCGGGGATCGCTCTTGGCAAGCCGGATGCCGGTTCCCACCACGGACAGTGGCCGGAGAACATCGGGGGGAGGCCCGCACCGGCGCCGGGGGCGCAACGCCGTGCCCCGGGCGTTCGCGCCCGTCGTCGCCGACGGACCGCCACAACCGGTGGACCGGACCGGTCGACCCGTCCGTCAGGAGACCCGACGGTGGGCCGAGAGGCCCGAGCCGAGTCCTTCGTCCTGGATCGTCGCGCCGTCCCCGAGGATCGGTCCGCCCTCCGGGCCGAAGTGCAGACGGGCGGCGACCACGAGGTCGTCGATCTCGTCCCAGCCCACCTCGGCCCGCCACGCACCACACGAGCAGTCGACCCGGATGCCCGCCGCGTCCTCGTCGATCGACGCGACGTGGGCACTGGGTCCCAGCAGGGGCACCTCCACGCCGGCCGGCGGGTCCACCGGTTGGAAGCCGACGAAAGGAAGGCCGTTCACCAGCCGGAACTGCCTGGCCAACTCCGGGTCGATCACATCGAGTGCATCAGCCGTCTGCTCGAGAAGCAGGAACCGGTCGCCCATGGCGCTCATGGTTGACTCCTCACGCAGTCGTCGTGCTGCAGTCGTCGGGCGGGACGCGCCCGTCGTCAGGGCACGAGAGCAAAGCATAGGGGTGCCGTTCCGGTGGCCACAAGGGGCGCGTCGTCGACGGGCTACACCTCGGCGAACAGGTCGCCATAGGCCTCGATCCGTTCCAGCACCTCGTCGGCGGTGAAGCTGAGGTCGGCCGGTCGACCCGAGCGGGCACAGCCGTCCACCTCGCTCCAGGTGACCGGGGTGGAGACCGTCGGGGCGGGCCGGCCACGCAGCGAATACGCGGCGACCGTGGTCTTGGCCGGATGGTTCTGGCTCCAGTCGATGAGCACCTTGCCCTCGCGGAGGCTCTTGCGCATGTTCGACACCACGAGCTCGGGATGCTCGCGTTCGAGCCGCACCGCCACCTCCCGCGACCGGTCGCGGACCTTGTCCCACGTCGGTCGTCCGGAGAGTGGGACGTAGAGCTGGAGTCCCTTGGAGCCGCTGGTCTTGGGCCAGCACCGATCACGACCGTCCTCCAGTACCTCGCCGACGTAGCCGGCGACCACGCAGCACTCGACGATGGTGGTGCCCTCGCCGGGGTCGAGGTCGAAGACCATGTGGTCGGGCGGGGCGGGCAACACCCGCCTCCTCCCCGCGTGCCACAGGGGGACGTGGAACTCGATGGCGGCCAGGTTCGCCGCCCACGCCAGACCCGGGCGGTCCCCGATGACCGGGAACTCCACCGCCGGCCCGTCCGACGTCGACGGCACGGACAGCCGACCGATCCACGCCGGGGCATGACGGGGGATGTGCTTCTCGAAGAAGTACTTGCTGTCGACCCCGTTGGGATAGCGCTTCATGGTCAGCGGCCGCTCACGCAGATGGGGAAGCATGACGTCGGCCACCCGGGCGTAATAGTCGATGACCTGACCCTTGGTGAACCCGGTGGAGGGATAGAGCACCTTGTCCAGGTTGGAGACCGTCAGCTCCCGTCCGTCGACCTTGGTGCGCACCGAGCGGTCAGCGTTCACGGTGTACGTCCCTGACCGACTTGTCCGGTCGGAGGCCGCGCCACACCGGGTGGCGGAGGCGGCCGTCCGGCGTCCACTCGCCGTAGCGGACCTCGCCCACGAGCTTCGGCGAGATCCAGACGGTCTGTTTGACCAGCGCGGCGGGGAGGGTGGTGTCGAAGGGACTCGTGACGCGCTCGAGGCGCTTGAGGTCGGCGAGCAACTCGCTCCGCGCCTCCTCCGAGAACCCGGTCCCCACCTTGCCCACGAACGTCAGCGTCCGGGAGCCGGCGACGGGCACCCCGAGGAGGAGGGCGCCGAAGTCGGCGCGGCGGCTTCCCTTCCCTGTCGTGTACCCGCCGATCACGACCTCCTGGGTGCGCTCGCTCTTCACCTTGATCCAGTCACGGCTCCGCTGCCCCGGTCGGTAGGTGCTGGATCGACGCTTGGCGACGACCCCCTCCATGCCCGCGTCGACCGAGGCGCGCAGGATCTGCTCACCCGTGCCCTCGGTGAACGACGGCGTGACCGCCCAGCTGGGGGCCCCGATGTGCAGCGCCTCCACGGCCTGGCGGCGCTCGTCGTAGCTGCGGCCGAGCAGGGAGACGCCGTCCAGATGCAGGAGATCGAAGAGCACCAGGCTGGCCGGGTGCTCGGCCGCCGATCGCCGGATGACGGCCGGCGAGCCGGCATGGATCCGGTGCTGCAGCTGCGAGAACGAGGGAGTGCCGTTCTGTCCGAGGACCACCACCTCCCCGTCGACGAGCGCCTGGTGGGCGCCGAGCGACTCGGCGAACCCGCGCAGTTCGGGGAACTGGCGGGTGACGTCGTTGCCGTTACGGCTCATCAGCCGGAGCCGGCCCCCGTCCACCCACCCGAGGACCCGCATGCCGTCCCACTTGAACTCGTAGGCCCACTCGCCGTCGTCAGGCGGGAGACGGTCGGCGACCGCCAGCATCGGGCTCATCTGGTCGGGAAGGGGCACGAAGCCCTCGGGTGCCGGATCCATCCGGTGGATCATCCAGCTCGTGCCCTTGGTCGGGAACAGGACGTAGCGACCCTCGACCCGCTCGCCGTGGAGGACCACCATGACCTCCTTGGGGCGCCACTTCTCGCAGTCGTAGGTACCGTGGTCCCAGATCGACACCGAACCGGCGCCGTACTCCCCTTCGGGGATGGTGCCGCTGAATTTCCCGTACTCGAGTGGATGGTCCTCGACGTGCACCGCCAGATGGTTCTCGTCGGGCGACACGGGAAGGCCCTTGGGAAGGGCCCACGAGACCAGGACCCCGTCCCGCTCCAAGCGGAAGTCCCAGTGGAGGCTCGAGGCATGGTGCTCCTGGATGACGAAGGTCGGTCGTCTCCTCCGGCCGGTGCGCACCGGCTCGCCCTCGGGGACCGGCTCAGGGGTGCGGTCGGGGTCCCGCTTGCTCCGGTAGCTGGCTAGGGATCCGGACGCCACCCGGCCTTTCTACCCTCATTGCGGCCCCGCAGACACCGAGGCCCAAGCCAGCGAGCCCCAAAGACACCGAGCCCCAAGACACGAACCCGGTGACGGGGCGAAGGGTCGAGCGGCGCACCCGGCGATGCCCTGGCGTCGGCCGGCGGACCATCGAGCCGGACGAGCGGTTTCAGGACCGGACGAGCGGTTTCAGGAGGAGCGGAGCTCCCGCACCTCGGGGGTCGCCGCCCGCAGGCCCTGGAGCACCGGACGGTCCAGTGCCCCGGCGACGATCGCGTCGCTGTCACACCCCCGGTATGCGGCGGCGCGCCCGACGAGTGCCCCCAGGTAGCTGACCAGGTTCAGGACGTCCAGCCGTGCGGAACGCCCGGCGAGGGGAATCGGCTCGGTGGCCTCGTCCATCCCACCCGCCTCGAGGACGGCCTGCCTGATGGCCCACAGGTGGCGGGGTGCGTCCTCGAGCTCGGTGCCGGTCAGGCGCATCCAGGCGGATAGGCCCAGCTCACAGCCCAGATCGGCCTGCGCCTGCCCGGACGGCGCCAGCACCTTCAGGCTGCGGAGCACCGCCGGAGCGAACTCGATGGCGTCGGGCTTGGTCACGGATTCAGTGTGACAAACGGGTGTGACAGGGGTGGTGGATGGGGTCTGACCTGGGTAATGATGTCACCATGCCACGATCCATCTGGAAGGGTGCGCTCAACTTCGGCCTGGTCAATGTCCCGGTCGGGCTCTACACGGCCACCCAGGACAAGACGGTCCACTTCAACCAGTTCGAGCAGGGGACCTCCGACAGGATCCGCTACAAGAAGGTGAACGAGCGCACCGGCAAGGAAGTGCCGGCCGACAAGATCGTCAAGGGGTTCGACCTCGGAGGCGGCGACTATGTGATCCTGACGGAGGACGAGCTCGAGTCGGCCGAGCCGAAGAGGTCCCACCTGATCGAGATCACCGACTTCGTGGACCTCGACCAGATCGACCCGGTCTTCTACCGGTCGACCTACTACCTCGCCCCCGAGGGGGAGGCGGCGAACAAGGCCTACGCCCTTCTCCGCCAGGTGATGCGGGGGGCCAACAAGGTCGCCATCGGCACCGTGGTCATGCGGAACAAGGAGTATCCGGTGGCCATCCGCCCCGACGACGACGTGCTGAAGCTCGAGACCATGTACTTCTCCGACGAGATCCGGTCGCCCACCAAGGAGCTCCCCGACCTTCCCGACTCGAGTGAGGTGACCGACCGCGAGGTCCAGATGGCCACCCTCCTCTTGGAGTCGATGGAGAGCGACTGGGACCCGGCCAAGTACCACGACACCCACCGGGAGAAGGTCCAGGCCCTCATCGAGGCGAAGCGCCAGGGCGACGAGATCGTCACCGGCGTCGAGTCGGCGCCGACGACGACCAAGGTCGTCGACCTCATGGACGTGCTCAGCGCCAGCCTCGACTCCGTCAAGGCGGCGAGGGGCTCGGGCCAGGAGCCGGCGACCGCCCGACGGCGGAGTCCGGCCAAGTCCGCCGCCGGCCCGGCCAAGAGGGCGGCGGTCCGGCGCCCGACCCCGATCAAGAAGGCCACCAAGGCCAAGCCGGCGGCGAAGCGCAAGGCATCCTGACCCGCGGTCCCGACGGCGCAGCCGGCTCCCGGAGGGAGCTTCGTGCCGCGTTACCGACCGGGCCCTGGGGTGGGTCGGGCCGGCGCCGGAATGGCACCGACGGTCCAGCGCCGTCGCCGATGAGTTGGCGGGGGGACCCCCGTCCAACCATCGATGGCAGACACCTTGGTGGAGCCGACCCCGGTACGATCGGCTCCTGTGGCAGTCCGTGAAGGCCCGCTGGCCCTCTCCAACCTGGAGCCGTTCCGCCGGGAGCTGACCGGCTACTGCTACCGCATGCTCGGCTCGGGATTCGAGGCCGAGGACGCCGTCCAGGAGACGATGGTGCGAGCCTGGCGCAACGGGGACCGCTTCGAGGGGCGTTCCAGCGTGCGTTCGTGGCTCTACCGGATCGCCACCAACGTGTGCATCGACATGCAGCGCCAGGTCCAACGCCGCGCCCGGCCCATGGAGATGGGTCCCGCCTCGCCGCCGGAGGAGTCCCGCCTCGGGCCGCTCCTGCCCGAGGTCGCCTGGGTGACACCGGTCTCGGACGCCAGCGTGGCGCCGGAGGGAACGGACCCCGCCGACATCGCCCAGTACCGTGAGTCGATCAGGCTCGCCTTCGTGACGGCCCTCCAGCACCTGCCGGCCCGGCAGCGTGCCGCCCTCATCCTGTGCGAGGTGCTGGGCTGGCAGGTCGCCGAGGTGGCGGAGCTGCTCGACACGACCACGGCGGCCATCAACAGTGCTCTGCAGCGGGCCCGGGCGACCCTCCGTGCGCTGCCGCCCGGGAGGACGGGGGACGTGGACGGCGCCGACGCCGAACTGCTCCGCCGCTATGTCGACGCGTTCGAGCGGTACGACATCGAGGCGCTGGTGGCACTGCTGCACGAGGACGCCATCCAGTCGATGCCACCGTTCGCCATGTGGATCCGGGGGGCCACCGACATCGGTCGGTGGATGGTCCAGCCCGGACCGAGCGACTGCCGCGGCTCCCGCCTCCTGCCCACCTCGGCCAACGGATGCCCGGCGTTCGGGCAGTACCGGCCGGACCCCGCCGGTGGTTTCGCTCCCTGGGCCATCCAGGTGCTCGAGCTCTCGGAGGGGAGGATCGCCGAGATGTCATTCTTCCTGTCCTTCTTGGACCCGGCGCGCCTCTTCCCCGAGTTCGGCCTCCCCCTCCACCTCGACGGGTAGGCCGGCCAGGTCGAGGAGGGCCCGCAGCACCGGGGAGGCCTGGGCCACGACGACGGTGCCGCCGAGCCGCCCCGCCATCAGCGCCAGGCGGGCCACGTCGTCCACCGCCCCGAGGCCGGGCTCCCCGGTCCCCGACAGTCGGACGCCGACCAGCTCGGCACCGTCAGGACCGGTGACCAGGACCCGGCACCACAGCTGGACGTCGCTCATCACGGTGTGGACGGAGGCCGGCCGGCGGCATCATCGGCATCCGGAGGTGGGGACCTCCCGGCGATCTGCCTGCCGTCGGCGGTCGTGCAACGGCGGCGCCGGGCGAGCATGCTGGACGGGGCCGACGGACTCGTGCCACCGATGAGTCCCGGACCCGGATCCCGTCCCAGCAACTGACGATGCACCCGAACTGACGATGCACCCGAACTGACGATGCACCCGAACTGACGATGCACCCGAACTGACGATGCACCCGACCGAAGGAGCAGCCATGCCCACCCGTGACCGCGCACCCATCGGAGCCCCCTGCTGGGCCGATCTGTGGACCTCGGACGTGGCCGGTAGCCGCACGTTCTACGCCGATCTCTTCGGTTGGGAGGCGGAGGAGCCGAACCCGGAATTCGGCGGCTATTTCATGTTCACCCGCGAGGGTGTCCCGGTTGCCGGTGGCATGGGGGGCATGGGGGACGCCCCGGCCAGCGACACCTGGAAGGTCTTCCTGGCCACCGAGGACATCGCCAAGACCCTCGAGTCGGCCGAGGCCGGTGGCGCCCAGATCGTCGCTCCCGCCATGCCGGTCGCCGACCTCGGCACCCAGGCGGTGCTGGTCGATCCGACCGGTGCCCAACTGGGCGCCTGGCAGGCCGGCACGTTCCCCGGGTTCACCGTGCTCAACGAGCACGGGGCGCCGAGCTGGTTCGAGCTGCTCACCAGGGATCACGCCGCCGCCCTCGAGTTCTACGGGTCGGTGTTCCACTGGGACACCCACGTCGTCGGCGACACCGACGAATTCCGGTACTCGACCATGCAGGAGCCCGGCGGCGGGAGCGAGTTGGCCGGCATCGGGGACGCGACGGCATTCCTGCCCGAGGGCGTGCCCGCCCACTGGTCGGTCTACTGGGAGGTCGACGACGTCGATGCCGCGCTCGCCAGGGTCGAGGCGCTCGGTGGCTCGATCGTCATCGGCAAGCAGGACACCCCCTACGGCCAGCTGGCCACGGCGACCGACCCGGCGGGCGCCCCGTTCAAGCTGCGCCGGCCTCCGCAGTAGTCGGTTCCGGCCGGAGCGCCCCCGCCGACCACCGGCCGCCTAGCTCGGGGCCAGCTCCTCGGACCAGCTGGCGAAGGCCACGACGAGCCCTCGGACCAATCGATCGAAACTGCGGTCGATGTCGACGGGGAGGCCGAAGCCCCCGCCGGCTTCGAGCGCCACGAACCCGTGCAGCATCGACCGGAACGCCCGGATGGCGTCGATGGCGTCGTCGCCACGGAGGTCGTAGGCGGTGAGCACATCGGCGCAGATCTGCACCACGGTCGAGCTGGCGGCCTCGTCCTCCTCGTCCCCGGGCGGCGGTGCCCACTGTGCCGCCTCGTACCGGCCCGGGTGCCGGAGGGCCCACTGGCGATAGGCCCCCGACATCGACTCGATGGCGTCCCCCCCGGACCGGCCGACCGAGGCGCGGGCGAGCACGTCGGCCAGCTCGAGCTTGGCGCGGATCGAGATGCTGCGCCGCAGTCCGGCCAGGCCGTCGATGTGCTTGTACAAGGAGGGCTGGCGCACCCCGAGGCGCTCGGCCAGCGCCGCCAGGGTCAGGTTCGACAGGCCCCCCTCGTCGGCGATCCGTTCGGCCTCGTCGACCACCCGCTCCTCGTTGAGCCCGGCCCTAGGCACCTCCGCCCACCACCCCGAGGAGGTCCAGCACGGCAGCGGACGTGGTCCCGGGTTGCTGGGACTGGGGGTAGTGCCCGGCCTCGGGCACCATGACGACCCGGGCGCTCAGCGCCCGCCCGATCCAGGCGGCTTCGGCGGCCGGGTCCGGGAAGTCGGGGTCCTCCTCCCCCATGACGACCACGGCCGGGGCCGACACGTCGGCGAGCCGGGCCTCGGCCGGATCGTGACTGGTCCGCGTCGTGAGGGAGAACGCCTTGGCGTGGCCGGGACGGTGGAGGCTGGCGGCGACCTCGGCGCGGTACTCCTCGAAGTCGGCGGGCCGTCTCCCGGCGTAGAGCTTGGGCAGGTAGGACTTCCACGTCATGGCGGCCCACGGGCGAGCCAGCGCCAGGCGGAGGAGCAGCCGCTGCACGGTGCCGACCTGGCCGTTGCGGACGAACGGGCCGACCAGCACGAGGCCGGCCACGAGGTCGGGCCGGTCGGCGGCGACCAGCACCGCGGCTCCGGCGGCCATGGAGTTTCCCACCACGACGGCCGGGCCGCCGAGCTCCTCGATCAGCGCCGTCACATCGCCGGCGGTCTCCTCGTCCCCATAGGAGGTGAAGGTCGTGTCGCTGTCACCGTGGCCGCGCAGGTCGCAGCAGGCCACCCGGAAGCCGCTCCGGCGCAGGACCGGTGCGAGGAAGCGATACGTGGCCCGCAGATCGCCCATGCCGGGGACGAGCACCACGAGGGGGCCGGCGCCGTCGACGTCGTAGCCGATCCTCCCCTCGGGACGGGAGAGAAAGCTGGTGGACAGGACCGGGGTGACCGTGTTCGCGCTCATTGAGCTACTGTACATAGCTGTTTAGCTAATGTCAATAGCTAAGGCGGCGGGGACCGGCCAGGGCAGAGACTAGGGAAGGGAACCCTGGTAGCGGAGCCCGTCGAGCGCCATGTCGAGGATCCGTTCGATCTGCCCGGGCTCGACGGCCTTGATGTTGGCGATGCCGCCCACCAGCTGGATCACCTCGGTGATGTCGGTGTCGGGCCGCACCACATGAGCCGCCTGCGCCCGGGCCAGCAGCGGCTCACCGGCGGCGTAGAGCGCCGTGCGGCACGACTTGAACACGGCGGCGTCCCGGTCGGCGTAGGCCAGCAGCTCCTCGGCGAGCGCCTGCTTGGTGGCGAGGTAGCCGACGAACCGGTGGAGCCAACCGACGAGCGCCTCCCAGGGTGGGCGGTCCCCCAGGTCGACCGCCGTGCGGCAGAGGGCGTCGACCTCCTCGACGTAGACCGCCTCGAGCAGCGCCTGGCGTGTCGGGAAGTGGCGGTACAGGGTCCCGATCCCGACGCCCGCCCGGCGGGCGATGTCCTCGAGCGACGCCGACGAGCCGTCCTCGGCGAACGCCTCCCGGGCCGCGGCGATGAGCTTTTCGAAATTGCGCACGGCATCGGCCCGCTTGGGCCGGCGGGACAGGGACTCGATCGAGGCATCAGTCGTGGTCATGAGCCAATCCTACTCTCCGCTTGCAAAGCGGAGGATACCTCCGTAAAGTATCCGGAGACACCCTCCACTTCTTATCGGAGGATGCCTCCACTTTATCAGCAACCCGCCCCCGACGGAAGGGAGCCCTCACCATGACATCCACCCTGACCTGGCGCGTCCCCCCACAGCCCTCCCGCCGCCGGCCGGCACGGCGCCTCCCGACGCCGAGACCGGCGGTGATCCTCGCCATCATCCTGGCCACCTACCTGATGATCATCCTCGACGCCACGATCGTCATCACCGCCCTCCCGGACATCCATCGCTCCCTCCGGTTCTCCCCGACCGGCCTCTCGTGGGTGCAGAACGCGTACACCCTCACCTTCGGAGGCCTGCTCCTCCTCGGTGCCCGGGCGGGTGACATCCTGGGTCGCCGTCGGGTCTTCGTGGCCGGCATCGCGCTGTTCACCTCCGCGTCCCTGATGGGCGGCCTGGCGCAGTCGGCGGCCTGGCTGCTCGCGGCGCGGGGGTTCCAGGGCGTCGGGGCGGCGATCGCCGCACCGTCCACCCTCGCCCTCCTCCAGATCAGCTTCCGCGAGGGCCCGGAACGGACCCGGGCGGTCGCCGCCTACAGCGCCGTCGCCGGGGCGGGCGGCAGCGTCGGTCTCGTGCTCGGCGGCATGCTCACCACCTGGATCTCGTGGCGCTGGGGCCTGTTCATCAACGTCCCGATCGGCATCGTCCTGATCGGCCTGGCCCCGCGCTACCTGCCCGAGACCGATCGTCGTCCCGGCCGCTTCGACGTCACCGGGGCGGCGACGTCCACCCTCGGGATGACCTCGCTGGTCTACGGGTTCGTGCGGGCGGCCTCCTCCGGGTGGGGTAACCCGATCACCGTCGCCTCGTTCGTCGCCGGCGTCGCCCTGCTCGCCTCGTTCGCGCTCACCGAACTGCGGGCCGACCAGCCGATCACACCGCTCCACCTGTTCGCCAGCCGGGAGCGCACGGGCTCGTACATCGCCCGCATGCTGGTGGTCAGCGGGATGTTCGCCATGTTCTTCTTCGTGACCCAGTTCTTCCAGGGAGTGCGGGGCTACAGCGCCCTGCAGTCCGGGCTGGCGTTCCTCCCGGTGACGGCGGTCATGTTCGGGGCCGTGCGACTGGTGCCGAAACTCGCCCCGCGCATCGGGTCGACCCGGCTCCTCGCCGGTGGGGTCTCGGTGGCCTTCGTCGGCATGGTGTGGCTGAGCCGGCTCTCGGCGGGCACGCCGTACTTCCCACAGATCGTCCTGCCCATGGTGCTCCTCGGCATCGGCATCGGTTCCGCGCTGGTGCCCCTCACCACCGCCGGGATCGCCGGCGTGGCCCCCGACGACGCCGGGGCGGCCTCGGGCCTGGTCAACGTGGCCCAGCAGTTGGGCGGATCGCTCGGGCTGGGGATCCTGGTGACCGTTTTCGCCGCGGCGAGCCACGAGGCCCCGCACCGGTCGCCCGGTTCCGGTTCGTCACTCTCGACCGGTCAGCTGGAGCTGGCGCACGCGGTGGCCGCGTCGCTCACCGGGTCGGCGATCTTCCTGGCCCTCGCCCTCGGGGTGGTGCTGGTGGTCATGCGGCGACCGTCGGGGGTCAGCACGCCGAGGCGGCGGCGCCCGAGGAGCTCGGTGACCCTCTGAGGGTCGGCGCCTGAGACGCGGGCAACCGGGGCCCGGGGCCGGCTCGCGTCGTCGGCTCAGCGCGGTTTCCGGGCCCGGAGCGAGTAGGTCAACGGGTAGCGCGGAAACCCCTCGGGGAGGCGGAAGAACCCGTCGTCGCCGCGGACCGCCCAGGGCCAGGGGGCGTTGGTGTAGTCGTGCTCCCGGAACAGCTCGACGGAGAGTCCGGCGTCGAGGACGGCCGAGAGCACGTCGCCGATGCCGTGGGTCCGCTCGAAGGTGACCGTGTTGGCCATGACCGCGTCGGGAACGGCGTAGGTCCCACCCGGCAACGGGGCCGCCTGGTACGAGGCCCCGAACATGTCGTGGCTCAGCGTGCGCCCGTCGTCGGACAGGCCGAACACGACCGGGTGGATCTCGGCGAGGTAGAGCGACCCTCCGGGACGGAGGAGGCGATCGACGACACCGGCCCAGGCATCGAGGTCGGGAAGCCAGTTGAGCGCCCCGATCCCCGTGTAGACGATGTCGAAACGGCGCCCTCCGAGTGCGGAAGGGGCGTCGTGCACGTCGGCGCACACGAACTCGATCGCCACGCCGCACGCGGCGGCCAGCCGCCCGGCCAGCTCGATCGAGGCCGACGAGAAGTCGAGGCCGACCGCCCGGGCACCACGGCGGGCCCAGGCGAGCGTGTCGGTGCCGAGGTGGCACTGGAGATGGACGAGGTCGCGACGGTCGACCTCCCCGATCTCGGCCACCTCGTAGGGCCGCATGGCGTCCCGTCCGGAACGAACGGCGTCGAGGTCGTAGAACTCGCTGTCGGCGTGCAGCGGCGCCGCCTCCTGCCACCAGGCCAGGTTGGCGGCCAGCCCGCCATCGTCCCTCCGCTCCACAGGTGGTGAACGTAGCGGCAAACCCCGGATCGGGCACCCCGGGACCGACCGGCAGTCCGCCGGTCCTCCTGGTGCCCGCCCCCCCGGAACGTCGACTGCCCGAGACACGTCGACCGCCCCGCCGTAGAGTGAGGGCGATGCCGGACGTCATCGACTCGGATCAACACCTCTTCGAGACCCGCTCGCTCTGGGCCGACCACATCGACCCGGTCCACCGGGAGGACGCTCTGGCCATCCTCGACGACGACCTGGGCTATCCGTGGTTGACGTGGCGGGGCCGGCGCCTCTCGCTCGCCCAGGTCCAGCACCCCGGTTCGACCTCCGAGCTGGGAGACCTCACCCAGCGCAGCCGGAAGCGCCTCCCGCCCGAGTCGTCCTACGACGACGAGCTCCCGGCCGAGTACTGGGAGCCGGCGGCCCGGCTCGGGCAGCTCACGTCGATGGGGCTCGACGGCGCCGTCCTGTTCCCGAATTTCGGTCTCCTCTGGGAGCGCACGCTGTCGGGGTCGCCCACCGCACTCACCGCCAACATGTCGGCCTGGAACCGCTGGTGCGGCGCGGTGGTGGCCGAGGGCGCCGGGCGCCTCCATCCCGTCGCCCACCTCACGCTCCGGGACCCGGTGTGGCTGGAGTCCGAGCTCGCCTCCCTGTCGGCCACGGGCGTGCGCCTCGGCATGATCGCACCGGCCGCCGTCGACGGACGACCGCTCTCCCACCGCGACCATGACCGCCTGTGGGCTGCGTTCGTCGATCACGGCGTGACACCGGTGTTCCACGTCGCCGACCAGCCACGCATCATCGACGAGGCGTTCTACCCCAAGGCGGAGGACACGGCGATCTCGGCGCTGGACTCGATCTTCCTCTGGGTGCCCCCCGCCGTGGCGATCACCGACCTCATCGTCAACGGCGTGCTCGAACGCCATCCCGACCTCAAATTCGGCATCGTCGAGCTCTCCTCGATCTGGGTCCCGCTGTACCTGCGCATGCTCGACGGCGGATGGGAGTTCACCTCGGCGCTCAACGGTGAGCGCCCCTCCGAGCTGACGCAGCAGCCGAGCGAGTACTTCCGCAACCAGGTCCGTGTCTCGGCCTTCTCCTACGAGCGGCCCGCCCGGCTCATGACCGCCTCGGGAGACCTGTTCATGTGCTGCAGCGACTATCCGCACTCCGAGGGGACCGCCTCACCGATCGGGGACTACGCCGACAGCGGTGGCCCGCCGCCCGACGCCCGGGGCTTCTACCGCGACAACGTCGCCTCGCTGCTGGGCGAGTGACGGCGTCGGCCTGACCGTACCCGTCGACGGCGTCGCCGGCAGTCCTGCCACCGGCGGCGGAGGACGTGGCCGGGGTGCGGACGCGCTTCCGGTCGGGCGCCGCACCTGAAAGACTCCGGGGATGGACGTGCACCTGGTGGACGGGACTTACGAGCTGTTCCGCCAGTTCTTCGGACAGCCCCCGCGGGCCGGCGACGACGGGGACGAGGTCGGGGCCGTCCGTGGGGTGTTGCTGTCCATCGTGAGCATGCTGGCCGACGGCGCCACCCACCTCGGTGTGGCCACCGACCACGTCATCGAGTCGTTCCGCAACGACCTGTGGCCCGGATACAAGACCGGGTCCGGCATCGACCCCGTGCTGCGGTCACAGTTCCAGCTGCTGGAGACGGCGCTCGCCGCGCTCGGTGTCGTCGTGTGGCCGATGGTCGAACTCGAGGCGGACGACGCCCTCGCCTCGGCCGCCTCGGTGGCGGCCGCGGACCCGGCCGTCGGGCAGGTCGTCATCTGCACCCCCGACAAGGACCTGGCCCAGTGCGTCGTGGGCCAGCGGGTGGTCCAACTCGACCGGAGGAGTGGGACGGTCACCGGTGAGGACGGGGTCTGGGCCAAGTTCGGGGTGGCGCCCCGATCGATACCCGACTGGCTGGCGCTCGTCGGGGACTCGGCCGACGGGTTTCCCGGGCTGGCCGGATGGGGGAAGCGATCGGCATCGACCGTCCTGGCCCACTACGGGACCTTCGACGACGTGCCCGACGACGCCACCGGGTGGGATCCCGGGGTGCGCCAGTCGGTCCGGGGCGCCACCAAGCTCGCCGAACGGCTGGCGGACCAGCGCGAGCTGGCCGAGCTGTTCCGGGTGCTGGCCACCCTACGGCTCGACCCGACCCTGCTCGGCGAGGTCGCTGCTCTGCAGTGGCGCGGCCCGACCGCTGCGTTCGAGGACGTGTGCCGGCACGTGAGGGACCCCGCACTGGCCGAGCGGGCCCACCGGATCCTGGACGGCTGAGCCGCGGTCAGGCACCGGTGCCGAAGACCTCCTCGAGCTCGGTGGGGACCGGGGTGTCGAGCTGCGAGTAGGTGCACGATGCGGGGCTCCGGTCCGGCCGCCACCGGACGAAGGACGTCGCATGACGGAACCGGTCCACCTGGAGGTGGTCGTAGGCGACCTCCACCACGAGCTCGGGGCGTACCGGCTCCCAACTGAGGTCCTTGCCGCCGGTCCAGCGGCTCTGGCCACCGGGGACACGACCGACGGGGGCACCGTCCCCGAGCCAGGGATGCCCCGGGGCATCGCCCCGGTACGGATCCAGGGTTCCCGCGAACTCCTCCCGCCGGGCGACGCTGAAGCCGGAGGCGACCCCCACGTGGTGGAGGACCCCCGCCCCGTCGAACAGCCCGAGGAGGAGTGATCCGACGCCGTCGCCTGCCTTGTGCCACCGGAACCCGCCGACCACGCAGTCGGCGGTGCGCTCGTGCTTCACCTTCATCATCGCCCGCTTGTCGGGCTGGTACCGCAACTCACCGTCCTTCACGACGACGCCGTCCAGCCCGGCACCCTCGAACCGCGAGAACCAGTCCCGCGCCACGTCCGCCACTGTCGTGACCGGCGTGACGTGGATCGGCGGCTTCGCCTTCTTCAGCGCCTTCTCCAAGGAGCTGCGGCGGACGGCGTAGGGCTCGTCCTGGAGGTCGTCGTCGCCGAGGGCCAGGAGGTCGAAGGCCACGAACGAGGCCGGCGTGGTCTGTGAGAGGAGCTCGACCCGTGACTCCGCCGGATGGATCCGCTGCGACAGCGCGTCGAAGTCGAGGCCGGCGGTCCCGGCGATCACGATCTCGCCGTCGAGCACGCACCGGTCGGGGACGTTGGCCCGCAGCGACCCGACGAGTTCGGGGAAGTACCGGGTGAGCGGCTTCTCGTTCCGGCTGCCGAGCACGACGTCGTCACCGTCGCGGAACACGATGCAGCGGAAACCGTCCCATTTGGGCTCGTAGAACAGTCCCTCGCGCTCGGGGAGCTCACGGGTGAGCTTGGCCAGCATCGGGGCGACCGGGGGGACGACGGGGAGCGTCACCGGCCGATCGTACTCCGACGGGATGGGGCGGCACCCGCCCGCCTGCCGTCATGTCCGCTACCCCCATGTCCGCTACCCCTCATGTCCGGCCGTCCAGGCCAGGAAGTCGTCCATCGGGAGGGTGTTCATCACCCGGTCGGCCGGGACGCCCGCCCGCGCCGCCTGCTCGCAGCCGTGGCGCTGCCATTCCAGCTGGCCGGGCGCGTGGGCGTCGGTGTCCACCACCACAACGCAGCCGTGCGAGAGGGCGAGCGAGAGCAGCGGCTCTGGTGGGTCCAGGCGCTCCGGCCGGGAGTTGATCTCGACCGCGGTGCCGGTGCGGGCACAGGCCTCGAACACCGCCTCGGCGTCGAAGGTCGACGGGGGGCGGCCCCGCCCCACCACGATCCTGCCGGTGCAGTGCCCGAGGATGTCCGTGTGCGGGCTCTCCACGGCCCGCAGCATCCGTCGGGTCATCTCCCGCTCCTCCATCCGGAGCTTCGAGTGGACGCTGGCCACGACGACGTCGAGCCGGGCCAGCAACTCCTCGTCCTGGTCGAGTGCACCGTCCTCGAGGATGTCCACCTCGATGCCGGTCAGGATGCGGAAGGGGGCCAGTTCGGCGTTGAGCTCGGCGACGATGTCCAGCTGCCGCCGCAGGCGCTCCGCGTCGAGCCCGTGGGCGATGGTCAGCCGGGGGCTGTGGTCGGTGAGGGCCCAGTAGCGGTGGCCCAGTGCCTTGGCCGCCTCGGCCATCTCGCCGATCGGGGAACCTCCGTCCGACCAGTCCGAATGGCTGTGGCAGTCACCCTGCAGCCGATCGAACAGATCGGACGCGTCACTGCTCATGGCCGGGGGATCCGCCGACTCGAGCTTCTCCAGGTACTCCGGCGTCGCGCCACTCGCCGCCTCGGTGATCACCCGGGCACTGGTCTTGCCCACGCCGGGGATCTTCTGCAGTCGGGCGGGTGCCATGGACTCGAGCTCGGCGACCGGGAGCTCGGCAATGGCCGAGGCGGCGTTGCGGAAGGCCCGCACCTTGTAGGACTCAGCACCGTCCCGCTCGAGGAGGTAGGCGATACGGCGCAACGCCGCGGTCGGGTCCACCGCCTACCCCTTCTTGGCCCGGCTCGGGGCCACCCGAGGTGGTTCGTCGGGTTGCTTGGGGTACTCCGGCGGCCACGGCGCGTCATGCAAGCCCTCGGCCCGGTCGCGCGCCGCCATGTCCAGCAGCGGCTGGAGGGACTGGGGCTCGACGGCGATCCTCGACCACGGGTCACCCCGCTGGCGCACCAGATCCGGGACGGACCGAATGGTCAGCTCCTCCGGCTCCACGGTGTCGACCTCGTCCCACGAGAGGGGGGTCGAGACCTGGCCACCGACCCGGGGGCGGGCGAACCAGGCCCCGAACACGGTCTTGTGCGGTGCGTTCTGGTTGAAGTCGACGAAGATCCGCTCCCCGCGCTCCTCCTTCCACCAGTTGGCCGTGATCAGGTCGGGGTGCCTCCGTTCGAGCTCCCGGGCCAGGGCCACCGCTCCCGAGCGGATGGCGAAGCTGTCCCATCGGGGCTCGAGCCGCACGTAGACGTGCAGGCCCCGGTTGCCGGTGGTCTTCGGGTACCCGGTGATGCCCAACTCGGTCAGCAGCGCCCGCACCGCGGCGGCGGTCTTGCGGATCTCGTCGAACGAGGTGCCGGGTTGGGGGTCGAGGTCGATGCGCAGCTCGTCGGGATGCCCGGGGTCGTCGACCCGGTAGGGCCACAGGTGCAGCCCCAGGCAGCCGAGGTTCACGGCCCACAGGACGTGGGAGATGTCGGCGACGACGAGCGCGTTCGACGTCGTGCCGTTGGGCGTGGTGACCACCGTGGTCTCGAGCCAGTCCGGAGCGCCGGCGGGGACGCGCTTTTGGAAGAAGGACTTCCCGCCCGCGCCCTCGGGAAACCGCTCGAGCAGGGCTGGCCGGCCGACGGCGGTGATGCGCAGGGCGTCGGCGATCTCCAGGTAGTAGGAGACGAGGTCGAGCTTGGTGGCGCCCAGTTCGGGGAAGTACACCTTGTCCGGGTTGGAGATCGCCACGGTCCGTCCGGATGCCTCGACGGATCGGACCTCTTTGGCGGGCACGTACCCACGATATCCGGACGGGGCTCACCGGACCCTCCTCGTTCCCGTCTCCCGGTCGGCCCCCGGCCCCGATGGCCCCACCATGGACTCGGTATCCTCGGCACATGGACCCGAACGACGGCGACCGGCGACGGAGCAGCGACCGTTGCCGCGCGTGACCCCGGCCGGCGCGCTCACCCGGTGGACGGGGTGGGACGTCCGTGGCGGAGCCTCCGCCGATCCCACGGCGGCGCTGGCGTTCACGCACTCGGCACCGCGTGACCGGAGCAGGGGCGATCACTACGAGCTCCTCGCCGTCGCCGGGCGCGGGTTCCGGCCGCCCACGCTCCTGAGCACGGTCGGCCTCGCCGGCGGAGGCGCCCCCGACCCGGGACCCGGGGGCGAGCCGGACAGGGAGGGCCTCCGACAGGTCTGGTCGTTGCTCTACCAGCGCATCACCGAGACCGGCCCCCCGGTAGTGGATCCGTATGCGATCTACCTGCTCGGGGTGAACCCGCCCGTCGACGCCACCGACGACGACCTGGAGGTGTTCAACGACTTCTACACGAACGTCCACCTGCCCGAGGTGGCACAGCGCCGACGCGCCCTCCGCGCCCTCCGCTACGAGCTCGTCTCGGAGATCCGGGCGCCCTACCGGGGGGCGCCCCGGTTCCTGGCGGTGTACGAGGTCGACGAGGAGTCGGCGTCGAACCGCCGGCACGCCGGACCGGCGTACAGCAGCGGCCCCGAGGTCTGGCAACGGCACACGACGCCGTGGCGCCTCTGGTTCCGCCGGCTCGCGCCGGACGACGGCGGAGCCGCTCGGACATCGCCTGTAGCCGACCCCCCGACCGACTGACCCGAGGAGACCCATGTTCCGCCTACTCAACGTCGACGGGCGAGCCGCACTCGAGCGGGAGGGCTCCTGGTTCGACCTCGGCCGGCTGAGCGGCGACGAGGCCCTCGCCGACCCGATGGCCGCCGTCGCCCGGTCCGGTGAGCTGCATGCCCTCACCGAGCGCTGCGACCCCGCCGACGCCGAGGGGCCGCTGGCCGGCACGACGCTGGGCGCCCCGGTCCCCGAGCCCCGCCAGGTGTTCGGCATCGGGCTCAATTACCGGGACCATTCCGGGGAGAGCGGCACGGCGCTACCCCCCGCTCCGCTCACGTTCACCAAGTTCCCCAGCTGCATCGTCGGGCCCACCTCGTCGGTGCCCCTGTCGGGGCAGTCGGTGGACTGGGAGGCGGAGATCGTGGCGGTGATCGGGACCGAGTGCCGGTCGGTGCCCTTGGACGAAGCCTGGGGGGCGGTGGCCGGCCTCATGCTCGGCCAGGACATCTCCGACCGCGAGGTGCAGCGCGCCGGGACGCCACCCCAGTTCTGTCTCGGGAAGAGCTTCTCCTGCTACGGACCCACCGGCCCGGCGGTGGTCTCCGTCGACGCCTTCGAGGACCCCGACGACATCGCCCTCTGGTGCGACGTCGCCGGTGAGCGGATGCAGGAGTCACGGTCACGGCACCTGATCTTTCCGGTGCCGGCCCTCGTGGCCTACCTGTCGTCGATCTGCACGCTCCGTCCGGGCGACCTGATCTTCACGGGGACCCCGTCGGGGGTCGGCATGGCCCGCGGGCGGTTCCTCGCCCCGGGCGAGGACATCGTGACCGGGGCCGAGGTCATCGGGGAGCTGCGCAACACCTGCACGGCCGGGGAGGGACCGCTGGCGCTCTGAGGCCGGAACCCGGCCGGCCGGGTTGATCCGGCCGCCTCGGGCGGCGCTCACGACAGCTGGTCGGCGTGTTGCACATGGCCGGAGTGCCGGGTGAACAGGACGTCGTTGTAACCCTGTCCGGGTCCGACCATGTCGAAGAGCAGCGGCGGCACGAACGAGAGGTAGACGGCCTTGCGGCCGGTCGCGCCGGGATCCGTCGGAGCCGGGGCGGCATGGAGGGTGTGGCCGAAGTGGACAGTGACGTCGCCGGGCTCCGTCGCCACCGGCACCACCGGCAGGCGTGCCGCCTCCCGTCGACTGGGCAGTCGTGACGTGCCCCGGTGCGAGCCCGGGATCACCTCCAGCTGGCCGTTGGCCGCCGTGGCCGGATCGAGCTGGATGCCCACGTTGAGCATGGGGCACTTGACCGGGTGTCCACCCATCCCGCAATCGCGGTGCCAGGGGAGGTCGACCAGGCCCTCGCTGGCCCCGGGCACCTTGATGACGACGCTGTTGCCGTCGAGCCGGTCCTTGGCGTCCCGCAGCTCGGGCCCTCCGAGCGCGGCGATGCGCCGGAACCGGTCGTCGGCGCCGAGGCCGGCGATCAGCACCGATCCGTCGTTGAGGTAGTTGATCCGGTTGCACACCTCCCGGCCGGTGACCGTCGTCCACCACGAGCGCCGATCATCGGGGCGGGCGCGTTCGATCGCCATCGTGACGTCCGCGTCCAGGGCGGCGATCTCATCGGGTGCCATGACCCCGCGGAGATGGACGAACCCGGCCCGCTGCAGGAAGGCGGCGATCTCGGCATCGGGGTCGTCGAGGGTGAACGACCGGGAACAGTCCAGCGGCCCCCCCGACGCGTCGAGCACCGGTTCCGGCTCGTCGAGGTCGTAGAGGACCTGACCGTCGAAGGCGACCCGCAGCGAGGGCTCCCACAGCGCCACCTGGTCGAAGGTGCCCGTCGCCACCTCGAGCTCCTCGGCGTACAGGAGCGCGAAACTGGAGCACAGCTCCCAGACGAAGGCACGCCACTGGTCGGGGCCGAGCTCCACCACCGTGTCGGCCCGTCCGTCCCCCTCCTCGACGGTGAAGGTGGAGCCGGAGGGCAGGTACGTGTACGACCGGCCGTCGTCCAGCCGGAACGACAGGGGGCGCACGAGCCTCGCATCGGCCTCTGAGAAGACCCGGCCCCGTCGCCCGAGCAGGGCAGGGAGCTGCTCGCGGTGGAACCGATCGAAATCGATGGGCCCGAACCGTTCGCCGTCCACGCGCCCCACGCTACCGCGACCGCCATCGCACATCCCGTGCCGGCCCTCCCGCCCCCACCCGCCTCACCGGGTGGGCCCTCGGGAACCGCCCGCCCACCCGGGGTGGGCGGGACGGCCGTCGGACCGGTCCGGGAGTTCCCCGGGCACGGTGCCCACGACAGGGAATAGTCTGAGTTCACTGCTTCCGGATCGAGTCGAAGGCGACCTTCGGGCCGCACCCAGGAAGTGATGCCACGTGGAGAGTCGAACGGCAGGACAACCCGGGGTGCCGGCCACGACCCCAGGGCCGCAGGACGGCGCACCGTGGCATCGGAGACGGGGCCCGGCCCTCGGCGGTGGTTCCAGCGTGGTGCACGGCGAAGGGAGCCGGTTATGACGGAACGCGTCGGCGCGGCAACGGCACTGCAATCCCGGGCCGCACACGGCTCCAACGGGCACAGTCCCGGCACGGCCCCGGGCGGCGTGCGCAACGTCGCCCTCGTGGGCCACAGCGGCGCCGGCAAGACCACGCTGGCCGAGGCACTCCTCTTCGCCACCGGTGCCATCCCGAGGCAGGGGAGGGTGGAGGACGGTGCCACGGTGTGCGACTTCGAACCCGAGGAGATCAAGCACCACATGTCGATGTCGCTGTCGCTGGCCCCGTGCGTCACCGGGGACGTCAAGCTGAACATCATCGACACCCCCGGCTACGCCGACTTCTTCGGCGAGGTGCGGGCGGCCTGCTCGGTGGCCGACTCGGTGGTCGTCGTGGTGAGCGCGGTGGAGGGGATCGAGGCGCAGACCGAGGCGGCGTGGGACCTGGCCGCCGAGCTCGGGCTCCCCCGGTTCCTCTTCATCAACAAGCTCGACCGGGAACAGGCCAACTTCGACCGGACCCGTGGAGCCCTGGTGGAGCGGTTCGGGGCGGGCATCGCCCCGCTGGAGCTCCCCATCGCCGATGGCAGCGGCATCACGGGGATCGCCGACCTCCTGACCGACACGGCCATCTTCTACGACGGGTGGGACTCGCATCCCGGGCCCATCCCCGAGGACCTGGCCGCCACCGAGCACGAGGTGCGCGAGCAGCTCGTCGAGGGGATCGTGGTCGGCGACGACGACCTCATGGAGCGGTACCTGGAGGGGAACA
This sequence comes from uncultured Acidimicrobiales bacterium, assembly GCA_963696495.1. Taxonomy (GTDB): domain Bacteria; phylum Actinomycetota; class Acidimicrobiia; order Acidimicrobiales; family RAAP-2; genus Bog-756. Next base: position 215,771 of record CAVOKJ010000006.1, on the reverse strand, counting down.
CTCCTTCGAGCCTGGAGCTGGAGGACACGCTCGCCGGCGGGGTGGCCCAGGGCGTGGTGTTCCCGGTCATCTGCGGCTCGGCGGCCACGGGCACGGGCATCGACCGCCTGGCCTCCCTGCTGGCGGAGGTCGCCCCCTCACCGCAGGCACGGCCACCCATCGAGGTGCGCGCCGGCGATGCCCGGCACGACGTGCCGTGCGACGCGGCCGGCATGCCCCTCGCCCGGGTGTTCAAGACGATGTCCGACCCCTACGTGGGCAAGGTGTCGCTCCTGCGGGTCCTTTCGGGGACGATCCGGCCCGACAGCGTGCTCACGAACACCCGCACGCACGCCGACGAGCGGCTCCATCTCCTCGAGCTCCTGCGCGGGAAGCACACCGAGCCGGTGGCCGAGGCCCGGGCCGGGGACATCGTGGCGGTGCCCAAGCTGTCCGACGTGGTCACCGGCGACACCCTGGCGCCCGCCGGCACCCCCGTGCTCGTCCCGCATCCGCCGGCCGAGCCGGCGGTGTTCGCCACCGCCCTGCGGCCGAGGTCGAAGGGCGACGAGGACAAGCTGATGACCGCCCTCCACCGGATCCAGGAGGAGGACCCCGTCCTGGTCGTCGAGCGGGTCGACGAGACCCATCAGACGATCATCCGCGGCACGGGCGAGACCCACCTGGCGGTGACGAGGGAGAGGTTGGCACGGAAGTTCGGCGTCGAGGTCGAGACCGAGGAGGTGCTCACCCCGCTTCGGGAGACCATCTCGACGGCGGCGGTGGCCGAGGGAAGGTACAAGAAGCAGACCGGCGGTCACGGCCAGTTCGGCGTGGCATCGATCCGGGTCGAGCCCCTGGAGCGCGGGGCAGGGTTCCGCTTCATCGACAGGGTCGTCGGCGGGGCCATCCCCCGGCAGTACATCCCGGCCGTGGAGAAGGGGATCGTCGAGGCGATGGACCACGGCGGCCCTCACGGCTACCGGGTGGTCGACGTGCAGGTGACCTGTCTCGACGGCAAGCACCATCCCGTGGATTCGTCGGAGATGAGCTTCAAGATGGCCGGATCGCTCGCCTTCAAGGAGGCGCTGGCCAAGGCGGGGCCGATCGTCCTCGAACCCATCTCCCTCCTCGAGGTCACCGTGCCGGCCACCGCCCAGGGAGCCGTGCTCGGGGACCTCAACTCCCGTCGCGGCCGGGTGCAGGGGACCGACACCACGGACGCCGGCAACCAGAGGATCACCGCACTGGTACCCACGGCCGAGCTCCAGCGGTACGCGGTCGACCTGCGCTCCCTCACCGCGGGCCGGGGGCGGTTCGTCGCCGAGCACGACCACTACGACACGGTCCCGAACAACTTGATCGAGAAGCTGGCGGGACCCAAGGCCGGCTGACCGCCTCTGCTGCCGTCGGGCCCGCCCGCTCCGGCGCATCGACGGGCGAGTTCGGCGGGCGACGCACCGTCGACGTGAGCGACCCCTGCGGCCGTGCGCCGACATCCGCCGTCGGGCCGACTGAGCAACCCAGCGGGACCGGGTCCTGACCGGCCCCGACCGAGGACCTGGGCGCAGGAGGTCCATCCCGCTTCCGCGGCGGAGGGACCGGGCCTCAGCGGAGGTCGAAGACGAGCCGGGCCTCGACCTTGCCCTGCTCGACCTCGGCGATGGACTCGTTGACCTGATCGAGCTGGCGGCTCTCGCGGACGATCTGGGTCCGTCCGTCGGCGTGGAGCTCGAACGTCTCGACGAGATCGACCCGCGTGCCCACGAGGGAGCCGACCACCGTCAATCCCTTGAGCACGGTCTCGAAGATGGGCAGGTGCATGATGTTGTCCGCCGGAAGCCCCACCAGCACGAGCGTGCCGTTCGGGCGCAGGCTGGCCAATGCCTGCTCGCAGGCCCTGGGGGTTGCGGCGAGGACGATGGCTGCGTCCGCTCCACCGAGACCCTGGATGGCCTGCACCACGTCGGTCTGCTCCCCGTTGTAGGTGTCGGCGGCACCCAGCCGCTTGGCCATGTCGAGCTTCTCGTCCACCACGTCCACCGCGGCCACATGGGCACCGGCGATCTGCGCGTACTGCACGGCCAGATGGCCGAGGCCCCCGACGCCGAAGACCGCCACCAGATCGGAAGACCTGGCGCCCGAGACCTTCACCGCCTTGTAGGTGGTGACCCCCGCGCAGGTCAGAGGCGCGGCATCGAGCGGATCGATGCCGGCGGGAACGATCCCGGCGAACGCGGCGTCGGCGAGCACGTACTCGGCGAAGCCCCCGTTGACGGTGTATCCGGTGTACCGCGCGCTCGGACACAGCGTCTCCCAGCCCGAGGCGCACTGCTCGCAGGCTCCGCACGCCCAACCGAGCCAGGGCACGGCCACCCGGTCCCCCTCGCCCACCCGCGTCACGCCGGCGCCGACCCGGCTGACGACACCGACCCCCTCGTGGCCCGGCACGAACGGTGGCTGGGGCTTCACCGGCCAGTCACCGTGGGCCGCGTGAATGTCGGTATGGCACAGGCCGGAGGCCTCCACCTTCACCAGGACCTCACCGGGGCCGGGAACAGGAATGGCCATGTCCTCGATGACCAGGGGTGCCCCGAACTCCCGCACGACAGCAGCCTTCATGGTGGTCTCCTTCGGTCTCGGTCCCAACCCCCACCAGCCTGGTGCCGACACCGCGGTCTCCGGCAGGGTCCAAAGTCCTCAGTTCGCGGGTCAGTCACGCGCCGGGCCGTGCCCGACTCCGTTCCGATCGTCCCGTGAGGCCGGGCTACTCGCCCTGGCGCTCCATCTCCACGATCCGCCGGGTGATGGCCAGCACCGCCTCGGGGTCGGTCCCCGAGGCCCTCGCCCAGCCGACCAGGAGGTAGTGCGCCAGCTGGAGCATGGCGGCAAGGGTGGACCCGAGATCGTTGACGTAGGTGACCGGATCATCGGCTGTCCGGATCCGCAGGACCTCCTGCTCCAGCCAGCCCCGTTGATCGTGAGCGTCGGCGTTGAAGGCGGTGAGCAACCAGATCGCCCGGTCGAGGCTCTGGTTGACCTCGCGGGAGGTGGGCTCGGCGTCACTCATCACTACGAGGGTAACGGTGCTCTGGTATCTGTCCTCCACCGGCCCACACGGTGGGGATTCACCGACCCGGAGGCGGCACCCCCGGTTGCCGTCGGGTTGCCCGGTCCGAGCTCCTACGGACCGGCACCCGGCTCCGTTGCTCGCTCACCCAGAACCGACACCCCGGTTATTCGCCGCCGGCGAGCTCCTGGGCGCGCCGGGCCATCTCCTCCGACGGGACGTCCTCGATGTGGGTCTGGACGCTCCAGGCGTGGCCGAATGGATCCTCGATCTGGCCCACACGATCCCCGTAGAACTTGTCTTCGATCGGGCGGGTGACCCGTGCCCCGAGCAGGATCGCCCGGCTGACGGTCGCATCGACGTCCTCGACATAGATCGACAGCACCACCGGGGTGCCGCCTAGTGCCTTCGGACCCCTGATATCCATCTCCGGGAACTCGTCGGCGAGCATGACGACGGAATCGCCGAGGGCGAGCTCGGCGTGGCCGACCTTGCCCTCGGGATCGTCCATCCGGAGCCGCTCGGTAGCCCCGAAGACCTGCTTGTAGAACTTGATGGCCTCGGCAGCACCGTCGATGTGCAGATACGGGCAGACCCTCGGGTAGTCGTCGGGGATGGGCTTCACCTCGGACATGGGTACCTCCTGGTGCGTGCGATCGGGCCCTGGCTGGTTCGTGCGGTCGGGCCCCGGGGGTGCGTGCGAGCGGACCCTCGGACCGAGAGTACCGGCGCAGCTCCACCGGACGGGCAGGTCGGGCCCCAACCTACTTATTCGCCCGGAATAGCAGGTCAGAGACTCTCAACACCTGTTTAAAGCGTGGTACGTTCCTCCCGCTGCCAGGCCCGTCGAGTAGGTCCCGCCACCCGCTCCGGGCTTGGCAGCAACCAGTGCCCTACCCTCTGCGTCATGGCGGCGGACCGAGCGGAAGGCGATGGCAGCGATCCGCTCCTCAGCGCGCTGAGCGAGGTACTCGAGGCGACCCGGGTCCTCCAGCAGGCGCTGCGGGACAGCGAGGAGCGGACCGTACGGAACCTGGCCAGGCTGAGATCGGGAGATCGACTGGTCGACCTCGTGCGCGACGTTCCGAACTCATTGGCCCGGATGGAGATCAACGAAGCCCTCGATCGATTGACGGCGGCACGCCAGCGGTCTCGGAGCGCAACCTTCCGCCGGCTCATCGATGAGGGCCTGAGTCGCAAGGAGATCGCCGCCAATTGGGGCTTCTCGCTGACCGTGGTGTCCCGGATCATCAACCACGACGACGCAGCGGAGTAGCGCTCCGAAGGCCGGGCCGCACCCCCCGCGCGTTCAGTCGGACGGCAACTCGTCGGGCCCCGTCCCACGCGACCCGGGCTCGCCCGACCCCGTACCGTCCGTGGTCGCCGTCGTGTCGATCACCGTGGTGTCGATCACCGTGGTGTCGATCACCGTGGTGTCGGAGCCGGGCCCGGGGCGGAACTGCCCGGCCCGCCACAGGAACATCCGCTGCTGGCTCGCCCGACGCTCCCGGCGCTTCGGACTGAGCGCCAGCGCGATGCGGTCGACCGCCAGCACGAGGAGGCCGATCACCAGCAGGGCGGCCAGGACTCCGAGGGCGATGACCCCCACGAACACCACGGTCACGACGACCGCAACCAGGACGACCACGGCGATGAGCGTGCTCAGGCATCCAAGTCCGGCTCCCGGGCGACTGCCACTGGCCATGGAGCCAATCATCCCACTGCTGGGTCGACCGCGGCAGTCCCTCCGGCGATCGCCGTTTGTCGACTGAACGCCCGGGGTAGATCGCCCCCGTCCAGCCCTGGGTTCCCGTTCACTCCTCACCAGGGCCGGGCCCCTCACCGTTGCCTGCTCCCCTGGGGGCAGCGGCCGACCTCGCTGTATTTGCGAGCGCAAGCAACGGCTACACTGGAGGTGGTCAGGCCCGTCGAACCGGGATCCGCCGCCCAGTTCCGGGCCTGGCCCTTTCGACCCAGCAACAGGTCGGGGACTCCGGCCCCGCACCCGGGGCATGGAACAGAAGTCCCCCTTGCGGCAACCGGTGGTGCCCCCGGTACGGTGGGGCAAGGAGCTAGACCCGTCGAGCGTGGTCCCGCCACCGCGCTCCGGGTCTGGCGCCTTTGGCGCTCCGGGTCTGGCGCCTTTGGCGCTCTCTGTCTGGCGGCTTCGGCGCTCCGGGTCTGCACTCTCTGCCGAGCCTGGGCCTCGCCCGGACGGGAGCAAAAGGGTCCGGGCCGTGACCAGGCCGATCGGCCGCAGAACAGGGCGGTGTCCCGGAACGGGGCCGTGACGTCCCCCGACCGGGCGGGGGGCGGGGCCGCGGATGGAGGGGGTGCGACAACCCCGCTCCACGAGCCCGGCGGGTCCCTATCGGCAGACGGGGCGACCGACTTGAGCGATTTCTCGGGAATTCTTGGATCATTCCGGACAGGGCTGTGGCAGACCGGATCCAGGGCCGGCACCGGAGGGAACTGAACCGGTCGAACCTGCCGATCTACGCTGCGCAGATGGGCACTGGCCGGCACAGCGGTTTCGATCACGTCACGATCACCGTCGCCGACCTCGACGGGGCCAGGAGGTTCTTCGGCCTCCTCGGCTTCGAGGAGACGGCGGCGACCGTCGTCTCCGGTGAGGAGATGTCCCGCTACATGGGCATCCCCGACTGGGAGGCCGACCACGTCACCCTGTCCCTCGCCGGCGCCGCCACCCACCAGGAGGTCCAACTCCTCCGCTTCCACCATCCGGCAGTGGCCGATGACCCCGGCGAGTCGGACCTGGCCAGGCCGGGCTTCAACCACGTCTGCTTCACCGTCGACGACCTCGACGCCACGCTCGAACGGCTGCGGGCCGCAGGGGTACGAACCCGCAACGAGATCATGGAGTTCCACGACCGGCGGCTGGTCTTCCTCGTCGGGCCGGGGGACGTGACCATCGAGCTCGCCGAATGGACGACGGCTGACGCCTGAGGCGACCACGATGCCGATCCTGCCCTCCCACCACGACTTTGCCCATCCGGTCGAGTCCGACGCCGCGTGGAGCGAGTCGTACTACTTCAATGCCTACGACCCGGCGTCCGACAGCGGCCTCTTCACCCGGATCGGCGTCAGGCCGAACGAGGGGACGACGGATGTGGGGCTGTCGGTCTGGCTCCCCGGTGGGGAACTGGCCGAGTACCGCCGGGTGGTCGACCAGCACGAGACGGTGGGGTCGCCCCTGGTGGTGGGCGGGGTGCGGTACGAGTTGCTCGACGCCATGACGAGTTGGCGCATCGTGGCCGATGTCGATGCGACAGCCCGATCCTGTTTTCCGTCGGACGGTCGGACGCATCACGTGCCCCTGGCGGTGGACGTCCGATTCGACGCGCTCACCCCGGCTGTCGGCACCGACGGGCAGCAGTCCGGAAGGCCCCGTAGTGACCAGGCCGCGGCGGCGACCGCCACCACCGGCAAGGGTCATCTGGAACAAGCCGGCCGCTGGTCGGGTTCGGTGACCGTCGACGGCACCGCACACCGGTGGGACGGCGCCCTGGGCAACCGCGACCGTTCGTGGGGTCCCCGCCGCTGGGGCGGACCCCCGATGTGGCGGTGGTTCAGCATCAACCTCGGCGGGACCATGCACTTCGGGGGCATCCGCCTCGGCACGGCCGCCGGCGACCTGCACCGGGGATGGGTGTCCGAGGACGGCCGGGTGACCAGCATCGAGGAGTGGCGGCTGCAGACCGAGCTCGCGGAGGACGGGCTGACCCAGCGGGTCGTGCACGCCGAGGTCGTGGACAAGCTGGGTCGGAACCATCATCTCACGGGTGAGGTACTGCGGGTGGCGGACATCGGGAGGTCGGGCGGCACGGTGGTCAACGAGGGGCTGACCCGGTGGACCTACCGGGGCGAGGACGGCCGAACGGCGGTGGGGTACGGCATCGCCGAGTACCTCCACCAGCTCGACGACGACGGGAGACCCCTGGTCCCGGTCGAGTAGGTGACGGGTGGATGCAGACGACCGATGGAGGTGGGTGACCAGTGGAGCCGGCGGACGGGTGAACACGGTGCTTCGGTGAAGACGGTGCTCGGGTGACCGGGGACACCACCGACGTGTCCGGACGGCTGGGCACCGCGCTCGGTGGCCGGGTGGGATCGTTGCGCCGTCTCTCGGGCGGTGCGTCACGGGTCACCAGTGCCTTCGACCTCGTCACGAATTCGGGAGCCGAGCGAGCGCTCATCCTCCAACAGGTACGGGGGGGCGACCGCATACAGCCAGCTGACTTCGGGGTGGAGGGGAGTCTGCTGCGGGCCGCCCGCCGCCGAGGGGTCCCGGTGCCGGACGTGGTGGCCGTCGGGACCGCCGACGGACTACCCCCGGGGTGGTTGGTCGTCGAACGACTCGAGGGAGAGTCCATCCCCAGACGCATCCTGCGGGACGCGAAGTTTGCCGATGCCCGACGGGCCCTGACCGGCCAGGCGGCCCGGGCCCTGGCGACGATCCACGCCATCGATCCGGCTTCGGTGCCCGGACTGCCGCCGGAAGACCCGCTCCGCCACCCGCTCGACTTCCTCGACGCGCTGCACGAGGTGCGTCCGGTCCTCGAGCTGGGGGTGCGGTGGCTGGCCCGGGACGCGCCGGTGGCGGACGGGTCGGTGGTGGTCCACGGTGATTACCGGATGGGCAACTTCCTGGTCGACGGGAGCGGCCTCCGCGGGGTCCTTGACTGGGAGCTGGCCCATGTCGGGGACCCTGCGGAGGACATCGGGTGGCTGTGCGCCCGGACCTGGCGGTTCGGTGGTCGTGGTCGGGTCGGCGGATTCGGCGAGCTCGAGGAGTTCCTGGCCGCCTACGCCGGCGCCGGCGGACGGGCGGTGGGGGTCGACCGGGTCCGGTGGTGGGAGGCGTATGCCGCCATCAAGTGGGCGGTGATCTGCCTGCTGCAGACGTCGACCCATCTGCGTGGAGCCACCCGGTCGGTGGAGCTGGCCGCCATCGGGCGACGGGTCTGTGAGAGCGAATGGGACCTGCTGACCCTGATGGGAGTCGTCATGCCGTCGACGTCGACTCCGGCGCCGGCGCCGGTCCGGGTGCCCACCGGAGCCGATGCTCCCTTCGGTCGCCCCACGATGGCCGAACTGGTGGAAGCCGTGGCCGAGTACCTCGACACCAGGGTCATGCCCGCCTCGGAGGGGGCAGCCCGCTTCGAGGCACGCGTCGCCCGCAACGTCCTGGCCATGGTCGGTCGCGAGCTGGAGCTCGGCCCGGACGGACTGGTCGCCCACGCCGAACGCCTCCGGGCCCTCGGGTTCACCGACGACGCCGCCGTGGCTGCCGGCATCCGTGCCGGCCACTTGGACGAGGAACTGCTCGAGGTCGGTGCGGTTCTCGCGCAAGGCGTTCGCGATCAGCTGCTCGTGGTCAATCCCGCGTACCTGGGCTGAGATCGGCCAGCGCCCTGCCCGCCACCTTGGCGCCGGACCGGGAGGGCCCAGCGCCCACTCCGGCCGTGCATGCGCTCGATTCAAGGCGAATCCGCAACCTGCCGATGGGATCTCGCCGGGCCCGGACCGTGTTCCCGCCAGACCAACGGACCGTGCTCCCGCCAGATCACTCCGGGCCCGGCACCTTCCCACTCGGCCCGCAGTGGCGTCCGCCCCGCCGCCCGCGGCAGGCACCACAACCGGACGGAGGCGCGGTGCCGGTGTGCCGCGCCGGGCGACCTGTGGCCCGGAGCACTCCCCCCCATCACCGTGCTCCGGGCCACGGAGCATCCCCTGTGCCCCCTGGTGGATCGCATTGCTACTGACCGGGTCGTCCGCAATCACCCGGTCCGGCAATCGTGCACCGACCTCCGACCGTTGGCAATGGGTGCACCACCCTCGGTGGGTGGCCGGCTACGGGAAGAGTCGGGCACTGCACCCGGGGGCCGTCGGGTCGGCGGGCCTCCGCGCCGAGGAGCCGGTCAGGAAACCGTGCTTCGGGATGACGACCGGGGGGACCTGTGGGCAGACTGGACCGATGGAACCCGTCGTTCGGAGGCTGCGGCCGGAGGAGGCACCGGCGTTCCGCCGCTCGGTGATGGTTCCGTTCCTCGATCCCTTCGCCGGCGATCCCGACCAGATCGCCGACTTGGAGACGTCGGCGAGCAAGACCGAGCTGGACAGGGCGTGGGTGGTCGACACCGGAGACCGCTTCGCCGGCAACGGCGCCATCTACAGCATGGACGTGACCCTCCCGTCGGCGCCCGGTCAGGCCTGTCCGACCATCCCCATGGCCGGGGTGAGTGCGGTCGGGGTGCACCCGACCCACCGGCGGCGGGGGTTCCTGCGCCAACTGATGGCGGCCATGCACGCCGACGCGCGGAACCGGGGTGAGGCGATCGCCGGGCTCGAGGCCTCGGAGTCGGTCATCTACGGGAGGTTCGGGTACGGGCATGCCGCCGACGTCGCCGAGTACTCGATCGACAGCCGGGCCTCGGCCTTCGCCGTCCCGGCGCCCCCCATCGATCTGGTGCTCATGGACCGGGACCAGGCCCTCGACGTGCTGCCCGGGATCTTCGACCGCCAACGACGGACCCGGGCGGGTGAGGTCAATCGGAGCCCGGGCTACTGGACCCGGCTCCTCGCCGACCGTCCACACCGCCGTGGCGGGCTGTCTGCAAGCTTCCACGCGGTCGGCGACGAGGGGTACGTGCTGTACCGGGCGACCCGGGAGACGAACGTCTTCCAGGGGGATCGCGCCACCATCGTGGTGGAGGAGCTCCGGGGCGACTCCCCCGAGGTCGAAGCCGCACTCTGGCGCTTCGTGCTGGACCTGGATCTGATCGGTCGGGTCGACGTCAGGCGCCGTCCGGTGGACGAACCGGTTCGCTGGCGCCTCGCCGATCCTCGCCAACTGCGGACCATCGGCGTCGAGGACCGCCTCTACGTGAGGATCCTGGACACGGTGGCAGCGTTCGAGACCCGCGGCTATCAGGGAGAGGGCCGACTGGTGCTCGACATCCTGGCACCGGACGCATCGGAGGGTTCAGCCGACGAGGCACCGGGTCGATGGGTGCTGGACGCCGGGCCTGACGGCGCTTCGTGCCGCCGGGCCCGGGAGGGCGAGGGAGCCGACCTCCGCCTCGGACTGCCGGCAGTGGGCTCGCTCTACATGGGCGGCTTTCCGGCCTCGCTCCTCGCCGCCGGTGGGCGGGTCGAGGAGCTGCGGGCCGGGGGCCTCGCCCTGGCCGACGCCCTCCTCGTCACCAGGCCGTCCCCCCGGAGCGGTACCGGATTCTGAGCATCGAGCCGGGTGGCCGGAACCAGCGGGCGGCTCCTCCCCGGAAGCGGCTCAGATCACCGGACCGCGCTGGCGACGGCGTCGCGCACGAACGCCGCCCAGGCGGCGACCCACACCTCCCAGACGGCCGGCGGATAGTCGTGGCCCATCCCGTCGATCTCCAGGTACCGCGCTCCGGGGATGACGTCGGCGGTCTGGCGGCCACCACTCGGGTCGATCAGGGTGTCGCGGCTCCCGTGGATCACGAGGGTCGGCAGGTCGACCTCACGCAGCCGGTCGGTGCGGGACCCGTCCCTGATCACCGCCTGCATCTGCCGAACGACCCCCTCGGGGCAGAAGCACCGGTCGTAGGCGGCGGCGGCGCGGGCACGGATGGCGTCGTCGTCGAGCCACTCGGGCTTCGATCCGTACGTGTGCAGCGCGGCGACCTGTCTGTCGATGTACTCCGATCGCGACGAGGGCGGCGGCGAAGTGAGGAAGGCGAGCGCGGCATCGGAACTGTTGCCGTAGCCGGGCTCACCGGTGCGGGACATCACCGAGGTCATCGAGCGCAGGCGTTCGGGGTGGTCGATCGCCAGTCGTTGGACGATCATGCCTCCCATCGAACAGCCCATCACGTGGGCTTCCCGGCAATCGCTGGCGTCGAGGACGGCGACGGCGTCGTCAGCCATGTCGGCGAGTGAGTAGTCGTGGCCGTCCAGCTTCGACGACAGACCGACATCACGATTGTCGAACCGGACGACCCGGAAGCCCTCCTCGCAGAAGAGGCGGCACCACTCGGCGCTGTAGTTGAGGCACTGGGAGCCGAGGCCGTTGACGAGGAGCAGCATCGGCGCACGCGGGTCACCGAACGACTCGAAGAAGATCTCGACCTCACCGTTGCGCGCCGTGCTCATGGTTCGTTCCCTGTCCTGTTCACCGCTCCTCCATGATGATGCAAGACCTTACTGCTGGGACTGCCTGCTGATCGGTCCGAACCGGGAGCACCCTGTTCGACGTCCCCTCCTCGTCGACCGGTCTCCTCCGGCCGGACTCCGCCGGACCGGTTCCCACCGAGGTTGTTATCGTCTGCTTCGTGCAGCACTCCCCCCGGTACGAGGGATCCCCGATCATGGCCATCGACGGGGCACCCGACACCCAGCTGGCGCCGGCGTCCCGGCAGCGGCGCCGCCTCGAGGACCTGCTCGGCTCCCTCGACGACGACCAGTGGGCGGCACCCACCAGGTGCGAGGGATGGGACGTGGCCGATGTCGTCGCCCACCTCATCAGCGTCAACAACTTCTGGACGCTCTCCATCGCCGAGGGGCTGGCCGGGAGACCGACCCGGTACCTCGAGCACTTCGATCCCGCCGTCACTCCCGGCGAGTTGGTCGCCGGGGTCCGGGGAACGCCCCCGTCCCAACTGCTGGACCACCTGGTGGCCTCGAACGACGGCCTGCTGAATCTGGTCGGGCAGCTCGACGATTCGGGCTGGTCGAAGCTCGCGGAGTGCCCGCTCGGCCACCTTCCCGTCCGGATCGTCCTCCAACACGGCCTCTGGGACGGGTGGGTGCACGAGCGCGACATCGCGCTCCCCCTCGGCCTGACCGTCACCGTCGAGCCCGACGAAGTCATCTCGAGCCTCGTGTACGCCGGTGCGCTCAGCCCGGCATTCGCCCTCATCCGGGGGGACTCCCCCGTGGGCGAGTTCGCGCTCGTCACCGACAGTCCAGCAGCGAGATGGGTGGTGGAGGTGGACGACAGGGTGGTGGCCCGACCGGGGGTCGCCGCCCCGACGGCCGATTCCCTCGCCGGTGCCGCCGTCGACCTGGCGGAGGCGCTCAGCCTCCGGGCACCACTCCCGTCGCAGGCACCCGAAGGGTGGCGCCAGCTGCTGGGTGGGGGCCTGGCCGCCGCATTCGACGTCGACCGCCGGCGAGGCTCGACGGATCGTCCGTAGCCGGACCCACCCGGGCCGGCGACCGCGCTCCTGCTCGTCCCGGACACGGGGTACGAGGGGCCCGGTCCACGTCCGGCTCACTCGGAAACGGACGGCTCGCCCGCGTCCGGCTCACTCGAAAACGGACGGGTCGTCCACGTCGGGCAGGAGTCGGAAATTGCCGATGGCTTCCGCGTCGAACGGGGCCGGTCCCTCGTCACAGCGGTCGCCGATCCCCGACTGGAACCGGCCGAAGGCGGCCGACCTGGTCAACGGATTGTCGTCGCCGAGGAGCACGGCGATGTGCAGGAAGCTGACCCGGTCGTCGAGTCGGAACGCCGCGTAGCGCAGGCCCTCGGGCCGCTGGGACGCCAGTTCCTCGAACACCTCACGGATGAGGCGCTCGTTCTCGTCGGCACTCTCCGGCTTCGTCCGGTATCGGATCACCTTGGTGACGGGCATGGTCATCTCCTTGCTGTTCGGTCAGGTCGAGCCGGGCCGATGGGCGCCCGGAGGACGCAGAGGTCCGGTCTCAGAGGGCGCGCATCGAGTTGTTGCGGGCATCGTGGGTGACCTCGGCCAGGCCGAGCTCCTCCAACAGCGGCGGGAGGTACATGCCGAACCTGCCGCGATAGCCGTTCCGGAGCCCGTACCAGCCCCCCGACGGGATTGTCCGGCGACCGTCCCCACGACTCGACGGTGCCGTCCTTCGCAGGCTTCTTCTCGTCGGCGGCACCGAGCTCGACCCAGTCGCCCTGCTCGACGAGCCACGCATGGAGGTCGTCGACGGCCTCGAGACGGTACCTGAGCGTCGTCGATCCCACCTGGCAGACCAGCGCCGGCGGTTCGGCCTGCTCGTCCTTGTGGATCGTGTACTCCGACGTGCCCGGAGGGGTGCGCAGCACCCACGGGTCCTCCTTGGTTCCCTCAGCCATCAGTTTCTCCCTTTCCGATTGCAGCCCGATAGTGCGGCAGGAGCGAGTCCCAGCCTTTCTGGTTCTGAGCGCGCCGCTCGCCGGCCCCGTGGCCCAGTTCCTCCCAGCGGCGGTGCTCGATCTCGATCCGCGTCGAGGACGCCCCCTGACGGACGAACCGGATCTCCACCTCGGTCGCCGCCGTGCGGTCCCGCCCGATGTGCCAGTCGTACACCAGCCGGCTGGGAGGCTCCCAGACGGTGACCTCGCCCCAGTCGTGCTCGACGCCGTCCGAGGTGCGTTCATAGATCCGGCCCCCGACGCCGCTCTCCAGGACCACGAGCTCAGCCTGGCCGGTCACCGTGTGATCCGCCGGCCACCACCGGCTGATTCCATCGGTCCACACCGTGAACGCATGCTGCGGTGGGCAGGCCACGTCGAAGGACATCCTCAGCGGCTCGATCACGTCCCCGCGGTCCGCCCCGTGTTCTCGGCCAGCAGTCGGAACCGTCCGACGGCCTCCCCCCATATGCCCTCCAGGTACGCCTGCACCGCGTGCACCCCCTCTTCCTCGAGGCGATAGATCCGGCGGGTGCCCTCGGCTCGCTCGTCCACCAGTCCGGCGTCCTTCAGGAGGCGGAGGTGGCGTGAAACCGCCGGCCGGCTGATCGGCATGGCGGTGGCGATCTCCTGGACGGCCTTGTCGCCGTCGCTCAGCAGCCGCAAGATCTCGCGTCGGTTCGGATCGCCCAGCGCCTCGAACGGGTCACCCGCCAGATGGCTCGGAGCCGCGCTCATCCGTCCGGATGCTTTCGTAACATGCGGGCTACCGTAACACATCAGTTACCGATTCGGAAGAGCCCGGGGCACCGGACCGACGTGCGATGATCGGGGCGAGTCCCATGGACGACACCGTCGACAACCTGATCCTCGACCTCCTCGAATGGCTCGATGCCGGCCCCCGCCCCTACGCCGAGGTGCTCGACGCGTGGCGGACGTCGTGCCCGCGTCTGCCCGTGTGGGAGGAGGCGAACGCCCGGGGCTTCCTCGAACGTCGCCATGTCCCCGGCGGTGGTTTCGTCTCGGTGTCCGAGTTCGGTGCCGAGCACCTGCGCCGCTGCCGTCGCCGGGTGCTCGTGACGGGTCCGGAACGCCCGACAGCGGCCGCGGCGGAACCCACCCCCTGATCGGTCGCCCGGCCCGGTCGGCTCAGTGCCCTGATTCCTCCCCGTCACGCACCCGCGCCAGGATCCGCACCAAGGTCTCCAGCTCATCGGGCGGCAGGTCCACCAGCCCGGGCGGCGGGCGGCCGAGGATCTTGTCGGCCTTCTGGGCCAGTGCCTCACCCTTGGGGGTGGCCACCACCAACTTGACCCGGCGGTCCGTGGGATGGGCCCGGCGCTCGACCAGCCCCGAACGCTCCAGGTCGTCGACCAGCGGCGTCAGGTTGGGAGGATCCACGCCGAGTAGGGCGGCGAGCTCGCGCATGGGCATCGGCCGGGCGGCGATCCGCCGCAACGCCCTCATCCGTCCGAAGCTCACACCGGTGGTCTCGCTGACCTCCCGTCGGCGTTGGTTGTCCAGCACGAGACTGGCCATCGCCTGCCATGCCTGGCGGGCCGAACGGTCGTGACGGCCACCCGCCGTCGTCATGGCGCACTCCCTTGGAGGAACTCGGGGTTGATCGACTCGGCCGTGCGCCGGGCCGTCTCCCGGGCCCACCGTGAGGTGGCGACCAGTCCCAGGCCCAACACCACCACGCCGCACCCGGCCAGGACCCACCAGCCGGCCCGACTGGCAATGGCGAAGTCGGCGTGGTCCGCCCCCTGCAACGAGACCGACACCAGTGAGCCGACCACGGCCACGCCCAGGGTCTGGCCGACCTGGCGCGAGGTGGAGGCGATGGCCGCCGCTACGCCGGCCTGGGCCCGGGGCATGCCCGAGACGGCGGCGTTGGTGATCGGCGCATTCACGAAGCCGAAGCCGATCCCGAAGACCACATAGGCGGTGAACAGCCAGGAGAACGGGGTCGTCGCGCCCAACCCGACCAACATGAGACAGGAGGCGGTGATGGCGACGCCGGCGACGACGAGCGGCAACCTCGCCCCACGCCGACCGACGATCCGCCCCGACAGCGGGGGGAGGAGCATGGTCATCGCCGCCATCGGCAGCGTGTCGAGCCCGGCCTGCAGGGGGGAGAGCCCCCGTACGTCCTGCAGATAGAGGGTGTTGAGGAACAGGAACCCACCCAACGCGGCGAAGGCGGCCACGGCGATCACGGCGGCCGAGGAGAACGGCACCGAGCGGAAGAAGCGCAGATCGATCAGCGGCTCGGTGGCCCGGCGCTCCCACGCCAACAACGAGACCAACGACACGACGGACACGGCGAAGGCCCCGACGATGAGGGGAGAGGACCAGCCCCGGCTCGGGGCCTCGATGATGCCGTAGGTGAGCGAGGCCAACAGGGTGATCACGAGCACCTGCCCGGGGATGTCCACCTTCCGCGCCACGGGCGCCTTGGACTCGGGGATGTACCGGCGGGCCAGGACGACCGCCGCCAGTCCGATGGGGATGTTGATCCAGAAGATCGACCGCCACCCCACCGATGTCACCAGCACCCCACCCACGACGGGTCCCAGGGCCATGGACACCCCGACGACCGCGGCCCAGACCCCGATGGCCTGGGCGCGCTCGTGGGGGATGGTGAAGGTGTTGGTGATGATCGACATGGCCACCGGGTTGAGCATCGATCCGCCGACTGCCTGGACCATCCGGAAGAGGATGAGCAGCGTGAGGTCGGGCGCCAGGCTGCACAGCAGTGATCCGGCGGCGAAGGTCACCAGCCCGATGACGAAGGTGCGCCGGCGTCCGAGCCTGTCGGCGGTCGAGCCGGAGAGCATGAGCAGGCTGGCCAACACCAGGGTGTAGGCGTCCACCGTCCACTGCAGGCCCGACAGCGGAGCGTGGAACTCCCGGCCGATCGACGGCAGGGCCACGTTGACGATGGTGACGTCGAGGCCCACGATGAGGAGGCTCATCGAACAGATGAGCAGGATGCCGACACGACGGCGCCGGCTCAGCTCACCGCCCGCCGCCGGGACCGCCACAGTCACTTGGGAAACCATAATAGTTATGACTATATCAGTATATCTGCCGGACCGGCAAGTCCCCCGACGGGGGCGTGGTGGCCGCTCCGGCGGGCTCGGGCGACCGGACGATCCGCTCGGGGACGGGGTCCGGCCGGGTCAGGCACCTCGAGAGTCCCTCCCCCGGCACACGGGGTTTCCGACGTCAGGCGCCGGCGAGTGCGTGGAAGGCGACAGCGGCGGCCGTCGCCACGTTCAGCGAGTCGACGCCGTCGGCCATCGGGATGGAGACCACCACGTCCGCCGCCTCCAGGGCCGGCTCGCTCAGGCCCGGCCCCTCAGCACCCAGCAGCAGCGCCACACCGACGGCGCCAGGGGGACCGGACACCAGGGCCCTCAGCTCGGAGAGACCCACGACGGAGGCCACGCGATGGGCGGCCGGACGCGGCACCATGGCGGCGACGACGAAGCCGGCGGCCCGCACCGGGAGGAGGCCGGCCGGCCACGGCGTCAGCCGGGCGAACGGCACATGGAGGACATGGCCGACGGACACCCGGACCGACCGTCGGTAGAGCGGGTCCGCACACGTCGGGTCGAGGAGCACGCCGGCTGCACCGAAGGCGGCGGCGTTTCGGAACAGGGCCCCGATGTTCTCGTGATCGTTGAGGCCCTCCAGCACGGCGACGAGCCGGGGAACCCCCGCTGGTGGAGTCTCCCCGACGGCGTCGGCCAGCAGCCGTCCCGGGTCGGCGGGCGACGGGCGGTCGGCGACCGCCACCACGCCCCGGTGGAGAGCGAAGCCGACCGTGCCGGCCACCACGGGACGGGACCCTACGAACACCGGTGCGCCGCGGGCCCGTGTGGCCGCCACCAGACCACGTGCCGCCGTCACCTGATGATCGTCGACGAGCAACGAGCGCACCGTGTACCCGGACGTGAGGAGCCGGTCGACGGCCAGCCTTCCCTCGACGACGAAGACCGACCGATCGGCATCCAGCCTGATCCGGCCGGCCGGGTCGTTCAGGTCCCGATAGAGGTCGAGTCGCGGGTCATCAGGGTCGTCCACCCCGATGAGCGGGCCGGGAGTGACACCGGGAGGGCCCTCGGGCGCGTCCGACACCCCACCAGCCTCGCGTAACCCCGCGGCGGGCCGGCGCCGTGGACCGTGGCGGGTCGGGCGCCTGTTGATCCGGCGCTATCCCTTCGGATGAGGCCGGATCTCCACGACCAGCTCAGCTCGGGAGGGCCACTGGCCCTGGCTCGAGGGGGCGGCTGGCACTGGATCGAGGGGCGGCTGGCACTAGGCAGCCAGACCGACCACCGGTGCGCTGAGTTGCTTCCCTCCCATGGAGCCGAAGTAGCCCGCATCACCGAAGGTGAAGACCCCACCGTCGCTGGCGACGAGCCAGTAGCCACCGCCCGCTGGAGTGGAGGCGATCCCGACGATCGGCTTGTCGAGGTGCTTCCCGCCCATCGAGCCGTGGAAGGTGGCGGAGCCGTAGCTGAACACGCCGCCGTCGCTGGCGACCAGCCAGTAGCCGTTGCCGTCGGGGGTGGCGGTGATCCCGACGACGGGCTTGTTCAGATGCTCCGCCCCTGCGGAACCGTGGAAGGCGGCGTCACCGAAGCTGAAGACCCCGCCGTCGCTGGCCACGAGCCAGTAGCCACCGCCGTCGGGGGTGGCGGCGATCCCGACGATCGGCTTGTTGAGGTGCTTGCCGCCCATGGAGCCGTGGAACAGGGCGTCACCGAAGCTGAAGACCCCGCCGTCGCTGGCCACGAGCCAGTAGCCGTGGCCGGTGGGCGTGGGGGCGATCCCGACCACCGGGGCGGCGAGTGCCTTGCCGCTCAGCGAGCCCACGTCGGCCGCATCGCCGAAGTTGGCGATGGCCCCGGCGGCGGTGACGATCCAGTAGCCGCCGGCGTCAGGGGTCTCGGCGAGGCCGACCGCCGATGACGACCGGGTGACGGCCGAGCCCGCCGCCGAACCCCAGAAGGGCAGGGCGCCGAAGGTGAAGACCCCGCCGTCCGCACCGGCCAGCACATACCCGGTGCCCGGCGCGGGAACGGCGTAGGTCGGCACGTTCACGTTGGTGAACGTGTTGGCACTTATCCCACTGGTGTCGACGTTCTGGGTCCAGATGCCGTAGTAGTTGTTGGAGATCGAATTGCCCTGGATGGTGGTCCCGGTCACGTGGTCGACGGCGCTGAAGACCAGGATGCCTGTCGTGGCCGGGTCGCCGGCATCGACATCACCGGCGCTGGTGCTGCCCGAGCTGAACACCCCGGCACCGGGCGAGGTCTCGCCGACGGCGTTCTGGCCGACGACGTTGTTCAGGATCTGGTTGCCGTTGACGTCCTGCGCCGGTGCGTGGCTGTGGACGGTGATTCCGGCCTGCCCGTTCCCCGACACGGTGTTGCCCTTGATGACGTTGTCATAGGAGGCGGTACCGGGGAACGGGGCCGCCACCAGGACTCCGGAGCCCCCACCACCCTCGATGCCGTTGTTCTGGGACACATTGCCGCTGACGGTGTTGTCGAAGACCCCTCCCGCGGAGGGATCGGGCTGCCCGCCGGGTGCGGCGTTCGAATTGTGGGACGGCATGGTGATGCCGCAGTCCCAGACGTTGTTGACGACGATGTTGCTCTGGACCAGATTCCCCGACGTCGGTCCGTAGTAGGCGGTCGCCCCCCCGAACGCACCCACACCGGTGGTGCCCGGAGGGACTCCGTCGTCGAGGAGGATGCCGCCGGTGTTGTTCTCGCTGGTATTTCGGCTCACGGTGGAGTTGGTGACGGACTCGAGGTGGATGCCCTCGCCGCAGTCGTTCTCCGTCGTCTGGGGGATACAGGCGAGATCATTGCCGCTGACCTCGTTGTTCGTGACTGTCACGTTCGAGGTCCCTTCGACCAGGACGCCCTCGCCCTGGGCACCCTCGATGGTGAAGCCCGCGAGGACCGAGCCGGCCGCTCCCGGCGCCTGGATGACGACACCTTCCGGATGGCCCGAGGCGTTGATCGTCGCCGTGCCGCCCACCGAGCCGTCGATCGTCAACTGCTTGTTGCTCACGTCCACCGACTCGTTGTAGGTGCCGGGGCAGACGTCGATGACGTCTCCGCCCACTGCGCCACTGACCGCAGCGGAGATCGTGTTGTAGTTCGGGTTGGAACAGCTCCCCCCGCCCGTACCCGTCGGTGCGACATAGAGGGTGACCCCGACCGCACCGGCCGGCGCCGAGGTCAACGCCACTCCGGCAAGGGCCCCCACGACCAGAACGAGTCCCAGCCCAACCGCCTTCAAGCGCGTGCACCAACGGGTAATCGAGTTCGACATGGTCCGCCTCCTTATCAGCCCGTGTTTTTACTCGGCGCACGGGGGACCCGTCAACAGCTTTCCCCCTCCGTGGCCCCTCGGTCGCGCTCGGTCCGGTGCAGCGATCCCGGTTCGCCGGCCTCGCCACGTCGAGCGGACCTTCCCGCCGGGACGATGACCACTACCCTCACGGTCATGGTCGGGGACTCTCTCTGGGAGAAGCACGCGGCGTGGTGGCAACAAGGATTCACCGACGGAGCCGACCCCGAGTACGAGGATCAGATCCTTCCCCTGATCGAACACCACTTGCGCGGGAGGCGCCGGGTCCTGGACGTGGGATGCGGCGAGGGACAGGTCAGTCGCCGAATCGCTCGACTCGGTGCCGACGTGGTGGGGATCGATCCGACGGCGGCACAGATCCGCGTGGCTCGAGAGCGGGGTGGCCCAGCTCACTTCATCCGGGCGCGGTCCGAGCAGATCCCGGCGACGAGCGCGGGCTTCGACGCGGTGGTCGTGTGCCTGGCTCTCGAACATGTGGAGGCATTCGAGGCCGCCATCGGGGAGGTGGCCCGCGTCCTTGCGCCCGGTGGACTGTTCCTCCTGCTCCTGGCCCATCCGTTCCTGCAATCGCCGGGGAGTGGCTGGGTCGCCGACCTCAACTCGGACGATCACTTCTGGAGGATCGGCCCCTATCTGCCGGACGACGTCGCCATCGATGAGATCGCCCCCGGTGTCCAGCTGCAGTTCATCCACCGACCGCTCAGCCGGTATGTACACGCCATGGGACGAGTCGGACTGCTCATCGAAGACATGGTCGAGCCATCGCCCCCGTCGGCGATTCTCCGCCAGACGGGCGATTTCCCGAACGCCACCACCATTCCCAGGCTGATGCTCCTGTGCGCCCGTCGGGCACGATCGTCCCCGGAACCCTCCGGGCCCCAGCGGCAGAACGGGGTCTCGTAGGCTCAGCGGCGGTCGCCAGGAATCCGCTTGCTGTTGCTCGCCACTGCCGTAGCCGGGGTTGCTCGTGGTGCCGCTCCGGCCCCGAGCCGAATTGGGTCGCCGACCTCGTCGAATCGCCATGGGGGCGGGCCCCGCCCGGGGCGGGCCCAGCGCGATTGACAGCCCCCAACACTAGGGGTTCACTGGGTTCAACTCGGCGGAGAAGCGGGAGGACCCATGGCGGATATAGCGGTCGACACGGTCAGCGAGCTTCGCAAGTCGTTCGGGGGTGAGGTCTCGCTCCCCGGCTCGGCCGCGTACGACGAAGCGGTGCGCATCTGGAACGGTGCGGTGACCCGACGGCCGGCGGTCGTCGCCAGCTGCGCCACGCCGGAGGACGTCGTGGCCGCGCTCGGCGTGGCCCGCCGGGAGGGCCTCGAGCTATCGGTCCGAGGCGGCGGGCACAACTTCGCCGGTCATGCGCTGTGCGAAGGCGGCCTGATGATCGATCTCACGCCGATGAAGGCGGTGACGGTGGACGTCGGAGCGCAACGGGCCACCTGCGGAGGCGGGGCGACCTGGGGAGAGCTCGACGCTGCCACGCAGGCCCACGGCCTGGCCGTGCCCGGCGGGTTCATCAGCCATACCGGGGTCGCCGGCCTGACGCTGGGCGGTGGCATCGGTTGGCTGTCGCGGCTGGCCGGGCTGTCCTGCGACAACCTGGTCGGGGCCACGGTGGTCACGGCCGACGGCCGGGTCCTGAAGGCGTCGAGCGAGGAGGACACGGACCTCTTCTGGGCCATCCGGGGTGGTGGCGGAAACTTCGGTGTCGTCACCGAGTTCGAGTTCGCACTCCATCAGGTCGGCCCCCTGGTGAATCTGGGCCTCTTCCTCTTCAGCCCCGAGCAAGGCCGTGAACTCTTCCGCTTCGCCCGCGAGTTCGTCCGCAGCCTTCCCGACGACTCACAGATGTTCCTGGCCGGGCTCAGCGCTCCACCCGAAC
Source organism: uncultured Acidimicrobiales bacterium (assembly GCA_963696495.1). Lineage (GTDB taxonomy): Bacteria > Actinomycetota > Acidimicrobiia > Acidimicrobiales > RAAP-2 > Bog-756. The sequence goes on along the minus strand of CAVOKJ010000006.1, from coordinate 194,285 downwards.
CGTTCGTGCCCGAGGACCTGCAGTTCAGCCCGGTCTTCGGTCTCGTCGTCGTGGGACTCGGCGATGCCGACACGCACCAGCGGCTCATCGCTCCGATCAACGAGGCCCTCAGCCCGGTCGTCGAGCTGGTCACGCCCATTCCCTATGTGGACCTCCAGCAGATGTTCGACGCCTCGGCGCCGTGGGGCCTCCACTCGTACGAGAAGGCGATCTACGTCGACGACCTGACTGACGGGGTCATCGACGCCATCGTCGAGCACCAGGCGAAGAAGATGTCACCACTGTCCTTCGTCCCGATCTTCAACTTCGGTGGGGCGTTCCGCCGGGTGGCCGAGGAGGCCACCGCGTTCGGCGGGTCTCGCGACACCGGCTACGTGATCAACATCTCCGCCACCACGCCATCTCCGGAGGAGTTCGATGCCGAACGGTCGTGGGTCCGGGACTACTGGTCAGCACTGCTGCCGCATACGGCCGGTAGCGGGGGCTACGTCAACTTCCAGAGCGAGTACGACGAGAACCGTGTGCGGGACTCGTACGGAGAGAAGTACGAACGGCTGCAAAGGATCAAGGCGGCCTTCGACCCGGACAACGTCTTCCATCTCAATTCGAACATCAAGCCGGCCTGACCATCCGGCTGGTGGCTGCTGGCTGCTGGCTGGTGGCTGGTGGCCTCCGCCCCGTCAGCCGAGGCGAGCGGGCACGGTCCCGACAGGCCCGCCGGTGTTCTGCCGTCCGGCATCGCATCGGCACGACCGCCCTGATCAGTCGGTCATCAGGTACTGCGGACCCGAACCCATGGTGCCGGCCACGTCCTCGGGATTGGCCAGAGCACAGGTCCTGAGGGACAGGCAACCACAGCCGATGCAAGCCGAAAGGCCACTCTGCAGTGCCTGGAGGAGGGAGATGCGCTGATCGATGCGATCCTGCCAGCCCGCCGTGAGGCGACCCCAGTCCCGGAGCGTGGGGGCACGGTCCGCGGGGAGCACGGCCAGGGCCGTGACGATCTCTTCCAGCGTCAGGCCGACCCGCTGGGCGATCCGGATGAAGGCGATCCGCCGGAGCACGTCCCGCCGGAACCGTCGCTGACCGCTCGGGGTGCGCTCGGCGTGGACGAGTCCCTGGCGCTCGTAGAAGCGGATGGCCGAGGCGGCGAGCCCACTGCGCTCGGCCACCTCGCCGATGGTGAGCAGATTCTCCATGCGCTGACCTCCCGAAGAAATCTCTTGACTTAAATATTAGTTTAAGTCTTACGCTGGTGGGAGCGGGTGCACGGACGCAGCCGCTACTGGAGGTGAACTGCTATGCCGGTCGCTGTCATTACCGGGGGATCGCGGGGATTCGGGCGGGCGCTGGCCGTCGATCTGGCCGAGGACGGCTGGACCCTGATCATCGACGGCCGCGACCAGGCATCGTTGCAGGAGGTCGGTGAATGCCTGAGCGGTCTGGGTGCCGACCCGACCCTGATCGCCGGCGACGTGAGCTCCCCCCACCATCGGAGCGCCCTCGTCGAATCCGCCCGGCAAAGCGGGTCGCTGGATCTGCTCGTCAACAACGCCAGCACCCTCGGACCGAGTCCTCTGCCGAGGCTCGAGCACTACCCCCTCGCCGGCCTGAGGCGCCTGTACGAAGTGAACGTCCTGGCCCCGTTGGCCCTGGTCCAAGAGGCGCTCCCCCAGCTCCGTCGCTCACGGGGCACGATCGTCGCCCTCTCCTCCGATGCCGCTGTCGAGGGTTACGAGGGCTGGGGCGGCTACGGCTCGTCCAAGGCCGCTCTGGACCAACTCCACAACGTGCTGGCCACCGAGGAGCCGGCGCTGCGCGTCTACCAGTTCGATCCAGGAGACATGCGGACGGCCATGCACCAGGCTGCGTTCCCCGGCCAGGACATCTCGGACCGGCCGGAACCCGAGTCGGTGGTACCGCGGTTCCGGGCACTGCTCGAGTCCGGTGCCCCCAGTGGCCGGTACCGGGCCGAGGCGTTGGTGCAGTCATGAGCGCCGGAACGGTGGTGCCGGAGCGCTACACCTACGATCTACCCGCAGCCCTGGAGGCCTCCGAACCGCCCGAGGCGCGAGGTCTCACCCGGGACGCCGTTCGGATGCTCGTCTCGTACCGGGGGACGGGGTCGATCGTGCCCAGTTCCTTCGTCTTCCTGCCACGGTTCCTGGATCCCGGCGATCTCCTGGTGATCAACACGTCCGGCACGCTGCCGGCCGCGGTCGATGCCACGGCCGACGACGGGACGGTCCTGGTCATCCATCTCTCCACCCGGCTGGCCGGGAACCGATGGGTCGTCGAACCACGGCGGATCGTCGGACGCACGACCGAACGGTGGACCGGTCCACCGCCACGGAACGTCCGGCTGAAGGGCAACGCGTCGGCCACGCTCGAGGAGCCCTACGGCGAACGGGGGCGGCTGTGGATCGCCACGCTCGATCTGGGGACGCGCTCCCTCAGCTGGCTGGCGGCCAATGGGCGCCCCATCCGCTACGGCTATGTCGAACACCCCTGGCCCATCGAGATGTACCAGAACGTCTACGCCACGAAGCCGGGGAGCGCCGAGATGCCGAGTGCCGGCCGGCCGTTCACGCCCGAGAGCATCACCGGGCTCGTGGCGAAGGGTGTCGGGGTTGCCCCCCTGGTACTCCACACGGGCGTCGCCTCGCTCGAAGCGGACGAACTCCCCTACCCGGAGCGGATGATCGTCCCGGAGCCGACGGCCGACTGGGTGAACACCGCCCATCGACGCGGTCATCGGGTGATCGCTGTCGGGACCACCGTCGTTCGGGCACTGGAGACGGCGGCCGGGGACGACGGAACGGTCAGCGCCTACGACGGCTGGACCGATCGGGTGATCTCCCCGGACGACGGGGTGCGCACCGTCGACGGCATGATCACCGGGTGGCACGAGCCCGCCTCGTCCCACCTGATGATGCTCGAGGCGATCGCCGGTCGCCGACTCCTCCGGGCCTCGTACGAAGCCGCCTTGGCCCAGGGATTCCGGTGGCACGAGTTCGGCGACACCCACCTGATCCTGCCCTGATCAGGGCCCCCACGTCCCGGGCCGGGCCCGGTCTCGCCCGGTGGCGATCGCCGGGCCGGCCGGATGGGCCCGGTGCATCGACCCCAGCACCAGACCGGTGCTCGGGTGCCCGTGGGCCGGGTGGGCCGTGCGGCGACATCCCCGGCCGTTAGCATCTGAGGCTCATGTCGGTTCGGGAGACCAGATGACGGACGTATCGGGTCACGGCACGTCGGTGCCGGGCCGGCTCGGGGTGACGGCGCGCTTCGACGGGGGCGAGCTCACCCTCGAACTGAGGCCACAGAAGGAGACGCTGCACCACGGCATCGTTCGAGCCAGCGTCCTCGCCTTCGTCATCGACGTGGTGGCGGGGATCCCCCTGGACCAGGACGGCGACGTCTGGACGCTGACCACGGACATGTCGGTGCGGATGCGCCCGGTCCCAGCACCCGAGCGCATCGACGCCACCAGTCAGATCCTGCGCCAGGGCAGGCGCTCGGCGACGAGCCTGGTCGAGCTGACCTCGGACCGGGGAGCGCCGATCGCCAGCGGCGCCATCGGCTTCGCCAAGGTTCCTCGCCGGGCGACCGATCCGCCGAAGCCCAATGTCCCGCTCGGGCAGATCCCTGTGATCTTCCGGGACACGGCCACCCTCACGAGACCATTGCGCGACGAGGCCGGCATCCAGTCGATCGACGGGGAGGAGGGCATCGTGCAGGTCGAGGTCACCCCCGAGCTCCGCAACCCGGCCGGGACGCTGCAGGGCGCCATGGTGGCGCTGGTGGCCGAAGCCGCCGCCGAGGATCTCCTGACGGCACGCTTCGGGTCGCCGTTCGTGGTGACCGACCTCGATCTCCGTTATCTCCGGAAAGCACAGGTGGGCCCGGTCCGCACTCGGTGCAGGCTGCTCGGCACAGGGCCGGATGCCACGGTCCAGATCGAACTCATCGACACGTCCACCGACGAGATCACGACGCTGGTCTACGCCGGTGCCGTGACCGTCACCTGACCATGGACTGGCGCGGGTCGGTCCCGGTGACCGCCACCGTCGGTCTCCGTCACGTCACAGCACGGCTCGGGTCTGGATGACGAGGCCAACCGATCGACTCTGGTCATCGGCCAATCCGGTCGGCACGACGAGGGTGCGATTTCCGATGGGCACCGGCGTGGCCATTGCCCGCCCGTGACCCGACCGCACGCCGCGGAAGGCGCTCGCCCATCCACCCATTGGTTCCGCAACGGCTCATCCCACGGACACGAGAGACGAATAGACGACGACGTTGGACAGATAATGGCCCGACTGGCTGTCAAAGACCCCCCCACAGGTGACCAGTTGCAGCTGGCTGGAGCCGTGCGCCTACGACGCCTCCCCGTAGGTGGGACTGGCCGGGGTGCCCCCTCGGGTCGCCGAGCTGAAGAGCTTCACCCCGATCCGGTCCTGCTCGCCGGCACCGAAGACCTGTCTCAGGGTCTCGGCGGCCTGACGGGCGGCGGCGGCGATGTCCGGCGACGTGGTGGGCTCCACTCTCGTCCAGTTGCGCCGGCGCGGTGGATCGGGGGACGACCAACCGAGGTCGCACAGCCGTTCCTCCTGACCCGGTGTCAATCGGTCGGCCCCCTCGATCCAGTGGTTGGAGATCACCTCGGTGACGAGTGAGCCGTCCTCGAAGGCGAGGGCCTGCCAGTACCGGCTGGGTCCGCAGTCGGCGATCAGGATCCACCGTCCGGGGCGTTCGCACATGGCCCCGAGGAGCTCCCCGATTCCCTCGGTGAACTCGGCCACGGTGACGGTCCTCTCGATCCCTCCCGCGTCCCAGACGGGAGCCGAGGACGGGGACAGCGACCGCTCCTGTTGGTCCCTCAGGGCTGCTTCGGCTTGCTCCAGCCAGCCGTCCACACCGGCGATCGCCTTCGACCTCACGTCGACCTCCATCGGACCTGGCCGGACCTCCGTGCCCGAAGGTCGGTTGGTGGAGCGTCACGGGCCCAGGTGCCTCGGCTCCTCTGCATGGGTACAGGTCAAGGGTACGTCCGGGGTGTGACGCCGGGTCACCGGAGACGGTCCCGGCCGTTGGAGCCGGGGACGGGCTCATCCATTCGCCGACCACCGGGCCAGAGGCCCTCTGTCCGCCGCCCGTCGTCGGATTCGGCGACCGGACGGCACACGGCCATTCGAGCGGACCCACGGTCTTCGGGGCCGACGACCCCGCCGACGTGCACTTCCCGGATCCCTCGCCGGTCGACCCGGATGGCGCCCGCTCACGACGGGGCCGGCGAATCCCGGAGGGACCGCCCGATCCGATCAGTCCGACGGAAGCACAGCGCCGGTCATGGGCCGCTCATGCCCACGACGGGCTGGTTCAGGTGGATGCCTCCGGTGGAGCCGTGGAACTGGGCATCACCGTAGGAGAAGATGCCGCCGTCGGAAGCGACCAGCCAGTAGCCGCCACCGTCCGGGGTGGTGGCCATACCCACGACCGGCTGGTTGAGGTGGATGCCGCCGGCGGAGCCGTGGAACACGGCATCGCCGAAGGAGAAGATGCCGCCGTCGGAAGCGACCAGCCAGTAGCCGCCGCCGTCCGCCGTGGAGGCGATGCCCACGATGGGCTTGTTGAGGTGCAGGTTGCCGGTGGAGCCGTGGAACTGGGCATCGCCGAAGGAGAACACGCCGCCGTCGGAGGCCACCAGCCAGTAGCCGCCGCCGTCGGCCGTGGAGGCGATGCCCACGATGGGCTTGTTGAGGTGCAGGTTGCCGGTGGAGCCGTGGAAGGTGGCGTTCCCGTAGGAGAAGACACCGCCGTCGGCGGCCACCAGCCAGTAGCCGCCGCCGTTCGGGGTGGCGGCCATGCCCACGACCGGCTGGTTGAGGTGGATGGCTCCGGCGGAGCCGTGGAACTGGGCGTCGCCGAAGGCGAACACACCACCGTCACGGGCCACCGTCCAGTACCCACCGCCGTCGGCCGTGGAGGCCATGCCCACGACCGGTTGGTTGATGTGGATGCCTCCGGTCGAACCGCAGAACGGGAGGTTGCCGAAGTCGAAGATGCCTCCGTCACTCGCGGTGATCCGATAGCCGACCGGCGTGCCCGCCGGAGGTGAGCAGGGCACCACCAGCCCGTTGCTGATGTTGACGGGAGCGGTGAACAGCTGCCGGATGGCGCCGCAGGCGCCGCCGTAGTTGGTGCACGACTTGTTCCAGGCGGCGTAGCCCAGCCACCAGGTGCCGGCGGCATCCTGGAAGAGCGACCCCCCACCCGGTCCGTAGACGTCCCCGTAGGTGGTGAGGAACGGCCCGGAGGGTTGGCTGCACGGTCCGTCGGGGCCGGAGCAGTCGGTGATCGCCTCGTTGTAGGACGTGGACAGGAAGTCTCCCCCGGAGAAGAGCAGCTGGTAGGTGCCGGAGGCGTAGACCATCTGGGGGTCGTCGGTCGTCGTCTCCCACGGCAGTGCGGCCTGGTCCACGGTCAAGAGCACTCTCGGCGTCCCGGCGAAGCCGGTTCCGTCGCTGGTGAGTGGCACCGACAGCACCTGGGACGGTGCGGTCGAGGAGCCATCATTGGACTTGTAGACAAGGTAGGCCGCCCCGGTGGCGGGATCGACGAAGGGGCTCGGATCGAGGACCCCTCCGGGGGGGCAGTATCCGCCGGTGGAAGTGTCGGTGAACTGTGGGCTCGTCGGGGTCAAGGACGCCGCGGTGGCCACGGACAGGCAGGAGTAGCCCGAATCCTCGGCGTGGCCGGCCTCCGAGGCGTCGTACCACATGACCCAGTGGCCGCCGTAGTGGAAGACGCCCGGCGAGGTCTGCGTGTTGACGGCCTGCCAGGCCGGAGGGCTGGGAAGGGCCGTCGATCCGTAGGTGGTACCGGTGTACGAGCCCCAACCGGAGGCGGGATTGCCGGTGGTGTCGACGAGGGCCTGGATGTTGTTCCCCAGGGTCGTGCCCGTCGTGAAGGCGTAGTAGGTGCCGCCGGAGTAGACCACATCGGGATCACCGGCGTCCCCGGCGTACGCCGGGGTCTGGCTGGCGGCAATGGACACGTGGCCGATCGGGCGGGCCGGGGCCGCCCCGGCCTGAGGGACTGCGGTCGCCGCGGCCACCGTGGCCGTCGCCAGGACCAGGCCGGCCAGTGCTGCGCCGCATCTCGACACCGTCCGTGCTCCCATGGGTCTCCCTTCCGATGACCGCAGGGCCCCGCGGCCCTCCGCCTGGCCGGCCGTCACGTGCCGAACGGAGCGATCGTAGTCACCACCGCCCCGGAGGTGGATGACCGTCCGGCCGGAGAGGTTCGCCGCCCGCGGCGCCGGGCGGGGCCGGGGGCCGCGGGGACCCCGGTGCTCCGGGGAACCGGCCGGTCGGCTCCCGGTTCGAGATCCCACGGCCGGCCGAGCTCGGCCGATCTAGACGGTCGTCACGCTCTGATCGAAGGCTTCGATGGCTCGCCGGTCCCCGCCGTCGACCGAAGGACCCACGCCGGTGGTCGCCTCATGCCGCAGCGCCTTCGCCGTCGCGGTGGCCACGGCGACGGTGGCCATGAGCACCGGGATCAGGAACAGGGCGGTGCGTAGCGACGTCGCCGAAGCGATCGCACCGATCACGACGGGTCCCACGACATAGCCGGACCAGCCACAGCCCGCCACCGCGGCGACGGCCTTCCCCGTGTTCACGTTGGTCACCGCGCCGGCGGCGCTGAGGACCATCGGCACGACACCGCCGACACCGGCGCCGAGGAGGGCGAAGGCGAGCAGCATCCCCACCGGGTGGCCGACGACGAGCCCGGCGGCGAACCCGAGCGAGGCGATGGCGGCGAGCAGCGGAAGCAGACGGTGGGCGGGGAACCTGGTGAAGAGCCGGTTGCCCGAGAGCCGGACCGCCAGCATGGCCAGGGCGTAGGCGGCAAAGGCCAGTCCGGCCACCAGGGGAACGGCGTGGAGCGAGTTGTGGAGATAGACGGCGGCCCAGTCGGCTGCGGCGCCTTCGCACAGCATGTCGGCGAAGACGATGCCCCCGAGCATGATGACCGCACCCTGGAGCACGCCACCGCGCCCGTTGCCCGGTGCGCCATCCGAGGATTCGGAGGGGTCATCCACTCGACGGTCGGGGATCATCCGCGACGTCAGCCAGCCGACGCCCAGCAGGCACGGTATCGCCAGGACGAGCAGTTGCGCGCTCAGGGAGAGACCGAGCCCCACCGCCACGGCGCCGGTGACCGCACCGACCAGGGCGCCGGTGCTCCACGACCCATGGAACCCCGGCATCAGCACACGACCGGAGAACCGCTCGACGGCGATCGCCTGTGTGTTCATCGACACGTCGAGCATCCCCTGGAAGAAGCCCCAGAGCAGAAAGGCGACGAAGAAGGTGCCCAACGAACCGGTGAGCCCGATGAACGGGCCCGAGACGCAGTACCCGGCCAGCGCCAGGCGGACCATCCGCCTGCTGCCGACGGTCGGCAGCAGGCGGGCGGCCACCACCATCGCCAGGACCGAGCCGATGGGAGCTCCGAGCAAGGCCAGTCCGAGTCCGCCGTCACTCAGACCGAGGTGTTGCTTCAACTGCGGGATGTGGGCCGTCCAGGAGGCGAACAGGAAGCCGTGCACGAAGAACACGGCGATGACGGCCAGGCGTGGCCAACGGTCCGACGGGGCTGGTGCCGGTGGTTCGTGCTCGGCCGGGATCGGCGTCAGGCGCAGCGTACGTCGACTCCCGTCGCCCGCAGCTCGTCCACGGTCTGCTGGTCGGCGTCGGCGTCGGTGACGACGATGTCGATGTCGTCGAGATCGCACACATGGCCGAATGCCACCCGGCCGAGCTTCGAGGAGTCGGCCACCACGATGACCCGTTGCGAGGCGTCGGCCGCGGCACGCTTCACCGCCGTCTCGGCGAGCAGGTGGGTGGTGATACCCGCCTTGGTGTCGATGCCGCACGGACCCATCACACACGTGTCGAACCGGAGCTGGGAGAAACAGGGGTCGGTGAGACTTCCGGTCAACGACAGTTCGCCCGGACGGACCTCCCCGCCCGGGAGGAGGAGCTTGATGCCCGGGCACTCATGCAGCTCGAAGACGGGCCTGAGCGCCAGCGGCATGACGGTCATCCGCCGGCTGCGGAGCGCTCGTGCCACCTCCATGGCGGTGGTCCCCCCGTCGAGGATGACCGTCTCCCCGTCCGCCAGGAGGCTGGCCGCGGCGGCGCCGATCGTCGCCTTGGCTTCGGGGGACTCGAGGGCCCGGATGCCGTACGGGGTCTCCTCGGCACTGAGGAAGACACTCGCCGCGCCACCGTGCACGCGTCGGAGGCCCCCACTGCGCTCCAGCGACTCGAGGTCACGCCGGACGGTCATCTCGGAGCAATCCAGTGCGCTGGCCAACTCCCCGACCAGCACCGGACTGCGCTGGCGGAGAGCTTGCATGATCATCTGGTGGCGCATTTGCACATCCACAGCGTTCACTCTACCATTATTTATGTGCGATCACACACGGTTTCAGGGCACCTCCCGGTCGGGGCCGTGGTGTTCGACCTGGGTGGCGTCCTGCTCGATTGGGACCCTCGACACCTCTACCGCAAGCTGTTCGCCGACGAGGCGGCCATGGAGCGGTTCCTCGCCGAGATCTGTTCGCCGGGCTGGCATGCGCCCCACGACCGGGGCACCCCGACCGCCGCGTCCTGCGCCGAACTCGCCTCGAGGCATCCCCACCTCTCCGAATTGATCTGGGCGTGGTCGAGGCGCAGCGAGGAGATGGTCGGTGGCGTCCACGTCGGAACGGTGGACGTCCTCCGAGCGGTCAAAGACACCGGAATGCCCTGCTACGCCCTCACCAACATGGAGGCGGAGACGTATCCGCTGCGCCTCGAACGGTTCCCGTTCCTCGGTTGGTTCGACGGCACGGTCGTCTCCGGTCGTGAGGGAGTGGCAAAGCCGGAGCCGGCCATCTTCCTGCGACTGCTCGACCGCTTCGGCCTGACGCCCGGGACCACTCTGCTGATCGACGACAGGGAGGAGAACCTCGACGCGGCCAGCGGACTGGGCATCCAGACCATCCTGTTCCGCTCGCCCCATCAACTCCGGGTGGAGCTCGAGGCCGCGGCCGTCCTACCCCGGGCCGTCGCACACCGCGTGGGGTAGCAGTCCGATCACCCAGAGCGTGCGCTCCGTGGCGGGTCGCTGGCGACAGTGCCCCGGTGGTCGGCGGTTCGATGTCGCAGGATGTCGGACTCTCGGGGATCCGGGCCGTTCGGCCGGTGGAGACGGTGGCGCCGGATCGTCGCCGTCCCTGCTGAAAGCGGTGGACGACGATCGGACGGTGCACTATCGTCACCGCCGGTTTCGGCGGATCCGCGATCGACAAGAGGGAAGTCGGCGCGGTTGCTCCGAGGCCGTGGCTGAGTACAAGGTCGGGGGGCACGGGTCGCTCGACTTCAGAGAGCCCGTGGCGACATGGGGGAAAAGGAATACAGATGATACGCAAGATGCTTATGGTGGCTGCCGCGGTGGCCATGCCGGTCGGAGTCATCGCCGCTACCGCGGGGACGGCGTCGGCCAAGCCGGTGACGGACTCGGTTGCCGGCGCGACCGCCACCTGCACCACCAGCGGAGGGACCATCGGCTTCCATTACGCCATCGGCGTCGCCGTCCCGGGCGGGTACGTTCCCCCGGCCAAGAACAAGGGGCAGAAGATCACGATCAGCGGAGTGGACCTGTCCTGCACCTCGTCGGCGGTCGCTGGAACCTTCACCGGCGTGGCCTCGGGCAAGCTCGCCTCGACCAACCCGGCCGAGTCGGCCGCTGACTTCTACAGTGCGGCCAGCATCGAGGGCAACGACCCGTCCGCCGGCGGAACGCTGAGCGGCTCGTTGAAGGTGGCCTGGACGGCTCCTCCCAATCAGAAGTTCAGCTCCAAGGACTCCGTCATCACCATTCACTCCACGGTGGGTGGCACGACCACCATCGGTGGCGACACCTACGGGTCCTTCACCATCCCGGGCACGACCCCCAGCTCCATCAGTGGTGCGTTCGGCGGCTCGGACAGTGGTGCTTCGTCGACCACCTTCGCACCGACGGCGCAGGACGAGGCGGCCCTGACGGTAGAGGCCACCGGCGCCGGTGGTATCTCGACGATCACCCTCGGCAGCGGCTCCGCCGCCCTGCAGTAGGGGGACCGGCAGGCAACCAGTAACGGAATCGGCCGTACCTACGGCCGGGACGGACAAGGGCGGGGCTTCGGCCCCGCCCTTGTCGCGCCGGGGCTCCGGCTCGGGCCCGGCGCTATGCTGCGCGAATGCTCAGCAACGCACCCCTTCGGATCGTCCAGTGGACGACCGGGAATGTCGGCAAGAGCTCGGTACGGGCGATCACCGCCAACCCCACCCTCGAGCTCGTCGGCTGCTACGCCTGGTCACCCGAGAAGGTGGGGCGCGACGTGGGTGAGCTGTGCGGTCTCGAGCCCCTGGGCATCACGGCGACCAACGACATCGACGCGCTGCTCGATCTGAAGCCGGACTGCGTCGTCTACAACCCGATGTGGCTCGATGTCGGCGAGCTGGTGCGCATCCTGTCGGCGGGTGTCAACGTCGTGGCGACGGCAGCATTCATCACCGGCCACAACCTGGGCGGGGGCCGCGACAGAATCGCCGAGGCGTGCCGGCTCGGCGGATCGACGATGTTCGGCACCGGTATCAGCCCGGGCTTCGCCGAATTGCTGGCCATCGTGTCCGCAACCATCTGTGACCGAGTCGACAAGATAACCGTCAACGAAGCGGCGGACACGACGTTCTACGACTCTCCGGCAACGGAGATCCCGGTGGGCTTCGGCAAACCGATCGACCACCCCGGGCTCGAGGCGATGACGGCGGAGGGCACGGCCGTCTTCGGCGAGGCCGTGCGCATGGTCGCCGACGCACTCGGGGTCGAGCTCGATGACGTCAGCTGCACGGCCGAGTACGCACAGACCACCGCCGATCTCGACCTGGGGTCCTGGACGATCGCCACGGGGTGCGTCGCCGGGGTCGCCGCCAGTTGGCAGGGATCGGTCGGGGGGAAGACCATCGTCGAGCTCAACGTCCGGTGGCGGAAGGGCCAGACGTTGGACCCCGACTGGAAGATCGATCAGGACGGCTGGGTCATTCAGGTCGATGGGCGGCCGACGGTCACGGCGAAGATCGGCTTTCTCCCTCCACCCGACTTCGAGGCCGAGACGATGGCCGACTTCATGGTGCTCGGACACATCATGACGGCGGCGCCCCCGATCAACGCCATCGCGGCCGTCGTCGCCGCCCCGCCGGGCATCGCCACCTACGGCGATCTGCCGATGATCCTGCCCCGTGGGGTCGCATCGGTCGGGTAGACACACGTCGAGGTGCAGCCGGGAAGAGGGGGTTCCTGCCATCGGCGAGCGCTCCCGGGCCCGGGCGCCGATAATGGGTATCGGCAGCAACCTCGGGAGGCGCGCCATGGCCGTCCAGCTCAATCACACCATCGTTCCCGTTCGTGACAAGGCGGCGTCCGCCAACTTCCTGGCCGAGATCCTCGGTCTCGGTCCACCGGAGCCATTCGGGCCGTTCCTGTGCGTCGAGACGGCCAACGGCGTCAGCCTCGACTATGACGACCGGGGCGCTCTCGAGCGTCACCACTACGCCTTCCTCGTCACCGAGGACGAGTTCGACGCCATCTTCGGGCGCGTCACACAGCGTGGACTCACCTACTGGGCCGACCCCGGACATCTCCAGGAGAACCGCATCAACGACCACGGCCGCGGCTTCTACTTCGAAGATCCCTCGGGCCACAACATGGAGGTGCTCACACGGCCCTACGGAGGTTGACCGGGGAGAGTCCGTCCGGTCCCCACCGCGGCCCGGGGCGGCACGGGTGCGGCAGCGTGGACCGGGGCGGTGGCTCGGCCGAGGGCTCACCGTCGGAGGTCGGGGGAAGCTGACGGAGTCGGGAGATGTCAAGATCTCCCATGGCCTACAACGCTTTTGCTTGGCACGACTTCTTCCTGGGCACGATCGGGGCGGCGGCCGCGCTGACCGGGTTGCTCTTCGTGGCGATCTCGATCAATCTCGAACAGATTCTCAGGTACCCGCAGCTGCCGGGCCGGGCGGCCGGAACCCTCGGGATCCTGGTGAGTGCACTGGTCGCCTCCGGCTTCGCCTTGGCCCCGGGGCAGGGCCACCGTGCCCTGGGTATCGAATTCACAGTCCTTGGAGCCGCTGTGGCCGTGCAGGTTCTCTGGGTGGTCCGCGGGAAGACCACACCCGATGAGCCCGAGTCCTGGCGGATCGAACATGTTGCGACGCTGCTGGTCCCGAGCGTTGCCCTCATCGTCGGAGGCATCAGCCTGATCGCCCACGGGGGAGGCGGTTTCTACTGGGTGCTGGCCGCCATCCTGCTCGGGTTCGTCTCGGCATCGATCAACGCGTGGGTCCTGCTGGTCGAGATCAAGCGATAGGCGATCCGGCCCGCTCCATGAACCCGGGCGGCCCGGGTCAGCCCTGGTCCGACCGCCAGCGCCGATAGAGGTCGGTCAGGTCCTGCCTGGCTTGCGGGGTCAGGTCCTCCGGTTCGATCGTCCCGGCCAACTCGATGGTCATCCTCATCTGCTCCAAATAGGCGGAGCAGTTGGGACAGGCCCGGAGGTGAGCCTCGAACCGACGCCGTTCCCGGCGCGAGAGAGCCCCTTCGAGGTAGGCGGTGACGAGCTCCACCGCTTGTTGGCACACGATGTCCTTGCGACGTAGCGACAGCATCGATCAATCCCTACCCATCTGGGCCTCGAGAAGCCCGCGTAGACGGCTCCTACCCCTGTGCAACAGGATCCGCTGGTTACCCGCAGTGATCCCGAGCAGCTCGCAGGTGTCGTCGCCGGAGAGCCCTTCGACATCCCGCAACAGGATCACCTGACGCTGGCGAGGGGGAAGGCCATCGAGCGCTGCCTTGAGAGCCGGCAGCCAGCGGGCGGCATCGAGCCGGTCATCCGCCTGCTCCACCCACCGGTCGAGTGGATCAGCCCAATGGCCCTGGGGGTCGAACCGATCCGGGTCCACCGCGTGAAGAGACTCGATCGAGGTAGTCGAATGTTCGTGAGAGCCGGCTGAACGCGTCCGATTGATGAGAATCCGGAACAGCCAGGTCTTCAGGGACGAGCGCCCCTCGAACTTGTCGATGCCCCGGACGACCCCCATCCAGGTGTCCTGCACGGCCTCCTCGGCTACCGACTGACTGGAGACCATCGAACGGGCCAGACGGAGCATGGGCTGCTGATACTGGGCAACCAGCAGGACGAACGCCTGCTCGTCACCATCACGTAAGCGGCCGAGCAGTTCGACGTCCATCTCCACGACGCAGAGCGTAGGCCTCGCACGTCCACCTCGAACTGTCGCCCTCCGGTTCATTCGGGCCGCTCCTGACGCCGGGCATTCGGGTACCGACCCTCAGTCCCGGGCACTCGCCCCGGCGTTACAGCGGCGCCCGAGGCCTTGTCCGGCGTAACGCTCACAACCCGACCGGGACTGAGCCCTAGAAGCATGCACCTCGATCCGAAGGAGACGATATGAAACGATTCATCCGACTGGCCGTGGCCACCGGATTCGTCCTGGGGCTCGCGGCCTGGGGGGCGCCGCTCGCCGCCGGAGCAGATGGGTTCTCCCCTGGTGGACCGTCCTTCGTCGAGGGCGCCGATCATGCCGTCTTCGTCCAGACCGACAACACCGCGGGCAACCAGGTCGTCGCCTACAGCCGGGCGGACAACGGCAGCTTGGCTCTGGTCGCCACGTACGGCACCGGAGGGTTGGGCGGTGTCTTGAACGGCTCCATGGTCGATCACCTCGCCTCCCAAGGTTCTCTCGCCTACAACCAACGCGACGGCTCCCTGTATGCCGTCAATGCCGGCAGCAACACCGTGTCCGTCTTCTCGGTCCAGGGCGACCGACTGCGCCTGGCTCAAGTGCTCAGCTCGGGTGGGACCTTCCCGGTGAGCGTGGCCGTGCACGGCGACCTCGTCTATGTCCTCGATGCGGAGGACGGGGGCAGCGTGCAGGGCTATTGGTCACTCCACGGCCACCTGTTCCCCCTCCCCGGCTCGAATCGCAATCTGGGCCTGACGATTCCCACGGACACCACCCAGTTCACCCACACGCCGGGGCAGGTGGCGTTCTCGCCTGACGGCTCCCAGTTGGTCGTGACCACCAAGGCCAGTACCAACGCCATCGATGTGTTCCAGGTCGGCTTTTGGGGCGAGCCCTCGTCGACCCCCGTGGTGAACGTCGAATCCGCCGCGCTGCCCTTTGCCGTCACCTTCGATGCGTCGGGTGACCTGGTCGTTGCCGATACGGGCATCGGCTCCCTGGTGACCTATCGACTCGGCGTCAACGGGACGGTGACCGCACTCGATGCTGTTCCGAGCACCCAGGCGGCGACGTGCTGGGTCGCCGGTGCCGGTGGCTACCTCTACACCTCCAACGCAGGGAGCGCCACGGTCAGTGGCTATCGAGAGGGGCCGGTCGGCCAACTGACCCTGCTCGGCCAGACGGCGACCGATCCGGGGACGGTCGACGCCTCGGCATCGGCGGGCGGACAGTTCCTCTACGTCCAGACGGGCGGCAACGGGATCGTCGACGAGTTCACTGTCGATGCGAACGGAGCGCTCACCGAGATCGGGTCCGTGAGCGTCGCCGGGGCGGTCGGCGGTGAAGGCCTGGTCGCCTTCTGACCCGTGCTCGACCCCGGAGTTGCGGCATAGCCAATCGGCACCGCAACTCCGGGGTTCGGCAGCCAAGAGTGTGTCACGATGCCCCTGTTCGGGCTCTCGGCCCACTGAGCGGACGGCACGGCTTGGCGGTATCCACGCGATGCGTGTCAAATGGTGCTGATGGAAGCGAACCGTGGCGACCCGAGACTCCGACGGCCATGGACGATGCTCGCCGCCACCCTCACCGCCGCCCACCACGGCTTCGAGTTGTCGAGCGGCATCGGGCTCGTCGGCCAGCCGGAGCTCGGTCTTGTCGGATCCGGTGCCGTCTGGGCGACGCAGATTCCGGCCTGGATGGCACTGGCGGCGAAGGGCGGCAAGCGATGGGACAGGCTGCTGGCCGTGTGGTCCGGTGCCGCGCTCGGAGGTGCGGTCGTCCACTTCCTCATCTGGCCATGGCGGCGAAGCGCCCTGGGGATACCGGTCCTCGCCGAAGCGGAGGGACTCGGTGCATCGAAGCTCCCTGCCTACAACACGCTCCTCTACGGCTGGGGAGCGGCTTCAGCGCTCTCGATCGTCCTCGAGGTGCCTCCTCGTGACCGGCGTTGGGCCCTCGTGGGCTTCGCCACTCTGCCGCTCTTGCGACTTTCGGCCAAGCACCATTTTTCCTGGATCGTCGATCAGGCTGCGATCAGGCCGGCCTGGTGGAATCGGGGCGTCCGCGACGACTGATGCTGCGCCGTCCGACCCGATCCGGAGTCGAGGACGGGTGGCACCAGGGACTCATCGAGCGGTCAGCGAACCCCAGAACTTCTGCAGCGCAGCCGCGCCGGCCGCGGGGTCCTGCATCATCCACCAGTGGCCGAGCCCCTCCAGCACCGCCACGTCGGCGTCGGACTGTGCGGCGGTCCAGCGGGCTCGTTCCTCGCCACCGGTGTACCCGTCCTCGGTGGGGATGATGACGAGACCGGGCCGGGCCGCGGCACCGCCGAGTCGCTCACCGATGCGGGCCATCGCCGGTTGGGCGGCCGAGCGGTAGAGGGAGAGGATGCAGCGGCCCATGGCTTCGTCAGCCGCCTCGGCAACGGCCACGGCGATGTCGGGGGTCATCCCGAGGGACTCGAACAGCGATGCCCGCTCCCCGACCGGAAGGGACGCCATGCCGGCGACCGCCTCTTCGCCCGCACCCGGCGCCTGCCACACCTGGGCCAGATCGTGCCAGACGTAGTCCGGGGCGTAGCAGCCGGCGATGTCCATCGCCCACGATCGGATGAGGTCCGGCCGCTCGATGGCGAGACGCATGACGTGTCCGCCACCCCAGTCGTGGCCGACCAGATCGACCGGCCCAGGCTGCTCCTCGAGCTCGGACGCCAGCCACGCCACGTAGTCGTCCGCCGTGGCTCCGAAGCCGTCCGGGACCGGGGCACCGAAGCCGGGCGGAGACAGGGTCACGACATCGGGGTGATGCAACTCGGCGAGCAGCGGTCCCCAGATCGAGGACGTCTCGGGATTGCCGTGGACGAACACGGCGCGGGGTTTCGACGGGTCAGACAAGGAGTCCCTCCAGCTGCGGCCGGGTCGGTCCCGGTGATGAATAGGGCGGGGTCGACATGGCCACGTCGAGCACCCGCTCGAACGCCCCGGGTCGGTTGATCACCTCGCCGGGCAGGTTCAAGCACCCGACCACCTCGAAATACATCTGGAGGACCTCTGGGTCGTAGTGCGATGCCGAGAAGAACGCCCGAGGACCGGCGACCGCCGGGTCCGAGGGATCGAAGGGATCCGGGAGTCCCTGCAGACTGGCGTCGACCTCGGGGGCACGGACCCGGTCGAAGTCGACCGTCGAGGCGTGCCACCTGGCCGCACGCTCGTCGGTGAGGCGCTCCCACTCAGCGGCGAGCCGGCGCGGGTCCTCCACGTGCTCGGCGATTGCCGGGGCGATGTCCACCGCGTGCATCAACCCGAGGGTGATGCCCCGGCCGAGGGACGGGTTGGTGAATCCCCAGGCATCGCCCACGGGCACCAACCCCGTCGCACAGGGGACGCCGTCGACGACGAACTCACGCGTGGTGTTGGCCGTGCTGGCCATGGTGACACAACCACCCTGGGGTGTCCCGTCGGCCCAATGCGCGTGGTTGGGCAACGCCCGGACGACCCGTTCGAAGACCTTCGGGTCGCGGACCTTCCTCATCAGCTTGTCCTTGGGCGAGTGGTAGAGCGTCACCGACCACCAGCCATGGTCACCGGGAATCGTCAGGACCGATATGGATCCGATGGCGGACAGGAGGTCGTCCCGGAGCTCGGGGAGCGACTCCCCCCGGTAGTACTGCGTGTTGTAGACGAAACCGGCCTCGAAGCCGTCCTCCCGGGGCTGGCGACCCCCGGCGGCCTCGATCATGCCGGACAGCGGTGAGCGGCGGCCGGCCGCGTCCACGACGACCCTGGCGTCGATGGTCTCGCCCGCCTCGGTGCGGACGCCGGTGACGTGCGGCACGCCCGGGAGCACCTCGCTCCCGGTGACCAGTCCGGTGGCCGGGCAGCCGTGGCGGACCTCCACCCCCGGGGTCTTCCTGGCCGCCGATGCGTACGCATACTCGATCAGTGGACGCCGGCACGTCGTCATCGTCTCGAAGCGGCTCAGGTCCAGGTCCGTGCCCGACCCGGCCGGCAGATGGCGCGCCTGCGCCTCGGCCGCGTTGTACCGGGTGGCTCCGACGGCCTCCATCTCGGTGAAGACGGCCGGGAGGTGCTCCTCCATCAGGGTCCGCCCGCCGGGCTGCATGTAGTGGACCAGCCGGAACTGCCCGACGCTGCGACGTCGCCAGCTCTCCCACGCCTCTTCGGGATCGTCGGGCGGCGCCTCGTCGCGGTCGAGCACGATGGTGTCCAGGCCCCGCTGCGCCAAGAGAATCGCCGTCGCCAGACCGGTGGGGCCCCCGCCCAGGATGACCACGTCCGCCATGTTTCCTCCTCTATCGGAGCCGGGGCCGACTGTATCGTCTTCAGAACGGAGGGGTGGCTCCCGTGGTGAAGCCACGAGCCCGAGTCCGCCCCCCGGCAGGTGGCAATGGCGGGAACCGAGCTCCATGCTCGGTGATCTCATGGCCGGTGCGGCAGCGACTGATCCGACGAACCTGCACCTCAACCCCCTTTTTTAGCGCTCGGGACACAACCGGCGGCTAAGGCTCGTCCCCGGGGATGCCGATGGCAACAGCGAGTCTTGGCGTGATCGGCAAGGCCCGCGTCAGGACGTTGAGCCCACGCCCGGCAGCAGACGATCGGTAGGAGCGGTGAGCGAGATGATCCAGCGGTGGAGCGGAAGGCGATGACTGCTACGACGGAGGCCGTCACCGGCACAGACGACGTCGATCGACTCATCCGGATGGTGAGCAAATTCCTGTTGCGGAACAGCTCCGAGGGCACCTTCGACCTCCATCTCCAGTTGCGTGACATCGGCCGGGCCTACGGCGTGGATATCGAGTCGCTGGCCATGATGGAAGGTCTCGTCGTGGTCACCACCCATGCGGACGGCCGCCAGCGGAGCGACGTCGTTCACGCCCAACCATCGCTGGAGCGGCTCGACCAGGTTTCCCACTTCAAGCAGTTGGAGCAGCACATCGTGGCGGGCAAGCTGACGGCGTGCGAGGCCATTCGCCGCCTCGAGTCGCTCGAGAAGCGACGCCCACCGTTCCCCTGGTGGGTCCGATTCATCGGCGTGATGCTGTTCGCCGCGGGCTTCGCCCCCAGCATCCAGGCGAACTGGCGACAGCTGGGTGGATCGCTCATTCTCGGTGCCGTGATGGCTGCGGTGTATCTCGTCGGTGAGCGCATCGCCGTTCTCCGGATCGTGCTGCCGCTGGCCGCAGCGACCGCCGTCTCGCTGGTGGCCTTCACCGTGCTGCACATCGCCCATGCCCACGGTGGACCAGTCCTGGTGATGGTGCCCGCCCTGTTCGTGATGATCCCCGGAGACTTCCTGTGCGCGGCGGCCGCCGAGGTGGCGGTGGGACAGTTCACCGTGGGCACCATCCGGTTGGTCCAATCGTTCCTCGTGCTGTTCGAGTTGGCCGCCGGGGTGATCATCGGTGCCGCCATCAGCGGAGCGGGGACGTCGTCGTTGATCACGTCGACCACCGTCGACAACATGCCCTGGATCCTGACCGCACTGGCATGGATCCCGTTCACCATCGGTATGGCGCTGACCTTCTGTGCCCGGCCTCGCGACGTGCGCTGGCTGTTGCTGGGCGTGTACCTGGCGTGGGGCGCTCAGCTGCTGGGGACCTGGTTCTTCGGTGCCGCGGCCGGTACGTTCCTCGCCGCGTTCGTGCTTACCGTGGCCGGGGTGTGGCTGGGCCGGAAGCCCGGTCGGCCGCCGACGCTGGTGATCATCCTCGGCGGGGTCTTCGTCCTGACCGTCGGCTCCATGGCACTGCGCGGCATCACCACACTGGCGGGTGGACATCTCCTCGAGAGTTTCCACGATCTGGCCAACTTCACGGAGATCGCCGGTGGGCTCACCTTTGGGATGATCGTCGGCACGACCGTTGCCGTCACCTTGCTCCGGAGGACTGCCGGCGGCCGACCTCGGGTGTTGTGACCGGACGAACGACCGGTGGGCCGTTGCCCGCTCGAGTGCCCCGGTGTGACCCCGCCCCGACATCCCCCGACACTCTGATGGCCGGTAGCTGAGCGGAGGCCGGTCGACCCTGACCACGGTGAAACCAGATTTGGTATCGTGGGGGGATGGACGCCGCGGTGCTGCTTCAGGAAGCCCGTCGTAGGAGCGGCCTCTCCCGGAGGCAGCTTGCCCAGCGGGGAGGTACATCCGCCTCCACGCTGTCCGCCTACGAGTCGGGAGCTTCCGTCCCCTCCGTCGTCACTCTGGCGCGGCTGCTCCACGCCGCGGGTTTCGAGGTCGAGGCCAATCTGAGGCCTGTGCCTGCGAATGACGAGCGGATGTTGACCGAGAAGATCGAGGCTCTCTTCTCCTTTATCGACGCCCTGCCACGGCGCCGACGGGCGCCGCTCCGGTACCCCATCTTTCGCGCAACGAATTCCCCCACCCGATGAAGCCGATCCTCGATGCCGTCATCGAGCTGCATGACAGTCTGGATGCAGCTGGGATCCGTCACGCATTCGGAGGGGCATTCGCCTTGTTGTGGTGCACGGGCGAGCCGAGGACGACCGTCGACATCGATCTGAACATCTTCGCTCCTCCGACCGAGGCACAGCGGGTTCTCGACGCGTTGCCCGATGAGATCGAGGCCACCGATGAAGAGGCAGCGACACTGGTGACGGACGGTCAGTGCCGGTTGCTGTTCGACGGGATCCCGGTCGACATCTTCTTGGACACGACCCGCTTCCACGACGATCTGCGACTCCATGTCAATGAGCACCAGCTGCTCGACAGGACGCTCCCGTTCCTCGGCTGCAATGACCTCGCTGTCTTCAAAGCCTTCTTCAATCGGCGCAAGGATTGGGCCGACATCGAAGAGATGTTTCGAGCGGGGCGGCTCGACGTCCCGTACGTGGTCGGAATCCTGAGCGACTATCTCGGACCTGACGATGAGCGCATTCGCGAGTTGCTGGCCGTCCGAGACGAGATCGCCGGTTGATCGGGCGCGGGCCCTCAGCTCTTCGGGCTGAGGCAGGTTGGCTCCGAGGTGGAGGGAGTCTGCCGGCGACAGCCGGATCGCCCCTTCCCGGTGATCAGGGGGTCCGCGTCAATCCCCAGGAGCGGACTGTTCTCCCCCCGGTGGAGACAAGGAAGCCGCCAACGACGCAAGCCGTCTGTCCAATCCGGATGTGTTGGCTCCGGCGTCCTTCGCACACCAGGCATAGTCGGCTGCGATCCGGGCCAAGGCTCCCACCAGGTTCGCCACGGCGGTAGCCCGGATCCGCTCCGGAACCGTGTCCCCAACGTCCCGGGCCACCGTGATCAGGACATTGTTGGTCTCCGGACTCCAGTACGACCGGTGCTGGTTGGCCAGCATCGTCCTCACCAGAACAGCGGCAACCTTCTCTGACCGATCACGGATGGCCTCGTCCGTCGGTCCACCATCAGACTCCGTCATTGCCACAAGCCTAGGCAGCTCCGGTCGACCGAGTGCAGCATCCGTGGCGCCCATGGGTTCTGTTGCGGTGGCAGGCAGACCGTCCCGAGCACGCATCTCGGGGAGGAGTGATCGCACCGCTGTCCAGTCGGAGGAGCTGGAAGTCTCGCTTCCTCCAGCCCACGGGTGCGGGGCCTACCGACCGAACCTGACTAGCGAGGAACCCAGGTCACCGGCTGAGGTGTTCTTCCCGACCCCGTGCTGACGGCACTCAGATCCTCGGCTGGTTGCGTAGGGCGTCGCACCGGGTGCTCGGCCCCCCGTCCCGTCCCAACCGCATAGCAGCCATCCGGTAGCCCGGCTGTGTGAACTCCCGCCTAGGCATCGACGGTGATCGTGAGTTCCTGCGTCGCTTGGGTCTTGTGCGGGTGTGGCGTCGCCGGCAGGCACTTGACGATGATCGTGTAGGTGCCCGCCCTCTTCGGCGTGCCCGAGATGAGGCCGCTCTTCGACAGGTGGAGCCAGAGCGGCAGGACGCCTCGGCCTCTCGGTGGGTACTTGTTCCAGCTGTAGGGCGTGGTTCCCCCGATGGCTTGGAGCTGGAACGAGTAGGACTGGCCGACCGTGGCGTCGGGCAGCGAGGTGGAGGTGATCTGGAGCTGACCGGTTCCGATAGCGATCTCCGTGACCGTATTGTCATTGGTGTTCGCCACCCAGACGTGGGTGCCATCCGAGGAGACGCCCATGGGCTCGCTGCCCACTCCGATGGTCTGGAGGACCGAACCGGTCGAGGCGCTCAGCTCGCTGACCGTGTTGTCGAAGCCGTTGGCCACCCAGACGTGGGTGCCGTCCGACGAGACGCCAAAGGGCGCGCTGCCCACGCCAATGGTCTGGAGGACGGCACCGGTCGATGCACTCAGCTCAGTGACCGTGTTGGCGAAGTTTGCCACCCAGACGTGGGTGCCGTCTGACGAGACGGCGTCTGGTTCGTCGCCCACACCGATCGTCTGGAGGACGGAACCGGTCGAGGCGCTCAGCTCGCTCACCGTGTTGTCGAAGTTGTTCGCCACCCAGACGTGGGTGCCGTCCGACGAGATACCCATGGGCTCGCTGCCCACTCCGATGGTCTGGAGGACGGATCCGGTCGAGGCATCGAGCTCGCTCACCGTGTCACTGCTGGTGTTCGCCACCCAGACGTGGGTGCCGTCCGATGAGACGGCTCGGGGTTGTCTGCCCACTCCGATGGTCTGGAGGACCGCACCGGTCGAGGCAGCGAGCTCGCTCACCGAGTTACTGCCGGCGTTCGCCACCCAGACATGGCTACCGTCCGACGAAACGCCAGCGGGATAGCCGCCCACTCCGATGGTCTGGAGGACCGCACCGGTCGGGGCGGCGAGCTCGGTCACCGTGTTGCCGGCGTAGTTCGCCACCCAGACGTCAGCGCCGTCCGATGAGACAGCGCTGGGCTCGCTACCCACGCCGATTGTCTGGATGACGGTGCCAGCCGACGCAGGCGGCGCACCGGCGAGCACGGCAGCGGTGAGTGCGCCGCCGAGCAGTAACGACCCAGCCAGCACCGTCCCCAGTGCGTTCCGACAACGAGTACCCATTGTTCGACACCTCCCGCTCCAGGGTGCTGATCCCGCACTTGGCTGGGCCTTTGGATAACAGACCTCCGTCGGTGGTGGCAAGCACCATTGCGTACGGTGACTTGCTGAGTCCGGAGGGTAGTGGGGTGCCTGCAAGTGGAACGGGCCGCCGCGTGCCCCACCTAGGCGGGCAGGAGGCAATTTGCCGGCACCCCGACTCCGGCGCGACACCGGACCTCGACCCAGCGGGCTGAGCTGAGACGCGGACACCACTCCCCAGCACGCTGAGGGCAGACTGATCGACCTCGGCCGTCGCTGAGGACGCAGCTGCTCGGGCTGAGGACAATCGCCGAACTGACTGCTGCCCGGGCTTCGACAGCGCTCAAGATAGATGAGTGGCGGCACCGCCGAGAGTCAGACCTTGGTTTCAGGCCAAATCCCCGGACGAGCAGACTCGACGAATGCACTGATGGTCCCTATCAGGCGCATGTCTTCCACGGTGCGAGCCCGGCTGTCCAGCAGCTCCTCGTTGCACACGACACAGGCAAGGAACTGAGCTCGGCTCACCGCCACATTCGACCGGTTGCGGGAGAAGAGAAAATCCGGCCCCCTCGGCATATCGTCGCCGGTCGAGGTGGCCATGGTGAAGAAGACCACGGGTGCCTCACCACCTTGGAACTTGTCGACGGTGCCCACCTTCACTCCGGCGGTCCGTTCATCACGGGCGAGGACCGTCCGCACCAGGTGGACCTGGTCGTTGTAGGGGGCGACCACCATGAAGTCTGCTGAAGAGATCCGGGAGCGCTCCCCCGTCGCATCCGTCCATTCCCGTCCGAGCAGATCCCGGATGGCGGCAGCCACCAACTCCGCCTCCTCCGGTGATTCGGTGGACCGGCCGTCGTGGTGAGCCTCGATCCACACCAGTCCTGGATCTACGCCGTCGATGTTGCGCACCGAGCACTCCGCATGGCTCCTGAGCCGCCCCTCGTAGAACTGGGCGGAAACGAAGTCGCAGATGGCCGGGTGCATGCGGCGCGATTCGGCCAGAAATACCCCTCTGGCCGCCGTTATCGTCACCTCGTCACCGATGATGTGCTCCAGCACGCTCGCTCCGGCACCATCGGGGTGCGTGGCCTTCGAGACCTGTGCCAGCTGCAATGGGTCACCCAGCAGGATCACGTTGCGGGCCGATCCGGAAGCTGCGACTGCATCGGCCAGGGCGAGTTGGCCGGCCTCATCGATCACCAGCACATCGACTGGTGCGGCACGCAATTGAGGCGAGGCGAAGAGCCACGATGTCCCAGCCACGAGGTTGTACTTGTCGGCATTGGCGGCGGTCGGATTGGAGGTGGTGTAGTTGACCCCTTCCAGAGATCCAGCCTGAGACTTGCTGGCTACCTTCTTGCAGGCCCTGAGCTCTTGCCGTTGCCCCTTCTCCTCGAACAACGAGTGGACCGCCGTCAACAGATTGTCGATAGCCGTGTGGCCAAACGCCGAGATGCCCACTCGCTTACCCGAACAAATGAGGGCGTGGACGATGTGGGCGCCTCGGTATGTCTTGCCCGTGCCCGGCGGCCCTTGGATAGCCACAAAGCTGGAGTCCAGATCCCCAACCCAGCTGAGGATGGATTCGATGTCGTCTCGGAACAGACCGTCGGTGGGGCCGGCCCCCGGAACGAACGTCGGCAGCGCTCGCTCCAACAGTGCCCAGGTCACCGGATTAGCCTGACCGGCACCTGGAATTCTCAGGACTTGGCGAGCGAACTCGCCCAGCACCACTGGCTTGGGGCCCGGCGTGACCCAGTCATCCGGGCTCGCGGCTCGTGGAAGAAAGCCCGCATCGATCCGCTTCTGGTCCCAACGCAGGGTCAGCGTGCGCTGGTCACGATCGATGTCTACCAGTGTGGCAAAGCCACTCTCCCCCGGACCTCCAGCGATGAGGGCCGTGTTGCCGTCCAGATCGTTGGCCAGCGGCTGATCCGGCCACGAGAAGACAGCATTCGTGAGGTCACCCCCTCGGCCCTGGTGTTCCTCATGACCCACGAGGGACAGGCCGGCCACCACGTCAGGGTCCTCCAGAAGCTCGTGGGTGTCCGACTCGAGCTTGGCGAACTTCGGCACCACGTCCGCAGACCGCTCGCGGCGCCAATAGCCGAGCAGATCTCCGAGTAGGTGCTCGGGGGTCTCCAGGTCCGACGCCAGGAGCTGCTGGGCGAGATCGTTCAGCTCAGGATCTTCGGCGTACCCGTCGAGCACCGGCTCCCGCCACTCGGTCTCAGCCGGGCGGTGATCCAGCAGCCAGCCGTGGAGCGCCTGGGTGGCCCGGACATCGTCTTCGTTGTATCGGGCGATGGCTTCGAGGAGGTCATGGTCGCCACTGCCCATATAGCGGTCGTAGTCCACGACGGCCCCGGCGCCCCCTTCGATCTCACCCTGACGCTGGTAGTCGGCCAGCACCTCCAGGGATTTCAACCCGTAGGACTCGACACCCACCTGGAAGGAGTTGGTCGCCACCTTCATCAGGTCGACGAAGAGACCGGTATCGCTCAGGTGGGTGAACAGTGCTTCGCTGGGACGTCCCAGCGTCATGGCCGCGAGAGCCGACCGCTCGGTGTGGTTGTAGTGGTACACGTGGAAGCCCGGATGGTCCCGGCGACGCTGGTCGAAGAACGCCACGATCCCGGCTGCCGTCTCGTCCTGGGCGACCAGGTCATGGGACCATCGGGGCTCGTAGGTCCATGTGCCGTCCACCTGGTACCAGAGCCCGAACAAGAAGAACAGGCCGGAGCTGGGCGTCCAGAAGGGGTGGCCCTCGAGGTCGAAGAAGACGTCGCCCCCGTCCGGTTCGGGAAGCTCGGCGTACCCGTGACCCCACACCGGGTCCTCGCCGGGTGGAATCGGCCGGAAGGCCGGCGGCTCGCCCGGTGCTGCCCGGGAGACGACCTGGAGCTCGGCCTGCCGCCGGAGTCGATCCTGCCGGGTGGGTGAGACCTGTGGGGTGGGCCGGGTCGCCTCGGCCAGCGAGACCAACGTCGTGATTTCGGCCTCCTCGAACGCGTCCTTCTCCTTCTTCCGGATGCCGGCTACGAACTCGAGTGAGTCGGCAGCCCGCCAGGTCTCCTGGCATTGTCCCGAGTACTCGCAGAACTCGCAGTACGAGCACTTCTCCGGGCGGACTCCGTCAACCAGCGGGTCGGCCATGATCGTGGCCAAGCGGTGACGGAGTCTCCTCCAGTAGGCACGGAACTGCTTTACCTCGAGGGATTCGATCTCACCTGATCCGAGCCAGAGATGCATCCTCTGCGGTGCCAATCCGGTCAGCGCCTCGATGGCGTCCGCATAGAAGCAGAGTTGGAGCACGTGTCCCGGCTTGGCCGCCAGCCGGGCCAGCTTCGCATCGTACGGCTCGTAGGCGGCATGGCCGCCAACAGGTTCCGGCACGCGGACGAGGAAGTCGGCGATGCCACGCAGGCCGTCGTGGATCATCGGGTACTGGTAGATGACGTCCCAGCCGTCCTCCATCGGATCGCCCACCCGATTCACCCACTGGGCAAAGGTCTCGTCTCCGTCGGTTCCGGGCGTCCGGAAGACGCTGAGGCCGCGGGCCTCGAACTCCGCCAAGCAGGCCTCCTCGTGGGACCGGCCCTTGGCCATGAGGAGCTCGGCGAACGCACCAGGGTGGTGTCGAGCGCCCTGGTTTCCACCGAGCTTGACCGTCAGATAGAAATCGCAGTCCAGCCAGGCGGTGATCGTCGAGGGGGAAAGCAGTGGCTCAGCCATAGGTCTGGTCCGAACCGTAACTGCTGGGGACCCGCTCGACGGCCGTTCTGCACGCCCGCCCGATACCGAGCTCCTGAACTGGGGTTCTCTGACCACATCTCGGCGACTGTCACACCCCTTCCACACACTGATCGAAAGGAACGGCGGAAGGAGCCAGTCATGCAGGTACTCAGCATCGAGGTGACCGTGGGTGAGGTTCAGGAGATCGGTGGACTCAGTGTCATTCCGGTCATTGGCGTCCAGCAGGAAGGTCCGCCCTATTTGACCGGTCCCGAGGCATTCGAGGCAGGACTGCTCGAAGTGAGCGAGCTCGATCCACCACAGGTGCCGTCACTCATGGTCACCAACACGGCCGACGTCCCGGTACTGCTGGTCGAAGGCGAAATGCTGGTCGGGGGGGATCAGAACCGCACCATGAATGTGACGGTTCTCTGTCCCCCCGATTCGATCACCAGAGTTCCGGTCTCTTGCGTAGAGGCCGGCCGCTGGGGCACCAGACGTGCGATGACCGCCTCCTTCCGGCACGCGCCCGGCTCGCTTCGCTCGATCAAGACAGCCAACCTCCGGCCGAGGTACGGCGATGCATCGGATCGTCCCTCAGACCAGGGACTCGTGTGGGAGGAGGTAGACCGTCAGTCAGAACTCCACAACATTCCTTCGGAGACATCCGCCCTCGAGGACGTGCAAGAGGAGATCGAGAACCGCATTGCCAGTGAGCTCGACGACTTGATCCCGGCTCCGAACCAGGTCGGTGTGGTGTGTGCCGTGGGCGACGAAGTGCTCGGCCTCGACCTGTTCGACAGACCCGCCACGTTGGCGCAGTACCTGCGAGGGATCGTGGCCGGCCATGCTCTTGATGCTGACCCCCGTTCGAACGGGCACGATCCCATCACATCGATCGAACGCTTCCTGGCCCAGGTCGACGCCGCCGAATCTGAGGACGGCCACGGTGTAGGGCTTGGTGAGGAGATCCTGCTCCGGGGAGAGGTTGCCGGTATAGGCCTCTCGTACGATCGTCGTCTGGTTCACCTGGCCGCATTCCCCAACCGCGTCGAGGTTGCCTAAGCCCTCCGCTAGATCGGGCCGTAAGCGGCGAACAGCCCAGAGGAGATCTGTTCTCCTTCACTCCAGCGGTAGGCCGCTAACGGCCCACCTTTGACGGCCATTGGGGCAGTGGACCGCCAGGCGGACGGTCAGCCGGGCCGGGAATGACGGGACGGCGGTCCCCGCCACTCGACCGGCCCGGCACCTTTGCTATACCCAGAGCCGAACCAGCTCACGCAGAGCGTCCGTCAACGTCCGTCGATGGGACAGGCGCCCCGAACCTGCATGCGAGCCCCGGATGCCGTGTGGAATCGAGATGGTGTGGTCGTCCACAGTTGAGTGCTTCGGGTGTCTTTGGACGCGTCCTCAGCGTTGGCCCGCCTGGGCACAGGTCGTCCTCACTGCGCGAGCTGAACCGCCAGGGGGAGCTCCTCGTGCGGACCTGAGCCCAGGCCCGCGCTTTCAGCCGAACCCGTCGGGTCCGAGTACGGAGGACAGCAGCAGGCGCGAAATGGGCCCTACCGACACCTTCGGCCTGCGGATAACCGGCTACGGACCGACGGTGATCGTGAGTTCCTGTGTCGCTTGGGTCTTGTGCGGGTGTGGCGTCGCCGGCAGACACTTGACGATGATCGCGTAGGTGCCTGCCCTCTTGGGCGTGCCCGAGATGAGGCCGCTCTTCGACAGGTGGAGCCAGAGCGGCAGGACGCCTCGACCTCTCGGTGGGTACTTGTTCCAGCTGTAGGGCGGAGTCCCCCCGATGGCCTGGAGCTGGAACGAGTAGGGGACCCCCACCGTGGCGACGGGGAGGGAGGTGGTGGTGATCTCCAGCGGACCGTTGGCGATGGCGAGCTCGGTCACCGTGTTGTCGCCGAAGTTGGCCACCCAGACATGGGTGCCGTCGGAGGAGACGCCATCGGTGCCGCGGCCCACGCCGATGGTCTGGACGACCGCCCCGGTCGAGGCGTCGAGCTCGGTCACCGTGTTGTCTTGCTGGTTCGCCACCCAGACGTAGCTGCCGTCGGAGGATACGGCGGTGGGATCGTTGCCCACGCCGATGGTCTGGACGACCGCCCCGCCGTTCGAACCTTTCCCGCCGGACATCGAGTCCCTCAGTTCGGTAACCGTGTTGTCGCCGGAGTTCGCCACCCAGGCGTGGGTGCCGTCGGAGGAGACGGCGAACGGTGCGCTGCCCACGCCGATGGCCTGGACCAGCGAGCCGTCCGAGGCGTCGAGCTCGGTCACGGTGTTGTCGCCGAGGTTCGTCACCCAGACGTGGGAGCCGTCGGAGGAGATGCCGACGGGACCGCCGTCGGCGTCGCCGATGGTCTGGACCAGCGAGCCGTCCGAGGCGTCGAGCTCGGTCACCGAGTTGCCCCCGTAGTTCGCCACCCAGACGTGGGTGCCGTCGGACGAGATGCCGCGGGGATTGCTGCCCACGCCGATGGTCTGGACGACCGCCCCGGTCGAGGCATCGAGCTCGGTCACCGTGCCGGCGTCGTAGTTCGCCACCCAGACGTGGGTGCCATCGGAGGAGACGGCGAGGGGGTAGCTGCCCACGCCGATGGTCTGGACGACCGCCCCGGTCGAGGCATCGAGCTCGGTCACCGTGTTGTCGCCGGCGTTCACCACCCACACGTGGGTGCCGTCGGAGGAGATGCCGGCGGGACCGCCACCCACGCCGATGGTCTGGACGACCGTGGCCGCCGACGCGGGAGGCGCGGCACTGGTCACCGCAACGGTCAGCGCACCACCGAACAGTAGCGACCCCACCAATGCCGTCCGCAGTACGCGCCGACAAGCAGAACCCATGATCTGACACCCTTCCGCTCCAGGGTGCCGATCCATGCACCCGCCTGGCCATGTAGATAACAGATTCCGACAACGATGACAACCACCATCGCCGGCGGTGGCCATCGCAGTGCCGAGTGTGGTGGGCCGTCAGTCGAGAGTGCGCCGCAACATCGGGTCGACGACGGTACCGACTGCTTGCCGATCGCCCATGATCAGCACATCCGGGCGCGTGGATCACCACCACCGAGTGCCCGGGCCCTCACGCCAAGCCTCCGGCCAGGCCGAGGGCCAGCCGCACTTCTGAGGAGCCTCTCGCTCTGCGTAACCTCAGCCGGTTCCCTGCCGTCGGCTGGCCTGGCCCGCCCGGCTCCCCAGAGCATTCCGTTCGTGCCGCTCACCGCGCCCCCGGTCTCGAAGCGGGGCCATACGATCGTTTGATGGCATGCTGACACCTGTCTCGTTCACAGGGGGTGCCATGGCCACAGGAAGAGAATTCGACGGTCAGATCGGGGACGATTGGCGCAGTTCGGAGCCATGGTGGCCTCCGACTCCGGCCCCACCGGACGGGGCACCGAACGTCGTCCTCATGGTCCTCGATGACGTCGGATTCGCCCAGCTCGGCTGCTTCGGTTCCGATATCGACACCCCGGTGCTCGACGGGCTTGCGACCAAGGGGGTCCGCCTGTCGAATTTCCATACGACCGCACTGTGCTCTCCGACCCGGGCCGCCCTGCTCACTGGTCGCAACCACCACCGAAGCGGAATGGGCCGAGTGGCTGACTTGGCCATGGGGTACCCCGGCTACTGGGGCAAGCCCCCACGCGAGAACGGCTACCTGTCCGAGATTCTGCGGGCGCACGGCTATGCCACCTACGCGGTCGGCAAATGGCACCTCAGCCCTGAAGATGAGACCAATATGGCAGGCTCGCGCGCTACCTGGCCCTTGGGTCGGGGGTTCGACCGGTGGTACGGGTTCCACGGAGGGGAGACCCACCAGTTCGTGCCGTCGCTCTACCACGACAATCACGCCGTCAGACCACCCCGCTCGGCGGAAGACGGCTATCACCTGAGTGCCGATCTGGCCGACCGGGCCATCGAATTCGTCGGAGATCTCCGAGCAGTCGATGCCGACAGGCCGTTCTTCCTCTACTTCTGTACCGGTGCCTGCCATGCCCCTCATCACGCGCCTTCGGAGTGGATCGACCGCTATCGGGGCCACTTCGCCAAGGGGTGGGATCGATGGCGCCAAGAGACACATGCCCGGCAACTCGACATCGGGGTCATCCCCGAAGGCACACTTCTGCCGCCGCGACCACCCTGGGTACCGGCCTGGGACGACCTGGACGGCCAAGAGCGGGCCCTCGGTGAGCGATTCATGGAGTGCTTTGCGGCCTATTTGTCCTACACGGATGCACAGATCGGGCGACTGCTGGCATTCCTCGACGACCTAGGGGACGCAGACAACACAGTGGTGATCGTCGTATCGGACAACGGAGCCAGCTCAGAGGGTGGGAAGGCGGGGACCATCAACGAAGGCCGGCTCACAAATTTCGATGCAGCCAGCACGAGGGAGATGTACCGCCGGATCGACGAGATCGGTGGACCTCTCAGCCACAACAACTATCCCTGGGGCTGGACCATGGCCGGCAACACGCCCCTCAAGCGCTGGAAGCGCGAGGTCCACGAGGGCGGCGTGGCCGATCCCTGCATCGTCTCGTTTCCCCGTCGATTCTCCGGGAGCGCGGGCGGCATTCGTCGGCAGTTCGCACATGCGATTGACGTGCTGCCGACGGTGCTCGAGCTCGTGGGCGTCAGCGCCCCTGATGCCATCGACAGCGTGGCCCAGTCGCATCTCGACGGCACCAGTTTCGCCTACCTGCTGGACGCAGGCGGAGAAGCGGAACCCGGCAGGCACGCAACGCAGTATTTCGAGATGCTCGGCTGTCGGGCCATTTATCACGAGGGCTGGAAGGCCGTGACCTATCACCCGGTCGGCCCCCTCTACGACGACGGACTCCGCATCAATGCTCCGTTCGAAGACGATGTGTGGGAGCTCTATCACGTGGCCGAGGATGTGTCCGAGGCAATCGATCTCGCTTCGCAGCACCCGGACACACTTTCCGAGTTGATTGCGCTGTGGTGGGATGAGGCCCGGCGCAACGATGTCCTGCCGCTCGACAACCGACCGTTGGAGGCCATCGCCCATCCGAGGCCGGACCGGCGCCGCCAACGCAGTAGCTATCGCTACTTTCAGGGAGGCGCTCCCGTGCCTGAATCGGTTGCCATCAAGCTCTGCAACCGGTCCCACGAGATCGCCGTGACGCTTGAAGTGCCCGACTCAGTCGTGCCCAACGGAGTGTTGATCGCCCTGGGTTGCGCCCTCGGAGGCTGGTCGCTTCACTTGGTCCAAGGTCGACTCCGCTATGTCCATAACCTCTACGGGAAGAGACGCTCGCTCATACAGGCCGACCGACCCCTCGGTTCGGGTCGCCACACGGTGAAGTTCGCGTTCGAAAAGGACAGCGATCTGGGAGGGAGCGCCGTCCTCGAACTCGATGGGCAATTGGCAGCCGAAGGCTCGATCGACCGGTTCACGCCGGCCGTCTTCAACGAGGTGGGGGTCGGCCTGACGTGCGGCTACGAGTGGGGTCCGGCCGTCGGGGAGGGCTATTCGGCACCGTTCGCCTTCAATGGGACGATCCTGCGGGCGGACGTCACTGCCACAGGACCCGTGACCGTCGATCCCGTGCTGGAAGTAGCCGCTATCTTGGCGATGCAATGAGCGAGAGGGGGACTGCCGTCGGGGGGTGCCGCTCCAGCAAGGATCCCATCCCCAATCGCGCATCGGTGAAGGTCCGCCCACCATGTGCTGAGCCTGACACGGACGGTGCTGCCTCACTTCTGCGAACGGATGGGCTCAGCCAGCTGTTCTGCCCAGCCAGTTGACGCGACCCTTGGACGACCCGGCACCTGTCGGGCTGAGTCCTGTTCTCGGCGAAACCGAGGCCTCCGGGCCAAAGATCCGGATGCCGACCGTCACTGCGATCTTTCCAGACCGGCACACTCGGGCGGCGATAACTGGCTCCGGAGGACTCCAGACCACACCTGAACGCCCCCGGCGGGAACCGCAGGCCGTGGCAGGAGTGTACCGGTGCCTCAGGTGATGGTCAGGGGAATGGTGGCTCCAACCGTCACATCCGTCTTCGCCTTCTTCTTGCCGTTGAGGGTGGTCACAGTCTCGGTCACCTGGACCGTCACCGAACTCGGACCGGCGGCAACTTTCTTGTTCAGAGTCCCCGACAGCACGCCGGCCGAGGACAGCGTGAGCCCCTTCGGAAGGGTGACCTTCTTCCACTTGATGCTGGTGACATAAGGGCTGACGCTCGTACCCACTCCGGTTTCCTGCAAGGTAACCGGACCGTAGGCGGTGCCCGGTGTCGCGCTCGGGAGTGTTGATGTGGTGACCCTGAAACCGCCGAGGCCGGCGGCACTGCACAGCGCTGCTGGGAGCGAGGCCCCGTTCGGCGTCCCCAGCCCGGACGCCATGTCGTAGGCGGTGCCCGCCGGGTAGAGGCCGCCCGAGTACCCGTCGGGGGTGTAGTCGTTGTTTCCCGACGTGATGTCGTCGAAGTTCGCCGAGTAGTCCGCCGCCGCGGCGTCATAGAGGACCGGGTTGGCGAAGCCGATAGAGGTACCGTCACAGGTGCTCGAATCGTCGGTCAGCGCGGTGAACGCCGCCCACAATGGTGCCGCGGCGCTCGTGCCGCCGATTTGGATCCACCCCCCGTCCCAATAGACGAGGTAGCCGTAGTACGGATCGGCGCTGGCCGATACGTCAGGAACCTCACGACAGTAGGCGCCGGTCGGGGCGCCGCAGGGGGCGCCCGATGAGTTGGCGTTGATCACGTTCAGCGAGGTGGGCGCGCCCGACTGGTAGGACGGCATGGGATAGAGGGACGAAACGCCGCCGCCTCCGGCACCGACGCTCACGTCACTGTCGTTCCAGACGGTCTGGACGGGTCCGGTGATCGAGGTCATCGACGTGCCGCCCACTGAGGTGACGTACGGCTGGCTAGAGGGGTCGTCGACCCCCAAGGAGTGCTCCATGCAGCCGGTCGACCCGTCGTCGCCGGCCGCGGCGAAAACGGACTGGCCCTCGGTGGCGGCCTGTTCGAACAGGGTGCCCTCCGCCGAGATCGTCGGCGAGTCGGACTCCTCCTCGCACAGACCCCACGAGGTCGAGACGACGTTGATCGAGGGGTCGTCGACCATGCCCGTGTAGTCGTCGATCACGCCGGCGTCCGTGTTGGGCGCCTGGAAGACGTCGATCGAGGCCTCCGGGGCGAGGCTGATGATGCCCTCGATGTCGAGCGCGGCCTCGCCCTGCCCGGCTCCAGTACCGGCGCCACCGTCCTCCTCCGTATAGGTGACAGTGGCGCTGGTGCCGTAACACGACTGGTAGGCGCTGATGTCGCTCGGCGAGTCCGGCTCCAGTTCGAACAACCCGACAGTGATGCCGGCGCCTTCGTCACCATCCTGGTAGAGGCCGGAGAAGTTGTAGGCCGAGGCGATCTGGTCCGCTGTGTACACTCCTCCGTACTCGTCTTCCAATGACACCGCAGTCGAGCAGGGCTGCGGTCCACCGGTCACGACGTGCGGGCTCACCTTCGCCGGCCTCGGTGTCGTCGGCCGCTGGAGCCCGAGGGGCTTGGGTACGGTGAGATCGTCCAGTCCGATCACGCCTTGCACGTTGCCGGCGACGGTGCCGGGGAGGAGCGGCGCCTCCGTGTTGGCGTAGGCGGACCGCCCGCCGGCGAGTCGGTAACGTTCGAAGCCCGTGGAGAACGCCCTCTCGAAGTTCGCCGCCGTCCCGCTCACCGGGAGCGTGAGGTGGTTGGCGCTGATTCTCCCGACGGTCAACCCGCGAGCGGTGAGCTGCTTCTCGACGGCGGATACCGTTGCCGTCGTCGGCCCGAACTGCCTCGTGAACTGGCTCGGGGTGATGTAGTGCCTGTACAGGGGGTTGCCCGGGGTCGACACCGCCGTTGCGAAGCTCGCCAGGGCGGAGGGGTCGGGCGGCTGAAGTTCCACGTCGGCGTGAATAGCCGTCGTGTCGGCGAGCGCTCCCTGGCTCACGGCGCCGGCGCTGACCGACGGCGTCCGCCCGATGCGCCTCGCCGGCGACGCGGCACTCGAGGCACCCCCTCCGTGTGCGTTGCCGTGGACGACCGAGGTAGCCGAAGCGGGCGATGATCCACCGACCACCGAGGTGGCGATCGCTCCCCCGACGACCAGTGATGCAGCCAGTAACGACCGGCAGTGCTTGCCGATTCGAGTCCCCATGGAAATACGACCTCCCGCCTTGGGGGAAAGCACCCTCCGCCTAGGGGACAGCACCGTCCGCTCTTTGGGGTGCTGTGGGCACGCCCGAATGCCTGCGCAATGGAATACCACGGGCGGTCCGTACCGTCAACTACCGCGCACCATGCACCGCACCATCGGCTGAGATCGCGAACCACCGCCTTCAGCTACAGCTGAAGGCGGTGCACCTCACCCCAACTCGCGGATGGGTCTCAGCTCGTCAGGTTGAGTCCGGTTCGTCCGCCGTGCGTCTATGCCGGGAGGATCAGCATCGAGATGGGGATCTTGTGAAACGGGAATCCGATAGCAGCTGGCCGGCACGTGCAACGGGCGTCATGCCGACCCCGGTTGCCGTGGTCTCAGGCAAGCTGGCCATCCGTCGAAATGCATAGCTCCGCCGGATGACCGCCTCCCCACAGGGCTGCTCCGTCGGGCGCCTATCCGTTCAGATTATTGGCGCACGTGCCACCGTCAGCATTGCTGTTCGTGCCATCCGGGCAGGTGGTGTTCCCCCAAATGACAGTGGACAGGGCCTCGGGGTCGGCGAGTTGCGCACCAGTAAGGTTCGCGTCAACGAAGTCCGTGTCGGTCAATGTCGCGAGGAGACCGGCACTCGTAAGGTCGGACCCGGTGAAGTTGGTTCCGGACAGATCTGCTGAGTCGAAGACCGCATCGGCGAGTTCGCTGTCCGACATGTTGGTGTTGGTCAGGTTTGCCGAGCTGAAGTCGGCGCCCTGGTAGTAACCGCCCTGAAGATTCTGGTTGGAGAAATCGCACCCTTCGAGATCGGCGAACGGCTCAGGATCGTTGCAGTCAATGACCGCAGCTGGAGGAACCGCCACCACGACGCGCTTTGTCAGGGTACGAGTCCCGCTGACGGTGAGATGGAATCGATAGTGCAGCAGGATGCAGCACCCATTGCCGGGGATGCTCACCGTGACACTGACCGGACCAGAACCGCAGGGTTCCGTGACGGGAAGACCGGCAATTGGATACTCCTGGGGAGGTGTGATGCCGGTGAACGTACATGAGGTGGCCGCACTGACAGTTGCCGAGAGGGTGACGGTCCCACCGGCTGCCGACAGCGACGAGGGACTGGCGGATAGATCTGTTGCCTTCGTCCGGACCGGTCTCGGCGCCCGCACGGATGAGGTGGCGCCGGCAACGCCAGGAAGCACGATGGTCGTGGCCAGCACGAGGACAATGATCACGATGGGATGAAGTCGTGAGAAGTGTTTTTGGTGGCCTCCACCACCCCGGTCGGACAGAACCATGCCGATCCCCCTTCACCTCGCGACCCCAGTGATTACCCTTACATGGGTCGCGGTGAATGACAACCTCTCGTCACTTCCTCAGCCGTCAAGCCTGCGAGAGTTAGATCGACCTCCATCGTCGTCGGCTTCATTGTGGCCGGGATCTCCGGCAGGTGCCGTATGGATCCAAGCGACATCGGCGCCTCCGGCAACGCCAGCGCGCCCGAGGCGGTCACAGTGCGACGGTCACTATCGGCGCTTCGGGCATAGGTCCCTCCTTTTTGGAACACTGTCGACGCGGGACACCGAATCGGTCCCTACGAAATAGATCGACCGATGAATGAATTTTTGGAACCGGCAACGTCCAGTTGCATGAAGCGCTGATGTGCCGCTCAGCAGTGGAGGCGTACGGCAACAGAGAGGACTGCACCATGTCACGGGAGAGCAAGCCGATCCAGGTGTCACGGAGGATCGAAGCACCGGCCGCCGCTATCTTCGAAATCCTGGCGAATCCGCACCGTCACCTGGATTTCGACGGGTCCGGCATGCTCCGGGGGACCGACCTCGACCGTCCCATCTCCGAGGTAGGCGACACCTTCACCATGAAGATGCATCGACTGGGAGACGACTACCTCATGCACAACTATGTGGTGGAGTTCGAGCCTGTTCGGCGCATGTTTTGGGAACCCGCCCCTGGAGACCCTTCTCGGGCCGATGGTGATGATCCGTCCAAAGTCGGCATTCCTGCGGGGTACCGCTGGGGCTACATCCTCACTCCGGACGGTGACGACGCCACCGTCGTCACCGAGGTATTTGACTTCGGCACCGTGACGGACGAGATTCGCCAATCCCTAGTGAGCGACGGAGGGACGTGGATCAACGGCAACAATTCGATGCTTGAGTCCATGACGGCCAGCCTGGAGAGGCTCGAGACGATCGTCACTCGGTAGCACTGCCTCGCGGAACGTCATGGTAAATCGACCTTTCGGAAGCTCTGGGGCCGACCCCTACCTCAGTACGCCGGGTAGTGGTCGGCGAAGAGCCTCAGCGTCCGCAGCTGAATGCAGGTATCGCGCATCCGAATGACCGACCGTCCTTGCACCCATCGTCGCTGGTTGCCCCGGTGTCGTAGGGTCATCCCGTGACGGGAACGGCCAGTGAGGAGAGCCCCAGTTGCTCACCCGGGGAAGTGTCGGGTCCGACCGACCTGGTGCCGACTGTGTCCGTCCCGTTCTCCGCAGGCTCGGTGTCGATGCGTCTCTATCCTCACAACGACCTTGCCGCCTCCGAGGTGGTCGCCGAGCTGTGTGCCCAAGCTCGACTGGCCGTGGACAGTGGATTCGCCGGTGTCATGATCAGCGAGCATCACGGAGGATTCCCGGGGTATCTCCCCAATCCGCTTCAGATGGCTGCCTTCATCCTGGACGGGTGCCCTTCGGGGTGGGCTGCGGCCTGCCCCCTGCTGCTCCCACTGCGCCCCACCGCCATGGTGGCCGAAGAAGTCGCCTGGCTGGCCGCCCGACATCCAGGGCGGGTCGGGTTGGGGGTTGCCGCCGGCGCCCTCCCCTCGGACTTCGAGGCCATGGACCTGCCCGCCGGGTCGGCCGTCGACGTGTTCCGCCACGAGCTACGGCGCATCGTCGACATGCTGCAGGGAAGTGATCTGCGCCAACTGAGCGGCGACCCCGCCCTGCGGGCCTGTGCCGACAGCCCGATCCCGGTGCTGAGCGCGGCGGTGTCGCCGGCTGCGGCCAGGCGGGCAGCCCGATGTGGAGCCGGCATCCTCATGGAGGGAATGTCCGCGCCTGACCGCCTCGCCCACCTGACAGCCGAGTACGACGGTGCGGGCGGAACCGGGGCCAAGGTGCTCATCCGTCGGGTCTGGCTGGGAGACGTCCGGACCGATCTTGTCGACGCCCAGCGCAGCGTCTACGACAGCTACTCCGGCACTGGTGCGCCTGCCTTCGGTGGCGATCAGACGATCGCTTCGAACGACCCGGCCGAACTGGCCGAGCGGCTCGACCAGGCGGTGCGCGATTCGGGCGCTGATGCTCTCAACGTCAGGATCCACCTCCCGGGCATGCCGCCACCGGAGGTCAGACGGCAGATCGTCCGACTGGGGGCGGAGGTGGCCCCTCTCCTCCGATCACGGTTCAATCGCCCGTGGCGCTAACAGGGGACCCGCCAAGCCCTCACCGCATTGTTGGCCCACCGCAGCCGGCAAGGGGCCGCCGACATCGGGCCGTGAGACCGAGAAGAGCTGGTCAGCGTGGACGATAACCAGCAGAGGCGGTTGCGCTCAGCAGTGAGATCGATGGCTCCGCTGTTCACAATGCGGTACCGGGGACGCGCGTTCGAAGAGTCGGTACCCCTGCTGGTCAACGTACGGAGCGCGGCGGTCGACCGTCTGGGGATGCTCCTGGACATGGCCGCCCAGGATCCCGTTGACGTCCGCACTGGCATACGGCACATTCTGCCCTAATCGACTGGGAACCTGGCCAGGAACCGGTCCATCTCTGGGAACCGAGACTGCTGATACTGGGTAGTGGCGGCGATATGGCGGAGCAGACCGATGGCGAATTCCAGGTCGTCCTCGGTTGCGTCCAGCGTCCTCCTCAGGTCAACAACCTCATCCCGATCGCGTTCGTGAGCGGCTCGGCAGGCCTCCAGATCACGGTGGACGGCATGGATCGACTTGGTGAGGATGTCGATCCGCTGGTCACGTCGGGAGATGCGGCTCTCTGCACCAGCCAAGCGGGCTTGGAGTTTGGCCTTGCTCACGGATCACGGTCCGAGGAGGCCGCCGGCTGGTCCGAGCCAGGTAAGGCAATTCCAGCCGCTACGAGTGTGGGCGCTGCGACCACCGACACAAATCGAAATCGCCGATCATCGTTCGGCACCTTGCTCGCATCGAGCCATCCACCTCTAGCAACCGCAGTTGATCGCCCAAACATTGCCCGCCTCCGCAAGCTACGTCTGGAGGCACCGTAACACCAAGCGTTCGCAGCTGCCCAGCGAACCGCGGCCCGCCAGACGTCCGGGGTCGGGATGGACGAGCGGGATCCCCCCGCCTTCGCCGCTGATCCTCACTGCAGGCCAGCTTCATTCGTACGATTCCTGCCCGAGCGTGCGACGAATCCGGTCCAGTGTTGTCCACCACCGCAGCGCCCCGATTGCCCGAGGGTGGCCCCCTATCGTTGTCGTCGTTGGCCGAGCGGTACTTCGACCTGGAGGAGAGCGATGGGACACAAGGCAAGAATGGAACTCGTACTCGACTGTGCCGAGCCACCGAGGCTCGCGAGGTTCTGGCGTGAGGCACTCGACTATCGCGACTTCTACACGGATACGACTCTGGCCGTGCTCATTCCTAAGGAAGGGACCACGCCACCACTTCTCCTCCAGGGCGTTCCCGAACCCAAAGCCGGCAAGAATCGGATGCATCTCGACATCGTGGCCGACGACATCGAAGACGAGGTCCACCGGTTGGAGGCGATCGGCGCTCGTCGGATCGACCAGGATGCGCAGACCTTCGGGGGCACCCGTTGGGTGAGAATGTCGGATCCCGAGCACAATGAGTTCTGCGTCTCCACCGGCATCGACTGGTGAGGGCTTGGTGGTCCCTGGCACCTACCCACCCTTCATTCGCACCATCCCGACAGGGTGACCCTCATCACCGGGTCTGCGGCGGCTTTGACTGCCACCGGCCGGCACGTCGGCCCCATTCCCAACTTCCCCACCGTCGCCGGTGCAAGCGAGTCACAGGATCATCCGTAGCTCACGGTGCCCGTGCCGGTCACCAGTCCGATTGATGCGCTGGGATTGGCGTTGGTGTTTGGATTGCACTTGCCCTTGTCCAGCGGGAGGGTGAATGCGTACGAGATGGTCACGTCAATGGTGCCGGTGATTCCGGCATACGCCTTGGTTCCTCTGATGGCGGTGGCTGGCTCGGTCACAACGAATGTCGCTGAGCATGTCGTTGCGTTCATCGTGGTAGGTGCGGTGTTGTTGTTGTTCTCCGCCGAATCGATGGCTTTGGTGTTGAAGAATATGGTGCCCTTCTTCAGGATGAACAGTCGATAGCCGGGGTTGTTCTTCTTGGTCGGCTTACCGTTCTTCGTCGCGCCTACCGATGTGCCGTGGTCCCCGATCGCCCCGGTGAAAACCACGTTGAACCCGTTTCCGTTGCCGGGACCCAATGAAGCCCAAATTTGGGTCTGGCCGCTCACGGGTGTCGCCGCACCGGCTGCACTCCCGATGACCGTCCCACCGGTCACTGCGAGTCCCGCCACGGCCGCCTTCATCAAACGTTGCATGGTCCGCCTCCTGATGGTTTGTTTACCTTCCGCCGTACAGGGGCCGAATTTATAGGGCAGCCGGCGATCTTGCAGGTGCCCCGCATTTCCCTGGTAGAGGTGCAGACGGGACGGTGCATCGCCAGCCTCCGCAGGACAGTTGCACGCAGTCCCCCATCCCGAGGGCCGTGGAGTGGTTCATCTACGCCGCATCTGCAGGCTCCGTTGGAGACCGGTAGCACCACCGCCGCAGGCGGCGATCAGTACGCCGACCCCCGTGAGCCCGCCGCACAGTACGCCGACCCCATGTATGAGTGGGCGAAACCGCCGTAACTGGCGGGCATCAGAGCCGGGTCGGAGTTGCACGATGATGCGGAGCCACGCCACGTTGCAACCAATCTTGCGGAGCCCATCGGGGTCAGCGCGCAGGGTTCGTCGCCCATGGGCCGATGCCCCCAATTCGGGTGATCGAATACCGCACGATGAAGCCAGGCTCCGACCCCTCGGGAACTGGGACTTGAGCGTCGGGTGAGACGTAGACCTTCGCGTGCCGGGCCATCAGGTCCCAGATGCGGGAGCTGCGCTCTACCGTCGCCCGTGCATAGACGACTGCATAAGGGTTGATCCAGACTCCGGGCTCCCGCGGTACGTCGAACGAGAGCGCGACGCGGGGGTCGCGTCTGATGTTTCGAAGTTTGACGTTGTCCCGCATGTGGGTGCTCACCAGGTCGTCACCGTCCAGCCCTATCCAAATGACGGTTACCTGGGGGCTCCCGTCGGGGTTGATGGTGCTCAGGTGGACCATTGGTCCAGATTCGATCAGCTGGCGAAGTTCCGGTGACAGTGCTGGCACGGTCTTAGCGGAGTGACATCGGAGGCCGGATCAGATCTGGACGCGGAAGTGGGAGTTCAAGTCCTGGATGGCTGCCGCGGAGCGCCGTTCCACTGTGCCGTACCCGTGGGTCGCGGCCGACCGGTGCGCCATGGCAAGTAACTGCCGAGCCTTCTCGGTGTCACCCGGGGCCTGGCGTTCGACCAGCAGCTCGCCCCACTTGAGGTCTGTTCTGGCGGCGAAGAACTTGGCTCCTATCCGCTCGTTCACGGCCGCGGACTTGGCGAAGTAGGCATCCGCCTCGTCGTAGCGACCGAGAACGGTGGCCAGGCCCCCGAGGTAGTGGCTCACCGGGCCCTCGACCGCAGCGGCACTGTAGGACAGCCGGCTGTCCCATGGTGCGAGCTGGTCGAAGATCGGTTGAGCGGACGCCGAGTCCCGGCATTCGATGGCCGCTTCGGCATACATGGTCATGCCGGTTGTCCACAGCATGTCGAGCGGGAGCTCGTAGCCCATGGCCGCCAGCACCTCGAGCTGCCGACGCGCCTCGTCCGTCCGTCCTCCCTCGGCGTGCGCTGCCGCCAGTACTGCCATCGCCGTGTGGGCGTTCCCCGGGTTGTCGGCCGCCACCTGCTCGACGAGAGGGGCGAGATCGCCCATCTGGCCGCGTTGGAAGCTTACGGTCAAGACTTGCGCACCGAAGATGGAGGCGGCGTCGGGCTCACCGCCATCGGTGCCGATCTGCAGGGCTTCATTCGCCAACTGTTCTGCCCGATCGGTGTCCCCGGCCATGGCGGCGCGAGTGGCGTGCTCGAGTGTGTCGAGCCAACGGAGGGTGGGTTGGTCGAGCTGCTCGGCCACCGTGGCCATGATCTCGAGGCAGCGGTCCATCTCTTCGATGTCCCCGGCAGTGGCGGTGAAGGCCGAACGCCGTGTTGCGGCGAAGAACAACAGCAGTGGATCACCGACTCGTTCGGCCCGAGCCAGCGAATCACCCGTCCAGGCCAGCGCTCGCTCCACGAGGGGAGGGGCCTGGAGGCCCTGTGAGACGTTGTTGAGCACGCGGACGATGATGGCATCGTCACCATTGGCCATGGCGATGGCGATGGCCTCCTCGCCAAGGGCTCGGCGTCGCTCGAGTGAGCTACCGAAGACAAGTTCCTTGCACAGGCTGGCAAGCACGAGGGCACGGTCAGGATGACCGTCGGGAAGGCGAGCGAGAGCGATATTCAAGAGGTCGACCCTGTCTTCGTCCACAATCCCGGTGGAGCTGAAGAGGCCACGATCGTTGGCCAAGGTGGCCGCGGTGAGGCGGTCCGTGTCGCCGTACTCGGCAGCGCGCCGGGCGGCGTCGAGCAGCGCCTCGCGGTAATGAGGGTTCCCCGTCTGGCGCTCAGAGGTGCCGAGCCCGATGCCCAGGTCGATCCGGAGGGTCGGATCAGGGTCGTCCGCCTGTTCGTAGAGCTCGAGGGCCTGGGTGTAATAGCGCAGCGCGTCGTCTGGAGCCAGGGCGCTGAGCGCAGCGTCTCCAGCCTGGCGCGAGTAGTCGATGGCCTTGACCAGGTCGGCGGGCAGGGTCGCAACGGTGAAATGGCGGGCCAGCTCGCCAACCCGCGCTCCGGGCCGATCTCCGCAGAGATCCTCCAAGGCGACAGCCACCTGGCGATGAGCCCTGGCCCGTCGGTTGGGACCCAGGTCCTCGTACAGGGTGTGCTGGATGAGGGCATGGGCGAAACTGAATCGCCCCGGGGTGCCGGCCAATTCACGGACCAGTGCCGCAGACGCAGCGGCGTCGAGGATGTCGAGCAGCTCCTCCTCGGAGAGCTTGGTCGCCCGTTCCAGCACGTCGAGATCGAAGTCACGACCGATGACCGCCGCTAGGGAGAGCACGCGTTCGGCAGTGACCCCCAACCGGCCGATCCGAGCGCCGATCACCTCTCTGACACTGGCCGGGAGTCCGATGTCGTCGACGTCGCCTTCTGCCACCCACCGCCCTGACTGATCCTGGAAGATGGCGCCCGTCTCGGCCAGATGGCGCAGCAATTCGTCCACGAAGAACGGGTTGCCATCGGTTTCTCGGTAGACGGCATGGGCGAGGCTCACCGCCGCCTCGTCGAGGGTGTACCCGGCGATGGCCTCCATCAGC
Source organism: uncultured Acidimicrobiales bacterium (assembly GCA_963696495.1). Classification (GTDB taxonomy): domain Bacteria; phylum Actinomycetota; class Acidimicrobiia; order Acidimicrobiales; family RAAP-2; genus Bog-756. Next base: position 150,435 of record CAVOKJ010000006.1, on the reverse strand, counting down.
TCGACCACTCCGGTGTTATCGAGCCCTCCCAGATGGATGCGGGAGACGCCCGCCTGACGGTGGAGCGCAGCGAGTGTGTCACGGAGCGGATGTGCGTTCGACAGCTCGGCGTCGCGAAAAGTCCCGAGGACGAGCATCCGCATGGCCTGTTCGGCCGCAACGAGGTGACGGAGGAGTAGCAGACTGCCGTTGTCGGTCCACTGGAGGTCATCGAGGACGAGGACGATCGGCTGGAGCGCCGAACCTTCCGCCAACAGACCCACGACGGCGGCGAAGAGCAGGAACCGTTCCGAATCGGTGTCTGTGGCCTTCGACGGTGGCAGGTCGGGAATCCTGCTGGCCAATGCCGGCACCAGGCGCACCAGCTCGGAACCATGGACCTCGACGTGGGCGAGTAGTTGCTCTTCGGGCGCATGGGCGACGTAGTGGCCCAGCGCCTCGGCGAACAGTTGGTAAGGAGTGGCCAGACCCTCCTCGGAGTGCCCGAACAACACACAGGCTCCGGAGTCGAAGGCCAACCTCGCGACTTCGGCAACCAGAGTGGTCTTGCCCATGCCGGCCTCTCCGGAGACCAACTGGACCTCGCGCCCCTCGCCCGAGAAGACACGCTTTCCGGCGTCCGTCATACTCTGAATTTCGGCTGCTCGGCCCACCAAGCCAACGGTCGGTCGGCGTTCCAAGTGCGCGGGAAGCGGCACGGTATGGCCGGAGCCCGCGAGGGGCTCCCACAGCACTTCGACCGTTGCCACCGGAGTACGCAGGCCCCTCAGGTCGATCTCCCCGAGCGAGTGGTAGTTGTGGGGGCTATGGCGTCCCGCCATCAAGCGCACGAGTTCGGCGGCCAGGAACTTCCCCCTCTCGCAGAGGGCACAGAGGCGTGCCGCTTCGATGACCGGGTCCCCGAAGTAGTCGTCGTCCTCCCGGCTGACCTCACCTCCGCTCACACCAACGCGGAGCCCAACCGCCAACTGGCGTCCACGATTGTCCAGCTCCACGTGCTGTTGCATGGCCACCCCGCAGCTCAAGGCGGCTGAAGCAGTTCCAAAGACGACCATGAGGCCGTCCCCGAGGTTCTTCACCTCGGTGCCACCGAACTCGGCGATGGCTTGCCGTAGGAGGGAGAAGTGCTGGCGGCGGACATCGTCGGCCAGCGCCGGCGAGAGCTGCTGGGACAGCTCGGTGGACCCGACGATGTCCGTGAAGAGGATCGCCAGGTTCTCGGTCGTCACCGGGGTCTCTTGGCCGCCCGCACGCCCCAATCGTAGGCGACCGGAAGGTGGGCGTCGCCGTGGCTCAGGCAGAATCTGCCGGGATGCGCCGGCCGTTGGCAGGGCACCGGCCCCGGGGGCGTCACCGGGCGGGTCGGACTCGGCTGTGGAGCCCGAAACCCGAGGCCGGGCGTCATCACCTGCTCGGGCCGAGGACTGTGCTCCTTGATGAAACCCTGCCGAGCGGGTGGGGCCTGACGAGGCGGAATGCGGCGGTTCGAGGTGTCCCCGACCAGCGGGTCGGGGACAGTCGACGACCGCCAGGCAGCAGTCGAGGAATCGTGCGACAATTCCCGATGGAGTCTCCGATCGGCGGGGATCCGGCGGAAAGGCGGGGCTCAAATGGCGAAATATCTGATGAGTTGGAAGACGCGTGCTGCCGGCACTGCGCAACAGAATCACGACGACGGAAAGTCCCTTCTCGATGCCTTTGCCAAGTGGCAGATCCCGGCGGATCAGAACTACAGGGAGTTCTTGAGCCGAGTCGACGGGCAAGGCGGCTTCGCCGTGATCGAGACGGACAATCAAGCCGGGCTCCTCGATGGCGTGTCGAAGTTCCTCACCTGGCTCGAATTCACCATCGTTCCGGTCGTCGACATTGCCGATGCCGTCTCGGTCTCTGCCGCGGGAGCCGAGTATCGAGAATCGATCTAGTGCCTGGTGACCGTAGCCGTCAGGGGGTCGCTCCTGACGCGGTGATGGGCGCCGAAGGGAAGGCCACCGTCGTCCCCTGGACGACCGCCAGCCCGCCGTTCTGACAGGCGGCAAGACCAGGTTGGCTTCCGGTGAGGACGACAGTGCCGCCGCCGCTCGGTCCGTTGCCGTAGGACGATCGTGGCCTTGTTGCCCATGCGTGGCACGATCTGAGCAAATTGCCGGCCGATGGAAGACCCCAGTCAGGACCGCGTGACAGCCCAGATCTCAAAGGTGCTCCCGACCAGCTTGTGATAGTAGAGCGTCGTGCCGTCGGCGCTGATGGCGGGGGCCTCGACGAATCCGGAGGTGGCCCCGACTCGTTGGACATGGCCGAATGCCTGTCCAATCTTTGTCCGCGCCGCCCGGTAGATGCCCGGATCTCCTCCGGCGAGGTCCGCCCGCGTGAAGAAGAGTTCCCGCCCATCGGTGGAGATCGAAGCTGCGTACGTGAGCATTCCCGCGTTGTTCACCGCGCGGAGAATTCTGGCGCTGTGCGGATCGGGAACGAAGCCGTTCCCGATCCTGTCGAGGACAGTGAGCGTGGCGCTCGTCGGTGGCCCTCCGTCGAAGTGACCCACGCTGACATAGAGCGTGGAACCGTCGGGACTTACCTCGGCATCGAAGTCGACAGTTCCCGGAGTGGCGCCGGAGATGCCAGGGACCACATGGACGCCCGACACGGTCCCCGAGGAGAACTGCCCCGAATAGACCGTCGACAGAGTCCGGGCGTAGCTGCGCGTCGAGACGAAGTACAGGTTCCCGTCGTCGTCCACGGACGGAGTCCCCGACAGATAGCCGGACTCATTGGCTCCTTCGATCTCACCTCGGTACCGGAAGGTGTCGGCACCCACCCGGGAGGCAAATTCGAGAGCGGGGACATCTGGCGCCACATTGGAAGTATTGAAGAGCAGATACCTACCATTCTCGGTGATGAAGGGCTCCATGGCGCTGCCCGGGTATCCGCGAATGGTGACCATGTGCGGATCGGTGAAGGCGTTGTAGGTGTCCGTCCGCCGGGACTGGGTGGCGGACGAGGCCACTCCATTCCGTGAGAACACCCAAAGGGTCGGGGCCACAACGAGGAGGACGGTGAGGAGGACCAGTCGCGCCCTCGTCCTCCGATCCCAGCCACTCACCCTGGTGAGGTTATCTTTTCGGCCGCGAATTCGGACAACGTTCCACCGGATGCGACATGCTCGGCTCGACGCTCAGCTGCGGCGGCCGAGGACACCGGTCAGTGGGATCCCGGCGAGAGGCTTGCACCTGCAGAGGATTCTGGCGGGGTGGTCGGCGTGACGAGCTTGGAGATCCATGACCCGGGCCGGGGCGGGCTCGGATTCTGCCACCGTCACCGGTCGGACGGACTGGAGGGACCTATGCGCTCGCCGAGCACTGGGCAGCACCGACGGTCACCGTGATCGCCTCGCCCACGCTCGTGTGGTACAGGAGGATCGTCGCCGACCCGGACCCGTTCGTGTACTTGCTCCAGGTGTCGTTGGCGTCCGTCGCTCTCGCCTCTTCGTCCGGCTGGTTGGAGGTGATAGAGACGTCGTAGTCCTCGGGGTACCCGTCGTTGGCGGACGATGCGGTGGCGCTGCACGACGGCCCTCCGCTTGTCGTCGGTTGGGCGGCGGTGGTGGTCGTGGTCGCTGCGGCCTGGAACGGGGTTGCCCCGGCGAAGTCTGCGCCGACCGTCTGAGAGACGGGACCGGCGAGTGCGGAATCACTGGTGATGATGCCAAGTTCCCGGTTGTAGTCGAGGCTGGACACCGAGAAGTTCTGGCTACCGAGGAACAAGGTCACTCCGTCGGCCACAACGACCTTGGCGTGGATGTAGAGCGGGCCGTCGCTCGGGTAGGTACTCACCTTCACGCCGGCGTCGACCAGTTGGCCGAAGGCGCCAGCCCACGACGACGAGTACGTCATGACCACCTCCACGTTCACTCCTCGCCGTGCTGCGTCCTCCAGGGCGTTCGTCACCGAGGAGTCATGCATTTCCTCGTTTTCCACGAGCAAGGAGCTCCGGGCGGAGTCGATGACCGACACGATGGGACCCAGGCCGCCCGGGGACCAGACGAGGCCGACGCCGGCCGGACCTGCTGTTAGCGACCCAGACCCGCTCCAGTCCTTGTTGAAGACCTGTTCGATGCCGGCCACATCCTGCGGGTCGGCTGTGATCACGGCGAAGTCCCGGGACGTCGGGTAGTAGGCGCTCGTCAGGTTGAGGGTCATGATGGCCGACGTCCGATCGTCCACGGTGATCGTCTTCTGATGAAAGATCGTCCCGGTGGGCGCCCAGCGGACCTGCACCCTGTTCGAGCTGAGCGAGGTGAAGGCAGCTTGGTTGTAGGAGCGCTCGTAGTCGCTGTCGAGCAGCACCCGCACGGTCACCCCCCGGTGGGCGTCGGTGTCGAGGATGGCGACGGACTGGGGATCGGAAAGCTCGTACATGCTCATGTCCAGGGTGTGCTGGGGGCTCGCCATCAGTGAGTAGATGGGCCCCATCCCCTGGTTGGGCTCGGTGACGAGCGACCAGCTGGCATCGGCCGCGGGTCGAGTGGGGACCGTCGTCGATGTGGTCCTGGACGCCGCGCTGGTCCGGGTCGAAGGTGTCGTCTTGGACGGCGTCGCCACCGAGTTCCTGTGGGCGTCGGCGGTCGGACCGGTGGCGACACAGGCACAGAGGAGCACCGCGATGCCTCCGATCATCCAGACCCATCCGCTGCGGTCCCGAGCCGGCCATGATCGGTGTGCACGAGGTCCGCCAGATGCGTCACCCGGCGCCTTCCGGCACCCCATGCCCCGTGTGGCATCGCTCATTGGCTTCTTCCTCGACCGAGCACCACAGCAGTGAGCGGCGAACCGTCATCATCTCGCCACAATTCTTGCGTCTTGTCCGCCTCTTCGAGATCTTACCGTCCGGGAGGGGCCAGGCTTGGGCGACTGCCTCATTCGGGTCCCGCTGGAACTGCTGGTGCACACGATCCGACGGTCTCAGCCGACCCGGCTCAGGACGTCGTGCAATGGCGCGGACGCCAACAGCAAGCGTCAGCCTTCGGGCGTGTCGAGGGGTCCGAGAGATCTTTCGGAACGCATCTACCATCAATGGCGTCACCAAAACAGCGAGGGTGTTTCGTGGGCAACATGGTCGCCGGCGGATTCACGGCACTCGACGGGGTGGTGGAGGCACCGGAAGGATTCACACCGACCGAGATGCAGAGGCGAGTGAAGGGACCTTGGTCCTCGGCTCCACGGACGCATGTCTGACAGATGTGATAGGCAGCCAGAGGGACCGGGCCGAGTTCGGGCCGTGAGCCCCAGCCGCTCCGTTCGGTGGAAACGCCGAGAACGCAGGCGGAGGTTCCCCGGAGGTGATCGTGGTTCCGAACAGCTATGCGAGTTTCTTTGACGCAGCGTCACAGGCTGCTGGGGCGTTGATCGGCTTGCTTTTCGTCGTGATCGCACTGAAACCGGGGAAGATCGTGGGTGATCGCGCCGAGCCGACGTCCCGAAGCCTTGGGGCAAGCAGTTTCATCGGCCTCGTGAACGCATTCTTCGTCTCATTGCTCGCCCTCATTCCCGGCCACCACAACATCGGAATCGGCGCGGCCATCGTGGCGGCCTTCAGTCTCTTCCGAACCTTGCGGCTCCATCTGGGCCGTCCGGATATCCCAGGCACCAGGCACATTCTTGCTCTGCTTCGTGGTGATCGGATGTTTCGGTGTGGCATCAGTCGGCCATGGCAACTCATGGAGAGCACAACGGTCAGCACGGAGGATCTTCCCACCGCTTGAGTTCCGGCATATGAGCTGGCATCCTCGGCCGCTGATGCTGGACGCGCCGATGCGGCAGAATCCAGGGGATGAAGGCCATTCGCTACGACTTCGCCGACGCCGACTTTCCCGCTTCGTTGGTTGACGTGGACGAACCGGCACTTCCCACCGGCGAATGGGCCCGGGTGGCGGTCGACGTCGGCGGCATCTGTGGCAGCGACCTCCATCTGTTCGCCCCGGTCGTAGGTGGCTCACCGACCCTGCGGGGCATCGCCGACTTTCCCTTTGAACTGGGCCACGAGATCGTCGGTACGATCATCGAGGCCGGCGAGGACTGTCCCTTCGCCGTCGGGACGCGGGTGGCGGTCGACCCGATCATCCCCTGTCTGCCCCGGGGCATCGATCCACCCTGTGCCAACTGTGCCAGAGGATGGGCGTCGAGCTGTCTCCGTTTCGACAGTCACGTGATGACCGGGGGACGGGCGCTGGGCTACACGCGAGGGCTCGGGGCCGGATGGGCCGAGCAGGTGCTGGGACATCGGTCCATGCTGCATCCGATCCCCGGCGGCGTGCCCGAGAAGGTGGCCGGCCTCCACGAGCCGATCTCGATCGCGGTGCACGGCCTCGCCCACCATCCGCCGGAGGAGGGAGCCCCGATCCTCATCATCGGGGGCGGCGTCATCGGCCTCACCGCCCTGCTGGCCCTGCAGGCCTACTTCCCGGACAACCCGGTGACGGTCCTGTTGCGCTACCCCCATCAGGCCGAGGCCGCCCGCGCCTGTGGGGCGACCAGGGTCGTGATGGGATCCGGCGCTGGGGCGTTCGAGGAGCTGGCTGCCCTGACCGGAGGACGGGCCGTCGGAGACGGTGACGACCGGATGCTGATGGGAGGATTCGCCTACGTCATCGAGGCTGCAGGGGGACCGGGCGCCGTGACCGACGCGCTGCGGGCCGCCGATCATCGGGGAACCGTGCTCACCCTGGGTGCGGCGGGAATCGGCACGGTCGACATGACCCCGATCTGGTACAAGCAGCTCGTGGTGGTGGGCTCCATCGACCACGGGTCGAACCCGTCGTCGGTCATGGGCCGCGCACCCGAAGGCCTCGACCACTCGATCGATGCCGCTCTCGCGGTGCTGGCGGGGCGGACGTTCCCGCCCGAGGTGCTGGTCACGCACGAGTTTCCCCTCGAGGCGTATCGGGAAGCCGTTCAGGCCGGGCTCGACAAGAACACCAGCCAGGCGATGAAGGTGGTCTTCCGGCCGAGCGGTTGAGCCCCGAGGATCGGTCCCGAGTGCCCGCGAGAGCAGGCGTGGCCTCTACCGGCTGTCGATCGCGACCTTGATGGCCCCTGATGCCTCCTGGTCGGCCAGCACGGTGAAGGCGTCGCGCCACTCGTCAAGGCGGAACGTATGGGTGAGCATCGGCGTCAGGTCGATCCGGCCGGATCCGACCATGTCCAGGAAGTGGGCGATGCCGTGCTGACGCACGCCCTCGACCTCCTCGATCCCGAAGGCGTTGGAACCCGTATAAGTGATCTCCTTGGAGTACACCGGCGTGTCGTCCCATCTGGCGGCGCCGTGCATGCCCAGCTTCACAAGGGTTCCGCGGGCGCGCAGCACGCGGCAGCCGACCTCCAACGTCTCGGCTGCCCCGATCGTGTCGTAGACCACGTCGATGCCGCCGGGAAAGGCCATGGGGAGACCGTCAGCCGGTTGCAGTACACCGCCCGACCAGTCGGCGACCCGCTCGATGAGCTCGAGTCGCGGCTCGTGGGGAACGGTCGACGCGCCGAGGGACTCGGCCAGCCGGCGCTGCGCATCGAACCGGGCCACCACCATCACCTCGACCGTCGGGTGCAACGCCTGCAGGATGGCGACGGCGCACTGTCCGAGGGCGCCGGCACCGTAGACGAGCACCTTGCTACCGGGCTGGGGCGGATGGCGGGTGACGGCGTGGAGTGACACCGCGAACGGGTCGGCCACGACGACCTGCTCGTCGCTCAAGGCGTCCGGGACCTTGAAGAGCATCGAGTCGTGCGCCGGCATGAGGTCGGCGAACCCCCCGGTGACGTCGGCGCACATGCCGATGTGGATCCCCGGCGCGAATGAGCCCTTGGCGAACGAGTGGCACTGGCTCAGGTCACCCGCTTCGCACGCCGGGCAGACGGGCGACACCCCCCGGGTCACGCACGTGAGCCACGGGTTGAGAGCGACGCGGTCCCCGGGCTCGAGCCCCTCCGCCTCGGGGCCGACGGCGACCACCTCGGCGATCACCTCGTGACCCATCACGTGGGGCATCGAGACGAAGTTCTTCATCGGATTCTGCTGCAGGCCCGACGCGTTGGCCGGGTCGATCAGGCTGGCGTAGTCCAGGAACACCGCCTTGGACTCCGACCCGCAGATCCCCACCAGTCTCGGCCTGGTCACCACCCAGTCTGGGCGGAGGAACCCGGGCTCCTCGATGTCGATGAGCCGCGTCGGCGTCCGGCCCAGCATCCGCAACAAGCGGTTGTCCGTCTCGCCGATGGACTGCACCTCCGGCTCCACCCCGTACATAAGCGCTCGCATGCCGACATCGTAGGGCTACGCCGACCCGTGGCTCCGGCCTGGGGCCCCAGCCGGCATGGCGGAGTCGCTTCCGCGGAGATCTGGCCCAGCGGCGACGCGCCCTAGTCGAGCAGTGCGATGAGCCTCTTCGGAGCGAGGACGCGGTAGCTCTCGGTCACGAGCTCACCGATCTCCTCCCAGTCCGTGTCGTCGGTGAGCAAGACCCCGATGCGGTCACGACCGGCCCGTGGGGCGAAGAACGGGTGACCGATGGACAGCAACGCCTGGCGTTCGTCTGGGTTCGCACGCACTACGAACAACGGAACGGGCTGGCCGGCCGGCTCCTCCAGCGCCACGAGCAGGCAGAACGACCTTCGGCGAATGTCGGACGACTGCGCCGTCGATCTCGTCCTGGTGCGTGAATAGTCGACGCGCACCGATACCTCGGGCAGGGCCAGACATACCGCCTGGACCCGTCCGACGATGTGCTCGGGGACCTCTACGGGCGCGTCCACCCTGTCGTCGGGCTGAGGCTCCACCGACCGAATTATGCCGGGTCAGGGACTGACCCCGCACGCCGGCTCGGCGGCTTGGTGCCAGCCGCCGAACGCCTCATCCGGGATACGCGGCGATGCCTACGACTGGTGCATTCATGTGCTTCCCGCCCATGGAGCCCTTGAACGGAGCACTGCCAAACGAGAACACGCCACCGTCTGCCCCGGCCAGCCAGTACCCGTTGCCATCCGGTGTGGCGGCGATCCCCACCATCGGCGCGTTGAGTCGTGTTCCACCCATCGAGCCGTAGAACCGGGCGTCGCCGAACGAGAACACCCCGCCGTCCAACGCTGCCAGCCAGTACCCCTTGCCATCCGGTGTGGCGGCGATCCCTACCACTGGTGCGTTGAGGCGTGTGCCCCCCATCGAGCCGTAGAACCGGGCGTCGCCGAACGAGAACACCCCGCCATCCCCGGCTATCAGCCAGTACCCCTTGCCATCCGGTGTGGCGGCGATCCCTATCACTGGTGCGTTGAGCCGCTGACTGCTCAGTCCACCGAGCGGCACGGCGTCACCGCATCCCATCACTCCTCCGTTGGAGGCCGTCACGAAGAATCCGTTTCCGGTGGGCGACGAAGCAAGACCCGTCCAGGATCCCATTGCCCCGTTCGTGCTCGTACAGCCGACGTGAAGGGCTTCAGCAGCCTGGCCGAACGCCGTGGCCGACCGGAAGGAGTTGAGGAGCCAATAGCCATTCCCGGTTGGGGTCGAAGCGATCGCCGCGCATCCCATCGTTGCCAACTGGGTACTCGGTGCCTGAGGCGAGTAGAGGCAGGCTCCAGGAGGCGATGCACCGGAGCCATAGAACGGGGCACCGAATGAGAAGACGCCACCGTCAGCACCAGCCAGCCAATAGCCAGGTGAGGGCTGGGCGGATGCGGCGCTGGCTGCCGTGGTGGCTGTCAAGGCCACCCCGATGCAGACGCAGGCCAGCACAGCCGCCACCGTTCGGCGGAAGGTCTCCATGGCAACCTCCTCGACGCCCCCGGGCGGCAACGATACTCACCTGAGGTCCGGCGTGCGCACGCCGTGGAGGCGACCGTCGTAGTTGCGCTCAGCGAGTGGTCATCTTGGCCAAGACGACTGGTCGCCCGTCTGGGTCGGCGACAAACACAACTCGCCCCCACGTGGCGTCCTGGGTGGCCCAAAGGCCCGGTATGCCGGTCCGCTTCGCCTCATCCTCCCAGGCGTCGGGGTCGTCCACGTCGAAACGCACGGAGGCCGCTCCAGCCTCTGTCCCCGCTGGAAAGATGCCCCGCTCGTCGTGACCTCGATCGCTCCGATGCAGAACCCCCGACCAGGTTGCGTCGACCCGGTGGCGACGGACCCGCACCCCAGGGACCGGTGGCCACGGACGTGGCCGGGTCTCAAACGCTGGGATTGGGGCTTTGATCGAAAACGCCGACGACGAGCAACCAAGCCGCCGTGACCATATAACAAGTGTTGGTCACCATCGCTACTGCTGCAATGTAGAGCCCGGAGAGGTAACCCACAAAGAAGAGGGCCGCACCGGTCATCTCAGCCAGGTGTATGAGGCTTCCGCCAACAATGCGAGTGGTTCTCAGACCGCTGCTCATCCTAATGGCCTTGGCGTACCCCTTGACAAAGACGGCGGCCGAAATGCCAGATACCACGAAGAGCTCTACGCCTATCGATCGATGATTCTGTGCTCCCATGAGTACGAGCGCACAGCGCATGAACACCAGTGCCAGACCAGTAAGGGTGTTTATCGCTCGATAACGATGGGTTGGGTCGACGGCGATCACCTTGAGGTTGAGTGACATCGCCACAAAAACCAAACCGGTGAGCGTGACCGCTCCCGTTCCGACCAGAAGAAAGAAGTTAGTCCATTGCTCAGGCCTGAAGATATCCCCAGCAATCATCACCTAATGGTAACAAGTAGACCTTCGCGCCGGGACTACCACACCACGGGGCACGGCCCTCGAATGTCCGGTCGGATTGATCGTCGGATGCCCACCTCGCGCCACCCGCATACTCCCGACCCTGTGACCGATCGACCGTGGGTGCGCATCGTCGACCGTAGCGAGCCAGGCGCGTCAGATGCCTCGGCAAGACGGCAGTGACCCCTACGGCAGGCGGAACTGGTCGGTCCAGGTCGAGCCGTCCCAGTAGCGGAGGCGGCCCCGCGCATCTCCGGGGTTCGGGTACCACCCGGCCGGCGGGAGTCCGGTGGCCGGCGGCGCGCTGGTCGGTGCCGCCCCGGGGGGAGTCACCACTGCCAGATTCCCTCCGGCGAGGAACTCGCTGAACGCCGGTAGCGCAGCCTGTTCGCCGGGTGAGTACTCGGTGGTCGCCGGGATCGGCCCGGTCGAACCGGGAACCCCGTAATTCGGTCGCCCCCGTCCAGTCCCACCGCCGGGCGCCCCACCATTACCCCCGTTTCCGCCGCGCTCGCCGAGCTGTGCCCGGAGCATTTGCACCTCCCTGGTGACAGGCCAGGTGGAGAAAGCGAAGACGAGGACGAACACCATGCCGACCAACGGGACGAAGGAGATCAATACCCACCAACCCGAGTAGCCCGCCTTGGTCACCACTTTGACCGCAGCGAGGATGCTGAGGACCAGGATCGCCAGGTACACGAACAAGAAGACGCCGAGCCCTGCGAAGAGTCCGGCCGACGTGCCGTTGCAGACCGTCTGGCCGGTCGCGCTGGTTACGCAGCCGAGCGCCATATGGGCAGTATCGGTGAGTACCACCTGGGCGGGAGCGACGCTCATTTCCGCCTCCGCTGCCCGGTAGCCCGCCCCCGAGTTGGGACTGCGTTCTTGGTCGAGGACTCGACTCCGCCCGGTGTGCGTCCCACGCCCTGTTCAATCGGCAAGGTAGGCGAGGCCCTTTAATCGCGACCTGACACTTGCACCTCCCGGGCAGGCGAGCGACCGTCCCGACGGCCCCGAACGCGCCGGCATCATGCCTGCTGCCGTCAGGCCCTCCGGACACCGCGCCAGCACCGCCGAGCGTGTCCAGGTGCGTCGGTTCCAGCTGGTGGGGTAGACCTCAGGGATGATGCGCATCGGCATATCCATCGGAACCGCCTTCTCGGCCGACCAACCGGGCGGCCATCGGGCCGGGCCGCAGATGGTGCTCAGCCAGGCGCGGGCCGCCGGCCGGGCCGGTCTCGATACGTTGACGCTCGGTGACCACCACTCCACGGGCCCGGCAGCGTACGTGCAGAACGTGCCGATGCTCGGTCGCATCCTCGCGGAATGGACGGACCGCCCAGTCGGCTGTCTGTTCCTCGTCCCCCTGTGGCATCCGGTGTTGTTGGCTGAGCAGATCGGGACTCTCGCCGCCATGTCGTCGGGACCGTTCATCGTCCAGACCGGCCTCGGCGGCGGGGAGGGCCAGTTCCGGGCCATGGGAGCCGATCTCGATCAAAGGGCAACCCACTTCGAGGAGGGCCTCAAGGTAGCGCAGGCTCTGTTGCGGGGCGAGACCGTGGACAGTGGCGTCTTCTCCATCGACGGGGCCAGAATCGCGCCCCTGCCGCCCGAGGGAACGGAATGGTGGATTGGTGGTGGAGTGCCGAAGGCAATCGACCGGGCGGCACGGCTCGGCGACTGCTGGTACGGCAATGCCGATCTCACCCCCGACACGGCCGCCCGGGATATCGGGATCTATCGAGAGGCGTGCGCTCGCCATGGTCGCCGGCCGGTCCGCATCCCGATCCGAAAGGATGTGTTCATTGCCGAAAGCCGGGCGGCGGCCGACAAGGTGGGTGATGCCCTGATCGCCGGCGGCTACCGCGGTTTCGATCGAGAGGCCGTCGCCTACGGTGATCCCGACAGCGTCGCCGAGCAGCTCTCCGTCTTCGGCGATCTCGGTTTCACGGACATCATCATCCGGACCATGTCACCCCTGCCGCCCGAGATCGGTCCCGAAGGTGCCTCCCGATCAGTCGAGTGGGCCGGCGAGGTGCGCGCCCTGCTGGCGTAGCTCGGTCACGAAGCCCGATCAGGAAGCGTGAGCTGCCTGAGTGGGCACCCGGGGCCAGGCGCGCAGCGACCGGGCCCGTCATCAGGTTCGATGGGGGGACGTAGGCTGCCCCCATGCGGATCACTGTCTTGGGGTTGGGCAACATGGGCCGGGCGTTCGCCGCCCGAGGCATCGAAACCGGTCATCACCTGACCGTGTGGAACCGCTCCCCGGGTCCGGCCGGCGAACTGGTGGAGAACGGAGCCGTCGAGGCACAATCTCCTCAGGCGGCGGTGCGTGGCGCCGACGCCGTGCTCGTCGTGCTGGCCGACGACGGGGCCGTTTCCGATGTCTGTCTGGGCAGTGACGGTGCCCTGGCATCGCTCGGCCCGTCGGCGGTGTTCGCCAACATCAGCACCGTCTCCCCGGACACCGCCCGACGCCTGGCCGAGGCGGGTCCCGAGGGCCGGGTCCTCGACGCACCCGTGATGGGCTCGCCGGCGATGATCGTCGCGGGCCACGGTCGCTTCTTGATCGGCGGTCCCGCCTCGACGATCGCCGCGGTCGACCCTTTGTGGAGCGACCTGGGGGCCGGCTACACCCGCTGTGGACCCGTCGGCGCCGGGGCCACCATGAAGGTCATCGCCAATTCGCTGTTGATCACCGGCGTGGCCTCCCTCGCCGAAGCCATTGCCACCGCGAGACAGAACGCAGTCCCCGACGAGCTGCTGAAGAGCCTGCTGGCCGACAGTCCGCTCGTCAGTGTCGCCAGCAGTATCCGGTTGGACAGCCTGCTCGATGCGACCCACCCCGGTTGGTTCTCTCCGACACTGGCCCGGAAGGACCTTCGCCTCGCCGTCGATCTGGCCGAAGGGTCCGGGGTCGGTGTGCGCATCGGGCCCGCCGCCGAGGCCCTCTTGACGACCGTCATCGACGCCGGTGGCCAGTGGCCTGACTTCACCGCCGTGATCGAGGCACTGACCTGAGGGCCGCCGGCTCCGACGTCATGGGGCTCATGCAGGCGCTTCAGCCCTTGTCATCCGGTGCGGCCGAAGGAGCCGGAGCCGGAGCACCAATGGTCTCGGGACGCCACGCAGTGCCCAGCGTTCCCTGAGCGGCATGGGTACCTGAGGTGCCGCCACCCGGACCACGCAGGACGTAGGCGATCCCAACGGCGATGGCACCGCCGGCGATGGGCCCGGCCAGGTACACCCACCACGAAGTCCAATCGGCGAAGACAAGTGCTGGGCCGAGCGAACGGGCGGGGTTCATGGAGGCGCCGCTCACCGGGGCAGCCCACAGCCCGGCCAGTGCGATGTAACTCCCGACGCCGATGGCCGAAAGCGGACCGAGCTGCTGAGCACCCGACGCGGTGCCGAGGATCACGCTCACCAACCCTGCGGTCAGGACCATCTCGGTCAAGAAGGCCGTCAGATTCGTGACACCGTGGCCAGGCAGCGTCAATCCTGCCGGGCCGAACTTGCCGAGCATCCCCCACAACAGGAGAGCGCCGAGGCTGGCTCCCACGAACTCGGCCACGAGATAGGCCGGGACACGCTTCCAGGGGAAATCCCCCCGGATGGCGAAGGCCAACGTCACCGCCGGATTGAGGTGCGCTCCGGACACCGCTCCCATGAACAGGATGATGGCGGCGACCATCAGGGCTGGGGCCACCACACGGGCGGCCAGAGGGATGGAGCCGGGGAATCGGGCATCGACGATGCTGCCCCCGACCGCCACCACTACGAGCAGGAAGGTCCCGAGGACCTCGGAGAAGAGCCGTCGCCCCTCGTAATTGTCGTCCCAGAAGTCGAACGCCCGGGCAACGGAGTTCGGCTGCCCCATCGATTGGAGCGAGACCCCTGCCCGCAAGAGTTGCTCCTGATGGCGAGCAACCTCTTGCTGCACCGCCGTTTCCGTCTGCTGGGTAGCCATCGTCACTCCATTTCTCACAATTCCGACGCCAATGGTGGAGGTCGACTGTAGTGCGGGTGGGCCCGTGATTCTGGCCCGGAGACATCCCGCCGACGGACTCCGTGAGTGCGGATCAAGCCGTGGCCGGACCGAACCGGGGGACCAACGACCCTGGTGCCGCACCGGCAGCCGTGGGACCATTCGTGGCATGGACGAGCCCGTGGAGCTGCAGCACGACGGACACTGGAGAACGGCCGTCTGGGCGCTCCGCGTTGGATTCGTCGCGCTGGCCGTCGTCGCTGCGGGCCTCATCATGATGTTGTTGGGGTCCACGCCGTGGGTCCTCGGTGTCGGAGAGATCAGTTGGCTCATCGCCGCCGTCGTCGCACTGGGTGGCATCTTCTGGGCCCGGCACCTGTTGCCCGAGCCGCGGCCCGGGTTCTGGTCGATGCGGTTCATGCTCATCCATGACAGCGTCCACGGTCGGTCGTCGACTCGGCGGTCCTGACGGCTCCTCCCGTCGGGTGGCGCCGTACCGAGATGCCGCCGGGAACAGAACAGGAGGAGCCACCCACCTCTGGGGCTGGCGACGGGACGACGGAAGGTGCCCGTCAGTGACGCTTGCGGCGGTCGTGGCGCGACTGCGACCGCTCACGTTTGCGATTCTTCCGCGTGCGGTTGGTCGTTGCGCCGTGATGCTCTTCCCGTTGCAGGTTCTTCCGCCGACGGGACATCCCAGACAGTCCACCGACGACGAGGACGACAGCCAGAATGGAGAAGATGATCACGTAGAACATGACTCAGTAGACCACACCCTGAATTGCGGAATTGCGCCACCGATGCGCTGGCGGCGACGGTGGGAACCGGATGGTGTGCCTCCGGGCCAAGCGCTACTCGGGAATGATCTCGGCCACCTCGTCGAGGTTGACCGCCTCGGCCTCTTCGAGTTCGTGCAGCACGCCGGGGTCAGCCTGCAGGGGTCCGGGCAGGAATATGGCCGGCACGACGGCGAAGGCGCACACCGCGAACGACCACCAGAAGGAGGTGGCGAACGCCTGGGCCAATCGGTCGGCGATCGTGATCGGCAGGGTCCCAGCCGGCATCGACCCCAGGCTCGGGGGGTGGCGGGGGAACCGATCGGTGATGGCGTGCTGAAGCACCACCGCGAACACCGCCACGCCGATCGACCCGCCGACCTGACGGATGATGTTGGTCGAGGTGCTGGCCCGGGGAACCTGCTCGTGGGAGAGGCCCCGGTAGGCGGCCGCGAAGACAGGCATCATCCCGAAACCCAGGCCTATCCCACGCACGAACAGCGCAACGGCAAGGAACGCGTAGCTGGTCGAACCCGAGACCTGGGTGTAGGCGAGCGTCCCGAGGGCCAGGACGGCCATGCCGGCGGGGACGGTCCTGCGGGTGCCGTACTTGTCGGCCATCTTGGCCGACGTCCGCATCACGAGTGCCGCGCCGATGCCCTGGGGTGCCATGAGCAGGCCGGCCTTCCACGCCGGCTCGCCCCGCACGATCTGGTAGTAGAGCGGCAGCAGGAACATGGTGCCGTAGAGGGTGGCGCCCACCAGGAAGATGCAGACCGAGGCCATCGTGAAGTTGAACCTTTTGAACAGGCCCAGGTCGAGCAGCGGTTCCGCGGCACGGCGGGAATGCAGGACGAATCCGACGATCAGCACGACCGACACGGCCAGGCTGAGCTGGACGCCCCGGGACGAGAACCCACCCTCGCTGCCCACCTGGGAAAGGCCGTAGACCAGGAGGGACAGGCCCGGTGCCAGCAGGAGGAACCCGACAACGTCGAGCCGGTGGGAACGGTCCCCGTGGGCGGTGGGCAGGAAGCGGAAGGCCAGGAACAGTGCCACGATGCCGATCGGGACGTTGATGAAGAAGATCCAACGCCAGGAGAAGTTGGACACGATCAGCCCGCCGAGGACGGGGCCGAGGATGGGCCCGAGGAGCGTCGGCACCCCGATCAGCGCCATGACCTTGTTCATCCGATCGGGGCCGGCGCTGCGGGCCATCATCGTCTGCCCGACAGGCATGATCATGCCGCCTCCCAGGCCCTGGAGCACGCGGAAGGCAACGAGCACGCCGGCCGACCAGGCCAGCCCGCACAAGGCGGAGCCGGTGATGAACAGTGCCAGCGAGATGATGTAGACCGGCTTCGCCCCGAAGCGGTGCACGGCCCAGCCGCTCAAGGGAATCACCACCGCCAGCGCCAGCAGGTATCCGGTCGTGACCCACTGGATGGTGGTGATGTCGGTGTGGAAGTCTCGGGCCAGTGTGGCCAGGGCCACCGCAACGATGGTCGTGTCCAGGATGGCCATGATGGTGCCCAGGACCACCACGACGCTCACCTGTTTCACGTCCTTGGGGAGTCGATCGTCGGACGGGTCCGGTTGGGCGGTCGGCGGTGCGCTGTCAGCTGTGCTCATCGACCCTCCTGGTCTTCCGTTGCGCAGGACCCTTCGCCATCCGGCGACGCTACAGGATGTGGATGCACTGATTTTCGGCTTGCGGAGAGCCCCGGCTGGGTCCACGTCGCCCCGACCCGACCCCGGAGGGATTCGCCGCCGGAGGTCGGATATGCGAAAATGAGAACAATCGTTTCAGCAACGAGGGGAGGGTAATGGACACCACGCCGCCTGTCGACGATCAGAGTCCTTTCGCCGCACTGGACCCCGAAACGGCCGCTCATCCTCAGCCGATGTACAAGATGCTCAGGGATGCGACACCGGTGATGTCCGTCGAGGGCGTGGGGGTCGTGATCACCCGAAAGTCGGAGGCCGACGAGGTCTTTCGCCATCCCGAGGTGTTCTCGTCGAACGCAGACGCGCTGGACCTCAAGAATCCCCGTCCCCTCATCCCCCTGCAGATCGACCCTCCGGAACACAAGAAGTTCCGCAAGCTCCTCGACCCCATCTTCGCCCCGCGCCAGATGGCGTTGATCGAGGACTCGATCACCACCACCGTCAACGAGCTCATCGATCGCTTCATCGACCGCGGCGACGTCGACTTCTCCAAAGAGTTCTCCGTGCCCTTCCCCTCCCAGGTCTTCCTCAACTTGCTCGGCCTGTCATTCGACGAGCTCCCCCGGTTCCTGGCCATGAAGGACGGGATCATCCGACCGGAACGGGCCGTCGGAGGGGCGTATGGAAGTGAGGAGATGCACGCCTACCAACAGAAGATGGCGGACTCGATCTACGAATACTTCAACGGCATTCTGGACCTGCGGGAGCAGGTCCGAGAGGACGACCTGCTGAGCCGGTTCCTCGATGCCGAGGTGGAGGGTCAGAAGCTGACGCGTGAGGAGATCCTCGACATCTGCTTCCTCTTTCTCATTGCGGGCTTGGACACGGTGACCGCCACGCTCGACTGCATCTTCGGATATCTGGTCGCCCATCCCGAGCAGCGCCAACAGCTGGTCGACGATCCGTCCATCATTCCCGCGGCCATCGAGGAGCTACTCCGATGGGAAACGCCGGTGATGGGTGTGCCCCGGGTCTCCCTGGCGGACATGGAGTTGGCCGGCTGCCCCATCCACGAGGGCGACCACGTGATGGTCATGCTCGGCTCGGTCAACACGGACGAGGCCGATCTCGCCGACGCCGATGTCGTGCGCTTCGACCGGGAGACGAACCGGCACGTGGCCTTCGGCGCTGGTGTGCATCGTTGCCTGGGTTCCCACCTGGCCCGGCAAGAGCTGCGGATCGCGGTCCGAGAGTGGCACCGTCGCATCCCCGACTACGCGTTGGTCGAGGGCCACACGCTGTCCTACACCGGGGGGATCAGGTCCATCGACCACTTTCCCATGACGTTGACCACCACCCCCGTCTGAAGGGCGCCCGGCAGCATCCGACAACAGGTCACCGAGCTGCCTTGCCCGTGCCCGGCACGGAGACCATCACGGAGACCATGGGGTGACGTCGATCCACGTGCCATGAAGGCGACGTCATGACGCCGTCCCCTCGGCGAGGAGGCGTCTCCGGGTTCCGAGCCTGACCTCGGCCACTGCCTCGATCACCGGCTCGGACTCGCCGTTTGCTCGCCAGTCAGCTACGCCAGAACGCGTTCGAGGACAGCAGCAAACTCCTTCGACTGGTTTCCGAAGCCAGTGTGACCACCCGGGAACTCCACCAGGCTCGTGCCCAGCCGTCTGGCCAGGGCGACAGCAGTGCGCTGGGGGAACTCACCCTTGGACGCTGATCCCCCGGCCACGATGAGCCGAGCCGGCGCCGCTTCCAGGCTGGAGAAGTCCGGTTGGTAGAGAGCGATGGGTAGGAGGCCGTGGCCGAAGAAGCGCTCACTCATGGCCACCTCCTCGGGCGAGGGCGGCTGAGGATCGGCGGGTGCAGCCCGGCTCGAGTCGGGCATTCCGGTGAAGGAGAAGAACCGTTCCCAGGCGGCGCTGATACCTCTGTTGCGGTATGTGTCGTAGATGTCGTGAAATTCCGCCCGGGCCACATCGGCGTCCGGCAGAAGCAGGGCGAGCGGCGGCTCGTGGGCGACGAGCGTTTCGACGTGGCCGGGGAATTGGGCGACGAGCGCGAGCCCCGTGACCGCGCCGCCACTGCTACCGAAGACATGGGCAGGCACCTGGCCAACGGCTTCCAGCACGCGGCGTACATCGTCGGCCAGCAGATCCGGATCGGCATCCTGGTCGGGGTCGTCGATCGTGCTGCGGGCGAATCCTCGTGGGTCGAAGGAGATGACCGTGTAGGACTCGGCAAGGAGCGGCGCGATCGAGGCAAAGCCCGAAGCCCCCATGGGGTGGCCGACCAGGATGAGCGCAGGGCCTTCACCTCGTACCTCGTAATGCAGACGTGCACCGGGGACCTCCAGCGTGGAGCTCGCAGGTAGCGACACGTTCACCTCACTCTCCGGTCACCCACCAGGATGCCAACCACTCCCCCGTGCGCTCCGCCACCGGCAGCAGTCGACGCTCGAGGTGGAGTTCGGCATCAGACCGGTTCCCGGAGGGTGATCTCGAACACCGGATGGTTGGGAGCGATGCGAACAAGCTCGGTATCGGGCGATGCTGCGCTGACACCGTCGAAGAAGACCCCCACTTCCATCTTCCACCGCTTCAGATAGGCACGGAGAACGGCCGGCTTCTCACCGTCCGACAGCTCGACGGACGTGAACGTCTGCACCCGCCTGCCAACGCGCAGCTCACCCGACTCCGCCACCCGAAGATTGCGGACCCACTGGGTCTCACCCCGGGGGGCGACAAGGTAGTGCCGGTCGTGGTCAGTCAGCAGGTTGACTGGGTTCGAACGCCACTCTCCGCTCGTTCGGCCCCGCACCGACAGGGTCCGCGATCCCCAGACGCTGATTCCGACTTTGGTCAGGCTCGACACGAGACGGTTGAATACGTTCTTGGTGAACCAGCCTGGCTCCTGATAATGGCTGGCCGGGCCCGACTCGCTCATGCGCGAATTCTAGGCCTTCACGAGAAAGGGATGAGCGGTGAGCGCGGGGGTGACGGCCTTGCTGGGGGCTGGCCCGACAACGATCTCAGACCCCAGCAGGCCCGCCGCCAGTACCACCAGGCACCCGACGTCCGGGTGCCGATTCCGCTCCGCCGGACGCCTCGACCTTCGCCCAGTCAGTCTCCGCTGGGCCCACCGGGCATGGCCGACGAGGAGTGGATATACCGGTTCCCGCCTGATCTAGATCATCGCGTGCACCCCCTTGAATAGCAGCCCAGAATATGTATTTGATTATGCACCACTACTGTTGCTTTATTCGGGCGGAAGACAAGGGGACCCTGGCAGTGACCGAGAAGGACGCACCGGCCCGTGGCCGACCTCCAACACCGAGCCTGTCGAGCGAGGCGGTGGCGATCCTCGAGCGCAACGCCTTCTCCGCCCTACGCGGACCGAACAGCCGAGGTGCGGTACCTCGCAGTTCTTTCGAGGGCATCGATGTGACCACGGTCGACCGTTCCGTCAAGAGGGAATTCGGCGGCGAGAGCGGAAGGACGCCGTTCGACCTGGCATCCCGTCGCGTGAGCACAGTCGAAGGCGGGACCAGTTCGACCCTGCAGTCCGTCTTTGCCTTCGTCGAACAGAGCTTTCGCGACACGGACTCCATCTACGAGACTCTCCGCGTCTTTCTCCGAGCGAACTTCGACGAAGCGTGCAAGGAAGAAGGCCTGCTTGCCTCTTTCATCGTGCAGGCTGCCGCATGCGCTCATCTCCAGTGCGGAAATGAGGACGTGCCGGATCAATCCAAAGCGGCCCGAGAAGTCATCGCCATGCGTCGACAGCTGCAGGCGGAGATGAATATCGCCTTTTCGGCGGGCCTGGCCATCGCCCTGCGACGATTGAGACGACGCCCCAGAGCATCGCACTCATTGTCGGAGATCGTGCTGGCGGTGGGTGCCACCAGCGACGGATTCTTGTTTCTCCACAAGCTGCAGCCGGATCTGTTCGGTGCGGATCTCGTCGTCGACACGCAGTGGAACGTGATTTGGAGCATGACTGAGCCCGGGCTCCTGGATCCGCCGAGTCACTCCAATCCCGCAGAGCGAACACTGGTCGAGGCAGGGCTGGCGGCTTTCGCCGACGGACGCATCCCATCGCTCGAGCCCCTGGCCCGAGAGTGCGGAGTGCCGCTGGATGAGATCGTGGAGCTGATTCCCACCGACAAGGCACTGGCCCAAAGGTGCATGGACTACGCGGTGGGGAATTCTGTGGAGACGGAGGCCATCGCCGTGAATGTGAAGGGGGCTGAGCTTGCGGCTGTCCGAGACCTACTGATCGCCACCACGCAGCAAGCGACGGCCGCACCACTCTTGATCGAGGTAATCCTGCAGGATCGGGACACGGGCTTCTGCGCGGAGGCTCGGCGTCACATTGCCGAGGCCTTGGGGCAGTCGAGCGCCGTCAATCTGGACCGAACCACCGCGGACGGAGTAGCTCTGATGCTGCTCGATGCGGCATTGCAAGGCGAGGCAGGAAAGCTCGTCTGGCAAAATGGCCTGGATGCGTTTGCCGGGTCTTAGTACTGTGACGGCGAGGAGGTTTGCTCATGACCGTTGCGGTCATCGGCAGTGGAGGGATCGGATCGGCCATCGCCCGGCGGCTCGCTTCGGGCGGCGAAACCCTGCGTCTGGCGAGCGCCGACAATGAGTCGGCACGGAGGCTGGCTGCACAGATCGGTCCGGTGGCGGTTGTCGCTGAGGACAACCGGGACGCGTTGCGGGGCGCCGATTCCGTGGTGCTGGCGCTGCGGTTTTCCGTGCTGAAGGGCGTCATCGACGAGATCGCCGCCCCCCTGGCCGACAAGCTTCTGGTCGTTCCGAGCAACCCGCTCACCACCGACGCCCAAGGCAACGTCTCGCGTCTCCTGCCGAAAGGGCAATCCTCTGGCGAGGTGGTTGCCGGGTGGTTGCCGGCGGGGGCGCGTTTGGCCATGGCGTTCGGAACCATGTCGGCCGATCTCCTCGAGGCCTCCAGCAACCGCTCACCCGAGTCGGCGGTGCTCTTCTACGCCACCGACGACGACCGTGCCGGCGAGCAAGTCGAGCAGTTGATCCGAACGGCTGGCTTCGAGCCAGCGAAGATCGGCGGGGTCGACCAGTCAGATCGGCTCGAGGTGGGTGGCGAATTTCACGATCTGGTAGTCGGTCCAGCTGAGGCGAGGGCATTGCTCGGTGGGGACTGATCGCTCGGTCGCCCGGCCCGACAGCGCTGGCACGGCGGGGGTGGAGGATGGAAGTCAGGCGCCACGGCAGAGGAGGAGGGTCATGGTCGTTCCCGGCGGCATGGGATGGAAAATTCCAGCCATCGCTGATGCAGTGCTGGAAGACAAGATCCGCCACGCCCACCCGATCGGCACCGTCGAGCTGAACTGCCCTTTCTGCCGGGAGCTTCGACAGATGAGCTGCTACCGGATCGCCGAGGGCCCGTTCGGGACTCGCAAGGCGCTGCACTTCCTCTGCCCGAGCTGCGGGGGAAACTGGACCGTGGACAAGTCCGACAACGACAAGATCCTCGCATCCATCAAGCCCGGCAACAGCGACGAGCCAGGGGTCTCGTAGGAAGTTTGGCGGGCACCGTCCGGATCACACCAAAAGGTCTTGCCAGTTGGCGGGGACCCGCGAGGCCGGACCCGGCACCGGTTGGTCGAGGGGATGATGCTGAGGGGGTGCGAGGCGGGGCCCTTCCACGTATTGGTTCGTCCGGTAATTCCAAAACCAATCCTCGCCGGGCTCGAAGCTGCGGATGACGGGATGGCCGGACGAGTTGGCGTGGGCGGACGCGTGCCGCTCCAACGAGTCGTCGCAGCACCCGATGTGCCCACACTGGGTACACCGCCGCAGGTGCACCCACCAACCCCCCGACTCGAGGCACTCCACACAACCTGTGCCGCTTGGTGGAACCTCTGGATCGATGCTACTCGCCATGTTCGCACCCTCCTTGCAAATCGTTCATCGGTGACAGGTACAAGACTAGGTCCGGGCCTGAACGAAAACGAGGCGCTGGCGCCGGGATTGCCCTGACACTGAATCATCAGCAGCGGCCGCCACCATCCGGTCGTGGATCACCCACCGGGCGACCGGCGCCGGCCAGGGGGTCCGGCCGGCCGAGTCGCTGGAGGGCCGGATCTCCGACAGCCCTCGCCGACGGCTGGTCTTCGACGCTCGGCGATAACGGCCCCAGGGACGCGGTTCAGACGTGAATGGTGTCTCGCATCCTGTCGAATGCGGTGAGTGAGGGCTCGGCGAGCCGGGCGGCCCGTAGGAAGTCACGGTGAATGGCGTCGTTCAGCTCAGCGAACGAAATCGCGCGCTCGACGTGGCGATAGGCCGACTGCACTCGGACTTCGACGAGGCCGCCGATGACGAACGTGGCGAATCTCACCTCGGGGTCCGTCGGATCCGCGCCGATTCGTTGTCCCAGTGCGACGGACACCTTGTCGATGAAGCGCGGCAGCTCAGCGAATCGCGCCGCGACGAGCGTTGGCGATGTGGTGGCGACCTCGCAAAAGAGGCGGATCAGATACATCTGACGGGCATCGTCCAAGGCCTCCAGGCGACCCGGGTGGATCTCGCTGGCTATCGATTGCGCGACGACGTCGATCAGCGAACCATTGCGCTCCCTCACGGCGTCCGCCACGGCGTCGATCATGGGCCCGGTGCGATCGAAGAACATCGATTCCTTGGTGGTGAAGTAGTTGAACACCGTCTGCTGGGAGACCTCGGCCGCCGCCGCGATCTGGGCCACGGTCACGTTGTCGAACCCGTGCACCAGGAACATCGCAGTGGCGACGTCGGAGATCCGCTGCCGAACCTGCCGCTTCTTGCGCTCGCGCAGGCCCTCGCCGTGGTCCCGGGCCTCGCCGGCATGCGTGCCTTCGAAGAGTTGGAGGATGGAATCTACGTCGAGGTCGTCGCTGGGGCTCGTCATCGCACCCAGTATAGACATGACACTAGAGTTACACTATAGTTCGAGTGACACTAACTTTGGAGCCACCACATGACAACCGGAACTCCCCATGCCGACCGGACAGGCATCCCCCCGACCCAGGCCGGGGGCGATTGCTCCCCGGCGGGCCCCGTGGCCGTCGAGGCACGCGGCCTGACCAAGCTGTTCGGCACGAATCGCGCCGTGGACGCCGTCGATCTCACCGTCGTGGAAGGTGAGATCTTCGGGGTGCTCGGCCCGAACGGCGCCGGCAAGACCACGATGCTGAACATGTTGGCGACGCTGCTGCCCATCGACGGCGGCGAGGCGAGGATCTTCGGCTATGACGTCCGCAGCCAGGGCCACGCCGTGCGGCAACTGATCGGTGTCACCGGACAGTTCGCGTCGGTCGACGAGAACCTGACCGGCCGCGAGAACCTCTGGATGTTCGGACGCCTGCAGGGACTGCCCTCGAAGAGGGCGCACGGCATGGCCGACGACCTGCTCGCCCAGTTCGACCTCACGGAGGCCGCTCACCGCCCCATCTCCCAGTTCTCCGGCGGCATGCGCCGCCGCCTCGATCTGGCGGCCAGCCTCATCACCAGACCCGCACTGCTCTTCCTCGACGAGCCCACGACCGGTCTCGACCCCCGGAACCGCAGCCAGATGTGGGACACGATCCGCGATCTGGTCGCGGAGGGTTCGACCATCCTGTTGACCACCCAGTACCTCGACGAAGCCGATGCGCTGGCCGGACGGATCGCCGTCATCGACCGCGGTCAGAAGGTCGCCGAGGGGACCCCAGACCAGCTGAAGACCCAGATCGGCACGTCGAGCCTCCGCGTCCAGATGGCCGAGACCGCCGACACGGCAGCCGCCGTCGCACTGGCTGCCGACCTGACCGGTGACACGCCGGTCGTTCCCCCTACCGGCTCCGGATTCAGCGTCACGCTGAACGACGCCAACCAGGCCGCCGACGTCCTCGTCGCCCTCCGGAACCACCGGCTCGACATCACGAACGCCACCGTCGAGCAACCGAGCCTCGATGACGTGTTCTTCGCCCTGACCGGCCACCCCAGTGAAACCCCCGACCCCGAGACCGAGGCCAGCAGATCATGACCGTCACCATTCCGACCACCACATCCCGGCCGGCCGCCCGAGCCGTCGACGCGTCAGTACCCGTCAGCCAGGCGCTCAGCCAGACCACGACGCTCGCCTGGCGCGCCCTGGTCAAGATGAGTCGCAATCCCGAACAGCTCGTCGACGTCACCGCCATGCCCGTGCTGTTCACCGTGATGTTCGGGCTGATGTTCGGTGGGGCCGTCTCCGGGAGCACTGCGCACTACCTACCGACCCTCATCCCGGGCATCATCGCCATGACCACCATCACCGCGTGCGTGGGCGCCGGCATCCAGCTGCGAGAGGACATGGACAAGGGTGTCTTCGACCGCTTCCGATCGCTGCCCATCGCCCGGATCGCCCCGCTCGCCGGACCGATGATGGCTGATCTCGCCCGCTACGCCATTGCGGCCGGCATCACCCTGACCGTGGGCATAGTCATGGGCTACCGCCCCGGTGGTGGTGTCCCCGGTGTGCTCGCCGGAGTGGCCCTCGCCGTCGTCACCGGTTGGTCCATCGCCTGGATCTTCCTGTGGATCGGCACCAGGGCCAGGAGTGCCGGCGCCGTCCAGGGGATGTCCATGATGATCATGTTCCCCTTGGCCTTCCTGTCCAACGCCTTCGTACCCGTCGACACCCTCCCGGGATGGCTCCAGACCGTCACGCGGATCAATCCGGTCTCCCACGTCGTCTCGGCGCTGCGCGACCTGATGAACGACGGCGCTGTCACCGCCCAGGTCGGATGGGCGTTGCTCGGATGCGCCACGGTCGCCGCCATCTTCATCCCGCTCGCCGTTCGCTCGTACTCCAGGCGGATCTGACCCATCGGTGTCGAGCAGGGACCGCGGGGGCGACGGTCATGTGGACGATGACTTCCGCCCCACGATTCGACACGGCACGAGGGTCTTCTCGTCCAGGTGGTAGCTCGAGCACACGCGGTGGTAGCCGTCGGCTACCCACAAAGGTGTGCCCTCGATGAGCAACACCGGGGAAAGCTTCTTGCCGAACTTGACCTTCTCGAGGTCTCTGGCCACCTCCGAGTCATCGGTGCCGAGAAGCGGCAATCCGGCGGCCCTCAAGATGTCCTTTGCCGCAAAGTGGGTGACATCTGATTGCTTCCTCAACTGCTTGACCAGACCGGCGGCCGCCTCCGGCCCGACCAGCAACGACAAGAAGGATCGCGCCGACGGATAGTCCTCCTCCTCGGGCTCATCTTTCCAATGCTCGGCGGAGGTCACTCGTCCCATCCCTGAAACCGGGGGTGAACCCTCGACGGCGGGGGAAGCGCGGCATCGCTCACCCTGGACCCCTACCCGGCCAGGTTGGCATCAACCGTGCTGATTCGATGGACGAATCGGCTGATCTGGTCACGAATGACAGCGAGGGCTCCCGGCCGAAGCCGGAAGCCCTCGCCGAGGATCCTGGAGCCGTTGGCCTCAGATGGCGTCCTTGACCTTCTCACCGGCCTGCTTCAGATTCCCCTTCGCCTTGTCCGCCTTGCCCTCGGCCTGCATCGACCGGTCGTCGGTGGCCCCACCGACCTTGTCCTTCACATCGCCTTTGGCCGCCTGTGCCTTGTCCTTGGCCTTGTCCACAATTCCCATTGCACTCTCCTTTGGTCGTTGCACAAGCCCTACCCGGCCAACGGGGACAGAAACGTTGTCGGCAGCGAGGAGACGAATCGTCAGCAGTGGCCTACTTCCACCCATGACAGGAGTTCGGGACAGCGCTCCCCTAGAAGTAGTGCCGTCGTCCACCGACTTCCCGGCCGAGCGCCCCCAGGAGCAAGAGAACCAGGCCGACGACGAGGACGACGATTCCGATGCTCCAAAGGATTGCGATCTTGGTGATGAATCCGATCAGCAGCAAGACGATGCCAACGACGATCACGGAATGTCTCCTTTGCTCAGTTGTGCGCATCGCCTTACCCTCCCCGGTCCGGAAGTAATCACGAGGATGACCGACCGAAGGGGAAACAGGTCTTTCACGAACCTGACGGGCAGGATCGACCCTTCTCAATTTCGCAGTGGGCGACCTGGACGTCGCCGGCCGGCGAGCTGGCGGCCAGGGGATTGATGCTCGACGAGGTGCAGGTAGCCGACAGGGGCGTCCGGACCGCGAGCATCGCCGATCCGGATGGCAACAGGACCACCTTCATCGGCGGCTCTCGAATCGAGTACCGACCGGTCGCTGCCGCTGCACCCGGCCCTGCCGCCGGTCTTCCCCGCCATCCCCAGCGTACACGGGGGAGGGGGTCTTGCGGCAAGGGTCGCCAGTGTGCTGACAATGCACGCCACGAGCCGAGCTGCGGACGGTCCGCGTGACCGACCGTCGGAATGGGACCGAGGGTCCGCAGGGGGAAGGTGGACGGATGGACAGCTACGTACTGGGCTTCCAAGAGATCGATCGGACACAGGTCTCCGTCGCCGGCGGCAAAGGAGCCCACCTGGGGGAGCTCTCGCGGATCGAAGGCATCCGGGTACCGGCTGGCTTCTGTGTGACGACGGATGCCTTCCGGCGAATCATGGCCGAGGTGCCGTCGATCGACGATCGGCTCGATCGAGTGTCCCGCCTCGACCCGGATGACCGTGCGGCGATCAGCACCCTCAGCACGGAGATCCGCCACATCATCGAAGGCGTCGCCATCCCCGACGATCTTGCGGCGACGATCACCCGCTCGGTCGCCCGGCTCGGCGATCGAGCTGCCTACGCCATCCGATCCAGCGCGACAGCGGAGGACCTGCCGACGGCATCCTTCGCCGGCCAGCAGGACACGTACCTGAACGTCGTGGGGTCGGCGGCGATCCTCCACCACGTCAGTCGGTGCTGGGCCTCCCTGTTCACCGAGCGGGCCGTGGCCTACCGCCGGCGGAACGGCTTCGACGACCGGAGGGTCTCCATGGCGGTGGTCGTGCAGCAGATGGTCTCTCCGCAGGCGTCCGGTATCCTGTTCACGGCCGACCCTGTCACGTCCAACCGGAGGGTCGTGTCGGTGGAGGCCACCTTCGGCCTGGGTGAGGCTCTGGTCTCGGGCCGGGTGCGCCCGGACGTCTACCGGGTGCGTGACGGCGAGATCGTCGCCAAGGCGATCGCCACCAAGCAGCTGGCCATCCGGGCGTCGCCGGACGGCGGGACGTCGGAACAGACGATCGGACCGGGGGAGCAGGACCTGCCGGCCATGACGGACGCACAGGTCGTGCGGCTGGCGCAGCTGGGCCGACGGATCGAAGCAGCCGTCGGCCGTCCCCAGGACATCGAGTGGTGCCTGACCGACAATGAGTTCCAGATCGTCCAGTGCCGGCCGATCACCACACTGTTCCCCATTCCCGCCACCGGCGATCACGAGAACCGTGTCTACGTCTCCGTCGGCCATCAGCAGATGATGACCGACCCCATGAAGCCGCTGGGTCTCTCGTTTTGGCAGCTGACCACACCCCGGCCGATGTACATGGCCGGTGGGAGGCTGTTCGTCGATGTCGCCCCGGACCTGGCGTCGCCGGCGCGCCGTGCCGGTCTCTTGGAGGTCATGGAGAAGTCCGATCCCCTGATCGGGGGGGCGCTGGCGACCATCCTCGAACGCGACGACTTCATCCCCACCCTCGGGGACGACCATCCGGGTTCCGCTGCGGGGGGCGGCATTCCCGCCCCCATCGAGAGCGATCCGGCCATCGTCACCGGGCTGATACAGGGCAGCGAGGCTTCCCTCGCCCAGTTGAAGAGGGACATCCGTGGGAAGTCCGGACCGGCGCTGTTCGACTTCATCCTGGCGGACATCCAGGAGCTGAAGCGGATCCTGTTCGATCCACGAAGCCATCAGGTCTTCATGGGGGCGATGGAGGCCACGTGGTGGCTCAACGAACACCTGCAGGCGTGGCTGGGCGAGAAGAATGCGGCCGACACCCTCACGCAGTCCGTCCCCCACAACATCACGTCGGAGATGGGGCTGGCGCTCCTGGACGTCGCCGATGTGATCCGCCCCCATCCGGACGTCGTGGCCTTCCTGCGGGACGTCGCCGACGAGAGCTTCCTGGACGAGTTGCCCGCTCTCGACGGTGGGCGGGAGGCTCGGGACGCCATCCGGTCCTACCTCGACAAGTACGGCATGCGCGGCGCCGGTGAGATCGACATCACGAGGCCACGTTGGCGCGAACGTCCCACCACACTCGTGCCGCTGATCCTCGGCAACGTGAAGGGCTTCGCCCCGGGGGCCGCCGAACGCCGCTTCGAGCAGGGGCGTCAGGAGGCGTGGGCGAAGGAGCAGGACCTGCTGAAGCGGTTGCGGGCCTTGCCGGACGGCGAGCAGAAAGCCGAAGAGGCCAAAAGGATGATCGACCGGGTCCGGGCCTTCATCGGGTACCGGGAGTATCCGAAGTACGGCATGGTCAGCCGCTACTTCGTCTACAAGCAGGCCCTGCTGGAAGAGGCTGAACGGCTCGTGCAGGCTCAGGTGCTCCGTGAGAGGGAGGACATCTTCTACCTCACGTTCCAGGAACTCCACGACGTGGCGCGCACACGGCAGGTGGATGACCGGCTCATCCGCCAACGGGAGGAAGCCTTCAGGTCGTACCGAGCGCTCGAGCCGCCCCGGGTGTTCACGTCGGAGGGCGAGGTCATCGCCGGGACGTACCGACGCGATGAGCTGCCGCATGGTGCGCTCGTCGGCTTACCGGTCTCCGCCGGGACCATCGAGGGACGGGCCCGCGTCATCTCGGACATGGCCCAGGCTGATCTCGAAGCGGGCGACATCCTGGTCACCGCCTACACCGACCCGAGCTGGACGCCTGTGTTCGTCGCCATCGCAGCCCTCGTGACAGAGGTGGGGGGCCTCATGACCCACGGCGCCGTGATCGCACGGGAGTACGGCTTGCCGGCCGTTGTGGGCGTGGAGCACGCCACCCGGCTGATCCGCGATCGGCAGCACATCCGCGTCAACGGAACCGACGGCTACGTCGAGATCCTGGCCTGAGCGACCCGGGCGGGGGCGACGGCCGCTCACCGTGGGCCCCGTCTACCGGATCGATCCCCCGTGCTGGGTTGGTGGACCAGCGGATCCGTCCGAACCGGTCACGGAGGCGACGAGCAGGGGCCACAGTCTCGGAGACAGCCAGTCGTCGAAGGTGTGAGCCACGGCAGCGCTGGCGTTGTCGGCGAAGATGTTGCCGGGGTCGTGCACCGGTGTGTGGATGCCGTCCGCCGCCCTCACCTGCACCCCGTCCACCTCAGCGGTGTACTTCCCGTGGGGAGCGAGGATGCCGCCGAGGTCGATCACGCTGACCTGGCCGGGGAATTCGGCGGCCACCTGCCTGATCAGTCCGTTGTAGAGGAGCCGCCGACGGGAGGAATCGGGGTGGACCGGGGCACCCGTCGACGTGGTGCCCCCTTCCATCGCCGCCATGGTGGCAAAGTCGAAGTGGGCCCCGTGGGCGGTGCCGATCCGCACTGCCGTCCGCATCTGGGACAGCTCGTAGCGCCGGAACGAAGCCTCCTCGATGCTGGTCCAGTGGCCCCCGATGGACAGGTCCTGGGTCTCCCAGTACCCGCCAACGAAGAGGACGACGTCGCCAGACGAGGTGTCGGCGACCGCCCGTGCGTCCAGCGCCGGCCACTGCCCGGTGACGGGGGTGGCCGCGTTGCACGCCGGGGCCATCGATAGTCCCGGGGCGGGTGGATCGTTGGAGACAGCGGCACCGATCGCCAGACCGCACCCGAACAAGCCCGCGTTCACCACCTTCGCTCCGGGCGGCGCAGTGGCGCCGAGCGCGTAGCCGAGGGCCACGGCCGTGCTGTCCCCGAGGACCACGACTGCCGGTGGGGTCGTGGTCGCCGGGGCCGCCCGGTACCGGTGCACCCGCACCGCAGCGGTGGCCGGCACGACCGTCCCGACCAGGATGACTGCCGAGGCGGCGCCGACGAGCGCGGCCGCCGGGACCACGGCCCTGATCGACCTCCAGAAGGTCCCCTCGATCACCGGCCGCTCGACCAGGTAGAAGCTGGCGGAGGCCAACCCCAGGGTGACGACCGTCCTCAGCAACAACAGCGAGGGTCCGGCCAGCCCCGTCCGTTCGTTGTCGACGAAGACGAACACCGGGTAGTGCCAGAGGTAGACCCCATAGGAGATCGTGCCCAGCCACACCAGCGGCCGGTTGGACAGCGCCTTGGCCATCAGGCCGTCGGGGACGCAGACGACGGCGGCGATGACGGCGGCGGCCGATGCCGCGCACAGGGCGAATCCACCGCGGTAGGCCAACCACGAGGTCCCCTCGAGCAGAGAGGAGAGGACGATGAGGACGAGCAGGCCGACCATCCCCAGCACGATCAACGTCCAGCGGCCGGCTCTGGAGCGGACGGCCGGGTCCATGCCGTCGTGCCCCCGGTTCATCTGGACGATGGTCAAGAGGCAGGCCAGTGCCGAGCCGACCAGGATGGACTGGGCATGGGTATCGGTACCGAAGTAGATCCGGGTGTCGTTGCCGGTCGACGGGTTGTAGAGCAGGGCCATCTCCAACGCGGAGGCCAGCGCGCCGACCAGCGACAGCACCAGCAGCGCCCGGATCCCCCGGGCGAACGTCCGGGCCAGCCCCATCACGGCCAGGACCACGAAGGGCCAGACCAAGTAGAACTGTTCCTCGACGGCCAGGGACCAGGTGTGGGTCAGCGGGGAGACCGGACCGGTGGCTACGAAGTAGTTGCCGCTCACCGCGATCTGCCACCAGTTGGAGAAGTAGAACAGTGCCGACAGGGCGCTCATCCGGAAGTCGGGGTAGAGACCGGCCGGATCGGCGAACCGGACCAACAGGGTCACGGCGATCAGCACGAGGAGCAGGGCCGGCAGCAGGCGGCGGGCCCGCCGCAGCCAGAACGTCGTGAGCTGGATCCGACCGCGTCGACGGTACTCCCCGACGAGCAGGCCGGTGATGAGGTAACCGGACAGGACATAGAAGACGTCCACCCCGAAGAAGCCCCCCTGCAGCCATCCGATGCCAAAATGGAAACCCATGACGAGTAGGACGGCAACGGCCCGGAGGCCGTCGAGGCCGATGGCCCGCTCCTTGCCGGTGGCCGACGGACGGGACGACGACGGGGGCCGGGTCGGGCTCACCGTCGGCCATCGTCGATCATCGACGCGCCTCGGGCAGGTCCGACTCCGGTAGACCCACGCACCTGGCACTGCACAGCCCCCTGCACCACTTCCCGAGTCTACGGGCCGCTGAGGCGGAACAGCGGAGTGGCGATGACGACCGGATCGAGTCCGGGGACGGGGGACTTCCGGACACCCGGGCTGACGTGGCTCCCGGTGAGGCGGCGCTCGGCCGGCCCGGGCCGGAGCTCGGCATCGCCCTGTTGCGCTCGTGACGGTCCCGTGTTCCTCCGCCGACGGGGATGCTGGGCTGGTCATTTGCAGAGAACGGAACGGAACGGTTGCGTTTTGTTTCCGGGCGCTCTAGAGTGAAGAGGACGGAACGGTTCCGTTCTAGATCGAGAGGGATGGCGTGGTCGTCACCGAGTCGGAGACTATCGAGCGTGAGGGTCGACCCTCGGGGGCGCGGGCCGCAGCCCGGCGTCAGGCCATCCTCGATGCCGCCCTCGCCCTGTTGATGGAGGTCGGCTACGACCGCCTGAGCATGGATGCGCTGGCCGACCGCGCCCATGCCGGTAAGGCCACCATCTACCGCCACTGGTCGGGCAAGGCCGAGGTCGTGGTCGAGGCCGTCCGGTGCCGCAAGTGCGACGACTTCTCGGCGCCGGCGGACACCGGATCCTTGCGCGGTGACCTGCTGGCCTCGCTCAACCACAGCCGTGAGACCTTCAGCGAGGAGGACTCGGCCCTCCTCATCGGGATGGTCTCGGCCATGCACCACGACGAGGAACTGGCCGCCCTGATGCGCCGCCAGATCTTCGAGGCGAAGCAGGGCCTCTACGACGAGATCGTGGGCCGTGCCGTCGAGCGGGGCGAAGCGGTCTCCGTGGGTGCCTCGACGGTGGCCAACGAGGTCAGCTCGGCGCTCTTCTTCAACCGCGTGGCGATGGGCGGTGACGTGGACGAGGCCTTCGTCCTCCATCTGGTGGACGACGTCATCCTCCCACTCCTCCGCTGTTGACCCGTAGTACCCGCTTCACCGACGACTAGGCCCCGGCCGCCCCGGTCGTCGCGCGCCGTACCCCTGCAGTCCCGTCGTACCAGCTTGTTTCGCTGTGCCTCTGTTCCCGTCTGTCCTCTGTTCCCGTCTGCTCACCGACCCTCCACCCAAGGAGCCACCATGACCACCCTCGCCGACACGACCGGTCCCCCGACACCACTCAATCCACGCGAACAGGACCCCAAGCGCTGGGCAGCCCTGGCCGTCATCGCCGTCGCCCAGCTCATGGTGGTGCTCGACGCCTCGATCGTCACCATTGCCCTTCCGTCCGCCCAGCGATCGCTCCACATCTCCACCGACAACCGCCAGTGGATGGTGACTGCCTACACACTGGCGTTCGGTGGTCTGCTGTTACTCGGCGGCCGGATCGCCGACTACGTCGGCCGCAAGCGAATGTTCGTCATCGGCCTGCTCGGGTTCGCCAGCGCCTCGGCGCTCGGTGGTGCCGCCGTCAGTGCGCCGATGCTGTTCGGTGCCCGGGCCCTCCAGGGTGCCTTCGCCGCCATGCTGGCGCCGGCCGCTCTGTCCCTCATCACCGTGACGTTCACCGAGGTGAAGGAGCGGGCCACCGCCTTCGGCGTCTATGGAGCGATCTCCGGCGGTGGGGCGGCGATCGGCTTGATCATGGGAGGCATCCTCACCGAGTACGCCTCGTGGCGCTGGTGCCTCCTGGTCAATGTCCCGATCGCCATCGTGACGGCCATCGTGGCCGTACCGATAGTCCGGGAGAGCAAGGCCCACGGCAATACCAGCTATGACATCCCCGGGGCCGTCACCGTCACCGCCGGGCTGGTGTCCCTGGTCTACGGCTTCACCCAGGCCGCCCAGAACGGCTGGACAGCCACCAGCACCCTGTCCTACCTGGGGGTGGCCGTCGTCCTGCTCACCGCATTCGTTCTCATCGAGCTGCGCGCCAAGAACCCCCTGTTGCCGATGCGGGTCGTCCTCGACCGCACCCGGGGCGGCTCGTTCCTGAGCTCGCTGATGGTGGGCTCGGGACTGATGGGGATGTTCCTGTTCCTCACCTACTACTTCCAGGGGAACCTCGGGTACTCGGCCCTGAAGACCGGATTCGCCTTTCTGCCCTTCTCGGCCGGCATCATCCTGGCCGCCGGAGCATCGTCGAAGATCATTCCCCGCACCGGGCCCAAGCCGGTCATGGTGATCGGCTTCTCCGCCGCAGCGCTGGGTATGGTCTGGCTGACCCAGATCGGGGCGCACACCAGCTTCGCCGCCCACGTACTGCCTGCGGAGATTCTCATCAGCGTCGGCATGGGCCTGGCCTTCGTCCCCATGAGCAGCACCGCCCTCTTCGGGGTTCCGACACACGACGCCGGTGTGGCCAGCGCCACGCTCAATGCCAGCCAGCAGATAGGCGGCTCACTCGGCACCGCTCTGCTCAACACGGTGTTCGCCTCCACCACGGCCGCCTACCTGGCCACCCGGGTCGCCACCCCGGCGGTGCGCGAGGCGGCGCAGATCCACGGCTACACCGTCGGCTTCGCCATCGGGGCAGTGTTCCTGGTCGTCGCCGCTCTGTCCGCCGGCTTCCTGGTCAAGGTCAAGCGGGAGGACATGGCCGAGATGGATGCCCTGGCACTGGTCCCGGCCTGAGGCCCTCCTCCGCCCGCCCACCCGCCACCGGGCCGTCGGGACCCGAGCCCCGCACTCCACGGCACGGTCCACGCACCGGAGCCCCGGCACCACAGGCGACGAGCACGCCTGTGGTGCCGTCGCGCCCAGCGAGCAGTGTCAGGTCACGCGCCCGGGGTCCCCTTGGGGGGCGTCACCGGGACCGGGTCCTTCACGCTCTTTCCCACGCAGACGAATATCTGCTTGCCCTTGCCGAACACAGGCACGAACTTCTGCTGCTGGACCTGGATGTACGCGCTGCAACTCGGGTAGG
Organism: uncultured Acidimicrobiales bacterium; assembly: GCA_963696495.1. Lineage (GTDB taxonomy): Bacteria > Actinomycetota > Acidimicrobiia > Acidimicrobiales > RAAP-2 > Bog-756. Next base: position 115,156 of record CAVOKJ010000006.1, on the reverse strand, counting down.
TGACGCCGGTGTGGAGCACGGTCCAGTTCACCGGGGCCGAGATGCCTCCGCCGGTGAAATCGGTGAGCTGATTGGTGGCATTGACGACGTTGGCCTGGGTGACGTCACTGCCCGCCGCCTTGACGCCTGCAGCGATGAGCGCCGCCGACTGCCACCCCTGGAGGGCTATCCCGTTGTACGTGAAGGACGGCTCATACTTCTTCATGGCGGTCAGATAGGCCTGCATCCCACTGTAGGTGTTGCCGTAGCGACCGGTGTTCGCCGCCTCGAAGGGCAGGGTACCCGTGTTGTTGAGATAGATGCCCTGCATGAGGTCGGAGTACTGATCGAGGAGCGTCTGGTCGTAGCCGTTGAGCCACAGCTGCTTGATCTTGAGGCCGTACTGTTTGATGGCCCGGGCCATGGTGATGTTGTCCGAGGACTGCATGCACGAGACCACCAGCTGGGATCCCGCCTGCTGCATTCGCTGGGCGTCGGATGCATAGCTCCCACCGAGCTGCGCCCCGACGTCGACGAAGTTCACGTCGAACCCGGCCGCCTTCATCCCCTTGGCGTAGGAGTTGCAGGCGTCGTACGAAGCGGCGATGGATGGCCCGTAGCTGATGAAGGCCACCTTCTGGGCCCCGACCTTCTTGATGAAATAGGCCATCGAAGGAAAGCCGGCCGAGTAGACCTGCGTCGATCCTCCGACGGCGAACAGATTCGGCGCGTCCTGCCAGTTGGCCGAGACGTTGTACCCGTAGGTGGGCGTCTTGGTCGACACGAAGTAGCCCGGAGTGAACCAGGCCGACGACGCCGCCACCGCGAAGACGTGGTCCTGGTCGATGAGCGTGTGGACGTCCTGGGTGAACTGGCTGGGCGACCCGCCGTCATCCAGGTTGTTGGTCAGCACGATCTTGCGTCCGTTGACCCCACCCTTGGCGTTCAGGGTGTCGAAGTAGGCGATCATGCCCGGAGCCAGCCCACCGAAGATCCCGGCCAGAGGTCCCGACTTCGACGAGATGGCGCCGACGTTGATCTGTGTGGAGGAGACGCCCGGCGCCGAGGTGGCAGCCCCGGCGGTTCCCACCCCAACCGTTCCCGCCCCCACCGTTCCGGCGACGGCCATGCTCATGATGGCCAGCACCCCCGACACAGCCCGCTTCCCCCAACGGTTCCTCACGCCGATCCTCCCCCTTGTAGCCGGCCGGGCCCCCACGTCGCTCACGCGATGCACTCCCGGAACTGGACACCGAGGCCGTTCCCGAAGCGACAGACGCTGGCGCGTCCCTCTCTTCCTCCGGTGGCCTCGTGAGCATGGTAGCTGCCAGATCCTGATTCCGCTGCGCACACGATCCGGGCCCGTCGGTTCGACCCGGGGCCCGGCAATCCGCTTCGGTCATCGCTCCGGACGGCCCGGCAGACGGTGCAATCGTCTTTGGACGCCATACACGGTCACCGATGGAGGCGGCGACCCCATGGGGCCGGGCTGCTCATCGTTCGGCCGGTGGGTCAGGGACGTCGGGTGGCGTGCACGACGACGTCGTGCAATTTGACGGTCCGCCCTCGACTGTCGGTGAGGGTGCGCTCGGGCTCGTCGGCGGTGACGACGTCCCACCGGGTGGCGTCGAGTCCAGCCGTGATGCTCGCAGCGGTGACCGACACCTCCCCGGGAGGACCGGCTCGGTCGCCCCGCTGCCCGTGGCCGGGTTCGTGCCCCGACGCTTCCGAGGCGTGCCGGTGCCCGACGATCAGGAGGGTGCCGCCCGGTGCCACCCAGTCGGAGATTCGCTGGTAGAAGGCTAGTTGTGGCATCGCCGGGTGCGCATAGTGGGTCGTGACGAGGTCGAACCGCTGGCGCGGTTCCCAGACACTCAGGTCCGCCTCGATCCACCGGACACTCCCAGGCGCGACGAAGCCACCTGCCGCACGCTCGGAGGCACGGGAGAGGGCCTCGGTGGAGATGTCGGCTGCGGTGACCTGCCAGCCCGCGGTGGCCAGCCAGACGGCCTCGGCCCCCTCGCCACAGCCGGCATCCAGCGCCGTGCCCGGGGCCAGGCTGCTGATCTGGCGCGCCAGATACGGATTCGGAACGATCGCTCGTCCGGGTGCGCGCCCGTCCGCCTGCCGCCAATGGGACTCCCAGTACTCCTTGTCGTACGCGCAGCGCATGGCGCCTCCGCATGCCTCCCCGCCCAGCCCGTCCCGGGCGGGGCCGACGACAGGCGTGTGCCTACCGACCCCCGAACGCCTCACCTGGGCAGGTGGAGGTCAGCTGCCCGACCACCGGGCAGAGCTCAGAACGACACCGTTCCGGCTCCGGATTCCAGCGCCAGGTAGTAGAGCGCGTCGGTGTCGTTGCAGGTGCTTCCGCCCGTCGATCGTCCGAGGATCCAGGCATCGGTCTCGGAGTAGGTCAGGTGCCCGGAGATGCCCTTGTAGTGACCGGTACCGTCCATGAGCGTCACCGAACCGTTCGCCGTTCCCTCCGACGAACAGCTCTTCTTGTTGATGGGAAACGTGTCCTTGCCGGTCTTCTCGTTGAAGTTCGTCATGTTGATCGTGAACGTGCCGTCTTTGAGCGTGACCAGGGCGTAGTTGCCGCTCTCATCGGGCTGGCCGCTCTTGTTCACGGTCGTCGCCGTGCCGTAGTCACCGATGGCTCCCGTCAGGACGATGGTCCCGGTCTCGTCATTGGTGGTCGGCGTGATCCAGAACTTGACCGGGCCGCCGGGAGGCGTCGCTGCTGTGACCGCCACCGTCGTCATCGCCATCGATGTTCCGCAGAGGATCGCCGATCCGATGACGATCGCGCCGACCCTGCCTCGAAGCTTGAACATGCACACTCCGCCTTTCTCGCCCAGTTATCGCCTCTCGGACATGGCGAAACATAACATCGGATGCTCGACGACGCCGGGAGATTGACGGTCACCTACGGTGATCGACCCCCACTCCCGGTATCCGGAAGAGTCCGGGCGACAGAGTCATCTCCGATCAGCCGGAGCCGAATCGACGGGGGAACCGATGTCGGCGGATCGGGCGGGCGCGGTGGCGGTAACCACCTACCCGTGTGACGTGACCTTCCCCAGGAACGGTATGAGGTCCTGGAAGAAGACGTTGTCCGGATACGCCCCCGCCGGGTCATTGTGGGCATAGGTGCTCTGACGATCGACCAGAGTCAGGTTGTCCATGGGAATGCCCGACTGCTGCGCCAGGGCTGTGGTGGCGTCGAGCACGGCCTGCCCCCCGAGATGCGCACCGAAGGCGTACATCAAGAGGTCCTTGGGAAGAGCGTGACCCATGGTGGCGTCGACATCGAGCACGCCCTGGGCCGGATTGGCGTTGCCGTTCGCCACCGCTCCGGTGTCATCGGTCAGGCGCTGGGGGAAGTACCACTCGGTGCCGTCGACACCCTGGATCCCCTCACCCGAGAACATCGTGGCGAAACGGTCGATGGGCGTGAGCGCACCCGAACCGTTCCAGCCGTGGACCGGGCCTGCGGCAGCGATGCCTTGGCCCAGGTGGCCTTGGGCGGCCACCAGGCTCGGCGGGGAGCTAGCGACGTTGAGGGCATAGCCGTACTGGCCCAGGTTCGTCACCCGCACCGGCGGCACGATGTCGGACGGCAGGAGCCCCGACGTCTGTCCCAGCGATGGTGCGTTCGGGTCCTGGTAGGCAGACGCCGATCCGGTCGCTTCGAACAGCCCGGCATAGGGAGCCGCGATGCCTCCGAACGAGAGCCAGGGAGACGCTCCCGGTGCGTCGAGTGCCTGGAGGTCCTCTGTCGCCGTCTGGTCGCTGACGGGAGACGGACTACTGGCACCGTCGATGTAGACCAGGCCGGAGAGCCCGTCGGCTCCGGCTCTCCCTCCGAAGTCCCATGTGGCATAGGCCGTCACCACCGATCCGCCGAGGGAATGGCCGCCGAGGACCACGTGGCCCCCGAGCTCCTTCGCAGCAGCAACCACGACGTGGAGATCCTGTACGGCGACGTTCATGCCCCATTGGCTGGCGAACCCGACGCTCGAGTTGGGAACGGACTGGAAGTGGTGGGAGACACCCGGGTTCTTCAGGTAGCCGAGGTAATAGTTGAACAGCTGCGTCGTGCTCACCTTGTGTTCCTTGTACAGGTCCAGTTCCGACTGGTCCTCGAGCAGGTTCTCCCGCCGTTCGACTGACCAGACCTGCCAACCGCCCGCCTTGGAGACGATCCACTTGGCCAGGGGCACGAAGTAGGCGCTCCCCGCAGAAGTCCCCGGCTCGAGGACCAAGACGTTCTTCGCGCTGCTGGGTCCGACCTTGAGTATCCCCACCTTGTTGTAGCGGGCAGGGGTGCCCGGAGCCGCGAAGCCGGTCATCCAGGTGACGTGGAGAGGAGCGCTTGACGAGCCGTTCGGGGTACTGGAACCCGAGCTGGACCCGCAGCCCGACAGGAGCAGGACGAGACAGAGGCCCGCGACCGAGGCCACTGCCGAACGCTTCGGGGCCGACCTGACCATGGGAAGGGTCTACCACCGGCCAGGGCCAGGTGCGTCCTCGGTACGGCGGTCCCGGGTCGGGCATGCCGGGAGGAGGCCGATCGTGCCCGGGGCCGATCACTGTTCCGGACTGTCGGTCCCGCCGGTCGTGTTCGGATCGGTACCGCTTCCCGGAGGCATCTCCAGACGCCAACCAACCGGGTGGAGGAACACCGGGATGTGGAAGTACGACGCGTCGGCGGAAAGACCAATGCCCACCTTGACCACCGCCCGCCGGATCAGGTGCCTCCCGTTCTCCGCGAAATCGACCCGAACGGCGTCGGCCTCGTCCTCGGCTGCGAAGAGCTGTCGGACCGCCTCCTCTGGGGTGTCGGCACCACGTACCATCGCCCGTTCCTCACCGAACCTCTGGGGATTCGAACCACGGGACGGCCCAGCGGTGGCGGCACTCCACGCATCGACCCTGCCATTCCGCAGGGCCCGCTGGATCAGCCGGACGAATCCGGATGATCTCTCGACTGCCACAGCGAGGGCAGCGCTCGAAGATGTCTTGGTGGAGGACCACGGGTCTACCGGCCGCCCAACTGGCCGGGAGCACGATGGCCACTCAGCCGGTCATCGGCCCACTCGTGATCGCAGGTCCGGCACTGGGGCACGTGCCGAGGTTGCAGCTGATCGGTGGAGACCCTGGCGGCCCTCCTCACCGATGACCTCTTCCCACAGCAGGGGCACCGGAACCCGGCCACCATGCACCTCCCTCACCACACGTCCGCACGGTGTGGTGGATATACCCAGCGACCTCCCAGACACTCCCGATGGTAGAGAGTCGCCCCTGTCGAGGTGCCATCCGCCGGCGTGTCACCCCGACCGAGGCCCGGACCTTCTGCTCAGCTGAACACGACGGGCAACTGGCGGGGCCCTCTGACCTGGCCTCCCGCCCACAGGACTTCGGCGTCCCCGTCCAGGTGGAAGACGGGAACACGCTCCAGCCACTCCTCGAGGGCGACGCGTAGCTCCATCCTCGCCAGGTTGGATCCGGCGCACCGGTGAATGCCCGAGCCGAACGCCACGTGCCGGTTCTCGGCGCGATCCAAGAGGACCTCGTCCGCCCGGTCGAAGACGGACGGGTCTCGATTGGCCGCCGGGAAACTGAGGAGCACCTTGTCACCCCGCCTCATGGGGCATGCGCTGAACTCGACGTCCTCGGTGACGGCGCGGGCCATCGTCACCGGTGCATAGGCGCGGAGGAGTTCCTCGACGGCGGTGTCCATGAGCCCCGGTTCGGCGACGAGGCGATGGCGATCGCCGTCGTGTGTCGCCAGGTGCCAGAGCGACGACCCGATCGCGCTCCAGGTGGTGTCGATGCCGGCGATCATCGTCAGGATGGCCATGCCCAGGATCACCATGTCATCGACGGGCCCGTCGTCCACCTCGGCGTGGAGCAGATAGGTGAGCAGGTCGTCGCCGTCATCCTCCCGGCGCTCGTTGATCCGGTCCCACAGGTAGTAACCGATTCCGAACATGCCCCGCTCGACCCGTTGGGCGTCATCGGCGAACTCGAGGACGTCACGGACCCAACCGGTGAAGGTGTCGGCCAGTTCTTCGGGGATGCCGAGAATCGCACCGATCACGCGCACGGGAATCTGCTGAGCGTATTCCGATGCCGCGTCGGCCCGCCCGGCCTCCAGATGCGCATCGATCAACGATCCACACAGTGCCCTCGTCATCGGCTCATACGTTGCCACCCTCGTATGGGAGAACCACGGCAGCAGCAACCGACGGGTCCAGGTGTGCAGCGGCGGATCGGAGGTGATCGGAGGCAGGCCATAGGTCAGGATCGGGCTCTCTTCCTCCTCCACGGAATCGATCACACTGGTGTTGGACGAGCTGAAGTGTTCGACGTCCTTGGCCAGTGCCGTCACATCCGCGTAGGTCGTCGGGAGCCACGCACGTCCCCTGCGATCGGTGCGGGCGATCGGGCAGACCCGGCGCAGCTCGTCCCACGTGGAGAAAGGATCGCGTACATAGGACTCGTCGAGTACGTCGAAGTCCGAAGTCCAATCGCTCACCGGTTCGGTCCTCGCCATGTCCGCCTCCTGTGTCCGGGGCAAGCCAAGCTGTTCTCGCACGCAAATCATGTCGATGGAGCTCCCGGAGCGCAAGAAGGGGTCCATCGTCCTGGAGTGGAGGCACCGTGCTGGCCAGGAGTGGCACCCCGACGCCGACAGCGCTCCCCTGGCGCCTTGTCATGGATCTCGATCGGCGAACCGAGATCCGGGCCGACGTTCGATTGTCGCCTCTGCCAGACTTGTCGGATGCGGCGGACGTTGGATCGAGGGCAGCGGATCGTCATCGTGGTCGGGTTGGGCGTGGCCCTGTACTTCTTCGGCGGTTGGATCACCACCCGCGGCACGGGTGCTCAGTTCGGCTGGGTGGCCTACGCCCCGCTCTCGAACACCACCGACGTTCCCCTTGGGCCCGGTGGACTCCATCCATGGGTCCGACTGATCGTCTGGCTCGTGCTGATTCTGGTTTGGGTGGGCACTTCGGTGATCCTGCTCCGGTCACCGACGTCCAGGAAAAACGAGGGCGCGGCCGAATAGCCGATCGACACTCGGATGCTGCCGCGTGTACCTGAGGGGCACGGGGACCTTCGGGGACCTTCGCCCTGCGCTCACCCGGGTGTGTTCAGGGCCTCACCGTCGGCCCGACGGTCGCGGGCGTGAGCGTGCTGGTCAGGTGCTGGTCAGTGGATGAGGTCAGCATGTCGCCGCAGCGCCGTCATCGGGTCGATCCCGGCGTGGCAATCGACCCACCGGCTGCAGGCGGAACAGAAGACGGCGACGTGTCCGCCGGATTCGGCGACCGACCCGTCCAGCGGCATGATCTCGCGTGGCATGGATGCGGCCGCCACGAACTTCGACTCACATTCGGCTGACTCGGCCTGATGCTTTCTGTTCACGACGTGCTCCCCAGAGAGGTCTCCCCCCTGTGTGAACGTCGTTTCGGACCCGAAACTTGAGCCAGCGGGTGCGTCAACGGGCGCCCACCCCGGCTGACCTGGTGGTTCTGATCCGAACGGCGGCTCGATAGGCACACCCGGTCCGGATCGGTGACCGACACGGGCAGAGGACGGACCCCGTCTAGCTCACCAGCACATCGGGCCGTGGGAGGCCTTCGGCCTCGCACAACGCGTAATACACCTCGAGGGTGCCAGGACCATCGAAGACGCTCTCGATGCTGCCGTCGGCCCCCAGGTTGAGGTTGACCCCGTACATCTGAAACCACACCTGCGTGTCGTCCTCGATGCACTCGAGGGTATGCACGGAACCTGCCGGCTCGAAGAGGAACGACCCGGCCCGGTTGACGTAGTCGTACTCGCGGTACTTCCAGGCACCGGACGTCGTGTAGCCGTAGACCGGACCCGTGTGGCGGTGGGTCTGTACCGCATAACCGGTCTGGAAGATGTTCTCGACGATCCACAGTCCCTCGGCCACATCGACCTGGATCACCTTGAGCTTGTTCCCTCCGCCGATTTCGACGAAAGGAAGATCAGCGGCACCGCGGTGCTGGGCGACGGTCGCTGTGTCGATGCTCATGGTGTCCTCCTGATGTCTTCCGAGGGGTGTGCGTCACGGCCTGCCCCCTGCCCAGCCCGGTGCAGCTGGTGGCCACAGATTGGCATAGATGACCGCACCGATCCACGGCCGGCGGCCCGGTCCCCGACACCCGGGGACCGATCCGGTGACGGGTCGGGACAGCCTGACCGGCGCAGCGGGAGTCATCGATCTGTGGGAGTCTGACCGGTGGGGCGACAGCCACGGCGAGGAGTCACCATGCGAGACCTCCGGGACATCAGCGCCAGGCCACTTCTCAGGTGGGCCAGGGCCCTCGCTCTGGTCTCCGCCCTGGCGGTCGTCGTCTGCATCCCCGACTCAGTGGCCGTCGCTTCCGGCACCGCCACGACGCCCACGGGCGACGCCCTGTACCAGCCGGTGCCGTTCGGCAAGCTCCCCAGCTTCGCCACCTCCGGCGTGGCCTACGACTTTCCGATCGTGGGCATGGCCTCGACCCCCGACGGTGGTGGCTACTGGCTGGTGGCCTCGGACGGAGGCGTGTTCTCGTTCGGGGACGCGACGTTCCACGGCTCGACCGGTGGCACCGCCCTCAACAAGCCCATCGTGGGCATGGCCTCGACCCCCGACGGTGGTGGCTACTGGCTGGTGGCCTCGGACGGAGGCGTGTTCTCGTTCGGGGATGCGACGTTCCACGGCTCGACCGGCGGCACCGTCCTCAACAAGCCTGTCGTGGGCATGGCCCCGACCCCCGACGGTGGTGGCTACTGGCTGGTGGCCTCGGATGGCGGCGTGTTCTCGTTCGGGGATGCGACGTTCCACGGCTCGACCGGCGGCACCGTCCTCAACAAGCCTGTCGTGGGCATGGCCGCCACCAGCGCCGGCTACTGGCTGGTGGCTGCTGACGGCGGCGTCTTCACCTTCGGCGGGGTGCCGTTCTGGGGGTCGATGGGGGGCCGCTCCCTGGACGCGCCGATCGTCGGCATCGCCGGTGCACCCATGGGCGACGGCTACTGGTTGGTGGGCGCCGACGGCGGAGTCTTCACCTTCGGACACGCCGCCTATGACGGATCCCTGGGTGGCCAGCCGATCGCCTATCCCATCGGCGCCATCGCAACCAGTCCCGGAGGTGGCGGCTACTGGCTCCTCCCCGTCACCGACCTGCCCATCGCCACGCTGGGCACCTGGACCGGGATCGAGCCCAGCCTCATGCAGTTCTCGGGCGACGCCGGCAACATCGTCAGCGACATCGCCTGGTCCTCGTGGACCGCCCGGACTGCGGTCGGCCGGGGTGAGTGGGGACACGACAACTGCGTTCCCGACTGTGCGCAAGGAGTGGTGACGGACTATCCGACCACGATCACCCTTGCAGGTGCGTCCGGCGGGCGCTTCACCCAACTGACCGAAGCGCAGAGCGGCCCCTTCGGCGCTACCTTCGTCTTCGCGCTGCCCGGCCCCACATTCCGGGCGAACTCCTAGGACTGTGCCCATGGTTGCCCGCCGACATCCGTCGGGGAGCGATCACCCCACGGTGCGGGTGAGGAGCGGACTCGGCCTGCTTTGCCGCTGAGGTGCTGCGGAGCCGGCCCGGTGCGACGGAAGGTGACGAACCGGATCGGGAGCACCCCGTCTGACCACCCAACTTCTGGTCGGGCCGCTGGGCGTGTCAGGATCCTCACCGACTGAACCGGTCGACAGGCGCGGACCACACGGGAAGGGCGACAACCATGGAGGACGACATCGACGGGGCCCCCCCGATCGAGCAGCTCCGTCAGCGGTACCGGACGGAGCAGCAGAAGCGCCTGCGCCCGGAGGGCATGGCCCAGTGGCGGGAGCTCACGGGTGACTTCGAGGACCTGGACAGGGACCCGTTCGTCGAACCCGGCTTCACCAGGGACCCGGTGGTCGAGGAGACCACCGTGGTCGTCGTGGGCGGCGGCTTCGCCGGGATGCTCACGGCGATCGACCTCGGCAAGCACGGGATCACCGACTTCCGGATCGTCGAGAAGGCGGGCGACTTCGGTGGCACCTGGTACTGGAACCGGTACCCGGGCTGCATGTGCGACGTGGAGTCGTACACGTACCTTCCGCTCCTCGAGGAGACCGGCTTCATGCCGTCCGAGCGCTATGCCAGCGCCACGGAGATCTTCGAGTACGCCAGGCTGCTGGCCGGCACGTTCGGCCTCTACCCCCACGCCCTCTTCCAGACCGACGTCACCGGAGCCGAATGGGACGAGGAGGCGCGGCGTTGGCAGGTCACCACCAGCCGAGGCGACCGGCTCTCCAGCCGGTTCCTGGTACTGGCCGGGGGCATCCTCCACAAGGCCAAGTTGCCGGGAATCCCCGGCATCGAGGACTACGAGGGAAAGGCCTTCCACACCAGCCGCTGGGACTACGGCTACACCGGCGGCGGTCCCACCGAGCCGATGGACCGTCTGGCCGACAAGCGCGTCGGCATCATCGGCACCGGTGCCACCGCCGTGCAGGTGGTGCCACAGATCGCCCGCGTGGCCAAGGAGCTCTACGTCTTCCAGCGGACCCCGGGAGCGGTGGGCGTCCGCAACCAGCAGCCCACCGACGTCGAGTGGTTCCAGAGCCTCGAGCCCGGCTGGCAGAAGGAGCGGATCGTCAACTTCACCCAGGCGGTGACGGGCGCCCAGCCCGAGGTCGACCTCGTGGACGACGGCTGGACCGAGGTGATGTGGGTCGACACCCAGCGGGCGCCGGAGTCGGACGAGGAGGTCGAGGCACTCGAGCGTTCCGATTTCGAGACCATGGAGGCGATCCGGCGACGGATCGACGAGATCGTCGAGGACCCCGAGACGGCCGAGAAGCTGAAGCCCTACTGGGGCAAGCACTGCAAGCGGGTCTGCTTCCACGACGACTACCTGCCGGCGTTCAACCGGCCCAACGTGCATCTGGTGGACACCGACGGACGAGGGGTCAACGAGCTCACCCGGCGCGGCCCGGTCGTGGACGGTGTGGAGTATCCGGTGGATCTGCTCATCTATGCCTCCGGCTTCGAGGTCACCACGGATCTGCACCAGCGTCTCGGGTTCGACCCCAGGGGCCGCGACGGGATCACGCTCTCGGAGCGGTGGGCCAAGGGAGCCCACACGCTGCACGGGGTCCTGGCCAGCGGCTTCCCCAACCTGCTCCTGATCAGCCTCGTCCAGGGTGGGTTCGGCACGAACTTCTCGCACCTGCTCTCCGAGTCGGCCAAGCACGTGGCGCACATCGTGGAGACGTGTGTCGACCAGGGGATCACCGTGATCGAGCCGGAGGAGGCCGCCGAGGACGAGTGGCTCTCGGTGCTCCACCGGGTCGGTGCCGCCGGCACCCGCTACTTCCTCGCCTGCACGCCCAGCTTCTACAACAGCGAGCAGCAGACGATCGATGCCCGGGCCGCGCGGAACCTCACCTACTCCGGAAGCCTCCTCGACTACATCGGCTACCTGGAGCGGTGGCGGGAGGAGCCCGACTTCACGGGCGTCACGGTGGTGCGGGCGGAGGCCGTCGACAACGGGTGAGCCGGCTCGAGGAGGTCGGCCGATCCGTCCCGGCGGAGATCGGCCGACAACGGTCCCGCCGTCGGTGTGGCCTCGTCGTGTCTCAGGGTGTTCTGTCTCAGGGCCGCCGCTCGGCAGCCGAGTCCCGCTCGAGGGCGCGCCCGAAGCGACGGGCGCGGTCTCTCAGGTGGTCCAGCAACTCGGGCGGGGCCAGCACCTCGAAGTCGGCGGCGGCGTTCCCCAGGGCCAAGGTCGGCCAGTCGAGTGAGTCCGATGTCATGCGGAACCGGCACCGCCCGGGGCCCGCATCCTCGAGGCTGCCCCAGGGCCCGACCCGCTCTCGGACGACGGCGGCGGGAGCATCGATGAGCACGTCCACCTGGTGGCGCGCCGTGACGGTCTGGATACTGGACCGGACGAACGCCGCGGCGTCCTCGGCGGGCGGCCGGCGGGGGATGGCGTGGGCCCCCGTGGCCCTCGGCTCCGCCAGTCGGTCCAGGCGGAACGTGCGCCAGTCGTGACGGTTCAGATCCCACGCCACGAGATACCAGCGTCTCCCCAGCAGGACCAGCCGGTGCGGATCCACCTCGCGGGTGCTCGGTTCGCCGAGGTGATCGGTGTAGGCGAACTCCAGGCGCTCGCCGTCGCGGCACGCCTGGGCCACCGACACCAGCACCTCGGCATCGACGCTGGATGCGGATTCCTGCCAGGCGGCGGGAACGGTCATCGCCGCCAGAGCGTCGATGCGGCGTCGGAGCGAGGAGGGCATGACCCGGATCACCTTGCTCAGCGCCCGCACCGAGGACTCCTCGATGCCGGTGACGGTGCCCGCCTGGATGGCCGAGTGCAGCCCCACCCCGATGGCCACCGCCTCGTCGTCGTCGAGCAGGAGGGGCGGGAGCACCGCACCGGCCGCCAGTTGGTAGCCCCCGTCCACGCCCCTCCGGGCCTCGACCGGGTAGCCCAGGTCCCGGAGGCGGTCGACGTCACGGCGGAGGGTGCGGGGCGATACCTCGAGCCGAGCGGCCAGTTCGGTCCCGGTCCAGTAGCGCCGGGACTGCAGGAGGGACAGCAGTCTGAGCGTGCGTGTGCCCGGGGACGTCATTCGGCCAAGTATTACAGGATTTAGGCCAGAATCTGGCCGCTAAGGCCCGTACGGTGGACCCATCCAGCAGACACCCATAGGAAAGGGCCAGCCCATGACCATCGACACCCCCACCGCCGTGACCGACCTCGAGCGGAACGACCTGCAGCGCGCCCTGAACGAGCACCGCGGGCTCCTGCTCCGCACCGTCCGGGGCCTGACCGAGGCCCAGGTCCGGCTCACTCCCACGGCCAGCCAGCTCTCCCTCGGCGGGATCATCAAGCACGTCAGCCTCGTCGAGGAGGGCTGGGTCCGCTTCATCGAGGAGGGCCCGGACGCCCACGGCTCCGGAGCCGACGAGGCCGCCGACGAGGCCCACGCCGCCGGCTTTCGAATGGGGGAGGAGGAGAGCCTCCCTGCCCTGGTCGCCCGCTACGAGGCCGTGGCCCGTCGAACCGACGATCTGGTTGCCGCCCTGCCCTCCCTGGATGCATCCCACCCGCTCCCCGAGGCCCCGTGGTTCGAGCCCGGCGCAGAGTGGTCCGCTCGCCGGGTGCTCCTGCACATCGTGGCCGAGACGGCCCAACACGCCGGCCACGCCGACATCATCCGCGAGACCATCGACGGAGCGAAGTCCATGGGTTGAACCCGGGGTGGGACGCTCGAGCCGTGTCCCATGGGGCGACGGCCGGCGGCGGATCCTCCGACACTTGCCTGGTCGCCCGCGATGATTCAGGCTGGTGTCGCCCGTCTATCCGTCGTCCAGCGGTGTGGCGAGACCTGAACGCTCGCACACCGAGATCCCCGCCGCCTTCCCTGGAGCGTCCCCACATGTCATTGGTCCGTGTCCACAACTTCGCCGTCTCACTCGACGGCTTCAGCACCGGTGAGGGGCAGACCCTCGAACAACCCTTCGGACACGCCGAGGGCCGGCTCATGGAGTGGTTCTTCGCCACCCGCTCGTTCCGCACCATGCACGGCGAGACGGGTGGGAGCACCGGCCCCGACGACGCCTTCGCCAGCAACTGGGCGGCCGGCATCGGCGCCGAGATCATGGGCCGCAACAAGTTCGGGCCTCAGCGCGGCCCGTGGGCCGACGAGGAATGGGAGGGGTGGTGGGGTGACGACCCTCCCTTCCACACGCCGGTGTTCGTGCTCACGCACTACCCGAGGCCGTCACTCCACATGGAGGGCGGAACGACCTTCCACTTCATCGACGCCGGACCGGCCGGAGCCCTGGAGATCGCCCGGGAGGCTGCCGGTGGGCTGGACGTGCGCATCGGTGGCGGCCCCTCGACCGTCCGCCAGTTCCTCGCCGCCGATCTGATCGACCACCTGCACGTCGTGATCGTCCCCATCGTCCTCGGGCGTGGCGAGCGGCTGTGGGACGGACTCGAGGAGTTGGAACGGCGGTTCGATGTGGAGGCGGTCAGCACGCCGAGCGGCGTCACCCACGTCACCTTTGACCGCCGGTAGCGATCCGGACATTTGCCGTCGCCGGGGCGGCGCGGTCGACGACCGGCACACCACGACTGTCAGGACCACCGGCCGGGAGGGTCAGCCGGGCGCCTCGACATCGAAGGCGGCGTAGTAGGGGGCGAACCGCTCTCTGATCTGATCGGGTTCGAGGCCGTAGTCGGAGAGCTGGTAGGAGTGGGTGCCGTGGGCACCGGGCTCGTGGGTGCCGGCCCACTCCGCCACCGAGGATCGGGAGCGATCGTCGAAGCGGAGACCGATCCGGGTCAGGCCCCGTTCCAGGGCGGCCAGGGGGTCCGTCTGGAGCTCCGAGAACGAGATGTCGGCGAACCGGTCGTCTCCGGCCCGCTCCCGGAAATCCATGGCCCGCCGGACGGCGAGCCACCACCGGTCGAGCTGTTCGGCACCCAGTTCGACGGAGTCGTCGCGGTCGCTGCTCCAGCTCCTGGTGTAGTGGATGAGACTGCAGACCGAGCCGATCACACTGGCCGGATCCCGGTGGCTCCAGAGGAAGCGGGCGTTCGGGTAGGCCTCCACCAGGGCATCGAGGGCGAACATGTGCACCGGCGTCTTGAGGTGCCAGAGCGTGGGCGGACAGTGCCACTGGAGCAGGCGCAGGACCCGTCGGTGATAGCGGTAGGTCTCCCTCATGTCGGTGTCGAGGACCCACGCCATGTAGGAGGGCACGCGGGCGAAGCCGTCGAAGTGGGCGGTCCGGAAGCTCATCCCCATGAGGTCCTGGCACTCGGTGGGGGTGTCGGCCTCGGCGTTGTGCATGGTCTGCATGAGGGGGAAGGCCTCGTTCATCATGGCGATGCCCTGTTCGGTGGCGGCGATCCGGCGGTCGGTGTGCTCAGTCTCCTTTTCCGGAGGAGGGACCGGCGAGGCCGACTCCCACGTCCGGAGCGAGCGGAACTGGGGGTCGGCCGCCACCAGCTGGCTGAGTGCGGTGGTGCCGGTGCGGGGCAGGCCGATGACGAAGACCGGTCCGTCGATGACCTGGTCGTCGATCTCGGGGTGGAGTCGGAAGGTCTCTTCGACCCCCAGCCGGGCGGCCAGCAGGATGCTCAAGCGCATCTGTTGCATGGCCTCGCCCATCTCGGTGAGCCCACCCTCCTCGTTCATCGACGCCACCAGACGTTCGAGGCCCTCGCGGTAGTGGTCACCCCCGGTGTCGTCGAGGCCTGCCTGGGCCCTGGCGTCCGTCTCGATCTGGTCGACGTCGAGGGTCATCGGGCGAACCGTCTGCTCACGGCCTTCCGGCGTATGTCGATGGCCGCCGCCCGCTCGCCCGGTGAGACCCGTCGGGTGTCCGGGGGCAGCTCCTCGGCCAGCCGGTCGAAGGACACCACCCTGCTCGCCGGCACCGGGGCGGTCTCCGTGCGGACGCATCGCAGGATGATCGGCCCTTGGCTGTGCCCGGCGGTGTCGAGCCAATTGGCGACGCCCGGATCCCGATGGGCCACCACCACACGCACGATCCCGTCATCGTCCACCACCGCCTGATGCCCGTTGAGGCTCGACTGGCGGTTGCCGTAGTCGATGGTCTCCCACCAGATGTTCCCCAACGAGTAGCTCCAATAGAGGCCCTCCGGCGGTGTGACCTCGATGATCAGTGCCTCGTCGGGGGCAAGCTTCCACGATCCGATGACCGGACGGTTCTCGGCCGCGGCCCCCATCGCCGTTCCGTCCAAGGGTGGGAGGAACGTGTTGGGTGCATCGGGATTGGAGAAGCCCAGGAAGAATTTGAGGTTCTCCTCCAAGAAGTCACCCAGGGCGATCACCTGACGGGCCATGGCCGCCTTGGGCTCCGTCGGTCCGCGCTCTTCGACGGCCACGGGACCCGAGAGCGGCTCGATGGACATGGTGACGGGCACCTCATGCTCCCAGTCGTAGAAGAAGTGGCGGACGACCAGCACGGTGGCGTTCTCGTCGAGGGGGATCCAGTTGCCCCCGTGGGGCTCGGCCGAGAGGATGATCTCGAACTCCCCGTCCGGCCCCAGCTCGAACTCGTCGATCAGCGCATTGGCGCTCGAGGCCATCCCCGCCATGATCTGCAGGCCCACATAGCGGGCGGTGCCCCGTTTCCCCCACAGTCGGTAGGTCGTCCCGCCCTTGAGCGCCGATCCCACGTAGATGCAGTCCGGGCACTCCATGCCCCACTTGTAGGCGGCGTCCATGCCCGAGGGCTTCACCGCCGGGACCTGGTCCAGCCCCCGTCGCAGGAGCTCGTCGATACCCACGCCCAACAGGACGAGGAGGTGGCGGAAGCCGGAGGCCATGTCCACCGGCTCGTGGGGGACGGAGTCGGACAGCACGATCTCGCCGGTCCGCCTGAGCGTGTCCAGCAGGTGGTCCCACGCCTGACCGGATTCGAGATCCTGGCCGGTGGCATCGCCGGCCGAGGCGGCCTCGCTCACCGAAAAGGGGAGCCAGGCCGGGTTGTTGAACGAACTCACGCCTGGACTCGAGGGGATGGTGAAGCGAGCACGGGAGTGCCTCCTTCTGGTCGGTTGCTTCGAGGTCGGTTGCTTCGAGGTCGGTTGCTTCGAGGTCGGTTGCTTCGAGGTCGGTTGCCTGTGGTGAGCGTGGTGGTCCCGGGAAGGGGCACCACCGACCGATCCGCCCGGCAGGTGGTTCATCCGACCGCTCTCGTCAACGAGCGTCGCGGCAGCCCGGCGAACGCCCGAACCGAAGCCAACAGCTCCTCGGTGTCGGGGTGCGGCACCAGGTAGTGGGAGTAGGCCACCCGCAGGAACAGCTCGGCGGCTTGCCCGCGGGTCATCGTCTTGGAGCGCACGGCGGGCACCTGGTCGAGTGCGGGGCCGAGCAAGCGGACCAGGATCTCGACCTGGTCGCTCAGGGAGTCGTTGAGCGATCGGAGCGCGAATTCCGGATCGACCCCGATGGGATCGGATCCCACCGACCCGTCCAGGTACGTGACCAGGTACCGAAGGGCCGAATCCAACCGCCGCGCCGGTGTCCGGTGGGCGTCGATCGCAGCCCGGAGGCCCTCGTCGAACTGGGCCCGCTCGTACTCCGTGAGGGCGGTGAGCAGATCGTCCTTGGTCGGGAACCACCGGTAGAGGGTGGGCCGGGAAACGCCGGCGGCGGAAGCCACCTCCGACAGGGTGAGCCTTCCGGGGCCCTTGGCGGCGATGGCGCTCCGTGCTGCGGCGAGAATGAGCTCGGCGCTCGTGTTCCGGGTGGCCACAAGGTGAGATATTTACATATGACAAAGAATATGTAAAGGTAGCCAGCCTACACCGGACGTCGCCCCCGACCCCGATCCCGACGGGCCGCGACCCCTCGGCCACGACCCGTCGTGTCGTCGACAGCCCAGAACCCGAGGAGCCTCGATGGCCGATCCGGCCGACTTCCAACTCGACCTCACCCGACCGGGCTTCTACCTCCGGTCCGACTATTTCGACATCCTCGCCGACCTCCGGACGCAGGCACCGGTTTCCCGCACACGGGACGGCAGCTGGGCGGTGACCCGTTACGACGACATCCGTACGATCAGCCGCGACCCCGACCGGTTCGTGTCGGGACGGGGCGTCCTGATCAACGACCCGATGCGCTCGGACGGATCGGGGGGCCTCAACACCTTCTCGATCCTTCATCTCGACCCTCCGGTCCACGCCCTCTACCGCAAGGTCGTGAACCGCCAATTCACACCGAGGGCCGTCAGCCGTCTCGAGGAGACGATCCGCGGAACCGTCAGAGAGGCCCTGGATGCTGTCGTGCCCGACCAGCCGGTGGATGCGGTCGACGCCCTCGCCTCCGTGGTCCCCATCGTGGTGATCGCCGAGCTGTTCGGAGTGGGCGACGCCGATCGTCAGATCTTCCGCCGGTGGTCCGATGCCATCATCGCCGCGCCCGATCGACTCGACACGCCGGGTTCCGGGGCCGAACTCGGCCAGATGGCCGAATTCCTGACGGCCCACATCGACTCGCCGGCCACGGACGGCAACGATCTCCTCGAGATCCTGAAGGGCACCGAGCTCGACGGCCGGCGGCTGAACCGCCTCGAGATCATGGGATTCTGCATGACGCTGCTCGTGGCAGGCAACGAGACGACCCGGACCCTCATTTCGGGGGGCCTCGAGGCGCTGCACCAGGCACCGGATCAGCGCGCCGAACTGGCCGACGACCTGTCGCTGCTGCCCACGGCGGTGGAGGAACTGCTCCGATGGGTGACTCCCATCCAGGCCTTCGGCCGCACGGCCGTGGTCGACGTCGAACTCGGCGGTGAGGGCGTCGCCGCCGGAGACTTCCTCGTCATGCTCTATGCATCGGGGAACCGCGACGAGGCGGTCTTCGGGCCGACGGCCGGACAACTCGACATCCGCCGTCCGGTGGCTCCCACCCACCTGGCCTTCGGCTTCGGGGAGCACCTGTGTCTGGGTGCCGCACTCGCCCGGCTCGAGGCGCGGATCTTCTTCGAAGAGCTGCTGGTCCGCTATCCCCGGTACGAACTGGTGGGCGGGGTGGAGTACCTCCGGTCGACACTCGTCCGCGGTGCCACCCGGATGCCGCTCGTCCTGGCGCCCTGAGGCGCCGCCAGCGCGACCGGGGCGCCCCGGGTCGGCGCACCCGTCGCCGTTACAGATAGCTACCACTCTGTAAGCTCGGCCGTGAGGAACATCCGCAACCGGGGAGAGACCATGGATCTTGGCCTGTCGAATGCCGTCGTCGTCGTGGCGGGGGGGACCACCGGAATGGGCCGAGCGGCGGCGGACTGCTTTGCCGGCGACGGGGCGCGGGTCGCCGTCCTGGCCCGAACGAAGCAGGCGTTGGAGGACACCGCCGAATCCCTGCGGGCACAGGGCGCCCCCGACGCCGTCGGACTCCGGACGGACCTGCTCGACCAGGAGTCCGTGGACGCGGCCTTCCGCCAGGTCGGTGAACGCTGGGGGCACTGCAACGCCCTGGTCAATGCCGCCGGGCCGTTCCCGGTCGGCATCAAGGGATTCGAGGAGTACACCGATGCCGAGTGGCTGGCCGTGTTGAACGGGATCGCGCTGAGCTCGGTGCGCACCATCCGAGCGGCCCTGCCGCTCCTCCGCAAGGCCGAGTGGGCCCGCATCGTCAATGTTTCGGCCATGTCCACCAAACGACAGTCAGCGTCGCTGGTGGCCTACACCGCAGCCAAAAATGCCCTGACGAGCCTCACCAAGAATCTGTCGATGTCCCTGGCCGACGACGGGATCCTGGTCAATACCGTGAGCCCCGGCACCTACGTGTCCGAGTCGTTCAAGAACGCCCTCCGCCCGCTTCCCGACGTCGACGAAGAGGATCTCTACGACGTCATGCGCTACATCACCCGGGACTTCGGACACCCGGTCCATCTGCACCGCGCCGGGGACCCCAAGGAGATCGGCCCCGTGATCGCCTTCGCCGCATCAGCCCGCAACACGTACATGACGGGTGCCAACATCAACGTCGACGGTGGTTCCGACTTCACCTAGTTGTTCAGCTGGCGCCGGTGGCGTCCTTCGGCGAGCAGAGGAAGAGTCCGACGGTCCCGCCACCCGGACCTGCATGTTGGCAGTGGGTGCCGATCCAGGTGAGGCGCGGGTCCCGGCCCCCGGTCAGGAGCACGAGGTGGAACTTGCCCGCTCGGATCATGCCCTTGAGTTGATTCACCGTCGGCTCGGGAATGGAGCCGGTGAAGCCGCCGATGGGGAGGAACTCCTTCCCGCTGGCAGAGATGAATTCCGATGCGACCGCCGAGGTGTAGACGGCCATGACGTAGGGGGATCCACCCTGCAGCTTCTCGAATACGGGGAGGATCGACGAGAACACCTTGCCCGATGACAGTCCGAGCAGGGCGTCGTAGAGCGCCGATGTCTTCTTCGATTCGAACGGGGTGCTCGAAAACCCCTGATGATCGCTGGCGAGGAGCACGGCGCCGGAAGCTGGAATCACCAGGATGGCGGCGGTGCTGGCCATGAGCGCCAGGGCGAGGAGCCATCGGCGGGACCAGGCGGTGGCCGAGGCGGCCAGGAGGAGGACGGCGGCGACAGCGACGGATGCCGCCAGTGGCCCGAGCCAGGTCGGCGCGCTCGCACCCGACGATCGGGTCAACCAGATGCCGTAGCCGACCGTGCCGGCTACCACCAGGCCGGCTGCCCCGCACCGCCGCATGGCCACCGATCGTGTCTCGGTCCGGGATTCCCAGAGGCCGGCAGTCCCAGCACCCAGGATCGCCGCCATCGGCGGAGCGAGGGCCGCGGTGTAGTAGGCGTGCATGATGAACACGTCCGAGAAGACCAGGACCATCGGGACCAGCCATCCGGCCCAGAGGATGAAGTAGGCCCGGCGACGGGTGAACAGTCCACCCACGCCGACGGCGAGCGCGGCAGGCAGCAGCCACCCGGTGTCGCGGCCGAGATCGCCCTGGACGAGCCGGTTCCATGCCGGCGGTGGCCCGTCGAGCACCTCCGGGTCGATGGGCACACCGCCGAGGAACTGCTGGAAGGCCGCCTGCTGGCTGGTCCGGCCGAAGCCGTCGTAGACGAACACCTGCTCGAAGACGGAGTTGTTCTGGCTCCCGTCCACATAGGGACGGTCGTGGGCCGGCGTCAGCGTCACGACGGCCATCCACGAGAGGGACACCACCCCGGCGACCAGCCCGGCAATGGCCACCTGTCGCAGCTTGCGGGCCCATCCGTCCGAGCGGCCGAACAGGTAGGCGAGTCCGAACGCCGGTAGCACCAGCCACGCCTCGAGCATCTTGGCCTGGAAGGCGACCCCGACCCACACGCCGGCGTACACGAGATACCGCTGTCGACCCGACACGATGGCGGCCGAGACGGCGTCAGCCGCCAGGACGAGGAAGAGCGTCATGGCGGTGTCGGCGATGTTGCCGCGGTCGAGCCCGACGGCTGCGGGACTGGCGGCGAGGATGGCCGCAGCGACGAGTGCCGCCGTCGTTCCCCGCAGACGGTTCACCGCACGATAGAGGAACAGGACGCTCAGGACCCCCGCGACGACCTGGGGCAGGACGATGGCCCAGGTGTGGTAGCCGAAGGCGCGGACCGACAGCGCCTGGATCCAGAAGGCACCGGGCAGTTTGTCGAGGGTGACCGTCCCCGCCGGATCGAAGGAACCGAAGAAGAAGTTGTGCCAGTTGGCGGCCATGCTCCGCACCGCCGCGGCATAGAAGGGCTCGAGCGCATCCTGGCTGATGCCCCAGGCGTAGGAGAGCCCGGCGAGGCCGGCGATGACGGCGAGCAGGACCCGTTGGGGACTGATCCCCCATCGATCGACCGATCGCTCCGGTGGATCGAAGCCCGTGGCCCCGACCACGGTGGGGTCCTCCTCGGACGTGCCCACGCGTGCCACGACCTCGTCGGAATCCACCGTTGCTCTCCAACCCGGGCCCAGGGGACCACGTGGGCCCCTCGCTCCCTGAGCGATCATCTCCGTCAGTTGCTGCGACAGTAGCGGGTGGCCTCGAACTCTGCCTCGGCGCCGTCGTGTTCCCATCCCGAACCCGTGCCCGAGCGGGGTCCAGCGCCCCGGACGGGCCGGGAGTCACACTGGGGATGTGGGTGATTCCCGGGTTCGGCCCGCGCTGACGTCGGACCTGCCGGCGGTCCGATCCCTGGCGTGGGCGGCCTATGAGAAGTACCTCCCTCGCATGGATCGGCCGCCCGCTCCCATGGGCGAGGACTACGCAGCCCTCGTCGAGGGCGGGAGCCTGTGGGTCATCGGCGAGCCGGTGGTCGGGATGGTGACGCTGACCGAGGAGGGCGACACGCTCCACGTCGACAATCTGGCCGCCCATCCCGCGGTGCAGGGCATGGGAATCGGTCGACAGCTGTTGGACTTTGCCGAACGTTCGGCTCGAGAAGGAGGGATCGCCCGGCTCGAGCTCTACACCAATGAGGTGATGACGGAGAACATCTCGTTCTACGAGCACGTCGGCTACCGCGAGATCGCCAGGCTCACCGAAGACGGCTACCGTCGCGTCCTGATGGAGAAGCGTCTCTAGCGGCACCCGGTCACAAATCGGGCGGGCCCTGATCGGGCCGACTCAGGAGATCGCTCGTGCGGAATCGCAGGCAGACAGGGGTGACCGGGGGTAGAGGGGGGTGACCGCGGGTGGAGGGGCCGGCATCGGGTGCGACCCCGTTCGACGGCCAGGACCACAGGATCGCCGGCCGCCGCCGGCCCGGTCGGAGGTCCACATGACCAGGAATCCGAGGCTGGGGTCATCGATGCGCCCCCGGGAGCTAAAGCCCGGCCGCCGATGGTGCCGATAGGACCCATATGAACATTTGGCGGAATCGTTCACCCCGGTCCGACGCGTCTCCACCCGCCACGGAGACAATGGTTATGCTGACCGCCGTCCTCGACCGGTTCTACACCGAGTACGCCATGAACCGGGAGGCCGGCGTGTCCGACCGACGAGAGGCGATGTGCCTGGCCCTGGCCAGAGTGCTCCCCGACGACGAGTACATGCCCGTCATGAAGATGCTGTCGGGTCTGGCCCAGCCGACCGCCGACGGGTCACAGGCCGAGGGGGATCTTCGGACACGGCTCATCGAGGACGGCGAGGAGCACTGGCAGCGAGGTCGCCAGGCGGCTCGAGACCGCGCCGCTGCGTCCACCCGGGGGCGGTCGTCGATCACCAGGCGATAGGCGCGGACGGAGTCGACCGGGACCGTATCCGGTATGGGTTGCGACGGCCGAGCGGCGCCACGGCGCCCTAGGTGCACGGTTCGAGCACGTAGACGGACTTCTCATTGAGCTGGCCCATGGGGGCGAGGCGCTGAACGTAGTGCGCGACAGAGGGGCTCATGTATCCCGCAGGATAGGAGACCCCGAGTGAACCCGGCCCGTTCATCTTGCGCTGCAGCGCACGCCCCACCATCCCGGCCAGAACGCGGAATGCACCGGGGAACTCCATGAACAGTCGGCGCCCCCCTACCGTCGTGGCGGTTGTCACCCTGAACCCACAGCGTTCGGCCAACTCCACCATCCCTGACGGGAAGACCATGAGGACGTGATCCACGTTCTCCCACACCTGCCGGCGCATGCCGGCGAAGGCCCGCCAGGGAGCAAACGGATTGGGTGTCGTGATGATCAGTTTCCCGTCAGCCTTCAAGAGGGCGCGTGCGGCGAGCAAGAGCGCCTCGGGATTGCCGAGATGCTCGATGATCTCGCCGGCGACCATGACGTCGAAGGGTCCGCGGGCCTCGAGGGCTGACAGGTCTCCGGTGACGTCGGCGAGCAGGACGTCGAATCCCCGCTCGAGCATCGCCTCGACGCCGGGTCGGTCGATGTCCACACCGAGGCATTCGGACGCCACGCTGACGATCTTCCCGTGCAGCCACTTCTCGTCGTCGATCTTCGACGCCTGATGACTGACGCAGCCGATGTCGATGACCTTGCGGTCCCGGCAGAGGTCGATGATGATCTCGGCGCGGGTCCGCTGCTCCACCACGAATGCCCGGTTCAGGGCGTCACGGCGGGCGATGATGTTGGCCCGGTCGTTCGGATCCGGGTCGATGTCCTGCCACCGCTGCACTTCGGCCATGTGCCTGCCCTCCCCGGCGAGCCGACCGCCCCGCCATCCCGTCCCCGACGAACGCCACCATGATTCCATGGTTCGCCGGCCCGGACCTCAGGATCCACCGGTGGGTGGTGGGCCAACTACCGCGTGTCAGGAGAAGCCTGACGTTGTAGGTCTTCTCCCGACAACGGAAGGCCGGCATCGAAGGGAGTGGCCCGTGCCGGTCGCCGAAGGGGGCTTCACCGAAGAGGGCGTCACCGCATCCTGCTCGTTCTGTCTGAAGTCGAAGGACGACGTGGCCGAGCTGGTCGCCGCGGGTCGGGCCGGTACCAGGGCCCGGCGTGCGCCAGTGCGCGTTACCTCGGCAACCGCTCCGTCAGATGGACCGTCACGACATCGCCTTCGGCCTTGCCAATCCTTCTGCGGATATCCGCCTTGATGGGCAATTTGTGGGTGCCGTCGCCCAGCGCCATGAAGGAGCTCTGGAACGGCTGGTCGTCCACCGTTCCCTTGACCTTGACCAGACCCCGGGTCCCGAAGTACTCGGCCGATCCGTCCATCACGACGTACGTCCAGCCGCCCTTGCCGGAACTCTTCTGCAGTTTGGCCCGAAACGTCTTGTCCACATGAACCTCCTGTCCTAGCAAGTCACTCTCCAGTCCGCACGAAGGACGCCAGGACCTTCGAGAACTCATCGGTGCGGCTGCGGGCTCCGGCCTCGGGCCGTCGGCGTCGGGATCCGGGGGGCACGGCAACCAGCGCCGACACGGCGGTCGCAGCCACTAGGGAAGCGCCGTGGCCTGCAGCACGAGTCCGTTGCCATCGGGGTCGTCAAACGTCACAAATCGCCCCCAGGGCATCTCTTGGATCTGACCATCGATCGTGACACCCCGACCTTCGAGGACGGCGATGTCACCGTCCAGATCATCGGTCTCCAACACCGTCCCCTTGGTGGAGCCGGCCGGCATGGTCGGGAACCAGGTCACGAGGGCGATGGACGTGGCACCGCCCGGTGGGGCCACCTGCACCCATCGCCTGTCCGGACCCATCTGCGTGTCAGCGAGCAGCTCGAAGCCGAGGACGTCGACGTAGAAGTCCCGGGACCGGTCCAGGTCCGCGACCGGCAGGGAGAGCAGTTGGACCTTCGTGATCGTCATACGCACATCTTGGTGAAGGAGCCCTCGTCCATCAACCCTCGCCCACCGGGAGGGCGGCATCGGGGCGATGATGCTCCAGGATCGGCGTCGGTCGAGAGAGACTCTGTGCATGGAAGAGCCGATCCGCATCCGGGCCGCGGAAGTGGACGAAGCACCGGCCGTCGCCCATGTCTGGCTCCGTTCACGAAGCGCATCGATCCCCTCGATACCAGCTCCCGTGCATTCGGAGGAGGCGGTCCGAGCATGGTTCTCGGGGGTCGTGCTTCCGACCCTGGACGTGTGGGTGGCCACCTCCGGCGACGGTCACCTCGTGGGTCTGCTGGTGCTCGACGGGCATTGGGTCGACCAGCTCTATGTCGATCCCGACTGGTTCGGACGGGGGTCCGGGTCAGCCCTCCTGGTGCTGGCCAAACAACTCCACCCGACCGGACTCGACCTGTGGACGTTTGCCTCCAATCGGGGCGCCCGCCGCTTCTACGAGCGACACGGGTTCTCAGCGTTCGATTCGACCGACCATGACAACGAGGAGGGCGCCCCGGCCATCCACGACCGCTGGGCCCCGTGATGCCGAGCCCGCCCCGAACCGCCGGGCCGACGGGCCCGGCGTTCGGCTCACCCGACAACGTGGAACTCGACCCGGTAGAGGAGCGTCCCATCATGGATGGGTCCGGCGTGGGCGGCGCGGCGCCGCAGGGCCTCGAGATCGGCCTCGCCGGAACGGGCGACGTCGGAATCGTCGATCGAGGAGAACGGGACCAGTTCGACCGAGTCGACCTCGATCTGGCCGTCCTCCACACGGTAGCGACCGCCGGCCTTCGCCCGCGGCCGCTGCCACAGGCGGAACGTCACCGTGATGTCACCGGACAGCACGTGGGCACGCAGCTCCCGACTGAACTCCATGGGATCACCCTACGGCGGGCGATGGTCGATCTCGATCAGAATGCAGTGAGAGTGGGGGCCCCGGCGCTCCGGGGCGGTGAGGGGCATAAGCGCGGACGCCGTGGGCCGACCTGGACGTCGGGCCGGCGTAGGGGGTCGTGACATGCATGGAGTCGATCTCGTCATCCTCATCGGGTGGGTGGCCTTCTGGATCTACTGGATCGCCGCCGCCGGCGGGGTGAAGGAGGGTCGGACGCCATGGGCCCGCTGGGCCGGCATCAGGGTCGCCATCATCCTCATCATCCTCCTGTTGCTGCGCTCCCGAGTGCTCGGGCACTCCGACCTGACCCGCAGCCCCTGGCAGCAAGGCGTCGGTCTCGCCCTCTTCCTGTCGGGGTTGGCCTTGGCCGTCTGGGCCAGGGTCTATCTCGGTCGGAACTGGGGGATGCCGATGACCGAGAAGGCCGACCCGGAGTTGGTCACGACCGGTCCGTACCGTCGCGTCCGCCACCCGATCTACTCCGGGATCATGCTGGCGACGATCGGCACAGCCGTCGCCGTCAGCCTGTACTGGCTGGTGGCCGTGGTGCTGCTCGGGGTGTACTTCGTCTTCAGTGCCTTCGTGGAGGAGCGCTTCATGGCCGGTCGGTTCCCCGACTCGTACCCCCAGTACAAGCGGTCGACCAGGATGCTCGTACCGTTCATCTTCTGAAGGACGTACGGCAGTGGCGGGCATCCGGATGCCGGTGGGCGACGCTTCGAACCCCTCGGACCTCCACCTGCCGGATCTCGCCGCCCGGTGGTTCCCCGGGAGGCGTCCTCGGCTCCCGGCTCCTCCGCCCCCGTGGGCTAACCCTCGCCGAGGACGGCGGCGGCGACCCTGCGGATGCGGTCACGGTCGGCGATGACGTCCACCTCGGCGATCAGGCCGTCGACGACGGTGAAGGCCATGACCCCATGCGGCTGCCCCTGCAGCGTGATGACGACGCCGGCGGCCCCGTTGATCAGCACGGGATGGAGCAGGGCCGCCGGATTGGCGCCGAGACGGGCCTGCCTGGCCACGGCGGCGGCCCCGCGCACCACCATGGATGCCGCCGGCCGGCTCGGTCCGAAGTCGGCCCGCAGGACGACGTCGGGGTGGAGCAGGGCGACCAGTGCGTCGAAGTCACCACCGCGGGCAGCGGTGAAGAACGCGTCGACCACCGCCCGTTGACGGGCGAGGTCGGGGTCGGGGATCTCGGCGCCCTTGACCCGCCGCCGTGCCCGGCTCGCCAACTGCCGGGCCGCAGTCGGGGATCGGCCCACCATGGGGGCGATCTCGTCGAAGGGCACCTCGAACATGTCGTGGAGTACGAAGGCCAGGCGCTCAGCGGGGGCCAGGGCATCCAGGACGACCAGGAGCGCCAGCCCGACCGAGTCGGCGAGCAGCGCCTCTTCCTCCGGTCGGAGCTCCCCCACCGGGCTCAGTACCGGGTCGGGGAGGCTGGCCTCCAGGGACCCCTCCTGACGGACTCGGCGCGAACGGAGCATGTTGAGACAGACGCGGGCGACGATCGTCGTCAACCAGCCACCGAGGTTCTCGACGTCGCCCGTCCCGGCTCGACTGGCCCGCACCCAGGCGTCCTGGAGTGCGTCGTCGGCCTCGGTGAGGGAACCCAGCATCCGGTAGGCGACCGCCCGCAGGTGGACCCTCTGCTCCTCGAATCGATCCGCCAGCCAGTCGTTCTCGTCCATCACGTCCATCCTCGCTGAAAGCGGTCGTCACCATGACCCCCGAGCGATCACCGATGTGACGGGGTCGTGGCGGGACGGCGCCCGCCGACACCGGCGGACACCGGCCGTTGGAGGGTCGGATACCCCGGCCAGCTGCCCCCGAGGACCGCCTGCTCCGAGAACCCGCTGGTCAAGGACGGTTTGGCCGGCGGCAGTCACAACTCCCCGATGGCCGGGGTCAATGAAGATGAACCACCAGTCCCGACCGCACCGACGAGGAGTGACAATGAAGAACCGAATTCCGAGCCCGGCCCTCAGCGTTCCCGGCGTCCTCGACGCCCTGCAGAGTCTCTCGAAGGCGGCCGCCGAGGCGGCCGACCGGGCTGGCCTGCCGCACAAGACGGTGGAGCTGGTGAGTCTGCGCGCCAGCCAGATCAACGGCTGTGCCGTCTGCCTGGACATGCACACCCGGGGAGCGAAGAAGGCCGGCGAGGCGGACGAGCGCCTCTTCACCCTGGCCGCCTGGCGGGACACCCCGTATTTCTCCGCCGCCGAGCGGGCCGCCCTGGCCTTGGCCGAGGCGGGGACCCGGCTGGCCGATCGGGCCGACCCGGTGACCGAGGCGGTGTTCGACGAGGCGGCTGAGCACTACGACGAACCGGCCCTGGCCGCGCTGGTCGTCTGCATCGCCGCCATCAACACCTGGAACCGCCTCAACGTCATCACCGGCCAGGAGGCGGGGGAATGGACGGCGCAATGGGCCAGCTGACCGCCCACCCCTGACGCACCCGCCCGAATGACCCGGCTGCGTGCCCCCTCGTGATGCCGGGTCAGGTCGGCACGTCGACGACCAGGTCCCTGGCCCGGAGGGCATCGACGAGCCGGCTGCGGCTGGCGGCGCACTCCTCGGACGAGGGTCGACCGCCACCGACCCAGTACGTCCTCAGGAAGTCGAGGTCCTCCCAGATCGGTCCCCGCGGACGCGGGTCGGTCCGATACCGGGGAGTGATCCACCAGTGCAGGTGGGGGACCCCGTTCCCGAGCGACTCGATGTTCATCTTCAGCGGGGCGAACACCTCGTTGGCCGCCGCGGCGACCTCGGCCATCTCGGCGAGGTGGAGCCCACGGACGTCGACCTCCAGGTCGAACACCTCCCGAACGCACCGCCTGGCGGCGAAGAACAGGCTGCCTCTGAAGTACTGGTTGGGAGAGAGGCGCACGTAGCCGGTCTGCAGCCGGGCCACCAGCCACGGGTCGGTGCCGTCCTCGGAGGCTTGGTTCTCCTCGCAGATCGGGCAGTCCGTCACGTGCTCAGTATGGCGGATCCGACGCGTCCCTGTCCCCGGCCGCGGACAGCGGTCGGGCCCCGCCGCGAGCCGAGCCGACCCGGAGGTGAATCCGTTCCCCAGCTGCTAGCGCAGATCGGACCGCGGTCGGACGGCGATCGTGACGCGGGACGTCGCGCAGAGACGGTCCCGGTCGTCGCGCATCTCCACATCCCAGACCCAACTGGTCCGACCCCGGTGGATCGCCACCGCGGCGCCGTGGACCGAGCCCTCGGTGATCGGCCGCAGAAAGCTCGTGTTGTTCGCCATGCCGAGTGCCGCGCCACCGGCGTCGAACACGCCGCGGGCCGTCCCGGTCGAGGCGAGCGTCTCGGCGATGGCCGCGTAGACGCCACCGTGGATCATCCCCAGTGGTTGGCACACCTGGGGACGCACCGGAAGGTGACCCGAGCATCGATCGACATCGGTACCCTCGTCGACGACCAGCCCGATCGTGGCGTCGAACGCTGACGCCAGCGGGACCCGGAGCTTGTATGGATCAGAATCGGCCATGGCCCGACGCTACCCCGTGCCTTGTTCGTGCCCGACTCCGCCGATGCGTGCCGAGTGCGATCGCGCCCGCGCCCGTCCCGCTTCCGTGACAGCTCGCAAACGTTCCCGATAGCCTCTGACCGGTCATCGCCGATCACGATGGTCACATCGCCGTCAGCCGACCGAGCCGGATCGGCACGAGCAGCCGGGCGACGGTGGACCAGGTCATCGACGATCGGAACCGACCACCTCTACCGACGACCCGAGGACTGAGATGAAGATTGCCATTGTCGGAACTGGCGCCATGGGATCGGTGTATGCCGGCCTCCTCGGCAAGGCCGGTCACGAGGTGTGGGCCATCGACACGCACCGGGAGCATGTGGAGGCGATCGCCAGTTCCGGGCTGACCGTCTCGGGTGCCAGCGGCACCTACGTCGTCGACAGCCTCCGCGTCGGCCGGTCGCCCCAGGAGGCCGGACCCTGTGACCTGTGGGTGATCGCCACGAAGGCTGCGGCCGTCGACGAGGTGGCGGTGCTGATCGCTCCGCTGCTCCGACCCGAAGATACGGTGATGGCCTTCCAGAACGGACTGGGTGCCGGTGAGCGCGTCGCCGGCCACATCCCCGAGGGGCACATCCTGATCGGGATCGCCGAGGGATTCGGCTCGTCGGTCCCCGAGCCGGGCCACGTGCACCACGAAGGTATGCGGCTGATCCGCATCGGCGAGATGCGCGGTGGCATGACGGATCGGGTGGGGCGCATCGAACAGGTGTGGCGCGCGGCCGGCTTCAACGTCCGGGCCTTCGCCGATGCGACGCTGATGGTTTGGGAGAAGTTCCTCTGCAACGTCACCCTCAGTGCTCCCTGCGCGGCATTCGATGTGACCGTGGGCGAGTTGATGTCGGATGCCGCGGCCTGGAAGGTGGCCCTCGGCTGCACAGGCGAGGCCTACCGACTGGCGCTGGCCAAGGGGGTCAGGTTCTCGTTCGACGACCCGCTGCGATACGTGTCCGACTTCGCCGCCACGATTCCGAATGCCAGCCCGTCCATGCGTCTCGACCACCTGGCCCGACGGCCCTCGGAGATCGACGTCATCAACGGACAGGTCGTCGACCTGAGCGGCGCCCTCGGGCTCGACGCCCCCTACAACGAGACACTCTGTGCGATCCTGCGTCACCGTGAGTCCCTGTTCACGTAGCCGGCCCGGGCTGTGCGGCAACCCCCCCCCAGCTGTGCAGCAGCCCCCAAGTGCGCCGGCCCCCACGGTGCAGCCCCTCCCCTACGGGGACGCCTCGGCCTGCGCAGCCCGGAGCTCGCGCTTCAGGACCTTGCCGGAGGGGTTGCGGGGCAACGCCTCGATGAAGGTGACGGCTTTGGGGACCTTGAACCGGGCCAGCTGGGCCCGGCAGTGGTCGAGCAGCGCGTCCTCGGTCGCATCCACCTCCGGGCGCAGTACCACGAAGGCCACGGGGACCTCGCCCCATCGCTCGTCGGGCCGGCCGACCACGGCCACCTCGAGCACTGCCGGGTGCTCATAGAGCACCCGCTCGACCTCCGAGCCGGCGATGTTCTCGCCACCGGACACGATCATGTCCTTGAACCGGTCGACGATGTAGAGGTAGCCGTCGTCGTCACGGACGCCGACATCCCCGGTGTGGAACCACCCGCCGGCGAAGGCGGCGGCGGTGGCATCGGGGTCCCGCCAGTAGCCCTTGAAGACCTTCGGGCCGCGCATGACGATCTCGCCCCGCTCCCCCGACGGTAGCGACACCCCCGACCCGTCCCGGATGTCGAGCTCGAGGTAGAGACAGGGACGGCCCACACTCCCGAGCTTGGTGATGATGCTGTCCCGGTCGAGGAAGGTGTCGCCCGACACCGTCTCGGTCAGACCATACGCATCGGCGAACCAGGCCGAGGGGAACGTGCGCTGAATCCGCTCGATGAGTGGGATCGGCATCTTCTCGCCCCCGTTGACGACCACGTGGACCGACGAGAGGTCGCGCTCCTCGACGTCGGGCAGCGCCATGATGGCGTTGACCATGGCCGGGGCCAACCACACGGTGGTCACCCGTGATCGCTCGAGCTCGTCGACCACCGCCGATGCGTCGAACGACCGGTGGATGATCGTGGTGGCCCCCGCGGCGATGAGCGTCGTGGTCGTGAGATCGAGGGCACCGACGTGGTAGAGGGGTCCGCAGGCCAGGCCCAGGTCGGCATGCGTGAGCCCGAGCTCGGTGAGGTGCGCCAGGTTCTTCCAGGCCAGGTTGGCATGGGTGATCATGACGCCCTTGGGCCGTCCTGTGGTCCCCGACGTGTACATCAGGCGGTGGATGTCGTCGGCCGCCGCCCGGACACGCCCCGCCCCGCTGACGGATGAGCGCAGGTCACCGAGGCTCGTCCACCCGTCCCCGTCGACCGGCGAGACGCACACCCGCACTGGCGCCGACCCCATGCCGACCAGGGCCCGATCGGCCAGTTCGACGAGGGCCTCGTCGCACACCAGCGCCCCGGCGCCGGAGTGCTCGAGGATGTAGCGGACCTCCGGGGCGGCCAGCCGCCAGTTGATGGGCATGACGATCGCACCGAGGTAGTTGGCGGCGAAGACCGTCTCGAGGTACTCGGGGCAGTTGTACGAGAGCAGGGCCACGACATCGCCGCGGCCGATGCCCCGCTCGGCCAGTCCCCCGGCCGACCCGGTGGCGCGCCGGGCCATCTCCCCGTAGGTGGTCGTCTCGCCCTCGAAGACGGTGATCGGCTTGTCGGGTGTACGCGTGGCGTGGTGGGCGAGCACGCCGAACCAGTTCATGTCGGCCTCCATGGCCGGCACGGTCGTCATGGCCGCGACCTCACGTCCCCGGACCCGACGATCCACCGGTCCCGCTGAACCCCCATGCTTCCTCCCCCGCTGGGTGAGACTCGTGTGCCACCGTGAGCCTACGGGCGGCGATCGTTGGTGTCACCGGGGCGGCCCCCCGGGTGGGAGGCCCGCTAACCTCGCTACCGATGGCCAAGACGGAGGCAGGTGGCGATTCGCCACGACGAGCGAACTGGCAGGCCCGTCGCCAGGCGATCATCGACACGTCAGCGCCCGTCTTCGCCCGCCACGGCTACCACGCCACGGGCATCATGGAGCTGTGCGCCGCCAACGAGCTCGGCAAGGGCGCGCTCTACCACTACATCGGCTCCAAGGAGGAGCTCCTGGCGGCCATCCACGACCGCGTGATGGACGAGGTGATGACCGGCGCCGACCGCGTCGCCGAGGCCGGTGGCACCCCACCGGAGCAGCTGGCCATGCTGGGCGAGGAGCTGCTCGACGTGATCCACCGCTACCCGGACCACGTCTGGGTCTTCCTGCATGAGTTCCCGGCCCTGACCGGTGAGCGTGCCGCGCAGTTCCGCCAGCGCCGCCGGGCGTACGAACGACGGGTCGAGGCCGTGCTCCAGGCCGGCGTGGACTCGGGCGAGTTCCGCGACGTGGAGCCCAGGCTGACCACCATGGCGTGGCTCGGGATGCACAACTACACCTACCTCTGGCTGAAGGCGGGCGGGCGGTTGTCGGCCCGGGACGTGGCCAAGCCGTTCGCCGACATCTTCAGGCAGGGGATCACCAATCCGACCGCCGGGGAGCACCACTAGGACCGCTCACGGGGCGGAGTAGCCACCGTCGACCACCATTGCCGATCCGGTCGTCCAGGTCGACGCATCGCCGGCGAGATAGGAGTACGCCCCCACCAGATCGGTGGCCGATCCGAGCCCGAGCGGATGGCGCTCGGCCTGGGCGTCGAGCGCCTCTTGCGGGAGGTCGGCATGGATGGCCGACACGAACGTCCCCGGGCACACGCAATTCACCCGGATGCCGTCACGCGCGTATTCGACGGCGGCCACCTTGGCCAGCTGGATCACCGCCGCCTTGGTGGCGCAGTACGGTGCGGCGTGCGACCAGGCGGTGAGGCCGGCCACCGATGCCGTCAGCACGATCGAGCCCGACCGCCGGGGACGCATGACCGCCACCGCGGCACGGATCCCGTTGACGGCACCGAGGACGTTGATGCGAAAGGCGCGCTCCCAGTCCTCGGTGGCCAGATTGTGGATCCGGCCGTTCGGCGACAGCACGCCGGCATTGCTGATGAGCACATCGAGCTGGCCGAACCGCTCGACCGTCCGGGCGACCACCGCCTCGACCTGGGCGAAGTCGCTCACGTCGGCCAGCATCGACTCGACGGACCCGTCGGTTGCCGCCAGACCGTCCAGCGTCGCCTGGAGCGACGAAGCACTGACGTCGCTCAACAGGAGATCGGTGGCGGGCTCGCCGGCCAGCTGCTTCGACACCGCCGACCCCAGCGCGCCACCCGCTCCGGTGATGGCCACGACCCGCCGCCCGGTCGTCATGTGAGCAGGTAGCCGCCGTCGACGCTGAGCACCGTGCCGGTGACGAACGCCGCGGCGTCGGACACCAGGAACTGGTACGCGCCGGCGAGGTCGGCCGGTGCTCCCCAGCGTCGCTGCGCCGTGTGGCCGGTGATGGCCGCCGAGAGCTTCGGACTGTTCTTCCAGGCGTTGGCCAGGGGTGAGTCGAACCATCCCGGCGCCACGACGTTGACGGTGATGCCGGCGGGGGCCAGGTCGAGCGCCAAGCCCTTGGCCACCCCGACGACCCCGGCCTTGGAGGCGCTGTACGCGGTCAGCCCCCGGCGCGGCCGCTCCCCGAGGACCGAGCCGGTGAAGATCAGTCGCCCGCCTTCGCCCATCACCCGGGCGGCGGCACGGGCCCCGAGGAAGCTGCCGGTGAGGTTGACCTCGAGGATCTGCCGCCACACCCCGGCGTCGGTCTCACGCGGGCCGGCGACGACCGGCGAGATCCCCGCGTTGCAGATCCAGGCGTCGACCCCGCCCCATTCGGCCACCACGGCGTCGGCCACCGCCTCGTTGAAGTCCTCGTCCACCACGTCGCCACTGAACACCAGGGACGGCCCGGGGATCGCCTCGGCGACCGCCTTCAGGTCCCGCTCGGTGCGGGCCACGAGGGCCACCGATGCGCCGGCGTCGGAGAACGCATGGGCCAGGATCGCACCGAGACCCCGGCTGGCGCCGGTGATGACCACCCGTTTCCCCTCGACAGAGCCGGGACTGGGGAATGACCCGGGGATCTCGATTTCGCCGATCATCGCTCTTCCGTCATTGTACCGACCGACCGGTATACTACACCGTTCGTGACCACGGAACGGCTCCCGCCGGCGAGCTACCCGACTCCGGACCTGCTCGAGATGCACCGCCGGATGCTGGTGATCCGGGGCTTCGAGCAGCGGGTGTCCACGCTCTACCGCGACGGCGAGGTCCCCGGCTTCGTACACCTCTCGATCGGACAGGAGGCGACGGCCGTCGGGGCGTGCTGGCCGCTGCGGCGGACCGATGCCATCACCTCCACCCACCGCGGCCACGGCCACTGCCTGGCCAAGGGACTGGACCCCCGGGGCATGTTCGCCGAGCTCATGGGCAAGGACCAGGGCACCAACCGCGGGCGCGGCGGCTCCATGCACATCGCCGACCCGGCGCTCGGGATCTTCGGGGCCAACGGGATCGTCGCCGCCGGACTGCCGATCGCCGTCGGGGCGGCGGCGGCGGGGCAGCTCCGCTCGGACGGCAGTGTGGCCGTGGCGTTCTTCGGCGACGGCGCATCCGCCCAGGGGGCGTTCCACGAGGCCATGAACCTGGCCGCCGTGTGGCAGCTGCCCGTGGTGTTCTTCTGCGAGAACAACGGCTACGCCGAGTTCTCGCCGGCGGCCACCCAGCACGCCGCCTCCCTCGAGGCCAGGTCGGCCGGGTACGGGATCCCCTTCGTCGGGGTCGACGGCAACGACGTCACGGCCACGGCGACCGTGATGGAAGCGGTGGTCGCCGCCGCCCGCTGGGGACGCGGACCAGCCGTCGTCGAGGCGACGACCTATCGGTGGCACGGTCACTACGAGGGTGACCCCCAGCGGTACCGGGCGCCGGAGGAGGTGAGCGCCTGGGAGGCACGGGACCCCCTGTTGGCCCACGAGCGACGACTCCGGGACGCCGGCGTCGGAGACGACGAGATCAAGGCGCTCGAGTCGTCAGTGGCCGAGGGACTGGACCGGGCGGTCGAGGCGGCCCGCCTGCTCACCGACCCCCGGGCCGACTCGTTGGCCGACTTCGTCCTGCGGGCCAGGCCGGCCCGTCCCGAGCCTCCACCGCTCGCCGCCGATGCGCCGGTGTTCCGGACCATGGACGCCGTCCGCACGGCGCTGGAGGCCGAGCTCGAGACCGACGACCGGGTGTTCGTGGCCGGCATCGACGTGGGCGCCGGAGGCAACGTCTTCGGGCTGACGCGGGGGCTCGCCGACCGGTTCGGCGAGCGGGTGCGCGACACCCCCATCTCCGAGACGGCGATCATCGGCCTCGGTGTCGGTGCCGCCATGGCCGGCATGCACCCGGTCGTCGAGATGATGTATCTCGACTTCCTCGGCGTCTGCTTCGACCAGCTGCTCAACCAGGCGGCGAAGCTCCCCTTCATGACCGGTGGTGCCGCCGAGATGGCGCTGACCGTCCGGACCCAGTTCGGGGCCGGTCGCTGCTCGGGGAGCCAGCACTCCCAGAGCCTCGAAGCACTGTTGGCCCACATCCCCGGGCTGACGGTGGTCATGCCGTCGACGCCGGCCGACACCTACGGGCTGCTCCGGGCCGCCATCCAGGACCCGAACCCCGTGATCTTCATCGAGAACCGGCTGCTGTACGGCATGAAGGGACCCCAGCCACCGGCCGACCACATCCTGCCCATCGGCACATCGGCGGTGGTGCGACCCGGGACCGACGTGACCGTCGTCTCCGTTTCACGGATGGTCCACGAGGCCGTCGCCGCCGCCGAGACCCTCGGCCACGAGGGGGTATCGGTCGAGGTGATCGACCTGCGGACCGTCGCCCCGCTCGACGTGGTGCCGATCCTCGCCTCGGTGCACAAGACCGGCCGGCTCCTCATCGCCCACGAGGCCGTCGTCCCCTTCGGCATCGGCGCGGAGATCGCCGCCACCGTGGCCCGCGAGGGCTTCTGGGACCTCGACGCACCGATCGAGCGGATCGGCGCGGCCGCCACGCCACCCCCGTACGCCCCCGACCTCGAGCGCGCCTGGCTCCCCGACCACGACGCCATCGCCGGCGCCGTCCGCCACCTGGCGTCCGTCTGACTCAGCAGCCCAGGGCCCGGGCGATGACCAGGTGCTGGATCTCGTTGGTGCCCTCGCCGATCTCGAGCACCTTCGAGTCGCAGTAGAAGCGGGCCACTGGCGTCTCCAGCATGTAGCCGAGGCCGCCGTGGATCTGCACGGCCTCCGACGCCGCCCACGTGGCGACGCGGCTGGCCTTCAGCTTGGCCATGGCCGCCTCCTTGAGGAACGGCTGACCTCGGTCCCGGAGGTAGGCGGCCCGATAGGTGAGCCACCGGGCCGCTTCGAGCTCGGTGGCGATGTCGGCCAGCTTGAACTGCACGGCCTGGAACTTGGAGATGGGCTGCCCGAACTGCACGCGCTCACGCGCATAGGCGGTGGCCAGGTCGAGGACGGCCTGGGCGAGGCTGAGCGACAGCGCGGCGATCGAGATGCGTCCGACCTCGAGGGCCTGCAGGAACTGGCGGAGTCCCATGTTCGGGTCGCCGATGAGCTGGTCGTCGGGGACGAAGACGTCGTCGAGATAGAGCTCGCGGGTGTCGAGGCCGCGCCAACCGATACCCCGCATCTTCGGACCCGTGGTGAAACCGGCGGCACCCTTCTCGACCACGAAGCTCCCGAACCGGGGCCGTTCCCCCGCGGTCGGCTGGACCCGGGCCAGGAGCGTCACCCCGAACGACATGTCCGTCCCGGCGTTCGAGATGAAGGTCTTGCGGCCGTTGATCAGCCAACCGCCGTCCTGGCGCTCCGCACGGGTGCGGATGCCCCGGGCGTCGGAGCCGGCATCGGGCTCGGTGAGCCCGAACGCGCCCAGGACCCGCCCCTCGGCGAGCGGTCGCAACCACCGCTCGCGCTGGGCGTCGTCACCGAACAGGTAGAGCGGGAGCGAGCCGATGGTCACGTGGGCCTGCCACGCCGCCGCCACCGACTGGTCGGCCAGTCCGATCTGTTCCATCGCCGCCACGAATCCCGTCGTCGACATGCCGATGCCCCCCCACTCCTCGGGGATGAGCATGCCGAGCAGGCCGAGCTCGCCCATCTCGCGGAGCAGGTCGGTCGGACACCGCGCCTCCTCCCAGGCCAACGGCGCCCGCAGGGCGATCTGCTGCTGGGCGAAGTCGCGGCAGAGGTCGACCAGATCCTGTTCGGGTTCGCTGAGCGAGAGGTCCATCGCCGGGTCCTAGCGGGCCGGTCGCCGGCCGGTCGGCCGACTAGGTGGCAACGGGCGCTCCGTCGCTCGAGTCCCGCAGGTGGGCCATGAACGCAGCCGACCAGTCCATGAGGTCGGACGGCACGGAGTAGCCGTGCTCGTCGTTGATGGCCGCCCAGTTGCGGGCGACGTCCTCGATGGTGGGCTCGGCGGTCTCGTGCACGTACCCCGGGGTGGAGGCGATGAAGATGCGGGCGAACCGGCCGAATCCCGCCGAGTAGATCTCACCGCTCACGGGACACTCCTCGTGGGCCAGGAAGGCCGCCATCGGTGCGACCAGGTCCGGCGACATGCCCGCCGGGCCGGCTCCACCGGCGGTGGCGTCGGTCCCGGCCGCGGGCTGGCCGGCCATTCTGGTGAAGGCGGCGGGGGCGATGAGATTGGCCTTGATCCCGTGGGCGGCCCCGGCGGTGCTGAGGCTCCGGGTCAGTCCGATCACCGCGCCCTTGGCCGCCGCGTACGAGAGATTCTGCGGGAGGCCGAACAGTCCCGAGGACGTGGTCATGACCAACCGCCCGTAGCCCTGGTCGACCATGTGGGGCCAGGCGGCGCGGGTGGTGTTGAACGATCCCATCACGTGGACGGCGAGGTGGCTGGCCAGGTTGTCGGCGTCGGCCTCGGGCAGGCCCGCCCATCGGATGATGCCGGCGTTGTTGATCAGGACGTCGATCCGACCGTACCGATCGACAGCCGCATCGACGAGGGCCTGCCCGCCCTCGGCTGCCGCCACGTCGCTGGTGTCGGCGATCGCCGCTCCTCCGGCCGCCACGATCGAGTCGGCGACGCTGGACGCCACGCCGGGGTCGTCCCCCACACCGTCCATCGACCCGCCCAGGTCGTTCACGACCACGCGGGCACCCCGATCGGCCAGCAGCAGGGCGTAGGCCCGGCCGATCCCGCGCCCGGCGCCGGTGACCACCGCCACGCGTCCCTCGAAGCTGAGCTCGTCCACCATCATCCCGTCTTCCGCTGGCCCCGGGCGCAGCGCACCGGCGCGCTCATGTCACCGACGACCGGGGCTGGCCACCTTTGGACTGCGCCGCCCGCCGGCCCGGTGGTCTCAGTGGCCCGACGCCCCAGCGGTCACCGGGGCCTGGTATCCCAGGAGATCGCCGAGCGTGCCGCCCACCATGGCCGCCCGCTCGTCAGCCGGAACGTCGACGAACAGCTTGTCCATGAGCTCCCGGCTGCCGCGGAACGTACCCTCGGCGTGCGGATAGTCATTGCCCCACACGATGGTCGACAACCCGGTGATGTGCCGGCAGGCCACCGCCACCGGGTCGTCCTGGAAGGAGACGTGGAACTGGCGCTTCACGTAGTCGCTGGGCATCAGGGGGTACGGCCACTTCTCGTTCAGCTTGAACAGCCGCGCCATGCTGGCCTGCTCGGTGGGCGGGAGGGAATCGTCCCAGACACCGAGCCACCAGTCGGGGTCCTGGCCGATCCCGGTGACCCAGCACTTGTCCATGCTGCCCACCAGCGAGGCCAGCCAGTGGGCGTTGAACTCGATCAGCGCGAAGTGGAGGTCCGGGTAGCGCTCGGGCACACCGCCCCCGATGAGCTGGCAGATGACCTGCTGGGGGGCGATGGTGCTGTAGATGGCCTGGGTGACCATCCGCTTGGCCGCCGATTTCTCGGTCACCGGCTGGTTGACCTGGGCGGCGTTCTCCATGACCACCTTGAGGGTGACAGCTTCGGGATCGTTGACCTTCACCCCGCCGGTCTGGGTGTGGATGAACACATGGACCCCGTTGGCCTGGGCCGCCGCCCACACCGGGTCGAACTCCCGTGAGTAGTAGGGCCTGGGCGGCGTCGCCGGCAGGAGGATGGCCCGGAAGCCACCGGCGGCGACCCGCTCGATCTCGGCCACCGCATCGCCGACGTCGGTGAGGGGGATGGGGGCGGTGGGGGCCAGACGCGAGAAGTACGGCGTGAACCGCTCGATGATGTAGTCGTTGTAGACGCGGGCGTGAGCTATCGACAGCTCGTGGTCGTCGGAGTAGAGGCCGAAGAGCGAGAGGTTCGGATGCATGACCCCGACATCGACGCCGTCCACCTCGAGGTCCTCGACGATCGTCTCGGGGTCGCCCTCGGGCATCCGACCGCCGGTCTGGCGGTACCGGGAGATCGTCCAGCCCTCGAACCCGGGGGTGTGCAGGCGCCGGAAGATCCGCGCCCCCCCTTCGACCAACGGCTCGATCTCGAAGTCGTCCTCCCATACCCCGCGGTCCCGGAGGTGCTTGGGCAGACGGGTGGTGAAGAGATCGGTGGGCTCGAGAATGTGCCCGTCGGCGGATACGACCAGTTGGTGCTCTGCCATGGCTGTGACCTCCTGCGCTCGGACGCAAGATCCCGGTGACCGAGCGGGCGCGTTCGCGGTACCCTGCGGCCAGAGCGTAGACCAACCGGTCGGTACAGGCAACGCGGACGGCCGTCGCCAGGGCGCGGCCAGGGACGGTCGCCGGACGCCGCGACCAGAAGGAGAGGTGCCCGTGACGCAGCGGTGGAAGCAACGCCCGGCCGGTTCGACGTGGGGGGACTGGGGGGACGACGACGAGCTGGGCCGGATCAACCTGCTCACCCCGGAGAAGGTGCTCGAGGGCGTGCGGGAGGTCGAGGCCGGCATCAGCTTCTGCCTCAGCCTGCCGCTCGACTATCCGGGCGGCACCGCCCTCAACCAGCGCCGGCATCCGCCGGTCCTGGCTCCCACCGAGGACATGCAGGGTGATCCCGACTCCTTCTACAACATCCACATGAGCGAGATGGAGAGCTGGGGGAACCCGAAGTACGTGGACGTCTGGGCGGACGACGTGGTGACCCTGTCGCTGCAGTACTCGACCCAGTGGGACTCGCTGGCCCATGTCGGCGCCGAGTTCGACGCCGACGGCGACGGGGTCGACGAGGCCGTCTACTACAACGGGTACCGCGCCGGAGTCGACCTGGTCGGTCCGCAGCCCGACGCCGCCGGGGACGGGGGCGACCACCGCTGCTTCGCCCATCATCTCGGCCTGGAGCACATGGCCTACCAGGGCGTGCAGGGTCGCGGCGTCCTCGTCGACCTGGCCCACCACCTCGGCCACGACTGGCGCGGCGTGGACCTGGCGACGCTCCAGGAGATCATGGCGGCCGACGACGTCGTCGTGGAGCCGGGCGACATGCTCTTGTTGCACACGGGCTTCGCCACCGAGATCCTCAACTGGAACCGCCATCCCGATCCCGTGAAGATACACACGCTGTGCCCCTATCTCGACGCCAGGGACGAGGCACTGCTGCAGTGGATCTCCGACTCCCAGATCTCCGCCCTGGTCGCCGACAACTACGCCGTCGAGGGGCTCACCGGTCGGGACCGTGACGAGAGCCGGCACTCGTTCCTCCCCATCCACCACCTCTGCCTGTTCCGGCTCGGGGTGCCCCTCGGCGAGATGTGGTACCTGCACGAGCTGGCGGCGTGGCTCCGCCAGCACGACCGGAGCCGGTTCCTGCTCACCGCCCCACCGCTGCGGCTGCCCGGCATCGTCGGCTCCCCACTGACCCCGGTGGCCACCGTCTGACCGGTGACCACTGCCTCAACCTGACCGGCGACCACCCGCCGACGGTCCGGCATCAGCCGCTCAGGCGGTGACCTCCACCGGGTCGACCGAGCGAGACAGCCGGAACGCCTCGAAGTCGTTCTCGAAGACCCTCCGGATCTCCTTGAGGAGCTTCGGCCGGCCCCCCGAGTTCAAGAGGTAGCGCCGGGGCTTGCCGGGGATGTTGCTCCCGAAGAAGTAGCTGGCCTCCCCGAAGGGGGACGAGGCCGCCCCGTCGTCGACCATGGTCGTCCACCGTTCCTCGGCGGCGGGGTCGACCTCGATGGTGTCGTAGCCGTGGTCACGGAGGTGGACGAGTGTGGCGGTCACGAAGTCCACCTGGTCGCCGTTGTAGCGCGGGTTGTTGCCGGCGGCAGCGTGGGGTCCCCCGGGAAAGAAGAAGTTCGGGAATCCGGCGGTCTGGATGCCGAGGAAGGTCTTCGGGCCGTCCGCCCAGTGGTCCTCGAGGGCCCGGCCGCCCCGGCCACGGACCCCCAGGCGGACGAGGGCGCCGGTCCCGAAGTCGAACCCCGTGGCCCAGACGATGATGTCGAACGCCCGCCGGCCCTCGGTCGTCTCGATCCCCTCCTCGGTGACCTGCACCATCGGCGTCCGCTTGAGGTCGACGAGGCAGACGTTGGGATTGTTGTAGGCCTCGTAGTAGCCGGTCACGAAGGGCGGGCGCTTCTCGGCATAGAGATGGTCCCTCGGAACGAGCCGCTCGGCCGTGGCGGGGTCCTTGACGATGCCGCGGATCTTTTCGGCGATGAACTCGCACCACTGGGCGTTGGCGGCGTGATTGGCCGTCAGGTCGACGTAGTTGCTGGTCACCTTCGAGAACCCGGGGCTCGCCCACATCCTCTCGAAGAAGGCCAGCCGATCCTCGATCGGGTCGTCGAAGGTGCTGCGATCGTGCACGGGGTGGAGGAACCCGGACGGCGACGTGCTGAGCGTCTCGCACATGGCCGCGAAGTCGGCTCTGAGCCGGTCCTGCTCCTCGGGGGTGATCGGCCGGTTGTTGAGCGGCGTGCACCAGTTGGCCGTGCGCTGGTACACCGTCAGCGAGGCCACCTCGCCGGCGATGGCCGGAATCACCTGCACGCCGCTCGACCCGGTGCCGATGACGGCGACCCGCTTGCCGGCGAAGTCGACCGGCGTGGTCGGCCACCGGCCGGTGTGGTACGACTCGCCCCGGAAGCGCTCGCGTCCGGGGACCGCGGGGAAGTACGGCAC
Organism: uncultured Acidimicrobiales bacterium; assembly: GCA_963696495.1. Classification (GTDB taxonomy): domain Bacteria; phylum Actinomycetota; class Acidimicrobiia; order Acidimicrobiales; family RAAP-2; genus Bog-756. Next base: position 72,770 of record CAVOKJ010000006.1, on the reverse strand, counting down.
GGACAGGATGCCGGTGGCGGCGACCAGGTACCGCGTCCGGTGCTCGGTACCCTCGCCGGTCCGCACGGTCCAGGTCCCTGACGACGGCCGGTACTCCGCCGAGGTCACCGTGGACCCGAACCGGATGTGGCGCCGGAGGTCGAACCGGTCGACGACGTGATTGAGGTACCGCTCGATCTCCGGCTGCTCGGCGAAGTGCTCGTGCCACTCCCACTCGTCGAACAGCTCCTTCGAGAACAGGTACGCGTAGGTGTAGCTCTCCGAGTCGAAGCGCGCCCCGGGGTAGCGGTTCCAGTACCAGGTGCCCCCCACCCCGTCGCCCGCCTCGAGCAGCCGCGCCGAGAAGCCGGCCTGCAGGGCGGAGTACAGCTGGTAGATCCCGGTGATCCCCGAGCCGACGATCAGCACGTCGACGTCCGGCGCCACCGGGACCCGGGTCTGGTCCTGTGCGGGTTCAGGGGAAGTCATGAGCCTCCGCGGCGATCGGCCCGTCAGGGAGCGCTTCCTGCGCCACCGGCCTGCACATCTTGCCCGTCCGGGGGGGCGGCACAAACTTGTACCGACCGGTCGACCGGTGAGTATACACTCTGGAAAACGGACGCCGAAGGAAAGGGGGACCGCGTGGCGATCGTGGATCGGAGATGGTCGGCGCTGCCGGTTCCCTACGCCCTGGAGTTCCCGGACCGGGCCCGCAAGGAGCGCTACGTCGACCCCGACTTCTACCGGCTGGAGGCCGAAGAGCTGTGGCCCCGGGTCTGGCAGATGGCGTGCCGGCTCGAGGAGATCCCCGAGCTGAACGATTTCGTCGAGTACCAGATCCTCGACCAGTCGGTCGTCGTCGTGCGTACCGACGAGGGGGTGCGCGCCTTCCAGAACGCCTGCCGCCATCGTGGTGTCAAGGTGGTCGAGGGCCGGGGGACGTGCGAGACCGGCTTCATCTGCCCGTTCCACGGATGGTGCTACGGCCCGGACGGCAAGAACACCTTCGTGACCCGGTCGAAGACGTTCGCCCCACACAATCTCGAGGGCGGGGACCTCGACCTCACGCCGGTGCGCTGCGAGCTGTGGGGTGGGTGCGCGTGGATCAACCTGGACGACACCGCTCCACCGCTGCGAGCGTGCATCGAGCCGTTCGCCACCATCCTCGACGCCTGGAAGGTGGAGTCCCTGCGGACCGAGTGGTGGTACGCCTGCCGGCTGCCGGTGAACTGGAAGCTCGCCGAAGAGGCGTTCATGGAGCAGTACCACGTGATCGAGACCCATCCCCAGCTCGTCATCCCCGGCCGGATCCCGCCCCGCAACGGTGCCGGATTCGACCCCCGGGCGTTCGTCGATGCGGAGATCAACTACCTGCGCACCATGAGCGAGGGCATGGCCGGGATGGTGCATGCGAGCGACGTGCGCGTGGCCGAGGGCCTGCGGGACATCGAGCTGCCCGCCGATCCGGCGTCGGCGGTGTCGATCTGGAACCGGACCCTCAACGACGCCGTCGTGCGCCGGCACCGCGACGAAGGTGCGGACATCCCCGACCTCAACGAGCTCGAGGTGCAGGGACTCAACGAGCCGATGGGCTACTGCTTCCCCCACTATTTCGTCCTGCCCATGTACAGCAGCGCCTCCTCCTACCGCTTCCGCCCGCTGGGCCCGGAAGAGACACTGATGGAGATCTGGTCGCTCACCCGGTTCCCCGAGGGCGGCGGGCCGGGAAAGCCCACGCCTCCCGAACCGTGGGAGTGCGACGATCCCCGCTGGCCACCGATCCCGGCCCAGGACTTCTCGAACCTGCCCAGGCAGCAGCGTGGCCTGCACGCCCGGGGGTTCGAGTACATGCGCCTGTCGGAGCACGCCGAGGGCGGGATCGCCAACTTCGAACGCACCGTCGACGGCTTTCTGGCCGGACTCCCCTACGAGAAGCTCCTGCCGGCACTGCAGGCGGTCAACGTGAACCCGCTCGAGAGCCCCGTTGCCGACATCGACTTCTGAGCTGAGCCTGCGCACCACGGTGCCGCCGGGGACTCCGGCGCCATGAGCGCGCCGATGACCCGGACCGAGGTGGCCGAGGGCGTGCGCGCCGCCATCGCCACCTACACCCAGGCCCTGGACGACGGCAGGACCGACGACGTCGTGGCCACCTTCTGCCCGGACGGTGTCTGCGAGATGCCCGGCCTCGGCACCCACCGGGGCCACGACGCACTCCGGGCCGCCTTTTCCGCCTGGGAGCCCCAACGGCCCCAGCGCCACCTCGTGCTCAACACCGTCGTCCCCGAGTGGAACGACACCGAGGCCACGGCCGTCAGCGACGTGGTCTTCCTGTTGTTGGGGAAAGCCGGCTGGTCGATCCAGCTGGTGGGCCGCTACCGCGACGTCCTCCACCGCGACGGCGACACCTGGCGGTTCCACCATCGCCTCGCCGCCTTCGTCACCGATGAGCCACCGCCCGGGGGGACGGCATGACCGACGGCCCGATGATCGACTACGCCGCCATCGACTTCTTCCGGGGGAACGAGCTGGTCGCCGACCCCTACCCGTACTTCGACTGGCTGCGAGCCCAGTGCCCGATAAAGCGGGAATTGCAACAGGACGTCTACATGGTCACCGGGTACGACGAGGCGTGCGCTGTCTACACCGACACCGACACCTTCTCCTCGTGCAACTCGGCGACGGGGCCGTTCCCGGGCTTTCCGGTTCCCCTGGCCGGCCGCGACGACGTGAGCGATCTGATCGACCAGCACCGTGACGAGCTCCCCTTCAGCGACCAGCTCCTAGCCATGGATCCGCCCGAACACCGCGAGCACCGGCACCTGGTCATGCGGCAGCTCACGCCCAGACGGCTGAAGGAGAACGAGGAGTTCATGTGGCGGCTGGCCGGCCGCCAGATCGACGGGTTCATCGGGAGCGGTCGCTGCGAGTTCATCGGCGAGTACTGCAACCCGTTCACGCTGTTCGTCATCGCCGACCTCCTGGGAGTGCCGGAGGACGAGCACGAGGAGTTCCGCACGGCACTGGCCCACCGGCCGGACAGCAATGCCGTCGGGAGCACGAGGGACTCGATGTCGCACAACCCGCTGGAGTGGCTCTACGACCGTTTCAGCCGTTACATCGAGGACCGCCGGCGCCAGCCGCTCGACGACGTGCTGACGGCACTCGCCACCACCACGTTCCCCAACGGCGAACTGCCCGAGGTCATCGACGTGGTCCGTGTCGCCGCCAACGTCTTCGCCGCCGGACAGGAGACGACGGTCCGGCTCCTCGGCGCCACCCTCCAGCGCATCGCCGAGCAACCGGAGCTGCAGCGGCTCCTGCGGGTGCGGCGGGATCTCATCCCCGGCTTCGTCGAGGAGACCCTCCGCATCGAGGCTCCGATCAAAGGCGACTTCCGGCTGGCCCGGCGCCGGACGACCGTTGCCGGGGTCGACATCCCGGCCGGCGCAACCCTGATGGTGCTCAACGGAGCGGCGAACCGCGACCCCCGCCGCTTCGAGGACCCGGCGGAGTTCCGTATCGACCGTCCCAACGCCCGCGAGCACCTCGCCTTCGGACGCGGCGTCCACAGCTGTCCGGGGGGTTCGCTCGCCCGCATGGAGACCCGGGTCAGCATCGAGCGACTGCTCGACCGCACGGCCGATATCGGCATCGACGAATCGGAGCACGGCCCGGCCGACGCCCGGCGCTACCGCTACATGCCGACCTACATCCTGAGGGGCCTGACCCGGCTGTCTCTCAAGTTCACCCCCACCGGGGCGACGGGCGCCTGACGGTGCCGCAGCCATCGGATCAGCCGCCGGTCCTGTTCCCGCACTTCGAGAACATCGAGGACGAGCGCAGACACCGCTTGCAGCGCCTGGCCGCGGCGTTCCGGCTGTTCGCGCACTTCGGGTTCGACGAAGGGGTCGCCGGACACATCACGGCGCGGGATCCCGAGCTGACCGACCACTTCTGGGTCAACCCGCTGGGGATGAGCTTCGGGCTCATCCGGGTGAAGGACCTGATCCTGGTCGATGCCCGGGGTGGGGTGGTCCAAGGCGACCGGCCGGTCAATGCGGCGGCCTTCGCCATCCACTCTCAGATCCATGCCGCCCGGCCCGACGTCGTCGCCGCCGCCCACGCGCACTCCGTCCACGGCAAGGCGTGGTCGTCCCTGCGCCGTCCGCTCGATCCCCTCACCCAGGATGCCTGCGCCTTCTACGGCGACCACGCCGTGTTCGACGACTACACCGGCGTCGTGCTCGATCTCGAGGAGGGCAAGCGCATCGCCGAGGCGCTCGGCCACCACAAGGCGGTCATCCTGGCCAACCACGGGCTGCTCACCGTGGGTCGAACCTCGGTGGACGAGGCCGCCTGGTGGTTCATCACCATGGAACGCACGTGCCAGGCGCAGCTGCTGATGGAGACGGCCGGCCGGCCGGTCCTCATCGATCCCGGGCAGGCGGCGAAGACCGCACCCCTGGTGGGACCACCGATGGCGGGATGGCGTGCGTTCCAGCCGCTCTACGAGTGGATCGTGACCGTCCAGCCCGAGCTCCTCGATGAGTGAGCGGTCCGACATGCCCGGTCCGACCGGGTACCCGTCCATCCACAGCTTGCCCCTACACCCCTAACCGAGGAGGTCCGGATGATCGTGGTCGTCGTCAAGCAACCCGTGCGCGCCAAGTACGCCGACGAGTGGCCGTCGCTGGTGGAGGAGTTCACGAAGGCAACGCGGGCCGAGCCGGGGAACATCTCCTTCGACTGGTACCGCAGTGCCGAAGATCCGAATCTGTGGGTGCTGATCGAGGTGTTCCGCGACCGCGAATCGGGCGATGCGCACGTGGAGTCGGACCACTTCAAGAAGGCCATGGCCGACATGCCCCGACTGCTGGCCGCGGCCCCGGAGCTCATCAACGTCGAGGTGCCCGGGGACAGCTGGTCCCAGATGGGCTGAGCGCCTGGGCTGAGCGCCGGCGGCGCACGGGAGTCGCCGGCGGTGCCGGCGGTGCCGGCGGTGCCGGCGGTGCCGGCGGTGCGAGTCTGCGAGAATCGTCGGGTGATCGTAAGGGCCGCGGCCGCCGGCGATGCCGTCCCGATCGCCTCGCTCCTGAACGCCCTGCTCGCCACGACGACCATCGAGTGGACGGACACGCCCTATAGCCCGGAGAGCGCCCTGGTTTGGCTGGACGAGCACGAAACGGTCCTGGTCGCAGAGGTGGGCCCCGACGTGGTGGGCGTGGCGGCCTTCGGGTGGTTCCGCGACGTCGTCAAGCGGCCGGGCTACCGGTTCACCGTCGAGTCCACGATCCACGTGCGGGAGGACCACTGGGGTAGGGGTGTCGGCCGCCAGCTCATGCACGCGCTCGTCGACATCGCCCGGGGATCCGGAAAGCACACGATGGTCGCCGCCATCGACGGCGCCAACGAGGCATCGATCCGATTCCACCGGCGACTCGGCTTCACCGAGGTGGGCCGGTTGCCCGAGGTCGGCACCAAGTTGGGCCGCTGGTGCGACCTCGTCCTGTTCCAGCTGCGTCTCGATGACCGGCCTCCACCGGCCTGACGGCCGGAACCTCGACCGCTTCCGACCCTGGGAACCACATCGGAACGGCTCGCCGGTTTCCGGACGCCACGCCGCCCACCCTCCGCGGTCGCCGGGCACGGGAACGGTCAGCCGGCGCCCGCGGTCCATTCGATCCGAGGAGGCCGGACGGAAGCGCACAGGGGCCAGCCCACGTCGTCCGACAGGACCAGCCGGCCCACCAGGAGCCCGCTGACGCAGGCTGGCCCGATGACCTCGGCCGGCACCGCATCGAGCTGGAGCTTGGCCCGACGGAACATGGTGAAGACGGCGTCGGGGTCGACCACGCCCCAGGTGAGGTAGATGAACCTCCGGCCCGGTGAGCCCTGGAGCTGCGGGCCCCGCAGGTCCACATCGGGCGGCGGGGACACGACGGCACACTCGAGTTCCCAGACCGCCGCATCCACATCGGCCGGCATCAGCCCGAAGAGATCCCCTGGTCCCCGGCGGCCCTGGACGGCGACATGGATGTTGTGGTGGCCGTTCGGACAGTCGGGCCCGGGCCCACAGGTTCGACCCGGCAGCGCCGATCCTTCGATGCGGATCAGCACGTTGCCGGTCAGAGCACCTCGGCGATCATCGTCTCGGCGACCGCCTCGTCGGACCCGTCACCGACCTCGGTGTGCTCGGGCGGTGCGCTGTTCCCCTTCAGGATGACGACACCGAGCACGAACCCGACGGCCACACTGATCAGGGCGATGAAGAAGGCCAAGCGGTACCCGCCGTCCAGGGCTTCGGGGACGGCACGGCCACGGGCGAGCAGGGTGGCCGTGCGGCTGGTGGACACCGCCCCGAGGACGGCCACCGACAGCGCCGCCGACACCTGCTGGGAGACGTTCACGATGCCCGAGCCGATGCCGGCGTCCTTCGGCGGCACGTGCGCCAACGCCATGGTCAACAGGGGAGTGAAGGCCATCGCCGCGCCCAGACCGATCAGCAGCACGGCCAGGAAGAGATGCGGGAAGTAGGCCGTGTGCACGCCGGAGGTGATGAACAGGGTGAGTCCTCCGCCGAGGATCACGAGACCGATCAGGGCGGTCAGCTTCGGCTGCAACCTGCCCATGATGCGCGCCGTCACGCCCGAGGACATCAACGCCACGCAGAGCGTCTGGGGCAGGAAGGCCAGGCCGGTCCGGATCGGGTCGTAGCCGAGGACGTGCTGGAAGTACAGAACGCCGATGAAGAAGGTGCTGTACATGCCGACGACCATCAACCCCCGCACCAGACTGGAGGGGAGCAGGCCCGGGGAGCGCATGACGGGAATGGGCATCATCGGCGTGGCCAGCCGACTCTCGAGGAGGAGGAAGGCCACGAGGACCACGATGGCCGCCGACCCGAAGCCCACGGTGTGGGTCGAGCTCCACCCGTACTGGGTCGAGCTGACGATGGCGTAGACCGCCAGCATCAACCCTGCTGTGCTCAGGACGGCACCGGCGATGTCCAGCCCGGCTCGGAACCCGATCCCGGTGTTCTCCTCGATCAGCACCACCCCGGCGACGAAGGTGGCGACCCCGATGGGGATGTTGATGAAGAAGATCCAGTGCCAGCTGAGCGCCTGGGTCACGTACCCGCCGACCAGGAGGCCCAGCGACCCACCGCCGACGGCGACGATGATGTACGAGCTCATGGCCTTGGCCCGCTCGCGGGGGATGGGGAAGTCCGCCACGATGATGGCCAGGATGACCGAGGACGAGAGCGCTGCGCCCAGCCCCTGGACGAATCGGGCCGAGATGAGCAGAGCCTGGCTCTCGGCGGCACCGCAGGCGATCGAGGCCGAGGTGAACAGGGCCACGCCGACCAGGAAGACCTTCTTCCGGCCGATGAGGTCGCCCAACCGGCCGGCCAACAGGAGCGTGCCGGCGAACGTGATCAGATAGGCATCGATCACCCAGGCCAACGAGGCCTGCGAAAAGTGCAGGTCGCGCTGGATGGTGGGTAGCGCCACGTTCACGATCGTCTGGTCCAGGATGTTCATCAACATCGCAAAGCAGACGACGATGAGCGCGATCCAGCGGCGGCGGTCGTGCACGAAGGACGCGAGGGAAGAGGGGATGAGGGGCTCCTTGGTCGTGGCGGGAACCTGGTTCCCTCTTTATTGATAGTCACTTAGCTAGTTAGTGTCAAGTTACCGTGATAGTCGCCTGATCAGCTATGATCTGGCCATGTCCACTGCGACGACACCCGGGGTGACGGTGTTGTTGACCCAGCTCTCCCGGGTGGTCTACCGCCGCACCACCGAGGACCTCCTGGGGATGCGGATGAAGGAGTTCGTCATGCTCGCCCACCTCCGCGAGCACGATCCGATCCCACAGCAGGAGCTGGGCGAGATGCTGTGCATCGATGCCAACAATCTCGTGCTGCTCCTCAACGAACTCGAGTCACGGGGATTCGCCTACCGGCGCCGGGATCCGGCCGACCGCCGCCGCCACCTCGTCGAGATCACCGAGGAGGGGCTGGCCGCCTTCGAGAAGGCCGAGCTCGGCATAGGGAGCGTAGAGGACGATGTGCTCGACTCGCTCACCGGCCGCGAGCGGATCGAGCTCCAGGGGCTGCTGGTCAAGGCTCTCGAAGGGACGCCCCGGGCCGGCGATCGGTAGGCGCCGGTCAGAGCTCAGGACAGGGCGAGGTGGTCGAGATTGACGGAGCCCTGGTCGGTCGCCTCGACGCTGCACACGACGAGGTTGGTGCCGGCCGCCATGGTCAGGGTGACCGGCACGGTCTGCCACGAGGTCCACAGCGGCGTGCTCGGAACCGAGAGCGTGGCCGTCCCGTGGAGGTCGCCGGTCGCCGGGTCGAGCGCCCGCACGGTCAGTGTCGACGGGCTGCCAGTGGCGTTGGCCACGCGGCACAGGAGTCGGCGACTGCCGGCGCGGCCCACCGAGATCGCCACGGCCACGCTGCTCCCCTCGGTGTCGAGTCCGGTGACGTAGCCCGTGCCCGTGTAGCCACCGAAGGTGTCCTCGAACCTGGCCGTTCCCGACCAGGCCCCGACCTCGGCCGGGAAGGAGGCGGGACCTTGCGGCGCCACCGACAAGAGGACCGAGGCGTGGGGCGCCAGGCTCACCTGGTAGCCGGTCATCGAACCGAGGTCCTCGTGGGCCCACAGGTCCCGGACCATCGCCGGACCGGTGAATCCTAGGACATCGGCGAAGTCGATCGACTTGGTCTGGCTGCCCGGGCCGTCCTCCCGGTTGAACAGGGCCACCGCCCAGCTGCCGTCGGGCAGCTGGCCGATCCAACGCTCGGGATCACGGCTCGTGGGGTCGTACTCGAAGCCGTGGCCGTTGACGAAGACAGGCTTGCCGACCAGTCCGGCCTTGCGCAGGGCCAGCACCTCGGTGTTCTGGAGGATGTGGGCGTTGTCGGCGATCGTGTCGATGCGGTCAGCGATGGCGATGGGGGCCCCGGCCAGGGTGAAGAGGTTGATCGCGCTCTGCCGCTCGCCGTCGTCGGCGAACGTCTGCATGATCAACGGGTCGCCGTCGAGGATCATCTGGCCCCGGCCGGAGATGTCGGCGAAGCCGGTGAATCCGAGGAACGGGTTGTTCCACTGGGACCACTCCGGCTGCCAGGTCTGGCGCCCCTCACTCAGGCTGTACCAGGTACCGAAGCCGACGTCGTTGTCGATCCGGACCAGGTCTCCGAATCGGCGTTCCCCGGACCCGTGGTCGAACAGATTGGGCATCACCAGGCTCAGCTGCATGTCGCCCGCCGCCTCCCGCATCCACCCGAGTGCCTGCAGATAGGAGTCCCGGCCGTGGGCGACCCCCACCGTGCCCTCGCTCTGGTCGAAGCCCACTTCGTACCAGGCGAGAAAGTCGATCCGGAGGAACACCGCACCGAGTCGCCGGAAGTGGGCGACATAGCCCTTCACGTACTCCTCGGCCCCGTCCCGGGAGGTGTCCACCCACTGCAGGAGTCCGCCTCCGTCGAAGTAGTCGCCCGGGTTGACGATGTCGGCGACCTTCACGTCGGGACGGCCGATGACCGTCACCGACGGATTCGTGACCGCCGACCGGGTGGCCCACAGCGGGTTGTAGTAGACGCCGAGCTCGAGGCCCTTGGCCTTCAGGTACTCGGCCCACCAGGCCCAGTCGTGGACCCAGTCGTCGGCCTGGCTCACGATGTAGCCGTGGGGCGTTATCCGTTGGGTGTTGTCGATCCAGCCGTCGGTGCACACCATCGTGTAGCCGTAGTCGCGGAACGTTGCCGCCACCCAGTCGACGTTGGTCTTCCACACGTCCTCGGGTATGAGGGTGTTGTTGAAATTCTCGTAGCCGTAGGTGCTCCAGTAGAGGGGTCCGGCCCCACCGGGTCGGAACCCGGATGCGGTGGGGTCCGCCGGTCGGGGCCCGGCGGCCGAGTCCCCGGTGTGACCCGGCGTCGCCGCCGCTGCCGCGACGGTGCCGGTCGTCGACCCCGCCAGGCCGGCGAGCAAGGCTCCCCCGCCGCCCTTGAGGACATCGCGTCGCGTCGGCACCCGATCAATCCCCTCCGTATCCACACGCCACCGGGGGTCACCCTAGCCAAGCCGGCTTGGCGCAGCGCCCGCGTCCGCGCGCCCCCATGGCGTGCGTCCGGTCCGCGCGTCCGGTCCGTCCGTCCGGTCCGTGCGTCCGGTTTCGTTCAGATCCGGAAGTAGTGGCCCTCGTCGAGATCCTCGATGAGCCGGGGATTCGTGGGGTGCCAGTCGAGCAGTGCCTGGGTCCGTGCACTCGACGTGGGGTTGTCGAGCGAGACGAAGAAGGCGAGGTATTCGAAGTAGTCGGCCAGGTCCTCTTGGGGGATGCTGACCGTCGGTAGGTCCAGATGGCGGCCGATGCACTCGGCGATCTCCCGGAACCGCACACCTTCCTCGCCGACACCATGCAGCCGCGTGCCGGCCGGGGCCCCTTCGAGCGCCAAGCGGTAGAGCCGTGCCGCGTCGAGTGTGTGCACCGTCGGCCAGCGGTTGGCGCCATCGCCCACATAGCCGGCGCGGCCCTTGTCGCGGGCGAACGAGATGAGGGCCGGAACGAACCCTGTGCGATCGAGCGAGCTGTGCACGCTCGGCGGGAGGCGGATGACGGACGAGCGGACCCCACGATCGGCCAGTGCGATCACGGCGTTCTCGGCGTCGATCCGCGGCCCGGCGTCGCCGGCGTCGGCCTCGGTCCCCACGCCCTCGACACCGCCGAACAGCAGCATGAGCGTTCCCGACGTGCCGACGAACGGCTTGCCGGAGCCGACGAGCGCATCACCGATCGCCCGAACGGCCCGCAGGTCGCCCTCGACGGCGGCCTCGAAGTGCCCCGAGTTCATCTCCTCGTGCTTGAAGGCCAGGTGGATGACCCCGTCCGCGTCGGCGGCGGCCTGCTGCAGGCCGTCGAGGTCGTCGAGGTCTCCACGATGGGCCTCGGCCCCGGCGGCCTCCAGCGCCGCAGCCGACGCATCCGAACGGGCGAGGCCGATGACACGGTGCCCGGCCCCCAGGAGTTCGGGGATGACGGCGGAACCGATGTGGCCGGATGCTCCGGTGACGAAGACCCTCATGCGTGCCCTCCTGCGTTCGGGTGCCGCTGCGGCGATCGGGACAGACCGACGATGCCAGGCACTGACATGAGTGTACCATCGATGACAGTGACTGCCATCCACAGGTAGGATACCCGGATGGGCAGATGGGCGCCGGACGCGCGAGGCCGGCTCGAGCACGCAGCCATGGAGCTGTACGGCGAGCGCGGGTACGAGAGCACCACCGTCGTCGAGATCGCCGAGCGGGCGGGGCTCACCGAGCGGACCTTCTTTCGGCACTTCGCCGACAAGCGCGAGGTCCTGTTCTCCGGGGCAGTCGCATTCCGGGAGATCCTCGTGGCCAAGGTCGACGACGCTCCGGCGTCCCTGCCGCCGATCGAGGTGGTCACCGAAGCCTTCGGTTCGCTCGCCGATGAGCTCTTCGAGGGGCGGCGGGACTTCGTACGGCAGCGACAGGCCATCATCGATGCCAACGCCGAACTGCAAGAACGCGAACTGATCAAGCTGGCGTCGGTGGCCTCGGCCATGGCCGGCGCGTTGCGACGGCGCGGCGTCGGCGACCCCATGGCGAGTCTGGCGGCCGAAGCGGGGATGGCCGTCTTCAAGATCGCCTTCGAGGCATGGGTCCGCGACGCGGGCGGGCGCTCACTTTCGGAAAGCATCCGGCTCTTGGCGGACGAGATGCGAGACGTGACCGGTGACCGGACAACGGCAACTCGTCGCTGAGCTCCCGGCGCCGTCCGATGCGGATCCGGCAGGCTAGCGCTCCTTGGCCGGCCGGTTGGGCAGTGCCACCAGGACGATCAGGCCGGCCACGCCGACGACCACGGCGGCAACGATGAAGCCGAGGTCCATTCCCGAGATGAACCCCCGGCGGGCCGCTTCGGCCAGCGCGTCGCCGGACCTTCCCGGGATGTGCCCGGCCACGGCCAACGCGCCCCCGAGCGACCCCAGGATTATCTTCTCGACACCGGCCGGGATCGGTTGGTGGGCGAGCAGCGGTGCCAGGAAGTCCTGGTAACGGAGATTGAGGACCGTGCCGAGGACGCCCACGCCGAGGGCACCGCCGATCTGCATCGACGTGTCGCTGGTGGCGGACCCGACACCGGCGTCGCTCGTGGGGAGTGAGCCCATGACCGATTCGGTCGAGGGCGCCAGCGTCAGGCCGACGCCGGCGCCGATGAGCGCGAACCAGGGCAGGCAGTCACGGTAGGTGCTGTGCACGGTGGTCCCGGACAGGAGGCCCAGTCCCACGGCGATCAGCGCCAGCCCACCGGCCACCACCGGCTTCGATCCGAAGCGGCGGGCCAGCAGCACCGACGACGGAGCGGCGATGAGCAGGATGAGGGCGATGGGCGCCAGTCCCAACCCGGTCTCGAGTGGGCTGAAGCCGAGACTGAACTGGAGGTACTGGGTCACGAGGAAGAAGAGCCCGAGGAGGGCGAACAGCACCAGGGCCAGCGCGGCGATGGCTGCGCTGTAGCGGCGGTTGCCGAAGAACTGCATGGGGAGCATGGGGTGGTCGCTGTGTCGCTCCCAGACCACGAACAGACCGATGATCGCCGCGGCGCCGATCAGTGCGGCGAGGATCAGCGGAGAGGACCAGGTCCGGTTGGGAGCCTCGATGATCCCCCACAACAGCAGTGCGAGGCCGATCACCGACAGCACGGCGCCGATCGGATCCGATGGCCTGGGTCGTGGGCTCTTGGAGTTGGGGACGAGGAATGCGGAGGCGATGAGACCGACCAGGGCGATCGGTACGTTGATGAGGAAGACCGACCCCCACCAGTAGTGGACCAACAGGAAGCCTCCGAGGATCGGCCCGATCGCCACACCGAGCCCGGCGGTGCCCGACCAGATCCCGATGGCCCGTGCCCGTTCCCCCTCACCGGTGAACACGTTGGTGAGAATGGACAGGGTACAGGGCATGAGCGCGGCGGCCCCGATGCCCATCAAGGCCCGAGCGGCGGTGAGTCGGTCCGGGGTGGGCGAGAAGGCCGCCAGCGCCGACCCCCCACCGAAGACGACCAGCCCGGCCATGAACACCCACTTGCGCCCCACACGGTCGCCGAGGGCACCGAAGGTGAGCAGCAGGCCGGCAAAGACGATGGCGTACGCATCGACGATCCACTGCAGCTGGCTGGAGGTGGCGCTCAGGGCCCGCACGACCGACGGGAGCGCCACGTTCAGGATCGTGTTGTCGAGGCTGATCAGCAGCAGCGTCACGCAGAGGACCGTCAGGGTCGCCCACCGTCGCTCACCACCCCTGGGTGCCCTAATCTCCAGGACCGCGGTCACCCGGTCGATCTTCGCCGAACTCCCCGGGGATCACAAGGGCAGAAGGTCCTGATGGTGGATCCGACGAGCGGATCCGAAGAGACGGAGGAGCGGGCGCCTCGCCGTCGGCGGACGATCGGAGGAGCCCGGCCCCCATCGGCCGGGCCTCCACCGCCGGAACCGGGCATGGGTGTCACGACGAGAGTCGGGCGACCGGCCGCTCGGCTCTCGACCCGTGTCCTGTCGCCGGAGCGGCGCTCAGGGCGACCAGACCGAGCAGGATCACCAACGGCCCGGTGCTGGGGTCGGTGGCCTGGCCGCTGAAGAGCTGGCCGAAGCTCTGCCCAGCAGCCCAATACAACGCAGCCAGTCCGATCCCCGACCAGTACGCCACCGGACGGAGCCTCCCGCGACTGAGGGAGAGTATGCCGATGGCCAGCTCAGCGGCGACGAGCAGGACCCCGTAGGTGGACCCGAGGCCGTGCACCCCGCCGGCGAGCCGACGATCGAAGTCGCCCAGCCACTGCGGGACCGTGGCCGCACCGGTCGTCAGGTCGCCGGCCACCGCCGAGGACGCGCTGTTGCCGGGCAGGAGATCGAGTACCGCGTAGCCGACCCAGAGGACGGCCCACACCGACCGCGTCCAGGCAGGCGGTCGCGCCGGGGAATCGCCCCGGGGTCCCGTCGTGGCCGGCCAGGACGCCAACGCCAGCACCAGATAGAGCAGGGCGGCCCCCGGTGCGCCGAGCAGTGCGGTCATGTGGCCGCCGGCCACACCCCCGAGGCCCTCGCCGAAATACCACACGCCGCCGGCCCAGATCACCGAGGCGACGATGGCCCATCGGCAGAGCCGGGGGATGACAAAGGCCACGCCCAGTGCCAACTGGATGCCGGCGAAGAGCCCGTTGAAAAGTCCGGGGTGGAGGGCGATCAGGTCGGCGTTCCAGTGCACCGGCCCGGACACGAAGAACGGTTGTCCGGCTGCCGCCGGAGCAATGATCTGACGGGCGAATCCCCTGGTGAACATGTACGACTGGAGCTGCAGGGCTCCGTCCAGCAGCCACAGGGCCCCCAGCGCGTACCGGAGGAACCGGCGCGTGACGGCCGGCGCACGGGCGGAATGCGCTCGCTCGGGGGCGGTGCGGTCGACCTCGGGTGCCATGGCGGTGGTCATCGTCAAATCCTCCGAATCACAGTTGCCCCTCCGCCGGCCGGGCCGTCGCCGGGAACAGTCCTCCGTCAGGCTCGCCCCCACCTCCCGACGGGCGTCCGGCCCGCTCCCGGCCGGTCGGACCGGGCGGTGCCACCGTCCGTCCCTTCCCGTCCGTCCACGGGACGAACCACAGGGCGTCTTCGGACCGGAGCGACGGCGCGGATGAAGGGGTCGGCCGATTCGGGGGCGACCGCAACAGGCACCGGCGTCGTGCGCCGTCGGTCCGGGGTGGGCGGTCTCAGGTCTCGCGCCGGCCCCGTGAGCCGGCACCGTGGCGGACCTCAGAGGAGGAGCGCCGCAGCCTCCAGGGTCGACACCATGTTGGCCCGGAGCGTGTCCGAGCGGCCGGCCACGATCTGGTCGGCCCGGTCGGGGTACCGCTCGATGGCGGCGCTCACACCACTGACACCCGGGCCGTGACGGAAGCGTTGGGTCACCAGCGACGACCGGTCATCGTCACGGGTGATCTCGTAGGACCAGGTCGACGACGGGAGCGGACCATCGCCCACGTTCCACCCGAAGGAGTCCGGCCGCTGGCACCCGATCACCACACAGATGACGTGCCACTCCCTGGTGCCGTCGCGGTTCCATCCCTCGAACCGCGCGCCGACCGCGCGCTCCGGGGTCAACCACCGGGCGCGAAAGTGCTCGGGTCCGAGGCCGGCCATGCGCTCGACGTCGGTCAGCAGATCCCACACCGAAGCGGGTGGTGCGTCGAACCGGACGGCCACCTCGACCGTCATGGAGGTGAGGTCGCTCGGCATCATCCCGTCACCGGGCGCGCCCGTCCGGCGTGGCCGGGTCCCGTCCGATTCTCACGTCGCCAGACGACCCGGAGCGCCGACCAGGTGTCATCGATGGCACAGACCTTGTTGTCGACCAGGCCACGGGGGATCGAGAGCCTGCGGATGGCATTGTCGGTGACGTCCGTCCCGATGCCCGACGACTTCTTCGGCCAGGCGATCCAGAGTCCCCCCGACGGGAAGACCTCGGCGGCCAGTGCGTCCATCCGGCGGTCGAGAGTGGCGGCACTGGTGAAAAACGCCACGACGACGTCGGCTCGGCCACGCAGCCGCTGCCGGAGGGACACACCCGGTGGCAGATCGAACTGCAGGTCGGCCGGGGCATGGGCCACCACGAGGACTGAGCCCTCGACAATCCCCAGCTTCTTCGCCAGCGGAGTCGTTGAGTATCCGGCCAAGACAGAAATCTTCGCACAGGAGGTCCCAGGAGGTCCCCCGACGTCCCGCTTCGGTGGAGGTCCGGTTGGCCGGAGGCAGCTACACCGGCTCCGTCGGATGAGGCCACGCCAGGCGCGAGTCGACCATCAGTCGGCGCGGCGAGCGACCAGTACGGGGATGATCCGGGTGGTCGCCGCCTGGTATTCGGCGTAGGGCGGGTAGTTGGCCACCGCCCGCTCCCACCAGACTGCCTTCTCGTCGCCCGTGACCTCCCGGGCCACGTAGTCGTGGGGCTCGGGACCGTCCTGGATCACCAGAGCAGTCGGATCGGCAATGAGGTTGTAGTACCACGAGGGGTTGGTCGGCATCCCGCCCTGCGAGGCGACGAGGGCGTACTCGCCTTCGTGCTCGACCCGCATGAGGGCCATCTTGCGGACCTTGCCGCTCTTGTTGCCCCGGGTGGTCAGCACGATGATGGGCAGACCGGTGTCCATCAGGGTGTTGGCCCGCTCGCCGTTCGACGCCTCGTACTCGGCGACCTGGTCGCGGACCCAGTCCCAGGAACTCGGCTCGTACTCTCCACTGATCGGCATGCCTGCAGAGTATTGGCTCCACCGGTCGGTCGGCCACCGGATCGACGCTCACCGACCTCCTCCGAGCCTCGTCCCGGCCTCGACCGCCCGGCTCCCGGCCCGGCCCGCCCCGCACCGACCCGGAAAGGGTGCCCTCGGAAGAGGGGACCGATCCTCGTCGGCGACCTCTCGGTCTGCTGTCCTCAGGGCTGGGGCCGGCCGTTTCGACCCGGATCGCCCGAAGGCGGAGGGTGGGCACGAACGCCGCTTCGGGACGGAGCAATCGCAGCCGCCGGCCGGGCACTCCTCCGTGCCGCCCGCCGGCCAGAGTGCGCCCTGTTTCCTTGGGGTACTGTGACCGGATGATTGCTCGGCCTGATCAGGGCGGCGCCTCCGTGCCCTGCTGCGTGGCGTCGAAAGCCTGATCCCCGGCATGTACGAACCCGAGCGCCCCGGAACTGCCGATGCTGTTGCCGCCCCTGCTGCCGTGGCGGGAAGACCGATGACGCCGAGGAGCCGGATCGGGGGCGGACGACGGGGTCCGGGCCACGGAGGAGCACCAGGTCGGTGCCCCGGTGCGAAACGATGACCTCGGCAGAACGGGAAGCGAGCGAGTCGTTCGAGTTCGACGGCTTCTACATCCCCGTGGAACTGGCGCTGCTGACCGGTGGCGGCGAGGAGACCTGGAAGGCCATCTCCGAAGGCCACATGGCTGCCTACGGTCGCTACAGCCCGATACGCCGCGGACAACACGTGCTCGAGATCGGATGCGGGGTCGGCAGGGACGCAATCCCCCTCGCCAAGCTCGTGGGCCCGGAGGGTTCCTACGTCGGCATCGACATCAGCCTGCCCAGCATCCAGTGGTGTCGGGACAACATCACGCCGAACCTGCCGAACGCCACCTTCGAGCACCTCGACATTCGGAGCGACTTCTACAACCCGGCGGGAGCCCTGGCCACGTCGGAGACGACCCTTCCGGTGGGAGACAGGAAGTTCGACCGGGTCATCCTCCAGTCGGTGTTCACCCACATGTTCGAGGACGACATCGTGCACTTCCTGTCGGAGTTCCGGAGGATCCTCGATCCCGAGGGACTGGTGTTCGCATCGTTCTTCGTTCTCGATGACGAGAGCATCCGTCTCAGCGCAGCCAGCGACGGGGCGCTCACCTTCCCCCACCAACTGGCCGACGGGTGCCGGGTCCACGATTCCCGGAATCCCGAAGGAGCGGTGGGCTACACACCGAGGGCTGTCGGCCGCATGCTCCGTCGGAGTGGCCTGACGCTCGATCAGCCGATCCACCACGGATCCTGGAGCGGAAGGCGGGACGTGCCCGACGGGCAGGACATCGTGATCGTGAAGCCGGCCCCGCACCACGTCCGGCTCCTGGGCAAGCTGCGACACGCCCTGTTCGGCGAGGGTGGCTGATCGGCCAGATCCGCCCAGCATGATTGCCTCTGCTGCCCGCTGAAGACCTGGGCGGATCTGGCAACTGCATCATCGACATCGCCCCGGACAACTTGAGCGCGACGTCAACACGTGTTGCACCGGCCTCGGCGGAACGGGACGGCGGGACTCGGCACACCCCGGCCCGGTTGGGGAAGGACCGATTCCTCAAGGCCCTGACCTGCACTGTCGATGAACGACCATGGGAGTAGAGCACGAAGTCCTGCCGCCACCGGCGCTGGCCGGTGGACTGGATGCATCGCAGTTGCTCGCGGCACTACCCGATCCGTCCATCGTCGTCGACGGACGCGGCGAGCTGATCTGGGGCGATCGTTCCGCCGAGGTCCTCTTCGGTCGGTCCGTGGGCGACTCCGTCGGCCTCGATGCTCTCGAGTTCGTCCACCCCGAGGATCTCGAGCTCGTGCTCCGCTCGCTGTCGAGCATCCAATCGAAGGAGGTCGGCGCGCCCATCGAGATCCGGATCCGCACGCCGCGGGGATGGCGACTGATGGAGGTGATCGGTGCCCCGTTGGATGCATCCGGCTCCGATGCCGTCATGCTCACCCTCCGGGACCTGACCGAACGCCGACGCTTCGAAGTGGTGCACAACGAGGACTCCAGGTTCCGGGCATTGGTGCAGAACTCCCCGGCCGTGACCCTGCTGGTGTCGACCGACCGTCGAATCGAATCGGTGTCGGGAGCCCTCACCCGCTGTCTCGGGCACGATCCCGAGACGACTTGTGGCCGGCCCCTGGCGGATCTGGTCGACCCGCACGACCGCCCACGGCTCGATTCCGCATTCGACCGGGCCGAACGGGGATCGACCGCAGCCGACCCGGTGACGGTCACCGTCGACCTGATCCATCAGGACGGGATCCGGACCCTGCCCTTCGAGCTGGCCCTGGTCAACCTCGTCGATGACCCGGTCATGCACGGATTCGTCGTCTCCGGGCACGACGTCACGGACCGGGTCATCGCCGAGTTGGAGCAGCGCACCGCTCTTTCCCTGGTGAATGCCACCCTGGATGCCACCGCCGACGGGATCCTCGTCACCGACACCGACGGGAGGGTGTCGGACTTCAACCGACAATTCACCGACATGTGGCGATTTCCGAACGCCCTGTTGTCGCTGCAACCGCGGCCCGGCGCCGTCACGCTGTTGCGCACCCGGCTGCGGGATCCCGAGTTGCTGACGCAGCGGGTCTGCGAACTCGACGAAAGCGGCCTCGAGACGAGCTCGGACCTCCTCGAGTTCCTCGACGGGCGCACGCTGGAGGCCCGGTCGCAGCTGCAGCGGGTGGACGGCGTGATCGTCGGCCGGGTGTGGAGCTTTCGGGACATCACCGAACGCCGGCTCCTCGAGAGCCGGCTGTCACACCAGGCATTCCATGACTCGCTCACCAACCTCGGCAACCGCGGGTTGTTCATGGACCGGCTCGAGCATGCGTTGGAACGCAGGGAGCGGGGACCCGGCGGGGTGGCTGTCCTGTTCCTCGACGTCGACGAGTTCAAGTCGGTGAACGACAACTTCGGGCACGCCGTCGGCGATGCCCTGCTGCAGACGATCGCACGACGGATCGGTGCGTGTATCCGCAGCGGCGATACCGCCGCCCGCATGGGCGGTGACGAGTTCGGGATCATCTTCGAGGATCTCAGAGGTCCCGATGAGGCCCTCACCCTCACGAAACGCATCGTGGCAGAGGTACGCCTCCCCTGCGTCCTGCTCGGAAAGGACATCGCCGTGTCGGTCAGTGCCGGCATCGCGTTCGACGAGCCCGGTCTCAGCTGCGATGTGCTCCTCGGCCGGGCCGACCTCGCCATGTACGCGGCGAAGACCCACGGCGGGGATGCCTACGCTCCCTTCGTGGAGGACATGCTCGCCTCGCCGTCCCACTCTTCTCGGGGGTGAGCACCACCGGGTGCGTCCGGGGCGACGGGTACCCCTCCCTGCACTACTGAACCCCCGGCTGCCGAGCACCCGCCGTGGTGGACGATGGGCCTGCTGCCGGCCTCAGCGCGATCTGATCAGCGTGACGATCGAGATCGTGATCGGGGCCACGACGAGGACGACGAGCAGGAACCAGACGATCAGCTTGCCGTATCGGTACCGGGCGATGCCGCGGGCAAGCGCCGCCTCGTTCTGCGCCACGCCGGCCGGGCTGTCGGGATCGGCCTCGAATCCCGATTCAGCGTCCGGCCACATGACCGGCGGCTCGGAGGACCACGACGAGCCAACGCCCGGGCGCTCTGCCGGATCGTCCCCATCGGGAGGACCGCCTTCTCCTCTGGTCACCGGACCAGTATCCCACCGGCGGGCTCCCGGGCGTCGGGACAGCCGCTCGGCATCCCCCTCCGCTTCGGGGACCGAGCGCACCCGGGACCTGGCACCGGGACGGCTAGCGTTTTCGTCATCGGCCAACCGTCCGTCCGCCGGTGCGGTCGTACCGATGGCAAGCCATGAGATCAGGGGAACCGTGCTCTTCGTCCATGAAGTCCACAAGGTGGTGGGAAGTGTCGCCGAGCGCTTCGAGGACGCCTACCGGGGTGGCTGGATGCCGATGCTGGCCAAGGGACCCGACGCCCGGCTGCTCTGGTACTTCGATCTGGCCCACGGCAGTGGGCTCGCCTACCGGGTGGTCACCGTGACGGCGGTGGAGGACGGCGGAGCGTACGCCCGGCTCGCCGAGCGACTGGCCCGAGGGGACCTCCAGCAGTGGGCGCGCCACCTCGACGGCCTGCAGCACCAGTCGGTCGGCCGGATCATGACGCCCCTCCACTGGTCGCCGGGGATCGGGGCGCTCCACGACGTCCCCACCGACCCCGTCGAACACGAACCCACCCTGTACATGGAAGACACCATGTGGCCCTTCCCCGGCCAGCTCGATCGGTACATCGAGGCGTCGGGAAGGATCTACCGGAGGGCGCTGGCTGCCGAGGACTCCCGCATGCACATGAGCATCGAGCTGGCGCTGCAGACGATGCCCGGGGCCGGCCGGTCGCCCGAGGTCACCCTGCTCCAGAGGCTGTCGAGCCTCCCCCGGCTGATCGATCTGCTCACCCACGACATCCCTCCGGAGGTCACGGCGCCGGGTTCCTGGATGCACGAGGCCCTCGAGCTCCGTGATCAGTGGAGGAGCAAGCTGTTGCGGACCGCCGTGTGGTCGCCGCTCCGGTGAACGCCACCCCGTCCGTCCCCGGAAGGGAGGAGGCCGCACGATGCTGTTCATGCATGAGACCCACCGGGTGATCGGCCGGCACGCCGCCACCTTCGAGGACCTCTACCGGAGCGGATGGATGGGCGCCCTGTCCGGCGGTGCCGACGGCGGCGACGCCCGGCTGGTCTGGTACCTGAACCACGCCATGGGCAGTGGGCCGTCCTACCAGGTGGTCACCGTGACCGCCATCACCGACGGCCCGGCCTGGGAGGCGCTGGCCCTCCGGATGCTCCGTGGCGACCTGAGCGATCTCGCCGCCCGGCTCGACTCCTGCCGGTACGAGGTCGAGGGGAAGCTGCTGAGGCCCGTGGACTGGTCGCCGGTCCGGGACCTCGACCTGGAGCAGATCCCCACCGACGGACGGGAGCACGAGCTGTCGGTGTACATGCAGGACACGGGATGGCCCGATGCCCCGCTCGACGACTACCTCGAGCTGTGGGACAAGGACTACTGGCAGCACATGCGCAGGACGCCTCCGGACAAGAAGCTGCTGGATATCCAGGCTTGCTTCCAGGTGGCCCACGGCTCCGGGATCCGGCCCGAGGCGATCCTGATGCAGAAGATCGTGAACTTCTCGACCTTGGGTGGCCTGCTCACCAGCGTGGAGAAGCACGACCCCACCACCTGGCCCGGCTCGTACATGGCCAGAGGGCTGGAGCTCCGGGACCAGTGGGAGAGCAAACTGCTCCGGACCAGCGCCTGGTCACCACTCTGGTGAGCGGCCCCCGCTCCACCCGCCGTTCCCATCCCACCTCGGGCGCGCCGAGGTAGGTGCATCACCTCCTCTGCGGAGCACGCCCTCCTCTGCGGAGCACGCCCTCCGCTGCGGAGCGAGGCACCCCGCGTCGGCCGTCTCAACGGGTCGCTTTCCGATGCCCGATGTGCCGGAGGAGATCGTCCAGGTCACGCTGGGCGATGCGGGTGCCGTCCGGCTGGGAGGTGACAGGATCGGCCGGCCGGGGACCGGTCACACCGGGACCGGTCACCCCTGAATCGGTCGCCGTGGAGCGAGGGGAGTTGAGGGCGGCCACCGGCGAGGGCTGGCTCGTGGGCACACCCCGCGACAAGGGCACGGCAGGTCGCGCTGTCGGACGGGTGGCGGTCGCGCCGGGCAGGGTCGAGGGGGACGGCCCGCGCGCCGTCCCGTCCGGATTCCCCATCCCGGCGAACACCATCGCCAGGACGGCGGCGCCCACGAGCGAGCACGCCACGATGAGCCCCGTCGGAGCCTTTGGTTGCCCGTTGCCTCCCGGAGGTACCGGGGTCACGTCGGTCATGCCATCCCCAAACCACTGGTTCCGCACCGTCTCCGAGGTCACGTTGCCGACATCTCGGACCGACGGTCGGCCAGCTACGGGCTCACTGTAGGCCGTCCGTTCCCCGCCGGCTGGAGCGGCCACGTCGGTGACACCGACCCATGGCCGGGCCGCCAATCGCCCAGCGCTGCCGCGGCCCACCGACACCACCGGGTGACGCCCCGAGATCCCGGGACAAGACCGCCGTTGGCATGCCACACTGGCGAAGGTGGAGCGACCGGTCCACCACGGAAGGGGGACGGCATGGCAAACGTCCGATACGGCGCCCGGCCACCGGAGCAGGCCCACAACCGCGAGGTCGAGGCGACCAGAGCACCGATCTGGTCACAGGCGGTGACCGTGGTCTTCGAGACCGATCCCGAGGCGATCGCCTCCGTGCTGCCCCGACCGCTCGAGCCCTCGGCGGCCACGGCCCGGCTGCGGATCGCCGTCGTGGACCTGGGCACCGGGCTCGCACCGTTCGGGGCCGGCTGGTTCGGGGTCCGGGCCCGCCACGGGGACACCGAGGGGGAGTACGCCCTGTTCATGCCCATGACCACGGAACAGGCCACCGTGGGCGGGCGGGAGACCTTCGGTGAGCCCAAGAAGATCGCCGAGGTCGGCCTCGAGGTGGACGGAACCACCCTGGCCGGCCGCATCGCCCGGATGGGATCGACGGTGGCCGAGGTGGCCGGCACCCTCGGGCCCGAAGCACCCGGGTACGAGATCGACAAGCTCGACTTCTACTTCAAGCCCCTGCCCTCACCCTCGGGCTCGGGGCTGGAGGGCGACCCGGCGTTCGTCTACTGCCGCCGGCACGAGGTGGCCCGGGTGGTCCGCCCGGTCAGCGGGGAGTGCAAGCTGCTGGAGGCACCCCTCGACCCCGTCGCCGACTTCCCGGTGCGGAAGGTCGTGTCCTTCGAGTACGCCGAGCTCGCCTCGTCCCAGCAGGGCGAGCTGGTGGGCCGGGTCCCCGCCGAGTGGCTCGAGCCCTACGTCCACCAGCGCTACGACGACCTCACGGTGCTGGGAGCGAAGCAATGAGCGACGTACCGGGCAGTGGATCGGACCGCTACATCGTGGTGTCGGCCGACGGGCACGCCGGCCTGGCCTGCGAGGAGTACCGGAAGTACCTCGACCCGGAATTCTCCCCGGCGTTCGACGACTATCTGGCCGAGCGCGCCGCCCACCGCGAGGAGTCGCTGGCCTTCAACTACGACTACATCATGGGCTGGGAGAAGGACAACGAGGAAGGGCTGAAGGGCGCCTTCGACCCGGGGGTCCGCGACCAGGAGCTCGACGCCGACGGCGTGGCGGCCGACGTGCTGTTCGCCGATGCCGACGCCATCACCGGCATGGCATCCCCTCCGTTCGGCGCCGGCCTGTTCGCCGGGGCCATCGAGGATCCCGAGCTGGCGTTCGCCGGGGCACACGCCCACAACCGCTTCCTGGCCGACATGTGCTCGGACGCCCCGCACCGGCGGGGCGGGATCGCCCTGGTGCCCATCACCCACGACATCTCCCGGGCGGTCTCCGAGATCGAGTGGGTGGCGTCCCAGCCCGGCATCCGGGGCATCATGATCCCGACGATGTGGCGGAGCCGGCCCCCCTACAACGACGCGGTCTACGACCCGGTCTGGGCGGCCTGTGCGGAGACCGGCCTGCCCGTCCACACCCACTCGGGCGAGGCGCCCATGGAGGAGTACGGCGACCATACCGGCGTCTACCTGGCCGAGGTGGTCTGGTGGGCGGTGCGGCCGGCCTGGCACCTCCTGTTCAGCGGGGTGTTCGAGCGGTATCCGGACCTCAAGTTCGTGGTCACCGAGGCTGCCGCCTACTGGGCGCCCGACATGATGTGGAAGTGGGACCAGTACATGGGGGGCGGCCACACCACCAAGAAGATGGCCGCGCTGCTGCAGGGCAAGATCTCCAAGCTGCCCTCCGACTACTTCGGCACCAACATCTTCATCGGGGCCTCCACCATGTCCAAGGAGGAGATCCGGCGCCGGTATGTCATCGGGACCGACGTGGTGATGTGGGGGACCGACTACCCCCACCCGGAGGGAACCTGGCCCAACACCGCAGCCAGACTGTCCGCCGACTTCGCCGGGGTGCCGGTGGACGACACCGCGCAGATGCTGGGGTTGACCGCGGCCAAGGTCTACGGGTTCGACCTCGCCGCGCTCAAGCCGATCGCCGACCGCATCGGCCCCACGCCGGAGTCGCTGGGCCAGGACCCCACCCGGCGGAGCGATCCCGCCGAACGGGCCGGTGCCCGGTGGTGGAAGGCCGAGTACGGCCTGCAGCCTCCGGGCTGAGCGCACCGCCCGACAGGCGGCCGGTCGCTACCAGGAACGCAGCACCTGATGGCGGTCGAAGGCGTTGCAGGTCGAGCCGGCCGGGTACTCGTCGACGGCGAGCGGCGTGGCCACCTCGGCCACCGTCGGCCCGATCTCCCGGCCGATCGGCCGGAGCGCCTCGAGGTCGAACCCGTAGCGCTCGGCCGCGTTGACCTCGACCATCTGTCGGGTCTCGACCGGGTCGCAGGTGCCGAAGGCCGCCCGGAGCGCCTCGCGGCTGAACGGATAGCTCCCCTCCGAGTGGGGGTAGTCGGCACCCCACATGATCCGCTCCACCCCCACCTCGTGGCGGAGGGCCGACTCGCTGGCCCGCAGGAAGCTCGCGCCCACCGAGACGTTGCGCTGGAAGTACTCGCTCGGCGTCATCGACATGCCCTTGGCCGCCGCACCGAAGAAGTTGGCCTCGGCGGCGTCACCGAGGGTCATCCGGCCGTAGAACCAGTCGAGCGTCTCGAGTCCCCGTGGCAGCCAGGCCAACCCCTGCTCGGTGAGCACCACCTGCAGCGCCGGATGGCGCTCGAAGATGCCCCCGAAGATGAGGTGCCAGACCGAACGGTGGGAGAACCAGGGCAGCTCGACCAGCATGATCGCCCGGGCCACCTCGGCGTCGCCGTAGTCGGGGATGCCACCTCCCCCGTGGATGTTGACCACCACCCCGAGCTCCTCGCACAGGCTCCACAGCGGCTCGTAGACCGGGTCCCACAGCGGTGGGAGGCCGGAACCGGGCGGGAGGGAGGGCAGCAGGATCCCGCCGAACGGCGAGAACGCCGATGCCGCCCACCGCACCTCGGCGAGGGCGTCGTCGACGCGGTTGGCGAAGATCTGGGCCACACCGGCGCGCCGTCCCGGAGCCCGGGCGCAGAACTCGGCGAGCCAGCGGTTGTGGGCCTGGATCCCGGCCCAGCGGCGGTCGTACTCCGACTCGTCGGGCGGCAGGGCCACCAGGCTCCCCTCCTCGAAGAACGGGGGCACGGTGTTGGGGAACAGCACCTCGGCGGTGATCCCGTCGGCATCGTTCTCCGCCAGGCGCCGGTCCGAGTCCCAGCTGCGGTAGGCGGTCGCCGCCAACAGGTCGGCGAAGGGGTTGACGTAGGAGGCGGCCCAGTCGTCGAATTCACGGTGCCAGGCCACCGGGAGGTAGGGGCGGTAGTCGGGGATGTCGGCGCCGGCGTGGGCGTCCGCCGAGATCACGGTGTACCGGTCGTCGGGGGCCAGCGTGTCGGTCACGGTTCCTCCTTCTCCGTGCGGGTCCGGTCCGGCGCCCACTCAGGTCAGCCCTTCGAGGGCGGACGGGGGCAGCATCCCCTGGGCGATGGCGTCGGCACGGGCGTGGAGCAGGCGGCCGGCCTGGTCCAGATGGTGGCCGATGACGAAACGCCCCTCCTTCACGCCCCGGACGGCGAAGCGGCCCAGCTCGGACAGGTCCACCGTGTCCGTCGGGCGCCCGGCGGCGGCCAGGGCCGCCTTGAACTCGGCGAAGGTGGTGCCCGGCGCCGGCGGGCGGGGGCGCTGGCGCGCCAGCGCTTCGGGGCGGTTCCGCTGGGCCTCCCACAGCCCGGTCTCGAGCAGTCCACCCGACGGGTAGAAGATCGAGGCCGACAGCTTGGTCTTCTGGGCGATGAACTGGTGGGCCAGGGCCTCGGTGAAGCAGCTGATGGCGGCCTTCGACGAGGCGTAGACCGATGCATAGGGCACGGGGGCGATGCCCCCGTCGCCCGACGAGGTGGTCACCACGACGCCCGGCTCGTCCGAGGCGATCATCCGCGGCACGAAGGCCAGGACCCCGTTGGACGTTCCGAAGACGTTCACCCCGAAGCACCACCGCCAGTCGTTCGGCTCCTGGTCCCAGGGGTTCCCGCCGCCGCCCGAGGTCACGCCGGCGTTGTTCCACAGGAGGTGGCAGGCCCCGTACCGGTCGAAGACCAGATCGGCGAGTGCCTCCACCGAGGATGGGTCCGAGACGTCGGTGACCACCCCGCGGACGTCCCCGGACCCTGACAGCTCGGCGACGGTGGACTCCAGCACCGGCGCCTCGATGTCGGCGATGACCACCCTCATGGCCTCGCCGAGCAGAGCCTCCACGATGCCCCGTCCGATCCCGGCGGCACCGCCGGTCACCACTGCCACCTTGCCGGCCAGGTCTTCCACCAATCCCCCTGAAGCATCTCGTCGCGGGCCATCGTGCGCAACGAGGCCATCGTGGCACAGGTGGGGCGGGGATGCCCCGCCCGAATTCCCGGGTCGGCCGACGGATCCGCCGATCGGCGGTGGGTCGGCCCTAGAGGGTGCCCGGATCGGTGGGGCGCGGCGTCCGGCCACCCGCGGCCAGGGCGAGCAGGCCCTGGAGCATTCCCCCGTCCACCAGCACGTCCGTACCGGAGATGAACGAGGCGCCGTCGGAGAGGAGGAAGGCGACGACCTCCGCGACCTCGCCGGGCGCACCGAGCCGCTCGAGCGGGGTGTTGTCCAGCATGATCTTCATGATCGGCTGCTGCTCGGACTCCTGGCGGCCCATCGGCGTGTCGATCAGGCCCGGCGCCAACGAGTTGACCCGGCCGCCGCGACGACCCCAGGCCACCGCGGCGCGGGCGGCCACGGCGATGACGCCACGCTTCGCCCAGGCGTACGCCAGGCCGCTGTCGCCGAACCGCCGGGCGGCGGCATCGAGGAAGCCGTCCACCCGTGGTTCCGACACGAGGGCTTGGAGCTCCTCGTCGATGCCCTGCAGAGCCACCTGGTAGGCCGAGCTGGAGGAGAAGCACACGGCGGAGGAGCCCGGCCCCACCAGCGGCTCGAACGCGTCGAGCAGCAGGGCGGTGCCGACCAGGTCGACCTCGAGGACCCGACGGACATCGGCCATGGTGGGCGACACGCCGGCGGCATGGGCGAGTGCCCGGAACGGGCCCATCGCCCGCACGGCCTCCACCAGGTCGGAGACGGCCGCCGGGTCGGAGACGTCGCACCCGATCCCGACGATCCCCTCTATCCGTGGCGGCACCAGGTCGACGGCGACGAGCTGATCGGCGGTTCCCTGCAGCCGGTCGACGCAGACCCGCCCCATACCGCTCGCTGCGCCGGTGATCACCGTCACGGTCATGCCTTCTCTCCACTCCGACGTCGGGAGCGCTCGGGCCACGGGCGGCGGCGCTCGCACCGATCCTCGCAGGGAACGACCGGGTCTGCCCGACGACGGGACCGCCCCGGCAACGGGGGCCTGCCCGGGGCAACACCGCCCGGGGCAGGAGGGTCCGATCGGGTCAACAGCGTCCGGTGCCGGCAGGGAAGCCGGGGCAGGCTCAGATGTACATTCCCCCGTTGACCCCGATGACCTGGCCGGTGATGTAGCTGCCGCCCTCCGAACAGAGGAACGAACAGGCGGCGGCGATGTCCGCCGGGGTCCCGGCCCGCCCGAGCGGGACCATGGGCCCGACCACGTCGACGCCGGGGAAGTCGCCGGCGGCTTCTGCGTTGCGGGCCATGGGGGTGTCGACGAGGCTGGGCGGGATGGTGTTCACGGTGACGCCGCTGCGGGCGAGCTCGACCGCCAGCGCCTTGGTCAGCCCGATGACCCCGCCCTTGGACGCCGCGTAGTGGGCCATGTTGGGGGCGCCGGACTGGGCGCTCGACGAGGAGATGGTCACGATGCGCCCCCACCCGGCGCTGACCATGTCGGGCAGGGCCGCCTGCACGCAGGTGAAGGTGCCGGTGAGGTTGACGGCGATGATCCGGTCCCATCCCTCGGCACCGATGTCGAGGACCGGGGTGAACGCCTCGACCCCGGCGCTCGTGACGAGGATGTCGACCGGTCCGAGCTCCCCCCGGACACGTTCGAAGGCGGCGTCGACCGAGGCGCGCTCGGCGACGTCGGCATCCACGGCGAGCGCCGTCGTCCCCCCGCTGCGCAATTCGTCGGCCGCCGACTCGGCCGCCTCGGCGTCCCGGTCGAGGATGGCGACGCGGTGCCCGTCGGCGGCGAACCCGCGGGCGACCCCGAGACCGATCCCCGAAGCCCCACCCGTGACCACGGCGACCCGGCTCACCGGCTCACCGGCTCGTCGTCGAACTCGAGGTGCAGCTGGGAGAGCCCACGGAGGATCCAGGTCGGCTCGTACCGGAAGCGCCGAGCGCCCGGCGGCCCGTGGTGCTCCTCGGACAGGCGGATGTTCCGGGTGCGGGCGAGAATGCGCTCGATGCTGATGCGGCCTTCGGCCCGCGCCAAGGGGCCGCCGGGACAGGAGTGGGCGCCCCGCCCGAAGGCCATGTGGGACTGGGCGTTCGGCCGGTCGGCACGGAACTCGGCGGGACACTCGAAGTGCCGGGGATCACGGTTGGCGGCGCCGTTGAGCAGCATGACCGGTGTTCCGGCAGCGATGTCGACCCCTCCGACGGACGTCGAGCGACGGGCGAGACGGAAATCGGCCTTGACCGGGCTCTCGACCCGCAGCACCTCTTCGAGGAACTCGGGGATCCGGTCGCGGTCGGCCCGCAGCCCGTCCTGCAGCTCGGGGTCCTCGGCGAGGTACTTCAGCGCCGCTGCCAGCAGCCGGGCGGAGGTCTCCTGACCGGCGGCGAAGAGGAAGGTCGCCGTCCGCACCACCGACGAGACCTCGGGCGTCGTCCCGTCGGCATAGGTGGCCAGCGCCAGGTCGGTCAGCACATCGCTGCGGGGTCGGTCCCGCCGGTCCTCGACGTACCGGGTGAACCACTCGTCGAGCCAGGCCAGAGGGTTCTCCCCCGGGCTCCCGCTCTCACCGGCGCCGACTTCGCCGACGGTGCCGCTCAGTCCGAAGCCCTCACGGAAGCGCTGGTGGTCCTTTTCGGGCACCCCGAGCAGGTCGGCCACCACCAGCATGGCGAAGGGCTGCGTGTAGGCGGTGATGAACTCGCACCGGCCGTCGGGGAGGAACTCGTCGAGCTGCTCGTCGGCGAGGCGCCAGATGAACGCCTCGTTGTCCCGCAGCCGCTTCGGGGTGATCAGCCGCATGAGCAGGCCCCGCTCGCGCGTGTGATCGGGCGGGTCCATCGTGACCATGTGCTCGTGCATGGGCAGTTGGTCCCGATAGCGATCGACCACGTCACTCACGTCGTCGCCGTCGAGGGGTACCGGAAAGGTGGCGAACGGTCCGATCACCGAGTTGCACGAGGAGAACGTCTCGTTGTCCCGGTAGACCTCGCTCGTCTCGTCGTAACCGGTCACGGCCACCACACCGAGGTGTGGGAGCCGGAGCACCGGGCACTCCGAGCGCAACGCCTCGAAGTAGGGGTAGGGGTCCTCGACCAACGACTCGTCGAAGAAGAAGTCGGTCGTCTGCCAGTCGCTCAACCCGGTCTCCCTGTCGTCCCGTTGCTGCGCACCTGCCCAGCAATACTGAGCAATTGCTTAGCACCGATCCCGCCGGCGTGGCATCCTGCCGCGCCCGCCGTCCGACCGGGTCCCCGGGAGGGTGGGTCGGGTATGGGTCAGGGACGTCGCAGTCCGGGAATTCTGCCGGGCCGCGGGCCGCCCCGGAGGTCCGTCGGGCGGGAGCCCCCGCCGGCGATCCCGTCGCCGGGCCGAGACCGCGACAGGACGATCATCGCCCCTCACGGTGGCGGGGCTAGCAGCGGTAGACGCGCTCCGCATTGTCAGCGAAGAGCTTCCCCCGGGATGCACCGTCGAGGCCGCCGGTGACGGTGCTGAACACCGTGTAGAGCTCGTCGAAGGTGCCGTACATCGAGTCGACCGGGAAGTTGCTGGCGAACAGGCAGCGGTCGACACCGAAGGCGTCGAGTGCGTACTCGAGCCAGGGGGCGAAGGCATCGACGGTCAGTGACCCGAAGGGCATCGCCAGGCCGGACAGCTTGCACAGGACGTTGTCGCCGAGCCCGGCCAGCGCATCGATGCCGGCCCGCCAGAGATCCCGCTCCTCGTCCGAGTTCGAGCGGGGCCATCCGGTGTGCTCGACCACGACGGTCAGCCCGCCGAAGTCACGGAGCTGCGACGCCGCCGACTGGAGCTGGTCGGGATGGGTCATCAGCTCGAACAGCAGGTCCCGCTCCTGCAGGGCGCGGAGCACCCCGTCGTCGGGGAGCGGCCCGGCGTACACGCCCATCGGGCGGACCCCGCGGAAGCGTGGCGCCGTCATCTGCCGTTCGATCAGCTCGACCGCCTCGGCCACCGTGTCGGTCGGTGGGAGCCCACCGATGATGGCGTCGGGACCGCCGCCGCCACCGGCGTTGCTGTCGAGCTCGATGGTCTCCTCGATCGAGTGTCGGCCCGTGGCCGCGGCGACGTTGACGAACTTCTCGACGTTCCACCCGGCCGACTCGGCCCGGTAGGTGTCGACGTCGAACCGGCGGAACATCCCCGTGGCGCCACCGGCGCCGTCGGCCTGAGGACGCGAGAGGTACGGGTACCAGTCGGTGCGGGCCGGGTCCCACAGGTGCACATGGGCGTCGACGACGCGGGTGGGCCGGGCGGTCATCGGGCCACGACGTGGGGTCGGTGCCCGGTGGCGCCGACGATCTCACGGAGCGTGGAGTCGAGCCAGTCGGGCAGGGCGGGGCCCCCGTAGGCGACGCTGCCGATCGGCCGGGGATGGCTGCGCAGGCCGATCCAGCCGGCGCCCACGACGAGCTCCGCACCGGCGAGGGCCTCCGCCCCGGCCTGGCCGACCAGGTGGGCGACGAGCTCGCCGGCCGGTTGGCCGGCTTCCTCCTCGGTGGCCTCGATGCCGGCGGCGAACGCCGTGATGCGCCCTTCGGTTCCCTCGGCGGCAGCTCGGGCCAGCTGGGCCGCGGCCTGCGCCCGACTGCGGCCTTCGGGGGTGGTGGCGTCGGTGAGGGTCACCAGCCGGACCGGACGGGCGGCTCCGGCGGCGTAGTCGGCCGCGGCCCGCGACCAACCGGCGTCGGTGTGGATGGCTCCGACGATCCCGCGGTGTCCGGCGAGCACCTGCTCCCAGCCCTCTGCCGAGGTGGCCGCCGGCTGGGGGCCGGCCGGAGCCACGACGACGGCGTCGAGGGGACCGGCGGCCTCGGCCAGCGAGGCCAGCGCCGTGGCGGCGTCACCGAAGCCGCGGGCCGGCTCGACCCGGTGACAGCGGATGGACCGGGCCTCCAGCGCGGCGGTCAGTGCTGCCGCCAGACGGGGTCGGTCGGAGACGACGGCACAGGACCGCACCTCGGCCGACTCGGCCCCGGCCGCGGCCGGCTCGTCGAAGATGGGCCCGAACCGAGGATTGCCACCGCCGGCGCTCGCCTGTCTGGTCTCGGCCTTGACGAAGGCACGGGGGATGACCTCCTCGAGCACCCTGGCGACGGACACCACCCCGCCGGTCCGGACCACCTCGAGCAGGCGGGGCTCGTCGACCACCGCCACCTCGGGGCCGCCGGCGAAGAGCACCCGGCCGTTGCACCACCCGAATCCGTCACTGACCAGGTACGCGCCCAACGGTCCGAGGTCCTCGGGGCCCGCCATCGTCACGAAGGAGATGCCGCCACCGCCCGACCGGCCCGCCTGACGTGCACGCTCGAGGGCGGCGGCCACCATCCGGGTGGCGGCGATCGGCGACATGGCGTTGACGGTCACTCCCTGCGGCACCAGACGGCCCAGTTGCCACGTGAGGGAGGCGACGGCCCGCTTGGCGCAGCTGTACGCCCCGGCATCGGCGGCCCGCCATCCCGAGCCGGAGGTGACGCCGAGGATGCGGCCGGACCCGGCCGCGGCCATGAGCGGAAGGGCGGCCTCGAGCACGTTGAGGTAGCCCTCGAGGTGGACCGTGGCCACGGCCAGCCAGTCCTCCTCGGTGCCCTGGGCGAAGTGGGTCTGCCGGGTGATGCCGGCCACGTTGACGACGGCGTCGACGCCGCCGTGCTCGTCGACCAGCTCGCGGAACAGGCCATGGACCGCCTCCCGGTCGGTCACCGAGACCGAGGAGGCCCGGGCCGAGCCACCCGCCGACACGATGCGGCCGGCGGTGGTCTCCTCGGGCTCCGGGAGCCGCTCGGAGCCGTCGAGGGTCACGAGGGGGTCGACGGTGACGACGAACCAGCCACCGCGGCCGAGCTCCTCGGCGACGGCCGCTCCGATCCCTCCCCCGCCGCCGGTCACGACGGCGACCCGTTGCCGTCCGCTCACGACGCCCCGGACCGGACCTTGAGCTCCAGGCCCTCGAACGTGCCGGCCTCGAGCCACTGTTCGAGCCGCTCACGGTAGGCGAACCAGTCGCCGAGCCCGCGGCCGTAGTTGCCGTTGCGGGGGTTCATCTCTTCGGGGTGGCCTTCGTTGTTGATGCGGGACGGCGTGCAGGCGGACAGCATGGCGGTGCCGTCGACGAAGGAGTTGACGATCTCCTTGGTCCACGCCTCCTCGGCGTCGGCACTCACGTCGACCACCTCGACGCCCCGTTTCTCGAGCAGCCCGATGGTGTCACCGATGAACTCGGCCCCGAGCACGGCCAGCTGCGTGTAGTTGACGGTCACCACCGCCTGCTGCCCCGGTGCCGGCATCACGAACATGTTCGGGAACCCACGGCTCATCATCCCGAACAGGCTGGCCGCCCCGTCGGCCCACTTCTCGGCCAGGGTCACACCGCCGCGACCGACGATGTCGTGTCCGGCGCGACGGAAGAGCGGGGTGAGCTCGGCTTCGAAGCCGGTGCCGTAGACGATGCAGTCGACCTCGTACTGGTGCCCGTCGACCACCGGGCCCTGCTCGGTGATCCGCTCGAAGCCGGCCGGGCAGTCGACCAGGGTGACGTTGGCGTTGTTGAGGGCCGGCAGGTACTCGTCGTGGAAGCACGGCCGCTTGCACATGTAGCGGTAGTAGGGCTTGAGGGTCTCCGCCGTGGCCGGGTCGGCCACCAGTTCCTCGACCCGGCGCCGGTGGGCCTCCATGACCTGGTAGTCGATCTCCTCGGCGCTGCGCAGATACTCCTCGATCGTCATGCCCTTGTGACGCGGGGCGTTCCGGGTGACGGCGTAGTCGTGGGTCCACCCGTCGTCCACCAGGTCGACCTCGACCGGTCGGCCCATGATGATCGCCTGGAAGTTGTCCATCCGGGCGCGCTGCCAGCCCGGCTCCCGCCCGCCGGCGAAGTCGGGTTCGGTGGGCCGGTTGCCCCGCACACCGATGGCCGACGGTGTGCGCTGGAACACGTACACGTGCTTGGCCGCCTCGGCCAACGGCGGCACGCACTGGATACCGCTCGCCCCGGTACCGATGAGGGCGACGACCTTGTCGGCCAGCCGGGTGAGGGGCTCACCCGGCCCGCCCCCGGTGTAGTCGTAGTCCCACCGGGCCGTGTGGAAGGAGCGTCCGGCGAAGTCCTCCATGCCCGGGATGACGGGCAGCTTCATGAGGTTGAGGATCCCGACGGCCAGCACGTACCAGCGGCAGGTGATCTCGTCGCCGCGGTCGGTGCTGACCCGCCAACGGGCCGTGTCCTCCTGCCATTCGGCGCGGGTCACCCCGGTGTGGAACAGGGCGTCGTCCACCAGGTCGAACCGGTCAGCGACCGCCTCGAGGTGGTGCAGGATCTCCCCCCCGAGCGCATAGCGCTGGCTGGGTACGTAGTCGAGCTCCTCGAGCATCGGCATGTAGATGTAGGACTCGACGTCGCACATCACGCCCGGATAGCGGTTCCAGTACCAGGTCCCCCCGATGCCCCCCGCCTGGTCGATGATGCGGATCCGACCCACACCGGCCTTGCGGAGCCGGGCGCCGGCGAGGATGCCGGCGATCCCCCCGCCCACGATCACGACATCGACGTCCTCGGCCAGCGGGTCGCGCTCGACGAACGGCTCGAAGGGGTCGTCGCGGTACCGGGCGAAGTACTCGTCGGTCCGCAGGTCGCGGATGTCGGCCCGGTGGGGGACCAGACGCCTGTCGCGCTCGGCGAGGTACTTGGCGCGGACGGCCTCGGGGTCGTAGCTCGGGGGCGTCGGAGGGGATCCAGGCATGGGGGAATACTAGGCCAGGTCCGCTCGCCGACCCCGGGGAAGATCACCTGGTGGCGACAGCGGGGCGACCCGGCCGTCCGGTTGCTAACGTCCGGTCATGCCGCCCGTTTGGCCGACGGTCTTCTACCACGAGTGGGCCGAGACGTGCGACACCCTGCACGCGCACACCCAGCTGCTCGGCAAGCTCTCCGTGGCCCTGGCGCCTCCCGAGCCGCAGCTCCAGCACGCGGCGCTGCGGCTCACCCCGAGGGGATGGGAGACGGCACCGCTCCCGGCTCCCGACGGCTCGGGTTCGTTCGTGGTGGCGCTCGATCTACGGGTCAACGAGGCGGTCCTCGAGACCAGCACCGGCGGCATCGGACGCGTCCCCCTCGTGCCGGACCGTCCGGTGGGTGCGGTCACCCGCGAGGTCATGGAGCGGGTGCACGAACTGGTCGGCCCGGTCGAGATCAACATGACCCCCCAGGAGGTCCCCTGGACCACGCCGCTCGATCTCGACGACGATCACGCCCGGTACGACACCGAGCGGGTCGCCTCCTATTTCGCCGCCGCCACCCAGGCGGCCCTCGTCCTCGCCTCCTTCCGGGCTCCGTACCGGGGACGCTCGACTCCCGTCAACGCCTGGTGGGGATCGTTCGATCTCGCCGTGAGCCTGTTCTCCGGCCAACCGGCCGCTCCCCCGTCGACCGACTTCATCATGCGCAATGCGATGGACGCGCAGGAGGTGGCGATCGGTTGGTGGCCCGGCGACCCGAGATCATCCGAGGCCGCGTTCTACGCCTACGCCCACCCCGCCGCTCCGGGGTTCGCCGGAGCCACGCTCGATCCCGGGTCCGCCCGCTGGGATGCGGCACTCGGCGAGTACGTCCTCCCCTGGAGCGACGTCTGCCACAGCCCGGACCCGCGGGCCACGGCCCTCGAGTTCGCCCATTCGGTGTTCCGCCATGCGTGCACCGTGTGCGACTGGGATCCGGCCCTGTCGGCCAGTGCCGAAGGATCGCCACCTCCCCTCACCTAGGTGGAGGCAGTCCCTCACCGGAGAGGACGAAGGGCCCGGCCGGTCGTCCAGATTGCCCCGGATCGAGCGTGCGGTTATCGTCTGGCACACATTGGGGCATGCCCACAAGGGGCGCTCACCAACCGGGGGAGACAATTGATGTTCAAGACGGTTCTCAAATCTGCGCTGGCTGCCGGGTTGGTCGCCGGCGGGGTCGTCGTCGTGACCGCGTTACCTGCGGCGGCGGCCAAGGTCGTCATCGTGGCCGGACCCGGCAGCACCGCCAGCTGCACCACGACCGACACGGCGAAGCTGTCGCCCACGCTGAAGAACAACTGGACTGCCTCGCCGACCGATTCGGTGCCGGCCGTGGCGGCCCTCCCCACCACGACGTTCTCAGCAGCCGGGCCGACAATCGTGTCGGCCAAGGGGACGGCCACCTGCACGGGCACCGCCACCGACGGCACGAACTCCGCACCCATCACCGGGATCAAGAAGCTGACCCTCGTGACGGACCCCTCCCATCCGGGCAGCAACCCGCTGGCCACCTGCTCCGCCCTCCTGTCGGGCAGCACCGCCGAATTCGACGTGTCCATCGAGTGGGAGAGCGGAAACAGCGACAGCATCGCCAACACCACGGTGACCGGTGACACGCTCAGCCTCAGCCTCTCGCCCATCGGGTTCGAGTTCTCGGGCGGCACGGCGACGGGCTCGTTCGCCGGCGGCACCTCGTCGTCGCTCAGCCCGAGCAGCCCGGCCACCATCGCCGAGGTCACCCAGTCCCAGGAGACCGGTGCAGAGGCACAGGCCGACTCCTACACGTCCCTCGGCTGCGAGCCGACCCTGAAGCTGAAGACCAACAGCCACGGAACGAGCGCCAGCCTCAAGGGCCCCAAGGGGCTCAAGGAGCTGGCGGTCAGCGGAGGATCACTCACGGTCACCGATCCCTGAGCCACCGCGTCCATCCGGATGCACACGCGACAAGAGGGGCTTCGGCCCCTCTTGTCGCGTCCGGCTTGTCGCGTCCGGCGTGATGACCGGTCCCGACGGCCCGGATCACCACAGTAGGGTTCGTCCGAATCGGTCGATGCCGTCTCCACCCGGGATGCGGCGTCGACCGTCCCAGCCTCCCGAGCGGAGGCTCCCCGAAGGCCTGAAGACCAGATGAGATTCTCCGTCACCTACCCACTGATCACCCACCCGGCCAGCCCGGAGCTGATGACGAGGGCGGCCGTCACCGAGTTCGCCCGGACCGCGGAAGCCGCCGGCTTCGACGGGATCGGGTTCACCGATCATCCGGCGCCGACGGACCGCTGGCTCAAGGCCGGCGGCCACGATGCCCTGGATCCCTTCGTGGCCCTCACGTTCTGCTCCGCCGTGACCGAGAGGATCCGCCTGATCCCCAACATCGTCGTGCTCCCCTACCGGCACCCCCTCGTGGTGGCCAAGACGGTGGCGACCATGGCCATGCTGTCCGACGACCGCTTCACCCTGGCCGTGGCCACCGGCTATCTGCGTGGGGAGTACCGGGGTCTCGGCATCGATTTCGAGCAGCGCAACGCCCTGTTCGACCAGGCCGTCGACGTCCTCCGCGGCATGTGGACGCAGGACGACTTCTCCTTCGAGGGGATCGGCATCGACGCCAGGGGGCTGACGGCCAACCCCAAGCCCCGGACCCCTCCACCCATCTGGATCGGCGGCAACAGCCGGCTGTCCCGGCGCCGGGTGGCCCGGTACGGGGACGGCTGGACACCGTTCCCGGCGCCGAGGTCCCTCTCGGCCACCACCAAGACACCGCCCCTCGAGACGGTGGACGATCTGTCCGCCATGCTCGACGAGCTCTGGCACTTCGTCGACGAGGAAGGGCGAGCCCGGTCGGACATCGACGTCGCCTTCAGCACGCCGGCGGGCGGGCGCCTCGACGAGCGCTTCGACGCCCAGGCGCACCTGGCGGCACTCGACGAGCTGGCCGATCTGGGCGTCACCTGGGTGGGGGTCTCCGTGCCGGGCGCCTCGCTCCCGCAGGCCCTCGGGGGGCTGGAGCGCTACGGGTCGGCGGTCATCGCCCCGCACCGGTCCTGACCCGATCGCTCCGCCACGGCGGGGGTCGCACCCACGTCGCCGACCACCCCGGTCGATCGGTCGGATCAGTCGGTGTCGGCGTCCCAGCCGAGCTCGTCGGCCAGCAGGAGGAGCACCCGGTTGGGCAGGCGTTCACCACGCTCGAGGAGCTTG
This sequence comes from uncultured Acidimicrobiales bacterium, assembly GCA_963696495.1. GTDB lineage: Bacteria > Actinomycetota > Acidimicrobiia > Acidimicrobiales > RAAP-2 > Bog-756. The sequence goes on along the minus strand of CAVOKJ010000006.1, from coordinate 34,981 downwards.
AGGCAACCCTGCACATAGGCCTTCCGGGCATCCTCGACGGCCCGGGTCGGCACGCGCCCGGCAACCGGGGGACGAATGCCGATGATCTCCGCCAGGTCGTTCGATCCGCCGTCCGCGCCCGGTTCCTCGAGCAGCGCCTCGATGGCGCGGAGCATGTACCTCCTCGGCGGCGACCCCTGCTCCCACCGGGCGACCGACTGCTGGGTGACACCCAGCTGATCGGCCAGCTCCCGCTGTGTCATCCCGTGCTGCAGACGATGGGTGCGGATCCGCTCGGCGAGGCCGTGGGGCGACTCCACTGAGTACATATTTGTATCCACTGCTTGTTCACGGTAGTCCGGTGCGTGTCGGCCTGACAAGCCCCGGGCTCGTAAATCCCCAGCTGGCGTGTAGAACTACATCGTTGTCGTTCACTCGCAGCGGATACGTGTCCGGCACGGGTACCGCCCCGACGGGATGCGACGGGGCCGGAGGCGGTCCGGTCCGTCCGGTCCGTGGCCACGAATCCGGCCCGGCCCGTGGGAGCCCGCGGCGACCGACCGCCGTCCGGACCGCCGTCCGCCGGCTAGAGGGGGAGCCGGGCTGAGCGGGCGCCCCCGCATCACCGCTCGGCGACCGGTGTCGGGGCCGCGGTGCGTGAGCCCCCTCCCGGACCCCCGTCGCCGGAGACGCTCTCCCGTCTCCGTCTCCAGGCCCGGTTGGCCGGAACGGCCCAGGCGACGAAGATCCAGATGAGGAACACGTAGAGGCCGAGATAGAAGGCGTCCTGCAGCCAGACGTCGTTGTTGTCCACCATCGGCCGGGCATCGCCGGGGTTCTCCGGGTCGTACCGGACGCCGATGAACGAGCCGACGGGATGCCCGGCAAGGTTGGTGGTGGGGAGTTGGACGCGGCACCGACAGGACGGAATGAGGACATCGAGGTAGTCGTAGCTACCCGAGTCACCGGAATCGATGTGCGAGTGGGCGACGACCCGGGCCTGGATCACCACTCCGTTCCGGACGAGGGCGGCATTGGCCAGTTGGTCGGACAGAAACGATCCGATGCCGTAGCCGACCAGACCGAGCACGGTCACGGTGATGAGGACGGCCTTCAGCGTCCGACGAAGAGACGGTTCGGGGGCCTCCTTGGTGGCCACCTTCGTCGCCGCCGGCCCGGTCGTCGGCCTGGTTCTCCCCGCCGCGGCGATCTCACTCCCTACCGCGGTCAACGAATCGGCGGACACCGGCCCCGCGGCCCCTCGCCACGAGGCGACGAGCCGGTTGAGGAACTCGTCGACGTCGTCCCGGTGGTAGCCCTTCAGGGCCTCGGGAAACTTCACGTCGGTCACGGCTTGGACGGGAACCCGTCCGGCGTTCAGATCAGTGGCGATGCGCTCGAGGAACGCGTCCACCGCCCCACGCTTGTACCCCACCAGGGTCTCGCGGAAAGAGATGCCGGGGAAGGGCTTGGCCTTCGATCCACCGCCGCGGGCAGCGGGCCCCGCCGGACCGGCACCGACCGCCCCCGGGGCGATCCGACCCGTCCATCGACGCCCGTCCCACCAGCGGAGCGATCCCGCTCGCCAAGGATCGGGATACCAGCCCTCGGGCGTATCGCTGCCACCGACTGGCTCCCACGATGCCCCAGAGGATTCACCGGCCACACCACCCACGCTATTGCAGAGTGTCGTCACAACGAAAGGAACGACCGCGCTGTTCTCGGACACCGCCCGACCGGGAATCACCTCCCGGAACGGGAGCGCAGCACCCTGGATGCGGTCGTCCCCGGAACGACCGATCACCCCCGGACGGGCACCCTGGCCAGCGTCGTGTAGCTGGGGCCCTCCGGTGAGGACTGCGACGCCACGAGGTCGAGGTGCTCGATCTCGAACGACGCCGAGAAGGGGATCCCCGCCAGCGCGGTGCGCGCCGCCGCATCGAGCCGACCCCTCTTGGCGCGGGCCACCGTCATGTGCCCGGTGAAGGGCGGCCGACGGTGGTCCGTGTCGGGGACGACGGGAAGGGTCGCCGCACGGACGTCGTCGGCCACCCGGTCGAGCCCGGAGACCGGGATCTGGAGCACCCGGGCACCGCTGAACCATGCCGTGGCCGGGCCGGCCTCGCACCGGATCCGGTCCGGCAGCCCTCCGGTGGTGGTGGCGAGTACGGCAACGAGGGCGGGCACGAGGCCCCCCGACACCTCACCGAGGAACCGGAGGGTGACGTGCCACTGTCCGGGCCTGACCAGCGTGAGGCCCCCGGTGGGCTCCAGGGTCAACGAGGACAGACGCGTCGACGTCGGGCCGTCGGGCCAGGCGGCGACGAACAGGCGCACGCTCGGGTGGGCTCAATCCGCCGGTTCGGCGCCGTAGTCGGGATCGGGCTCGAAGAACTCGCGGGTGAGGGCCTCGAGCCCGATGGCGTAGATCGTCCACTCCTGATCCTCGCCGTCCGGTCCCGTCGGACGCACGATCCCGACCATCCGGCTGTCCACCCGGTCCCGGAGCGAGCAACCCTCGGACAGGGCCCCGGCCGCGTTCAGGAACTGCCGGATGGTCAACGGGGCCCGCAGGCGGTAGCCCAGGAGCATCATCAGGAAGCCGAAGACCTCCTCGGCGTGCTGGTTGATCTCCTCGTAACCCTCCATCAGCGTCGTGAGGATCCGGTGTTGCCGATCAACAAGGCTGCTGGAGGTCGCCATGGCCCAGAGGTTGATCCACAGTGACCAGCTCGCCGAGTGACGGAGGGCGTTGCCCTGCGTCTCGCCGGCCACGCGGCACACCTCACGCAGGGACGCGGCGCGGGCCTCGGGCGTCGAGAGGTCGCAGTCCTCCAGCACCTTGGCGACCACGTCCGCCACCTCGTTCACCGTGGACCGGCTCCGGTCCGACGCCAGCGCCACCAGCACATCGGTCTGGTAGTCGGCCTGGTTCGTCCAGAGCCGACCGATCACCGAGGCGTTGGTGAGGCCGACACCGGTATCCGACTTGATCCGTTCGAAGGCCCGCTTGAAGGTGAGGGCGTCGGCCCTCGCCCCCAGTCCTTCCTCGAGCAGGATCGACTGCCCGACATCCATCAGCAACGCCCGGAGCTCTTCTCGGCTCCGTCGTGGCCGCTCAGCTCTGCTCATCGAACACTCCCCGTCACCACCAACTGTCGAGTATGCGTGGCCGCCGGGCCGCCGTGGACCCGCAACCCGGGTCCCACCGGACGTTCAGCCCTGCCGGGCCACTCCGACCCACCGCCGCGCCCACCCGCCCGGACGCCTGCCCCGCCTCCCTGCCCCGTCGACCCGTCCGGGCCGGCTCCGACCGACCCTTCCGGACCATACCTGCCGGATACCCGTCGTGGACCGCAGCCCGGGTGTCCTCGGCGACGCCGTCCCCCGGTGCCGATGGCCGGGACCGCCGTCCCGGGCCCGCGCCACGGTCAGAGGCTCCCGATGGCCTGGCCGATGAGGACCACGCCGAAGACCAGGAACAGCACGGCCATCACCGTTGCGCTGTTTCGCCGCAGCCAGGTCTCCCATCCGCCGAGCACGGCCGGGGACCGGTCGCCCAGCAGGAGCACCACCAGAATCGGTGCCGTCACGCCGAGCACGGCGACGACGACGTAGACGGCACAGGCGGCGAACTGCTGGCCACCCGACAGCTCGCCGGCCGACACCACCACCGCGGCAGCGAGGCCCACGATCACGTTCTTCGGGTTGACTGCACCGAGCACAATCCCCGCCACCAGGGCCTTCCCGGGCGAGTAGCCGGCGATCCCGTCCATCCACCTGGGCATGGAGCCCTCCTCGTCGGACCGCGGCCGGCCGCGGAACTTCCGGACGGCCGCCACGACCAGGTACAGCCCGAGGGCCAGCTTCAACGCCCCGGACCAGGTCCCATGGCCGGAATCCGGGGCGACATCGACGGCTCCGGCGATGGCGACGAACAGCCCGAGCACGACCGCCACCCCGGCGATGAACCCGAGGAGGAATGCCGACGCACTGACCAGGGGCTTCTTCGTGAACAGGAGAAGGATCGCCGGGATGATGTTGATCGGCGAGATGGTCACCACCAATGCCAGGGGGAGTATCTCCCCGATCACCACCCGCAACGTCGGCTCCCTTCGGCTTCGTGCGCACCGAAGCTAACCGCCCGGCGACCGGCGGCGTGATGGCCGACCGACCGGTCAGGACCGGCCCGTCCACCGCACCGTCGTCGAGGTCGCACGCGGAACAGGGCGCCCCCCGGGGCGTCGACCGGCTGTCAGGACGCGGTCGCTGCCTCCGAGCTCGGGAGGTGGGCGGCCGCCGATCCCATCAGGAAGAGGAAGTTGTCGACGTAGAACCTCTCCCGCACGTCTTCGCCGACCTCCCCGAGCGACGCCTCGAACCGCTCGACCGGCTTCCGGCCGCCTTCGACGTGGGGATAGTCGGACGAGAACATCACCAGGTCGGCGCCGCCCTGCGCCACGATCCAGCCGACGTCCTCGGTGGGATACGGCGTGAACCGGACCTGGCGGTGCACGTAGTCCGACGGCCGCATCGACAGCGCCTGGAGTCGCTCCTCGTGGCGGGAGAACGCATCGAAGGCCGACTCCATCTGCCGGAGCCAGGACGGAACCCAGATCGCCCCCTGCTCGATCACCCCGATGTGGAGCCGGGGGAACCGCTCGAGCACGCCGTCGAAGATCAGCGTGGCCAGGGTCTGGGCCGGCGGCGCGGGGATCCCCATGTAGTCGACCGAACGGAAGTTCTCGTCGCCGCCGTGGAAGTCGTGGGGGACGGGCAGGCCGTTGACGAAGTAGTGCGGATCGATCAGCGGACCGGTTCCGCCCACGTGGAACACGATGGGGATGCCGGCCTCTTCGGCCTGGTCCCACACCCCGAAGAGGTCGCGATGACTCGGCGAGAACGAGGGTGGGCAGCCCGAGGCGACCAGCAGGGCGGCGGCCCCCTGCTCGAGGGCGTCGGTCGTCGCCCGGATCGCCCGTCCGGGGTCGGCCAGCGGCACGTAGCAGGCGGGGAGCAGGCGGGGGTCGACGGAGCAGAACTCGAGCATCCCCCGGTTGTGGGCCCGGGCGGCGGCGTAGGCCAGGTCGAGGTCGCCGCCGTGCTCGAGGTCGTGGAGCCGGCCGTTGTGGAACGTGTTGAAGACCAGCTGACTGCTGAAACCGAGGAGGTCGAGCGCCCGGGGTCGGTCGCCGGCGATGAAGCCACCGGTGGCGGCGAAGTTCTTGCGCATCATGATCTCCGCCTCCTCGACGGAGCGGTACTCCGCCGAGGCGTGCTTGTCCCTCAGCCGGTCGAAGGAGGCGATCAGGTCGCGCTGCTGCTCCTCGGGACTCCCCGTCTGGCGGAGCTCGTTGCCGCTGGTGTACCGCAGTACCGGCAGCCGGTCACGGAACCGCTCCTCGGCATGGTCGCGCAACCAGGTGGGCGTCTCCATGATGTGGGCATCGGCGTCGTGCATCACCCGGCCCTCGGCGTACGGCATGCGACCCCCACTCCGACTCGTCCTCGATACTCGGCACCAGAATGCTAACCGGCGGCCCTCCGTCCCATCGCCGGCGGCGCCTCTCGCCCGGACACCCGGTGAACGGCCCCACCGGCGGTCGACGTCGGGCGGCGCATGCGTCACAATTCAACCCCTCACTCGCCGACCTCGCGGCGAGGGGAGAAAATCTCAACAGCTCCGGCAAACGATGTCGATATGGCCGCCGGCCATTCGTACAAGGGGTGCGATCTGCCGATCGCCGACGTCCACCGATGAAGGAGGAGCACGATGAAGCAGTACCTGCTGAGCATGATCCAGCCGGATGGCGGGGCGGTCCCCCCGCCCGAGGTGCTGGACCCGATCATGGCCGAGGTGGGCCGGCTCCGCTCCGAGCTCCAGGCCCAGGGATCGTGGGTCTTCGGGAACGGGCTCCACGACCCGTCCTCGGCCAGCACGATACGGGTGGCGGACGGCGAGGTGCTCGTCACCGACGGTCCCTTCGCCGAGGGCAAGGAGCATCTGGGCGGGATCACGATCATCCAGGTGCGCGATCTGGACGAGGCGCTGGCCTGGGGCCGGCAGTACGCGGAGGCGACGACGCTGCCCATCGAGGTACGACCGTTCCAGGGCGACGTCCCCGGGTGAACGGCTCGCCGCCGACGGCGACGAGGGCCGGGGTCGAACAGGTCTTCCGCCAGGAGTACGGGCGGGCGATCGCCGTGGTCACCCGCCTCGTCGGTGACATCGACCTGGCCGAAGAGGCGGTCCAGGAGGCCTTCACCGTCGCCGTCCGGCGATGGCCGGAGGACGGGATGCCCCCGAGTCCGGCGGGATGGATCATCACCACCGCACGCCGCCGGGCCATCGATCGGCTGCGCCGGGAGTCCTCGGGCAACGACAAGCTGGCCCAGATGGCCAGGATCGCACCCGGCCACGAGACCACCGAGGAGTTCGCCGTGGAGGACGATCGGCTCCGCCTCATCTTCACCTGCTGTCACCCCGCTCTGGCCGAGCAGGCGAGGGTCGCCCTCACCCTGCGCCTGCTCGGCGGTCTCACCACCGGTGAGATCGCCAGGGCCTTCCTGGTCGAGGAGTCGACGATGGCCCAGCGTCTGGTGAGGGCCAAGGGCAAGATCCGTGATGCCCGCATCCCCTACACCATCCCCGGCGAGGCCCAGCTACCCGAACGTCTGCGCTCGGTCCTCGCCGTGGTCTACCTGATCTTCAACGAGGGCCATACGGCGAGCGCCGGACCGGACCTCTCCCGCCAGGTCCTGTGCGACGAGGCCGTCCGGCTCGGTCGTCTCCTGGCCGGGCTCATGCCCGACGAGGGCGAGATCGTCGGGCTGCTGGCCCTGATGCTTCTGGTCGAGTCGCGCCGTCCGGCCCGCACCACCAGCGACAACAGGATGGTCCCCCTGGCCGAGCAGGACCGGTCGTTGTGGGACCACGAGCTCATCGAGGAAGGGCAGGAGCTGGTACGCCGCTGTCTGCGACGGAATCTTCCCGGGCCGTACCAGGTGCAGGCAGCGATTCAGGCCGTCCACAGCGACACCGTCGACGCGGTGGGGACCGACTGGAACCAGATCCTCGCTCTCTACGACCAACTGCTCCTGCTCTCGCCGACACCGATCGTCGCCCTGAACCGGGCCGTCGCCGTGGGGGAGGTCCATGGTCCGGCGGCCGCCCTGGCCATCGTGGACGACCTGCCGCTCGATCGGTACCCGCGCCACCATGCCATCAGAGCCGAGTTCCTCTGTCGCCTCGATCGGCCGGGGGACGCGGCGGCGGCCTACCGCGCCGCCATTGCCGGGACCACCAACAGGGTCGAGCTCGCCTTCCTGGAGGAGCAACTCAGGTCGCTCTCGGCCGGAACCACCATCTGAAGGTCCGAGCGCCCACGAACGAGCCGTCGTGCCGGCAGGTTTGCCCAACGCCCCCCGGATGTCCCTCGCTACGTCCGGCGAGCGGTTCGGCTACTTCTTCTTCGCCCTTCCACCCTTGACGAGCTCCCGCCAATCGTTGACGGAGACGTCCACGTCATACTTCTCGGCGGCGGTGACGATGCGCTTCCACGCTTTGTCCCGCTCAGCGTCGGTCACGCCCTCGACCTGGTCGAACCGCGCAATGGCGTTCCGAACGTGACGAGCATCGCTCAACGGCTCCTTCCGCTCGTCGGGGAAGGCGAACGCCTTCTTCGACAACCGGTTCTTCCCGGCCGTTCCGAGACCGCTGCCGCTCTTCTTCACCCGCTCACCGCTCGCACGTTCGCTCCGGGCCTTCCGCGCCTTTTCGGTGTTCTTCCCTGCCGCCTGCTTCTGCTTGGTCGTTGCCATCGCTTCTCCGGCCTCCCACGGTGCTCACACGTCTCCAGGTTGACGACTTCTTCACGACAAACAGCTGCCGTGCACGGCTCCCCGATACCCGACCGTGGCCCACCTCGATCCGCCGTACGCCGCCGGTGGGGTCCGGATCGAGATCCGAGGCGGGCCGCCCGATCACCCGCCGGCGTGTTCACCGACGGGGAGCCGCTCACTCACCCTGGTGAGGAGGTCGGCGGCCCGGTCGGCCCCGGTCGCCACATAGGGAGCGGCCAGCTGGGCGCCGGTGCGGGTGGCGTTGACCAGGACAGGGGTCGCCTCCTGCGAGGCGGTGGCGGCGGCCCCTCCAGCCTTTCGCACCGCAGTGGCGACCACCGGCGTCACCTCGTGGGCCACGGCGGTGGCCGCCGATCCGGCCCTCCGGGCGGCCGCCGCTGCACCGTCGCCGGCCTGTCGGGCCACGTCCAAGCCCTTCGAGCCCTCGACCCGCCCGATGCGACGCCCCCTGTCCACCGGGCGGGAACTCTGTCGCCGAGCCTTGCCGGTACCCCGGGAACCGGCCCGGACCGCACCGGTCAGGGTGTCATGGGTGGCGGCGGCGGTGACCGCCCGACCCACCGCCACAGCCGTTCCGAGCTTGCGAGCCCGACGCTTGGCCCGCCAGCTGATCGAGGGCTCCCCCTCGGTGTCCATGGCGGCCAGCAGCAGCCCTCCGAGAAGGCCGAGGTTCTTCAGGAAGTGGACCCTCTGTTCGGCCCGGTCGACCGGGTCGATCTCCTCCCAGAAGCGGTGACCGGCGTAGGTGGTCGGGATGATCGATCCGATGAGCGCCACCGCGGCCAGGCGCCGGAACCTCCCGGTGGCCAGCAGGACGCCGGCACCCACCTGCACCGCCCCGTTCACCCGCACCAGCAGTTCGGCATCATCGGGCACCGCCGGGACGAACTCGCTCAGCGGCCCGGTGACCGCTTCGGCGGCTTTGACCTTGCCGGCCGGGTGTCGGAGGGAGTCCACACCTCCGGCGATGAACATCGAGGCCAACAAGGGACGGGCGATTCGTCGGGAGAGTGCCATACTCCACACCCTTCCCATCCCACGCCCGAACATGCACATTGTTCTGTCGGGAAGCCCCGGAGCCACCGACCGCTTTCTTCTCGGGACCCGTCCCGGACGGCCCCGTCAACGTCGGATGTCCTCCAGCTCGGTCGGTGGTGGGGCAAGGTGGGGACATGGACCGGCATCGGAAGGCCCTGGTTGCCGTCTACGCCGGCGGTGCGGTGGTCCTCGTCCCGTGGATCGCCTTCCTGTGGGCGGTCGAGCCCGCTCGGGGACTCGCTCACGACGTCGTCTGGCTCTCCGCCGGCCTCGTCTCCGTGCTGACGACGTCGGCGGTGGTCACCGGCGCCCTGTGTGCAACGGGCTCGTCGGTGACGCCGGTCGCGGCAGGATTCACGGGGTCGCTGGCCTTCGCGACCCTCTGGTTCCACCTGACCGCTCCGGTGGGCCACCAGTCGGCGTTCGCCGCCGGGCGATCCGTCGTGGCGCTCGTGCTGCCCCTGGGCCTGCTGGCCTGGGTGCTCCTCACCTGGTTCGGGGACGGGAGGGTCGACGGACCGAACCGCCTGGTGATGGCGGCGGCCTATTGGGCCAGCGGGCTGCTGCTCCTCGCCGGCGCGCTCAGGTTGGCCGCTGCCGCACCGTCGACGGCGGTGGTGCACCACGTGCGCCTCATCTGGACCGGGCTCGACACGTTCGAGCTCGTGGCTCTGGCGGCGACCGCGTGGTGCATCCATCGTCGTTCCCACCTGGTCGTTCTGGCATCGACGTTCACTGCGGCGCTCCTGACCGCCGACGCATGGACCAATGTGGCCTCGAGTACCGGCGGGGCACGAGTCGCCGCCCTGGGGATGGCCGTGATCGAGATCTCGCTGGCCGCACTGTCCCTGTGCGTTGCCGTGGCATCGACGCCCGTTGCCAGCCGATGAGGTTCGTGACGGGTCTGGACCACGGCGTCGCAGATTTTCTGCTCATCCTGCGACGACAGTCAGGTTGAACCGTGGACCCTGACGCCTATCGGCAAGGAGCACGGTCACGAGGGATCCCCACCATCTGACGAGAAGCACAGCACTGCTCGCTCGTCGACGACCGACCCGTCTGGACAGGTGGGCCCCCTGGCTTCACTTCCGGAAGGCGTTGATCCGAGCCGCCCCCACTGACGAGTCCTGGAACAGGAAGCCGTGGCCGGCGTCGGGGTAGATCACGGAGTGAGCTCCTCGAATCTCCAGAACCATCTTGTGGACGTTGGCGGGCGGGGTCATGACGTCATCGGCGCCGTCGCCGATGAGGGTCGGAGCGGCAATGTGCCGGTGGCCGGCAGATACCGCTCCGTCGGCCCACCGGCTGATCGCTGCATGCTGCGCCACCGCCAACGCCTCGGGTGCCTGGTAGAAGTTCGGGTACGCCGACACCCCGCCTGTGTACGCCGACTCCTGGGCAGCGAGCTGGTTGGCCGGGAGGATGAGCGCCATGATGGCGTCGGTGTCGCCGGTCTTCGCTGCGTTGACCAAGGCTGCTGCATTGGCAGAGCTGGGGGGAGTCGCCTTGCCATTACCCGAACAGGTGGCACTCAGTACGAGCCGGGCCGAGTGGGCCAGCCGCGCCAAGAACGCAAGCTCCGCGTCGGACTCCGGCAACCCTGGCACCGTCGAGTAAGCCTCGGAACGTGCTGTAGAGCATCTCCAGGCGGACAAGAGGATCGTCCTAGACAGCCATCGAGTCCGGACCGTCGCGCAACGAGCGAGCGGCCACACCCGCCGCCTGAGAGATCTGGTCGGTCCCATCGAGCCAGATGACCTCGAACTCTGCCATCGGATGGTTGGTTCACCCTTCGAGGTTGTTCGGGTCGGATCGAGTGACCACCCTGTGGCAATCATCCCCAGTCAATGGCTGACCGGTTGCCCGAGCGATCGTGCACGGAGCCTGGCCCTCGGCCTTAGAGGCTGAGGACGGCGTCACCGCACCTCAGCTGACTGAGCTGAGGACAGCAGAACTCTGCCGGAGAGTGATCGCGCTCATCCGGCGTCCCCGACAAGCATCTGTGACGCCAGCCCAATGGCCAGCTCCTCGGTGGCGTTTCCTCCTAGGTGGCGTTTCGCAGCATCGGTATCCGACGTTTGGCGTCACGCTCCGTCTCGAGCACTGACCTCATGCTCGCAGCAGCGGAGAGGTTGTCCGAGATTCGATTGTGACGCTCTTCCGGGTCCGACGTCAGGTTGTGGAGTTCCCAGTCGGGCTCGGCGGCCGGACCCCAGAACGGGTTCGGAGCCACACCCTGGGCGGCGTACCAATCGTCGAGGCGGTCGTAGTAGTGATTCAGCTTCCACAGCTCGGGAGCCCCACCGTCACCGGTCGGCAACGTGGCCAGCACCGACTCGATATTGATGGGCGGCGGGACAGGATCAAACGGCGCACCCGTCAGGATGTTGACCTCGGTCACACCACGAGTGACATCGTCCTCGGTCATGAAGTAGATCGATGAAGAAACCGCGGCTGGGTCCACCTGGCCCCGTACCAGTTGGCTCAGGTCGCGTCCGGGCAATGGTTGGACTTCATCATGATGGGCGGACACTCCAGCGGTCGCCTCCTCCCGGTCGATCCCGGCCAGTCCGAGGAGTGTGGGGATGAGGTCGACGTGGCTGGTCGGCACGTCGACGCCGTCACGACCGGGTTGGATGCCCGGTCCGGCGATGAGCAACGGCACCCGGGTGGCCTCGTCAAACGCATTGCACCACTTCTGAATCAGTCCTCCGTGAGCGCCGAGCAGGTCTCCGTGATCCGACGTGAACACGACGATGGTGTCGTCCGCCATGCCCGACTGCTCGAGCGCCTCGAGGATGCGACCGATGGCTTGGTCCACCAACTTCAAGAGGTAGTAGTAGAGCCTTCGGTAGCCGAGGTCCGTGGCGGTTTCGAAGATCATGTTGGGCCAGACCGCCTTGAACGCCTCCTGACACAGGGGCCGACCGGTGAACGGGTCCGACTGAGAGGGCGGCTCAGGAATGTCGGGCACGGTGTCGTCGGGTGGCCCGAATTTCAGCATCTGCTCCCACCCGAAGCCGGAAAAGGCGATGTCGTGCGGGTTGACGAACGAGGCGACGGTGAGCCACGGACCGTCCCTCTGGGACGCTGCCAGTTCGCCGAACAACTCGACGACCTGCTCGGCGAAGACTCCGTCGCGCACGGTCCCACAGTCGGACTTCGCGGCCCCGTGGGGCTCGCGCCCGATCCAACCCGAGAACCCGAACGGGTCGAGTCTGTCAGCCTTACGGTACGCCTCGACCGCCTCAGGCAGGGGATTGCCGTCGTCATCGGAGGCCATGAGCCCCTCGTGCGAGCCCGGTGTCGTGAGATCGGCAAACGAGACGTGCCACTTGCCTCGGTAGTGGGTTCGATAGCCACCGGCCCGAAACCAGTCCCCCAGGGTAGGAACCGTGTTCGGATCGAGCCAGTGCATGCCCGGGTCGGTGCTCTGCTTGGCGGTGCCGTCGGTGCACGTGACTCCGTGCAGTGACGGGTACTGGCCGGTGAACAGCGTGGCTCGGCTGGGTACGCAAGCCGTTGACCCGGCATAGTGCCGGTGGAATTCCAGTCCCCGGGATCGGATCGACTCCCGGGCAGTAAGTTGGGAGGTCCGGAACGACCGCACCGATTCGGGCTCGTAAGGCGGAGGATATCGCTCCTCGTCGGTCATGATCAGCAGAATGTTCGGCGAGGTCATGCCAAACAGTAGGCCCGAAGAGGCTTCATCGTTCAAATCCTCAGATCAGGTACCCCATGTCCTGCGGTCATAGGTGCCTACGGACCGTCACGGACTGGCAAGCTGATTCCGCCCTAGGTTACCGACGGCGACCTTCGCTCTCGAGTTGGGGACTTCTCCGCTGGTTCAGCTGAGCCACCACTTCGCGGTCGTCGTGCCGCGGACGAGAACAGAGTGCCGCACTCAGGTATCCCCAATCGGCACGAGTGGGGCGGGTGCTTGTTGGGGTGGACCACCTCATGTCCACAACATCCGGTGGCGATCGCTGCTCCGCCCAGGCGATACTGATCGAATGCCCAAGCCCCCCAACATTCTCCTGATCACAACGGACGAAGAACGCTTCAATCTTCCCACCGCGCCCGGATATGTCCTACCCGGACGGGACCGGATCCGAGAGGGAGGCATCGAGTTCTCCAGCTACTACACGGCATCGGCACAGTGCAGTTCCGCTCGTTCAGTGATCTACACCGGTCGCCACGTCCCGGTCACGCGCATCTACGACAACGACAACTTTCCCTACATCGAACCTCTGGACCCAACTCTGGGCACGTTGGGCACGATGCTCGGCCGGGCGGGCTACTACTGCACCTACAAGGGAAAGTGGCATCTCTCGAACGCCTATGTGGACCCGGCGAACCCCGTGTCCACCGCGGATGCCCTCGAACCCTACGGGTTTCACGAGTGGAACGACTGGGGTGATATCGACGGCGGGGCCTGGGCTGGGCTGCGGGTCGACCCGGTGATCGCCGGTCAGGCTGCGGCGTGGCTGCGAAACCGGGCTGCATCCGTGGCGGCGGATCAACCGTGGTTCATGACGGTGAACTTCGTCAACCCACACGATGTCATGAGCTTCGATTACGGGGGGAGGTCCTCGGTGCAGCTTCCGCCCAACCTGGCGCACGCCGTCGTCGCAAAGCCTCCCGCTGACATCCCGATGTACGCGCCTCGATGGGACTTCGAGGCGCCGATCAACTGGAGCGATCACGATGCAGCGACACCGGCGCTCCAGGAATACCGCATGATGATGGACACCGTGTTCGGTCCCGTCAGCGACGACGAGCACTGGCGAACGGGGATGAACTTCTACCTCAACTGCGTGCGGGATGTCGACCGTCACATCGAGGTCGTCCTCGACGCCCTCCAGGCGTCGGGCGAGGCCGACCGCACCATCGTCGTCATGACCGCAGACCACGGCGAAATGTCCGGATCTCACGGTCTCCGTCAGAAGGGCAATCTCCCGTACGACGAGAACACCCACGTGCCCTTGGTTATCACCCACCCGGACTTCGACGGGGGCACCTCGACCGACGCCCTGGCGTCCGCGGTGGACATCGCCCCAACCCTCCTCGGATTCGCCGGATTGAGCGACGACGAAATCGCTCAACTGTTTCCCGATCTCGGTGGCCACTCGTTGCTGCCCGCCCTCGGTGGCACACCAGTCAGGGACGGGGTACTGGTGGCCATCGAGTCCGTGGTGACCCTTGACGCGTCGTTCTGGGAGCACTTCGCCGACCCCGATGTCGGCGAACGCATCGCGTCAGGCGATCTACGTCCCGACTGGAACAAACGGGGGTTTCTCCGCGCCTACAGTGACCGGCGCTTCACCTTCGCCCGATATTTCTCGCCGCTCGAACCAAACCGACCCCGGGATCTCGACGATCTGTTCGGCCACAATGACGTGATCCTCTTCGACCGAGACAGCGATCCGGGCGAGACCAACAACCTGGCCGCTGATCCCGCGATCGCCGGGCTTCTGGAAGAGTGCAATGCGAAGCTGGAGTCTCTCATCAGTGCTGAAATCGGCCCCGATCTCCGTGCCTGGGTGACGGAGAAACCCCAACTTCTCGGCTGGCCGACCTGGCGAGGTGATACTGCCGCCTGAGCCGGTTTCACGGATGCCGAATTCGGCTGCTCACGATGGCCAAAGGCTGTTGGCAGTTCGGTGGCATCCCATCAGACGAGGGTGTTCCGAAACGCCGGGAGCGGGGCGGTTATCTACGGTTGGTCAAGGGATGACGTGGATCACCCTCCGGGGGCAGTTCCTGACGCCACGCGCCCTGGTAGTGGAAGTAGGACAGGTAGTAGCACGCCGTAGTTCCGGGGAAGCCAACTTGGACGACGGCATGACCCAGATCACCGAACTGAACCACAAGCTCGTCGTCATAGCGCTTGAACTCGACATCGACGACCGTTGCCCCAGAATCATCATCGAATCCTTCAAGGGCAAGTTCTTCTGGCGTTTTCTCCTCCTCTGCCATATTCACAAGGGTAGCCATGGGCTGATGCGCCGGTGATGAGCGTGGATTTTACCGAAAACACAGCCCGATTGAACTGAGAACAATAGACCTCACCTCAGCCAGTTGAGTTGAGGACACCGTCCCTCAGCCCGCCGAGCTGAGGACTGACCCTGATCCTCAGCGACAGCACTCGGGCGACGTGCCACCGCTACCCGCCTCAGCGGACGAAGCTCAGGCTTTGTTCTCGGCCGCCTTTTCCACCTTGAACTTGTGGCTTTGGGCGAGAATGTGCTCGTGCGTCGCACCGTGGTTCGGGACATCCGGGTGATGGTGCTTACAGAGAATATAGGGCGTCCCCTCGAGGGCGTGGTGGCCGATCCTCCAGCATCCCTTTGTGTGGCAGTTCACCTTGCGCATGCCGGTATAGACACCCACGCACACTGCGCTGATCAGGGTGGCCTCTCCCAGGTCGGAGCCGAACCCGGACCAGAAGTTGTAATACACGTCTGGTCCGCCATGAAGGGTCCCGGTGTGAAGCGCGAACCAATGCCGGAGAGCGCCGACGAACGCTATGAGGAGTGCTGCGAGCACGATCATGAGGAGAACGCCTCCGACCCAGGCGGCTCTATTCCCCGAACTGTCGGGGGGGAACGCAGGCGTCGGGGGTGCAGTGGAGTTGCCGGCGTAGGTCGCCGCGTCTCCCGCCTGCATCTGCGTGGCAGAGGACTGACTTGGCCGGGCGGAATCCGATGCCTCAGTCATGGTCTTTCCTCGCTCCCCGAGATGAATCTGCGGCGCACTCACCTGTGGTTATTCTGCCCTCATGGGGGTTCTCTGACGTGGACCTTGCTCCGAACGCCGGCTGGGGGTCGCACCTCGGCGCTCCGACATGTTTGGACCGACGCAGCAGGGCCTGAGTCCGGCGCGAGGTCGCGCGCCGTTCTGAGACCGGGTCTCAGCCCACTGAGCTGAGGACGAGCCGCCACACCTCAGCTCACGTAGCTGAGTCGGACGAGACAACTTTGAGGTCTTCCTGCTCCACAACAGGCACGGGTGGGGCAGTCGGACCGACCAATCGCCAGACGCCTGTTTGGCACGCGTTCTGTACTACTCCTTGCGTTACTACTCACTAAGTAGTAAAACTACATCATGCAGAGACCGGGAAAGTCAAAGGGACTGCGACGGGTGAACGATCCCCCCCTCCTGATCCTGACGAGCCTTGCCGAAGGGCCGAAGCACGGGTACGCGTTGGCCCAGGACATCGGCGAGTTCGCCGGCGTTCGGCTGAGCCCCGGCGCCCTGTACGGCGCGATCGCCCGGCTTGAGGAGCGCGGTCTGATCGAGGCACTGCCTGAGGTCGAACGGCGGCGCCCCTACCGGGTGACCGCCGCCGGCTCGGCCGAACTGGCCGAGGCGATGCGTGAGATGCGCCGGGTCGTCGATGTCGGCACCCATCGGCTCGGTCTGCTGCAGGGCAGGCTGGCATGACGGACTCCCACCCCCGACCTCACCACGACCTGAAGTGGTACCCCAGGGGCTGGCGGGACCGCTACGGTGCCGACTTCGAACAGTTCCTCGAGGATCGCTACGGGGACGGTCCGCTCCCACTGTCAGCTCGCCTCTCGATGGTGCGCTCGGGGTCACTGGAGCGCCTCCGCTCCGGGGGGATCGTCGGTTCCTCGGTCGATCCGGATACCCGGGTCCGGGGCGCGTCACTCCTCGTGCTGTGTGCGTGGGGCGTGTTCATCGTGGCGGGGTCGGCCTTCGCCAAGTACACGGAGCACTGGCCCCTCGCTACGCCCCCGGTGGACCACTGGCTCCCGGCAACAGGGATGGCCGCCGTCCAGGCGGCCGCTGCTGTCGGTGTGCTCATTCTCATCGTGGCTGGACTCGCCTGTCTTCCGGCGGTCGTTCAGTTCATGCGATCGGAGGGATGGCGCGCGCTCTGGCCGCTGGTCCGCCCGATGACTCTGTCCGTGATCGCTGCGGGAGCGGCATCAGTCGGGATCGTTGCCTGGAACAATCATGTCGGCCCCAGCACCACCACCCCATTGGGCCTGCGGATCGCCGGCGTGCTCGCGGGGCTGGTGGTCATCGGTGCACTGGCCGTGAGCTACGCCACGCTGATCGCCTTCGTCTACCGCCTCCGCATCTCCACTCGGGTCACCCGGATCCTGGCCGTCCTCGCCGTGGCGATGACGTTGGCACTCGCGGTGATCTTCGCCGGGGCCCTCACGTGGTGGATCTCCACCGCGCTCCATGCCCCGTGGTTCTTCGGGAGTCTCATCCCGCGGTCCCCCACCTCGCCGGCCCCACTGCCCATGATCGTGCTGGGCCTGATGATGCTGTCCGGCCTCGTCCTGGCTGGGATCGGTGCGCTCCGCATCGCCACCCTGCGGAGCGCAGTCGGTGACATGACGTCGCCGACTGCGTCCTGACAACGAAGATCCACTCGCCATGGAGCAGGCTCGCCGGTGTTCCCCAAACCAGATCAAGGAGAGCACGTGACCGCGATCACCCTCGACCGGGACTCCCCATCGGATGCTGCGGACAGCGAGTGGGCCGTCGAGACCCACGGACTGACCAAACGCTTCAAGGACAACGTCGCCGTGGACGGCGTCGAGCTTCTTGTTCCCCGAGGCTGCGCCTTCGGGTATCTCGGACCCAACGGCGCCGGCAAGACCACCCTGATCCGGGTGCTCCTGGGGCTCACCCACGCCGATGCCGGATCGATGTCCCTGCTCGGCTACGAAGTGCCCCACCACCGGGACCGCGCCCTGGCCCGAATCGGCGCCATCGTCGACGAGCCTCGGTTCCACGGGCACCTCACCGGACGTCAGAATCTGCAGATCCTCGCGGCCGCCCGCGAGCCGGCGGCCCGGGGACGCATCGACTCATCCCTCGACCGTGTGGGCATGTCCCAGCGGGCCGACGACAGGGTGTCGAAGTACTCGATGGGCATGCGCCAGCGGCTGGGGGTGGCGGCCTGCCTTCTCGGGGACCCCGAGATGCTCATCCTCGACGAACCGATGAACGGGCTCGACCCCGGCGGCATGCTCGAGATGCGCGAGATGATCACCTCCCTGGTGACCGAGGGCCGCACGGTGGTCCTCTCGTCGCACCTGCTGGACGAGGTGGAGCGCACCTGTGATGCCGTGGCCATCGTCGACCGGGGCAAAGTGATCCGCCAGGGTCCCATCGCCGGCCTGCTGGCCGACTCGGCCTTCGAGCTTCAGATCGACTGTTCCACCCCCGACAGGGCCGGCACGCTGCTGGCGGGCACCCAGTGGGAAGGCGGAGTGACCGTCGGGCAGGACGGGCTCCGGGTGGGCCTCGCTCCCGGAACTGAACGCGAGGTGGTGGCAGAAGTCAACCGGCTCCTGGTGGAGGGCGGCGTCTCGATCTACCGCCTCCAGGAAGTCCACGCCTCGCTCGAGTCCTGGTTCCTCGAGGTCACCACCCGACTCGGAGCGGACCAGTGAGCGTCTCCACCGTCGCCGACGTCCCGCCCCCCGTGCCCGCCACTGCATCGAGCGGGGACCGGATGCCCGACCACCGCGGCTCATGGGTGCCCAACGGTGCGATGATCGCCACCCGGTTCATGGAGCTCCGCAGGCGCCGGGGCCTCATGGCCGCCCTCATCCTGGTGAACATCGGCATCCCGGTGGTGTTCCTCACTTTCCGGCTCCTGGCTCACGCCATCGCCCCCCGCTCCTACGGGCCTGCCGGTGGCTACGAGATCTTCTCCTCCATGGTGGCCGGGGTCCTCTTCGTCTTCGGCTTCATCGTGGCCGCCACCCTCGGCTGCACGGCCGGATCGGTCGACCTGACCGAGGGGATGTTCCGCCACCTGGTGGTGACCGGCCGGTCACGCCTCGCCTTGTACCTGGCGCGGATCCCGGCGGGATTGGCCATCATCGTGCCCATGGTGGCCGCCGGCTTCACCATCGTCTGCCTCGTGTGCGTGTTCGCCGCACCGACTCACCTCGAGTACGACGGCATGACCGTGCCGCCCGGGCTCTCCCATGCCGCCTTCGACAGCTGGGCGTCCGACAATGCCGAGGCGGTCGTCTGCAACTTCAACATCAACTTCGGACCGAACGACCCGAACGCCACTGCGATCATGAATGTGCTCAACAACACCCCCTGCGCGAACCACCCCGGGGGACCGGTGAAGATCGGTCCGGGGGGCCAGACACAGCCACAGCCGACGCAGGCTCAGATCGAGACGGTGGCACGCCTCATGGCCAATCAGAACTACTCCGACTACTCGGGCCGGTTCATCTCGCCGTCGATTTCCCTCATGATCAAGTCCGGGCTGTGGATCGAGCTCTACGCAGTCGTCGGCTTCCTGGTCGGCCTCGGCCTGTCCTCATTGATGGGGCAGCGCACGGTCCCGGTCATCCTGCTGATCGTGCTCGAGATCGTGCTCACCCCGCTGCTGTCGCACTCACCCATCAACCACCTGATCAACGTCCAGCGGGCGCTGGTGGGGATCGCCGTGACCCACATGGAGCCCGGTGGACTGCCGTCCGTGTTCGGCGGGGGCAATGGAGGTGGGGGGCCGGCCGGGGTAACCGAGTCGACCACGGCCGCCATCTGCGTCGTGGTCGGCTGGGTGCTGGTGTGGTCGGTGCTCGGCGCCTGGAGAATGGTCAAGCGGGACGCGTAGATAAGGCGCAACGCAGGCCCGGCTATCAGCACTTACCTCTGGCGTAATCGAGTACATCTTGAAACAGGGTTGTGAACTCGTCGCGAACACTTGGTTGTACGAACAGGTGGACACGGGCTCCAAGCTCCACGATTGCCGCCTCCCGCTCCCCGCCGGTCAAGATCCTCCTCCTTCGGACTGTGTCGGTGAAACGAATGCCATCGCTTCGCGAGCGACTGATTCCCACTTCAGATCAGATTCCCGATGCACGGTGAACCACTCCTTCATCGGAATTCCCTTGTTGGCATCGAATCTGACCCCATCCCCTGAGCTCACGAGCGAATTGACCCGCCCCTGAGGCAGCTTCACGACAAGTTGACCCCGTACCAACATCGCAAATACCTTTCCTCGGACGCGCAAGGCGTTCGAACCGAAGCCCCGTCTCTCGCCCGGCCCGACGACAGTGCGCAGCACCTCAGTTTCTTGACAGGGTCGACGTGAAGCAAAAGGCACCGCCAGGCTCCTGGTCGAGCCGGGCGGTGCCTTTTGATGGTTTGGCTCTCGGCGACTGGAACACTGACCGTGACACTGGGTAGTCACCCCAAGGTTGTGTGGTGCCTCTGCTGGCGCCAAAGGTCCTAATCGTCCACGTTGTCATCGGTTCCGCCGAGCGTGCATTCGTACATCGGGGTCTGTTCGTTTGGGAAGTCACCACCTCCTCTGTTGTTTCGATTTGGAGCTGCTGGGACCCATCCTTCGGGCTGATGCCTCCTCAGAGGGGACCAACCATCGATTGCTCCGGAGGCGACCGAGCCACTCTGGGTCGGGGGATCGCCCGCAGCCATGCAGGCCAGCACTGCCGGTCACAGGTCGCTCGCCACGCCTTCGACCGTGGAGTTCGCCTCTCCGCAGTGGCCACCAGAGTGCGCCCCGGAGGCCGCGGTGGATCAGCCTCCCATGAGGCGATCACATCGGCGAAGGCCAGGTCGAGTAGCTCGGGATCGGCCAGCACGACGGCAAGGAACTCATCCCTTGCCCCCATGACGGATCTCTGCGTGAGCATGACGGATCACGCAGAGACTGGCTGGCGATCCTCAGCAGTGGCCGAGATCACCTGGGAGTCCCCGGCGGGCGACACGGCGGCGTGCTCGTCAGTGGTAACGGTGATTTTGCGGGGCTTGGCCCGCTCTGCCACCGGGATCGTGAGCCGGAGCACGCCGCTGTTGTAGGCGGCGGTGATCCCTCCGGTATCGAGCGCATCTCCAAGGATGACCTGTCTGCTGAACAGGCCTCTCGGGCGCTCCGAGGCCACCAACTCGACCTCGGGCCCAGTTGCGGGCCGACGCTCGGCCCGGACCGTCAGCACATTCCGCTCCACATCGAGATCGATGCTGCCCGGGTCGATTCCCGGCAGGTCGAACTCGGCGACGAACTCGTTGCCTTCACGCCAGGCATCCATGGGCATGGCCGCCGGACGGGCAACGGTTCCGAAGACCTGCTCGGTCAACCGGTCGAACTGACGGAAGGGATCAGAACGAACAAGCATGATGCACCTCCTTGATCCGGCCGGAGGCGTCCTTTCTGCGCCTCCGGATCTCTGGCAGTTGATATAGATTTGTTATATCCTGTTCGATATGTCCGGCGCAAGTGGTTTTGCTGAATTCCCGAAGAGCCGATCGGCGCGGCACGATGACCGCCCGGATCCGGACGTGGGCTTGTACGGAATCTCCGTCGCAGCCGAGCTGGTGGGCAGCGCTCCCCAGAACCTCCGGCTCTACGAGACCCGGGGCTTGATCAATCCGGCTCGCAGCCAAGGTGGCACCCGTCGCTACAGCGACGACGACCTCGTCCGTCTCCGAGAGATCGGCCGGCTCCTCGACGATGGCCTGAATCTTGCCGGCATCGCTGCCGTCTTGGCTCTCCAGGCTGTCAACCAAGAACTACAAAGCCAACTCGATGAGACCCGCCAACGGGCGTCCGCACTACGCCATCGAGGGACGGATGGAGACCGGCCCTCGCGATCCAGGACGACGGTCTGACTCAACCTCTGAACTGGTATTCAGGGGGGCAACCGTCTGTTGTCAAAACCTTCTGATTCGGTCTTTCCGAAGGCCAAAAAGCCAACATTCAGCCAACAATTGGGTCCCAGAGCGTTCCAATCCGTCCCAGCCAAATTCAGGGTCCCAAAAACACACCCCATCTCACCTGCATGTTCTAGACAGTTTGGGACTTTGGCGGGACCCATTAAAACGACCCGATGGCGCGCTACAGATCAGAAGGTTGCAGGCTGGGTCCTAAGCCTCCAAATCTGAATCTCCGTCTTGTCCTCAGCCGGCACTGCTGAGGCGGATGACGGTGACACGTCGCCCCGAGCCTTGGAGATCGGAGGTTCCGCTCGGGAATGTCGCCTGCCCCAGCGGCCCCACTCCGGCACATCGAGGGCGTGCTCCACTTGGACATTGGGCCGCGCAGGTAGAGAGCATTTGCAGAGCCCTGAGTGCCGGTCTGTAAGAGTAAGTATCAGCTTCCGGTCATCCACGTCCCGCACTCGGGAGTCGGGGAGAGGAGCTTGAATCCGGAGGACTCCGCCCGCAGAAACCACTCGCAGTTCGGGGATGCCGAATGCCCGAACACCGTCGAGTAGTCGATTGGCACAGGATCGATCCCGTTCGCATCGTAGGACTTGAGGGCCCGCAGATCCTTGATGACGTTGGACCGCGTCGGATCACTTCCAGCCAGCTCCAGGCCCTGGATCATTAGGTCGGCCCCGACCCACGCCTCGTACTCTGCAAAGGTCGGAAACTGGCCATTCGTCCAGTGCTCATACTTCTTCATCGCTGCGTCCATGGCCTCGGTACCCGCGTTGGGCGCGGAGAACGGCCGGAACATCGAGGCGTAATACGTCCCCTGGAGACTGTGCCACGCAGGCGACGACACCACGTCCTGCTGGTACCCGACCGGAAGGAGCGTGACTTTCGGGTTGACACCTTCCTGCTGGAATGCGGTAACGAGCGCATTGTTGGACTGGTTGCCCATGTCGGGATACACCGCATTGACCTGCTTCTGCTTTGCCACGATCGCATCACCGGTGAAATCGACTGAGGAAAGGGGAACGGTCGTGTTCAGCACGCCGGTGGTGCCGCCTGCATGCTCGAACGACTTCGATGCATTTACCGCACCGACCTTCGACGTGCCACCGATCGGATAGGCGTAGGCACCGAGAATCGAGCCCCCGTGCTGTTTCAAGAACAGGCCTGGCAGTGTGCTCGCAGGCTGTGCAGGATCGACGCTGCCGGTGTCGGCGGCGAACATGTTGGTGTACGGCTGCTCACCCCACTCAGGTCCGTCGACGGAGCCCCCAGTGACAGGGATGCCCTGTTGCTGGGGAATCTTGGCACCGAGGAAGAACAGCGGGCTCTCCGCTACGAGTCCGAACGCGCCCTTGGAGAGCGCGTTCTGGATGGCCAGGGTCGGCTGGGTGGTCTGGTCGTCGATGACGATTCCCTTGATCATGTGACCGTTGACGCCACCCATGGCGTTCTGTTCGTCGATCCGTGCAGTGAACGCATCAGGACCAGGCACGAACTGATCCGCTCCCGGCCCGGTCAACGAGGTCACCAAGGCGATGGTGATGGGAGTTTTCCCACCGGTCGACCCGCCGGTTGACGCCGTGGTGGACGAAGACGTCGCCGAGTTCGACGAACACCCAGCGAGAATCAATACCGCCCCGACGCTCACCACACCGAGCACCCGGACGCGACGGCCTCGTCTAAACCCCGTCGGCCGACCGCCTCCCGTCGTGCTTCGCCTCGTAAGCCACGTGTGGAGCGATGTTGTCGTACTCATCGAACCTCCCCATCAAGATGGCGGCCCGCCGGGCGTACGCCATCTTTGCCGTACCTATACAGTGCCTGCATCCGGCGTAAGCAGCGTAGCTGAGCCACTGGTCCGAGGTTGTGGGTGCCTCGACGCCAACTACGAGTTGATCTTCCCGGCTCGAGAATCGCGATGCCTAATCAACGATTGGACGAGGCGAGAGCCTTGCCGGTGACGTTTAGGCGGGTGGCTGAGATCATCAGCCATCGGATTGGGGACTCTCTCTCGGTAATCGAGAGCGGTCGAGGACGGTGCAGCCAGCTTGAAATCGCTGAGGGCGTCACTGAGCTACTTAGTGCCGCCGACTCGTCGGATCCAATCGGGATGCGATCGGGCCGGGCCTGCACCCCCAGGCTCTTGGTGAGCGTGCTTCGGTTAAGCAGGGATTGCCCAACGAGCTATCAATGAGATAGGGAGCAGGCCATTCTGAGCGTCTGGGCTACCGGTCATGGTGTCGACGACCTCCCGAAAGGGGATGGGGATCGAGCTTGCGGCTGGGGCGGCATCGGGAAGCACGAGGGTGGACGTTCCGTGCTGACTGTCCGCCAACACGCTCCTACCTGCATTCTTCGGACCGCTGAGCCTAGATTTGGAGTGGACGCCGGCCTCATCTGCGCCGGTCAGAGCAAGGGGGACGCTGGAGTGGCCGACGAAGACTTTCTGGACCCGTGGGTCGAGAAGTGGATAGCGGAGAACCCGATGATGGCGAACCCGCTCGAGGAGTTCACACCGGAGATACTCGCGCTGGCCAGGGGACCAGTGGGCGCGCCCCCGACCCGGGAGATCGCCCACATCGAAGACCAATTGGTCGGAGATGTTCCCGTCCGTCTATACAGGCCTGAGGAGCAGCCCACCGGCATCGTGGTCTATTTTCACGGCGGCGGGTTCGTCCTCGGCAGCATCGGCCTCATGGATAACGTGGCTCGGGAGCTGGCCTATGCCTCTGGTGCCGTCGTGATCTCGGTGGAGTACCGACTGGCCCCAGAAAATCCCTACCCGGCTGGCCTCGACGACTGCGTGGCGGTTAGCAAGTGGGCGGCTGCCAACGCCACACGGTTTGGGGTTCCGGCCGGCGCCGTGGTCGTCGCCGGGGAGAGTGCCGGCGGGAACCTGGCCGCGGCCGTTTCCTTGAAGCTACGAGACGAAGGCGACGTGGCTTTGGCCGGCCAGGTGCTCATCTACCCAGCTACGGCAGGATCGACGACCACCCCATCGCGGGAGCAGTTCGACGGCTTGGTCATTAGCCTCAAGGCCAGCGACTACTTCTGGAATTCCTATGCGGCCGGGCGGGACCTCGACAGTGATCCCTACGCCGCCCCGTTGTCGGCTTCCTCGTTCGTCGGTCTGCCTCCGGCACTGGTTGTACTCGGCGGCTGCGACATGCTCCGGGACGAGGGCCGTCAGTACGCCGCTCTCTTGCGCGGCGGAGGGGTTCCGGTGGAGGAGGTCTGCTACCCCGGCCAGCCCCACGGCTTCGTCAACTTCCAGTTCCCGGCGGCTACCGAGGCATTCGAGCTGACCGGCCGCTGGCTACGCCAGACGCTGGTCGCGCCAGCTGGCTCTTCGTGAACCATCGCTTCCTGTGCTACCCGCCGTGACGTACGGCGCCGATATTTCTCCCCTCGTTGCACACTGAAGATCAACTTCCCCAATGCCGACGGCGCGTGAGTGTGGTGTGGTGCTCTGGCGACTCAGCTCTAAAGGTTGCGGAGGTGCAGCTCGTCCTCAGCTACCTAGGCTGAGGACGAGCTGCGATACCTCAGCCCGCAAAGCTGAGGACATCTGACTCGGCTAGTCCAGCTGAGGACACACTGATCATCTCAGCCGGTAGCGCTCAGTACGCGGGCACCGCACCGCAGTTCATAAAGCTGAGGACACCCGCAGCGCCCGACCACGGAGGCGGAAGCTTGAGGTAGAGATACCCCCAAGGTCCTCGGCACGGCGTAGCTCGCCCCAATCACAACTTGGCTCGTCGCCTGAATGAGATGAGTTCGTTTTGCAGTTTTGACAGAGGCACAGCTCGGGCAGGCCCGTCCCCGTGTAGTTCGTTTGGCAATTTGGAGAGCTGAATCGCGATCATCGCCCCTCAGACACGTGAAGCCGCATAGGCGGCGCTATCCGTTCTCCGATCCGGAACCGCTGTTGCACCTCAAGTTGGGCGAGGGCTTTAGCAAACAGCTTCTCAAGGTGTGCCTCGTACCTGATGAACTTCTCCTGCACCTCGAGATTGGGCAATATCACGTTCCCTTCGACGGCCTTGCGGCGCTTGTCCACCTCAGCGTTCCGTCGTGCGGACTCCTCAAAAAGACTATGAGCCCTAGACACAACGAGGTCTATCAACTGGTCATAGGTCATCCCAAACTCCGTGGCGACCCTCCTCAAGAAGGCCCGGAATGACTCCGCCTCGCAAGGCGGCTTCGGCATCGCCTGTTTGGTATCCGGAGACAAGCGTCTTCCTGTGAGACTAAGAAGCATGAGTACCCCATTCCAGGCCGGATCATTCAACTCAGCTGTTCCGGCCTGTGACTGCAGTGAATCCAATAGCTCGCAGCAGCCGGCCAAGGTCATGCCGCGCTTGGAGAGCTCCGCCTCAAGAGCTGACTCGGTTTTCCCCGGGCTGCTGGCTGCGACCCGGCCGTCCACTGCCTCATAGCCAATGTTGATGGCGGCCACTTCAGCTCTCAGCACTCTACGTACCCGCCATTTGTAAGAGGCCATGTTGTGGACGAGTTCCTCCTCTACCACACCAATGGGCTGATAATCACGGCGGAACCCTTCGTGGAATGCCTCCCAAACGCTCAGGGACTCGCCCCCTGCCACAGGGCTCGGCGACGTGATCGCATGCTGGACAGAGTTCTGGGCCGACTTAGCCTTCCCAACCGTTGTTTTCGGCCCGCCGCCCCGGCTCCGGCTGGGGCCGTTCTGACGGCTAACCCGTCCATCAGGTCCTGGCGGTTCAGATGGGCACGCGATTAGAGCACCATTTCCTGATTCGCTTGGTTGAGTCGTCATTGAACCATCACCTTTCTCACGTCCAGTCGACCTGACTGATCCGAACATCAACTTCGTATTGTGGTAATGGTCTTGGACGGAAGAATGCCATAGACACCAAAAGAAGTGGTGGACTGGATCTCCATATATCCCGAGCAGGCGGAATCACGCCCTGGAAGGCACCGTCTGCGGGGGGCTGCCCTCAGGGACGTTTGGTCACTCCCGCGATGCCCGGGACTAGGAGTCGACGGGACTCTGCCCGCGATCCAACTTCCGTGACATCCACGAGCGCTTGGCGGAGTGATCGTCAGTTTGTTGAGGCGACTGGCCCTACGAGTCAGCCGTGGATGCGTCGATTAGCTGGGCGACTCGCTGGTGAGAGATTCCGAGCAGGTACCCTGCATCACGAAGAGGGACACCAATCTCAACTAGCTCAGCAGCCGCTCTCTTAGTCGCTGAAAGGGATGCAGCTTGCGCAGCGGCAAGGCGGCCGCGTTCTTCAATGGCCCGCCGCACATCCTTAGCCACGGATCCCGGCAGGCCGACGTGTGGAGAAGGTTCTTGCACGCTTGGGACGGTCATGGCGGGGTCTTTCTGGAGGCACGATGGCAGTCGGGAAGCTGGTTCCTGAGGTCCTCGAGCCCATCCCAGGTTCCTGTGCGTCGTCGGAGGTCGGTAACGATGCGCAGAGCGAGCGGATCGCAGCCAACGCTGGCCAGATGTTCACGAAGCAGATCGGTGGCGCGACCGACATTGCCGGCGGCCGCCGTGCGGACTACTTCGATGTGATGTAGTTCCCAGGTCATGGGGCGGCCACCGGTGGGACCCGGGGGCGCTTCGGTGACGGCGGCAAGATCGGCCACGGCGAGCCCGAAGCCCGGATCGGCTATGACGGCATGACGGAGCGCCTCTACGGTGCCCGTTTCGTCCGCGGCCTGTTGCGCTTGGCGATAGAAGGCGGCGGCCTGGATGTTGGCTGTGACCACCCGACCGTGGTCCTCGACAGCAGGACCAGCAGAGGCCGTCTGGCCATGACGGGTATTGGGCCGTTCTGGGTCGCGATGCATGGCTCTCAGGTTGCGCTGGTGACCTGAGGCCGCCCTGAGGTGGTGCTGAGATGCAGCGGCCACCGCTTGAAACGGCCCGCTTGAAGTGAACTGCGGCTGTGCCGGTTCAGGTCTCGGTAGGTGTGAGCCGAGTCGCGAGGGCCGCCAGATCCGGCTCGTCGGTGAGGGAGCGATGCGAGAGCCCTGAGGTTCGCTGATGGGCCAACGCGACGAAGTCGTCGATGTTGCGCTGGGTAGGGTCTGCGATGGCGTTGGCTGCGGCCTGGGCGGAATCGGCGAGCAGTTGGGATTCGGGATCCCCGATCGCCTGTGCCGCTGCAACAGCATCTATCGCGAAGCCAACCGCGGCGGCGGGTTGACCTGCACCGATCGCCCACCAGGCCAGTCCCGCCAGCACCCGGGCTTGGCCGGCGGGAAGGTCGGCGTCCTGGTAACGCTCTGCGGCAGTGTCGAGCAAAGCTCTCGCCCCTGACAGGTCACCGAGGTGACGGGCGACGGCCGCTTGGCCGACCATGGCGTCGGCCGAGAGCCACGGGTTGTAGCAGCACCCGATCGCCTCTTGGTAGAGACGGTCGGCGGCGGCGGCGTCACCTTGTCTGGCCCGCACACCGGCCAAAGAGACGAGGCAAAAAGGCAGGTAGGGGTGCTGCGCAGTAGCCCGGCACCGTTCCAACAGCGCTTCGTAGGCCACTGACGCGCCCTCGAAATCACCCTTTGCCGCGGCAATTCCGGCGAGAGCGTTCAGTGCGTTGACGACCAGCAACACCTCACCTGCTGCGTCGAAGCGCTCAATGCTCGAAAGGGCCGCCGCTTCGGCCTCGTCGAGACGCCCGAACGACGCCAGATTCCAGCTGACCAACATGTCGTGTGTGCCGAGCAGCCACCCGTGCTCGTGGGGCCCTAAGCGCATCTGCGTCTCGATGGTGTCGTGTGCACTGATCAACCAACGCTGGTCATCAGGGCCGAGCAGCATCTGTGCTTCTGCCAACGCCGTCAGCGACCGGCTGAACTGGTGGGCGCGTATCAGTATCGACGCTGCGAGCAGGAGCGCCTCGGCCCGGCGAACAGGGTCGTCGCCAGGCCTCAAGATGGCAATCGCCTCTTCACATTCGACGACGCCCGCCGCCGGGCTGAACGACATGCCGACGCAGTAACCGTGCCAGACCAGGGCGGTGGCCTCCAGCTCGGGACGGCGTTTCCCTTCGACGCTTAGCGCACTGGCCAGCCAACGGGCGCCTTCGGCAAAATCGCTGTTGACGAACCATAACCAGGCCATCCCGGAGACCATGGAGAGTGCGGCATCGATGTTCCCGGCGCCCAAATGCCAATCGAGCGCCGCCTTCAGATTGCCCAACTCCGGGGTCAGGCGTTCGCTCCACTCGGGCGCTCTGGCACCTCGCAGGCGTTGGTTGGCGTTCTCACCGAAGCGGCGATAGTAGACGGCGTGTCTGGTGCGGACTGTGTCGGCCTCGCCGGAGTCGTTGAGGCGGGTGGCGCCGTACTCCCACAACGTCTGCAGCTGGGTATACCGAGTCTCGCCGGGCGTCGGGGCCGCCACGAGGGACTTGTCCACCAGCCGACTCATGACATCGAGGATGTCGGTGCTCGGAAGCTCATCGTCGACGCAGACGGCCTCGACGGCTTCGAGGTCGCAGCCACCGATGAAGACCGACAGCCGGGCGAACAGGCGCCGCTCGTCTTCGAAGAGGAGGTCGTAGCTCCAGTCCACGACGGCCCGCAGCGTCTGTTGGCGGGGCAACGCGGTGCGGGCGCCACGGGTGAGCAGCGCGAAGCGGTCGTCGAGTCGCTCGGCCAGTGTGGACAGGGGAAGGGCTCGGAGACGGGCGGCGGCAAGCTCGATGGCCAAGGGCAGGCCGTCGAGTCGTCGGCAGATGCCGTCGATGATGGATTCGGCAGGGCCGGCGCCTCCGAATCCCGGCTGGACCGCACGAGCGCGATCCACGAAGAGCTCGATGGCAGCCGGGGAGGCCAGCCCGGCTACGGGTATGAGGATCTCGCCGGGGACTCCGAGTGGCTCGCGGCTGGTGGCTACGAGGCGAAGTCCGGGTACCTTTCCGACCAGGGTATGAGCGAGGCTCGCAGCTTCGTCGATGACGTGTTCACAGTTGTCGAGTACGACCACGAGCGAGCGGCCGGCGAGGTGGCGGGCGATGAGCTCGGCCGTCGAGCCAGGGGGCTGGGCGTCGCTCAGAGCAGGCCGTACGGCTCCGAGCGTGCCGGCCGCGGCCGGAGCGACCCCTTCGGGATCGGTGACGCCGGCCAGTTCGATGAGCCAGGTGCCGCCGGGGTGCTGTTCCCGCAAACGGGCGGCGGCCTCAACCGCCAGGCGGGTCTTGCCCACTCCACCGGGCCCAATCAGGGTGACCAGGCGGCTGGAGGCAATCGCATCGCCCACCTGTTCCAGTTCGGCATCACGCCCGAGGAATCTGCTCAGTGGTTCGGGCAGGTTGCCCGGCACCGGCTGCAGGGTCGGCGGCGGCGGCGGCGCTGGCTCGGCGGCGAGGGACGGGTCGTGGGCGAGTACGCGGGCTTCCAACTCACGGAGGCTCGAGCCCGGATCGACCCCGAGCTCGTCGACCAGTCGGTCACGGATTTCGGTGTAGGCCCGCAACGCTTCGGCCTGGCGCCCCGCTCGGTAGAGCGCCAGCATGAGCAGCTCCCACAGGCGCTCTCGTAGCGGGTGGACCCGGCACAGTGCTTCCAGCTCGCCCACCAGCTCATTGTGATGGCCAAGCTCCAGGTCCGCTTCGACTCGGTACTCGGTAGCCACCAGAACCAACTCGTTCAGATGAGCCCGCTCGGCGTCGGCGAAGCCGGCATAGGCGAATTCGGACAGCGGCTCGCCGCGCCGTATCCGGAGGGCCTCACCGAACACGGCGGACGCCCGGGCTGCCTCGCCCTCGGTGCTCAGCCGGCGCCCTTCGGCCACCAAGTCCTCGAATCGGGCTGCATCCAGGTCAGCGCCACTGATATCGAGCGCATAGCCGGATTCGGAGGTGACGATGGCGGAGGCTCCGAGGGTTCGGCGCAGTTGGACGATCTGGGCCTGCAAGGCGTTGGCCGGCTTCGCCGTCCGACCGTCGCCCCAGAGCTGGTCGATCAGACGATCGGCGCTGACCGGACTCCCTCGGTTCAGCGCCAGGAGAGCCAGGAGGGCCCGCTGCTTGGCGCCACGAACGGGTATCGCCACACCCCCTCTGACCACCTCGAGCTCGCCGAATAGCTTCACTTCCACGCTCCCACGGTACGACCGATGACCAGGTGCGGCGTGATTGAGCTGACTCGCCCACCTCAGGGCCACGTCAGCGGCACCTCAGGCGCCGAGCGCAAGCTGCCTCCAGGACCAAGAACATCGAGGAAAGGAATTCACCATGATCGAGGCAAACCTCCTGACCAAGCGTTACAGCAAGACCGTTGCGGTCAACCAGGTCTCCTTCACCGTCAAGTCCGGGCAGGTGACCGGATTCCTCGGGCCCAACGGGGCCGGCAAGTCGACCACCATGCGCATGATCCTCGGTCTGGACTCTCCGACCTCGGGAGAGGTTCGAGTGGACGGCAAGCCCTACCACGATCTGGCCGATCCGCTCAGGTCGGTCGGGGCGCTTCTCGACGCCGGAGCCATCGTCGGCGGCCGCAGCGCCGCCAGCCATCTCACGTGGCTGGCCGACAGCAACGGCATCGCCCGTCGACGGGTGAGCGAAGTGCTCGGCATCGTGGGCCTCAGCGATGTGGCTGGAAAGCGGGTCGGATCCTTCTCGCTCGGTATGAACCAGCGACTGGGCATCGCCGCCGCTCTGCTCGGCGACCCCGAGACGGTGATGTTTGACGAGCCGATCAACGGCCTCGACCCCGAGGGCATCCTCTGGATCCGCAACCTGATGAAGTCGCTGGCGTCGGAAGGCCGGACGGTGTTCCTGTCCAGCCATCTGATGAGCGAGATGGCCCAGACCGCCGATCATCTGATCGTGATCGGCAGGGGTCGCATCATCGCCGACGCCGGCACCGATGAGTTCATCAACCGTCACACCGCCCCGAGCGTCCGGGTCCGGGCCGTGGAGCAGGCCGACCTCGGCGAGGCCCTGACCCGACGCGGCGCTCTGATCGAGTGCGGACCCGACGGGGCCATGGTCGTGACCGGCATGGAAGCTGCCGCCATCGGCGGCGCCGCCTCCGCTCACGACATCACCCTCGTCGAGCTGACCCCGCTCGGGTCGTCGCTCGAGGAGGCGTATTTCGACTTGACCAAGGATGAAACCGACTACCACGCCGGCCAGTTGGCCGACTCGAGCAAAGGAATCTGACATGAGCACTGCGACCCACACCATCGATGCGATTCACTTCACGCCGCCGACCCGACAGGTACGGACCGCTCCCATCAGCAGAGTCATCAAGTCGGAGTGGACGAAGCTCCGCACACTGCCCTCCACCTGGCGGACGGCGGTCATGGCCGTCACCATTTCCATTGGCTTGGGTGCCGTCCTCTGCATCTCCCAGGCCAACCAATGGGCCTCCATGACCGTCGCACAGCGAGCCAGCTTCGACCCGACGGCCTGCTCGTTGGGGGGATTCTTCTTGGTGGGCGCCGTTCTGCTCGGGGCCCTCGCCGTGCGAGCCGTAACTGCCGAGTACTCAACGGGGATGATCCGGTCCACCTTCACCGCTACACCGACCCGACGTCTGGTATTGGTAGCCAAAGCTGCGGTCACCGCCGGGTTCGCGTTCCCGGTGGCGTTGCTGGCTGCCGTGATCAGTTTCGAGGTCGGTCAGAAGGTCTTCGCCGGCAAGCACCTTCAAGTGTCCTTCGGGTCTCCCGGCGTGCCCCAGGCCCTGGTCTTCGCGGCCGTGGCCGTGAGCCTGGTTGCCATCATCGGGGTTGGCCTCGGCGGCCTCATCCGACACACCGCAGGGGCAACTACGGCACTGGTGCTGGTCGTTGTGGGAGGAGCTGTGCTCGGCCAGTTCCTCCCGGCCGGCATCCGTCAGTACCTGCCGGGGACCGCACTCGAGGCCGCCGTCACGGTCAACCGTTCGGCGGGCCTTCTGAGGCCAGGAGCTGCCATTGCCGTCCTCGGCGTCTATGCCGCAATCGTGTTGGCCGCAGCATCGATTCGGATGGCACACCGCGACGCTTGACCTAAATGAGCCTCAAGTCCCCGAAGGTGCCGTTCGCCTTCGGGGACTTGGCGCGTGATGCACCTCAACAAGGGCACACCCGACGAGGGAGCGGCTCGCTCCCGCCATCGAAGTCAGCTCCGGGCTCCGTGCGGAGCCTAACCGGGTCAACAACACGGTTGTCGTGGAGGCGAGTCAGCACCGATCGATACCTCGTTTGCCACAGCTCTAAAGGACAGATCGCCGGCCCTCAGTTCAGCAGCTGAGGCAAAAAGGCGCTGACTCGGCGATCGGACCTCTGGCAGCCGTAGGCCCATCCCCTACCGGGAACGAGTGGGGCACCCCAATGGCCGCAGACCCCAGCTGGCCCTTATGCCCGTCGTCGGTTATTCGGTGCACCTCAGCGGTCTTTCGTAATGCCGTGCAGCTGAGAGCCGAGCAGCCGGATGACGGATCCCGATGTTCGGGCCGGCGATGTGGGTAGCCATGACGACCTCTCGACCGGTCCGGTGGAACCAGGTGGGAACGATTCGTGCACTTCAGAACGGCGTGACATAGTCCAGTGGAATGGTGGCCTGCGCAGTCGCCTTCGTGTTGATCTTCCTCTTGCCGTTGAGGGTGGTCACGGTCTCGGTTGCCTGAACGGTCACAGGAGCAATTTCGCCCACGAACTTGTCACTTGGTGTCCCGGAGAGCACTCCGGAGGACGACAGCTTGAGGCCCTTCGGGATGGAGACCTTCTTCCACTTCACGGTCGTCACGTAGGGGCTGGCGCTCGTCCCGACGTTGGCCACTTGGAGTTGCACCGGACCCCAGGGCGAACTGTGCGCATTGGGCAGGCTGGTCGTGGTGATGACGAACTTGATAGCGAGCTCGCTCACGGTACCGTCGCCAGAGTTAGATACCCAGACGTGGGTACCGTCTGATGAGATGCCATCGGGCCTACTGCCCACACTGATGGTCTGGACTACCGCCCCAGTCGATGCATTGAGTTCGGTAACTGTTTCGTCGCCACTGTTGGCCACCCAAACGCCCGTGCCGTCGGACGAGACACTGGTCGGGAGCTTCCCTACAGCGATGGTCTGGACAACAGCCCCGGTCGATGCATCGATCTCGGTGACCGTGTCGTCATCTTCATTTGTAACCCAGACGTGAGTCCCGTCCGTCGAGATTCCTTCGGGAGCATTGCCCACACCGATGGTCTGGACAACCGCCCCAGTCGATGCATCGATCTCGGTGACCGTGTTGTCGCCACTGTTCGCTACCCATGCGTGCGTTCCGTCAGACGAAATGCCAACGGGGTCGAGTCCAACATTGATCAATACCGGACCTTGGCTGGCGTTGAGGCTGGGTAGCACGGTCACCGTTTCGGAACCTTGCCCGGAATTCGTGACCCAAGCGTGTGTGCCGTCGTACGAGATGCCACTGGGAGAATTGAAAATTGCCGATCCCGCCCAGACCCCAGGGTTCGCCAGGTTTGAGGCATTGAATTCGTTTACGGAATTCTGACCGGTGTTCGTCAACCAAACGGCGCCATCGTCGGACGAGACTCCGGTGGGCTGGCTGCCTACACCAATGGTCTGGACGACCGCCCCGGTCAGTGCATCGATCTCGGTAACCGTGCTGTCACCCTCATTGGCAACCCAGACGTGAGTCCCGTCAGACGAGATACCGAGGGGATTACGGCCCACAGGAATGGTCTGGACCACCGTGGCCGCCGACGCACGAGGCGCACCGCTGATCACCGCAGTGGTGAGCGCAACACCGAGCAGTAGCGGTACCACCACTGCCGCCCAGAGTGCACTTCGGTAGCGAGTATCCACGATTCGACACCTCCCGCTTCAGGGTGCCGATCATGCACCCGCCTGGTGAGTTAGTTAACAGATTTGGTCGGTGCTGACAACCGACACCGCTTACGGTGACCTTCTGAGTCATGAGTGCCGGTTGCCCATCGGGGAAGGCGAGGGCCACAGGTGACCCTAAAGCCGGTTGGTGGGACACCTCGAATCTCTGATCGCCCAGCCGATAGCGATTCCTCCTTTGTAATCTGTCGCCCCGCGATTGGCTACCGTGGGTTCATGAGCAGCCACCGACTCCCCGGAGGAGTCGTTCACAAGCTTCCTCGAGACCTGCGCGAGGCGCTGATCGGCAACCCCGCAGCACTCGGTGCCTGGACGGACATCACTCCTCTGGCACGCAATGAGTTCATCTGCTGGGTTGAGGATGCCAAGCAGCGGGTCACCCGAGAGCGTCGTATTCGCCGAACGCAGGAGGAGCTGGAGGAAGGCATGCGACGACCCTGCTGCTGGCCTGGGTGTAAGCACCGGGAACGCACCGGCGGGTAGCTGGCAGCTTGGATGCCCACGATCGCCGGATATGGGCACTCGGTGAGAGGCTGTGGAAACTCCGAACTCAGCTCTAAAAG
>CAVOKJ010000005.1:0-300242 GCA_963696495.1 uncultured Acidimicrobiales bacterium | reverse complement strand
TGGGCGCTAGAGGACTCGAACCTCCGACCTCAGCCGTGTGAAGGCTGCGCTCTAACCAACTGAGCTAAACGCCCTTGCGCCGGGCCGGTCACCGTGACCCTGACCGACGAGGTGGACATCGTAGCCCGCCGACCGACCCACCGATCAGACGCTGGGACGGCTGGTCAGTGCTCGGGGACGGACGGAGCCACCTGATCGAAGCCGATCGCCGCCTCCAAGGCGGCAGCCGATCGCAGGACGACCAGGTCCGCGTGCTGGGGCCCGACGAGCTGGATGCCGACCGGCAGGCCGGCAGCGGTCAGCCCGGCACAGATCGATGCGGCCGGCGAACGGGTCATGTTGAACGGATAGGTGAACTTGACCCAGTTGATGTCCGGTTCGCCGTTGATCATCCCCGACCCCCCGAGCGACCGCTTAGGGGGTGGTGCCGCCATGGTCGGGGTGAGCAGGATGCGGAACTCGTGGAAGAGCTCGACCAGCCGGAGGTTGAGGTCGTGGCAGGCATCCTCGGCGAGGACCAGGTCGAGCGCCGACGTGGTGGCGGCCCGTTCCATCACCATGGCCAACACCGGATCCACCCGGCCCCACGCCTCGGTGTCGCGGAGACCGGCGTGGGTCCGGAGGTTGTACACACCGGAGAGCAGGAGCCACTGGTCCACCGGGTCGGCGTCGAAGACGGCATCGACCTCCACCACCTCGGTGCCCAACGAGGCCAGCACCTCGATGGCCCGCTCACAGACGGCCAACACCTCGGCGTCCACCTCGGCATAGCCGAGCGTCGGCGACCAGGCCACCTTGCGCGGCGGCATGGGACCGTCCAGGGCGGCGATCCATGATGCCTCGGGACGGGGAAGAGAGCGGAGATCGCTCGGGTCGGGCCCGACCACCACGTCCAGTGCCGCGACGACGTCGGACAGCCGACGGGCCATCGGGCCCTTCGTCGACAGGTTCTGCCAGTCCGGGGCGGACGGGCCCCCACTGGGCACGCGGCCGAGTGAGGGCTTCATGGCCGACAGCCCGCAGCACGACGACGGGATGCGCAGCGATCCACCACCGTCCGAGCCGGTGGCGAGCGGCACCATGCCCGACGCGATGGCCGCTGCGCTCCCACCGGAGGAACCCCCGGGGGTGTGGTCGACGTTCCAGGGGTTGAGCGTCGGGCCGAACAACGGATTGTCGGTGTCGGCCTTCCAGCCGAGCTCGGGGGTGTTCGTCTTGCCCACGACCACGCACCCGGCCGCCACCAACCGCTCGACCAGCGGCGAGTCCCGCACGGCTGCGGGCTGGTCGGCGAAGGCGACCGAACCATGGGTGGTCACGTACCCGGCGGCGTCCTCGAGGTCCTTCACGCCGAGCGGGATGCCGGCCAGGGGCCCCGGGTCGACGCCGGCGGCCACCTTCCGATCGATGGCCTCGGCGGAGGCACGGGCGCGTCCCGGGTCGACGGCGACAAAGGCGTTGAGCACCGGATTGTGCCGGGCGATCTGGTCGAGCGCGTGGTCGACCAGATCGACGGCGGTCACCGTGCCGCTGCGCACCTGCCCGGCCAGTTCGACCACCGAGCCGCTGCGGAAGTCCATGCCCTCGACCGTACCGGTGGACCGGCACCGCCACAACCGTCCCTGCGGCGGGCGGACACGCCTGCCGTCTCGACAGCGCCACGCCTCGGGAACCAGGCTGTTGCCATGAGCGAACCCTCCATCCACGGCGCCGTGCTCGATCACGTCGCCCACGCCGTCCCCCGCTGGCCGGACGTCTGGGAGCGCTATGCCGTCGACCTCGGTGCCGAGTGGAGCTCGGGGGGACCGGGCCCGGGGTTCGCCCCGGCGCAGCTGGCCTTCGGGAACGGCGCACGGATCGAGGTGCTCATGCCGAACGACGTCGAGGTCAACGACTTCCTCGCCCGGTTCCTGGCGCACAGCGGGCCGGGTGCCCACCACCTGACCTTCAAGGTCCCCGAGCTGGACACGGCCCTCGGACTGCTGAGGGTCCACGGCTTCGAGCCGATCCGCATCGACCGCAGTGACCCCGAGTGGCTGGAGGCCTTCATCCATCCGAAACAGGCCGCCGGTGTGGTCGTTCAGATCGCCGAGGCACCCAACTCGTGGAGCAGTCCCGCACCCGACGACTACCCGGTCGGACGACGGCGGCGACGGGACGGGACCGGCGCCGTCGCGCCGGCTCGGCTGCACCGGGTCACCCATGTGGTCGCCGACCTCGGTGCGGCCACCGCGCTCTTCGTCGACCTCCTGGGCGGGCGGGTCGTCGACGAGGGCAAGGCGCCGGACTCGCAGTGGTCCGAGCTGACCTGGGGAGTCCCGCTCGGGATCCGCCTGGTCGAGCCCTCGGCCGCTCCGTCCGGAGCACCGTTGCGCCGGTGGCTCGGCGACCGGGCCGGGCGGGTCCACCACCTCGACATCGAGGCCGAGGAGCCGGGGGACGTCGCCGGAGCCGTGCCGAGCGACCTCGCCACCGCCGGCTCGGGACTCGTCGCCGGACCCGCCGACGTCTGGGAGATCCCGCCCGGCGACAACGCCGGCCTCCGCCTGGTGCTCCGCCCGGTCCCCTGAGGCCGGTACCCGGCGACGGACCGGGCCGAGGTCGATGCGGGTCGTCACGGCCGATAGCCTCTCTGCGATGGCCAAGGGACCCGACCACGAGCCAGACGGTGACGACGCCGGCTGGGCCGACAGGGACGAAGCACCGGTGACGGCCGGCCCGCTCGACCGTCTGCGGTCCGCCATCCGGCCGGTGCT
This sequence comes from uncultured Acidimicrobiales bacterium, assembly GCA_963696495.1. Taxonomy (GTDB): domain Bacteria; phylum Actinomycetota; class Acidimicrobiia; order Acidimicrobiales; family RAAP-2; genus Bog-756. The sequence goes on along the minus strand of CAVOKJ010000005.1, from coordinate 297,486 downwards.
GAACCCGCCGTCCTCCCGCACCGTGTCGGCCAGGGGGAGGATCGAGGGCCTCGATGCCCGCGAGCGGCTCTTCTCCTTCGTCGGGTCCGGCGTCTCGGTCCTCCTGGGGGTGGGGGTCTACCTGGCGGAGACGCAGAACCACCATTTCCGACTGGCCAAGGGTCAGCTCACCCCGCAGACCACACTGGTCCTCGGGATCGTCTTCGGCATCCTCCTGTTCGTGGCCACCCTGTTCGGCCGGCGGGCGCCGATCGGCTTCGTCGCCCTGTTCGCCTTCCTCGCCTTCGGGGCGACCGGCTTCATCCTCGGCCTGCCGTTCCTGGCCCTGGCTGCCTGGCTGCTGGTCCGCTCCTACAAGTTCCAGCGGGAGGCGGCCGCGTCCGCCCGGGCGGCCCGGGCGGACGCCCGCCCGTCCACCGCCCCCTCGGGCGGGCCCGCCACCGGCCGGGGGAAGCCGTCGGCTCGGACGGGTGGGAGCAAGGCGGGTACCCGTACAGGGGCGGCCAAGGGCCCCGCCACCCCTGAGGCCAACAAGCGGTTCACCCCGAAGCGGCCGCCGCCGCCGGCGCCCAAGCCGTCGCGTCGGGACCGCAAGGCGGCCAAGGCCTCCGACTGAGCGAACCCGCTACTCGGCGACCAGCGCCGAGCGCAGCAGCTCGAGGATCTCGTTCCGCCGGCGGACGAGGGAGCGGGCGGTCGGCTCCTCGCCCAGGGCGCGCACCACCTCCACCTCGGTCAGCATGCCGATGACGGTGGAGTAGATGGCCAGGAGCAGGAGACGGGGCTCGTGCCGTCGCAGGTGACCGGCGTCCATCTCCGCCTGCAGGAACTCGGTGGCCCGGCGCACCAGGGGATCGAGGGCGGTGACCAGCCGGGTGGCGGCCGGTGTGCCCAACCGGCCCATCTCGCGGACCAGTCCGAGCAGCTCGGGCCGGCGCGCCGCCAGGCGGAACACCGACCGCACCACCGCCTCGATGCGGTCCCACCCGTCGCCCGCCGAGGCCAGCGAGTCCTCGAGGGCCGCGGACAGCTCGATGGCACTGCGGTCGATGACCGCCTCCAACAGGACCTCCTTGGACGGGAACCAGTAGAGGATGGTCTGCTTGCGGATGGCGAGGCCCTGGGCCAGGGTGTCGAGCGATGACGCGTCGTACCCCCGCGTGGCGAACGAGACCAGGGCTGCATCGAGGATCCGGTCGGGCGTGCTCGCTCCCGACGCCTTTCTCGGCCGGCTCCGGTCGCGGGCGCCCGGGCCCCGGGGGACGACGACCCGCCGTCCACCGCTTCCGTCCACCCCCTCGTCCTCGTCCCCGTCGACGCTCGACTTGCTCACTTACCATATGGTAGACAGATCCGGTGACCCGCGTACGTGACGCCCTGACGGGGAAGCGGTTCTTCATCACCGGCGCCACCGGTTTTCTGGGAACCGCCCTGGTCGAGCGTCTCCTCCGCAGCGTCCCCGACAGCGAGGTCGTGCTCCTGATCCGGCCCGGTCGGCGTTCGACCGCCATGCAGCGGGCCACCAAGGAGATCCTGAAGAACGACTGCTTCGACCGCCTCCGCGACGAACTGGCCGACCGCTTCGATGCCGAGGTCGCCGCCCGGGTCCACGCGGTGCCCGGCGACGTGACCACCGACGGGCTGGGCCTCGACGACGGGGGCAGGCAACGCCTGTCGGAGTGTGACATCGTCATCCACTCCGCCGCCTCGGTGAGCTTCGACTCCCCGCTCGACACCGCCGTCGAGGTCAACCTCCTCGGCCCGTCTCGGGTGGCCGCCGCCGTGGAGGAGGCGCGCCGGCTGGCCGCCGAGCAGGGCCGCGTCGGCCCGGTCCACTTCCTCCCCGTCTCCACCGCCTATGTCGCTGGGACCCACCAGGGCGAGGCCAGAGAGGAACTGCTCGACGGCAACCGCTTCACGGTCGACGTCGACTGGCGGGACGAGGTCGCCGCCGCCCGCCGGCAACGGGCCGATCTCGATGCCGAGTCACGGCGCCCCGAGCGGCTGGCCTCCTTCGCCAAGCGGGCGCGGGGCGAGTTGGGCGGTGCCGGGCTCCACCTGCTGGCCGAACGGGCCGAACGCGTCCGCGAGGACTGGGTGAAGGACCAGATGGTGAAGGTGGGCCAGGCGAGGGCCCAGTCCCTCGGTTGGCCGGACGCCTACCCCTACACCAAGGCGCTCGGCGAACGGGCCCTCGTATCCCAGTTCGGCGCGTCGGTGCCCATGACCATCATCCGCCCCTCCATCATCGAATCGGCGCTGGCCGAACCACGACCCGGCTGGATCCGCGGCTTCCGGATGGCCGAGCCGATCATCATCTCCTACGCCCGTGGCCTGCTCCGGGAGTTTCCGGGCGTGCCCGAAGGGGTCACGGACGTGATCCCGGTCGACCTGGTGGTGGCCGCCATCATCGCCGTGGCCGGCGAGGCGCTGCTCACGCCGCCGGCCGACGACGAGGGACCGAGCGTCTACCACGTGGCGTCGGGGGTCCGGAACCCGTTCCGCTACGGGCGCCTGGTCGAACTGGTGACCGCGTGGTTCACCGAGCACCCCCTCTACGACAGCGACGGTCAACCGATCGTCGTGCCCGAGTGGTCGTTCCCCGGCCGGGGACGGGTGCAGCGCCAGCTGTCCCGGGCGTCGCGGGCCATGGACCTGGCCGAGCGGGTGGTGGGCTCACTACCCATCCGGGGCCGCCAGGCGGCCTGGATGGCAGCCCTGGAGGAGCAGCACCTGCTGGCCGACCGTGCGCTCGGCTATGTCGAGCTCTACGGCGCCTACACCGAGACGGAGGCCCGCTACCGGGTGGACCGGCTGCTGGCGCTGTGGGAGCGCATGGACGAGGACGACCGGCAGACGTTCTGCCTCGACCCCGCCGCGGTGGACTGGGCCACCTACGTCCGTGAGATCCATCTCCCGTCGATCATCGAGCACGCCCGGGTGCGGACGTCACCGGGCAAGTCCACCAAGCCCAACCGGGCCGAGCGCGCCCGGAAGGCCATCCTCTCCCCCGACCGCCACCTCGCCGCCTTCGACCTCGAGAACACCCTCATCGCCTCCAACGTGGTCGACTCCTACGCGTGGCTGGCCTCACGCCACCTGCCCGCGGCCGAACGAGCGGCGTTCGTGGCCGACCTCCTGCGCGAGGCACCCTCGCTCCTCATGCTCGACCGGAGGGACCGTGGGGACTTCCTCCGCTCGTTCTACCGCCGCTACGAAGGGGCGCCGGTGGAGCGGCTGCGGGACGACGGATGGGAGCTGTTCCACGATCTGCTGCTGACCAAGTCCTTCCCGGCGGGGATCGCCCGGGTCCGTGAGCACCGGGCCCTCGGCCACCGCACGATCCTCATCACCGGTGCCCTGGACCTGGTCGTCGAGCCGCTGCGGCCGCTGTTCGACGACATCGTCTGCGCCCGGCTCGGTGAGGTCGACGGCACGTTCACCGGACGTCTCGAGGAGCTCCCGCCCATCGGCGAGGCCCGGGCCCTGGTGCTCGCCGACTACGCCGAGGCCGAGGGTCTGCAGCTCGAGGAGTCGATGGCCTACGCCGATTCGGCCAGCGACCTGCCCATGCTGGAGGCGGTCGGATTCCCGGTGGCGGTCAACCCCGAGGCGAAGCTGGCCGCCATCGCCCGGCGCCGGGGGTGGCACGTCGAGCACTGGCACAAGGCGGAGGGCGGTGCCCAGCCCCTCCTCCCGCTCGGCCCACTCGATCGTCGCGGTTCGCTCCGCCGCGGCCGCACCAGCCCCGCGGCGCTGGCCGGCGCCACCCGGCGACCGTCGGGCGGGCCGGACCGATGAAGGCGCTGGTCTTCGAGCGCAACGTGGCGAGGTTCGCCGCGTCCCGCGTCGCTTCCGTGCTGGGGTCGGGCCGGGGTGCGGGCATCGGTCCGCTGCAACTGCTCGACACCGAGCCTGCCGAGCTGCGCGGCCCGGACTGGTTCCACCTGCGCCCCCTCCTGTCGGGTATCTGCGGCTCGGACCTCGCCACCCTCGACGGGCGCAGCTCCCGCTACTTCGAGGACATGGTCAGCTTCCCCTTCGTCCCCGGCCACGAGGTGGTCGGCGTCCTCGACGACGGCGGGGTGGACCACGCCGGGCACGCCCTGGCCCCGGGCACCCGTGCCGTCATCGAGCCGGTCCTCGGGTGCGCCACCCGCCACATCAGTCCGCTCTGCCCCCAGTGCTCACAGGGCCACACCGGCCTGTGCGGCAACGTGGCGTTCGGAGCCCTGTCACCGGGGCTGCAGACCGGGTACTGCACGGACACCGGCGGCGGCTGGTCGACGGGCGCCCTGGCCGCCCACTCCTCCCAGCTCCACCCCGTGCCCGATTCCTTCACCGACGAGGACGCCGTGATGGTGGAGCCCACCGCCTGTGCCGTCCATGCCGCCCTCTCGGCCGGCGTGGCCACCGGGGACGTCGTCGCCGTGGTGGGGGCCGGGACGCTGGGCCTGGCCACGGTGGCGGCCCTCCACGCGCTGGTCCGCCCCGACCATCCCTGCACCGTGATGGTGGGAGCCAAGCATGCGCACCAACGGGAGCTGGCCCTCAAGCTGGGGGCCGACACCGTGGTCCCGCCGGACCAACTGGCCCGGGCGGTCCGCCGGCGGGCCGGCTCGCTGGTGCTGGCCGGCCGACTGACCAACGGTGCGGACGTGGTGTTCGACTGCGTCGGCTCCTCGGAATCGCTGGGCCAGTCGCTGGCCATGGTCCGCCCCCGGGGCACGGTCGTGATGGTGGGCATGCCCGGCAAGGTGTCCGTCGACCTCGCGCCCCTGTGGCACCGCGAGCTGCGGCTGGTCGGCTCCTACGCCTACGGGGACGAGCGGCCCTCTCCCGATGACGGCCCGCTCCGCACCTTCGACCTGGCGATCGACGTGGTGGCCGCGGCGGGGCTGGGCTCGCTCGTGTCCGCCTCCTACCCGCTCGAGCGCTACGAGGAGGCCATCGCCCACGCCGGCGCGGCCGGGCGCCGGGGGGCGGTCAAGGTGGCCTTCGATCTTCGCAACCGGAAAGGAAGCACCCGATGAGCCCCAGGCCCGGATTCGTGCTCGATGTCGACCGCTCCACCCCGCCGACGCTGTTCTGGCACGGCGAGCGGTTCAGCCTCGAGAAGCTGCCGCTGGGCAGTCGGGTCATCTATGCGCCGGAGCCCGTCGAGCCGCTGTCGGAGCCGTCGGCCGCCATCCGGTCCGCACTGCTCGACCCGGTCGGCGACCGGGACCCGCTTCCGGCGCTGCTGTTCCCCGGCATGCGGCTGACCATCGCCTTCGACGACATCTCCCTCCCCCTCCCCCCGATGGAGCGTCCCGACATCCGTCAGATGGTCATCGAGCAGGTCCTCGACATGGCCGCCGAAGCCGGGGTCGACGACGTCGAGCTCATCGTGGCCCTGGCCCTGCACAGGCGGATGACCGAGCCGGAGCTCCGCCATGCCATCGGCGACCGCATCTACGACGCCTTCGCCCCCAACGGACTGCTCACCCAGCACGATGCCGAGGACCCCGACGCCCTGGTCCACCTCGGCCTCACCGACCAGGGGGAGGACGTCGAGATCAACAAGCGGGCGGCGGAGAGCGACCTCCTGGTCTACGTCAACATCAACCTGGTGGCCATGGACGGAGGGCACAAGAGCGTGGCCACCGGACTGGCCAGCTACAAGAGCCTCCGCCACCACCACAACCCGCAGACCATGCAGCGGAGCCGCTCGTTCATGGACCAGCACCGCTCCGAGCTCCACTCGGCCAACTGGCGGATGGGCCGGCTCATCGCCGACAGCGGGGTGAAGGTGTTCCAGATCGAGACCACCCTCAACAACGACACCTTCCCGACCGCCTTCCGGTTCCTCCAGATGCGCGAGTGGGAGTGGAAGGCCAAGGACCGCCTGGGCTACCTGGCCGCGTCCAAGGCACTCGACCGCACGCCGCCCAAGTACGCCCGCCAGCTCTTCCACTCGGTCAAGGCCCCCCACCGGATGACCTCGGTCCAGGCCGGCGAGGTCGAGGCCGTCCACAAGCTCACCACCGACAACGTCTGGGCGCAGCAGGGCGTGGTGGTGGAGGGGCAGACCGACGTCCTGACCATGGGACTGCCCTACATCAGCCCCTACAACGTCAACTCGATCCTCAACCCCATCCTGGTGGCGTGCCTCGGACTCGGGTACTTCTTCAACCTGTACCGGGGCCGGCCGCTGGTGCGGGAGGGCGGGGCGCTCATCATGACCCACCCGACGCCCTGGGAGTTCAACCCGGTCCACCACCCGAGCTACATCGACTTCTTCGAGCAGGTGCTGAGCGAGACCACCGATCCCATCGAGGTGGCCGACGGCTACGAGGAGTCCTTCGCCACCGACCCGTGGTACATCCACCTCTACCGGACGGGCCACGCCTACCACGGGGTCCATCCGTTCTACATGTGGTACTGGTGCGCCCACGCGCTGCAGCACCTCGGGGCGGTCATCATCGTCGGCGGCGAGGCCGACGCCGTCCACCGGCTCGGCTTCCGGGCCGCGTCCACCCTGGCCGACGCCCTGGAGATGGCCCAGGACGTGGTCGGACCTTCCCCGACCCTCACCCACCTGCACGCGCCGCCGATCCTGATGGCCGACGTGCAATGAGCCCCGAGCGGACCTCGTCCAACTCGTTGCGGGCCCGGCGCGCCGTGCGGACCGATGCCCGGTTGGGCGAGTCGGCGGGTGGGCGGTGGGGCCGGCTGTCGCCCACCGCGCTGACCTCCCGGGTCGGCCGGGCACGCTTCCCCCTGGCCGCGCCCAGTTGGCCCGAGTCCGTGCCCCGTCCGGCCCCGGAGCCCGAGCTCGGGGTGCACTACGACACCGAGTGGTCGCGCCGCTACCCGGTCCGACTGGCCCGGGCCATGGTGCTCGACAACGTGGCCCGACCGCTGGCCCGCCTGCTCGCCTCACCGCTCGTCCAGGGCGACGAGGGCCTCGTCGGCCTCGAGGCGCCGGTCATCTTCGCCGCCAACCACGCCAGCCATGCGGACACGCCGCTGCTGCTGAGCTGCCTGCCCCTCCGGTTCCGGCACCGCACCGTGGTGGCGGCGGCGGCGGACTACTTCTTCGACCGGCGGTGGAAGGCCGACACCTGGTCGTTCCTGCTGGCCGCCATCCCCATCGAACGGACCAAGATCAACCGGCGCTCGGTCGACCAGGCCGCCGAGCTGGTGGCCGAGGGCTGGAACCTGGTGATCTTCCCCGAGGGGGGACGGTCCCCGGACGGCTGGGCCCAGACCTTCCACCCGGGCGGCGCCGCCTATCTGGCCACCCGCACCCGGGCCCCGGTGGTGCCCGTGCACCTCGACGGCACGCGCCACCTGTTGCCCAAGGGTGGGTCCGGTGTCCGTCGGACCCGGACCACGGTCACCTTCGGCACGCCGCTGTGGCCCGAGGAGAGCGAGAACGTCCGCCGCTTCGGTGCCCGGATCGAGCAGGCGGTGGCCACGATGGCCGACGAGGTGCACACCGACTGGTGGACGGCACGGCGGCAGGCGGCCCGAGGCACCACCCCACCGCTCCAGGGGCCCGATGCCGCCGCCTGGCGCCGGTCGTGGGCGCTCCCGTCCGCACCTGAGCGGCGCGACACCCACGACGGGGTCGACTGGCCCCGGAAGAACCGCTGACCGGCCGGGAGCGCCTGGGTAGGGTCCGACCGACGCAGACCGGGTCGACACGCGCCCGGCCGGACGCGACGAGACAGCAGAGACAGGAGCGACAGGAGCGATGGGCGCGGTGATCGGGTTTATCAGCGGGAGGCGGACCAAGTGGGTCGTGCTCGTCGCCTGGATCGTCATCCTCGGACTGGCCGGCGGCGTGGCCAACAAGCTGATGTCGGTCGAGAAGAACGACGCCATCTCGTTCCTGCCCCCGGCGGCGCAGTCGACCAAGGTCCAGGACCTCGCCGGCCGGTTCCCGAGCGGCCGGACCCAACTGGCCACGATCGTCTACCACCGATCGGGAGGACTGACCGACGCCGACCGCTCCCGGATCGATGCCGACCGCTCCCGGATCGATGCCCATCCGAGCCGGGCGGCCGGGCAACAGCCGGCCACGGCCGCCGTCACCTCCACCGACGGGTCGACCGCCTACTTCTCCGTCCCGCTGTCGTCGTCGGCGGAGATCGACCCGGTGACCGATGCGGTCGACCACCTCCGCTCGGTGGTCGGCGAGGGGTCGAACGGACTCGACGTGAAGGTCACCGGCCAGGCCGGCTCGCTCGTCGACCAGGTCAGCGCGTTCAAGGGCCTCGACGGCACCCTGCTCCTCGCCGCCGGGCTGCTGGTCGCCGTGCTGCTGCTGATCATCTACCGCAGCCCCTTCCTGTGGCTGCTGCCCCTCGTCGCCGTGGGATTCGCCTATCAGGCGGCCGAGGCGGTCATCTACGAGCTGGCCCGCCACGGCCTGACGGTCAACGGCCAGAGCGGGGGAATACTCACCGTCCTCATCTTCGGGGTGGGGACCGACTACGCGCTGCTCATCGTGGCCCGCTACCGGGAGGAGCTGGTGCACTACGAGGACCGCCACGACGCCATGGCCGCCGCCCTGCGCCGGGTGGCACCCACCATCCTGGCCTCGGGGGGGACGGTGACACTCAGCCTGCTCTGCCTCCTCACCGCCTCGCTCAACTCGGACAAGGGGCTCGGCCCGGTGTGCGCCATCGGCGTGGTGGTGGTCGTCTTCGCCATGCTCACCGCACTCCCCATGCTGCTGCTGATCGTCGGGCGCGGCGTCTTCTGGCCGTTCGTCCCCCGCTGGGACCCGGACTCCCACGCCGGCGACGAGGTCACCCAGAAGCGGTTGTGGGTGAGGCTGGGCGGGGTCATCACCGCCCACGCCCGACCCATCTGGATCGGCTGCACGGCGCTGCTCGCCGTGTTGAGCCTCGGCCTCCTGCACCTCGACACCAACCTGACCAACGCCCAGGGCTTCACGAAGACCGTCGACTCGGTGGCGGGCCAGGACCTGATCGACCAGAGCTTCCCGTCGGGGATCACCGCGCCGCTCCTCATCATCTCGCCGGCCGACAAGGCGGCCGTGGCCTATCAGACGGCCAAGGACAACCCGGGCATCGCCAGCGTCTTCCCGCCGCAGGTGTCCGGTGACCTCGCCCAGGTGGTGGCCATCGGCAGGGCGGCCGACTCCACCCGGGCCGCCGACGCCACCATCACCTCCCTGCGCGCCCAGCTGGACCGCCGCATCGGCCCCGGGGCCCTCGTGGGCGGCCCGAGCGCCGTCGACCTCGACGTCCGTCTGGCCACGGTGCACGACGAGAAGGTGATCATCCCCCTCGTCCTGCTCGTCGTGCTGGTCGTGCTCATGATCCTGTTGCGGGCCCTGCTCGGGCCGATCCTGTTGGTGCTGTCGGTCCTGCTCTCCTATCTGGCCTCGATGGGCGTGGCGTCGGTGGTCAACACCACGGTCTTCGGCTTCGCCGCCACCAGTCCCAGCCTGCCCCTCTTCGGGTTCATCTTCCTGGTCGCCCTCGGGTGCGACTACAACATCTTCTTGATGGCGCGGGTCCGAGAGGAGGCCCTCGGCCACGGGACCCGCGAGGGGACCCGACGCGGGCTGTCGGCCACCGGGGGCGTGATCACCTCGGCGGGCATCATCCTGGCCGGCACCTTCGCCGTCCTCGGGGTCCTGCCGCTCGTCACCCTGGCCGAGATCGGCTTCGTGGTGGCCTTCGGGGTGCTCCTCGACACCTTTGTCGTCCGGTCGGTGCTGATCCCGGCCCTCGTCATGGACGTCGGGCCGGCGTGGTGGTGGCCCAGTGCGCTGTGGAGGAGGGAGGACGACGGGAGCGGCACCGGCGCCGCCGTGGCGGGACCGGTGCCCACCGGGGTCACGACCGGCGGCTGACCAGGCGCCGCAGGAATCGGGGCCGGCCGGCCCCACCACCGGACACGGCGTGGAGCCGCTCGCGTCGGAGGGCCAGCTCCTCTGCGTCGTCCAGCGGGGCGAGCGGCTCGTCGGCCCCGGACGGGGAGACCGCCCATCCGAGGAGGAGGTCGGCCACGGCCGTGTTGCGGGCGAGGACCGGCCCGTGGAGGTACGTGCCGAACACACGACGGGCCCACGCCCCCTCGGTGCCGTCACCGGCCCCGTTCCCCACGCCGACCGTGACCCGGGCGACGGGACGCGCCCCGGGGCCGAGCGTGGTCACCCCACCGTGGTTCTCGAACCCGGTGAGGGTGGGCAGCGTGGCCCCGCCGGCCAGGCGCGGCGCGCCGGGGTCCGGCCCACCCACCAGCTCACCCACCGCCCGGGGCCCCGTCCCCTTCCGGGTGGTGACGTCCAGCAGGCCGAGGCCCTGGTGGGCGCGGTCCCGGCTGTCGGGGAACGACCGACCGAGCAGCTGGTACCCGGCGCACACGCCGAGGACGACCGCCCCGCGGTCGACCGACCGGTGCAGCGTGCCGTCCTCCACGAGGCCGGTGGCCGCCCGCACCTGGGGCCCGTCCTCCCCTCCCCCGATGCAGTAGAGGTCGGCGGAGGGGACCGGCCGGCCGGACTCGGCCTGGACCAGGTCGACGGGGATGCCGCGCCAGGAGGCCCGACGGGCCAGGACCAGTCCGTTGCCCCCGTCGCCGTAGGTGCCCAACAGGTCGGGGTAGATGACGGCGATGGTGAGGGCCGAGCGCGGCCCTGCCGCGGTCACAGTCGCTTCCGCAGGTCGGCGAAGGCGGTGTAGTTGCCGAGGAAGTCGACACCCGTGGGCGGCACCACACCCGCCTCGTCACCCAGCCGCACCGCGGTGTCCAGCGCGGCGAGCGGGTCGTCCACCACCACGTGGACCACCTCGGCGTAGCGGAGCCGGACCGCCAGGTCCAAGAGGCGGTCGCCGGTGGCGACCACCGGGCGTCCGGCCAGCCGCTCGAAGGGCACGTCCCACAGCCAGCTGGTGTCCAGGCCGTCGGCGACGCGGGCGTTGACCGAGAGCACGACGGGGCTCTCCCCCGCCCTGGTCTCCTCCAACAGGTCGAAGATGGCGGTCCAGCCGGCCGGGTTCTTGGCCAGCAGCAACCGCACGGACCGGCCCCGCCACGAGATCGAGGAGAACCGGCCGGCCACCTGGTCGACGGCGGACGCACGGGCCAGTGCCTCGCCGACCGTCACCGCCGGGGTGCCCGGCCCCCCCATGAGCGGCGCAGCCACGGCGGCCATCGCCGCGTTGGACCGGTTGAACTGCCCGGGGAGCGAGATGTCGATCGGGACGCGGTCCCCACCGGCGGTGACCAGCGCCGACCCCTCCAGCCAGGCGTGGCGGTCCGGCCGCTCGAACCCGCAGCGGTCACAGGCCCACCCGCCGTCGTCCCCGAAGGTGATGCCGCCGCCGCACGACGGACATCCCACGGCGTCGTGCCGCCAGACCTGGCCGGCCCCCACCCACCGCACCTCGGGTGCGGTGGACGCCGCCCACACCACCATCGGGTCGTCGGCGTTCGCCACCACCATCGTGCTCGGGGCAGCCCCCTCCCGTGGCGGCAGGGCGCCCAGCGCCGAGCGCCACCGGTCGACGAGCATGCGGACCTCGGCGATGCGGTCCAGCTGGTCCCGCGACAGGTTGAGGAGCACGACCACCCGCGGGCGGGTCTCCTCGATCAGGCGCCCCAGATAGCCCTCGTCTACCTCGAGCACGGCCATCGACGCCCCCGGCGATGCCACCAGCGCAGCCAGATGGCCGGCCGGCATGTTGGCGCCGGAGTCGTTGCTGGCCACCTCCCCGCCGACGGACGGGGCGGCCGGAGCGGCCGACAGGGCGGCGGCCAGCATGCGCGTGGTCGTGGTCTTGCCGTTGGTCCCGCTCACCAGGGCCACCCGCAGGCCGGCGGTCAGCGTGGTCAGCAGGCCCGGGTCGATGGCCAGCCCGACCCGGCCGCCGGCAACCGTCCCGGTCCCCCGCCCCAGGGCACGGGAGAGCCAGTTGGACAGGCGGAGGGCCCCGACGGCGACGGTGGCCCGGGGCGGGAGGTGGCGATCGGGTGGATCGCCCGACGGCCGGGCCGAGACGGTCACGCGTGGGGTCGGGTGCGGGCCAGTTCCTCCGCGGTGGGGGTGTGCACCGTCCTGGCCTCGGCCGGCAGCAGGTCGGCGATGGCCGCCATCAGGGTCGAGGTGTCCTCGACCGCGTCCTCGAGGCCGAGGGGCGCCGGCGGGCCGACGGTGACGGTGACCCGCGGGGGATGCAGGGTGGCCATGACCGGCACCTTCGAGGACCGGGGCCACACCTGCTCGGTGCCCCACAGGCCGATGGGGACGACCGGGGCGCCGGTCTCGGCGGCCAGGCGGGCCGCGCCGGTGTGGCCGGTCAGCACCGGGTCGAAGAACGCCTCCCCCGGGGGATCGTCCCCTGGGGCAGCACGATGACCACCTCCCCGGCCCGGAGGGCGGCAGCGGCCCGGCGCATGGGATCACCCGAGCCGCTCCCCCGTTCGACCGGGATCCCGCCCAAGGCCCGGGCCAACGGGCCGACGACCGGTGCGTCGAACACCTCCTGCTTGGCCATGAACCGCACCGGGCGCCCCAGGCGGGCAGCCACCAGGCCGATGGCGACCACGTCGAAGTAGCTCCGGTGGTTGCTGGCCAGGAGCACCGGCCCGTGGTCGGGGATGGTCTCGACCCCGCCCAGGCTGAACCGGGCGTAGGGGAAGGCCTGGGGCCGGAAGAACTGGCGGGCCAGGTGATAGGGCTCCCATCCGACCAGCGAGGGGATGCCGGCCGGCCGGTCCCAGTACTCGAGGGGCCACCGCCGGGCCAGGGCCACCGCCATCAGCCGGGGGTCGGCGTTGAGGGGGTGGGGGTGCCCGACGGCGAGCAGGAGCGGCACGTCGAAGAAGCTGTCGGAGTAGGCGTGGGACTCGCGGAGGTCGACGCCGTTGTCGGCGGCCCATTGGCCCACCGCGGCCCGCTTCCCGTTGCCCCACACGAAGCTCCCCTCCAGCTTCCCGGTGTAGCGGCCCCCGGTCCGCCCGTAGCGGGTGGCGATCAGGTCGTCGAACCCCAGGGCATCGGCCAGAGGGGCCACCAGGTCCCACGGCGAGGTGGTGGCCAGTACCAGGCGGCGCCCCTCGGCCCGGTGGGCGGCCAGGACCTCGAGCGCCCAGGGCTGGACCAGCTCGACCAAGGGCTCCACCGCCCGCTTGCCGGCGAGGCCGGTGGCCTCGACCGAGCGGTTGCGCATGACGGCGGCCGTGGCCCGGGCCAGGCCGATGAACGGCACGGTTTCGCCCAACCGGTTGTAGAGGCCGTACATGAGGCGGTCCCCGGGCAGCCGCCGCCCCGGGGCGACCACGCCTTCGGCCTCCATCGCCTGGTGGAACACCGGCCCGCTGGCCGAGCGGATCAACGTGCGATCGAGGTCGACGAACACGGCGCCGGTGGCATCGGTCATGCCCTCACGCTACCGCCGCCCGCCCCGCGGCGGGGTGCGAGAACACACGGTCTCACCGGGCGCTCCGTGGCCCCTCGGGGCGGAACCGGCCCCCGGACGCGGCAAAGGGACCGCCAGGGGGGGAAGGCGGTCCCTTCGCACTGACTCAACAAGGATAGGAGGGGGATTCCTAAGCATCCTGTGGTCTGCAGTAATCGTATAACAACCGCGAGCAATCAGTCAACCAGCTAAAATTGATATCTGATATCATCTGGAGCGATGGAAATACGTCACCTCCAGGCGCTCACCGCCATCAGTGACCACGGCACGTTCTCGGCGGCCGCCGAGCACCTGAACACGGTGCAGTCGAACATCTCCGCCCACGTGGCCCGGCTCGAGCGCGAGCTCGGCACCCCGTTGATCGACAGGGCCGACGGCCGGCTCACCGAGGAGGGCAGCGTGGTGGTGGCCAGGGCCCGCCGCATCCTCTCCGAACTCGATGCCCTGGTGTCCGACGTCGCCGCCTGCAAGGACGAGGTCACCGGGACGGTGCGGGTCGGGATGATCGGGACCACCGCCCGCTGGCTGGTGCCCCGACTGATGGACCTGGCCCGCAAGAAGCATCCGAAGCTGCGCCTCGTCGTGATCGAGGGCACCACGACCGGCCTCGAGCCCCAGCTGGCCAGCGGGCAGCTCGACCTGGCCGTGCTCCACCTGCCCGTCGCCGGACGCGACCTGGTGGCCCGGCTCCTGTTCGAAGAGGACCTGATGCTGGTCGTGCCCGACCGGCACCCCATGGCCGATCCCGCCCTCGCCCTCACCCTCGAGGATCTCGCCGATCTGGAGCTCCTGTTGCCGCTGCCCGGGACCGCCTTCCGGGACGAGCTCGACGCCGCCACCCGGCCGCTCGGGATCAGCCTGCTCCCGGCGGCCGAATTCGACGGGCTGCGACTCATCGCCTCGCTGACCTTCGAGGGGTACGGCCCGGCGATCCTGCCGGCCACGGCCATCCCGTCGTTCCTCCGGCCCCGCTTCCGCGGCGTGCCCATCGAGGGACTGCCCCGCCGCCGGGTCGGCGTCGCCCAGCGCAGCCGGGGTCTGCCCTCGGCGCCGACCAGGGCCCTCCACGATCTCTTGAAGGAGGTCGTGGCCGTGCCGGACGACCGGCCCGACGGCGTCCACGTGGCCGTCTGAGCAAACGGTCGGGCGCTCACGGCCCGGCGGTCAGTCGCCGGGGACCCTCGGCTCGCGCCACATCCGCCAGATGGTCGGCGCCCCCACCTCCGAGTGGAGCTCGTGGATCACCTCGAAGCCGAAGCGGGAGTAGAAGGGCACGTTGCGCTCCTTCGACGACTCGAGGTAGGCGGGCTCGCCCGCCTCGTCGATCTGTCGGAGCTTCGTCCGGAGCAGTGCCGACCCGAGCCCCCGGTGCTGGTGGTCCGGATCCGTCCCCAGGGTGGCGAGGTACCAGTGGGGCTCGGTCGGGTGCAGCGAGTCCACCTCGAAGAGCAGCCGCAGGGCACGGTGGATCCGCCTGCTGACCAGGAACGGGGCCGTCGGCAGGAGCTCGAGCAGCTCCCGGATCCCGTTTCGCTCCCGTCCGGGCGGTCCCCAGACCGCCACCGCATCGAGAGCACCGGCGGCCTGGACCTGGCCGTAGCGAAGGTACTGGCGGCGGATCTGGGAGACGAAGAACGAGTGCAGCCCGCGGTGCCGGCGACGGTCGCCGGCGAACATGAAGTTGGCCACGGGGTCGTCGTCGAACGAGCGGACCAGCATGGTGGCGGCCGGGGCGACGTCCGCCTCGGTCACAGGGCGAATGGCCGGGTCGGGCGGGCTGTCCACGGGGCGATGGTAGCCGTGGCCGGTCGGCCGCCGGCCGGCCACGGCTCAGTTGACGGCGGGGTCGGGCGGGAACCCGGCCACGACGGCCAAGGCGCCGCCCTGCCGTTTGAGGACGCGGCGCCAGAGTCCCTCGGGATCGGCCGAGATCGGGTCGCGGGCCTCCGCCGGGACGACGTACCAGGAGCCCTCCTCGATCTCCTCCTCCAACTGGCCCGAGTCCCACCCGGCGTAGCCCGAGAACAGACGGACGCCGAGCAGCGAGTCCTCCAGAAGATCCGGGTCGGCGGCCAGGTCCACGGTCCCCACCGGGCGGTCGCCGTCCACCAGGAGCCTCCACCCGGTGGGCAGCGGCGGCGCCAGGTGGGGCTCGGGGCCCCGCGCCCGCAGGCGGACCAGGCCGATCAGGGCATTGCGGGCCACCGGGCCACCGGTGAACAGCTCGGCCGGCGGCGTGGCCAGCGGATGCCATTGGGCGAGCAGCTCACCCACCGGGACCCCACCCGGACGGTCCAGCACCACCGCCAGGGCACCGTGCGAACCGTGGTCGAGGACGAGCAGCACCCGACGGGTGAAGTTCGGGTCGGCCAGGCGGGGCGTGGCCACCAGCAACTGGCCGACCAGGGCATCCGGGGGCCGGGCGCCGCCGTACGGCTCGAAAGCGCTGAACGGGTCGAGGGGCACGCCCTGATGATGGCCCAACCCGGCGGCGGAGTGGCGCGATGGTGTCGCGTCGGTGAGGCTGGACCCATGGCCCTCGTCTCCATCGATGCCGTCCGCACCCATGTGCGGCTGGTGACCCTCGACAACCCGTCCCGACTCAACTCGATGTCGTTCGCCCTGGTGGCCGACCTCTACGCTGCGCTGGAGGAGGTGGCGTCCGACAACGAGTGCCGGGTGGTCGTCCTGACCGGGGCCGGCCGGGCCTTCTGTTCGGGGCTCGAGCTCGAGCACGCCGGGGCTCCACCGGGCACCGAGGGCATGGGATTCCACCGGATGGGCATGCGGGCCATGGAGTACATGGGCGGCATCGTCCCGGCCATGCGCTCGATTCCCCAACCGATCATCGCCGCCGTCAACGGGGCCGCCTACGGGGGCGGGATGTGCCTGACCCTGGGTGCCGACATCCGGCTCGCCGCCGAATCCGCCGTCTTCTGCGGCGCCGGCATCAGCAACGGCCTGGCCGGGACGGAACTCGGGGTCAGCTGGCTGCTGCCCCGGGCCGTCGGCACCTCCAACGCCGCCGAGATCCTCCTCACCGGCCGGAAGGTCGAGTCCGGCGACGCCCTCCGCATCGGGCTGGTCTCCCGGGTGGTGCCCGACGGGGAGGTGGTCGACCAGGCGGTGACCATGGCCGAGGGCATGTGCGCGCTGAGCCCGTTCGGGCTGTCGCTCACCAAGGACACCATGTGGGCGGCGCTGGAGGTGGGGAGCCTGCGGGCCGCCGTCGACCTGGAGAACCGGACCCAGTTGCTGGCCGGCCACACGGGCAACCTGACCGAGGCGTCCAACGCCTTCCGCGAGAAACGCCCGCCCGTGTACACCGAGTAGGCGGGCGGACCGAGATGGCCAAGGCCCGGCGCCGGGGCCGACGCCCGGGGCGAGCCGACCACGACCGGACCGGGGCCAACGCCGGGCGGGAGCACTGGCGGGCCGACGGGCAGCCGAAGGCGAGGTTCGCCACCAGGGATGAGGCCAACCGGTCCTCGCTCCGGCTCCGCCTCGAGGAGGGCGCCGACCTCGACCCCTACCAGTGCTCGTTCTGCGGGGATTGGCACCTGGGCAGCCGCCGGGACTGACCAGCCGACCGAAGGGGTACTCCACCGCTCCCGCCTCGGCCGGACGTCGGCCCCGCCCGCTCCCGCCTCGGCCGGGCGCCGACCCCCCCCTTCCGCCTCCGGCGGCGATCCGGCCCCTGGAACTGTACCGTCCAGACGGTATACTGGATGCATGGATCCGGTCGAGTCTCCCCTGTCGACGCGCCCCGACACGAAGGCGCGCATCATCGAAGCAGCCGAGGCCGTGGTGCTGCGGGACGGCGTCGCCCGACTCACCCTCGACGCCGCCGCCGCCGAGGCGGGGCTGAGCAAGGGAGGCGTGCTCTACCACTTCCCGAGTCGCGACTCGCTGGTCGCCGGCATGGTGGCCACGATCATCGAGGAGTTCGACCGCGACATCGAGGCCCACCTCGACCCGGACGGCGGTCCGGGTTCGTTCACCCGGGCCTACCTGCGCGCCACCGTGGAACCGGGTCCACCCGGCACCGATCACGAGGACCGGCTCGGGGCGGCGGTCATCGCCGCCGCTGCCGCCCAGCCATCCCTCATGGTCCCGCTGCAGGCCGCCGCCGACCGTTGGCAGGCCCGGCTGGAGTCGGACGGTCTCGACGACGCCACGGCCACCGTCGTCCGCCTGGCCTGTGACGGACTGTGGCTGTGCGACCTGTTCGGACTGGCGGCGCCGTCAGCCACCCTGCGGGCCGAGGTGGCCGCGGGGCTCGAGCGCCTCACCAGGGCGGCGCCGTGACCACCTCCACCGCCGGGCTCCCCGTCGAGAGCACCGCCGCCGACCGGTCGGCCCGGCTCATCCGCACGCTGACGATCACCATCTTCCTCCAGTGGGTCGGCGCCAGCTCGATCATCCCGATGCTGCCCGTCTACATCCGTCGCCTGGGCGGCTCGGATGCCCTCGCCGGGGTGGTGATGGCGTCCTTCTTCGCCGCCGGGGTCCTCTCGCAGTACCCGATCGGACGTCTGGCCGACCGGGTGGGCCGGCGGCCCGTGCTCGTCGCCGGACTGGTCACCTACGCCCTCGCCAGCCTGGCCTTCCTGCTGCCGATCGCCGCCCCGGCGGCCATCCTCCTGCGGTCGCTGCAGGGCGTGGGCGCCGGCGCGGCGATCGTGGCGTCACTGGCCATGGTGTCAGGGTCGGTGGACGAGGGCCGGCGTGGGCGTGCCTTCGCCTCCATCTACGGAGCCGAGCTCGCCGGCATGGCCGTCGGGCCCCTGATCGGGAGCATCGTGGGGGCCCGGTCGATGTGGATCATGTTCCTCGGCTCGGGTGTCCTGTCCCTCGGCGCGTGCATCCCCGCCCTGCGCATCCACGAGTCGGGCCAGCGCGCCGCCGCCCGCGCCGAGCGGGCCGGTCGCCTCCGACCGGACGGCACCACGGCCCCACTGGCCAGGGTCCGCCTCAACCGATCGATGGCGGGCGCGCTGATCTGTGGCGCGGCGCTCGGCCTCACCAGCGGCATCTACGAGATCTGCTGGACCCTGCTGCTGGTGTCCCGGGGAGCGTCGGGGCTCGCCATCGGCATCTCGTGGACCCTGTTCGCCGTGCCCTTCGTGGCCGTGGCCAAACCCAGCGGCTGGCTGGCCGACCACATGGACCGCCGCGTGCTGGTACTGGCCGGCCTCGGGGTGTGCGCCGCGCTGTGCGCCACCTACCCCTTCCTCCACAGCGTCCCCGCCCTCGTACTGCTCGGGGCATCCGAAGCGCTCGGCTTCGCCGCCGCCATGCCCGCCGTGCAGTCCCTCCTCACCCAGGGCTCGGCCCCCTCCGAGGTCGGACGCATCCAGGGCTTGTTCGCCACCAGCCAGACGGCGTGCACGGCGGTGGCCGCCGCTGGTGCCGGCGCCGCCTTCGCCCTGGCCTCGTGGCTCCCCTTCGTCACCGTGGCCGGCATCGTCGCCGTCGGGCTCGTCGGGGCCGGCCTGGTCTGGCGCACGGTCCCCGGACGGGTCGGATCCCCGGTCGGTGCCCCGCCCGTCGGCGCGGCGACGGGGGGCGCCGCCGCGCCACGGGCTCAGCCGGCCGAGGTGGAGCCCGTGGGCGTGAGCGGGGACGTGCAGTAGGCGCACCGTGAAGCCGCCTCGGGCACCTTGCTCAGGCACTCGGGGCACTCGCGCACCGGATCCTCCTTGGGCGTCATCCCGAGTCGGTCCATGAGGTGGTTGGTCGGCTTGATCACGAGGAAGAAGATGACGGCGGCGATGATGACGAACGAGAGCAGGGCGTTCAGGAACGATCCGTAGGTGAACTTCGAGCCGTTGATGGTGAAGTAGAGACCGGAGAACTGGGAGGCACCACCGAAGATTGCCTTGATCAACGGTGTGATGAGACTGTTGACGAACGCGGTCACCACCGCGGTGAAGGCGACCCCGATCACGACGGCCACGGCCAGGTCGATCAGGTTCCCCCGCAGGAGGAATTCCTTGAAGTCCTTCAACACCGGTCTCTCCTCGTCCTGCCGCCCCGTCACCATTGCCCTGCATCGATCCACAGCCCGTCAGTGCCACGACCCTGTTCACTGCCACTGCGCTCTCGACCGAACGGGAACGACCTGACGACTGGCTCGCCGAGGTGATCTTAGGCGAGGCCCGCGTGCACCGATGCCCTCCACCGCCCGGTCGTGGGCACCGTGCACGCCGCCGCACAGGCCTCGAGCAACCAGCTCATCACCGCCCGGTTGTCGGCGTCGGCCGGCACCAGTGCCACCAGCCCCCGCCTCGGATGGTCCTGGGTGATCCGCCACCCCTCGGGCAGGGGCAGCCCGAGGTCGCGCAACGTTCGGGCGAGGTGCGGTCCCGCCGCGTGTTGCAACCCGATGGTGGTCGCCTTGACGGCCCCGCCCGGTTGGCGCTTGCCGGGCATCCAGGTGGCGGTGGGGACCTTGTGGGTCGACCCGCCGAGGAAGGCGAACGGTCCCGGGGGTGCCGGCTCGTACTCCTCGTCGATGACGGGCTCGATATTGATCCACCCGGTGCCGTGGGACTGGACCTCCGCCGTCTGCCCGAGGAGCTCGGGGTCGTCGGACGCCACGAACTCGAACTCGTGTGGTCGGGCCCTCGTCACGTCTGGAGGTCGAGGACACCATGGGCCAGGGCCTCGAGCTCATGCCGCCACGAGTCGGGCGGCTGCAGCGGCCTGACCACGAATTTGGTGAAGCCCACCCCGATGAACCGCTCCAGCATGTCCCGCAGCGCGGCCAGGCCCACCGGCACCACCGACGCCGGGTCGACCCCCCGGCGGGCGGCGGCCAGGGCCCGGACCGTCTTCGGATCGAGCGGACGGTCCGCGTAGGCCAGCGAGACCCCGAAGTGCTCGCGGCTGATGGTCCGGCCGGACTGCGCGGCCGCGTCGTCGATCACCTCGCGGGCCGACACCACCTCTTCGGGCGTGCACGACGAGGGCAACCAGCCGTCGGCGAACCGACCACACCGTCGGAGGGCGGCCGGGACCATCCCGCCGGTCCAGAACTCCAGCGGCTCCTGCACCGGCCGGGGCGAGACGACCACGTCCTCGAAGTCGGCCGCCGCCCCGTGGTGGGTGACGGGACCCCCCTCCCACAGCTTCCGCACGAGCGGCAGCATCTCGTCCATCAAGGCCCCCTTGGTCGGGCCGGCCACGCCCATCGCCGCCGACTCGGGGTGGCGGGGCAGGCCCGGGACGAACGTGCACAGGAGCCGTCCGTCGGACAGGACATCGAGCGTGGACAGCTCCTTGGCCAGCCGGACCGGGTTGCGGCCGGGGAGGAGCATGGTGGTGCCCAGCTTGAGCCGGGGGTTGTGGGCGGCGGCATAGGCCAGGCCGACCAGGGGGTCGACCGCCGGCGAGGTCAGCACCTCGGGGAGCCAGACCGAGTCGAAGCCCAGCTCGTCGAGGTCGTCGATCAGCCGTCCGAACCCGGCGTGGCCGCCGGGCGCCCCAATACCCATGCCCACACCGATGCGCACCTTCACCGTCGGGCCACGGTCCCGCCACCGTCCGGGGCGCCGGCGGTCATGGGGACCCGAGCTTCGGACCGTCGAAGCGGTCGATGGTGGCGAAGGACCCGACCGGCTCACGCCGCAGCCTGGTCGGCCGCCGGACCGGGTGCCCGAGGGCCAGCAGGCCGGCCAACGCCACGGTGTCCGGCACGTCGAGCAGGGCACGCACCGCCCGCTCCTGGCGCACCAGCATGGTCGTCATGACGCCGCCGAGACCCTCGGCCCGTGCTGCCAACAGGATGCTCCAGGCGAAGGGGTAGATCGATGCCCCGCCGACCATGGTGTAGTGACCGGCGTCACGATCGACGGTGGCCAGACGGGCGAGGTCGGCCAGCAGGACCAACAGGACCGGAGCCTGGTCCAGGTGTTCGGCGAAGCCACCCGGGCCCTCGGCCGCCGCCCGGGCGATGTCAGGCGCCCCGTCGATCGCCGTGCGCTCGCGGGCCCGGTCGGTGACGACCGCCCAGGGCGTGAGGCCGGCCGCCGACTGGGCCAGGTAGTCGTACCAGCCCGGGAGGTAGAGGTCCCGGAGCGACCGCCGGGTGGTCGGATCCTTGACCACGATGACCCGCCACGCCTGACGGTTGCCGCCGTTGGGGGCGAAGCGGGCAGTGTCGAGCACCGACACGATCGTCTCGTCGGGGACCTCCGTGTCCAGGAATTCCCGGACGGCACCGGTGGTCCGCAGCCCGTCGTTCAGTTCCACGCCCATGACGGTAGTGGCGCCGCCGCCCCGTCGTGGCAACGGCGCCTTAGAGCGTCTCCAGGATCGAGTCGGCCGCGCTCACGGTGAGTCCGGCCCCCGGCTCCACGTGCAGCGTGGTGACGACACCGTCCTCGATCACCATGGCGTAGCGCTGGGACCTCGTCCCGAGGCCGAAGCCGCTGCCATCCATCTCGAGCCCCACGGCCTCGGCGAACTCGCCGTTCCCGTCGGCCAGCAACAGCACCAGGTCACCGACGTGCTGGTCCTCGCCCCAGGCCGCCATCACGAAGGGGTCGTTGACCGAGATCCCGACGATCTTGTCCACGCCCTTCGCCACCAGCTCGTCGTGGCGGATCACATAGCTCGGGAGGTGGTAGTCCGAGCAGGTGGGGGTGAAGGCACCGGGGACGGCGAACAGCACCACCTTGCCGGACCCGAGCACCTCGCCGGTCTGGACGTGGACGGGACCGTCGGGTCCGGTCGTCATCACCCGGACGTCGGGGATCCTGTCGCCGACAGCTATGGCCATGGTCGCTCTCCTTGTGGTTCGGGTGGGATGCGTGGTTGGGGTGGGGATGCGTGGTCGGGGTGGGGGCTGCCCTCCGCCCGCAGACACCGGGCGCGGGCGTCGTCCCGCAGCATACGGCGAGCGGGCCCGGGTGGTCACCATGGGATGACCAGGGTGGTCACCACGGGATGAACGGTCCCTCGGCACCCCCCTCCCCGGTGGCGTCTCCCCCCGTCGTCGGTCGGTCCAGTCGACGCCCGACGGCCACCAGCAACACCGCACCGACGGCGAACGCCAGCAACGACCCGAGGAGGAGCCCGAGCTCCGAGGCGGCCACCAGCGGCGCGTTGGTGGCGAAGGCGCGCTCGGCCACGAGGAGGGGGACCGTGAACCCGATGCCGGCCACGGCGGCCCCCCCGGCCACATGACTCCACAGCACCCCTTCGGGCAGCCGGCCGAACCCGAGCCGGACCACCACGAAGCAGGCGACGGTGATCCCGAGGAGCTTCCCCAGCACCCGGGCGGCCACGATCCCAGCGAAGACCGTCCCGGCCCCCGACGGGTCGAGCATGCCGGTGTGCAGCACGATCCCGGCGTTGGCCAGCGCGAACAGCGGGAGGACCACGAACGCGGAGATCGGCGCCACCCGCCGTTCGAGGAGCTCGGCCGGATCCCCCGCCGACCCGGCCACCTGATGAGGGACCAGCACGCCGACCACCACGCCGGCCAGCGCAGGCTCCACTCCCCCAGCGGCGAGCAGAACCCAGAGCACGAGCCCGCCGACCAGGACGGGCCAGGCGGGCAGCCGCTTCCACCGGCGGAGCCCGACCAGCACCGCGGTCACGACGACGGCACCGAGGAGCGCCGGCGTACGGGTCCGGCTGGAGTAGAAGACGGCCAGCACCAGCACCGAGCCGATGTCGTCGGCCACGGCCAGCGTCAGCAGGACGAGACGCAGCCCGGCGGGGACCTTCCTGCCCAGCAGGGCCAGCGCCCCGAGGGCGAAGGCGATGTCGGTCGCCATGGGGATGCCCCATCCCGCCGAGCCGGGACCACCGTGGTTCCACAGTGCGTAGACGAGTCCGGCGCCGGCCATGCCCCCGAGCGCGCCGGCCACGGGGACCGCCGCCGTCCTCGGGTCACCGAGCTCGCCGGTCCGGCGCTCGCGCCCGATCTCCAGGCCCACCACGAAGAAGAACACGGCCATGAGGCCACCGTTGACCCACGCCTGGACGGTGGTGAACCCGGAGAAGGCGGAGCCGCCCCACGTCGTCGGATGGAGCCACACCTGCTGGTAGGTGGACGGGCCGACCGGGCTGTTGGCCCACAGGAGCGCGACGCCCACCGCGACGACGAGGACCCAGCTCCCGGCGATGTCGGACCGGAAGAACCGCCGGAACGCGTCCATGGCCGGGCGCCCGGGTTCGGGCTCGGGCGCGGCGCCGTTCATGGTGGCGGCGTCACCGGGCAACCGGTCCCAGCGCCTCGCCGGCCGCGGGCCGGCGCCCGGCGTCGGCCAGGAGCACTGCGGACCCCCTCAGCCCGGCGGCGTCTGCCCGCGGGCCACGTCGGCCAACCAGGCGGGCATGCGGGTGGGCCGGCCGCCGGGGTCGACGGCACCGTGCACCGTGACCGCCGTCGAGCGGGTGTCGCCGTCGACCTGCAGGAGGTAGCCGACCTGGAACGTGGTGCGCGTCACCGCCCCCACGACGACGTTCACATCCACGAGCTCGTCGAAGCGGAGCGGTTGTCGGTAGCGCACGTAGAGCTCCAGCACCGAGAAGTCGACACCCTCCTGGCGCACCTGGTCGTAAGGACGCCCGGCGTGGCGGAGCAGTGCCGCCCGGGACTCCTCGAGATAGGGCACGTAGGCGCTGTGGTGGACGATCCCCATGGCGTCGGTCTCGGAGAAGCGAGTGCGGATCCGGTGTACGAAGGGATAGTCGGCCGCGTCGGTCGAGGGGGTGAGCGAGAGGCGCACGCAGAGACGCTACCGTCCGACCGGGGGCTGTCCCGGCTGGTTCCACTCGATCCAACCGGTGCCCGACCGGCCGTCGGCGGCGATGAACCGGGCGGCGGCGCGGGGGAACCGGCTGGTCCGACCGTCGGGTGCGGTGAGCACCAGTGGGCCGAAGGCGATGGGGAGGACCTCGAGGTCGAGCGGGCCCGGCTGGATCCCGACGGTCGCCCGCTCCGGCATGCCCCCTTCGCCCAGCTCCTCGGCGACCGTCAGCCCCGCCACCGGATCGACACGGCCTCCCGGGCGCTGGACGTACCCGAAGGCCACGGGACCCCCCGGGATCCGGATGTCGGCCACGTGGAACCGTGTGCCGTCGTCGAGGCGCCCGGCAGCCCAGCACCAGCCGAACGCCCACCAGTCCCGCACCCCCCAGGAGTGGTCCCGCTGGCCGTGGCCGCCCACCACCGCCCGCTCACCCCCCACGACGATCTGGCCGGCGACCAGGCAGGGAATCTCGTAGCGGGTGGTGAGGTCGTAGTGGAACGGGACGCCGTCGGTGGTCCACGACAGATCCAGTTCGAGCGCGGTCGGCTCGCCGGCCGCGCCCTCGTAGACCGATGCGGCGCCGGCGAGCGTGACGGCCGGAGCGGCGCCCCGCACGGTCATCACCTCCAGCGGACGGACCACCGTGGCCCCCACCGCCGTGCCGGACGCCGTGACCTCCAGCCCCGTCCCCCCCGGGAGCGGGAGGTCATAGGCGACCGATGCCACCAGCGGCCGACCCTCCCCGACCACCATGGTCGTCCACCAGGTGACGCCCAGATTCGGATAGAGGCCGATCCGCACGTACCCGGCCAGATCGCCTCCCCCGCTCACGAAGTCGAGGTAGTAGGACTCGTTCCAGAGCTCCTCGTCCCCGGGCGGGTGCCGTCGTTCGTCGCCGGGCTGCACGGCATGGGGGCGTTCGGGAGTGGATGCAGGCACAGCGACGAGACTACGCATCGGGGGGCGAGGCGTGTGGGGACGGTGCCGGTCGGCGCCGGACCGGCCCGAGTGACGTCAGCGGCCGGGCCAGCGGCCCCCGGCCCCCCTACTTGGCGTACACCTTGTCGAAGGTCGTGGTCACCGACTGGGCGGCGCCGAGATGGGACAGGTCGAACAGGTCCTCGATGGAGGCCAGCGACGAGTAGTGGTTCAGCGACGTCTTGACCTTGGAGCCCGGGGTGATGAACGGCGAGATCAGCACCGAGCCGATCCGGCCACCACCGGGGCCGTCGATCCCGTTCGCACCACCGATCGCCGCCGGGTTCTCGGGCTCTCCACAGCAGGAGGTCGCATCGATCGGGTCCACGTCGGCCTCGTCGAAGGTGATCTCGAGCAGGCCGTCCTGTTGGAACGCCGGCGACCCGGTGATCAGGGGCACCCACGTCTGGAGGAACGTGTCGATGTCGGCCAGCGCCGATGCGCCGCTGGGCTGGTTGACGCAGGGGTAGTCATGACCGTCGTCGCAGAGGTTCGGCGTGATGAAGCTGTAGTTCGGGGTGGTCGAGACGGACTGGAGATCGGTGGCCAGGCCGGTGACGCCGGCGGGCGTGCCGGCCGGAAGCGCACCGGTGGTCGTCCCGAGCGGCACGACGTCCTGGTTGCACTCGCTGGTGTTGTCGATGATCGAGTGGAAGTAGACGAACGGGTCGTGGCGAGTCGCGTAGCCGTCGCCGGCCTCGGCCCCCAAGGTGTTGTCCGGGGAACCGACGGCCGGATGCCCGCAGGTCGCCGACTCGCGGGTGGGGTCGTTGCCCATGTCCTCCTCGTAGGCCTTCCAGGTGTCCCCCCTGGCCGTCAGCTGGTCGGCGATGGTGGGCACGTCCGCCGGATAGACGCATCCGGCGCCCTGCTGGAGCCCGTCGGCACCGAGGCCATCCCCGGCCGGGAAGTCGTCGAAGCCGCCGGCGCAGTCGGCCTGGTTGGACGAGTTGGGCAGCTGGCCCGAGACGAAGCCGACGTAGTTGTCGTTGGAGAAGTGGCCGACGCCGTAGTAGTTCTCGAGCAGGGCGCCCTCACTCGGGAGCGTCGACGCCAGATAGGGATCGCTGGAAGGGTCGCCGAACGTCTGGTCGTACCCCTCGTTCTCCAGCATGATCACGAAGACGTGACGGATGCCCGGCAGGCCCTTGACGGCGATGGTCAGGTTCTGGGTGACCGATCCCTGGCTGTTCGTGGCCTGGAGGACGATCGGCGGGTAGGTGCCGCCGGGCACCGAGCCGGTCAGCGTCGCCGTGCCGGTGGTGCCGACCGGGGCGTTGGGTGTGAACGTCACGCCGGTAGGGAGGCCGCTGACCAGGCTGATGGCCGGTGCCGGGTTCCCCTTCGCCTTCACCGTGAAGGTGAAGGTGCTCAGCGTCTTGGCCTTGAGCGTCACCTTGCTGGTGAAGACCGGGGCCGAGAGGGCCTTGGCCGCCCCCGCCGTCGAAGGTATGACACCCAACAGCGACACCACGGCCAGCGCCGCCACCGACAGCACGAGGTACTTGCGGTCTGCCTTCATCCGTCCCCCTGGTTCGCTCTCCGCTCGGACGCGGACGCCGGTGGCTCGGGTGTTGCTCGCCCCGACCCGGCGGATCGACCTGGAACTTCTAGCACGGAAACCCGACCTCCGCCCGGTCGGGCCACCGTCGGTGCCCGATATCGTCAGGGATGGCTGACGGAGGGCCCCTTCTGGCTGGGAGAACGCGCCGAGGGAGCGTGCTCGTGCCGGGAAGTGGGATCAGCCCGGCACGAGACGCTTCGACCTCGGAGTCCGCCGACAGGTGCACGTAGGGAAGGGTGCCCCGGACCGTCTCCCATCTAATCCTGCCTACGTTTCCCCAGGGTTACACCAAGCTGAACCGTCGATGAACGTCTGATTGCCCGGTGGGCACGGCCGGCCGGCTCCGTCGGAACACGACGCTCGGATGGCGGTACCGGCAGACCCGGCCCCTCGGCGTCAGCCGGTCGGAGCTGCCGGCTCCGTCGCCCCGTAGGAGGAGTTGAACGCCGTCGCCGGGACGTCCGGGGCACCGGGCGTCGAAATCGGGAGACCGCCCTGGATCAGCGTGCCGGCATCGTTCTGGTAGTCGAGCCCCGCCCCGTCGGGAGTCCCACCGAGTGTCGTCGACACAGTGGCGGCCCGGAAGTCGCCGGCTTGGGACGAGCCGGAAGGAAAGCTGTAGTCGGCGAGCGTGGACAGCGAGCGACCCACGAGCGGTGCCTCGACGATGAGCTCGGCGGAGTCGCCTGGGCCCTTGTACACCTGCGTGGTCGAGAAGTTCCAGCCCTGGGTGACGTCGACGAGCCTGATGCTCCACTCGTCGCTGATGACCTTGATCCTCTTGCGCTTCACCACGATGACGGGGGTCTGGGTGATGGAGGCCGCCATGGTGTCCCCGGGGGACACCGGATCGGGGATCGTCGTCTCGGCCCGGGGCAGGATCTCCCACCAGGCGCTGTACGAGGCGGATCCGCCGGTGTCGTCCTGCTCGGTGCCCGTCTGGATCAGGTCGGTGTCGTTGAACCCGTCGATACCGACCCAGGTGGCCGAGAACCACTCGGAGCGGGCGTTGGCCACGCCGGGCTTCACCCTCGGGACCGTCCAGCTGCCGGCGATCGACGTGAAGTGCCCCGTCTCCGCATATCCGGACCAGTTCGACGCCGACCACGTGGATCTGGTGCGACCGACGGCCCCATGGGTGGGCGGAAGCCGGTACCAGTTGGTCAGGGCCGGCGCCGGCGCTGCGGATGCCGTCGGGTCGGCCGACAGCCCGACGAGCAGCGGGCCGGCCACCACGAGCAGGACCATCGCGGCGACACGCCCGATTCGCATGCACATCCCCCCTCCCGGTCCGATCCCCGGCGGACCGACGACGCCAGTCCCCCGGCGACCGCAAAACGATAGCAACCGTCCGTGCCGCGCGCACCCGGGACAGCGATCCATGGGCGGGCATGACCGGTCGGCATGAGCGGGCATGACCGGTCGGCATGACCGGTCGGCATGACCCGGGCCGCCCCGTGCTGCATCATTGGTCGATGGATGGAGCTGGACGATGGACCGGGTCCTGACCGAGCCAGGGGTCCGGGCGCGGGCATGAGGGGTGCCATGAGCAGCGGCCGGCGGTCGGTGGCGGCCGGCGGCGTCGTGGCCTTCGCCCTGGGCACGACCCTCCTCCTCGGAGCCACCCCACCAGCGGCGGCGGTGGCCGTCGCCGCACCCTCTGTCACCACCACGCTCGCCACCGGGGCCAAGCTGTCGGGGTCGATGCCGGCGGCGGGCACGGGGAGGCCCGGGTTCGCCGGGGACGGCGGGCCGGCCGCCCAGGCACGCCTCGATGCCCCGGGTGCGATCGCCGAGGATGCCTCCGGCGACCTCTTCATCGCCGACACCGGCAACTGCCGGGTGCGGGAGGTCCCGGCGACGTCGGGCCTCTCGTTCGGCCACCGCGTGCACGCCGGCCACATCGTCACCCTGGCCGGCGGTCGCTGCGGCACCGACGCCGACCCCCCACCGAGTGCCCTGGCTCTCGACCCGTCGGGTGACCTGTTCATCGCCTCGGGGCCCGGTGAGCGGGTCGAGGAGCTGCCGGCCCACAGCAACAGCATGTTCGGGGAACCGGTGACCGCCGGCCGGTTGGCCGTGGTCGCCGGAACCGGCGTCGCCGGGTACAGCGGTGACGGAGCTGCCGCCGTCCGAAGTGAACTCGACGATCCCAGCGGACTGGCCGTCGACCCCGCCGGCGATCTCCTCGTCGCCGACACGGCCAACTGCCGCCTGCGTCTGGTGGCGGCGTCGAGCGGCTCCCGGTTCGGCGTCGACCTGCGCAGGGGCCAGATCGACACCGTCGCAGGAAACGGGGTCTGCGGCTCGAGCGGGGACGCAGGCCCCGCGCTGCAGGCCGAGCTGTGGGACCCGGGGGCGCTGGCGGCGGATGCAGCCGGGGATGTGTTCGTGGCGGATCAGGGGAACCGGACGGTTCGGATACTCGCTGCCCACTCCGGCACCTTCTCCGGCGTTGCGCTAGCGGCCGACAGCCTGGGCACGGTGGCGGGCGACGGTTCCTACGGTCCCTACCTGGCCGACGGGCTGTCGGCCACGGGCGGTGCCGCCGAGATCAACTTCCCCTCGGCGCTGGCCGTCGACAGGAGCGGCGATCTCTACATCGCCGACGGCGCCATGCACGCGGTCCGCCTCGTCCCCGCCACCACCACCACGTTGCTCGGCCGGAGCGCCCAGGCCGGGAGCCTGTACACCGTGGCCGGCGCCGAGTCGATCGGAACGCTCCACGATGTCACGACCTGGATCCAGACGCGCCTCGACGACCCGAGCGGTCTGGCCGTGTCCCCTGGCGGTGACCTGGCCTACAGCGACAGTGCCGACGACGTGGTCCGGGAGGTGAAGGGCGCCGGCTGACCGACGCAGGGTCAGTGGAGCGGCAGCGTCAGCTCGTACGTGCCGGCGCCCACGACGAGATCCGCTTCGCCCGGTCCGGCTTCGACGACGTCGATGCCGTCGACGTGCGAGACGGGAGTGCCGCGCTCGGTGGCCCGCGTTGCCGCCCCACCGGCCACTCGGCAGTGTGCCTGCGCATTGGGAGGGACGGTCACGGTGAGGCCCGTTCCCCCCGTCGAGGACCGCCAGGCGATCGAGAACTCGCCCGCCGGCGTGGCGAACGTGCCGCCGACGTGGGCGAGCCCGGCGGTCGGAGGGGTGAGGACGACCACGACCGGCGGACCGCCCGGAGTCGGTGGACCGGAAGCCGCGCCCAGCAGTACCTCCTGCATGGCGACCAGTGCCGAGGAGCCCCAACCGTGCGACATGCTGTCACCGATCAGGTCGCTCGGCGTCCACGCCTCCCAGGTGAACGTTCCTCCCGACTTCAGGATGGCGGCCCAACCCGGGAACGAGGCGTCGGTCAGGATTCGTACGACGTCGGCGTCGCGCCCACCCGCGTGCAGGGCCCGCAGCAGTTCCATCCCCTGGTCCGGCTCGACCGAGATGTCGAGCGAGGCGACATACCTCGCCACTGTCGGGGCCAGCGCCGCCGGCACCACCCCGTAGGTCAGCGCGGCCAGGTTGGCCTGTTGGGAGTAGTGGGTGCTCTGTCGCCCGTCCGCCCGCAGACCGTCCACGTAGAGGCCGTCGATCCCCACCAGGTGGGCGTTGACGGCGGTGGTGAGCTCCGTCCCTCGTTGGTCCGCCGCGGACGAGCTCGCCGGGGTCCCGACCAGTGCGGCTATCGAACCGATTCGGCGGAACGCGTTCACCACCAGGATGTTCAGTGTGGTGTCGGCGTCGGTGTCGTAGTCGTACCCGTAGTCGTCGTCCCCGTTGGTCGTGATCGACAGCCCAGACACGAGACCGGTCGAGGGGTCGATGGTGCCCGCCAGGTAGTCCGACAGGCGGACCAGGGTCGGCAGGAGGGTGGCCAACGTGGCCCGGTCCCCGGTGGACAGGTAGTAGCGCCAGACCCACTCCGGGTACAGGGCGGTGAAGGTCGGGTAGTCCTGGGCGCCGTCGTCGTTCGGATAGATCTCGTTCAGCTGACCGGTGGGCCAGTAGCGGGCCTGGGCCCGCGCCTGGTCGCGGAGGCCCTGCCAGCTGAGGTTCTGGTCGCCGAAGGCGCGCATCACCGTCTGGGACTCGTTGGCGGCGTCCCAGAGGAACTGGCCCTTCTCCCGGGTCGGCGTATCGATGAACTGCTCCTGCGAGGTGTACAGACCGGAATGGGCGCAGAGCGCCCACACGGCGTCGAGCGTCGGATCCGATGAGCGGAAGGTCGCCTCCCGACCGTCCGGCATCGTCGTGTGGCGAGCCACCAGCGCGATCTGTCCGTCGGCCAGGGGCTCGCCCGGGTCGTCGATCTGCAGGTAACGGAACCCCAGGTACCAGTAGGGGTCGACGGTCTGGGCCCCCGGGCGTTGGATGTAGAGGAACGACAGATCGGTGCCCTGTGTGTTGTGCGTGGTCGAGACAGATCCATCCGGGTCGAGGGTGTACCCGACGTGCATCGGGACCGTGTGTCCGTCGGTCCCGTCGCGGAACGACACGGTGGGCCGACCGGCGTAGACCTTGCCGAAGTCGGCCACCACCGAGCCGGTGGGCAGGGTCCGCACCGACACCGGGCCCACCTCGTGCTGGCTGATCCGGGTCCGCTGGGCGTAGAGGTGGGTGAACGGCTCGGTGCCCACCGGTCCGAGCACGGCCGCGGCCGTCCAACCGCTGTCGTCAAAGTCCGGCGTCGACCATCCGGTCGGATGGAGGCGGCCGTCGATCCATTCGACGAAGTCCCCGGCATCGGTGTTGCGCTGCGGTGCCGGCAGCCATTCCGCCCGCCGGGTGCGCCAGCCCCGGTCGGTGCCCAGGGTGACGACGGTGCCGTCGGTGTAGTGGACCGCCACCTGGAGCAGAAGACCCGGAGCCGACGACGGGCGACCCCGACCCGGTCCGTACCAGTGGTGCAGGACGCCGATGGCGTTGGTCCGGCCCGGCGCCAGCACCGCCGTCACGTCCGTCGCCTGGTAGTACTGCTCGTCGGGGAAGCAGAAGCTGGGCCCGGTGTCGACCTGGTGGCCGTTCACCCACAGCTGGTACTTGTGGGCACCGGCGACGAAGGCGCTGGCGTAGGCGACGGTGCCCCGTGGCAGCACGTGCGTCGAACGCAGGTAGGTGTACTCCTCCTGGCCGGGCTCGGGAGGCCCGGGCCGCAGCCACTGCGCCGTCCAGTCACCGTCGCGCAACCCCGTGGTGAACACCGCCGGAGCGCTGGGCCGGCTCCACCGTCCGCGGCCGTCCGCCGTAGCGACCGTCCAGCGGTAGCGGGAGTGGGCCGACAGTGACGGCCCGTCGTACACCACGAAGGCCTGGTTGCCCGTGTCCACCGGGCCGGAGTCCCACACGGTCGTGGCCCTGTCGTCGGGCCCACTGACCACGATCCGGTAGCCGTGCTGCCGCGCTCCACGGCGGGGGTCGGTGACCTGCCACGCGAACATGACGTCATCGGGGTCGACCCCGACCGGCCGGGTGACGCCCGTGGTGGTGAGCGTCGACGGAGGACCGGGTGCTCCCCCGACCGGTGCCCCGGCGGCTCCGGCCGACCCGCTCGGGGATCCGACGCCCACGGCGATGTCGCCGGCACCGATGACGGCCAAGGCGGCGCCGGCCTTGAGCCCGTTCGATAGGAATGTTCGCCGATCGAATCTGCCCACCGCGCCCCCTCCTCCGAGGTGGCTGCGATCGTACCGGAGGGAGGCGCCGGCGGCGGAGCCGTGTCTGTCAGGGTCGGCGGCGCGTCTTCACAGATCTCTCACAATTCTGCGCTAGGCCTCGTGGGCGGCCGGTGCCCGACGACCGGTGAAGGGGGGAATCATGAAGCGAGTCCTGATCGCGCTGGGGTGCGTCGTCTGTCTGGTGCTGCTCGGGGTCCCGATGGCCCGTCCGGCTGTGGCGGCATCGCCCCCGACCCACTACTACCTGGCCCTCGGGGACTCCCTGTCCACCGGCGGCGGCGCCGATCCCGGGCTGGGCTACGTCGACGACATCTTCGGCCAGCTGAGCAAGGACATCCCCGGGCTCGTCCTCGAGAACCTCGGCTGCAGTGGCGATTCGACCACCCGGATGATCCACGGGGGGCTGTGCAAGAACTACACCACCGGAGACCAGCTCGGCGACGCAGAGCTCTTCTTGACGTCGCACCCCGGCCAGGTGGCCTTCGTCACCATCGACGTCGGGGGTGACGACATCGACGGCTGCGGCGTCACCGACAGCATCAACCCCACCTGTGTGGCCAACGCACTGGCGGCTGTGGACACCAACCTGGCGGTCATCATGTCGGGCCTCCGTTCGGCCGGCGGCAACGTGCCGATCACCGGGATGAACTACTACGACCCGTACCTGGCGGCCTGGTACTCGGGAGCGTGGTTCGGCGGACCTCCCAGCCAGGAGGTCGCCAAAGAGAGCCTGCCGATCCTCCGTTCCCTCAACAAGGAGCTCGGGGCCGTCTATGCCAAGTACGGTGCCTCGGTGGCCGACGTCCAAGGTCCGTTCGACTCCAACGACTGGAGCGTCACCGGCACCTACCTGGGTATCGCGCTCCCCCAGAACGTTGCCAACGTCTGCACCTGGACCCACATGTGCATGACGGGAGGCGGGAATCCCAACATCCACACCACCGACTACGGCCACTCCCTGATAGCCGCCGCCTACGAGAAGCTGATCCGGGTGCCACCCACCCTCTCGGGCGACCCTCCGGCGGCTTCACAGGGGACGCCGTACTCGTACCAGTTCTCGGTCGGGGGCTACCCGTCGGCCAAGGTCTCCAAGGTCGGGAGGCTGCCGAAGGGGCTGACCCTCTCGAAGGCCGGACTGCTCTCGGGCACACCCACCGTCGCCGGCAGCTTCAGCGTGACCGTCAAGGCGTCCAACCCGGCCGGCTCCGCCACCGAGACGACGACGCTGGTCGTCTCCTAGCGACCAGCCCTCCGAGGGACCACGGAGCGCCACCCCGACCGGGCTCGGTGACGACACCGGACGGACGGAACGGAGTCGTTCCCCGGCCCGGCGTCACCCGGCGGCGTCGGCGGCGGTGCGCCCTTACCTTTTTCTCATCTTCGTGGGGTACAAATCTCCCCGGCAGGTTCCCATCAACGAGCCGTTCCGGAGACATCCATTGCCGACCCCACCCACCTCCACGACCGTGCTGCCGACTCCGGCGGGTCTCGTGGGTCACGCGGTCGTGGTTCACGCATCCGTTGCCGGAGCAGCCGGTGGCCCCCCGGTCACTCCCGGTCCGCACCCTCGCACCGTCGACCCACAGAGTCTCGGGCCCGCACGATGAGGGTCTTCCTGACCGGCGGCACGGGAGCGATCGGCGGTCACGTGGTACCTGCCCTCCTCAGCCGGGGACACACCGTGTCCGCCCTGGCCCGAACGGCCGAGAGGGCCACGGTGCTCCAGGAGCTGGGCGCCACGCCAGTCACCGTCTCCCTGTTCGACCGGATCGGCCTGGCCACCGCCTTCGAGGGACACGACGCCGTCGCCAATCTGGCGACGGCCATCCCTCCGGTGTCCCGGTCCCTGCGCTCGAGTGCCTGGCGCGACAACGAGCGCATACGCGTGGAGGGCTCCGAGGCCGTGGCCGGTGCGGCGACCGATGCCGGTGTGGCGAGGCTCATCCAGGAGTCGGTGGTCATGATCTACGCCGACCGGGGCTCGGCCTGGATCGACGAGGACGCACCGATCGACCGCTATCCGCTGGCCCTGCCGTCCATCGCCGCCGAGTACAACGCCAACGGGTTCACGACGAGGGGCGGCACCGGCGTCGTGCTCCGCTTCGGTCTGTT
Organism: uncultured Acidimicrobiales bacterium; assembly: GCA_963696495.1. Taxonomy (GTDB): domain Bacteria; phylum Actinomycetota; class Acidimicrobiia; order Acidimicrobiales; family RAAP-2; genus Bog-756. The sequence goes on along the minus strand of CAVOKJ010000005.1, from coordinate 262,946 downwards.
CTACGGCCCGGGGGCCGGCCACAGCGAGCAGATGCTGGCTCTGGCCCGCCGCCACATCGGGTCCACCATCGGACCGGCCGGCGGCTACGTCTCGTCGATCCACCTGGGCGATGCCGCGGCCGCCGTGGTGGCGGCGTTGGACGCTCCCGCGGGCACCTTCAATGTGGTGGACGACGAGCCCCTCACCAAGCGTGAGTACGGCCGCACCCTGGCCGAAGCGGCCGGGGCGAGCGTCTGGCTCCCCGGACCCGGACGCGCCGCCACCCTCCTCGGAGCGCGGGCGACATCGCTCACCCGGTCGTTGCGGGTCAGCAACGACCGCCTGCGGTCCACCAGTCCGTGGGCACCCCGGTACCCCAGTGCGCGAGAAGGGTGGATCGCCACCGCTCGGGCCTTGCGTGGGGACTCCGGACGGGGGCCGGACTCCCGTCGAGGCTGACCTCCCGGCCGAGTCCGGTGGCCTTTTCCCCTGACCTACGGGGCGAACCGGTAGACGGGACTGTGCAGTTTCGATACCCGTTTGCGGTCCGGGTCCTCGAGGCTGCGCAGCTCGTCCATGACCGGGACCACCACCGCATTCCACCGCTCCGCACTCAGGTCCCACAGTGGGGAGTAGAGCCGGTCCTCGATCTGCCGGACGAGCCCGAGTGGAGACCGGGCCACCTCGAGGTGGATGTGGGTCGTCGCCGTCAGCCGCAGGCCCGCCGACGAGGCGGCCCGGACGATCCAGTCGGCCTCCCGTGGCGACGCCAGCACGTCGAGCTTCCGGAAGGCGACGTGCACGTCGTCAGGGACGTTGTCGGGGGTCGCCGAGACGACGATCACGTGACCGTCGGCGTCCAACACCCGTCTCGCCTCCAACAGCGCGGCAACCGGATCGCCGATGTGGTGGAGGCTCCACACGAACACGCCGGCACCCAACGAGCGCGGCGCCAGGGGAAGCTCCTCCGCGTCCGCCAGCATCACTACTCCGGGGAGGCGGACGAACGCCCGGGCGAGCATGCCGTCAGCGATGTCGATGCCGATCACCGGGATACCGCGATCGGTGAGAGTCTCGGCGATGATGCCGGTGCCGACGCCGATGTCGACCACTGGTCGACCTGGAGTGAGCCACGGCAGCAACGCCTCGGCCACGGCGGTCGCCCGGACTTGGCCACCCCGTTCGCACTCGTAGCGAGCAGAGATCCGTTCATAGGACGTGGAAGGCACCTTGTCGATCATCGCACGTCGCCGCCGGCGTCGGACGGTGGTGTGGCGCCTCCGGAGCCGGAGCTAGGTGACGATGAGATAGATGCTCTTGCCGATCAGCCAGAAGCCCAGGGCGAGCGAGACGACGATGATGACCTGGTCCTTGTGGGTGTCGATCCACGTCCGGGTCGCCGTCAGGAAGGCCTGCGTCTTGTCCGGCCGGAGCGCCGCATAGATCTCGAGGGCGAGATAGGTGACCACCGAGAGCAGACAGAACAGGACGAGGGCGACGTAGCTCCCGAGCGAACTCAGCTTGGCCTCGGTGATCACCGCCACACCCGCCGCCACCAGGCCCCACGGTTGGACGAGAGGGCCAAGCAGCACCGCGAACCAGAGTGACATGTTGTCGATCCCGGTCTGCCATTTCGGCGTCTTCTTCGGCTTCTTCGGTCTGCCCATCCTCCGCCACTGCCGGACGGCGATGAGCACCAGCGCCACCCCGATGGCGATCTTGACGGCCAGGGCCGCCACCGCGGGACCGGTGCTCGGCTTCGGAGGGCTGTTCCCAGTGAGCAACAAGGTGAGCGCGACGACCACGGCCAGTGAGAGCAGCCAACCGACGATGAAGGCCGCGCCCTTGCGCACTCCACGCTTGGACGCGAGCACCACGATGAAGGCCGTGAGCGGGATCGGCTCGAGCGTGATGGCCAGTCCGATGAGGATGAGGTCGAGGACCACGGCGTCCGCCTTCGGTGTCGATGGCTCCGGGTGAGTATGGCGTGAGTACGGGATGAGTGCGGCGCCGGCCCGGCATGGCGCAAGCCGGGGTTCCGGGCAGCGTAGACGGCATCCCCCGGCGGAGACCACTACCGGCGATGGCGGGCGGGTGCTGCTCCCCAGTGCCGCTACCGGTGCCCGTACAGCCCCGTGGCTCCGCGCCGCACCGGAGTCCGTCCTTCGACAGGCTCATGGGCGAACCGCCGACGGATCAGGGCCGGGCCGCCTTGGACCCCGTCACCAGGCGCTCCCGGTCGAACATCCGAGCGACGATCCGCAGGGCCCGCAGATCGATCACCAGTAGGCCGATGGCGATCAGGATCGCCACCGTGAACGTGGGGTGGATCACGCCGACCCCCAACAGGACCACCACCACGAGGGGCGGAAAGCTGGCGAGCGTCCCCAATTGCTGTGCGACCCGGACCTCGCTCGCCCGCACGGAGACGGCCATGCCGACCACGATGGACCAGCCGGCCAGCAGGGGTGTGAACAGGAACAAGGCGAGCAGGACCGGTCCCTGATTGAGGACGTCCGAGGCGACCGCCGGGTTGGCGAAGGCGGCGACGACGGCAAGGAATATCCCGTACACGACGTAGGAGAGGGCCACCGTGGGGATCATGACCGCCGCCCCTTTCCCCAAGATGAACTCCTGCGTGCGAATGGGGGTGGTGAGCAACGGCTCGAGCGTCCCCTGCTCACGCTCACCGACGACCGAGTAGGCGGCGAGGGTGGAGGGCATGATGACCGGAATGAGGAGCAGGAGGAGCAGGGGAAGGCTGAGGTACCTGCCGCTTGCGGTGGACGCCGGCGTGAGGAAGACGGAGAGGGTGGGCTGGATGAGGAAGATGGCGGGCAGGACGGCCATGGTCACGACGATGGATCGCTTTCGCCGGTAGTCCCGTAGCTCCTTGCGGATGACGGGCCGGACCCGCGTGCCGTCGAGATCCATCATCGCACCCGGGCCTCGACGTCCTCGGCGATCAGTTCGAGGTACACGTCTTCGAGCGAGTGCTGCACTTCCCCGATGGCCAGCACGTCGGCCCCGGCTCTGACGAGGGCTCGTGCCACTTCGGGTGCGGCGGCGGTCGGATCCGGGGCCGTGAGCACATAGGAGCTCGTCCCCTCGGGACGCCAGCCGTCGACGGTGGAGATGGCGCCGAAGAGGTCAGCCGGATCGGTGAGGGGCACCAGGGTCTTGACGACGAGTGAGCGCTCGAAGAGCTGGGCCCGCAGGTCCTCGGGTCGACCGATGGTCCTCAGCGTCGTGTTCAGGATGGCCACCCGGTCACACAGCCTTTCGGCCTCTTCGAGCCGGTGAGTGGTGAGAAAGATCGTGACACCCCTCTGCCGGAGCCTGCCGATCAGGTTGTGCACCTCACGGGCGGCCACCGGATCGAGGCCCGACGTCGGCTCGTCGAGGAACATGATCACCGGGTCGCTGAGCAGCGTTCGTGCCAGTCCCACCCGCTGGCGGAGCCCTTTGGAGAGGCCACCGCAGAGGTCCCCGGCGCGATCGGTGAGGTTGACCGCCTCGAGGGCATCCCTGATCCGGGTGCCGGGCTTGTGCAGTCCGTAAAGCCCGGCGAAGTACTCCAGGTTCTCGGTGACGGTGAGGCGCAGGTAGAGACCGGGCGACTCGGGCATGACCGAGATGTGCTGGCGGATCTCCACTCCATTCTCCGGCCTCAGCGGGATGCCAGCGACCACCGCCGAGCCAGAGGTCGGCACGATCAGCGTCCCGAGGGCGCGCACGGTCGTCGTCTTTCCAGCACCGTTGGGGCCCAGAAAGCCGAACACCTCCCCGTGGGCGACCTCGAACGAGACCTCCGAAAAGGCGGTGCGCTCCCCGAAGCGTTTGGTCAGTCGGGTGACGACCAGGGCAGGTGGGCGCTTCGTCTGATCGGATGCCGTCCCATCGGCGGTCGTCGGGCGCGCTCCCACCAGCGGCGTTGCTCCCCTTCGGCCCGCCGGGCCTTCGGCTGCGGAATCGGCTGCACGGGCGGCGTCGTGGTCCGTCATTCAGTGCACGGCGATGTCGGTGGCCGAGCCGGGGCCGGTGGCGGCATCGGTGAAGCCCCGAGCCGGGTCCACATTGCCCGAGGCCGTCGGAGCGAACACCTTGGTGGCTCCCGGCCCGCTGGTTGCGACTGGGTCATGTCGGTGTCTCCTCGTCGTCACGATTCACCGTTCCCGAGCCAGCATGAGTCGTGCCGGGCCACCACTTCCGGTCCTCAACCCGGTGTCCACACAGGCGGCGATCGCCGAGCGACCCGACCGGCTGGAGGAGGTGCGGCGGCCGACGGAGCCGCGTAGCACCGTCGGGCGGGCCCGCCGAGCCAGACCGTCAGCGAAGCTCCTTCCGAGGCATGAGTGCCCCGATGATCCAGAACAAGGGGATGAAGATCCCGATGATGAACATCACCCAGTGACCCTTCCGGATCGACAGGATGCCGAGGGTGATGAGCAGCACGACGTAGATGGCACCGAGAATGAAGCCCATGTCTTCTCCCTTGGCTCCTGTTGGAACTGGTTGCCGGAGCGCCGCCCAGCCTATCCCGGTGTGCGCGCGGTCCCTGGCATCGGAGCACAGGGGTGGTCCGACCATGAAGCCCCGGCCGGTGGGCATCGCTCCCCTTGGCGTCCCGGTCTGGGATCAGCGGAAATCTCGCGCCGCGGGGCTGGTGAGCCAGTCGGCCACGAGATCGGCCACCTCGACGTCGCGTCGCCGAAGGGAGTGATCGCCGTCCAGGAAGACCAGGGTGACCGGTCCGGGGATGGCGGCGGTCTCGCGCTCGATCTCGTCGGGGGACCCCAGGGCGTCCCGACGCCCGCTGACGAAGAGACAGGGCACGTGGAGGGTGGGGAAGTGCCCGGTACGGAGCCGTTCGGGCGCCCGCGCCGGATGGAGCGGATAGCTGATGAGAACGAGGGCCGCGACGTCGAGGCCCTCGGCAACTGCCATCGAGCACATCCGGCCGCCCATCGATCGGCCCCCCACCGCGATGGCCGAGGTGGGTACGCCCAGCATTCCGGCGAGCCGCGAGGTGGCCGTCCGCACCGAATCGATGCAGACCTCCGGCGGGTCCGGTCGACGCAGGCCGGCCGTCCGACCGGGGAACTCGATCCGCTCCACGGCCAGACCCCGCCCGGTGGCCGCCTCGTCGACGGCCACCAGCGCCGGCTGGTCCCGACCGGCACCGGCCCCCGGGGTCAGCAGCAGGCCGGCGACGGCGCCAGGCGTCATCCGGTCATCTTGGCCTCGTTGCCGGCACCGACGCCAACGTCGGCGAGGTGTCGGCGGACAACCGGCACCGGAGCTCGTCCGCCCGGCCGATCGACGAGCTTCCAGGCGGTAACCAGAAGGTTGCCGTCGAGTGAACGTTTGGCAAAGGGCGTGCAGGATCCCACCGACCGTGCCATGGTGACGACATGGCTGAGGCGGACGTGGGGACGAGGCTCCGGCGGCTCCGATCGAAACTGGCCGACCCCTGGTCAGCCCGCCACGTTTCGGTGCATCGCCTGCGAAGGGGTTTTGGAGGTCACCTACAGTCCGGGTGCACCCATGCCATGCCACGGGTGTGGCATGAAGCTGGTGATGCCGCCGCTTCCGGGGTGGTACTCCGGTCAATCCCGGAGGTAGCGGAACTCGCCGAGGCGTCTCTTGTTCGAAACTGACAGGAAACGTTCATCAGCATGTAAGTCGCCGTTGACGGAACCGGGCCGTCACCCGTGTTAGGACGGTGACTGTGTAGTGCATGTCTTGGTCGCTAGCTGCCCGACCGGCGTCAGGAGCACCGATGGGTCCTCACACGAGCTTTCGCCTCCTCACCTGCCTGGTGATGACAGCCGCGCTCGTCACAACACTGTCGAGTCCGGCATCCGCCACCCCGGACGTCGGTACCGATCCGTCAGGTCAGTCGATGCCGGGTGCCATCCCGGGGTGGACCCAGACCTATGCCGACGACTTCACCAATCCGTCGACCCTCTCGAACTATCAGGTGTACGGCAACTTTGGCGCGGCGCCCGACGGCTCGGGTTCCTGTTTCTCGGCCAACCACGTCGAGGTCACCGGAGGCGAGCTGGTGCTCAAGGCCTACCAGGACCCGGCTGCTGTCGCCTCCAACGGTTGCGGCGGCGATCTCAACCAGATCGTGTCGGGCGGCGTCAAGCTCACCGCCAACTCGCAGACGTACGGGAAGTATGAAGTGAGGATGCGGGTCGACAACGGTCAGGGCGTCTCGTTGGTGGCGCTGCTGTGGCCCACTTCCGACACCTGGCCCCCCGAGATCGACTTCACGGAGGACAACGGGGCAGCACCCCGTGCCACGGACTGGGCCACCGAGCACTGGGGTACCTCGGCCAACCCCTCGCAGCTCAGCGACACGCTCGCCGTCGATCTGACCCAGTGGCACACGGTCGGGGTGGAGTGGAGTCCGGGCAAGATCGTCTACACGATGGACGGGTTGCCCTGGGCTACCGAGACCAACGCCGATGTCCCCGACGTGCCCATGCAGTTGGCTCTCCAAACCGAAGCATGGCAATGCGGCGTGAGCAGCTGGGAGCAGTGCGCCGATGGCTCCACGCCGGCAGAAGTGGACATGGATGTCGACTGGGTCGCCGTGTACGCCCCGGGGACCCAACCCGGCCTTGACGACCTGGCAGTGTTACCGGCGGCGACCCCCGAAGCACCTTCCGTCCCGCTCCTCGCCCTCGCCGCAACCACCATCGGTGTTGGGTGGTTGGCAGTTTCGAGAAGGAGACGACGACGGGCATCCGCGACGGCGCGGTCACGATGACGACTGATAGGGCAGATGGATCGCCCTCGCCGGACGGACCCGCACCCGTCAGCCTCGTGGGCGCAGCCACGCCCGCCCGAGACCACGACGTGCACAGGGTCCTGTCGGCGGGGTCACCGTCCAAGGGAGAATCCGGCCGAATGCGATGAGGAATTGAACCTGCTCGACCGATTGCACCGAGCGGAATCCGAAGACCACTCGTTGCAGGACCTGATTCGGCCTGTTGTCCCGATCGATGAATCCGTAGACCCAGCGCGCCGACCCGGTGCGTTGCAGATCACGGAACATCTCCGCCATGATCAGCGCGCCGGCCCCGGAGGTGCGGAACTGCGGATACACCCACAGGTCATAGACATACGACTCGTCCGGCTCCAACTGCAGCCGAAGGCCGATCCAACGGTCGCGAGACACACGAGCGTCGCTCAGCCAGATCCAACCGGCGACTGACGGACCCTTGGTGGCGATGTAGGCCACATCGCCTCTGGCCGACCGGCGACGAAATCTCCTGAGCCTCCTCGCTGCCGCGAGCGAGTCGACGAATGGGAACCCGCTGAGCCGTAGAACGATCGGACTACTGCCCACCTTCGAAGCCGCCACCAGGAGATCGCCACCCTCCACCCGTTGGACGACCAGGCCCTCGTCCACCCGGGGTTCTGGAGCCGGCTCCTCGACATCCCGCCGGACGATGTCGAGGACGTGCAGGGAGAACAGGCGCGGTCCGAGGGTTGCCTTCGCCCGAGCCAGAGGGCCTGTGCTCATGTTCGTCCCACCGGCCCGTTCAGCCCCAACCCCGTTCCCACGAACATCGGTGGTGACGGGCACTCAACGCCGAGCTTCGACGAAGTGAGCCATCTGGCTCACGGATCCGAAGTTGTCCGACACCAGGTCCTCAGGGGCAATGGTGAAATCGAACCGCTGCTCCAGTTCGGACACGATCGCCACGAGATGAAGGGAGTCCAGCACCATGCGATCGAACAGCGGGGCCTCGTCATCGATCCCTTCCAGCGCCGTAGGACCGACGATCTCGGCGACCAGAGCACGAACCTCCGCCGCGACGCCTGTCGAATCGTCATCCTTGCCCAAGGGGTGCCTCCTACCTTTCCGATGCGCCTGGTTCGGGAGCACGGTGCGATTCTGAACGCTCCAGTTGCCCCGCCAGACTCACCCGATCGATCTTTCCGTTCGAGTTTCTCGGAAGCGCAGTCCGAAGATGCAGCTCGGTTGGCACCATGTAGAGCGGCAGATTATCACGACAGAATTCCCTCAACTTGTCGACGTCGTCACCGTGGCTGACCGCGCAGAACGCCACGATCCGATTCCCGAGTAGCTCGTCCGGTATGGCGATGGCGACGGCTTCTTCAACGTTTTCGTTGGAGTTCAGTACGTATTCGACCTCACCCAGTTCGACACGGTAGCCACGCGTCTTGACCATGTGATCCCGTCGACCGACGAAGCGAAGCACCGGATCGTCGTGCGGCTCCGACCAATAGACGATATCGCCGGTCCGGTAGGTGTTCGACCCGATGAAGCCCTTCGCGTCACTCCCCTGTTCGCCCCAGTACCCCTGAGCCACAATCGAACCGCGCACCACGAGTTCCCCCTCGACATTCGCCTCGGTGACTGGGCACCCTGCTTCGTCAAGAACGGAGCACGTCGTGTTCGAGCAGGCCCGGCCGATCGGGACGGGCGGATCAGTTGCCGCCGGTGGCTCCTTGACCTCGTAGAAGGTGCAGACGTTGGTCTCCGTCGGCCCGAACAGATTGAAGTACCTCGCCGTCGGTACCCGGACCATGAGCTCACCCAGGTACTTGTTCGGAAACACCTCGCCGGCGAACAGGATCAGTCGGAGGGAGTGCAGTGCATCGTCGCTCACACTGCCGTAGCGAACGAGGAGCGAGAGCGCAGACGGTGCGGAGTACCAGACGGTGACCGCTTCGGAGTCGATCCAGCGCGCCAGTTCTCGCGGGAACATCGCCGTCGTCCTCGGCACGATCGTGCAGACCGCGCCGGCACGGGCCGCTCCGAAGAGGTCGAAGATCGACAGGTCGAAGTGGAGCGGGGCGTGATTCGAGAGGACGTCACCCGGTCCCAGTTGGAACTCGGTTGCGGCCCATTCGATGAAGGTGAGGGCGTTTCGGTGGGAGATCATCACCCCCTTCGGCTGGCCGGTCGAGCCCGAGGTGTAGAGGATGTAGGCCAGATCGGTGTCGATCGACCTGCGCCGTGGTGGATCAGTCGGGCCGCTCTGTACCGCATCCCAGGTCTCGAACCCCGCAGGTGCCTCGGTACCGCAGACGATTCCGCGGTCGACGGCCACTCCGTCGGCTCCCAACAGGATCTCGGCCCGAGCAGAGTCGGCCACCAGGGCGCTGAGACCACAGTCCCGCACGATCAATGCGCTTCGGCCGGCTGGTGCCATGGGATCGAGCGGGACATAGGCGGCTCCAGCCCGCATGATCCCGTACACGGCGGCGACGGCCTCGATGCCCTTCTCGAGGTACAGACCCACCCGATCCCCGGCGACGACGCCCATGCCGGCCAAAGCGTTGGCCACGCGGTTGGCGGCGATGTCCAGCTCCTCGTAGGTCAGCGTGCGATCACCGGCTCGAACGGCCGGCCGGCCCGGCCCCCTTTCACATGCCTCGGTCAGGAGCCCATCGACGAGGAACGGGCTCACAGCTTCATGCTCCTCGCGATGATGATCCGCTGCATCTGTGATGTCCCCGAGTGGATGCGTGCGCCCACCGCGTTCCGCAGATCACGTTCGATTCCCGTCTCGGACACGTAGCCGTAGCCGCCATGGACCTGGATGGCATCCAGACTGCTGGCCACGGCACACTCACTGACCCAGAGCTTGGCCATCGCCGACTGGGCCAAGGCGGGCTTGCCGTTGGCCTTGGCCCACGCCGCCTGATAGAGGAGGAGCCTCGCCGTCTCCAGCCGCAGCCGCATCTCGACGAGGGTGTCGGCAACGGCTTGGAAGCCGGAGATTCGACTTCCGAACGCCTGTCGCTCCCGGGCATAGCGGCTGGCCTCCTCGAGTTGCCCGGCCAGCATGCCCACGTACGGTGCCATGGCGAAGGATCGCTCCCACTCCATCGCTTCGTTGAACACCCCCAGACCGAACCCCTCGCGCCCGAGCACGGCATCGGCCGAAAGCCGCACGTCACTGAGGGCCACCTCGCCGATGGGAGCGGTCCGCAGTCCCTGCGTCTCCATCGGCGGGCCGAGAACGACTCCTTTTTGGTCGGTCTCCACCAGAAATGCGCTGGTGCCGCCCAGGGATCCGCCGGTGCCCGACCGGGCAAAGCACACGAGGAGGTGGGCGATCGGACCATTGGTCGTGTAGGTCTTCGAACCATGGAGGACCCAGCCGCCGTCATCGGCACGCTCGGCTCGAGTCCGCATGGCGAATGCGTCGGAACCGCTGTCGGATTCTGTCATGGCGAACGCGCCGATCGTGGAGCCCGACATCAATCCCGGCAGGTAGCGGTCCTTTTGCTGCTCGGTCCCGAATCGCAGCAACACAGGGATGATGACCCATGCCTGCACGACGGCGGAGAAGACGAGCCCACCGTCGCGACAGCCTTCCCCGAGCGCCTCGGTGACCACCAGCGCCGTCATGGGGTCCAGGCCGGCTCCCCCCGATGCCTCCGGGACGGCCAGACGGAAGAAGCCCCAGCTGGCGAGCTCGTTCCACTTCTCGGTCGGGAAACGGCCAGCCCGGTCATCGCCCTCCACGTCGTGGTTCAGCTTCGCACGGGCGAACGCCACCGTCTCGGCTCGCAGTTCGAGTTGCTCCTCGCTCCAGTCAAGGTCCATCGTCAACTGATCCCTTCCACACCCTTGCGCCCACACCTCACCACACTGCTCACGTCGTTCGGTCGTAGTGGCGGAGGACGTGGTCGGCCGCACGGAACAGATGCGGATGCTGTCGGATATGGGGACCCGCCCACCTGGTGGCACCCACCCGCGCCCGGTGCGCCGACGCATGCACGAGGCCCCGGGCCACCATTCCCTCGGCGACGAACAGATCGCGACTCTTCAGTGTCTGCTTGTAACGCTCCGGGCCTTTACCCATATCGATCAGATCGACGCCGAGGGCCGACGTGTGCTCGATCAGTCCCAGATGGTGGATGAGCCCGGGAGACTGTCTGCTGAAGGCCGGGTCGTACGCCGGATAACAGTGCGCCAGCACATGACCGGAACGGAGTCCGAAGTGCGCGGCGACCGGGGTGTCGCCGGCGTAGAGGACCGAGAGGAGGCTGCCGAAGCGGTCGGTTCGGGTGCCGAACAGGTCACCGACGAGTTCGACGAGCCACGGCCGGTCGAAGAAATCGATCCACCCCGAGCGGCGATACTGCTCCGATTTCCACCGGATCAGCAAGCGCAGCTCCGCCGGATCGTCTGCATCCACGTCGAAACGAAGCTCACCGGCTTCACGTGCCAGCTTGCGCGTCCTGCGGGCCAAATCCTTGCAGAACTGCGGGGACTTGGCCCGGAGCATCTCGTAGTACGCCTCGAATCCGTCGGCGATGTCGATCACCGGTGTCGGCGAAACGGTCACCGCCAGGGGCTCGAAAGGCCACTGGCCCTCGACCAGACAGTCGAACTGCCAGACCGAGAGCCCGCACGCCCGCAGCAGTTCCCGCCAGTCCCATTCCACATCTGGCGCGTGGATGACACCTTGGTAGTCGTTCAGCCCTGAGCCGATCGGTACACCGACGCCGAGCCGCCGCCGCTGGAACGGGAAGAACCCGACGATGTCCGGTCCTTCGCTGAGGACGGCGACGCGGGCGTCCGGACGCACCCTGTCGACGGCGACCGAGAACTCCGGGCAGAGGAACGGGCTCGCCAACGCTTCCGTCTTGTCCTGCATGGAGTGCCAGGTGGCAATCTCCGCCTGTCCAAGCTCACTCGGACGAGCCACCGAGATGTCCACCGACGTTCCCCCTTGCCGACCCTCGCCTGAGCGAGATTAACACCGCTGCTTTTGGCGGTGTCGTGGGTGCGCGCCCAGCGTGGCGACGGGTGCCGCCACGCCGCAACGGGAGTTTCGATCACTAGTTGCGACCACAACAACGTGGGAATCGGTGGCGCTGCGGTCGAGGTATCTCCGATCGCCTGGTTGCCACTCTCCGCTGTCTGGCGACAGCACTTGGTGGGCGGGCAGCGCCACAGGTCGGTTGCGACCAGACGTCGCCCCTCGGCGAGCATCGTGATCCTGGCATCGAGCCGTGCAACAATTCCTCGCCAATGGGGGCAGACTCAGGTCATGGAACGCGCGCTCAGTGAAGCGGAGGCAACGAAGGCACTCGATCTGCTCGCCCAGCAGTCGGCGATCGTCGAGGCGATCAGCCGCACCGGCGATCCCGACGAGCGACGATCACAGTGGACGCGCTACCACCATGTCCAGGGTGCGCTCGATCAGCTCATCCCACACATGGGTGACACTCCGGCTGATGAGGGACCGTACACCTCTGAATTCTGACTGCGGAGGTCGAGCCCCCTGGAGCCGGCACACCCATCGGCCCACCATCCGTCGGTCTGAGCGGATGACACCACGGGTAAAATTGTTCGGTGGAGTCGGAGACCGTCCCAGCCAATCCCGGTCGATCCAGGTCGAAGCTGACAGGTGGGCAGAAGTGGATGATCGCCGGGCTGTTCTTCCTCCAGATCCCGTCGAGCCTTATCTTCTATCCCTTGGCCGCCATCTTCGCCATCACCGGAATCTTCGTACCGATCGCCATGGTGCTCATGGGCATCGGATCACTGCCCGTCTCATTCGCCATGAAGTGCAAGGCACGCTGGCAGGGTGGCGGAATCCCGGAGGGGCCAACCATCACCGGTCAGGGGGATCCCTCCGCCACCGCCACGCCCGCTGGTGCCGATGGCGATCGTCAGTAAGCGTTGCCGACCAAGCGGCCGGGCAGACACCCACTGGCGGTGGTCGGTGCACGACTCCCGGAACGATGGGCCCTCGCTCGTACCTTCGAAGTGCCCCAGGCCAAGCAATGCACTTGACCTGGGGTTTTCTGGTGGGCCGTGCGGGACTTGAACCCACGACCCCTTGCGTGTCATGCAAGTGCGCTACCAACTGCGCCAACGGCCCGTAAGGGGCGACGCTACCATCCGGGTCCGCCGCCCACGCCGTTCCGCCTAGGGCACCGACGACGGCTCCTGGGGGGTGTTCCGCTCGATGGCCCCCCATCCTCCGAATTCGAGCCTCCGCTCCAGCTCGACCCGGTGGCCTCCGCGGAGCCCGAACAACCGCTTGGCCAGCAACAGATAGATCACGATGGCCAGGTTGATGACCAGGGTGAGCACCTTGAATGCACTCACACTCAGATACAGCTCGTACACCTCGATGGGGACCAGCAGGGTCGTGGCAATGAACGTCACGTACTCGGCCCACCGTTTGGCGAACCACAGTCCGACCATCTCGGTGGCCTCGAGGGCGGCATAAGCCACGACGAGTAGGCCGAGCTGGATCAACCTGGTCGGCGAGTACTTGAACGCCCGGCCCAGGTAACCGAGGACACCGCGGACCTGCGCCTCTCCCGGGGTGGTCCCCGACAGGTCGCTCATGATCTCGGTGTAGTCGTGGTGGAGGGTGGCATCGTGGCGGGCGAAGGTGAACAGCACGACGGCCAGCACGCTGAGGACGAGCACGTGGATGGCCCGGTCCAGGGCGATCAGCCGCAGCACGTAGCGGTCCCGCAGGATCGGACCCCGGTCGGGGATCTCGATCTCCTCACGCGCCGGCACCCGCTCCCGGGTGGGGGTCGGGGGGACGTCCCCCGGCAACCAGGCGTCACAGCGCAGGCACCGGTACCACCGCACGCCGTCCGATTCCCTCACCACCAGGGCGTCCTCCGGAGTGACCTCGGCGGCGTCGGTGCCGACCAGCGCATGGCCCTTCCATCCACAGGTGAGCAACTCGTAGAAGTTGTCGGGCCGTCGGCTTCTCCTCACGACAGCACCATAGGCTTGGCTCCGAACGAGCCGAGCAGGGGGTGGCGATGGCCACGGACGTCGCAAAGCACGCAGCCCAGATCGACGAGGTCGGGTACACCGTCATCGAGCACGCCATCGAGCCCGATCTGATCGACGCGCTGAACGACGATCTCCTGCGGCTCGAACACGAGCTGGGGATCGTCCCGGCCGACAACCTGTTCGAAGGGACCCGCACCACCCGCATCTACAACCTGTTGGCCCACGGGCCCCACTTCGAGAGGATCCCCGTCCACCCGGCCGTGCTCCCCGTGGCCGAGGCGGTCCTCGACAACGGGCTCCTCGTGTCCTCGCTCTCGTCGATCGCCATCGGGCCGGGCGAGACACCGCAGCCGATCCACGCCGACGATCAGGTGATCCCGCTGCCCAAGCCGCATCCGCCGACCGTGTGCAACACGATGTGGGCGCTCACCGACTTCACAGAGGCCAACGGCGCCACCCGGGTCATCCCGGGCTCGCACCGGGCCGCCGGGTCGCCGGACCTGGCGAAGGAGTACGACTCCGTCCCGGCCGAGATGCCCAGAGGCAGCGTCCTCGTGTGGCACGGCAGCCTCTGGCACGGAGGAGGGGCGAACACCACCGCCGAACGACGGGTGGGGATCGCCATGAACTACTGCGCCGGCTACATCCGTCAGCAGGAGAACCAGCAGCTCGGCCTCCCCGTCGACACCGTCGGGCGATTCCCGGGACGGCTGCAGGAGCTCGTCGGCTACGGGATCTACCGGGGGCTCATCGGCCATATCGACAAGACGGTGCCGGCGAACCGGCTCCTGGCGGCGGAGGGCGATCCGAGCCTCCTGTGGGACCACGCCCGGCCACCGGCTCCGTCCTGAGGGTCACCCCGGCCTGAGCGTCACCCGAGCGGGTTCGGGGAGGGTCCACGCTGCGACCGGTGGTCGGCACCGACCGTCTCTTTGACCTCTCGGAGTTCGGACTCGACGTCCCGCATCTCGTCGTCGGACGCCTCTTCGAGCAGCATCAGCCCGCTGGCCGCCTCCGGCGACGCCCGCAGCAGCTCGTCCAGCTTCCGCTGCGTCGCCGCCTGCTCGCGGCTCTGGGTGTGCTGGATGACGAAGAGCATGACCAGGGTGATCGCCGAGGTCCCGGTCTCGAACCCCGTCAACCAGCCCGAGGAGAACCCGACGGACGACCCGACGACGATCCCGCCGATCAGCGCCACCCCCACGACGATGGCGGCCCACGGCAACGAACTGTAGTGATCGATCCGGTAGAGCAGACCGCTGCTGAACGAGCGCTGCTGGGTTCGGGGGATCATCCGGTCCCGTTGGGCCCACGATCGCCACCGCGACGGCCCATTCCCCTCGTCGAACCTCATTGCCGCCCCTCCGGGAGGTCACAGCCGTGGTATCGGCCATCGGTCACCCGCCGGTCTCCGGTCGGAGGCGCGTCGGCAGCACTGCGGGGAGGCGCCATGGTTGTGGTCATACCCGGGATGGGTGGCGTCAACCCCTGAGTCCGGCCCCGGGGCGACCGTCCCGGGATCGAGGGTCGGCACCCCGGCCCACGGCTCGTCACCCGACGATGGCCGCGCCATGTCCGGTCCCCGGAGCCCGTCCGGGCATCGCTGATGGAGGCGGCGGGCGGAATCGAACCGCCGTACGGGGCTTTGCAGGCCCCTGCCTAAACCACTCGGCCACGCCGCCGTGGCGTCCGGGGATCCTACCCCCACCGCCCGGGGTGCTTGAATCTGACTATGAGGATCGGAATCATCGCACCGCCGTGGACGCCCATCCCCCCCCTGCTCTACGGCGGGATCGAGCTCGTGGTGGACCAACTGGCCCGAGGGTTCCAGAAGTCCGGGCACGACGTGCTCCTCTTCGCCACCGGCGACTCCAGCTGTCCGGTTCCGACCCAGTGGGTCCTCCCGGCGGCCGAGGGACTGCGGATCGGCATGATCGTCCCCGAGATCCGCCACGTCATCCATGCCTACGAGGCGGTCGCCGCCTGCGACGTCGTCCACGACCACACCGTGATGGGGCCCTTCTACGCCGAGCGCTTCCCCGACCTGCCCGTGGCGACCACGATCCACGGACCCTTCAACGAGGAGCTGAGCGACCTCTACCGGGCCAACGCCCACCGGGTCCCGATCGTGGCCATCTCCCACGCCCAGCGGCGGGCGGCCGTCGACATCCCCATCGCCCGGGTGATCCACCACGGGGTCGACGCGTCCATGTTCCCCGTGGGTGACGGGAACGGTGACGCCGATGGTCCCTACGTGCTGTTCCTGGGCCGCATGGCTGCCGACAAGGGGGCCCACCGAGCCATCGAGATCGCCCGCAAGGCCGGCATCCGGGTCCTGCTGGCCGCCAAGATGCGCGAGCCGTGGGAGGTCCACTACTTCAACGAGCAGGTGGAGCCGCTCCTCGGCCCCGACGCCCACTATCTCGGCGAGGTGTCCCACGAGCGCAAGCTCGAACTGCTGGCCGGCGCGTCGGCCCTGCTGTTCCCCATCCGGTGGAACGAGCCCTTCGGCATGGTCATGATCGAGGCCATGGCGTGCGGCACGCCGGTGCTGGCCTTCCCCGAGGGAGCGGCACCCGAGGTGGTCGACGACGGTCGGACCGGCTTCCTCTGCGGCGACGAGGCCGCCATGGTGGACGCCATCAGCCGACTCCCCGAGCTGAAGCGCAGCGACTGCCGGGCGGCGGTGGAGGGCTACTTCTCGACCGAGCGCATGGTGGCCGAGCACATCGAGCTGTTCAAGTCGATGATCGCCTGAGCGAGAGGTGGAGCGCCCGGTCCCGATTCGCTCAGGAGCGCCGACCGAACACCAGCTTGGCCACCAGCGCGATCAGGGCCACCACGACCACGACCTTGACGGCGAACCACACGATGCCGGCGATGAAGCTGAAGATGGCGAAGGCCACGAAGACGGCGATCAGGCCGCCACCGACGATGAGCACACCGTCGAACAGGCTCAGACCCCGGTGCTCCTCTTCTGCCATACCACCACGGTAATCGTTCCCTGCGCCCGGTGGAGGTCGCCCGGGGCGGCCGCCCGGTCGGCGCTCCCGCCGTCGCCCGGTGGTACGGTCCGCCCGTGTCCCTGCGCGCCCGCCGACAGGCGCTGATCGAGCGCCACGACCTCCGCGGGGACGAGTTCTGCCGCGCCTACGCCAGGGCGGCCGACGAGTGGCTGACCGACCTCTTCGACCAGGCCACCGGGGGTGACGGGCAGGGCATGGCCCTGATGGCCGTCGGCGGGTACGGACGTGGCGAGCTGTGCCCGTTCAGCGATCTCGACGTGGTGCTCGTCCACAAGGGGCGCCGGGACGTCTCGACCACGGCCGACAAGATCTGGTACCCGGTGTGGGACGAGGGGATCTCCCTCGACCACAGTGTGCGCAGACCGGCTGACGTCCTGGCCATGGCCGGCGAGGACCTCCGGGTGGCGCTCGGCCTGCTCGACGCCCGGGTGGTGTGCGGCGACGAGAGGGTGGCCGGACCGGTGCTGGAAGGCTCGCTCGAGCGATGGGTCAAGCAGAAGCCGCCCTGGTTGGGCGTGCTCGCCGACCTGGTGGACGAACGGCACCGCTCCTACGGCGACGTCGGGTTCCTGCTCGAGCCGGACCTGAAGGAGTCACACGGCGGCCTCCGGGACGTCGCCGCGCTGACGGCGATGATGCTGGCCGTCCCCGTCCTGGCCGACTACGTGGACACCGTGGCCATCGATGACGCCCGGAGCGTTCTCACCACCATCCGGGTGGAGCTGCACCGTCGGGCCGGCCGAGAGCAGAACACCCTCCTGCTCCAGGAGCAGGACCAGGTGGCCCGGGCCCTCGGGGAGCCGGACTCCGACACCTTGATGCGCACGGTGGCGACCGCGGGTCGGACCATCGCCTGGGAAGGGGACGACGCCTGGAGGCGTCGGGGCGCCTGGTCACGCGCCCAGGACTCCGGCCGGGGGTGGCGCCAGGGGCGGCGCCGAGCCGAGGCGGGCGCACCGCCCGGTGCCCATGTCGTCCCCGGCGAGCCGGGCATCGAGGTGACCGACGACGAGGTGGTGCTCGCCACCGGTGCCGACGTGAGCGGCGACCCGTCGCTGTCGTTGCGCCTGGCGGCGGTGGCGGCGGACAAGAACCTGCCCATCGCCCGCGCCGCCCTCAACCTGCTCGGACGCAAGGCCCCGGCCCCCGAGGCGCCCTGGAGCGACGGACTCCGGGCGACGTTGGTCCGGCTCCTCGCCACCGGGCCACCGGCCATCGCCGCACTCGAGTCCCTCGACCAGCGTCAGCTGCTCGAGCGGTACATTCCCGAGTGGGCCGCCGTCCGCAACAAGCCCCAGCGCAACCCGTACCACCGCTTCACCGTGGACCGGCACCTGCTCGAGGCGACGGCCACGGCGGCCACCCTGGCCCACCGGGTCGACCGGCCGGATCTGCTGCTGGTCGGCACCCTCCTCCACGACATCGGCAAGGGGTTCCCCGGCGACCACACCGAGGTGGGCATCGTCCTGGCCGCTGAGATCGGGGCACGGATGGGATTCGACGCCGACGACGTCGCCACCCTGGTCACCATGGTCCGCCTCCACCTCCTGCTGCCCGACAGCGCCACCAAGCGGGACCTCGACGACCCGGCCACCGCGGCACGGGTGGCGAGCGAGGTCGGCAACCGGTCGACCCTCGACCTGCTGGCCGCCCTGGTCGAGGCGGACAGCCTGGCCACCGGCCCGTCCGCCTGGGGGGCGTGGAAGGCCGGCCTGGTGGCGGACCTCGTGGACAAGACCAGGCGGCTGCTCGCCGGGGAACCGGTCGCCCCCCCGACCCCGTGGATCACCGACGAGCTGCGCATGATCATGGAGACGGTCCGGAGCCGCGGCGCCCCCGCCCTGTCCATCGACGACCCCATCGTCACCGTGGTGGCCCCCGACCGGCCCGGGCTGCTGGCCGAGGTCACCGGCGTGCTGGCGCTGCACGGCCTCAACGTCCGCAGCGCTGCCGTGGCCGGCGAGGACGGCGTGGCCGTCGAGATCTTCACCGTCGAGCCGTCGAGAGGCCGGTGGCCCGCCGCCGCCCGTCTGTCCGACGACCTCGCCGCGGTCATGAAGGGCACCTTGTCCATCGAGGCCAAGCTGGCCGAACGGGCCCGCACCTACCGCAACGAACGCCGCGCCACGAGGCCACAGCTGGTGTCCACCGAGGTGACCATCGACAACAACGCCTCGGCGAGCGCCACGGTGGTCGAGGTCCGCGCCGAGGACGTGGTCGGCCAGCTCCACCGGATCACCGAGGCCCTGGTGGAGTGCCGCCTCGACGTGATCTCCGCCAAGGTGTCCACGTTCGGTGCCGCCGTCGTCGACGCGTTCTACGTCCTCGATCCCGAGGGGAACAAGGTCACCGACAACGAGACCATCGTCCGCCTGGACGAGATCATCCGCGAGCGGGTGGCCGACCGCGTCGAATGACAGGAGGGCCCCGTCCGGCCCCACTCCTTCACGGGCTGCGCCGAAATGAGGCGATGAACTGGTAGATTCATGCGCCTAGAAGGAGACCCATGCCTGGACAGCACGCACATTCGAGGCCGTCGCGGCCGAATCAGGGTACAAAGGGCGGACGCGGCTGGCTCGTCGCGATCACCGCCGGGGTCGTCGTCGTGGTCGGCGTCGGCTTCGCCGCCATCGCTGTCCACAACAACGACAACAAGGCGTCGGCGGCGCCGATGTCCTCGACCGGGCACGACCTGAGCAGCACGTCGCGCTCGGCTCCGCTCAGCGTGACGTCGGTCACCCCGGCCGCCGGGACCACCGAGGTCCCGAGCGATGCCACCATCTCGGTGCAATTCTCCGCCCCCCTGAAGGCCGACTCCCCCACCCCCTCCCTCAGTCCGGCCGTGGCCGGCTCCTGGCAGTTGGAGACGCCGGACACCTTCACCTTCGTCGCCACCGCACCGCTCGTTCCCTCGAGCGCCGAGACGGTCACCGTCCCGGCGGGCGGCAGCGGAGTGGCGGGAGCGGACGGCAAGACGCTCGCCCAGCCGACGACCGCCCAGTTCAGCGTGGCCGCCGGGTCAACGCTGCGACTGCAGCAGCTGCTGGCCCAACTCGGCTACCTCCCGGTCAGCTTCGCACCCTCGGGTCCCCTCACCGCCCCCCAGGAGGCGGCCGAGGCCCAGGAGGGCTCGTTCAGCTGGAAGGGGAGCGAGCCGGCGGCGCTGGTCGGCCAGTGGACGGTCGGCACCGCCAACCAGATCACCAAGGGCGCGGTGATGACCTTCGAGTCCCAGCACAACCTCACCACGGACGGCGAGGCCGGCCCCGCGGTGTGGCAGCAGCTGCTCGGCGCGGCGGCGGCGGGCTCCTCGGACCCGAGTCCCTACAACTACGTCTACGTGTCCCAGTCGCTCCCCGAGACGGCCACCGTGTACAGCAACGGCGTGGCCGTGTACTCCACCCGGGCCAACACGGGCGTGGCCGGTGCCCCGACGGCTCCGGGCACCTTTCCCGTCTACAGCCGCTACAAGGTCACGACGATGAAGGGCACCAACCCGGACGGCACCAAGTACGTGGACCCGGGCATCCCGTGGGTCAGCTACTTCAACGGCGGTGATGCGCTGCACGGGTTCGTCCGTGGCAGCTACGGCTACCCCCAGAGTGACGGCTGTGTCGAGATGCCGCCGGCCAATGCGGCGGTCGTCTTCCCCCTGACCCCGATCGGCACACTGGTCACCGTCTCGGCCTGATCCATCGGGGCATCTCGCCCCGATGGGCGGCGAGGCCGTTGGCGGCCCCTGGACCCGACCCGGACTCAGGACTCCCCCTCGGCACCCGGCGGCGCCGGCGTCGAGGCCCCGGCCGACGGGAACCGAGGCGATCGGCGGTCGCGGATGGCGGCGACACCCTCTTTGGCGTCCGGCCCGAGGAACCCCATCATCTCGAGGGCGAGCGACTCGCCGAACACCGGCGCGGCGGACACCAGCCACTGGTTGAGCACCCGCTTGGTCCACTGGACCGCAGTGCGGCTTCCCGCCGCCAGTCGCTCCGCCACCTCGAGCGCCGTGGGCACGACGTCCCCATCCGGCACGCACCGGGTGACCAGCCCGATCCGCTCCGCCTCGGGGCCGGTGACGAACTCGGCGGTCATCAGGTAGTACTTGGCCTTGGCCATGCCGCACAGGAGCGGCCAGATGACCGCCGCATGGTCCCCGGCGGCCACCCCCAGCCGGGCGTGCCCGTCCGACAGCCGGGCCGACTCGGCGATGATGCTCACGTCGGCCAGGAGGGCCACGGCCAGACCCGCTCCGACCGCCACCCCGTTGATGGCGGCGACGACCGGTTTGACCGACGCCAGCAGCTCGGTGACGACGGCGTCGGCGTCGCGCCACTGCTCGACCACGGCGGCATGGTCGAGCGTCATCCGCTCCACCATGGCCAGGTCCCCGCCCGCCGAAAACGCCCTCCCGGCCCCGGTGATCACGGACACCGCCACCGAATCGTCGGCATCCACCACCCGCCACACCTGGGAGAATTCGCGGTGGAGCCGCTCGTCGGCGGCGTTGAGCACCTCGGGGCGGTCGATCGTGATGAGCAGCACCCCCGGCCCCGGACGTTGGAACCGGAGATGCTCGAAGTCGTCGTAGGAGGAGAACTGCACCGGGGGCGGTCTGTCGCTCATACCCCGATCATGACCCATCGGTCCGGGGCGCACGATGCACGGCCCCACGGGTACCTGGCGTCGCCCCGCCGATCCCCACCCAGCCGGCACCGCAGGGAAAAAACCACTTTAAGTGTGGAGTTGTGCACTCTTAGCGGTTAATGTTGTTTTCAAGGGAGTCGCAGATGAAGGACTTGGAACATGGCCAGGAGACGCCGGTCCTCAGGAGGATCACCAATGAATGACCAACGCGTGACGGTCGACGGGACAGCGGATCAGAGCGTCGACACCCCCGACGGTGGCGCGGCCGTCGGGACGGACGAGTCGCCGGACGCGCCGTTGGCACCGCTGTTCGACGCCCCCCTGGGCGGGAAGGACACCGGCCTGAGGACGACGGAGCCGATCGAGGAGGCACCGGCGGCGTCGCTGGTGGGCTCGCTGTCGGTGTTCACCCTGTCGGATGTGCTCTCGATGCTGGCCACCACCGGGCAGACCGGTGAGCTGCAAGTGGTCAGCGACACCGTGGACGGCAAGCTGTGGCTCGAGGACGGTCAGTTCTCCAACGCCCACGTCGGCGCGGCATCGACCATCGGCCAAGCGGTCTTCGAGCTGGCCTGCGTGGCCGAGGGCTGGTTCTACTTCACCGCAGGGCTCTCCTCCTCCAGCGGACAGCCCGCCGTGCCGGTGGCCGCCGTGTTGGACGAGGTCCGTCCCCAGGTCGAGGAGTGGCGGGACCTCCGAGAGGTGGTCCCACTCGAGGCGGTGGTTGCCCTCTCCCCCACCCCTCCCGGCCAGGACGTCCAGATCCGCAGCGATCAGTGGCGGGTGCTCACCACCGTCGGCACGGCGGGACATTCGGTCCGGACGGTGATCGAACAGATCGGCGGCGACCAGATCGTCGGCCTGCGGACGCTGCACGAGCTGCAGTCGGCCGGTCTCATCGTACTGGAGGCTCCGCCACTGGAATCCGAGCCCCCCGACGGCCGGGAGCCGTTCGGTGCCGACGGCGAGCGGACGCCGGTCACCTCGCTGTCGACCCCACCCTCGCCCGGATACACCGACGAGCGCCTGGACGATCTCGCCCCGCCGCCGCCGCCCGGACTCGACCCGGCGGTGAACGCCGAGGACCGCTTCGGCAGTCTCGCCGAGGTCGCCATCATGCCCCCACCGATAGCCGGTGACCCCTGGGCCGCCACGGCCGCCGCCGCCACGGCCGGCGCCAGCGCCGAGACCGGCGGCTCGGGCAACAGCTCGGGCAACAGCTCGGGCGACCACGGCGTGGCCTGACCCGACTCGGGTCGCCGACTCGGGTCGCCCCCGGGCGGGGCGCTCGGCTCAGGTGGCGGCCAGACGGGCGGCCAAGGCGCGGAACGCCCGGCCCCGGTGCGAGATGCTGTGCTTCTCCTCCGGCGTCATCTGCGCGAACGTGCGGCCGTCGAACCCGTCGGGAGCGAAGACCGGGTCGTAGCCGAACCCACCGTCGCCCCTCGGCGCCATCGTGATCACACCGGTCACCTCCCCGTCCTCCCAGTGCTCACCGCCGTCGGGGAAGGACACCAGCGCCACGGTCCGGAAGGTGGCCCGGCGCCGGTCGGGCGAGACCGCTCCCACCCTGGCCAGCTCGTCGAGCAGCTTGCCGACGTTGTCGTCATAGGAGGCGTGCTCGCCGGCGAAGCGGGCCGAGTAGACACCGGGGGCCCCATCGAGTGCCTCGACCTCGAGGCCGGTGTCGTCGGCCACCGACGGCAGGCCGGTCGCCGCCGACAGCGCCACCGCCTTCAGACGGGCGTTGTCCACCAGCGTGGCGCCCGTCTCCTCGACGTCGGGGACCCCGGGCGGTCGGGGTACGAGGGTCACTCCCGGTACCTGGCCGAGGATGGCGACGATCTCCGCCGACTTGTCGGGATTGGCGCTGGCCACCACCAACTCCATGACGTCGGCGGTCAGCGGGGTGCGGGGGGCTCGGCCAGGGTCTCGACCTGGAGGTCGAGGAGCTGGGCGATCCCGTGCTCGGCCAGGCTCAACATCTCGTCGAGCTCACCCTTGGTGAACGGCATGCCCTCGGCCGTCCCCTGGACCTCGATGAACCGCCCCGACGAAGTCATCACGACGTTCATGTCGACCTCGGCCCGGCTGTCCTCCTCGTAGGGCAGGTCCAACATGCACACGCCGTCCACCACCCCGACCGACACCGCCGCCACCGCCTCGGTGAGCGGATTGGCCCGGAGGCTCCCCTTCTGCACCAGCCGGGTCAGTGCGTCGTGGAGGGCCACATAGCCTCCGCACACCGACGCGGTGCGGGTGCCGCCGTCCGCCTGGATCACGTCGCAGTCCACGGTGACCTGCACCTCACCGAGGGCCACCATGTCGCACACCGAGCGGAGCGAGCGCCCGATCAACCGCTGGATCTCCTGGGTTCGTCCCGACTGCTTGCCCTTGGCCGCCTCGCGGGTCACCCGCTCGCCGGTGGAGCCGGGGAGCAACGAGTACTCCGCGGTGACCCACCCTTTGCCGCTCCCCCGCATCCAGGGCGGGACACGCTCCTCGATCGACGCCGTGCACAGCACCCGGGTCCTCCCCATCGAGACCAGCACCGAGCCGGGGGCGAACACCGTGAAATCGCGCTCGAACGACGCGTGCCGGAGCTCGTCGGTGCCCCGTCCGTCGGCCCTCCCCGTGCTCCGTCGGGCAATGGTTCCCTCACTCACAGTACGAATTCCTTTCCGATTGAGGCCTGCTCCACGGTGGAGCCGAACGTTGACTCGGCCTCGCCGGCCACCGCCGAGGCATCGACGGTCGGCCACCGATGGGTGAGCACCAGGCGTTGGGCACCGCAACGTCGTGCCTGTTCCCCCGCTTGTCGTCCACTCATGTGCCCGGCGGTCCCTTCGTGGTCGACGGTGTAGGTGGCCTCGCAGAGGACCAGGTCGAGGTCGGTGCCGAGCTCCTCCACCCCCCAGGCGGGGCCGGTGTCGGCAGAGTACCCCAGCGACCGGCCGGCTCCGTCGATGCGCACCGCCAGGGTCTCGAAGCTGTGGTCCGTCCGGCGGAAGCGGCAGCCGAGGCCGCCGATCTCCACGGTCGAGCCGTCGGTCACCTCGTGCCAGGCGACCGTGCTTCCGTCGGTGAGCCCGGCCCGTTCATCGAGTCCGGCCGGCGCGTACACCGGGATCCCCTCCCTCCCCAGGGCGAACCGGGCATGGGTCACCAGGGCGTAGAGGTCCGTCCAGTGGTCAGGATGGTGGTGGGAGACGACCACGGCGTCGATCGTGGCCGGGTCGATGCATCGCTGCAGATTGGCGAACGTGCCCGGCCCGGCATCCACCAGGAGTGTCGTGCCCGCCGCGGCCACCAGGTACCCGCTGCCCGCGCCACCCGGTCCCGGCCAGCTCCCGTCACAACCGAGCACGGTGAGCCGCAACTGCCCGGGCGGGTCGTCCCCGTCGGCATCGTCGGATCGGCCTCCGGCCGCCAGTGCTGCCACCCGGTCAGGTTAGGTGACCCCGGCCGGTGGACCGGCTCCCGCCGGATCTCGCTGCTCGGAGTCCCCGGGGAGGCCACCAGCGCAGCCCCGGCTGGAGGGCAGCGACCCCGGGGCTAGAAGTAGGTGATCTGCTTGGCCCGTTCCTCGACCACGTCGAGGTCGTCGGTCCAGGCCCCCGTGGAGAGGTACTTCCACCCCCCGTCGGCCGCAACCACCACGATGGTGCCCGACTCGATCCCGGCGGCCGTCTTGGCGGCGCCGGCCATGGCCGCACCCGAGGAGATCCCGGCGAAGATGCCGACATCGGTGAGCCGGCGGGTCCACTCGATCGACTCCCGGGGTCGGACGATTCGCTTCCCGTCGAGGAGCTTCTCCCCACCGTTCTCGATGAAGATGGGAGGGATGTACCCGTCCTCGAGGTTCCGGAGCCCGTCGACGATCTCGCCGGCCGGCGGCTCCACGGCCAGCACCCGGACCTCGGGGTTCCGCTCCTTCAGATAGCGGCCCACCCCGAGCAAGGTCCCCGAGGTGCCGAGACCGGCCACGAAGTGGGTCACCTCGGGGCAGTCGCGCCAGATCTCGGGGCCGGTGCCCTCGTAGTGGGCCTTCGGGTTGGCGGGGTTGGCGTACTGGTAGAGGAACGCCCAATCGGGATGCTCGGCGGCCAGGGCCGTCGCCCTGCGCACGGAGCCGTTCGACCCTTCCGGGCCCGGGGACTCGATGATCTCGGCACCCCACACCTCGAGCAGCTGGCGCCGCTCGACCGAGACGTTGGTGGCGAGGACCACCTTCAGGTGGTAGCCCTTCACCCGGCAGATCATCGCCATGCCGATTCCGGTGTTGCCCGAGGAGGGCTCGATCAAGGTCTGGCCGGGCTTCAGCAGACCGTCCTTCTCCGCTTCCTCGATCATCGAGAGAGCGATCCGGTCCTTCACCGACCCGCCCGGGTTCTGCCCCTCCAGCTTGATCAGGATGCTGACATCAGGATTCGGGCTCAGCTCGCTGATGTCCACGAGCGGGGTGTTCCCGATCAGCTCCAGCACGGAGCCGTGGGCCGTCATGGCCGGGGTGGCACCACGGCGTCGGTCGCCCCGCCGGCCACGGCGGGGAGGATGGAGATCTCGTCGGCGTCCTTGACCGGGGTGTCCAGATCGGAGAGGTAGCGGACGTCGTCGTCGTTGACGTACACGTTGACGAACCTGCGGAGGGAGCCGTCGTCGTCGATGACCTGGCCCGACAGCCCCGGGTACTCGGTGATGAGCCCCGTCAGCACCTCACCGACGGTCGAGCCGTTGCCGGCGAGTGTCTTGGCGCCCCCGGCGTGGGGCCGCAGAACCGTGGGCACGTTGACGACGACTGGCACGGTGGGTCTCCTTCGTCCGACGGATCGAGTTCTTGAAAGTCGACTTCTTTGGTTGGGATTCTAACGGGCCTGGAGGACGACCGGTTCCTCGGCGATCTTGCCGTCGACGATGCGGTAGCTCCGGACCACGGGTTGGATGTCCCGCAGCGAGATGAGCACGTAGTGCCAGGTGGGGTCCGGTGCCTGGGCGACGTCGGTGGGCGACGGGTATGCCTCGGTGTGGGTGTGGGAGTGGAAGACCCCGATGATCGAGTTCCCGGCGGCTTCGGCGTCACGGTCGGCCCGCAGATGCTCCTTCGGGTCGACGGTGTACAGCTTGGCCGACGCCGCCAGGTTCCGGGTGGGGTAGCACGTGACCGCCTCCCCGGTGCCCGGATCCCCCCCGAGCAGTCCGCACGCCTCGTCGGGAAGGCCGGTGAGGCAGTGGGCGACCATCTGGTCGTGGACCAGTCGGGAAAGGGTGAGCATGCCGATGCAAACCTAGAGGAAGCCGGCCCGACCGCGGGCGACTACCGTCAAGAGGCCATGGCTGCCGCGAAGAAGAAGAGCGGGTCGGGCGGGTCCGGAGGCCCGGGCACGACCAAGGGTTCGAGGCCGGCCGGCACGGAGGCGAACCGCGTGGTGGCCTCCAACCGCCGTGCCCGTCACGACTACGAGATCCTCGACACCGCGGAGTGCGGCATCGTCCTCCAGGGTTCTGAGGTGAAGTCGCTGCGGGCCGGGCGGATCGCGCTGCAGGACGCCTACGCCCGGATCATCGACGGGGAGATGTGGCTGTTCGGCGTCCACGTGCCCCCGTACGCGCAGGCCAACGGGTTCGGGGCCCACGAGCCCGACCGGCGCCGCAAGCTCCTCATGCACCGGCGACAGATCGACGAGTGGATGGGAAAGACCCAGCAGCAGTCGTTGACGCTGGTCCCCCTCTCGATCTACTTCAAGGACGGCCGGGCCAAGGTCGAGCTGGCCCTGGCCCGGGGGAGGCGCCAGTACGACAAACGTCACGCCATCGCCACCCGGGATGCCAGCCGGGAGGCGGCCCGTGAAGCCCGGCTGGCCACCAAGGGGGGAGGCCGGCGATGAGCCCGGCACGTCGATGGCAGCCGCGGGGTGCCGGGGCAACGCCAGCCGGTACAATGGATGTCCTGGTGGGGCAGTTCGTCCCATCGGTTGGACCACCCAGGGGGTGACAGGCTTCGACTCCGGTCGTCGATGTAGGAGAAGCGAGCCGTGGTCTCCGGAGCCACGTTAAAGAGCCGGAACAAAAAACAAACGCCGAGCCTCAGCTCGCGCTCGCAGCCTAGAAACTGCGACGTCCGACCGGTCTCAGTCCCACGGGCCGGAACCGGGCGCCATCTAGTGGGACTCACCTGACCGGCTGCGCCGACGGGCCGTCAGGGAAACTTCAGTCGGATACGGAATGACGCTGCCGCCGGTAGCGGCGTCGGTCCCGACAATCCACCGCCGGCTGCGCTCGGAGAAGACCTATTGAGAAGCCGGAGGACGCGGGTTCGATTCCCGCCACCTCCACGATGCCCTGGCCTGTTTTCCCGCAGGTCAGGGCATTGCTCTGTTCGAGATGCCCTCCCGAGATGGCACAAAGGGCACAACAGATGGTGAGAATGGCGCTCGAACTCCCTGGCCAATCGGACCATCACCGTCTCTGTCACCCAGACGCCTGGCGTCACGTTCAACAGTCAGGCCAATGGCTTTCCCGGTGGTGCCCTCCGGCAGACTTGGACGACTTCCGGGGGCACGATCACGTATTCGTTCGTACTCGCTGCCGGGCAGACCATCCCCGCCGGGTATGCCAGCGGCGTCGCCTATGCGCAATTCGGTGGAACCGGATCCCCCCATGCCATGACCGGCGACAACTGGACCGTCATCAGTACGTCCAACGGGATCACCTCCAACCTCACCGGACATTTCTGAGACCTCCCTGGACGGTCGCCGACCTGATCCAGGGTCAGGCGGCCCGCTGTCGTGGGGCGGAACAGCTCCTGACCCGATTCAGAGATTCACTCGCTCGCAGTCGTCAGCTGCGAGCTGGAACTGCCCAAGCGCCGTCTGTCCCGTCCGTCACGGTTTCTGACCGACGGCCTGATCACCAGCTCAGGTTCTGAGCCACGTTGTCCGTCACATAATGAATCTGAGGACTGGCATGCACCGGCCGGCCCCGAAACTCCCGGGGATGTCGGTGACGTCGACAACAGGGGATTCGTTTGCCCCCGATCAACGGCCGAATGGGGCCAGGATTCCCCGTCCCACCCCGGTTCACTGGACCACTACGCCGAGGTCTTCTGCCTGCTGTCGGGGTGAGCGCGCTGGTCCTCGTGACTGATGCCGTGCTGCCGGTCGAAGAGCTCGTGCTCCTTGCGGAAGGCCCGACGGGCGATCAGGAAGGCGACACAGAAGACGATGCTGTTCTCGATGGCGTCGTAGAACAGTTCCGCAGTCATGTGCGGCAGATCGGACAAGAGCCCGAGCGTGCGGTGCACGTAATCGGCATTTCCAGGTTGCTCACCGACCCACGTGGGGTGGCTCGAGAAAAAGAGTCCCATGGCGATCCCGATGGCGGCGACCGTGCCGAGGATCAGGTAGACGAACCAGATCTTCTTCGTGGACTGTTGCTTGACCGTCACGATGCTCTCCCTTCGAACGTGCTGGCCATTCTCGTTGAACTCGGGCCCGCGGCACGGCACCGTCCACCGCTGGTCGATGCCGGTGCCACGCCAACCTGTTGGACGAGGCCGAACGGCCGGACCGCATCACCCCTCGATCACAGGCAGTGGCTACGGACGCCCCCACTGTGCCCTCTGGTGGATCCGGATCGTCGAGCACCGGGATGCATCGCGGCACGCCCGTCTACGCGTGCGTCCGGGCGGTTGGTCGCCGGATGGTGCGTCCTCGGTCGAGGTGGGACGGAACGGAGGCGATGGACCGTCCCGGCCCTGTTCGGCGGACCGCGCCCCTGGCCGTCGGCGACGCCACGGACCTCGGCCCGTTCAACGCCCTGTTCGGCGGGTCCACCACTCAGCAGTTGCCCTACCAGTACGACGGAGCCGGCCAGATCACCGGGGGCCAACTCGTCGACGCCCCCAGTAGCCGGATCTCCGGCGTGTCGTTCGAGCCCATCGGCCCGTCACCGTTGGCCCCCGGCCACGAGCCCACCATCCGGGATGGAGTGGGACAGACCGTGGAGTGGGACAGACCGTGGAGTGGACCGACCGTGGGCCCGGGCTGGCGCCCTGTCCGCCTCCGGCCTCACCAATTTGAGTCCGCCTACGGCCTGACCAATCTGAAGGTGCCGCCGAAGGCGTGGACGCCGTTGCCGTTGCCGACCGTGCCCGCGTACGAGGGGGCTCCGGACTCGATGACCGGCTGCTCCTGGCCGTAGAGGTAGAGGGGGTGCCCGTCATAGGTCGCCTGGTATGACCCGTCGGGTCGCCTGATGGCTCCGACGTGGCCGTTCAGCCCGGCTCCGGCAGTGGGCGGCCCACTGGTCCAGACCGGTATCCAGGTCAGCGTGCAGGCACCCGCGCACCGGCTCTGCCAGGGACTGTCCCCGCTGAAGGCGTAGACACTGATGGTGACGCCGCTCGGCGGAATGGGGGGTGTGGCACCCAGCTGGTCACCGTAGGGGTACTCCTGGACGCCCACGGCCGGGGACGAGTAGGTGGTCTGGCCGGTGACGGGCGCCTCGGTCTCGAGGTTGGCGACAGTGGAGGCGGGCAGGCCGTCGGGCGACAGCAACGACCACAGGCCACCCCATGGCGGCAGCGGCGAGACGCTCTCGAAGAAGTTCTGGCCGACGAACGAGTTGGGACCCTGGTCGAAGAGGTAGAGCGGGTGGTCGGCGTAGGTGACCTGGAACGCACCGAGATCGGCCCGGTAGACCGTTCCCAGCAGCCCTGGATTGACGCCGGGGCCGGCGATGGGTGGTCCCCACGTCAAGAGCGCGGGCCACTCACCGGTGTCGGCCGAGGGGGAGCTGGTGCAGGTGAATCCCTGGGTGGCCACGACCGTCGTCCCGCAGGCTGCCTGGTATCCGGCATGGCCCCAGCCCTGTCCGTAGGTGGGTGGATCACTGGTGAGGAAGTACAGGGACGATCCCGTCGGGTAGTTGTAGCTCGCCGGGGTCGGAGGGTTGGCCGTCGGGTCCGCCGGGACGTATCCGGCACCGGCACCGCCGACCACGAGCACCGGGCCGTAGGGGCTCGACTCGAGGGCGACCACCGCCGACCCACGGTCCCTGGTGCCCGGACTGTGGTGTCCCCGCCAGGTCTTGTGAAAGGAGGTACCGGGGCCGTTCGAGGCATACGCCGCCGTGGCTCCGAGGAGGACGAGCAGGACGACGCCCGCTCCGAACAAGATCTTCGACTTCGCCGCCATGATCCGAATCCTTCCGCCAGGCCCGATATTCGTGCCCCCGTACCGGTATAGAGATTTCGGTGTGGATGTCAAGGGGTCGGCGCGTCCATCAGCGACGTGGTCGCGCGATCCGTGACCTGGCTGTCACGAGCCGCGCGTGCGTGGCGCCAGTTCGACCTCGGTCGCCGGCCATCGAGATGCGGCTCTGCGGAGGACCCGGGAGGAACGTGCCTTGTCCCTTGACGCCGGCGCGACCTACTCCTAGCGTTCCGCCCAGCAGAACCGGGTGGTTGGGGGGAGGATCCGTTGGGCTCGAGTCACAAGACGGTGACGGCTGGTCCGAGGGGGAGGTCCCCGAGAGGGAGCGCAGCCCGCCTCGGTGCGCTCGCCCTGGTCGCGGTGGGTGCATTGGCGGTCGGTTTTGCCCCGTCTGTCGGCGCCACCACGGCGGCCACGTCCGCAGCACCGGCAGCACCGGCAGCACCGGCAGCACCGGCAGCACCGACTCAACCCGCAGCACCCGCTCGGCCGGCGACGTCCGGCGGCACCGGCCTCCCCCACGCGTCGCTCCCATCCACGTCGGGGGTGGTCGACAGTCGGCCGGCCTCGTGCCCGAACGGGACCACCGACCCGAACACCGGTTCGGGTACGGCGACCCAGACCGGTCAATTCCCCTGGCCGGCGGCACCCTCCGGCACACCGGAGAACGAGTGGGTCGGTGACCCCCACACCCCGGCATCGACGGTCCCCGAGCGCCCGGCCAACTGGAGCCAGGGCGGGGGCGACGTGAAACTCACCAGCGCCCGCTCCACCGTCGCGTCCTTGGCCGACAACCCCCAGGAGCTCTGCGGGGTGGAGGGGAACAGCGCCGACGCCGCCTGGCAGACCACGGCCGGTCGGCCCTCGACGGTGATCGCCGTCACCGACTCCGGCGTCGAGTGGTGTGACCCGGCGCTGGTCGACAAGATCTTCCTCAATCGGGACGCGCTGCCGCCACCCGAGAACGCCCAGGGCCAGACGAAGGCCGAGCTCGCCGCCAGGGGTCAGCGATTCGGCGACAGCGACCCCTATGACCTCGACGGCTCGGGGATCTTCAACGTGCAGCAGTATGCGAACGACCCCCGCATCACCAAGCCCTACTTCTGCGCCACCCAGGGCGACGGCTACGGCTACTCGGGCATCTCGCCGGCCGACCTGATCGCCGCCTTCGGAACCCCGGGGGTAGATACTACGCGGCTCGGAGCGGTCCTTCGGGATTCACCGACGCCATCGCCGGCTGGAACTTCGTCGATGACAACAACAACCCCTACGACGAGGTGCACTACGACCACGGGACCGGCACCGCCGAGGATGCCGTCGGGGCGGCCGGCACCCTCGCCCAGGAGGTGGGCTCGTGCCCCGACTGCATGGTGCTGCCCATCAAAGTGGGCGACTCGTTCATCACCACGGGGAATGCCTTCGCCGAAGGGGCGCTGTTCGCCGTCGACTCCGGCGCCACGGTGATCCAGGAGGCACTCGGCACCTACGACGTGACCGCGAGCGACAGCCAGGCGATCACCTATGCCGAGGACCACGGCGTCCCGGTCGTGGCCAGCTCGGCGGACGAGGAGTCGGAGCACCACAACCTCCCCGCCGTCCTCGAGAACACCATCGTGGTCAACAGCGTCACCCACGACAGCAGCTACACACCGCCCAGCTACCTCTACCTGAACGGCTGCACCAACTACGGCGCCAACATCTCGGTGAGTGTCGAGAGTGACTCATGCTCGTCGGAGGCCACCGGCAAGACCGGGGGCATCGTAGGACTGGCCGAATCAGCGGCGGCGGTGGCGATGGCCGACCGTGTGATCGCCCCGTACCCGGGTCTCCACACCGTGACCGGGGCACCCGTGCCGCTCTCGGCCGACGAGATCGCTCAGCTGGTGACCATGTCGGCCGACGACATCGACTTCGCCACCGCCGCCCCGCCGAACGGCCCCGCCGACAACACCAAGGTGTCGACCGGGCTCCCGTTGGTGACGACCCAGCGCGACGCGACCGGGCCGGGCTTCGACCCGACCAGCGGCTACGGACGCATCGACGCCGCCCGCCTGGTGCAGTGGATCTCCTCGGGGCGCATCCCCCCGCAGGCCGAGATCGACGGCATGCCCTGGTACCAGGTGCTCTCGCCCTCACAGGCCCTGACGGTCTCCGGCGTCATCGGGACGACCCGGAGCCCCTCGTGGCGCTACGAGGTGCAGGTGGCGCCCGGCGAGGATCCGGCCCAGTCGGCGTGGCGGGTGCTGTCGGCCGGCACCGGTCACGGGGTGCGCACCGGGCCCCTGGCCCAGGTCCCCCTGTCCGAGGTGGCCGCGCTGTTCCCCCGATCCACCAAGCTCGACGGCTCACCGGTCGCTGCCGACGGTCAACCCCTTCCCGACAAGTACATGTTCACGGTCCGGGTGGTCGTCCAGGATGCCGCGGGGATGGTCGGCATGGCCCGGCGCACCGAGTTCCTCCACCAGGACACCAGCCTCCTCGACGGCGCCCCCACCCAACTCCCCAGCTCGATCGCCGCCCCCCCGGTCCTGGCCCCCATCGGCCCCGGCGGGACCAACGCCCTCCTGGTGGCCGAGGCGGACGGCACCGTCCACGCCTTCGGATCGAACGGCAAGGACCTGCCCGGCTGGCCGGTCGAGACCGCTCCCGACACCGGGTTCCATCCCGGCGAGGAGGCCTACACGTCGAACCAGGTCGGGGCGATCCCCCGGGGGGAGATCGTCGGGGGACTGGCCGTCGGGGACCTGACCGACGCGTCCGGACACGACCTCGACGTGGTGGCCACCGATCTCACCGGGAGGGTGTGGGCGTGGAACGCCGCGGGTCAGCTCCTGCCCGGTTGGCCGGTGCGGACCGATGCGGCCTTCTCGGGGCCGGGCGTCGCCAACAAGGACAACGAGGTGCTCCGCGGCATCCTCGGCGCGCCCGTGCTGGGGGATCTGCAGGGCAACGGGACGCTGGATGTCGTCGCCGCCTCGATGGACCGCCACGTCTATGCCTGGCAACCCGACGGTGCGGCCGCGCCCGGTTGGCCCGTCGAGGTGGTGGACCCCGGGGAGGTGCAGTCGGTCGACCCCTCGAACGGCCAGGTCACCTTCCTTCCCACCGCCCAGGGGGATACCGGGACCAAGCTCGTCGACACGCCGGCCATCGCCCAGCTCGTCCCCGGCGGGCCCCCCGAGGTGGTGGTGACGTCGAACGAGCAGTACCAGGGCACACCGGACGCGTCCCTCGGCACGGTCGGGGCGCTCTTCTCGTTGCTGGGCGCTCTCTCGAAAGCCGCCAACAGCCGCGTCTACGCGATCTGGCCCGACGGCTCGCTGCACGGGGCGTCGAGCACGGCGCCGGATCCGCCCGGCTATCCGAACCCCGGGGCCTTCCTTCCGGGCTGGCCGGCGGCCATCGCCGACCTCGACCCGAACCTGCTTCCCGACATCGGTGACGGCGCCAGCAACGGCCCGGCGGTGGCCACGGTACCCGGATCCGCCCCGTTGATCGCCGTGCAGAGCGACGCCGGTCCCGTCTACCTGCTGCATGCCGACGGGAGCAGCGCTCTCGGCACCACCGGCGGCCTACCCGACGTGCTGTCGTCAGGACCCTCCGGGGCGAGGTCCAACTCGACCGGGCTCGTCGCCACCAGCATCCCGTCCCTCGGGGCACCGATCATCGCTCCCCTCGGTGCGGCATCGGGAAAGGGCTCCGCGCTCGATGTCATGAGCGCGGCGGAGAGTGCCGGGGAGCTGATCGACGTCTCCGAGCCGGCGGAGCAGTCGCCTCATGACAGCCAGCTCGATGCGTGGGATGCCGCCACCGGCGAATTCCTCAAGGGATTCCCCCAGGTGATGGACAGCCTGCAGTTCTTCGACCAGCCGATCGTGGCCGATCTGGCCGGCAGCCGGGGGAACGCCTATGCCGTGGAGGCCAGCTCCGACTCCGACCTGAGGGCGCTCGACGCCGCCGGTCGCGAGGCACCCGGCTTCCCCAAGCTGACCGGCGGTTGGGTCACCGGTGGCGCAGTGTTCGGCTCGCTCGGGTCGCTGTCCGACCAGGTCCTCGTGACCGGGACCCGCGAAGGTGAGCTGTTCATCTGGCAGACGGGCGCACCGGCATCCGGGCCCAGGGGCGCCTGGCCACAGGTCCATCAGAACCTGGCCAACACGGGTGACTACTCCGGAGGCACCACAGCTTCGGCCACCGCCCCGGCTACCGCACCTCCGGCGACGTGTGCACAGGCCGGCCCGGTCCGCCGGGAGCGCGGCACGAGGGGCGACGGGCTGGCTCCGCCCAGTGCGGGGAGCAGCCCCGTC
This sequence comes from uncultured Acidimicrobiales bacterium, assembly GCA_963696495.1. Lineage (GTDB taxonomy): Bacteria > Actinomycetota > Acidimicrobiia > Acidimicrobiales > RAAP-2 > Bog-756. Next base: position 228,000 of record CAVOKJ010000005.1, on the reverse strand, counting down.
GCCCCGGCCGGACAACGGCGGGACGGCCGGGCGGCTCGCTGCACGGCCTAGTCGGTCGACGGTCCGGGCCTCAGCCACCGCTCGTCGACGTCCACCATCGGGTGCTCGCCCGTCTCACCCATCCGCAGAAGGCGGACGTCCGTGGGAAGGCCCAGGTGCAGGCACGAGTACCCATCCGGTCAGGGGAAAACGTCGTGGGGACCGGGCCAGCGCCCGACCGCCCCGCCGTCGGGGCCGGCGACCGCCCGCACCAGCCGATATATCTCAAGAACTCTTGCGAAGCGGTCGAACTCTTTACTATGAGCGAACTCGTCGTCCAGGTCGACGTCCTGCCTGGGCAACCGCCCGGGGAGGATCCGGCCGACCCGGCCGGGCCGGTGGTGGTCACCGATGGCGGCGCCGAGGCCGTAGCCGGTGGCGGCGCGGAGGCCGTGGATCCATCGACGGATCCCTTGGACCCGGGCGATCCCGCCAACGTCGTTCTCGAGATCGAGGACGGGGAGACGACCCTGTTCGAGGCGGCGATCAACGCCTTTCACGCCGACGAGTTCCAGCGGGCGGAGTCCCTGTTCCTGGAAGAGGCCGAACGGACGGTGGGCACCGCCCCCCAACGGGCGGCGATCGCATTCCGGCAGGCCGCCCTGGCGGCCCGCCGGGGCGGAAACGTAGACGGTTCCGATCACTGGATGCGGCTGGCCGGCCGTGAGTACCTCCGGGTGAGCGAGGACGACCGCACCCCACTCCCGTTCATCCGTGAAGCAGCGGTGATGGCCGCCAAGTGCTTCCTCAGTGTCGAGAACCTCCACGTCGCCACCAAGGGCCTCCGTCGCGCCCAGGCCATCGAGTCGGTGCTGCGTGCCGACGACGACCTCATGTCGGGGGTCCCGGGGATCCCCTTCCGCCACGGCGGTGCCGGTCCCACGGTGGATGCCGATGCCGAGACGGCGCCGGCCACGCCGGTGACCCCCCTCACCACCACGATCCCCAACCCGGGTGGACCGATCTCCGGGCCCGAGACCGCCGACGAGGCAACGTCGGACGACGAGACCGCAACCTCCTCGCCCCGGGCCGGCCGGATCCAACGCATCCGGCAGTACCGCGCCCGGCGCAACGTGGCCTGAGTCGCGCCGTGGGCAACGTGAGCTTGCTGGCACCGCCGGATCCACCGACGCAACCCGAGCGGACGCTCCGGGTGGAGCGTCGCAGTGTGATCCGGGGCGACGACGACGTCGACGTCCTCCTCACCACCGAGGGCACGTACCCGTTCGTGACCGGCGGGGTCAGCACCTGGGCGGACCAGCTGATCACCGGCCTCTCCGATCGACGGTTCGCCGTCTACGCCGTCGTGGCCAACACCGGCATGGCCGTCCGCTACGAGCGGCCCCCGAACCTGGCTCACGTCGTCCACGTGCCCCTGTGGGGGACAGAGGACAACGCAGAGTTCAACCCCCGGCCCGGATGGATCTCCCGGAGACTGCACCGCCCCGGCAGACGGTTCGAGACCGAGTTCCTCCCCGCCTACGCGCAGCTGGTCGTCTCGGTCGCCCTCGGCGAGGGAGGCCCCGACGACCTGGTGGCGGCCCTGTGCGCGCTGGCCGAGTACGCCGAGCACTACAGCCTGAAGCTGGCCATGCGGGACGGGCGCACCTGGCGGCTCTTCCGCGACACCCTGGCCGCCCATCCGCTCTTCTCGAGGCTGACCACCTACGAGGCCATCGACCTCGCCCGCTCCGTCTACCGGTACCTGGCACCGCTCGACTACCCCCCGGAACTGCCCGGTGTGGTCCACGCCTCGGCGGCGGCGTTCTGCGCCATCCCGGCCGTGGTGCTGCGGGAGCGGTGGGGCGTGCCCTTCCTGCTCTCCGAGCACGGCGTCTACTACCGGGAGCGCCTCTTGGCCCTCGGGCGCAACGACACCTCCAGCCCCTATCGGGCGTTCCTCTCGAACTTCTATGCCGCCGTCGTGGCCATGGCCTACTCGAGGGCCGACCTGGTTGCCCCCGTCGCCCGGTTCAACGCCTCGTGGGAGATGCGCCTCGGCGTGGACGAGGAGAAGATCCACCCGATGCCCAACGGTGTCGATCCTGATCGGTTCCCCCTGGACCGGCCCGCCGGCAGCGGTGACGGCCCGTTGGTCCTGGTGGCCATGGCCCGCCTCGAGCGCCTGAAGGACATCCACACCCTGCTGCGTGCGTTCTCCATCGTCCGCAACCGGATCCCGGGGATCCGCCTGGACATCTACGGCCCGGAGAGCGACGTCGGGTACGCCAGGAGTTGCTACGCCCTGGCCGACCAGCTGGCGCTGGGCCCGTCCTGCGTGTTCAAGGGCCCCACCGCCGACGTGGGCAAGGCGTTGAACGAGGGCGACATCGCCGTCCTCTCGAGCATCTCCGAGGGATTCCCCTTCGCCGCCGTCGAGGCTCTCATGGCCGGTCGGCCGATGGTCGCCACCGAAGTGGGCGGCGTGCCCGAGGTCATCCAGTCCCCCTACGGGCGCCTCGTCGCCCCGGGACGGCCGGCCGATCTGGCTGAGGCCATCTGCGACCTGGCCGCCGACCGTACGGCACTGGCCCGGCTGGGCGAGCTCGGACGCCAGGCCATGCTCGAGTCCTACACCCTGGACGTGTTCCTCGACGGCTACCGGTCCCTCTACGACGAGGTGCGAACCCGTGTCCGTGGTCACTGAGGCCCCTCCCGCCGGTCAGGTCGGCCGGGTCGCCCGCACCCTGGACGAGCTACGGACCGAGTCGTCCGTCTACGACGACCTGCACGTGGAGGCGCGTCGGGTCCTCGACCGGAACCCGGAGCCCCGCAACCTCCGGGACGTCGCCGTGGCCCTCGAGTCGATGGGCTACACCACCACCGGGGCCAGGTCGCTCGGATTCGAGAGCGTGTTCGACCTCGCCGTGGCGGTCTTCGACCTCACCTACCTGTACTACGTGCCCCGGACCCTGGCCGTCGCCGAGCGGAAGGCCACCTGGAGGCGCTTCGCCGACGACTACCTGGCCGGATCCTGGTACGGGGTGCCCTGGATCATGTCGATCGTGGTGCTGTTCGTCGGCCGGGTGGCGCTGTGGTCGTCGCTCGACTCGACCCCCCAGGTGGCGGCCATGGTGTCGTTGGCGTTCTTCCTGGCCGCCGTCCTGGCCGGCGGCTGTTCGCAGATGATGGCCCGCAAGGGGACGTTCTACTTCCTGCAGAAGAACTACCCCTTGGCCCGCTGGACCGTGACCAGGTTCCTCGTCTACAGCGTGGCCGTCGCCCTCCTCGTCATCGCCGCCGCGTACACGTTCTACGTCGTGCCGAACTACGGGCTCCACCTCGGTGAGGTCTTCGCCGAGTTCGCCGTGGCCATCTTCGCCTTTCTCCTGAGCGCGGCACCGCTCTACATGCTCCGGCGCTTCTACACCCTGGCCCTGGCCACCGGCCTGGCCCTGGTCGTCACCCTGGCCTCGGCCCGGGTGTTCAGCGGGACCACCCAAGGGGTGCGCCACGCGCAACTGCTCGGCCTGGCCGTCGCCTCGGGCGCCATGGTCGTGATCGCCGCCAGCTACCTGTCCGTGCGCACCGACACCGTCCCGACGGCGAACGACTCGATCACCGTCGTCAAGCCACCGGAGCTGCGGGTGGTGCTGTGGCATTCGGCCCCCTACGGGGTCTACGGCTGCGCCTACTTCGTCATGATCCTGGTCGGCCCGGTCATCGCTGGGTTCGCCTACGGTCACTCCCTCGGGGTGTCCCAGTTCGTCTACCCCTCGACCTTCGAAGGGTCCTTCGACCTCGCCCTCCTCGATCTGGTGGTCCTGCTCGGCCTGGTCCACGCATCCATCGAACGCTTCGGGCGGCGACTCGTCCCCCTCTTCAAGAACCAGACCCTGGACTGTTGGCCGATGGCCCGCACCGCCCTGCGGCGCGAGTGGACCATCAGCCTCGTCATGCTGCTCCTGGTGTCGGTGGCGGTGGCGGTGGGATTCCCGCCGCTCCTGCTCCACACGCTCCCGTCGTCACTCACCGATTCGGTCCGCTCCCCCGGCGGTCTGATGGCGTTGCGAGTGGCCTCCTTCGGGTTCGCCATGGTCCCGATCGGCATGCTGTGCAGCCAGTACCTGTTCTTCCTCGGACAGTTCCGCGCCGCATTGACCGGCGCCATCGCCGGGGCCGTCGTCAGCACGCTCACCACCGTTTTCTTCGTGCGGAACGGCGACCTGGCCATGGGGGCCTGGGGCCTGCTGGCGGGCACCACCGTGTACACCGCCATCACCGCTACCGCGTCCTACCGGGTGCTCTCGGCCGGCGAGGAGTCCTTCTATGCCTCGTTCTGAACCGCCCGACCAGGGGACCGGCGAAGTGGACGGGTCGGTGCCGGACCCGTTGGGCACCCTGGCCGGCAGCTCGCCGACGTTCCCGACACCGGCGGAACGTGTCGACTCGTGGGACCCGGTCGACGACGAGACGAAGGCCGCCGGTCGCCGCCGGTCACAGGCCGGGTGGCAGCGGCGCCCCTCGTGGGGCCGTCGGGCCGTGGCGATCTTTCCCGTGGCGGCGGTGGCGTTGGCCATCGGGCTGGTCGCCTACACGACGGTGTCGGCCCAGGGCGCCATCGAGGCGGTCCAGTCGGTGACCGGTTCCGGTGGCGCGACCCTGCTGCTCAGCGCACCGCCCGAGACCGCCGGCGGAACCTCCACCGGCGCCGGGCAGGCGTCGGACTACAACGATGTCGACTTCGACCAGCCGAGTGGTCCGAGCCACCCGATCCAGGGGAGCACCTCCCTGGCGCTGCCGCCCTACGTCGGCTGGGAGGCAAACGGCAGTGCCGGCCCCGGCAACGGATTGGCCTTCGTGTCCGGCGGCCTGCTCCATGTCGGCGTGCGACGGCCGACCCCTGACTTCCGGGGGTGGTTCCTGACCGCCACCAGTGCCACCCCGGACACGTGCACCTTTCAGTTCTCGGCGGCCTCACCTCCGCCGGTCACGGCATGGTCGCCCGACGCCGTGGGCGAACTGGTGATGGCCGTCCAGACCAGCGACACCGTCACCACCGGCGACATCAACTACGTCGTGGTGAGCGAGAGCGTCAGTGCCGAAGGACAGCGAGTCCTCAGCGCCGGCTACTCCGTGGGCCACCTCAGCCACGCCACCGAACACGTCCTGAAGCGGGTGCCCTGGGTCCCGGGCCCGCTGCACGTCGCCATCAGCACGAACGGCGACGACCATCTGAGCGTCTGGGTGAACGGCTCGCTCTTCTTCGAGTCCACCGACCTCGCCATGGGCATCGTCCCCCCGTTCGAGCCCTATCTCGAGGTCCAGGCCCGTCAGACCGCCTACACGGTCTCCTTCGACGGCTACTCGAGTGTCTGCCAGAGCGACATCGCCGTCTCGAACCTTCCGGACGGGACCGTGGCCACGCTCGACCACCAGAGCGTTACCGCCCATGGGGGCAGTGCCGTCTTCCCACGGGGGACGTCCTCACCCCCGGTCACGGGCGTGCTCTCGTTGGCGTTGCCCGGCACCGCCCGCCCGGTCACCTTCGCCTCCCACACCTACTGGTCCGGAGACCGGCTGTCGTTCGAACAGGGCAGTTGAGGGGCCCCTCCGGCGCTCGGGACCCGATCGGTGGAGCACGCCCACCCTGACGTCCCGGCGGGCACTCGATCCTCGACGCCGCACCCCAGAGGAGCTCGAGGCCAGCTGTTCGGCACCGTCCGATATCACGACGAACCCCATCCTCCGGTGCTGGATCCGGAGATGGCGGGCGACGGCCGCTGTCGCCGGCGTCGAGGTGGTTGTGTGGCACGGGGCTGTGGCACGGGGCGAGGCCGAACCCCCACGATGATTATGGCCGACCCCCCTCTTTCCGGTGCACAGCCCGGTCGATAACCGTTACAGCTCTGTCGATCGCCGTCGCAGCACCCCGCCGCGTCCGGCTGTTCGGCGGCGGGAGGATGGGCGAATGGGAGCCAGCGCAGGCGGTGTCATGGCGAGCACCACGCTCAAGATCGGCCCCGGATCGGCCGATGCAGAACCGGTGACTCCATGTTCACCACCTCCGGTGCCCGCCGGCGCGCGCGGTTCGAGATCCCGGCACCACCGGTCCGAGTAGGAGGCCGTCGGTGATGCCGGATTCACGCAGCGAACACCAGGGGAACGGCCCGGGCCTCCACGTCTGGCTGATCGTCGCCGCGGTGCTGTTGGTCGTGGGCACCATCGGTTCGTTGGTCGGCGCCCGGGCCGTGGCCCGGAGCCAGAGCCAGCACGCCCGGCAGGACTTCGTGACGTCGTCCCTGCAGATCGCGGCCACGCTGAAGCTGTCGATCCAACACGAACAGGATCTCGTGGTGGCCGCCGGGGCGTTCGTCGTGGGGAGCCCTGACGCCACCCAGGCCCAATTCCTCCAGTGGTCGAACGCCGTCCGGGCGCTGGAGCGGTATCCCGAGGTCATCGGTCTGGCGGTCCTGGCGCTGGTGCCCGCCTCACAGCTGGGGACCTTCGTGGCCCGCGCCGTCGCCGACCCGATCGGCACCCCTCCCGCCGGCGGTGCCTACCAGGTCACCCCCGCCGGCTCCCGGCCCTTCTACTGCCTGGCGACAGCATCGGAGTCCCGGGAGCTCAGCACGACGCCCGCCGGCCTCGACTTCTGCGCCACCGATATCGGGAAGCCCCTCTTGGATGCGAGGGACTCGGGCCAAGAGGCCTATGTCCCCTACGGAACCGGTCGGAGTGCCGAGCTGGTGCTGGGCACGCCCGTCTACCGGGGCGGGGTCGTGCCGGCCACGGTCGCGGCGCGTCGACAGTCATTCATCGGATGGACGGGGACGTCCACCCTCCCCCGCGTGATCCTGGCCACCGCCCTGGTCAGTCACCCCTCCACCGCGGTGGCGTTCCGCTACCGGAGCGACGCGACCTCGGTCACCTTCCGGGCCGGAGCGGCACCCGCCGACGCCCAGTCGACCACGGTCGACCTCCACAACGGTTGGTCCGTCAAGGTGTCCGGCCCGACGACCGGGGACGCCATTCTGGGCAATGACGACGCCCTGATGATCCTCTTCGGCGGCATTGCCCTGATGCTCCTGCTGGCTGCGGTGATCTACCTCCTCGGCACCAGCCGCTCACGAGCCGTCCAGACGGTCCGTGACCGCACGGCCGAGCTCCGACAGATGGCATTCCACGATTCGCTGACCGGCCTCCCCAACCGTGCCCTGATCCTCGACCGGACCGGGCAGATGCTGGCCCGCGCCCGGAGGGACCACACGCCGGTGGCGGCGATGTTCCTCGACCTCGACAACTTCAAGGACATCAACGACACCCTGGGCCACAGCGCCGGGGACCAGCTGCTGGTCCTGGTCGGGGTCCGGTTGGCGGACGGGCTGCGCGAGGGCGACACGGTCGGTCGCCTGGGCGGCGACGAGTTCGTGGTCCTGTTGGAGGGAGGGTCGCTCGATCACGGCTCCGCGGTGGTGGCAGACAGGATCCTCGACCTGCTCAAGGAGCCCTTCGTCATCCCGGGGAGCGACTCGCCGTTGGCCGTGACGGTCAGCATCGGCATCGCCGAGGGCGAACGCATGACCGCAGACGAGCTCCTGCGGGACGCGGACATCGCCCTGTACCGGGCCAAGGCCACCGGCAAGCAGCGCGCCGTCCTCTTCTCCCCGGCCATGCAGGCATCGGTGGACGACCACCGGCACCTCGAGGTCGATCTGCACCACGCCCTGGAGAACGACGAATTCTTCCTGCTGTACCAGCCGACCGTCGATCTCCGGTCCGGCGACCTGAGCGGGGTGGAAGCGCTCATCCGCTGGCGCCATACCCAACGGGGGGTCGTCCGACCGGACGAATTCATCCCGGCGCTCGAATCGAGCGGGCTGATCGTCCCGGTCGGCAAATGGGTGCTCGAGACCGCCTGCCGGCAGGGGGCGCGGTGGCACCAGCTCGGACATCCGGTCACGGTGTCGGTCAATGTCTCGGCGGTGCAGCTCGAGCGGGACCGGATCATCGACGACGTGATCGGAGCACTCGAGTCGAGCGGGTTGGACCCGGCGGCACTCATCCTGGAGCTGACGGAGACCGCGCTCATGCACGACGTGCAGGCCACCCTCACCCGGTTGACCATCCTGAAGGCGATCGGTGTCGGCCTGGCCATCGACGATTTCGGCACGGGTTACTCGTCGCTCGCCTACCTGCGCCAATTCCCCATCGACGTCCTGAAGATCGACCAGTCGTTCATTGCCGGCATCGCCGATTCCTCCGAGTCTTCGGCAATCGTCCACACCCTGGTCCAACTGGGCAAGGTGCTGGAGCTGACCACCATTGCCGAGGGCATCGAGACGGAGGATCAGCTCGTGAGGCTCGCCGCCGAGGAGGTCGACCTCGGTCAGGGCTATCTGTTCGCCCGACCGCTCGAGGCCGCGGCCGTCGATCGACTGTTGCTCGACCCGGAACGACGCTTCAAGGAGCTCCGGGTCCTGCACTGACTCGCCCGAACGGCCCCGGCCGCCGGTTCCGGGCGCCGGGCGGTCGAGCGCCGGATTCCGGGCGCCGGGCAGTCGAGCGCCGGATTCCGGGCGCCGGGCAGTAGAGTCCACGCCGTGCTCGCCATCGGGGCATCATCCCGTGAGCCGCACCCCGGACCACCGGGCCACCCATCGAGGCGGGTCCCCTGGCCGGCGATCGTCAGTGTCGGTACCTACGCCGTCATCGCCCTCGCCGCCTACTGGCCGACGTGGCCCGGCGACCCGGACCGATTCATCGCCTGCCCGTGCGGCGATCCGAGCGAGGCGGCGTGGTTCCTGGCCTGGACACCCCACGCCCTCCTCCACGGTGCCGACCCGTTCTTCACCACCGTGATCAATCACCCGGCGGGCATCAACCTGGCCGCCAATACCGGGATGCCGCTACTCGGACTCGCCGCCGCACCGCTCACCCTCGCCTTCGGCCCGGTGTCGAGCCTCAACCTCCTGCTCTGGCTGGCCTATCCGCTGTCGGCGTCGTCCATGCTGTTCGTGCTGCGGCACTGGACCCGTTGGTACCCCGCCGCCTTCGTCGGTGGCCTCCTCTACGGGTTCTCGCCCTACGTCATCGGCCAGGGCCATCTCCACCTCCAGCTGGCCTTCGTGCCGCTCCCGCCCCTCATCGCCCTGGCGGTCTACGAGCTGGTCGTCGGACGCGACGGCCGACCGCTCCGCTGGGGCGCGGTCCTCGGCTTCCTCCTCACGGCCCAGTTCCTCATCTCGACGGAGGTGTTCGCCTCCACCTGCGTCGTGGTCCTGATCGCCCTGGTGGTGCTCGGCGCCAGCCACACCCGGGACGCCGTGGCGATCGTGCGCCGGACACTTCCGGCGGTCGCCCTGGCCGTGGGCATCACCGTCGTCTGCCTCGCCTATCCGGCCTGGACGGCCCTCTTCGGCCCGCAGCGCTACTCGGTACCGGCGGGGTTCTTGAACCTGGTAGCCGGCCGATCGGGACCGCTCGGGATCATCGCCCCCACCGCATCCGAGCGGTTCGCCCCGTCCTGGCTGGCCTCCCTCGCCGACACCACGCCGGGATTCGGTGACACGGTGGAGAACGGGGCCTACCTGGGGCTCCCGCTCCTGCTGCTCGCCGGCTACTTCGTGGTCCGCTTCTGGACGAACCGATGGCTGCGGTTCCTGGCGGTCATGGTGGTGGTGACCTACGTGCTGGCGCTGGGACCCCACCTGGACCTCGGGAGTGATCGGACGGCCATCGCCCTGCCCTTCACCGTGATCGAGCGACTCCCGGCGATCGATCTGATCGACCCCGTCCGTCTGTCCCTCTTCACCGCCATGTTCACCAGCGTGATCGTGGCCCTGGGTCTCGACGAGTACCGGTGGCGGTGGGCGCACCGGCCGCGGGGGGCTCCGGTGCACGGGTCCCCCACGCGGGACGGACGGTCGCCGTCCCCGCTGGGCCTCACCGTCATCGTGCTCCTGGCCGCGTCGTCGGCACTGTTGCTGGTGCCCCGGTGGCCGTTCGCCACGGTGCCGACCGGCGTGCCCTCCTACTTCACGTCGACGGCCGTCGATCGGATCCGTCCCGGGAGCACGGCGCTCGTCTACCCCTATCCGGTGCCGGGCTCGTCGGCGGCCATGCTCTGGCAGGCGGCGGCCGGCATGCGCTTCGACCTCCTCGGCAGCTACGCCCTGCATCCCGGGTCGCACGGCTACGCCACCCAGTTCCCCGACACGCTCCGGCCGGGCGACGTCCAGCGCTTCCTCTACCGAGAACAGGGAACCAACCCTCTGGGGCGGCAGCCGCTCCCGGCAGACGCCCACGACCGGGTGCTCGTCGCCGACCTGGCCCGATTCCTCCGGGGGAACCATGTCGCCGTCGTGCTCGTGGCACGACAGGCACCCAACTCGGCCGCGGTGACCGGCCTGGTCACCGCGGCCCTGGGAGCGGCACCGAGACGCGCCGGGCAGGTCGACGCCTGGTACGGCGTGGCCCGGCTCCTTCGGACCGGAGGTGGCTGAGGCACGGCCCCCGCACCCGGATGCCCGGGTGACGGGGGGGCCACCTCACGCCGGGGACCGGCCCCCGCCGCGGACGCCCGCCGGATGCGGCTCCCACTCGGGATCGATCTCGAAGAACTGCCACACCAGCCCCTCGAAGGCCACGGCGAACAGCGCCCACTCCTGCGGCGCCCCGTCCGGTCCCGTGGCCCGGGTGATCCCCTCCATCTTCGACCGGTCCACCCGGTCGCGGAGCCCGCACCCCTGACCCAACGCGTCGGCGGCCATGGCGAACTGGTGGAGGGTGAACTGCTCGCGCAGACGGAATCCGAGCAACGCCGCCATCCCGGCGTAGACCCCGGCGATCCGGTCGGTGAACGCGTCGTAGCCGGAGACGAGGGCTTGCTCGATCCGCCGGCGGCGCTCGGTGGGCTCGTCGAACGCGGCCAACGCCCACACGGCGATAGACAGCGGCCAATAACTCGACTGGCGCACCGCATCCACATTCGCCGCTCCCCCGATCCGACAGAGCTCACGCAACGACTCCGTGCGGGCCCGGGGCGAGGAGACGTCGACGGCGGACAGGATCGGCTCGACGGCCATGACCGTTCGGTCGATCTCGTCCTGGTTGTCGTCCTGGGCGATGGCCACCAGCACCTCGGTCTGGAACTCGGCCTGGTTCTCCCACACCCGGCGGATCACCGAGGCGTTGGTGAGCCGGATCCCGGTGTCCTTTTCGACCCGGTCGAAGACCCGCTTGAACGTCAGCATCTCGGCCCCGGACCCGAGGCCTTCCTCGCGGAGGATGGACTGGCCCGTCCGCAGGAGTAACGCACGCAACTCCTCCCGGTTGCGCCTCCGCTGTGTCTCCGACACTGCTCCAACCCCCTGCCGGGCCTGATGGACCGGCCGCCGTGACCCAATCTTCGACCAGGCCGAGCGTCAATTCAACCGGCGGAGCGGACCCCGCCCCGACGCGGACGTCGACCGGCGTCCCTCCGCACGGACCGACTCCGGTCCGTGCCGATCAACTGCCGTCGGGAGCGCTCCCCCGACCCAGCACGGACTTCGCCGGCCGCACCGGCCGGCCCGGGCCTACAATGCCACCTTCCACCCGGCCCCCACCCGAGCGGCACGACCTGCTCGACCGAGAGGACACCGAAGCCACGATGCGACACGACGGCAACCACCTTCCCCCGGCCCGGGGAGGCGGCGTGGGCACGGACGGATCCCTACCGGTGCGCCGGTCCGGCTCCCCTCGACGGGGCTCGGCGGGGAGCGGCCGGCCGTGACCAGGGATCCCCACCTCACCGCGCTGGAGATCGCCCGCAAGGCCACCCTCGTGCCGGTCGCCACCATCGCCTCCGGCATCGGGATCGGGACCGAGCTCCTCGAGCCCTACGGCGAGTTCGTGGCCAAGGTGAAGCTCGATGCCATCGCCGAGCTCGACGACCGCCCGAAGGCCCGCTACGTGGTGGTGACCGCCGTCACCCCCACCCCCCTGGGCGAGGGGAAGACGACCACGACCATCGGACTGGCCCAGGGGATGGCCCACATCGGCCGGCGGGCCACCGCGGCCATCCGACAGGCGTCGATGGGGCCCACCTTCGGGATCAAGGGCGGAGCCGCCGGAGGGGGCTACAGCCAGGCCGCACCGTTCGAGGCACTCAACCTGCACCTCACCGGGGACATGCACGCAGTGACGGCTGCGCACAACACCCTCTCGGCCATGGTCGACAACCACCTCTTCCAGGGCAACCAGCTCGACATCGACCCGCACGCCCTCACCTGGCGACGGGTGCTCGACGTGAACGACCGGTCGCTCCGCAACGTCGTCGCCGGACTGGGCACCGCCGAGGACGGCACCCCCCGCCAGACCGGGTTCGACATCACCGCCGCATCCGAGGTGATGGCCGTCCTCGCCCTGTCCACCACTCTGGCCGACATGCGCCGACGACTCGGACGGATCGTGGTCGGGTTCACGACCGATCGCAGGCCCGTGACCGCCGAGCAACTCCGCGCCGCCGGGGCCATGGCGGTGATCATGCGGGACGCCATCAAGCCCAACCTGCTCCAGACGCTCGAGAACACGCCGGTCCTGGTCCACGCCGGCCCGTTCGGGAACATCGCCCACGGGAACTCGTCGGTCATCGCCGACCTCATCGGGATCCACACCGGCGACTACCTGATCACCGAGGCCGGCTTCGGCGCCGACATGGGGGCGGAGCGGTTCTTCAACATCAAGTGCCGCCAGTCCGGCCTGGTCCCCGACGCCGCCGTCGTCGTCACCACGGTTCGGGCCCTCAAGTCCCACTCGGGAGCGCACCGCGTGGTGGCCGGACGGCCGCTGCCGTCGGCGCTGCTCGAGGAGAACCCCGACGAGGTCCACGCCGGGGGAGCCAACCTGCGCAAGCAGCTCGAGAACGTGCTGCTCCACGGGGTCACCCCGGTGGTGGCCATCAACGCATTCCCCGGCGACTTCGACTCGGAGTACCGCGCCATCCACGAGATCGCCGCATCGATGGGCGTCCGCTCCGCCGTCACCTCCCACTTCGCCGACGGGGGGGCCGGAGCCACCGACCTGGCCCGGGCCGTCGTGGCGGCGGCCGACGAGCCGAGTGAGTTCCGCTACCTGTACCCGTTGGAGGCCCCGCTGGCCGAGAAGATCGAGACCATTGCCACCGCCGTCTACGGGGCCGACGGTGCCGACTTCTCGCCGGCCGCCACCCGGCGATTGGAGCTGTTCGAGGCGAACGGGCTCGGTGGCCTGCCCATCTGCATCGCCAAGACCCATCTGTCCATCTCGTCCGATCCGGCCCTCAAGGGCGCACCCACCGGATGGCGGCTTCCGGTGCGGGAGGTCCGGGCCTCGGCGGGGGCCGGCTTCATCTACGCCGTCTGCGGTGACATGCGCACCATGCCCGGGCTGAGCGCCCATCCGGCGGCCGAGCACATCGATCTCGACGAGAACGGCGAGGTCACCGGGCTGGCGTGAGCCACCATCGGCGCCGATCGACCCCGTCCGTCGGTGCGCTCATGTCACGATCATCGTCGGGTGCGCCGTGCGGTCGGGGCCGCCGCTGCGGATCGCTCTACTGGCGGTACTCCTCCACCGTTCCCTCCGGCCGCACCGCCGCCTGATCCGGATCGCGTCCGGCGCTGCGCAGGGCCCGGCGCTGACGCAGCAGGTCCCAGAGCTGGTCGAGGGTGACCTCGAGGGCCCGCAGGCGCTTCTCCTCGTCGGCCGAGAGGCCCTCGCCCACGTGCAGCTCCTCGAGTCGCTTCTCCTCGTCGGCCAGGCCCCCGATCCTCGAGATGATCTCATGGTCGTCCACGGCTCGCTCCTTCGCTCGGCGGGCGCGCTGGCCCGGCGGCACCAGCGTAGAGGGAACCGTCCTGACGCTCGTCAGCGCGGGGCCCGGGGCATGCCGAGCCCGACCATGGCCACGATGTCCCGCTGCACCTCGTTGGTGCCACCCCCGAAGGTGAAGATCGTCTGGCCCCGCGACTGCTGTTCGAGGCGGCCCCCGAGGACCGCACCCGGGGACCCGGCGGGCAGGTAGCCGGCCTGTCCCACGATCTCGAGCAGCAACCGGTAGGCCTCGAGGGCGAACTCGGTCCCGAACACCTTGGTGGCGGAGGCGTCGGCGGGGTTGAGTCCCTTGTCGGCGGCCCAGGCCACCTTCCAGTTGACCAGCTTGAGGAACTCGGCCCTCGCCGTCAGGCGGGCCAGCTGCACCTGCACCCACTGCCGGTCGATCACCCGACGGCCGTCGGGGAGCCTCTCCTCTGCCGCCCAGCGACGGACCTCGTCGATGCTGCGCAGGATGCCCGACACCGGACAGATGGCCACCCGCTCGTGATTCAGCTGGTTGGTGATGAGCTTCCAGCCCTGGTTCTCCTGGCCGACCCGGTCGGTGGCCGGCACCCGGACGCCGTCGTAGTAAGTCGAGCTGGTGAACTCGCCGGCCACCGTGCGCAGCGGGGTCCAGTGGAACCCCTCGCTGTCGGTCGGCACGATGAAGACGGAGAGGCCCTTGTGCTTGGGCGCCTCCGGATCGGTCCGGGCGGCCAACCACACGAAGTCGGCGTACTGGATGGCGCTGGTGTACAGCTTCTCGCCGTCGATCACGTACTCGTCGCCGTCCCGGACCGCCCGCGTCCGCAACGACGCCAGGTCGGTACCGGCGGTGGGCTCGGTGTACCCGATGGAGAAGTGGGTCGTGCCCCCGAGGATCCCCGGGAGGAACCGTCGGCGCTGCTCGTCGGTCCCGAGAGCCATGAGGGTCGGGCCGACGCTGTTGAGGGTGAGCAGGGGCAACGGCACACCGGCCCAGTGGGACTCCTCGACGAAGATCATCTGATCGACGGCCCCCCGTCCCTGACCGCCGTACTCGACGGGCCAACCCAGTCCCAGCCAACCGTCCTCGCCCATGCGGCGGATAGCCCTGGTGTAGCCCGGCTCGTCGTCGTCAGCCGCCGCCAACTCACCGGACAGCCGCTCGAAGTACGACCGGAGCTCGGCCTTCAGCTCCTCTTGTTCGTCCGTCAGCGCCAGATGCATCAGGCCCCTCCCGAGGTCGGGCTCACCATAACAACCACCGCTGACAACCACGGTGGCACGAGCGGTGCCCACACCGGTCGGGTGGGCGCCCGCCCCTCCTATCCTGCAGGGATGACCGGAGCCGAGGTTGCCCCACTCGACGTCGCCCTGTTCGGCGCCACCGGCACCATCGGTGGGGCCATCGCCGCGGAGCTGGTGGCCCGCGGCCACCATGTCGTCGGGATCACCCGGCGGGCGGCGGGTGACCTCTCCCCCGGTGTCGCCATCCTCGCCGGTGATGCCACCGATCCGCATGGCGTGGCCGAGGCCGTCCGCGGCAGGGACGCGGTGGTCTCCGCCATCGGGCCGCGCCGCGGCTCGGACGAGCCACAGCCCTTCGTGGAGGCGGCGCGTGGCCTGATCGGGGGGCTCCGTCTGGCCGGTGTCCGCCGGCTGGTCGTGGTCGGGGGCGCCGGCAGCCTCGAGGTCGCCCCCGGGGTCCAGGCGCTGGACATGCCGGACTTTCCCGAGGTCCACCGGGCCAACGCGCTGGCCCAGCGCGAGGCGCTCGAGATCTACCGGACCGCCGAGGACCTCGACTGGACCTACGTGGCACCGGCGGCCGAGATCGGACCCGGCGAACACGTGGGCGACTACCAGCTCGGCCACGACCGCATGCTCTTCGACGAACACGGGGTGAGCAGGATCGGCTATGCCGACTACGCCGACGGCGTGGTCGACTGCCTCGAGCAGGGTACCCACCTGCGGGAGCGGATCACGCTGGCCGACTGAGCTGCCGTCACCCGCTCGTGGCCGGTTGCACTACCGTCGTGGCGCATGAACGACGACAGCGCACCCACGCCCCCGTCCGTCCTCTTCTCGGTGGAGGGCAAGACCGTCGTGGTGACGGGCGGTACCCGTGGCATCGGCGCCATGATCGCCGGGGGCTTCGTGGCCGCCGGGGCGAGCGTCGTCGTCGCGTCCCGCAAGGCCGAGGCCGTCGACGCCACCGTGGCCGACCTCTCGCGCTTCGGCAGCTGCTCGGGGCTGGTGGCCGACCTGTCCACCGAGGAGGGCGCCCGACTATTCGCCGAGGGGGTGGCGGCCGACCACCGGGCGGTCGACGTGCTGGTGAACAACGCCGGTGCCACCTGGGGTGCTCCGCTCGCCGAGCACGACACGGCGTCGTGGGAGCGAGTCCTCAATCTCAACGTCCAGGGCATCTTTCACACCACGAAGTTCCTCCTCCCCCTCCTCGAGGCGGCGGCGCGGCCCGGCGAGCCGTCACGGGTGATCAACATCGGCTCGATCGACGGCATCCACGTGCCGGTTCTCGAGTCCTACTCCTACTCGGCCTCCAAGGCCGCGGTGCACCAGCTGACCCGGCACCTGGCCAAGCGGCTCGCCCCGACGGTCACGGTCAACGCGGTGGCGCCGGGACCGTTCGAGTCGAAGATGATGGCCGCCACGCTCGAGGCCTTCGGCGACGCCATCGCCGAGGCCGCGCCGATGAAGCGGATCGGCCGGCCCGACGACATGGCCGGTGTGGCCATCTTCCTGGCCTCGAGGGCCGGTGCCTACCTGACCGGTGCCATCATCCCCGTGGACGGGGGCATCGCCACCACGGCCTGAGACGTCTCGGCCCGGCCGGGCCGTCAGGCGAACTCGGGCAGGTCGGGAAGCCGGCCGGCCACCAACTCGGCGGTCCGTTCGGTCAGCTGCGCCGGATAGGCATCGTGGGTCAGGACGAGGAACCGCTCCGCCTCGATGGCCTCCACCACCAGTTGGGCCACCTTCTCGGGTGCCATGCCGTCGGCGACGGCTTGGGCCAGATAGCCGGACACGAACTTCTGGTCCTCGGTGACCTCGGTGGCCAGATGCTCGGGGCGGTGCCGTTCCGAGTCGACGATGTTGGTGGTGATCATCCCCGGGCAGAGCACCGACACCCTGAGGAGGGACCCGGAGGCCGCCAGGTCCTGGGCCAGCGATTCGGTGGCGGCGAAGGCGGCGAACTTCGAGACGGCGTAGGGCGCCTCGAACGGTGCCCCGAACAGCCCGGCCACCGAGGAGGTGTTGACCACGTGCCCCTCGGTGCCCTGGGCGATCATCCGGGGCACGAAGGCCCGGATGCCGTGGAGGATGCCCCAGAGGTTCGCCCCCAGTACGAACTCGAAGTCCTCGGGGGGCCGCTCCCAGATCACGCCCCCCACGAACACCCCGGCGTTGTTGCAGAGGACGTGGACCCCTCCCCAGCGGTCGAAGACCGCGTCGGCGAACGCGTCCACCTCGGAGGCCCGGCTCACGTCGCAGGTGGCCGACAGCACCCCCCCGCCGGGGTGGTCCCGCCCGATCATCGCCGCCGTCCCGGCCAGCGCATCGGCATCGAGATCGGCCAGCGCCACCCGCATCCCCCGGTCGGCGAAGGCGACGGCCAACGCCCGACCGATGCCGCTCCCGGCGCCCGTCACCACCGCGGTGCGTCCCTCAAATTCCTGCATCGTCCCGTCCCTTCGTCATGATGGCGTGCTCCGTGATGGTCGTCGGGCGGTCAGTCCGGTGGACCGAGCCGACCGGTGAGGAAGTGCCCCACCGCCGCCACGCTCTCGTCCGCCTCCGGCACCATCGAGCCGGGGAAGACCTGGAAGACGTGGACCAGCTCCGGCCACACGGTGACGGTGGCCTCGCCCCCATCCTGTCGGATCCGATCGGCCAGCCGCAGCGAGTCGTCGAGGAGCACCTCGCACGCACCGACCTCGATGTGGACCGGGGGGAGTCCACCCAGGTTCCCGGCGAACAGCGGCGACGCCAGTTCGCTGCGGGGATCGGTGCCGGCCAGGTAGGCATCGGCCATCTCGTCGAGTCCGTCCTTCGTCACCATCGGGTCCTCGCCCGCCAGCGATTCGAAGGTGGGGGCGGTCTGGGTCAGGTCGACCCACGGCGACAGGCAGACGGCGGCGGCGGGCAGGGGGACCCCTGCGGAGCGCAGGGCCAGGAGCGTCGCCACGGTCAACCCGCCGCCGGCCGAATCGCCGGCCACGGCGACGCGGCCGGGTGGTGTCCCGCCCGCCACGAGCCCGCGGTAGGCGGCGCAGGCGTCGTCGACGGCCGCCGGGAACGGGTGCTCGGGGGCAAGCCGGTAGTCGAGGGACACGACCGTGGCTCCGGTGGCCACCGCCAACCGGGCGGCGAGGTCGCGGTGGGTGCCGGGCGATCCGAGGCAGTAGCCACCGCCGTGCAGGTAGAGGACCACGGCGTCGTCACGACCCCCGTCCGGGTGGATCCACTCCGCCGGACGGCCGCCCAGATCCGCCCGGCGCACCCGGACCCCCCGGGGCGGTGCCGACGACGCGGCGCCGCGGTCCAACGCCTCGCGCTGCTCGACCAGCGTCCCGGTGCCCATCCCGGCCTCCGCCACGAGGGTGCGGATCATCTCGACGCCGGGGTGGGTCACGAGGTCCCCGCCCCCTGGGTCACCCCTCCTGCCCCCTCGCCGCGCACGCCCATCCGATTCCCTTCCACCCACCGGTCCCGGGCCCGGCGCCGGTGCCGGGGGACTCGTCGGGGCACCACGGTAGATGGTCCACGTGCCGTAGTGTGTCACGCGCCCGCCGACGGGCCCGGTGGGCAGCCCATCGTTGCCCGGGCCGGGCCCGGCACCCGTCGGCCCCACTCCGACCAGAGGAGCGATCCCGACCATGCCCCTACCGGGTCACCTCGGCAGGACGAGGATCACCGACAGCGACGAGGCGATCGCTCTCGCCCTCGAGGACGTGAGCGTCCCCGCCCTCCTGATGTCGATGGTCCACATGAACGGGGACCCGTCGATCCTCCGGTCCGGGCCGCGGCCGGCCGGCATCTACCTGAACGAGGTCCAGGGGTTCATGACACCCGAGGACCAGGCCGCCGTCCGGGCCCGGGCCCTCGAGGTGATCGTGGCCTACCGAGACGGGGGCTGCGTCCTTCCGGCACCGCCGACCCCCGAGGTGATCCACGAGATGATGAACGTGCTGGTCGGCGGGGAGGTTCCCGACGAGTACGTGCCACTCATGCTCGAGGAGTTGGAGCTGGAGGGCTCCGACGCCCGCGACCGGCACTGGCTGGACGCCATCCCCGCCCGGGACAGGCGCCGGTTCCACGTCGTGGTGATCGGCGCCGGCATGTCCGGGCTGCTGGCCGGCATCCGCCTGGCCCGGGCCGGCGTCGCCTTCACCATCATCGAGAAGAACCCCGGGGTGGGAGGGACCTGGTGGGAGAACCGGTATCCCGGGTGCCGGGTCGACGTCGGCAACCACTTCTACTGCTACTCCTTCGCCCCCAACAACGAGTGGTCGGAGTTCTTCGCCCGCCAGCCGGAGCTGCAGGCCTACTTCGAGCAGTGCATGCACCAGTTCGGGATCACCGAACACATCCGGTTCGAGACCGAGGTGACCAGCGCCCGGTGGGACGAGGACCGGGCCCGGTGGTCGGTGGAGGTCCGCGACGGGGGCGGATCGACCACCATCGAGGCCCAGGCGGTGATCAGTGCCGTCGGTCAGCTCAACCGTCCCCAGCTCCCCGACATCCCCGGTCGGGACTCCTTCGACGGCGTGTCCATGCACTCCGCCGAGTGGATCGAGGGCACCGCGCTGGCCGGCAAGCGGGTGGCGGTGATCGGCTCGGGTGCCAGCGCCTTCCAGATCGTCCCCACCATCGCGCCGGACGTGGCCCGCCTGACCGTCTTCCAGAGATCCGCCCCGTGGATGTTCCCCAACCCGCACTACCACGACCGGGTCGGCGACGGCGCCCGATGGGCGTTCGAGCACCTCCCCTACTACGGCCGCTGGTACCGGTTCCTCCTGTTCTGGCCGGCCTGTGACGGGGGGCTGCCTGCCATGCGGGTCGACCCGGACTGGCCGGACCAGACGAGGTCGATCAGCGCCGTCAACGACGCCGCCCGAGAGGTGTTCACCCAGTGGATGGCCGACCAGATCGGCGACGACGAGGCCCTGCTGGCCAAGGTGGTCCCGGACTACGTGTGCCTCGGCAAGCGCACCCTGCAGGACAACGGGAGCTGGCTCGGCGCCCTGGTGCGGGAGAACGTCGATCTCGTGGTCGACCCCATCGCCAAGATCGGACCGGACCGGATCGTCGGGGCCGACGGCGAGGAGTACCCGGTCGACGTGATCATCTACGCCACCGGGTTCCACGCCAACCGCTATCTGTGGCCCATGGAGATCATCGGACGTGACGGGGTCACCCTGGCCGAGCAGTGGGGCGAGCGTCCCACCGCCTACCTGGGCATGACCGTCCCCAATTTCCCGAACCTCTTCTGTATGTACGGGCCGGGCACCAACCTGGCCCACGGGGGAAGTCTGATCTTCCACTCGGAGTGCCAGATCCGCTACATCATGGGCTGCCTCGGTGCCCTGATCGCCAGCGGCCATCGGGCCATCGAGTGCCGCGGCGACGTGCACGACGACTACAACCGGCGCCTGCAGGACGAGCTCGACACCATGGTCTGGTCCCACCCGTCCATCAAGACCAGCTGGTACCGCAGCCCCGAAGGGCGCATCTACATCCTCTCCCCCTGGCGCCTGGTCGACTACTGGGCCTGGACGAAGGCCCCGGACCTCGACGACTTCCACCTGACCCAGTAGAGGCCCGGCCCGGTAGCGGCCCGAGCGCCGACCGGGGTGGCCAGGCACCCGATTGGTCGGCCGTTGCCGAAATGTCACTCTGAGTGAGATACTTATTACTCACAGTAATAGATCACAGCGAGGGGCAGAGGGATGGGGCATCCAGGCAGCAGACGAGGGCGCGCGCCATGGTCGATGGCGGTGGCGATGGTCGCACTCATCGCCGTGGGGACCACCGGCGTGGTCGCCGTGACCGGGGGTGCCCGGGCGGGTGCGACCGCCGCCCAGCCGGTCGCCCACACCCCGGCGGCGCCGAGTGCGGACCGGTTCTGGCTGGCGACCTCCTCGGGAGCGCTGTACCCCTTCGGCCTGGCCGGCTACGGCTCGCCCGGCACGCCGCTCAACCGGCCGGTGGTCGGGGTGGTGCCGACGGCCGACAGCCAGGGCTACTGGATGGTGGCGTCCGACGGTGGCGTCTTCTCCTACGGGGACGCACACTTCTACGGGTCGACCGGTGCGCTCCGGCTCAACAAGCCCATCGTCGGGCTGGCGGCCACCGCCGACCACAAGGGCTACTGGCTCGTCGCCTCGGACGGCGGCGTCTTCTCCTTCGGTGACGCCCACTTCGACGGGTCCACCGGGGCCCTCACCCTCAACAAGCCGATCGTGGGCATGGCCGTCACCCCGGACGGGAACGGCTATTGGCTGGTCGCCTCGGACGGCGGTGTCTTCTCCTTCGGTGACGCCCACTTCTACGGGTCGACCGGGGCGCTCCATCTCAACCAGCCGGTCGTGGGCATGGCCGCCGCCCCGAATGGCGGCGGCTACTGGCTGGTCGCCTCGGACGGCGGAGTTTTCTCCTTCGGGGACGCCCAGTTCCACGGCTCGACGGCGAACAGCACCGGCGACCCGGTCGAGAAGGTGGTGCCGACCCAGTCGGGCGCCGGCTACTGGATCGTGCAGCAGAACGGGACCGCCGCCCCGTTCGGTGATGCAGCCTCGCAGACCGCACCCCCCACCGCGCTGGTGTTCGACCCGGTGACGCCGGGTGACCGCGCCGTCCTGTTCGCCTTCCAGCAGCTGGGGAAGCCCTACATCTGGGGCGGGAACGGCCCGGTCGGCTACGACTGCTCCGGACTGGCGCTCGCCTCGTGGACCCACGGTGCCGGTGTCACGTTCGCCCGGGTGGCCGACGACCAGTACCACACGGCCGGCGTGTCGGTCGCACTCGACAGCCTCCAGGCCGGGGATCTCGTGTTCTGGGGGAACAGCCAGACCGACTGGACCACCGTCTACCACACCGCCCTCTACGTCGGCGGGGGCCAGATCGTCGAAGCCACCGGCGACGAGGTGCAGCTCAACGCCCTCGGGCAGTGGGGCTCGAGCGACCTGATGCCGAACGGCCGGAGGCCGTAGGCCGGAGGCCGGAGGCCCGAGGCCGTCGGTCCGACCGACGGCCGACGCCCGACCGGACGGCTCGCCAGACCGGACCGGATGTGGGACGGTGTCGCCATGGCCGGACCGGACGATCCCGCCGTCGGCGCCGGCGAGGCCCGGAGCCTCCGCTACCACACCGCCTCCGGACGGTGGGTCATCGCCGCCACGGTGCTTGGCTCGGGGATGGCCGCCGTCGACGCAACCGTCATCGGGATCGCCTTGCCGACGATCGGCCGCGACTTCCACGCACCCCTGGGCACCCTGCAATGGGTGGTGACCGGGTACGCGCTGACCCTCAGCTCGCTGCTGCTCCTCGGCGGCAGTCTGGGCGACCGTTTCGGTCGCCGGCGGATCTTCCTGATCGGGGTGGGCTGGTTCGCCGTGGCCTCGGCGGCCTGCGCGGTGTCCTCGGGTCCCACCCAGCTGATCGTCACCCGGATCCTCCAAGGTGTCGGGGGCGCCCTCCTGACCCCGGGGAGCCTGGCCATCCTGGAGGCGTCCTTCTCCCCTGACGATCGCAGCCAGGCCATCGGTGCGTGGTCGGGACTGGGTGGGGTGGCCACCGCCGTCGGCCCCCTGCTGGGCGGCTACCTCATCGCCGCGGCCTCGTGGCGGTGGATCTTCCTGATCAACATCCCCATCGGCGCCGCCGTCCTGGTGTTGTCGCACCGCCATGTCCCCGAGTCGAGGGACCCGTCGAACCGCGGGCGCATCGACACGGCCGGCGCGGCCCTGGCCACCACCGCACTGGCCGCCGCCTCCTACGCGCTGATCGAGGGCCCGTCCCGGGGATGGACGCAGGGCCCGGTGCTGGGCTCCATCGCCGTCGCCGCAGTCAGCGCCTCCACCTTCCTCGTGGTCGAGCACCGCTCGGCGTCACCCATGCTCCCCCTGGGCCTGTTCCGCAACCGCCAGTTCACCGTCACCAACGCGGTGACCCTGGTCGTCTACGCCGGACTCGGCGGCGTCCTGTTCCTGCTGCCGGTCGTCCTCCAGGTGGTGGACCACTACACGCCGTTGGAGTCCGGTGTGGCGCTGCTCCCGCTGACCCTCGTGATGCTGGCGTTCTCCGCCCGGTCGGGACGGATCGCCGCGACCATCGGCCCGCGGCTCCAGATGTCCGCCGGACCGGTCGTGGTGGGCGTCGGACTGGCCCTATTGGTCTTCGTGCCCGGCGCCGACTCCTACGTGTCCGGCGTCCTGCCCGCCGTCCTGGTCATCGCCGTCGGCCTCGCCACCACGGTCGCCCCGCTCACCGCCACCGCCCTCAACTCGGTGGACGAGGCCCGGGCCGGTCTCGCCTCCGCGGTGAACAACGACGTGGCCCGCATCGGCGGCCTCATCGCCGTCGCCGTGCTCCCGGCCATCGGCGGGATCACCGGCCTCGACTACCTCTCGCCCCATGCCCTCGGTGACGGCTTCCGGCGAGCCGTGCTGGTGGCCGGTACGTGGTGCGTACTCGGCGGCGTTGTAGCCGCCTTCGGCATCGAGAACCCCCCGAGGGAACGGACCCGGCCGTCGACGGGGCCCGGCACCTCGCCCAGCTACTGTGCGCTCGATGCCACGCCCCTGCGGGACCACGCCGGCTAGCAGCGCCGTCCGGGCCGATCCCGCCGTTGGCTACCGTGGGCGGCATGCCCGATCCCACGGTCCGATTCGGAGTGCTCGGGGCGGCCCGCATCGCGCCCGCCGCCCTCCTCAGGCCGGCCGCGGCCGATCCCGAGGTGTCGGTGACGGTCGTGGCCGCCCGGGACAAGGACCGGGCCTCGGCGTTCGCCCGGCGCCACGACATCGACCGGGTGGCCGACGACTATCAGGACGTCTGCTCGGACCAGTCGGTCGACGCGGTCTACATCCCGCTGCCCAACAGCCTGCACGCCGAGTGGACCCTGCGGGCCCTCGACGCCGGCAAGCATGTCCTGTGCGAGAAGCCGTTCACCTCCAATGCCGCGGAGGCCGAGGAGGTCGCGGCGGCCGCTGACCGGGCGGCCGCTGCCTCCGGCCTCGTCGTGATGGAGGCCTTCCACTACCGGTACCACCCACTGGCCCGGCGGATGCGGGAGATCGTGGACGGTGGCGAGCTCGGTCGACTCCGTCACATCGAGGCGTGGCTCTGCGCCCCCATCCCCGACAAGTCGGACATCCGCTATCAGGCCGGACTGGCCGGGGGCGCCATGATGGACATGGGTTCCTACGTGGTCCACTGGGCCCGGCTGCTGGGCCGGGAGGAGCCGACGGTCGTGTCGGCCACCCCCCTCCTCCACTCCCCCGAGGTGGACCGGGCCATGCGGGCCGAGCTCCGGTTCCCGAGCGGGCACACCGCCACCATCCACTGCTCGATGTGGTCGAGGTCCCTGCTCCACCTGTCCGCCCGGGCGGTGGGCGAGGACGGCGACCTGCGGGTGTTCAACCCGATCGCCCCCCAGACCCTGAGCTGGCTCACCGTGCGGGCCGACGGGGGGCGGCGGACGGAGTTCCCGTCCCGTCGCCCGACGTACGCCTACCAGCTCGACGCCTTCCGCGAGGCCGTCCTCCGGGGTCGACCGGTCCTCACCCCACCGTCCGATTCCGTGGCCAACATGACGGTGATCGATGCCGTGTACCGTGCAGCAGACATGCGGCCGAGGCCAACGTGACCGGCCCATCCAAGGAGTGAGCGCCATGAGCACCTTTCCCTACGACGGCCGGTTCCCCGTGCACCGCCAGCTTCCCGAGGAAGGGACCTCGCGCTCGGAGATCCTCGCCATGCTGCACACCGTGGCCGCCGAGGAGGACCGGTCCTGGGAGTCGGGCAAGTGCTCGGGGACCATGTACTGCGGCGACCACGACCACTACCGGTTCATGAACGAGGCGTTCGGGCTGTTCGCCCACGTCAACGTGCTCCAACGCGACCTGTGCCCCAGTGCCACGAAGTTCGAGGCCGAGATCATCGCCATGACCCTCGACCTGCTCCACGCCGAGGCGGTCGACGACGGGGAGCCGGTCGGGCTGGTGTCGACCGGTGGCACCGGGAGCATCTGCCACGCCATGCTGGCGTACCGCGACTTCGCCGCCGACAGTCGGGGCGTGCACCGGCCCAACGTCATCAAGCCCGAGACCGCCCACCCGGCCTTCGACAAGGCCTGCCACCTGTTCGGCATCGATCTGCGCGTGGCGCCGGTCGACCCGGTCACCACCACGGTCGACCCCGAGTGGGTCGATGCCCACGTCGACGGGGACACCGTGGCCATCATCGGCTCGGCCTGCAACTACGGATACGGCACGGTCGACCCCATCGGCGCATTGTCCGACATCGCCCTCCGCCACGGCGTCGGCCTCCACGTGGACAGCTGCCTCGGTGGCTTCATCCTGCCGTTCGGCCAGGAGCTCGGCTACGACATCCCCCTGTTCGACTACCGGGTTCCCGGGGTCACCTCGATGTCGGCCGACACCCACAAGTACGGCTACGCGTTCAAGGGGACCTCTGTGCTCACCTTCCGGGACAAGGCCATCCGCAACGCCCAGTACTTCTTCCGCACCGACTGGAGCGGCGGCAAGTACTGCTCGCCCGGCATGGAGGGGTCCCGGTCGGGAGGGTTGATCGCCGCCACCTGGGCATCGATGGTGCAGCTCGGTCGGGAGGGCTACCGCAACTACGCCCGGCAGATCTTCGAGACCGCCGAGGTCATGCAGCAGGCCGTGCTGTCCCATCCGGAGCTCCGCATCCTCGGCCGTCCGACCTTCCTGTTCAGCTTCACCTCGGACGAATTCGACATCTACCACGTGAACGACTCGATGCGGAAGCGGGGCTGGCGGTTCAACGGGCAGCAGTACCCGAACGCGCTCCACATGGCGGTGACCCGGCCCCAGACCCAGGCCGGTATCGCCGAGGCGTTCGCCGCCGACCTGGCCGAGGCCGTGGAGTACGCCAAGGCCCACGCCGGTGAGGCGCCGTCGTCCGGGGCCGTCTACGGGGGCGTCGCCGGGGGCATGAACGACGAGGCCGACCACTTCATCAGGATGGTGATGGCCGACATGCTGGACGCCCAACAGGCCATCCCCGCCGAGGCCTGACGCCCGCCCGACGGCGCCTGCCGTCCCGCTACCCCTTGGCCAGCAGCACGGGCCGGGCGGCGAAGGACTGGGGTGGGCCCGGTCGGCCCAGCAGGAATCCCTGGGCCTCGTCGCAGCCCATCTCGCCGACGGCGTGCAGCTCGGCCTCGGTCTCGACCCCCTCGGCCACCACGCGAAGTCCCAGGTTGTGGGCCAGATCGACCACGGTGGCGATGATGGTGGTGTCCTCGGACGAGGAGCCCAGTCCGGCCACGAAGCTGCGGTCGACCTTCAGCCGGTCGATCGGGAGGTCCTTCAGGTAGAGCAGGGACGAATAGCCCGTGCCGAAGTCGTCGAGCGCCAGGTGCACACCGAGGTCCCGGATCTTCTGCATCAGCTCGCCGATCCGGACGATATCCATGACCAGGACCGACTCGGTGACCTCGAGCACCAGGCAGTCCGCCGCCAGACGGGAGCTCTCCAGGGCCTCGCTCACGTGACCGAAGAAGCTGGGGTCCTGCAGCTGGCGGGCCGAGACGTTGACCGACACCGTGAGGTCGGGCCGGCCCTCGCCCTGCCATGTGGCGCACTGCCGGGTCGCTTCCTCGAGCACCCAGCGTCCGACGTGGACGATGTCGCGGCTCCGCTCGAGGAGCGGGATGAACTCGACGGGCGACACCGACCCGAGCTCGGGGTGATCCCACCGCAACAGCGCCTCCATGCCCACGATGTCCCCGCCCAGCTTGAACAGGGGCTGGTAGTGGACGGAGAGCTGGCCGAGGTCGTGAGCGGCCCGCAGTTCGTGGGCCAGTTGGCTCTGACGACGGTTGTCGTCACCGATCACCGTGTTGAAGTACTCGTAGCGGGCGGG
Organism: uncultured Acidimicrobiales bacterium; assembly: GCA_963696495.1. GTDB lineage: Bacteria > Actinomycetota > Acidimicrobiia > Acidimicrobiales > RAAP-2 > Bog-756. The sequence goes on along the minus strand of CAVOKJ010000005.1, from coordinate 201,039 downwards.
ACCGCCCCGCTTGGCCTGGTACATGGCGGCGTCCGCCTGGGCCATGCACACCTCCGGGTCGGCGCCGGGCGCCACCGGCGCGATGCCGATGCTCACCGAGGTGTAGAGGTGCCGCTCCCCCACGGCCACCGGCATCCGCATGGCGTGGTGGATCCGCTCGGCCAGCGACCGGGCGGATGCATCGGGGTCGTCGAGGTCCTGGACCAGGATCACGAACTCGTCCCCGCCCAGGCGGGCCACGGTGTCGGCCGACCGCACCAGGTCCTGGAGACGACCGGCCACCTCCACCAGCAGACAGTCGCCGGCGGCATGGCCGAACCGGTCGTTGATCGCCTTGAAGTTGTCGAGGTCCAGATAGAGGAGCATGGCGGCGTTCCGCCGACGGAGGAGCGCGTTGGCCGCCTGCCCCAGCCGGTCCACCAGCAGGGAGCGGTTGGGCAGCCCGGTCAGCTCGTCGTGCAGGGCCCGGTACGCCAGGGTGGCCTGCTCGTCGTCGAGCTTGTGCTGGAGCTCACGCCTCGTGACGTCGAACTGCCGGACGATCCGCACGAGGCTCCCGTCACAGCTCAGCCGGACGACGTCGCGGGCCATGGCCAGCAGCTCGTCGCTCACCTTCAGGCGTTGGGCCTCCTCGCTCAACACCAGGCAGGTGACGTCGCGCCAGGCGAAGTAGGCCTTGGCCACGCTGTCGAGGGCGGCGTCCTCGGTGAGGGCCAGCTCGCCCTGGGCGGCGAGGATCTTCTCGTCCTCGGTGGAGGCCGCCTGATCGGTGGCCAGCCACCGACCGATCAGGTGGGTGGCCAACCGGGCGGCGACGAAGGCATGGCCCTTCAGGTCGACGGAGAAGCGCTGGTCGACGAGCCTTCCGACCTCGTCGGACCGCGCCTGGAGGGCATGGCCGAGCGCGACCCGCTCGTCGGCCAGCGGCGAGGCCGACGTCGCGTCGGGGTCGGGTCCGACCTCCACGGTCGTGGACGCCTCGTCGGTGGAGACCACGTCCGGTCCGCCGGGGGCTTCGGCCCCGACCGTCTGGTTCGCTTCCATGCCTCCGGTCATCGGTCTCTGGCTGCGGCAACTTGACCACCGCGGTTGACGCGCTCGGGGGCGACGACCGGGACGTGCCGGGCGGGAATCGGATCCCGACGGGACGACTCCGGTGTCACCCGCCCGGAACCGGCGGCATCGGCTCCACCCACTCGAGAGTCGTGCACAATTCGCCATCGGCACGGACGGCGGAGCACTTGAGCACCGACGCGGCCGGGACGGTCGCACGCCCAGATGCCTAGGGTGGTGGCGGCGATGATCAAGGGGGTCCGGTGAAGGCAGCGGTGTACTACCAGACGGGCGGGCCCGAGGTCTTCCGCTACGAGGACGTGCCCGACCCCGACGTCGGCCCGGGTCAGGTGTTGCTCGGGGTGGAGGCCATCAGCGTCGAGGGGGGCGACACCCTCAACCGGCTGGGCGGGGCGATGACGGCCACGCCCCACATCGTGGGCTACCAGTGCGCGGGGACGGTGCTGGCCGTCGGAGACGGGGTGCGGCCCATCGAGCCGGGCGACCGGGTGGTGACCGTCGGCCTGGACGGGTCCCATGCCGAGCGGCGGGCCGTGGACGCATCCTTTTGTTGGAAGGTGCCCGCCGGCGTCACCACCGAACAGGCGGCCTGCGTCCCGGTGCCGTTCGGCACGGCCGACGACGCCCTGTTCGAGTTCGGCCGCCTGCAACCCGCCGAGACCGTGCTCGTCCATGCCGGAGCCAGCGGCGTGGGCATCGCCGCCATCCAGCTGGCCCACCGGGCCGGGGCCCGCGTGCTGGCCACCGCCTCGGGCCCGGCGCGCCTCGGCCGGTTGCACGAGCTCGGACTCGACCACGGCATCGACTACTCGACCGTGGACTTCGCCGACGAGGTCCGCCGCATCACCGAGGGGAAGGGGGCCGACGTCATCGTCGACTCCGTGGGTGGATCGAACCTGCAGAAGAGCCTCCAGTGCCTCGCCTACCGGGGACGGTGCATCACCTTCGGCGACGCCGGCCGGGAGCTCCCGGCACGGCTCGACATCTCGACCATGCGGCCGAACAACCAGACCCTGGTGGGCTACTTCCTCGGGGCCGAGCTGTTCCTGGGCAGTCGGGCCCATGCGGTGATCGCCCGGCATCTCGACGACATCGCCGACGGCCAGCTCCGCGTGGTCATCGACCGTCGCTTCCCCTTGGAGGAAGCGGGCGAGGCCCATGCCTACATCGAGAGCCGCCAGGCCTTCGGGCGGGTGCTGCTGATCCCGTGACACCGGTCGCCACGACACCGGGCCGGTCACTAGCCTGACCGCATGATCCGGCCGGCCACCATCGAGGACGTCGACGAGCTGGTGGCGATGATCCACGAACTGGCCGAATTCGAACGTTCGCCCGGGTCGGTGGAGGTGGACCGGGACATGCTGGCCGAGGCCCTGTTCGGCGGCTCCCCGGCCGTGTTCGCCCACGTGGCCGAGGAGGACGGTCACCTCGTCGGGATGGCCATCTGGTTCCTCAGCTTCTCCACCTGGACCGGCCGCCACGGGATCGCGCTCGAGGACCTGTTCGTCCGGCCGGAGGCCAGGGGCACCGGCGTCGGCCGCCAGCTGGTCGCCGAGCTCGCCGCCGTCGCCGGGCGGGCCGGGTACCGCAGGATCGACTGGTCGGTGCTGACCTGGAACGAGCAGGCCCTGCGCTTCTACCGGTCGATCGGGGCGGTCCCCCAGGACGAGTGGGTGGGCTACCGGCTGTCCGGCGGACCGCTCGCCACCCTGGGACGCCGTGCCGATCCCCTCCCCTGAGCGTGCCGGCCGCCTGACGGCGTCGGCCGTCCGAGGTCAGTGGCGGCCTCAGATGGTGAAGGCCAGGTTGTCCACCAGGCGAGCGCCGAGATCCAGGTCCCCGGAGATCGCCAGGCCCGCGTCGGCGGGCCGAATGCCGTCGTCGCGGCCCCCGGTCAGCCGCAGGAACAGCGTGGCCGGCATCTCCAGGGCCACCGTCGCTTCGCCGTCCAGCGACTCGACCACGGAGGCACGGCCGTCCACGACGGCCACCTGGAAGGTGCGGGGGAGCGGGCCGATGAGGTCGAGTCGGACCCGCGACCCCTCGGGCATGGCCGCCCGCCGTCCCACGATGTAGCCGAGACCCGTCTCCACCTCGTCGAGGGCGGAGGCGAGGTCGGCGGGGTCCGGCCTCGGCGGCCGGCCGAGCGCACCCCGGATGTCGTGCTCGTGCATGAAGCAGTCGTAGTGGCGGATCCGCATGAACCGCCCGTAGGTCTCATCCCGGCCCGCCGGCGTCCACGACGGCGCGTCGAAGTCGGATTGGTCCATGGCGTCCAGTGCCTGCAGCCTCGCTCCGGTGACCTGGTCGAACCGGGCGAGCATCTCCTGGCCGGACAGGTTGCGCACCGACTCGACCCAGACCTCGTTGGACTCGGCGATGGGGTTCGCCATGTGGTCGAGGTGGGAGATGTCGGCCGAGGGGGTCTCCTCGCCGGCCAGCATGGCCTCGGTCCCGATGACATGGCCGAGGACGTCGTGCACCGTCCAACCGGGCAGGCAGGTGGGCGTGACCCACTCCGCGGCCGTCAGCACGGCGCACTGGGACCTGATGGCGGCGAACTCCTGGCGGAGGAGATCCACGGTGCTCTGCTTGTCGACGATCGTGGGCATGCCGGCCACCGTAGCGGTCGGGCCGCCGGACGGCCCGGTTCCCCTCAACCTCACGGGGCAAGCGGCCGATATCACCGGAACACGACGAGCGCGGGCGGCACCATCGGCATGAGACAGAACGCATGGAAGATCGTGATGTGCGGCGGGTTGTGCGCCGTCATCGGATACTTCGCGCTGTCCGGGCCGGCCGGCCGGGAGTCCGCCTACCGGGCCATCGGCCTGGCCTCGGCGGCGTGCGTCCTCGTCGCCGTGTGGTGGGGGCGCCGTGTGGACCGGCCGGGGTGGATCATGCTGGCGCTCGGGACGGCCCTGTTCGCCGTGGGCGAGTCCGATCACACCACCGACAGCCTGGTCCTCCATCGGACCGTCGGCGCCCCGAAGATCGGCGACGCGCTGTGCCTGGCCGCCTACCTCTTCGTCCTGGCCGGCGTCCTGCGCCTCGCCCGCAAGCCGCACCAGCCGACGCCACGCGAGGACTATGCCGACGCCGCCATCATCGCCATGGGGACACTCGCCCTCCTCTGGCAGTTCCTCATCGTCTCCTATGTCGACATGGGCTCCCCCACCACGATCGAGAGGGCCGTGATCCTGGCCTACCCGCTCATGGACGTCGCCCTCGTCTTCGTCGTGGTCCACGCCCTGTTCTTCGCCAACTGGGACCGCCCGTTCTGCCGGCTGCTCGCCGCCTCCCTGGCGGCCATGTTCGTCGGCACCTTCGGCGCCGACCTCCTCGTCCTGCACACCGCCTCCGTCTCGAGGACCCCGGTCCTGGCCCTCTTCCTGATCGGGTACGTCCTCATCGCCGGCGCGGCACTGCACCCCTCGGTCTCCGACGAGGTGACGGTCGCACCCAGGCCCACCCCGAGCGTCTACCGGGGCGAGGCGAGCGGCCAGAACCGGGTCCCGGTGGTGGCGTTCGCCGGATTCGTGGCGCCCACCATCCTGTTGGTGGCCAGCTGCCTCGGTGCGCGGGTGAACGTGGTCGTCCTGTCGGCGCTGTCGGTGGCCATCTTCGCCCTCATCTACCTCCGGATGATGTGGCTCATCGGCCAGATCACCGGCCAGAACCGCGAGATCGAGATGCACGCCCACGCCCTCGAGGCGTCGCACCGGCAGCGGGACGCCCTCGAGTTCGACCTCCGTCACCTGGCCTTCCACGACGAGCTCACCGGACTGGCCAACCGGGCGCTCCTCCACGACCGGGTGGAGCACGCACTGGCGGCCGCCCCGCGCACCGGTCGATCGGTGGCCCTGTGCTTCGGCGACCTCGACGGCTTCAAGACGGTGAACGACACGCTGGGGCACCACGTCGGGGACAGCGTGCTGGTGCGGGCCAGCCGGCTGCTCTCCTCCATCGTCCGCCCGGGCGACACGGTGGCCCGTCTCGGGGGTGACGAGTTCGCCGTGCTGATGGTCGACGTCGAACGACCCGAGGCGGCCATCGAGTTCGCCCACCGGGTGGTGGCCGTCCTGCGCGACGCCCCGGACTTCGAGGGGACCCAGGTCGGCCTGTCGATCAGCGTGGGCGTCGCCTTCGGCGAGCCCGGCAAGACCACCGAGCAGCTGCTGACCGAGGCGGACTCGGCCATGTACGAGGCCAAGGAGAGCGGCAAGAACTGCGTCGAGGTGTTCCGGTCGTCCATGCGGTCGCGGATGCTCGAGCGGCTCGACATGACCAACGGGTTCCGCTGGGCCCTCGGCCGGTCCGAGTTCTTCCTCGAGTACCAGCCGATCATCTCCCTGTCCGACGACCGGGTCCAGGGCGTCGAGGCCCTCGTCCGGTGGAGCCATCCGAGCCTCGGGGAGGTGGAGCCGCTCCGCTTCATCCCGATCGCCGAGGAGACCGGCTTCATCGTTCCCCTCGGGCGCTGGGTGCTCATCGAGGCGTGCGAGCAGCTGGCCGCCTGGGACACCGGCGGCGAGCCGCTGACCCTGTCGGTGAACCTGTCGAGACGCCAGCTCATCTCCCCCCACCTCACCGACGAGGTCCGCATGGCGTTGGCCTTGAGTGGCGTCGACCCCCGGCGGCTCATGCTCGAGATCACCGAGACGGTGCTCATGGAGAACCCGGAACGGGCGGCCCAGGCCCTCGCCGAGCTGCGCAGTCTCGGCATCCGCATCGCCGTCGACGACTTCGGCACCGGCTACTCGTCCCTCAGCCACCTCCAGCGGTTCCCCGTCGACGTCCTCAAGATCGACAAGTCGTTCATCGACCCCCTGGTGAAGCCGGACGAATCGAGTGCGGCACTGGTCACGGCCATCATCGGGCTGGCCCGGAGCCTGGGGCTGGACGTGATCGCCGAGGGCATCGAGCACGAGAACCAGCTCCGGCGACTGATCGAGCTCGGCTGCGAGCAGGGCCAGGGCTTCCACATGTCACGCCCGCTGGGCGGCCGGGCGGCGGAGTCGCTCCTCAGCGGGTACTCCACCGCCGCCTCCCGCTGAGACCCCGGCCGGCCGCTTCACCTACACTCGGCGGCACGGGGCGCCACGGCCGGATCCGAGCGTCATGGGGACCGGACGGGCCCAGCCACCTGATCGGACGGGGATGACCACCACGCAGACCGAGTTCACCGAGGCGGAGCTGCTCGAGGACCACGCCATCGTCGAGCCACTGGTCGCCGGGGGGATCCGTTGTCACGGGGGCTTCGACGACCGGGGCGAGTACGTGTCCCCCCGCACGAAGAACCGGTGGCCCGCCATCCACGCCTGGGAGGAGCAGCGGGCCGAGCAGTTCTCGACGCCCATCCTCGACGTCCCGCTCGACACCTGGCCCGAGAGCTTCCCGACCGTCGAACAGTCCAAGTTCCTGATCGCCAACGGGGTCCCCGAGCCCACCATCAGCGCGCTGACCAGGATCGGCACCGTCGAGGGATTCGGCGGCATGCTCAGGCTGCTGCCCGTGCCGGACTTCCGCCGGTGCTTCGAGGAGGACGTGACGGGCACGGCCATCGCCCACATCGACCGCGGTCTGTTCGAGGCCCACGCCCGTGACGAGTGCGGTTTCGGCGAGTCGGCCGGCCACGACCGCATGTGGTTCGTGGCGAGGGACATCGCCTTCGAGCACCCCGACACCGAGGACCAGACCAGACGCATGCTGGCCCGGATGGGGATCAGCCGGCCGGGCGCCGGTGCGGTCCTACCGGGGAGCCGGCCCTCCCCGGCTGCGCCGGAACGGGTGCTGCCGTCCGACATCGACATCGACCTGGAGCGCCTGGTGGCGCGGATGATCGGGCTGCTCCTGATCGAGATCTCGGCGTTCCACAGCTTCCGGTGGGCGGAGGCGGTCCTCGGTGATCCCGAGCTGGTGGCCGGCGAGGGCTCGGCCGGGACCCTCGTGTCGCACATCCGCTCGGACGAGACTCCCCACGTGGCCTGGTTGCGCACCGCCCTGTCCGAGATGCGGGACCGGACCTGGGTGGGGACGGGCGGGCGGCGCTTCGCCGGCACCGACATGATCGGTCCCCTGTGGGACCGGGCACTCGACGACTCGCTGGTCGTGCGACGCCGGGAGAACCTCAACTTCGTCATGGACGAGATCCTCGAGGCCGTGGCCGGGCGGCCCGACGCCGATGACCTCGTCGAGGAGATGCTCGCCCTCGGCTCGGTGGTCCGCCGGCCCGACGGCACCCTGGCCGATCGAACCCGCCCGCGGGAAGGATGACGGTCGGTGCCCTCGAGGCCTGATGGCCCGGGCCCCACCGGGCGTGCCCCCGACGCCGTTCGGGCCCGGCCACCGGGACGGGGCGCACGATGAAGTTCGGGGTGTTCTACGAGCACCAACTGCCTCGGCCGTGGAGCGACAGCAGCGAACAGGAGTTGATCAGGGACGCCCTCGACCAGATCGCGCTGGCCGACTCGCTCGGCATCCAGTACCTGTGGGAGGTGGAGCACCACTTCTTGGAGGAGTACTCCCACTCGAGCGCCCCCGAGGTGTTCCTGGCCGCGGCGAGCCAGCGCACCACGCGGATGCGCATCGGCCACGGCGTCGTCCAGACCGCACCGCGCTACAACCACCCGGCGCGGATCGCCGAGCGGATCGCCATGCTCGACCTGGTCTCCGAGGGTCGGGTGGAGTTCGGAACCGGCGAGTCCTCCTCGGAGGCCGAGCTGGGTGGGTTCGGCGTCGATCGCGACAGCAAGCGGGAGGCATGGCTGGAGGGGCTCGAGGTGGCCATCCGGTGTATGACCGAGACCCCGTTCGGTGGCGTGGACGGCCGGTTCGTCTCCATGCCACCCCGCAACGTCGTCCCCAAGCCCGTCCAGAAGCCCCACCCGCCGCTGTGGGTGGCCTGCAGCCGACGCGACACCATCCTGCTCGCCGCCGAGAAGGGGATCGGGGCGCTCAGCTTCTCCTTCGTGGAGCCCGAGGACGCCAGGCACTGGGTGGACGACTACGAGGCGGTGCTCCGCGACCGATGTGTGCCGGTGGGCCTGTCGGTCAACCCCCAGGTGGCCTGCGTCTCCCCCATGATGTGCGCCCCGACCGAGGAGGAGGCGCTCGCCCGCGGCCTGGAGGGCGCCAACTTCTTCGGGTACTCCCTCGCCCACTTCTACGTCTTCGGGGACCACGTGCCGGCATCGACCGACGTCTGGCAGGAGTTCCTCCAGAGGCGGGGCAAGATGGGGTTCTCGCCCGAGGCGGCCCTCGCCACCCGGAACGAGACCCTGGGGGCCAAGGCGGCGTCGGGCGACCAGACCGGACTGCGCGGTGCGATCGGCACGCCGGACCAGTTGCGCCGGTTCCTGCGCCGATACGAGGAGGCCGGTGTCGACCAGCTGATCTTCGTCATGCAGGCCGGGCACAACCGCCACGACCACATCATGGAGTCCATCGAGCTCTTCGGCACCCAGGTGCTGCCCGAGTTCATCGAGCGGGACGAGGCCGGCGCCGCAGCCAAGGCGGCGCACTGGGAGCCCCTCGTGGAACAGGCCCTGGCCCGCCGCAGCCGCCAGGACCCGACCATGCCCCCCGACTACGTGATGCGGGCCATCCCCAAGCAGATGGTCGAGGCCATGGCCAGTGAGCCGGCCCAGCAGTGGCTGGAGTCGCTGGCCGACAAGCAGGCCGCCGGCGTCCACGACGAGGAGTTCCAGCGCCTGGTGGACGGCTGACCGAGCGGTCGGCGGCCCGGACCCGGCGCCCGCCACCGGCTGCTGTGCCACCGGCGGTCCGCAGCAATTACGCTGGAGCGATGACCTCACTCCCCCAACCCTCCGGATCGGACCGGTCGACCGGGTCGGCGACGATCGAGCTGGCCGTCGAAGGCATGCACTGCGGGGGCTGCGTGGCGCTGATCGAGGAGTCGCTCTCCGAACGAGCCGGCGTGACCGGTGCGTCGGTCGATCTCGACTCGGCCCGGGCCGTGGTCTCCTACGACCCGTCCGTGCTGGGCGTGGACGACCTGCAGGCGACGGTGGCCGACGCCGGCTACTCGGCGACGCCGGTCAGCTAGCCGAAGCCGTGTCCTGATGACCACCGCTCCAACGCAGGTGACGCCGCCGGCCGAGCAGGACGGGCCGGCGCTCACCACGGCGGAGCTCGAGTTGGGCGGCATGCACTGCAGCGCCTGTGCCACCCGGATCCAACGGTCCCTCGGGCGCCTGCCCGCCGTGGCCAGCGCATCGGTGAACCTGGCCACCACCCGGGCGTTCGTGGCCTACGACCCCGCCCGGCTGAGCACCGAGCAGCTGTGCCAGGCGGTCACCGACGTGGGCTACACCGCGTCACCGGTGGCCGCGGAGAAGGCCCGGCCGGTCGACCGGGATCCCGACCGGTGGGTCCTCCGGGCCCTCGTCTCGTGGCCCCTGGCCATCGCCGCGCTGGCCGTGGCGCTGTTCGCCGAGGAGTCGTCCCGGGCGGGCTGGACCGTCCTCATCCTCGCCATCATCGTCGAGCTGGCCGGAGGCTGGCCCTTCCTGCGGGACGCCGCCCGGCTGCTGCGGCACGGCGCCACCAGCATGGACACGCTCATCGCCCTCGGGACGCTCGCCGCCCTGGCGGTCAGTGCGGTCGAGGCCATCGCCCTGGGCGGCCGGCACCTGCACCTGGGCGGGAGCGGTGCGTTCGCCGCCCGCCTCCACGGCGTGATGGCGCCGCTCATCGTGGCCATCCTGGTCACCGGTCGGGCCGTCGAGTCCCGGGCCCGGTCACGGGCGGCCAGTGCCATGCACTCCCTGCTGTCGCTCCGGCCGCCGACGGCACGGGTGGTGGGCGGCGCCGACGACGAGGCCGGGGAGCTCGTCCCGCCCGAGAGCGTGCCCGTCGGCGCCCTGGTGCGGGTCCGCCCGGGCGAGGCCCTGCCCCTCGACGGCACGGTGGTGGCCGGGTGGTCACCGGTCGACGAGTCCATGCTCACCGGAGAGCCGCTGCCCGTCGACCGGGGCCCGGGCAGCTCGGTCACCGGTGGCACCCGCAACGGCAGCGGCGTGCTGGTGGTCCGGGTCCGCAGTGTGGCGGCCGAGTCGGTGCTGGCCCGGCTGCAGCGCCTGGTCGAGGACGCCCAGCGGGACAAGGCGCCGCTCCAGCGGATCGCCGATCGCATCAGCAGCGTGTTCGTGCCGGCCGTGCTCATCGGTGCCGCCGTCACCTTCCTCACCTGGTGGCTGGTGGTCGGCAACCTGGGCCGGGCCGTGCTGAGTGGCCTCGCCGTACTGCTGGTGGCCTGCCCCTGCGCCATGGGCCTGGCGGCGCCGGTGGCGATGATGGTCGGTTGCGGCCGGGCGGCGGCGCTGGGCATCTTCATCCGCAATGGCGACATCCTGGAGCGCCTGGCCAAGGTCGACGGCGTCGTGTTCGACAAGACCGGCACCCTCACCGAACGGCACGCCGTGGTCAGCCTGGTGGCGGCCGTGCCCACCTCCTCGGAGGGCGAGGTGCGCTCCCTGGCCGCCGCCGTGGAGGCGGAGAGCGAGCATCCGATCGCCCTGGCCATCAGGGCCGACACTGCCCCGGCCGCCGGGGCCTCCGACGTGCGGGCGCACCCCGGCATCGGGGTCGACGGCATGGTGGACGGGCACCACATCGAGGTGAGCCGGCTGGTCCCCGGGCGGGTGCCCGCCACCCTCGAGCCAGAGGTCTCCGAGCGGTACGGACGGGGCGAGACCGTGGTGGTGGTGTCGAGGGACGACTCGGTGATCGGGGCCATCGCCGTCACCACCCCGCTGCGGCCGGAGGCCGCCCCGGCCGTCGCCCACCTCGAGCAGATGGGCCTCCCCTCCTCGATCCTGAGCGGTGACAGCGAGCCGGCCGTGCACACCGTGGCCACCGAGCTCGGCATCACCTCGGCGAGGAGCGGGCTCAGCCCGGCCGGCAAGGTCGACGCCGTGGCCCGGATGGGCGAGGAGGGCCGCCGGGTGGTGATGGTGGGTGACGGGGTCAACGACGCCCCGGCCCTGGCCGCGGCCGATGTCGGCTGTGCGATCGGGAGCGGTTCGGAGGCGGCCCTGGCCAACAGCGACATCGCCCTGCTCGGCAACGACCTCGAGGGGGTGCCCGCCGCCATCGGGGTCGCCGGATCGACCTACTCGGTGATCATCCAGAACTTCGGGTGGGCCATGGGCTACAACGTGTCGGCGCTGCCGCTGGCCGCCTTCGGGCTGCTCGACCCGCTGGTCGCCGCCGTGGCCATGGGCCTCTCCAGCGTGATCGTGGTCCTGAACAGCCTCCGGCTCACCCGGCTGGGCCGCTCCGGCCTGTCCGGGGTGCGCACCCCCCGGGTCATGCACGGCCGGACGGGGGTGGCGGTGTCGGTCGTGCTGCCCATCGTGCTGTTCGCCGCCCTCACCGTGGTCAGCCAGCTGGTGTCCCCCGCCCGCGGCCAGTCCCTCCTCCCCAGCCTGCCCTCCATCACCACGGTCGCCCTCCCACAGGGCGGATCGGCCGAGATGTACCTCGACCCGGGCAGCCTCGGGGCCAACCAGTTCCACGTGATCGTCACCGGCCCTCCTGCCGCCGTCGCCACGGTGTTCCCCACGGTCACCGCCGGGGTGGCGGGCTCAGCGCCGCAGTTCCTCCGCCAGATCAAGGTGTCGGCGGGCCACTTCTCGGAGGTCGTCTACCTCACCCCGGGGACGTGGACCTTCCACGTCCGGACGCCCTACGGACGGTCCTCGGTCTCCTTCGGTTTCACCAGGACCCTGCCCTGAGCCCCCGGCCACCGCGGTCGCCCGTCGGGCGGTGCCCACTGAGCCGGTCCCCGGTAGTGAGCCGGTCCTCAATCACTGAGCCGGCGCTCAATCGCCGGCCCAACAACCGAGGATCACGTCCCCGACGGTCACGGCCACATCGGCGGAACTGGTCGGGGGTACACCGAACTGGGCAGGAAGGCCCTTGATGTCCACCAGCAGCACCTTCCAGTCCTTGCGCACCACCACCGAGCCGTCGGTGGTCTGGAACGCTCCCTGGCCGAGGCCCTGCAGGGTACGGGTCTTGCCCAGTTGGGTGGCCAGCCCGTCGTAGTAGGCGTCCGTCTCCGCCCAACTCGAGAGCTCCTTCACCGACATGGTGAACTCGCCCGACGGGTAGCGGTATCGGCAGGTGTAGAGGTGGTCCTCCCAGGTCGGGGGTGAGACGGTCGCCTGCTCCCCCAGCGCCGAGCCGATGTCCGCCTGCGCCTGGCGCTGGCACACCTGCTGGGCGATCTTCGAGGGGCGGGGCCCGGCCGGCAGTGGTGCCTCGGTGGTGCTGGTCGCCGACGGACCGGTCGAGCAGCCGGCGGCGAGCATCGCCACCAGCGCAACGACCACGAACACCCTGCGCACGGGCCGACAGTAGCAGCGGGAAACGTCCGCTCCCGATCAGGCCGGGCCTGCGGCCCCGGGGCCGGTCCGCCGGTCACGGGGCGCAGGGTGGAGCACGCCGACCAGCTCGACGTGCTCGGTCATCGGGAAGAGATCGAACGCCCGGAGCGAGTCCAGGACCCAGCCGGCGTCCAGGGCCACCCGGAGGTCCCGCGAGAACGACGCCGGATCGCACGAGACGTAGGCGATCTGGCGCGGGGTCGACGGCCCGGCCACGAGGGCGCGCATCACCGCCGGTCCGGCACCCTCGCGTGCCGGGTCCAGCACCACCAGGTCGGAGGGATACTCGGCGGCGACGACGGCGGGGGTGACCTCGGACCTGACGATGCGCACCTGGGGATGCCCGCGGGTGTTGTGCCGGGCGTCGACACAGGCCCGGGCGCTGCGCTCCACGGCCACCACCGACCCGCCGGGGCCGACCACTCGGGCCAGGGGCACGCTGAACAGGCCCGCCCCGGCGTACAGGTCGAGCACACGCTCCCCGGCCGTGGGAGCCAACCCCTCGAGGACGCACCGGGTGAGCACGGCGGCTGCGGAGGGATGCACCTGCCAGAACACGCCCGGTCCCACCTCGAACCGGTCCCCCAGGACGTCGAAGTGGACCTTCGTGGGCCGTCGCCGCACCCGTCCGTCGACGACCAGTCCGGCCCGGTCGGGGGGCCGGGCGGCCAGACGGCTCCGCCCGGTGTCGACGGCGACCACCGGCCGGCCTCCGTCGGGGGACGCGGTGACCTCGACGTGGCGTGCCCCCTTCCAGAGGGTGGTCCCCACACCCACCGCGTCGAGCCCGGGGGTGGCGATCGGGCAGTGCTCGATCGGCTCGATGTCGTGCGAACGATGACGATGCAGGCCGACCCGGCCGGTCCGATCGACGGCGAACTGCATCCGGGTCCGCCAGCCCAGCCCGTCGGGGTGGCCGGCGACCTCCTCGACGGCGACGTGACGGTCCACGCCGGCCAATCGGTGCAGGTGCTCGGCGACCAGCGCCTCCTTGAGCCGGCGTTGCGCCGGGAGGGTGACGTGCTGCCAGTCGCAACCCCCACACCCGCCGGGGCCGGCGTGCGGGCAGGGAGGGGACACTCGGTCGGGTGAGCCCTCGAGGATCGTGACGGCGTCGGCCCGCAGGAACGAGGTGGTCGTCGCCGTCACCAGGGCGAGGACCCGCTCACCGGGGAGGGAGTGCCGCACGAAGACGACCCGGCCGTCCCCGGCCCTCGCCACGCAACCACCTCCGGTGGCGATCGGGCCGGTGGTGAGCTCCACCGTGTCGCCGGTGGCCGGGGCGGCGGCACGGCCCGCGGCTTCGTGGGCGCCGTGGTCGGTTGCGTCGTCGGAGGCTCGGCCGGCGGCATCGTCGGTGGAGGGTGTGGCCACCGTTACGGCATAGCACCCGGTGGAAGGGGGCCCCGGCCCCTGCGGCGTCCGGCCCGAGCGGGGCGCCACCCCTCCGATACGGTGACCGTGCACAACCGGCCGGACAGCCGTCGTGGGCCGCGACCGCCGAGGAGGGTGATCCAGTGGACATCGAAGAGGCGCTCTACACCACCAGAGCCATGCGGAGGGTGCGACCCGATCCGGTGCCACTCGACGTCCAGGCGAGGATCCTCGACGCGGCCATCCGGGCCCCGTCGGGTGGCAACACGCAGAACTGGCGGTTCCTCCTGGTCGACGACCGCGACGTCCTGTCCGAGCTGGCCCCGCTGTACCGACACTCGATCGGACAGCTGTGGGAGACCGTCTACGCCGACCGGGTGGCCGTGGCCACCGAGGACCCGCTATCCGACGAGAGCAGACGGTTCATCGCCATGCAACGCTCGGCCCAGTGGCTGGCCGACCACTTCGAGGAGGTGCCGCTCTACCTGTTCGGCTTCGTCCAGGCCGATCCGACCGGCTCGTCCATCTTCCCGGCCGTGTGGAGCGCACAGCTGGCCGCCCGGGCCGAGGGCGTGGGCAGCTCGCTCACCGTGGTCCTCGGGTTCTTCCATCCCGACGAGGTCTTCGACATCCTGGGCGTCCCCCGGGACGAGCACTGGGTGATGGCGTGCTGTGTGAGCTTCGGCTATCCGACCGGCCGGTGGGGTGTGGCGCCCCGGAGGCCGGTCCACGAGGTCTCGTTCCGCAACCGGTGGGGCTCACCGGTCGGCTTCACGGTCGACCAGCCCCTGTGGCCACCCGGATAGTCGGTGATGCCTCACCGCGGCGGCCGGCCGACCGGCGCCCGCCACCCGTCGCCGCGGTAGCTCGACGACAGAGCCTCTGTAGCGCGAGCCGATCCCGGGGTCTACGCCGACACCGTGAATGTCGCCGCACTCGTCGGATGGCCATGGCCCCCGCTGGGCGGACTCACCACTCCCGACACCTTCAGATCCCCGACCGTGCCGGCGAAGTGAATGGGACCGTTGCCCTTCTTCAACTCGGTCGTCGAGGGCATTGCCACCGTCCCACGGACCCGATCATTCCCCCACGTTCCGGCAACCGTCACCGCCGGATACAGGCCCGCCTGGTCACTCAGCGGCGTGCCGTGCTGATAGTCGGCGTAGATGTTCACGTCGAAGGGCTTCCCCCCAAAGGTCCCCGTCCACCTGAAGAAGAGGATCTTCGACGCCGAAAGGGCAGCCGGACCGGTGATCCGCTTGCCGTCACTGGTGGTGAGGGGATTCGTCGCGACACCGGAAACCGACAGGCTGTCGACGGTCCCGGCGAAGGGCTGAGGGGGATTTCCGACGCTGTCCGAGTTGTCGCCGGACACCGAGGTCCAATGGATCGTCGCCGTCCCGCTTCCGGTCGTTATCCCGGCCGACGTGGAGGAGAGGGCGATGATACCCACGGCCGCAGCGACGATCACGACGACTGCGGCAATCACCCCGATGGTCCACCGACGGGTTCGACTACCCCCCGCACCTTCGTGAGGCGATGAAGGCGAACCATCGGCGGAACCCACCGGACCGTCACCTGCCGTGGGAGACGGGACCCGGGATTCCGGGACGGCGTCGGAGTCCCGAACCACGCCATCGTCACCGCCGCTGGAGGGATCGTCGACGCTCACTGTCCTCCGATGCCGAGAGATTGCCGCGCCGACGCATCGTAACTGAGGCGGCCCCGGAGGTCCGGCGGAGCGCTCGAGCTCCGCCGTATCGCAACCGCCCGCAAGAAGGAGACGTAGTCGTCCCCTGCGACCAAGTCCTCATGCCCGAGTCGGCCCACACGCTGGTGATCGGCGACAGGGCAACCCGGAACACGAAAGCAAGTCGTGGCTGGTGGACCGGCCGTCGCCTACACTCTCGGCGGTGACCGAGTCCAGGGTTGTCGATTCCTGGGCTCGGAAGCCCGCTGCGGTGGGAGCCGGAGAAGGCAGCCGCACGGCAGTGGTGATCCGCTGACGGAGCGCTGTCCCCGTGCTCTCCCGAGGCGGCTGACCGGGAATGGCCAGCTGGGTGGCCATTTCTTCCTGCGGCTGTAGCTCAATGGTAGAGCCTCTGCCTTCCAAGCAGATGACGAGGGTTCGATCCCCTTCAGCCGCTCTGGCCGACCGCATGGCGGGACCACCTCACCGGTGCGCACCGCGATACCGACGGGAGGAGCAACCGTGGCCGTGGTGCTGATCCCGGTGCCGGATCTCGATTTCGATCCCACCGAGGTGGCCGTGAGCTGGAAGGTCCTGCGTGGCCTGGGCCATCAGGTCAGGTTCGCCACCGAGAGCGGGCAGGCGGGACGGGGCGACGAGCTGATGGTGACGGGACGGGGGCTCGACCCCTGGGGGCTCGTCCCGGGACTCTCCCACGTCGTCGCCGTGGGCTCCGTCCTCCGGGCCGACCGACGCGGCCGGGTCGCCTACGGCGAACTGGTGGCGTCACCGGAGTTCGGCTTGCCGGTGCCCTGGGCCGAGATCGACCTGGCGGCGGTGGACGGCCTCCTCCTCCCGGGGGGCCACCGGGCCCGGGGCATGCGGTCCTACCTCGAGAGCCCGATCCTCCAGGGCGTCGTAGTCGACGCCTTCGGTCGCCAGATGCCGGTGGGCGCCGTGTGCCACGGCGTGTTGCTGGCGGCGCGCAGCGTCGATCCCCGGACAGGGCGGTCGGTCCTGTACGGGAGGCGCACCACCGCACTCACCTGGTCGCTCGAGCAGAGGGCCTGGCGGGTGGCACGGGTGAGCCGCTTCTGGGACCCGGGCTACTACCGCACCTACGGCGAGGAGCCCGGCGAGCCTGTCGGCTACCGGTCCGTGCAGCAAGAGGTCACCCGCTCGTTGGCGAGCGCCTCCGACTTCGTCGACGTCGACCCCGGCGAGCCCGACGCCGCGCTGAAGTCGAGCGGTAGGCACCGGGACACCCCCGACGACGAGCGGCCGGCATTCGTGGTCGCCGACGGTCGCTACCTGTCGGCGCGCTGGCCCGGCGACGTGCACACCTTCGCCCGCCGGTTCGCCGAGCTGGTGGGCGGTCGTGCGGCTGCACCGGCGATGCGCTCCTAGCCACCGGTCCCGGCGCGGCACCGGACCGTCGGGTTTGTCATTCGGATCGCCCGGGTATCGGTTCGGCCGAGACGACCAGGGGGTGAACGGTGACCACGGTGCAGCGGGGATTGTCCGAACAGCCGGCGGCGGGCGACGGGGGGGCCGACCGGGCGGACACCGGTGTCATCCGCAGCCTCATTCCGGCGCGGCTCGACCGGCTGGGCTGGTCACGTTTCCACACCATGCTGGTGGTCGCCCTCGGCGTGGCCTGGGTGCTCGACGGACTCGAGATCACCATCGCCAGCAATGTCACCGGACTCATCAGCAACAAGGCGTCACTCAATCTCTCGTCGGCCAGCGTCTCGTTCGCCGTGGGGACGGTGTACCTGCTCGGCGAGGTGGCCGGCGCGCTGTTCTTCGGGCGCCTCTCGGACAAGTGGGGGCGGCGCAACCTGTTCATGATCACGCTGGGCGTCTACCTCTTCGGCGGGTTCCTCACGGCTCTGACCTTCGGGCACTCGGAGTTCTGGGTCTACTGGCTGTGGGTCTCACGGTTCATCGCCGGCATGGGCATCGGCGGCGAGTACGCCGCCATCAACTCGGCGATCGACGAGCTCATCCCGGCCAAGTACCGCGGCCGGGTGGACATCGCCGTCAACGGGACCTACTGGGGCGGTGCCCTGATCGGCACCGTGCTCACCCTGCTGGTGGTCAACCACCTGCCGGTCAGCTACTCGTGGAGGGTGGCGTTCCTGTTCGGTCCGGTGCTCGGGTTCGTCATCCTCTTCGTGAGGAAGAACCTCCCCGAGAGCCCCCGCTGGCTCCTCATGCACGGACGGGAGCGCGAGGCGGAACAGGCCGTCGAACAGATCGAGCAGGCCACGGAGCATTCGGGGGGCACGCTGGGAGAGGTCGACGACTCGAGGGCCATCGAGATCAGCCCGGCCACCAACATCGGGTTCATCGCACTGGCCCGGACCCTGTTCTCCCGGTACCCCCGGCGGTCCATCCTCGGCGCGACGCTGATGATCACCCAGTCGTTCCTCTACAACGCCATCTTCTTCACCTACGCACTGGTCCTGACCAAGATCTACGGCGTCCCGTCCACCGACACCGCGTACTACTACATCTTCTTCGCCCTGGGGAACCTGATCGGGCCCCTGACCCTCGGCCACCTGTTCGACACGATCGGGCGCCGCAAGATGATCTCGGGCACCTACCTGCTCGCCGGGAGCCTGCTCGCCGTCAGTGCCTTCCTCTTCCAGGCCGGCGCCCTCGACGCGGTCACCCAGACCGCGTGCTGGTGTGTGATCTTCTTCTTCGCCTCGGCCGGGGCCAGTTCCGCCTACCTCACCGTGAGCGAGATCTTTCCGGTGGAGGTTCGGGCCAAGGCCATCGCCGTCTTCTTCGCCATCGCCCAGTCGTTCGGCGCCTTCGGTCCCTGGCTCTACGGTCTGCTCATCGGCAACGGTCAGGACCACACCAAGCTGTTCATCGGCTACCTGATCGGTGCCGGCGTCATGCTGGTGGGCGGTGTCGTCGAGATCTTCCTGGGCGTGGACGCCGAACGCCAGTCGCTGGAGGACATCGCCAGCCCGCTCTCGACGGTGTCCCAGCCGTCCAAGTACCTGGCCAACGTGACCGGCGCCCCCCGCCCGCCTGCCGCCCGGGCCACCGGGTTCTAGAGCGAGGCCGCCGCCCCCACCACCAGGCGCTCCGGGGTCGACGCAGCCGGCACTAGCCTGGCCACCGGCCGGCACGACAGAGCGACGCCCCATCCGGCCCGTCCGTGCCTTCGGCCAAGCGCCGGGGGTTCGGGACCGCTCAAGATCGCCCAGGAGCAGACACGTGGCCGAAGGCACCAAACTCGACGGACATCACCGGGTCACCCTGGAGAAGATCTTCCAGCACCCGGTGAGCCACAACATCCAGTGGCACGACGTGCTCTCCCTCCTCGAGGCGGTGGCCACGACGGTCCGTGAGCACGACGGCAAGTACCACGTCACCCTCGGCCCGGAGACCGAGACCTTCCCCACACCGCGGCATCACGACATCGACGAGCAGATGGTCGTCGACCTCCGCCGGATGTTGAAGGGAGCCGGGATCACCCCGGACAAGCAGCCCTGACCGGGATGCACATCCCCCTCCCGTTCGACCAGCGGACCACGGTCGGGGCCGTCTCGACGGGCGAGCTGCCTTCCCCCGAGCTGGTCGCCGAACTGCTCGTCGAGGTCCACGAGCTCTACGGCGACCTCGACGAGGGGGCGGTGGCCGACTACATCCCGGCACTGGCCGACGCCGACCCATCGCTCTTCGGCATCTCGATCGTGGGGGTCCGCGGCGCCAGCCTGTCGGTCGGGGACGCCCAGCACCTGTTCTCGCTGCAGAGCATCTCCAAGCCCTTCGTCTTCGCCCTGGTGTGCGACGCCATCGGCCACGAGGCCGCCCGCGAGAAGCTGGGGGTCAACGCCACCGGCCTGGCCTTCAACTCGGTGATGGCCATCGAGCTCAACGAGGAGCGGACCATGAACCCCATGGTCAACGCCGGCGCCATGGCCACCACCAGCCTGGTGCCGGGGGCGACGGCCGACGAGCAGTGGGCCTTCATCGCCGACGGACTGTCCCGCTTCGCCGGTCGGCCCCTGGCCGTCGACGACGACGTCTACCGCTCGGAGTCGGCCACCAACCTCCGCAACCAGGGGATCGCCCACCTCCTCGAGAGCTACGGCCGGCTGTATGCCGACCCCGACGAGACCACCGACAACTACACCCGGCAGTGCTCGCTCCAGGTCAGCGCCGTCGATCTGGCGGTGATGGGTGCCACACTGGCCGACGGGGGCGTGAACCCGGTCACCGGCGTCGAGGTCATCTCGGCCACGACCGGCAAGCACGTCCTGGCGGCCATGGCCACCGCCGGCCTCTACGAGCACTCCGGCGACTGGCTCTACGAGGTCGGCCTCCCGGGAAAGAGCGGGGTGAGCGGCGGCATCGTCACGATCTCGCCGGGGAAGGGTGGACTCGGCACCTTCTCCCCGCTCGACGAGGCCGGCAACAGCGTCCGTGGCCAGCGGGCCACGCGGTACCTCTCGGAGAAGCTCGGGCTGAACATCTTCGCGTCGAAGCCCGTGCCGGTGCCGTCCGGTGCCGGATCGGCCGGCTGACCGGCTCTCCACCGGGCGGGCAGATCGGTGCACGGTCCGCCGGCAGCGGCTCAGTCCCCGATCGGGTCCTCCCCCGGCATCCGGAAGGTCGGATCGGCCTCGGAGATGACCTTGAGCTCGGCGATGCCGCGCATCATCTGCCGCTCCCAGGTGCGACGCAGGGACTCCAGCAACGGCGAGTCGCTCCCGATCCGGAATTCCTCGACGGACAGGGAGTCGTTCAGATAGATGGCGCCGTCATAGGGCGGTCCGACCGACAGGTTGGCCCGGGCCGTGCTCATCATGGAGCCGAGGGCGATGGTGGTGGCGGTGTCCAGGTCGACCTGGGCCTCGACGGCGAGCTCCAGCATGAACTTGCCGTACTTGCTCTCCCCGATCTGGAGGAACGGGCGCTCGTCGGAGGCACGGATGTAGTTCCCCTCGGGATAGACGAGCAGGATGTCGGCGGCCCCTCCTCCGACCTGGCCCCCGAGAATGAAGGTGGCGGTGCCGTCGGCCCCCACCTCGGCCAGGGCCTCGCGGTGCTCGGCGGCCACCTCCCGGCTCAACCGGCCCAGATAGAGGGCCGCCTCGAACAGGTGCTGCACCGACGACAGGTTCTCGGTGGCGTCGGGGCTCTCGAGGTCCCGCTGCACGCGGTCGAGGACCTCCTGGGTGGTGGCGAGGCTCCCGGCGGACTCGATCACGAACACCCGGTCCGGCCCCGGCCGCAGGACGTGGAGCTTCCGGTAGCTGCTGACGTTGTCCACCCCGGCGTTGGTCCGGGTGTCGGCCAGGAAGACGAGTCCCTCTTCGAGACGGAGGGCCAGGCAGTAGGTCACGTACTCTCCCCGATCGCTGGGCCGACCGACAGGACCGGTCCGGCCCCGGACCGTCAAGATAGCCGCATCCGCGACCGGTGGATCCTCGCCGCCACCCCTCGCCGACGGCACTAGTTTCCCTGTGTGCAGACAGACGACAACGGGGCGACGCCACCGGCCGGCGACCGGGGCGGTACCGGTCGGGGCTCACCGGTTCTCCTGATCCTGGCCTCGGCCCAGTTCCTCATGACCCTGGACACCTCGGTCATGAACGTCTCCATCCGCCAGGTCGCCAACGACCTCGGCACGACGGTCAGCGGGATCCAGACGGCCATCACCCTCTACACCCTGGTCATGGCCGCCTTCATGATCACCGGCGGGAAGATCGGCGCCATCATCGGGCGACGGCGGGCCTTCGCCATCGGACTGTGCGTCTACGGCACCGGCTCGCTGCTCACCGCCGTGTCCCCCAACCTGACCGTCCTGATCATCGGATGGTCGGGCCTCGAGGGACTCGGAGCGGCGCTCATCATGCCGGCCATCGTGGCGCTGGTCGCCGGCAACTTCCCCACCGAGCGACGGGCGGCGGCCTACGGTCTCATCGCCGCGGCCGGGGCCATCGCCGTGGCCGCCGGTCCGCTGGTCGGCGGGGCGGTCACCACGTTCGCCTCGTGGCGCTGGGTCTTCGTGGGAGAGGTGGTCCTGGTGGCGGTCATCCTCGTCGCCACCCGCGGCGTGCAGGACACCGCCGCCGAGGCGAGAAGGCCCTTCGATCTGCTCGGCGCCGTGCTGTCCATCGTGGGTCTGTCGCTCCTGGTGTTCGGGGTGCTCCGCTCGGGCATCTGGGGTTTCGTGCGCCCCAAGCCCAACGGGCCGGCCGTCCTCGGCGTCTCCCCGGTCGTCTGGTTGGTGCTGGGCGGCCTGCTCGTCCTCGGGGCGCTCATGCTGTGGGAGGCCCGACGTGAACGACTCGGCCAGGAGCCGCTGATCCATCTGACGATGTTCCGCAGCGTGCAGATGACCGGTGGCCTCATCGCCTTCTTCTTCCAGTTCCTGGTCCAGTCGGGCATCTTCTTCACCATTCCGCTGTTCCTGTCGGTCGTGCTCGAGCTGAGCGCCCTGCAGACCGGGCTGCGCCTCCTGCCGCTGTCCATCACCCTCCTGGTCGCCGCGCTGGCCATCCCGCGGCTCGCCCCCCGGGCCTCGCCGCGGCTCGTGGTGCGTCTGGGCATGCTCGCCATGCTGGCCGGCACCCTCGTCCTCGTGGCCGGGCTGGACCCGGGCGCCAACGCCGGCATCGTGCTCATCCCGATGGCCCTCGTCGGCCTGGGTATCGGAGCCCTCGCCTCCCAACTCGGGGCGGTCACCGTGTCGGCCATGCCGGACGATCAGAGCGCCGAGGTCGGAGGCCTCCAGAACACGTTCACCAACTTCGGGGCATCCCTCGGGACGGCCCTGGTCGGTGCGGTGCTGATCGGCAGCCTGACCACCGGCTTCATCGAGGGGGCGAGCCACAACGCGGCCATCCCTGCCGCCGTCCTCTCCAATGCCACCGTGCAGCTGGAGAACGGCGTCCCCTTCATCTCCGACACCGATCTGCGGGCCGCCCTCGAGACGACCGACCTGCCGGCCACCACCCAGGACGCCATCGTGGCGGAGAACGCCTCGGCCCGCCTCATCGGGCTGCGGGCCGCCCTGTGGCTCGTCGCCCTCCTCACGGTCGTCAGCCTGTTCTTCACCGGCATGCTCCCCGATCGCCCGGTCGGGGTCGTATCCTCCCGCGAACCCTCGACCGAACCTTCAACCTAAACGTCTACCTCAGGTTTAGATCCACAGGACGAGACGATGGCCCGTCCCTCGTCGGACGGTCGACGGGGGGGCCGGGTGGCCGCCGGCCCCAGGGTCCCGACCGGCCCATCGCCCACCGCTCAGGGGCGGGTCAAGAAGCGTGACGGTGCGGCCGATAAGTCATCCGTGAGGTTCGACCTGGCAAATCCCACGCCGCGCCAGGTGCGCGAAGGCCTCGTCTCGGGACTCATCGCGGAATCGATCGCCATCCCCGTCCTGCTCACTGCCGCGCTGGTCGGTCCCGGTCCCACCCACTGGTGGTACTTCGTCGGCGCCTTCGCCTGCTACTTCGTCTCCGTCGTCTACCTCGCCTTCTTCGTGGCCGTGACCAAGGGGAGACCCGGCGTCACCGGCCAGGCCAGTGCCGGCTTCGTGGTGGTGTGCCTGTCCATGTCCGCGCTGGGCTTCATCAGTCTCGGCTCGTCCGACACGTTCGGCGCCTTCACGCCGGCCCTCCTGGTCGGCGTGGTCTTCATGTGCGTGATCGGAGGCCGGGGCATGAGGGTCGCCATCGACCTCTATGCCGTCGCCTTGGTGGTGATCGTCAGCTGGGCCCAGGGACTCCGGGGCTCCGACCTGGCGACGACGATCATCGTGTACTCGTCGACCATCGTGATCGTCTCGTGGATCGTCGCCCGCACCGTCGGCGCACTGAACCGGGCCGTCAACTTCAGGTCGGCCATCGACGCGCTGCACGAGACGTTCGCCGAACCCGACCCCGTCCAAGCCGAGTCGAGCACCGCCATCGTCCGGCGCGTCTTCGGACGCGCCCTCCCGCTGGTGAGCGATGTCCTGCCGGCCGACAGTGTCGTGGTCTTCACCCGGGGTGGCAAGGTCGGCGCGTTCACGCCCCTCGTCACCTGGAACTCCGATCCGGAGGCCGCCCTGGCGCTGGCCGAACTACCCGAACTGGTGCAGGCGCTCCGGGTCGACGCCCCGGTCCTCACCGACGTCCACTGCGCCATCCCTGTCGGCTACTGCGCCGACGGCGAGCTGGTGATGGCGGTGACCCGCGCCCCGGCGAGAGCCGGGCCCAGCCACCCGAGGAGGCGGCCGACCTGCTGGCATCCGCCTTCCTGCGGGTGACGAGCCGGGCCAACTTCGTGAGCGGCCTCCACGCCGAGAGCCGGACCGATCCGCTCACCGGGCTGGCCAACCGGAGAAGCCTCTTCGAGCGGATCGAGATGGAGATGGCCCACGCCCTTCGCTCCGAGACGCCCCTCAGCGTGGCCATGATCGACCTCGACCACTTCAAGGTGTACAACGACGAGTTCGGGCATGTGGCCGGCGACACCCTGCTGCGGTCGATCGCCGCCGTCATGGTGTCGAACATCCGCGGGCAGGACATGGTCGCCCGGTACGGCGGCGAGGAGTTCTGCCTGGTCATGCCCGACACCGATCTCGTCGGCGGACACCACCTGCTCGAGACGCTCCGCACCGGCGGACGGGACGCCACCTCCGAATTCCCCGTGACCCTGTCGGCCGGACTGACCAGCTGGGACGGTGTCGAGGACACCACGTCCTTCATCGAGCGAGCCGACCAGGCGCTCTACCGGGCCAAGGAGACAGGCCGGAACCGGGTGGTCTCCATCCAGGCCTTCACCGAGTTCTAGGGATCCCCCACCGGGGCCGGTGCGGTCTCAGGCGCCTGGTTCCGTCGACCGGCGCAGGATCAGGTAGACGTTGTCGTCGACGGCGAAGGAGTCGACGAGTTCGAACCCCTCACCGGCGGCGGCGTCGAGCTCGGTCTCGAGATCGAGGCGCCGCTCGGCCACGACCAGACGGCCCCCGTGGACCCGGAGGACGCGGTGACTCGTCGTCATCGGGACTCGGCCGCCGCCGGTACCGACACCGTCAGGGCGTCCTCGCGGGTGCCGTCGGGCTGCGGGCCCACGGCCGGGCGGACCCGGATGTACCACTCGTGGCCCCAGACCACGGCGAAGATGTCCTCGGGCATGGCCAGGAAGAAGCTCTCCTCGCTGATCTGGCTGGCGTGTACCCGCATCGCCGCGCGCTTGCGGTCGATCCAGGCGGTCACGTCCACGTCGGTGGTCAGGCGGGCCGCCGGCTCGCCCATGGACTCCAGCTCGCCGGGGTCGCGATCGGGGGGAGTCCAGCCCGACTCGCCGGCCCGGTCGGCGAGCGACGCCACGAAGTCGCGGTTCATGGTGGCGAGGTACACCACCGGCGTGCCCGCCCGGTCGGCAGCGGCCATGCTCACCCGGTGGACCTGGACGTGGTCGGGGTGGCCGTAGCCACCGTGTTCGTCGTAGGTCACCACGACGTCGGCGTCCTCCTCGTCGAGGATGCCGGCCAGGACACCGGCCGCCTCGGCGACGTCGGCCGAGGCGAAGCTTCCCGGTCGTTGGTTCTCCGGCTCGCCGGCCATGCCCGAATCGAGGTAGCCGAGGTAGACCTGGCGGGCGACGCCGAGGATCCGGCAGGCCTCGTCGAGCTCGGCCACCCGGCGCTCGGTCAGCGTCTCGCCCGGGTCCAGGCCCCCCGCCGGCAGCTCGCCCAGCTCGCCGCGGGTGGCGGTGACCAGTACCACCCGGTGCCCCTCGTCGGCCATCTTCGCCATGGTCCCACCGGTGGCGATGGCCTCGTCGTCCGGGTGGGCGTGCACGAACACGATGGTGGCCATGGCCCGACCCTACTTCGGGGGCGTCGCCGCCCGACCGCCCGGACCCTCAGCCCAGGGGCAGCTGGGGCGCATCGGCCAGGGAGAGCTCGCCGGCCGGAGCCCCGCCGTGCCCGGCACCCGGCCGCTTCCGGCCGGTGACGGCGAAGATGCGCCCGGGCTCGAAGGACCGCACCGTGCGGTCACCCGGACGCCCGCCCACCACCTCGACCGACTCGCTGCCGTTGTGCCGGTTGAGGACGTGGGCCCGGAAGCGCCAGTCCGCCCCGCGGATCGACAGGCCCGCCACGATCACCGG
This sequence comes from uncultured Acidimicrobiales bacterium, assembly GCA_963696495.1. Lineage (GTDB taxonomy): Bacteria > Actinomycetota > Acidimicrobiia > Acidimicrobiales > RAAP-2 > Bog-756. Next base: position 175,350 of record CAVOKJ010000005.1, on the reverse strand, counting down.
GTCGCCGCGCTTCAGGCCGTTCCAGGCCTCCGAGCGCTCGAGGTGCTCGGAGGCGGTGCGGGCCACCTGGCGCGCCGACGCCCGCCGCGGGCTCAGCGGTGCTCCTCGCGGACGACCCGCAAGCGGTGGAGGAACAGGACGATCACGGCGATGATCACCAGCGCGGCGGCGATGTACCCGGCGGCGCTGAAGGCCTTCAACACGTGGTTGTAGCTACTGCCGAGCGAGTACCCGAGGCTGACCAGGGCGGTGCACCAGATGGCGCAGCCGATCAGGGTGAAGACGATGAATTTGGCCATCGCCATCTCGCCCAGACCGGCGGCGAAGGACACGAAGGACCGGAGCAGGGGGATGAACCGCCCGAACAGGACGAACGGCTCCCCCCGCCGGGCGAACCAGGCGTCGGCCCGGTCGAGGTCACGATGGGTGAGGAGCACGTACTTGCCCACCCGGTCCACCAGGGCCCGGCCCCCGAAGTAGCCGATGAGGTAGCCGGCCAACGAGCCCAGCACCTCGGCCAGGGTGGCCACGACGATGACCACCACCAGGCTCAGGTGGTGGGGCTCGTCGGGGATCTGTCCGCTGGCCAGCACCCCGCCGTAGATGAGCGCCACCTCGGCTCCGACCGGGAGGCCCATGGCCGAGATGAAGCTGAGGGCGAAGATGGCCACATAGCCCCAGGTCTCCAGAAAATGCTCCATAAGTCCCCACTGTCTAGTCGCTGGCGGCGTCACCGTGGGTCATCACCGGGGTGGGCTACCGTCACCTCTGTGAGCACGGGGAGCGAGCAGAAGCGAGGCTGTGACCGATGCACGACACCCGACGGCGTGGGGATCGAGGTCTACGACTTCGGTGGCACCGGGGACCGTGACCTGCTCATGGTGCATGCCACCGGGTTCTGCGCCGAGGCCCTGCGTCCCATGGCCCGCTGGATGCCCGAGGAGTTCCACTGCTGGGCCCTCGACCTCCGGGCGCACGGACGGTCCGGTCGGCCGGTCGACGGGAACCTCGAGTGGTCGGGCTTCGCCACCGACGTGGTGACGGCCATCGACCACCTCGGGCTCGTCCGCCCCGACGGATTCGGCCACTCCTGCGGTGGCGCCGCCGTCCTGCTGGCCGAGCAGTCGCGCCCGGGCACGTTCCGGTCCCTCTACTGCTTCGAGCCGGTGCTCCACCCGGGCACGCCGTCGGGCGCGCCGGTCCCCGACAACCCGATGTCCGGCGCCGCCCGCCGGCGACGCGAGACGTTCCCCTCGGCCTCCGTGGCGTTCGCGAACTTCTCCTCGAAGCCACCCTTCGACCGACTCGACCCCGAGGCGCTCGCCTCCTACGTCGAGGGCGGCTTCGAGCCGGTGCCGGCGGAGGACGGCGGGGACGGCGAGGCCATCCGGCTCCGGTGCCGGCGGGACGACGAGGCCGAGGTCTACGCCTGGGGCCTGGCCCACCACGCCTTCGACCATCTGCCCGAGGTCGCCTGCCCGGTGACCCTCAGCTGCGGCGAGCACACCGACACCTTCGGGCCCGACGTGCTGGAACTGGAGGCGGACCGGCTCCCGGTCCCCCGGGTCGAGATCGTCCCCGGCCTGGGTCACTTCGGGCCCCTGGAACGGCCCGCGGTCGTGGCCGAATCGGTCACCCGCTCGATCCGTACCTCCGGTGGCACACCCCGGCCGTAGTCTGTGCCGGTGCCCTTTGCTCCTCCCCGGTCCCTGTCGCCCTCCAAGGTCACCTCCTTTCGCGACTGCGCGCTGGCGTTCCGCTTCAATGCCATCGACCACCTTCCCGACGAGCCGACGATCTGGACGGTGAAGGGCACCCTGGTCCACCGTGTGCTCGAACAGCTCTTCTGGCGCCACCAGCGCGGCACACGGACCCAGGCGGCGGCCCTGTCGGAGCTGTCGCACGCCTGGGACGAGCTGCAGTCCGATCCGGACTTCACGTTCCTCGACCTCAGTGACGACGACGCCGAGGCCTTCCGGGCCGAGGCCGACTCGCTGGTCCGCAACTACTTCAAACTCGAGGACCCCGACGAGATCACCCCGGTCGGCGTCGAGCTGACGCTCGAGGCCCGGGTGGGCGACATGAGGCTCCGGGGCATCATCGACCGCCTGGACCTGACCGACGACGGTGAGCTCGTGGTGATCGACTACAAGACGGGGAGGGCCCCGTCGGCGGCCTTCGAGCAGTCCAAGCTGGTGGGCGTCCACATCTACGCCCTCCTCTGCGAGGAGGTGCTCGGCCGTCGGCCCGTCCAGGTCAAGCTGCTGCACCTGAAGGAGCCCACCACCATCATCGCCGAGCCGTCGGAACAGGCAGTGCGCGGCCACCGCCAGAAGGCCATCGCCATCTGGTCGGCCATCGAACGGGCGTGTCGCGACGAGGACTTCCGGCCCCGCACCTCCCCGCTGTGCGACTACTGCCGGTTCCGGGCCTTCTGCCCCGCGTACGGGGGTAACCCCGATGACGCCTCGAAGGTGCTCGGTTCGGGCGTCGGGGGGGCCGCATGACCGCGGCCGCCGGTATCGACGACGAACCACCCGAGCTCGAGCGGCGTCCCCCGTCGTCAGGGCTGCTGGGCCTGGTCGACGCCATCGACGACCGGGTCGACCGCTGGTTCGAGCCGGCCCGGGGGTCACCGGCCGTCGACGCGGTGGCCAAGGTGGTCACCGGCCTCGGCGACCACGGTCTGATGTGGGCGGTGACGGCGGCCTGGCGGGCCCGCCACACCGGGCCGGAGCGGGCGAGGGCCGTGCGGGCGCTCGCCATCGCCGGGGTGGAGTCGAACCTCACCAACACGGCGATCAAGACCCTGGTGGGTCGGTCGCGGCCGGATCGATCCGGCCTACGCGTCGCCGCCGGCGGCATCCCGGTGCGCGAGCCGAGGAGCAGCAGCTTCCCGAGCGGGCACACGCTGGCCGCCTTCTGTGCGGCGACCGTGATGAGCCAGCGGGGCGATCGGGGCGGCAACGCCCTCTTGTTCACCGGCGCCACGCTGGTGGGACTGAGCCGGCTGCACCTCCGGGCCCACCATGCCTCCGACGTGGCCGGCGGGGCCGCCATCGGCTGCGCCATCGGCCTGGTCGGCCGGCTCCTCCTCTGACCGTCCGACCGGGATCCGGGACGGCGGAATGGAACCGGGGCGGACGGGGTTCCACCAGCATGACCACTCCGCCGACATTTGCTGTGACCTGGGACTACCGGTGCCCGTTCGCTCGGAACGCCCACGAGCACATCCTCGACGGCCTCGAGTCCGGGGCCACGTGGGACGTCCGGTTCGTGCCGTTCTTCCTCAACCAGGCCCACGTGGACGAGGGCGGGACGCCGGCGTGGGAGGACGAGGCCCAGCAGCCCGACCTGCTGGCGCTGGCCGCCGGTGTCGTGGTGAGGGACCGCGTCCCCGACCTCTTCCCGGCCGTGCACCGAGCACTGTTCACCGCCCGGCACGACGAGGGCGGCGACCTCCGCCAGCCGTCGGTCGTGCGTGACGCACTGCTGGTGGCCGGGGCCGACGCCGACGCCGTGCTGGCCGAAGTCGGGGTCGGGTGGGCCCAGAAGGTGATCCGTGACGAGCACGAGCGAGCCGCCAGCGAACTCGACGTGTTCGGCGTGCCCACCTTCATCGTGGAGGACAGCGCCGTCTTCGTGCGACTCATGAACCGGCCCGGTGGCGACGGGCGGTCGGCGGTTGCCACCGTCGACCGGATCCTCGGGCTGATCACCGAGCAGCCGGGCCTCAACGAGTTCAAGCACACCAGGCTGAGCGGCTGATACCGGCGACCGACGGCTGATCCGGTCCACGGGCCCGGCACCGCCGGCTCCCTCGGATCGGCGTCCCCTGGCCCCACGGGGCCGACCCGCGGCTCGACCAAAGGGACCGGGGTCCGACCGTGCCGGTTGCCCGGTTGCTCAGACCAGTTCGGCCAGGGCCCCCACCGACGCGGCGATCTCCCCGGACGATCCGAACGGCGCCCCGATGAAGTCGGTCGCCCCGATGTCGGCCAGCCGGCGGATCCGGTCCTTCACCTCGGCGGCGTTGCCGACGATGGCGACGTCGGCCGGTCCTTCCGCGCCTTCGCGGTCGAGCATGGCCCGATAGGACGGCAGCTGCCCGTACATGACGAACACCTCGGCGGCCTTGGACCGGGCGGCGGCCTCGTCGGCGGTCACGCACACCGGGAGGCCCACCGCCACCTGGGGGTCGGGCCTGCCGGCTGCCTCGGTGGCGGCGCGGATGGTCGGGACGACGTGCGACTCGACGGTCACCGGACCGGTCATCCACGTGACCGTCCCCGCCGCCAGTCGCCCCGCGATGTGCAGCATGGTGGTCCCGAGGGCGGCGACCAGCACGTCGGGCGCCGGGGCCGCGATCTGCAGGGGCCCGAACGTCGATGCCCGCAGCGTCTCACCACTGAACGACACCTGCTCTCCTCCGAGCAGCGGCACGAGGATCGAGAGGTACTCCCGCATGTGGCGGGCCGGCTTGTCGAAGGACTGCCCGAACACGTTCTCGATGACCACCTGATGGGAGAGGCCGACGCCGAGCGTCAGGTGCCCACCGGTCGCCGCCTGCACGGTGAGCGCCTGGGCGGCGAGCATCACCGGGTGCCGGGGGTAGGTGGGCACCACCGCGGTGCCCACGTCGATTCCCCGGACCTCGCGTCCGATCACGGCCAGTGCGGTCAAGGCGTCGTAGGCGAAGATCTGCGACGCCCAGGCCGCCTGGATCCCGGCATCGCGCAGCGAGGTGACCTCGGCGACCGTGTCGTCGAAGGGTTGCTCCGTGTTGAACATGACGCCTATGCGCACTGTGCCTCCCAGGGCTGCGGTCCGGGGCCGTCGCTCGTCGGTGGGTCCCCCCCATCGTCCGGGATGCGGACGAGAGCCACACCGTACCGGGCGGGCCGGCAGCGGTCCCGGCGACCGGTGAGGCTACGGCGGTGGGTCGGCGCCGTCATCCGGCCGGCCAGGGGGGTGCCAGCCCGGCGACCGCCGCCTCCAGCGACGTGCCGAGCGGGATCACGGCCATGACCGGGACCGTCACCCCGTTCTTCACGTACCGCCCGATGTGGGCCCGGCACTCGTCGAACGATCCGTGGACCACGAGGGAGTCCACCACCGAATCGGGGATGGCCTCGAGCGCCCCCTTCCTGTCCCCCTTCTCCCAGGCCGACCACATGGGCTCGAGCTCGACGCCCCGGCCCAGCCACCGGTGGAAGGCGGCGTAGACCCCGACGTTCAGGTAGGCCGCCACCATGCGCCGGCCGATGGCCCGCACCGCCTCGGTGTCCTCCGAGGGGATGACGAAGATCCGGGCCGCCACGGGGATGTCCGCCCCGAGCTCCGGCGTCACCGTCGCCACGTCCTCGGCCGACAGCCAGTTGATGATCACCCCGTCGGCCTCCCGGCCGGCCAGGGCCAGCATCCCCGGGCGCAGGGCGGCCAGGTAGATCGGCGGCGGCTGCTCGACCGGACGGGCCAGGCGGAAGCCGCGCACGGTGAACGTGTCGTAGGCCTGGTCGACCTTTTCGCCCGCCAGGGCCGAACGGAGGAAGCGAATCGTGTCCCGGACCCGTTTGTAGGGCTCGGTGAACTCGATCCCGTTCCACCGGCTGACGATGACGTCCGACGAGGTGCCGAGACCCAGCACGAACCGCCCGGGTGCGGCCTCGGCCATGGCCGCCGTGCTCTGGGCCAGGAGCGCCGGGCCCCTGGTGTAGGCGGGGATGATGGCCACACCCAGCCGGAGGGACGGGACCCAGGCCGAGGCCAGCGCCAGCGGGGTGAACCCGTCGACGCCGTCGGTCTCCGCCGTCCACACGTCCGTGTAGCCCAGTCGCACCAAATCCTCGTACCACCTGCGGTGATCCTCCAGCGTCACCCCGTCGAAGGGGACGGTGATCCCGTAGCGGGGGGGTTGGTTCGGAGTGGTCGTTCCATCGGTCATGGGTTCCGTAATACACCCTCCGGGCATAGTGCACCCATGACCAGCAGCCGGAACCAGGCCCCTGCCGCCACCCAGCTCCAACTACCCCTCACCGCACCGGCCGCACCCCGTGCGCCCCGCCAGTCCCGGGGAGCGCGGCGGACCGCGGCCCGACGTCCGTCCCACTCGGCCCGCAGCGTCCCCACCGTCGGCGACGCGAAGCGCCTCGACGAGCAGACCCGGGCGATCGGGCGCCGGGGGATCGCCGCCGCCCGCGCCCTGCTCTCGGCCGGCGGCGCGGAGGGCGGGCTGTCGGACGGCGGCACGGAGGCCGGGCTCTCGGCCGGCGGCGCGGCGGGCAGCCGCCCGCAGTCCGGGGGCGGACAGGGGACCGCCGGTCGCGCTGCCTGACCTCCAGCGGCGCTACGGTCGTGGCCATGCCGACCGTCGCCGAACGCCTCAACTATCCGCCGGGGGCGAAGCTTCTCATCATCAACTGTGGTGATCTCGGTTTCTGCCATGCGGCGACGGTGGGCGTCTACGAGGCCCTCGACGACGGGATCGGTACGAGTGGGTCCCTGCTCGTGCCGGCGCCGTGGGCCCGGGAGTCGGCTTCGCGGTTCCGGGGCCAGGACATCGGGGTCCAGCTGACCCTCAACGCCGAGCACGACCTCTACCGCTGGGGACCGATCACCCAGGCGCCTTCACTCCTGGACGGCGACGGCGGCTTCCCCCGCACGGTGGCCGACGTCTGGGACCACGCCGACATCGACGAGGTGCGCCGGGAGTGCCGGGCCCAGATCGAGCGGGCCGTGCTGTGGGGCTTCGACATCAGCCACCTCGACACCCACCTCGACGCCCTGTTGCTCCGGCCCGAGTTCTTCGACGTCTATCTCGAGCTGGCCGTCGACTTCGGGCTGCCGCTGCGTCTGCTCGGGCCCGGCGCCGAACTCCAGGTCGGGTTCCCCGTGCGGCAGCTCGCCGCCGACGAGGGCGTGCTCTTCGCCGACCGGTTCGCCACGTTGCCGGCGTGGGTCAACCGCGAGGTGTTCCTGGAGTTCGTCGAGGCCCTCGAACCGGGCCTCACCGAGTTGACGCTGCACCCGGCCATCGACACACCCGAGTTGCACGCCATCACCTCGGACTGGGAGTCACGCGTGGGCGACCACGTGCTCCTCGTCGACGATCGCGGGCTCGGCCAGGTGCTGGACGGGAGAGGGGTGACCCGCATCGGGTACCGCCCCCTGCGCGACGCGATGCGCAGTTCGTGAGCGGCGCCCTCCCCCGACCCGCCCGGGCCGCACCGATATCCTGAGCGGCCACGGACGGGAGCGGAAGTGGCCGAAGGACAGCATTCGAGGCAGAGGGGTGGCGTGGCCGGGACGGCGACGTCGCGGGAGGCCGCCGAGGCGCCCGACCCGTTCCGGCTCGAGCACCTGATCCTCCTCGGGACGGACGGCGCCGAGCCGGTGGACATCCATGCCATGACCTTCGGCGACGACGGCATCGGCGTGGTCCGCTACCCCGGCGAGCTGCCGCGTGTCCTCGCCTGGGAGTCGGTCCTGGCCCATGCCGTCGAACCGTGGCAGGGAGGCGCCATCCCCGAGTGGTGGGTCGACCCCGAACTCAACCGAGGCGAGGCGGCGACGTCCCCGTCCGAGACGGTGACCGACCCCTCCGCCACCAGCCGGACGCGCCCCCACGTGGAGTCCGGTGCCCTCATCGTCATCCAGTCGGACACCGGCGTCTACCGGTTCATCCATCCGGGGGGCGATGCACGGGACCTGTCCCGCCGGGTGACCGGGTTCGCCGTCCGGAACCAGGGCCCGGGGTCGGCCTCCTCGGTGACCAGGGTCGTCGCCTGGGGCCAGGACGCCGAGCGCCGGAAACGTCAGCGCCCCCCGGCGAAGCCCCCGACGTGGGTGAGGATCAAGCCCTACCTGACCGCATTCCTCGTCGTCTTCGTCGCCGTGGTGATCGCCCTCATCCTGCTGCAGAGCGCCGGCACCATCCACCTCCCGCTGCTCGGCGGCTCCAGCTCCGGTGTGGTCGCTTCCACCGTCAGAACTCCGTGAGCTCGGCGATCCGACGGCGGAGGTCCCGGTAGGCGCTCGTCGAGGCCACCGGTAGCAGCGCCAGCAGGACGCCCATCGAGCCGACCACCTTCATCCGTCCCTGCATGAACGCCACGCTCGGGTCGAGGTCGCCCTGCTGCACGGCCACCGCGTCGTCCCACGCCATCGTGAGCGTGACGTCGGGCTGGCCGACGGTGCCGCTGGCGCTGTCGGCGAGGTGCCCGTCCACCAGCACCCAGTAGTAGCGGGCCCCGCCGTCGGGTCCCCCGGTGACCTCGTACTGCACCCGGGCCGACAGGCCGGCGTACTCCGGCTGGCCGGCGGCCAGGGCCCGTGTCTGGTCGAACCACTCCGTGGACAGCCACTTGGTCACGGCACTCCTCCGCCCGTCGTCGCTCCGTCGCTCCCGGGACGTCGAACGACCACGATCCGGCCCGGTCCGGCCCGCCGACCCCACCGGGCCGGGATCGACCACCCTCGCCGCATCAGCGGGCGACGCGGTCGCCGACACGGAGTCCGGCGAACAGGTCGGTCTCGATCGCCACCGGCTCCCCCGCCGGGGACCGGTCCGGGTCCGGGGCGGCGAAGCTCCCGTCCGGGCCGGCCACCAGGGCCAGCCGGTAGTCGTCGTAGGGGTGGATGGACCGCATCACCTCGGGTGGCAGCCCGAACCAGAAGGGCGACTCGGGATCGACCTGGGTGGCGTGGGCCAGCAGCGCCCGGCGGCGCACGTCGGCCACGCTCGAGATGTCGATCGTCGTGGTGATCGGCTCGGGGGGGATGCCGTCCCAACGCTTCCGCCACTCCTCGTCGAAGGGGGACTCGAGTCCCAGTTCCTCGAACTTCTGGTGGATCTCCTTGAAGCGGGCCACCGAGAACCCGGTGTAGTAGAGCTTCGACGGCTGCCACGCCGCACCCGCCTCGACGAAGCGGCCGTCGTCGCCGGCGGCCCGGAACGCCGCCAGCCCGACCTCGTGGACCCGGAGGTGGTCGGGATGGGGATAGCCCGACTGCTCGTCGCCGTAGATGACCATGACCTGGGGTCGGGCCCGGCGGACGATGGCCACGAGGCGGCCCACGGCCTCGTCCAGGGGCGCCTGGGCGAAGGAGTCCGGACGGGAGTTCGACTCCGTGCCCGGCATGCCCGAGTCGCGGTAGCCCAGCATGTCCACTTCGTCGTAGCCGATGATGGCCGTGGCCTGCGACAATTCCTCCATCCGCAGATCGGGGAGCCGGGCGTGGTTCTCCGGTGTGGCCATGGCCGGGTTGAGCACCTCGCCCTCCTCCCCGCCGGTGCAGCAGACCAGGACGGTGTGCACCCCTTGCGCATGGTAGAGGGCGACCGTACCGGCCCCCTTGGACGATTCGTCATCGGGATGGGCGTGGACGGTGAGCAGGCACAGTCGATCTGGCACGCTGATCACGCTACCGGGCAGTGACGCCCTAAGCTTCATGGTCGAGAACGAGGAAGGATCTTTCACTATGGGCGTCATGAAACGCATGTCCGGGATTCTCCAGGCCAAGACCAACAAACTCCTCGACAAGGCCGAAGATCCCCGCGAATCGCTCGACCTCTCCTACCAGAAGCAGCTGGAGAGCCTCCAGAAGGTGCGTCGCAGCGTGGCCGACGTGACCACGGCGAAGAAGCGCATCGAGTTGCAGGCCACCCAGTTGCAGGGCCAGGCCGACAAGCTGCAGACCCAGGCCAAGGCGGCGCTGACCCAGGGCAACGAGGACCTGGCGAGGGAGGCCCTGGCCCGACGGGCGGCGCTCGCCGACCAGCTGGCCGACCTGCAGACCCAGCACGAGCAGGTGTCCGCCCAGGAGCAGAAGCTCATCGACACCGCCCAGAAGCTCCAGACCCAGGTGGACGCCTTCCGCACGAAGAAGGAGACGATGAAGGCGAGCTACACGGCGGCCGAGGCCCAGACGAAGATCGGCGAAGCGGTCTCGGGCATCTCCGAGTCGATGAGCGACGCCGGCATGTCGATGCAGCGGGCCCAGGACAAGATCGACGGCATGCAGGCGAGGGCCGGCGCCATGGACGAGCTGCTGGCCTCGGGCGCCCTGACCGATCTGACCAACCCCGTGGACGACATCCAGGCCCAGCTGAACAAGGCCTCCACGACCTCCACCGTCGACGCCGAGCTGGCCGCCCTCAAGGCGGAGGTCGGCGCCGGGGCCCCCGCCCCGGCCGAGCTCCCCCAGGCGGACGCCGAGGAGTCGCCGTCATGATCGTGCGCATCCTCGGCGAGGGCCAGTACGCCATCGCCGATGCGGAGCGGAGTGTGCTCGACGACCTCGACGCCGCCCTTCTCGCCGCCGTCGAGAGCGGCGACGAAGAGGCCTTCATCCACGCCCTCGCCGCGCTGACCGACGAGGTGCGCCGGGCCGGCACGCCGGTGGCCGACGACGCCTTCGCACCCTCGGACCTGGTGGTCCCCTTCTCGGATGCCACCTTGCAGGAGACCCGGGAGCTGCTCGCCCAGCCGGGGGTCGAGCCGGCCAAGGACGAACGTTGAGCACCACCCGATGAGCACCGCCCGCAACATTCCCTCGGACCGGGGGCTGACCATCCGCATGTTCACCACCGGGCTCATGCTGGTGCTCCTGTACGGCGCGGTGATCGGGCTGTTGATCGCCTTCGGCGTGTCGCTGGCCGTCGTGCTGGTCTTCGCCGCCGTCATCCTCTTCGTGCAGTACTGGTTCTCGGACAAGATCGCCCTGTTCGGTATGGGCGGCCACATCGTCACGCCCGAGCAGGCCCCGCAGCTGCACGGCGCCATCGACCGGCTCTGCGCCCTGGCCGACATGAAGAAGCCCCGGGTGGCCGTGGCCGACACCGACGTGCCCAACGCCTTCGCCACCGGGAGGAGCCCCAACAGCGCGGTGGTCTGTGCCACCACCGGCCTCATGCGACGGCTCGACGAACCGGAGCTCGAGGCGGTCCTCGCCCACGAGCTGTCCCACGTGGCCCATCGCGACGTGGCCGTCATGACCATCGCCAGCTTCCTCGGGATGGTCGCGGGCATGATCACCCGCATCATGCTGTGGACCGGCCTGATCGGCGGTTTCGGCGGGGGCAACCGGAACAACAGCCAGGGTGGGGACCAGACCGCCCTCGTCGAGCTGGGCGTGCTGGTGGTGTCGGTCGTGGTCTATGCCATCAGCTTCCTGCTCACCATGGCCCTGTCCCGCTACCGCGAACTGGCCGCCGACCGATCCGGGGCCCTCCTCACCGGCCGTCCGTCCGCGCTGGCGTCGGCACTGGTCAAGGTGACCGGCGACATGGCACGGATACCCACCCGCGACCTGCGCTCCGCCGAGAGCTTCAACGCCTTCTACTTCACGCCGGCCATCGCCAAGAACGGTGTCAGCCTCTCCACGCTGTTCTCCACCCACCCGTCGCTGGACAAGCGGCTCGCCCAGCTCGCCTCCATCGAGGCCGAACTGGGTCGCCCCTCGTGACCGGGGACCCGTCCGTGCACGGCTCCCGTCCGTGACCGGGCGCCCACCGCGGTGAGCCGTCAGGGCTGATGGGACTGCTCAACACCATCCTCGGGCGGACCAAGCCGGTCCAGTCGAACCTCGACGCCCTCTTCGCCCTCCCCTCGGCCTCCATCACCCTCCAGAGCGCCGCGGGCATGTCGTGCTCGGGGAACGGTGGCGTCTGCTTCAAGCCTCCCTCCGGGCAGGGGTTCGAGGAGATGCAGGCCGAGGTGGTCAAGCTCCTGTCCATGGACGGCGCCACCGGACTGCGCAAGGCCGAGGACTCCTACGGCTACCAGTGGCTCGTGGTCGAGGACGCCGACATCGGTGAGCTGGTGACCAGGATCCACCTGGTCAACTCCTCACTGTCCGATGCGGGCTGGGGACCTCAACTGCTCTGTTCGGTCTTCGGCCTGGCCACCTTGCCACCGGCCGAGGACGACGGGCCGGAGGGCACCGGGTCCGGGATGCCGGCAGGACCGGGCCAGGTGCTCCCCTCGACCGCCTACCTCGTCTACCTGTTCAAGCGGGGCACGTTCTACCCGTTCGTGCCGGACGGGCACGAGAAGCGGGACACCGAGCTGGAACTGCGGCTGAAGAGCCTGGTCGCCGACGACCTGACCGTCGAGGCCGACCTGGACCGCTGGTTCCCGCTGTGGGACCTCCCGGTGGGCTGACCGTCGTCAGCGGGCCGAGGTCGGCTCGACGGGGACGCCGTCGATGGCCTCCGCCAGTTCGATGTCCAGCCGGGTGATGCCACCGGAGTCATGGGTGATCAGCCCGAGCGTGACCCGGTTGTACCGGATGTCGATGTCCGGGTGGTGATCGGACTCCTCGGCCAGTCGTCCGACCTCCCCGACGAACGCCAGGGCACCGACGAAGTCGGCACAGACCACCGTCTTGACCAACTTGCCACCGATCAGGTGCCAATCCGGTCCGTCGGCCGCCGCCAGCCGCTCGAGGACCTCGGCGTCGGTCAGCACCGGCGGCCTCACGGGGCGGCCGCCCCGACGGGCGACCTGGGTGTGAACACCACGGGCATGGTCTCGTAGCCCGAGACGAAGTTGGCGGCCCGCTTGGGTGGCTCGGCGGTGTCGGCCAGAGCCAGGTCCGGAAGCCGGGTCAGCAGGCGGTCGAACATCACCGTGAGCTCCATCCTGGCCAGTCGGTTGCCGAGGCAGAAGTGGGAGCCGAACCCGAAGGCCATGTGGTCGTTGGGGGTGCGCCCGATGTCGAACTCCTCGGGCCGGTCGAACACCCGCTCGTCGCGGTTGGCCGACGGATAGAGCAACAGGAGCTTCTCGCCTTCGTGCAGCGTCTCACCATGGAGCTCGACGTCCCGGGTCATCCGGCGGGCCATGTTCTTGATGGGCGACACCCAGCGCAGCATCTCCTCGACGGCCCCCGGGAGCAGGGAGCGGTCCTCGGCCAGCCGCCGGTGCTGGTCCGGATGGCGGAGCAGCTCGTACATCCCACCGCTGATGACGTGCCGGGTGGTCTCGTCCCCACCGATGAGGATCAAGAGGGACTCGTAGATCAGCGACGCCTCGTCGAGCCGGTCACCGTCGATCTCAGCATGGACCAGCGTCCCGATGAGGTCGTCGGACTGCTGGTCGCGACGGCGCTGATCGGCCACCGCCGTGATGTACGCCGCGTACTCCATGGCGGCCATGGCGGCCCGGTCCATCGCCCCCGGATCCGGGGACCCCAGTGCCTTCAGCATGTCGTCGGACCAGCGCAGGAGGTCGGCACGGTCCTCGGGGGCGACCCCGAGCATGTTGCCGATCACGATCATCGGCAGGGGAGCGGCGATGTCGGTCACGAAATCGGCCGAGCCGGTTTCGCACACCCGATCGATGATGGCATCGCAGATGGCGCGGATCCCCTCTTCGCTCTCGCGTATCCGCCCCGGGGTGAACCCTTCGCTGACCAGTCGTCGGCGCCGCACGTGTTCGGGTGCGTCGGTGTCGATCATCATGGGCAGCGCGTCGCTGTCCGGGCGGATGCCCCCGGCGTTGGAGAAGGTGTCGGGGTCCTTGGAGATCTCCTTGATGTCCGCGTAGCGGGTGATCCCCCACACCCCCGAGGACTCGTCGAAGTAGGCCGGTGCGTACTCCCGCATCCAGGCGAACGCCGGGAAGGGATCGCCGCCGTAGAACATCCCGTCGGTCAGTCCGATGGTGAGGTCGGCGGGTGCTGTGGTCATGTGGAGTCCCCAGATCTCGTCTCGTGGCCCGCGGCCCCCGGTGGGCCGACACCGCCGGTCGGTGCGGCGGCGGGCAGGGTCGCTTCGGGAATGGTCCGATGGTGCCCGCAGTATAGGTTCGGGTCGTCCCGGCGGCCGTCGCCGAGCGCAGCCCGGACGGCGTGCGGGACCAGGGGGCGGCGACTCCCCGGGTGGGGCGTCCCGGCCTCCTCAGGGGTGGGTCATGGACTCCGGCCTGACCGCCTCGTCGAACTGCTCGCCGGTCAGGTAGCCGAGGGCCAGGGCCGACTCTCGCAGCGTGCTGCCCTCCGTGTGGGCCTTCTTGGCCACCTCGGCGGCCTTGTCGTAGCCGATCAACGGGTTGAGTGCGGTGACCAGCATGAGCGAGTTGTCGAGGTGTTCACGGATGCGGTCCAGGTTGGGCTCCAGGCCCTCCACGCAGAACCGGGTGAACGCCGACGAGGCCTCCGTGATCAACCGGACCGAGTGGAGGACGTTGTGGATGATCACCGGCTTGCACACGTTGAGCTCGAGGTTGCCCCGGGCTCCGGCCATGGCCACCGCCGCATCGTTGCCGTACACCTGGATGCACACCATGATCATCGCCTCGCACTGGGTCGGGTTGACCTTGCCCGGCATGATCGACGAGCCGGGCTCGTTCTCGGGCAGGCTGAGCTCCCCGAGCCCGCTGCGGGGCCCCGATCCCAGCCATCGGATGTCGTCGGCGATCTTGATCAGGGAGGCGGCCAGCGTGCGCAGGGCCCCGCTGGTCGACACCAGTGCGTCGTGGGCGGCGAGCGCGGCGAACTTGTTGGGGGCGGTGACGAACGGGAGCCCGGTGAGCTCGGCGATGGCCGATGCCACCCGGACCCCGAACTCGGGATGGGTGTTGAGGCCGGTGCCGACGGCCGTGCCGCCGGCGGCGAGCTCGTAGAGGTCGTCGAGCGTCAGTTCGATCCGTCGGAGGTCGGCGTCGAGCTGAGCCACGTATCCGGAGAACTCCTGTCCCAACGTGAGGGGGACGGCGTCCATCAGATGGGTCCGTCCGATCTTCGTGATGCCGGCGAAGGACTCCGCCTTGGCCTGCAGCGCGTTCCTCAGATGGCGGACGGCCGGCAGCAGCTTGTGGGTGATCTCCTCGACCGCGGCGATGTGCATGGCCGTCGGAAACGTGTCGTTGGACGACTGGGACATGTTCACGTCGTCGTTGGGGTGGACGGGCACCTTTGATCCCATCTGGCCACCGGCCATCTCGATGGCCCGGTTGGAGATGACCTCGTTGGCGTTCATGTTGCTCTGCGTCCCGCTCCCGGTCTGCCAGACGCTGAGGGGGAAGTGGGCATCGAGCTTGCCCTCGGCGACCTCACGGGCGGCGGCGACGATGAGCGCCGACTTGTCCGGATCCATCTTGCCCAGGTCGGCGTTGACCTGGGCCGACGCCTGCTTCAACACCCCGATGGCCCGGATGAGGGGCTCGGGCATCCGGTCGTCGCCGATCGGGAAGTGGTGCAGTGACCTCGCCGTCTGGGCTCCCCAGTAGCGATCGGCGGGAACTTCGATCGCCCCCATGCTGTCGGTCTCCACCCGGGTCTCGATGGGCATGGACTGCTCCTGTCTCTGTCGGGCCTCTCGGCGTCCCCCAGCGGCGCGCCGACCCTAGCGTGATCCGGGTCGGGTGGACGATCATCGGGACCACCGGGCGGCTCGGGCACCCGCGGGGTCGCCCGGGCCGGGGCGGACCAGGGTCCGGGCACCCGGCCGGCCGAGCCGGCACGGAGCCCGACGTCAATCCCGGAGGGCCACGCCCTGCGCCAACACCGCACGGGCCGTGGCGACGTCCTCGGCCCGGGGGCCGTCGCCGTCCCCGGGGACCTCGAGGATGGCTGGAAGTCCCTGCAGGGCCGGATGGCCGAGCAACGCCGCCAGCCCGTCCGCGCCGATGGTCCCGTCCCCGATGTTCTCGTGGCGATCCCGATTGGCACCGAACTCGACCTTGGAGTCGTTCAGATGGAGGCACCGCAGGCGTTCCAGACCCACGGTGTCCGACACCAGGGAGACCAGGTCGTCGGCGTCCTCGACGGTGGCAAAGGGGATCCCCGACGCCCAGAGGTGCTGGGTGTCGAGACACACCCCCAACCGGTCGTCCCCGCCTGCCGCCTCGATCACCTCGGCCAGCTCCTCGAACGACCGGCCCACCGTGTCGCCGGCGCCGGCGGCGTTCTCGAGGAGGATCGGGCACGGGGCCACCGAAGGTTCCACCGAGTCGAGCGCCTCGATGAGGGCGTCGACCACCCCGGGAAGGGCGGCGTCGAAGCCGCTCCCGCGGTGGCTCCCGATGTGGAGGACCAGTCCCTCGGCCCCCATGCCCTCCGCCGTCGAGAGGTTGGCACTGAGGCAGGCCCGGGACTTGGCGGCCAGCTCGGGGTCGGGCGAGGCGAGGTTGATCAGATAGGTGGCATGGCAGTAGGTGGACGTCACCGAGGGGTGCTCGGCCTGCGCCTGCCGATAGCCGTCGAGCACGTCGGGACCGTACTGGGACGGCTTCCACATGCGGGGGCTCTGGGTGAAGATCTGCACGACCTCGGCACCGATCTCCTCGCCGTGCTGCAGGGCCGGGACGAGGCCCTTGCCCGCCTTCACGTGGGCACCGATGCGCATGCCGGCACCGTAGCAGTGCACCCAAGGGTGCCAACTGTTCGGTCGGCGGCGGTGGTGGGTAGTCTCCATCCAGTACATCCAGTACATCCAGTACTAGCCACCAGTGCTGCGCCATCCGGGCCCGACGCCGGGCCGGCGCAGCCGTCACCCGACGGAGGAACATCGTGACGACCACCCTGACCAACAAGGCGAAGGCCCTGATCGACCGTCCGCTCATCGCCAGCGTGGCGACGGTGGGCGCCGATGGACGGCCCCAGCTCACGCCCGTGTGGATCGACCGAGACGGTGACGATCTGGTGTTCAACACGGCGAGGGGCCGGGCGAAGGTGACCAACCTCGAGCGGAATCCCCACGTGGCCGTGTCCGTCGTGGACCCCGACGATCCCTACAACGTCGTGGTCGTGCGCGGTGAGGTCGAGGGGACCGAGGACGGCGCGGATGCCCAGATCGACTCCCTGGCCAAGAAGTACCTCGGCGTGGACAGCTACCCGATGAGGCAGCCCGGCGAGGTGCGGGTCACCTACCGGGTGAAGGCCGACACCGTGGTGATGCAGTCCGAGGACGCCTGACGGGCCGACCCTCCACGGTGGCGTGGCGGGAAGGTCGCCACCGGAACCGGGGCCCGGCCGTCCCCGCTCGGCCTCGGCCGATCACGCACGGGGCCCATCGCCCCGGCTTCCCGCAAACGGCGATCAGGCCGAGAACGCTCAAGGTGCACCCCGCTGTGAGCCGATGGGATCAGTGATCACCGGGTAGCGCCGTGACGTGATCACGGCCCCCGATCGGCGTCGTGGGAAGTCGCCACCGACGGTCGGGGCCGTGTCTCGCCGGCGCCAGTTGCAAAGGGGCACGGATGCCAGACCGCCGGCTGTGGGACCATCCCGGCACGGGAGTCGGCGACGCCGGCTTCTCGATGATCGCCACCGTGTTGAGCATGGTGGCAACGGCGCTGCTGGTGGCCATCCTCCTCGGCACCACCCTGCACTCGAGCGGCAATTCGGACACCAGCGTCTCCAACGCCCCGGGCGTGGCCGAGGCCGACGGACTGCAGGCCCAACAGGCGCTGACCACCAGCATGTCCGCGGCCGGGGCCGCGGCCAGCTCGGGCGGCTATGGCGCCATCACGCCGTCGGCACTCTCCGCCTCCAATCCCTCCGTCTCGTTCGTCGCCGGACCGAGCTCGAGTCCCTCGGTGGTCAGCGTGGCCGTGTCGCCCGGCCAGGGGATCGGGCTTGACGGTGGGTCGGGTGGGAGCGTCACGTTGGCGGCGCGGTCGAGCGACGGGGTCTGCTGGCTGATCTGGAAGTCGGCGACCAGCCCGACCTGGTACGGCGCCCAGTCCGGGCTGGCCTCCTGCACGGCACCGGCCATTGCCTCGGAGCCGTCGCCGAGCTCCGTGTCCTCGACCGCCATCGGCTGGCAGCAGGGGTCGTTCCCGACGCCATGATCCGCCCGGCGGGTCCCCCCGGGCCGGCCCATCGGGCAGTGGAGAGGTCGTTTGACCCGGGCCGGGTGGCAACGCCCGGAGCGGAGCCCGGACTGCCGGGACCCGGGCCGGGGGAACGTCGGCCGATCACTTTTCCAAATAACATTCGAACGGTACGGAGCGGCCGGAGCCGGAGCGCCAGCACCGCAGCGTGGGCCGGGTCGGGACCGAAGCTCGATCTGACCGGGGCGGACGGTGGGCCCGCTACCCGTCGAATCGGCTCCTGCACCACCACCCCGGCCCGCTGACGACGCATCCCCGCCGGACCAGTTCGTCACAGGCCCTGGCTGCGGCGTCGATCGAGAGATCGGTCCGGAGCAGGATCGTCTCGAAGGCCAGCGGCGTGTCGTCCATCGCCTGCAGCACCGATCGCTCCGGGGCGCTCAGCCCATCGGTGTCCACGGCGGGATCGGGCCCACCTCCAGGGACTCCCCCGGGCGGATCGGACGGATCGCCGGGATCGGAGGGACTCCGCCGTCGGCCGCAGGGACCGTGCGGCCCGGGCTGGCGGAGCGGGCCGTCACAGCCGGCACGCGCCAACGCCAGGGCGACCAGCACGTCGGCGGCGTCGCGCACCGGGATGCAGCCGTCGACGAGGAGCGCGTTCGTACCGGACGAGGATGCGCTCTTCACCGAGCCCGGCACCGCGCACACCGGGATCGACCGGCGCGCCGCTGCTTCAGCGGTGTAGAGCGAGCCACCCCGGTAGTGGCTCTCGACGACGACCACCACATCCGACAGGGCGGCGATGATGCGGTTGCGTGCCGGGAACACCCTCGGGAGGGCCCGGGTGCCCAGCGGCGACTCGGACAGCACGGCCCCGCGGCCGGCGACCTCTGCCCACAGGTCCTTGCTCGACGCCGGATAGACCTCGTCCAGACCCGTCCCCACCACTGCCACCGGAGGCGCGACGTCCCGATCGTCGGCCACCCTGACCACGCCGGCATGGGCGGCGGCATCGATCCCCCGGGCCAGCCCGGACACGATGGTCACGCCCTCCGTGGCCAGATCCGACGCCAGCTCCGACGCAACCTGCCGGCCGTAGGGCGTGGCGGAACGCGTCCCGACGACGGCCACCCGGGGGCCGCGATCGAGAACCGTCGGGTCCCCCAGCGCGAACAGGACGGCCGGGGCACCGGGGTCGCCCGTGAGCATCCCGGGATACCCCCGCCCCCCGGGGAGCGCCACCGTGACCCCGGCGGCGGCGTACCGACGGGCCACGCCCTCGACGTCGGTCCGCCGGGCATCGAGGAGGAATCTCCGTCGAGGATCGCCGGGATGCGTGCCCGCCCGCAGCGCCCTCCACGCCGTGACCGGCGCGAACCCGTCGGTGAGGAGCGCCAACCGCACCGGGGTCATCCCGGCGAGCCCGGCCAGCGCGGCGGCGTGGGCCTCGGGGGCGTCCGGCCCCCTCACCGGTCCGCTCCGAGCAGGAGCTCACGGTGGCACCGGAGGTGGAGGGCCAGGCGGATGTGGGACTCCTCGACCAGGTCCCCGCCCCCGTCGAGGTCGGCCACGGTGCGAGCCAGCCGACGGACCCGGTGGAGGCCTCTGGCACTCAGCGCCCCTGAACGGACGTGGTGCTCGACCAGCCTCGACGCCGCTCGGTCGAGCGGTGCCAACTCGTCGAGTCTGCCCCCGGGCAGCTCCGCGTTGACGGTGACGCCTCGTGCCCGGGCGAGTGACCGGGCGAGGGCCACCCGCGCCGCCACCGGCGCAGAGCCCTCGGCCACGTGCCGGCCGAGCAGGTCCTCGAACCCGGGCCGGTCGACCCGCACGGCGATGTCGAAGCGGTCGAGCAGGGGCGCCGACAGCCGTCTGCCGTACCTCTCCCGGGCGGCAGTGGTACACCGGCATGCTCCCGGCCTCCCGCCCTCGCCGCAGGGGCACGGGTTCATCGCCCCGACGAGGATGAAACGGGCGGGGAACGCCGTCGAGCCCCGGGCCCGACTGACGCGGACCTGACCGTCCTCGAGGGGTTGGCGCAGAGCGTCGAGCACCACCGACGGGAACTCGCCCATCTCGTCGAGGAAGAGGACCCCGCCGTGGGCCAGGCTGATCTCGCCCGGGCGCATCCAGGCGGTGCCGCCCCCGATCATCGCCACCGACGAGGCGCCGTGGTGGGGGGCCCGGAAGGGAGGCCGCACGACCAGGCCGTCCGGGGGAAGAGGCAGTCCGGCCACGGAGTGCACCCGCGTCACCTCCAGCGCCGTGGCCCGGTCGACGTCGGGGAGCAGCCCCGGGAGGCAGGTCGCCAGCATGGTCTTCCCCGAGCCGGGTGGACCCACGAAGAGGAGGTGGTGCCCGCCGGCGGCCGCCACCTCCAGGGCACGGCGGGCCATCCGCTGACCCCGGACCCCCGAGAGGTCCGCGGCGCCGGGGGAGGACGGTGCGGGCTGCCCGGAGGGCCCGGTGATCGGCCCGACGTCGGGCCATCCGCTCTCGCCGGTGAGCCGGTCCACCAGCGAGCGGAGCGTCGGTGCCGTGCGCACGTCGGGCTGCCCGGCGAGGACCGCCTCCACCGTGCTCTCCTCGGGCACGACCAAACGGAGGGCGGCCAGCGCCTCGGCCAGCACCACCGTCCCCGGCACACCCCGGAGGGAGCCGTCGAGGCCGAGCTCACCGACGAAGGCCATCCCGTCGACGTCTTCGGGGACGAGTGCGCCCGAGGCCACCAGCACCCCGATGGCGATGGGCAGGTCGAGCCCCGCCCCTCCCTTGCGCATCCCGGAGGGGGCGAGGTTGACGGTGACCCGGCGCAACGGCCAGTTGAGGCCGCTGGACAGCAGCGCGGCCCGCACGCGGTCCCGAGATTCGCGGACAGCGGCATCGGGCAACCCGACCACCGTGAAGCCGGGCAGGCCGTTGGACACGTGGACCTCGACGGACACGGGCGTGCCGTCGACACCGGTCAGTACGGCAGAGGGAATAGCGGCGATCATGGCGCCTCCGGACGCAGGCCGGGGCGGGACGGCCCGGCTTCAGCGAAGCAGGGTCGAGCCCGTCACCGGGACGTGACGAAGGGGGCGCCCCTCGATGCTGCACACGGTGCGGGCGGGCCCCGAAGCACCGCCGGAACCCTACGGCGCGGGTGTCACACCACGCTTCCGGCCCTCAGATGGCACCACCGCCCGGCACAGGACTAGCGGCCCTTGAACACCGGGTCCCGCTTCTGGGAGAAGGCGAGGATCGCCTCGGCCGTGTCGGCGGTGCCGAAGTTGGTGGCCTGGGACCGCGACTCCTCTTCGAGGGCTTGGTCGAACGAGAGATTGAGTGACCCGTTCAGCATGGTCTTGGTCAGCGAGAGGGCCAGGGGCGGCCCCCCGGCCAGCCGCTCGGCCCACTCGCCCACGACCCCGTCGAGCTCGGCATCGGGGACGACCCGGTTCACCAGGCCGAACGCCGCGGCCTCCTCGGCGCTCAGGATGTCGGCGAAGAAGGTCAGCTCCTTCGCCCGGTGCAGGCCGATGAGCCGCGGGAGCAACCACGACGCGCCGAAGTCGACCGACAGGCCCCGCTTGGAGAAGATCTGGGAGAACCGGGCCGATTCGGAGGCAACCACCAGGTCGCACCCGAGGGCCATGCTCATCCCTGCTCCGGCGGCCACTCCCCCGACCTTGGCGATGGTCGGCTTGGGGATCTGGTGCAGGCGGAGCGCCACCTGACCGAGGGCCCGCATCTGCACCAGAAAGGGATCGCCGGGACGCCCGGCGACGTTCGAGGCGTCACCGAGGTCGGCGCCCGAGCAGAACGCGCCGCCTGCACCGGTGAGCACCATCACCCGGTCGTTGCGGTCCGTGGCCACGTCCTCGAAGACGGCGAGCAACTCCCTCCACATGGTCCCGTTGGCGGCGTTCTTGCGGGCCGGCCGGTTCATGGTGACCGTCACCACGCCGCCGGCCCGCTCCACGATGAGTGTCTCGGGTTTGTCGGTCATGCCGGCAGCCTACGAGATGGCCGGTCGGGCCTCCCCCGGTGATGCGGAGCCCCGACGGTGGCCTGACGGGTCAGAAGGCGTCCTCGATCACGTCGAGGTCGCCCCCGGTGATCGAGACCACGTCGAAGCGCACCTCGACGCGCGCACGGCCCGCCGCCGGCGTCAATTCGGACAGCCACCGTGACGCCAGACGGCGGATTCGGCGCTGCTTGGCCTCGAGCACGGACTCGGCGCCCGTCCCGAAGCGGCTGTCGGTCCGCGTCTTCACCTCACAGAACACCACGGTCCGGTCGCGGCGCACGATGAGGTCCACCTCGCCCTCGCGACGTCGCCAGTTGCGCTCGAGGATCTCGTAGCCGTGCTCCTCGTACCAACCGGCGGCACGGTCCTCGCCCTGGCTGCCGAGCGCCCGGCGGCGGTCCGACCCGGACAGGCGCCCGGATTCAACGACCCGGCCGGATCCGTCGGGTCGGCCGGATCCGTCGGGCCGGTCCTCGTCCGGGGGGCGCCGCGTGGCGCCCCCGGTCACAGTTCCTTCTCGGGGAGGCGTTCGATGTTGACGTCCCGGAACGTGAGGATACGGACCGAGGGGACGAAGCGGGCGGGCCGGTACATGTCCCACACCCAGGCATCGTTCAGCTGGACCTCGACGCAGGCCGGCGTCGAATCGGAGCGGACCGTCACCTCGACGGTGTTGGCCAGGTAGAAGCGACGCTCGGTCTCCACCACGTAGGCGAACAGGGGCAGCACGGCCCGGTACTCCTGGACGAGGGCCAACTCGATCTCCGACTCGTACCGCTCGAGGTCCTCTTCGCTCACCGCACGCCGTCCTGCCGCGTCACGCGACCTCCCGCCGGCGGAGCCGGAGCACGACCATTCCGGTCAGGCGCGGGCAGTCCGCCGCTCCTTGATCTTTGCAGCCTTGCCGTGGCGGTCACGCAGGTAGTACAGCTTGGCCCTCCGCACGTCGCCCAGCGACACGACCTCGGTCATGGCGATGACCGGCGAGTGGATGGGGAAGGTCCGCTCGACCCCGACGCCGAAACTCACCTTTCGGACGGTGAACGTCTCGCGCACACCGGTGCCCTGGCGTCGGACGACGGCACCCTGGAACACCTGGACGCGCTCGCGGGTGCCCTCGACCACCCGGACGTGGACCTTGACGGTGTCGCCGGGCCGGAAGTCGGGGATGTCGTCCCTCAGGCTGTCGCGGTCAATGATGTCGGTCGGGTTCATGGGGCGCGTCTTTCCACGGATCGTTCGGGCTCTCCCTCGTCGGAGACCCGCTCGTCAGTACTTCCGGAGGAACCAGTCCTCCGGGAACACTCGACCAATCGGGCCAATCGGTGCGAACACCGGCCGAGCCGGTGCCGACGAGGCTCACCAATCGTAGCCGTGATCGGAGAGGAGCTGCACCTCACCGTGCTCGGCGAGGAGCTGGACCTCCGCATCGGTCAGGCCTCCCCGCTCGGCGATCAGGTCGGGCCGCCGCTGCAGCGTCCTGACCAGGGCCTGGACCCGGCGCCAGTCACCCACCTGCCCGTGATCACCCGAGCGCAGGACTTCGGGCACCTCCCACCCCCTGAACGTCGCCGGTCTCGTGTACTGAGGGTACTCGAGGAGGCCGTCGGCGAAGCTCTCGTCGCCGGCCGACGCCTCGTTGCCCAGCACTCCCGGGACCAGGCGGACCACCGACTCCACCACCACGAGGGCGGCGAGCTCGCCACCGGCCAGGACGAAGTCCCCCACTGACAGCTCCTCGTCCACGAGATGGTCGGCCACACGCTCGTCGACCCCCTCGTAGCGGCCGCACAGGAGGGAGAAGCCCTCCGGCAGCCCGGCGTACTCGCGGGCCACCCGTTGGTCGAAGCGCCTGCCACCCGGCGTCAGGAGCACCAACGGGCGGGGCATCCCCTCCTCGGAGGCGGCGACCTGCTCGACGGAGCGGAAGACCGTCTCGGCCGCCAGCACCATGCCGGCCCCCCCGCCGAACGGAGCGTCGTCGACCGACCGATGGTTGTCGGTGGCGGCGTCGCGCACGTCGTGGGTCCGCAGGTCCATCATCCCCCGGGCCCGGGCACGACCGAGGATCGACGCGTCGGCATAGTGGTCGATGACCTCGGGGAACAGCGTGAAGATGTCGATGCGCAACGGGTTCACCGGACGGCCGCCACGTCAGTAGAGGTCGAGGAGGCCGTCGGGCAGGTCGACCACCACCCGAACTCCCGGCTCGGTCCGCACCACGAAGCGGAGCGGGATCAGTGCCCCCCCGTCCAGGACCATCAGGTCGCTGGCCGGGTTGGCCTCCACGGCGATCACCGTTCCGATGGTGGCGCCGTCGGTGCCCTCCACCTCGGACCCGATCAGCTCGTGGATCCACAGCGCGTCCGGGTCCTCCAGAGGCGGCGCGAACAACGCCGTGCTGCGGAGCGCCTCGGCGGCGTCGATGCCGTCGACCCCGTCGAAGGTGACGATGAAGCGACCACGGTGGGGGGACGAACGCACCACCTCCAGCGCTCGCCCGTCGGCGGTGGTCAGGACGGCTCCGGCGTCGATCCTCTCGTCACGGTTGGTCGAGAGCTTCACGATCACATCGCCCCGGAGCCCGTGCGGCTTCACGATGGCCCCCACCTCGAGGAGGGGATCGGCCGACCGGGCTCGTCCCCGGCCGTCGACCGGGTCGGGGCCGGGCACGGGTTCGCCGGGTTCAGTCGTCGACGATGTCGACGCTGGTCTGCACGCCGTCGCGCGCACCGGCGGCGGCCACCACGGTCCGGATGGCCTGGGCGACACGCCCTCGTCTGCCGATCACCCGACCCATGTCCTCGGGGGCCACATGGATCCGGAAGCGGACCGAGTTGCCGCGCTCGTCGGTGTTGATCACCACGGCCTCAGGGTCCGACGTGATGGAGTTCACCAGGTAGGTCACCACCGCCAACGGCGTCCCACCCGACACACGGTTGCCGGCGTCGTCGTCCTCCTGGCCGTCGTCGTCGATGGTGTTGACGTCGTCGGCCGAATCGAGGGCGACCTCGTCACTCATTTGGCTGCCTTGGCGGTGGCGAACTCGTCCAGGGCACCGGACTGCTTCAGGAGCTTCTCGACACGCTCGGTCGGGGTCGCCCCCTGGGACAGCCACTTCACGGCCTTGGCGTTGTCGATCTCGACGACGGCGTCCGGCTCGGCCAGCGACTTACCCCGTGGCGCGTAGGTCCCCACGATCTCGATGAACCGACCGTTCCGCGGTGAACGGCTGTCCGCCGCCACCAGCCGGTAGGTCGGCTGCTTCTTCTTCCCGATCCGCACCAGGCGGAGCTTTACGGCCACGGTTGACTCCTCTGCATTCTCTCGATAGCGCCCCACAGTCTCCCACCATTGGAGGGGCGGTCGTGCATCCGGGCAGGAGAGCCTGCTCCGGCCATGGGCGGTGCCGGCCACCGCCACCCGAATTGTCTAGGCCAGATCGGCGGCCCGGTGGGGTCAGCGGGCCTTCGGCGTCACCCTTCCGCCGCCCTTGCCCTTCTTTCCCCCCTTGCCCCGGCCCTTCGACGAGCCTCGGGGGGCGCCGCTGGTGCCGGCTGCCGAGAGCGTCCCATCGCCGGCCGGACCCGGGGCTGCCCCCATGCCCGGAAGACCGGGGAACCCCCCACCCCCGGCACCCAGCTCGGCCATCTCGGCCATCGCCGAGGGCGAGAGCTTCGGCCCCTTGCCGAACATCCCCCCGAGGCCACCGAGGGCGCCTCCCATGCCACCCTTCCCGAATCCCTTCATCATCTTCTGCATCTCCTTGAACTGCTTGAGGAGAGCGTTCACATCCGAGGTGGCGGTACCGCTGCCGTTGGCGATCCGCACTCGTCGGGCGCCGTCGATGATGGACGGCTCCACCCGTTCGGCCGGCGTCATCGACCGGATGATGGCCTCGATCTGGCCGATCTGGCGGTCATCGATCGCCGACGACGCCTGCTTCAGGTCCTTCGGGACCCCGGGCAGCATGGAGAGCATGCCCGACACCGATCCCATCTTCTTCACCTGCTGGAGCTGCTCGAGGAAGTCCTCCAGGGTGAATCGACCCTCGATCATGGCGGCGGCACCCTTGGTGGTGACGTCCTGGTCCATGGTCCGCTCGGCCTGCTCGATCAGGCTGAGCACGTCGCCCATCCCGAGGATGCGGTCGGCCATGCGGTCGGGGTGGAATTGGTCGAAGTCGTCGAGCTTCTCGCCGGTGGACGCGAAGGCGATGGGCTTCCCCACCACCTCCTTCACCGAGAGCGCCGCACCACCGCGGGCGTCGCCGTCCAGCTTGGTGAGGATCACGCCGTCGAGGGTCAGGGCGTCATGGAAGGCGGCGGCGGTGGCGACGGCGTCCTGCCCGGTCATGGCATCGATGACGAGGAACGTGTAGTGGGGGTCGACGACACCGGCGATATCGCGGATCTCGACCATCAGGTCCTCGTCGATGGCCAGGCGTCCGGCGGTGTCGACGATCACCACGTCCCGGCCGAGGCGTCGCGCCTCCTCCAGGCCGGCGGCGGCCACCGCCACCGGATCGGTGGGCTCGCTGAACACGGTGATCCCGGCCTGCTGGCCCAGGACACGCAGTTGCTCGACGGCTGCGGGGCGCTGCAGGTCGGCCCCGACCAGCAGCGGATTGCGCCCCTGCTGCTTGAACCACCGGGCCAACTTGGCCGAGGCCGTGGTCTTGCCCGAGCCCTGCAGGCCGGCCAGGAGGATCACCGTGGGCGGGTGACCCGCATAGGTGATCCGCAGCGTCTCGCCGCCCAGGATGCCGACGAGTTCCTCGTTGACGATCTTGATGACCTGCTGGCCCGGGCTCAGCGCCTGGGACAGCTCGAGCCCGACGCACCGCGTCCGCACTGCCTCGGTGAAGCCCCGCACGACGCCGATCTCGACGTCGGCCTCGAGGAGGGCGGTGCGGATCTCCCGCAACACCTCGTCGACGTCGGCCTCGCTCAGGCGACCCCGGCCACGCAGGCGGCCGAGGATCCCCTCGAATCGGTCGGACAGGCTCTCGAACATGGGTTCCTCAGGCTACAGGACGGGTGGTCCGACCGTGGTCGGTCAGCGGGTGGCCGAAGCCGGCGGCCCGGTCATCCCCAGATCCGGAGAACCAGGACCCGGAGCACCGGACGCGGGACTCCGGGACTCAGAAGAGCGCGTCGACGAAGGCCACCGGATCGAAGTCGATCAGGTCGTCGACCCCCTCGCCCAGGCCCACCAACTTGACGGGGAGCCCCAGCTCCCGTTGGATAGCCACCACGATCCCGCCCTTGGCCGTGCCGTCGAGCTTGGTCAACACCACCCCGGACACGTCGACCGCTTCGAGGAACACCTTGGCCTGGGTCAGCCCGTTCTGACCGGTGGTGGCGTCCAGCACCAGCAGGACCTCCACCACGTGGCCGGGTGGGCGGTCGGCGATCCGACGGATCTTCTTCAGCTCCTCGATGAGGTTCACCTTGTTGTGGAGGCGCCCGGCGGTGTCGGCCAGGACCACGGCGTGGCCCTTGGAGGCCGCCCTCTGGACCGCATCGAACACGACCGAGCTCGGGTCCCCTCCCTCCGAGCCGCGCACGATGTCGGCGTCGGCTCGTGACGCCCACATCGCCAGCTGTTCCCCGGCGGCGGCCCTGAACGTATCGCCGGCGGCCAACAGGACCCGGGTACCCGAGGCGGACATCCGGTTGGCCACCTTGCCCACCGTGGTGGTCTTGCCCACCCCGTTCACCCCGACGAACAACCACACGTCCACCGGCTCGCCGTCGCCCTGCGCTCCGTCCCGGCCGCCCGTGCCCCCTGTGGCGGCTGTGGCGGCTGTGCCGTCCCCGCCGGCTGTGGCAGCTGTGTCAGCTGTGGCGGCTGTGGCGTCGCTGGCGTCCATGCCCTCGGTGGCGACCGCGGGGTCGGGCGAGCCCCGACCGGGCATCGCCAATCGGGCGTCGGCCGCCGACAGCATGGCCACCAGATCCGCCTTGAGGGCGTCCACCAACGCATCGGGCCCGTTGATCTCGCCGCTCTTGACCCGTGTCCGGAGGTCGTCGAGCAGTGCATCGGTCGCGCCGACGCCGACGTCGGCCCGGATCAGCGCCTCCTCGAGATCGTCCCAGGTGGCGGCGTCCACCTTGCCCCTGGCGCGGACGGCACCCAGATAGCCGGACAGGAGGCCCCGGGCCTTGCCGAGGCGGGACCGGTAGGTGGCGGGCTCGGCAACCGGGGCCGGGGCCGGCTCGGGTTCAACCTCCTGCGTCGGCTCCGGCTCGCCGGCGGTGGCCCTCCTGGTGGCCTCCGCGCTCCGGTCGAGCTCGACGTCGGTGGGCGCATCGCTCGCCACCTCCCCGGGCGGCACGTGGCTCTTGGGCCCCCCTCCACGCAGTCGCAGGCCGACGGCCACACCGGTCGCCACCACGACGACCGGGATCGCCACGGCCAAGCCCACGACCACATCGGACGTGGCCACCACCGCCGGGTCGATCACGGCTCGGACCGCGGGACGGGCCCGACTGCCTGACCCGCCGGCGCCTCGCCGAGCGGGGCCCGCTCCACCGCGGTGGGGACCTCCGGCACGACGACCGGTTGACCGTTGCCGTTCCCGCCCTGTCCGGGATCCTCATCCCCTCCGGACACCTCTGGCCGGGGGCCCTCGGCGGCGGGCCGTGCCCAATCATCGGCATCGGCCCCATCATCGGCATCGGACCCACCGCCGGTGCCGGCCCAATCATCGGCCGGGGTGTCGGCGGCCCCGGCGCGGTCGTCGGCATCGTCCGCCTCGTCGGCGCCGGCCCGGTCGCCGGCGGCGGCCGTGCGCTGCTCCAGGGCCTCGTCGGCACCGGGATGCCGTGCCACCTTCTGGCTCACCACCTTGGAGGAGCCCCCAGGAGCCATGGTGACCCCGTAGAGCGCGTCGGCCGCCTCCATCGTCCGCTTCTGGTGACTCACGATGATGAGCTGGGCCTCGCCCCGGAATTCGTGCACGAGGCCGAGGAACCGCTGGAGGTTGACGTCGTCGAGGGCCGCTTCGACTTCGTCCATCAGGTAGAAGGGCGAGGGCCGGCTCCGGAAGACCGCGAACAGGTACGCCAGCGCCACCAGTGACCGCTCGCCGCCCGACAGCAACGACAGGCGCCGGACGTTGCGGCCCGCCGGGCGGACCTCGATCTCCACGCCGGTGTCCAGCAGGTTCTCCGGATCGGTCAGGGAGAGCCGGCCGGTCCCCCCGGGGAACAGGGTCGTGACCAGCGAGGAGAAGTGCTCGTTGACGTCGGCGAAGGCGGCGTCGAAGACGTGCATGATCTCCTCGTCCAGGGTCCGGATGACGTGGTGGAGCTCCCGACGCGCCGTTCGAACGTCCTCGACCTGGGACTCGAGGAATTGGTGACGCTCCCCCAGTTCGGCCAGCTCCTCCAGGGCCAGTGGATTGACCGGTCCGAGGGCCGACAGCTCGGCCTCGAGCTCAGCGATGCGGGTGATCGGGTCCGAGCCCTCGGGCAGCTCCGGGAGCGGCGCGGCCATGGCCTCGTCGGTGCCGGCGGCCAGCTCGCGGCGCAGTGACTCGACCACCGACTCCCTGCGGATGGTGGCTTCGACGACGTCGAGCTCGACCTTCTGCAGCCGGCCGCGCGCCGCCGCCAGCTCGTGCTCGTTGGCCGACCGTTGGCGGCGCAGCTCCTCGAGGCGGGCACCCCCGGCCCGCACGGCCTCGAGCTGTCGCTGGTACTGCTGGCGGAGCCGGGCGAGGGCCGCGTCCAGTTCGTCCTGCGCCGAGGCGACCACGGCCAACAGGCGTTCCACCGCCGTGGCGTCACCCTCCAGGCGCCTCCGACGCTCGGCGGCCTCGGCGCGCTCCTCGGCGTGCCCGGTCAGCCTCCGCTCCACCTCGTGCAGGCGCTCGGTCAGGACCCGCTGCCGCTCGGCCAGGCCGGCGATGCGGGCCTCCCACTCCGACCGGAGGTGGGCGGCCTCGGCGATCCGCTCGTCGATCCGCTTGCGCTCGTCGCGAGCGGCCGCCGCCTGTTCGGAGGCCTGCACGCGTGCCGCCTCCAACGCCGGCAGCTCATCCCTCAGCAGCACGGTCCGGGCGGTATCGCGGTCGATCCGGTCGTCGATCTCGGCCAGGCTCCGGCGCACCTCCTCCAGCTCGGCGGCCAGCGACATCCGGTCGGTGGCCACCCGCTGACGGGCCGCCCGGGCGGTCTGGTGCTCCACCTCGTTGCGGTCGTCCGCCCGCACCGCGTCGGCGGCCGCCGTCCTGGTCGACTCCACGTCGGCCTGCGCAGCCGTCCGGTCACCGGCCGCCTCGGACGCCGCCACCGCGGCGATCTCCGCCCGGCTCCGCGCCTCCTCGACGACGGCGGCGGTGACCACGCCCCCGCCCGAGCGCACCCGCCAGCCGGTCGACGAGAACCGATCGCCGTCCCGCGTGACCACCACGAGGTCGGGGCGGGCGAGGGCCAGGTCGATGGCGTCGGACCATCCGCCCAGGGCGCAGAAGGAACCGGCCAGGAGTGTGTCGAGCACCGCATCCAAGCCGGGCAGGTACCGTCCTCCGCTCCGGGGACGCACGTGACGGCGGATCGACTCGGTGCCGGCCGGCGCCTCGCCGGCCGGGCCGTGGCCCGGCCCGCCGCCGCCGCCGTCGGTGAGGGCGAGAACCGCCCCGGTGGCCCCACCCTGTCGGAGGCGGGCGAGGGCGGCCTTGGCCGGTTCGCTCCCCGAGACGACGACGGCGGCGATGGACGCGCCGGCGGCGGCCTCGAAGGCATCCTCCCAGCCGGCGTCCACCTCGACCACGTCGAGCAGGGTGCCGACCACGCCCTCCACGCCGGCCAGCAGCTCGGCGCCGGCGGCCCCCCGGGCCTCGTCGAGCGCCCGCTCCAGCGCGTCAGCCCGGGCCAGGGAGCGATGCAGCTCCTGCTCGGCCTGACGGAGGGACTCCTCCGCCGACTCGAGGCGCCGGGCCGCCCGGCCGTGGGACGCCTCGGTCTCGGCCACGGCCGCCTGCAGCTGGTGACGGGCCTGCTCGGTCTCGGCCAGCCGTTCGCTCAGCTCGTGGTCCTCCCCCTCCAAGAGACCCGACCGCCGCTCGGTGGCGGCCAGGCGCGCCCGCAGCTGGTCGAGCGACCGCCGGTCACGGTCGAGGGCGTGCTCGAGGGACGCCAGCTGGCCCTGGGCCACCATGACCGCTTCGCCGGCCTCCCGCAGGAGCGCACCGTCCCCCCAGGCCTCGAGATGGGCCTCGAGCTCCGCGGAGGCGGCCGCCTCCAGGCGCAGGATCCCCTCCTCGTCTGGGGCGAGGGCCGTGGCCTCGGTCGCCGCCGCCTCCAACTCCTCGCTCAGCCTCGCCCCTTCGGCCTCGAGGGTGGAGACCACGTCGGCGTCGGCCGCCGCGTCGAGCGCCTGGGCCAGCGACCGCTGACGCTCGCGGAGCACTCCCGAGAGGCCGCGGGCCCGCTCGACCAGGCCCTCGGCCCGACCCAGGGCCGTGGCCAGGTCCGACTCGCGCTGTGCGGACATCTCGTCCGCGGTGCGCTCGCTGTCCTGGTCCAGCTGGCTGAGCGACCCGCGGAGCTGTTCCTCGGAGGTCCGCAGCTCGGCCTGGGCCTTGGCCCCGACGGCCAGTCGCCGGTCGAGGGCCCGGAGCTCGGACCCGGCCACGTGGAGGCGCACCGAGCGGAGCTCGTCGGCCAGGCCGGTGTAGGACCGGGCCGCCGCCGCCTGGCGCTCCAGCGGGCGGATCTGGCGCTTCACCTCACGCACCAGGTCGAACAGGCGCTCCAGGTTCTCCTCGGTGGAGGCCAGGCGGCGCTCGGACCGCTCGCGGCGGCGACGGTACTTGAGGACGCCCGCCGCCTCTTCGATGACCGCCCGCCGGTCCTCCGGCCGGGCCTCGAGGATGGCATCGAGATTGCCCTGGCTGATGATGACGTGCTGCTGGCGACCGACGCCGGTGTCGGAGAGCAGCTCTTGGATGTCGAGCAGCCGGCACGGTGCGCCGTTGATCGAGTACTCGCTGTCGCCCGAGCGGAACAGCGTCCGCGTGATCGTGATCTCGGCGAGGTCGGTGGCCAGTTTGCCGGCGCTGTTGTCGATGGTCAGGGCGACCTCGGCCCGGCCCAGTGCGGGCCGGTTGGCGGTCCCCACGAAGATGACGTCCTCCATCTTCGCCGAGCGGACGGTGCGGGGACCCTGGGCACCGAGCACCCAGGCGACGGCATCCACGACGTTGGACTTGCCGCTGCCGTTCGGACCGACCACCACGGTGATCCCGGGCTCGAATTCGAGCACCGCCGGGTCAGCGAAGGACTTGAATCCTTTGAGGGAAAGTGACTTCAGGAACACCGGGCGCTCACCCTATCGGTCGTCGCCCGCCCGCGGGGGAGCCCCTGGTCAGGGTGGAGGAACTGCCGGCAGCAACGGGGGTGGCCGACGTCACACCTGACAGTGGTCGCAGAAGTAGGTGGACCGGCCGCCGGACTTCACCCGCACGATGGTGGCACGGCACCGCCGGCACGCCTGGCCCTCGCGGTCGTAGGCCTGGTGCTGGTCCTGGTAGTCCCCGATCTCGCCGAACAGGTCGCGGTATTGCTCGTCGGCCAACGACGACCCGCGACGCTTGACCGCCTCGGCCAGCGTCTCCACCATCGCCCGGTAGAGCCGGCGCACCTCCTGGGACGAGAGGGAACTGGAGAGGCGGTCGTAGCGGAGGCCGGCGGCGAAGAGGATCTCGTCGGCGTACATGTTGCCGATGCCCGCCACGAATTCCTGGTCCATCAGCAGGGCCTTCAGCCCGCTCTTGTGGGACGCCAGCAGGACCCAGAACTTCTCCCAGCTCATCACGTCCTCGAGCGGGTCGAACCCGAGGTGGGCCAGCTCGGGCAGCGACGGCTCGCCCTCGGCGGGCGCCGCCGACACGAACAGCTCGCCGAAGGTGCGGGGGTCGACGAATCGCAGCTGGCCACCCTGGGTGAAGGTGATCACCGCGTGGGTGTGGGGCGCCTTGGGCTCCTTGGCGCTCTTGGCCCGCTGGAGCTGGCCGCTCATGCCCAGGTGCACGACCAGGGTCTGGCCGTCGTCCAGACCGATCAGCAGGTACTTCCCCTTCCGGTCCACGGCCTTGATGGTGTGGCCCTCCAGACGGGCGCGGAACTGCTTGGCGCTCGGATGGCGCCGCACGGTGCGTCCGTTGCGCACCTCGACCGACTTGATCTTCCGGCCGATCACCTCGCCTTGAAGGTCACGCCGAATCGTCTCGACTTCGGGAAGCTCAGGCATCCCCCCCGCCTCTCTCGACTTCCAACGATCCGCAGGCCACCCGGGCGGCCACCTGCTCGGCGTCTTTTTTGGAGCGCCCCTCCCCCGTGCCGAGGCGCCGGCCAGCAACGTACACCGTGGCCAGGTACCGCCGGGCATGGTCGGGCCCGAATCCCGCCACCTCGTAGTGGGGGACGCCTCGGCCGAGGCGCACCGTCTCCTCCTGGAGGCGGCTCTTGTGGTCGGACTCGCCGGGCTCGCCGACGGCCACGGAGATCCGGTCCTTGAGCAGGGAGAGGACCAGTCGCTCGGCCTCGGCCATCCCCCCGTCCAGGTAGACGGCCCCGATCACCGCCTCGATGGCGTCGGCGAGGATCGACTCCTTGGCCCGGCCCCCGGAGAGATCCTCGCCCCGTCCCAGTCGCAGGTGCCCGGCCACGCCCAACTCCAGCGCCACCTCGGCCAGGACCCTCGTGTTCACCACGGACGCCCTCACCTTGGACATCTGCCCGTCGGAGAGGTCCGGGTGGGTCCTATAGCTGTACTCGGCCACCACGAGGCCCAGGACGGCGTCGCCGAGGAACTCGAGGCGCTCATTGGAGCTGCGCCCCTCTTGCTCCGCGCACCACGACCGATGGGCCATGGCCTGTCCCAACAGCCCGGGGTCGTCGAACCGGTAGCCGATCCGCTCGGCCAGTCCGAGGTCCCTCCCGGTCACGCCCGGGCCTCCGGGGACGCCATCGGAGGGCCTCAGGCCCCTCCGAGCTTCGCGTAGACGTAGTCCACCGCGTCGCGGACCGTGCGCAGCTCCTCGAGGTCCTCGTCATCGATCCGGAAGCCCACCGACCGCTCGCCCAGCTCCTCCTCCAGACCCTCCACCAGTTCGATCAGGGCCAACGAGTCGGCGTCGAGGTCCTCGGCGAACGATGACGACTCCGAGATCGCCGTCGGCTCGATCTCCAGGATGTCGGCCAGCAGGTCACGGATGAGGGCGAGGACCTGGGTGCGGTCGAGCGGACCCTTCTCCACGTGGGTCTCAGCGGGCACGGTGTCTCCTGTTGGTAGGCGGGCGTGTTCCGGCCACGACCTCCGATACGGTTGACGACAACGGGATCGGACGGCCGATGGTCGGCTGGCAGTGCCGTCAGCCCGAAGGCCTGAGCGCACCTGCACCTCGCCGGATCGCGCCGCACTGCACCACGTGCCATGGAACACATCGGAACGCTAGGACCGCTCCGAGGGCTTCAGGCTGGACAGATCACGCTCTACGGCTCGGGCAGGGCCCGGCACCAGGTGAGCATGTTATCGGACGCTGACATTCACGGAGCGGAAACACTGTGGCAACCCACCGGACGCATCGTCGTCGTATCACTTGGGATGTGGAACGAGCCGAGGCGTCCGACGCGCCCACGGGAGGAACCGACCAGGCGACGGCACCGTGGCCCTCCTACGACCCGGGCGAGTTCTTCGACGAGATGGTCGGACCCCACGGCGTCCCGAGGCCGGCCGCACGGGCCCTCTGGCGCCACTTCACCGACCTCGGACCGGACGCCCTGGCCGAGCGCCAGGAGGCCGCCGACCGCGAGATGCGGGCCATCGGGGTGACCTTCACCGTCTACGAGGGCTCGACCGGGGTGGACCGGCCGTGGCCCTTCGACATCATCCCGAGGGTGATGCCCTCGGACGAGTGGCAGCTCATCGAGTCCGGCCTGGTGCAGAGGCTGAACGCCCTCAACCTGTTCATCGACGACGTCTACCACGACCAGCGGGCGGTGGCCGCCGGCGTGGTGCCCTCGGAGCTGGTCGCCGGTTCCCCCAACTTCCGCCGTGAGTGCGTCGGGGTGGACCCCCCCGGGGGCATCTGGGCCCACATCTGCGGAAGCGACCTGATCCGCGACGGAGACGGCACCGTCTACGTGCTCGAGGACAACCTGCGCGTGCCGTCGGGGGTGTCGTACCTGCTGGAGAACCGGATGGTGGCCAAGCACGTGTTCGCCGAGATGTTCCGGCACTACAGCATCGAGCCGGTCGATCCCTACATCGGCCGGCTGTCGAACATGCTGGCGTCGGTCTCCCCCTCCACCGGGGACCCGACCATCGTCGTGCTCACGCCGGGGATCTACAACTCGGCCTACTTCGAGCACGCCTTCCTCGCCCAGCAGCTGGGGGTCGAGCTGGTGGAGGGCAGCGACCTGGTCGTCCTCGACGACGACTGCGTCTACGCCCGGACCATCGACGGGCTCCAGCGTGTCGACGTCATCTACCGGCGGATCGACGACCTGTTCCTCGACCCCGAGGCCTTCCGCCCGGACTCCATGCTCGGTGTGCCCGGGCTCATCCGGTCCTGGCGGGCCGGGCGGGTGGCACTGGTCAACGCCCCCGGGGCGGGCATCGCCGACGACAAGAAGGTCTACTCCTACGTCCCCGACATCATCCGCTTCTTCCTCGCCGAGGAGCCCGTCCTGGCGACCGTGCCCACCCTCCGCTGTGGCGACGAGGACTCCCGGCACTACGTGCTCAGCAACCTGGAGCGGCTGGTGGTCAAGCCGGCCAACGAGTCCGGCGGGTACGGCGTGCTGGTCGGGACCCAGGCCACCGCCGACGAGATGGCCGCGGTGACCAAGCAGATCGACGAGGAGCCGGGCCGGTGGGTGGCCCAACCGATCATCCCGCTCTCCACGGCCCCGACCCTGTGCGAGGAAGGCATCGCCCCCCGGCACGTGGACCTGCGTCCCTTCACCCTGCTCGGCCCGGAGGGGGCCTATGTGACCCGCGGCGGGCTGACCCGGGTGGCACGGCGGGCCGGTTCGCTGGTGGTCAACTCCTCACAGGGTGGTGGGAGCAAGGACACCTGGGTGGTCGATCCCCAGGAGTCACCGCCGACCCTGCCCGACGGGTCCTGATGGCAGGCGCCCGACCGGACGACGGCGCCGCCCAGCCGGGCCGCCCGCGCGCCGACGGGATCCCCGCCGAACCGCACGGGGCGGAGGGGAGCCACGACCACGAGCCCGATCCGACCGAAGCAAAGGAGCCCACCATGTTGCTGGCACGAATGGCCGAGGCCGTCTACTGGGCCGGCCGCTACCTCGAGCGCGCCGAGTGCACCGCCCGCATCGTCCAGGTGCACACCGACACGCATGTCGACATGCCGATCGGCCAAGACGTCGGGTGGGAGCCCCTGCTGGCCATCGCCGGGGTCGACAGCGAGTTCGCCGACCGCTACTCGGCCGAGGTGGAGTCGGGGAGGGCCGGGCCCTCCGAAGAGGACGTCATCGAGTTCCTCCTCCACGGCGACGGCAACCCGTCGTCGATCCTCGGTGCCATCGCCGCCGCCCGCGAGAACCTGCGGACCGCCCGGCCGGTCGTCCCGCGAGAGGCGTGGGAGGCCTGCAACAACCTGTGGCTCGCCTCCTCCGACAACCTGGCCGAATCGGACAACCGCCAGAGCCGGGTCCAGTGGCTGCGTCGCGTGATCGCCGGCTGCCAGCAGATCAACGGGATCCTGCTCGGGACCATGAGCCGAGACGAGGCCATGTCCTTCCTCCTCATCGGCCAGAACCTCGAGCGGGCCGACCTCACGACCCGCGTCCTGGACGTCCGTTCGGAGAGCCTGCACCCCAAGCGTGGCGACGATCCCTACGACGTGGTCCACTGGATGGCCGTGCTCCGATCGCTCGCCGCCTACCAGCCGTACCGCCGGGCCATGCCCGCCCGCCCCCAGGGGGGCTCCACGCTGCGATTCCTGCTGCAGGACGACCGCTTCCCGCGGGCGGTGGCCGCCTGCCTGGCCGAGACCCGGGCACAGCTGAAGGGCCTGGCCCGCGCCGAGGAGGCCATCGACGCCTGCACCAACGCCTCGGTGCTCGTGGCCACCGCCGCCGTGTCGCGGCTCACGCTCGAGGGCCTGAGCGAGTTCCTCGACGAGGTGCAGGTGGCCTTGGCCGACGTGCACGACCGTGTCGACGACACCTACTTCCGGCCCACGTTCGTCGGCTGGCAGCCGGAGACCGTCGCTTCGTGACCACGGCGACCACCGCGGAACCCTTCGGGGCCGACGGCTCCCCGGGGGCCGGTGGTCCCGGTGGTCCCGGGGGATCCGGAGAACCCGGCGGCCCCGTGCTGCCCGAGTACTCGGGGATGACCGGACGCACCGATGAGTACCTCGGGCCGGACGGTACGGTGCGGACGCGCTGGAAACAGGTCGCGGCGGAGCTGGCCGGACTCGGTCCGAGCGGCCTGCTCGCCCGCCGCGCCGAGCTGGCCAGGCTCCTGCGCAACGAGGGCGCCACCTTCAACGTCACCAGCGACCACCAGAGTCGGCGCCAAGCGTGGTCGCTCGACCCCTGTCCCCTGGTGGTCGATGGCGCTGAATGGTCGGGCCTGGAGTCGGCGGTGGCCCAACGGGTGGCGCTGCTCGACCTGGTCTTCGACGACATCTACGGCGACCGGAAGCTGATCGCCGGGGGCCACATCCCCGCCCAGTTGGTGCTCGGGCATCCCGGGTTTCTCCGACCCTGTGTCGGCACGCCGTCCTCGGGCTCGCACCGGCTCTTCCTCACCGCCGTCGACGTGGTCCGGGACGGCCAGGGCCGGTTCCGGGCGGTCGGCGACCGGGCCGAGGCCCCGTCGGGGCTCGGCTATGCCCTGGTCAATCGCACGATCCTCTCGAGGGTCCTCCCCAACCTGCACCGCGAATCGGGCGTCGAGCGGCTGGCCGGCTTCTTCCGCTCCATCCGGGCCGCCGTCGTGGCCGCCGCACCCGACGGCGTCGACGAGCCCCGGGTCGTCATCCTCACACCCGGGCCCCTCAGCGAGACGTACTTCGAGCACGCCTACCTCGCCTCCTACCTCGGCTACGTGCTGGTCGAGGGCCGCGACCTCGTGGTCGCCAACAACCGGGTCTGGCTCCGGTCCCTGGCCGGGTCCGACCCGGTGGACGTGGTCATCCGCCGGGTCGACGACCAGTGGTGCGATCCCGTCGAGCTCCGGGCCGACTCGCTCCTCGGCGTGCCCGGGCTGTTGGAGGTGGCCCGGCGCGGCCGGGTCACGGTGATCAACCCGCTCGGCGCCGGTGTGATCGAGAACCCCGCCCTTACCGGCCTGCTCGACCGGCTGGCACCGCTGCTGCTCGGCGAGGAGCTGGCCCTCCGCGGTCCCGACACCTGGTGGTGCGGGGAACCGACGGCCCAGAGTCACGTGCTCGCCCACCTGGACCAGATGGTCGTCCAGGCCGTCCGGCCGTCGGCCGCCCGGAGGCCGGTCACGGGATCGACATTGACCACCGAGGGGCTGGAACGGTTGGCGGACCAGATCCGTGCCCGGCCGTGGGAGTGGGTGGGCCAGGAGCTCATCGAACCGTCGACGACCCCGACGGTCACCGACTCGGGGACGCTCGAGCCCCGTCCTGCGGTCCTGCGCACCTTCGTGGTGGCCGACGAGAGCGCGGCCGGCGCCGGGGCCGGCACCCACGGGCTCTCCGTCCTGCCGGGGGGCCTGACCAGGGTCGGGACCGAGAGCTCGTCCCTCATCATCTCGAGCCACAACGAGGCGACCAGCAAGGACACCTGGGTGGCGTCGACGGTGCCGGCCCTCCAGCAGAGCACCTGGCTCCGGTCGGCGCGGACGACCGTCCGCCCGCCGGTGTTCCCCGACGCGTCGAGCCCCCTCCCGGGACGGGTGGCCGCCCAGCTCTTCGTGCTGGGCCGGACCGCCGAGCACGCCGAGCTGGTGATCCGGCTCATCCGGACCGTCCTGGCCCGGCTCGACCAGCCCCTGGGCGTGGGCGTGGACGGCGGTGCCGAATCCCTGCAGGTGCTCCTGACCGCCCTCGGGACCGTGTCGGGATTCGACCCGGTCTCCGAACCGGACGAGGACGACCTGGTCGAGGCCCGCCACCCCGTCGAGCCGGCCGGTGCGTCGGCACGGCCCGGGAGCCCGGTGCCGGACGTCCCGACCGACCGGCGGGCGCTGGCGCTGCTGCTCGATGCCGGCGTCGACGGCAGCCTGGTCTCGTCGCTGGCGTTGCTGGTGGACGCCGCCTATTCGGTGCGCGAACAGCTGTCGAGCGACACCTGGCAGCTGGTGGGCGACGTCGAAGAGGAGCTGGCCCGGCTGCGGAACCGCCCGCCGACCCAGCTCGTCGGTGTCCAGTCGAGCCTGCAACGGTTGCTGCAGGCGCTCCTGGCCCTGGCCGGCCTGTCGGCGGAGAACATGGAGCGGGACTCGGCGTGGCTGTTCCTCGATGCCGGCAGACGCCTGGAGCGGGCGCAGTCCCTCACCCGGCTGCTGCGGGCCGTGCTCGGCCGCCAGCGTGCCGGGGTGGTCGAGGACCTGCTGCTCGAGTCCCTGCTCAAGACGTCGGAGAGTCTGATCATCTTCCGCCGCCGTTCCGGGTCGACCATGCGGGTCGCCGGTGCCGTGGACCTGCTCGTCTACGACGCCGCCAATCCGAGGAGCGTCATGTACCAGCTCGAGCGGCTGGTCGACCAGCTCGCCGACCTGCCCAAGCAGTCGCCGGCCCAGCGGCTGGGCCACGGGGAGCAGCTCGTCCTCGAGATCACCACCACGCTCCGCCTGACCGATGCGACCCGGCTGGCGTCGGTGGATCCCGAGACGATGCGCCGGCCCGCGCTCGACTCGGTGCTCGGCAAGGTCGAGGACCTCCTCGGCGAGCTGCTCGACAGCCTCCGCCACACCTACTTCTCCCATGAGCGACTGTCGATGCTGACCGGACTCCAGCACTCCCTTGGTGGTGCGCCCGGCGGCCCGCCCGGTGGTTCGTCCGGCGCCCGTCCCGGTGGCCCGACCGGTCCCCCGGGACCGGTGCCGTCGGTCACGGGGCCGCCACCATGACCTACCGGATCGTCCATCGCACCAGGTACCGGTACAACGCGCCGGTCTCCCGGGCCCGCAACGAGGCCCACCTGCGGCCGCGGGACTCCGAGCGCCAGCACTGCCTGTCCAGCGAGATCGTCGTGGAGCCCACTCCGGCCAGCTGGTCGGAACGGACCGACTTCTTCGGCAACCCCGTCGTCTCGTTCGCCGTCGACGGTCCGTTCACCGAGCTGACGGTGACCTCGACGAGCTCGGTGTCGGTGTCGCCACGGGCGGCGATGCCGGCGGCCGGGTCGAGCTGGGAGGAGGCCCGCGACACGCTGGCCGGCGACCTCGGCCCGGAGACCCTCGCCGCACGGGAGTTCTGCTTCGAATCACCGCTCATCCAACTCTCCGCCGGGATCCGGTCCTACGCCGAGCCGTCCTTCCCCGCCGGGAGGCCACTGGGCGAGGCCGTGTCCGAGCTGACCGAGCGGATCTTCGTCGATTTCCTCTACGACCCGGGGTTCACCACGGTGACGACGCCGTTGGACGAGGTGCTCGGCTTCCGTCGGGGCGTGTGCCAGGACTTCGCCCACCTGGCCATCGGCTGCCTGCGCTCGGTGGGACTCGCCGCCCGGTACGTCAGCGGCTACCTCGAGACCGCGCCACCGGCCGGCGGGGAGCGGCTGATCGGCGCCGACGCCTCACACGCCTGGCCCTCGGTGTTCATCCCCGGGTGGGGCTGGCTCGACGTCGACCCGACCAACGACCAGATCGTCGGCTCGAGCTACGTCACCACCGCCTGGGGCCGCGACTATTCGGACGTCTCCCCCCTCAAGGGCATCGTGTTCGGAGGTGG
Source organism: uncultured Acidimicrobiales bacterium (assembly GCA_963696495.1). GTDB lineage: Bacteria > Actinomycetota > Acidimicrobiia > Acidimicrobiales > RAAP-2 > Bog-756. The sequence continues at coordinate 134,639 of CAVOKJ010000005.1, read as the reverse complement.
GGACTCCCACACCCTCGACGTCTCCGTCGACGTCTCCCGGGCGGTCGACGCGCCGCGGTAGCGGGCGCCGGTCCTACCCGGGCGCGTTGATCAGGTTGTGCGCGGCCATGGACAGGTACTCGAGCAGCTCCCGTTCGTCGTCGGGCTCCATGCCGGCGGCCGCCACCGCGTCGGTCATGTGCCGCATCCAGGCCTCGGACTGCGCCGGGCCGATCACGAAGGGAGCGTGGCGCATGCGCAGCCGGGGGTGGCCCCGCTGCTCGCTGTAGGTGGGGGGCCCACCCCAGTACTGCATCAGGAACAGGGCCAGGTGGGCCTTGGACTCATCCAGGTCGTCGGGGTACAGGGGGCGCAGCAGCGGATCGACGGCGACGCCGGCGTAGAACCGCTCCACCAGGGCGGTGAAGAAGGCATCGCCGCCCCAGCGCTCGTAGGGTGACCGCTCCGGATCGCGCTTCAGTCGCACGCACCCGACTGTAGGCCGACCTCGGTTAGCCTCGGTGCAGTCCGTGGTCGGACGGCACGGGGGAAAGGGAGCTCGATCGTGTACGAATGGTCCGAAGAGCAGTTGATGATCAGGGATGCCATCCGGCGCTTCATCGACACCGAGGTCGTGCCGAACATCGACGCGCTGGAGCACGGCGACCTCCCCCCCTACGACATCATCCGCAAGCTGTACGAGACCTTCGGCATGGACCAGCTGGCCCGTGACCGGTTCAAGAGGCAGCTCGAGCGCAAGGTATCGGGCGCGAAGGGCGCCGCCGAGGAGAGCCAGGGCGGCCGACGGGGTGACGGCGGGGCGGCGGCCATGACCCTCATCCCCATCGTCGAGCTGTGCCACTACTGCCCCGGCATCGTCACCGCCATGGGGGTCAGCACCGGACTGGCCGGCGGCACGATCATGAAGCAGGGGACGCCGGCGCAGATGGAGCGCTGGGGGCTCGACCTCCTCACCGGCGACAAGGTCGGGGCGTGGGCGATCACCGAGCCCGACTCCGGTTCCGACGCCCTCGGGGGCATGAAGTCCACCGCCCGGCGGGACGGCGACGAGTACATCCTCAACGGCAACAAGACGTTCATCACCAACGGGCCGTACGCCGACACCATCGTCTTCTACGCCAAGCTGGACGACGGCTCGGACACGCCGATCCGTGACCGCCAGGTCCTCACCTTCGTCCTCGACCGGGGGACCCCGGGCCTGGAGCAGTCCAAGCCCTTCCGGAAGATGGGCCTGCACTCGTCGCCCACCGGTGAACTGTTCCTGTCCGACGTCCGCGTGGGCACGGACCATCTCCTGGGCGAGACCGAGGACGAACGGGCTGGAAGCGGCCGGGACTCGGCCAAGGGAAACTTCGTCACCGAGCGGGCCGGTCTGGCCGCCATGTCCCTGGGTCTCATCGAGGAGTGTTTGAAGCTCTCGGTCGAGTACGCGAAGAACCGCATGCTGTGGGGCCAGCCCATCGGGGATCGCCAACTCATCCAGCTCAAGCTGGCCAAGATGGAGGTGGCCCGGCTCAACGTCCAGAACCTGGTCTTCCGGCACATCGAACTGTCCGAGGCGGGCAAGAGCCTGACGCTGGCCGAGGCGTCGGCCATGAAGCTGTACTCGGCCCAGGCCGCCTCGGAGGTCGCCATGGAGGCCGTGCAGCTCTTCGGGGGCAACGGCTACATGGCCGAGTTCCGGGTCGAGCAGTTGGCCCGCGACGCCAAGGTCTTCCAGATCTACGCCGGGACCGACGAGATCCAGGTCACCCATATCGCCCGGGACCTGCTCAACCGCTGACCGGCCGAGCCCCGCCCCTCGGGGGTGGTGCACGGCTCGGACAGGCCCCCCGGTAACGTGCGGGTCGTGCCCCGCCGGACGCCTCCGAAGCCTGCCGAGTTGGCCCTGCCCCGGTCCTTCGACGCCCGGTACGGATCCGGCGTCGAACGGGGGCTGTGCCTCGGCGGAGGTGGACTGTTCTTCGTGGCCTGGCAGGTGTCGTACCTGCAGACGCTGGCCAGCCGTGGCGTGCTGGTGGACACCGCCGACCGGGTCGTCGGCACCTCGGCCGGATCCCTCGTCTCCTCGGCAGTGACCTCCGGCCGCCTGAAGCGGCTCTATTCGCAGGTGTCGGTGCTGTCGAAATTGCCCGCACTGGTGTCGGCCCTGGCCCCGTCCGGCGAGCTCAGCCCCAGTCAGAACCGGGCGCTCGACCTGTTTCTCAAGGCGACGGACGGCGATCCGGCCACGGTGCAGGAGATCGGCCGGGCCGCCCTCGCCGCGGTCACGCCGTCACCGGACGTGACGAGGCGCAACGTCTCGCTCGTGGTGGGCACCGGCCGGTGGCCGTCGGAAGCACTGCACATCACCTGTGTCGACACCTACACCGCGGAGCGGTGCGTCGTCACCAAGACGTCCGGAGCCACGGTCGCTCGGGCGGTGTCGGCCAGCAGTGCCGTTCCCGGCATCTTCGCGCCGCAGTCGATCGGCGACCGCCGGTGCATGGATGGTGGGGTGAGCGGAACCGGCATCCACCTCGACCTGCTGGCCGGAGCGGGGCGCGTCCTCGTGCTGGCCCTCACCGACGGCATCGACATGACCGAGGGGATGATGACGTGCGATCCCGGGGAGGGTCGGCGGGAGCTCGCCGACCTCGAGTCGTCCGGGTCCGACGTCCTGGTCCGGACACCCGCCGAGGTCGACATGCTGGAGTTGATGGCTCCGGCGTCGGTGGCCAGGGCACTGGCCATGGGAGCCCGCCAGGCGGTCGACGACGCGCCCCTGCTGGCGCGCTTTTGGAGCTGACTGGCCGGAGCCCGGGCTGGGCGCCGGTGCCGTCTCGGACGATCAGTCGGTGGCGTCGACGTCGGTGACCGATGCCGCCACGGCGTCGACCAGCCCGGCCACGGCGAGGTCGTGGGCCACCGTGATGGCGTTGACCACGGCCACCGACGACGACGAGCCGTGGCTGATGACACAGACTCCGTCCACCCCGAGGAGCATGGCGCCCCCGGTGGTCTCGGGGTCGAGGTCGGCGGCCAGCGGCAACAGGTGCGGGTAGAGGGCGTCGGCGGCCGCACTGAGCTCGGGTCGGCTGAGGATGCCGGTCAGCGCCCCGATGAGGAACCGCATGGAGCCCTCCAGGGTCTTGAGCGCCACGTTGCCGGTGAAGCCGTCGGCCACGATCACGTCGGCGATGCGGGCGAAGAAGTCCCGCCCCTCGACGTTGCCGACGAACTCGAACCCTGATCCTCCGGCGCCGTCGGCCAGCAGGGCGTGGGCCTCCTTCACCAGCGGGCTCCCCTTGGACTTCTCCTCCCCGATCGACAGCAGGGCCACACGGGGCTGGTCGATGCCGTAGCGCTTGCGGGCGAAGGCCGCCCCCATCTGGGCGAATTGCACCAGCATGGGGGGCGTGCACTCGGCGTTGGCCCCCGAGTCGAGCAGGACGGTCGGCCAGGGTGCGCCCGGATTGGGGATCGGGGTGGCGATGGCCGGTCGGATGACGCTGGGCAGCCGGCCCATGCGCAGCAAGGCCGAGGCCATGGCCGCCCCCGTGTTGCCGGCCGAGACCATGGCGAGCGCCTTCCCGTCACGCACGGCCTCGGCCGCCCGCACCAGTGAGGAGTCCTTCTTCCGGCGGACGCCCTGGGCGGGGTCGTCGTCCATGCCGATGACCTCGCTGGCGGCGATGGTGGGGAGCTCCCCGATGTCACCCATCCCGCCCGGCGGGCCGACCAGGACCACGTCGATGTCGGTCTTCTCGGCGACCTGACGGGCGCCGGCCACGATCTCCTCCGGCGAGCGATCGCCCCCCATGGCGTCGACGGCCACCGGCAGCGCGGCGAGCGCCTCACCCGTGGGGCGATCCCCCCTTCGGGCCATTAGTCGACTTCGAGGGCCTGTCGGCCTTTGTACCAACCGCAGTTCGGGCAGACCACGTGGGGCAGCTTGGCGCTGGTGCACTGGGGGCAGACGGAACGGGCCGGCGCCTTCAGCACCCAGTTGGATGCCCGGCGGCTTCGGCTCTTCGACTTCGAGGTCTTCTTCTTGGGAACGGCCATAGGGGCGTGATCCTAGGCGAATTTCCAGCCTCAGCGATCGCGAAGCACGTCGAGGGCGGCCCAGCGGGGGTCGCCGGCCGGGGTGCAGGCGCAGGTTCTCTCGTTCCAGTTGGTCCCGCACTGCGGGCACAACCCACGGCAGTCGGGAGCGCAGAGCGGGGCCAGCGGCAGGTCGAGCAGGACCGCGTCCCTCGCCAGGGGCTCGAGATCCAGTTCGTCCCCACTCAGTGGGTAGGCGTCCTCGTCCCGGTCGGTGCCCCCGGCCGGCGCGTAGCGCTCGCGCACCTGGGCCACCACGGTCCCACCGGCCCGCCCTCCGCAGCGCCGGCACTCCCCCACCCACGGCGCGCTCACCGTGCCGCTGGCCGTGATCCCCCCCGGATACGACGAGAGGACCAGATCGGTCACCACCGGCTGGCCGTCGGGCACCGACACCCCGATGGCCGCCAGGTCGTCGATCACGCCCTGACGCTCCTCGCGACGGGTGGCCCCCGCCGTCTTGCGCAACGCCGCCACCTGCACGACGAAGGGCCGGGAACGGCGAGTCGGCGAGTCGGTCACTCCCATCGGACCGGACCCCTCAGACGATGTCCTGGTCGAAGAAGCCCTCCGGGTCGTCGACGCCCAACCCGGGGGCGCCCGGCGCGCTGGAGGCCAGCGAGGTGTCGCCGCCCTCGCCGATCTCCACCTTGGGGAGGGGGGTGACCTGGAGTTTCTCGCGTCCAGCTTGGACGGTCTTCATGGTCCGGTCCAGCACGATCTCGAAACTGGCCAGCTTCTGGTCGGCATAGTCCTCTGCCTCGTGACGGAGCCGCCGGGCCTCCTCGTTGGCGTCGTCCAGGATGCGTTGGGCCACATGGTTGGCCTGCCGCACGATCTCGGTGCGCTGCACCATCCGCTCGGCCTGCACCCGCACCTCCTCGAGGAGCACCTCGGCCTCGCGCGCCTTCTCCGCCAGGAACTCGTCTCGCTCCTTGAGCAACCACCGGGCCTGGCGGAGCTCGTCGGGCATGCGATCGAGCGCCGCTTGGAGGAGCTCGGCGAGCTCCTCCCTCGACACGAGGACCGAGGCGGACAGCGGCATGGCCTTCGCCGTCTGCACCAGGTCGAGGGCCCCGCGGATCAACGCCTCGGCGTCGTGCTCCTCCCCGGCGGCCCGCTGTTGGTCCAGATCCTCGAAGAGGTCACTCATCGGAGAACTTCTCCTGCAGACGCAGGGCCACGACCTTGGGCACGAACGAGGTCACGTCGCCGCCGAAGCGGGCAACCTCGCGCAGCAGGCGCGAGGCGATGAACGAGTGGGCCGAGCTGGTGGGGATGAACAGGGTCTCCACGCCGGAGAGCTGCTTGTTCATCTGGGCCATCTGCAGTTCGTTCTCGAAGTCGGACACGGCCCGCAGCCCCTTCACGATGGCGCTCGCCCCGACGTCGTGGGCGACGTTCACCACCAGGGTCGAGACCGAGACGATCCTCACGTTGACCAGATGGTCGAGCGACTCCTCGAGCATCTCCTGTCGTTCGTCCAGCTCGAACAGGGCCTCGCTCTTCTGCGGGTTGCGCAGCGTGGCCACCACGACTTCGTCGAACAGGCGGGCGGCACGCTCGATGACCTCGAGGTGCCCATTGTGGACCGGATCGAAGGACCCGGGGATCAGCGCAATCCTCACGAGACACCTTTCTCTGTGACCAGTACCGGACGGGCCACGCTCACGATCGTACCTCCATACCGCCTGGTTTTGATGACCCCCCAGCCCGGAGGCGCGTCGATCTCCCGTCCCGACTCGAGGACGGCGAGGTCGGCCGGCAACCGGCTCACCAGCGTCTCCCACTCGTCGTAGTCGTACGGGGGGTCGCACAGGACCAGGTCGTAGCGCGACGCGGTGGTGGCCACCCAGGCGTCGACGTCGGCCCGCACGACCGTGGCGTCGCCCGCACGCTCGCCGTCCCCGAGCCCCACCGATTCGAGGTTTCGCCGGATGCCGGCCAGCGCCAGCGGGTCGCGTTCGACGAAGGTCACCGTGGCGGCTCCCCGGGACAGTGCTTCGATGCCCAGGGCACCGGAGCCGGCGAACAGGTCCGCCACCTGCAGTCCCTCCACACCGCCCAGGCTGAACAGGATGTCGAAGATGGCCTCTCGCACCCGGTCTGACGTCGGCCGGACCCCCTCGCCGACCGGCGCGGCCAACCGCCGTCCTCGCATCGTCCCCCCGATCACGCGCACGACGTCGTTCCTGTCCCGGTCACCGGTACAGCCTACCGGCGGCCGGCCCGATGCCTGGCTCGGGTCGGCGCTGGCACCAGGTCAACTCTTGAAGAGGAACTCGGCCTCCTCCTCGTCGACGAAGATCCGCAGCTCGTCCAGCAGGAGCCCGTGCGTGCGCAGTCCCGGGTCCTCGGCGACCACCTCCTCGGCCACCGACCGGGCCTGGTCCACCAGGTCCCGGTCCGACAGGAGCCGGGCCAGCTTCAGGTCGCTCCGGCCCTTCTGGCGCGCCCCGAGGATGGTTCCCTCGCCGCGCAGCTCGAGGTCGACGTCGGCCAGTTCGAAGCCGTCGGTCGACCGCTCCATCGCCGACAGCCGCGCCGCCGCCTCGGGGGTGTCGTTCTCCGAGAGCAGGTAGCACCAGGAGGGGTCCTGCCCACGACCGACCCGCCCCCGCAGCTGGTGCAGCTGGGCGATACCGAAGCGGTCGGCGTCCTCGACGACCATCACCGTCGCCTCGGGGATGTCCACACCCACCTCGATCACGGTGGTGGCGACCAGCACGTCGAGGCCCCCGGCCCGGAACTCGGCCATCACCCGCTCCTTCTCCGCCGGTGGCAGCTGGCCGTGGAGGAGCCCGACCGACAGCCCGGCGAGCTCGTCCCCGGCCAGCCGCTCGGCCTCGGCGACGGCCGACCGGGCCTGGACGCGCTCGGACCCCTCGACCAGTGGGCACACCACGAAGGCCCGGTGGCCGTCGGCGACCTCGGCGCGCACCTTCGACCAGGCCTGCTCGGTCTCGAACGGCGTCCGCAGCCACGCCGTCGTGACCGGTCGGCGCCCGGCGGGCAGCTCGTCGATGACCGTCATGTCGAGGTCGCCGAAGACGACCATCGCCGCCGTGCGGGGTATCGGGGTGGCCGTCATGACCAGGAGGTCGGGGTCCTGGCCGGTACCGTCAGCGCCTCGTCCCTTGGCCCGCAGGGCCGCCCGCTGCTCCACCCCGAACCGGTGCTGCTCGTCGATGACCACCACGCCGAGGGACCGGAAGCCGACCTCCTCGGTGAGGAGGGCGTGCGTGCCGATCAGGAGGTCGACCGTGCCCTCGGCCAGCCCGGCGTGCAGGGTGGCCCGCTCGGCGGCGGGGGTCTTGCTCGTGAGCAGTGCCACCCGGAGCGGGCGCTCGCCCTCGAGGGTGGACGGGTCGGGGACGGTGAGCCCGTCCACCAGAGTTCGGATGGCGGCGGCATGCTGCTCGGCCAGGACCTCGGTGGGCGCCATCAGGGCGGCCTGGTGCCCGCCGGCGACGGCGGTCAGCATGGTGCCGACGGCGACCACCGTCTTGCCCGATCCCACGTCCCCCTGGAGCAGGCGGTGCATGGGGACCGGGGCACCCAGGTCGGCGCGGATCACGTCGAGCGCCCGCCGCTGGGCATCGGTAGGCCGGAACGGCAGCCGGTCGAGGAACCGCTCGGCCAGCGTCGCCCGTCCGTCCTCACCGGACAGGACGTGGCTGATGCCGCGGGCGTCGCGCTGCAGCCTCCACTGGCGCAGGACGAGGGTCAGCTGCAGGCGCAACAGCTCGTCGAAGGCCAGGCGGCGGCGCGCCGGCTCCTGGTCGGCCGTCGCCGTCGGCCGGTGGATGTGCTCGAACGCCGTGGTGCGCCCGACGAGCCCGAACCGGCGCCGGGTCCCCTGGTCGAGCGGGTCGGCGAACCGCCCCGCCCTGTCGAGCGCCTCTCCCACGTACCGGCTGATCCTCGCCGAGGTGAGGTTGGCCCGCTCGGACAGGGGATAGATCGGGTACACCCTCCCCGATCGCTCCTCCTCGGACCCGTCACGGTCGCCCGCCGATCGGAGGACGTCGACGTTCGGGTTGCTGAGCTGGAGGGCCCCCCGGTACGACCCGATCGTCCCGAACACGAGCGCCGTCGTCCCGACCGGGAGCTGCTTGGCCCGCCACGGCTGGTTGAAGAAGACGACGTCGAGCCGGCCCGTCCGGTCGGCGACGGTGACCACCACCCGCGAGGGCGCCCGTCGCCGGCCCCGGCCGTAGCCCGAGCCCGGGTTGCTCACCCTCGACACCTCGCCGAGCACCGACACCTTCTCCCCCTCGGCCACGTCGGCCATCGGCACCAGCCGGGTGCCGTCGATGTAGCGGCGTGGGTAGTACGTGATGAGGTCGAGCACCGTCTCGACACCCAGGCCGGCCAGCTCGCCCTCGACCTTCGGCCCCACACCGTCGAGCACGGAGACCGCCAGGCCGGCCAGCTGCGCCAGCTTGCGCCCGCCCTCCTCCTCGTTCTCCGAGGGGGCTGCGTCCCGCCCGGTGGCCCGGGGCCCGGTCCCCCCGGCCCGTTCGGGCGTCGACTCGGTCGTGGACGCCCCGCTCACTCGATGGAGAACAGGTACGGGTACAGCGGCTGTCCGCCGTGGTGCACCTCGGTCTCCACCCCGGACCGGTTGTCCCGGAGCCACTCGGTGATCCGCCGGGTGTCGGCCGCCCCCGACCCCTCGCCCTCGATGATGGTGACCAGGTCGTGGGCGTCGGACACCAGCGCGTCCAGCAGCGCGCACGAGGCGTCGGCCAGCGTCGGTCGGACCACTTCGATCCCCTGGCGCGACAGCCCGAGCCAGTCCCCCTCGACGATCGGGCCGGCCGAGCTGTCCGAGTCACGGACGGCCCGGGTCACCTCGCCGGGGACGACCTTGCGCGAGGACGCCTCCATGGCCTCGGCGTTGACCGACCCGTGGGCCTCGGGGTCGTAGGCCAGCAGGGCGGCGAACCCCTCGGCGATGGTGTTGGTGGGCACCACCCAGACGGACTTCCCGGTCAGGTCGTGGACGCGCTCGGCCACCGGCCTGATGTTGCCGTTGTTCGGGAGGATGATCACCTCGTCGGACCCGACGGCCTCGACGGCCTCCACCAACTCCGCGGTGGAGGGGTTCATCGACTGGCCGCCGGAGATCAGGCCCTTCACCCCCAGGGACCGGAAGATCCGGGCGATGCCCTCGCCGGTGGCGACCGCCACCACACCTGTGGTGGGAGGGGGGCCGAGCGGGGTCGGGGGCTCGCTGCCCATGCTCCCCGCGCCCTCGCGGACCCATCGCTCCTCCTCAACCTCCTCCAGCAGGTCGGTGACCCGGATCGACCGGGGGCGACCGACATCCAGGGAGGCCTCGATGGCGGCGCCGATGTCGTCGGTGTGGATGTGGCAGTTCCACAGGCTCTCGCCGCCCACCACCACGATGGAGTCGCCGAGGCCGGCCCAGACCTCCTTGAACGACGGGATCGTGTCGTCGGGCGCCTCGAGCAGGTACATCACCTCGTAGCGCAGGCCGGCCAACTCGGCGTCGACGTCGCTGACGGCCGGGATCGCCATGCCGGGCGCCTCGGGGTTGAGCGGGCCGAAGTGAGGATCGGGGAGCGCCGGGGGCGCCGGCATCGCCCGTCCGTCGACCACCGAGAGGATGGCGTCGAACAGGAGCAGGTAGCCGGTGCCGCCGGCGTCCACCACACCGGCCTGCTCGAGCACCGGCAGGAGGGACGGCGTCCGGGCCAGCGCCTCGGCGGCACCGGCCCTCGAGGCCTCGGCCACGTCCACCAGCGACTTCCCGGCGGAGGCGGCCGACCGGGCGCCGTCGGCCGCCCCCCTCGCCACGGTGAGGATGGTGCCCTCGACCGGGCGCATCACCGCCTCGCGGGCCAGGCGGTCGGCGATGGTGAGCGCCTCGGACAGCTCGAGCGGGCCGGGCCGGCCGGTGGCGTCGTTCAGGCCCTCGGAGAGTCCGCGCAGGAGCTGGGACAAGATGACGCCCGAGTTGCCCCGTGCGCCCATCAGCGAACCGTGGACGATGGCCTTGCAGGTGGCGTCGAGGTCCGGCTCCTCGAGGTCGCCGATCTCCCTGGTCACCGACTCCATGGTCAGCGCCATGTTGGTCCCCGTGTCCCCGTCGGGCACCGGGTACACGTTGAGCCGGTTGATCACCTCCTGGTGGGATCGCAACCCGTCACGGAACGTGGTGATCACCTGGCACAGCTCCGAAGCTCCCAGCGCGTCGAGGACCACCATGGCCAGGATGCTAACCTTTGCGCCTTACCCGGAGGATCCCGAGAGGAAAGTCGGAGCGTCATGGCAGCGGTATGCGAGGTGTGCGGCAAGAAGCCGTCGTTCGGGATGAACATCAGTCACTCCCATCGGCGCACCAAGCGGCGTTGGGACCCGAACATCCAGCGCGTCCGCGCCCTCGTCGACGGATCGCCCAGGCGGCTGAACGCCTGCACCTCCTGCATCAGGTCCGGGAAGGTCACCAAGCGGCCGATCCGGAAGATCCCGGGCTAGCTCCCGGGCGCACCGCTGCACCCCCCGGCCGCGCCGGCCAGGGGGACCGGAGGGCTTTTCACGCCCTGCTGCCCCGCACGGCATCGTCGAGGCTCGGCGGGGCGGCCAGGCCGGCCGGCGCCGGCGACCCCGCCCCACGGTCGGACCCGCTCCCGCCGTCGGACCCGCTCTCGCCGCGGTCGGACCCGGTGTCCGGATGGGAGTGCACCTCGGGCCCGTCCACCCGTCCGTCGGGCCCCTGCGGGTGCATGGGGAGGCGCACCTCGAACGTCGCTCCCGGACCGGGCAGGGCCCGGACCGTCCCGCCGTGGGCGGCGACGATGGCGGCGACGATGGCCAGCCCGAGCCCAGCACCTCCCGACGTCCGGGCCCTCGAGGGATCCGACCGGTAGAAGGGCTGGAAGATCCGCTCCACGTCCGCCGGGTCGATACCGGATCCCTCGTCATGGACGGTGAGCGATGCCCACTCCCCCTCCGCGGACACGGTGACCTCGATGGCGGCCCCCTCGGGCGTGTGCAACAAGGCGTTCACCAGCAGGTTGTCCACCACCTGGCGCAGGCGCTGTCCGTCCCCGACGACCACGACCGGCGTTCCCGCCTCGACCGTCAACGGACGACCGGGGTCCGAGACCCCGACGGCGGCGGCCGAACGCCTGGCCACATCGCCGAGGTCGACCGGCTCCCGCCGCAGCGGTCGCTCGTGGTCGAGCTGGGCCAGCCAGAGGAGGTCGTCCACGAGCGTGCCCATCCGGGCCGCCTCCTCCTTGATGGCCCGCATCGAGGCGGCCAGGTCCTCGGGCCGGTCCCGGACCCCGAGGTCGAACAGCTCGGCGTACCCGCGGATCGAGGTGAGCGGCGTACGGAGTTCGTGCGAGGCGTCGGCCAGGAACCTCCGCAGCCGATCCTCGGAGGCGGCGCGTTCGGAGAACGCCACCTCGATCTCGTCGACCATGGTGTTGAAGGCCACGCCCAGCTGCCCGACCTCCGTCGCCTCGTTGACGTGGGAGACCCGCTGGGAGAGATCCCCGTCGGCGATGGCCCCGGCGGTCTGGGCGATCTCCTCGAGCGGCCTCAGGTCCCGGCGCACCATCACCCACGACACGATGCCCAGGCCGACGAGCAGCAGCGCCGAGATCACCAGTTCCACCAACAGGAGCTGGCGGAGCGTGCTCTCCAGGTCGGTCAGCGGCACCGCCACCACGATGACGCCGGTGTGGTCCGAGAGCGGTTTGGCCACCACCCGGTAGGACACCGAGTTGGGTCCGGGGCTGGTCGTGGAGAAGAAGAGGTCCTTGCCCCCGGGGAGCCCGGCGCCGGGAAGCTTGGCCGGCAGCGTCGGTGCCGTCGGCGCCTTTCCGCCGTAGCTGAAGAAGAGGCGGGCCTCGACCCGCCCCGAGGCGCCGCGCAGCTGTCCGTAGGTGCCCGGCGTCACCAGCAGGCCCCGCTGGGCGCTCGGGGTACTGCCGAACAACCCGCCGCCATCCCGGAACGAGCCTCGCAGGGGGCCCCGATGGGCCCGGTCGCCGGCGGGGACGGTCCCGGTCGGTCCCGTCGACGTCACCGGGGGCGCGGCGGGAACGGTGAGGCCGAGTCCCGACGAGGACAGGAGGGCCCTCCCCACCGGGAACGCGGCGGCCTCGAGCTGCTGGTCCTCCCGGGTCGTGAGGAAGGAGCGGAGGGCGTTGTAGGTCACGACATCGGAGATGACCAGGCCGGCTGCCACGATGCCGACGAGCAACAGGAGGAGGCGGAGGCGGAGGGTCACCGGGCCCGGCCCTTGCCGTTGGAGCCGACCCCGCGGCGACCGGGCTTGCCGGCGGCCTGCTTGCCGGGGGCGGGCTTGTCGGACGCGGCCTTGCCGGACGCGGCCTTGCCGGACGCGGCCTTGTCGGACGCGGCCTTGTCGGACGCGGCCTTGTCGGACGCGGCCTTGTCGGACGCGGCCTTGTCGGACGCGGCCTTGTCGGACGCGGGCTTGTCGGACGCGGGCTTGTCGGACGCGGCCTTGTCGGACACCTGCGGTTTCGCCGGCCTCATGCAGTACCCGATGCCGCGGACGGTCCGGATCAGGGGCGGCCCGTTGGCATCGAGCTTCTTCCGGAGGTAGCTGACGTACACCTCGACCATGTTGACCTTGCCGTCGAAGCTGTAGTCCCAGACGTGGTCGCGGATCTGGGCCTTCGAGACGACCTGCCCGGCGTTGATCATCAGGTAGTGGAGGAGCCGGAACTCGGTGGGCGTGAGCTCGACCAGCTCGGAACCCCTCCACACCTGGTGACTCTCCTCGTCCAGCTCCACGTCACCGACGAACACCCGGGGACCGACCTCCTCGTAGCCCTCGGTCCTGCGCAGAATGGCGTTCACCCGGAGCAGCATCTCCTCGACGCTGAACGGCTTGGTCATGTAGTCGTCGCCGCCCAACGCCAGCCCGCGCAGCCGGTCGTCCAGGTCGCCGCGTGCGGTGAGGAACAGCACCGGCAGGTCGGCCGAGCGCCGCTCGTCCCCCATCCGCTTGAGCACGGCGAAGCCGTCCAGGTCGGGCAGCATCACGTCGAGCACGACCAGGTGCGGACGGAAGGACGCCACGGACCGCAGTGCGTCGTTGCCGGTGTGGGCCACCTCGACCATGGCCCCCTTCAGGCGGAGGGCCATGGCCACGAGGTCGGTGATGTTCTTCTCGTCGTCCACGACGAGGATCCGGTGCTCGGACGTCAGCACGGTGGCACACCCGCCATCGCCATGCGTCCCCGGTGGTGGAGCGGAGTCCCGGCAGTCACCCCCCTATCGTGACGGGTAAATCTGTGGGTTTCCTGAGACACGGCGATCTCGGCCCGAAGAGGGCGGCAGTGCGCCTGGTCCGACGAGGGCCCCGAACCGGGTGGTGCTGGCTCCCGGGGAGTCGGTCCGACGCCTAGAAGCGATGCACCCAGCCATCGGGTGGGAGTGCGGTCCCGGCGAGGACGACCGAACCCCCTGGGTCGGTGCACCGGCCGATCGGCACCGGTGGACGCAGTCCGGCGGACTCGAACTCGCGGCCCAGACGATCGGGATCAGGGGTGGCCACCACCAACTCGTAGTCCTCGCCGCCGTGGAGGGCCTCGTCCTCGGTCGCCCCCGGCACGACCGGCACGGCCTCGAGGGCGATCCCGACCCCGGACGCCCGGGAGAGGTGCCCGATGTCGGCCGCCAGTCCGTCGGAGACGTCGATGGCCGCCGATGCCCCGGCCCGGCGGGCCGCCCGGCCCTCGCCGAGGCGGGCCCTCGGGCGCCGGAACGCCCGGACGAGGCCGTCGGCCACCGCCGGCCCGGACGGAAGCCCGGCCTTGCCCGATCCGGCGTCCCGCCCGTGCGGCTCAAGTTCCCCGAGGAGAAGTCGGTGGCCGGCCGCCGACCCCCCGAGGGGTCCGGTGACGAAGAGGTGATCGCCCGGCCCGGCCCCGGATCGGAGCAGCGCACCCCGGTCGGAGGGGGCGTCGAGACCACCGGACACGGCCACCGACACCACCAGGAGCGGGCCCCCGGACAGGTCGCCCCCGACGATCACGCACCCGGTGTCGGACGATGCCGCGGCGAGGCCGGATGCCAGGGCGTCCAGGTCGAGCCCCGGGGGGGCGACGATCGACACCAGGGCGTGGTCCGACCTGGCCCCCATGGCCGCCAGGTCGGAGGCGGTCACCATCAGGGCCTTGAACCCGACGTCCCCGAGTGAGCACAGCCGGAGGTCGAAGTGGACGTGCTCCACCACGAGGTCGGTGGTCAGCACCTCGTGGGAGCCGGCGGGGGCCGCCACGACGGCGGCGTCGTCCCCGATCCACACCTCCCCGGCCGGTGGCAGGCCACCTTCAGGGGTGCCCACCCGGGCCGCGGCCATGAAGAGGGCGTTCATCCGGTCAATGGCGTCGAACTCGTCGGACCCACCCGACGATCGGGTCCGGCCCTCGCCGGAATTGGGACTCTGCACGGACCCCTGCCTACCATTGGGCCAGGCAGTGACCGCTACAATTGACTGATCGCCGTCCCGACCGTGGTCCACCACGAGGTCGGGGGCCCAGCCACCACCCAAGGAGGACTCCCATCCCATGCCCCCCACCACGAACAAGAAGCTGATCGCATGGGTGGACGAGATCGCCGCGCTGACCCAGCCTGACGACGTGGAGTGGTGCGACGGATCGGCCGAGGAGTACGACCGGCTCTGCGAGCAGCTGGTCGCCAACGGGACCTTCGCCAAGCTCTCCGACGCCAAGCGCCCGAACAGCTACTGGGCCCACTCGGATCCGGGCGACGTGGCCCGGGTGGAGGACCGCACCTTCATCTGTTCGACCCTGGAGTCCGACGCCGGTCCGACCAACAATTGGCGCGAGCCGGCAGAGATGCGGGGCGTGCTCACCGACCTGTTCAAGGGCTCGATGCGGGGGAGGACGATGTACGTCGTCCCGTTCTCGATGGGCCCCCTCGGATCCTCCATCGCCCACATCGGCGTGGAGATCACCGACTCGGCCTACGTGGCCGTCTCCATGCGCATCATGACCCGCATGGGCCGCGGCGCCCTCGAGGTCCTCGGGGCCGACGGTGACTTCGTGCCCTGCCTCCATTCGGTGGGTGCCCCTCTGGCCGAGGGTGAGTCCGACGTGCCCTGGCCCTGTGACGCCGAGAACAAGTACATCGTGCACTTCCCCGAGACGCGCGAGATCTGGTCCTACGGCTCGGGCTACGGAGGCAATGCCCTCCTCGGCAAGAAGTGCTTCGCCCTGCGGATCGCCTCGGTCATGGCCCGGGACGACAACTGGCTGGCCGAGCACATGCTCATCCTCAAGCTCACCTCCCCCGCCGGCGAGACCCGGTACGTCACCGGGGCCTTCCCGTCGAGCTGCGGCAAGACGAACCTGGCCATGCTCATCCCGACCCTCGCCGATTGGAAGGTCGAGACGGTCGGGGACGACATCTGCTGGATGAAGTTCGGACCCGACGGCCGGCTCTACGCCATCAACCCCGAGGCCGGGTTCTTCGGGGTGGCGCCGGGCACCAACACGAAGACCAACCCGAACGCCATGCTGACCCTCGACGGGAACGCCATCTTCACCAACACGGCGCTGACCGACGACGGCGACGTGTGGTGGGAGGGGATGACCGACGAGACGCCGGCCCACGTCACCTCGTGGAAGGGCGAGGACTGGACCCCCGAGTCGGGCACCCCTGCGGCCCATCCGAACGCCCGCTTCACGGTCCCGGCCTCCCAGGACCCCGCCATCGCCTCGGAGTGGGAGGACCCGGCGGGGGTCCCCATCGATGCGATCCTGTTCGGCGGCCGCCGTGCCTCGGTGGTGCCGCTGGTGTTCCAGTCGAGGGACTGGCAGCACGGGGTCTTCCTCGGCTCGATCATGGCCTCGGAGACGACGGCGGCCGCGGCCGGGGCGGTCGGCAACCTGCGCCGTGACCCCTTCGCCATGCTGCCGTTCTGTGGCTACAACATGGCTGACTACTTCGCCCACTGGCTGAGGATCGGCGCCGGGGCCGACCCCGAGAAGCTCCCGAAGATCTTCTACGTCAACTGGTTCCGCAAGGACGACGACGGCCGGTGGCTGTGGCCCGGCTACGGCGAGAACTCCCGGGTCCTCGAGTGGGTGTTCGAGCGCGTGAGCGGGACCGGTGAGGCCACCGAGACCCCGATCGGCTTCATCCCCGCCCCCGGCGCCATCGACACCGACGGGCTCGACGTCTCGCCCGAGGACATGGAGAAGCTGCTCACGGTGAACACCGACGAGTGGCGGGCCGAGGTGCCGAGCATCCGGGAGCATTTCGCCGTGTTCGGCGACAAGCTGCCGGCCGAGCTGCGGGCCGAGGTCGACGCCCTCGAGCAGAAGCTCGGCTGACCCGCCCGGTCGTCAGCTTCCCGGTTACCGGTCGCCGGACGGCTGGTCAGGGCCACTCGGAGGCGGCGGCGGGCCGGCCCCCGCCCAGCGCCCGCTGCGAGCTCATGTAGGAGACCGCACCCACGGCGGCGACCACCGCCATGACCAGGCTGCCGGCGGCCACCGGCAGCGCCAGCACCACCGGCACGAACGACCCCACCACCCACATGAGCTGGAAGCGCGTCTCGAAATGGGAGAACGCCCTCCCCTGCGAGGACTCGGCCACGTGGCGCTGGACCAGCGCGTCGAAGGAGGGCTTGGCCACCGCACTCGCCAGCCCGACCGACAGCGCGATCACCGCCCAGAACCAGCGCACCGGGTAGAAGGCCCCGAGCACGGTCACCGCCACCACCAGCCACAGGGCGGCGGTCAGCATCTGCTGTTCGTCGAGGACGCGCCTGATCCGCTCCACGAGGAGGACGCCGATGAGGGCGCCGGCGGTCAGTCCGCCGAGGACGAAGCCGAACCACCACGTGGCCGCATCGGCCCGTCGCAGGCCGAAGGCGAACAGGAAGGTGGTGAACCCGACGAGTGCCTTCAGGACCGACATGGGCATCAACGCCAGGATCACCTCGGTGTCGGCGATGGGCCGCAGCGCGGCCAGGTCCTCCTCGTCACCGACCCAGCGGCGGTCGACGTCGGGGGCCAGCTCGACGGGTGTCCCCGACCGCGACGCAGCCATGCGCCCGCCGGCCGCCCTCCTGCCCCGTCGGCCCTTCCGGGTGGTCACCGGCAGGCGGGCCCCGGCGGCGGCGGCGGCGGCGAAGACGCCGATGCTCACCCAGATGACCGTGGCGGCGCCGCCCAGTTTGAGGATGCCGACGGCCGGGATGGCGAAGAGCAGGGCGGAGAGCGAGGCGAGCAGCCCGAGCCGGGCGTTGAGGGTGGCCAGGTCCGGCTCGACCGTCTCGGTTCCCGTGCCCGGATCGTCGATGCGGACGACCGGCATCCCGTAGGGAGGGGTGGGGTCGGACTTCGGGGCCGACGGCACCGGCGACGGTGCCGGGACCGTGGGCGACCACTGCGTCGGGAGGACACGGGAGCCCCCCGGCGGGCCGAGCCCGTCGGTCGTGTCCCATCGGCCGACACCACCGTCCGCCTCCGTGGCGCCGACCGTCTCTGCCGAGCCGGCACCGTCCAACATCCCGAGCGCCGCCATCTCCGGGACGAGCGCACCCTTGGTGACCAGGTACACCTTGGACAGCACGAGCATGGCGAACGCCTCTGGGAACAGCAGGAGGGAGTGGATGTCACGGGCCAGGAACGGGCACAGGGCGGCCCGGCCGACGGCGGAGGCCACCACCATGGCCCGCCGCGCCCCCCGACTGCGGTCGATGATCGGGCCGAGTGCCGGCGCCACCACGGCGAACGGGCCCATGGTCAACAAGAGGTACAGGATCACCTTGTCCTTGGCCGCCGTGGGCGAGATCGAGAAGAACAGGGAGCCGGCCAGCGAGACGGCGAACATGGTGTCCCCCGCCGTCATGAGGACATGGGTGAGGGCCAGCCGTCCGAACGGCCGGCGCTGATCGAACAGGTCGGTGATCGCCGACCGGGCCAGGCGCCTGAACTGGTCACTGCGCTCACGAACGCCCACACCGGCATGGTACGCGCCGACCCCGCCGGTGCCTGCGCATCCGGTGCCCCGGGTGGCGACAGGGCGGCGCCGAGGTCGCCGCCCCCGGGAAGGGGCAGGTACGGACGGCGGTACTATGCGAAGACCGTCACCCTCGATGCCCGGGAGATCCAGATGCCGGTCCACGCCTACGTGCTGATCCAGACCGAGGTGGGCCGGGCGGCGACCGTGGCCCGCACCGTGGCCGCCCTCGACGGGGTGGTGGCCGCCGAGGGCGTGACCGGTCCCTACGACGTCATCGTCCGGGCGGAGTCGGGGACGGTCGACGAGCTCGGCCAGATGGTCGTCGGCCGCATCCAGCTGATCGAGGGCATCACGAGGACCGTGACCTGCCCGGTGGTCAACCTCTAGTCACCTCGGCGCCGGGGGACCAGGCGGACCTCGGGGCCCGGGTGCCGGGACCTGCAGGTGCGGCCCGTCCTTGGATCCGGGACCTCAGCGGATGGCGCCCGACGAGCGGAGGTCGGCGATCTCGCTCCGCTCGAGGCCCCAGTCGGCCAGCGCCTCGTCGGCGTGCTGGCCCGGATTGGGCGGTGGCCTCCGGATGGCCCCGGGTGTGCCGGTGAAGCGGGGAGCGGGCGCCGGCTGCACCACGCCGGCCACCTCGGTGAACGTCCCCCGGACCCGGTTGTGGGGATGCGTCGGTGCCTCCGCCAGCGACAGCACCGGTGCGGCGCAGGCGTCACTCCCCTCGAACACCTTCTCCCACTCGGCCCGGGTGCGCGAGGCGAACACCTGGGCGAACCGCTCCTTCATGGCCGGCCACGCCTTCCGGTCGTTCTGGTCCGGGAGGTCCTCGTCGTCCAGTCCCATGAGTCGCACCAGCTCGGCGTAGAACTGCGGCTCGATGGCACCGACGCCCATGAACCCGCCGTCCGACGTCTGGTAGACCTCGTAGAACGGGGCACCGGTGTCGAGCAGGTTGGTACCCCGCTCGTCCAGCCAGACCCCGGCATCCCGGAGCGTGAACGTCATGGTCATCAAGGACGCGGCCCCGTCGACCATGGCCGCGTCGACCACCTGGCCGGCGCCTGTCTGCCGGGCGCTGATGATGGCAGCGCACATGCCGAAGGCCAGCATCATGCCCCCACCACCGAAGTCGCCGACCAGGTTGAGGGGCGGCAGCGGCCGATCGCCGGCGCGACCGATGGGTTCGAGCGCGCCGGCCAGCGCGATGTAGTCGATGTCGTGACCGGCCGTCGTGGCCATCGGGCCCTCCTGCCCCCAGCCGGTCATCCTGCCGTAGACCAACCTCGGATTGCGGGGCAGGCAGACCTCCGGGCCCAGGCCCAGTCGTTCGGCCACTCCCGGACGGAAGCCCTCCATCAGGCCGTCGGCCCCCTCCACCAGGCGGAGCACCAGTTCGACCCCCTCGTCGTGCTTGAGGTCCACGGCCACCGAACGCCGCCCCCGGTTCATGAGGTCGACATGGGGAGCGGCCAGAGGCGGGAAGGCCGCCCGGTCGGCCCGGTCGATCCGGATGATGTCGGCCCCGGCGTCGGAGAGCATCATCCCGGCGAACGGCGCCGGCCCGAGACCGGCGAGCTCGATGATCCTGACGCCGTCGAGCGGCCCGCTCATCGGGCACCGTCGGCATTCCGGGCCGCGCCCCTCGCCCCCGGGCACCATCCTGTGGTCGAAGAAGTCATGGCCGGATGGTTGCCGTTCGCCCCGGCGAGGTCAAATGCACGACACACGCCGGTCGGTCCGATCAGACGGCGTAGCCTCCGATCGCCACATTCGAAGCACGATGGGCAGGAGGTGCGGGTGCCAACTGAACAGACAGCCATGGGCCCCGGTCGCATCAATCTCATCGGGGACCACACCGACTACAACCAGGGCCTGGCGTTGCCCATGGCCATCGACCTCGGGGTGACCGTGACCTTCGCCCCCGACGGCGGAGATCGCCTGTCCGTGTCGTCGGACGCCTTCGACGGCGGGATCAGCCTCCCGATCCCACTCGACGCGGACGCTCGGGCCCTCGGTGCCATGGAGCCCTCCTGGGCACGCCTCGTGGCCGCCGTGGCCGCCACGACGGGAGTGGCCACCGGCGGCCGCCTGCACGTCACCACCACCCTGCCGGCGGGGGCGGGACTGTCCTCGAGCGCCGCGCTGTCCGTGGCCCTCGCCGAGGTGTTCGACGGCCGCGGAACGGCGGAGGAGGTGGCCCGACTCGGCCAACGGGCCGAACATCTCATCGGTGCGCCGATCGGCGCCATGGACCCGCTGGTGTGCGCGGGCGCCACCACCGGGCACGCCCTCCTCATCGACTTCTCCACCTTGTCGAGCCGCCCGGTGGCCGTGCCGCCAGATCTCGACATCGTGGTGGCCGAGTCGGGGCAGCGGCGTACCGTGGCGTCGTCGGCCTACGCGGCGCGTGTGGCCGAGTGCGAGGCGGCAGCCGCCGTGATCGGTCCCCTGGGCCTGGCCCGGCCGTCGGAGCTCACCGCCCTCGCCGATCCGCTGTTGGCGCGGCGGGCACGGCACGTCGTCACCGAGTGCCGACGGGTGCTGGGGTTCGCCGCTGCGCTGGAGGCCCACGACTTCGTCGCCGCCGGTCGGCTCATGGCCGAGAGCCACCGGAGCCTGGCCGTCGACTTCGAGGTCTCCACGCCGGCGGTCGACCGGCTCGTCGAACGGCTCGAGTCGATCCCCGGCGTCTTCGGGGCCCGGATGACCGGCGCCGGCTTCGGCGGCTGCGTGGTGGCGCTCAGCCGGCCGGATGCCGTCGAGCTCGGGCGGCTGGATCGCCCCGCCTGGCGGGTCCATCCCTCGGACGGGACCGTGGCGCGAAGGGTCCTCCCCGCCCCGGGGGACCAGCGCCCCTGAACGAATGGCGGCCGGATGCGGGTGGCCGGTGGGGGTCCGTCGGCTGATCACTTTTGGAAATAACATGCTGTTGGTATGCCACGGGCGGCTGGAAACCGGTGCTGAGCAGCCGGCCGGCCAGCAGCCGTGCCGGCCAGCAGCCGTGCCGGCCAGCGGCCGTGCCGGTCGGGGCCGGTCAGTCCGGGGGCAGGCCGGGGCCAGGATCATCGCCCCGTTCCGGGACGTGGGGAGGGATCCGACGGTTGATCACCCGCTGGAGGATGACCGGCTTGCGCACATCGTCGATCCACCGGACCGACTCCTCCCCGACGATCTCCAGTTCGAGGCGCCCGGTGCCGATCAGGCGGCGCGGCAGCGACTGGACCGCCGCCACCGACAGGATGTCGGCGAAACCGGTCTCGGCGTACAGACGGGAGCCGACGCCCCACTGCTCGACCAGCCGCAGCGACGTCACCACCAGGCTGGTCGTCCTCCACCGCACCACCCGCACGACCAGCCAGGCGCAGGGGATGGCCACCAGCGACCCCTCCACCCAGTGGAGGGCGACCGACGTGTGCGGTATGCCGACGTCGAGGGCCACCCCGACGGCGATGGCGAGCAGCGAGACCAGCAGGGGGGCGGTGAGGAAGGACCAGTGGGGCTTGAGGTCGACCAGGACCTCCTCCCCCGGCAGGAGGCTGAGCCGGTGGACGGCCAAACGCCTCAGCCCAGCTTGCCGGCGATCGACCCCGCCGATCGGAGCACCGTGCCATCGGCGCCGGCGGCTGAGTAGGCGTGGGTGGGACGCTGGCGCGCCTCGGCCAGCAGGTCGCCGAGCAGGGTGGCAAAGGGCAGCGGCGGTGCCACCCAGAGATAGCGGGCCAGCGAACCGGGAATGGTGTTGATCTCGTTGACCACGAACGTCTCACCGTCGGACAGGTAGTCGATGCGGGCGACGCCGCGCACCCCGGCCAGTGCGGCGATCCGCTCGGCGGCGATCCGTAGGCCCTTCTCCAGCTCGGACGAGATCTGGGCCGGCAGCTCCCGATTGGCACCGGCCATCCCCTCCCCGGCCACGTACTTGTCCCGGTAGTCGAGGATGTCCGCCGAGCCGGAGGCCCGGATCGGACGCTCGACGGCCGAGAGCTCCAGCGTCGGCCACGTGCGCACGCCCACCTGGAGGTCGGTGAGGTCCGGACGGTAGGGCTCGACCACCGCCCCGTAGGCCAGGTGGGCGTTGGCGGACAGGCGGGCCCTGGCGGTCACCAGGTCCTCGACGACGTCGATGCCGATGGACGAGCCGCCGAACCGCGGCTTGACGATGAAGGGGCCGTCGAAGGGCGGCGGGTCCCCGTCGGGGACGAGCAGCACCCGGGGCAGGGTGGGGAGACCGGCGGCCGAGACCACCGCGCCGAAGGCCAGCTTGTCCATGCCGAGGGCCGCGCCGGCGACGGTCGGACCCGTGTAGCGGATGTCGGTCAGGTCGAGGACGGCCTGCAGCGTCCCGTCCTCGCCGGGGCCCCCGTGGCAGCAGACCAACGCGGCGTCGATGTCGATCAGGCGGGACCGGCCGAGTCGGCCGCCCTGTTCGGCGAACCCACCGCCGGGCACGGCGTTCAGCTGCAGTCTCGTCGCGCTCCGGGGCACGCCCTCGAGGAAGGCCTCGGCCTCGAGGGCGGGATCCACCTCGTACCAGTCACCCGTCTTCGACCAGTAGAGGGCCCGCAGCGTGCCCGACCCGACCGCTCCGCCCGGACCGGCGCCGAGCCCGCGGGCGGCCTGCAGGCCGGTCAGCACGCTCACGTCGTGCTCGGGAGACGGACCTCCGAAGATGACGGCGACGTCGGGCACGGTGAGTTGACTCCTCCGATCGGGGTTTCGAGCGCTGGCGCCTCCGGACGGCAGACCCGCTCGACGGCTCAGCTGTTCAAGGGTAGTGGTCCGGCAGATCGTTCTCGTACAACACCGTGTCACCCGGGGCGAGGTGGGTCCGGACCCACTCCACCGCCTCGGTGCGGTCCCGGACCTCGGTGACCGTCAGCGACGACCCCGGGATCGAGGCCACGCCGGCCAGCAGCGCCCGGCGGTTGGTCCGGCCCACGATCAACAGGTGGTCGGCCAGGGCGGCGATGGCCGCACCGAAGTGCCGGTTCTCCTCGAACTGGCGACGCCCGAGCTCCACCATCCCCGGCGTCACCACCACCAGCCGGCGCGACCCGTCAGGCGAGGTCGGATCGGGCGGGTGGGCGCCGTGGCCCAGGGCCCCGAGCGCCTCGCTGGCACCGGCCGGATTGGAGTTGTACGTATCGTCGAGGATGGTCACGCCGGAGGCGGACCGGACGGACTGCAGACGGTGGTCGGCGGCCGGCAGACCGGCGAGGCGGTCGCCGACGACCGAGGGGTCGACCCCGAGCACCAGTGCCACACCGATGGCACACGCCAGATTGGACGGCTGCACGCCGGTCGGGACGGGAACGTCGGCGGCCAGCAGGGCCCCGTGGGCGAACACCGACACCGTCGTCCCGTCCCCGCTCCTCTGGACGCAGACGTCCGCCGTGCGGTCCGTGGCCGAGCACCGCACGACCCGCTTCCCGCGGGCGGCCGCCTGGCGCGCCACCTCGGCCAACCGGGGGTCGTCGACCTGGATGACGACGTCGGCCGCCGCGGTGAGGATCTCCGACTTGGCCTCCACGATCCGGTCCTCGGTGCCGAACCGCTCCAGGTGCACGGGGCCGATGGCGGTGATCACGGCGACGTCGGGCGGGCACCACTGGCACAGGTCGGCGATCTCCCCGGGGCCGTAGGTGCCCATCTCGGCCACGAACACCTCCGTGCCGTCGGCCAGGTGCTCGTTGACGGCTCGGGCCAGCCCGGCGCGGTTGTTGAAGCTCGCCGGCGTCGCCACCACGGCCCGGTCCGGTCTGACCAGGTGGGCGATGTGCCCCTTGGTCGAGGTCTTGCCGTATGAGCCGGTGATGGCCACCACGGTCGGACCGACGCGGGCCAGCCGGGCCGAGGCGTCGTCGACGAAGCGGCCGGAGAGCCGGCGCTCCAACGGGGCCGTGGCCAGGCAGGCGGCGTCGACGAGCAGGGGGACGACCAGGGCGGCCAGCACGGCCAGCGGGCCGGCCCATCCCGTGGCGACCCCGACGGCGACCACCACCACCTCGAGCACGGCCCACACCACGGCCAACGTCTTCAGGCGGCGGGTCCACGCCAGCGGTGACGTGCGCCCCCGCACGCCCAGGCCGAGCGGACCGGCGGCGACCACGCCGGCCACCACCACGCCGGTCAGTGGCCACCACAGGGACGCCACCGCCGCCGCCAGGGCGATGACGGCCAGCGCCGTGTTGGCCGGGGTGGTTCGCCACCAACGAGCGGCGAACCGGGTGACCGACCCGGCCAGGTAGTGCTCACGCTGGGCGACGCGCAGCCACCGGAGCCCGGCGGGCCCGCAGGCCAGGACGCAGGCGGCGACCGTCACCCAGGCCACCCCGTGGTGCCAGGCCGCCACCTGCAGGGTCCCCGTCACCGGAGCGAGCCGCGTCCCCCCCGAGATCACGGCCGGTCACCGACGATGGCCCGGCGCAGCTGGCGCGGCGCCTCGGTCGGCGTGAGGTGGCCGATGCCCGGCAGCGTGACCAGCGCCGCCGACGGGAAGATCGGCTGGGCCCGGACGGCCACCTCCAGCGGCACCTCGGTGTCGTCCTCGCCCCACACCAGGTCCACCCGGCAGTCGACGGCGGCCATGCCGTCGGTGTACTGCTCGGCCAGGAGCCGCACGAAGACGTCCCGCATGACACCGCTGGCCGCCCGGTAGTCGGGGGACCCGTAGCGCTGGCGCATGGCCTCCATGCGCTCCTCCCCGACCAGCCCCATGGCGTGGAGCCGCCGGACCACCCGGTAGGCGGGGGCGGGGCGGGCCCGACGGCCCTGGCGGTCGAGCAGGGGCACGCCTGTGAGCACCAGCCGGTCGATCCGGTCCGGCACCATCCCGTAGAGCGGGATCGCCACCCGACCCCCGAACGAGTGCCCGACCAGGACCACTCGCTCGGCCAGGACCCCGGGCTCCTCGAACAGGGGCAGCAGATGGGAGGCGTACTCCGCCGATCCCCAGGGCTCGGGCGGGGGCGGTGTGGCGCCGAAGCCGAACAGGTCGGGGGCGACGACGCCGAAGCCCGGCGGGCCGTCGGGGCCGGCCGGAGCGTCGGGGCCGGCCGATCCGGGCTCCACCGGGTCGAACACGGGTGAGAAGTCCAGGTGGCTGCGCTGCCAGCCGTGCAGGGCGAGCACCGTCGCAGGCCCATGCCCCCAGGTGCCGCCGAACACCTGACCGCCGGCGAACGACTTCAGCACCGGCACACCCTACCGACCCCCCGGGTGGAGGTGGTTCACGGTGCCCCGGCGCTGAGGGGCCACCGGGCCGGCACACCCGGCCGATAGCCTCGCGCACCGTGCGACCAATCGACCCGTCCGCGGCGCCGCCGGCCTCCGGCGATCCGCTCGAGCGCGCCCTGGCCGGACTGACCCCGCCCCAGCACCGGGCGGTGGTCTCCGACGCCCCCTCGCTGTGCATCGTCGCCGGCGCCGGCTCGGGGAAGACGAGGGTGCTCACGCTGCGGGCGGCCCGCCGGATCCGTGACGGCTCGGCGGACGCCGACCACACGGTCGTGTGCACGTTCACCCGCAAGGCCGCCCACGAGCTGAAGGCCCGGCTCGCCCGGTACGGCGTCACCGTGTCGACTCCCGGCTCCGGCGGTGGCGTGCCCAGCCCGGGAGTCCGGGCCGGGACGCTCCACCAACTGGCCCTGACCCTCCTGCGGCGCCACGCACTGGACACCGGACAGCCACCACCGGCGGTCACCGAGCACCGATACCGCATCATCCGGGACCTCGTCGGCGACCCGGCGCTCGCCGCGGCCGCGGAGACGGAGATCGGCTGGGCCAAGGCCCGGTGCCTCACGCCGGACGAGTACCCCGCTGCGGCCGGGGCGGCCGGTCGGACGGCACCCGTCGAGCCCGAGCGCATCCACCGGATCTTCGCCGACTACGACCTCGCCCTCGAGCGCCGCCGATCGCTCGACCTCGACGACGTGCTGGTGCGCTCGGGTGACCTGCTCCTCCAGGATCCCGTCTTCGCCGAGGGCATGCACTGGCGGTACCGGCACCTGTCGATCGACGAATTCCAGGATGTGAACCCGGCCCAGTTCCGCCTGATCGAGGCGCTCATGGGGAGGAGACGAGATCTGTGCGCCGTGGGCGATCCCAACCAGGCCATCTACGGCTGGAACGGCGCCGACCCGACACTGCTTGCCCGGCTGCCCGACGCCGTGCCGGACATGGAGGTGGTCCGCCTCGACGAGAACCACCGTTCGACGCCCCAGGTGGTGGCGGCCGCCGCCGCCGGCCTCGGTGGCGCCGCCGCCGTGCCGCCGCGCTCACTGGCCGCGGACGGGCCGATGCCGGTGGTCACCGCCTACGAGGACGAACAGGCCGAGGCCGAGGGCGTGGCCTCCCTCATCCTCGAACGGTCCGAGGACGGCCGGCCCTGGTCGGACCAGGCGGTGCTGGCCCGCACCCATGACCAGCTGTCCGTCGTCGGCACGGCGCTGCACCGGGCCGGGATCCCTTACCGGATCGCCCCCGGTCCCGAGTCGGCCGCCGCCGACGCGGTCGTCGCCCCCGGTGGGGCCGTCGGGGGTGCGCCGGGGGGCCGGCGGGCCGGTCGCGGACCGGATCGGGGCGACAGGGAGGACCGGGGGGCGGCTGCCGAGGGCGCCGTCGAGTTGGCGACCTTCCACCGGGCCAAGGGCCTCGAATGGGTGTCGGTGCACGTCGTCGGAGTGGAGGACGGGTTCGTGCCCATCGTCTACGCGGCGACCGAGGCGGCGCGCGACGAGGAGCGCCGGCTGCTCTACGTGGCCCTCACCCGGGCGTCCACGGAGCTCCACTGCTCGTGGGCCCGGAGCCGCACCATGGGGAACGGCCGGCCGATGGACCGCCAGCCCTCCCCGTGGCTCGCGTCGGTGGCCCGGGTGTCGAGGACCGGGAGCGGGCGCATCACGTCCCGAGACGCCGGCCGGCGCATCGCCGCCATGAAAGCCGTGTTGGGTCGCTGAGGTCGGGATCCGGGACAGTGCCGGTTCCGGAGCAGGGCGGTGGGTGCAGGGCGGTGGGAGCACTGGCCGGGCGGGAGCACTGGCCGGTGGAGAACGGGCGGCGGAGCGCGTCGCCGGCAGCACGGCCGTCCGGGCCGGAAGGGGCGGGGGCTACGTCTAGGGGACGACCGTGTCGATGAACACCGGCGTGTGATCAGACGGCTTCTCGCCCTTGCGGGCGTTGCGGTCGATGAGGCCGAAGGTGGTCCTATCGGCGAGCACCTCACTGACCAGGATCAGGTCGATGCGCATCCCGTGGTGCCGGTGGAAGGAACCGCCCCGGTAGTCCCACCAGGTGAAGAGCTGGTCCTCGTCGTAGAGGCGACGGAACACGTCGACCAAACCCCAGGACTCGAGCGCGGCCAGCGCGTCGCGTTCGGGCTGGCTCACGTGGGTCATGCCCTCGAACTGCGAGGGGTCCCACACGTCGCGGTCGTCGGGCGCCACGTTGAAGTCCCCGCAGACCGCCACCGGCCGGTCGGGAGCGGTCGTCTCCCCCAGCAGGGCCCGGAGGCGGGCCAGCCAGGCCAACTTGACCGGGTACTGCTCACTGTCGAGGCTCCGTCCGTTGGGCACGTAGACGGAGTGGACCCGGACCCCGCCGCAGTCGGCGCCGATGAGCCGGGTGCCCTGGTCGTCCTCGGAGCCGAGCCCGGCTGACACGTCGGCCAGGCCCACCCGGCTGAGGATGGCCACCCCGTTCCACCGGCCGTCCCCGTGATGGGCCGCCTCGTAGCCGAGGGCGGCGAACGCCGCGTGGGGGAAGGCGGCGTCCGCCTGCTTGGTCTCTTGGAGGCAGAGCACGTCGGGGTGGGCATAGCCGATCCACTCCTCCACCCTCGGGAGACGGGCGGTCAGGGAGTTGACGTTCCAGGTGGCGATGCGCACGCGACGACCGCTCAGCCCGGCTCGGCCGGGATCGGGTCCACCAGCACGAACAGGAGCTCGGCCTGACAGGCGAGCTCGCCCCCCACCGTGGCCCGGCCGGATCCCTTGCCGGCCCGGGCGGACATCCGGCCCAGCGTGACCTCCAGGTCCAGCCGGTCACCGGGGACCACCTGGCGACGGAACCGCGCCCGTTCGATCCCGCCGAACAGGGGGAGCTTTCCGGCATACCGGGGGTCGGCCAGCACGGCCACCCCTCCCAGCTGGGCCAGCGCCTCCACCATCAGCACCCCGGGGAGGGTCGGCCGGCCCGGGAAGTGCCCGGCGAAGAAGGCCTCCTCACCGGTGAGCTGCCAGTTGCCGGTGGCCGCCTGCCCGGGCTCGACCGAGGTGAGCTCGGTGACGAAGAGGAACGGGTCCCGATGCGGGAGGTAGTCGTCGGCTCGCACGAGGGGCGAGGTTATCGGGCCTGCCGCGGCCCGTTGGCCGGATTTCGGGTGGCCGGTGGCCCAGTTCCGGGTGGCCGGTGGCCCGGTTCCGGGTGGCCGGTGGCGGTGGCGGTGGCGGTGGCGGTGGCGGTGGCGGTGGCGGGTGGGCTACTGCCCGACGCCCGGCAATGCCAGCTCCGCCCGACGACGGGCTGCGTCCAGCGAGACCAGGACGAACTGGCGGGTCTCCCCCTTGGTGAGGACCTGTCGGGCCTTGTTAGGTGGCGGATCGGCCAGGCCCCGCAGCGGGACGTGGCACAGCATGCCGTCCACCTCGACGTGGGCCCCGTGGGACGTGAAGGAGACCACGGTGCCGTCGAACACGCTGCCGATCGGGTGATCGGCCACGAAGGTGAGGAAGGTGAGGGGATCGTTGAGGGCCTCGTGGCCACCCGTCGACCGGGCCGGACCGGAGCCGTTGCCCTCGGGTGACGAGGTCCCCGCCGACTTCGCTGCCCTTGGCGCTCTGCCGCCACGCTGGGCGTCCCTCTCCTCGGCGCCGTCCGGCGAGTCCGTGGCGTCTGTGGCCGTCGCACCCGACTTGGACGCCTTGGTGGCCTTGGTCGCTCTGGCGGCCGTGGTCTTGGTGGCCTTCGTCGCTTTGGCGGTCTTCGTGGCCTTGGCGGCCTTCGTCGGTGTGGTCTTGATGGCCTTCGTGGCTTTGGCGGCCTTCGTGGCCTTCGTGGCCGCCTTCGTCGTCTTGGTCGCCGCGGCCGCCTTCGCTGCCTTCTTCGTCGCCTTGGCCGCCTTCGCCGGAGTGGAGCCCGCAGTCACCCCGTCGGTCCCCTCTGCTCCGTCGGTGGCGGCCACGGACGGGGCGGCCCCGCGGGTACCTCTTCCGCCACGGCGTCGCGACGGCGACGCGACCAGGGCGGCCTCGTCGGCCGTCCCCTCGGCGGCCTCCACGCCGTCACCGGCGATCGCCTTGTCCCGTCGTGACTTGCCGGTCACCGCACGGCTCTTGGCCCCCCTGACCGGGGTCCGGGGCGTGAATATCCATCCGACGCCCGGTACCGGCTTCCCACCGATGAGACGCCCCGGCTCGAACAGCCACGGGCGTTCGGCGTGGAACTCCTGGAAGGAGTCGTTCGACAGCACCAGGGCACCGGACTTCTCGGCGATCCGGAGGATGAAGCCGTCTCCCCGGCCGACCGCACCGGCCGGGGGGGTGATCATCTCCCCGTGCTCGAGGGCCTGCTCGAAGGCGGCCACCTCGGAGGGGTCGATCCGGTGGCCGAACGAGGCGTCCACCACGACGGTCACGTCCGAGGTGGTGAAGCCGCGGTACTCCTCCAGGAAGGTCCGGATGGCCTCGTCGAGCTGGGCCAGGCTGGGCAGAGTTCGGCCCTCGGTGGCGATGTTGGACCCGTCGACGACGATACGGCGGCGGTCAGGGGGTTCGTGTTCCATAGACCTCCACAGTCAACCATCTGACCAGGCGAACTCCGACCATCCCGGACCGGAGGGCCGGCTCGTCGGGTCTGCGGGGCACGGTGGAACCAGGGCGCTGGGCACGGTGGCCCGTGGGGCTGCGACCTCCGAGGCAGCGCTGCTCCCCCGGAGGGCTGTGCGCCGGCGAGCCCTGGGGCGCGGGGCCGGTGGGCCGTGGTGGCGGCGAGGGGGCCGTGGGGCCGGCGATCTAGGATGATCCGGTGGCCTCCGAGACCGATCGAACCGCAGAGGCCACCGATCTCCTCCAGCATCTGATCCGCAACCGCTGCGTGAACGACGGCTCCGCCGCCTCGGGCCAGGAGGTACGAAGCGCCGATCTCCTGGTGAGCTACCTCGAGGGCACCGGTGTGGACATGGAGACCTTCGAACCCGAGCCCGGACGCACCTCGCTCGTCGCCAAGATCGAGGGCTCCGACCCCGGGGCGCCCTCCCTCACGCTCCTCGGGCACACCGACGTGGTCCCGGCCAACGGCGACCACTGGCGGCACGATCCGTTCGGGGGTGAGCTGATCGACGGCGAGGTGTGGGGGCGGGGTGCCATCGACATGCTCAACCTGACCGCCACCATGGCCACCGGCTTCCGCCACCTGGCGCTCTCCGGGTTCCGGCCGGCGGGTGGCCTCACCTACGTCGCCGTCGCCGACGAGGAGGCGCTCGGGAACCACGGGGCCCGCTGGCTGTGCGAGCACGCCGCCGACGACGTCAACTCGGACTTCGTGATCACCGAGTCCGGGGGCTTCCCGATGGGCGGCGCCGACGGAACGCCGCGCCTCCCGGTCATCGTCGGGGAGAAGGGCGTCTACTGGTGCCGCCTCACGGTGAAGGGCACGCCCGGCCACGGGAGCCAGCCGCTCCGGACGGACAACGCCCTGGTGAAGGCGGCCGAGGTCGTCCGGCGCATCGACGAGTACCGGCCCCAGGCCCAGCTGCACGAGGCGTGGACGCGGTTCATCGAGGGGATCGACTTCCCGCCCGAGCTGGCCGAGCCACTGCTCGACGCCGACCGGATCGACGCCTTCTGCGACGAGCTCCCCCTGGTCGGACTGGCCCGCCAGGCCCACGCCTGCACCCACACCACCCTGGCCCCGACGATGATGCGGGCGGGCACGAAGCTCAACGTGATCCCGGACCGGGTCGAGCTCGACGTCGACATCCGATCGCTCCCGGGCTGGGACACCGCCGACGTGCGGGCCATGGTGGAGGAGGTCGTGGGGGACCTGGCCGACGACGTGGACATCGAGTTCAGCGCCGAGCAGCCGTCGACGACGTCGCCGATGGACACGCCGCTGTGGGGCGCACTGGAGCGGGTGAGCCAGCTGTTCTACCCCGGGGCCCGGACCGTCCCGTACCTCACGGTCGGGGCCACCGACGCCCGGTTCCACCGCGCCCTCGGCTCGGTGGCCTACGGCTTCGGGATGCACAGCGAGGCCATCGGTTTCGAGCAGTACGGGGCCATGTTCCACGGGATCGACGAGCGGGTCGACGTCGAGTCGCTCCACCTCTCCACCGAGATGTGGATCGCCCTGGCCCACGACTTCCTGGTCTGACCGCCTCCACCTCCGGCCCGACCCGCCAGACACCCTCCGTCCCGGCCGGCGGGACACCGGCCCGGCGCAGTGGCGCACCGGGTCACAAGACCGGTCGGGGGTTCGGAGCAGGCGTCAGCCGACGGCGCGGGTGAGCAGATCGTCCTGCTCGAGGCGGTGCAGCGCCGCGCTGCCCGAGGCCGGGCTGGCCGATTCGGCGCGGCTCACATGGCGGAGGGTGTGGCTGTCGCGGAGGAGCTTGTGGAGGCGGCCGTGGACGAAGTTCCAGGCGCCCATGTTCTCCGGCTCCTCCTGCAACCACACCACCTCGTGGGCGTTGGGGTACCGGGCGAGGATGCCCTTGACGGTCGTCGTGGGCCACGGGTAGAGCTGCTCCACCCGGACCACCACGACGCCCCGGCCGGAGTGGCCCAACCCGTCGCGGCGCCCGAGGGCGTCGTAGGCCACCTTGCCGGTGCACAGCACCACCCGGGTGACCGCGCCGGGGTCGAAGTCGTCACCGCCGGCCGCCGGGTCGTCGAGGACCTCGGCGAACGATCCCGAGGTGAACGCACTCATCGGTGAGCGCGCCTGTCGGGCCCGCAGCAGTGACTTGGGGGTGAAGACGATCAGCGGTCGGCGTTCCTCCCCCTTCACCTGGGACCGGAGCAGATGGAAGTACTGGGCGGCCGTGGTGGGGTCGGTCACCCGCAGGTTGCCCCGGGCGCACAGCGTCAGGAACCGCTCGATGCGGGCCGACGAGTGCTCGGGGCCCTGACCCTCGTAGCCGTGCGGCAGCAGGAGCGTCAGGCCGGACTTCTGACCCCACTTGTCCTCGGCGGCCACCAGGAAGTTGTCGACGATGATCTCCGCGCCGTTCCAGAAGTCGCCGAACTGGGCCTCCCAGGCGACGAGCCCGTCGGGCGCCTCGACCGAGTAGCCGTACTCGAAGCCGACACAGGCGTACTCGGAGAGCAGCGAGTCACGGATGGTGAACCGACCACCCTCCAGGCCGGCCAGGGGGACGTGCTCGTGACCCGTGCTGTAGTCCACCAGCACGGCGTGGCGCTGGGAGAAGGTGCCCCGTCGGGTGTCCTGCCCGGTCAGGCGCACGTTCGAGCCCTCGAGCAGCAGTGAGCCGATGGCCAGGGCCTCACCGAGGGCCCAGTCGATCTCGCCGTCGGCCACCATCTTGTCCCGCTGCTCGAACTGACGGGCCAGCTTGGGGTGGATCACGAAGCCCTCGGGCACGGAGCGCACCACGTTGGCCAGCCGAGACAGCACCGAGGCGTCGACACCCGTCTCGACCGGCGGGATCCACAGGTCGGGGACCACGTAGGCCGGCAGCACCGGCGCCGCCCGGGCCGCCGACTCGGACTCGGCCTCGGCCCGCGTCTCGTCGAGGGCGGCCTGCAGCCGGGCGGAGAAGTCGTCGAGCGCCTGCTCCGCCTCCTCCAGCGAGATGTCCCCCCGTCGGACCAGCGACTCCGTGTACAGCTTCCGCACCGAGCGCTTGGCCTCGATCAGCGCGTACATGAGCGGTTGGGTGTAGCTGGGGTCGTCGCCCTCGTTGTGGCCGTGCCGCCGGTAGCAGACCATGTCGATGACCACGTCCTTGTGGAAGGCCTGACGGAAGCCGAAGGCCAGTCGGGCCGCCCGGGCACAGGCCTCGGGATCGTCGCCGTTGACGTGGAAGATGGGGGCCTGGACCATCTTGGCGACGTCGGTCGGGTACACCGAGGTCCGGGCGGCCTCGGGCGCCGTCGTGAACCCGAGCTGGTTGTTGATGACGATGTGGACGGTGCCGCCCGTCCGGTAGCCGGCCAGTCCGGACAGGTTGAGCGTCTCGGAGACCACGCCCTGGCCGGCGAACGCCGCATCACCGTGCAGCAGGATGGGCAGGACCGGGAACGGGTCGCCCGAGCCGTCCACGAAGGCGCGCCCCGAGCCCTGCTCGCCGCCGGCCGCGTCCTGCTTGGCCCGGGCCATCCCGACGACGACCGGGTCGACCGCCTCGAGGTGGGACGGGTTGGAGGCCATGGTGATGGGGATGGAGCTCCCGTTGCGGGCCACGAACCGCCCGGTCGCCCCCTTGTGGTACTTCACGTCGCCCGAGCCCTGGACGGAGTCCGGGTCGAGGTTCCCCTCGAACTCCTCGAAGATCTCCCCGTAGGACTTGCCCACGATGTTGGCCAGCACGTTGAGGCGGCCACGGTGGGACATGCCCATCACCGACTCGGTCAGCCCCTCGCGCACCGCCTCGTCGAGGATGGTGTCGAGCAGGACGATGGCCGACTCGGCTCCCTCGAGGCCGAACCGCTTCTGGCCCACGTAGCGCGAGTGCAGGAACCGCTCGAAGACCTCGGCGGCGTTCAGGCGGCCGAGGATGTGGCGCTGCTCCTCGGGTGACAGGGCCGAGGACACCCCCTCCACGTGCTGTTGGATCCAGCGCTTCTGCTCCGGGTCCTGGATGTGCATGTACTCGATGCCGAGGGTCCGGCAGTAGGCGTCGCGCAGCACATGGAGGATCTCGTCCAACGTGGCCAGGTCCTTGCCGGCCAGCCCGTCGGCCACGAAGTGGCGCGGCAGGTCCCAGATGGTCAGTCCGTAGTGCAGCGGATCGAGCTCGGGGTGGAGCACCGGCGGCTCGGCGTCGAGCGGGTCGAGGTGGGCGATGAGGTGGCCACGGACCCGGTACATGTTGATCAGGGTCTGGACGTGGACCTGCTTGACCAGGCGGAGGTGGGCGCCCTCACCCTCCTCGTCCGGCGCGTTGACGTCCTTCTCCCATTTGACCGATTCGTAGGGGACCTCGACGGACGCGAACACCTCGTCGTAGAAGCCGTGCTTGCCCATGAGGCATTCGGACACGTGGGCCAGGAAGAGTCCGGACTCGGCACCCTGGATGATCCGGTGGTCGTAGGTCGAGGTGATGGTCACGGTCTTGCCGATCCCCAGCTCGGCGAGCGTGCGGGGGTCGGCGGCCTCGAAGCCGGGCGGGAACCCGAGGGCGCCCACGCCGACGATCAGGCCCTGGCCCGGCATCAGCCGCGGGACCGACTGCACCGTGCCGAGCGTGCCGGGGTTGGTGAGGCTCACGGTCGTCCCGGCGAAGTCGTCCGGGGCGATCTTGTTGGTGTGGATCTTGCGGACCAGGTCCTCGTACGAGCTCACGAACCCGCGGAAGTCCAAGGTGTCGGCGTCCCGGATGCACGGGACCAACAGCGTCCGGCTCCCGTCGGGTTTCTCCACGTCCACCGCCAGCCCGAGGCCCACGTGGCGGTGCCGGACCACGCCCGGCGTGCCCTTGCCGTCGGCATCGGCGACGAAGGCGGCGTTCATGGCGGGGACGGCCTCGAGGGCCTTCACGACGGCGTAGCCGATCAGGTGGGTGAAGCTGACCTTGCCGCCGGTGGTGCGGAACAGCTGGTTGTTGATGATGGTGCGGTTGACCTCGAGCAGCTTGGCCGGGACGGCGCGCACGCTGGTGGCGGTGGGAACCCCGAGCGACGCCTCCATGTTGGCCACGATCCGACCGGCCGCGCCCCGGAGGGGTACCGCCGGTGGATCGTCGGCCTGGTTGCCGGCCAGGGCCGGGGCGCCGGCGGGCGCCGCCGACGGGGGCGTGGCGGGCTGTCCCGACGGGGAGGCGGCGGGTCGGCGGGCGGGAGCGACGGTGCCGGCTGACGCCGGGGACGAGGTGACCAGGGGTGCCGCCAGCGCCGACGTGGACGACGGGGCCAACGGCCCGCCGGCCGGCCGGTAGTCGGCGAAGAACTCCCGCCACGAGTCCGAGACCGAGGCCGGATCGGACCGGTATCGGTCGTACATGTCCTCGACCAACCACGCGTTCGGCCCGAACGAACCGGCTCCTGGCGCGGCGGCCGGACGCGCTGATGCCGTCGATCCGTCGTCCGCTTCGGTCGTGGCAGTCATCGCCCCTCAGCCTACCGGCACGGCCACCGGCCACCACCGGACCGGCGGCGTGTCGAGACCGGGACCCTCCGGCGTTGCGTTAGCGTCGACCCCGTGGCCGAACCCCTCACCAGTGTCACGTGCACGTTCACCTTCGAAGCCGCCCACCACCTGGCGTGGCACCCGGGCAAGTGCCGCAACGTCCACGGGCACTCCTACCGGTTGGAGGTCACCGTGGCCGGCCCGCTCGACCCGAACGGTGTCGTCATCGACTTCGACGAGCTTCGGTCCGTCGTCGAGCGTGAGGTGATCCTCCCGTGGGACCACCGCGACCTCAACCAGGTCATCGACAACCCGACCGCCGAGCTGCTGGCCCACCGGGCGTGGGCGCTGCTCGCCGAGGCCGGCCTGTCACTCAGCACGCTCCGTCTGTGGGAGACCGACCACTCCTGCGCCGAGCTGACCGCAACCCCGGCCTGACCGTGCCCGGACACCTGGTCGTCCTGTCCGGTGGGCTCGACTCGACCGTCTGCATGGCGCTGGCCGACCGGGAGGCCGACCGACCGCCGCTCGCCCTCACCTTCGACTACGGCCAGCGCCACCGCACCGAGCTCGATCGGGCCGCCGGGGTGGCGGGCCACTACCGGTCCGACCACCTGGTGGTGTCGCTCGACACCACTGCCTGGGGCGGCTCGGCGCTCACCGACCCCTCGGTCGACGTGCCCACGGCGGGGGGCGGTGCCGGGATCCCCGTGACCTACGTGCCGGCGCGCAACAGCATCTTCCTCGCCGTCGCACTGGGCGTCGCCGAAGCTCGGGACCTCGACGCCGTGTGGATCGGGGTCAACGCCATCGACTACTCGGGCTACCCCGACTGCCGGCCGGAGTTCATCGAGGCGTTCCGGAACGTGGCCGCCCTCGGACAGCGGCGCGGAGTGGAGGGAGACCCGATCGACATCCGGACCCCCCTGATCGCGTCGACCAAAGCCGAGATCGTGGCGGCGGGCCTGGAGCTCGACGCGCCGCTCCAGCTCACCTGGTCGTGCTACCAGGGCGGTGACAGGCCGTGCGGGGTCTGCGACGCCTGCCGGCTGCGGGCTCAGGGGTTCGCCGAAGCCGGCGCCGTCGACCCCTCCCTCGCCTGATGGGGACGGTCACCGACCCCGGTGCCGTTGGCGACATCCTGGCCACCGAGGTCTTCTCGGCCATCCAGGGAGAGGCGGCCCTCGTCGGGGAGCGCCAGGTCTTCGTCAGGCTGACGGGCTGCAACATCCGGTGTGCCTACTGCGACCAGCCCGAGGCCCTCGAGCGGCGTGCGGGACCGTGCCGGATCGAGCGGACACCGGGCCGGCGCGACTGGCGGACCGTCGACAGCCCGTTGCCCATCACCTCGCTCGTCGCCGCCGTCGACCGGCTCTGGTCACTGCTCCCCCACCACTCGATCAGCCTGACGGGCGGCGAGCCGCTCATGCAGTCGGCGAGAGCGCCCGAACTGATCGAGCGGTTGGCCGACGCCGGCCGCGCCGTCATGCTCGAGACCAACGGGACACTGGTCGCCGCGCTCGAGCGGAGCCTCCCGTGGCTCACCTACGTGAGCATGGACCTCAAGCTGCCGAGCGTCGACGCCGAGCACGTCCGTCCCGACACCCAGCGCACGTTCCTCGACGCCGCGGTCGGATCCGGGGTCATCACCTGGGTGAAGGTGGTCATCGGGCCCGACACCGATCCGGCACAGTTCGACGGGGCCATCGACATGGTGGCCACGGTGGCCGAGCGCTGGGCGTCCGCGGCCGACCGCGCACCGGGCGGGCATCGACGCCGGCGGAGCGCCTCCGGCCTCGGCACAGACCCCGGGCCCGCCACCGCGGACGCTCGGCCCGCACCGGAGGTGTTCCTGCAGCCGGTGACCCCCTTCGGGGCGGTCGGGCATCCCCCCACCCCGGAGCAGGTCCTCGAACTGCAGGAGCGGGCCCTCCGGCGCTACCGGCGGGTCAGGGTCGTGCCCCAGACCCACAAGGCGATCGGACAGCTCTGAATCGATCCGCCGTCCCGGCGGTCCGACCCGGGGCGGCGTCTCGGCCCGGACGGTCTCGGCCCGGACAGCACTCGACGGTGGCCGGGGAAGTCCCCGACCACCGTCGAGCAGTGCGTGCGGGCGGCACGAGCAAACGCGACCGCCCGTCGTGGAACTGCCGGGCCCTACTTGGCCTTGGTCAGCTTCGGAGCCGGGGCCTGGCCGTTCACGACCTTCTTGAACGACGCACCGGCCGACACCTTGGGGCTCTTCGACGCCTTGATCTTGATGGCCTCGCCCGTCTGGGGGTTGCGACCGGTACGGGCGGCGCGCTGGGCCCGATCGAACGTCAGGAAGCCGGTGATGACGACCTTCTCGCCCTTGGCCACGTTGGCGACCACGACGTCTTCGAGGCCGGCCAGCACGGTGGCCACGTCCTTGGAGGTCGAACCGGTGTGTGCGGCTACGGCCGAGATGAGATCGGTTTTGGTAAGGGACACTGTCTCTCCTTCGTCTTCGGAAGCCACAACAATGCACGATCCGGAGGGGTCATGTGTGCATTGTGCGCCGGAAAGCCCCCGAATTACGCCCGAAACTCCCCCTCCGGGGTCCGCCCGGGGACGGGTGCGCGGCACGTTCACCCTCGTCACGAGCCACTATGGCGACCGGGTGGCCCAGCTGCCAGGCTCTACGAAGATGTCGCCGACAACCACCCTCTCGATCACCGAACACGTCCCCGCCGACCCGGTCGCGGCCCAACCGGTCGTGGTGCTCGTCCACGGATCACTCGACCGCTCGGCCAGCTTTGCCCGGGTGTTGCGGCGCCTCGACGACCTCCACACGGTGGTCTACGACCGCCGCGGCTACCACCGATCGCGCCAGGTCCTGCCGCTCAACTCGACGCTCGACGGCCACGTCGACGACCTGCTGGCCGTCATCGACGGACGTTCCGCCGTCGTCGTCGGGCACAGCTACGGGGGTGACATCGTGCTCGGTGCCGCGCTGCGAGGGGGCGGGTCGACCATCGTCGCCGTCGCCGCCTACGAGCCCCCCATGCCGTGGCTCGACGTCTGGCCGAGGAGCGCCCGGGCGGCGGCGCGTGACATCGCCACCGGGTCCGCCGACGGGTCCGCCGACACCGACGAGGCGGCGGCCGAGCGCTTCTTCCGGCGCATGGTGGGCGACGCCGCCTGGGAACGGCTCCCCGAGGAGGGCAAGCGGGCCCGTCGGGCGGACGGCCCGGCCCTGGCCGCCGAGCTGAACGCCATCCGGGCGACGGAGGCGCCGTTCGACGTGACCGGGCTGACCGTGCCGGCGACGTTCGGCCGGGGCGGCGACTCGGTGGCGCGACACCGCGACACGGTGGGCTGGCTCGTCGAGCACACCCCCGGGGCCGAGCTGGTGGAGATCGCCGGGGCTCGGCACGGCGCCCACCTCACCCATCCCGATGCGTTCGCCGCCATGGTCCGGACAACGGCGGCCCGGGCGGCCGACCAGGCCGCGACCGCCCGATGAAGGTCCTTCTCACCGGCTCCTCCGGACTCATCGGAACCGCACTCGTCGAGCGGCTCTCGGGCGAGGGGGCCGAGGTGGTCCGGCTGGTGCGCGGCGGTCGACCGGGCGGCCCGGGGCCCGGCCCGGGGCACGGCACCGTCGACTGGGACCCGGCCGCGGGGACCATCGACCACCGGGCCCTCGACGGGGCCGGCCCGTTCGACGCCGTGGTGCACCTGGCCGGGGCCGGTATCGGTGACCGGCGCTGGTCGCCGCCCCGCAAGCGGACCATCCTCGAGAGCCGGACCGCTTCGACGTCGCTGCTGGTGGAGTCCCTGCTCGCCCTGGCATCCCGTCCCGCCGTCCTCGTCAGCGCGTCAGCGGTCGGGTTCTACGGGGTCCGCGGGGACGAGGAGCTCACCGAGGAGTCCACGTCGGGAACCGACTTCCTGGCCGAGGTGTGCCGCGCCTGGGAGCAGGCCACCGTGCCCGCGGCCGAAGCCGGCATCCGCACCGTGCTCGTGCGGACCGGCATCGTGCTCAGCCGCCACGGTGGCGCCCTCGGCAAGCAGCTGCCCCTGTTCCGGCTGGGGCTGGGGGGCCGGATGGGCTCCGGCCAGCAGTACCGGAGCTGGATCACCCTCGAGGACGAGGTCGGCGTCCTCCGTCACTGCATCGCCGATCCCGGCCTCGCCGGACCGGTCAACGCCACCGCACCCGAGCCGGCCACCGACGGCGAGCTGGCCCGGGCACTGGGCGCCGCCCTGCACCGCCCAACGATCCTCGCCGTGCCCGCGCCCGCCCTCCGCCTGGCGCTCGGCACCGAGATGGCCGATGAGCTGGTGCTCGGTGGCCAGCGGGTGCGACCAGCGGTGTTGTCGTCGCGAGGGTACGAGTTCGCCCACACCGACCTCGACGAGGCGGTTCGCTCCGTGCTGGCCGGCCCCTGAGGCCGCCCGTCGCCTGCCTCGCCCGTCGAGCCGGACAGGACACGGCCACCACCGACACGGCCCGAGGACGGCCGGGCCGCGCTCGGGCGTCCGTGCCGTCCGGTCCCCACGGTTACGCTGTCGTCGCCCGGTGGGGACCGACCCGGACCGGCCGGGGCACCGACAGGAGGTGGGTTGGACCGTGACCGAGACCGCAGTGGTGAGCCGCGACGACCGAGACGGACCCGACGACGGCGCGGCCGGGGTGACACCGGAACAGTTCGAGCGGGAGGCCCGCTCCTTCCTCGACGCCAACGCCCGGCTCCGGACCCAGGAGAGCTTCGTGTGGGGCGAGGGCTCGGACCACGTGAGCCTCTTCCCCGAGCGCACGGCCGAGCAGCAGGCGGCCGACCTGGCCGCCGCCCGCTCCTGGGCCCAGACCGCCTTCGATGCCGGCTTCGGGTGGATCAGCGGGCCCGTGGCCTACGGGGGCCGGGCGCTCCCCCGTGAGTACCAGCGGATCTACGGCTCGGTGGCGGCCGACTACGCCATCCCCTCCCAGGCCGTCTACGGCATCGGCTTGGGCATGGTGGCGCCGACCATCCTCGCCCACGCCACCGAGGAGGTGAAGCAGGCCTATCTGCGGCCCATGTACCGGGGTGACATCGTCGCCTGCCAACTGTTCAGCGAGCCGTCGTCCGGCTCCGACCTCGCCTCCCTCCAGACCAAGGCGGTGAAGGACGGCGACGAGTGGATCGTCACCGGCCAGAAGGTGTGGACGTCCGGAGCACAGGTCTCCGACATCGGGGAGATCATCTGCCGGACCGATCCGGACCTCCCCAAGCACCGCGGCCTCACCGGTTTCGTCGTCGACATGCACGCCCCCGGGGTCGAGGTGCGGCCCCTCCGCCAGATGACCGGTGGTGCGTCCTTCAACGAGGTCTTCTTCACCGAGGTCCGGGTGCCGGACTCCCATCGGCTGGGCGACGTCAACGGCGGATGGACGGTCGCCCTCACCACGCTCATGAACGAGCGCGCCGCCATCGGTGGCGGCGGAGGGGGTGTCGGCCTCCCCACCCCGGTCCGCCTGATGGAGCTGGCCCGGGCCGTGGGCCGCTCGCAGGACCCCCTGGTCCGACAGCAGCTGGCCGCCATCATCATCAACGACAGGGTCGCCCGCTACACCAACCTCCGGGCCATGGCCAAGATCGCCGTCGGCCAGCTCCCCGGGCCCGAGATGTCGCTCGCCAAGCTGTCGCTGACCGCCAACATGACCCGGACCTGCGATCTGGTGTCCTCGCTGCTCGGACCGGCGCTGGTGACCGACACCGGCGCCTGGGGCACCTATGCCTGGTCCGAGTTCCTGTTGGGCGTGCCGGGGATGCGGGTGGCCGGTGGCACCGACGAGGTGTTGCACAACATCATCGGCGAGCGGGTCCTCGGGCTGCCGAAGGAGCCGGCCCCCACGTAGGTCGACGGCCGGTTCCGGCGTCCCGGTCGCTCGAGGCAGGGCCGTCTCGTCACCAGACGCCGTCTCGGACAGCCGTCTCGGTCACCAGGAGGCCGTCGCGCAACCGGACAGCCGTCTCGGACAGCCGTCTCGGTCACCGGAAGGCCATCTCGTCCACATAGGACCACGACCGACGGTGGAGCGAGGTCAGGCCGTTGCCGTCCAACGCCCGCCGGTGGACCGGCGACGGGTATCCCTTGTTCTGGTGGAAGTCGAAAGCCGGGAAGCTCGGCGACAGGGCGCGCATGTGCCGGTCACGGGTGACCTTGGCGACGATCGAGGCGGCGGCGATGGAGATGCAGACGGCATCGCCCCGGACCACGGTCCGGACGTGGGGGGCCGCCCCACCGTCGACCACCGCTCCCTCCGGCGCGCTGACGTAGTCGAAATTCCCGTCCATCAGGACCGCATGGGGGGCGAGGCGGAGACCGTCGAGGGCGCGGCGGGCAGCCAACCGCAGGGCGGCGGTCATGCCCAGCAGGTCGCACTCGGTCGCCTCGGCATGGCCCACCGACCAGTCGCTGCACCACCCCGTGATCAGGGGGAAGAGGGCTTCGCGGCGCTCCTCGGTCAACTCCTTCGAGTCCCGGACGCCCCGAGGCGGCCTCCGGTCCGGTGGGAACACCACCACGCCCACGGATACGGGCCCGGCCCAGGCGCCCCGGCCGACCTCGTCGAGACCGGCCACCACCTCGAATCCCAGCTCGGAGAGGGATCGCTCGTGGACGCGGTTGGGGGCCTTCGGCCGGGCACGCCCCCCGCCGCCACGACCGGCCGATCCCGGCAGCGGCCGGCGGTCGGCCGCTGGGTCTGCCCGCGCTGTGACCTTGGGTCCCACACCGCCGAACCTATCGCCTGGTGACCCCCCGGACGTGGTGGGTCGTGTCCCGGGTCCCCGCGCGACGGGACCCTACGGGGCGATCGTGAAGACCTCGGCACTGTCCGCGGGGACGGTCAGGCCGCTCGTCGACCCCGAGGCCGGCGTGGACGAGGTGAGGCTGACCCCGTCGGACGAGTCGAGCGAGGGCGCGGTCAACTGCTGCGTCGAGACCACTTGCGCGGTGGCATCGAGCTGCAGGGACAGCTGATCCACATCGGCCGACGTCGTGTTGTCCACGACCACGGCCACGTCGCCGTCCGCCAGCCGCACGGCGTAGTCCGATACGCCGGTGGGCAGGGGGTTGGCCGAGCCGACGTGCGTCCTGAGCAGCGTGCCGCCTTCCAGCGAGCTCACCAGCTGCAGCCCGTAGAAGATCGGCCTGGCCTCCATCGTGCCCGGTGCCGACGGGTCCGGCACGCACAGCGCCGTGTAGCTGTTGCAGTTGGCCGGGTTCATCTGGACGTTGACCGACGCGACGCCGTCCGAGGCCGCCTCGAGCAGCGCGTGCACCGCCCACAGCGACGACGCGAACTGATACGCGGCCGGAGACGTGCTCCCACAGGCGATGGAGTTGATCTCGTCGAGCACCAGTGGCGCGTGTGCCCTCCTCGCAGCCGCGGCGGCCTCGAGGACCGACGAATCCTCGGCGGAAAAGCTCGCAGGGGAGAGGAGCTGGTCTGCTGGCACCGGGGTGCTGCCGCAGTCGATGTAGGGGTAGTAGTGCTGGGTGAACTCCGACAGTCCCTTTTGGGCCCTCCCCGTCACCGACGGCAGCCAGGCCGTCGTGAAGAAGTCGGGGCCGGCGATGGACACACCCGGGTCGGCGGCCCTGATCGC
The DNA here is from genome assembly GCA_963696495.1 of uncultured Acidimicrobiales bacterium. Classification (GTDB taxonomy): domain Bacteria; phylum Actinomycetota; class Acidimicrobiia; order Acidimicrobiales; family RAAP-2; genus Bog-756. The sequence goes on along the minus strand of CAVOKJ010000005.1, from coordinate 91,605 downwards.
CGCCACGTAGGCGTTCCAGTTGACCAGATAGGCCGGGTAGGTGGTCGGGACACCGACGATCGGGACGGTGACCGAGCCCAAGAAGTAGAAGTAGATGTCCGGCTCGTTGCCGATCTCCACCTGCCGCAACGACGCGCCCAGCGCTGACTGTGCGGTCTGGACCTCGTCGGCCGCGGCGGCGGGGTCGTAGTGGATGAGGTTCACGCCCAGATCCGTCGACCATCCCGTGGCGCGCGCCAGGCTTCCCACCGTGGCCAGGTCGCCCGGGGTCACGGCGAAGCTCGCCCACGACGGCAGCGGTGCCGGCACCGGCTGCCACACGGCATTGATCTCCGAGGTCTGGCCCCCGAAGCGGAGGTTCCCCTGCCCGAGCTCGGCCAGGAATGACGGAAGGTTCGACTGGGCCGGGTCGAGGTAGGCGCTGCCCAACGTCGTCGCCTCGAAGGTCAACCCGACGAAGTCGCTCGAGATCGAGTCCTTCGTCGGCTGCTTGACGGTGACGACGATGCCGGCCCGGGCGCCGCGGGTCGAGGCCGCGGCCGATGACGCGCCCGCACCCACGGCGACGACCGCCGCGGCGGTGACCGTGGCCACCGCCATGACCATCGCCCGCGCGGCCTGACGCCTGAACGCTGCCTGACGCTTCACCGCTGCCTGACGCCTGAGCGCCACCGCCACTGAGGCATCACGCCATCGTACTCCGACGCCGCCTCCCCGTCCCCGGCCGGCTCTGGTGCTGTCCACCGCCGCCCTCCGGGCGATCGGCACGGCGTCCCGGCCGGCGCTCAGCCCGGCGCGTCGCGCTGCTGCCCGGGCAGCTGGCCGCGCAGCAGCTTCCCCATGGCGTTGCGGGGGAGCCGGTCGACGACATGGAGCACCCGGGGCCGCTTGTAGGCGGCGAGTGACCCGGACGTGAACTCGACGAGCTCGTCGAGGGTGGGCGGTGGCCCGTCGGCCACGATCCACGCGGTGACCACCTCGCCCCACTCCGCGGACGGCGTGCCGCCGACTGCGGCCTCGGCCACCCGGGGGTGGGTGACCAGGACGTCCTCCACCTCGGTCGGGTACACGTTGAAACCGCCCGAGATGACGAGCTCCTTCGTCCGGCCCCGGATGACCAGGTAGCCGTCCTCCTCCGCCCCGAGGTCGCCGGTGTGGAACCAGTCCCGGCCCCCGTCAGCGGAGGCCGAGAACGCCCGTCGGTTGGCATCGGGCCTCTCCCAGTAGCCGGCGAACACGTTGGGGCCGCGCACCAGGATCTCGCCGTCGTCGGCCAGCTGGACCTCGACGCCGGGCAACGGGAACCCGACCGTCCCGGCCCTGCGCTCCCCCTCGTCGGGGTTGGAGGTGTTCATCAGCGTCTCGGTCATCCCGTAGCGCTCGAGCACCGGGCTCCCCACCACGGCGCTGGCCCGGGCCTGGAGATCCGCCGACAGCGGGGCCGATCCCGACACACAGAGGCGGAGTCGGCCGAGTGCTGCCGACCGGTCCGAGCCGGCCAGGCGGTGGTACATGGTGGGCACGCCGAAGAACAGCGACGCATGGAGCGCTTCGACCGCGTCGGCCACGGCGTCGACGTCGAATCCGGGGAGCAGCACGGCCGAGCCCCCGGCGAGCATGGTGCCGTAGACCCCGACGCACAGGCCGTGGGCGTGGAAGACGGGCAGGCAGTGGACCAGGCGGTCGTCGGTCCCCCACCGCCAGGCGATCCGGACGGCCTCGGTCCCCGTCAGCAGGTTGCGATGGGACAGGACCGCTCCCTTGGGGGCGCCGGTGGTACCCGAGGTGTACATGATGAGGGCCGGATCACCGGGGGCGGCGGTGTCGAGTGGGCCGCCGTCGGCCTCGGGCAGCTCCACCTCGGGACCGAGCACGAGCACGCCGTCCGGGCCAGCGCCCCGCACCCACTCCGCCTGGTCCGACCGCTCCACGATGGCGGCGGCGGGGCGGACGTCGCGCACGATGTGAGCCAGTTCCCGTTCGGAGTAGGCGGTGTTCGCCGGCACCACCACCAGGCCGGCCCGCAGGGCGGCGACGTGGGCGACCAGCGAGGTGACCGTCGACGTGGTCGACCACACCACCCGGTCGCCGGGGACGAGGCCGGCCCCGCCGAGGCGCCCGGCGACCCGCCGGGTGGCGTCGGCGAACTCCCCCGCCGTCCACCAGCGAACGGGGGTCCCGGCCGGCACCGCAGTGGGAGGCGGTGTCCGGGCGTCCAGCCACAGCGGGGCGTCCGGCCCGTCGTGCCAGCGACGCGACCAGGCGAGGGGCAGGGTGCCGGCGTCCTCGAGCTCGGACGCCGACAGTCGGACTCCCGGTGGAAGGTGGTCGTGCCAGGGCCGCAGCGGGGCCTCCTTGGTCTGGGCTCGGTGGTGGCTCGGTGTGGCTCGGTGTGGCTCGGTGGTGGGCGGCTCGGCCCGGTCCGCCTACGTCATAGCGGAACGGCGGTCTCGGGGCACACCCAGTGGGGCCACTTCCTCGGGATGCCACGGCTCGCGTACTCTGACGTTGGGCCATGACCCGGAGGCGTCGGGCTCCGGGTCCGACGGAGAGGAGCCGACGATGGGACTGATGGACAAGGTGAGAGCGTCCGCCGAGGTGGGTCTGGCCAAGGCGACCGAGGCGGGCAAGGCCGGGCAGGCGAAGCTCGACGCCGCCCAGGCCAAGCACAAGGCCGACCTCCTCCTGCAGGATCTCGGGAGGGCGGCCTACGCCGACTTCCGGGGCCAGGCGACCGATCAGACCACGAAGGACGCCGAACGGATCGTCGCCGAGCTCCAGGCCTACGAGGCGGAATACGGACCCCTCCACTCATGAGCCGGGGCGGTCCTGAGCAGAGTCCGTCGCCCGGCGCGGACCCGGCGGCCGGGCGGGGCACACCCCGCCGCATCGCCGTCGTGCCCCACACCCACTGGGACCGCGAGTGGTACGAGCCGTTCCAGGTGTTCCGGCTCAAGCTGGTCCGCATGGTCGACGAACTGCTCGACCAGCTGGAGCAGGACAGCTCGTACTCCCACTTCCTCCTGGACGGCCAGCTGGCGGTGATCGACGACTACCTGGAGATCCGGCCGGAGAACGAGGGCCGGTTGCGCGCCCTCGCCTCGACCGGGCGGCTGGACCTCGGTCCCTGGTACATCCTCATGGACGAGTTCCTGGTGTCGGGCGAGACCATCATCCGGAACCTCCAGGCCGGCATCCGGCGGGGCACCTCGTTCGGTGGGGTGATGGACGTGGGCTACCTGCCCGACATGTTCGGCCATGTCGCCCAGATGCCCCAGATCCTCAACGAGGCCGGCTTCCACCACGCCGTGGTGTGGCGGGGGGTCCCGTCGTCGGTGGAACGCACCGCCTTCCTCTGGGGGGCCCCGGACGGCTCCACCGTCCGGGCCGAGTACCTGGTCGCCGGCTACGGCAACGGGGCGGCCCTGCCCGACGACGCCAAGGCGCTGGTGCGCCGGCTGCGGGCCACCACCGAGGAGTTCGACTCCTTCCTGCGCCCGGACGAGGCGCTCCTGTTGATGAACGGCACCGACCATCACCACCCGCAACCCTGGCTGGGTCGGGTCGTGGCCGAGGCCAACCAGATCCAGGGCGACTTCGAGCTGGCCATCACCTCCCTGCCGAACTACCTGTCCACCGCCTCCACCGAGGGCCTCACCGAATGGACCGGCGAGCTGCGGTCCGGGGCCCGGTCCGACCTGCTGATGGGGGTGGGCTCCAACCGTGTCGACGTGAAACAGGCGGCCGCCCGTGCCGAGCGGTCGCTCGAGCAGATGGCCGAGCCGCTGTCGGCACTGTTCCTCCCGGCTGCGGAGTGGCCCGAGCCGTTCCTGCACGTGGCCTGGACGCTCATGGTCCGCAACTCGGCGCACGACTCGATCTGCGCCTGCTCCACCGACGACGTGGTCGACGCGGTGCTCCACCGCTACGCCGAGGCCCGTCACATCGGCGAGGGCCTGGCCGAAGAGGCGCTCGACACGATCGCCCGGTCGATGGGCACCCCCGGGCCGGTGGCCGTCAACCCCTCCGCACGCGACCGCTCCGGCATGGTCGAGGCGGTGGTGAGCGCGGCGGGCGAAGCGGGACCCGACGTGCAGGTCCTCTCCGAACGCCTCGGCCTGCCGGGGTCGATCACCCTCGACGGGGTGACGGTGCGCTCCATGCTCGGGCTCATCCACGGGTCGCAGATCGAGGCCGACAGCTACATCACCGACGTCGCCTTGGCCGAGGACGACGACGGCCTCGAGGTGACCGTCATGATCGGCACCGAGGAACGCGAGGGCGTGGCCGTCGAGGAGATCAAGCGCGAGCTGTACACCCGGCTCATGGCCCAGCCGGACATCCAGGTCCGTCTGACCCTGGACCAGCCCCCGGTCCGGCGGGTGCTGGCCCGTCAGCACGCCGTCCCCGGCTTCGGCTGGGCCCACATCACCCCCGCCGAGCTGTCCCATCCCGTCTCGGTGCTCGACCCGGGGCCCGATGCCCACGCTCCCGAGCGCCAGGACCAGGCGGGCCCCCGTGACGAAACGGGGAACCAGGGCGGACCCGGGCACGGGGGTGCGCCCGGTCACGGGGGCGACCCCGGCGTCACCCTGACCAACGGCCTGGTGACCGTGGTGGTCGACCCGCAGACCGGCACCTTCTCGGTGGACGGCGTTGCCGGATACGGGCAGCTGGTGGACAGCGGTGACCACGGGGACACCTACAACTACTCACCCCCCGCCCACGACACCGTGGTCGACACCCCCGAGACCGTGGGCGTGGCCGTCGGCGAGCGCGGCCCGGTCCGCGGCACCGCCACCATCACCTCGACGTACGCCTGGCCGGACCGGGTGGACGGGGACTCGAAGTCGAGGGTCGGCCGTCATGTCGTCGAGGTGGTCACCGTCCTCGAGCTCCGGGCCGACGAACCGACGGTCCGGGTGCACACCTCGTTCGTCAACCCTTCGCGCGACCATCGGCTTCGTGTCCACCTCCCGCTCCCGGAGCCGGCACCGACGTCGCTCGCCGAGAGCGCCTTCACCGTCGTCGAGCGGGGCCTCGTCGCCGAGGGGCGAGCCGAGGAGTTCGGGACCCCGACGTTCCCGTCGCGACGCTTCGTGTCGAGCGGTGGCCTCACCGTGGTCCACGACGGCCTGGTGGAGTACGAGCTCGTCGACATCGACCACGGCGGTGGGGCGGAGGGCACCGAGGTCCATGGCGGGAGCGACGGCTCCCCCGACGGGGTGGCCCGGACGCTGGCGTTGACCCTGCTGCGGTCGACCGGGATGCTCTCCCGGCTGGGCATGTCCACCCGACCGCTGACCGCCGGTCCGATGACGCCCCTCGAGGGGCCCCAGCTCATCGGCCCGGTGAGCGTCCGGTACGCGCTGGCGGTCGGTGACGTCGACCCGTATGCGATGGCCGAGGACGTGCTCGTCCCGTTGGTCACCAGGCCGTCGTTCGGCGGCGGCGACCGGCCCGACCGCGGCTCGGCCCTGACGGTCAGCGGCGGCGAGGTCTCGGCGGTGCGACGGGAGGCCGGGCGGCTCGAGGTGCGGGTCTTCAACCCCCGCCCGGTCGCCACGAGGATCGACATTCCCGGTCGTGCCGGCTGGTTGATCGACCTACGGGGTCGCCCCCTCGCCCCCGTCGAGGGAGGGTTCGACCTCCGCGCCCAGGGAATCGCCACGGTGCGGCTCGACGAGGCGTGAGCCCGTCGCCTCACCGGTCGGGGCGGCGTCCTCACCGGCGACCGGGGCGACACGTCGGCCCGCCGCGGCGCCATCGTCAACGTCACCCGACGACCCCTCGTCGGTCGACGCTCCCCTGGTCACGCTGGCCCCGAGCTCGCGGAGCTCGTCCAGCTCCCGCAAGACGTCGTTGAGTCGGTCCCACCGCATGTTCCTGCGCCGGTCCACGCCCGGATCGCTGCCGGCACGCTTCAGCTTCCACGCCTGGACCCGACCGATGTCCTTCAACGTGCGGGCGCGCAGGGCACGCATCTCGAACCCCTGGGCGCCCTCCTCGGCGAGCGCGGCCCGGAACTCCTCGGACACGAGGACGGTACCGGGGTTGGCCACACCCACCAGTCGGCTGGCCAGGTTCACCACCGCACCGTAGAAGTCGCCGTCCTGGACGAGCACCGGTCCGATGGCCAGTCCCACCCGCACGTCGGACAGCAGTTCGTCATCCGAGTAGGTCTCGGCCAGGCTCAGCCCGATCTCGGCGGCACTGGTCGCCGTCTGCACGACGAACATCACCTCGTCGCCGATCATCTTGACCACCCGACCACCGAGGGCGACCACGGTGTCGTGGGCCAGGCCCTCGAACCGGGACACCACCGCGGCCAGCTCTTCGTCGCTCAGGTGCTGGCTGAGCATGGTGTAGCCGACCATGTCGGCGAAGCCGACGGCGGTGGTCGGGCTGGTCCCGGCGGCCGATCCCCGCGATCGGAGCATCATCGACCGGCGGGTGGCCGCCTGGAGATGCCGGCGCCAGACGTATTCGAGGAGGCGGGCCATGGCGCTCAGGGAGGCGTCGGCCTGGCGGGCGAACTGGTCGGCGTCGAGGATGCTGTCACCCGACGGCATCAGGATGGGAGCGGTGCCGGGCGCCGCCTCGGCCTCGGCGATCCGGGCCATGGACGAGCCGATGACCCGGGCCATCTGGACGGCGGTGTCGAGGTCGACCAGGTCCATCGCCACCATCGCCTGGAACAGCCGGACCGCTTCGATGTCCATCTCGGTGAAGACCGGGTCGTCGTCACCCACGTCCAGAAAGCCCAGGGCCCGCCAGAACCGACGCGCCAGCTCGATGGGGATGTCGGTCTGCTCCGCCACCTGGGCCTGGGTCAGGCGTCGGCCCGCCGGGACCAGCAGGCGGTCCACCATCAGCAGGTCGACCACGTCGTCGTCGACCGCCCGGTCGATCTCCTCCTCGGTGCAACCCAGATCGAGGAGGATCGCACGCACCCGGATCAGCGCCTGGATGCGCCGATCACCCTGGCTCATGTCGTGGTCCGGCACGCTGCCACCCTAGGGGTTGGCCATCGCCGCGGTGTGGCGTGCGGGGGCCCACCTACACTGATCGGGTGCCAGCTTCCGACCGTCGGTCACCGGGGCCCGGGCGCCACCTCGCCGTCGGACCCCGTGCGGTGCTGGTGCCGGTCAAGGCATTCGGCGAGGCGAAGCGTCGACTGCACCTGGCCATGAGCGACCCCGAGCGGGCCGAACTGGCCCGGGCCATGGCCGACCGGGTGATGGCGGCCGCCCATCCCCTCCCCATCGCCGTGGTGTGCGACGACGTCGAGGTGGCCGAGTGGGCACGGGCCCACGGTGCACTGGTCGTGTGGGAGCCGGGCCGCGGCCTCAACGGCGCGGTGGAGGCCGGGGTCGCCCACCTGCGGGAGGCCGGCGTCGACCAGGTGACGGTCGCCCATGCCGACCTGCCCCGGGCGACCGACCTCGCCGAGGTGGGCGAGACCGGCGGTATCACCCTCGTCCCCGACCGCCACGGCAACGGGACCAACGTCATCGCCCTGCCCACCGATGCCGGCTTCCAGTTCTCGTACGGTCCGGGCTCGTTCGCCCGGCACCGGTCCGAGGCCTGGCGCCTCGGGCTGCCCCTGCGGGTCCTCGACCGTCCCGATCTGGCCTACGACGTCGACGAGCCCGGGGACATCGTGCCGGTGGCCACCTCCGCCCCCACGCCGGGATGAGCGACCGGACCCCCGCGGCCACCGGGGGCCAGCGCACGTCGGGGATGCCCGTCGGCGACCTTCCTGCCTGGGACTCGATCGGTCGTGATCTGGCCGTCCCGACCAGCGCACTCGCCATCGGGGCCCATCCCGACGACATCGAGTTCGGGTGCGGCGCCACACTGGCCAAGTGGGCGGCCTCCGGCTGCTCCCTCCACCACCTGGTGCTCACCGACGGCTCCAAAGGGAGCTGGGACCCGACCGCCGACCTCGGCCGGCTGGTGGCCGAGCGGATCGACGAGTGCCGGGCGGCGTCACGGGTCCTCGACGGGCTCGGACCGGGGTCCCCGCTCCCCGGCGACCGGTTGTACTTCCTCGGTCGGACCGACGGAGAGCTGGAGAATGGTGTCGACGAGCGCCGCGAGGTGGCGCGTGTCATCCGACAGGTCCGGCCTGACGTCGTCCTGGGACACGACCCCTGGCGCCGGTACCGGCTCCATCCCGATCATCGTGCCGCCGGATGGCTGACGACGGACTCGTTGGTGGCGGCCCGCGATCCCCACTTCTTCCCCGAGCTCGAGCTCGAGCCCCACCGGCCGCGCTCACTGCTGCTGTGGGAGGCGGACCGACCCGACCACGTCGAGGACGTCGACGGGTTCGTCACCAGCAAGATCGAGTCCCTGTTGTGTCACCACAGCCAATTCGAGTCGACCATGGGCATCGGGCCCGACGAACTCGTCGGCGAGGCGGCCGAGCGGGCCCACGCCCGTTTCGCCTCCAGGGTGCGGCGACAACTGGCTGAGCACGGATCGCTGGTCGGCATCCCCGCCGGGGAGGCCTTCCACCACCTGTCGGACCTCTGACCGATCCCCTGGTGGTCGCCGGCTCGGAGCCGGCCGGAACCCGGACGACCCCCGGCTGACGGGCCCGCCCAGCGACTGATCCGCCATCGGACCGGACGAGAACCGTCCAGCCACCCGGCACCGGCCGGCTCGACGCACCACGGCCGCCGAGATGCGACAGCAGGGGCCCGAAGGCCCCTGCTGTCAACGGCACGAATGTGGCACGAGCGGTGCCACAGCGTTGCTAGCGCCGCTTCGCCGTCCGCCTCACTGCCTTGCGGGCCGGAGCCTTGCGGGCCGGAGCCTTGCGGGTCGCCTTCTTGGCGGTGGTCTTCCGGGCTGCGGTCTTGCGGGCCGGAGCCTTTCGGGTCGCCTTCTTGGCGGTGGTCTTCCGGGCTGCGGTCTTGCGGGCCGGAGCCTTGCGGGTCGCCTTCTTGGCTGCGGTCTTGCGGGCCGGAGCCTTTCGGGTCGCCTTCTTGGCGGCAGTCTTGCGGGCTGCGGTCTTGCGGGCCGGAGCCTTGCGGACCGCCTTCTTCGCGGTGGTCTTCTTGGCCGCCGTCTTACGCGCAGGAGCCCTCTTCACCGCCTTTTTCGCCGTTGACTTACGAGCGGCCGTCTTTTTGGCCGGGGCCTTCCGGACCGCTCTCTTGGCTGCTGCCTTCTTTACTGCCATTGCTACTCCCTCCTTAGGGTTCAACGCCTGTTTGAACGCCGAACCGGTGGCGAACCGGACACCATTCGACGCCGGGATCGGTACCACTGCACCCGTCCTCGGATTCCGACCCACACGAGGACCACGAGCGGTGGGGGTGAACGCCCCGAAACCGATCACTGTGACCTTCCGTCCAGATCGAACCTCGGTGACGATCGTTCCGAACAATTCGTCAACCACGTCTTCGACGATCCGGCGTGGCGACGATGTCGACGCGCTGACCGTTTTGACGAGTTGCGACTTGTTCAAGAATCACCTCCTCAGCGATACATAACTCCTACCAGCAAAATGGCAATTCACGCCCAGGTCAAGCACCTTTTCGCGCGCCGGGCTCATGACCCGTCCGCCGGACGCCGACCGAATCGTCACCGTCACCGTGCGATTCGACATCGGTGTCGCGACTCCACCAAGAGGCCATGGACAGAAAACCTTTTGTTTGCAAGGATTATTCGACGTCACCGCACGACGTCCCCATCGCCGGACACGACGTCCGCCAGCAAGCCCACGAGAGATTCCGGTTGACGGCGAGACGAAAAACACGTGACGAAATTTTCTTCCCCGATGTCCGCACAACGCGCCGTATTGCTGCATCGCGTCGCATTGAGCGCGTCACGCGACGCGCGGCATGGCGTCTTCCTCGGCGGTGATCGACACGGTTGGCGCTTCGTTCCGCCGGAGCATTCCGTGATGATCCTCGGCCCGCCACGGTCGGGAAAGACGACGTCGCTCGTCATACCGAATGTGCTCGCCGCCAACGGCGCGGTGGTGTCGACGTCGACGAAGCCCGACGTGCTCGACGCCACGGCGGCGGCGCGCTCGACCTTGGGTCGAACCTGGCTGTTCGACCCGACCGGATCGGCCGACCCCGGTCGCCATTCCCGGAGACTGCGATGGTCACCGATCCAGTCGTGCACCGAGTGGACGGGAGCGCTCGCCATGGCCCGTGCCCTCGTCGAGGTGGGCTCGGCTTCGGCGACGGATTCCCGCGGGGGGAGTACCCATTGGACCGAGCGGGCCGAGGCCCTGATGGCCCCACTCCTCCATGCGGCAGCCATGGACGACACCGACATGCGCACCGTCCTGACCTGGGTGGATCGCCGCCAGGCCCTGCCCGCCCAGCAGATCCTGTCCAGCGGTCCGCCAACCGGCTCGGCGCTGGCCCGGAATCTCCTGGACGGCATCGTCGCCACCGATCCGAGGGAATTGAGCGGCATCTGGTCCACCGCGTCGGGGGCCCTGGCCGGGTTCCGGTCCGAGCAGGCGCTCGAAGCCACGTCAGGGCCCAATTTCGATGCCGGACGGTTCGTCAGCTCCTCGGACACCATCTACATCACCGCTCCGGCCCATCTCCAGGCGCAGGTGGCCCCACTGGTGGTCGGGCTGATCGAGGACGTCCGACAGGCCACCTACGCCCGTGCCGCCCACCAGGACTTCGACGCCGGGAGCGTCCCACCGGTCCTGCTGGCCCTGGACGAGGTGGCGAACGTCGCCCCGTTGCCCGGTCTCCCCGCCATGATCAGCGAAGGCGGCGGGCAGGGACTGATCACCATCGCCTGTCTCCAGGACCTCTCCCAGGCCCGGCACCGGTGGCCGGGTCAGGCCGACGGGTTCCCCTCGCTGTTCGGCACGACCGTGGTGCTGCCCGGCATCGGGGACGTGGGGACGCTCCGATCGCTGTCCCTCCTGGCCGGCGACGAGGAGATCCCCAGCCGGACCGTCTCCGCCGGCCGCTCGATGACCGACCACCCGATCACCGATCTCCTCTCCGGGGGCAGACCCCAATTCGGCGAGAGCGTGTCCACCCAGTGGCGGCCGCGACTGCCGGTCGACGCCATCACCCGCGGCACGGATGGGCATGCGCTCTGCTTCGACCAGCGCAACGATCCGAGCTGGATCTCGTTGACACCGTCGCACACCGACCAGCCCTGGCGCTCCCTGCGGGGGCTCGACCGCGAGGTCGAGCGGCGCCGGCCGGAGTTCGGACCGTCGGGGCCTGACGAACGGACGAGTGCCAGCCGGACCCCACCACGGTCTGGCCTGGAGCGCTGACCGTGCCTCGGGCCGGCTCACCGGCCGAGCGGGGCCGACAGGGTCCGTTCGGGCAGTCGCTCAGGTCCGCCCCCATCCCATCCGAGACCGGGCAGCTCTGGAGCACCGGGACCGCTCGGTCCAGGCCCTTCCCGGTCGAGGAGGTCCACCCGGCCGATCCGGCCGCCACGACCGCCGTTCTCCAACCCACCGTCGGACAGCCGGCCGGTGCCGGCTTCGAGCACCTCCAGCACCTGGACCGCCGGCCACCGGTCGTGGGCGTCGTGACCCCTGATCGGCACCTCCTCACCGGGAGCGGTTCCGGCCCGCCATGCCCGGCAGCCCTCGGCGATCCGCAGTGCTGTCGATTCGATCTCGGCTGCGCCGGCGCCGCGCGTGGACGAGGTCGCCACCAGGGCCACCAGGTCACGAGTCCGCAGGGAGCGATCGGCGCCGGCCAGGGCCTGCAACCGGACCGAGATCCTCTCGGGGTCGAACGTGTCGGCGGGCGTCCCTGGACCCGGGCGGCCGCCGAGTCCCACCGACCTGGTCAGGTCGCCGAGATCGTGCCCGAAGTCGGCCGCCCGGCCCCGCCACTCCTCGACCAGGGACTCGACGCTCCGGGAGCGGTCCTTGTCCGGACGGGTGGCATGGAATGCACCCTTCGATCCACCGGGCGACAGCAGGCCGCCCCGCCCGTGGACGTACTCCTCGATGGCCGAGGAGCGGGTGGAGAACAGCCGGCGCAGTCGGGCGTCGACGCCCACCACGTCGCCGAGGCCCGATGGGCGCAGCGCCCACGCCGTTCCGAGCCGCTCGGTCAGTTCCAGCCGGAGCCGGGCGTGGTACACGGCCTGGGCGGCCGGCGCGTGGACGAAGACCCGCCGGCTGTCGACCGCGGACCACCGGCCGTCGACCCCCTGGGCCACGTTGGCCATCACGAGGTGGGTGTGCAGGTGAGGATCGAGGGCACGACTCGTGCGGTGGACGAACGATCCGGCCACCATGCCGGTCGACGGCAGGTACGCCACGACCCCGCGGTGGGTCCTCCGCACCCCCACCGCAGCGCGCCCGAGGTAGCCGGCGGCCTCCTCGACCGCAGCCCGGTGTCCCACCCCCACGGCGGCGGCGATCTCGCCCGGTGCCAACATGGCCAGGATGCTGACCGACTTCGGTGCGCCGAAGGTGAGGTCGTAGCCGGACACGCGCCGGTCGCCACGGGGTCGACCGAGCGTCCTGCCGGACTGGGGATGACGTCCCTCCAGCAGTGCGGTGAACACCGGTGCCTCGACCAGGCCGTCCAGACCGAGCGCCGCCGCTCCCCGGCCCGACCAGACCCCGGGGGACTCGCCGGCGACCGGGCTGGACTCGGCCCGTCCTGGCACGATGTCCTCGACGTAGTAGCGGTGGCCGTCGCCCCGGACCACGTGGACCTTCAGCACCGGATAGGCCGTCCCGTCGGGCGTCGCTGCCCGCCGACGTCCCCGCCGGCCCCGCATCCGGTCGGTTCGTGCCCGAGGTCGGCAACCGGCACGGCCGAGGAGAAGGGGTCGGTGACAAGGTCCACCGTGCAGGCATGGCATGCCCGACTGACGGGCCGCTAGCCGATCACCTTGCCGGATCGTGGCCCATACTCTGCCGGATCGTGGCCCATACTCTGCCGGATCGTGGCCCACACTCTGCCGGATCGTGGCCCACACCCTGCCGGATCGTGGCCCACACCCTTCGGGGCTCCGCTACCCCTCTGTGCCGGAGCCCTCCGCTGGCGCTGCCGACCGGTAGCGGGCGAGGATGCGGGCAGCGGCGTCGGCTCCCGTCGACCGGTACTCCTCGGGGTGCACGACCCGGGCGTCGGGCCCGAGGCGGAGCAGCAGCCGCTCCAACCATGCGTCCCCACCGACGAACACCTCGAGCTCGATGCGGCCGTCGACCGACTCGGGCGGTCCGGCGGACGGGATCGACTCGACCAGCCAGGCGGTGGACGGCTCGAGCGACAGGCGGACCCGTCGGCTGTCGGGGCCGGGTACGTACGCGTCGAACCCTCCCCGGTGTTCCTCCTCACGTCCGGTGCTCCGGGCCCGACCCGGAACTCCTCCGGCGACGGGGCCCGGTCCGCCCTCACCGCCGGGACCGGTCGGCTCGACCGGCTCGGCCGAATTGATGCGGTCGACGCGGAACCGTCGGAGGTCGCCGGCCAGCTGGCACTGGGCATCCACGTACCAGTGGCCCTCCGACGCGAACAGGCGGATGGGTGAGATCTCCCGGTCGGTCAGCCGGTCGGACGAGGCCGAATAGTAGGAGATCGCCAGTCGCCCCCCCGAGGCCACGGCGTCGCCCACCACGCCCAGCTGCGCCGGTGCGTCCAGCTCCACGGCGATCAGCTCGCCCCCGAGCGCCCGGTCGAGCTTCTCGAGGGCCCGGGAGAGGGCACCTCCCACGTCGCTGCCCGGAACGGACAGCAGGGCGCGGGCCGAGGCGGCCAGGGCGAACCCCTCGGGCGGGCTGAGGCGACGGGGCCGGGTCAGCGCGATGCCGACCCGGGTCGACACGGTCGACTCGGTGACCACGATCTCCATCAGCTGGTCCGGTGTGTAGGGCGGGACGCCGCAGCAGGCGGCCATCTCCAGTTCGGTCACGAGCGCTTCGGGCGTGAGGTCGAACCGGGCGGCGACCTCGTCGATGGGCGCCTCCCCCACCTGGGCCAACCAGGCGAGGACGGCCAGCAGCCGGCGGAGGCGGCCGGCGGTGTCGAGGGTTCCGGTCACGGTCGCCCACCACCGGAGGCGGCCAGCGCGGTCAGCCGGTCCACCACCGCGGCACGGATGCCCGGGGGACCGATCACTTCGGCGTGGTCGAGCAGATCGAGCACCCACAGGACGAAGGCGTCCTGGTCGGTGACCGTGAGCCGCACCACCAGGCCTCCGTCGTCGCGGTGCTCGGTCACGGACCCGGTGCCGAGCTCGGCGGTGACCCGGCCCGACACGGCCCGGTCGACCAGCACGTCGACCTCCACCCCCTCGCCGTCGCCGAACTGCCACGGCTCGCGGGCGAACGCCAGGTCCACGTCGAAGCCGTCGGGGAGCCGCGCCGAGGAGGCGGCTCCGACCTCGGGCACCCCATCGATCCGGTCGACCCGGAACGTGCGAGCCTCGCCCCGGTCGCGGTCGAGCCCGATCACGTACCAGAACCCGTGGCGGAACCGCAGACCGGCCGGATCCACGTGCCGTCGTTCGCCCCGGTAGTCGAACTCCACCCCGCTCCCCGTGCGCACCGCGTCGAAGAGGACCGGCAGCGATGCCAGGCCGTCGATCGACCGCAGATCCACCAACGGTGCGGTGCCCGAGCCGAGCGGTGACTCCCCGCCGGCGCCCAGCTTCAGCAGCGCGTCGTGACCGATAGGCTCACCGAGGTGGACTCCGGCGACGGCCAGGTTCAGGGCAGTTTGCTCCTCGGGCTCGAGGCCGAGGTCGGGGAGGAAGTAGGCGTCGGGATCGACCCGGTACCCGAGCTGGTCGTCCCCTCCGATGGGCACCACCATCACGGGTATTCCCTCGTCGCGCAGGAGTCGCTTGTCCCGCTCGAACGCCTGGCGACGGGCGCCGTGGGTGTCCGGATACCCCGGCACGCGGTCGGCGATCTCCCGCAGGCTGAGGGGATGGGGGGTGTCGAGCAGCACCAACAACAGGTCGGTGACCCGCTCGAGTCGATCGAGGCGCGGCGGCATCGACGTCAATCTAGGGCGGGTGGGACGCCGTGCTGATCGGGGCCGGCTCGGTGGCGCCCCTGGCCTGGGAGCCCCATCTGCTGACCTGGGGCGTGCTGGTGATCATGGCGGTGGCGATCCTGGTCGGCCACCGGCGGCTGACCGCCGCCAGCGCCCATCCCATTCCGTGGCCCCGCAAGCAGGTCCTGCAGCTGGCCGGAGCCGGCGTGGCGCTGGCGGTGGCCCTCACCTGGCCGCTGGCCGACCTGGCCGCCCACTGGTCGCTGACCGCACTGGTCGTCCAACGCCTGATCCTGCTGCTGGTCGTCTCCCCCCTGCTGTTGCTGGGACTGCCCTACGACGTCGTGCAGTGGGCCACCCGACCGGTGCTGGTCGACTCCTTGCTGCTGCGCCTCCAGCGACCCCCGGTGGCGATCGCCACCGTCACGGTGCTGGTGGTCGGCTCGATGACCCCGCTTTTCGTCCACGCCGAGTCGGCCTCGTTCCTGGCCAGAGGGGCGCTGGCCGGTGTGGTCGTCGTGGCCGGGCTCGTCCTGTGGCTCCCGGTGATCGGCAGGATCCCCGGCATTCCCCGCCTGAAGCCGGTGGTGCGCTTCGGCTACCTGGTGGCCCAGGCGGTGATCCCGGCCTTCCTGTCCTTCATCTACATCTTCTCCGTCCACCCCCTGTACCACGAGTTCTCCCGATCCCGTCAGGCCATCGGGCTGCGACCGCTCTTCGACCAGCAGATCGCCGGCTTCGCCTCGAAGCTGTCCATGCTGCTGGTCCTGCTCTCGGTGGGCGGCGTGGTGCTGGCCCGGGCGCCGCTCGACGACGGCGAGTTCGTCACCGACGACCCTCTGGTGTGGGCCGACGTCGAGCGGCAGTTCGAGCGGGCCGACCGCTCGGGCTCAGGGCCCGTGCCCGAACCGGCCGGGGGGCACCCACCGGTGGACGGCAGTGAGGTCGGCGAACAGGCACCAGGGGAGGACCCGACCGGGACCGAGGGTCCGCCTCGGGCCGAAGAGCCGCCCCGGACCGGATCGCTGTGTGCTCCGAGTCGCACCTCGGGCCTCACCCCGGATCCCTCGAAGCCCCCGGGCCCCCGGGGCGACGAGCCCGGGGGCACGTCCCCGCCGGATCAGTCCTGACCCGCCCCGGCCCGCGGCATCCGCCCCAGCGGTGGCAGGGGGTCCGTAGCATGGGATCGTGACCATCGAGGCTCCCGCCGCACCGATCTTCCGGCACCTGGTCACCGGGAGCGTGCGCTCGGGCATCGAGGAGCTCGGTGGTCGGCCGGCCATGGTGGTGCGGTCGACGTCCTCGCTCCGGCGGGGCGCACTCTCCGTCGAGGACGGGGAGACCATCCGGGCCGGGGCCGCCCAGGCCCTGGCGCTCCGCATCCCCATCGTCCTGGTGCTGGCCTCCAGTGGGGCGGACGTCTCCCACGGCGTGGCCTCGCTGCACGGGTGGGGCCGGGCGGCCCGGGCGCTCACCCGGTGCTCCGGATCGGTACCGGTGGTGGCGGTCGTGACCGGTCCGGCCCTGTCGGGTCCCGCCCTGCTCCTCGGCATCGCCGACATCGTCATCATGACCAGCGACGCCTTCGCCTTCGTGTCGGGACCGGCAAGGGTCGAGGAGTTCACCGGTGTCCGCATCGGCATCCATCAGCTGGGCGGGACGGCCATGCACGCCCGCTCGAGCGGCCTGTGCACCATCGAGGCGGCCTCCGAGGAGGACGCGCTGGCCCACGTCGACGTCCTGCTCGGGCTGCTGCCGGCCAACACGGACGAGCTGGCACCCCTCGGTCCGGAGCTGGTTCGGGACGATCTCTCGGCGGACGAGCTGCGGGACATCATCCCCACCCGGGCGACCAGCTCCTACGACGTGCGCACCGTGGCCGCCGCCCTGGCCGACGACCACGACGTCACCGAGCTGTGGAATCGGTGGTCCCCCCAGCTGGTGACCGCCATCGGTCGGATCGCCGGCCGTCCGGTCGGCTTCGTGGCCAACCAGCCCCAGGCGCTGGCCGGGACCATCGACATTGCGGCCTCGCAGAAGGGGGCCCGGTTCGTCCGGTTCTGCGACGCCTTCAACCTGCCCCTGGTGACCCTGGTCGACACCCCCGGCTTCCTGCCCGGCAAGGACCTCGAGTGGCGGGGGATGATCCGCCACGGCGCCGAGCTCGCCTTCGCCTACGCCGAGGCCACCGTCCCCCGGGTGTGCGTGATCCTGCGCAAGGCGTTCGGCGGGGCCTACATCGTCATGGACTCGAAGGGCCTCGGCAACGACCTCTGCTTCGCCTGGCCCGGCGCGGAGATCGCCGTCATGGGTGCGGAGGGCGCGGTCCAGATCCTCCACCGCACGGCCCCGCCCGACGAGCGCCTGGAGCGGCAGGACGACTACGCGCGGCGATTCCTCACCCCGTGGCAGGCGGCCGAGCGCGGGTTCGTCGATGCCGTCATCGATCCGGCCGACACCCGGGCGGCCGTCGCCGAGGCGCTCCAGCTGCTCGAGACCTCGAAGGAGTCACTCCCCGGTCGCAAGCACACGGTCGGGCCGCTGTAGCGACCGGTCGGCCGCCCGACCGGGTGGGGCATCCCCGGTCGGCGCCGGGTCGACCCTCCGGCCGTCACCGAAGATCCCCACCTCGGCGCGGCCGGGCCACGCACAGGCCAGCCCGATGGCCAGGAAGGCCACCATCGGGGCCCAGTAGCCCCACTCCGACGAGCCGTGGAAGGCGTAGACGGTCGCCACCATGGCGATCAGCCAGGCACCGGCGAGGCGGCGCCGATCGGCACAGGAGGCGGCGGTCAGCACGATGAGCGCCAGCGGAGGTCCGAGGTAGAAGACGACCATCACCGATTCGAAGAAGCAGCGGAGGCTGAGGGCCAGGGCGCACAGCCACAGGAGGCCGACGGTCGACGGCGGCCTCCGAGAGGCCAGGTAGCCGATCAGGACGGCGGCGAGGACGGCGATCATCCGACCGGGCCCGGCGCCGACCTCGGTCCGTGACAGCACGGGCGACAGGGCGACCCAGGGCGTCGCATGATCGAGGAACCTGGCGTTCTCCTGATGGAAGAGGACCGCCGACGTCCGGTGCCACTGCGTCACGAGGGGCCCGCTGAGGAGCGCGGCCGATGGGAGGGCGGCCAGGAGACACAGACGGAGGCGATGCGGCCCGGGAGTCCGGACGAAGGCCAGGGGGAACATGAGGACGACCAGTGGTTGGAACACGATGGCCGCCCCCCACAGCCACCCCGACAGCGACCACCGGCCACGGAACATGGCCAGGAGTGCGTACAACGAGAAGGCCAGAGCCACCAGGTCCTCGGGGTGACCCCACATGGTCACGACCTGGAAGATGACGACCGCCTCCATGAGGCTGAGCACGATCCGGCGGCGCCCGCTCACCCCGAGCTCCTCGGCCATGGCGTCGACGGCCACCAGGCACGTCGAGCCCACCAGCAGAATCGCCGGTCCGAGCAGCAACCACGACGTGGGCCGGCTGAGGATGATGGGGACGAGTGATTCACCCAGTCCGAGCGCCCCGCTCACCATGGCCACCGGCGCCAGGAGGACGGCGATCCCGGGGAAGGTGACCAGCTGCGTGTCCTTTCCGTAGATGGCGCCGATGTCGCCCCACCCCACCCAATGCGCGGCGCGGAACGTGGACCAGATGTCGCCGGGGATCACCCACACCGGCGAGTGATGGACGACCGGGTTCCACCACAGCGAATAGGCCATGGACACGACGACGAACGTCACCATGACCAGCAATGGCCAACGCCGTCGTCGGAGATGCTCGGCGACCCAGGAGTCCCCGCTGACCCGGCCGGCATGGTGGTCCCTGCCCGTCGACCGGTCATGTCCATCGACCGAGTCCCGGTCGGGAGCTACATCGACTTGCCGGTCGTTGACCGATGCGATCTTCATCTCGATGGACGAATGCCCGAGGGCGTTCTGATCGGACTCGTTGCCGAGAGGGGCGGACGAGCGGCGATAACCCCGATCGACGAGGCTGGTGGTTGGGGCACCTTCACCCTCATACCATCGTGACGACAGGTCCTCGCCTTGAGCAGCACGCCGAACGCCCGGCACTGCGCCGGACCGGGCCGGACATGGAGAGTGCCCCCTCCCGGAGGAGGGGGCACTCTCGTCGCTTGCTTCGGACAGCCGGACTGGCCGGCTATCCGAACATCACGCTCCCGCCTAGAGGGCCGGGAAGGACGTGGCTGACGTCCCGTAGTTGGTGCCAGCATGTCGCCTGGGGCGCACTGGCGACGCAGTTGCCCGACAGCGTGGCCGGGGTCACGTTGTTGCCCTTGATCTCCCCGTAGGTGGGGCCGACGGTGGTGTCCAGGAAGGCGATACCAGCCGTCGTGGTGATGGCACCCTGGGTCGGGGCGGCCGCAGCGGCGAACGGAGTAGCTGCAGCGGTCACCGCCGGGGTGTCCACGATGAACCAGCAGTTGTGGCTCTGGGCCGAGTAGACGGCCAGGACCAGCGCGTTGCCGTCCGCCGAGGTGAACACGGAGATGTGGTTCTGGTCGGTGGACGCAGTGGACGCGAACTGCAGGGACGGCTCAGCCGAACTCAGCGCCGCGACCAGGGTGGCCGTGGTCGGGTACGACTGGCTGTTCTGCTGATACTGGGCCTTCGCATTCAGAAGGGCCGTGTTCAGGTTGGACTGCGCAGCCCGGTCGTTGGCCGACTTCGTCACACCGAGGAACGTCGGGATGGCGATGGCGAGCAGGATGGCCAGGATCAACAGCACGACCATGAGCTCGATGAGGGTGAACCCGGCATCTTCGCCGACTCCCTCTGCGTGGCGCCTGTCATTCAGGCGCTGGATGGCGGATGAAAACATTTACTGCCTCCTCGTGGTTATTGATGCATCAATGGACGGATACCGCCGGGGCATCCGACGGTTCTATCGTCCGGATGGTGCGCGGACTTTAGGGAACATTTAGCGATTAATCCGGGGTGCCAAGGACGCGTACCCGGGTTCGTACGCACCGCCGGAGCGGACGTGCCTGCCGGTTCTCGACAGCTGGCAACGACGGCTCAATCTGATGCCAACAACCACCGGGTGGGTGAGTCTCTGCGAGTGATTGCGAGTGATGAGGTGCGGCCGGCAGCGCTGTCCGTACCCCTGTCGGACCGCCTGTGGCATCGCTGCGAGACGGGCCCTGAGCCCACCTCATCTCACGACATCGCTACTGCGGGCTCCCGCCTAGAGAGCCGGGAAGGACGTGGCTGACGTCCCGTAGTTGGTGCCAGCATTCGCCTGGGGCGCACTGGCGATGCAGTTGCCCGACAGCGTGGCCGGGGTCACGTTGTTGCCCTTGATCTCCCCGTAGGTGGGGCCGACGGTGGTGTCCAGGAAGGCGATACCAGCCGTCGTCGTGATGGCACCCTGGGTCGGGGCGGCCGCAGCGGCGAACGGAGTGGCCGCAGCGGTCACCGCCGGTGTGTCCACGATGAACCAGCAGTTGTGGCTCTGGGCCGAGTAGACGGCCAGGACCAGCGCCTTGCCGTCCGCCGAGGCGAACACGGAGATGTGGTTCTGGTCGGTGGACGCACCGGACACGAACTGCAGGGACGGCTCGGCCGAACTCAGCGCCGCGACCAGGGTGGCCGTGGTCGGGTACGACTGGCTGTTCTGCTGATACTGGGACTTCGCATTCAGAAGGGCCGTGTTCAGGTTGGACTGCGCAGCCCGGTCGTTCGCCGACTTCGTCACACCGAGGAACGTCGGGATGGCGATGGCGAGCAGGATGGCCAGGATCAGCAGCACGACCATGAGCTCGATGAGGGTGAACCCGGCGTCTTCGCCCGATGGGGACCGCTTGGCAGCCCGGACCGACAGGTATCGAGGGACTTCATTGGTGGCAATCATGATGGATACATCGGCACGAGATCCACGAACTGTAGGGACTTTTCCCTGGTCAGAGGCTTGGAATTACCTTGGATTCCCCTTGGAGCGCGGAGCAGAGCGGACGACCGGGTCCGACCACCACCACGGGAACTGACCGGGGCCGGCTGGCGGCGGAGAGAGCTGCGCACGGGAGCCGGTTCCACGCCGAACCCCGGAGCATCAGCTGCCGGAGTTGGGGACCAGCTTGATGTAGTCGAACATGGGCAGGTAGAGGCAGATGACCATCGCCCCCACCATGGCGCCCATGAAGACGGTCAGCAGCGGCTCGAGCAGTGCGGTCAGATTGTTGACGGTCACTTCGACCTCCTGGTCGTAGAACTCGCCGACTTTCCGCAGCATCTGGTCCAGGGCACCGGTCTGCTCCCCCACCTCGATCATCTGGACGACGAGGGTCGGGATCACGTCCTCGTGCTCACGGAGCGGATCGGCCAGGGGACGACCCTCACGCACCCCGGCCTTGGCCTCGAGCAGGACGTCGCCCACCGTGCGGTTGCCGGACACGTCGGCGCAGATGTCGAGTGATTCGAGGATGGGCACACCGGAGCCGATCAACGAGGCCAGGCTGCCGGTCGTGCGGGCCAGCGCCACCTTGTGGAAGAGCGGCCCGAAGATCGGCGGCTTCAGCATGAGCTTGTCCCACTTCCTGCGTCCCTCGTCCGTCGAGATCCACTTGCGAACGCCGATGATCGTCCCGACGATGACGGCGATGACCAACAGCACCCAGACGCTGGTCATGATGGCCGAGATCTTGATCAGGATGAGGGTCGGGAAGGGGAGCTTCCCGCCGAGCGATGCGAAGAGGTTCTTGAACACGGGGACGATGAAGACGATCATCGCCGTGAAGATCACCAACATGACGCTGAACACCACAGCCGGGTAGGTCATGGCCGACCGGATGGTCCGGTTGAGCTGCGCCTGATTCTCGATCGTGGTGGCCAGACCGCCGAGGATCTCGTCGAGGTTACCGCCGATCTCCCCCGCCTGGACCAGCGTGCAGAAGAGGTGCGAGAACACCTTCGGGTACTTGGCACATGCCGCCGACAGCGACGATCCGTGCTCGAGGTCGAGGCGGACCTCGTTGAGCACGCGGGCCAGCTCCTGGTTCTCGGACTGGGCGGCCAGGATCCCGAGCGACCGGACTACCGACAGTCCCGAGTCGACCATCGTCGAGAGCTGTCGGGTCATGACCGCGACCTCGCGCAGCTTGACCCGGTCGGAGATGCCGGGGATCTTGATCTCCGTCTTGAGGTTGACGGTCGACTTGGGCGTGACGGAGATGGGCATGTACCCCATCTCGCGGAGGCGGCGCACGACCAGCGCCATGCTGTCCCCGTCCAGCTGGCCCTCGACCAGGCTCCCTGCCCGGTCACGGACCTTGTAGTCAAATGTCAGTGCCACGATTCCCCGTTTCGTCTCTCAATGGATGGTGCAACAGGTCAGGTGTTCAGGTGGTTCCGCAGGTCCTCTTCGTTGGAGGACCTGTCGTAGGCGATGCTCTCGGTGATGAGCCCGTCCCTGACCAGCTTGGCCAGGCCCTGATCCATCGTCTGCATGCCGAACGATCCGCCCACCTGCATCACCGAGTAGATCTGGTGGGTCTTCGACTGACGGATCAGGTTCCGGATGGCTGACGTCACCACCAGCACCTCCGAGCAGGGCACGCGGCCCGTCCCGTCGGCGTTGACGATCAGCTGCTGGGTCACCACCCCTTCCAGGGTGGCGGCCAGCATGACCCGGATCTGCTCCTGCTGGTTGGTGGGGAACACATCGATCATCCGGTCGATGGTCTGGGGACAGTCCT
Organism: uncultured Acidimicrobiales bacterium; assembly: GCA_963696495.1. Taxonomy (GTDB): domain Bacteria; phylum Actinomycetota; class Acidimicrobiia; order Acidimicrobiales; family RAAP-2; genus Bog-756. The sequence goes on along the minus strand of CAVOKJ010000005.1, from coordinate 68,900 downwards.
GCGTATGGAGCGTGCCGAACACGAGGTGGCCGGTCTCCGCCGCCGTCAGGGCCATCGAGATGGTCTCCAGGTCGCGGAGCTCTCCCACCAGGATCACATCGGGGTCCTGACGGAGGACCCGGCGCAACGCCTCGGAGAACGACTTGGTGTCCTCGCCGATCTCCCGTTGGGTGATGATCGAGCGCTTGTGGTCGTGGAGGAACTCGATCGGATCCTCGACGGTCACGATGTGCAGGGGCTTGGTCCGGTTGATGATGTCGATCAACGACGCCAGGGTGGTCGACTTCCCCGAACCGGTGGGCCCGGTCACCAGCACCAGTCCCCGCCGGAGGTCGGTGAACGACTTGACGGCTTCGGGTATGCCCAGGGATTCGAATTCGGGCATGTCGTGGGGAATCGGACGGAGGGCGGCGGCAACGGTCCCGCGTTGCAGCGAGACGTTGACACGGAAGCGTCCGACACCGGAGATCGAGTGGGAGGTGTCGAGCTCGCTCTCCTCCTCGAACCTCTCTCGCTGGGATGCCGGCAGGATGCCGAACACCATGTCCCTGATCTTCTCGTTCTCGAGGACCGGGCACCCTTCGATGGACCTGATGGCACCGTGCAGGCGGATCGATCCCGGCATGTTCGCCGTCAGGTGGAGATCCGACGCGCCGACCGACACCGCGTACCGCAGCAGGTCGTCGATATGCAGCGGCATGGTCCCGTTGGCCACGGTCTCGCCGATGCCTGTCTCCAAGAGCTGCTGCACGCTCGACTCGGGGTGGACCTCGTCGGACCCACCGCTGTCGTCGACCAGCGGCGAAGTCGGGGCCGGTGGCACCGGCCCGGACTCGGGACCCGATGGTGGCAACGGTCGCAGCCGCTGGCTGATCAGCACCGGATCGGCCAGCACCGGGTTGACTCGGCAACCCAGTTTGGAGGCCAGCGAATCCACCTCCTCGGGCGACGGGGGCTCGGCGAAGGCCACCGAGAGCACCCGCCCGTCGAACTGCAGTGCGACGGCCTCGTACTCCTGGGCCACCGCTTCGGGCATGCACGCGGTGGCGTCGGGGCTCGGGTTCATCGCCCCGATGTCGATGGCCGGGAGCTCGGACAGGTGGGCCAGTGCCCCCACCACGACACCGGGAAGGGCCAGGTTCCTGCTGATGAGCAGGTAGGCCAGTGACTGCCCGGTGGCACGCGACTCCGCCACCAGGGGCACCAGGTTGGATTCGGTCTCGTAGCCACTCTGGACCAGGGCTTGGGCCAGACGGCTCGACCATTCGATTCGGGACTCTGCCGTGACCGGGCTCATGCGACCACCCGGAGGACTTCCTCGAGGGTCGTCTCGCCCTCGATGGCCTTGCGGAGGCCACTCTGGCGCAGGGTGCACATACCCTGGCCGACCGCGATTCTATGGATTTCTTCCACCGATCCTCCTTCAATGATCGCACGTTCGATCTCTTCAGTCATCGGCAGAAGTTCCGCCAAAGCTTTACGACCTCGATAGCCGGTGTTCGAACAGGCCGAACATCCGATGGCTCTGTAGACCTTGGGCATGCCCCCCAGCGCCTCCACCTCGTCCATCTTCCAGCCGGCCGAGGTGATGTCGGCCTCGGTCGGCTCGAAGGCCTCCTTGCAGTGCATGCACAGGCGGCGGGCCAGCCGTTGGGCGAGTACCCCCGAGACCGCCGAGGTGACCAGGAACGGCTCGAGTCCCATCTCGATGAGCCGCATCGGGGTCGATGCCGCACTGTTGGTGTGGAGCGTGGCCAGCACCATGTGACCGGTGAGGGCGGCCTCGATGGCGATGACCGCCGTCTCCTTGTCACGGACCTCCCCGACCAGGACGATGTCGGGGTCGGAGCGCAGGATGGCCCGGAGGGCCGAGGCGAAGTTCAGTCCGGCCTTCAGATTGAGCTGGACCTGGTTGACGCCCTTCAGGGGCAGCTCGACCGGATCCTCGACGGTGATGATGTTCTTTTCCGGCGAGTTCAATGCCGTGAGGGTGGTGTACAAGGTGGTCGACTTGCCCGAACCGGTCGGCCCGGTGACCAGGATCGTCCCGTAGGGCTTGGTGTAGAGGCCCTCGTAGGTCTGGAGCAGATCGTCGTCGAATCCGAGGTCGGCGAAGCCCAGCACCACGCTCGACTTGTCGAGCACCCGCATGACGATCTTCTCGCCGTAGATGGTCGGGAGGGTCGCCATCCGCAGGTCGATGCCCTTGCTGCCCACATTGAGCGAGATCCGGCCGTCCTGGGGGACCCGGTGCTCGGCGATGTTCATGTCCGCCATCACCTTGAGCCGGGTGGTGACCGCCGGGGCGATGGACCGTGGGGCGGTCGAGACGTCGTGGAGGACCCCGTCGATCCGGTAGCGGATCCGCAGCTCGGTGGCCGTCGGCTCGATGTGCACGTCGGAGGCCCGCTCGTTCAGCGCCTGCAGGATCAGCAGGTTCACGTACCGGACGATCGGGGCCTCTTCGGTGACCGCCTGGATGTCGTCGACACTGCTGCCGTTGCTCGACCCCTCGATCCCGAGGGACGCCTCCATGGCCATGTCGGCGGCGTCGCCCCCGCTGTTGAACGCCCGGCCGATGTAGGCGCTGATCTGGGAACGGGTGGCCACCACGACGATGAAACTGCGACCCATGATGGTGCGGAGGTCGTCCATGGCGAACACGTCGGTGGGATTGGAGGCGGCCACCACGGGCGTCCCGTTGTCGTTGGCGATCACCATCACGTTGTGGTGCCGGGCCGTCGCCTCCGGGATCGTCCCCGCCTCGGCCATGTCGACACCGACGGTGTCGAGGTCGACGAATTCGAGCCCCATCTCCTGGGCCATTCCCCACATGAGGTCGGCCTCGGTCACCAGCTTCTGGGCCGTGAGTATCCGGGCGATGCTCTGTCCCGTCTGATAGTGCTCCTCGAGCACCTGCTCCATCTGCTCGAGCGGGACCCGGTCACCCTCGACCAGGGCCTTGGCCAGAGGGGGGAACATGGCGGTTCCCGTCGGCGCCTCGAGCGCGTCGGCCGCCTCGAACCGGTGCTCTTCGGCGAACTGCTCCTGGTAGGTGGCGACAGCCTCGTCGACCAGGTCGGCGGCGATGGCCGTCTCGTCCCCGCTCGGCGGTTCCCGTCCGGCCTGGAGCGACAGCGCAAGCTCGGCGAGTTGATCCACGCTGGCGTCCAGCGGGTTGGCGACACTGATCGCTCCCGGATCCGTCCAGTCCGATCCGAACGACGGAAGGATGCTGGTGGCCGGCTCGAGCGTCTCGAACTCGAGCTCGGCGCCGGCACCGTTCGGTGACTCCTGGAGGCCCTCGCCGATGAGGTCGTCGACCGCCGGTGAGGAATGGTCCCCGGCCGGGGCGAAGGCCGGCTCACCGGGGTACGAGAGCTCGCCCGCAATCTCGACCTGCTCAGCGGCATCCGTGCCCGACTCGACCCACCCGTCCACCGTCGGGGACTCGACCGCCGGAGCGTCGACGGCGATCTCCCGCCACTCGGCTGCGTCCAGGTCGCCTGGAGCATCGAGGTCCGCGGTGGTGTCGAGCACCTCGCTGTGGACCTCGACCGATGACTTCCTCCGCTTCCGGTCCTCCTTGCCGCGCCGCCCCTTTCCGGTAGGCGCCGGTGGGGGCTCCTCGGCCGCGGGTTCCTCGGCCACGATCTCCTCGGCGACCGGCTCACCGCCATCGAGCTCGGCGACCGCCGGCTCCACGAATTCGGTCGAGGCGACCGTGTCGGAGTCGAGATCGGTCAGTCCCCCGCCATCGGCATCGAGATCGGACGGTGCACCGGGATCTCCGCCCTCGACGTCGGTCACCGCCGGCAGGTCCTCGTGGACGGAGCCTCCGTCGACCTCCTCGATCTGTCCGTCGACCTCGATGGGCGGGTGCTGTTCGACCGGCTCGACCGGCACGAACTCCTCGACCTGGTCCACCGATCCGCTGACTTGGGCCGCGTCCACGTCTCCGAGGACCTCGGCCACCTCCGGGAGCGGAGCCATGGCCAGGGCGTCCAGACCGGGGCCCTGCTGTTCCGGTCCTTCCGTCCCGTCCAGCCCGTCCAGTCCTTCCGGCGCTTCTGGTCCTGCGTCGATGACGTCGGGGCCCAGGTCTTCGGTGTCCTGCGTTTCGGGGCCGAAGACCCGATCGATGTAGGCCTCGATCTGCTCAGGTGATGCCACGACGGAGATGAAGTCACGACCGATCGAGGCCCGGACGGAGTCCTGGGCGGAGAGGTCGTCCGGATCCGCGGTGGCGATGACCGGCGTGCCGAACTTCCGCTTGATCGCCACCATGTGGTGACGCCTGGCCAATTCGACCGGGAGAATCTCGCCCGCGGCAGGGTCGATCCCGTAGTTTTCGAGATCGACGAATTCGAGATCATGTTCGCTGGCCATCCACCGGATGGCGTCGACATCAGTCATCCCTCCCCCATCGGCAGACTGGCGGCCGAGATTGACCTTGAATCCAAATGTTCCATCGGCGCCCCCCAGGCACCGGTTCACCGTCGCTGCACGCGCCGCCAGACGGCGCAGATCCGTGGACGGGACTCCGGTGTCACGGCCCGGTGCCGTCGCCGATCCGGCGTTGGCAGCTCCCCGGCTTCCACCGTCGATCACGATCGGCTGCACTATCTTCGACCTGGTAGTTCTTCGTCGGATCGTGGAGAATCCGCCCCTGGGTCCTCGCCGGTGCGCGCCGGTGGGCACGGGGACAGGCACCAGTTCGACGGGCGGAGGCTGTATGAATACAGCACATGGGCTCTGACCGCATCTCGGTGTTGGCGCTGACCGTACCGCTCGCCGGCATCGTGGGACTCTTCGTCGGCTCGTTCCTCAACGTGGTCATCTACCGGACGCCGCTCGGGCTCTCGGTCGCCACTCCCCGTTCGTTCTGTCCGACCTGTCAGCGACAGCTGCACTGGTGGGAGAACATCCCGGTGGTCTCGTGGTTGGCGCTGAGGGGTCGGTGCCATGGATGCCACCAGGCCATCTCCGCCCGCTACCCACTGGTCGAGCTGTCCACCGCGGTCGTGTTCGCCCTGGTCACGTGGGCCTGGCACGGCGCGGTCGTGGGTGCCGCCTACTGCCTCCTGGCCGCCGGGATGATCGCCGTCAGCCTCATCGAGTACGGCGGGAAGCGGGCGCCGCTGTCGGTGGCCGCCATCGCCACCACCGGGGCCCAGCTCATCATCGTGGTCGGCGCCGGCTGGCAGCACCACTGGCGGGTCGTCGGGGGTTCGTTGACCGGCACCGCCGTGGCGATCGTGACCTACGCGCTCCTGCGCTCCTTGGACCCCGACTGCGCCGACCCGAGGGGCCATGGCCGGAGCGCCCTGCTCATCGCCGGGTGCTGGGTCGGAGGCCTCGGTCTCGGGCCATTGGCCGTCGGGGCGGCGGCGTGGATCGTCACCTATCTCCTGTGCATGACCGGAGCCTGGTCGGCCGCCCGGCTGCCTTCGGGATCCGGGCCCGCACCCGAGCCGGTCCCGCCGGTGCTGGCCGTCCCCTTGGTGTCGGCGCTGGGCGTGGCGCTGGCGGCGTCCCTCATCGCGGGGGCCTGACGAACCTACGATGGCGTCATGAGCATCGTCGAACCCCGCGGTCCTCGGTCCGGCCCGGCGGCCACCCGGTCCGGAGGATCGAACCGGCTCATCCGCGTCGTCGTGGTGGACGACCACGAGCTCCTGCGGGCCGGCACCCGCCAGATCCTCGAGGACGCGGCCGGCTTCACCGTCGTCGGGGAGGCCCCCGATGGCGACACGGCGTTGAGCGCGGTGTCCGAGCTCCGGCCCGACGTCGTCCTCGTCGACATCAGGCTCCCCACCACCAACGGGATCGACCTGGCCCGCCAGATCATCGCCGACTATCCCGACACCACGGTGCTGATCCTGAGTGCCTACGACGACGAGCACTACGTGCGGGCCGCGCTGGCCGCCGGCGTGGCCGGCTACCTCCTCAAGACCACCCCCAGCGACGAACTGGTCCGGTCGATCAGGGCCGCCTGTGAGGGATCCACTCTCTTCGATCGCGGCCTCACTGGTCGGGGCGAGAAGGCCGAGGGCGCACCGGACCAGTACGTGCCGCGCCTGACGAGCCGGGAACAGGAGGTGGTGCGACTCGTGGCCCGGGGTATGTCCAACAAGGCGATCGCCCACCAGCTCGGCATCAGCCCCCGCACCGTCGAGGGTCATCTGAACCATGTCTTCGACAAACTGGGCACCACCTCGCGCACCGAATTGGTGCACGTCGCCCTGGCCAACAGCCTCTTCGCCCGGGACGTGCCGGACCCAGAACAACGTCGGTGACCAGGACGGCGCCACCGTCGGACAACCGCGCCGTCGGGCCCGTGCGCCCTGTCGAGGTGCCGGCCGCCCCTGTGAGCGGGGCTGAAGCCACCCCGGAGCCGGTTCCCGAGATCGAGGCGGCCTTCGGGCCCGACGTCGCCGGCGCCGGCGCCGCAGACGTCGGCGATGAGCCACCGGACGCAGACGACGAGCAGCCATGGGCCAGCTCGCAGTTCTGGATCATCCAGCTGATCGTCCTGGCTCTCTATCTCGTCCGGCTGGCGGCAACCGTCGACTTCCACCTCGGAGCGACGTCACTCGCCGTCGAGCTCTCGACCTTCGTCCTGTTCGTCGTCCCCGTCGTCTACGCCGCGCTGCACTACGGGTTCCGGGGGGCGATGCTCACCTCGGGCTGGGTCACGCTGTTGGCACTCCCCCGGTTCTTCGTGGCCGTGGACAACCGCCAATTCGAGGCGGCCTGGGCCGAGGTAACCCAGGTGCTCGTCCTCGATGCACTGGCCCTCCTCATCGGACAGCACGTCTCCGGCGAACGGGAGGTGCGACGACGGGCCGACGAGTCACGACAGGCCCACCTGAGTGCGGAGGCCCTCTACCGGGACCTGTTCGACTCGAATCAGGCGCCCATCCTCATCGTCGACGGAGGCGGCTGCGTCGTCGAGGCCAACGCCTCCGCCCAACGTGCCTTCCGACCGCCCGGCGCGTTCCACGGTCCGCGGACGGCCCCCACCTCACCGACCCTGCCCATGCGCCTGGTGGACATGATCGGCGCCGGGGCTGCCGCGCAGATCCTCACCCGGCTCATCGCCGAACAGGTCTCCGAGCCGGCCACGCCGTCCGACGCCCCGACAGATGACCGGGTCGAGCCCGTCGCCTTCGAGGTGGAGGGACGGCCGGTCCTCTTCCGGCCCACCGCCACCATGCTGCGCCGGGCCGGAGGTGACACCCGCATGCAGGTCGTCTTCGAGGACGTGACGGCCGAGACCCGTCGGCACGACGAGATCGAGGCCTATGCATCCCGGGTGGTGCTCGGACAGGAAGAGGAGCGCCGTCACCTCGCCCAGGAGCTCCACGACGGGCCCGTGCAGACGCTGATCCACCTGTGCCGTCAGCTGGACGCGGTCGAGCGCAGGACCGGCCTCCCCTCCGACAGCGCCGGCGTGATCGCCGATCTCCGGGTCATCGCCGAGGGCACAGTGGCCGAGCTGCGGTCGATCGCCCGGGGCCTGCGACCGTCGATCCTCGACGACCTCGGCCTGGTCGCCTCGATCAACCAGCTGGTGGCGGAGGCGGGGGAACGCCAGCAGTTCGAGGCGTCGTTCGGGGTCACGGGAGAGGAGCGGCGCCTGCCGGCACCCGTCGAATCGGCACTGTTCCGGATCGCCCAGGAGGCGATCACGAACGTCGAGCGGCACGCCGGCGCCCGGCGGCTCTCGGTCGGGATGAGCTTCGAGGCCGCCGGGATGCGGCTCCTGGTGACCGACGACGGTGTCGGCTTCGAGGTCGCCGACCGTCCCACCACCACGGGAACCGACTCGCTGGGGCTGCCGGGAATGGCCGAGCGGGCCCATCTGATCGGATCGCGCCTGTTGATCCACTCGGGCGAGGGGGCCGGCACCACCGTCGATGTCTGGGTTCCGGCCACCATTATCGATGCGGACTGAGCCTCCGGCCACGAAAAACATCGTCGACCACCTCGATCCACTGCGTTGTAGGCGCTACCGAGCGCCGCGGAGCCACCACTGGCAGTGAGCAACTGTCACTCAACCGACATCAAATAGCCGTTTTGATCTCGTCAATTCATGGGATACTGGAGTGGTGGATGAAATAGTCATCGAGTCCTGCCACAGCACCTGGATCATCGACATGGAGCACTCGCGGTTCCGTCGACTGGTCAAGGGTGGCAATCTCCATTCGGGTCCGGCGTCGACCGAGTGGCAGCCCTGCTACGGGGTCGAGATCGATCCGCTCTCCGAGTCGTTCGTGGTGCTGTTGAATCCTGAGGGGACCCGGCTGCTCCGGAGTTGGCGCCACGTCGAGCACTGCTCTCAGTGCGGTGGCGAGGCCACCTCGGAGCTGTCGTTGCGCGACCTGCGCTCCGCCGTCCGCAGCTGATCGCTCCGCCGTCCGCAGCTGATCGCTCCGCCGTCCGCAGCTGATCGCGCTCGGCCGCGATCAGCACCCCGCGATCCCCTAGGAATCCGCTCGCGACCCCTTTCGAAAGTCGCGGGTGTGCCGGTACGATGTTGACGTGTCTGCGCACGAAACTCTGTTGATGCCTGCCTCGGTTCGCCCGTGCTCGCTGTCCGGTCGCCGGGCCCGCTGCGCGTCATGACCATGGAGCCGACCCAGCCCATCGAGAGCTCGGCTCGTCTGCTTGCTCCGCCGCCACCACCGCCACCGACGTCGTCGGCCGGGGCCAACGCATCGACGAGCGCGGTGCGAGGCGACTACCTCGCTTCTGCCCAGATGGTCAACGACATCCTGTCGCTCGGGTCCGACGACGGACCACCGGCGCCCCTGCCAGCCGCCCGGCCCGCACCTCGGCCCGTGGTCAGTTCCGGCACCGCCGTGGGCCCCCGCCCCGTACCCGAGGCGCCGCTTCCACCGCCTCCCCCGCCCGGACCGCTGTCGCCCGACTTCTTCACCTCATCGAAGGCGAAGAAGCGGCATCGATGGGTGGGAAAGCGGCACCGATGGGGACGGTGGCTCACCTCGCACTAGGTCCGGCCCAGTCACCTGGGTCCAGGCCCGGTCAGGCCAGAGGGTCCCGCTTCCAGATACCGGAGGTGCCACCGGTCTTCTCCCACAGCATCAGCTGCCCGATGCTCATGGTCCGATCGGTCGTCTTGCACATGTCGTAGACGGTCAGTGCGGCGATGGCACAGGCGGTCATCGCCTCCATCTCCACCCCGGTCCGGTCGATCGCCTCGACCTTCGCCTCCACCTCGACGTAGTCGTCCCCGATGGTGAAATCGACGTGCACCGCTCCGACCAGCAGCGGATGGCACATGGGCACGAGGTCCGCGGTCCGCTTGGCCGCCTGGATCCCGGCCACCCGGGCTGCCGCCAGCACGTCGCCCTTGGTGATGGCGTTGTTGGCCACTTTGGCCGTGGTCTCGGGCTTCATCGCCACCTGGCACCGGGCCAGCGCCCGCCGATGGGTCGCCTCCTTGGGGGAGACGTCCACCATCCGAGTTCCGCTGAAGGGGTCGAGGTGGCTCAGGCTTCGATCGCTCATACGGACGAGAGTCTACGGGACCCAGGGGCATCAGGACGGTATTGGCACTCTCTCAAGTAGACTGCCAACCCGAGGCAGTCACGGACCGAGAGGAAGAGCCCGCTTGCCCACCTACGAATATCACTGCGACAGCTGCGACCGGAACTTCGACGTCGTGCAGTCCTTCCATGACGACGCCCTCACGGCCTGCCCCACCTGTGACTCGCCCGTCCGGAAGGTGTTCGGCAACGTGGGGATCGTCTTCAAGGGGAGCGGCTTCTACAAGACGGACAGCCGCTCGGGCACGGCGAAGCAGTCCGGTGCCGACGCCGGGACCACGCCGTCGGGCGGCACAGAGGGGACGGGCCCGGACTCTGGCAAGCCGGGTTCCGACTCCGGCGGCTCGTCCTCGGGTGCCGACGGGAAGTCCACGGCGCCGGCGACGGCCCCGGCCTCGTCGACCGCCGACTCGTCGACATCGTCGAAATCGTCCGGCGACGGCGGGAACGGGAAGGCCCCGAAGGCGGACAAGACGCCGGCGTAGGACGACTGGGCCCGGCGATCGGGTCGTGGCCACCGAGGCGCTCGACGCCCGACGCCCGAGCCGTTCGACGCCCTAGGTGAAAATACCCGTCGCTAAAACGCGGGGGCCCCTCGTACAATGTTCCTCATGGACAGGGGTGACCTGGATCGAATCCTGATGATGCTTGCCGACCTCGACGGCTCCGACCTGCACATCAAGGCCGGTGCGCCGCCGCGCATGCGGATCGCCGGGGCCCTGCGGACGCTCGATGACGAGCCCTCGTTCACCTCCGAGGAGACGCTCGAGATCGCCGAGTCGATCATGCCCGAGTCCGTCCTCGGCGTGTTCCACGACAAGCACGAAGCCGACTTCGCCTACAGCCTGCACGACATCGGGCGGTTCCGGGTCAACGCCTACTTCCAGCGGGGGTCGGTGGCCCTGGCCATGCGGCGCGTCCGTCCCAACGCGGCGACGGTGGCCGAGCTCGGCCTGCCCGAGGTGGTGACCCGCCTGGCCGACGAGATGCGTGGCCTGGTCCTGGTCACCGGACCGACAGGGTCGGGCAAGACGACCACGCTCGCCGCCATGGTGGACCACATCAATCACACCCGGTCGTGTCACGTGGTCACCATCGAGGACCCGGTCGAATACCTGCACCAGGACGACCTCGCCGCCATCGACCAGCGCGAGGTCGGCTTCGACACCGACTCGTTCGGCTCGGCCATGCGCGTCGTGCTCCGCCAGGACCCCGACGTGATCCTGGTCGGCGAGATGCGGGACACCGAGACGGTCTCGGCCGCCCTCACCGCCGCCGAGACCGGCCACCTGGTCATGTCGACGCTCCACACGATCAATGCGACCGAGACCATCAACCGGATCGTGGACTTCTTCCCCCCGTTCCAGCAGTCACAGATCCGGGTGAGCCTGGCCGGATCGCTGAAGGGCATCATCTGCCAGCGCCTCATCCCCACCGCCGACGGCAAGGGCCGGGTTCCCGCCCTCGAACTGCTGGTGGTCAACGGGCGCATCCAGCAGGCGATCCTCGACCCGCTCCTGACCGGCGACATCGACGCCATCATCGCCGACGGCGAGTACTACGGGATGTTGACCTTCGACCAGTCCCTCGTGAATCTCATCGCCGACGGCACCATCTCGCTGAGCGAGGCCATGCTCACGGCCAGCAACCCCCATGACCTGAAGGTCATGCTCGAGCGTCGGGGCATCCTGGGCACCGGTCAGTTCGCCACCGCCAATCTCTCCTGAACCCGGCTCCTTCCTGAGTCCCCCGTCACTCTGACCCCCGGACTCGTCCGGCTCCGTTCCGTCCGGAGTCGCTTCGTCGGCCCCATCCGGCCTGACCTGGCTCTTCCCCGGTCGATGCAGTCCGGTACGCCGTCGCGCCGGCCATCCTCAGGATGCGCGCAGAGCGCCTCAAGGTGGCGAGAGATCCGTCCGATAGATCTGCGTACGGTCCGGTGCGGTCTCACGACCGACTCGGAAGGAACGTTGATCGCTCATGGCGATCACCTAGGGACGGAGAGTTGCTTTGAGCATCGTGACGAAGGGACGTGGCCACACTCCCGGCGCTCGGACTGCGGACTCAACTCGAAGGAAGGCCCCGACCTCGTCGGCGCCTTCGTCCACCGGTGAGAGCAACGGCGGAGGGGTGTGGTCATGGAATTGAACCTGAACGTTCGCTCGAAGTTCGTGGTCGGGCTCGACATCGGCACCAGCGCCGTGCGCGCCGCCGAGCTGGACATCAGCCACTCCACGCCGGTGCTCCACACCTATGGACAGGTCGGCCTCCCGCCCGGATCGCTGGTCGACGGTGAGATCCGCGACAGCTCGGCGGTGTCCGAGGCGATCACCAAGCTCTGGAAGAACGGGCAGTTCTCCAGCTCGTCGGTGATCGTCGGCATCGCCGGGCTCCGGGCGATCACCCGCGAGATCGACCTCCCCTTCGTCCCCGACAACGAGGTGGACAGCGCCGTGCGCTTCCAGTCCGAGGAAGTGATCCCGTTCCCACCCGAACAGACCATCCTGTCCTCGCAGGTCCTGGCCGACTACACCTCCCCCGACGGGGACAAGATGCGGCGGGTGCTGGTGGCGGCGGCCCATGTCGATCTGGTCAACGGCGTGATCAACGTCGTGGAGAAGGCCGGCCTCACCGTCGAGGGGGTGGACCTGATCTCGTCAGCCCTCGTCCGGGCCATCGGCGGACAGGACACCTCCGAGCAGCCCGAGGCCATCGTCTCCATCGGTGCCGGCCTGACCGTGGTCGTCGTGCACCAACAGGGACGGCCCCAGTTCGTCCGCACCATCGGCTCGGGTGGCAACGCCGCCACCGCCGCCGTTTCGGCCGCCCTCGACATCCCGGTCTCCGACGCCGAGGCCGTCAAGCGGCGGATCGGTGAGCAGGTGGTGCAGCTGCAGACCGCCGAGCGGGCCAGCCAGGCCAGCATCAACGAGCTGGTCGGTGAGATCCGGAACTCGATCCAGTACTTCGCCTCGCTGCCGGGCCGGCTCCCGGTCTCCCGCGTGCTGGTCACCGGTGGGGGCTCCGACCTCTACGGGTTCATCCCCATGCTCGAGAGCCAGATCCGTCTGCCGGTCGTGACCGTCAGCCCCCTGGCCCGGGTGGACACGTCGAAGCTCGACCTCAGTGCGGAACAGGCCCGCCAGGTGAGCCCGGTCCTGGCCACCCCCATCGGTCTCGCCCTTCCCGAACCGGACAAGGCGGTCAAGAAGTTCAACCTCCTGCCCCCCGAGGTGGCCGGGCGCATCCGGATGAAGCGAATTCAGGAGCGGACCATCATGGCCGCCGCCGCCGTGCTCATCCTGCTCCTCGGCTTCGGAGGATGGAAATTCTACCGGGTCCACCAGACCCAGAACGACGTCACCTCCCTCCAGGCCAACATCACCGCCCTCAATGCCCAGGTCCCCAAGTTCGACCTGGTGGTGGCGGCCAATGACGCCTACACGGCCGGCGTGACCCGCCGCGCCTCCGTGCTCAACTCGGCGATCGACTGGCCTCTCGTGTTGGGCAATCTGATATCGATCACACCCGCCAACGCAGAGGTGGAGACCTTCGCCGGGGCCACCCAGACCGCTTCCACCCCGGGTGCGGCCAGTTCCGCGGCGACGACGGCCACGCCGGCGGCAGCGGCAAACTCCGCCACGGCGGCCACGCCCACCACCTCCGCGGCGATCGGAACCGTCCAGCTGAACGTGACCGGTCCCGGTCCCAGCCTCTCGATCTCTGAAGCCTGGATCGACGCCGTCGCCGGATCCCAGTACTTCGCCAACCCGGTGCAGGGTGCAACGAAGGTCAACACGGACACCACGATCTCGTTCCCGTTCAACATCTCGATAACACCCAATGCCAGCCTCGACAAGAATGCGAGCCTCAAATGAGTGACACTGTCAAGGAGTACCGCATCCCGCTGTTGATCGCTGCGGGAGCCCTGGTCGTGGCCCTGCTCATCTGGGCGGTGCTGGTCTCCCCCCAGAACGCCAAGCTCTCGAGCCTCCAGACCCAGGAGACGAACCTGCAGACCCAGGCGACCGGATTGCAGGCCAAGCTCGCCTCCCTCAAGACCGAACAGCAGAAGCTCTCGAGCAGCTGCGCCGATCTGCAAAAGATCGCCACCCAGATCCCGAGCGTCCAGAGCCCGACCGATGTCGACGCCGAGGAGTCCTCGTTCGAGAGCCAGTTCAACGCCCTCACCGCCAGTTCGGGTGTCACCCTCACCCAGTTCAGCGGATTCACGCCCGCCGCCGGCACCGCCACCGGAACCACCCCGACCACCGCAGCGCCGGCCACCACGACCGGCACGGGCGGCACGGCCGGGGCCACCGGCACCTCCGGCGTCGTCCCGGTGCCCACCACCCTGGCGGTGACGGGCAACTACGGCCAGATGACGTCGTTCGTCAACGGACTGGACAGCTTCCCCCGGCTGTTCGTGATCCAGAACTTCGTCCTGGCGTTCGGGACCAACGCATCGACCAGTGCGGCCAGCGCGTCGGGATCCTCGGCATCGTCGGGATCGGCGGCGCCCTCGGCGGCCGCCGGCGCCAGCCCCTTGTGGGTGGGCGGAAAGCCGACCGCCGCATCCGCCGGGCCGTACAGCCTGGCCATCACCGGGTCGATCTACTACACCTCGACCCCCAACGCCCTCGACACCTGCACCAAGGCCACCGCCGCCGTCAAGTAGACACCGCGACCACGGGATACCGATCGGGCGCGGTGCCCGGTGCCAGCCGACGGCTGAGCCGCGGCACCCAGAACCGGTCCCGCCGAGATCAGATACCGCTGACCTGCATGTCCCCCACGGCCAGGGTCTGACCGGCGGCGATGCCGGGCAGCCATTCGACGTCGGCCCCGACGGCCACCAGCGACTGCAGCATCCGCTGGAGGGTGGAGGCCACGGTGATCTCCCGCACCGGCTCGGCCAGCTTCCCCCCGCGGATCATCAGTCCCTCGGCCCCGACGGAGAAGTCCCCGCTGATCGGGTTGACCCCCGAGTGGACACCGGTCATCGACTGCACGAACAGGCCTTCGCCCACGGCGGCGAGCACGTCGTCCTCACCGAAGCCCTCCGGGCCGGGGGCCAGCGTGAGCGCCCGACAGCCCGGACCGGGCGTGCCGGAGAATCCACCCCGGACGGCCGAGCCGGTGGAGGTCACGCCGGCACGCGAGGCGGATACCGTGTCGTAGAGGAAGGCGCGCAGCACGCCCGAGTCGATGAGGACGTTCCGCCGGCAGGCCAGGCCCTCGGCGTCGTAGGCCGCCGCACCGTAGGCCCTGGGGTCGGTCGGATCGTCGACCAGCGTCAGCGAGGCGTCGCCCACCAGCTCCCCGATGCGGCCGGCGAAGAACGACCGGCCCTTGGCCACCGCCTCCCCCGACAGGGCCGACGACACGACGGACAACAGCGTCGTGGCGATGCGCCGATCGAACACGACCGTCTGACGACCCGAGGGGCCCTTGGTCGCCCCGAGCAGCCGGACCGCCCGGAGCACGGCATCGTCGGTCGCCTTGGACGGGTCGAGGCCCTCGAAGCCGCGGCCGACGCTGAAGCCACCGCCGGTCTGGCTGGCCTCGCCCTCGCCGGCGATCACCCCCACCGAGATGAACCCCGAGGTCTTCCTGCTCGCCGCCCGGATCCCGGTGGTCGACACCAGGGCCATCTCCACCGAGCCGTCTCCATAGTCGGCGTGGTCCACCTGGCGGATGCGGGGGTCGGCCCCACGGGCCTGGGCCTCGAGCGCCAGGGCCAGCTCCACCTTGCGCGTGGTCGGCACCGAGGCCAGGCCCTCGTCCCACAGGTCGACCGGGACCGCGGCCACCCCGTCGGGCACCGCCAGCTGCACGTGCTCGTCGGCGGTGGCGAACTCGGCGTTGTCACGGGCCTCGGCCAGGGTCTCCTCGAGGACCGACGGATCGAGGGAACCGGCCCAGGCGAACCCGAGCCGGTGGTCGACCACCACCCGGATGCCGATGCCGGCCGAGGTGGCCGACGTGAGCGATTCGACCTCGCCGGCGTAGGCGCGGATCTCGGTCTCGTCCCCCCGGGCCACGTAGACCTCGACCTCCTCGCCGGTGCGGGCCCAGCCGGCCACCCGGTCGGCGATGGCCACCAGCTCCTCGGGATCGTCCGACGGCGTGGAGGTCGTCTGGTCGAGGGTGGTGCTCACTCGGCCGTCCCCCCGATGGTGACGCCGGTCAGCCGCATGGTGGCCTGGCCACAGCCGACCGGGACGCTCTGTCCGTCCTTGCCGCAGGTACCCGGCGTCATCGAGAAGTCGGTCCCCACCGCGTCGATGCGCTTGAGGATCTCGGGCCCGTTGCCGATCAGGTTGGCGTCCCGCAGCGGCTCTGTGATCGTGCCGTCCTCGATGAGGTAGGCCTCGGTGGTCCCGAACACGAAGTCGCCGGTGGTCGTGTTGACCTGTCCCCCGCCGAGCTTGGCCACGTAGACACCCCGTGGGGTCTGCGCCACGATCTCGTCGGGGTCCTCGGTCCCCGGCAGCAGGAAGGTGTTGGTCATCCGCACCATGGGCAGGTGCTGGTAGGTCTGGCGCCGCCCGTTCCCCGACGACACCCTCCCCTCCTTGCGGGCCCGCAGGTAGTCCCACAGGTAGTCGGTGAGCACGCCCTGGTCGATGAGCACGTTGCGTTGGGCAGGCCGGCCCTCGTCGTCGACGGCGAAGGTCCCCCACTCCGAGCCGACCGTGCCGTCGTCCACCAGGGTCACCAGGGGGCTCGCCACCTGCTGGCCGACCATGCCGGTGTAGACCGAGGCGTCCTTGACGATGTGATCGGCCTCGAGCCCGTGGCCGCACGCCTCGTGGAAGAGGATGCCGCCGCTGCCGCCGGCCAGCACCACCGGGAGCTCACCCGACGGCGCCGGGCGCGCCGACAGCTTGGACAGCGCCCGTCCGGCGGCCAGCTGGGCCAGCTCCTCCACCGACACCTCGTCGAAGAGCTCGAAGCCCAGGGTGCGGGCGGCCGACTCGAACCCCGTCTGCAGGCCGGTGTCCCCGGTGGCCACGCACGAGACTGAGAAACGGGTCCGCGCCTGCTCGTCCCGGGCCAGCAGCCCCTCGGAGTTGGCGATGAGGACCCGCCGACGCGAGCTGCCACAGCCGGCCTGCACCTGCGAGATGCCGTCGCCGGCGGACCGGGCCGCCTCGTCGGCACGGGTGAGGAGGTCCAGGGTGTCCCCCTTCGAGCCCATCGGGGGGAGCGTCCGGTCCTCGCCGGCCCCGGTCCCACCGGGCCGGGAACGGAGCTCGGGGACGGCGACCGTGGTGGTGCCCCCGGCGCCGCTGCGGGCGACGGCGGACGCGGCCTCGGCCGCCCGCAGGAGGCCGGACTCGGAGAGGTCCGCCGTGTGGGCGAACCCGGTGGTCTCGCCGGAAACGACCCGGATGCCCGCCCCGCGCTCCCGGCCCGAAGAGAGCTCCTCGACCCGTCCGTCGTCGAGCAGGGCCGACGAGGTCGAGCGGTCCTCGGCGAACACCTCGGCGAATTCACCGCCGTGGCGCAGTGCCTCGGACAGCACTCGTTCGAGCACTGGGGATTCGATCACGTCAGCCTCCTCGCTGCACCGCTCGGCGCACGTTGGCCGACGTCTGCATCTGTCCCCTATCGTACCGGCGTGGCCCCCCATACCGGACTGTCCGCACGGATCGAACTCGAGGTGACCGAGGCCGACACGGCCGAGGCCTTCCGGTCGGGGACGGTGCCCGTCCTGGCCACGCCGCGCCTGATGGCGCTGTGCGAGGAGGCCTCGTGCAAGGCGATCGACGGGCACCTGCCCGAGTCGTCCACCTCGGTGGCCAAACGGCTGCAATTCGACCACCTGGTGCCCGTGGGGGTCGGCGGGACGGTCTGGGCGGAGGCCACCCTGGACCGCATCGAGGGCCGCCGACTGGTGTTCACCCTCTCGGTCTCCGAGAGCGCCGGCCTGGTGGCGGCAGGAAAGCTCATCCGGGTCATCGTCGACCGCGAGACCTTCCTCTCCAACGTCCGCTGACTCCCCGCCGACGTCCGCCGACCCGGCGCCGGCCGCCCGGTCGGGCGTGCGTCAGAGGTTCTTGCCGATGATGCCGCCGAGCACGCCCCCGACGCCGGCATCGACCGCCGAGTGGTCGTCGCCCCGCGGAAGATAGGGGCTGATCGCCTGGGCGAGCAGCGGCACCGGCATCGTCTGGAGCCAGATGTTCCCCGGTCCGGTCAGGGAGACCAGGTGGTAGCCGTCGCCCCCGAAGGCGATGTTCTTGATGCCGGACAGCCGGGTGATGGTGAAGCTCACCTTGTCCTCGAACAACCCGACGTGACCGGGGTGAACCAGCATGGTCTGGCCCGGCGCCAGCTGGTAGTTGGTGACTTCGCCGGACAGCTCGATCCACGCCCGACCCTGGCCCTCGAGCCGTTGGAGCAGGAAGCCGTCCCCGCCGTCGAGGCCACCGCGGATGGTCTGCTGCAGCCCGACGCTCGGGACGATGCCGTCGGTCCCGCACAACCAGCCGTGCCGGTGGACCAGGTAGCCCTGTCCGGGCTCGATGCCGATCTCGAAGATCCGGCCGGGCAGCTTGGTGCCGAAGGCCACCATGCCCTGGCCACCCTGGGCCTCGTACTTGGTCAGGAAGATCCCGCCGCCGCCGACCGCCCGCTTCAGGCCGCTCACGAGCCCCTTCTGTCCACCGGTCGACATGGACTGGGTCAGCTGGACGTTCGCCGTCATCCAGGAGAGCTCCCCGTGCGTGGAGATCACCGACTCACCCGGGTCGAGGATCATCTCGAGCAGTGGAAGCGTCGTCCCTTTCACCTCGGCTTGCATGCCGCACCCTCCTCGTCTCGGGGAGCCACGCTGGAAGTGCCGATCGGCTCCCTGGCATTCTGCCCGGATCGGGGCCCGGTTGCGAGGGTCTCGCCGGCCGGGCCCGGGATCGCTCCCCGGCCGTGCCGTGACGGCCCCTCCGTGCCGAGGTCACCGGACGGTCACGCTGGTAGCCTGATCGCAAGGTACCCCTTGCGACCATGATCCTCGAACACATAAACAGCCCCGCTGACCTCAAGTCGTTGACGCCCGACGAGTTGGACACGCTCTCGGAGGAGATCCGCGGCTTCATCGTCGATGCGGTGACCGCCACCGGCGGCCACCTGGGCTCCAACCTCGGGGTGGTCGAGCTGACCCTGGCGCTCCACCGGACCTTCGACTCCCCCCGCGACGTCCTGTTGTGGGACACCGGACACCAGGCCTACGTCCACAAGCTGGTGACCGGCCGGCGTGAGGCGTTCTCCGAGCTGCGCCAGGCCGGTGGCCTGTCCGGCTACCCCAATCGCACCGAGTCCGAGCACGACTGGGTCGAGAACAGCCACGCATCGACCATCCTCAGCTACGCCCACGGGCTGGCCAGCGCCTTCGAGCTCCAGGAGGTCGATCGACGGGTGATCGCCGTGGTCGGGGACGGGGCCCTCACCGGCGGCATGGCCTACGAGGCGCTCAACAACCTCGGCCATTCGGGCAAGCCCGTGCTCATCGTGCTCAACGACAACGGTCGGTCCTACGCCCCCACGGTGTCCCGGCTCTCCCTGAGCCTGACCCACCTCCGGCTCAACCCGGCCTACGTCCAGGCCCGCCAGCGCCTCCGTCACCTCATCCGCGACATCCCGGCCGTGGGCGAGCTGGCCTACTCGGGGGTGCACGGCCTGACCAGCGCGCTGCGCGAGGTCGTCACCCCCCATACCTTCTTCGAGGCCCTGGGCATCCGGTACGCGGGACCCATCGACGGGCACGACATCGCCGGTGTGGAGCAGGCACTGGCCAACGCCGCCGAATGGCCCGGGCCCATCGTGGTCCACGTGCTGACGCAGAAGGGGCGGGGCTACGCGCCGGCCGAAGAGGACGACGTGCAACGGCTCCACGACGTGAAGGTGAAGGTCGCCACCATCACCGCGGGGCCGGCCGGGGGCGAGGATGGCGGAGCCGAGGGTGCTCCGGGGGGTCCCGGGGCCGACCTCGCCGCCGGTGCCGCCGGTGACGCCGGTGACGCCGGCGACCAGCCAGCCGACCCGGTGCCGGCCGAGCTACCCGTCACCACGTTCACCGACGGGTTCACCCGGTCGCTGCTGCGGCTCGCCGAAGCCGATCCCCGCATCGTCGCCATCACCGCGGCGATGCCCGGGCCCACGGGGCTCCTGCCCTTCGAGGCCCGGTTCCCCGAGCGGTTCATCGACGTCGGCATCGCCGAACAGCACGCGGTGACGGCGGCGGCGGGCATGGCCATGGCCGGCCAACGGCCGGTGGTCGCCGTCTACTCGACGTTCTTCACGAGGGCGTTCGACCAGGCCAACCTCGACGTGGGCCTACACAAGCTCCCCGTCGTGATGGTCTTCGACCGGGCCGGCATCACCGGTGACGACGGTCCGAGCCACCACGGGGTGCTCGACATGGCCCTCTCCCTGTCGATCCCCGGGATGACGGTCTTCGCCCCCTCGTCCGCCCCGGAGGTCGAGGTCATGCTGGCCGAGGCGCTCAGCCTCGACGGGCCGTCGGTCATCCGCTTCCCCAAGACGCCGGCCCCCTGGGTGGCACCGGGCAACGTGGGCACCGGCCTCCGCGCCCGGAAGGTCCGCGCCGGCGACGGCTCGGTGTGCATGCTCGCCGTGGGCAAGATGGTGACCGCGGCGGAGGAGGCGGCCGACCTGCTGGCCGCCGAGGGCATCGAGATGACCGTGTGGGACCCCCGGGTGGTCTCCCACCCCGATCCCGACATGGTGGCCGACGCCGCCAGCCACGACCTGGTCGTGACAGCGGAGGACGGCATCCGCCAGGGTGGCGCGGGCATGTTCCTCGCCGACGCCATCCGGAGGAGCTGCCCGCTGGGCGCCGCTCCGCCCGTGGTCAACCTCGGCATTCCCCGCCGGTACCTGGCCCAGGGCAAGCCCGATCGGATCCTGGCGCAGCTCGGGCTGGACGCCCTCGGGCTGGCCACCTCGGTCCTCGAAGCCATCCGTGGTGCCGAGGAGCCGGTCCACAAGGAGCTGGCGGAGACGCCGGGGCCCACCGCCCCGCTACCCTCCCCGGCGGTCAACGAGACACGGGACTGAACCACCCGTCGGCGGTACCCGTCGGCGGCACCAGGGCTGGTTGCCGCCGGAATGGAAACGTGTTCTACTGAACGGCCGATGACGTTCAACCTCGCTGATCTGTTCGAAGCGGCCGTCGACTCCTTCGGGGACCGCGAGTACCTGGTGGCCGGTGACCAGCGTCGCACCTTCGCCCAGATGGAGGAGCGGGCCAACCGCCTGGCCCACTTCCTCGCCGACCAGGGAATCGGCCCCGGCGACCACGTGGGCATCTACTCGTACAACAGCGTCGAGTGGGTGGAGACGGCCTGGGCGGTGTTCAAGCTGCGGGCCGTCTGGATCAACATCAACTACCGCTACGTGAAGGACGAGCTCCGGTACCTGTTCACCAACGCCGACCTCGTGGCCCTGGTCCACCAGGCCGAGTTCGCACCTCGCGTCACCGAGCTGCTTCCCGAGTTGCCCGACCTGCGGCTGGTCATCACGGTCGACGACGGCTCCGGGCAGCCCATGCCGGACGGGGCGGTGGCCTTCGAGGACGCCGTGGCCGCTGGCGGTCCCGAACGCGACTTCGGTCCGCGCACCGGCGACGACCACTACATCCTCTACACCGGTGGCACCACCGGCATGCCCAAGGGTGTGGTGTGGAGGCACGAGGACGTCTTCTACGCGCTCGGCGGCGGTGTCGACCCGCACAGCAACACCAGGGTGGAGCGGCCCGAGGAGATGGTGGAGAAGGGCAAGGCCGGCCAGGTGACCCTGCTGCCCATCGCCCCCCTCATGCACGGGGCCACCCAGTGGTCGATCCTCGGCCAGAGCTTCGTGGGCAACCGCACCGTGCTCGTGCCCAAGTTCGACCCCCACGAGGTCTGGCGCCTGGTCGAGTCGGAGAAGGTCAACTCGATCATGATCACCGGCGACGCCATGGGCAAGCCCCTGGTCGAGGCTCTCGACGACCCGGGTGCCTCCTACGACCTCTCCTCGCTGCTGGCCATCACCTCGTCCGCCGCCCTCTTCTCCGCGCCGGTGAAGGACGAGTTCTTCAAGCACCTCCCCGACATCGTGATCGTCGATGCCATCGGGTCCTCCGAGTCGGGCAACAACGGCATGGTGACCATGGGCAAGGGCAACACGGCGATGAAGAGCGGCCCCACCGTCTCGGTGCTGGGCAACACGGTGGTGTTCGACGAGGACCTCCGACGGGTGGAGCCGGGCTCGGGGGTGATCGGGAAGATCGCCCGCTACGGCGACATCCCGGTCGGCTACTACAACGACCCGGTCAAGACGGCCGAGGTCTTCATCACCGTCGACGGGGTCCGCTACGTGATGCCCGGCGACTTCGCCACCCTGGAGGAGGACGGGACCATCACCCTCCTCGGCCGGGGCTCGGTGTCCATCAATTCGGGCGGCGAGAAGATCTTTCCCGAGGAGGTCGAGTCGGCGGTGCGCTCCCATCCCGAGGTGTTCGACGCCATCGTCGTCGGGGCGCCGGACGACCGCTGGGGCCAGCGGGTCGCCGCCATCATCCAGCCCCGGGCCGACAAGCACCCCACGCTCGAGGACATCCAGGACCACTGTCGCGAGGCCATCGCCGGCTACAAGGTGCCGCGGCAGCTCCACGTCGTCGAGACCATCGTCCGCTCCCCGAGCGGCAAGCCCGACTATCGCTGGGCGGCCGGCATCGTCGCCGAGGCTCCCGAGGAGACCGACAGCGGGGGCCTGCGGACGTCCACGGGTCACTG
This sequence comes from uncultured Acidimicrobiales bacterium, assembly GCA_963696495.1. Lineage (GTDB taxonomy): Bacteria > Actinomycetota > Acidimicrobiia > Acidimicrobiales > RAAP-2 > Bog-756. The sequence continues at coordinate 46,519 of CAVOKJ010000005.1, read as the reverse complement.
AGGAGCTCGAGCCGTTGAGCGGGCGTTCGCCGTGCCCGTCGAACTGAGCCGGCTGGCCGCCCCCGGGCGGTGCGCGGTGCTCACCATGGAGATCCAGCGGGGTGTCGTCGGCGACCTGACCTCGTTCCCCGAGCTGGCCGAGGCCACCCGTCGGGTGGGGGTGGTGGCGAACACGGCCCGGCTGCTCGACACGGCCCGGGCGATCTCCGTACCGGTCGTGCACTGCACGGCCGAGTTCCGCGCCGATCGGGCCGGCTCCACGGTGAACTGCCAGCTGATCGCCGCCATGGTGCGCAACCCCGAGCACCTCCTGGCCGGCTCTCCGGCCACGGAGCTCATCGCCGAGCTCGGACCGGAACCGGGCGACCTGGTGTCGTCGCGCCGGCACGGGGTGTCACCGTTCACCGGCACCTCCCTCGACACGTGGCTCCGCAGCCTCAAGGTCGAGACGGTGGTGGCCACCGGGGTGTCGGTCAACCTGGGGGTGCTCGGGCTGGCCATCGAGGCGGTCAACCTGGGCTACACGGTGGTGGTGCCACGCGACGCGGTGGCCGGCATCCCTGCTGCGTACGCCGACGCCCTGCTCGACAACACCTTCCCGCTCATCACCACGGTGACGACGGTCGACGATCTGCTCGGAGCGTGGCGCTCGACCTGACCGCTCCCTGCCGGAGCGGTGCCGGTGGGTGAACCGGGCCCGCCGGGCGCCGGTCGGGCCGTCGGCCGACCGGGCCGGGACTACATGTTGCGGGTGCCGTCCAGTTGGATCATGGCGTTGGTCGGCAACTCCTCGACGGTGATGTCGGGGACCGGGAAGTTGAACGGCTGGTACTTCGGCACCGCCGTCTGGCGGTAGCGGGTCGTCGAGTGCACCGGGTCGGCGTCGAACTGGGGGATCACCTTGGTGCCGAACACCTCGAGCATCTCCAGCACCTCATCGTGCTCGAAGGAGTCCGACGGCAGACCGAACACCAGTTGGTCGCAGCCGACCTGCTGGTACTTGGCGGCCTGCTCGGCGACCTCGTCGGGCTCACCGCACAACATCCAGCCGTTCTCGATCAGGTAGTCGAGCATGCCCTCGTCCGAGACGGTGTGGGGCCGTTCCGGCCAGACGGGGACGCCTTCCTGGTGGGGAATGGTGTCGTGGTAGTTGCACACCAGGGAGTACAGGTAGCCGCGCCCCCGGCGCAGGGCGACCTGGCGGGCCTTCTTCCGGTCGCTCAGGCAGATGACGGCGTTGGTCATCATCACATTGTCGTTCTTGAACTGACCGAGGGGCTCGGTGCAGTTGGCCACACCCTCCTTGTAGGCGTCGATACGCCCCTTCAGGTTGTAGACCGGTTCGAAGTTGAAGGCGATGGCCCCGATGCCGAGCTCGCCCGCCTGGGTGAACGTCGCCGGGTTGCCGCACCCCACCCAGATGGGCGGGTGCCCCTTGCGCTGGTACGGCTTCGGGAGGATGTTGTGGGGGTAGGGGACGGTGAAGTGCTCGCCCTCGAATTGGTAGTCCTGCTCCTCCCACATCCGGGGGATCTCACGGATGACCTCGTTCCACTCCGCCTTGGTCGAGTTCTTGTCGAGGATGTTGAACGAGGCGATCTCGTGGCTGCCGGCGCCACGCCCGGTCCCCCACTCGAACCGGCCCTCCAACAGGTGGTCGAGCATGGCGACCCGCTCGGCCGAGCGGACGGGGTGGTTCACCCGGGGCGAGAGGTTCATGATGCCGGTGCCCACGTGGATGCGCTCAGTGGCATGGGCCAGGTAGCCCATGACGACCTCGGGGGCCGACATGTGGCTGTACTCGGTCAGCGAGTGGTGCTCCCCCACCCAGGCGTACTTCCAGTTGTACTTGTCGGCCTCGACCACGTACTGGATCTCCCGCTGCAGCATCTCGTGCTCGCATGAGGGATCATGGGCCGCCTGGCCGGGCAGGTACCCATTGATGAAGATTCCGAACTCCATGAGGCTGGGCTCCTCTCGCTCCGCCTTGGGGGCGGTTTTCACGGTAACACGGGGTTTTGATAAATTGCAACGCGTTCCAGATTTGTGCCTGATAGCCCTGGAGAGGGGCGTCTTTGGCCGCGTTGGGCCACCGGTGGGGGTCGATCCCCGCCGGAAAGGGGGACAGGGGTAAGCCATGCAGACCATCGACCACCTCATCCGGCAGCGGGCCGGCGACCACCGCCTGGGTCTGGCCTTCGGGGACCGGACCTGGACCCACGACGAGGTCGTGCAGGCCCAGGCCGAGCGGGCCGCCCTCCTGGCGTCGCTGCGGCGACCCGGTCCCTTCCACGTCGCCCTGCTGCTCGACAACGTCCCCGAGTACGTGTTCTGGATGGGCGGAGCCGCGCTGGCCGGTGCCGTCCTGGTCGGCGGCAATCCGACCCACCGGGGCGACGAACTGGCCCGCGACCTCGCCCACACCGAGTGCCAACTGCTCGTCACGAGTTCCGACTACGTCGGTCTGGTGGACGGCCACGACCTCGGCTCCTCCCTGCCTCCCGATCGGATCCTGGTCATCGACGATCCCACCGGCGACCTCGGGTCGGGACCACCCACCGACTACGGCCGCCTGCTCAGGTCGGTGGCCGGTTCCCCGCTGCCCGATCCGGCCGACACCCGGGTGACCGAGGAGACCCTCGGGCTGCTGCTGTTCACCTCGGGGACCTCGGGCGCACCGAAGGCGTGCCTGTGCAGCCAGGGCCGGCTGGCCCGCATCGGGGGCATCGTGGCCCAGATGTTCGAGCTCACCGAGCAGGACGTGTGCTACCTGGCCATGCCGCTGTTCCATTCCAACGCCCTGATGGCCGGGTGGGCCCCGGGCCTGGCCGCCGGCGCCACCGCCGTGCTGCGCGAGCGTTTCAGCGCCTCTGGGTTCCTCGACGACGTGAGGAAGTACGGCGTGACGTACTTCAACTACGTGGGCAAGCCGCTGTCCTACATCCTGGCCACCCCGGAACGGCCCGACGATGCCGACAACACCCTGCGCCGGGCCTTCGGGAACGAGGCCGCCGAGGCCGACGTGGCCCGCTTCGCCGAGCGGTTCGACTGCCAGGTGCAGGACGCCTACGGGTCGACCGAAGGCGGGGCCACCGTCCAGCGAACGCCGGACACCCCGAGGGGAGCACTCGGCCGGGCCCTGCCCGGCACCATGGTCATCGACCCGGACACGGGCGAGGAGTGCCCGCGGGCAGTATTCGACGAGCACGGTCGCCTGCTCAACGCCGAGCAGGCCATCGGGGAGCTGGTGAGCCAGACCGGCGGCTCGGGGTTCGAGGGGTACTGGCACAATGCCGACGCCGAGGCGGCGAGGGTGCGCAACGGCTGGTACTGGACCGGCGACCTCGCCTATCGGGACGAGGACGACTTCTTCTACTTCGGCGGGCGCGACTTCGACTGGCTGCGCGTCGACGGCGAGAATTTCGCCGCCGCCCCCGTCGAGGGGATCCTGCAACGCCACCCCGACGTGGTGCTGGCCTCGGTCTACGCCGTGCCCGACACGGCGGTGGGCGACCAGGTGATGGCCACCCTGCTCCTGCGGCCCGGGGCGACCTTCGATCCCGGGGCCTTCGTCGACTTCCTGGCCGGGCAGTCCGACCTCGGGACCAAGTGGGCCCCGAGGTACGTGCGCATCACCGACGAGCTGCCGGTCACCGCCACGACCAAGGTGCTGAAACGAGTGCTGCGGAACGAGGGATGGCGGTGTGCCGAGGAGGTGTGGTGGCAGCCGGACCGGGATGCACCCTACCGGCTGCTGCTCGACTCGGACGCCGAGGAGCTCGACAAGGCCATCGCCTCGCGCTGACGCATGTCCCGACCGGTACCGGCCGGCATCTGCGTGCCCTGTCCTGTCTGAATGACGCCCCGATCCTGTCCAAAGAACATTCGCTTCGTTTGTTATTTGGAATTGTGACGCCGGAAGGTTGGTATCGGCGTGATCGACGTCTCGGCCGTTCGACAACGGCATACGACCGCTGACCACCGCCGCCGATGTCGGATGGTCAGCGATCGACTCCGAGGATGAGCCCGCTGGTCGGCACCCCCGTGCCGGCGGTGACCAGTGCGTGGGTCACGTCGGGCACCTGGTTGACCGAGGTGCCGCGGACCTGGCGCACCCCCTCGGCGATCCCGTTCATGCCGTGCAGGTACGCCTCGCCGAGCTGGCCGCCGTGGGTGTTGACGGGCAGGCCTCCCCCGAGCTCGATGTTGCCGTCCCGCACGAAGTCCTTGGCCTCCCCCTTGCCGCAGAAGCCGAGCTCCTCGAGCTGGTAGAGGACGTAGGGGGTGAAGTGGTCGTAGAGGACGGCCGTCTGGATGTCGTCGGGTGAGAGCCCCGAGGTCCGCCACAGCTGCCTCGCCACCGAGGCCATCTCACCGAGCCCGCACAGGTCGTCGTAGTAGTAGGAGGTCATCATCTCCTGGCCGGGCCCGGAGCCCTGGGCGGCGGCCTCGATGACCGCCGGGGCGCCGGCCAGGTCCCGTGCCCGCTCGAGCGACGTGACCACCAGGGCCTGCCCGCCGTCGGTCTCCTGGCAGCAGTCGAGGAGATGGAGCGGCTCGACGATCCACCGGGACGCCTGGTGCTCCTCGAGGGTGATCGGCTTCTCGTAGAACCATGCCTTGGGATTGGTGGCCGCGTGCTTGCGGTCGGCGACGGCCACACGACCGAGGTCCTCGGAGGTGGCGCCGGTCACGTGCAGATAGCGCTGCGCCGCCATGGCCACCCACTGGGCCGGGGTGAGGAGGCCGACCGGTGCGTACCAGGCGAAGTTGGCCGTCTCGGCGTTCGGTGCCGGTGCCCGGTCCTGCACGCCGGTCCCGAACCGGTTGCCGGAGCGCTCGTTGAACGCCCGGTAGCAGACCACCACGTCGGCCACACCGGCCTCGACCGCCATCGCCGCCTGCTGGATGGTGGCGCACCCCGCTCCGCCGCCGTAGTGGATCCGGCTGAAGAAGGTGAGCTCGCCGATGCCCAGACTGCGGGCGATCTCGATCTCCGGGTTGGTGTCCGAGCTGAATGTCACCATGCCGTCCACCTCGGACGGCTCGATGCCGGCATCGCGCAGCGCCAGGTCCACGGCCTCGGCAGCCAGGCGGAGCTCGCTCCGGCCGGACTCCTTGGAGAACTCGGTGGCGCCGATGCCGACGATGGCCGTGTTGCCGGTGAACGAGTGCGACTCGCCGCTCACTGCTTCGACCCCCCGCCGGCAGGGAGCAGCACGCGCACTGTGCCCGTGACGTGGTCTCCCAGGCTGTTGGCGCCGACCAGGCTCACCATCACTGCGCCGCGTCCGTCGGGGCCGGCCTCTTCGTCCTTGGCGGTCACCGACCCGGTGAGGGTCATGATGTCGTCGGGGTAGTTGGGTGCACCCAACCGGATGTTGACGTCGGTGAGGACGGTCCCGGGTCCCGACCAGTCGGTCACGTAGCGTCCGACGATCCCGTTGGTGGACAGGATGTTCATGAAGATGTCCTTGGACCCCCGTTGTTCGGCCAGGACGGCGTCGTGGTGGACGTCCTGGTAGTCACGGGACGCGATGGCCGTCGACACGATCAGGGTCCGCGTCAGTGGGACGAGGACCTCGGGGAGGGTGTCACCGACCGACACCTCCTCGAATCGGAGGGTGCGGAGCGCTGCACGCGTCGTTCCGGAGTCCGTCGTCATGCCGACACCGGACGGCCGGCCCGCAGCTCGCCCACCAGCTGGCTGCCGAGCCGGGCGAGCTGCCCGCTCGGGGGACCGAGCAGCAGCTCGATCTGCTTGCCCCACAGGAAGTAGCGGTGGATCGGGTACGAGATGTCGGCCCCCATGCCCCCGTGCAGATGCTGCGTGGCGAAGACGGCCCGCTGGCCCGCCTCGGCCGCGAACCACGACGCCACACTGACCGCCAGGTCGGCGTCCAGACCGTTGTCGAGCCGCCAGGCCGCCTGCCACATGGTCACGCGGATCGACTCGGTGTCGATGGCCGCGTCGGCGGCCCGCAGCATCGTCCCCTGGAACGTGGCGAGCGGACGGCCGAACTGCTCACGGCTGTTCAGGTAGGTGGCGGTCTGCGACACGGCCGCCTCGGTCACCCCGACCTGGAGGGCGCACAGGCCGGTCCACGCCCGGTTGAGCATCCAGCCCACGATCCCCCGGCCACGACCCTCGTCCCCCCCGCCCAGGAGCTCGTCGGTGGAGACCGCGACGTGGTCGAGATGGAGGTGGGGATGGACCTCACGGTTCGTCGTGACCGCCCGCTCCATCGTCACGCCCGTCGCCGCCGGATCGACGACGGCGACGACGATCCCGCCGTCGAGGGAGGCGGGGATCAGGACCCGATCGGCGACGTGGGCGTAGGGGACGGCGAACGCCGTGCCGGACAGCACGACGCCCTCGCCACGGCGCTCGGCGGTGATCGAGGGTTTCCCCTCGCCGCCCACGGCGAGGTCGCCGGCCACGTCGGCCAGGGCGGCACTCAGCACTGTCTCCCCTCGGGCCACGCCGGGCAGGATCCCCTGTTTGAGGGCGTCGGCGCCGAACTCGGCGATGGGGAGCGACCCGAGGACGAGGGTGGCCCACAGCGGCACCGGCGCCACCACCTTGCCCTGCTCCTCGAGCACCAGGGCGAGCGCCACCATGCCGTAGCCGGCTCCGCCGAACGTGGCGGGGACGGCCAGTCCGAGAACATCGGCCCGAGCGAGCTCGGCCCACAGCTCCCGGTCGAAGCGGTCCTCGGTGGCCTCCACCTCCTGGACCCGATCCGGCGTGACCAGCCCGGCCACGATGCCCTCGACTGCCTGTCGTACGGCCTGCTGCTCCTCGTTGAGGGTGAAGTCCATCAGCTCTTCCTCGGTTCGGTGGTGGCGGATGCCACCGGCGCCGGTCGGAAGACCGGCAGGGTCAGGTCGTCGTCGAAGTCCTCGAAGGTGGCGACGACCGGCATGCCGATCGAGATCGACTCCGGCGTGATGTCGGCCACGTTGGCCACCAGCCGCGTCCCCTCCTCGAGCTCGACCAGGGCCACCACCAGCGGGTAGTCGAACGCGGGCACCTGTGGGTAGTGGTTGACCACGTAGCTGTAGACGGTGCCCCGACCCGAGGCGGTGAGCGCGTCCCAGTCGAAGGAGCGGCAGGCGGCACACGACGGCCGCGGCGGGTGCCGGAGCGTGCCGCAGTTGGTGCAGCGCTGGATGAGGAGCTTGTGCTCCTTCGCCCCTTCGAAGAAGAACCGGTTGTCCTGGGTGAGCGCGGGCCTGGGCCGCCGAGGGCGGGCCGCCGCGGCACCAGCCGATGCGGCACCGGCGGCGGGGGTGGCGGCTGACGAGCCGGAGGCGGCGGCTGACGCCGGGACCGTCTTGGGCTTCGGCCGGAACTTGAGGATCCGGAAGAGCATCGTCGCCACGACCTGGCCGTCCTGGTCGGTGTACTCCAGCCGGGTGGTGATGAAGTGGCCCACGCCGAGCCCGGTGGCCTTCTCGCCCGACACCGAGTCGATGGTGGAGCTGACCTCGAGGTGGTCGCCGAGCACCAGGGGCCGGTCGTAGTGCTGGTCACAGTTGGTCGCCACCACCGAGGTGAAGCCGTGTTCGTCGAGCAGGGCCATGAGCCGGTCGTTCGGAGAATCGCTGCCGACGTCGCCACGGGCACGGGCGTCGTCGCTCTCCTGTGAGGCGCGCAGGCCACGCATGATCCACGCCTGGAGCATGGTCGGAGGTGCGATGATCCCGTCGAACCCGGCCGCCTTGGCCGCATCGTCGTCCACGTACACCGGGTTGTGGTCACCCATCGCTTCCACCCAGTGCCGGATCATGGGCAGGTTCACCTCGTCGGGAGCCCGGTGCACGGGGCCGGTGGACAGGCCGACGAACGACTGGAGCTGCTCGTCCAGCGATGCGGCAGAGCCCGTCGGGGCCTCGGTGTCGGCGGCCGTCACCTCGCCGACCGCTTCATGCCCAGGCCGGCCATGGCCAGTATCTCGCGCTGGATCTCGTTGACCCCACCGCCGAAGGTGTTGATCTGGGCCTGCCGACCGGCGCGCTCGAGCTCGCCGTGCAGCACCTCCCCCGGTGAGCCGGGGCTCAGGTAGCCGGAAGCTCCCACGATGCCGAGCAGCCGACGGTAGATCTCGACGGTCGACTCGGTCCCGAACACCTTGACCGACGACGAGTCCGCCGGGCCGAGGGTGCCGTCGGCCACCGCCGAGGTCATCCGCCAGTTCAAGAGCTTCTGGGCCTCGAGCAGGGCATAGGTGCGCGCCAGGTCCTCTTGGATCCAGCCGACACCGGTCAGCCCCTGATCCCCGACCCACTGGGCCACCTCGTCCCACAGGCGGAAGGCGAGTGCGCTGACAGCGGCGAGACCGACCCGTTCGTGGTTCAGCTGTCCGGTGATCAGCCTCCAGCCCTCGTTCAGCTGGCCCACCAGTGCCGAGCGGGGCACACGGACGTCGTCGTAGTAGGAGGCGGTGGTGGCCACCCCTCCCACCGTCACGATGGGCGTGCAGGAGAACCCGGGCGACGACGTCGGCACCATGATGATGGAGATCCCCTTGTGCTTGGGGGCGTCGGGTTCGGTTCGGGCGGCCAGCCAGATGTAGTCGGCCTGGTCGGCGCCGCTGGTGAAGATCTTGTTGCCGTTGATCACCCACTCGTCACCGTCGAGTTCGGCACGGGTCCGGAGCGAGGCCAGATCGGTGCCCGCCCCGGGCTCGGTGTAGCCGATCGCACAGTTGATCTCCCCGCCGAGGATCCCCGACAGGAAGAATTTCTTCTGCTGCTCGGTACCGTGCTCGATGATCATCGGTCCGACGGTGTTCAGGGTGACGAAGGGGAACGGTGCCCGGGCCCGCTGCACCTCGTTGAAGAAGATGAACTGGTCGCTGGTCGGCCGGCCCTGCCCGCCGTACTCCTTCGGCCAGCCGATGCCCAACCAGCCGTCCTGGCCCATCGTGCGGACGATCCTCCGGAAGGTCTGGCCACCCTCGGGCTCGAAGTCCAGTGCGTGACGGACGTCGGCGGTCAACAGGCCAGCGAAGTAGTCCCGCAGCTCGGCTCGAAGAGCCCGCTGCTCAGAAGTCTCCTCGAGGTACATGATCTGCGCTCCTCCACTCTGTAACTGCTAGGTGACTGCTAGGTGACTGCTGGGTGACTGCTGGTGAACGCCCGTGCTGAGCGGCGTCGGGCTCCCCGAACCTGAACGCCCGGCGACGGGGCTGCGCATGGTGCCGGGACCCCGGGCGGCATGTGCCACCACCGCTCCCCCACCCACTGCGCCGCACCATTCTCCAGCGGCATCCTTGCCGAACTGTGACCGGCATCGCTACCGGTCGCACCCGACGTGCCTTGTGGGGGGCAGGTCGGGTCTGCCTATGATAACTGATACACGTTCTAGAAACGTCATCGTTGCCCAGGGGCAGGGCGGGGCCGGCCACCGCTCGGCACCACCGCACAGCACCACACCTCGGCACCGACCAGAGGCATTGGGGGAGACAGCATGGAAGCAACCGACATCGACCTGTGCGATCCGGGCAATTTCGTGGATTCGGTGCCGCACGAGTGGTTCGCGTACCTCCGACGGGAGATTCCCGTGCAGTGGCATCCGGACCCCGAGGGGTTCGCCGACGGCTTCTGGTCGGTCACCCGCTACGACGACGCAGTGGCCGTCAACCGTGACTACGAGCACTTCTCCTCCCACCGGTCGGCCACGCTCTTCCATGACTTCGACGAGGAGGTCCTCGGACAGCAGCGCATGATGATGCTGAACATGGACCCCCCGATGCACACCCGCTACCGGCGGTTGGTCAACAAGGGTTTCACGCCGCGCATGATCCGTGATCTCGAGGCCAAGGTGGTGGCGTCCACCGACTCGATTCTCGACGCCGTCTGCGAGCAGGGATCCGCCGACTTCGTCGAGCAGATCTCAGCGGAGCTTCCCCTCCAGGTGATCGCCGACCTGATGGGCGTCCCCCAAGAGGACCGGCACCTGGTCTTCGACTGGTCCAACCGGATGATCGGATCGGACGACCCCGAGTACCAGGTGTCGTCCGAGGCCGGCGTCCAGGCGTCGATGGAGCTCTTCGCCTACGCCGACGAGCTGTGCGAGAAGAAGCGGCTCGACCCCCACCAGGATCTCTTCAGTGTCCTCACCCAGGCCGAGATCGACGGCGACCAGCTCACCCAGCTCGAGCTCGACCTCTTCTTCCTCCTGCTGGCGGTGGCCGGGAACGAGACCACCCGGAATCTGATCTCCGGGGCCATGGTGGCCTTCTTCGACAATCCCGACCAGTGGGAGCGCCTCCGGGCCGATCGGTCGCTCCTGCCGTCGGCCATCGAGGAGATGCTCCGCTACGTCTCGCCGGTCATGCACTTCCGTCGCCAGGCCAGTGCCGACGTGGTGATCGGCGACCAGAAGATCAGCGAGGGGGACAAGGTGCTGTTCTGGCACATCTCGGCCAACCGGGACGAGTCGGTCTTCGCCGATCCCAACCGATTCGACATCGGACGGACCCCCAACAACCACATGGCCTTCGGCGGCGGAGGCCCCCACTTCTGCCTGGGAGCGAACCTGGCCCGCATGGAGATCCGCGTGATGTTTGACCGTCTGCTCGACCGGATGCCCGACATCCGGCTCGACGGAGAAGTGCAGCGGCTCCGTTCCAACTTCATCAACGGCGTGAAGCACATCCCGGTTGCGTTCGCGCCGTCAGCGCCAGTCGGTCGCTGACGACCGATGCGATTCCACCAGGCGGTCACCTTCCTGCCCATCGACGAGACGATGCACCTGGCCACCGCCTGCGACGGGCTGGGCTACTCCGGCATCTACCTCTCCGATCATCTCTTCAACCCCCGCGAGCTCGCCTCGCGCTACACCTACTCGAAGGCACCGGACGGATCGCCGTTCTGGGAGAAGGAGACGGCCTGGCCCGATCCGATGTGTCTGATCTCGGCGCTCGCCGCGGCCACCACCAACCTGCGGTTCACCACCGGCGTCTACATCGCTCCCGTCCGCGATCTCATCACCGTCGCCAAGTCGGTGGGCACGGCCGCGGTGCTCTCCCACAACCGGGTCACACTCGGCGTCGGGGTGGGCTGGTGTGAGGAGGAGTACATCCAGACCGGTCAGGACTTCCGGACCCGGGGAAAACGGTTGAACGAGATGATCCCGGCACTGCGGGCCCTGTGGAAAGGAGGGTGGGTCGAGTACCACGGCGAGTACTACGACGTCCCTGCCTGCCAGATGAACCCGTCGCCCACACTTCCGATCCCCTTCGTCGGTGGCGGTGACTCGGAGGCGGCCGTCGTCCGGGCCACCACCCTGTGCGACGGCTGGGTGAACACCGGTGCCGCCTTACCCGAGCAGGCCTTCGCCCAGGTGGCCCGCATCAAGGAGGCGCTCAAGCGGGCCGGACGGGAGAACGACGCCTTCTCCATCTACGTGGCGGTGCGGGCGTATCCGGATCTCGACCTCTACCGACGCCTCGAGGATGCCGGCGTGACCGACCTGCTGTGCGCACCGTGGATGGCGGTCAAGGCCAAGGACGGGGACACCCCCGAGTCGGTCCGTCAGGCCCGACTCGACGTCAGCGAGCAGTTCGCCGAGCACTTCATCGCCGCCATGGCCTGAGCGTGGACACGACGTCCGATTCGCCCAGGTCGGCCCTGTCACACCCGCCGGCCCGTCCTGTCGGTCCGGTCCGTCGGGCGGACATAGGGTCTCTACATCACGCCCCAGGGAGGAACCCATGAAGAACATGAAGCTCGGACTGCAGCTCGGCTACTGGGGGTCGGGTCCGCCGGCCAACCCCATTGAGATGGTCTCGGAGGCAGAGCGCCTCGGGTTCGACTCGGTGTGGACGGCCGAGGCCTACGGCTCCGATGCATTGACGCCCCTGGCCTGGTGGGGATCACAGACCCAACGGGTGCGCCTCGGCACCGCCCTCTGCCAGCTGTCCGCCCGGACCCCTACCGCCATGGGCATGGCTGCCATCACCCTGGACCACCTGTCCAATGGACGTTTCGTCCTGGGACTCGGCGTCTCGGGCCCCCAGGTGGTCGAGGGCTGGTATGGCCAGTCGTTCGAGAAGCCGCTGGCCCGCACCCGCGAGTACGTCGACATCGTGCGCCAGGTGATCGCCCGTGAGGCGCCGGTGACCAGCGACGGCCCCCACTATCCGCTCCCCTACCCGGGCGGCACCGGGCTGGGCAAGCCGTTGAAGCCCATCGTGCATCCCCTCCGTCCGGAGATCCCGATCATCCTTGGTGCCGAGGGACCGAAGAACGTCGCCCTGGCTGCGGAGATCGCCGACGGCTGGTTCCCCATCTTCTTCTCGCCCAACGCGGTGAAGGCGTTCGAGCCGGCCCTGGCCGAGGGGTTCGCCCGACCCGGCGCCCGCCACAAGCCGGACGACTTCGAGGTGATCGCCCTCGCGCCCACCCTCATCGATGACGACATCGAACGGGCGGCCGACAGCTTCCGCCCGTTCATCGCCCTCTACATCGGCGGGATGGGCGCCAAGTCGATGAACTTCCACTTCGACGTCTTCGCCCGCATGGGCTACGAGGCCGAGGCGACCAAGATCCAGGAGCTGTATCTCGCCGGACACAAGGACGAGGCCGCCGCCGCGGTTCCCACCTCACTGATCGAGGACACCGCCCTCATCGGCCCGAAGGAGAAGATCCGGGACGACCTCGAGGGCTGGCGCGAGTCGATCGCCACCACCCTGCTCGTCGCCGGGAGCCCCGACACCCTCCAGACGATGGCCGAATTGGTGCTCTGAGGGCTGTGGGCGGAGAGCCTCGGCCAACTACAATTCCAAATAACATACCGTTGGAATGGAGGCGTCTGGCGGCTGCTGCTGTCGTGCCACCCGGTGGGAGTGAGGGCCCTATCTCCTGGTCAGAGCTCCGGCGCCCCTCCGCGTGAGGGATCGGTAGAGGTCGATGGTGCTCGGATGGACCGAATCGAACGGCTCGACGTCGTCGGCGACCAATCTGACCAGCTCCGCCATGACCGATTCCACCCCGGCTGGGTTGCCGCCGAGATCGGCCGCCCGCATGAGCATCCGATAGAGGCGCTCGTCGTAGGGGCTGACCAGGAGTCCCTTGCGGGCTGACCATTCGGCGCCCCGGGAGTCCCCAGCGGCGAGGCATGCGCCGGCAAGCCTCCCACTCAGGTCGACCACGGAGGCTTCGATGGCCGGCCCGATGCCCTCGAGGATCGGCCAGTCAGAGGAACGGAGTCCCTCGAACGGACGGCCTCGAACCAGCTGGAGTGCCGACTTCCACTGCGCCGGGCCGTTCGATTCGGCCAGTGAAGAGAGCCGTGCCCAGTCCGTCATGACCGTCGGGGACAGTTGCAGCCGACCGTGGCACCGTGGAAGGTGGTCGATCCCGTCCGGCCCCTTACCCAGGGCCCGTCGGGCGACTGAAGCCGTCGAATGGAGACTCGACGGGGCCATCAGGCGATCCGGCCAGAGGGCGGTCGCCCACGCTTCGTTCGTCGACCCGTGCGGGTGCATCGACAGGTAGACGACGAGCTCCTTCGCCCAGGCTCTGGTGAACTCTCGGTCGGCACCGACGATTTCGACGGGTCCGAGCACCTTCACCAGTACCTGCCCATCGGCCTCGCCGTCATCGCCGGGGTCCTGGGGAGGGGATCCGTGAGTGCTCCTCTCCGGCGGAGGGACTGACTCCCTGGAGGCAGCCCCGGTCGCAAGTGGAGGCACGGGTCGGCTGGGCGCCGGCATCGGCACGGTCAGGTGGACGTAGGGCTCGTCGGACGAAAGCACCGACTCACGTCCGGCTGCAACCTCGAGGAGCGCCGAGACGTCGGCAAGCTCGCCGACTTCGACTCTCTGGGGGAACACAACCGATCCCAAGAGCTCGAGCGACGAGGGCGATCCGTTCCCGCTGAACGAGACCGAATGGGTCGCTCCTTGGCGCGAGCCCGCGGCCACGACGGCCATTCCAGCCTGGGGGTCGCATCCCGCATCGAGGAGTTCAACGACGTCCGAGTCGTCGACGTTCGCGCCGCAGATGACGATGATCGGGTCCCAGCGATCAGAGCCGTCGAGCAGCCGGCCCTCGCCGAAAGACCGGTAGCCGGCGGATGCGAGCGCCTGGTGGGCCTCGATGCGCCGACGGCAGAGTGCACGAACGAGCTCCGCCACCTCGCTCGTCGACTGAACTCCGTCGAAGCGTTCGAGCTCCGCTCCGAACCCGACAAGGACCAGCTCGAAATGTCCTCCCCATCGTGAGGTGGCGAGCTCGAGTGCCAAAGCCCTCACCACCTCATCGCGCTCCTCCACCTCGCCCTCGATGACCAGGGAGCCCAGGGCTTCGAGATTGACCATGACGATGCCGTCGTCACCGCGACCGGCCGTCACGAGCAGGGGGGCCGGCGATCTCGCCCCGCCCGGTGAGCTCGGAGTGGCATCACTTCGCCGGTCATTCGGCCAGTCAACGAAGATCGAGCCGACATCGTCGCCCGACACGAACCCCTCGGGAAGTTGCGTGGCCGTGTCCAGGCCATCGACGACCAATTCGATCGCCTGCTCATGGATCCTGACACCCTTGATGACGGGTAGCTCCCCCTGCAGGTTCCTCCACTGACGACCGATCGAATGAAGCGAGCCGTCGATCATGGAAGTCACCGCCGCCCCATCTCCGATCCGCAGACGCTGCTCGATGAGGCGCCGGGGTCGGTCGGGCAACTTGATGAGACGCCCACTCGTCCGGTTGCGCTGCTGGGCGCGCCTCATCCGGTCGAGGATGCTGATGACTCCCGCCCCGACGACGCTGCCACCGACCGGGATCAGTGGCTCGCCTCGGACATGGCGTTTCGTCCTGTCCGAAGCGAGCGACGCCGCCGACCCCGACTCCGACCGATCACCGATCGGAGCACCGGTCATCCCAGCAGGGCCTCCACCGCCACCCATCGGCAACAGCAGCCGCCAGCCGGGCCGGATCCAGTGTGTCCCGTCGAGGGTTCCTCCGTCGGCCTGCCGGACCCCGTAATTCAGATCGGCCACCTCCCGCCACCGAAGCGAGGAGCCGAGTTGATCGGTGGCGATAGACCACAATGTCTCGCGCGCAACGACCTGATGGACGATCTCCGTCGGTCCCGTCAGTACTCGACCGAGGTCTGTCGCTCGATCTTTGGGTATCCGGTTCTCATCCGACTGGTCAGCCGAATCGTGCAACTCGGAGGTGTTCGGAGTGGGCGCGGACTTCCTGTTCGAGATGGGATTCGCCAGCCGGGAGCTCCCGAGGGCATCCAGATCATCAATGACCCGAAGCCCGGCTGGGAGTGGTCCGACCGCCGCGGGAGTCGGTTGAACCTTCGAGTGCAGCGTTGGTCCCGCTCGTCCGGCAACCGAAACGGCCAACGCCGTTCCGACCAGGCAGGCCGCGAGCGACTGGAGAGTCCGGCTTCCCGGTAACCGGACCGGCATCCGCCCGGTCACCCACGACCGCAGTTCGAGGACCACGCACAGCGTCATCCACGCCCACGAGATCCAGGCGACGATGAGCGCCCCCCGCGACAGCCAATGGGCGACGATCCCGGGGTCGAACGGGTGCCGGGACGCCATGCCTCCGGCGAGTTGCCCATAGCCCAGATGAGCAAAGGGCCAACCACCGGAAAGGGCCAACAGAATCGGGATCGTGATCACGACACCGACGAGGCCCAGCACGGACATGGCCGCCCATACCCAGGATCTCATGGACCGCACCGGCACCGACGTCACCTTCATGGGGAACTCTCGGTGACGCCTTCGACGTCCACGGCCGAGGCCGTTCCCGAGACGGGGAGCGAGCCGATGCCCACGATGCCGAGGAGGGCCGTCGGCACCCGATAGCGGATGGCAACTGTCACCACACCCGACGACACCGAGGCCGTTCCCGGATGACCGGCTGCCACAGTGAACGCCTCGGCTGCGGCTACGGCGGCCTCCGGATCGAGCTGCACGACACCCTCCCGGAGTGCGTCCACCGAGAGTGCCCCGGCCCCGGCCCGCGCCGCCTGCTCCGCTTCGTCCGTCGCTGCCTGGTGGGCGCTGAGCGCGGCCCCGCCGTCCACCACGAGACCCAGCAGTGCCATCAAAGCCACCAGCATGAGGGCAACGAATGCGCTGATCGATCCCCTGTCGGGTTGCCGGTTCCGACCTCTGGCGCCATGCCGGCACATCAGCGCACCGACCGGTATGGATCGATGGGCGCGGTGGACGATGCCCTCACCACCGTGCTCCCCGGGATCCCTGGCACGGACAGATCGGAGAACGTGACACGACAGGCCACCGAGACCGTCACGTAGCCGCCCGGGAAGAAATGGCTCGTGTCGGTCTCGACTTCGGGGCTGGGGCAGATATGTCGACTGTCCAGCGCGCCCACCACCGCGATCCGGACGGCGCCCGACGCAGCCTGGCCGGCATCGGGGAGCACAGCGGCGACCTCGGCTCCGGCCCGCGAGGACTCGACCACCTGCTGGCGCGCCGTTGCCACACGACCGAACACGATCGAGAAGATGGCGATCATGAAGAGCAGGGGGGTGAGCACGATCAACTCCACGGTCAGACTGCCCGAATCATCACCCGAGCCCGGTAACGTCATTCCGAACCTCGGAATTCCTGAATGGGTCCGATCACCATCGAGGAGACTGGGAGCGACAGCCACGGCACGATGGAAAGTGCTCGTCCCGAGATCGCCACGCTCTCCAAGTCGCCGGGCAGGACAGTGACGGCAACGGTCGAACCGGACAGGCCGGAGTGGCTCCCGCGGACTACCGATTCGGCCTCGGCGACGCCCGTTGCCGCACCCCCTCCGTACGAACGAGCCGCCCTGTCCCCCTCCGACGCAGCCAGCTGCGCGACCTGCGCAGCGTGTGCCCACAGCGCCAATTGGACCACGACCAGCAGTATGGTCATCAGGACGGGCACGACGAGAATAGCCTCGACCACCGTCGAACCCTCTTCGCTACGAGCGCGGCCATGGTGGCGATGAAGCGCCGGCCGGGCACCACGGGCGGACCGGCGAATGCTCGGTCCATGTGCTTGCTCGTGTGTCCGCCCCATCAGTTCAGATTGATCGAGTTCGCCTTGTCGGTGACCTTGGCGACGATGATGGCTCCGACGGCTATCGCCAGAGCGGCGAAGACGGCAGTCAGGATGACCTTCTCGACAACCGTCCCCGCATCGCTCAATCCCCCTGCGGAATTCGTGCGCGCTCGAAGATACGTCCAAAGGGCTACAAGTTGAACGGGCATGATCGTTGCTCCTCGCTTCGGGTCGTTGTTTTCGTTGGCTGATGGCTGATGGCTGATGGCTGATGGCTGATGGCTGATGGCTCGATGGCTGATGGCTGATGGCTGATGGCTGATGGGGCGCAGTGTTGACGGGCGAGGAGACAGCTGGTGCGGATGGTGGTCTCAGAAGCCGCCGATGATCCTGCTGAAGGCCGGATAACCGATGAAGAGGAGGAATCCGACGAGCAGCAGTGCCCCCGGGAGAAACAACCGCTCGGTCACCGCATTGGCTTCGGACTCGGCGTCCGCCTGCTCGTGCCGGCGGAGTGCGGACGACCTGGCGCTGAGCGACTGGCGGATCCGCGCACCCTCCGTTCCGGCCAACTCCAGGCTCGCTGCCAGCTCGACGAGCTCCACAACACCGATCTCGCTCCCGAGTTGGCCCAGTGCCGACCAGGCCGACAGACCACTGTCCCGCGCCTTCCACAGAGCTCTGCTCATTCGGTCGAACGCCCAGTCCGGACTGACCTCGACGGCGGCGAACAGGGCTCCTTCCGTGCCGACACCGCCGGCCAGGCCCAGGATGACCAGGTCGACGAACGTCGCTACAACCGATCGGGCGTGGCGACGCCTCCGGGAGGCGCGGCGGAACAGTTCGACAACCGGCATCGCCACTCCGAGCGGTATGGCCAACAGGGCAAGGGAAACCGGCACACCGAGGGGCAGCGAGATCCCGACCAGCTGGGCGGTCACCCACAGGAGTGGAGGCATCAGGAGGCCGGCCGCGCCGCCGATGACCATCCCGGACGTCAGTCCCTCCCAGCTCCCCCCGGTGATCATCAGGTTGGAGCGCAGCAATGACCACCGTGGGGCTGAGGAAAGACCTTCCGGTCGAACCCAGTCGACCATCCGGAGGCCGATGCTCTCGCGAACGCCTGGCCGACGCGGCGGCAGTGTCGACACGGGAACGGGCCGTTCGGACATGATGCCGGCCAACGCCTCAAGAGACCTCGGCGCAGGTCTCGACCAGAAGAACAGGCCGGCGAGACCGAAACCAGTCATGGCGCCGGCGACCACCACGGCCGTCATCGTTCCACCACGTCGCGGCCCAACAGGCGGATCGGCGGAGTGGGTCGGGCGAGCGCCACCATCGAGGTCAGGCCGGTGGCGTAGAGCCCTCCGACAACCAGAAGTGCGACCTGGCCCTGCACGGAGCCGAATGGCTCCAGATAGCTGTGAGCCAGAAGCGTCAGCGCGCCCGCAAAAGCGAGAGAGAACACCAGCACGGTGCGAACCCCGCTCCGGACCGACGCGCGGCTGGTCTCGATCCGGAGCCGCAGCGCAACCTCGTCGCGCGTCGAGTCGGCCAGGGCAGCCAGCAACTCTCCCAGGCGCTGGGCCCGTGCGGTGGTCGCCAGGAGCAGGGCGCAGACGACCCGATCCGAGCATGGGTCGGCCAACTCGTCGGCGAACTGGAGCAACGCCTCGCGAGGATGCATCCCGGCGACCAGTCGAGACGACAGTCGAGTGGCCGCGCCGCGCACGGGAACGGGACTCAGAGGAGCAGTACTGATGATGGCCTGCCCCAGCCCGGCCGATGCGGCCAGCGTGCCCTGCAACATCTCGGTCCATGCGGCGATCGCTTCGACCTTGGCGATCGACACCGATCCTGATGTGCGGCCGAACAGTTTCGGAACCCCGTACGCGGCCAGAGCGGTGATGGGAACAGCCACCGGCCACCCCGTGAGCACCCCCACTACTGTCGCAATTGCCACAGCCAGCCCGGCCCGGCCAAGCTCATTCCGGCTGCCACTTGCCTGGGGCCGCCACGGACGACCCCCACTGGCGTCTGCATCCGACCGACGCACCCAGTAGACGATGCCGAGCACACCGAGCCCGAATCCGAGTCCACAGACCAGGGCGGATGCCGCGATCATGAGAAGGACCCGACCGGCGACCCTCGGGAGGGCTCGTAGCCGAACCTGGTCAGCTCGCGCAGAGTTGCTGGGCTGAGCGGGGAGGCCGCCCGGGCACGACGGTCGGGACCCGGTTGGTAGACCTCGTTCGAGATGACCTGGGTCCCCTCGGCGTCCACAACCTCGCGCACAGACGAGACGAAGCGCTTCCGAGATGCACGGGCCGGGAAGTCCCACATCCATCCTGGCTCCGGAGGACTTGCGGATGGGACGGTCTCAGTCGTGGCGGGCGATGCGGGTTCCCAATCGGGAGCATCGTGCATTTCGGTGTCGAGGTGCACCACGAGATGGACGGCGCCGGCGATGAGCTGGTTGCTCGCCTCGAGCGGCAACCGTTCCGGCGCCTGAACCGAATAGGAGGCGATGCGACGGAATACGCCCGAAGACGAGTCCGCGTGGATGGTGCACATCGAGCCGGAACGTCCCTGGCTCATCGCGTTGAGCATGGGCAGGACCTCGTCGCCGAGCACTTCCCCGACGATGACCCGGTCGGCGTTCATCCGGAGGGCACGTCGTACAAGGTCGGCCACCGATATCCGACCTTGGCCCTCCACATTGGCCGGCCGGGCCTCGAGGGCGACAAGGTCCGGATGCCGAAGTACGGCAGTGTCGAGGCCCAGTTCAAAAGCCTGCTCGATGGTCACGACCCGCTCGCGCGGGGAGATCTCCGCGGCCAGCGCCCGCAGCAATGTGGTCTTGCCGGAATTCATCGCACCGGAGACGATGATGTTCTTTCTGGCTCTCACGGCGGCAGCAAGGAGGGATGCCAGGTGGCCGTCCATGGTGCCCAGGGCGGTGAGGTCCGCCAGGGACAGGTCCGAATACCGGTGTCGACGGATGGAGACGGCGGGACGGGCGGTCACCGCCATCAGGGCGGACAGCCGGCTCCCGCCAGGCAGGTGCAGGTCGAGCTCCGGTCGGGCGAGGTCGAAGCGGCGCTCCGACAGTCCGAACCGGCTGGCGGCTGACCGCACCAGGTCGATGAGCTCGTCGTCCGAGTCGGCCACCGGCGGCATGAGATGCTTCGAGCCATCGGCATAGGTGACCCACACCTGATCGCATCCGTTGATATCGATGTTCTCGATGTCCGGGTCGTCGACCAGCGATTGGAGCCTGCCCAGGCCAAACAGGGCGTCGAGGACCGATTGGGCGAGGAGCTGCTCGTCGTCGGTGTCACCGACCGGCTTCCACTCCCCCGACCCGCTCCCTGTCAGCCGGTCCAGATGGAAGAAGATCCGCTGTCTTGCGAACTCGCGTCGGTCGTCACCAGCCAGCTCTCCGTTCCCGTGGGTGGCGAGGTCCTCAGCGACCAGCTCACGGATCGTCGAGGCGAGGGAATCGCTCATCGGACACCCTCCAGCACCTCTACCGTGGTTGTCGATCCGGCACTCCGGGAGCGGAACCGGTCGAGCAGCCACCGACGGCCGGGGGCGTCCACACTCTCGCCACCACCGGCTTCTTCCTCCGCAGACAGCGAGTCGAAGGCGGCGAGCTTCACGGCCAGCCGGCCGACCGACGAGACGAGCAGCGAACGCGCCAGGTGCCGTCGACTGGTGTGTTCACCCGAGGCCGCCGCAGCCGCCACCGGGTCATAGGGGATCGCTCCGAAGACGGGGATCCCCGTGAAGCTCTCTATCTCTCCGGGACTGTGGCGACCACTGCCCACGACCACGAGGACGGCGCGCTCCCCCCACCGAGCGAGGATCTGAGGACCGGAGTCACGGACCTGCATCGCCGACGCCGCGTCGCTGCGGAGCAGGATCACCAGGGCCTCGACGTGGTCACGCCATCCGTCGGGATCTTCGCTGCCGACCGCCAGTCGGCCCAGATCCGCGAGGATATCGACGGGACCATCCACCGATGCGGAGGCGCTAGCCAGCAATCCGGCGATCGGCCAACGCACTGCGTCCGTGGCCGAGCGCCTCGCTCCGACCAGCACCTGGAGTCCACCCGGGAGTCGCTGTACGTGCTGCGTGAGCGCCACCGGCGCCTCCGACCGCCGCTGGTCCACCCGGAACGATGCCCAGCCCAGCGTCGACGACAGTGCGAACCGGGCGGCGAGGTCACCACCGGCTCGATCGCACTCGGCCAGGACCACCGGTCGTCCCTCCGGCCACATGGCCCCCACGAGGCTGGCCGTCGTCGTGACACCGGGGGCGCCCTTCATCGAGGCGAAGGCAATGACCGTCACGAGGCACCCCCGACGCTCTGGCCCGCGGCAGCCGACGCTCCCCGAGGGAGCAGAACGAGGCTCACCTGATCGGCAGCGGCGGCAGTCGATACCGCCGCCGCGAGGGTGGTCGACACCTCCACCGATACGAGCAAGGAGGTTGCGCCCGATGAGTCCGACGCCGGTGACGCTGTGCCGAATATGCTCGCCTGGGGGACCAGGATCCCCGTGTCCGGAGCGCTGGCGGCGCCGGCCGAAGGACCGGCCGCGGTCAATCCGGTCACCGCCGCGCCGGGGCTCCCCGTCTGGATGATCATGACCTGATCACCCGGCTCGACTCCGGCCGCCGGTAGTTGGCCAGCCTTGAGGGCCAGGCCCACCACGGCGTCGCCCGTGGAGACCGGTGGGGATGCCGTGACATCGCCTGCGGTCAACAGCGAACCGGCCGGGATGGTGACCGCCGCCCGCTTGCCGGCCAGATTCCCGGCGTCCACCACCGCCACTGGGACGACGCCGTTCGACACGGAGACGTTGGCCTGACCCAGGTCACCTGCGGTGATCGCCTGCCCCTGCTCGATGGTCGAGGTCACGATGAGGGCTTGGCTCCGGCGGGTAGCCGACGAGTACACGGTGGCGAAGGCGGCGATGCTGACGAAGACCAGCGCGACCGAGGCCGCCGCCACGAGTGGCCTCCTGGAACGCCGGATCGTCGGAAGCCGGCGCACGTCGTGCGATCGGGTCGGATCCTTGGCCGGCGATGAGGTGGCATCGAGCAGTGAGGTCATGCCGACGGAACCGTGCCCGAGGTCGGCAGTTCGGAGGACGGAATCGCATCGATGCTCTCCACCTGTCCCACCCGCAGTCGGAACCCGGCGGACGTGAACAGCGTGGGGAGGCTTCCTCCGCCCGCTGCCCCAACACTGGACCATGTGACCGACCAGGTCACGGTAGCGGTCACCGCAAACGACCCGTCATTCGGGTCGCCGTCGGACGATGGCTCGCCGGCCGACGAGACCGGGTAGTCATAGGAGCAATTCGTCGACTGTCCGAGTGCGGAACGGCCCGGATCGAACGGGGTACCAGGCCCGGTGCAGATCACGCTGTGCCCATCGCCCATGGACCACGTGACCGACAGCGGGGTCGCCACCGCGACGGCGCTCACCGACCCCACCGACGCACCCACCGAGTAGGGGTGCCAGTCCGCGGCGCCGACCCACAGCCAGGTGGGAAGGTTCACGATGGCCTCAGAAGAGGGATCCGTGGCGGTTGTCGGCGTGGGCAGGTGGATCGACGCCTCGGCCTGGAGGGCTACCTCGTACGGGGTCACTGAAGGGGCGGCGGCAGGCGCCTGGTCGGGGATCCACTCGGTCTGGGTGACCGAGTCCCCGTCGGAGAAGTAGCAACTCACCGAGTACCAGCTACCAGGCGTCGGACCCCCCGGGGCAATCCCACCTTCGTCGTTCAGGACGAGCTCCACAGAGGTGCAGAACGTCGACCCTCCGACGGAGCCACCACCCGTGCCGCCGGAGTGCTCCCCCGACGCTCCGCCTCCCGAGCTCCCGTCGGCTGCACCCACGGAGACCGTCCCGTTGCCGCTGTCCGTGCCGGACGCCGAAGCACCGGCAATTCCCGCTACCGCGACGAGGCTGCACAGTGCAACGGTCATCAGCACCGACACCTTCACAGACGGTCGCATGCGCCAACTCCCACCGACTGGTCGGCCAGCTTCCAACCGCTGCTGGTCAGCTCCATGGTCGAGGTGAAGTACACGTAATCGACCTGACCGGGCATACCGGCCACCGGTTGACCGGACTGGGCGGAGACGACGATCTCCGCATCGTGGCCACAGGCGGTGACGGTGGCTAGCCGCGCCGACGTCACGAGGACCACGGCCGGCCCGAAGGTCGTGGGTCCCCGGGCGATCTCCCCGGCGGCCCGCATACTCTGCAGCACCGCCTGGCTGGTCTCCAGCTGGGGCGACACGGTGGTGTCAACGAGCGCAGGCTCGGAGGGGTCGGCGGCGAGGGCGGCCGTCTCGAAAGACCGTTCGGCGGCCGTCCATGCCGCCACCACCTGCTTGGAGGTCTGCCCCTCGAGCCAGGCGCCAGTCGGACCGGACGGGCTGGCGGCATGAGCAGCCCTGGTCTGCCGGCCCTTGATCTGATCCGACGCCCGGTTACCGATACCACATGCGGTCAGCAGTAGCGAGCAGCCGAGCGCGACCATCGCCGACGACCGCACGGTGATCCTTGCGCATGCTGGAGGCCTGTCGGCCGGAGTGGGCATCGGCTGCGGACGATAAGAGTTGCGTCGATACCTGGCAAAGGATGTTGCATCCGAACTGCAATCAAATCGCGTCGGACGAAACCACCGAGACAGGTGATCCCTTCCGAACCTGCATCGAGATCGTCGCCGTTGCAGCACACGATCAGCATCGTCGCGCCACCTTGCCGGCTCCCTTGGCCGTTACCTTGCCGGAGACCCCCGGAGCACGAATTCCTCGTCTGTGGAACGCTCTGCGGATCGGTTTTTCCATAGGGCGGCAGCAGTTTTCCTGCACCCGACTCGATGCACGTGTTCGTCGGGTCGGCCTCTCCCCGACAGGCGAGCCGACCGAGGAGCGCATCCGAGCTGCTGCGCCGGACACGTCGCACACCGCTTCGCACGGATCTCCGGACAGCCGGGCTCGCACCGATCTTGGTGATTACCGGCAGTGCCAACCTTCTCACGGTACGTGATCAGCGTGAAATCGAAGCGCGAGCTCGCACGGACAACTCGGGCACACCCTCCCGACCTGAACGAGGCCTAATTCCGACTGCCCTCGTCGATCCGGGTGACCGGCGGGGGCGCCCAGGTGCCGTCGAGTGCCGCCGTCTTCGGCGCGTACAGCCGCATGGTCACCCCGATCGGGCCCTCCGGTGCCGGAAGCCAGTTGGACTCCTTGTCCGCCCCCGGCGAGCTCCGCTGGAGGAACAGGTCGAGGGAGCCGTCGGCGTTGAACGTCAGATCGTCGCGGTCGCCGATGGCGAAGCGGTCGATCGGGTTGGCCACCTGGAACCCCTGTCCGTCGTACATGGTGATCGACCAGAAGGCATCCACGGGGGGCAGCCGGTCCGCGTCGAAGTGGATCACGTAGTCGGCGTCCCCCGTGACCGGTCGGCCCTCGCCG
Source organism: uncultured Acidimicrobiales bacterium (assembly GCA_963696495.1). Lineage (GTDB taxonomy): Bacteria > Actinomycetota > Acidimicrobiia > Acidimicrobiales > RAAP-2 > Bog-756. Next base: position 21,983 of record CAVOKJ010000005.1, on the reverse strand, counting down.
TCGGTCTGGAGCAGTGGGTAGATGGCGTCCTCGGCGGAGTTGGCGCCGAGCCCCACCATGGCGACGATGGCCCGCTTGACGTAGGAGTTGCCGTAGACGCCCATCGTGTCGACATTGAGCTGCCAGCCGTTCACCACGTTGGCCAGCCGGGGCAGTGTCCTGCCCACCACGGCACGGGCATCGGCGGGCACGTTCTCGAGGGCGGCACGCACCCCCGGGTCGAGGCTGTCGAAGGTGGCACCGGCGACGAGCCCGATCCGGGCCATCCGGGCCACGAACGACCAGTCGGTCCTATGGGGCGGGTGCACCTCGAGCAGGGCGAGGGCCCGGTCGAAGAACGTCTCGGCCGGCATGGCGTTGAGCTGGTCCAGTGGTGGCGTCTTCGTGTCGACGCGCTCATCGGCCGGTGCCGGCACCGGGTCCGGCACTTCGTAGGAGTCGTCGCCCCATGCCGCCAGCGGGGTCAGGTCGAACCCGTCCTGGATACGGTGGACCGCCTCGTAGTCCGAGGGCCCGTTGGTCTGGGTCCGGCCGATGACCCACACGTGGGGCGTCGGGGCGTCGATCCGGTCGACCCCGTCGGGCAGCGCCCCCGTCCAGCCCGCCGGCACCAGGGCCCAGTGGCCGGGCCCGGAACCGGTCGTCCGCTGGCCCGGCGATGCGAAGGCGTCGGTCCACATGTCGTACACCGGCAGTTGATAGAAGCGCTCTGCGGACACCGGACCGCTCGACATGACGATCGGACCCTCGGTGAGGTCGACCCACGCCGAGGAGTAGAGGGTGTCGAAGTTGGGTCGCACCACCGCCTTGAAGTCGGCCGCCGGGAACTGACGGAAGTGGGAGAACCGGTTCATCGGGCCCATGCCCGGCTTCCCGCCCCGCTCGGCGCTCACCCCTTGTTGCCGCGTGACCTCCATGATCACCAGGGGGTAGAGATAGTGGTAGGCGGCGACCCCGATGTCGTGGGCCTCGTCGCTCCCGATCCGTTCGCTCATAGTTGTCGTGGTCCTCCTCTGGTCGTGCTCAGGTGCTCAGGTGCTCCCGGTGGCGCCGGGACGGGTCAGATCGCTGCGTCGGTCCGACCGATGGACGACCACCGGTCGAGGGGTGGCTCAGGTCGACTCGTTCGCCCCCGTGGCGGTGACCGCGGTGGCTGCCGGCAGCTCGGTGGCCGCGGCCGCGGCTGCGGCTGCGGTCGCGGTCCCGGTCGGGTTCGGGGGCGTGGCGGCGCCCGATGTCTCGGCGGTCGCCACCTCGGGCCCCGCCGGTGCCGTATCCGGGGACGCAGGGGTGGCGATGAGCTTGGCACTGAACTTGACGGCCTTCGTGGCCGTGGTGGCCCCGGTCTGGAGCACCACGGCGACGGCCAACAGGAGGATGGCGGGGATCCGCAGGTAGTGGATGCCGAGCATCAGGATGGCCAGCCGGCCCAAGGCGAAGGGGGGCGAGCACACCGTCGCGCCGATGGCGCCGCCCACCGCAGCGGCGGTGAGCTTGTCCCTCCTCGAGCGGTCGGACTTGATGCCGGCCAGCCTCGAGGGGACCGCCACGTAGGAGACCATCATCACGGCCACCACCACACTGAGGGCCAGCGTGTACCAGAACAGGCCCCAGCGCTGGGTCACCAGCGCGGCGAAGCCGAGGGCGATGCCGATCACGAACCCGGACGGCAGGATGACCCGCAGGTGCCGGCGGGCCTCGGCGAACGCCGGCCGGATCTCCGGTTTGCCCGGCTTGGAGATGGCGAAGGCGAAGACGGCGTTGAGGAAGAAGCTGGCTGCGGTGATGGCGGCCACGCCGAGGATCGCCAGGAGGAGCAACGGCCCCCGGATGACGTGGAACTGCTTGCCGTGGAGGACGTGCAGCTTGATGTCGAGCATGGCGAACCAGATCCACATGGCCGGGAGGATCTGCACGAGGGTCAGCCGCCAGTTGGTGACCAGCAGCTTGACCCCCTGGAACAGCATGGCGAAGGCCCCGACGACCAGGGCCAGGGGCGCCAGCCAGCGGCTGCGCTGGCTCAGCCCGACGATGGCCTGTTCCACCATGGAATCGTCACCGTCGCGGATGGCGTCGATCAGGCGCTTCACCAGGAGCACGACGGTCGCCCTCCGGGTGCGCCGCTCGGTGCCGGAGGGCTCCCGGTCCCCTTCGGGCCCCCGCGGCGACTCCGGCTCGGACGGGCCGGGACTATCCGCGCTGTCGGCCACTGCCCCGTCGGTCATCGGCCCAGGTTACTTTCTTCCCCGACGCCCCCCGGGTCCGGCGGGCCGCCCCGCTGCGGCACACTGTTCGGTATGCCAGCCCAGTACATCTACACCATGCGCGACTTGCGGAGGTTCTACCCACCGGATCGCGAGGTCCTGAAGGGGATCAACCTCTCGTTCTACCCGGGGGCCAAGATCGGGGTGATCGGCGGCAACGGCTCCGGCAAGTCCTCGCTGCTCAGGATCATGGCCGGCGAGGACGACGGGTTCAGCGGCGAGGCCCGCCTGACCTCCGGCTTCACCGTCGGATTCCTGTCCCAGGAGCCCCACCTCGACCCGGACAAGGACGTCCTCGGCAACGTGGCCGACGGCGTGGCCGAGACGAAGGCGCTGGTCGACCGGTTCAACGAGGTGTGCGCGGCCATGGGCCAGCCCGACGCCGACTTCGACAAGCTGCTCGGCGAGCAGGCCGAGCTCCAGGACAAGATCGACGCCGCCGGGGCCTGGGACCTCGAGCGCACCTTCGACATCGCCATGGACGCCCTCCGCCTCCCCCCGGGTGACGCCGACGTCACGACGCTGTCGGGTGGGGAGCGCCGACGGGTGGCCCTGTGCCGGCTGCTCCTGTCCAAGCCCGACCTGCTGCTCCTCGACGAGCCCACCAACCACCTCGACGCCGAGTCGGTGGCCTGGCTGGAGCGGACCCTCCAGGAGTATCCGGGCACCGTGGTTGCCGTCACCCACGACCGCTACTTCCTCGACAACGTGGCCGGATGGATCCTCGAGCTGGACCGGGGTGCCGGCATCCCCTGGGAGGGCAACTACTCGTCGTGGCTGGAGCAGAAGCAGGCCCGGCTGGCCGGCGAGCAGAAGGCGGACAAGTCCCGCCAGGAGGCCCTCCAGCGGGAGCTCGAGTGGATCCGGATGTCGCCGCGGGCCCGCCAGAGCAAGGGCAAGGCCCGGATCAACGCCTACAACGACCTCGTGGCCGAGGCCGAGGCGGCCGACCGCCGCACCGACAAGCTCGAGATCACCATCCCGCCGGGCCCTCGCCTCGGCGACCGGGTGGTGGACGCCGAGGGGCTGGTCAAGGGGTTCGGCGACCACCTGCTCATCGACGGGCTCTCGTTCCTCCTCCCGCCGGGCGGGATCGTGGGGGTCATCGGCCCCAACGGGGCCGGCAAGACCACCCTTTTCCGGATGATCGTGGGCGAGGAGGCCCCCGATGCCGGCAGCCTCGAGGTGGGGACGACCGTCCAGCTGGCCTATGTCGACCAGTCGCGGGACCAGCTCGCCGGGGACGCCACCGTCTTCGACGAGATCACCGGCGGGCAGGACCTGTTGGTGGTCGGCCACCGCGAGCTCCACGGGAGGGCCTACGTCGCCAGCTTCGGCTTCACCGGCAGCGACCAGCAGAAGAAGGTGGGCGAGCTCTCCGGCGGCGAGCGCAACCGGGTCCAGCTGGCCAAGGTGCTGAAGGAGGGGGGCAACGTGCTGCTCCTCGACGAGCCCACCAACGACCTCGACGTGGACACGCTCCGGGCCCTGGAGGACGCACTGCTCGGGTTCCCGGGCTGCGTGGTGGTGATCAGCCACGACCGCTGGTTCCTCGACCGCATCGCCACCCACGTGCTGGCGTTCGAGGGCGACTCCGAGGTCCGGTGGTGGGAGGGGAACTTCAGCGACTACGAGGCCGATCGCAAGAAGCGCCTCGGCGTCGACGCCGACCAGCCCCACCGCCTGCGGTACAAGCCGCTGGTCCGTGACTGATGCCGTCGGCGGCGCCGGGGTGGGCGGGGTGAACCGGCGCAGCTTCGCCAGTGACAACTGGGCCGGCGTCCACCCCGACGTCATGGCCGCCCTGGCCGCGGCCAACGACGGCCACACCCCCGCCTACGGCGCCGACCCGGTGAGCGAGGCGGCGGTGGGACTGTTCAGACAGCACTTCGGGGAGGACGCCGAGGTGTTCTTCGTGTTCAACGGCACCGGTGCCAACGTGGTGGGCCTCCAGTCCCTCCTCCGGCCCTTCGAGGCGGTGATCTGCGCCGACAGCGCCCACATCAACGTCGACGAGTGCGGCGCCCCCGAGCGGTTCCTCGGCAGCAAGCTGGTGGCGGTGCCCACCACCGACGGGAAGCTCACTCCCGGGCTGGTGGCCCGGGCGGCGCGGGGGGTCGGTGACGAGCACCATGTGCAACCCCGCGTGGTCTCCATCACCCAGTCCACGGAGGTGGGGACCTGCTACCGGGTCGACGAGGTCGAGGCCCTCGGGGCCTGGGCCCACGACCACGGCATGTTCCTCCACCTCGACGGGGCCCGCCTGTCGAACGCCGCGGCGTCGCTCCGGGTCGGACTGGGCGCGTTCGGGTCGGCGGCCGGCGTCGACGTGCTGTCCTTCGGCGGGACGAAGAACGGTGCCATGGCGGCCGAGGCGGTCGTCAGCTTCGGCGCCGGCGAGGCCTCCTCCCTGCGCTTCCTGCGCAAGCAGTCGATGCAGCTGGCGTCGAAGATGCGGTTCGCGGCCGCCCAGTTCGCCGCCCTCCTCACCGACGACCTCTGGCGGGTGAACGCCGAGCACGCCAACCTCATGGCCCGTCGCCTGGCCGACGGGGTCGCCCGGGTGCCGGGGGTGTCGCTCGCTTATCCGGTGGAGGCGAACGGGGTGTTCGCGCTGCTGCCGGCGGCGGCCACCGAGGCCCTGCAGCGGGAGCACCCGTTCTACGTGTGGGACGAGGACACCGGGGTGGTGCGGTGGATGGCCTCGTTCGACACCACCGAGGACGACGTCGACGGATTGGTCGACGCCGTCGCCAAGGTGATGGCGGCGCAGTAGCCGGCGACAGTAGCCGGCGTCGCTAGCCGACCAGGGGTGCCCGGCCCGGCCCGGGAGGCCCGGCGAACGCCTGGGCCACCGAGAGCCAGTCGGCCGCAGGCTCACCGGTGACGACCAAGGAGGTGTCGGCCAGGTTCCGGCGCTGGGTGACCACCAGGCAGAAGTCGAGGGCCGGGCCCTCGACCGTGGCGGTCGGGCCGTCCGGGTCCGGGTCCCCCACCTCCCAGCGCCACTCCCCGCCGGACGGCGCCACCAGGACGACGTCGATGCGCCCGGCCGGGACGGGGCGCTCCCGGATCAGGTAGGAGAAGGGCCTCGCCCGCACGCCCAGATGGGCCACGTGGCGCAGTCGGTCGGTGGGACGGCGGTCCAGACCGAGGGCGTCCACCACGTCCTGGCCGTGGGCCCACGTCTCCATCAGCCGGGCGGAGACGAAGGACAGCGCCCCCATCGGGGGACCGAACCAGGGCACCCGGGCCGAGGGGTCCGCCCCGGTGAAGGCCTGCATCATCCCGAGGTGGGAGCCCTCCCACCAGGCCAGGAGCTCGGCGCCGTCCATACCGCGCCCCCGCACCAGGTGCACGGCCATGGGGTCGCCCCCGGCAGCCAGCAGGTCCTCGACCATCGCCGTGAACCGGTCGGGCTCGACCATGGCCGTCCGACCGGCATCGTCGAAGAAGGCGAGGTGGCTGATCTGGTCCCGCACCGCCCAGCCCTCGGCCGGGGTGGCCATGTCCCATTCGGGGGCGACGGGGCCGAAATCCGCCACCACACGGTGGAGATCGGCGTATTCGTCGTCGAGGTCGCCGAGCAGTTCGGGCAGCGTCGTCATGGAGCGAGGCTACCGACCCGTCGAACGGCACTCGGAACTCCCACGCCGGGATGGTCAGGCATCCGGCTCCACCCAGCTCCGGCCCTCGGACAGCACCTCGAGCTCCGGATGGGACCACACGTAGCGCTCCACGGCGTCGAGGACGTCCTCCACATGGCCGGCGGTGTTGGCCACGGCGGCGAACCCGAGCTCTGCCCGCTGCCACCGGTCCTGATGGCCGACCTCGGCGGCGGCCACGTCGAAGCGCGACCGGCACGACTCCACCAGATGCTTGACCACCGTCCGCTTGGCCTTCAGCGAGCCGGTCCCGCGGATGCGGAGGTCCATGGTGAGGGTGCCGGCGTGCATCATCCCCACACAATGACCGCCGGCGGGCAACCGTGTCGACCAGGCCCCGGCACCGGAGGGGAGCCGGCACCGGGACTGGCCGACCGGTCACCTACGAGCCGGCGGTGGGCGCCCAGGCGCCCTGGCCGGTGGGGGGCGTTCCACCACTGCCCTTGCCGGTGGGGGGCGTTCCACCGGGACCCTTGCCGCCGGGGCCCTTGGCGCCGGGTCCCCGGCCACCGGGGCCGCTCCCACCGGGCAGCCCTCCGGCCGGCGGGTTCCCGATGCCCACGCTGGTGGCGGTCACCGTGTCCGAGGACTCGGACCCGAAGACGGCCACGTGCTCACCGACGGTCACGTCGGCGAAGGTCGACGTCGTCGTGCCCGGGTCGCGGTAGGTCGTCGTCTTCCCGACGTCGACCGTCACGACGGTGCCGTCCCGGGTCGTGAGGGTGAAGGTGTCGGTGCCGACCGATTTGACCGTTCCCACGGCCACCGGTGGGGTCCCACCACCGGGAGGACGCCCCGGGTGGCCGGTCGACCCGGACGCGGAGCCGGACGAGGACGAGGACGGGGTGGCCGCCGCCGCCATCGCTCCCCCACCGAGGGCCAGGCCGAGCGCCACGGCGGCGGCCGTGGTGACCTTCACCCCCCTCCGTCGCCGCTGGCTGAAGGAGGCGACCGGGTCCGATCCCGTTCGTGTCCCCGGCGTCTGTGCATCGGTGTCGCTCATGGCTTGCTCCTTTGTCGTCGACTTCTGTCAACGAGCAGCATGGGCAACGGGCCTGGGCACGGGCTGTGGCCGGCAATGGCGGCACCTGGGAATTCCGCTCAGGGCCGGGCGGTTCCGATCATCGCCGCCACGTCGGACCACCCGAGGCCGACCGTCTCCCCGATGACGGTCCCGACCGCCGGGTCGACCAGGACGAAGAAGGGGTACCCGGTCACCCGGTACGCCCGCCAGGCCTCATCGCTCATGACCACCGGGACGAGGGTCACCCCCTCGGCCTCGCGCCCGACCTCCCCGGGGTCGGCCGAACCGGGCCCTTTGGTGACCACGACGGCCGACACCCCGTCGGGCAGTCCCGGGGAGCCGTCGTCCCGCAGGCCGGCCCAGAACTCGCCGCAGCCGTCGCAACGGACGTGCAGGAAGCAGAGCAGCGTCAACCCCTCGAGCTCACCGATCACCACCTCGACGGGCCCACCGGTCGGGCGCACGCCGACGATGTCCGCCGCAGGCTGGGGGCGCCCGGCGGCGACCGGGCCCGACGGGATGGGACGGAGGCCGGCCACGAAGTCCGGGTCGGACAGGGGCCCGCCCGGGCGACGCCGCGTCACCCCTCGGGGAGGGACCCGTCCTCGATGACCTCGATCGACTTGCCGTTGTCGCACCACCGGCAGACCACGTCGTCGACCGACTCGTCGAGCACCTCGACGTCCTCGATGGTGAGCTCGCCGCCCACCGAGTAGTGGTGGAACGCCTTGGTGCGCCGGCTGGTCACCACATTGAACCGGGTGATGTTCCCGCAGGCTGCACACCGGTAACGGGTCGCGGCGAGAGGCGACGGCCCGGTGCCCGGGCTCCCCGATGCCTCGTCGGTCGCGGATCGGGGCGGGGCGGATGGTGAGTCGGTGGTCACCGCACCACGGTAGTCGCCGACCGTCGGGGCGGATCGCCGCGATGCCGATATCCCCGTCGACGAACGTATGTTCGCTACAGTGTCGCCATGGCGACCGCCGTCCAGTGCTCCTTCGACGACCTCGGCACACCGTTGCACGACGTCACCTTCGTGGTCGTGGACGTGGAGACCACCGGGGGGTCACCGGCCCAGGCCTCGCTCACCGAGGTGGCCGCCGCCCGGTACCGCGGGGGCGAGCTGCTCGGCACCTACCAGACCTTCGTGCGGCCCGACGAGCGGATCCCGCCCTCCATCACCGCGCTCACCGGGATCAGCGACGCCATGGTCGCCGATGCCCCGAGGGTGGGCGAGATGCTCCCGTCGTTCCTCGAGTTCGTCGGCGGTGCGGTGCTGGTCGGCCACAACCTCCGCTTCGACCTCTCCTTCCTCGACCACGCCCTGCTCTGCACCGGCCGGGACAAGCTGGCCAACGCCACCGTCGACACCCTGGCCCTGGCCCGGCGGCTGGTGCGCGACATGGTCCCCGACTGCAAGCTCGGGACCCTGGCCTCGGGCCTCCGGCTCACCCACCAACCCTCGCACCGCGCCCTCACCGACGTGCTGGCCACCGGCGACCTCCTCCACGCCCTGCTCGAACGGGCCGGGTCCTTCGGCATCGTGGGACTCGAGGAGCTGCTCGACCTCCCCCGCCTCATCGGCCATCCGCAGGGAGCCAAGCTCCGGCTCACCACCCGGCTCCCCCACCGGCCGGGCGTCTACTGGTTCACCGACGGCGCCGGCACCGTGCTCTACGTGGGCAAGGCCACCGACCTGCAGACCCGGGTGCGGTCGTACTTCACGGCCGACCGCCGCCGGAAGGTCGGCCGGCTCCTCCGCCAGCTCCACACCGTCCACCACCGGGTGTGCGCCGGCCCCCTCACCGCCGCCGTGGTCGAGGGCCGCCTCATCCGGGCCTGGTCGCCGCCGTTCAACCAGCAGGGGAAGGTCCGCCGGACCCGCCCGGCCGTGGACGCGTCGAGCGGGGGCCGAACACCCGGACGGAAGCCCCGCCGTCGACGCCGCCGGGAGTGGGACGCCGCCGACCTGGCCGGTGATCCCGCCACACTGCTCGGGCCACTGGCCGAGACCCTCCTCGAGCTGTCCGCCCAGCGGCGCTACGAGGAGGCCGCGTCGGTACGCGACGAGGCCGACCGGCTGCGGCGCCTGCTGGTCCGCCAGCGCCGGGTGGACTCGCTGCGGGCGGCCGGACGGACGGTCCTCGCGATCGACGGGGAGGGGTCGGTCGAGCTCGACGGTGGGCTCCTGGTGGCGCCGGGCTCGCTCTTCGACGGGACGGCGGCGGCCGGGCCGGATCCGGGCACCATCGTGGCGTCGGACGGCCACGAGAACGAGCGGGCCATCGTCGCCCAGTGGCTGGCCGCCAACGTCGACCGGGTCAGGGTCCTGTCGGTGGAGTCGTCCGAGGGGCTGTCCATGGCCGCCGATCGGATCCCCCGGCTCGCCGAGCTGTGCGGGGCGGCGGCCGAGGCCTCGGCTGCCTGAGGCGACGGCCGGATCGGGGAGCCGGCCGGGGCCGACCGGTCGAGGCGCGGGGCGGTGGCCCCGGAGGCCCGCCGGCGCCCTCAGCGGGCCACGGCCGCGGCCTCGTCGGCCGCCGCCTGCTGGGACACCCGGAGCAGCGCGTCGAGGACCTCGTGGGCCCGGCCGTCGTCGATGACCGCTCCGGCGAGGTCCACCCCGGCGGGAAGGTCCTCCACCTGGCCGATCACCACCAGCGATGCCGCCGCGTTGAGCACGGCGACGTCCCGGTGGGGCGACTGGCGACCGCCGATCACCTGGCGGATGGCCTCGGCGTTGAACGCGGCGTCCCCGCCCCGCAGGTCCTCGATGGTCGCGGGGGCGAACCCGAGCTCGGCCGGGTCGACCCGGTAGCGCGAGGTCTCGTAGCCTCCCCCGTCCGAGGCGATGAGCTCGTGGACGGTCGACGGCCCGGTCGTGCTCAGCTCGTCGAGGCCGTCGTCGCCGTAGACGACCATGGCCCGTCGGGCCCCGTTGGCGCCGAGCACCCCGAGCATCTTGTCGGCCATCGCCGGGTTGCTCACGCCGACGACCTGGTAACGGGCCCGGCCCGGGTTGGCCAGGGGCCCGAGGTAGTTGAACACGGTCGGGATGCCCAGCTCCTTGCGCACCGGGCCGGCGAAGCGCATGGCCGGATGGAACCGGGGGGCGAAGCAGAACCCCATGCCCACCTCGTCGATGCACCGGGCCACGCCCTCGGGACCGAGGTCGGCCACCACGCCCAGGGCCTCGAGCACGTCGGCAGCGCCGACGGCCGAGGACGAGGCCCGCCCACCGTGCTTGCACACCTTGGCCCCGGTGGCCGCCACCACCAGTGCGGCGATGGTCGAGACGTTGATGCTCCGCAGCCGGTCCCCCCCGGTGCCGCAGGTGTCGACCACCTCGATGCCGGGGGGCAGGACGAGGGGAAGGGCATGGGCCACCATGGTCCGCACGAAGCCGGTCATCTCCTCGACCGACTCGCCCTTGGCCCGCAGGGCGATGAGCAGCGCCGCCGTCTGGGCGGGGGTCGCCTCGCCCGCCCAGACCTGGGCCAGCACCACCTCGGCCTGGTCGGAGGTCAGCGAGGTGCCGGCCAGCAGCGTGGTCAGCACACCGGGCCACGATCCCAGGGACTCGAAGGTGGGCAGGTCGGCCACGGTCAGTCCCACCACAGGTCGTGGCCGAGCACGCCCCGGGCGATCAGTCCCAGCTGCACCTGCGACGTCCCCTCCACGATGGTGAGCTGCTTGGCGTCGCGGTACCACAGCTCGGTCGGGTGGTCCTCCATGTAGCCGGCGGCCCCGAGCAGCTGGACGGCCAGGCCCGAGGCCCGCACGGCCAGCTCGGTGGCGTAGTACTTGGCCATCGACAGGAAGGGCACGTACTCCTTGGTGAACTTCCCCTGATCGGCGAGCCAGGCCGACCGGTAGGTGAGCAGCCGGGCCGCCTCGATGTCCACGGCCACCTTGGCGATCTCCCACTGGATCCCCTGGAAGTCGGAGATGGTCCCCCCGAAGGCCTTGCGCCCCTTCACGTACTCGGTGGCGTACATGAGGGCGCCCTCGGCCAGCCCGATGCCCCGGGCGGCCACGACGGGCCGCATGGCGTTGAGGCCGAGCATGGCGAGGCGGAAGCCGCCCACCTCACCGATGACGTTGTCGGCGGGCACGTGGACGTCCTCGAGGACCAGCTCGCCGGTGTGGACGCCGCGCACGCCCATCTTGGCGTCGGTGCGGCCGACCGACACCCCGTCCCAGGCCCGCTCGACGATGAAGGCGGTGATCGAGTCGTGGGCCCTCGACGACGGGTCGCCGGTCTTGGCGAAGACGGTGTACCAGTCGGCCTCCACCACGCCGGACATCCAGCACTTGGTGCCGGAGAGCACCCAGCCCCCCTCGTTGCCCGCTGCGGTGTCGGGCACCGCCTTCGTGCGCATGCCGGCGACGTCGCTGCCGGCCACCGCCTCCGACAGCCCGAACCCGGCCCGCAACTCGCCGCGGGCGATGCCGGGCAGGTAGCGCTTCTTCTGGTCGTCGTTGCCGGCGATGAGCACCGGCCCGACCGGCAGCCGGGTCAACAGCAGCATGAGGGCTGCCGCGTTGGAGTACTTGGCCACCTCCTCGATGGCGATGGTCAGGCCGAGGATCCCCGCCCCCGAACCGCCCAGCTCGACGGGAAGGCACAGTCCGAGCAGGTCGGCGTCACGGAACGCCTCGAACAGGTCGGTCGGGTACTCGCCGGTGGCGTCGATCTCGCGGGCCCTGGGCTTCACCTTGTCCTGGGCCAGGCGGCGCACGCTCTGCTGCAGCTCGGCGAGCTCGGGTGAGAGGTCGAAGTCCACGGACGACGAGGCTACCCGAGTGGCACGCGCCGGCCGCCTGGCCGGTTCGTCACGACCGGTCCTCGTCACCGTCGCGCTCAGGTCACCTGTGCTCGACACCGCGGCAAATCGATTCAGGCACCCGGTGAGCTGAGTCGCTTGTGCGATGGGGACCAGCCACCAATGACCCAGCACCCGGATGAGGCACCCTGGCCGGGAGTCGAACCCGGCCCAAGTGTCGTCAATACGAGGCAGTCCAGCGGAGGGGCCTTCGGGCCCCTCTTGCGCGTCAGGAGTCCAGTGGGTCGGGGAGGAACCAGGGCCGCTGACCAGGGTCGGCGGGAGCAAGGCCCACCGCGGTGCGCGGCTTTCCACTACTCAGGGCGTCGCCCTGTGTAGAGAGCGGTTACAAAGTTGCGCTCGACCCGGCCGCCGAAGGCGTCATCGGCCAGAGCCTCGACCCGGTCGAGCAGCGCCTGCCGCTCCGAGCGGGGTCGCCGGATGACCGTCGCCATCGATGCGTAAAGGGCTCTCGCCTGCAGCGGCGTGAGCACGCAGGTCCACGACACGATGCGGCTCTGCACATCCTGCGCTTCGGCCCAGACGGCCAAGTCCCTCCGCCGGCGCTCGCTGTCGAGTTGAAACGGTGGCCGTCCCGGTTCGTCAAAGGCGCCGCGAGTGGAAGCGCCCAGCAGCTCCTCGACAGCCGAGCTGAAGGCATCCGGTTGGTTGGGATCACGGAACAGCGTCCACCACAGTGCGATCCAACCTCCCGGCCTCACAACGTCGCCGAGCTTCCGGAGACCCTGTTGTTGGTCCACCCAGTGGAATGAGGTCGCCGCCACAGCCAGATCGAAGCGACCGTGGTCGAGATCGGCTGCTTCGAGGGTTGCGCCGATGATCTCCAAATGGTCAGTCTGACGCGCGCCGCCGAGATAACTCGCCAGCGACGGATCCGGCTCGACCGCCACCACCCGGGCACCGGCGGACAGCAAGTGCCCGGTGACGATCCCGGTACCGGGCCCGACCTCGAGGACCTGGGCACCACGGGCCAAGCCGCATCGGCCACGGAGATCGTCGTAGACGAATGAGGGGTAGTCGGGACGCCCAGCCTCGTAGCCGGACGGATCGAGCCCGAATAGATGACGCCCCTCGTCCCTCTGCAGGAACTCTCGCGGCCCGCTCATCCGGCCATTTTGTCGCCTCATCGATCTCGGAGGAGGGTCGAGGGATCTGCCGTTGCCGGCTGCTGGTTCGAGGTCGAAGTGCCCGCAGGGGGTCGACGTCACCTGCAGGACTCCAGCAGTCACCGCACGGCTCGTGGTCGCCGACTAACCGAAGGATACTGTCGGCCCTGATGGTGCGGTCGTTGGACTTCGGTGGCGATCGAGGACCCGCAGGGCGGCCGGCCCGGCCCGGCGTCGGTAGGCTGCCGTGCCATGACGCCACCCGGCTTGCGACCGCCCCCACCCGTCGGCACCGCGGCCCTGGCCCCCGACACCTACCGGGGCAACGTGGTCATCGTGACCGGCGGTGGGACCGGACTCGGCAAGTCCATCGCCACCGAGTTCGCCCGGCTGGGGGCCTCGGTGGGGATCCTGAGCCGCGACGAGGGCCACCGGGCCGCCGGCGTGGCCGCCGTGGAGGAGGCGGGCGGCACCCCGTGGGCCGTGGCGTGCGACATCCGAGACGCCGACTCGATCGCGTCTGCCTTCGACTCGGTCGAGCAGCATCTCGGGCCCATCGACGTGCTGGTGAACAACGCCGCGGGCAACTTCCCGGTGCCGGCGGAGGACATGAGCCCGAACGCCTGGCGCACGGTGGTCGACATCGTCCTCAACGGGACCTACCTGTGCTGTCGCGACCTGGCCCGGCGGCTCATCGCCGCCGGCCGCGACGGCGCCATCGTCAACGTCGGTGCGTCCTATGCCTGGACCGGCGGCCCCGGCTTCGCCCACTCGGCGGCGGCCAAGGCCGGCGTGAAGAACCTCACCGAGACGCTGGCCGTCGAGTGGGCCCCCTACGGTATCCGGGTGAACGGGCTGGTGCCCGGCCTCATGCCCCACGAGGACGAGGTGGCGGCCATCGCCGCCGTGCCCGGCAAGTACGAGGGACAGGACTCGCGGGTGCCCGCCGGCCGGGTCGGGTTCCCGAGAGAGCTCGCCTGGGCCGCCACCTACCTGTGCTCGCCCTACGCCACCTACATCAGCGGCCACTCGCTGGTGGTGGACGGGGCCAACTGGCAGCGCCGCCACACCGTGCAGCCTCCCTTCACCCCGATCCGGGAGCAGCTGGGCCGACCGCCGTTCGGCGAGGCTCCCCCCGGTGCCGGCGACCGGGCCGCTGCGCCGCCGGCGACCGAGCCCGGCCCGAACCCCCAGTCCGCGCCCACCGAAGGGACCAGTCCATGAGCCAACTGAGCGACGAGGAGCGCGACCTCGTCCGCCTCGAGGTGGACGGGCCGATCGCCATCATCACCAACAACCGGCCCGACAAGCACAACGCCATGAGCGACGAGATGGACCGCCGGCTGTGGGAGGTCCTGGCCGAGGTGCACGGGAGGAACGAGCTGCGAGCCATCGTGTGGCGGGGCGAGGGCCGCTCGTTCTCCTCGGGCCGGGACACCACCCAGCTCGGGCTCCGCATCGAGGACATCTCCGACCTCGAATTCATCGAGCGCGGCCACCGCCCCACCCGGATGTTCCTGACCATGCCGTGCCCGATCATCTGCGCACTCAAGGGATGGGTGATCGGCGGGGCGTTCGAGCGGGCCCTCTTGTGCGACATCCGGGTGGCCGCCGTCGGGACGAGGATGGTGCTGCCCGAGGTGGTCCACGGGGTCATCCCGGACTCGGGTGGGGTGGCCCGGCTGTTCCAGATCGCCGGCCACGGGCTGGCGGCCGACCTGGCACTGACCGGGCGGGTGTTCACCGCCGAGGAGGCGCTGACCCACGGGGTGGTGAGCCGCCTGGTGGCCGACGAGGCCGAGCTCGACGCCGTGACCATGGAGATGGCCGAGAAGATCGCCGGTGCACCGGCCTTCACCGTCAAGATGGCCCGTCGCACACTGTTCAACCTCGGCGCCGCCGAGGTGCAGCGGTCGATCGACGACGAGGCGCTCCAGCAGTCGATGGTGTTCGCCTCCGACGACTACGCCGAGATGAAGGCGGCCCGCGCCGGGGACCGCCCGCCCGTCTACCGCAAGCGCTGAGGCGAGGGCCGCGCCACCACGGGCTCCGGGCGCTCGTGGCTGGTGGTCGATCGCCGATGGTGCTCAGGCCGAGGACGACGATCCGGGCACGACCGGGGGTGCTCCTCCGGGGGTGACGACGGCCACGCCGGCCGGCTGGGCGACGTACGAGGATCCGATGCCGGTGACCAGCGCATCGCCCACGGTGGCGATGCCCGACCAGATCGGCCCCGGGACCGGCACCGTGGTGACGAGCGACCCCGTGGCCGCCCTGCGGACCTGGAGGATGGCACCCTGGATGGCCGGGCCGTTGAAGGTCATGCCACCGGCCACGGTGGTCGGTGCGAACGAGGCGGCGCCGTCGGCCTGCCAGGCGACGGTGCCGGTGGCGGCGTCGAAGGAGTGCACCGTCGGCTCCTGTCGCGAGGTGTCGCGGGGGTTGCTCGGGTCGCAGAGGACCTGGGTGTCCTTTTCGAAATTGCCGAAGTCGCCGAGGGCGGTCGACCCGTAGACCCGATGGCCGTCATAGGCGGTCGTGGCGATGAAGCCGCCGGCGAACCCGCCGAAGACGACGTTGGTCGCCCATCGGAGCCTTCCGGTGACCGGGTCGAGCGAGTAGTAGGTCCCGTCCTTGCTCCCGGCACCGAGGAAGGTCGCCGCCCCCCCGGCCGTGACCCCGGCGTTGGGCGTGGCCCCGAAGTCCCAGTCGCAGTCGAGCGCCGGGAGCGGCGGGTGGTAGGCCCACGCCAGCTTTCCGGTGCCGATCTGCAGGGCGATGATCGACTCGGACAGGGACGCGCTGTCGGAGAAGTCGCAGTCCGCGGTGGCGAACACCACGGTGCCGAGCCTGGGCAGTACCGTCCCCGATGACCACACGCTGCCGCACCCGTTGTAGAGCACGTGGCCGGACGAGTCGGTGTTGGTCTGGAACACCCAGTCCGGGTCGCCGGTGTCGAGGTCGGCGGCGACCACCGAGCCGACGTAGCCGTTCTGGCCGTCGACGTCGACGCCGAACAGCACCTTGTCCCCCACCACGACGGGCGAGGAGAAGATGCGGGTGCCGTCCACGTCGGGATTCGGCCGGCCCGGACGCCCGGCGTAGTTGTGCCGCCAGTACAGGGCGCCGGTCGAGGCGTTGAGCGCGTAGAGCGTGTAGCCCCCACCGAAGATCACGAGGTCGGGGCGGGTCCCGTCGCCGGGCTGGTACCACGCTGACGAGGTGACCAGTCCGCCGTCGGAGGTGACGTCACGAGGGTTCTGGCCGGGATACGGGGTCACGGCGTCCTGCGCCCTCAGCTTGTACCTCCACCGCATGGTGCCGGTCTCGAGATTCAGGGCATAGAAGTAGTCGTCCCACGAGCCGACGTAGACCGTGCCGTCCACCACGGTCGGGGTGGCCGTGACGGCGTCACCGGTCGGGAAGAACCAGGCCACCTTGAGCCGCTTCGCACTGGCCGCGGTCAGGGTGGTCCGCCCGTGGAAGGTGTGCTGGGCGTCGTGGCCGTAGGTCGGCCAGTCGAAGGGGCCGGGGCCCGTCGGCCCGACCTGCGCCCCGGCGGTGCCCGGCGAGCTCGAGGTGCACCCGGCCAGCAGCATGGCGGCGACACCCACCCCGGTGAGCGCCTGCCGGAGATGCCGGCGCCACCTGTTGAACCCGGTCATCGACCTCACCCCTCCCCCCGCCTTTCGGTCAACCGAACCCGGCCTTGGCCGGGGCATCGGACGCCGGCCCCTTGTCCGGAGCCGGGTTCTCCGACGGGCCCGACAGCGGGGCCACGATCCGGCCCGTCGGATACGGGCACACGGACTTCGACGGCACGCACACCGTCACACTGGTCGGGAAGTCGAACCCGGTGGCGACGGCCACCGGCGTGGACGGTTGGCCGCCGGTGAAGGTCACCTTCATCACCCGTCCCCCGTAGTTGGCCGGGCCGCACCCGCTCAGCCCCGAGGAGCACGTGACATGGATGTCGATGAAGTACAGCGTCCCGTCCGGGGCGAAGGCCATGCCGAACGGGTTGTATTGGTCGGGATTCTGTCCGAGCTCGGCGATCGTCGTCCCGGGAACCGTGCCCCTCCCCGCCTCGGGCTGGCCGTTCGGGGTCACCCACCGGATGGACGGGTCCCCGATGTAGCTGCTGATGGCGAAGCAGTCACAGGTCGGGTCCTTGGCGATGCCGGAGGGGAAGGACAGTCCGCTCACGAACGGGGTCACCTGGACCTTGCTGCGGGGGTACACCCCACCCGGACACTCCGCCGCACTGGTGGGCATCGAGGAGGCGGCGAAGCGGAGCACGCTCGAGGTGCCGACGTTGGGCACGAGGACGTCACCGTTGTCGTCGAGCGCCATCATGCCGGGTTGGGCGAGGCCGCCCGTGCCGTCGGTGTGGTGGGGCCCGGTTCCCCCGGCGGTCGGTCCGTACACGATGCAGTAGGTCGAATAGCTCGGAGCGAACCACTCCACCAGCCTCCCGCTGCTGGGTGGGGGGTACTGGCCCTGGGCGGTGGCGATGTCGTTGCCGAACACGTTGCCGGCCTTGTCGACGACACAGCCGGTGTAGGTCTGATTGTTGTTGAACACGCCGTTGGACGTCGGGGGCGAGTCGCTGCCGATGCTCTGGCCCGGCATCTTGTACGGTCCCGGCACGTACAGGTTCTGCCCGCTGAAGGCGCCGTTCGGCTCGTCGAGCTCCTCGCCGTCGGCCGGTTCCTTGTACGGCTTGGCACTGCCCAGGTTGTCCTGCGCCGGCAGGGTCGGGTCGTAGCCCACCACGAAGCGGCCGTCGGGCAGCAGGCACATCTGGCCGTTCGGGTCCCACGCCGGCACGAGCTGGCCCTGGGTCCCCGAAGGCATGGACAGGAAGTCCTCCTCCTCGTTCTGGTCCCAGTACACGAGGTAGGAGGCCTTGCCAGGTGAGCCGCCGTGCACCAATGCGATGCTGGTGGGTGGGGTCGACGCCGAGGTCGTCGGCGTCGACGACGAGCCGGACGAACAGGCGGCCAGCAAGCCCCCACAGCACAGAGCAATGACCGCGCCCACCAGTACCCGTCTCGATCGCACCGGTTCCCCCTTCCGCCCGGAGCCCCCCTGATGTCGTCGACATAGTAGAAGACTCGCCGCCGGGGTGCCCGGGTGCCCGGGTGCTCGGGGTGCTGCCGGTCGGAGCGCTGGTGCCGTGAGGGTCGGAGCGCGGGGCGGGCCGGCCGAGCATGCGCAGTCCTCGGACCGTAGAGTTTCAGCCGTGGCCCGACACCGTGGTTCTCCCCGCCGCTACGACGGACAGGTGGCCGTCGTGACCGGCGCCTCGTCCGGCATCGGGCACGCCGTGGCCCTCACCCTCGCCGACCGGGGCGCGTCGGTCATCGGGCTGGCCCGGCGGCGGCCGCTGCTCGACGAGCTGGCCGAGGAGCTGTCGCAGCGGTCCACCGGCAGCAGCACCCGGGTGTGTGACGTGTCGGACACCGAGACCTACCGCGGCACGCTCGCCGATATCGAGCGCGACCACGGCCACATCGACGTCCTGGTGAACAACGCCGGGGTGGACCTGATCCTGCGGGTACCCGGTGGAGACGACGGGACGGTGCGGGAGGTCTTCGACGTCAACTTCTTCAGCACGGTCGCCGGTACCCTCGCCGTGCTGCCGGGGATGGTCAGCCGGCGGTCCGGCGTGGTGGTGAACGTCTCGTCGGACTCGGCCCGTGCCCCCGAGCCCGGGCAGGGTGCCTACGCCGCGTCGAAGGCGGCCGTCTCGGCGTTCAGCGAGTCCGCCGCCCACGAGGTGGCCCCCTACGGCGTGCACGTCCACGTCCTCTACCCGGGCTGGGTCCCGACGGCCATGGGACTGTCGGGCAACGAGGACGGCGGATCGATGCCGCCCAAGATGGTGCGCCGTACCGCGGACGGCGTGGCCGGACTGCTCGCCGACCGGATGGGCGGCCCCCGGACGGACATCAACGCCGCTGCGCTACCGCTGCTGGCGCCGATCGCCCGCACCCTCTTCCCCGTCGCCTACCAACGGGCCATGCGCAGGATGGCCACCACCGGCTAGCGCCGTTCCGGACGAGCACCGGCGGGCGGGCGGTGCCCGTGTGTGCCCGTGCCCGCGTGCGGGTGGCGCCGTCCCCGGGTCGGGTCCCGACGCCGCTCCGCTGCCGGGGGGATAGCCTTTCGGTCGATGACCACTCGTCGAATCGTGGGCACGAAGGGCCGGCGCTGTGGCGCCGCCGCCGGAGCCACCGACCAGGGCGCGGGTCCCGTCGTCGGGGTGGAGGCGGACACCGGTGGTTAGGGGCGAGGGCACGACCGTCGTCAGAGGGGTCACGCCCCAGGAGGTCTTCGACTTCGTGCTCGACCCGGCCCAGTACACGAAGGCCGACACCAAGATGGTCTGGGTCACCAAGTTGGCAGACACCCCCGACGGCATGCTCGCCCGCGAGGACGGGAAGTTCCTCGGGCGGTTCCGTGGATCGGTGATCACCCGCTATACGTGGGACCCGCCGACCACCATCGACGTCACCCTGGAGCACGGCGTGCCCCGGGGACTCCACGCCTGGTTCGAGATCGACGCCGTCGACGGCGGTACCCGGGTGAGGCACGTCGAGGAGCTCGACCTCGGGCACGGGCCCCTCGGATGGCTGCACGACCTCGTCGCCGGGAAGTGGTTCGCCAGCTCGGTCGAGGCGGAGGTGGCCGAGATCGGCCGCCTCCTGGAGGCGGGCGAACGGGGGCGTGGCGTGGCCGGGGCGCACTGAACCGGTCGGACGCCACGTCCTGCCGGGTAGAACTGGGCGAGGGGCCACTGTGCACCCCGAACCGCGTCCCACCAGGAGGAACCATGACCTCGACCGATCCGTCGACCCGCCCCGTCGCCGCCAGCGGCACCTTCACCCTCGGGACCAGCACCGTGAACCGGCTGGGCTATGGGGCCATGCAGATCACCGGGGCCGGGATCTGGGGCGAGCCGGCGGACCGTGACGAGTGCATCCGGGTACTGCAGCGGGCCGTCGAGCTCGGGGTGACCCTGATCGACACGGCCGACTCCTACGGGCCCGAGGTCAGCGAGGATCTCATCTTCGAGGCCCTCCACCCCTACCCGGACGACCTGGTGATCGCCACCAAGGCCGGCCTGACCCGCCAGGGTCCGGGCCGGTGGCTCCCGGTGGGACGGCCCGAGTACCTGCGCCAGCAGTGCGAGATGAGCCTGCGCCGACTGGCTGTCGACCGGATCGATCTCTTCCAGCTCCACCGGATCGACGCCAAGGTACCGGCCGAGGAGCAGTTCGGACTCCTGGCCGACCTGATCGACGAGGGCAAGGTGGCTTCGGTGGGCCTCAGCCAGGTGAGCGTCGACGAGATCGAAGCGGCCAGGGCCGTGGTGCCCGTCGTCAGCGTGCAGAACCTGTACAACCTGACCGACCAGTCGTCGGGGGACGTCCTCGACTTCTGCACCGACGAGGGGATCGGCTTCATCCCGTGGTTCCCGGTGGCATCCGGCAAGCTGGCTGAGCCGGGCGGGCCGGTCGACGCCATCGCCAAGGAGTCCGGCGCCACGCCGTCGCAGGTGGCCCTGGCCTGGTTGCTCCACCGTTCGCCGGTCATGCTGCCGATCCCCGGAACGAAGTCGGTCCGTCACGTGGAGGAGAACTGCCGGGCGGCGAGCCTCGACCTCAGTGGCGACGAGCTGGCGTCCCTCGACACCGCGGTGGCCTGACGAAAGTTGGTCCGGTGTGGGGCCGTTGTCCGGACGCCCCGGCACGGTGGTCGTGCACGGACCGGCCGGTGATCAGGCGGCTCCGAACACCAACGGTGCCGAGCGGACGCCGGCGATGACCGGCGAGGCCGTCCGCACCACCGGGCCGGCCACCTCCACCGAGGCGAACCGGGCCAGCAGCGCTTCCAACAGGATCCGTCCCTCCAGGCGGGCCAGGACCGCCCCGATACAGAAGTGGGGGCCGAACCCGAACGCCACATGGGGGTTGGGGTCCCGGGCGGCATCGAAGCGGTCGGCCGTCGGGCCGAACACCGACTCGTCGCGGTTGGCCGAGGCGTAGAGCATGAGCACCGGCTCCCCCTCCCCCAGTGCGACACCACCCAGTTCGACCGGTCGGGTGGTGGTCCGCATGAAGGCGACCACCGGAGTGGTCCAGCGCAGCATCTCCTCGACGGCGATGGGCAGTGCTCGTGGCGCGGAAG
The DNA here is from genome assembly GCA_963696495.1 of uncultured Acidimicrobiales bacterium. Classification (GTDB taxonomy): domain Bacteria; phylum Actinomycetota; class Acidimicrobiia; order Acidimicrobiales; family RAAP-2; genus Bog-756. Next base: position 881 of record CAVOKJ010000005.1, on the reverse strand, counting down.
ACTGGAACCGGCGGCGGAGGGACTCCCACTGCCCCGGCGCACCGGCGAACCCGAGCAGTCCCCCGGACATCATGTTGCGGGTGGTCTCGTTGCCGGCCACCAGCAGCTGGACGAGGAACATCCCGAGTTCGGCATCGGTGAGACGGTCACCGTCGACGACGGCCGCCCCCAGCTCGGAGATGATGTCGTCACGGGGATTGGAGCGTCGGTCGGCCGCCGCCGCCAACAGGTAGGTGACCATCTCGCCGCTCAAGGCCTGGCGCTCCTCGTCGGGCCAGTCGGTGGCCCCGGGGATGACCGCCTCGGACCACCGGAAGAAACGGGGCCATTCGTCCTCCGGCACCCCCAGCAGATCGCTGATGACCTGCAGGGGAAGGGGCACGGCCAGGTCGGGGACGATGTCGACCGGGGTCCCGGGCTCGATGGCGTCGACCAGCGAGGCGGTGCGGGCGCGGATGCCGTCCTCCAGCGCCCGCATGAACGTCGGGCGGAAGCCGGGCTGGACGAGGTTGCGGTAGCGGGTGTGGTCCGGAGGGTCGGTGTGCATCATGGTGGGCGGGGTGGCGTACTCGGCCCCGATCTCCATGGTCATGATCCCCCGGCCCGAGCAGAAGGTGCCGGGATCACGCGACACGGTGATGACGTCGGCGTGGCGGCTGACGGCCCAGAAGCCGAGCTCGTTGTTCCGGGCCACCGGGGCCTCGGCACGCAACCGGGCGTAGAGCGGGAAGGGATCGGCGGCGTAGAACCCGGGATCGGCCAGGGGCGCGGTCAGGTCGTCCGCGTCGGCCCGGGGCGAGACAGTCATCGTCGTCCCAGAGCGTGGTCGGCCGACGAGAATCTGAGCGTGCCGCTCCAACACCCGGAACGCGGCGTTGGCC
>CAVOKJ010000004.1:0-858224 GCA_963696495.1 uncultured Acidimicrobiales bacterium | reverse complement strand
CACTCCCGGCGATCAGAGGCACCCTATGAAGTGGTGGTGACTGGCACGCCGTCGGCGTCCAGCACGTACCAAAGGCCACCGGAGTCGTTGAGTCCCTGCCCGGTTGCCTCGCCTGGCTGCGAGTCGCCGTGCCACAAGTAGAGGGGCCACCCGTTGTAGGTGATCTGCTCGAGGTCATCAGGGTCACCGGTGCGCACTGCGGTGCCGAGAAGGGACGCCTTCACGCCAGCCCCGGCGGCTGGGGCCTTGACCCCGTCCACCAGCAGCACCGGCGGCCATAAGTTCTCACACTCGCCGTAGCAGGTGGATCTACCGGACTGCCTGTCCGGCTCGAACATGTACAAGGTCATACCTTCGCCGTTGACAAGGACCGTCCCCAACCCCGCCACGTCACCGGTAGTCACCACGTAAAAGGGTGGCGGCGCAGTGGTCGTGGTGGATGCCGCAGGGGCAATCGTCACAGGCGGAACCGTTCTGCTCCGCGAGGTGGACGACGGCACCTGCGAAGTCGAACACCCTGCCGCCAGCACAGCGCAGGCGGCGAGGGCGAATGACACGGCCGAGCGTGGAAGGCGCAGCGAAGAACGGTAATCGTCATTGAAGTCAAGGAGGTGCGACACTCGCTCACATCCTTACACCCCGGGGGCACGGGACGGCCGGTGCGAGAGGGAGCGTCGATCTCGGAAGTGGGACCGTCAACTTGAGAGAGACCGGTGCCATAACGGTGTTGTCCCACGACCGTACGTCGCATCCGCCAAGGATGCTGCGTGTCTCGCAAGTGCCGGTCGAGGTCACTTAGCGATCAGCAAGCAACGTTGGCAGGGATAACACCTCGCTCCCGGCGTTTTGGGGCAGCGGCGCATCTTGCGTGGTCGGCCACCAGATCGGGCTCTTTTACCCTCCTGCACTGTTAGCGAACCACCCCCTGATGACCTCATGGTGCTGCCCCCAGGCGTCCCAGGCCGACCTCGCCCACGCCCCTACTGCGGCTTGTCGGTCGGGGTCTTCTGCCAGGAAGATCTGCTCCACCGTGATTTCATAGTCGGAGGGTCTGGGCAGAAGTTCCGGGTAGTCACGGTGCGTCCATTTTCGGAGGAGGTTCCGTAGCTCATCGCCCGGCACCCGATGTTCCAATGAAGGGCAAAGGCTGATGAGGTGGACAGCAACCGATTGACGGTTCCGCCGTTCAGGGTTGGCTGCATGTTGAACCATGTACGAGTCGACGACCTGCTGCGCAATCGTGCTCCCGTCGCCAACTGCGAGAGACTGCATCCAGTCGGTCAGCGAACAGAAGAGGCTCCAGCATCCTGGAGAGGCCGGTATGTAGCCATGCACCGGACCCGCCACCACGGGTGTCGTCGCTCCGCACCCTGGGCAGTGCTCATCGCTCATCGCCCCACCGTAATGAGCGTCCCACCCATCCGGCGCTAGGAGGCAGTCCCTATCTGAGAAAATAGGACCGGCATGTCACACAGCCGGAGGGTTGGCGGCATCGTATAGCTGTGGAGGTATCCGACGGCGAAGTTTATCGGAAGGTGGCGGACGAACTCATGCGGTTCGCTTCCGGGTTGGTGGGCCCAATTCACGCTGCCGACGTTGTGTCGGAAGCTGTCGTGAGCTGCCTGAGTTCGGAGCGTTGGCCCGATGTGGACAACAAACGTGCCTATCTCTACCGGAGTGTCTTGAACAAAGCCGCCCAGTTCCATCGCTCGGCCGACCGTCGCATGTCTAGAGAGCGGCTGTCGGCAGTACCCGAACGCATCGAGATGCCCGACGTGCGACCGGAGATCTTGGCTGCAGTATTCAAGCTGAGTATTCGCCAAAGGGCTGTCGTCTTCCTGACCTACTGGGAGGACCTTGATCCGAAGGCCATCGCAGATCTGTTGAGCATCAGCAATGGATCGGTACGACGGCACCTTGCCCGCGGCAAGACCCATTTGAAGGAGGCCCTCCATGCCGACGATTGATTCACTGGACGACGACATCCGTTCGCTTTACGCAGAGCTGATCGATGCAGTTCCGCCACCGCCAACCTTAGAGGATCTGTGGGAGATGGCACCCAGTGGTCAGCCGGTTCGCAGGCCCACTACTAGTCGTCGGCACCTATACCGCTGGGTGATGCTCGGTGGCATTGTCGGAATCGCCATGGCTTTGGTTATCTGCCTAGCGATCTTCCTTCCTTCCAACGGTTCCCGTAGTGCCAATGCGGCAGCAGTAGAGCTACGACAGATTGCCGTACAGGCCGAGCGACAGGCCCCTGTCACGCTCGGGCCCGGTCAGTGGCTCATGACCGAACAGAGAGAATCAACGCTCATCTCGATACTGCACACCCACAGGATCGAGATCCAACCCAACCAATACGGGTCGATCAGTGATCCGACGACCAATGCCCAAGCCGTGGTGACCGCGACAATTCGAGAATGGACAAATACGACGGGGACGGAATGTGTCGCCGAAGATTCGGGTCCGGCCTCTTTCGCTTCATCAGTGAACAGGGGCGCATGGATGGCCAGTGGCTTTCTTGCCCGGCCAAACCGTGCGTTACTGGCCGGTCCGAACTGCATGTACGACGACCTTCTCCTCGGTCCGCCGGTGATCAACGTGGCCGGGTTGTCTACTGATCCCCAAGTTCTGGCTCGTGATTTGGAGGATGGCACCTTAGGAATACCCGGCCTCGATCAAGTTGGTGGCAAAAGCGGAGCCCTGGACCGGGCGACGACGATTCTTCTCGGACCGACGATCGGTGCGACCCCAGCATTCAACGCTGCCCTGCTTCGAGCTGTTGCCCGAGTCCCAGGGATTCAGACGCTCGGGCAACTGACCACGCAACAGGGCAAGGTCGGTCTAGGTTTCACGGCACCCGGAATCTTGGGACCGCTCACGATCATCTTGGACCCTTCGACCGGGGTGCTGCTTGAAGGAAGAAATGTTGACATCTCCCAGTTTTATGCCTCGACTGTTCTCATGAACGCCTACAAGTCTCACACCAATGGCAGCTTTGCTGCACGAACGATCGTCAAGTGGCTTGATCCGATCGGCTCGCCATCAGCAGTGGACCATCCCCCTGCTGGTTGATGGGTGGTAGCCCACCTGTGCGGTTGCGGGATACCCAATAATTTGTACCCCGCACGGCAAGCGCTTTGCTCGAGTGGACTGGTGTCACATCTTCCAGGCTGAGATTGCGCTGGAGTTCGACGTCTCGATGTGCTCCCAATGCCATCAGCCCGCGTACGGCTGAGGTCGCACCGCTCCCCCACCCCGTCTCCCGGCGAGGGTGCACACTTGAGTGTCACCTTTCCAGTGGGAGCCGATCCGCCGATTTGTGAGTTCGATTGAGGCGTTTTGCCTGGACGTTTTGCGCCCCACTCCCGGTGTTGTGCTCCTTGGAACCGGCTGTCACCTGGTGTGGGAGCCAGAGGATCACTACCTACCAATCGGGCCAAGAACGGGTTTCAGCAACCTGGCTAGGATTCGATCGACCGCCATTGCGGTCCAAGCCCCACCAAATGAGGGGGGGGGGGGACATGAATCGAACTTCGGAGCAGACCAATCGTCGCTTCCTGGCAGTGGGACGCAAAGTTCTAAAACTCTGCGTCCCGGGGTTACTTGCCCTGACCGCCTTGACGGTTGTGGCCATCGTGCCCGCCAGCGCCACTAGGGCGCCTCAGATCAGGAAACCAGATGCTCCTCTGGCGGTCACGGCAGTCGCCGTCCATGGCGGCGCCATCGTGTCATGGATGGCTCCAGCGTCTGACGGAGGTTCCCCCATCACCGGCTATACGGTGACCGCCCCGAATGGTGGCCAGACCTGCACGACTATGGGCGCCACCACCTGCACGGTGACCGGCCTGCAAAATGGACATCGCTACACCCTCAAAGTTCAAGCTTCAAACGCCATTGGCTTGGGCAAACCATCGAGGGTTCAACTGACGACACTGGGCGTACGGAGACGAGACTGTTCCTTCTTTGGGCCCTATGCGGAACTCCAAGGCTGTGACTTGACCGGCGCCAACCTCACGGATGCCAACCTGACGGGCGCCAATCTGACGGGCACCAATCTGACGGGCACCAATCTGACAGACGCCAACCTGACCGGCGCCACCCTGACCGACGCCAACCTCGTCAACACCAACCTGACCGGGGCCACCCTGGACCTCGTGGTTTCGGGCGGGATCACCGACGGGCCACCGTCCGCTCTTCCCACCAACTGGGCATTCATCTCTCGTTACTTGATAGGTCCCGGCGCCAACCTCACCGGCGCCGATCTGAGCGGCGTCAACCTGAGTGGTACCACCCTGACCGGCGCCAACCTGACCGATGCCAACCTGAGCGACGTAACACTCATCGATTGCAACCTCGAACAAGCCAACCTGACTGACGCCAACCTGACCGACGCCGTCCTTTCTGAGGGCTTCTACGAAACCGCCGCCTACCTGGCCAGCGCCAACCTGACCGGCGCCAATCTTACCGGCGCCAATCTGAGCTTCGTATACCTCGTCGGTGCCGTCCTGACCGACACCGACCTGAGCGGAACCTATCTGGGCTACGCCACCCTGGACTCCGTGGAGTCGGGCGGGATCACCGGAATGCCCGTTCTTCCCACCAACTGGGGTCTGGTCGGTGGCTATCTGACCGGTCCCAGTGCCACCCTGATCGACGCCAACCTGACCGGCCTCGACCTGGACGACGCCGACCTGCCCGACGCCAACCTCACGGGAGCCAACCTCACGGGAGCGACCCTGGCCGGTGCGACACTGACCGGCGTCACCTGGTCGAACACCACCTGCCCCGATGGCACCAACAGCAACAACGACGGCGACACCTGCATCAATAACCTCGGCTGACTCAACTAGCGGCTGCTCCTTCCGGGTACTGCTGAGTCGCCCTGATCGACGAGTTCGCTGTCTCGATGGAGGTCCCCTCAGTCCGAGTACGGCTGAGTTCGGACCACTCCCCCAACTCGCCCCGATTCCCCGTCCTCGTAGCACTCAGCCGCATCGGGGCTGCGCCTATTAACGTCTATTGGAACTGATTAAGGGTTGGGCCCGCCCCCTGCGTGGTCAGCGTTTTATGCCGATGCTCTTTCCTTCGGTGTACCGGATCGGCTCCTCCAGCGTGTCGACGAGGAACTGATCGCGGTCTCCCCGATCCCAGGCCTCCTTCAATCCCGGTGACCCCAGGTCGAAGTCCGGTCGAATCTTCTGGAAGACAGCCCGCAGATCCACATGCAGCTCTGCCATCGTCGGTCGGCCCCAATACCAGTAGCCGTTGTAGACCTTGGAGATCTTGAGGCCCGGCTCGAGGACGAACGTGTGGGGAATCATCGGATCGTGCGGTTCATCGGTGAACTCTTTGATGTCCAAATCCGCTTGGACTACTCGATCGGGGTCCGACAGGAACGGCCACGTGGCGCCTAAGGCGTCACGGAACTCATTGATGTTCAGCTGATTGTCGGTCGAGATGAGGACCAGTCGGGTATAGGCATTCCGGAACTCGGGATAGACGTCGACCAGTTGCCGAACGAACTGATGCTCCTTCGGATCGAAGCCGCCACGGGACAGATGGAGCACCATCGGGTTGCCCCCCTGTAGCTCGGACAGGGTCCGCCGCTTGCCGGACTGATCGGCCAGCTCATAGTCGGGGAAGATCCCGCCTTCATGGATGTCGCTGCGCATGTGGCCTCCAAACTAGAAAGGGTCCGGCCCCAAGATGCCACAAAGTCCGGCGGATTCAGAACGCGTGCTGATCATGCGGGTCTGCTGGCGTAAACAGAGTTGAATCCGCGCTTTGGCACCGACGGATCAGGATACGGTTCGCCATCCGCAGCGGTGTCAAGCGCGCGAGCGGACATCCTCGGCCCTGGCAATACCCGAGTAGTGGAGTACGAGATGATCACCCTCACACGCGTCCTGGTTGGAGTTGGTTTCCACCATCGCGACGACGGGCCAGTTCGCTTTGGAAATGCCGAGCCCAGCGAGCGACATTGTCGATCTGGCTGGCACAGTCACACGAGACTCAAGTCCTTGGGCCACAGCGAAATTTCGCGAAGCCGTGCATGCAGACCGGATGGAGGTGATCGTTGTTGTGATCGCTCCCGGATCGATGGTGATGGGCGTCGAATTGGGGTTGGTTAGTACCAGATCAATACTCTGGCTACCGCCTGGAAAGAGCGGCTTTCGGATGCTGCCTGAGATAGTGAAGGCAGCGCTGTTCATCAGCGAGAACGAAGCTGAACCGTCTACGTTTGGAGCGCTCGCGATGACAGCGTAGGAGCCCGACGTACCGTTGGCGGTGAGCTTGGACGTGGTGGCCACACCGGATGCATTGGTGACGGCCACACAGGAGTTAGCGCGTGGATTCCCTCCCTGGCAGTGTGCGAATCTGCTTGAAGCGCCCGTGGACGGGGCCGTGAATATCACCCTGACCCCGCGAACGGCGTGGAAGTGGGAATCGACCACGAGTGCCACGAGGGGAGAGCCGAAGGGCGTGCTCACTAGTGCGGATTGGGGAGTTCCCGACAAGTGTCTGAGCGTTAGGCTGGACCCCGTTCCGACGATCGTCCAGCAGCGGGTCGTGGGTCCGGTCCGAGGGTGCACATTTTCAGCGAAGCTGGTCGACAAGCAGTCTCGACCAACGCTCAAGTGGTAAATGATGTTCCACTGGGGCGGACTGGTGTGAGATACGGCTCGAAATGGGCAGGGGACGGAGGTCGCTCCATCGAGCGAGCACAGGAGTCTGAAAACGGGCTGCGTGCTCGTGACATGAAATGTGGTCGTTGTGGAGCCTGTTCTGACCGCCGGCCTCGAGAGGACCGCCGACGATGGCGGAAGGCCGGACGACGCGGCCGCTGGGTCAACGCCGAGGACCAAGATCGCAAAGCTAGCGAGGACGAAAGAACCTATGACCACCTTCGGTGCTCTTCGATTTCTCCGCAACTCAACGATCCCGCTCATCGTCTGCTCCGATGGTTGCTCATGGCGACGACGCCGGGCAGTTCAGCAAGACCGAACTTGCTACCTGTCGAGCCGATAGCTCTGTGCGTGCTTTGACCGAGTCCATCGTCATCTCTCCTGCGAGAAGGCCAGGTCACGGAGCCGACACAGGTCCATGACCTGACCTTCTCATCGAAAAGACCGGGCAAACGAACAGTCGTCATCCCGGCACGTCGTCTGAACTCCTAGGTAGCAGAGAAGTACAGCGGAACCGTCAACCCCTGGCAGTTGTTTTGAACTGCCCCGTTGTCGATCATCTCAACGGTAACGGTGCCGTACTTCGACTGCCCTGGATTGAAGAAGCCGGCAAGTGACGTATCCGTCCACGGGGTGCCGACGGCCTGGCCACCAACTGAGAAATCAGCTGAGGTGCAGGCGGGTTCGCTCGGATCGGTCTGGCTGGACCAAACGGTCCCGTCAGAGTTGGCAATGGAAATCTGAACTGAGGTCAAGTTCTGAGTTCCGCCGCTGGCCGGATTATTGACGTAGTAGGAATCGGTTTGGATGTTGGGAGTACCCGTGCCGATGCCACCACCACCCTGACAGCAGAAGCCGATCTTGTAGTCGGGTACGAGCGGCCCACCGGTGGGTGTCCCCGTCTCGCCAACCGCCCATTTGGTCGCACGACCAACCGTCACATTGCCGGTGCCGGATCCTGATGTGGTGAAGTACGCAGCGGCGATGCCCGCTGTTCCGAGGACAGCAACGGCCACCACTGCTACCGCTGCAATCCGCTTCTTCGTGCTGGACAATAGGCTCATAGTGATTCTCATGCTCCTTTATCTGTGGCTTCGTGTGGGTAGGTCGAGTTCCGGTTCCGGCCTCTCTGACGGATTGAGGTGCACCTCCATGGCTCCGTCTGATGGTTCCTGGCGAATCGATGAGCCGTGAGCGCCAGATGTGAGCCGCTGTCCGTCTGCGGAGTCGGGAGCCGGGAGTCGTCCCACTGTCTCCGAGTCACCGGAGTGCGACTGATGGTCTTGACTAGGCACAGTTCTCGCAGGCATGGCCCGTCGATCGGTCCGCCGGTCGATTGTCCCGACCTTTAGACCATTGACCGGATTCGACAGACTCCTCAATGTCTTGAGGGGCCCCGAATCCCAGATATCCGCCTGTATCCAGATGCTCATTCATAGATGAGTCTGACCCGTGCGTGTGGTGAGATGGTGGATGCCCATTCAGGCTCTTGATCCGTCCATGGGACCTATTTAGTCAAAGTACTGGTGAGGAAGTCGAGTCGGGACGTCGTGTGCCCTGTGACGAACTGAGCCGGACCGACCTCACCGACCCGGCCGCCCTTCTGTCGCAAGAGATGATCCTGAACTCTTGTTGGAGCCATTGGCTCCCCACAGGCGTAAGAGTCTGCTCAAGAGTTGCGTTGCAGGCCAACGGCTTCAAGGCTCCCTCAAACCTCGGGCTTTACGTCGTTCTTAGCGTCTGTGAATATTCCGCTTATTCGCGGCTACTCGAATGTTCCCGGGCCCGTGAATGGTGGGGGGATCATTCACAGGGAACGCTGGGGCGGAGATCAGCGTGTCGGCGGATTGGAACCGGGGGGAGCCAACCGCCGGCACGCGGTCTCCTTCTACTCGGTTCACTGTCAACGCAATGCCGCCTTCGCCATGGACGCGTCGCGTGCCTGTCGGTTCACCCGGCCAAGGCCGCTCGGCGAGCCTGCGCTCGCCCGGTCGATGCCGGGACATTGCGCTCTACTCAAAGGAACACCTTGCCTGCCGAAAAGATCGAGATCGTCGTCCGAGGGACGCTGGGCCCTTCCGTCCTGGCGGCCATGGACGGGTTCGAGGTCAGCTACTGCACCGATGGCCTCACCCACCTGGTCGGAGCATCACGCGACCAGGTGAAGATCCACAGACTCTTCCGGATCCTGTCTGACCTCAACATCGAGCTGATCTCCGTCAATCCGGTCATCGACCCGGACCTCGTGAACCATGGGGCCGCCGAGTAGCCGTCCGGGAGCCGTCTGCCGGTGCCCAACTGCGGCAGTCGACAGCGGAGGCGACCACCCGGGTGGGATCGATGACCGGCGGTCAGGACGGCCGGATCAGGAGACGCTGGAACGCATCTGGTGGCGGTACTTCCGGCGCGAATGGGCACCGATCCGTCGCCTGGCCAGCAGCGACAGGCCGAGCGCGATCAGGGTCAGGCCGGAGAACAGGAACGGCTTCACGTCGACACCGGTGAACGGGAGAGACGTTGCCGGCGTGGTCGCCGTGGCGGCCGGCACCGGAGCCGGTGACGTCGTGACCGGCTGGTTGGTCGCGGCGACGACGGTCGGCTCACCCGATTGAGCCCCGGCCGAGGCGCCCGAATTGCCGGTTGTGCCTGAATCGCCGGTATAGGGAAGCTGCTGCTGGTTGGGCGGCGGCGTGGTCGAGGTCTCGCACGAGCACTGCGTCGGCGTGTCCGAAGGTGGCGGAGTAGGCCCCGTCTCGCACGAACAGGGGGTTGGCGTGTCCGAAGGTGGCCCGGCGGGGGGCGTCTCACACGAGCACGGAGGCGTCGTGCCCGACGTGTTCCCCGGGTGCTTCTTGTGCCACGTCTTGTCCCACTTGTTGTTCCACGTCGTGTCCGCCGGGGAGGTCGTGGGGTTGCCGGTTTTGTTCCACGTCGTGTCCGACGGGGACCCCGTGGAAATGCCGTTGCTCCACGAGCCGCTCGGGTCTGACGAGGTCTGGCAACCGCACGGATCGGTGCTGCCGCTCGATCCTTGCGGATTCGCCGTGGACGACGTCGCGTCGGAGGCTCCCGAGGCCGCACCGTCCACGACGAAGCTGAAGGCGACCAGTGCGATCCCCACACCGATCATCGCCAGAATTCTCTTCATTGAGACCGCCTTCCGTTCCGCCGTCTCGGACACCCCGCCCGGCACAGGGGGTGACCTTCTGGCCGCTTTCCGTCTGATGTCGTCAGGAACTTACTACGGCCGGTGGGACGGTTCCCACGGAACGTCCGTGTCCCGGCCGTCCGGGGGCCGAGTACAGCGTGAGCTGGGAAAACGTCGGGCGATCCCGTTGTCCTTCGAGCCCCCGAGTGGGGAGGACCGTGCGGGCCGAGCTCGATCCGGTCCCCCGGCAAGGGGTCGAAGGGCCATCACTGCGGAGTCAGCCGAGCACCCCGAGTGACGGTCCGAAGAGATCACCGGGGACGTGCCATCGGCTTGCCGTGTCCCCCGACAACCGATCCGACGGCTCGGGCTCCCGTCCGACGGCGAGGAGTACGGGCGGCCCACGGCGGCGACGAGGCTCTGCACCCTCCGTCGACAGCGATGTCCGGGATGTCTAGCTTGTCTGGACATGGCGAAGAAGAAGGGGGCCGACAAGCCCCCGAGCACCAGCAAAGGCACCAAGGCGTTTCTGGCCTGGCTGTCCGAGATCCCCGATCCGCACGAGCGCTATCGGCGGGCCACCGCCGAGCTCGAGAAGCACCAGGAGGCGATCGTGCAGATCTCCTTGGTCAGGGCGCAGGCGGCGGCCGAGGCGTACGAGTCGGGCGAGTCGGTGCGGGCGCTGGCCGAGCGCCTCGGCCTCAGCCCCTCGAGGGCCCACCAGCTGATCCAGGACGCAAACGCACGTTCTCGCTGACCGGCGGGACCCGGTCGGCCTCCCCCGGCGCCCACCCGGCCGGGACGGCTCAAGGACGCCTCTGACCTGGTCGATGTCCTGTCATGGCGTTCGAACGGCTCCGCTCACTCGTCTCGGGTGAAGCGAAGGGGGCTCACTTCGCAGAGATGCTGTTCATGGGGCCGCTGGCGGTGGTGGCCATTCTCGCCCTGCGCCAGTTCCACCTGGTCGCCCGGACGCCCATCTGGCTCATCCCGGTCATCCTCGTCGGCGGCCAGCTCGTCTCCACCACCACCGGGCTGTGGTGGGACCGGTCCCACACCCGGTTCCGTCTCCACCTGCGCATCGCCTGCCAGATCGTCCTCGTGACCGCCGTCATCTACGCCACCGGCTGGGGACCGGCACTGGCCATCGGGCTCGTCCTGGTCGGCCAGGAGTCCCTGGCCGTGACCGGGTCGTCCTCCTACGGCGTGGTGATGGTCTGGACCTTCGCCTGCCTGGCGGCCGGCGAGGCCATGATCGCCCTGGGCTGGGTCCCCACGCTGCTGCCGGTGCCCGAGGTCCACGGACTGGCCATCCTGGTGGCCATCGGGATCGCCTTCTCCTACCGGTCGCTGCGCTCGGCCCTGGTCGAGAACGAGGACGCCTCGTCGCTCACCGAGAGCCGCGAGCGCCGGTTCCGGGCCCTCGTGCAGAGCTCCTCGGACCTGGTGTTCACCTGCGACCGGGCCGGCTCGGTGACCTACGCCAGCCCGTCGTGCACCAAGGTCCTCGGCTACGAGCCCGACGAGATGCTCGGTCACGAGACCGGGGCCCTCGTCCACCCCGACGACATCGGACAGCTCGGCGACACCCTCCGCCAGGCGGCGACCATCCCCAACGGGACCGCCGAGTTCACCTTCCGGGTGGCCCACCGGAACGGCACCTGGCACTGGCTCGAGGGACTGGCCACCAACCTGCTCGACGACCCGGCGGTCGACGGCATGGTCATCAACGCCCGGGACGTGACCGAGCGCCGGGCCCGCCTCGACCGTCAGACGGCGATCTCCGAGCTCGGACGGGACGTGCTCAGGGCGACCACCCTCGGGGCGGTCCTTGCGCTCGCCACCGAGGCCATCGACGGCGTCATGCATCCGCAGAGGTGTGAGATCGTCGTCCCCTCCGGCGACACCGGTCCCGACCATGAGCCGGTCGGCCGGGCACCGGGCGCACCGGTGATCGGGGCGGCTCGGGCCGTGGGGGCCGGTCGGTCCGGATCGGTCCTCCGGGTCCCGGTCGGCGATCCCGAGGAGCCGTTCGCCTGGATCGAGGTCCATGACGACAGGGCCTACACCCGCGACGACGAGCAGTTTCTCGAGGGCGTCTCCGGCATCGTGCTCTCGGCGATGGTCCGCTTCCGCGCCGAGGACGCCATCCGCCACCAGGCCATGCACGACCCCCTCACCGGGCTGTCGAACCGGGCCCTGTTCAACGACCGGCTCGAGCACGCACTCAGCCGTCGCCCCCGGATCGCCAGCTACGTGGGGGTCATGATCGTCGATCTCGACGGGTTCAAGCACATCAACGACAGCCTGGGCCACCTGGCCGGCGACGCCCTGCTGATCGCCGTCGCCGACCGGTTCCGGACCAGTCTGCGGGGCCCGGACACCATCGCCCGCCTCGGTGGCGACGAGTTCGCCATCCTGGTGGACGACCTCGAGGCCGCCGATCAGGCCGGGACCATGGCCCAGCGGGTGCTCGACGCCCTCGTCGAGCCGTTGCAGCTGCCCGACCAGGAGGTCGCCATCGGTGCCAGCGTCGGCATCGCCCTGACCGACGAGGCCGACGCCCGGGCCGACCGGCTCCTGTCCGATGCCGACGCCGCCATGTACCAGGCCAAGCGGGAGGGGAAGGGCTGCTACCGGATCTTCGAGACCGCCATGCACTCGGCCGCCGTCGAGCGCATGAGCCTCGAACAGGAGCTGCGGGTGGCCATCCGGGACCATGCCCTCACCGTCCACTACCAGCCGATCGTCGACACCCGCACCGGCCGGGTCATCTCCTTCGAGGCGCTGTCCCGGTGGCGGCACCCCCAACGCGGCCTCGTCTCCCCCGCCACGTTCATCCCGCTGGCCGAGGAGTCGGGCCTGATCGTCGAACTCGGCCGGTCGGTGCTCATCGAGGCGTGCCGGCAGGCCCGCCTGTGGCACACGGGCCTACCCGGCCTCGGCCCCAACATCTCGGTCAACGCCTCGAGGCTCCAGCTCGCCCACCCCGTGTTCATCGACCACGTGACCGACGCCCTGGACCGGGCCGGCCTGGCCCCGACCTCCCTCATCGTGGAGGTCACCGAGTCGATCCTGGCCTCGGAGTCGAGCCACACCATCGCCACCCTCGACGAGCTGCGGCGCCTGGGCGTGCGGGTGGCCATCGACGACTTCGGGACCGGCTACTCGTCGTTCGCCGCGCTGGCCGACCTCCCCATCGACATCATCAAGATCGACAAGCGATTCGTCGACAACCTCGAGCACGACGACCAGGGACGGGGCTTCGTCAACGCCATCATGCAGCTCGCCAACACGCTGCACCTCGAGACCACCGCCGAGGGCGTGGAGCACGCCGAGCAGCGGGACACGCTGGCCGAGCTCGGGTGCACCCACATCCAGGGCTACCTCTACTCGAAGCCGATGCCGGGCGACGAGACCCACGACTACCTCGCCCGCGACCACAGCCGGGCCGGCGCCGAGAGCTTCGTCGCTGCCCACCGCGCCACCGGTCCGGACGGGCTGGCGACCTTGGCGCCCGCCCGCACTGTCTGACCGTCACTGCCCCGATCGTCACTGCCAGGCCGTCAGTGCCTGACCGTCACTGGTCCGTCAGAGCCTGACCGTCGGGCTCCCCCGGCCACGACCCGGAGCCGTCGGTCGCCGAACATCCGGTCGGCCACGCCGACCGGATGTTCGGCGGGATCGACACCGGTGGGTCAGTAGGGCCCGATACGCTGGTCCGGATTGGTGTCGACCAGGTGGTGCCCGTCGATCGAGACCTGCGAGGTCCACTCGCTCCCGTCCCACCAGCGGTAGTGGAACCGGCCGCTCGGGTCGGGATGCCAGGCCGGCGGTGAGACGGGGCTGCCGGCTGCGGTCTCGTCGGCTGCCGCATGACCCGCCTCGTCCGGAGCCGGGGGGACCACCGCAGGTTCCGGCACCGCGGGCTCGACGGCCTGGGCGTCGATGGGCTGTGAGTTGGCCGGCCTCGGATAGGCCGGGAACTGCTCGGCCGCCGTCGGCTGGCGGGAGGCGTGGCTCCTCACCTCCATCGACGGAGGCGGTGCCAGGCCCCCCGGGACCATCCCCGTCGGGTTCTGCTGGGCCCGACGGACGCCCACGGTGTGGGCGATCAGGTAGAGCACCAGTCCGAGCACCAGAGAGAGGAACCAGAAGACGGCCCACAGTGCCGAGGGGAGGCCCCAGGGGGTCCGGCCGAGCGAACGACGGTCGTTCTCCGACAGTCGGTAGCCGATGGCCGCCCACACGAACGACAGCACCACCAGGAGTACCCACTGGCCGGTGGTGAACTTGAACACGCCAGAGACTCTACGCCCCCGGAGCCATCGACGGATACCATCGGGGGCCCGGGTTGGGCCTCCGGGATCCACCCGCTCCCCCCTGCTCTCCCGGCCCTGCTCCGCCCCTGTCCTCGGGCCGGTCGACCGGCCCGGGCCGGCGGCGTCGCTTCCCGGCGGGTCAGAATCCGAGGGCGCCCGACTTGCGGCCGTTCCGGCGGTAGGCCGACTGCAGGTCACCGATCGAGTACTGCCCCGGCGACTGGTCGGTCACCGCATACCAGTAGAGGGCGGCGTTGAACGCCGCCGAGGCCACGGTCAGCACCAACAGGATGGCCACCAGCCCGATGGCGCCGACGACCGCCCCCAGGGGGGCGAAGACCATCCCGACCACGATCGACACCGCCACGTCGAGGAGTATCGCCACGGCCCCGACGACCCCGAGGGCCCCGTTCCCGACGATGTTCTCGCCCCACCGGGCCCGGCACAGCCCGACGGACCGTTTGATGGCGGCCAGGGCGCCCTTGTCCTCGAAGAGGATGACCGGCACCACGAAGAAGCTGGCCAGCATCCAGCCCGCCCGCAGCAGCGCTCCGACCAGCAGCCCGAGGATCCCGCGGTTGCCGATGCTGCGCAGGATGCTCACGACCACGTAGTTGATGAAGGCCCAGGCCATGAGCTGGGGGCTCTTGGTCAGGGCCGCCCGGGCCGCTTCGGTGTTGGACACCTGCTGGCCGTGGAACCGGGCCATCACCCTGGCGATGATCGTGGCGTGGGACACGACCGACACGAACATGGTGAGCACCCCGGCCACCACGACGATGGCCCACTGGGTGGCCGAGAGGTGGGCGCTGCCGCCCCCCGCCGCGCTGTCGTGCATGTCCCGCAGACCGGGCAGCAGGGCGAGCACGGCCAGTCCCACGATCACCAGCTGTGCGAAGAAGGCGACGACCGGCACCAGCATGAGGCCGGGCTCGTCCCGGACCATGGTGAAGCCGACGCCCACCAGGCGGAGCCCCCGGCTGAACCGTCCCCCCGATGTCCCGCCCACCGGTCGGTCGGCGGGCGAGTGGGCGGCGTGGGAATAGGCGGCCTGGGGGTGGGCGGCCTGGGAATGAGCGGCCTGCGGATCGAAGAGCGGGGGCAGCGCCCCGGGAGCGGAGGGGGCTGCGCCGGGACCGGGGCCCGGGTAGGCGCCCACCGGCGGTGCCTCCATGGGGGCGGCGGCGACCGGCGCCCAGCTGGCCAGGGTGTCCTCGAGGTGGCTCCTCGGGCTGGCGCCGGCGGTCGCCGGGGCGGTGGCGTCTGGACCGCCGGTCTCCCCGACCGAGAAGCCCTGGGGCGAGATGCCCGGGGAGGACGTGACCTCGGACAGCCGGCTCCAGTCCGGTTGGGCCTCGGGCGGATACCAACGACCGTCGGATGCCAACCACCAACCCGGTCCCGGCGATGTGTCACTCATCGGTGCGCCCGCTCCCTCGAGGATCCTCGGTCGGTCATCCATCGGCTATCGGCACCGGGCCGGGGATCCTTTACCCGGCCGCGGGCGGCCACCGGTGCCGGTCAGGGCATCGGGTGGGCCTCGAAGAACGACCACATCACCGCGTTGGCGCTGATGGCGTCGGACTGGGGGCCGAGGACGGCGGTCAGCGCCTTCGGCAGCGTCGGGCCACCGGGCCACTCGTGCCCCTCCCCCACGATCGAGTAGAGCTGCACCTCCGACCCCGCGTCGCACGGCGAGTAGGTGGTGAGGAGGACGCCGGTGTCGGGCTGTGACGTCTGTGCCTTGCCGACACAGCCGTTGTGGACGCCCCACCGACGCGCCGCCGTCGGCACGCTGTAGGTCCAGTACTTCTGCCCGTGCCCGAGGTAGGGGTCGACCGGGTCGGCGGTGCCGTGGAACGAAACGACGGGGACCGGCCGGGTCGACCGGCACGGAGCGGGTAGCCGGAGCCCGCTCACCGGGGCGACGGCGGCGAACACGCCGGAGGCGTCGCAGCCCAGCTGGCTCGCCATCCGGGCCCCTCCGGAAAAGCCGGTGGCGTAGATCCGCTGCTCGTCGATGCAGTACTGCTGCTCCATCGAGGTGACCAGTTGGGTGATGAACGAGACGTCGTCGGGGGCACTGGCCGGCACGGGGGCCCCACCGAACAACGGCTGGCCGGGAACGTTCCATTCGTAGCCGCCGCCGGCGGCGATGTCGCCCTGGGGGTAGATGACGACGAACGTGTCCTCGTCCGCCGTGGCGTTCATGCCGGTGAGCCCCTCCTGCTCGGCGGCGGTCGACTGGCTGCCGTGCATGTTGACCACCAGGGCGACCGGCGACGAGGCCCGGTAGCCGGTCGGCACGTGGACGATGACCGTGCGCTGCCGGCCGGTGAACGTCGGCGTCTCCGTCACGGTGCCGGGGGTGTGCTCGGTCCCGCAGCCCGGACTGGCCGACACATGGGACCCGCTGGCCGCCGTCGTCGCCGTGTCGCCGTGGGCTGGCTGGACTGGGTCGACGGGGTGGATTGGGTGGATTGGGTCGTCGAGGGTCCGGCCGACGAACCGCCGCCACAGGCGCTGAGCACCAGGCAGACTGCGCCCAGTGCCGCCACAAGAAGGTATGACCGCTGGCCTGCTCCGCCTCGTCCCACCTCGAGACCTCCCGTCGATCGCTCCGTACACGTCTACACCTTCGCCGACTCGCCGTGGCCGCGCCCGACCGTCCCGGCAGCAACGCGGTCACGGGCGACCTCGGGTCGATCGGCACCACCATGGCCGGCGTCGTGCTCGAGCGGTTGGGGTCCTCGACCCGCTCCCCCCACCCGCCGTCGAGCCCGACCGAGCGTACGACGACGGAGTGTGGCCCCGCTCCCTGTCGGCAGCTGTCCGTCGACGTGCCGGCGGTGCGGCGTCAGCGGTCGAGGGCGACCGACGCTTGGAGGTCGCGGTGGGCGCTGCCGGCACCCGGAGAGGTATGGATCTGCGTGACCGTCACGCCCGCTCCGGTAAGCACATGGTCGATCCGAACCAGTGGCGGCAAGGGATGGTCGATCTGCGACCAGGTCATGTCGAATGCGTGGCCACGGACAGCGGCGCCGTCGCTCATGCCGGTGTCGAGGATGGTCCGGAACCCCTTGCTGCCCCAAGTGGCATTGAAGTCACCGACGAGGAGCAGACCCCGGGCGCCCCGGGCGCCCCGGGCGCGGACGGCCCGGCCGAGCAGCGCCAGTTGCTGCTTCCAGGCCCCGAAGTCCGCCGGCAGGGGTGCCGACGTGTGGACCACCCACAGCGGGTAGGTCCCGGAGGGCAGCACGATGGAGGTCTCGACCACGAAGGGCTGGTCGGCGAACCAGATGGTCCTGAAGCCGGCCAACGGGTAGCTCGACGCCACCAGAAACGCCTTCTGGTCGAAGCGCCGCACCTCGATCCGGTACGGCAGACCGGCGAGCGCCCCGGCCCGTTGCAGCTGGGCCACGTCGTTCGGCGTGGCCTCCTCCATGGTCACCAGCGTGGGATGGAACGACCTGATCTGTGCCGCGTAGCCGGCCATCGACGGATTCTGGTTCGAGACGTTCGCATCGAGGAGCCTGATGGTCGGCGCTCCCCTCGCCCAACCCGGCAGTGGCTCGGCCGCGGTGAGCTCGGGCGCCAGGAGCACGATCTGCAGCACCACGACGGCCACTGCGGCAACGGCGAGCACGTACCGCCTTCCGACGACGGCGATCGCCACGACGATCCACGCCGGCAGGTAGATGAACGCGGTGACGTCGTTGAGGATGGCGAAGGGTTGCCACCGGTCCCAGGCGAAGATCCGGACAGCCGCCACCACCGCCAGCACCCCGACGACCACCCAGAGGACGAATGTCACCGAGAGCGGCAGTCGGCCCGCCCGTCTCCGTCCGGTTCGCCATCGTCGACGTTCCGGTGGCGCTTCGATCGTCATTGACGCAGGGTACGGCGACACGCGCAGGGAGTGACAAATCATCGCTCACTATCACTTTGAAATGCTTCTGTAGCGGCCGAAAAACTTGCTGATAGTGACCAATGCTTCACGCAGTGTCTCCGTTTCTTTTTCAATGCTGACCTGCATTAACTCCCACTTGATCGCTAGGAAACATCGTCGTAACTTTGCCTCGATACCTTGCTGTTCGGAGAGCACTCAGGTGGCGTATTCCGGTGTTCTTTCGGCGTCCTTCAGGAGGTACTGGCGATAGCAGATGAACTCGTAACCCCCCTCGAGTATCAGACAAGCAGATCTACCCGGCGTGAAATTCAACTAGCCGAACCAGCCAACATCACCGCGCTCACCCCACCCACCGTGGAGGCCGCACGGTCCGGCGCGCCAACTCTCGATGCGCCGCCGGTCGATGTGCCGCCTGTCCATACGGCCGGTGTGCCGCCTGCTCATGCGCCGGCGGTCGATGTGCCGTCGGTCGATCTGCCGCTCGCTGCTTCACCGATCGTCGAGCCGCCGACCGCTCCGTCGAGATGGGCGAACGTCACCGCCGCCCAGGTCCTCTTGCTCACCGACCTCGTCTGTCTCAGCCTGCCGGTGATCTGGGAGCGACCGCACTACCGGGCGTTCCTCGCCGCCGCGCTCATCACGTGTGTCCTGTTCTGGTCGGCCGACCTGTACCGTCCTCGCCTCCAGGCCTTCGTCGTCAACGAGGCACCGGCACTCCTCGGATGCCTCCTGACCGCCACGGCCATCGTGGCGACGATGAGCTCGCTCCGCCACCCGACCCTCGGGGTGTCGACCTACCTCGTGGGTGCGGCGTCGGCCATCGCGCTCACCATGCTCGGCCGGGCAGTGGTCAACCTGACCATCAGACGGGCCCGCCGCACCGGGCTGGTCCGGCACCGGTCGATCATCGTCGGCCGTGGTCCGGTGGCCGCCCGGATCACGGACATCCTGGCCTCCACGCCGGACTACGGACTGCAGATGGTCGGGTACGTGGCCGACGGGCCCGCCGCCGATCCCGTGCTGTCGGCCCAGCCCTACCTGGGAGGCGTCCGATCCCTCCGGTCGGCGATCGACACGATCGGTGCGGAGGTCATCCTCGTGGGCGATCGGGGGTTCGCCGACGAGGAGCTCTCCTCGATCGTCCGACAGGCCCTGTGGAACGACTGCAGCATCTTCATCGTCCCCCGTCTCCACGAGCTGAGCCACCAGGTCTGGCAGTCGGACATGATCGGGCCGATCCCCGTGGTGCGGTTGAGCCACTCGGGGCGGATCGGCGTCCCGTGGAAGTGCAAGCGGGCCTTCGACATCGTGGTGGCCTCGTTGGCCCTGATCGTCCTCGCCCCCCTCTTGGCGCTGTGCGCCCTGGCGGTGCGGATCGACGGAGGTCCCGGCGTCCTCTTCCGCCAGATCCGTGTCGGTCTCGACGGTCGGCCCTTCGAGCTGCTGAAATTCCGGTCGCTCCGGCCGGTGGACGACGAGGAGTCGGCCACGACCTGGTCCATCCGCAACGACCAACGGGTAAGCCGGCTCGGGAGGCTCATGCGGAGGACCTCGCTGGACGAGCTCCCCCAGCTCTGGACGATCCTGCGGGGGGACATGACGATCGTCGGCCCCCGGCCCGAGCGGCCTCACTTCGTCGACAAGTTCTCGGCGGAGGAGCCGATCTACAGCTTCCGGCACCGGGTACCGGCGGGGTTGACGGGCCTGGCCCAGGTGAACGGGATGAGAGGCGACACCTCGATCTCCGAGCGGTCGTACTTCGACAACTACTACATCGACAACTGGTCGCTCTGGTTGGACATCAAGGTGATCCTGCGCACGTTCGCCGAGGTCTTCTCCGGCAGTGGCGGATGACGAGGGCCGGCCGATGATCGACGACTTGCCGCTGGGACGCCCGCCGACGCACATCCTGCACGTCAGCCAGCCGGTCGACGGAGGGACCGCGGTCGTCGTGGAGCAGTTGGCTGCCGCCGATCTCGATCACGGACGCACGGTGACCATCGCCTCCCCGCCCGGTCGGCTCGGGGAGTGGGCCTCGGGGCGGGGGGTCCACTGGGTCGAGCTTCCGCTGACGCGCCAGCCCGGGCTGGCAGACCTGTCGGCGATCGCCGCCCTCCGACGGCTGCTCCCCGCCGCCCACGTGGCCTACCTCCACTCGAGCAAGGCGGGTGCGGTCGGCCGGATGGCCCTGGCCGCCACGCCGAGGGACAGACGACCCAAGTGCGTGTTCATCCCCCACGCTTGGTCGTGGTACGTCGGGGGCCGGGCCGCCCCCGTGTACCGCCAGTTCGAGCGGCTGGCCAGTCATTGGGCCGATGCCATCGTCGTACTGTCGACGACGGAGGCCACCGACGGTCGCACCGTCCTCCCCCCGACGGCCACCCACCGAGTCGTGCAGATCCACAACGGTGTCGACACGGCCGCATACTCGACCGCCGGGCCCGTTTCGGACAGGGCACCCGGTCCCCTCGTCGTCTGTGTCGGCCGACTGAGCGAGCAGAAGGGGCAGGACGCCCTCATCGGGGCGCTCGGGCTCCTCGCCGATCCGGACGTGATGTTACGGCTGATCGGCGACGGACCGGACGCGTCAAGACTTCCGCGCCCTGAGCCGGGAGCTCGGCCTGGTCGACCGGGTCGAGTTTGTCGGAAGCACCGATCCCCGACCCCACTACCGGGCAGCCGATGTCGTCGCACTCCCCAGCCGCTGGGAGGGTCAGTCACTCGTCCTGCTCGAGGCCATGGCCTGCGGGTCGGCCGTGCTCGCCACTCCGGCGGCGGCATCGGGCTTCGGCACCAGCGAGGGCGTCCTGGGGACCGGGGGTCACGACCCCGAGCAGCTGGCCGGGCCGTTGGAGCTCCTCCTCGGTGACGCCGAACTCCGGCAGCAACTCGGAAGGGCCGCCCGTGCATTCGTGACCGAGCACCACGCAGCCGAGATCACAGCACGCCGCCACGACGAGTTGGTCGCCTCCCTACTAACGGGACCACCCCGACACCTCCGGAGTGGTCCGGTGGGAAGTGACCCGGGCCGGACACGAAACATCGACCGGCCGTCCCCGACCGGGGGCGGCCTCTCCGAGGACGCACATCAACAAGAGAAGGAACAGGTGACGTGGCAATGACGACCAATCTGGACGGCACGAAGGAGGAGAGGACCGGAGACGAGCCGGACACGGTGACGGCTCGTACTGTCGACAAGCCCGGGAGCCAGGCACCCGACACCACCCGGAGTGGAGAAGAGGCCCGGTCGCAGAGCAGATCGCCGGGACGGTCACGCAACGGGTCCCAGGACACACAGGAGACCCCGGAACCCCGATCGACCACCGGCCTGCGGAGCGCTCTGTCGAGGCGGGTGGCCGGACGCTCCCCGGAGCCACCGAAGAAGGCACCACCGACGCAGGGCGCGGTGACGGACAAGGCGACGGTGAACGGGACGACCGGCGAGCGACCGGTGACCAAGCCGACGTTGAACGCAGCGACCGCGGACCGACCGGTGACCAAGCCGGCGGTGAACGGAGCGACCGCGGACCGACCGCGGACCGACAAGCCGGTGGACAAGCCGACGGCGGACGGGGCGACCGCGGGGCGACCGGTGACCGAGGAGCCGGTGTCCAAGCCGGCGGTGGGCAAGCCGTCTGCGGACCGTCAAGGGGCCGACAAGCCGGTGGCCGACAAACCGGCAGCCGTCAAGACGGCTGCGGACCAGACGGCTGCGGTCAAGCCTGCCCGAAGCACGAGGAGGAGGGTGCCACGACCGGTGGCCAAGCCGGCGGTCGGCAAGGGGGCCGCGAGCTCCGATTCGGGCGACGGCGCCGATGAGCCGGAGCTGCCGACCGTGCCCCGACCGGGCACTCCGGAGGAAGCCCGGCCGGAAGAGGATTCGCCATTGGCTCCCGCAGCCACCGCACAGCCGGCCCGGACCGCCGAGGTCGATCGGCTGACCACCATCTGGCAGGCCCGCAAGCCCATCCTCGTCGGCACGGTGGTGGTCGCACTGCTGGTGTACCTCATCAGCTCGATCGTGCCGTCGGTGTACTCCTCGTCGGCAACGGTCAGCGTGACGGCGGCCTCGACCCCGGGCGGGTCGGCCGAGGACGTGGCCCTGGCCTCGAACGACCTCGCCGCCCAGGACGCCCAGCTCGTCCAGACCGACAGCGTGCTGGACGCCGCGGCGAAGACGCTCGGCGTGCCCGCCTCGACGCTGGCCGGCCACCTGTCCGCCGGCACGGTGGCCGCTCAGAATCTCATCCAGATCACGGTGCAGGCGTCCAGTGCCGAAAAGGCGCAACGGTCCTCCCAGGCGGTGGCGGTGGCATTCCAGCGGTCGCTCGTGCAGCGGGCCCAGGTCAGCGCCTTCGCCCTGCAGGCATCGGTCAACACCCAGTCGGCCAGCCTCAGCCAGCAGATAGCCAATCTCCAGCAATCGATCGCCGCCAACCAGGGGGCCGCACCGGGCACTCTGCAGTTGGCCGAGGTCGAGAGCCAGGAGAACCAGCTCACCAACCTCATGGAGAGCAGGGCCACCCTGACCGCCAACACGGCAATCGCCGTGGCGTCGGAGCAGCCGGACGTCAACGTGGTCGTGTCGGGGACGCCCGCCACCAAGGTGTCGCCCCGACCCTTCTTCTACGCCCTGATCGCCGGTTTGCTGGCGCTCCTCGTCGGATGTCAGCTGGCCGTGGTGGCAAGGCGTCGGTCGTCACGCGGCGTTCCCGAGTGATGGCGGCATCCGCCACCGCCTCCCAGATCCGCGCCAGGGTCGTCGACCGACTGGCTCCGGCCCGTGCCGTCCTGGCTCGCTACCGGCTCCGCGAGGTCACGTGGTTCCTGCTGCTGGCGGGGGCGACGGTGGTCCTGATCGCGGCGCTGTCCAGCCTCCTGACCGTCAAGGTCTTCCATCAGTATTCGACGATCAAATGGGCGACGCTGGCTGCCATCCCGATCCTCATGGCCTTCCTCCTCATCGTCAGGCGCCCGTCGCTGTGGGTGGCCGGCCTGGTGATCGTGACAGTGCCGATCGAGCCCTACGTGGCCACCATCCACACCCAGCCGGTGTCGGTGCTGGTGGTGACGGCCACGTTGGCCACCTTCGTCGTCACCCTCGAAGGCGGTGTGATCAAGCGAAGTATGGCGAGGTCTCCGGCGGTCGTCCGGGTCATGCCCTGGGTCGTGCTGCTGCTGATCGTGCCGACGATCCTCGGGACGAGCTGGCAGCACGAGGTGCTGTACGTCGCCCTCTTCGTCGACGTGGTGTGGATCTGCATGCGGATCGCCTCCCTGTACCCCGACGGGCGGCTGGTCATCGTCCTCGTCTTCCTCGGGTCGGCCGCCCTCCAGTCGCTGCTCGCCATGGCCCAGTACGCCACCGGTCACGCCTTCAACCTCTACGGCGGCGCCGGCACCGCCACCTACTCGACCCAGAACTACTTCTTCGACTACGGGACGACGGCCAGGACGACCGGCACCTTCTTCGATCCGATCTCCCTCGGCAACGTGCTGGCCATGGCGGCCCCGCTGGCCCTGTTGGTCGTGCTCCGACGGGACCTCCCCAACCCCTACCGGTGGTTCGCCGGCCTGGCCGGAATGGCGCTGCTCGGCGGCCTCACCGTGTCGCTGTCCCGGGCCAGCTGGTTGGGCGCCGTCGCCGGGATCGCCTGCGTGGCGCTGTTCAGCCGGGGCGAACAGCGGAGGCGCGCCGTCAGCGTCGCCGTCACGCTGCTGGTCGCGGTGGTCCTCGTGGCGTCCACGCTCTACGGACCGGCCATCGGTGCCCGATTCGACTCCATCTTCCATCCCACCGCCTCGAACGTCCGCACCTCGGCCGGCGACAAGATCCGGGAAGCCGAGTGGTCCGAGGCCTGGCACGTGTTCGAACAGGACCCGGTCGACGGCGTCGGGTTCGGCCATCTGGTGGCCTTCATCGAGGCGGCCGTGCCGGGGACCGACTCCACCAGCCACGCCCAGAACACCTACCTGCAATATCTCGCCGAGGGTGGCCTCTTCGGCGGGGCGGTCCTCCTCCTGCTGGCCGGCGGGGTGGGTCTCGACCTCTACCGGTCGCGCCGGAACGACTGGCTCTTCCCCGGACTGGTCGGATCCTTCGCCACCGTGGCCGTCACGTGGGTGACCGACTACACCGTCCGCTACATGGCCGTGGAAGGATGCCTCGCCCTACTGGTCGGACTGGCCGCCTCGGCCCCCGGCGCCAACGCCGATCCCTCGGGGGCCACCGAACTTGGGGCCGTCGAGGAACCCGCTCCCGCCCGCCGCCTGGTGGAGGTGCCCTGATGCGCGTCGTCCTGGCCAGCACGGTGACCGGCGGTGGCGGCGTGTGGCGACACCTGCTCGATGCCGCGCCGGGACTGCGCGCCCGTGGCTGCGACGTCGAGGTCGCCCTGCCCGCCGGAGCCGCCGGGTTGCGGGACGAGGCTTCGGCGCTGGGGTTGCCGGTCCGCGACATCATGGACGGCGCCGACGCCGACGTCTTCCACATCCACCTGGCCAACACCTACGACAGGTCTTCCCTGCGAGCCATGGCCCTGGCCCGCTGGAACGGTGCGGCCGTCGTGGCCACCGAGCACCTCCCCCGCACCGATGCGTCGGACCGGTACGCCCTGCGAGGCCAGGATCGGCCCACACCGGGTGCCCACACCGCCAAGACGGCCTTCAAGCTGGCCCAGTACGGCCTGTGCCGCCACGTCGTCACGGTCAGCGACTCCTCCCGCCTCTTCCTCATGGACCGCTACGGGGTTCCGGCCCGGAAGCTGGTGACGGTCCACAACGGCGTCGCACCCCCCGGTCCCCCCTGCCCCTGGCCGACGAGCCCTCCGCGGTTCGTGGCCATCGGATCGGTCATCGTCCAGAAGGGCTTCGACCTCCTGGTCGAGGCGGCCGCCCGGGCTCGGTCCCACACCGCCTGGAGCGTGGACGTCCTGGGTGACGGGCCGCACCTCGCCGGCCTGGCGACCCGGGCCGAGGTCCTCGGGGCACCGGTGCGCTTCTGTGGCCATCGACCCGATGTCGGGCCGGTGATCGACGCGGCCACCGCCGTGGTCGTCCCGTCACGGTGGGAAGCGTCGTCCTACGTGTCGCTGGAGGCCATGCAGCACGGACGCGCCGTGGTGGCCGCCCGGACCGACGCGCTCCCCGAGATCGTGGACGAGGGCACCACCGGCCTGCTGGTGGCGCCCGACGACCCGAACGCGCTGGCGGCTGCCCTCGACCGGCTGGCCGACGACCCGGGCCTGGCCCGGGAGCTCGGGCGGGCCGGCCTCGCCCGGGTGACCGGCTTCGGCATCGACCGGATGGTGGACGGTCTGCTGGCCGTCTACGAGTCCTCGCTGGCGTCACCCCGGCGGAGCGCCGCGCTCGAGGAGGCGGCATGAACGTCGCCCTGGTCCACAACCAGCAGGTGGGTGGGGCCCACCGGCGGATCGTGGAGCAGCTCCGCCACCTGGGCCCCGACATGGACGTCACCGAGGTGACCTTCGCCACCGCGGTGCCGGTGACCGACGCCCCGGTCATCGTGCCGCTCTCCTTCTTCGACGGCCGGGCCCACCCCGTGGTGCGCCCGGCCACCCGCTACCTCGACCTGCTCGCCCTGATGCGGGCCTACCGGCAGCTGGCCGAGGTGGTCCGTGGCCTCGCGCCGGACGTGGTGTGGATGAACCCGTGCCACATCCTCCAGGCCATGTGGCTCCCGCCGGACCTGGCCGGCCGGTCGGTGTTCTACTGCGACGAGCCGCGTCGCATCGACTACGAGGTGGCCCTCCGCCAGGCCACCAGACTGCGCACCAGGATGCTCTACTGGCCGCTCCGGCGGACCAGCCGCTACCTCGACCGCTCCACGTTCACCCACATCCCCCGCATCGCCACCAACTCCTCCTACACGTCGGGGCAGATCCTCGAGGCCTACGGCCACGCGTCCGAGGTCGTCCGGTGCGGGGTGTCCGAGCGGTTCCGTCCACCGGCGGGGCCCTCGCCGCGCAAGCACCTGCTGTCGGTGGGCAATCTCATCCCGACCAAGGGCCACGACCTGGTCATCGCCGCCGCCGGTCGAGCCGGGCTCGAGCTGCCGGTCGTCATCGTCTCGCACAAGTCCAACCCGGACGAGGAGCGCCGGCTGCAGGGGATCGCCGACCGGTCGGGCGTCTCCCTCGACCTGCGGATCGGCCCGGACGACGACGAGCTGGTGGAGCTCTACCAGTCGGCCCGGGTGACCCTCTACCTCTCCATCCGCGAGCCGTTCGGCCTGGTGAGCACCGAGGCCCAGGCGTGCGGGAGCCCGGTCGTCGTCAGCGACGAGGGTGGGCTGCCCGAATCGATCGTCCCCGGGGTGACGGGCTGGGCCGTCGCCCGGGACGCGGCCAGCGTGGCGGCCCGTCTGGTCGACTTCGGCGACGTCGAGGTGGCCGACCGTTTCGGGGCCGCAGCGGCGGCCAACGCCGCCAACTGGTCGTGGGCCGACTCCTCCCGGCGCCTGAAGGCCATGCTGCTCGAGGTGGCCGCATCGTGAGGTCGCTGACGGTCTGCGCCAAGAGCCGGTGGCACCCGGCCATCCGTCGTGAGCACGCACTGGCCCTCGAGGCCTCGCGGCGCGGGTTCGACGTGACGTTCGTTGAAGCCCCCGACGACATCCGCAGCGTGCCGGGCCGGGGACCCATCCGGTTCGTGCGCTCACTGGCCGGGTCGCCGGAGGGACCCGCCCACCACCGTCCATCCGTGGTGGCCCGCACCGTCCCCGTCCCCGGCCACCGCGGCCCGTCGGCCGAGTCGGTGGACGCCCGGTTGTTGCGCCTGGTCCTCGCCCGCCACACCGACCCGACGGGGCCGGTCGTCTGCAACCTCCCCTGGCACTGGCCGGCCGTGTCGGGCCTCCCCCGCCGGACGGTGTTCGACTGCGCCGACGACTGGACCCGCCTCTACCCAGCGTCGCGCACCCGCCGGTTCACCGAACTGTTCTCGAGGATCGCCGACGAGGCCGACGAGGTCCTCGTGGTCTCCCCCGCCCTGGCCCGGCTCTTCCCCGGCCGGGAGGTCATCGTGGTGCCCAACGGCGCCGACGCCGACGCCGTGGCGGCGGGCGGTGGCGTCGACCGTCCCGGCCGGCGGGCGCTGGCCTACGTGGGGACGCTCTCGGAGCGGTTCGACGTCGACGTGGTGGGGACGATCATGGAGGACCTGCCCGGGTGGACCCTCGACCTCTACGGTCC
Organism: uncultured Acidimicrobiales bacterium; assembly: GCA_963696495.1. Classification (GTDB taxonomy): domain Bacteria; phylum Actinomycetota; class Acidimicrobiia; order Acidimicrobiales; family RAAP-2; genus Bog-756. The sequence goes on along the minus strand of CAVOKJ010000004.1, from coordinate 830,943 downwards.
CTGCCACTACGCCGGGACCGGCGACCGGCCCGCCCCCGAGCTCGCCGCCCTGCTGGCCTCGCTGGGGAACCGGCTCCGCTGGCACGGGGCCATCCCCCGGTCGGCGGTGGCCGCCGCCATCGACGGCGCCGACGTGGCCATCGTCCCCAACCGCCCCGATCTGTCCGACGGCCAGTCCTCGATGAAGCTCTTCGACGTGGCGGCGCGGGGCCGTCCGGCGGTGGTCTCCGCCGGCGTGACCTGTGCCGGCCCCGAGCGACCACCCGGTACCTACGTCGCCGAGGCCCCGGGTGAGTGGGCGCCGGCCATCCTCGCCGCCGCCGACGAGAGCGGTCGACTGGCCACCGAGCGGATCAACTGGGCCCGGTCGAACACCTGGGAACAACGGTGGCCGGCGTGGTCGTCGGCCGTCTTCGGCTCGACCGTCGACCTGTCGGCGGTGGCCTGATGGACGACGTCGACTCGGTCCTCATGCTGACCAATGCCGTGGCCCCCGACAAGCTCGGAGGCCTCGAGCGCTACGTGCGCGAGCTGTCCGCCGCGCTGGTGGCCAAGGGCCTCGGTGTCACCGTGATCACCAAGCAGGTGCACGAGGAGGACCCTCTCGACGAGGACGGGAGGGACGGGGTGCACATCATCCGACAGCCCGTTCCGAGCAAGGACCGACTCACCTTCGCCCTGCAGTACCCGACCGCGGTCGGCCTCGGCACGGTGCGTCACGTCCGAAGGCTCGGGCCCGGGTGCGTGGTCCACGGTCACTACGCCATCACCACCCTGCCGGTGGGTCTCACCCGGCGTCCCTACCTGTACACGTTCCACGCCCCGGTCCACAAGGAGATGCTGAGCGAGCGGGGCGGTTCGTACGCCCTGCCCGGGCCCGTCCAGCAGATGGCCGTCGGTGCCCTGCGCACCGCCGAACGGCTGGTCGTCTCACGGGCGCGCCGGGCCGTGGTCCTGTCCGACTTCATGCGCGCCGAGTTGGAGGAGCTGTCCGGGCCGACGGGGCGGGCCAGCCGGCTGGTGGCCGGAGGCATCGACACCGGGTGGTTCTCCCCCGGGTCCCGGTTGCGGCCACCGTGGGCCCGGAGCGCGGATCCCCTCCTGTTCGCCGCACGACGGCTGACGGCGCGCACCGGCATACTCGAATTGGTCGACGCCATGCCCGAGATCCTGGCCCGCCGGCCCGGGGCCCGGCTGGCCATCGCCGGCGACGGCCACCAGCGCCCGGAGGTCCGGGCCCGGATCCACGCCCACGGCCTCGAATCGCAGGTCCACCTGCTCGGCCGGGTCGGCGAGGCCGAGCTCCGCGACTGGTACCGGGCCGCCGACCTCACCGTCACGCCGACCCAGCAGCTGGAGGGCTTCGGGCTCGCCACCGCCGAATCGTTGGCCGTCGGCACGCCAGCCCTGGTCACGCCGGTCGGTGCCAACCCGGAGCTCGTGGGCGACCTCCACCCGCTCCTCGTGGCCCCCGGCCCCGGTCCGGGCGACCTGGCCAAGGCGGTCGGCCTGCTCGTCGACCAGACCGGATTGCTCGAAGCGCTGCGTGGTCGGGCCCGGGCCCACGCCCACCCCCGATGGTCGTGGCCGTCGGTGGCGGACCGCTACCTCGACCTCTACCGGGAGACCGTAGCGCCGTGACCGACACCACGTCCCTCGACAAGGGGAGCCCCGGGGACGGCGACGACCGCCCCGGCGGCGACCGGACCGGCAACCCCGCCGGCGAGCAGACCGGCGAGCAGACGGCACCGGCCGGCACGCCCATCTCCAAGAAGATCGCCACGTCGGCCTCGCAGCTCTTCGTCCGGCGCATCGCCGTCCAGGTCCTCTCGGCCATCTCCACGGCCGTCCTCGCCCGGAAGCTCGGGGTGTCCGGGTTCGGCGCCTACGCCGCCGGCCTCGCCATGTACTACCTGGCCCTGTCGGCCTGCGACTTCGGATTCGGGAACGTCCTCGGTCGCGAGCTGGGCCGCGGTCGCAGCGACGACGGCTCGCTGGTGCGGTCGATGCTCAAGACCCAGACCGCCTGGTCCGGGATGGTCGGACTGGTCGTGGTGGGCTTCTCGATCGCCGTCGGACTGGACGTGGTCCGGATCCAGGTGCTGGTGGTGCTGGCCCCGGCGGTGGCGCTGTTCGGCCTCAGCGGGGTCCGCCAGGTCTTCTACGCCAACTACAAGGTGGGCCAACTGGGTGCCCTGGACGTCGCCAGCAACGTGGCCCAGGTCGTGGTGGTCGTGACCGTGGCGCTGGCCGGCGGCGGCCCGGTCGCCGTCGCCGTCGCCATGTCGGTGATGATCGTCCTCAACGCCGTGGTCGTCACCGTCGCCGGCCTGCGCCTCGTCGACGGCGGCACCTCGTCCCGGCACCTCAGCAAGCGGATGCTGACCGACTCGCTTCCCCTCGGGATCAGCTCACTGCTGTCCAGCGCCTACTTCACGCTCGACCTGTCCATCGTCGGCTTCATCGTGTCGAGTCGACAGGTCGCCTACTACGCGGCGGCCACCAAGTCGCTCTCCCTGCTGGTGACCGTGCCCGGCCTGGTGGTGAGCGCCATCCTCCCGGGCATGGCCTCGACGGTCGGCGACCGGGGGGAGCTGGGCAAGCTGGTGGCCCGGGCCTGGCACTGGCTCACCGCCGCGGCCCTCCCCCTGTGCGTCGGCGTGCTGCTCTTCGCTCCCTTCTTCGTCAGGATCTTCTACGGGAAGGACTTCGCACCGGCCATCCCGCTGGTCCGCATCCTCGCCCTGTCAGGGGTGGCCGCCCTGTTGTCCAACATCTTCGGTGCCGCCCTGATCGCCTCGCGACGCACCCGATGGCTGATCATCCAGGGATCGCTGGCCCTGGTGTTCAACGTGGCCGGCAATCTGGCCCTGGTCCCCCACTTCGGCGTGACCGCCTCGGCGTGGCTCACCGTGGCCACCGAGGTGGGGGTGGCCCTCGGATTCGCCCTCGGGCTGCGCGGCCTGATCGAGTTCCGCTGGGCGGTGCGGGTCACCGTGGTCCCCGTCCTCGCCATGTTGGCCATGGTCGGGGTCTGGGCGCTGACCGATCGGTGGGTCCTGCCCTCGATGGTCGCCTCCGGCGTGGCGTTCCTGGCCGCGCTCATCGTCCTCGGCGGCTGGCCCGAGGAGATCCCGCTCCCACTCCCCCGTCAAGTCGTCCTCTGGAGGCGCCCGTGACCACCGCCCATCCACCCGCCGGGCACCCGGTCGGTCCGATTCGCCACGTCGTGGTGATCCGGCCCGACCAGGGCGGCATCGCCTACGTGGCCGGTGCCACCGTCGTCGAGCTCCGGGCGCGGGGCACCGATGTCACCGAGCTGGTCGGTGACGACGAGGGATCGCCGGCGCTCGACGGCCTACGGACGGTGTGGAGGAACCGGGACCGGATCCGGGCGGCCGACGTCGTCCACGTCGAGCTGGGCCGCACCGCCCTCGCCGCGTTCTGGATCGGCATCTGGGCGAGCCTGCTGCGCGGTGACCTCGTCACCGTCCTCCACGACGGCCCGACCGTGGTGACCGCTCCAGGGAGCGGTGTCATCCACACCCGTCCCGGCCGGCGCGACGCCGTGGCCCACAAGCTCTTCGCCCCCGTGCTCGACCGTCCCCTGCGGCAACTGCTGCAGCGCCGGACCCGCTGTTGGGTCGCCTTGAGCGACCGGTCGCGGAGCGATCTCGCCTCGGCCGGGCTGGCGCCGGTGGTGGTCATCCCCCTCGGTGCCGACCCTCCGGGTGCCACCCGGCCCCCGTCGGAGGGCGACTCGGTCGTCTTCGCCGGCTTCATCGCCCAGTCCAAGGGGATCGACACCCTCCTCGACGCCTGGGAGGAGGTCGGGCCGACCACCGGTCTCCGCCTGCACATCCTGGGCGGGCACCGGCGCCAGTACGACGGGTACGTCGCCGGTCTCCGCGCCCGCGTCGAGGCCTCCGGCACCGACGTCACCTGGCACGGCCGGGTGGACGACGGGGAGCTCGACGCCACCATCTCCGGCGCGGCCATCGTCGTGCTCCCGTACCTCACGTCGAATCCGGTGAGCGGGATCCTCGTCCGGGCCCTGGTGGCGGGACGCCCGGTCGTCGCCACCTCGGTGCCGGCCTTCGTCGACATGGTGGAGGACGGTGTCACCGGGGTGATCGTGGAGCCGGGCGATGTCCCCGGACTGGCCAAGGCCATCGCCGGCCTGGCCCACGACGCTCCCGCCCGGGACGAACTGGGTGGTGCAGCGGCGGCATGGGCCGCCCGGCACTGCACCTGGACGGCGCAGGTCGACGCCCTGGAGACCGCCTACCGCACCGGCGCCGACCGCAGGGGCCGCTCGCCGGCGGTCGGCCCTACCGGTTGAGCAGGCGCTTGCCCGCCTCCTTGGCCGAGTCGGGCACCATGGCCAACACCTTCGACCGGACGTCCTCGGCGCGGGTTGTGATCTTCTCCCCCGGTCGTTCGCGGAAGATCGGCGTGCGGCCGGTGCGGTCGCTGTCGGCAGGCAGAGCCGTGTAGTAATACCACGCCATCGACCGGCGGCTCCGACCCTCGGGGCAGCTCAGCGGATCGGGGTGTCCGTGGAAGCTGTCGTCGGTGGTCTCGAAGACGACCAGGCGGTTGGCCAACGGGGCGATGGTCGTGACCATGGCCGTCGCCTGCTTGTCCCACAGCTCGAGTCCGCCACCGTAGGACGGCGCCCACTCCTCGTTCAGGTACAGGATGGCGTTGAGTCGGCGGTGCACCTTCATCCGGGGATGCATGTCGAAGTCGGCATGCAGCTTGAGCATCCCCCCGGGCATGATCTGGTGCAGACCACCCCCTCGGAACTGCGGATCGGGGATGAGGCCGGTGATCCCGGTCATCTGCTCGAGGAATTCCACAAACACCTGACCGTTGAGCTCCCGCAAGACATCAATGTGTCTCGGCGGCATGAGCATCTCGTCCTCGAGGGCGAGCTTCAGTTCCCGCTTGGAGTTGTACGCCAGCCATTCGGTCGCCTCCGGGCCGGGGAAGTCCCGTATGAGAGCAGCGATCAACTCGGGCGCCAGGAAGCCGTCGATGACGATATGGGGGAAGGGCTCGGCCCCGTGGTACTCGGCGGACTTCTCGTCGGCCAGCTCCAGCAGTTCGGTGCGGTTCAAGATGGGTGCCACCGGTCAGTCGCCCTCTCCAGACCGGACCGGGCCGGCAGCGGCGCTGCCCCGTTCCCAACCCTGTCTACCTGCATGTTCCGTGGGGCAATGGTACGGCCACCGGATGTCGACCGCAAGCTGGATCGGGACCCACCGCGGTCCGTGAACGGGGGTGGACGCGCCGTGTTCGCCGGCCGGCCCGGATCACGACGGTGAGTCGGCCATCAGCACCAGCGATGCCGCCTCGACCCCGAATCCATAGACGCCTCCCGGACTCCAGTTTGTGGTGTAGCCGGCGTAGTAGTTTCGCATCTCCTGCAGGTGGCTTTGCACATAGCCGGCCAGGTCGTTGCGGCCTCCATAGAGCGCCAAAAGCTCCAAAGCGGGAGTCACATAGGGGACATACCGATCGGGCTGTGGGTGCCGGGTTCCGCCCGATGTGTCGAGTTCCCAGGTGGTCGCATTTACCGATGGCCACTCCTGGTTGAATTCCATGTTGATCAGACGGAGGACCGCAGCCGACTTGGTCACCAGGTAGAGCCGGACCAGTTGGTCCAGCTGCAGCTCGGTGTAGTTGGCGTCGAACCCGGGGGTGCCGCCACCGGACTCGGCGAAGTAGCCGGCGCCGTCGGAACCGTCGGCCTGGGTCGGCACCTTGGTGGTGACGAACCCGAATCCGGCCGACTGACCGGTCTGGGGCGGAGCGATGGCGAAGGACACCGCCTGGGTGTAGTCACCCTCATAGATGGGGTCGTCGGTGGCCCAGTAGGCGAGGGCCATCACCAAGGCGTTGCCGACGGCGATGTTGCCGTTGGTGTAGTAGCGGAGGTTCCCGTTGTAGACGAGGTAGTTGGCCCCACCGGTGACGGCGGACGTCCAGGTCGCCACGTCGGAGGCCGGTAGCTGCGACCGTAGGGCCCACAGGGCCATGCCCAGGTTGGTGACGAAGAACATGGTGTCCACGTCGGCCGACTGTGGACCCGCCGTGCCGGCGACGGCGGTGAAGGAACCGTTCGGCTGCTGGTGCGCGCCGATGAGGGCGTTGAAGGTCTGGATGGCGTCGCTGCGCATGGTGGCGTTGCCGTCGAGTGCCGCCACCGCGGCCGCTGCCAGACCCGGCCCCGAGTTGGCGCGCCACTGCACGGGATCGCCCCCGATCCACAGCCCGATCTCATTGGTCGGCGACTGGGCGGCCACCATCTGGCTCACGTCCGAGGTCAGCCAGGCGGCGGCGCCCTGGCTCACCAGTCGCTGCGCCGCGTCGCTCGCCGTGGGAGAAGGACGGGGCGGGAGCGTCGTCGCGCCGCTCCGGGCCACCGCGTGGCTGCGCCGCTGCGGCGCCGCGCCGGACGCACCGGACGTTCCGGTGCCCGTCGATGCCAGGATCGCCGCGGTCGTGCCCACGGCCATGACGAGCACCAGCACCACCACGGTCCAGACGTTCACACGCGCGCTACCGGTCGACCGGGCACGGAGCGAGCCGAGCCATGTCCGGAGCTCATGCGCAGGACGTGTGGTCTGGGCGATCGCGGCATTGTGCACCACCACGCGGGAACCGGTCCATTACCGACTCCCCGCGAGGTGACGCCGCCACCAAGAGTAACCGGGCGTCAGCGACGACAACGAGGACCGCGGGGCCCATCCGACGGGTCGCGGCGTCGTCGCTAACGGCGCGGTTCCGAGCTACTTGTCGTCGGACCGTTCGCGCCCGGGCGCAACGGCCACGCCCGTGTCGGAATCCGCGGCCTCCCCGCGCAGCAGGGCGGCCAACACGTCGGCCTGGACATCGAGGTCGGCGAACGTCTCGACGAAGGCGCGCCCGGACGCCCCCATGCTGGACCGGAGCTCCCGGTCGGCGAGCAGGGTGCTCAGGGCGTCGCTCCACTGATCGGGCGTGGCCGCCAGCAGGCCGGCCCCCGAGCGCTCGACCAGTTCCCGGTTGACCCCGACCGGGCTGGCGACCACGGGGACACCGGCGGCCATGTACTGGAGGAGTTTGAAGCCGGCCTTTGCGTGGGCGTAGTCGGTGTCGGGCAGAGGCATGATCCCGACGGCGAAGGGTGCGAAGAGCCCGGGCTCCTCCTCCAGTCGCCAGGGACGGAACTCGGACGGTCCGGACCACGGTGCCGAGGAGACGACCCGGAGTCGGCCGAGTCCTTCCTCGGCGAGTCGGCGAAAGACGGGAGCCAGTGGGTCGAGGTAGGCCAGCCCGCCGTTGGTCCCCGCCCAACCGATCAGGCCCGGCGTCCCCCCGTCCACGGCCTGTTCGTAGGTGTCGACGTCGGGCACGGTCGGCAGCACGGTGATCGACGGCGGAGTGGTCGGCGACGCAGCCGGGCGGGCGTGGGCGTCGTCGGTGGAACGCCGGAGGGAGCGGATCCGGTCGGCCAGCACCTCGGTGCTCACCACGAGGTCGTCGGCCCGCGCCAGGATCCGGCGGGCCTGCTGGGGCCCGTACAGCCAGTGGGCCACCGCACCCTTCCCCCGGGACGCCGGGGTCTCCGAGTAGACGTCGTCGTCGAGGTCGTAGACGACCCGACCGTCGAAGTGCTCGACCGCCCCCGCGATGGCGCCCGGTCCCAGCGCGTAGAGGCCACGTTGGACGAAGAGCGCGTCGTAGCCGGGGGCGATCGAGGAGACCTCGCGGTAGCGGGCCACGTACCGGCGACCGTGGCCCGTGAAGTAGAGGACCTGGCCGAGCCGACCCGGGCGTCGACGGGGTCGGTCGTCGGCCACATAGAGATCGACCTGACCGAGGCGGGTCCGCAGGCGCTCGACATGTTGGATGGCCCGGAACCTGGTCGACGCGCTCCACGCTCCGTGTTGGGTGAGCACTGCGACTCTGACCGTCATGCGCGCTCCGCTCTTTGCCGGCGATGCCCCCGACGGCACGGATCGACACCCTCGTCGTGCGCCGAGAGGTGGATTGTATAGCCCGCGTCCTCCGATGCGTCGTGGGCAGCCACCCGACCGAGCAGATGGCCCCGTCCGCCGACCACTAGCGGTCCAAGGCGACGACAGCCTGCAGGTCACGGTGGTCGCTGCCGGGGCCGGGACCCGTCTGGATCCGGGTGACGGCCACACCCGCACCGGTCAGCACGTGGTCGATGCGCACGAACGGGGGCAGCGGGTGCTCGATCTGGGACCAGGTCATGTCGAGGGCCTTCCCCCGGGCCGCCGCCCCGTCGGTCAGGCCCGTGCTCAGGATGGCGCGGAAGCCCTGGCTCTGCCAGGTGGCGTTGAAATCCCCCACCACGAGCAGCCCCTTGGTGCCCCGGGCGGCGAGGGCGCCGTCGATGGTGGCGAGGCCGTCCTTCCACGCGTCGAACGATCGGGGCAGCGGGGCGATGGTGTGCACCACCCACAGCGGCTGGGGTCCGGAGGGCAGTTCGACGGTCATCTGGAAGATGAGGGGCAGGCCGAACGAGTTGTAGACGACATCGGTCTTGTCGATCGGGTACCGCGACGCCACGAAGAAGGCGAACGGGTCGTAGCGGTCGATCTCCACCTGATGGGGCAGGCCGACCAGGGCGCCGTCCGTCCTCAGCTGGAGCGCGTCGGTCGGGCTGGCCTCCTCCATGGTGACCAGGCCGGGTCGGTAGGCCTTGATCTCGGCGGCGTACCCGGCCATCGACTGGTTCTCGTTGTAGACGTTGGCGTCGAGGAGGCGGATGCTCGGCGCGTGGTCCGTCCAGGACGGCGCCGGCTGGGCGGCCGCGAACTCGGGAGCCACGAGGACGATCTGGAGGAGGACGATGAGGAGTGCCGCCGCGGCGAGGAGGAACCGGCGGCCCACGGCGGCCACCACGACCACGATCCATGCGGGCAGGTAGATGAACAGGGTCAGGTCGTTGAGGATGGCGAAGGGCTCGAACCGGTCCCAGGCGAACAGGCGCATGGCCATGACCAGGCCGAGTCCACCGACGACCACCCAGCAGACGATGGCGGCCCACAGCGGCAGGCGACGCTTGGCCCGGCTGTGCCGGTGACGCCCTCGGGGCGAAGCCGGCAGTGCGCGCGGCGCCTCGATGGTGGTCATCGGTGCAGCGTAGGGCGTGTCCGCCGCTCCGAGGCCTCACCCCGCCCGTGTGGCCGGGCATCCGCTCCCGACCAGACCGGGACCCGCGGCAATCGTCACGCGTCGTGTCGCGCGGGGGACAGACGGTCGGCACGCCACCGCTCACACTGCAGGGAGGGGACACCAACGCATCAGAGGAGGAGCGTCATGCGGAATCCAGGAACAATCGAAGTCGTCCTGTCGGTCATCGCTATTCTCGGCGTAGTGGCCCTCGTGGCCGTGCGTCTCCGTAGACACTTGCAAGCGCTACCCGGGTGGAACCGCATCGCCCGCACGTCTGGGGTCGCGGCCGTCGGGGTCGCGGTGGGGTTGTCCGTACAGATGCTGGCTCCGACGACAGCATTCGCCGCCGGCGTGCCGGTCATCTACTTCGCAGGAAACGCCGGGTACCAGGTGTACTCCACCAGCGTCCCGCCCGCCAGCGCCTCGGTGCAGTTCCAGGTTCCGACGCTCACCTGCGCCAAGGGGAAGCAGGGCATCGGCTTCGGCATTCTGCTGGAGAACACCAGCGGCGGCGTGAGCCAGCCCATCGTCTACGAGGCGTGCGTCAAGGGAAATCCCGTCTACACCGCATTCATTCTGATCAACAGCTCGGGCACCACCCTCAGCACCACGGTGCACGCCAACGATCTGATTTCCCTGTCCGCGTCCCAAACGGCCTCCGGGACCTCCGCGACCTTCACTGACAACTCCACGGGATTCTCGAGCACGCTCACCGGACCCGGGAGCACACCGGAGTACGCATTCATAGGCTCGGTCCCCGGCACCAAGAAGGTGCCGACATTCTCCACGTTCACGTTCACGAACGCCCGCGTCAACGGTGCCTCCCTCGGCACCTACACCGCGGCCACAGGACTGAGTCAGGTGGTCCAGACCAAGCGGGGCAAGACGCCCCCGAAGGGCACGGTCGAGATCCAGCCCGGCACGCTCGGGCTCTCGTCCTTCTCGCTCACCTGGGTCAGCGCCTAGTGACGACTTGACCACCACATCCACTGTGACAGAGAACGGCCCCCGGCTCGTGCCGGGGGCCGTTCTCTGTCACGTCGTAGTTGTGGACGTCACCGTCTCCACCTCCGAACCGCAGGGGCTGGTGGAGGCGGCGTTGGTCGAGTCCCCCGAGTAGCAGGCCTGCCAGTAGTAGGTGCCCGGGGTGGTGAGGGTGACCGCCGCGGAGGTCGGCACCATACCGCCCGACACCGTCACCGTGCCGCCGGTGGCGACCTTGGTGGTGCAGGTGCTGTTGGAGTACACGGTGTAGGTCACCGTGCCCGAGGCGCTGGCCACGTTGGTCCCGGCCAGGGTGGCCGAGTCGGTCACCGGGGTGCCGGTCGGTACCGAGATGGAGGCGCCCGACTGGGTAGTGCCGCAGGTGCCGGAGCCGCCACCGCCGCTGTTGCCTCCCCAGCCGCTGCCGCTGCCGCCGCTGCCACCGGCGGTCTTGCCGTTGGCGGTGGCGGTCGCCGGGGTGGACTGGCTCCAACCCGATCCCGAGCTGCAACTACTCCCCTCGCCCGACAGGGAGGTTGTGACGCTCACCGCGGTGCTCGTGGTCTGGGAGGTCACCGTCTCCGTTTCGGAGCCGCAGGTGCTGGTGGAGGCGGCGTTGGTCGTATCCCCCGAGTAGGAGGCCTGCCAGTAGTAGGTGCCGGGGGTGGTGAGGGTGACCGCCGTGGAGGTCGGGACCTCGCCGGCCGACACCGTCACCGTGCCGCCGGTGCTGACTTTGGCGGTGCAGGTGCTGTTGGAGTACATGGTGTACGTCACCGTGCCCGAGGCGCTGGCCACGTTGGTCCCGGCCAAGGTGGCCGAGTCGGTCACCGGGGTGCCGGTGGGCACCGAGATCGAGGCGCCCGACTGGCTGGTGCCGCCACTCCCCTTGCCGCAGGTGCCGGTGCCGCCGGCGGACTCAGTGCTGGCGGTCCCGGCCGAGGACTGGTTCCACCCCGACCCCGAGCTGCAACTACCGCCGTTACCCGAAAGCGAGGTGCTGACGCTCACCGGGGTGGTCGTGGTCGTCGACGTCACCGTCTCCACCTCCGAGCCGCAGGTGCTGGTGGAGGCGGCGTTGGTCGTATCCCCCGAGTAGGAGGCCTGCCAGTAGTAGGTGCCGGGCGTGGTGAGGGTGACCGCTGTGGAGGTCGGGACCTTGCCGGCCGAGACCGTCACCGTGCCGCCGGTGCTGACTTTGGCGGTGCAGGTGCTGTTGGAGTACACGGTGTAGGTCACCGTGCCCGCCGCGCTGGCCACGTTGGTCCCGGCCAGGGTGGCCGAGTCGGTCACCGGGGTGCCGGTGGGCACGGTGACGGAGGCGCCGGACTGGGTTGTGCCGCCACTCCCCTTGCCGCAGGTGCCGGTGCCGCCGGCGGACTCAGTGCTGGCGGTCCCGGCCGAGGACTGGTTCCACCCCGACCCCGAGCTGCAACCAACGCCGTGACCCGAGAGGGACGTGGTGACGCTCACCGGGGCGGTCGTGGTCGTCGACATCACCGTCTCCACCTCCGAGCCGCAGGTGCTGGTGGAGGCGGCGTTGATCGAGTCCCCCGAGTAGGAGGCCTGCCAGTAGTAGGTGCCGGGCGTGGTGAGGGTGACCGCCGTGGAGGTCGGGACCTTGCCACCCGACACCGTCACCGTGCCGCCGGTGCTGACTTTGGCGGTGCAGGTGCTGTTGGAGTACACGGTGTACGTCACCGTGCCCGCCGCGCTGGCCACGTTGGTCCCGGCCAGGGTGGCCGAGTCGGTCACCGGGGTGCCGGTGGGCACGGTGACGGAGGCGCCGGACTGGGTTGTGCCACTGCCCCCCTTGCCGCAGGTGCCGGTGCCGCCACTGCTGCCGCCACTACCCCACCCACTCCCGCCGCTGCCGCCGGCGCTCTTGTCGTTGGCGGTGGCGGTCGCCTGGGTGGACTGGCTCCAGCCCGAGCCCGATCCCGAGCCGGAGCCCGATCCCGAGCTGCAACTACCGCCCTTGCCCGAAAGCGAGGTGCTGACGCTCACCGGGGTGGTCGTGGTCGTCGACGTCACCGTCTCCACCTCCGAGCCGCAGGTGCTGGTGGAGGCGGCGTTGGTCGTATCCCCCGAGTAGGAGGCCTGCCAGTAGTAGGTGCCGGGCGTGGTGAGGGTGACCGCCGTGGAGGTCGGGACCTTGCCGGCCGACACCGTCACCGTGCCGCCGGTGCTGACTTTGGCGGTGCAGGTGCTGTTGGAGTACACGGTGTAGGTCACCGTGCCCGAGGCGCTGGCCACGTTGGTCCCGGCCAGGGTGGCCGAGTCGGTCACCGGGGTGCCGGTGGGCACGGTGACGGAGGCGCCGGACTGGGTTGTGCCACTGCCCCCCTTGCCGCAGGTGCCGGTGCCGCCACCGCTGCCGCCACTACCCCACCCACTCCCGCCGCTGCCGCCGCTGCCGCCAGCGGTCTTGCCGTCGGCGGTTGCCGTCGCGGTCGAGGACCGGCTCCAGCCGGAGCCCGAGCCGGAGCCCGATCCCGAGCTGCAACTACTCCCCTTGCCGGACAGCGAGGTCGACACCGTCACCGCCGTGGTGGTCGAGGTGACCGTCTCCACCTCCGAGCCGCAGGTGCTGGTGGAGGCGGCGTTGGTCGTATCCCCCGAGTAGGAGGCCTGCCAGTAGTAGGTGCCGGGGGTGGTGAGGGTGACGGCGCCCGAGGTCGGGACGACACCTCCCGACACCGTCACGGTGCCGCCACTGCCCACCGAGGTCGTGCAGGTGTCGTTCGAGTACACGGTGTAGGTCACCGTGCCCGCCGCGCTGGCCACGTTGGTCCCGGCCAGGGTGGCCGAGTCGGTCACCGGGGTGCCGGTGGGCACCGAGATCGAGGCGCCGGACAGCCCGCCACCCGACAGCGAGGTGGACACCGTCACCGCCGTGGTGGTGGACGTCACCGTCTCCACCTCGGAGCCGCAGGTGCTGGTGGAGGCGGCGTTGGTCGTATCCCCCGAGTAGGAGGCCTGCCAGTAGTAGGTGCCGGCGGCCAGCTCGACCGGGTTGGATGCGGGCACCACGCCGTCCGTCACCGCCACGGTGTCCTCCGCACCCGGGAGCTGCGTCGTGCAGGTGTTGTTCGAGTAGACGTTGTAGGTGAGCGTGCCTCCGGCGGTCTTGACGTTGGTCCCGGCCAGGGTGGCCGAGTCGGTCACGTCCGTGCCGGTGGGCACCGAGATCGAGGCGCCCGTCTGGCCGCCACCCGACAGCGAGGTGGACACCGTCACCGCCGTGGTGGTGGAGGTGACCGTCTCCACCTCGGAGCCGCAGGTGCTGGTGGAGGCGGCGTTGGTCGTATCCCCCGAGTAGGAGGCCTGCCAGTAGTAGGTGCCGGGGGTGGTGAGGGTGACGGCACCCGAGGCCGGGACGCCGCCGCCGGCGACCGTCACCGTGCCGCCACTACCCACCGAGGTCGTGCAGGTGTCGTTCGAGTACACGGTGTAGGTCACCGTGCCCGCCGCGCTGGCCACGTTGGTCCCGGCCAGGGTGGCCGAGTCGGTCACGTCCGTGCCGGTGGGCACCGAGATCGAGGCGCCCGTCTGGCCGCCACCGGACAGCGAGGTCGACACCGTCACCGCCGTGGTGGTGGACGTGACCGTCTCCACCTCCGAGCCGCAGGTGCTGGTGGAGGCGGCGTTGGTCGTATCCCCCGAGTAGGAGGCCTGCCAGTAGTAGGTGCCGGGGGTGGTGAGGGTGACGGCGCCCGAGGCCGGGACGACACCTCCCGACACCGTCACGGTGCCGCCACTGCCCACCGAGGTCGTGCAGGTGTCGTTCGAGTACACGGTGTAGGTCACCGTGCCCGCCGCGCTGGCCACGTTGGTCCCGGCCAGGGTGGCCGAGTCGGTCACCGGGGTGCCGGTCGGCACCGAGATCGAGGCGCCCGTCTGGCCGCCGCCGGACAGCGAGGTCGACACCGTCACCGCCGTGGTGGTGGACGTCACCGTCTCCACCTCGGAGCCGCAGGTGCTGGTGGAGGCGGCGTTGGTCGTATCCCCCGAGTAGGAGGCCTGCCAGTAGTAGGTGCCGGCGGCCAGCTCGACCGGGTTGGAGGCGGGCACCACGCCGTCCGTCACCGCCACGGTGTCCTCCGCACCGGGAAGCTGGGTCGTGCAGGTGTTGTTCGAGTAGACGTTGTAGGTGAGCGTGCCGCCGGCGGTCTTGACGTTGGTCCCGGCCAGGGTGGCCGAGTCGGTCACGTCCGTGCCGGTGGGCACCGAGATCGAGGCGCCCGTCTGGCCGCCACCGGACAGCGAGGTGGACACCGTCACCGCCGTGGTGGTCGAGGTGACCGTCTCCACCTCGGAGCCGCAGGTGCTGGTGGAGGCGGCGTTGGTCGTATCCCCCGAGTAGGAGGCCTGCCAGTAGTAGGTGCCCGGGGTGGTGAGGGTGACGGCACCCGAGGCCGGGACGCCGCCGCCGGCGACCGTCACCGTGCCGCCACTACCCACCGAGGTCGTGCAGGTGTCGTTCGAGTACACGGTGTAGGTCACCGTGCCCGCCGCGCTGGCCACGTTGGTCCCGGCCAGGGTGGCCGAGTCGGTCACGTCCGTGCCGGTGGGCACCGAGATCGAGGCGCCCGTCTGGCCGCCACCGGACAGCGAGGTCGACACCGTCACCGCCGTGGTGGTGGACGTGACCGTCTCCACCTCCGAGCCGCAGGTGCTGGTGGAGGCGGCGTTGGTCGTATCCCCCGAGTAGGAGGCCTGCCAGTAGTAGGTGCCGGGGGTGGTGAGGGTGACGGCGCCCGAGGCCGGGACGACACCTCCCGACACCGTCACGGTGCCGCCACTACCCACCGAGGTCGTGCAGGTGTCGTTCGAGTACACGGTGTAGGTCACCGTGCCGCCCGCGGTTGCGACATCGGTTCCGGACAACGTGGCGCTATCGGACACGCCGGTGCCGGTCGGCACCGACACGGACGCGCCCGACTGACCACCGCCCGACAGTGACGTCGCCACCGTCACCGGCGTGGCAGTGCCGGTGATGGTCTCGACCTCGATGCCGCACGCACTGGTCGAGGGGAGATTGGTGGCGTCACCGCTGTAGTAGGCCTGCCAGTAATAGGTGCCCGGGTTGGTGAGGGTCACCGCCGGGGAGGCTGGGACCACCCCGTCCGCACCGACCGTCACCGTGCCGGCGACCTCCACCGGTGTGGTGCAGGTGCTGTTCGAGTACACCGTGTAGGTCACCGTGTCGGCGACGGGAGGCCCGGTGACCGTCTCCACCGCGGCTCCGCAGGCACCGGTCAACGACGGAACTGTCCCGGTGGGATCGACGTAGGAGGCCTGCCAGTAGTAGGTGCCGGCCGCCAGGGTGATCGGCGTGGAGGCGGGGACCACGCCGTCGGTCACCGTCACCATGTCCTGCCCGCCGATCACCGGCTGGGTGCAGGTGTTGTTGGAGTACACGCCGTAAGTCACCGTCCCGCCGGCCGCGCTGTAACCGCTGCTCGGAAGGGTGGCGGCGCTGGACACGCCGGTGCCGGCCGGCACCGAGATGCTCTGGCCCGACTGGCCTCCACCGGTCAACGTCAGGCTGACGGTCGGGAGAGGCCCCGCCGCGGTCACCGTCTCGATCTCGCTTCCGCAGACACTCGTCGACGGCAGATTCTCCGCATCTCCGCCGTAGGAGGCCTGCCAGTAGTAGGTACCCTGGGTGGTCAGCGTGACGGGGTCGGACACAGTGGGGAGGATGAAGGAGGACGACAACGGCACCGTTCCTGCGTCGGCCACCGGTGTCGTGCAGGTGTCGTCGGAATACACCGTGAACGTGACCGAACCGGACAGCGAAGCAGCTGCGTTCGTGACGAAGGCGTAGTCGGACACGGCGGTGCCGGCCGGAACCGTCACGGACGGTGCCGTGTCGTCCTGGCTGAGCTCGCCGCCGTAGAACAGCTGGGTGGCGGTGGTCGTATTTCCCGGGGTCACCGTCTCCACCTCGCTGCCACAGGTGCTGGTGGATGGCCCGTTGACGCCACCCCCGGCAAAGCTGGCCTGCCAGTAGTAGGTCCCGGGGGTGGTGAGGGGGTATTTGAACTCGGCGACGCCGTCGGTGATCTCTGCTTCCCCGCTGGCGTACGGTACCGGATCGGTACAGGCGGCGTCGGAGTAGATGGAGAAGTCCATCAACCCGTCGGCGCTGGCCGCATAGGTGCCGGCCAGGGTGGCCGTGTCGGTTACGTACACCCCGGCGGACACCGACACCGACGAACCGGTCTGACCGGCACCGAAGAGCGACGTGCTGAGGGTGGTCGGTGCCGGCGTCGACGTGACCGTGAAGTTCTCGCTGCCACAGGTGGTGGTCGAGGCCGCGTTGCCGGTATCCCCGCTGTAGGAGACCTGGACATAGAAGGTGCCGGAATATTGGCCGAGGTTCTCCGAGGCGGGGACCGCACCGTCGGTGACGTTCACCGTGTCCTGGAGCACGGTCTGCGTGCAGGCGTCATCCTCATAGACGCCGTAGGTGACCGTGCCCCCGGCCGTGCCGGCGTCGGGGCCGGCCAGCGTCGCCGTGTCCGTGACTTCGGCATAGCTCGGTACCGTGATCGACGTCCCGGACTGGGGACCGCTCGACAGCGAGGTGGTGATGGTCACGGCCGAGGGTCCCGGCGTGGTCGTCTCCGGCTCGAAGCAATCCGACGACGGCCCGTTCGAGCCATCTCCGGTGTATTGGGCGCCCCAGTAGTAGGCGCCGACGCCGTTCAGGGTCACCGGATCCGACGGGGGGGCGACTCCGTCGACCACGGTGACGGTCCCCGCGCCGGCGACGAGACCGGTGCAGTCCTGGCCCGAGTAGACCCCGTAGGTGACCGTCCCGCCGGCCGTCGCCGAGTCCGTTCCCGAGATGGTGGCCTCGTCGGTGACCGGCGTTCCCGCCGGGACGGTGATGCCCGGGCCGGACTGGCCCCCACCCGACAGGGACGTCGTGAGCGTCGTCGGTGGGGAGATGGTGGTGACGGTCTCGACCTCACTGGTGCAGGTACTGGTCGACGCGGCGTTGTAGGCGTCACCGCCGTAGGACACCTGCCAGTAGTACGGGCCCGGCGTGGACACCCCGAGGTTGAAGAGGTTGTACGTCATAGGAGGGATCACCCCGTTGGCCACCGTCACCAGGCCCCCGAAGGTAATCAGATCAGACTGGCTGCAGTCGGCGCCCGAGAAGACCTCGTAGATCGCCTGGCCGCTGGCCACCGCGGCGTTGGGGCCCGTCAGCGTGGCCGAATCCGTCACGTTGGTGTTGCTCGGCACGGAGATCGAGGTCCCCGACTGTCCCCCGCCCGAGAGCGACGTCTGGAGCGAGGTCTGCTGGACTCCGGAGGAGATGGTGAGGACCGTCTCCACCTCGCTCCCACAGGTCGAGGTCACCGCGGCGTTGTCGGCGTCCCCGCTGTAGGTGGCCTGCCAGTAGTAGGCCCCGAGCGTCGAGAGGACCACGGGGTTCGACTCGGCGGTGCCACCGCTGACCGTAACCGTCCCGCCGGTGCCGACCTGGGTCGTGCAGGTGGCATTCGAGTACACGGAGAAGGTGACCGAGCCCGAGGCGGTGGAAGCGGCGGCACCGGCCAGCGTGGCGAAGTCGATCACGCTCGTCGCTGCCGGCACGCCGATGGAGGGACCGCTGAAGGACCCTCCCGACAGTGACGTGGTGATGGTGGTGGGAACCGCCCCGGGCACGATCTGCTCGACTTCGCTTCCACACGTGGTGACCGATGGGGCATTGGTGGTGTCGCCGCTGTAGGACGCCTGCCAGTAGGCGGGACCGGACGGCAGGGTGACCGGGTTCGAAGCCGGGACGACGCCGCCGGACACCTTCACCGTGCCGCCCGATGCCACATAGCCGGTGCAGGCGCTGTCCGAATAGACCGAGTACGTCACCGTGCCGGTGGCGGTTGCCGTGTTGGCGCCCGACAGCTCGGCGGTGTCGGTGACCGCGGCGTTGGGCCGGACGGTGATGGTGGCTCCCGACAGTCCGTCCGAGGAGAGTGAGGTGGTGATGGCGGTGGTCGCCGGCGGCGAGCCGGTCACCGTGAACGTTTGCTCGGCGAACTGCACATAGCCGGTGTAGTTGTCACAGGCCGCGGTCACGAAGTAAGGGCCGGGCGGGAACGTCGAGGGAATCGTGACCGGAGTGGTGATGGTCGGCCCGGGCCCGGAGTTGCTCTCGGTGACGGAGAGGTTGGGATCGACCTCGGAGAAGATGGAGACGAAGAACTCGGCCTGGGAGCCCTCGACCGGGTCGGTCCCGTCCAGGGTCGCCGTATCGGTTGCCGAGGTTCCGGGGGGGACCGCTATCGAGCCTCCCGACTGTCCGCCGCCGGAGAGCGACGTCGACACGCTGACGGGAGCGCACGCCCCCGTGGCGTCGACCACGCTTCCGGTGGCACCCGACTGGGGTGACAACGAGAAGTTCGCCAGGGGGGTTCCTCCGGTCACCTCGAAGTAGGCGGGTCCGTAGTCGGGTGCGTTGTTCACGGAGTTGCACCCGGCGGCGACCGTGTAGTGACCGGGCGGGGTACCGGCAGGGACGGCGAAGGCGACCTCGGTGATCGGTACGCCGGGGATCCCCTGGTACTGCTGCGACGCATACCCGGCGGCACCGCCGGCGTCCGACAGCGTCACGGTCAGGTCGTCCCCACCGGAGAGCGGGCTGCTCTGGGAGGTGCACGGCGCCGGGAGAGTGACGGTGAACGTCGTGCCCGCCGGACCGGAGGTCGGACTGAGGGTGATGGGCGGCGGCCCCGACGACGTGGCTCCCCCGGCGACGCTGCCGGTGAGCGCCGACGCGCCCACCATCACCAACGCCGCCGACAGCACGACCAGTACGCGATTCTTCATGATGCGGTGCCTGCTCATGATGCGGTGCCCCCCGGGGCGATCGGGCCGGCGATGGTCGCCGGCGATGAGGTGGTGATGGGCGATCGAACGGTGCAGCCGGGCGTTGGTCCACCGTCGAACTGGATGCCCGTGGTGGCTCCTCCCGGATCGAGATCGGCTACGGGCACATAGCCCGGGTGCAGTGTCACGGGCAGGGTGACCTGGGTGGCGGTGTGCAGCTGCCCAAGGGCCGTCGCCAGCGCCGTCAGTGCGAACGGGCTGGCCCCTCCGTCCACGGTGAGGGCACCGGAGAGCTCCCACAGGCGCCGGGCCGAGGTCAACGGCGACGCGGCCCCGAGGTCGAGACGGGCCCCCAGAAGCGACAGCACCTGGGCGGCCCGCCCCGACCTCTCGTCCTGCGCCGTCGATGCCGGGCGCCAGCTGCCGCCTTCGAAATACTCGAGGTGACGGGAGCGCACATAGGCGAGGGCCTGTGCCCCGTCCAGATGGTTCACACCCGAATGGCCGATGGAGAGTCCCGTGACCATGTCCCGTTCCGGGGCGGGGACTCGGAGGGTGATCCCACCGACATCGTCCACCAGGCTTCGCAGTCCGTTCATGTGGATGAGGACCAGATGGTTGACGCCGATGCCCAACGACTGGCAGAGGGTGCCCACCACCGACTGGGGCCCGCTCATCAGCGACATGGTGATCCGCGTGGGTGCACCGTCGGGCAGCTGGACCAACAGATCCCGCGGGATGGGCATCACCGCCACGTGTCCGGCGGAGGAGACCCGCAGCAGCACGATGACGTCGGCGTGTTGCCCGGGCGATGCACCCGATGTCCCGAACGTGGCCTGGTCGCTGCCGGTCTGCACGAATGCACGCGAGTCCGAGCCCACCAAGAGGTAGGTGGTGCCTCCCGGCGGCGACCCCGGGAAGGTGATCGGCACGCGGTCGAGGTGGACCCAGCAGGCAACGGCGAAGGCGCCCGATGCGACGACCACGAGCACCGGCACGACCAGCAGGACGGTGAAGAGTCGCCAGTGCCGGCTGCACGCCGCCCGTAGGCGGCGGGGTCCCCGTCGGCGGCTGTGCGGGTGCGCCGGCGCGGTCACGCGTGAACGGGTCGTCGAGCGACCCTCGCCCGAGCCGTGTCGGCGGAGGGGCAACCAGCCACTCTGGACGACGACGCGATCAGCGGCCATGGCCTGTGCGCCGACGCGACGCAGGGCCGGCAGTACATCTGAAGCCCCCATCCCTGCCCTGCATCGCCGCCCCTATGCCCCCGGGTCACGCCGACCCGTTATCCGGAACGCTCGCATGTCATCACTTCGACGTCAAGAGAAACGGCCCGTGGCTCACTTCGGGTGGCAAGGGGGTCACTATTTGACTAAATACACTGCCTTGGTCTGGCTGTATCGCCCACTATTCCGCCAGATGGCGGTCACCGGTCCCACAATCGGCTGACGCCGTCTTCAGTTGTCTATCCTCCCTGAACAGCGGCCGTACCTCTGTATAGACACCATGGACATTCGGCACGTAGAGCGGTGACGGGGAACCGCCCGACAGTACAAAGCAACATCCGCCCCTTCACCTTCAGAGCTGGGGGCGACGGAATATAGCGATCTGTCTATATTCGAGAGAGACCGGTAGTCTTCGGCCGTGGACCCGGTCCGGAACCCCTTCAGCCCCGGGGCCGGCACCCGCCCACCGGCGTTGGTCGGGCGGGAGCGGGAGATCGAGGCGATGGACATCGCCCTCCAGCGACTGCGCCTCGGGCGCGACGGCCGCAGCGAGATGCTCACCGGTCTCCGCGGGGTCGGCAAGACCGTCCTCCTCAATGAGTTCGAGCTCCTGGCCGACGCCCGTGGCTACTTCCACGAGCATCTCGAGGTCGGTGAGGACGGTGACCTCCCGCCGCGGCTGGCCGCCGCCTTCCGGCGGGTGTTGCTGTCGATGGATGCCCGACGCCGCATCGGGGCGCGGGTGGTGCGGGCGCTCGGGGTCCTCAAGGCGTTCACCATCGGGCTCCCCGGTGGTCCCGAGCTGAGCATCGACGTCGACGCCGTCCACGGGCCGGCCGACTCGGGCGACCTGGCGACGGACCTGGCCGGCCTGTTCGTCGAGCTCGGCGAGGTCGCCCGCGATCATGACACCGGCGTGCTGATCACCATCGACGAGCTCCACTACGTGAAGCGGGCCACCCTCGAGGCCCTCGTGATGGGCGTGCACCGCGCCACCCAGCTCGCCCTGCCCATCACCGTGGCCGGCGCCGGGCTCCCCTCCCTCGCCGCGCTGACCGGAGAGGCCAAGTCCTACGCCGAGCGCGTCTTCACCTTCCCGGTCATCGACTCGCTGACCGAGGACCAGCCGCGCCAGGCGCTCGAGGTCCCGGTGGCCGACGAGGGGGTCCGCTGGGAACCCGAGGCCCTCGACCGGTTGGTCGAGGTCACCCGGGGCTACCCCTACTTCCTCCAGGAGTTCGGCAAGCAGGCCTGGGACGCAGCCGAGGGTCCGGCGCTGATCACGCTCGACGACGTGGAGCGGAGCATCCCGGTGGCCACCGCCGAGCTCGACGACGGGTTCTTCCGCGTCCGCACCGGCCGGACCAGCGACCCGGAGCGGGCCTACCTCCGGGCCATGGCCGAGCTCGGGCCCGGCCCGGTGCGCTCGGTGGAGGTGGCCACCCTGCTGGGGAAGAAGGCCACCGCCCTCGGGCCCACCCGCGACGGCCTTTTGAAAAAGGCGCTGTGCTACTCGCCCCGGTGGGGGGAGATCGACTTCACTGTGCCCATGTTCGACGCCTTCATGAGGCGCTGGATCCCCGACCTCGGAGCGGTCGCCGGCCCACGGGGATGACCACGGTGTCGGTGCCGCCGGTCGAGCCGGGGCGGCCCCTCACTGCGGGCCAGGCGGCCCTCACTGCATGGCGGCGATGGGTTGGCGGGGCGGGTACTTGCCGTAGGTGATGAAGTGGTCGCGGATGCCGCTGGTGAAGCTGTCGATGTAGGCCAGCTTGCGGATCATGTAGCTGTGGCTTTCCTTCGGGTCGAGGTAGAGGTTGTACAGCCGGCCGTGGGAGTACTTCTGGGTGACACCGGTGAACCCGCCCAGGTTCAGACAGTCGCGGTCGTCGTCGGAGGTCGAGGCCACCATGAACTTCCACTCCCCCACCCGCAGGGCGGAGAACACGTTGGTCAGCCAGTAGTAGAGGTACTTGCGGTTGGACACCCCGTCGGGGTCGAGCAGGAACGAGGTCTGGTCGACCCCGTCGATGTAGCGGTCCTCGGGAACCGAACCCCCCGCTCCGGCCAGGGTGAGCACGGTGTTGAACAGGTCCATCTGGGAGAACAGCCCGTCGGTGGCGAGGTCGGGGGCGATGGTGCCGGGCCAGGCGACGATGGCGGGCACCCGCTGGCCCCCCTCCCAGGTCGAGCCCTTGGCGCTCCGGAAGGGCGAGTAGGCGGCGTCGGGCCAGGTCTCCATCTCGGGTCCGTTGTCCGAGGAGACGAAGATGAGGGTGTCCTCGAGCTGGCCGGTCGCCTCGAGCTCGGCCACCAGCCTCCCGACGATGTCGTCGAGCTCGATGATGGTGTCCTTGTAGGGGTGCTTGGCCGGCGAGGACCCGAGGAACCGCTCGTGGGGGTAGTTGTCGAAGTGGGCACCCCGCGTGCAGTGGTAGAGGAACCAGGGTGTGCGCTCGGCGCGCTCGGGCTCGGCCATCCGCCGGATGAAGTCGAGCGAGTAGGTGGCCCACTTGTCGTCCAGCAGTGACAGGACGGGCACGGTCACCTCCTCGACGTTCTCCGTCTCACCCCCCTTGCTGGCGTGCACGAAGCACTTGTTGAAGGGGAGGTTCTCCACCCACTTCGTGCGCTCCTCGCTGTAGACGATCTCCGGAAAGAAGTTCGGGTCGCGCCACTCGGTGTACATGTCCGACACCGACAGGAACCCGTAGAAGTCGTCGAACCCGACGTTCTGGGGCTGGCTCTCGACGTTCTCCCCGATGTGCCACTTGCCCACCGCCTGGGTGACGTACCCGGACTCGGCGAGCAGGTGGGCCAGGGTGACCTCGCCGTCGAGGCCCCCGGGCTGGCCGTACATGGGGGGCCGGAGCAGGCCGTGGCGCATGGGGAGGCGGCCGGTCATGAGCGAGGCCCGCGACGGTGTGCACGACGGCTCCGAGTAGCACGACGTGAGCAGCTTGCCCCGGCGGGCCAGCCGGTCGATGTTGGGGGTGGCGGCGCCCACGGCGACCCCTCCGCCGTAGCAGCCGAAGTCACCCCAGCCCACGTCGTCGAACAGGATGACCAGGATGTTCGGGCGCCGGCCTCCGGGGCCCCGGTAGGCGTCGAGCACGGCCGCCGCCCGCTGCTCCTGGTCGTCGAGGACGAAGCGGGGCTCCAGGCTGTCGCGCGCTCGGACTGCTTCGGTCACCACCGGGTCATGGGCCATGGGTGTCGGATTCCCTTCTCCAGGTCGGGGGCCGATGCTAGTCAGGTGCGCCCAGGGCACCCACGGCCGTGCGCCTCGGTGGTCCGAGCCTGTCCTCGAGGTGCTGTCCACCGGGTGGTTCGCCGTCGTCGGACCGTTTCGCCCCTGGTGGACAGCGACACCGTGGCGGCCTGGGGCGCCCGTGCAAGATGAACAAATGGTGACTAACATGACAAACCCTATAAGGGCTAGTGACTCGATAGACCCCATTGGCACTAGTGATTCGATATGACGGACTAACGAGGAGGCACCGGTAGATGTGGCGTAATGACCGACGGAGAACGGGCAGGGGACGGCGGTACCTGGCGGTGGCCGGGCTGACGGGGGTCGCGGTGGCGACGGGCGTGGCCATCCCCTCGGTGGCCGGTGCCGCCGGCGGTTCCGTGTCGCTGGTGGCCTACTCGACACCGAAGCCGGCCTACGCCGCGCTGATCAAGGCGTACAACGCCACCAGCGCCGGCAAGGGGGTGACCTTCTCCCAGTCCTTCGGCGCCTCGGGCTCCCAGGCCACCTCGGTGGTCGACGGCCTGCCCGCCGACGTCGTCAACTTCTCCCTGTCCCCCGACATGCAGAAGCTGGTGAAGGCGGGCATCGTCTCGGCCAAGTGGGCGTCCACCCCGACCCAGGGCATGGTGACCAACTCGATCGTCTCGTTCGTCGTGCGGAAGGGGAACCCCGATCACATCACCAACTGGGCCAGCCTGGTCAAGAGCGGGGTGAAGGTCATCACCCCCAACCCGTTCAGCTCCGGTAGCGCCAAGTGGAACCTGATGGCCGCCTACGGGGCCCAGCTCAGCCAGGGCAAGTCCAAGGCGCAGGCCACGGCCTACCTGACCAAGCTGTTGAAGAACACCGTGTCCCAGCCGAGCAGCGCCAGCAACGCCCTCCAGACCTTCCTGTCCGGCGAGGGTGACGTGCTGCTCGACTACGAGGACGACGCCCTCTACGCCCAGAAGAAGGGGGAGCCGATCTCCATCGTCACGCCCCCCCAGACGATTCTGATCCAGAACCCCATCGCCGTGACCACCAACTCGTCCAACCCGACGGCGGCCAAGGCCTTCGTGGCCTACCTCCTGTCGGCGGCCGGTCAGAAGGTGTGGGGCCAGCAGGGCTACCGGCCGGTGCTGCCCAAGGTGGCCGCGCAGTTCAAGTTCCCGAAGCCGCAGAAGCTGTTCACCATCGCCAGTCTCGGCGGGTGGACCAAGGTCAACGCCGTGTTCTTCGCACCGAACACCGGGGTCGTGGCCAAGATCGAGCAGGGTCTCGGCCAGTCCACCTCGAGTGGCTGACCTCGCCGTCCGCCCGGTCGCACCCGCGCCGCTCCCGGCGGCGCCGACTGGGCGGCCGCCACGGCGCCAACGGGTGGGCCGGAAGTTCGGTGTGGTCGGCGGGTCGGCGCTGGCCGTCACCTACCTGAGCCTGCTGGTCGTCCTGCCCATCGCCGCCCTGCTGTCGAACGCCTTCTCCAGCGGGTTCAGCGCCTTCTGGCAGGCGGTGAGCCAGCCCGAGGCCGTGGCCGCCCTCAAGCTCACGCTGTGGTGCTCGCTGGCCGTCGCCGCCTTCAACGCCGTGGCCGGGCTGGTCATCGCCTGGGTGCTGGTACGGGACGACTTCCGGGGCAAGGCGGCGGTCAACGCCGTCATCGACCTCCCCTTCGCCCTGCCCACCGTGGTGGCCGGCCTCACCCTGCTCACCCTGTACGGCCCGGACAGCCCGTTCCGCATCAACGTGGCGAACACCCCGGTGGGCATCCTGTTCGCCCTGGCCTTCGTGACCCTGCCCTTTTCCGTGCGGTCGGTCCAGCCCGTGCTGGCCGAGCTCGACCGTGAGGTCGAAGAGGCGGCCGCCTCCCTCGGCGCGTCGCCCTTCGTCGTGCTCCGACGGGTGATCCTCCCCGGCGTCGCCCCGGCCATGCTCGCCGGGGCCGGCCTGGCCTTCGCCCGGGCCATCGGCGAGTTCGGATCGGTCGTGCTCATCTCCGGCAACGTCCCGTTCAAGACCGAAGTGGCCTCGTCGTGGATCTACAGCCTGTCCCAGAGCGACGACCTGTCCGGCGCCGCCGCCATCTCGGTGGTGCTGGTGGCCACCGCCCTGGTGGTCCTGTTGAGCATCGGCCTGCTCCGCCGCAAGTTCGCCATCAGCGAGGCGGTATGACCGGCTCGCCCCTGCGCTGGCCGCTCCGCATCGCCGCCCTCGGCTACCTGGCGCTGCTGGTCGTGATCCCGATGGGCTCCATCTTCTACCGCGCCTTCCAGCACGGCTTCGCCGCCGCCTGGGACGCGGTGACGACCCCCGATGCGCTCCACGCCATCTGGCTCACCTTCTTCGTGGTGTTGATCGCTGTCCCGCTCGACACGGCGTTCGGTGTCGGTGTGGCGCTCATCCTGTCGCGGCACCGGTTCCCCGGCGCCTGGCTCCTCGACGCCCTGGTCGACCTGCCGCTCGCCATCTCGCCGGTCATCGTGGGTCTGGCCCTCGTCCTGGTCTACGGGAAGACCGGTTGGTTCGGGAACTGGCTGGCGGCCCGGGGGATCGAGGTCATCTTCTCGGTGCCCGGCATCATCATGGCCTCGGCCACGGTGGCCCTGCCCTACGTGGTCCGCGAGGTGCTCCCCGTCCTCCAGGAGATCGGCACCGACCAGGAGCAGGCGGCCACCACCCTCGGGGCCGGCCCCTTCACCGTGTTCCGCCGCATCACCCTGCCGTCGATCAGGAAGAGCCTGGCCTACGGCGTCACCCTGACCACCGCCCGGGTTCTCGGCGAGTTCGGTGCCGTGGTGGTGGTGAGCGGTGCCATCGCCGGACGGACCCAGACCTTGACCCTGTTCATCCAGGACGGCTTCGAGAACCTCAACACGGTCGGGGCCTACTCCGGTGCGGTCATCCTCGCCGTCATCGCCCTGCTGGTCCTGGCGCTCCTCGGCGCCGATCGAAAAGAAGGAAGGAGGTCCCCATGGCGATCACCATCCGATCCGTCTCCAAGCGATTCGGAGACGCCGTCGCCCTCGACGACGTCAGCCTTGATGTCCCCGATGGCTCCCTGACGGCGCTGCTGGGCCCGAGCGGAGGGGGCAAGTCGACGCTCCTGCGGGTCGTGGCCGGGCTCGAGCAGCCCGACAGCGGCACCATCGAGATCGACGGAGAGGACGTGACGGCGGTGCCGGCACGCGACCGCGGCATCGGGTTCTGCTTCCAGCACTACGCGCCGTTCCGCCACCTCACCGTGCGGCGGAACGTCGCCTTCGGCCTCGAGGTCCGGCGGCGGCCCAAGGCCGAGGTGAGGGCCAAGGTCGACGAGCTGCTGCACCTGGTGCGGATCGAGCACCTGGCCGACCGCTACCCCTCCCAGCTGTCCGGTGGCCAGCGGCAGCGCATGGCCCTGGCCCGGGCGCTGGCCATCGAGCCCAAGCTGCTCCTGCTCGACGAGCCGTTCGGCGCCCTGGACGCCCAGGTCCGCCAGGAGCTCCGGGTGTGGCTCCGGGACCTGCACGACAAGATCTCGGTCACCACCCTGTTGGTCACCCACGACCAGGAGGAGGCCATGGAGGTCGCCGACCACCTGGCCATCATCAACGGTGGCCGCCTGGAGCAGAGTGGCGCCCCCTCGGCGATCTACGACCGTCCCGACAACGAGTTCGTCATGAAGTTCCTCGGTCCGGCCACCGAGCTCGACGGCCGGTGGGTCCGGCCCCACGACCTCGTGCTGCGGCGTGAGCCGGGGCAGGGCGCCCACGCCGGTGTGGTCGAGCGGGTCACCCACCTCGGGTTCGAGGTGCGGGTGGACAT
The DNA here is from genome assembly GCA_963696495.1 of uncultured Acidimicrobiales bacterium. GTDB lineage: Bacteria > Actinomycetota > Acidimicrobiia > Acidimicrobiales > RAAP-2 > Bog-756. The sequence continues at coordinate 803,652 of CAVOKJ010000004.1, read as the reverse complement.
CCGGATGGAGGACTGGGACTCGACCTGGGTGCAGCTGTCGCGCGGCGCGGCCGCCGACCTCGACCTGGCCCCCGACGAACTGGTGTGGATCTCCCGGCACGGCACCCCAACCGACGGGTCGGACGAGCCCGCCGCCGCCGGCGTCGTCCACAGCGACAACGGTCGGGTCCCGCTGCCGTAACGACGGCCAGCCCTCGGCGGCACCCAGTCGGTCACGCCGGCGATCAGCGCGTCAACGACCCACGTCGCCGTCCACCATCTCGCCGATGAGGTCGGCGTGGCCGTTGTGGCGCGCGTACTCCTCGATCATGTGGTGGTAGATCCACCGGAGTGAGCACGGCTCGCCGTAGCGCACGCCAGTGTCGTCGAGCTGACGACGTGCGGCCTCCCGGCGGGACGCCTCGCACTGGTGCTGCCAGGCGGCGACGTCGGACTCCCAGTCGGCATCGTCCAACGGGACCAGCTCGCTGTCCTCGACCGCAGGGTCGGAGAACAGGAAGGGGGCGTCGGCATCGTCGAGCAGAACGCGGCGGAACCAATCCTGCTCGACCTCGGCCATGTGCCGGACCAGGCCGTGCAGCGACAGCGCCGAGGTGGCGACCGGCCGCATCTTGCGTCCGGCGTTGTCCAGTCCCTCGCACGTGATCAGCAGCGTGATGCGCTGGTAGTCCAACCAACCCTCGAGCATTCTCCGCTCGGGCAACAGGAACAGCGGCTCGGTCCGCCGCCGGTCTTCGATCTCCTCGACCACGGTCTCCTCCCCTCGCCGGGCGTGACTGCCGCAGTATCGCCCACGCCTGCGTCGGTGGCGAGGCCCCCGTGGCCTTTACGGCACGGGGCACCATGCAATAGCCTGACCGACTGCGTGGGGGCCCTTATCTGGGAGGGCAACGCTGTGCAGGACTTCCGAACCCGACTCGTCTGTCCGGAATGCGGAGAGGAGGGCAACTCCGATCTGCAGCGCCCGTCGTGGGCCCGGCGTCTGTCGGTGCTCGACGAATCGGTGCTCCGCCGGTGCCGCGACTGTGAGCACGTGTGGTGGGTCGACGGGTCACGGCGTCCGAGCGTGGTGTTCAACTGATCCGACGAACGGCATGCGGCGACCCCCGTTGCCGGGTTGACCGGCCGGTCGCCGGCAAGCGCGGAGGCGCCAGTGCACATCGCTGACATCGAGTACACCCACGACGGCGTGCGCATGGTCGGGTCGTTGGCGGTCGACGACGACCGCGCCGGAAGGCGGCCCGCCGTGCTGGTGTCCCACGACGCCGGGGGGATCGACGACCACGCCAAACGCAGCGCACAGAGGCTGGCCGAGCTGGGCTATGTGGCCTTCGCCCTCGACTACCACGGGGCCGGCGAACGGCTGGCGCCGGAGGAGATCGGTGACCGCTTCGGCCGGCTGGCCGGCGACGGTGACCGCGTCCGCTCGTTGGCCCGGGCCGGCCTCGACGTGCTGCTGGCCGACGAGCGCGCCGACCCCGACCGGGTGGCCGCCATCGGGTACTGCTTCGGCGGCACGATGTCGCTCGAGCTCGCCCGCAGCGGAGCCGCGTTGTCGGCGGTGGTCGGGTTCCACTCCGGGCTGTCGACCTCCCGCCCGGAGGATGCCGCCACCATCACCGGAAAGGTGCTGGTCTGCATCGGCGCCGACGACCCGATCGTGCCCCCCGATCAGCGCCTGGCCTTCGAGGAGGAGATGCGTTCCGCCGGCGTGGACTGGCAGATGCACCTCTACGGCGGGGTCGTGCACAGCTTCACCAACCCGGCCGCCGACGGGAGCAACCCGGCCCTCCGTTACGACCGGTCGGCCGACGAACGATCATGGCGGTCGATGCTGGACCTCTTCGCCGAGGTGTTCTGACATCCTTCGTGCGCGGCGGCGGGTCGCCCGGGTGGCGGCGATCGCCCTCGTCAGCGGAGTGTGCGTCGGCGCCGCCGGGGGAGGAGCCGCCGGGGCGGCCACCGCCGGCACCACGACCGCCGGGGCAGCCACCGCCGGCCGCTCGGTGATCCATCCCGTGCGCCCCTGTGGGGACCTCACTGCGGAACACCTCCGCTCGCCGGCACGAGTGCCGGTGCGGTTCGTCTCGGCACGACTGTCCGACTCCACCGGCGCCGAGTACTGCCACGTGATCGGGGCCATCGGCGCTGATTTCTACTTCGACCTCCGCTTGCCCCGATCGACCTATCAGGGCCAGTACGTGCAGGAGGGGTGCGGCGGTTTCTGCGGCTACCTGCGCCCCGTCGTGCCGTTGGCGTCCGACCACTGCCCGGCCGTGACCGGGAACACCCTGGCCCTCGCCGTCGACAACGAGGGGCATGTGACGACCTCGAACACCGACGCCCGCTGGGCGGCCGACAATGCCACACGCCGTCTCCTCTTCGGCTCGACGTCGGAGCACCAGCTGGCCGAGGTGGCCAAGGCGCTCATCGCCGACTACTACGGCCGCGGACCCGCCTACTCGTACTTCGACGGGTGTTCCGACGGCGGCCGAGAGGCGCTCATCGAGGCCCAGCGGTATCCGCACGACTTCAACGGGATCCTGGCCGGGGCGCCGGCCAACATCCAGTCGGAGCTGGTGGCCGAGGTCGGCAGTTGGAACATCCGGGTCAACACCGGACCCCGAGGTCGGGAGATCCTCACCTCGGAGAAGCTCCCGGCCCTCCATGCGGCGGTGGTGCGGGCCTGTGGCCAGGGGCAGGGATATGTCCCCGATCCCCGGGCCTGTGATTTCTCCCCGTCGAGCATCGAGTGCCACGGCCGGGTCACCAATGCCTGCCTCACGGCGGCCCAGGTCGGGGTGGTGGTGTCGCTCTACCGCGGCCCTACCGACCCGGCCGGGCAGTCCCTCTATCCGGGTGGCGAGCCCTACGGCTCGGAGCTCGGGTGGCCGGCGTGGTTCGTCAAACCATCGGGCGACCGGGACTGGCCCCAGGACACACTGAGCTACCAGTTCGCCACCAACTTCCTCCGCTACCTGGCCTACCGGACCGATCCATCGAGCTCGTACCGGCTGTCGCAGTTCCACTTCACCGTGTCGGGCTACCGGCAGCTGACGGCGCTCGCCGGGGTCTACGACGCAACCGATCCCGACCTCTCGTCGTTCGCCGCCGCCGGCGGGAGGTTGATCATCGATCAGGGATGGGCCGACCAGGCCATCCCGCCCTTCGGCACGGTGGCGTACTACACGGCGGTGGCCGACGCCGCCGGGGGCTACCCGGCCAGCCAGGCGTTCTCCCGCCTCTACATGATCCCGGCGCAGTACCACTGCCTGGCCGGAGGGGACCCGGCACTCGCCGGCGCCGACCTCCTCACGCCGCTCATCGACTGGGTCCAGCACGGCACGCCGCCGGGCACGCTCTCGTTCGAGCTGGCCTCCACCAAGACCCCGAACAAGACGACGGCGGCGGCCCGGTCGCTGTCGGTGGCACCGCTCGATCCACTGGCGCCCCTGCCCTCGGGGTCGAACGGCCTCAACGCCAACTACGACTGGGTGGGATCGTTCGGCCCGGACGGGCCCGGTTGAGCGGCGCTCCCGGACCCCCGGATCCGACCAGTCGACGAGTGGCCGGACCGCCGCCGGTATGCAGGGGCGTTCGCCCACCGGGTCGCCGCCGGCACCGTTGCGCTCGAGGGGACCTGGTGGGGACGGAGGGAGTCGAACCCTCACTGGAGGCGGTTTAAGCGCCCTGCCTCTGCCGATTGGGCTACGTCCCCCGACACCGGACCAACGCCCGTGATCCTAGTGACGGCCCGTCGTCCGGTCGGGGAGACGCTCCCCGGAGGCCACGCCGGGTCCCGGTGGTGGGCTGCGTCGATGGCACTACGTTGAGCCCATGGACCAGCGCGTGGCAGTGATCACCCAGACCGGCGACTACGTGGGACCCGAGTTGGCCCGTCGGCTGTCGGCGAGCCATCGCCTCGTGCTCCACGCCCCCGAGGACGCTCTGGTCGAAGAGCTGGCAGCGGGCGGCACCGAGGTCGAGGTGGTGCCGTCCGGCACGGTCGACCTCCGGACCGCCGAGGGCAACGACGCGCTGGTGGAGCGGGCGCTGGCCCGCTTCGGTCGCATCGATGCCGCCGCCGTGGTCACCGGCATCGGCATCGTGACCGGCCGCTTCCTCGACATCACCGCCGGGCAGTGGGAGCGCACCAAGACCGAGAACCTGGACATGGCCTTCTACTCGCTCCGGGCGCTCATCCCCCCGATGGTGGCCCAGGGCTCGGGGGACATCGTCCTGTTCACCAGCGCCACCGGGGCCCGGCCCGAACCCCGGGTCTCCACGTACTCGGCCACGAGGGCGGGGGCCAACGCCCTCGTCCGGGCGGTGGGTCAGGAGTACGCGGCCGACGGTGTGTGCATCAACGCCGTGGGGACCAACTTCATGGACTTCCCGGGGTTCCTCCGAGCCAGCGGTGCCGATGCCGACCCCGATCGCCGGGCCCGGATCGAGGCGCAGACCCCGGCACGCCGACTCGGCACCATGACCGAGCTGGCCGAGTTCACCGCCGTGCTGCTCGAAGGGGTGACCCGGTTCCAGACCGGCCAGTTCTTCAGCTTCAGCGGCGGGTGGAGCGCCTGACCGGCGTCCCCGGGCCGCTCACCCGGCGATGCGGGGACCGACCACCGCACCGATGATCTCGAGCTCCTCGTCACGCGGCCGCTCGACGGTGTTGCGGAGACCGTCGCTGCCCGGCCAGGGCCCGAGCACGGTGGTCGGTCGCCGGTCGCTGTCCCACTCGGGCCACCCGGTCGGGGACCCGGAGCGGGCGAAGCTGGTCCACCCCTCCCGGACGGCCGCCGACAGGGCGAAGGCCTCCTCTCCCCCGCCGCAGAACCCCTGGATGGCCGGATTGTGCACCGTGCCGAACACGAAGGGGATCTCGAGCGCGTGGCACGAGCCGAGGTAGCCACCGAAGGCCGGGGACTCCCACGTGAACAGGTAGCAGTACGTCCCCACCCCGGGCACCGCCGCGCCGGCATGGGCGTCGGCGAAGCGGACGGTGGGCAGCCGGAACACGAACTCCGTGGCGATGGCCACCCACAGGTCACGCGGCGTGACCGCCTCCCCCCTCGCCCGGCGGGCATCGCCCACCCCGGCGATGAGCCGCTCGGACTCCTGGGGGTCGTGGGTCAGACGCCTGGTCCACTTGCGCAGCCCTTCATCGTCCAACTGGGCGAGGGCGGGGTTCCCGACGGTGAAGAAGGCCGACTCGTCGCGGGTGGTGCCGATGAGCAACGGGACCTCGGAGACCGACCCGGTGGCCACCGCCACCTCGGGCGCCACCGGCAGCAGTCCCCCGTCGACCACCGGCATGAGCAGCAGCCCGGAGTCGTCGTTGTTGGAGCCGACCTGGCCGAGCTCGCCGGCGGCGCGGACCAGCACGTCGGCCGGGACCTGTTCGAGGGCCCGGCGCGTGAGCGGGACGCCGAGGTGGGCGGCGACCGCCTCGGCGCGGGCCGACGCCTGATCGACGGAGTAGGAGTACGGCGGGCCGCTCTCGACGATGGCCCGGTGGAAGAGGCCACGGGCGGCGGGGACGGCGAGCAGTGCGGACACGCTCATCCCCCCGGCCGACTCCCCGAAGAGGGTGACGTTGCCCGGGTCGCCGCCGAAGCTGGCGATGTGGTCCCGCACCCAGCAGAGGGCGGCCACCTGGTCGGCCAGGCCCCAGTTGCCGACGCCCTCCCACCGGTCCCCGTCCAACCAGGTCTGCCCCTCGTCGGCCAGCTCCGGGTGGGAGAGGAAGCCGAGCAGCCCCAGGCGGTAGTTGATGGTCACCACGACGACATCGCCCTCACGGGCGAGCATGCCGCCCCGGTAGAGGCTGCCGGCCCCCGAACCGCTGACGAAGGATCCGCCGTGGACCCAGACCATCACCGGCCGGCGACTGTCGTCGATACCCGGCGTCCAGACGTTGAGGCTGAGGCAGTCCTCGGACTGCTCCTCGGGCTCGCCCCCGAGGGACATCTCGACCAGGCCCGGCGACTGGGGGGCGATGGGCGTGAATCGGTCGCACTCCTTGATGCCGGCCCACGGCTCGGGTGCGGAGGGCGGGCGCCAGCGCGCCGCTCCCGCCGGGGAGCCGGCGTAGGGGATGCCGGAGAACGACCACAGGCCGTGCCGCCGTACCCCGCGGAGGCGGCCACCCCGGACCTCGACCACACCGTCCATGATTGCGACCTCCAGTTCCCGATCCTACCTGCCGATGCAAACAGGCAACCTACCGACTGAGATGCACCAGCTATCCATGTATCGACACGAAAGGACAGAGCGAAGGAGGCCCACCGCCCGTGTCCGTTGCCGGCGGCGACATCGGCAACCCGTGCGAGCCGCGAGCCGAATTGCCCTGTCCATCAGCGATTTCCCCCTTTTTTCACGAGGGGCAGAGGGACTATCGTGAACCGAGTGCCGAAATCGACAGCCCGATGTGCGGCACAGCAGCGCGCGCGGCGGTATCCGCGGTGCATGGCGCTGTCGTCGGCGCTGGCCTGCCTCCTGACCACGGTCTTCCTCACCGGTGCGAGCGGATCGGCCGGTTCGGCGTGGGCCGCCGGCTCGGTCCCACCGACCGCCGCCGCCGCCACCCCTTCCTCGTCCACCTCCACCACCACCTCCTCGACCACCTCCTCGACGGCGGCCGACCCGGCCCAGTCCCAGATCGAGGCCACCGAGGCGCAGGCCGCCCAGATCGAAGCCCAGATCGGCACGGAGCAGACCGCGCTCGACGCGGCGGACGAGCAGTACAACCAGGCGGTCGTCAACCTGGACAGCACCGAGGCCGCACTCCAGTCCGCCACCGCCTCGATCAGCGAGGCCCGGGCCAAGCTGGTCGGCGAGAAGGCACGACTGAAGGCCGACGCCGTCAACTCCTACGTCAGTGACTCCTCGTCGACCTCGGCCGCCGCCCTGTTCTCCGCCCCCAACAGTCAGGACCAGACCCGCAATCTCTACGAGCAGATCGGCGTGGGGAACGTCGCCGCCGATGTGGCGCAGGTGCAGGCGACCACCCACCAGCTCGCGTCCACCCGGATCAAGCTCCTGGCCGAGCAGAGGTCGGAGAACACCCAGCTGGCCGTGCAGAACCAGGCCCGTCTGAGCGCCACCAACGCCGCCAACCAGTCCGAGGCCACGCTGGCCCAGGTGCAGGGGACGCTGGCCCAGCAGATCGCCCAGCAGGCGGCGGCGCAGGCCGCGGCAGCCGCCCAGGCGGCGGCCGACGCCAAGACTCCGGCGGCAGCCGAGGCGGCGGCGGCCCAGGCCTCGCAGGCCTCACAGGTCGCCAGCACCGTCGGCGGGGGAAGCGCGGCCGCGGCCACCGCCGTCACCGAGGCCAACCAGGCCGCCGCCTCCACGGCGGCGGCGGCCGGCGCACTGGCACCGACGATCGGCAGCGGCAACGATCCCCAGGCCGCCGGCCTCGCCGCCGTGCACGGGGCCATGAAGTACCTGGGCGTCCCCTACGTGTGGGGTGGCGCCAGCGAGTCGGGCTTCGACTGCTCGGGGCTCACCATGGTGGCGTGGGCGCAGGCCGGCGTGCACCTGGTCCACTCGGCCGCCGACCAGTACGCCGACACCCCCCACGTGAGCCTCCGCGACCTCGAACCGGGCGACCTCCTCTTCTACGACTTCGACGGGGCGGCGGGCATCGACCACGTGGTCATGTACGTGGGCCCGTCCCTCGACGGGCGGCCCACGCCGTACGGGAGTGCCACGATCATCCAGGCCGCCCACACCGGCACCGTGGTGAGCTTCGACGCCCTGTTCACCTCCGGGCTGGTCGGCGCCAGCCGGCCGTAGCCGGTCCCCGGTGGAGCACGGGGGGACCCGCCACCACCGGGCCCAGGACCCGACGTAAGGTCACTCACCTACCATGGCCCCCGAGCTCACGATCATCGTCCCCGCCTTCAACGAGGTGGACCGCCTGGGGGACGGCCTGAAGCGTCTCGACGCCGCCGTCGCCGACGGGGCGGTCGACCTCGGGAACACCGAACTGCTGGTCGTCGACGACGGCAGCACGGACGCCACCGCCGAGACGGCCCGGTCGCTGTTGGCCCACCTCCCCCATCACCGCGTGGTGAGCCACCCGGTGAACCGGGGGAAGGGCGCCGCCATCCGGACCGGTGTGGCCGAGGCCGCCGGGGCCTGCACCGCCTTCATGGACGCCGACTTCGCCATCGACCCGAGGGCGATCCCCCTCCTGCTCGAAGGGCTGCGCACCAGTGACGTCGTGATCGGGTCACGGGCCCTGCCCGACTCCATGGTGGAGAGCACCTACGCCCTCCGGTCGGTCATGGGGAGCATGTTCAACCGGCTGGTGACCCTGGGTACCGGGCTCGGCTACCACGACACGCAGTGCGGGTTCAAGGCGTTCCGCACACCGGTGGCGCGGCTCCTGTTCCATCTCGTCCGCATCGACCGGTTCTCCTTCGACGTCGAGATCCTGGCCCGGGCGCGGCACCTCGGCCTGCGGACCACCGAGGTGCCGGTGCAGTGGCGCCACGTGCCCGGGAGCTCGATCCACCCGCTCCACGACTCGATCGCCATGCTGGCCGACGTGTACCGGTCGCGGTTCGGCCTGCTGCCGGCACCACCCATCACCACCGTGCTCGTCGGCAACCGGCCGGGTGCGGTCGACTGCGACGGCTTGGCCGGTGAGGTGGGCACGGTGGTGGCCGGCACGCTCGGTGGGAAGCCGGTACCGATCGTGGGCGGGCCGACCGCGGTGACCGTCCTGCTGCCCCTGGTCGAGCCGTTGGCGGCCGCGCAGGTCCTCTCGGCGCTCGAGGCCGAGTTCGGCGGGCTCGGCGTGCGGCGCCGGGCGTCGACGTTCGCCACGCTGTCGGAGCTCGGGCCCCTGGGCGGCCGGCTCCTTCCCTACGCCTGACTCCCCCCGGCCCGCGTACCCCCGCTTCGCCGCCACCCCCGATTCTCCGCCACCTCTTCCCCGTCCCTCGTGGTGCCTGACCGGCCCCCGAACACGTGCTCCTGGGCGGTCCTCGGTCGCCTGCCGGCCTCGGCGGTGCGAGCCGAGGACGCCCTACGCATTCCCGGGATGCCTCAAGTTGGGGTGCTGTGGCGTCGATGGCGGGGGGTTGGGGAGAACACCGACGGCGTCAGCCGGGGGTGGACGCTCCAGCGTGAGAGGGGGGCCCGATGGCCTTCGACCTGGGCCTGTTGCACACGGCAGCCGGCACGAGCCACCCCAATGCGGTGCCGGCGACAACGAGGAAGCACCCGTGAGCACCGCCGTCCACCCCGTGACCGAGGCGGCGGCGCCGTTCCCGGCGCACACGGTCAAGCAGGCCTCCAAGCTGGTGGTCCCGTTCCTCGGGCTCCTGGGCGCCGTGCAGGGCTCGTGCCCCAACATCGCCTCGACGGCGCTGGTGGGTGCCAGCCGGTCGCTCCACATGGCCGGGAGCACCCAGGCGCTGGCGGCCAGCGTCCAGACCATGGCCATCGCCGCCACCGTGATCTCGACCGGCCTCCTCGCCGACCGCCTGGGCCGTCGCACCGTCTTGATGGCGGCCCTGCTGGTCGGGACGATCGGCAACCTGGTGGTGGTGGTCGCACCGTCGCCGGTCTTCTACATGCTGGGAATGGCCATCACCGGCATCGGGCTCGGTGCCGTCTACTGTGCCGCGTTCGGCTACCTGGACGCCGTCGTGCCCAAGGAGCGGATGGCGGCCGCCATGGGCGTGTTCACCGCCGTCGTCATGGCCGGCACCGTGGTGCTCACGTTCGTCGGTGGCAACCTGGCCAGCGCCCACTGGCGGATGGCGTTCCTGCTGATCCCGGCGGCGTGCATGGTGTGCCTGCTCGTCACTCCGGTGCTCCTCCCCCGGGTCGACCGGATCACGGGCAACAAACTGGACCTGCCGGGCCAGGGCTTCCTCATGGCCGGCGTCATCCTCGTCCTGTACTCGGCCAGCCAGTTCGCCCACAGCCTGACCAGCCCCAGGACGCTCGTGCCCCTGGTGCTCGGTGCCCTGCTGCTCGGGACGTTCTTCGTGTGGGAGTCCCGCTACGAAGGCCACTTCTATCCGGTGGGCCTCTTCCGCTCGCCGGTCTTCCTGGCCGCCCTGTGTGCCGGGTTCATCTACACCTTCGGCACCGCTGTGGCCTTCCTGCAGGTGACCAACCTGTGGCAGTACGTCAACGGGCTGGCGACGGCCAAGGTCGCCGTCTGGCAGCTACCGCTGCTGGTCGCCGGCATCGTGGCGGGCCTGGCGACCGGCCGGCTCATGACCAAGGGGCTGACCAGCCGGACCGCCATCCTGGTCGGCGGCATCGTCTCCGCTGCCGGGTTCGGGCTGCTGGCGACGGCCCACGGCTCGACCAGCCTGGTGGGCTTCCTGCCCGGCCTGGTCCTGACCGGTGCCGGCGTGATCATCGCCGCGGTGCCGTTCGGCAGCCTCATCCTGGCCGAGGCGCCCGCCCGGTACCTCGGCCCGGTGTCGAGCTCGCGTACCACCTTCGGCCAGTTCTTCTACACGATGGGCTTCTCGATCTCTGCCGTCGTGATCGACCGGCTCACCGTCGGGGGCGTCGTCCACCGGATGGAGCACGCCGGTGTGCCGGCCAACCAGCTCTCGACCGGCCTCGACGCCGTGACCGTGTACGCGTCGAAGGGCACGGCGCCGACCACCTCGGCGGGCCAGTCCGCCCTCAAGGACGCCGTCGTCTCGTACGGGCACGCCTTCAGCGCCATGTTCTTCATCGCCGGTGGGCTGACCCTCGTCGCCGGGATCGCCGCCTTCGTGCTGCTGTCCGGGAGCGGGGGCTCTGCGCCCGTCGACGCCGACGCCGAGTCGGCCGACGTCACCACGGCGAGGCGACGACCGACACCACCCAGGACCGAACCAGAGACACCGGGGCCACCGCCCCTCGACCCGCGAGCAGAGAGTGCAGGGAGAAGCACATGTGCATGACATTCAAACTTCCGGTCGCCAAGGACGGCGCCGTCGTCGCCGCCCGGAGCATGGAGTTCCCGATGGGCATGCCGACCCAGTTGGCGGTCCTGCCCGCCGACCACGCCGGGACCGGCTCGGTCGGTGACGGCGGGCACCCCACGACGTGGCGGGCGACCCACGGGGTCGTCGGCATGGGGGTGTTCGGCCACCCCGACTGGCTGGTCGACGGCATCAACACGGCCGGCGTCAGCGCCCATCTGCTCTACATGCCCGGCGGCTACTGCTCGTTCCGGAAGCCCAAGGGCGACGGCTCCGATCTCTCCCAGCTCGACCTGGCGGCCTACCTGCTCGGCACGTGCGGGAGCATCGACGAGGTGAAGGCGGCGGTGGCCGCGGTCACCGTCATCGGGAGGGACCCCGGGATGGGCTTCGTGCCGCCGGTCCACTGCCTCGTCCACGACACCACGGGCTCGATCGCCATCGAGTTCCACGGCCGCGGGACACGGGTCGTGGACAACCCCGTCGGCATCGCCACCAACGCGCCGTACCTCGAGTGGCACCTGACCAACCTCGGCAACTACCTGGGCGTCTCGGCGGAGAACCCGCCGGACGACGTGGTCGGGGGCCTCACGTTGTCCGCACCCGGCCAGGGGGAGGGCCTGCGCGGCGTTCCGGCCGACTACACCCCGTCGGCCCGGTTCGTGCGCCTCTTCAGCGTGCTCCGGCTGGTCGACCAGGCGACCGACGCCCACGAGGCCGAGCTGCTGGCGCTGCACCTGTGCAACGCCTTCGACATCCCCCCGGGCGCCGTCAAGGAGGTCATGGGCCAGGACCTCGTGGCCGAGGTGACCGTCTGGGACGCCGTGCTGAACCTGAGCACCCCCCGCTACGCCTACCGGATGATCGGCAACCCCGAGACCTACGTGGTCGACCTGGCCTCGGTGGACTTCTCCACGCCGGCCCGCCTGCAGGACCTGCAGTGGACGGGCGACTTCACGCCCGTCGCCGTCTGACGCAGGTCGGGGGCGGGGTCAGGGGCGGGGCGGGGTGGGCCGGCGCGGTGTGGGCCGGCGCGGGGTGGGCCGGAGGCAGCACCGCCGAGCCCCGACCGCCGCAGGGACGGCCCGAGGCGGCCCCCGGCCGGATCGGGACGGACCCGCCATGATGGGGCTCCCGGCCACTCAACTACGATGGGCGCGGTGAGCGCTGAGCCGACGGACACCCCCAGGTCGGCGCACCGGAGCGAGCCGACCACCGAGCGGTCCCACGAGTCGGCGCCCGAGCGGCACACCGAGCAGAGGACGCCCGAGCACGCCGAGGAAGTCCTGACCGGCGAAGCGGCCGCCGATATCGCCGAGGTCGCCGGATCCGACCCGCTCGCCGCGGTGTCCTACCTGCCGGTGGCGAGCCCCCAGCCCGACCAACGCGAGCCGCAGCACGACCCCCGGCTCTCCGACGTGGACGAATGGGGCCGCTCCGAGCACATGAGGGGGATCGTCCGCCGCCTCTACGACCCGATGTACAAGTACTGGTTCCGGGTCGAATGGGAAGGGCTCGAGAAGATCCCCCACCACGGCGGTGCCCTGCTCATCGCCAACCACGCCGGGGCCATCCCATCGGACGCACCGGCCATCATGCACGGCATCGAGGAGGAGCTCGGTCGACCGGTCTACGGGCTGGCCGACTACTTCTTCCGCACCATCCCGGTCGTCGGCACCCTGTGGTCGCGGACCGGCGGCGTGCCGGCCCATCCCGACAACGCCTACCGCCTCCTCCACGACCAGCAGCAGCTGGCCCTCGTGTTCCCCGAGGGGACGAAGGCCACGTCGAAGACGTACACCGACCGCTACCGGCTGCGGCGCTTCGGCCGTGGCGGGTTCGTCGAGATCGCCATGCGGGCCGGCGTGCCCGTCATCCCGATCGCCGTCGTCGGTGCCGAGGAGTCGATGCCCATCCTGTTCAGGTTGCCGGCGGTCTCCAAGATGCTCGGGCTCCCCTACTTTCCGGTGACGGCCAACGCCCTCTTGATGGGACCGGTCGGCTACGTGACCTACTTCCCGGTCAAGATCAAGCTCCGGGTACTCGACCCGGTCACCTTCGACGTGGAGCCGGGCCTCGATCGCTACTCGCGCAGCCGGGTGATGGACGAGGCCGAGGGCATCCGGTCCACTCTGCAGGACGCCCTGCACGACATGCTGCGCGAGCGTCGCAGCATCTGGTTCGGCTGACCGTGGGCCGGCGCGTCCTGATCACCGGGCTCGACACCTTCTGGGGCGGTCGCATGGCCCAGGCCCTGGAGAGCGAGCCGGACGTGGAGATGATCCTCGGCCTCGGGGCCAACGAGCCCAAGGTCCCGCTGGAGCGGACCGAGTTCGTGCGGTCGGACCAGAAGTACTCCATCCTCAACCGGATCGTGCGGGCCACCCAGGTCGACACCATCGTCCACACCTTCCTCGAGACCAACTCGATCAACGTGCCGGCGCGAGCCCTCCACGAGATCAACGTGATCGGCACCCTCAACCTGCTGGCCGCCGCCGGCACGTCCGGGTCCTCGGTGCGCCAGGTGGTGGTCAAGTCCTCGACCCACATCTACGGCTCCGCCGAGACCGACCCGGCGTTCTTCCGCGAGGAGGACCGGAGGAAGAGCCCGGTCCGCACGAGGCTCGAGCGGTCCCTCATCGAGGTGGAGGCACTGGTCCGGGACTTCGCCGAGGACAACCCGCACCTGGTGGTGTCCGTGCTGCGCTTCGCCCACGTCCTGGGCACCGACATCATCACGCCGATCAGCTACGACCTCCGACGGAGGCTCCTCCCCTGCATCGCCGGATTCGACCCCCTGGTCCAGTTCGTCGAGGAGGACGACGTGGTCCGGGCGCTCGAGTACGTGACGGGCCGCCGACTGCCCGGGGTGTTCAACGTGGCCGGGGCGGGCAAGCTGCCGTGGAGCGAGGTGGCCTCCATCTGCGGGGCGTTCCTCCTCCCCCTTCCCCCGTTCAGGCCGCGGGCGCTCTCGGCGGGACTGCAGCGCCTCGGCGTGGTGCAGTTCCCCCCGGAGATGGAGGGACTGATCCGCTTCGGCCGCGGCGTGGACACCAGCCGACTGATCGAGGCCGGCTTCGAGTACCGCTACACCAGCGCCGGGGCCGTCGAGAGCTTCGCCCGGGCCAACAACCTGCGGCGGTCCACCGGGTCGGGAGCGGAGGCCTACCGCTACGAACAGGATGTCGAGCAGTTCTTCCGCCACTCGCCCGCAGTGGTCCGGGGAATCGACGGCTGAGGCCGCTACCATTCGGGCGGCGACTCCACCCGGCACCCGGACGACGGCGGCCACGGGTGGGAGTCGCTCTCGAGACGCCGTCCCACCTGGGAGCCATTCCGACGTGACCAGCCAAGTGGAGACCACCCCGGACCTCGCCTCCCTGGCTCCGGGGCCCCGTCCGGTGCCGCAGGCCGCCGAGGCGGTCATCCGGCCGGAGGCACCGGGCCCGAGGCACCGGGTCCGGCACCGCTCCGACCGCGGCGGCCCGCTGTGGTCCATGCCTCCGGGCCTCAACCCGTTCTGGCGGTGGGCGCTGGCCGTCGTGCTGGTCGTCCAGGTGGGTGTCATCGCCTTCGCCGGGATCTTCTGCGCGCTCAAGCTCCCCTACTTCTCACCCCTCGACGAGAGCGCCCACTTCGGGTACATCCAGCAGATCGCCCAGCACGGCTCCCTCCCCGTCCTGGGGAAGACGGACAACACCCCGCAGGTGGTCGCCATCCAGAAGGGCATCTACCCGCGGCTCGCCGACGTCAACCACGTGCTCGGGCTGGACAAACTCAGCTATGAGGCGTTCCAGCCGCCGCTGTACTACTTCACCGCCGCGCCCGCCTTCCTCCTCAGCGCCAACTACATCGACAAGATCTACGCCGTCCGGCTGTTCGACGTCCTGCTGCTCCTGGTGGCGGTGGCCCTGGCCGCCCGCCTGACCCGGGTGGTGCTGAAGGAGCGCTGGCTGATCGGCTGGTCGATGGTGCTCGTGTTCTTCCTCCTGCCGGGGGTGGTCGTCCGCTTCGTCTGCATCTCCAACCTGGCGCTGGCCGTGCCCCTGGCCGTCCTGTTCGTCACCGAGCTGTTCATCGCCTGGGAGCGCCACTCGGTCTGGAGGATCGGCATCGCCGGCCTCGTCCTCGGCCTCTGCGTCCTCACCGAGCTCGAGCTCATCCTGTTCGTCCCCGTCTTCGCCCTGGTGGTGCTGGCCGAAGGCCGTCGCCGGTGGACGGCGAGGTCGTGGGGGGCGCTGCTGGTCGCCGTGGCCGTTCCCCTCGTGGTGGTGGCGCCGTGGTTCGCGTTCAACGAGGCCCACTACCACATGGCGACGGCCGGACCCATCGCCATCCAGGAGCAGACCGCCATCGTCAACCCGCACCACGTCCACTACTCGGTGGGCCAGCTCCCCAACGACACCGTGAGCCTGCTCCAGGTGTCCATGCCCGCCGAGTGGGCCTTCGGCCTGACCAGCCAGAGCGCCCTGTCCTACCTCGATCAGCTCCTCGAGGTGCTGCTCATCCCGGCCGCGCTCGTCCTGATCGCCACCCTGGGCCGTCGGCTGTGGTCGGTGCGTACCGCCATCCTCGGGCTCCCGTGGATCCTCAACATCATGGAGCTCTGGTACATCCGCTACGCCCAGCAGTGGACGGTCGCCGCCCGCTACACCTACGCCACCGTGCCGATCCTCCTGACCCTGGCCGCCGAGGCCACCGACACCTTCCGGGCCCGGTACCTCCCCGTGCTGGTGACGGCGGGGGCAACGGCGGGCGTGCTCGTCCTGTGGGGCTACTTCCTGATCAGCTACAGCGGCGCGTTCGCCTTCCGGTAGGCGGCCCGTCAGCCGTGCTGCCGCCGGTCCGTCGCGTCAGCGGTCCTGTGGCCGGCCGCTGCCGGGGCTCACGGTCGCTTGAGCCAGGCGGCCCGGAGCTCGGGCCCCCGCACCGCCCACTCCTCGGAGGTCATGGCGTAGCGGACGTGGTCCTCCCACTCGCCGTTGATCTCGAGGAATCCCAGTGCGACCCCCTCGTTGCGGAGCGCCAGCTTGTCGACCACCCGCCGGCTGGCCGTGTTCCGGGGGATGATGGCCACCTCGATGCGGTGGAGCCGGAGCGTCTCGAAGGCGAACTGCAACACCACCACCACCGCCTCGGGGATGTACCCGGCGCCGGCCAGCTCCTGGTCGATCCAGTAACCGATGGCACCGTTCTGGAACGGCCCCCGCTGGATGGACGACAGGGTGATCTCGCCGGCGAAGCGCCCCTCGACGAAGATGCCGAATCCGAAGCCGCTCCCCAGCTGACGCTCGCGCTCGCGCATCCCGCACCGGGCCGAAAAGCTCACCGCGTCCTCGGGGGCCAGGGGGGCGCCCTTCGAGCGGGGCTCCCAGGGGACGAGCCAGGAACGGCACCGGGTGCGCACGGCCAACCAGGCCTCGTAGTCGCTCTCGACCAGCGTGGCCAGGCGGATCCGCCATCCGGGCAGCTCGAGTGATCGCACGACTGGTGCTCGCAGGCTGGGACTCATGGTTCTTCAGCTATTCCCGATCCTTGGTCCTTGCACCGCACGCTCCCCCGAGTTCCCGCCGGCTCGGTCGGTCGAACCGGGCCTGAGAAACCATCATTCCGCATCCTGTGCCACTGCACCACTCTGGCACGTCAAGCCGGTCGATCGGTGCCTCCACCCGGGTGGCCGGGTCCCCCCGATGCACCAGAACAGAGGGGGTGCTCTCGTATACTGCGGCTGGTCGTGACGGGAAGCTACGAGTCAATCCGGATTCGACTGGTGGCACGTAGGGCAGACGTCGTGCCGCTCGCCTGTCATCGGGGTCGCGGTCCTGATCGCCAACGGGCCCGCCCTCCTCCATCTGGTCACGGCCAACCCCCTCGTCCTCAACGCCTACCTGGCGCCGGCCAAGCCCGGGTGGCTGCCGGGGGTCCCCTACATCGATCCCAACGCCGGCTACACCACCCAGGCGCTGGGGCACCTGGCCGCCCTCGACTGGCTGCACGGGCACATCCCGTGGTGGAACCCCTACGAGGGGATCGGGGCGCCCCTGGCCGGCGAGATGCAGAGCGGTGCCTTCTTCCCCCTGATCCTGGTCCTCGCCCTCCACCAGGGGATGCTGGTCATGCAGGTGCTGCTGGAGGCGTTCACCGGGGTGACCACCTACGCCCTGGTCCGCCGGCTCGGGGTGGGACGCACCCTGTCGACCGCCGCCGGTGTGGCCTTCGGACTGTGCGGCACCTTCGCCTGGCTGGCCCACGCGCCGATCCGTCCGGTGGCGCTCCTCCCCCTCTGCCTCCTGGGCGTCGAACAGGCGCTCGACGCGGCACGGGACCACCGGCGGGGCGGCTGGCAGCTGCTGGCGGTGGCCTTGGCCCTGTCGATCCTGGCCGGGTTTCCCGAGACGACCTTGTTGGACGGCTTCTTCGTCCTCTGGTGGGTCATCCTGCGGGCCGTCGGACCCGACCGGTCGTCCTGGCGGCGGTTCTCCCTCAAGGCCGTCGCCGGCGGCATCGTCGGCGTGGCCCTGGCCGCGCCGTTGGCGGTCGCCTTCGCCGACTACCTCCCCTGGTCCGACAAGGGGTCGCTGGCCGGTGCGTTCTCCCACGTCTCCCTGGCCCCGGTGGGACTGTCCCAGCTGGTCCTCCCCTACTCCTTCGGCCCCATCTTCGGGTTCCACGCCACCGGTGGGCCCGACCCCATCACCTACCAGTGGCAGAACGTCGGGGGCTTCCTGACCGCCACGGTCATCGCCGCCGGGCTGGTCGGCCTGGTCGGCCGGCGTCAACGGGTCCTGCGGACCGGGTTGGGCGCCTGGGTCCTCGTCTCCCTGCTCCGCACCTACGGGTTCCCACCCGTCGTGCGCCTGATGGCGGTCATCCCCGGGGTCAAGGACACCGCCTTCTACCGGTATTCGCCGCCGACGTGGGAACTGGCGGTGGTGGTCCTCGCCGTGCTCGGCCTCGACGACATCGCCCGCGCCGCCACCCCGCGCCGGACGCTGGTGATCGGCGCGGTGGTGACCGGGGTCCTCGGCGCCTGGGCCGCCGTCACGGCGTGGCCCCTCCTCACCCACGCGCTGGCCTCCAGTCCCACCCAGGGGGCGCACCGCCACGCCTACGTGGTGGTCAGTCTGATCGGTGCCCTCGTCCTGTTGGCGCTCCTGGCCACCGGCGGCTGGTGGGCGGGACGAGCCCGGTCGCCCACCGACCGGAGGGCCCGGGTGACCCGTAACGATCGGTGGCGGAGGCGGGGACGACTCCTCATGGCCGGGGTGCTCAGCCTCGAGTCGGTGCTGATGGTCGCCACCACCTACTTCTCCGCCCCGACGCCGACCCCGCTCCAGACCGGTTCGGTCGACTGGCTGTCGGCCCACCTCGGCACCTACCGGTTCGCCACCCTCGGTCCCATCCAGCCCAACTACGGCTCGTACTACCAGATCGCCCAGGTGAACGTCGACGACCTCCCGTCGCCCAAGGCGTGGGACGACTACATCGAGACCTCCCTCGACCCCAACACCCCCCGCCACAACTTCAGCGGAGGCAACGCCGTCGACGCCGATGGGCTCACACCCGGCGAGGCGCTCACCCGATACCTGTCCGACTACGAGGCGGTGGGTGTCCGCTTCGTGGTCGAGGACGCGGACGGGTCCGACCTAAAGGGTCAGCCGTTCCCGGCACCGGGTACCCCGGCGTGGCCGGCCGGCCCCCGACGCGTCTACACCGACGGCTTCGCCGAGATCTGGCAGCTCCCCTCGGCATCACCGGCCTTCTCACTGGTCGGCGCCTCGGCCCCCGGAGCGGCCCCCGGGGCGGCCGCGTCCACCCCGTCGGGCCACCGTCGCCCGTGCACCGTGGTCACCCAGAGCTGGGACCAGGCCACGGTCCGCTGTGACCACGCCGTGACCCTGGTCCGGCGGGTCGAGTACCTGCCGGGGTGGAAGGCGACGGGCAACGGCGTGTCCGCCACGGTCCGACGGGACAGGGGGAGCCCGGATCACCTCTTCCAGGAGGTGGCGGTGCCCGCCGGCACCACCTCGGTGCGGTTCACCTACCTACCGCCCCACAGCGAACTGGCCATCGGCGTGGCCCTGGTCGCCGCTCTGGTGGTCGTCGTCTCGCTCTTCTTCGGCCGCACCCGGAAGAGGCGACCCGTCTAGTCTCCTGTGGATGGAGAACGAGGGCTATCCGGGTAACCCGACGTGGTTCGAGGACCACTTCACCAAGGCACCGCAGGAGATCGTCGACTTCCTGGGGGGCGACGGCATCTCGCTGCAGGG
Source organism: uncultured Acidimicrobiales bacterium (assembly GCA_963696495.1). Classification (GTDB taxonomy): domain Bacteria; phylum Actinomycetota; class Acidimicrobiia; order Acidimicrobiales; family RAAP-2; genus Bog-756. The sequence goes on along the minus strand of CAVOKJ010000004.1, from coordinate 784,427 downwards.
CCTGCGGGTTGCCGACATCGGGACGGGTGACGGCATCATGGCGCTGGGCCTGTCCGTCATGGCCCGCCCGGAGCTGTTGGTGGGGTACGACATCGAGCCGACGGACGTCGAGGACCTCCAGCGGATGGCCAAGGAGCACGGCATCGACGCCCTTCCCGAGGGGTTGCGCTTCGAGCTGTCGGCACCCGACCACGTGCCGGCGCCGTCGGGAACATTCGACTTCATCCTGTCGTGGTCGGCCTTCGAGCACATCGAGCAGCCGCGGGTCATGGCCCAGGAGATCAGGAGGTTGATGGCCCCCGGGGCGATCGCCATGATCCAGCTCTTCCCCTTCTACCACTCCGAGCACGGGGACCACGGGTGGACGCGACCGGGGTTCGAGCATCTGATCACCGGTGTCGACTGCCCGGACTACTTCCTCAATCGGCTGACCGTCGACGACCTGCAGGACACGCTGACGACTGCCCGGCTGCAGATCGCCAAGGTCGAGCTCATCCACCATCCGTTCCACCTGCCGGCAGAGCTGGCCGGCCGGCGGCTCACGGATCTGGCCATCGGCGGCATCAAGCTGCTCGCCGTGCCCGTCTGACCCCGGGCCCGGTCCTCGGGTCCGACAGCCGAACGGCTATCGTCAGGCGCGTGACGGCCACCGCCGAGGACATCGACTCGATCAGCACCGCTGGCCCACCGTCTCCGACACCAGGCGTGGTCGGCGCCGTCTTCGTGCCACCAGCGGACGAGCAGCACCTCCTGATCGCCGCCCGCTCGCTGGAGCGGGCCGGCATCCCGTTCTTCGCCGGCGGCCCCTTCGCACCGACCCTGCGCCAGTTCGCCGACGCCGGCTACCGATGCCTCGAGGCATCGACGGCGGCAGATCTGGTCAACCAGGTGTGGGCCGCCCACCACCTGCCGGTGCTCGCCGTCGGCGATGCCATCACCCTGCCGGACGATTTCCTCACCCGGGCCTTGGAGCTGCTGGGCGACGACCTGCGCATCGCCACCGTCTCGTTCCTCTCGAACGATGCCGCCCTCCTCAGCTTCCCCGAGCGGAACCGGCCGTCGGCCCGGCCCCCCGACGGGCAGGACGCCACATCGGTCACCAGGCTGCTTCGCCAACGGGGGCCACGGACCCTACCGACCCCCATCCCGACGGCCAAGGGCGCCGCCGTGCTGCTGGCCGGGTCCGCACTCGGTGCCGCCGGCGGTCTGGTCACCACCCAGGCCATCAGCCTCGACTACTCGATCGCCGAGTTCTCCGCACGCGCACGGAGTCGCGGCTTCATCCATGTACTGGACGACACCGTCTTCTACGCCCGCCACCGCAGCGCCGCCTCCGCACCCTGGACTCCGGAGACCGTCGACGACATGGACCCCAAGGAGCGTCACTACCTCCATCTCGACTACCCGATGGAGGTCGCCTACGTGCACGAGGAGGGGACCTCGCACACGTCGCCCGTGGCGATCTCCCTCCGGTTGGCCGCGGCCAAGGTCCGCGGGCTGCGGATCCTGGTGGACGGCTCCTACCTCGGTCCACACGAGATGGGCACGCAGGTCTCCATGCTGGCCACGATCGACGCCCTCCGCCGTCGAGACGAGATCAAAGAGGTGGTGGTGGCGATGACCGGGCCCACCCCCGGCTACGCCCAGGATGTCCTCACCTCGCCGAAGGTACGGGGCCAGGTGCTGACGCCCGACGCCCTCCCCTCGATCGGTCACGTGGACGTCGCCCACCGGATGATCCAGCCGGACATGGGCTTTTCGGTAGCGCCGTGGAAGCAGGCCGCCGATGTCGTGGTGCTCACGTTCCTCGACCTCATCGCCTACCGGGTCGGCTCGTACCACCGGACCGCCGAGGAGTGGTCGAGGTACCGTCAGGCGATCCGCCGGGGAGCAGCCGAGGCCGACGGCGTCACCGTGATCTCCGACGACGTGAAGCTCCAGGTGGAACTGGAACGACTGCCGATCGAGCCGAGCCGCCTGGCATCGGTTCCGTTCGGCACCGAGCACCTCAGCGGTGACGAGGCGGCGGACGTCCCACGCGAGCTCCTGGCCCGGGGCTTCGTCGACGGCCAGTTCGTGCTGTGCCTCGGAACCGACTACACCCACAAGAACCGCGACCTGGCCATCGCCACCGTCGCCGAGCTGCGTCGGCGGGGATGGCCCCATGCCCTGGTCATGGCCGGCGCCATGGTCGCCGACGGGTCGTCACGCCTGTCCGAGACCAAGGTGCTCCTGCGTGAGCGGGACGTCCTCGACGATGACGTGTTCACGATCCCCGACGTCACCTCGGCGGAGCGGAACTGGCTCATGCGCCACGCCGACCTCGTCTTGTACCCCACGTCCGCCGAGGGGTTCGGCCTCGTTCCCTACGAGGCGGCGCGGTTCGGCACGCCGTCCCTGTTCACGAGCTTCGGCCCCCTCCACGAGCTGGCCCCCGAGATCCCGGTCTCCGCCGAGAACTGGCTGCCGACCAGCCTGGCCTCCTCCGCCGAGGTGCTCCTGACCGATCCGGCACTGGCGAAAGCCCAGATTGAAGCATGTTTGGCCGCTGGCAGCACCTATACTTGGGCCGCGACCGCCGGCGACCTGATCGACTTCTACTACAGAGTTCTGGCCATGCCCCCCCGTTGAGCTGACCACCGGTGCTGACCTTCCGCGAGGAGACCACGTGAACGAGACAGAGGCTCAGATCAAGCAGGCCCAGAGACCGAAGCGATCGTCGGCCAGGGCGGGGGCGACGGTGGCCGAAGAAGCACCGGCCCGGGCCCTCGAGGCTCCGATCACCGAGGCGCTCGATGCCACCGAGTCGCAGGTGGCCAACCTCCAGCACGAGCTCGACCGGGTCTCGCTGACCCAGGCGCTGATCGACACGGAAGCGGCGACCGCCAGGGTCATCGACCTGACCGAGCGCCTCGTCGACGCCCGACGGCAGATCACCGAACTACGAGGAGAGCTAGAGACCCTGCGGATCCAGCATCACCAGTTGCGTGCCGAGCACGAGACGATGAAGAGCTCGATGGCCTTCCGGCTGGCCACGCTGATCTGGAACATCCGCAATGCCCTCCGGGTCTGACCGGCAGCGCTGGCGGGTTCTGATCGCGCTGCTCGTCTACAACGGCGAGGAGTTCGTCGTCCCGTGCATGAGCTCCCTGGCCCGTCTCGATCCCGGCGAACACGACGTCGACGTGCTCATCCTGGACGACGCCAGCCCCTCGCCGGGCTGGAGCGAGCGCTGCGAGGCATCGGCCCGCCGGCTCGGATTCGGCTACTACCGGACGCCCCGTAACCTGGGCATCCCCCGGAACATGAACCTGGGCATGCTGCGTGCCGTCGACGCCGGTTACGACGCCGTCATCCTCCTCAACTCGGACACCGTCCTACCGCGCAACCTCGTGCCGACGCTCGTCCGACCGCTCATCGAGGATCCCTCGATCTCGTCGACCACGGCCTGGTCCAACAACGTCAGTATCTACTCGCTGACCAACAGCGACCCCGATCGACTGGGCGCCCAACCGGCGCTGATCGACTGGATCTCCGAGCAGACCGATCTCGAGTTCGACGGCCAGACCATCCCGGTGCCCTCAGGGGTGGGCTTCTGCATGGCCCTGTCGACGGCGGCGATCGCCAAGGTGGGAATCATGGACCCGGTCTTCGGTCGGGGCTACTCCGAGGAGATCGACTGGTGCCTGCGGAGTCACACCGAGGGATTCACGTCGGTGCTGGCGCCGTCGTGCTTCGTCTACCACGCCGGGAGCGGCATCACCCGGGCCGAGGGGATGATCGGGGACGGCGACGTCACCGTGCATGCCCATCAGTCGATCATCGACGAGCGGTACCCCCTCTACCGATCCCAGCTGATCGCGTTCGTGGCCTCCAGCCTCCCCGGCGGCATGCAGGATCGGGGGCTCCGACGGATCATCCAGGCGGCGGCCCGGGACAAGGGCTACCGACTCGAGGTCAGCCGGCTCGCGGCCCGGCCCGACGATGCCGGCCAGGTTCGCTTCGTCGTCAACTCCGAGAGCGCCGGCCCGGTGATCGGTGCCGTCTACGAGGGATTCGAGGCGTCGTTCGAGGTCGGCGAGGGCGGCATCATCCCGACGGTGACCGCCATCACCGGGCGGGCCCCTGACGAGATACGGATCTTCAGCAACGGTGCCGCCTCCGAGTTCCTGCTCAAGCAACTGACCGACGACCAGATGAGCCTGGTCCGACGACCGGCCTACCGTGAATCTGTCTTCTGAGGCGGGGTCGGCAACGGCGGCCAGCCGGTATGCCGCCGCCGGCGCCCGCATGATCCGGCGGGCCGTGCATCGGGCCCCCGATGCGACCGGCGCGTCGTTCCCCGTGCTCCAGGGTGGCCCGTTCGAGCAGGTCGCCACGGATATCGGGCCGTTCTGGATGGTGACCAGCGACGAGGTGATGCGTCCCTACATGCTCGAGCGCGGCCGATGGGACGAGTCGACGGCCGATCTTCTCGAGGAGCTCATCCAGCCGGGATGCCGGTTCCTCAACGTCGGAGCGAGCGTCGGGTACTTCCCCGTGTTCGCCCACCGGGTCTGCGGTGCCGCCACCGTCGATGCTGTCGAGCCCCATCCGATCACCTACTCGGCGCTCGAGGCGAACCTCTGGGCCAACGACGTCCCCGCCCAGACGTGGAGGATCGCACTGGCCGACGAGCGCAAGCTTCTTCCCATGACGTCGGCCCCCATGAACCCGGGCGATACCAGACTCGCGCAACACAGCCCCGACGGGCGCTACGAGCTCGTGGTGCCGGTCATCTCCGGGGACGAGCTCTTCACCGGTCGCACCTTCGACCTGATCAAGATCAGTGTCCAGGGATTCGAGCTCGAGGTGCTCCTCGGCCTGCAGCGCATCGTGCGCCAGTCGGCGGGCCTCGTCCTGGTCGTCGAGTTCTCGCCCACCACCCTGCGCGACCGTGGCCTCGACCCCTCCGACGCCGTCGAGCACATTCGTTCCTTGGGTTTCGCCATTGCCGTCCACGATGCCTGGGGCGTCGGGAACTGTGAGGTCGGGGAGGTAGTCGCCCACTGCGATTCGGCAGGGTCCGACGGCCACGTCAATCTGATCCTCCGCGCTGACCGGTAGTCAACAGACACGGTGGCCTCCCTGAGCCCGACCGCTTCACCACGAGACGAGCCCCTGGCGAGGAGTCAGGGAGCCGAGCCTCGCTCCGAGCAAGGTCCCGTGGGCACCGGGAACCTGTCCGACCCATCCGACACATCCGACACCACCGCACCAAGCGGTCCCCTCTGACACATCGGCTCTGGCGAACCCGCCGGCACCCGCCCGCCGGTGGCTCTCGTGGGACGCCGCCGCCACCGCGCTGTTCGCCGCGGGGGCGATCGGGGCCGGCGTGTGGCTCATGGCGCTCGGGCGTGGCCTGACCTTCTTCTTCGACGAGTGGAACTTCGTGGACAGCCGGGGCCGGAGTTTCTGGGCGACGGACCTCACGCCGCACAACGGGCACCCGGTGGTCGTTCCCTTTGCCATCTACCGCCTCACGTTCGCGCTGTTCGGGATCAGCCGGTACTGGCCCTACCTGCTCATGGTGGTCCTGCTCAACGTCCTCTGTGGCTGGCTGCTCTTCGTCCTGCTGCGACGGAAGGTGCACGCACTGATCGCCGCATCGGTGGCGATCGTCCTCATGCTGTTGGGGCCAGCGTGGCAAGACCTCCTGTGGCCCTTTCAGATCGGCTTCCTCGGCAGCGTGGGTGGTGGCCTTGCTGCCCTCGTGCTCCTCGATCGTCGCCGTACCACTGCCGATATCGGGGCGGCGGTCTGCATTCTGCTTGCCCTCTTCAGTTCCGGGATCGGCCTCACCGTGGTGGCCGGGGTCACCGTCGAACTGGTGTGGCGGCGCCGAAGCTGGCGAAGGCTCTGGGTAACCATCGTGCCGGCGCTGGTCTTCGGCGGCTGGTACATCGCCAAGGGTCGGGGGGGTACGACCGTCACTCGTCCAACCCTGGCCGCGGGCGCCCACTTCATCGGTCGCTCGGCCGCCGCCGCGGCCGGCTCATTGATCGCACAGGGACCGACGGCGGGCTCGGTGGCCGCCATCGTCCTGGCCGCCCTGGTCGTGGTGTGCGCCGTCACCCAGCCCGGAGCGTGCGCCCGCCTGGCCATGGCGGTAACCGGGGGCATCAGCTTCTGGCTCCTCACCCTGGTGACCCGGGGCACGGGCCCGGACGCCAGCCGGTACCTCTATCCGGGTGCCGTCTACCTCCTGCTGGCGGCCGGCGAGGTGGTCCACCTGCTTTCGGCCCGTATGCCGTTCCGGACACGACGGGGAGCCCACAGCGTGCAGTCGAGACGATTCCTGCCGGCCATCGCCACCACGGTCGTCGTGCTCGCCGTCATCGCCTACTCCGGCCTAGCCGTCTACAGAAACTCGAAGATCCTGCGCTCTGGTAGAATGCGGCCTACTGGGCATTTCACAGCAGGTGAGAGCTGAGCTCGGTGCGGTGCAGGTCGTCGGCAAGGCATTCCCGCCACGATTCCGGCCGGACCCGACCTTGATGCCCCAGATCGTGACCGGTCCCTATCTGGCGGCGGTCGCCGCCTACGGTTCGCCGGGTTTGCCGTCCGACCAGCTCGATCGTCAGCCGGCGAAGGTGCGGACGACCGTCGATGCCATGGTCCTGCGTGGCTTGCCCATGCATATAACCGAGGTTCCGGTGAGCCCCTCCACTGCTGTCTGCAGGTCCGCTCCGACCGTGGGTCCGGCCGTCTTCGATCTCCCGGCGGCCGGATTGTGGATCACCGCCTCGGCGGCAAGCGCCGCCACGCTCGGGGCTCGGTGGATCTCGCCCACGTTCCTCCCCATACGCGCGGGGACGATCGTCGCCGGAACGGCTGTCCACCTACGATGGAGCGGAGCATCAACGAATATCCGCTGGCAGATCAGGATCCTGGGTGCCGTATCGGTGATCACCTGCAACCCCTGATCTGTGGATGACCGGCCCTGTGAAGTTGCCGCGGTCGCCTCATCACAACCGACACCGAGCATCCTCGTCGGCAGGGTCAGTACCAAACCGGGTCACGCTGCTGAGCAACCGCAACAGCGGACACCTCAGCTTCCCCATCACCAACTTCCTGTCTGGTGGAGTGGATCGTGGCGCCCTTCCAGTGGGCCGCATGACATTGACAAGCCAGCATGAGTAGGTCACCAAGGGCATCGAGGAATACCCCCACCTACGCGGTCATATTGCCCACCGATATTGCGGATGAACCGTCCACGAGTGCCTTGTACAATCGCAATCGTGCAAAGCCCACGCGAGTTACTTACCAAGGACGACGAATGGTGGGAATCGCACGCCGGCGAGGCCGTGACCGAGATTTGTACGTTCCTTTCCGAGTCGAACGTCGAGATTGCGGGGCGACGGATTGCCGATCTCGGATGTGGCGATGGGATAATCACCGCTGCCCTCGCGGCCAAGGGAGCGGAGGTCGTCGGCTTCGATCTGGAGCTGACGGATGTTGAATTACTCGGGGCGCTCGCTACCACTCACGGAGTGGCAATCGCCGATCTGAATCTGGAATTTCGTACCGCTGAACCCGAGCGGCTACCTGCCTCGGACCATGAATTCGATCTGGCGGTTTCTTGGTCAGTTGCGGAGCATGTAAGACAGCTCGATGCCTTCTTCGCTGAAGCACGGCGAATCGTTAAGCCGTTCGGGCATCTCTTCGTGCAAACTTGGCCACTTTGGTACTCCGAGCACGGCCACCATCTCTGGACGTGGATCGAGCCCTTCGACCATTTGCGCTACACGCGAGATCAAATAATCGAACGAACAAGCGAGCTTCAGGCAGTTCAGGTGCCAGTGACCATCGATGGCGTCACGGTGGACACCGTCGATGAATATCTCAGGGCTACCGGCATGACCCGTGACGAGTGGCTTGGAATTGTCAAGGATGTCTATGACTCCTGCAATCAAGCGACCCTTGATGACATCCAAACTGCGATATCCAATGCGGGATTTCAGATAGCAAAAATCAAGCTACTGACCGGGGCGCTCAATATTCCTCCGGATCTTGGGATCCTGCCGTCACATGTCGCCATCAGCGGCGCCGAATTCCTGTGTTGGCGACGTCCCTGACCAGACGAGCCTTCGTCTGCTGTCCCGTGGCTACGACCCCTGTCCGTTCCCCGGATGATGCTCCATTTCGAATGCCTGTTCCTCCAGGCGACGAATTCGCTCGCCGTGCTCATTGAGAATCATGCGAACCAAGATGGGAATTCGCGACGTAGCGTCTTCCGCGGATGCTGAGTCGCCATTGTCGGAGGCCCCATGCGACTCACCGGTGTGAGACCCGCCTTCCGCGAGTGTCCTGATGATCCGCCGAAATGAGGTTGCCATCTGGGCTCTTGGTGGTACTGGTTCCGCAGCCGCAGGCGCTCGATCATTGACGGTGGCCGGTCGGATCGCCGAGGGCACTGGCTGGTCGTCTGGTCGCCTCTGGAGTACGACAACGTCCTGATGTCCCAAGTCTGCGCGAGGTAGGTAACTCATCACATCGAACCACTTGCTCCAGTGGGAAAATACGTACCACGGGGCATGAAATGTCGTGTGATAGAAATCGGGAAAGTCGCCCCCGACGTAGCCGTCGTCAGCTACGAACAAGATTCCCTTGCGTTCGAGGATGTTCCGCCATTCAGATGGATCATCCCCTCCGCCCCGGACATCGCGTTCGGCGATTTGAAAGGCGTACTCCCCATGGACCGACAACACAAGAATGCCATGTGGAGCCACGATTCGATGCAGCTCCTCGAGCCAAAGATCCTGGTAGCCCTCGTCAAGATGAGTGAAGACGCTGTGATTGAGCACCAGGTCGAAGTGGCCGTCAGGGTAGGGCAGGGGCGGTTCACCTTCGGTGCGTACGAAGGTTCCGAAGGGAAGGTGTTCTTGGTCCCAGGTGATTGCGAGTTGGTCGATATCACAGCCGTGTAGCTCCCAGTTAGCTGCTTTGGGAGCGAGCCATCGGGTCACCCTCCCACAGCCGCACCCGAAGTCGAGAACTCTGGAGAAGGTGTCGAGCGTTCGTCCGATCGATGCAGCGAAGATGTCCAGTTCTGCCGCTGATTGGCGACCTGAGGCGTCGAAACCGATGCGGTCCTTCTCGGTGAGCTCACCAGCCTGGCTCGGTATGACCCTCCGAATCAGGATGTCCGGTGGTCTCGGCGCTGAGTCGGTAGTCGCTTGCCTGTCCATGCAAGCCGACAATATAGGCGGAACGCTGAGACTGCTCGAGGTCTTTCGGAGTCCGCCCAAGTACCAGGCGCCGAGAGAGGGTCAGCGGGCCGGGGAGCCGCCACGGTTGCGTGACCCCTCGCCGGGCGGAGCAGGCAACCTGAGCTAGCCCGCCCTGCAAAAGTAGTCACTCAGTCCAGGTCGAAGCGCTCGCCCCGATCCACACCAAAGTCCATCTCGCTCGGTCAGGACGTTCTCAGTCCGTTGGCAGATGATCCTTCAGCAAGCTCGCCTGAACTGTCCCTACTTGTTCCCTTCAAAGCAGAACTAATCCGTGCGAACATTTGCACTGCGCTTCGCATGCTCCATGGGTAGAGACGGCAAATGATCGATCGACATCGCACTTGATATAGTCGCAGCCGGGTGGCGGGCTGGCAACCAGCGCCAACGGCAGTCAGCAAGCGAACCCGCTGTGCCGTCGTTCGGTCCCGGATTGCTGCTAGCGCATGGAGGGCGGCGACGATTCACGGCCGCGCAGTCCACTGGCCGCACAGCGTCGTTATGAATGACAAACTCTCCTGCAATGGAGCAATCGACGTTGGAGCGCACGACCACGCGATATGGTCTCATGTCGGTCCGGGCTCAGCTCCATCATCACTTCCGAGTGAGTAGCATGCTTGGGTAGACGTCACGTGGCCTGCTGCATCCACACCGGTGGATGGCCGTTTGCGACCACGAGCTAGTCCCGTCCCGCCCAACGAGTCATGGCCCTCAGGACCGAGCCCGGCCCTCACATATCACTCGTGAACGGCCACGAATCACATCAACCGCCCCTCTACTATCTACTTGGTGCTGGGTGGCAGGAGCTACTCGGTGCCATGCGTTCCATCAGGTCCTTCCCCTGCTTCCCCCGCCCCTTAGTGTCCTGCCCCTGCAGAACTCGGTCAACCTACACACCCTCTCAACGCCACGGCCGTCAGTTCACGATCTTCGAGAGCTCTCCATATTGCTTGGTTTGGTCCAGTCCTCTTGACATTCTAGACCGGTCATCTCAACCATCGCCTTTCTACCGGTCGGGCATCTGCCAGCTGGGTCGCCCTAGAGCCAAAAGAGATCGAGGAGTCGTCAGCCGTCACCAACGACGTACTCGTATCTGTCTCGGATCTCTAAGTCTCGTACTTCTTCTGTTATGATCCGACAAGACAGTTCAACAAACGTCAACGCTAGTTGGCGCTTTCCTTGGGCCTCACCCTCGGAGCTGCAGTCCTCACGAAGTTCACGCATTACCCCTAGTAGCTGTCTATCTGGGCGAGAAGCTCGTCGTTATCTTGACCAAGGTGCGACCTTGCAGAATCCCCTTCTTCTAGATCCTCTGTGGCGGCACTTAGATCCTCTCAGTCACCGGGTGTGGCTCATCCGCAATCAGCACCTGTATGGGCAAGCGCTGCCCAACAATCGCAAAGCGTATCTCAAAATGGACCAAAGGATCGATCCCGTATCGTAGTTCGACAACCAACGATTTCTGCACTTCGTTCCATCGAGCCTGCTAGCATCTAGATGGTACGACAGCGATTGGAATCAACTTCAGCTTCCGAAAGCACTCAACCTACCCTTTGAGCTGCATCAATAAGCATCGCTCTGTTCGAGTTCTCTGCCTGCGCAAGAATACAATGCCGGTAAAGAGCCACCTCATAGCATAGATATTCTTAGGCAGCTTGCTCTCTGCTCTATCTGCGCTTTTGATTATTGCTCAGGCTCCATGCAGCGGGTAGAGTGACCTTCGTTTCCCTAAGTGCCTTTGCAATCGTATTAGTAGTCGGCTCTTCTGTGTTCCTTCGTAGTACCCGGTGGTAGAGTTTGCACTCTTGGCATGGCCGCTCGTGCTATTCGGTCTCTATATCTATGTCCTAGCGACATTCGTTTACCCTGGTAGCGTTCGAGGTTCACGATCTCGAGATGCTTCATGGTCTTTCATAACCATGTCTTTCGCTCTACCGCTCCTAATATGTCTAGTAGACTTCCTTTACATTCTCTCCTCCTTTTTTCTTTTTTCTTTTCTTTCTGGTGTCGTCCTTATCTATCTTTTTATAGTCAGACTTACATATCTATCCTACTTCCTCTTTCTCATATTATACCACCAGAGTAACTCTTCTTACCTATCTCACTCAGTTTCATATTTTCTATCTTACCTCCCCCTCCCCGCGGGCATCGCCCTCAGCTGTCGTTATCATGCCCCTTCATGATCCACGACAGACATAAGCAGAAGACGTCGTCCATGACCGTTTCCTCCTCTTAGTACGATCTGGGAGTGGTGAACGACCTGCGATCTCCGCCCACCGAGGTCGTGGGGTCCATCGACCAGCCAGACTCGGGCACACGCTGGTCCACCAGGGCAGTGCGCCTCACCATGCTCGTCGTGGGCCTGGTCCAGACCGTCGTGGTGTGCGTGATCGTCCTGTCCAGCGGATTCCTCCAGGACGACTACCTGTACTTCGAGATCGCCCGTTCGCGCGGGTTCACCGTCCAAGGGATGACCACGAGTGTCTTCGGGAGCATCATCCCGGGCTTCATGTTCGTGAACACCGCTTTATCCACACAACATCCGATACCCCGCTATCAGGCGGACCTGGTGGTGATCGTGCTGTACGCGGCGATTGTGTTCATCCTCTACCGGCTGCTGGAACTGCTGTTCGGAGCCCGGCCGGCGGTCGTCTGCCTCACCGCCGTCGCCACCTGTTCCGGCCTCCTCGGCATCTCCCTCGCTTGGTGGACGCCAGGCATCAACAGCCTTCCGGCGGTGGCAGCAGATCTCTTGGCCCTCGACGGACTGGTCCGGCACGCCCTGACCGGGAAACGTCGTCACCTGGTGGTTTCGGTGGTCAGCTTCGCAGTCGGCACCATCTTCTACGACCCGAGCATGACCCTGGCCGTCATGTTGGTCCTGTTCACCGTCCTCTATCTGGCCGAGCCGGGTGGCTGGCGCCCGGTGGTCGGCGCACTGTGGCAGCGGTGCTGGGTCTGGGTCGGCTACGCGGTACCGATCGTGGTGGAGCTGGCCTGGCGCGGGATCGCATTCCACCGAGTACGCGCTGCCGGCCAGAGCCGGGTGGGCGGCGATACTCCGTTTCATGGCAACGGGGTGGGCCCAGGGTTTCGCCCCCTCCTCCATCGGCGTCAACTACTCGACCCTCGGGGTGGGCGCCTGGCGCTGGGAGGCAGTCGCACTCGGGCAGCTGCTCATCCTCGGCCTGGTCGTCGCCAGCATCGTGCGGCAACGGGTCGCCTGGAAGGCGTGGGTGCTGTTCGGATCCAGCTTCCTGGTCGCCGATCTCGTCGCCGCCACCGGGAGAGCCTCCCTCCCGACCTCCTTCGCCCTCAACTCCCTGTACTGGCTCTTCTACGGATTCCTCTTCTGGATCGCCGTCGGCCTGGCGTTCATGCCCAGTCACCTTCCCGGGTCAGGAGCGTCCAGACCACAGGACCGGAGGCCGGTCCCGAGGCACGCCAAGCACCGGAACCCCTCACCGGCGCCTGCCGTATTCGGCGTCGTGGCGACGGTCGCGCTCTGCGCCCTCGGGATCCACTATGTCTGGACGACGCCGGACCGGGCTCTCGGCGCCCACAACACGTCATTCGTCACCAACGTCCGCGACTCCTGGCAAGACATATCGGGCCAGGATCCCTCGGCGTTCGTCTGGGACTCGGCCGTCCCGGCGTACGTGCTCTCCGACGTCTTCTCCCCCTTCAACCGACTGTCGGGTACGGCCGGCCTCGTCATCAGCGGAATCCGCATGGATGCTACCCATGGAACCGGCTACATGGTGACGGACGACGGGCAGCTACAGCCCGCCCGCCGCCAGGTGATCGCCAGCCTGGCACCGAGCGCCGTCACCACGACGACCGGGGAGGGCCAGATCTGCATGGGCCCGGACGACACCGCCAAGCTCTACGCCATCCCCCTGACGGCGAGGGTGCCGAAGAGCGACCCGTTCATCAGGGTCGGGTACACGAAGTCGAGCGGCTTCTCCATGACGTTCGACAGCCAGACGCTGCACCTGCCGAAGGGGGACGGGACCCTGCTGGTCCCGTGGACGTACTCCGCAGCGAGCTCAATCTTCGGATTCGCCCTCCCGGCCCACGCGTCGGTCTGCCTGAGCCTCGACGTCGAACAACCGGCAGCCGCCGGCTAGATCTAAGAAAATGGTCCAAATAACATCTTATCTTATTCTCTCTCCCCTTCTATAATATCTTAAATATACCCCTATCAATCTCATATATAATATAAAATCTCATCAATTTACAATAACTACAACAAATAGGAACATCATCTTAGCTCATTGGAGCAAAGCCATACTATATCTAACAAAGCTATTAGAAGAACGACTACCATGTCGACATCTATACCCGTGAATCCGCCCTGCCCTCCCATTTCATGTTGAAAGCCGATTCCCTTCACCCATCTTATTTCAAATCAAACTAGTTTATCGCCTAGTATCAAACTGAACCACAAGCAAGGAAGCATAGTGGCAGCAAGCGCCAACAGCACCACGAACAGGGCCGGCGGATAGCTGCCCGTTCAAAGATCGTGGTGACCTGCTCACCTCCGTACAAAAGAGCGACCCATGCAGCATCTGATATGCGACGAAGATCCACAGTGCCCGAGACGGAACGAGTCCCCTCCTAGCAACCGGTATCTGTGGAGCGGCGAGTCCTACAAAAGCGTACTGACAGCACTTATCTTGGTCTGCGCTCCTCGCGTGTCCCCGAACACCGTGCCAATCAGGGTCAGCCTTTTGATGCAGGAGGAGCGCAGTTTTTATACCAAGGTCTCGAGATTCTCCAGCTTGTTGCCGAGTAATCTCGCCTGTTACTACTTCTCATACTGCTGCATAAACGTTGTGACTAATTCTCTACCGTCTACTCCCTTTTTACCATCTATCTTCCTCTTTAGTAACCTACTTCCAGTAGTATCCACAAGTCTCTGATACATCATCCAGGGGACGTACAGAGTTTCAGTCATCACTGCTCTCTGCTCTTCTTTTCTTGTATTTATCCTATGCCGGTACCTGTAGGCGAATGGTATTAACGCGATGTGGAGAGGCGACACCTCCATGGGCAGGACTCGACGTGACCGATGCGACAACCTAGGTCCCGTAGCCTGACCATCTATCGCTCGGGATTCGCTGACCTATTGTCGCCGCCAGGACGGAGGCCGGACAGTATCTTCGGCCAGACATAAATCGAGTAGTCGTAGACTTATTCGGTCACTGTAACTCAGAGACACGACGAAGATTCGAGACTGGAGTAGCCTCGCACTCGCAATAACACTCAGATCGCCGGCAGTCACATCGTTAGATGCTGTGGCCATTAATTAGTGGAGGCTGGCGGTTTCCTCACAGGAGCCAAGCAGAAGGGTGAACCCGGTCTGTAACGTGAACGAAAGTCGACAGTCAATATCTACAATCCGTGTAGTGACGCTGTGCAGCAATCTTACTAACAGCAGGAAGGTAAGTTGTAGCTGAGATCCTCCCAGTAGCTGCGGCGATCTAGTACCAGGTCTCGCTCAAGAATTCTCTCTATATTTAATTCAATCTCTTTTATTCCAATCCGATTATCAGAACTAACATCATTTTTTTATTCATTTTCTTTCTCTTCTTATTATCACTTTGAAAATAAACATATTAGGTGACTATCTAATCAACTATTATTTCTTCAATAATGATTTGGTCGAATACCATATCAATTAATAGGCCAGAACTCGATCATAGCTGTTATTTCTATTCCGCGAACAGCAGCTCTGTCTTTTGCGGTCCAACTCGACTATGGTGAGCAATCATCTAAAGCATTTCTATTCTTATAGTTATCACTAGTACTCAAATGCTCACATATAAATTACTATCTCAACACAGGTGAATTGAGCATGTTTATTGTTTTCTATCTTGGATACTAACTTCACAGCCTATACTTCTTTTACCGGTTCCATCTTTTTACCTAGTAGCGTTGATTGTGTGGATGTTTATCGAGTTATATCTTTTACTTTTCCTATCTTGTGTTCGGCTGCGATATCTATGGTTCCTCTATCGTGTGATCTACTACTTCCGTCTCATATCCGAACACTAGATGTTTACACTTTCGGCTCTTTTCTTTTCTAAAAGATTGAACATCCTCCTTACTCTTCGTCTAGTCTCCCTTTATGGTATCTAACCCGTTCCATTCTCTATTCTTTTTTTATTCTACTTTCTTCTGGTATCTATTTTACACCAGGGCTCTGTGGCGGATGATCTCTTTTATCTCTTATTCTTAGCGTGTCATCAGACTCCTTCTGGAACTCCATCCGGATCCTTCCTCGTACACGACTTGTATACGTCGTGTCTATCGTTAGAGGATCTCTTATTAGGAGATTCTCCCTCTTGCTCACCTCCTTATATACTTTCTCTATTACGCTGAGCCGCTCTCGACAGCGGACCGACTTCGTTCCGGCTAGATCGACAGGTTGGGCACCGCTCAGATGGTGCCGTCGGCAACCGCCTTCTCGATCCAGGGCACGACCTCCTGCAGGATCTTTTCGAGTCCGGTGGTCGCCTCGAATCCCAGGACCCGCTTCGCCTTCTCCACGTCCGGAACCCGCCTGGCCACATCGTGTTCGAACGGTGGGTCCGACACCCAGTTGAACGGCACCTCGGGGCCCTTGATCGCCGTCCAGATGGCCTGGGCCAGCTCGAGCACCGTGGTCGACTCCGGCGTCGACAGGTTGAAGTCCTCGTTGAGGGCATCGGGGTGCTCCATCGCCGTCACGATCCCCTCGGCCAGGTCGGCGCCGTAGGTGTAGTGACGGATCTGGGTGCCGTCGCCGAGCACGTGCAGGGGATCCTGCCCCTTGACCACCTTCTGCACCAGGTCGGGCACGACGTGGCTCATGGCGAGGCTGACGTTCCCGCTCAGGATCTCGACGTCGCCGAGCGCCCGGCGCTCGCCGGTCCCCACGCAGTTGAAGGGCCGGATGATCGTGAACGGGAGTCCGTGCTGGTCGAAGGCGGCCTTGGCGAAGTACTCCACCGCCAGCTTCTGGAACCCGTAGGAGGACACCGGGGGCGGGATCTCGCGCTGCTGGCCCTCGTAGGACGGCCAGCGGTCGGCGGACTCGAACACCATCGACGAGCTGAGGTACGTCACCTTCTGGAGCCGGCCCTCGTTGTGTGCCGCGATGGCCGCGTCACACGAGGAGGCGGTGATCCGCTCGTTGGTGGCGAGCAGGTCGTAGGCATAGGTGTGGAAGTACGAGATGCCGCCGATGAGGGCGGCCCCGGCGATGAAGTGGTCGCACTCCATGAGCTCGGTGGTCATCAGCTCGACGTCGCGGGCATCGCCCTCGATGAAACGGTAGTCGGGATGGTCGTCGTAGGACCGCTTGACCGGTCCGTACTTCGAGTAGTTGTCGATGCCGACCACGTGATGACCGCGGTCGAGGAGTTCCTTGACCACGTAGCCACCGATGAATCCGGCCGATCCCGTCACCAGTACTTTGCTCATGAGAGTCCTCTCTTGTCAGCGGCGGCCCGGACATCCTCGAGAGGAAGGCGGGGCCCGAAGGCGAACCGCCACCACCGCAGGTAGTGCGGTAACCAACTTACGACCTTGAAGTTTGACACGCCCTGGTTGCGTTCGAGCCAGATGGTGGGGAGTTCGGCCACCGGGAGGCGGGCCCGACGGGCCTTCGCCACCAATTCGATCCCGATCTCGAAGCCGGCGTTCGAGTCGATTCCCACGGCGCGGATGAAGCCGGCATCGTAGGCCTTGAACGAGTTGGTGGCGTCGCGTGTTCCCACTCGGGCCAGCGCCCACAGCGACAGCCCGGCAGACCTCGAGATCAGGCCCTTCAGGAAGGGGCCACCGACCTGTTGACCCCCTCGCGAGTACCTGGAGGCGGCGGCGATGACCACTCCCCGCTCCACCAGTCGGACCAGCTGGTCGATCTGCTGGGGATCGTCGCAACCGTCGGCCATGGTCACCACCACCACGTCGGCCGACGCCCGGTCGATGCCGAAGCGGATGGCCTGGGCCGGCCCGGGCTCGACGTCGTTCACCAAGACCCGGACATTGGGGTTGGTCGACCCGTACTTCTCGACGTACGGGACGGTCGAGTCGTCGGGTGCGTCGACGACCACGACGATCTCACTGGGCATCTGGACGGCCTCCAGCAGTCTGGTCAGGACGCCCTCGATCTCCGATCCCTCGTTGTAGGCCGGGATGACGATCGACACACGGGGCTTCACACCACCACTCCGTCGCCCCGGAGGTTCCAGATGTCCACGACCGGCTGGGAGATGGCGATGTCCGCATAGGCGCGGTGGGGAGCACCGATCACGATGAGGTCCGACTTCTCGAGGACCTGCTCCAGCGGCACCAGGGCGTCGTCGACGGTGACGTACGGGTCGGCGGTCAGCACCTGGGCCGCCCGGACGCCGAGCACCCGCTTGAGTTTGTAGGACAGGCTCGACCGATTGTCGTCGGACTCCCCTTTGAAGGCCATCCCGAGGATGCCGACCGTCATCGACCCGAGGTCGAAGCGGGCCGCCATCCTCGACACCAGGTAGAGGGGGAGGCCCTCGTTGATCTGCATGCTGGCGTGACCGAGGGCGAAGCTGTTGTTGTTGAAGGCGGCGAGCTGCATGGTGTCCTTCAACAGACACGGGCCGGCGGCGAATCCGGGACCGGGCAGGTCGGCAGCGCGGGGATAGTCCTGCACCACCGCATGGCGGATGCGCTCGTAGTCGAGGCCGTAGTCGTTGGCCATCATGTAGAGCTGGTTGGCCGCGGCGAACTTGATGTAGCGGTACGAGTTGGTGAACAGCTTGGCCAGCTCCGCCTCTTCGGGCTCGACGCGGACGATGGTGTCGGTCAGGTGGCGGAAGAGCCCTGCCGCCCGCTCGAAGCCCCGCTCGGTTCGGGAGGCCACGATCTGTGGGAGTGAGTGCAGCTCCTCCATGGCCCGACCTTCGGCGATCCGCTCGGGACAGAAGGCCACGTCGATCGATTTGCCCAGCCGCTCGACCATCCGCTCCACCAGCCGGGTGACCCCGGGGAACACGGTGCTCCGGAGGATGAGGATCTGCCCGTCGACCAGCCGGTCGGACACCACCTCGAGGGCGGAGATCACCGCCTGGGGGTCAGGGTTGAGATGCTCGTCGACCGGGGTCCCGATGACCACCACCAGGTGCTCGCTGGCACTGACGAAGGACGGCTCGGTCGAGGCGGTCAACGTCCCGTCGGCCAACGTGCGGGCGAGGATCTCGGGTGCGCCGGGCTCGAGGTGGGGCATCTTGGCCGATCGCACCCGGTCGACGGCGTCGAAGTTGGTGTCGAAGAGGGCCACCCTGAGCCCGGCATCCGCGAAGGCCAGCCCCAGGGGAAGTCCCACGTGACCGCACCCGCCGAGCACTGTCACATCCGAGCCCCACTCCACCTCCATCGTTACAAAGGTAGCCGGTAGTCACGGCGTCTGCCCAGCGAGAAGCCCATCTATCGGGCTCCCGTGCCGGCCCGTACCTGGTCGGGCTGGACAGCCGCCGTCACCTCGGCCTCCGTGTCGGCACCGGCATCGGCGGCCGTCGGCACCAGGGCCCCGATGGTCGAGAACCAGCGTTCGTCCTCCCCCGGTTCACGAAAGGAACACCAGGAGGACCAGCGGCTGAGATTGGGGTTGTAGAAGGGGTCCTCGTGTTGGAGCAGGCCCCACCAGCGGGTCAGGAACTCTCCGAAGTCGGCGGAATACCCCGAGAGCCCCCGGCTGACGGACTCGTAGTGGGTGAGCTCGGCATGTGGGGTGTACAGCAGGCGGTAACCGGCCTGCCCCAACCGGATGCAGAAGTCGATGTCGTTGAAGGCGACGGGGAAGGACTCGTCGAACCCACCCGCATCCTCGAAGACCTGGCGGCGGACCAACATGCAAGCCGCGGTGACCGCGCTGTAGGACCGGACCAGCCGGTCCATTCCGAAGTAGCCCTGCCGGTTCCCCGGCATCCCGTTCAGGATGTGGGCGGCGATCCCGCCGACGGCCAACACCACGCCGGCGTGCTGGAGCTTCCCGTCCGGATAGACCAGGCGGGCCCCGACCGCCCCGACGTCCGGCCTCTGCCCGAGCTCGACCATGGCGTGGAGCCAACCCGGGCTCGTCGCCTCGATGTCGTTGTTCATGAAGAGCAGCATGTCGGTGCGACAGGTGCGCGCCGCCAGGTTGTTGATGGCGGACCAGTTGAACGGGCCCGGGTACTCGAGGACCCGGGTGGCCGCCCTGGTCTCGAGTCGACGCCGGAGGACGCGGGTCTCGGGCTCGACACTCCCGTTGTCGATCAGTACGACCTCCTCGATCGGATAGCCGGGGTCCTCGTCCAGGGACTCGAGGCAGGCGACGGTGAGTGCCGCCTGGTCCCGGAAGGGGATGATCACGCTCACGGTCGGGGTTCCGTGGATCTTCCGTCGTAGGTGGTACGAGCCGAGGAACGGTCCCTTCTCCACCGTCCCGTCGATGCCACGGCGGAACACGGCGTCCTCGAGGACCCGTCGGCTGGCCGCATAGGCCCAGGGCTTGGCGTCCGGGTCGCCGGCGGCCGATCCGGCCACCACCCGCCAGTGGTAGAGAACCTTCGGGATGTGCACGACCCGGCGGGCCAGCTCGGAGGCCCGGAGCATGACGTCGAAGTCCTGGCTCCCGTCGAACTCGGGTCGGAACCCACCGATACGGGTCAACAGGTCGCGGCGGAAGCCCGTCAGGTGCCCGAGGTAGGGATAGGACAGCAGGAGTTCCGGGTCCCAGTCGGGCTTGAACTGTGGATGGTGGGGTCGGTCGATCTCGTCGAGCTTGTCCTCGTCGGTGTAGACGATGTCGACGTCGTCGTGGGACGTCACCGCCTTGGCCACCTCGGCCAGGGCCTCCGGCTCGAGCAGGTCGTCGTGGTCGAGGAGGAGGACGAACTCGCCCCGGGCGTCGGCCAGGGCACGGTTGCTCGTCCGGGAGATGCCGCCGTTCTCCTCCATGGTCAACACCCTGATGCGAGGGTCACGGGCCGCGAAGGTGTGCATCGACTGGGTCAGCTCGGGCACGTCGGACCCGTCGTCGCACAGGCACAGCTCCCACCGCTGGTAGGTCTGGTTGATCACCGACAGGACGCACTCCTCGAAGTACCAGATCGAGGGCCGGTACACCGGGACCACGATGCTGAGGAGGGGCCCGTCCGTCGGCAGCGGTTCGGGGGGCAAGCCCTTCTCGATCCCGTCCAGATGGACCAGGTGCTTCCATCGCCAGTAGTCGGTCGGTGACTCCGAGGCGTCCGGGCCCCACTGCGGCTCGTCCGGCCGGTCCCCGTCCCCTGACAACTCCAACCGAGCCAGCTGGTCGGCCATCCAACCCAGGGCCGGTGCCAGCCCCCGGTCCGGTCGGGACGACGCCGCCCCGGAGCCCGGAGGCGTACCGTCAGGTGGGGCCATCAGCGCACTGCCCGGCCCGGCCGGACCGACCTCTCGATGGCCGGAGAACGATCCGTGCGCCGAACGTCGGTCTTGTCGTCCGAGGTGATCAGCGGGCTCTGCACAACCGCGCGAACCCTACCATGGGGCCTGTCGCCCACCGGGGAGGTCGGGAACCCCCGGAGGGGGGCACGGCCACAGGTACAATCCGGTGACCGGAGTCCCCTGGGACGGGTGGTCGCCCGAGCCCGCCGCCGCCCGGCGCAACGGCCCGGGGCCGGCGCCACGACCACCACGGAGCCGGCGCGATGGCCGAGACGACCGGGACAAGCGCCAACGGCAAGGAGAAGGAGAGCCACGACGTGCAGCAACCCGAGCTTGACCCAGTCGAGGTACTCGAGCAGCTGAGAGCCGAGCATCGCGCCCTCGTGTGGGAGCCCCTGCCTCCGGACAAGATGAGGAGGAACACCGACACCAGCCAGGTGCGGAACCGGGCCTCGCTCGAGTACCTCCACCACCATTGGGCGCTCCCGGACTCCTTCGACCCGTCGGAGGCCGGCTCGGGCCTGCGAGGCAGGGTCCTCGGTCTGTTCGCCAAGTTGACCTATCGGGTGCTCGGAACCTACCTGCGCGAGGAACGGGAGCTGCTGTCCCATGTCGTCCGGGTCAACGAGGCGCTCGAGCAACGCTGCGACCACCTGGTGCTCCGGTGCGAGCAACTCAACCAGGACCTGGTGGACCGGCAGGCCGACGAGGCGGAGAACCAGGCCAAGCTGGCCCTGTGGTTGAGCCTGGCCCTTCCCGATGCCGTCTCCGCCGAGAGACGGCCGGGCGACCCCTCGGGGTCGGGGACAGCGCCGACCGGCGGCGCCGGCAACGGCAGCACGGGCGGGGACGCCACCGTCGGACGATGAGCGACCCCCCGGTGATCGCGCTCCTCGCCACCCACTGGGAGTCGAAGTCCGAAGAGGGGTGGTTCGCCCGTCAGGTGGCCGGGGCGGTCGCCGGGGCCGCCGACGTGCACGTGATCACGCCGGACGGGTCCGGTCCCGGCACCTCGACCGACGGCGTGTTCACGCTCCACCACCTCGGGAGCCCCGTCGGGGCCGTCGCCGAGCTCAGACGGGACCTGCTGGTGGAGGGACTGTCCCGGACGCTCGACGCTGGGTCTCCGGCCGCGTCGGAGGCAGGGCCGCTGCTCGACCAGGGCCTCATCGAGCCGTGGCAGGGAGCCACCGGCGTCCTGGACGAGCTCGGGCCGTCCCGGGTGTTGATCGCCGGGCACCGCGAGGTGGGGGCGTTGGCAGCCCTCGACCGACATGATCCCGAGGTGCCCGTCACCCTGGTCGCACTCGGCACCGATCCCAGGACCGTGGCCTTCCCCCACTTCGACCGGCTCTTCGACCGGTCCGACTCGGTGCTGGCGGTGACCGGGGCCGAGCGGGCGCTCGTCGTCGACCATCACGGGAGGCCCGAGCGGGTCCACCGGGTCGGTGCCCCCTTGGCCGCCAACCCCAGCGCCCTGAGCGAGCCCAACACCTGGGTCGGCGAGAGCGACTACGTCCTCGTCCTGACCGGGGTCGACGAAGACGCCGACGACGAGGAGAACGAGTTGGCCCGGCTCCTCCGGATGCGGTTCCCCGACAACCCGGTCGGCGTCGCCCACAACGACGCTTTCTGCGCATGGCGGCACGGGCAGGTCACCAAGGGTTGGCCCATCGAGCGGTCGAGCGATCTCGACCGGCTGATGGCCTGGGCCCGGGTCACCGTCGATCTCCATCCCGGACGGTTCTTCGCCCGGAGGTGCGTCACGTCCCTCCTCTACGGCACTCCCATCGTCGTCCCCGAAGCCAGCCGGGCCCGGGAGCACGCCGAACGGGGAAGAGGGGGACTGTGGTTCGCCGACGCCCCGGAGCTCGCCTGGTGTGTCGAGGCTCTCCTCGATCCGACGACGAGGGCAACCCTCAGTGCCCAGGGCCTCGCCTACGCCGAGGAGGAGTACGGCTCGACCGACCGGTTCATCGACCGGGTCCTCGGCGCCTGCGGCCTGGCCGCCGCGACCGGCCTGCTCCCGTCCTCGCCTGATTATCGTCGTCCCCAACTCGACGGCCGGCGACCCGCCCTGACGGAGCATTACCGGACCAGCAGCCCGGCCACCATCCCGTCCAGGATGTCGGCCTCGGACACCAGGCAGCGGTCGAATGCGAACTTCGCCATCACGACCGAGAGGATCAGCGCCCCACCGACGATGACGTCCTCGCGCCCGACGACCATGCCGGCCCGGTCCAGCCGGGCCTCCCTGACCTCGCCGGCCAATGTCTCGTACCAGTCGTGGACCTCGTCGGCGGTCAGCACGGAGTGGTGGATCTTGTCACGGTCGTACTCGTCGAGACCGATGTTGAGGGAGGAGAGCGTGGACACCGTTCCGGCCAGGCCCACCAGCGTCCGGGCGTCGCTGAACCGCGGGTGTTCCTCGAGTGCCCCGTCGAGCAGTCCCTCGACGAACGCCACGGCATCCGCCCGTTCCTCGGCGGTCGGTGGATCACCCTGCAGGAAGCGTTCGGTGAGCCGCACACATCCGACCTGGAGGGAGACGGCCGCCAGCTCGGGATCGTCGGGGCCCGTCCCGACCACCAGCTCGGTCGAGCCCCCTCCGATGTCGAGGACGAGGAACGGCCCGGCCACGTCTCCGAGCTCGGAGACCGCACCGGCCATCGACAGCCTGCCCTCCTCCGTGCCGCTCAGCAGCTCGGCGTCGAACCCGCTGGCGTCGCCGGCCGCCGCCAGGAACACGTCCCCGTTGGCGGCGTCGCGGGCCGCCGACGTGGCCACCAGTCGACCCCGGACGACACCCAGTCTGTCCATCACCGAGCGGTAGTCGCCGAGCACCGCCAACGTCCGCCCGATGGCCTCGGACGAGAGCTCGCCGGTGGCATCCACGCCCTCGCCGAGGCGCGTGATCCGCATGGCCCGCTCGAGGGGCCGGCCCATCCAGTCCGCCACCAACAGCCGCGTGGAGTTGGTGCCGCAATCGATGGCCGCCACCGGACCGACTGTGAGCATGCACCCTTGCTAGCACGGCGGTTGACATCGCCACCAGCAACCCGCCTGGTGTCGCCTCCGACCATGCCCAGGACGCCGACAGGTCGGGGCGGGCGGTCACAGAACGATCAGGAGGGGTGCAGGCCGATCCGGCGCGCTGTCCACTCCCCCACCGGATCCTCGGCACCGGTCAGCCACCAGGCCAGGTGGGCGTGCAGGCACTTGACCCCGCGCCGGGTGCCACCCACGCCACCCGAGGGCCTCGGCCCCCGGTGGTCGGGGGCGATCAGGTTGTCGCGCTCCGCCGCGTACCGGGCGTGGGCCGCAGTGATCTCGTCCATGGGAACGGCCTCTTCCGCCTGCCGGACGCCACCGGTCGACTCGAGGGTGCTGACCACCTCCCGGAGCACGGGATCCACCAGCCAGTAGCGGGTGGGCATGGGTGTGCCGTCGAACAGGAACGGAGCGTTGGCGATGACCGCCGGGCGGCCCTCCTCGTCCCGCACCACGACGTCGAACCACCCGGCCGGCTCACGGCCGAGCAGCTCGGCCACGGCGGCGATGTCGGCGTCCGGGGGATCTCCGTCGGCCGGCCCGTCGGTTCCGTCGGATCCGGGGAGGACCCGACCCGTCACTGCCAGAATTCGAGCGTGTCGGCGACCCGGCCCCAGAAGCTGGACGGGCTCTGCGATGCCGATCCGTGCGCCGCGGCCGAGGATCCCGATGACCCCGACCCGGCGGACGACGAAGACGAGCTGCCCGACGCCGGGGTCACCGGCTGTGGGAGGCCGGGGTCGGGGGACATGTCCGGGGCGTTGGCCGGGTCGACCAGCGGCTGGTTGCCGGGGTCGCCCGACTCGGTCCCACCGGTCGGCATCGTCGTCGATGCGTGCCGGCCCGACGACGGCAGGACGTCGTAGAGGGTCTGACCCGGTGACACCAGCTGATAGTCCTGGCGGGCCAGCCGGTTGATCTCCGTCTTCGAGTCCAGAGCCTTCTCCTGCTCGCCCAGCCGCTTGTCGTCCTGGACCACCTGGTGGAGCTGGGCCGAGGCGGCCGACAGCTGCCGGTGCTGGGTGAGCAGCGTGGCGGCGGGGAACCCGACCACGAGGACGACCAGCGCGCAGAATGCGGCCACCGCCAGCGGGACACGGTTGCGGCGGGTGTCCGCCGACACCGGCTGCCTGGTCTTGGCGCCGGCGCCCTTCCCACCCGGCCGTGACGACGGCCGGCGGACCGAGGTCGCCCGGAGCCCAGCCAGCAGCGCCCTCGGTGACTTGGACGCCTTTTGGCCCTTCGGGGCGCTGCGGCCGTCCTTGCCCCTGGCCTTGCTCTTGGCCGCGCCCTCGCTGTCCCTCCCCTTCGGGCCCGTGGCGCCCTTGGTCGCCCTCGGGGCCTTCGACCGGCCAGGCCCTCTGGACAGACGGGGTACCTTGACCGTCCCCGCCGACTTGACGGCCGTGACGACCCTCACTCGGGCCGAGGCCTTCGGTCCCCCCCTGGTGTGCTCCACGTTCGGGGCCGTCGCCGCCTTCTGGTCGCCGGAGGAACGGGAGGCCTTCGGCGCCCTCGGGGACTTGGGTGGCTTCGTCTTGGCCGCCTTGGGGAGCTTGGCGGCCTTCGGAGCCTTCGGTGGCTTTGGCGGCTTGGTCTTGGCCGCCTTCGGGGCCGACCGGCCGGGAGTGCCTGCGGCCCTGTCGCGATGCCGGCGCTTCGCCGAGGGCTCCCTGGCCGACGACGCCGGGCTCGGCGATTCCTTGGCGGCCCGGAACGGCTTGGGCGACGACTCCCCGGATCGCTTCGAACGGTTCGAGCGCTTCGAGTGGGCGTGGACCCTGCCGCTCACCGCGCGGCACCCCGCGACGACAGGGCGTCGGCCCCGCGGAAGGCGGCCGTCTCCCCGAGCATCTCCTCGATCCGGAGCAGTTGGTTGTACTTGGACACCCGGTCCGATCGGGCGGGCGCCCCCGTCTTGATCTGCCCGCAGTTCGTGGCCACGGCCAGGTCGGCGATCGTGGTGTCCTCGGTCTCGCCCGAGCGGTGGGACACGACGCAGGCGTAGGCCGAGCGGGTGGCCAAGGCCATGGTCCCGAACGTCTCGGTGAGGGTGCCGATCTGGTTGATCTTGATCAGGATGGCGTTGGCGGTGCCGGCGTCGATGCCACGACGGAGCCGGACCTCGTCGGTCACGAACAGGTCGTCCCCGACCAGCTGGACCTGCTCGCCGAGCGCCGTCGTGAGATCGGCCCAGCCGTCCCAGTCGTCCTCGGCCATGGCGTCCTCCAGCGAGACGATCGGATAGCGACCGACGAGGTCCACCCAGTAGGCGACCATCTCCGACGAGTCGAGCGTCCGCCCCTCGCCGGCCAGGACGTAGTGGCCGTCCTTGTAGAACTCGCTGCTGGCCGGGTCCACGGCGATGGCGATGTCGGTGCCGGGCGTCCTCCCGGCGGCCTCGATGGCCTCCACCAGGATCCTCAGGGCCTCCTCGTTGGACGGGAGGTTCGGGGCGAAGCCGCCCTCGTCGCCCACCGTGGTGGACAGCCCGCGCGCCTTCAGCACCCCGGCCAGGGAGTGGTAGGTCTCCGCCCCCCAGCGCAGCGCCTCGGAGAACGAGGCCGCCCCCACCGGCATGATCATGAACTCCTGCAGGTCGATCGAGTTGTCGGCGTGCACGCCACCGTTGACCACGTTCATCATGGGGACGGGCAGCACGTGGGCGTCCGAGCCACCGAGGTAGCGGAACAGCGGCAGCGCCAGCTCGTCGGCCGCCGCCTTCGCCGTGGCCAGCGACGCCCCCAGGATGGCGTTGGCACCCAGGCGGCCCTTGTTCGGGGTGCCGTCGGCGTCGATGAGGGCGAGGTCGACGCCGCGCTGATCGAGGGCGTCGAACCCCTCGAGGAGGTCGGCGATCTCACCCCTCACGTTGGCCACGGCACCGAGCACGCCCTTGCCGAGGTAGCGGTCGCCCCCG
This sequence comes from uncultured Acidimicrobiales bacterium, assembly GCA_963696495.1. Lineage (GTDB taxonomy): Bacteria > Actinomycetota > Acidimicrobiia > Acidimicrobiales > RAAP-2 > Bog-756. Next base: position 757,739 of record CAVOKJ010000004.1, on the reverse strand, counting down.
TCACGGAGCTCCACCGCCTCGAACGAACCCGTCGATGCGCCCGAGGGCACGATGGCCCGTCCGGACGAACCGGAGTCCAGGACCACCTCGACCTCGATGGTGGGATTACCACGGGAGTCCAGGACTTCCCGGGCGATGACCTGCTCGATGATGCTCACGGTACGTAGTCGCTCCTGTTGCCGGTGGCCCAAAAGTTACCACCCAGGACCTTCGCCACCTGGGAATTCATTGGGGACACCCTGCCGGGCCGGACGCGAACAGTGGTGGCGGGGGGCGTCCTCCACGGCCGTGGTCGACCGTCGTCCGAGCGTCGTTCGACCGGCGGGCGGCGATGTGGCTGCCCAGCGTCAGCCCCGTTCTTCGACGGAGGCGCGGAACCGCGTGGCGCGGGCCCGCAGCGCCGTCTCCGGATCGACACCGAGGCTCCTCGCCACGTTGACGAGTGCGAAGAGCAGCTCGCCGATCTCGGCGGTGTCGTCGGCGCGGCCGCCCTCGCCGTCGGAGACCGCAGCGGCGCGATCACCGTCGTGCTGCAGGCCGGCCACGCCCCGGGCCACCCGTGCCGCCTCGTCGGCCGTGCCGGGAAGCACCATGCCGACGGCCAGGGCCTTTCGCTGCAGCTTGGCTGCCAGTGCCAGGGCGGGCAGGGCGGCCGGGATCCCCTCGGTCACACTGGTGCGGCTCTTCTCCACCAGCTTGCGCGCCTCCCAGCCCTGGGCCACCTCCTCGGCGGTGACGGCCGTGGCGTCCCCGAACACGTGGGGATGGCGGGACACCAATTTGTCGTGCACGCCCCGGGCCACATCGGCCAGGGTGAAGCGCCCCGCCTCGGCGGCCAGGGTGGCGTGGAAGTACACCTGGAACAGCAGGTCGCCGAGTTCCTCTTCGAGATGGGCCACGGCGACGTCCTCGACGGCCGACGGATCGGCGTCGGCGGCGGCCGTCGACCTGCCCCCGGCGTCGGCGGCCTCCGACCGACCTCCATCGACCTCGGCCACCGCGTCGATCGCCTCGAGCACCTCGTAGGACTCCTCGAGGAGGTGTCGGGCCAGCGAGCCGTGCGTCTGCTCGCGGTCCCACGGGCAGCGGGCCCGCAGGGTGTGGACCAGCTCGTCGAGCCGCATCAGCTCGGCCCCGACCGGATCGGCGAGCTCGGGGATCCACAGCGACGTCAGATGGTCCGGGGCGAACGACCGGTCGAGGTCGTGCCAGTCCACCTCCCACACCTCCTCGTCGTCGAGGCCGAGGTGGTACAGGACGGTCACCGGTCGTCGGGGACCCGACTCGACCGACAGCTTGATGCCGGACAGCACCTCCCGGTTCCAGCACTGGGCCACCAACAGCGGCCCCCGTTCGCCGGCGGCGTCGACGGCGAACGACTCGCCGTCGACCACGCGCACCCCCACGGTCACCGGGTCCACACCCAGTCGGTCGAAGGCGAGATCGAGGAAGGACACCGAGGGGTGCACCACGAGGCGAACCCGACCGTCGAGAACGGCCGGGTGGTCCCGGAGCAGGGCCACCGTGCGCTCAGCCACCGTCGGCGAGCCGGGCACCGCGTAGGCCACCGGCCCACGGGCGTCGAGCGCGGCGGCGAGCAGGTCGTCGACGATGGCCCGGTACACCTCGTCGAAGGTCCCGCTGCGCTCGTAGTGCTGGTCGAACGAGCGTGCCCCATCGAGGTCCGCGGCCGACGGGTGGCGCCTCGTCCGCAGGAAGACGGTATCGGCGCCGGCCATCACCTCGAGGGCACCCGACGTGATCAGGTCCGGGCCGGCCGGACCGAGCCCGACCACGTCGATCCGCGCCGAGCCGTCGCTGCCCGACGTCATCCCGACTGCACCTGGCTTCGCGTCAGCCGCCGCTGGACGTGCCGGAACCGGACGAGCCCGTGCCGGTCGTGCCGGACGTGCCCGCGGTGCCGGTCCCCGTCGTACCCGAGCCGGTCGAGCCGGTCCCCGTCGTACCTGAGCCGGTCGAGCCGGACCCGGTCGTGCCCGTGCCGGTCGAGCCGGTGCCCGTGCCCGTGCCGGTGCCGGTGAGGCTCCGCGAGGAGGCCGACCCGGCGGCGAAGGGCAGGAGGTAGCGGGTCGGGGGCCCCACCGGCGGGACGACGACCAGTCCCTTCCAGCTTCCGTACTGCGGGTTGACGGACACGTCGGCGCGGTGGGCGAAGGCCACGATCTCCTTGCTCACCCGGTCGACGTTGGCGGTGGTCTGCAACAGCTCCCGGCGCACCACCGAGGTGGCCGACGACAGGGGCGCGACCTGTTCGCTGGTCACTTCGTAGATGAGCCACTGCCCGGTGTCAGGGTCCTGCACCGGGGTGATGGGGGCGCCAGGGGTGATGGTCTGGAGCTGCAGGTCCTCTTGGACCTGCGACAGCGTGTAGTCGCAGCCGAGGGCGCCCCCGGCCGCCTTGGTCTGGGTGTCGAGCGAGTTGGCCTGGGCGATCGACGCGAAGGAGGCCCCGGCGTTGATCTGGGCCACGAACTGGTTGGCGTGGGCCTGGGTATCGGTCACGATCCTGCTCACGCAGGCCGTGGTGAACAGCGACTGGTTGGCGTCGTAGAAGGCCTTGACCGCCGCCGGCGAGAGATCGGCCCCCCGGGCCAGGAGCTTCTCGTCGATGGCCTGATTGAGGATCTGGGCACCGGCCACCGACGAGGGCAGCGCGCCCAACAGCTGCTGCCCGGTGATGTTCTGGCCGTCGGACAGCTGGCAGTAGGAGACGGTGCCCTCGGACTGGGCGTTCTGCACCTGCTGGCTGATCTCCCCGTCGAGGGTGGACTCGAAGTCGGACTTGGCCGTGGCCAACTCCGACGACTCGACGCTGATCCCCTTCGACGCGGCGAACTCCTGCGCCAGGAGGTCACCCACCTGGTTGTTGAGGACGGCGTTGACGAACGACATGGTGTACGTGCCCGACCCGCCGGCCCCCTGGCCGTCGGTGGTGGTCAGGTTGGCGTTCTCCAGCTGGAGCAGGCAGCCACCGGCGACGGTGGTCTCGAGGGTGTGCAGCTCGGTGTTGAGGCTGGCCACCGAGATGCTCGACCCCTCCGCTGACGCCGCGGTGGGCGTGACCTGGCACGCAGACACCAGCGCACCGGTGGCGAGCACGGCGAGGGCGGCCACGGCCCCGGAGAGATGGCGCTTCACGGCGGCGATGCTATCGGCTGGCGGACGGGGCCCGGCTGCGACCTAGGCCGGGACGGCCGGCGGGACCAGCTCCTGCAGCAGCGCCACCAGCGCCGGCGCGTACCCGTCCCCCGCAGCGGGTGGGGCCACCGGCAGCAGAAGGCGGTGCTGGTCGGCCTGGTAGGTGGCGCCGGGAGCCAGCCGCCTGAGCCGGACCTCGGCCGAGGCGGCCAGGGTCAGCGGTGACAGCTTCACACTGGCCCGTTGATTGGGCCCCCGGCCCATGCCGGTGCGGGGGACGGTGACGGTGAGGTCGGTGACGCCGAGGCGCAGGCACTCGACCCGCAGCCGGGCCACCTCCAGCAGGGCGGCGGCCGGTGCGGGCAGTGGGCCGAACCGGTCCTCCCACTCGGTGCGCACGTCGTCCACCTGCTCCTCGGTCCGCACGCCGGTGAGGCGCCGGTAGGCCTCGAGTCGGACGTCCTCCGCCGCCACGTAGCTGGCCGGCAGATGGGCGGCGTCGGGGAGGTCGAGGGAGAGGTCGACCGGCTGGGGCCGGGGCTCGCCCTTCAACTCGGAGACGGCCTCGGACACCATCTGGACGTAGAGGTCGTAGCCGATCGCCGCGATGTGGCCCGACTGGTCCCGTCCGAGGAGATTGCCCGCCCCCCGGATCTGGAGGTCCCGGAGGGCGATCTTGAATCCGGAGCCGAGCTCGGTGTGGTCCCCGATGGTCCGCAGACGCTCGTAGGCCTGTTCGGACAGCACCCGGTCCACCGGGTGGAACAGGTAGGCATACGCCCGTTGGCCGGCACGGCCGACGCGGCCCCGCAGCTGGTGGAGCTGGCCGAGGCCGAGGAGGTCGGCCCGGTCGACCACCAGGGTGTTGACGGTGGGCATGTCGATCCCCGACTCGATGATGGTGGTGCACACCAGCACGTCGTAGCTCCCCTCCCAGAAGTCGAGCACGACCTTCTCCAGGGATCCCTCGTCCATCTGGCCGTGGGCCACGGCCACCCGCGCCTCGGGAGCCATGGTGTGCACCCGTTCGGCCACCGCGTCGATGTCCTGGACCCGGTTGTGGACGTAGAACACCTGGCCCTCCCGCAGCAGCTCGCGCCGGATGGCCTCGGAGGCGGCCCCCTCCTCGAACTCGCCGACGTGGGTGAGGATCGGGCGCCGGGCCGCCGGCGGGGTGTTGACCATCGAGAGGTCACGGATGCCGGTCAGCGCCATCTCGAGCGTGCGGGGGATCGGGCTGGCGGTGAGGGTGAGCACGTCGACCCCGTCGGCCATGGCCTTGATCGACTCCTTGTGGGAGACGCCGAAGCGCTGCTCCTCGTCGACCACCAGCAGTCCGAGCTTCTTGAAGGTGACGTCACCGCCCAGCAGCCGGTGGGTGCCCACCACGACGTCCACCGACCCGTCGGCCAGGCCGGCGAGGACCTCCCTCGCCTGGGCGTTGGTGAGGAACCGGCTCAATAGCTCCACCTTCACCGGGAAGGGCGCGTACCGGTCGGCGAAGGTCTGGGCGTGCTGGCTGGCCAGCAGGGTGGTCGGCACCAGCACCGCGGCCTGGTAGCCGTCCTGGACGGCCTTGAACACCGCCCGGATGGCCACCTCCGTCTTGCCGAAGCCGACGTCGCCGCAGACCAGGCGGTCCATCGGTTGGGGGCGTTCCATGTCCGCCTTCACGTCCTCGATGGCCCGGAGCTGGTCGGCGGTCTCGATGAACGGGAACGACGACTCGAGCTCGGCCTGCCACGGGGTGTCCGGGCCGAAGGCGTGGCCGGTGACCTGGAGGCGGCGCCGGTACAGGGCGACCAGCTCCTCGGCGATCTCGTGCACCGCCGCCCGGGCCTTGGAGCGGGCCCGCTGCCACTCGGAGCCGCCCAGGCGGCTGACGGTGGGCGAGTCACCGCCGGCGTAGGGGGTGAGCAGCTCGATCTGGTCGGTCGGCAGGTACAGCCGGTCGCCGCCCCGGTACTCGAGGAGGAGGTAGTCACGGGTGGCGCCCCCCATGGTCCGGGTGACCATGCCCCCGTAGGTCGCCACCCCGTGCTGGCGGTGGACCACGTAGCTGCCCGGGGCGAGGTCGTCGAAGAAGCCGTCGACCGGGCGCGCCCTCGTCCGGGCCTGGCGGTGGGGACGGCGCCGGCCCGTGACGTCCGACTCCGCCAGCAGGGCCACCCGGGCGCCGGGCAGCACGAAGCCCCGGTCGATGCTGGCCACCACGATCCGGGCACCCGGCGTGGCCAGGTCCGCCCCGGCCGCGCCCGGCGCCCCGGCCGCGGCCACGGGCACCGTCACGCCCTCCTCGGCCAGGATGCCGGCCAGGCGCTCGGCGCCTCCGGGGGTCGACGAGCAGAGGACCACCGCGTAGCCGTCGTCGACCAGCGCCGACACCTGGACGGCCAGCTTCTCGCCGGCACCGAGGATCGGCTCCCAGCCCCTGGACTCCACCAGCGGGATGTCGGGCCCCTCGGCCGTCGGCACCAAGGAGACCACGCCGGCCGAGGTCTCGGTGAGCAGCCGGTCGAACGGCACGTGCAGCCTCGGCGCGCCCTCGCCCGCCTCGAGTCCCCACGTGGTGGCCAGGGCATCGGCCAGGGCCGACTCCTCGTCGAGGAGCTCGCCGGCCCGGTCCCGTACCCGACGCGGCTCGACCAGCACGACGACGGCGTCGTCACCCAACAGGTCGGTGACCAGCTCCTCGCCGTCGGCCAGCCAGGGCAGCCACGACTCCATGCCGTCGAACTGCTCGCCGTCGGCCAGGCGGTCCCACTGGTGCCGGCCCCAGGGGGCCGTGCCCACCAGCTGGGCCGCCCGCTTCCGCATGGCCTCGTCGGTCACCAGCTCGCGGCAGCCGAACAGCTCGACCTGTCCGAGGTCACCAACCGAGCGCTGGTCGGAGACGTCGAAGCGGGTGAGGCGGTCCACCTCGTCGCCCCACAGGTCGATGCGGATCGGCTCCTCCGCCGTGGACGGGAAGACGTCGACGATGCCGCCCCGGACCGCCAACTCGCCGCGGTGCTCGACGATCGACTCACGCCGGTAGCCCATGGCCACCAACTGGGTGGTGAGTCCCTCGACGTCCACGCGGTCCCCCTTGGCCACCACGACGGGCCGGGCCGCCGTGCGCCACGGGCCGAGCCTCTGGAGCACCGCCTTGATCGGCGCCACCACGATCTCGGGCCCGGCTCCGCCACCGGTCCCGGGTTCGGCCGGGCCGGCCAACCGCCAGAGCAGGCGCAACCGGTGGCCCATCGTGGAGACGTCGGGACTGACCCGCTCGAAGGGCAGGGTCTCCCAGGCCGGGAACACCTCGACCGCCGACGGGCTCCCGTCGGTCCCGGCGCCGCCGGTTCCCGCGCCGTCGGTCCCCGCGCTTCCGGTCCCGGTGCCGTCGTCGGACCCCGGGCCGCCGATGAAGGCGTCGAGGTCGTGGGCCAGCTGCTCGGCCGCCGCGCCGGTGGGGGTCACGATGAGCACCGGTCGCCGGCTCCCCAGTCGCACCATCCCGGCCAACACGAAGGCCTGGGCGGGGGTGGCGACGGCCAGCGTGGCCGTGGGCGCGCCGACGACCCGCGTCATGGCGGGCTCGTCACGCAGCAAGGGGGGCAGCGAGCGGAGGCTCACCCGCTCAGGGTACCGGGCACCGTCGGACGACCTTTCCGGCCGGGCCGGGTGCCCCGTCGGGGCGGACCGTCAAGCCGAGGCGTTGAACCGGTTCATGGCCGCCTCGACCCCGTCGGACACGATCGCCTCGACGGCGTCGGCGGCCTCGGTGATGGCCTCCACCAGCAACGCCCGCTCGGAGGCACCCGGTCGCTTCAGGACGTAGTCGGCCCCCGGCTGGCGCCCGGGCGGCTTGCCGATCCCGATCCGCACCCGGACGTACTCGTTGGTGTGGAGATGGCTGTCGATCGACTTGAGCCCGTTGTGCCCGGCGCTACCACCGCCGGCCTTCACCTTGACCCGGCCCGACGGGAGGTCGAGCTCGTCGTGGACGACGATCAGGGTTGCGCCCTCGCCACCCCGTCGCACCACCGGTGCCACCGACCGGCCCGACTCGTTCATGAAGGTGAGGGGCACGGCCAACAGGACCCGGCGTCCGCCGATCCTCACCTCGCAGGCCTGGGCGTACAGGCCCTTCTCCGACTTGAGACGGCCCTGGTGGCGGACGGCCAGCTCGGCCACCGCTTCGGCGCCGACGTTGTGCCGGGTGTTGACGAACTCGATGCCGGGGTTGCCCAGCCCGGCCACCACGAAGTCGACCGGCGTCCCCGTGCGCTCGGCCGCCGACGCACGCCGCTTCCCCAGCAGGGCTTAGCCTTCCGGGGACTCGTCGTCGCCGGTGGCCTCGGCGGCAGGCGCCTCGCCGGCCTCGACGGCGGCGGCGGCCGCGGCCTCGGCCTCCTCCTCGGCCGTCGCCTGCACCCGGGGGGGCTGGCCGGCGACCACGGTGGCCTCGGGATCGGTCTCGAGCTCGACGCCGGCCGGGATGGCGATGTCCGACACGTGCAGCGAGGCGCCGATGGTGAGCTCGGAGATGTCGATGTCCACTGACGGCGGGATGTCGGCCGGCCGGGCCTTGATGGCCAGGGCGAACAGCTGCTGGTCGACGATGCCGTCGCCGTGCTGCACCTCGATGGGCTCGCCGACCAGGTTGATGGTGACCTCGGCGGAGATCAGCTCGTCCCGGCGGACGATCTGGAAGTCGACGTGGGTCACCACGTTCTTGAACGGGTGGTGCTGGATGTCGCGGGCCAGGGTGAGGAAGTTCTTCCCGTCGACCTCGAGGGAGAGCAGCGTGTTGAGCCCGGCCTCGCCCGACAGGGCGATCTGGAACTCACGGGCCCCGACCGCCACCGGAATGGGCTCGGCACCGTGGCCGTAGACCACACCGGGAATCTTGCCGGCGGCCCGCAGACGGCGGGTCGAGCTCGATCCGATTTCGCGGCCGGCTTCTGCGGCAAGGGTGACTTCGGGCATGCGAGAACTCCTCAAGAGGTGCTGACACGGGCGCAGCTGGCTCCGGGTCGATCGGTGCCCGAGGGGCTGATCGCAGACGGCCGCTGCTGACGGGGCACCATGATAGACGAGCGCCGGGACCCCCGGCCACCAGGGGCCGCACGGGTTCGCTGCGTGCCGCCCGGCCCCGTGGGCGTCCCGCCGGCCGGCACTAGCATCGGGCCGTCGATCCCCGGTCCCCGATCACGAAAGTGGTTCCGCCCGTGGCCCTCAAGCGATTCCCGGTCGAGGCCGGGCAGATCCTGGCCTTCGCCGACGCCATCGGCGACGAGAATCCCGTCTACCGGGACGAGGAGGCAGCGGTGGCCGCCGGCCTGGGAGGGATCATCGCGCCACCGACCTTCGCCGTGGCCGGTGCCCACTTCGATCCCGACTATCCGCTGCGGCCCACCATCGGGCAGCCGTGGTTCGGGTCCGGGCGCCAGCCGACCGGGATCCCGGCCGGCGGGGACGCGGCGGGCGGCGGGGACCCTGCCGGCCGGGACACTGGGGCCGGCGGGAACGCGGCGCCGGCGGTGGGCACCACCTCGGGGGAGACGGCGCTCCACGCCGAGCAGCACTTCGAGTACCACCGGACGCTCCGGGCCGGAGACGTGCTCACGCCCACCTCGTACGACGGCCGGACCTGGCAGAAGGAGGGGCGCCGGGGAGGGACGATGCGATTCACCGAGTTCGTCACCGAGTACCGCGACACCGACGGCACGCTCGTGCTGACGTCGAGGACGGTGGCCGTCCGCATCAGCCGTCCCGACGGGGAGGGGTGACATGGCCCTGTCGGCCGCGGAAAACCCCGTGGGGACCGTGTTCGAGGAGGTCGTCGTCGACGACCTGACCCGCACACAGATCGTGCAGTACGCCGGGGCGTCCGGCGACTTCAACCCGCTCCACACCGACGAGGTGTTCGTGACCCGGGTGGCCGGGTTCCCCACCGTGTTCGCCCACGGGATGCTGACCATGGCGATGACCGGCCGCCTGCTCACCGACACCGTCGGGGACGGGAGGCTGGCCCGCTTCGGTGGACGGTTCCGGGCCCAGGTGTGGCCCGGCGACACCCTCACCGCCCGGGCCGAGGTGACCGGTGTCGTCGAGGAGGACGGGCGGCGGCTGATCGAGCTGGCCGTGTCCACCGTCAACCAGGACGGCCTCGAGGTGTTCAGCGGCAACGCCGCAGCGTTGGCCGACCCCTGAGCGTCCCGCTCAGGCCAGGTTCTCACCGCCGAAGATCTCCGACACCGAGGTGTCCTCGAACACCGCGTCGATGGCGTCGGAGATGAGCCGGGCCACCGAGAGCACCTCCAGCTTGTCGAACCGACGGTCCTGGGGGATGGGCAGGGTGTTGGTCACCACCACCTTGCTGAGCGCCGAGTTCTTCAACCGGTCGACCGCCGGGTCGGACAGCACGGCGTGGGTGGCCATGCACCACACCTCGGCCGCTCCCCGGTCGGCCAGGAGGTCGGCGGCGGCCACGATGGTGCCGGCGGTGTCGATCATGTCGTCGATGAGCACACACTGGCGACCGTCGACATCGCCCACCACATGCAGCGCCTCCACCTTGTTGAGCTCGCCCTTGAGCCGGCGCTTGTGCACCACGGCCAGGTCGGCGGTCAGGTGCTGGCTGAACCGCTCGGCCACCTTCACCCGTCCGGCGTCGGGGGCGACCACCACGAGGTCCTCGCTCCGCTGGGTCCGCAGATAGTCGACCAGTACGGGCGCCGCCGTCAGATGGTCGAAGGGGACGTCGAAGAAACCCTGGATCTGCCCGGAGTGAAGGTCGACGCTGACCACCCGGTCGGCCCCGGCGACCGACAGCATGTCGGCCACCAGCTTGGCGGTGATCGGCTCGCGGCCCGAGGCCTTCCGGTCCTGGCGCGAGTAGCCGTAGTAGGGACAGACCGCGGTGATCCGCTTGGCCGACGCCCGCTTGGCGGCGTCGATCATGATGAGGTGCTCCATCAACGAGTCGTTGACCGGTCCGCAGTGGGTCTGGATGATGAAGACGTCGCTGCCGCGGATCGACGAGTCGAAGCGGCAGTGGATCTCCCCGTTGGCGAACTCGCGCAGATTGGCCTCGCCGAGCTCGACCCCCAGTTGGCTGGCCACATCCCTGGCCAACTCCGGATGCGACCGGCCGGACACCAGCTCCAACCGTCGACGCGGCGTGAATTCCATACCCATGACGCTACCGCTCCCTGGTAGGTGGGTCCCCCACGTCGGGATCCACGGCTGTGCCCCCACCCGGCCCGGCCGTGCCGGTCCTGTCCACGACCGCCCCGGCCGGCACCTCGCTGCCCTCGTCGAGCACGGCGTACGGTCCGACCCGGGCGTCGGGTCCGATCACCGAGCGCCGACAGACGCTCTGGGCGACGACGGCGCCCTCGCCCACCACCGTGTCGACCAGATGGGCCTCGGGCCCGATCTCGGCGTGGGACCCGATGGCGCACGAGCCCTGGAGGATCACGCCGGGGAGCAGCACCACGTCGGGCTGCAGCACGACGTCGACGTCGATGTAGGTGCGCTCGGGATCCCACATGGTGACCCCGCGGCGCATCCACCGCTCGTTGATGCGGTCGCGCAGCTCGGCCTCGGCCACGGCCAGTTGGGCCCGGTCGTTGACCCCGGCCACCTCCATGGTGTCCTCGACCACCACCGATCCCACCTTGTGCCCGGCCTCGTAGAGCACGCCGACCACGTCGGTCAGGTAGTACTCGCCCTGCGAGTTGGACGGGCTCAGCCGGCGCAACGAGGGCGCCAGCACGCTGCGCCGGAAGCAGTAGATCGAGGTGTTGATCTCGTGCACCGCCCGCTCCTCGTCGTCGGCGTCGGCGTGCTCGACCACCCGCGCCACCGAGTCGTCCCGGCCCCGCACCACGCGCCCGTAGCCGTAGGGATCGTCGAGGACGGCGGTGAGCAGGGTGGCCGCCGCGTCCGTGGCCCGGTGGTGGTGGACCAGCGCCGCCAGGCTGGCCGGCCGCAGCAGGGGGGTGTCCCCCGGCAGCACCACCACGTCCCCGTCGTCGTCGCCCACGTCGTCGGGCAACCCGGTGAGCGCCACCGCCATGGCATCGCCGGTCCCCCGCTGCTCCAGCTGTTCGACGAACTCGATCGTCATGCCCGGCGGCGCGTGCTCGATCAACGTCTTGGTCACCCAGTCGGCTCGGTGGCCCACCACCACCACCACCTGCGACACCGACAGCTCGGCCAGGGCGTCCAGCACGTGGAGCACCATGGGACGGCCGCACAACCGGTGGAGGGGCTTCGGGCGGGAGGAGCGCATGCGCGTGCCCTCCCCGGCGGCCAGCACCACGGCGGAGAGCTGGCGGCCCACCGGACGGCCGGTCCGCTGCACCCCCTCGCCCCGGAGTGGGGGCCACTCGTCGTCGGCGCCCTGGGGATAGGTGCGGATCACCATGGGAGACTGGAGCCCGCCATCGGCCCACCGGTTGGACCCGCCACGTCACGCGGTGCAAACGTCATGGGGCCTATTCTTCCCACGTCGGGGTCGCCAATGCGACCCGGACCTTCGAACCGGTAGCCGAACTCCCCACTGATGCCCCTCCTCACCACCAACGTCGACACGAACTCGGAGGTCTTCCGGGCCAACCACCGCGCCCTCAGCGAGGCCCTGGCCGGGGTCGACGAGCAGCTGGCCGCGGCCCGGGCGGGGGGAGGAGAGCGCTACGTGGAGCGTCACCGGGCGCGGGGCAAGCTGCCGGCCCGGGAGCGCATCGAGCTCCTGGTCGACCCGGACTCCGCCTTCCTCGAGCTGGCCGCCCTGGCCGCCTGGGGCACCGAGTACCGGGTGGGGGCGTCGTCCATCGTCGGCATCGGCGTCGTCGAGGGGGTCGAGTGCCTGGTGTGCGCCCACGACCCCACGGTCCGGGGCGGCGCCATGAACCCGTACTCGTTCCGCAAGGGGGCCCGGGCCTCCGACATCGCCCTCCAGAACCGGCTTCCCGTCATCAACCTGGTGGAGTCGGGCGGCGCCGACCTGCCGGCGCAGGCCGAGCTGTTCATCCCCGGCGGACGGGCCTTCCGGGATCTCACCCGGAGCTCGGCGGCGGCGGTGCCCACCGTGGCCCTGGTGTTCGGCAACTCCACCGCCGGCGGGGCCTACGTGCCGGGCATGAGCGACCACATCGTGATGATCGAACAGCAGTCGAAGGTCTTCCTCGGCGGGCCGCCGCTGGTCAAGATGGCGACGGGCGAGGAGTCGACGGACGAAGAGCTCGGTGGCGCCTCGATGCACGCCCGGGTGTCCGGCCTGGCCGACTACCTGGCCGTCGACGAGCTCGACGCCATCCGCCTCGGCCGCCAGATCGTCAGCCGGCTCAACCACCGCAAGCTGGGTCCGGGACCGACCGAGCCGGCCGACGAGCCGGTCTTCGACCCGGGGGAGCTGCTCGGGATCGCCTCGGCCGACCCCAAGGTCCCCTTCGATCCCCGCGAGGTGCTGGCCCGGATGGTCGACGGGTCGAGGTTCGACGAGTTCAAGCCCCTCTACGGCGCCAGTCTGGTGACGGGCTGGGCGTCGATCCACGGCTACCCGATCGGGGTCCTGGCCAACCACCGCGGCGTGCTGTTCTCCGAGGAGGCGCACAAGGCGACCCAGTTCATCCAGCTGGCCAACCAGATCGACGTCCCGCTGCTGTTCCTCCAGAACACCACCGGGTACATGGTCGGCAAGGAGTACGAGCAGGGCGGAATCATCAAGCACGGGGCGATGATGATCAACGCGGTGTCCAATTCGTCGGTCCCCCACCTCACCGTCAACATCGGGGCCTCCTACGGCGCCGGCAACTACGGGATGTGCGGTCGGGCCTACGACCCCCGGTTCCTCTTCGCCTGGCCGAACGCCCGCTCGGCGGTGATGGGTCCGGCCCAGCTGGCCGGCGTGCTGTCCATCGTGGGCCGGCAGTCGGCCGCCTCCAAGGGCGTCCTCTTCGACGAGGAGGCCGACCGGGAGATGCGTGAGCTCGTGGAGGCCCAGATCGAGGCGGAGTCCCTGCCATTGTTCCTCTCCGGACGCCTCTACGACGACGGCATCATCGATCCCCGCGACACCCGCACCGTCCTCGGGATCTGCCTGTCGGTCATCGACAACCAGCCCATCGCCGGGACCCGCGGCTACGGCGTCTTCCGGATGTGATCCCGGGCCCATGAGCACTTACGCACCCATCCGCACCCTCCTCGTGGCCAACCGGGGAGAGATCGCCCGCCGCATCATGAGGACGGCACGGGCCATGGGCATCACCACGGTCGCCGTCCACTCCGACGCCGACCGGGCCAGCCCGCACGTGGCCGAGGCCGACCTGGCCGTGCGGCTCCCGGGCGACGCACCGGCCGACACCTATCTCCGCTCGGCGCTGATCCTCGACGCCGCCGCCCGCAGCGGGGCCGACGCCATCCACCCCGGCTACGGGTTCCTGTCCGAGTCGGGGGACTTCGCCCGGGTGGTCACCGGGGCGGGCTACGTCTGGGTCGGCCCCCCACCGGCGGCCATCGACGCCATGGGCTCGAAGATCGGCAGCAAGGAGCTGATGCGGGACGCCGGGGTGCCCACCCTGCCGTCGATCACCGTCGAGGCCGACCGGCTGCCGGACATCGTGGCCGTCGAGGACCTGGGTTGGCCGTTGCTGGTGAAGGCCTCGGCCGGGGGCGGTGGCCGGGGCATGCGCATCGTCTGGGGCCCGAGCGAGCTGGCCGACGCCGTGGCCGGGGCCCGGCGCGAGGCGCGCTCGGCGTTCGGGGACGGCACGGTGTTCCTCGAGCGCTACCTGCGCGACCCGCGCCACATCGAGGTGCAGGTGCTGGCCGACGCCTACGGGGACACGGTGGCGCTCTTCGAGCGGGAGTGCAGCATCCAGCGACGGCACCAGAAGATCATCGAGGAGGCGCCGTCGCCCTTCGTCACCCCCGAGCTCCGGGAGCGACTGGTCGAGGCCGCGGTGACCGCCGCCGACGAGGTGGGCTACGTCAACGCCGGGACGGTCGAGTTCGTGGTGGACGACAACGGGGAGCCGTACTTCCTCGAGATGAACACGAGGCTGCAGGTGGAGCACCCGGTGACCGAGGCGGTCACCGGCCTCGACCTGGTCCGCCTCCAGCTGCTCATCGCCGGCGGGGCGGCACTGCCGCCGGAGGTCCATGCCGCCGTGGCCGCCGGCCCCCGGGGCCACGCCATCGAGGCCCGTCTGTACGCCGAGGACCCGGCGCACGGCTGGATGCCCTCCACCGGGAGGCTCCACCGCTTCGAGGTCGGCGCCGACAGCGCCGACAGCGCCGACCGCGCCGACCGCGCCGACAACACCGACCGTGCCGACAACACCGACCGTGCCGCCGACGAGGCGACAGGCATCCACGTCCGCGTGGACAGCGGATTCGAGTCGGGCAGCGAGGTCAGTCCCCACTACGACCCGATGTTGGCCAAGGTCGTGGTCCACGCCCCCACCCGCGCCGAGGCCGCCACCTCCCTTTCCCGGACCCTGGCCCGCGCCCGGATCCACGGGGTGACCACCAACCGCGACCTGCTCGTCCGCGTCCTCGACCACCCGGCCTTCCTGGCCGGCCACACCGATACCGGATTCCTCGACCGCCACGGGCTCTCCCGGCTGGCGGCGCCGTTGACCGACCACGAGGCCGCCCGCCGGCACGCCCTGGCCGCCGCCCTGGCCTCCCAGGCCGCACATCGGGCCACCGCCCGGGTGCAGCCGACCATCCCGTCGGGCTACCGCAACAACCCGTCGTCCCTCCAGCAGACCGCCTACGACGTCGGTGGCCGGACGGTCACGGTCGGCTACCGGTACGACCCGCGTGGCGAGCTCCTCACCGCAGTCGAGGTGGACGGCGCCCCCTACGAGGTGGATGCGGTGGACGCCGATCCCGAGGGCGCCACGTTCTACGCCGACGGCGTCGGGCGCCGGTACCTCGTGGACCGGCACGGACCGACCGTCTTCGTCGACGGACCCGACGGGAGCTCGGTCCTCCAGGAGCAGCCGCGGTTCCCGGTGGGCACCGATCAGCTGGCCGCCGGGTCGGCCCTGGCCCCGATGCCCGGCGGTGTGGTCCGGGTGGAGGTGGCCGAGGGTGACACGGTGGAGTCGGGTCAGCTGCTGGTCGTGCTCGAGGCCATGAAGATGGAGCACGCCGTCCACGCCGGCGCGGCCGGGACGGTGACCGCCGTGGAGGTCGCCGAGGGCGACCAGGTCGAGACCGGCCGGATCCTCGTGGTGGTCGAGCCCGACGACCCGGGCGGGGCGGGTGGCGACCCGGACGGCGACGAGGGGGGGGCGCGAGTCGGTGCGCCGACCTCGGACGGGGAGACGGACGGCGCGGCTGCGGGAGTCACGGCGGACGGGCCAGTGGACGGCAGGGCGGACGAGACTGGGGATGGGCCAGCGGGGGCGGCGCCGGACGGGCCGACGTCGGACGGGCCGACGTCGGCCGGACCTTCAGGCCGGGGATGACCGAGCCGCTGCGCATCGCCAACTGCTCGGGCTTCTACGGCGACCGGCTGTCCGCCGCCCGCGAGATGGTGGAGGGTGGCCCCATCGACGTGCTCACCGGTGACTGGCTGGCCGAGCTCACCATGCTCATCCTGTGGAAGGGCTACCAACGGGACCGTTCGAAGGGCTGGGCGCACACCTTCCTCACGCAGATGGAAGAGGTGCTGGGCACCTGCATCGACCGCGGCATCAAGGTGGTCACCAACGCCGGCGGGCTCAACCCGGCCGGGCTCGCCGACCAGGTACGGGCGCTGTCGGACCGGTTGGGGATCGGCGTGTCGGTGGCGCACGTCGAAGGCGACGACCTGCTGCCGCGGATCGACGAGCTGGCCAAGGCCGGCCACCCCCTCTCCCACCTCGACACCGGCCGGCCGCTGGCCCAGGCGTCCGGGGAGGTGGTCTCGGCCAACGCCTACCTCGGGGGATGGCCGATCGTCGACGCCCTGGCCGGTGGGGCCGACGTGGTCATCTGCCCCCGGATCACCGACGCCTCCCTGGTGGTCGGCCCGGCGGCCTGGCACCACGGATGGTCGCCGACCGACTGGGACGCCCTGGCCGGGGCGGTGGTGGCCGGACACGTCATCGAGTGCGGGCCGCAGGCGACGGGCGGGAACTACGCGTTCTTCACCGAGGTGGAGGGGATGGAGCATCCCGGGTTCCCCATCGCCGAGGTGGCGGCCGACGGCTCGTCGGTGATCACCAAGCACCCCGGTACCGGCGGCGAGGTCTCCGTCGGGACGGTGACCGCCCAGCTCCTCTACGAGATCGCCGGCCACGAGTACCCGAACACCGACGTGGTGGCCCGGTTCGACACCATCGAGGTCGACCAGGAGGGGCCGGACCGCGTGCGCATCTCCGGCACCCGGGGACTGCCGGCCCCCGACCAGGTGAAGGTGTGCCTCAACCTGCTGGGCGGGTGGCGCAACTCGATGACCTTCGTGCTCACCGGGCTCGACATCGAGGAGAAGGCGGCACTGACCCTTCGGTCCTTGCAGGACGCGCTCGGCGGCACCGACCGGTTCGGTGAGTTCGATGCCCGCCTCGTCCGTTCCGACAAGGCCGACGCACCGGTCAACGTCGAGGCCACCGCCCAGCTCCGGATCACCGTGAAGGACGCCGACCCCGACAAGGTCGGTCGGCACTTCTCCGGGGCGGCCACCGAGCTCGCCCTTGCCGGCTACCCGGGCCTGCACCTCACCGCGCCGCCCGGCTCGGGCACCGTCTACGGCGTGTACTGGCCGGCCCTGGTCCCGGCCGGTCTGGTCGTGCCGGTGGTGGTCCACGCCGACGGCCACCGGGTCGAGGTCCCCCACACCGCCCACCTCGCAGAGAACTGGCCCGAACCACCGTCCGGGCCGTCGCGGCCCGAACACGAGCGGATCGTCGATGCCTCGCCGGATCTGGCCCTGGCCCCCGACGCGGTCGAGGCCCCCGACGTGGTCCCGGCGTCCGATGACGCGTCCGACGACCGATCCGACGGCGCCCCGAACGGTCGCGTCCCCACCGTGCGACTCCCGCTCGGCACCATCATCGGTGCCCGCTCGGGCGACAAGGGGGGGAACGCCAACGTCGGGCTGTGGGCGCGCTCGGACGAGGCGTGGGACTGGTTGGACTCCTTCCTCTCGCTCGACGAGTTCCGGCGCCTCCTGCCCGAGGCCGACGACCTGGAGATCGGCCGCCACCCGTTCCCCAACCTCCGCGCCATCAACTTCGTCGTGGTGGGGCTGCTGGGTGAGGGGGTGGCGTCCTCCATCCGGCCCGATCCACAGGCCAAGGGCCTGGGCGAGTACCTTCGGAGCAGGACGGTCGATCTCCCGGTCGACCTCGTGCCTCCCCGACCCGAGGAGTAGGACATGGACTTCATCGAATCCGACGAGCTGCAGATGCTTCGCGAGGCGGTGGGCGCCATCGCGTCGAAGTTCGGCCACGAGTACTACGTCGAGAAGGCCCATGCCGATGAGCGCACGGACGAGCTGTGGAGTGCGGTGGCCGAAGCGGGCTTCCTCGGGGTGAACGTGCCCGAGGAGTACGGCGGCGGCGGCGGCGGGATCACCGAGTTGGCCGCGGTGGGCGAGGAGCTGGCCGCCGCCGGCTGCCCGTTGCTGGTGATCGTGGTGTCGCCGGCCATCTGCGCCACGATCATCGCCAAGTTCGGGACCGAGGCGCAGAAACAGCGGTGGCTCCCCGGGTTCGCCACCGGCGAGCTCAAGATGGCCTTCGCCATCACCGAGCCCGACGCCGGCTCGAACTCCCACAACCTGTCGCTCACCGCCACCAAGGACGGTGACGTCTACCGGTTGAACGGGTCCAAGTACTACATCTCCGGAGTGGACGAGTGCCAGGCGATCCTCGTGGTCACCCGGTCGGGCGTCGACCCCGACACCGGGCGCGGCCGGCTCTCCCTCTTCGTGGTGGACACCGACACGCCCGGGCTGGACAAGCAGGTGCTCCCGGTGGAGATCACCGCACCGGAGAAGCAGTTCACCCTGTTCTTCGACAACGTCGAGGTCGAGGCCGACCGGCTGATCGGCGCCGAGGGGGAGGGACTCCGCCAGGTGTTCTTCGGGCTCAACCCCGAGCGGATCCTGTCGGCCTCCACCGCCAACGGCATCGCCCGCTACGCGCTGGGCAAGGCCGCCGAGTACGCCCGGACCCGGGAGGTGTGGGGCACGCCCATCGGGCGGCACCAGGGTGTCTCCCACCCGTTGGCCAAGGCCAAGATCGAAGTGGAGCTGGCCCGGTTGATGACCGACAAGGCCGCCTGGCTGTGCGACCACGCCGGCGACACCCCCGAGGCCGGCGAGGCGGCCAACATGGCCAAGTACGCGGCGGCCGAGGCGACCCTCGCCGCACTGGACCAGGCCATCCAGACCCACGGGGGGAATGGCATGTCGACCGAGTACGGCCTGGCCGACCTGTGGGGCATGGCCCGGCTGCTCCGCATCGCGCCGGTCAGCCGCGAGATGATCCTCAACTTCGTGGCCCAGCACTCCCTCGGACTGCACAAGTCCTACTGAGGTCCGGCGTCGGCCTCCGACGCTCGGAGCGGCCGGCAGTGTCCTGATTCCGGTAGTGGGACTACATCAGATCCCACCGTTTGACCACGCTCCGTGACCGGAATTCGGCCCCGCTCCGCGTCGAGCTCGGTGCGGAGCCCACCGTAGTCGCAGGGTACAGGTGGAATTACGCCTAGGAACTACCAGTTCATGGCCCTTATTCTGCCACTCTGCGTTATGTTTACGAATCCGAGGTCCCAGGCAGCGAGGAGACGGATCCCAGGCGTGGCTGCAGCGCGGGCCCGCATCTCGGCCCGGGCCGCCGGGCGGCACGCTGACGAGGGCCTCACCCTGATCGAGGTCGTCGTGGCCTTCACCATCCTCCTCATCGCCCTCATCCCGCTCTCCTACCTGTTCACGCAGTCGGTCATCCAGTCCGGCCAGTCGACCAACCAGCAGACCGCCCTGTCCATCGCCGAGCAGTGGGTGGAGACGTTGTCGAACGTCACCCCGCCGGTCAACAGCAACGGCGAGGTCATCGTGAACAAGGACTCGGCCCCGATCGGCCCGGCCAACGGCTCGGCCACGCTGAACGGTGGGTTCACCGTCCCCTCCAGCCTGGCCACGCCCACCAGTTTCGGCGTCAACGTGCCCAACACCCTGGTCACCGCCACCACCGCCAATCCGCAGACCGCCCTCGTGACGAACTCGACCGGCACCCAGGACTCCATCACCTACACGGGCCAGACCCTCAACGGCAGTAGCCAGATCACCGCGCTCACCGGTGTGAGCGGTTGGTCCCAGCAGGAGACGTTCACCAACGGGGCCGCCGTCAACCAGTCGTCGACCGTCGTCACCACCGAGTCCAAGGGCGGCACCACCTACAACCTCCTGGCCGAGTACGAGTGGACGAGCATCCAGGGGGCCGGCAATGGGGCCCAGCCCAACCTGTGCGTGGCCGGGACGCCGCAGTTGCTGAGGCTGCGCATGACCGTGTCGTGGGGCCCCAACGTCGACTCGAACAACGTGCAGGACAGCGTGGTCATCGACTACCCGCCGGCCGGCATCCAGACGCTCGGGTTCATCGCCCTCCAGGTCAACGGCGACTCGAGCGCCTTCGACTCGCAGAGCAACCCGTGGAGCACGAGGGTCCAGGCGCCACCGGTCCAGATCACCGGCCCCCAGTCCATGACCATCTACCCCGACCAGAACGGCTGTGCCTTCGCCCAGGTGGAGCCGGGCACCTACACCATCGCCGTGTCCAACGCCTCGAGCGGTCAGCCGTACTCCAACGACAACTACGGCTCGCCGCCCTTCGTGGAGAACGCCCTGGGCACAGTCAGTGCCAACGAGCTCGCCCAGCCCCAGTCGTACTCGGCCACCGCCACCGTCGCCGTCGGCGCCGTGGCCCGATCGACCGTCTTCTTCGACCAGGGGAGCCTGGTCAGCCTCTCCTATCCGTCCTCCAGCTCGACCGAGGACGGGGTGTACTGCCCGGGTGCGGGCGCCCTCGGCTGCATCTCGACGGGTGAGGCCGGCACCGGCACCGGCGTCGCCGGCACCGCGGTCATGACGGTGTTCAACCAGTCCACCAACGTCTGGTCCACCGTCAGTCTCCCGGCCGGGGTGACCCGACTGGCCTCGGTGGCCTGCGCCACCACCGGCGGCACCACCAACCGGTGCATCGCCGTCGGCTACGGATCCTCCGGGGCGGTCATCCTCTCCTCCCCGACCACGAGTGCCCTGTTCACTGCCGACACCTTCCCCGCCGGCATCACCTCCCTGTCGCAGGTGGTCTGCCCGTCCTCGACCCAGTGCGTGGCCATCGGGACCACGGCGACCGGCGCCGCCGTCCTGTCCGGCGCCATCACCGCCACCTCGGACACCTGGACGACGGACGCCATCAGCGGCACCGGCACCATCGCCGGCCTGAACAACCTGGTCTGCCCGGCCTCCTCCGGCGGCTGCATCGCCACCGGGACCAGCACGTCGCCCTCCAACGGGACACCGGTCGTCGTCGCCGGCGGGTACGGGCTCGGCTGGACGGCGAGCTCCCCCAACCCCTCCGGGGTCACCCTCACGTCGATCTCGGCGCTGGCCTGCCCCACCACCGCTGTCTCGACCACCTGCCTGATCACCGGCACCACCTCGACCGCCCCCGAGGTCGTCTCCGGGACGGCCACCGCCGGACTGGGTGTGGCCGCTCCCGGCTGGACCTGGAAGGCCGACGCCTTCCCCGGCGGGACCACGGTGACCTCGCTCAACGGGCTGTACTGCCCCCTGAACACCGAGTGCCTCCTGACCGGTCGCACCGCCTCGGCGCCGGTGGTGCTGTACGGAGCCACCACGCCCAGCACGTCGGTGACCTTCGCCGCCGACACCCTGCCGGCCGCCCTGACCTCGATCAGCGAGATGGCGTGCCCGTCCTCGTCGGCCTGCGCCCTCATCGGGGCCACGGCCACGGGACCGGCCATCGTGTCGGGAGCGATCACCGGGCCGACCACCCCTGACACCTGGACGGCCGTCAACATGTCGTCGCTGTCGGTGCCGACCGGCTACACACTGACCCAGCTGTCCCAGGTGGACTGCTGGTCGAGCCCGGTGTGCGCCATCACCGGGATCGTCACCAACAACGCCAACAGCCAGCCGTCGGCCATCCTCCTCGCCGCCTCGGGAGCGACCGGCACCACGTCGTGGAGCTCGGCGAACCTCCCCACCACCGGCCCGGCGCTCTACCTGACCGACATCGACTGCATCCCGACCGGCACCACCTACTGCAGTGCCGTCGGGGCCGGCGCCACCGGGGCGGTCGAGCTGGTGTCGAACTCGGGACCCACCGGGGCCTGGGGCAACGAGACGGCCACCGGACTGGCGGGGCTCAACACCACCGGGATCCCCCTCGAGTTGAACAGTTCGAACCTGTTGCCCAGCAATTACCAGACGTTTATCACGGCTGGATGGACGACGACCCCGACCATGCCGCTGCCACCCCTCTACCCGTTCCTCAGCGGCTACTCGGCCTTCGCCGGCGACTGCTCGACCGAGTCGATCTCCGGCCTCAACGTGGCCCAGATCGCCACCACCCCCGGCGCCAGCACGTCGGCCACGTTGCCGCTCGGGCTCCTCTCCGTACAGGTCCTGCACTCGACGGGCACGTCGGTCGGACTGCCCTACGGCGCCACCCTGTCGCTCACGTCGACCGCCTCGGGCTGCAACGCCGACACGTACCCGTTGCAGAGTGCCGGTGTCGACGGCCTCAGCCGCACCGAGGTCCCCTACGGCACCTACACCCTGACCATCACCACGGCGGGCGGGACGACCACCGTCCCCAACGTCACCGTCGGCGGGAGCTCGGTGACGGTCGGAGGATCGACGTACACCCTGCCGACGCCGGTCACCGAGAAGGTGGCGTGATGAACGTGGAACTCTCCTTCCACGCGGCGTGGCGACGGGCGGCCGAGCGGCGCCGCCGGTCGGCGGCCGGAGCTCCCGGCGACCAGGGATTCACGCTGGTCGAGCTCCTCGTCGCCATGATCGCCCTCCTGGTGCTCTTCGGCATCGTGGGGACGGTCATCACCAGCTACATGTCGGTGAGCGACAAGGTGCTGTCCTCGAACAACACCAACGACGCCATCCTCCCCACCTCGATCATCATCCAGCGTCTCATCCGGAGCGAGGTCGAACCGGCGCCGACCCCAACCGCTGCGAACCAGGTGACCTCGCCCATGTGCCCCGTGCTCAACGCGCCGTGTCCGGCCTTCGTGCTCGGGAGCCAGGGGACCACCTCCACCACCTTCTACGCCAACGTCGGCACGTTGACCGTGGGTGGGGTCGCCCGACCCGGTCCGGCCAAGATCGTCATGTCGGCCACCACCCCGACGGAGTGCGCCACCTGCCACTACTACACGTCGATCTTCACCGTGACCGAGCAGGCGCCCGACCTCAACTCGTGCCCGTTCTCCACGTCGTCGACACTCCACTGCACCTACACCACCGCACCCCTGACCGAGCTGGTGAACCTGTCCGGCGTGGTCAACGGCCAGGCCAACCTGCTCAACCCGTCCACACCGATCTTCACCTACAACACCCTGGACCCGTACTCGGCGGCCTACGTCCCCGGCAACACCAACTTCGCCGTCTCCCAGTGCCAGCCGCCCACCATCACCACGGTCAACGGGATACCGACACCGACCGCCTCCAACTGCCCCGCCGACAACATCCAGAGCGTCGGGGTCGACCTGCAGGTGGTGCGGGCCGGACTGTCGACGGAGACCTACCAGGAGAACGCCTTCACCGTCTACCGGCTCTCGTCCGCCTCCTACCTCTACCGCGCCAACCTCGGATAGGCCGTCATGAAGAACCTTGCATCGATGCTCAAGAGGCTCACCAGCCGCCGCACCCTGGCCGACACCGGTCAGGCCGCGCTGATCATGGTCATCGGGTTCACCCTCCTGCTCACCCTCATCGGCGGCGTGATGGTCAACGCCTCGGTCAACAACGCCCCGATCCTCACCCAGGCGTCGCTCCGGCGCTACGCCTACCGGGCGCTCAACTCGGGCCTCAACGCCTACCAGTCGGCCATCAACGCCAACCCGTACCTGGCGGCCTGCAACTCCGTCAGCGTGAGCAACCCCCAGTGCGCCGGCATCACCTACCAGTCGTGGAGCCAGGTGACCGGCACCAACGTGGGCAACGGCGTGGTGCCCGAGCTCTACATGTTCGAGAACCCCCAGGAGGTCACCAGCCCGTCGACCGGGGCGATCACCTACCTCGAGGTCCAGATCGTCGGCGCCGCCGGGTTCCCGGGGAACTACGTCTACTACTCGACGGTCGCCCACTTCACCCCGCAGAACGACTTCTTGAACAACGTGTGGTGGTCGAACTACGAGTCGTCCGACTTCCCCAACGCCAACGCGTCCGACTGCGAGCACTTCTGGTCACCGGCGGTGGGCCGGAACCTCGGCAACGAGCCCTGCACCCCGGTGGAGTGGCAGACCCTCGACAACATCACCGGACCCGTCTACTCGAACGACTCCCTCTTCGTCAGCGGGACCCCGTCCTCGGTCTTCAACTCGGGCACGGAGACGGCCGACCCGTCCTGCGCCTACGAGGTCGACAACGGGCCCGGGTACACCTGCACCACCGACACGCCACCCACGTACGGCCACGCGTTGGAGGCCCCGCCCCCGGACAACAGCGAGCTCAAGGCCACGGCGATCCAGGGCGGGTGTGACTACAACGGACCGACCACCATCACCTTCAACTCGGCCGGCACCATGACCGTCAAGAGCACACTCAGCGCCGGCTATCCGGGAAACCTCACCCAGACCCAGCCCAGCACCGACTCCAGTGTCTGCCCGACCAACGGGACCGGATCCTTCCCCCTCAACGGGGTCATCTACGTCGACGCTGCCTGCGCGACCTGCGGGACCGACGCCAACAACCCGTTCTACTCGACAACGACGGGGCTCTCGCAGCTGACCAACTGCTCGAACTGCTACTACGGGCAGACCTCGAACCCCGGGAGCGAGGGCGATGCCTTCGTGAGCGACACCACGGGCGCCGGCGGCGGCTTCTCCGGCCACCTGACCGTCGGGGCCAACAACAACGTCATCATCCAGGGGCCGATCGTCTACAAGGACTGCACCTGGGCGAGCACCGCCTCGGAGAGCGCCTGCAACTACAACAGCGCCACCGGGAGTACCCCCAACGACGTCCTCGGCCTCATCGCCAACAACTTCGTGGAGATCAACCGCCCCGTCTACAACCAGAACGCCGGCAACGGGCTGAGGGGCACGGTGCTGCCCAGCTGCAACGGCACCACCTGGGTGGCACCGCTCTGCGACCCGTCGACCTCCACCGGTGACCCCACCGGTCACTCGCAGGGCCTGACCGTCGACGCCACCATCCTCGCCCTCAACCAGTCCTTCGTCGTCGACAACTACAGCCTGTCCCCGGGTGAGGGCGGCCTGTACGTCTACGGCTCCATCCAACAGGACGCCCGTGGACCGGTGGGCCTGGTCGGCGGGAACAACGGCTACGTCAAGAACTACTACTGGGACGCCCGCCTCCCCCTCTACGGGCCCCCCTACTACCTGACTCCCGGCACCCCGTCGTGGGCCCTCGACTCGTCGGCCGAGAGCTACACCGGCCTGTGTCCGTCCATGCCGCCGGCCCAGGCCCTGCCGACGGCGCTGGCCGCCGGGAGCGATCTCTCCTTCCCCATCAGCGGCTCGACCGCCTGTACCACCCCGTAGCCCGGCTCCCCGTGCCGCCGGCCCGTGCACGCACGGAGGACGCCTCCGGGCGCGGGGCACCGTCGCTGCGGAGACGTCCCGCGGCCTGGACGCCCACCTCGGGCCGGTAGCCTGGCAGGTCCATGCCCATCCAGACCCGAGACGACATCCGCAACGTGGCCATCGTGGCCCACGTCGACCACGGCAAGACCACGCTGGTGGACGCCATGCTCTGGCAGTCCGGGGCCTTCCGGGCCAACGAGTCGGTCAACGAGCGGGTCATGGACTCGGGTGACCTGGAGCGTGAGAAGGGCATCACCATCCTGGCCAAGAACACCGCCGTCCTCCACAACGGGGTCAAGATCAACATCATCGACACCCCCGGCCACGCCGACTTCGGGGGCGAGGTGGAGCGGGGCCTCACCATGGTCGACGGCGTGCTGCTGCTGGTCGACGCGTCGGAGGGCCCACTCCCCCAGACCCGGTTCGTGCTGCGCAAGGCCCTCCAGGCCCGGCTGCCGGTGGTCCTCGTGGTCAACAAGGTCGACCGGGCCGACGCCCGCATCGACGAGGTCGTCCACGAGGTGGAGGAGCTCTTCCTCGACCTCGACGCCGACGAGCACCAGATCGACTTCCCGATCCTCTTCTCCAATGCCCGGGCCGGGTGGGCCTCCACCGAGCAGGGCGTCGAGGGCACGGACCTCGAGCCCCTCTTCCAGGCCATCCTCGACCGGATCCCGGCCCCCCACTACGACACCGAGGCGCCGCTCCAGGCCATCGTCTCCAATCTCGACGCCTCCCCCTACCTCGGGCGGCTGGCCATCTGCCGGGTGCACAACGGCACGCTCCGCAAGGGCGAGACGGTGGCCTGGTGCCGGCTGGACGGCACCATCGAACGGTCCAAGATCACCGAGCTGTACGTCACCGACGCCCTCGACCGGGTCGACGCCACCGAGGCCGGCCCCGGTGAGATCGCCGCCGTGGCCGGCATGGCGGAGATCACCATCGGCGAGACCCTGGCCGATCCCGACGATCCGAGGCCACTGCCCGTCATCACCGTGGACGAGCCGAGCCTGGCCATGACCATCGGGATCAACACGTCGCCCCTGGCCGGGACCGACGGCAGCAAGCTGACCGCCCGCCAGGTGATCAGCCGGCTGGAGGCCGAACTGGTGGGGAACGTCTCGCTCCGGGTGGGTACGACCGAGCGGCCCGACACCTGGGAGGTCCAGGGCCGCGGCGAGCTGCAGCTGGCGGTGCTGGTGGAGACCATGCGACGCGAGGGCTTCGAGCTCACCGTGGGCAAGCCCCAGGTGGTGACCCGCGAGATCGAGGGCAAGCTCCACGAGCCGATGGAGCGGGTGGCCATCGATGTGCCCGACGACTACCTGGGCGTGGTCACCCAGCTCATGGCCCTGCGCAAGGGGACGCTGATCGAGATGGTCAACCACGGCACGGGCTGGGTGCGCATGGACTACCGGGTGCCGGCCCGGGGCCTGGTCGGATTCCGGACCGAGTTCATGACCGAGACCCGCGGCACCGGCATGCTCCACCACGTGTTCGACGGCTGGGAGCCGTGGCACGGAGACCTCAAGACCAAGCGCAACGGGTCCATGGTCGCCGACCGCCGCGGCGTGACCACCGGCTACACCCTCATGAGCCTCCAGGAGCGCGGCGTCCTGCTGGTCGGACCCGGGACCGAGGTGTACGAGGGCATGGTGGTCGGTGAGAACGCCAGGGACGAGGAGATGGACGTCAACCCGACCAAGGAGAAGAAGCAGACGAACATCCGCTCGGCGACCGCAGACGAGGCGATCCGCCTCACTCCCCCACTCCTCCTCTCGCTCGAACAGGCGCTGGAGTTCATCTCGGACGACGAGTGCGTGGAGGTGACCCCGAAGTCCGTCCGACTGCGCAAGGTCATCCTCGACCAGGCCACCCGGGGGCGCCAGCGGAGCCGGGCCCGTAAGGCGGCGGGCTGATCGCTGGCGGTTCCGGCGGCTCGGTGGCTCGGCGGCTCGGTGGCTCGGTGGGCGGCCGGTCCAGTGGCCGGCCGGTCCGGTGGCGAATGGGGATGGGTGGTCAGTGGCCGATGGCCGGTGGCCGGAATCGGAGCGTCGGCCGATCACTTTTCCAAATAACATTCAATTGGTTTGTTATTCGCGAAAGTGATCGGCCGACGCTCTCCGGCCAGACAGGGCCCGCCGGCCCGAAGAGGTCCCGGTGTCCGGCGGACCGGGCGGCGGGCGGACGCACCGAGGGGCTCCGAGGGGAGGGCTCGAACCTCCAACATCTGGCTCCAAAGGCCAGCGTTCTGCCAATTGAACTACCTCGGAATGGTCGCACCGCCACGCCCGGACGACGGCCACAGGCTACCTCTGGGCCACACCGGGATGGCCCTCCGAGGCCTCCGGGCGATGGCCCGTGCGCTCCCGGGCACCGGTTCCGCCAGCGGTGCCACGGCAACCGAACACGGCCCCGATAGGCTCCCGGCCCGATGAGAGTACTCGTCGTCGACGACGACCCGGCGGTCAGCGGCGCCCTCAACCGGGCACTCCGCCTCGAGGGCTACGAGGTGACCCTGGCCGGCGACGGCCCCCAGGCCCTGGAGGAGATCGCCATCCGCCCACCGGACGCCGTCGTGCTGGACATCGGTCTCCCCACCATCGACGGGCTCGACGTCTGCCGGCGCCTCCGGGCGGCCGAGGACGACACCCCGGTGCTGATGTTGACCGCTCGCGACGCCATCAACGACCGGGTCCAGGGCCTCGACGCCGGGGCCGACGACTATCTGGTCAAGCCGTTCGCGCTGGCCGAGCTGCTCGCCCGCCTGCGTGCGCTCCTGCGCCGGCGGCCGGAGGATTCCGGCGAGGTCCTCCGCTTCTCCGACCTGAGCCTCGACCCGATCACCCGGGAGGCGCGCCGGGGCGAGCGTCCCTTCCCGCTGACCCGCATCGAGTTCGACCTGCTCGAGCTGTTGTTGCGCCATCCGCGCCAGGTGCTCACCCGCGAGCTGATCCTCGACCGGGTGTGGGGGTACACCTTCGACTCGGGAACCAACTCCCTCGCCGTCTACGTGGGCTACCTGCGGCGCAAGACCGAGTCCGGTGGTGAGCCGCGGCTCATCCACACGGCCCGGGGTGTCGGCTACGTCCTGCGCGAGCCGTAGTCGATGACCGCGCCACGAGGCGGTCGACCGTGACGTTCCGGGGCCGGCTGGTGCTGGCCGCCACCGCCGCCGTGTTGGTGGTGGTCGTCCTCGGGTCACTCGCCACTTATCTGGTCGCCTACAACTCCCTGGTGGGCTCGGTCGACGTGAACCTGAGCAACGGTGTCGTGGCCACGCTCGACGCGGAAGGGGGCACTCCGAGGATCGACAACAACTACTGCTCGAGTACGCCCGGGGAGTGCATCCAGGTCGTCGATCACACCGGCCAGGTCGTGTCGGGATTCGGCCAGTCGCTGGCCGTCACCGCCACGGTCAGGTCGGTCGCCGCCAGTGCGGGCAAGGCCCCCGAGACCTTCTTTTCGACCACGGTGAACGGCGTCGACGTGCGGGAGGTCGTCGCCGCCCTGGCACCCGGCTTCGAGTACACCGTCGTGGCCGGTAGCGAGGTGCTCCCCGAGGGCGGGGCGCTCCAGTTGACCACCTCGCTGACCGGGGTCAACCAGGAGCTCCGCCACCTCGCCGTGGCGCTGTGGCTGATCGTGCTGGTCGGCATCACCGTCGCCGTCCTGCTCGGTCTGGCCGTCGGCCGCACCGTGCTCCGACCGCTCAACAACCTGACCCGGACCATCGAGGAGCTCGCCGACACCACGAACGTGTCCCGCCGGCTCGACCCCGGCGGTCCCGACGAGCTGGGCCGGCTCCGGAGGGCCTTCAACCGGCTGCTGGCCGCACTCGACAGCTCGCGGGAGAGCCAGCGCCAGCTGGTCCTCGACGCCTCCCACGAGCTCCGCACGCCCCTCACCAGCCTGCGGACGAACATGGAGGTGGCCGCCAGGCTCGAGGACCTGGATCCGGCGGAGCGTGACGTGCTCATCAACGACGTCCTCACCCAGATGGACGAGCTCACGTCCCTGGTGGGCGACCTCTCCGAGCTGGCCAGAGGCGAGCAGCCGAACCTCACCCCCGAGCCCATCCGGTTCGATCTCATCGTGCTCGAGGCGGTGGAGGTGGCGACGACCCACGGCCGGAGCCGCGGGGTGACCTTCGAGGCCACCGTCGCCCCGTGCTGGGTGTCGGGCTCGGCGTCCCGCATCGAACGGGCCGTGGACAACCTGCTCGACAACGCACTCAAGTGGAGCCCGGACGGCGGTGTGGTCGAGGTCTCCTGTGGCGAGGGCGTCCTCTTCGTCCGCGATCACGGACCCGGGGTGGCCGACAGCGACGTCGACTTCATCTTCGACCGCTTCTACCGCTCGGCCGGGGCCCGCAGCCGACCCGGTTCGGGCCTGGGCCTGGCCATCGTGGCCCAGGTCGCCCGGGACGAGGGGGGCACCGTCGACGTCTACCACGCCCCGGGTGGTGGGGCACTCTTCCGGTTCGGCCTCCCCACCATCACGGCCCCCGTGGGCGCCGGCGACGACGACTGAGGGGTCGGCGAGCCGGGGGGCGAAGGAGCCCCGTCCAGGGCGCATGGCGAAAAACCCCCTGGTCGACTAGGGTGCCGAGCGACATGGGATCCCTCATCAAGAAGCGCCGCAAGCGCATGCGCAAGAAGAAGCACAAGAAGATGCTGAAGGCCACCCGCTGGCAGAGGCGGGCAGCGGGCAAGTAGTCCAGACCCGGTCGGGCGCCGACAGGCCCGGACCGGACGACCGCAGACCGGAAGACCCCAGCACGGCCGTGCCCGGTTCGGGACGGCCTGAGTTCCCTCCTACCAGGAGCCTGGCCTCCTACCAGGGGCCCGGCGTGGTCCGCACCGGCACGAGCAGGCCGGTCTCGTGGCCCACGACCAGTGCCCGGATCCCGTCCCCGAGACCCGCCTCCTCGGGCGGGCCCTCGACGAACCAGGTCGAGCCGCTCCCGGCCAACCGGGGAGGTCGCCCGGTGAGGTCACCCAGCGCATCCCTCCACCGGCCGAGGCGCGGCTCGACGGCCACCGCCGGAGCCTCGAGGTCGTTGCCGATGGGACCGCGTCGGACCGGCATCGCCCCTTCGGACAGCCGGTCGTAGGCCCGGTAGACGGCTCCGGTGTCCACGCCGAACGGCGGCAGCAACAGGACGAACGACCGCTCCTCGAAGGCCAGCGGCTCGATCTCGTCGCCGATCCCGCGAACCAGCGCCCGACCACCGGTCACACAGAACGGGACGTCGGCGCCGATCGCCGCGGCCAAGGACGGGCTCGTGCGGCGGGCCCACCGCAGGATGGCGGCGGCGTCGGCGGAGCCGCCACCCAGTCCGGCTCCCGGCGGTATCCGCTTCACCAGGTGGACCCGGGCGGACCGGCCCACCGCCACCAGCGCCCTGCTCACCAGATTGTCGGGTCCGACGTCCACGGGTCGGGGCGTCCAACCCTCCGGTGGGCGGTGGCCGGCAGGGACGGCCTGATTGGTGACGGTCAGCCCCTCGCCCTCCTGCACCCGGAGCGTGTCGGCCAGGTCGAGGCTCACCATCTCCGACTCCAGCAGGTGGTAGCCGTCCGGCCGCACGCCGGTGACCCGCAGCGACAAGGTCAGCTTGGCGGGCGCCGACAGCTCGACGACATCCCCGCGGCGAGCGCTCACCGACCGGCCGGCGCCGCCGGCACACC
Source organism: uncultured Acidimicrobiales bacterium (assembly GCA_963696495.1). GTDB lineage: Bacteria > Actinomycetota > Acidimicrobiia > Acidimicrobiales > RAAP-2 > Bog-756. The sequence continues at coordinate 727,077 of CAVOKJ010000004.1, read as the reverse complement.
GACCGGTCCGGGCGATCCCGGAGGCCGGTCGGTCCAGGCGGCCAGCCGCTCCCACTGGTCGAGGCTCAGCTCCTCGGCCCGGGCGCTCGACGGGATGCCCACCGCCTCGAACGCCTCGGGTCGGACCAGATCCTCCAGGGACCGGCGGAGCATCTTGCGGCGGTGGGCGAAACCACCCCGGACCACCGAGAACAGGCGGTCGTAGGCATCCGAGCCCGGACCCGGTCCCAAGGCCCGCTCGGGGCGGCGGTCCATCCGCACGAGGACCGACTCCACCCGCGGCCGCGGGATGAAGACCGACGCGGACACCCGGCCGACCAGCTGGGCCGTGGCCCAGTAGGCCACCTTCACCGACACGGCCCCGTAGGCCCCGTCCCCCGCTCGGGCCGCCAGCCGCTCACCCACCTCGCGCTGGACCATCACGAGGAGGGAGGTGACCTGGGGTGCCTCTTCGAGGACCCGCATCACCAGCGGGACGGCCACGTTGTAGGGGAGGTTGGCCACCAGTGACCAGGAGTCGGCCCCGAGGAGCGTGCCCCAGTCGAGGGTGAGCGCATCGGCCTCCACCACCCGGACGCCCAGGGGCTCCACCTGGGCCCGCAGGATGGGGACGATCTGCCGGTCGATCTCGACGGCGGTGACCGATGCCCCCGCCTCGACCAAGGCCAGGGTCAGCGAGCCGAGCCCGGCGCCGATCTCCACCACCCGGCCCCCCTCGGCCACCCCGGCCAGGCGGGCGATTCGTCGGACCGTGTTGCCGTCGGCCACGAAGTTCTGGCCGAGGGCACGGCTGGGCCGCAGGTCGTTGGCCAACAGCAACGCATGGACCTCGGCTCGACCATGGGTCACCGCCTCAGTGTCTCACCTTCCGGGTCGCGCTCCGCACGCGGTCGGCCCGGGACGACCCCCTGGTTCACCAGCTCAGCTGCGCGTCGATCACGCCCTGGGAGAGCGGGGCGATCTCGGCAAAGGTGCTGGTGGCGAGGTCGATGGACCGGGCGGTATCCGCCTCCCGGTCGTTCACCACGCAGCTGACCGACTCGCCGTTCGCCGGGTTGGTGATCTCCACCACCGTCCCGAACGGCAACCACGGGCTGGCACAGGTCCCGGCGGGGTGTTCGTAGTAGGTGACCTGGCCGTTCCCGCCGGCACCGGAGTCAGAGGCCTCCGTGGCCGCCGGCACCGGGGGCGCCGTCGTGGTGGTCGTGGGTGGCGCCGTCACCGCAGTCGTGGTGGGGGCCACCGCATGGGCGACGACGACCTGCGCGGGCAGGGTGGTCTCCACCGGGGCGGTCGTGGCCACCGGAGCGGTCGTGGTCGTGGGGACCGCGCCGGCCGTGCCGGCGGTCGCCGTTCCCGACGCGACACGGGGCCGGTCGACCGACGCCAGGCGGGTCGCCCGGGGATCGGTCCGGCCGGTCGCCCCGGCGAGCCCGTTCCCGGCGTGGGACCCGGGATCCGACGAGGCGGAGGCCTGGTTGTGGATCAGGAGGAACGGCCCGACGAGCACGGCTCCACAGAGAAACAGGGCGGCGACATGCCGGCGGTTGATTCGATCTGTCGTCCTCAGGACTCCACGCTCCTTGTGCGACTGTCACTCCCTCCCCGGGTCGGACCCGAGGAGGACCGCCCGCCCCGGTGGGCGGTCGGGACCGGCTCCTCCAAGCCGGTCTCGGAATGCGTCCGACAGTCGCACTCCCTGTGCAAGCAAAATGACCTCTGAAAGCAAAACGACCGCTGTGCAGCGGCCGCGGTGACGAGGCTAGGCGGGCTGCCTCCCCACAATCAAACCGGGCTGTACCGGGGCGCGCCGGTTCGGGGCGGGGGTGGGGGGCCTCAGAGGCCGAACAGGGAACGGGCGTTGTGGGTGGAGGCGGCCGCCACCTCCACAGTCTCAACCTGTTTGACCAGGGCAATCGTCCTGCCGACCAGGGGAACCCTCGATGGCTCATTGAGGGTTCCCCGATGGGGGACCGGTGCCAGGAACGGGGTGTCGGTCTCGACCAGCAGGCGGTCGAGGGGGCAGAGGGCCGCCGCCTCCCGCACCGGCTCGGCGTTCTTGAAGGTGACCACACCGCTGAAGGAGAGGGAGGCTCCGAGGTCGAGACAACGGCGTGCCTCCTCGGGGCCACCGGTGAAGCAGTGGATGATCGTCCGTTCCGGCACGCCGACGGACGTCAGGATGTCGTACGTGTCGTCCCAGGCCTCCCGGGTGTGGACCACCAGGGTCAGTCCCAGCCGGCGGGCCAGCTCGACCTGCCGGGCGAACGCCTCGCGTTGGACGGGCCGGGGCGAATGGTCGTAGTGGTAGTCGAGGCCGCACTCCCCGACTCCCACGACCACCCGCTCCGGCGAGGGCCCGGGTCGAAGTCCGTCGACCGGTTCCGGGGACAGCTCGGCGGCCACCAGGTCGTCGAGGGAGTCGACCCCGTCGACGGCGTCATGGGGATGGAGGCCGATGGTCGCCCACACCTCGATGCCCTCGGCCACCGCCACCGATCCCGGACTCCGCATGGCCCGGACCAGATCGACGGCTTCCGCCGAGCTGTCGGCCCGGGTCCCCACGCAGACCATCCTCGTCACACCGGCCTCGGACGCCCGGGCCAGGGTCGCCGCCAGCCGCGTGGCGTGCGGTCCCGTGCCCTCCACCGCCCCGTCGACCGTCGGCGCCGGACTCGGCGAACTCCTCTTGGAGGTGGCAGTGGGAGTCGAACCACTCGACGACGGCGTCGTCCACCTGGCCCCCTAGGCCTTGCGGCGCGGGAAGAGCGGGGCGCCCTTCTCGACGGCCAGCCCGCCCGGATAGCCGCCCCAGGCGCCGTCGCCGGGCAGTCGTCGGTCCCCGGGCGAGCCCTCGAGTCCGATCCGGCGCCAGATCTCCGCGGCCGTGGACGGCATGGCCGGCGAGACCAGGACGGCCACGAGGCGCAGGACCTCGAGGGCGCTGCCCAGCACGGCGTCCACGGCCGGGCCCGGGTCGGCCTTCCACGGCTCGGCCGTCTCGAGCTCGGCGTTGGTCTCGCGGATCAGCCGCCACGTCGCTTCGAGCCCGAGGTGGGGCTGTCCCCCGTTCCACCCCTCGGTGGCCTCGGCCATCGTGGTGGCGGCCACACCGGCCAGACGGCTCGCCGGGTCCGGGGACGGTCCGATCCCGCCGCACTTGGAGCCGACCACCGTGGTCACCCGGGACAGCAGGTTGCCCAGGTTGTTGGCCAGGTCGGCGTTGTACCGGCTGGTGATGCCCTCGGCGGAGAAGTCGCCGTCCGAGCCGAGGGGGGTGTCACGGAGGAGGTGGTAGCGGACCGGGTCCACGCCGAACTCGGCGGTGAGCTCGCCCGGCGTGATCTGGTTGAGGCTCGACTTGGACATCTTCTCCCCGCCGACCAGGAGCCAGCCGTGGACCTGTACGTGGGCGGGCGGGTCGATCCCGGCAGCCATGCACATGGCCGGCCACCACACGCAGTGGAACCGGATGATCTCTTTGCCGATGAGATGGTGGACGGCCGGCCACCACGCCTCGAACCGGGCCTCGTCCTCGCCGTAGCCGATGGCGGTCAGATAGTTGATGAGGGCGTCGTACCAGACGTAGAAGACGTGCTTCTCGTCCCAGGGGACGGTCACGCCCCAATCGATGGAGGTGCGGGTGATCGAGATGTCACGGAGCCCACCCCGGATGAAGCTGAGGGCCTCGTTCCGCTTCGGCTCGGGGACGACGGCGCCCGGGTTCGCCTCGTACCACTCGATGAGCCGCTCCTCGAAGGCGCTGAGCCGGAAGAAGTAGTTCTCCTCCTCGAGCAGGTCGACCGGCGTCCGGTGGACGGGGCAGAGGGTCCCGTCGATCAGCTCGTCCTCGGAGTAGTACTGCTCGCACGACACGCAGTAGAGGCCGCGGTAGGTGTCCTTGACGATCCACCCGTTCTCGTAGATCCGGCTGAGGAACTGCTGGACGGCCCGCTGGTGCCGGGGCTCGCTGGTCCGGATGAAGTCGTCGTTGGCGATGTCCAGGTCGGCCCAGGCCGAGGCGAACCGGGGGGCCAGCTGATCGGTCCACTCCTCGGGCGAGACGCCGTGCTCCTCGGCCGCCCGCGCCACCTTCTGGCCGTGCTCGTCGGTCCCGGTGAGGAAGAAGACCTCGTCGCCGATCAGCCGGTGCCACCGCGCCAGGGCGTCGGCATTGACCGTCGTATAGGCGTGGCCGACGTGCGGTGCGTCGTTGACGTAGTAGATCGGCGTGGTGATGTAGTAGCGGGGCACTGCCCGGTAGCGTACCGACCGGGGGATGCCTCGACGACGCACCGGGAAATCCTGCCCGCGGCGGACCGGAGGACGCACCGACATGAGCCAACCACCATCCTCTGCTCCACGCCGGTCCGGCCCCGGGCCCGACGGTCCGGCCGGCCTCCGCCAGAGGGTGGCCGTCTACGGGATCGTCGGCGAGGGCCCACCGGACAAGGAGCGGGTGCTGCTGGTCCGGGCGGCGAGCTACCTGACCGTGGCCGGTCGGTGGTTCCTGCCGGGCGGCGGCATCGACCACGGCGAGGACCCGGTCGCCGCACTGCGACGCGAGTGCCGGGAGGAGACCGGTCTCGACGTGGAGGTCGGCCCCCTCCGCGGCGTCCTCTCCGATCTGACCACCCTGCCCGACGGGAGCAGCCTGCACAGCGTCCGCATCGTCTACGCCATCACCACCTTCGACGGCGAACTCCACCACGAGACGGACGGATCGACAGACCTCGCCCGGTGGGTGGACCTCGGAGAGGCGCTCGGCCTTCCCCTGATGCCCTATGTCCGCCGGGCCCTGACCGAGCTCCGCTGAGAGGTCAGGGCCGGGGGGTGGCGGTCACCAGTTGGCGACGTGGCACCCGCCGCGACCGGTCTTCTCGGTGTAGCGCTGGTGGTACTCCTCGGCCGGCCAGAAGGTGGTGGCCGGCGTCACCTCGGTGACGATCGGGCGCTTGAACCGGGCCTGGTACTCGTCCAGCGAGGCGCGCGCCGCCTTGGCCTGGGCCTCGTCATGGACGAACACCGCCGAGCGGTACTGGGTGCCGTGGTCGGGACCCTGGCGGTTGAGGGTGGTGGGGTCGTGGTGCCTCCAGAACTCCTCCAGCAGCTGGTCGAAGGAGACCCGGTCGGGGTCGAAGGTCACCAGCACCGCCTCGGCATGGCCGGTGGCGCCGCTGCAGACCTGCTCGTAGGTGGGCCGGTCGACGGCACCACCCTCGTAGCCGGAGATGGCGTCGACCACCCCGGGTATGGCCCGGAAGAACTCCTCGACCCCCCAGAAGCAGCCGGCGGCGAACGCCGCCCGGTCCAACCCCTCGGGAATGTCGTCCGGGGCGATCCCCGGTGCCTGGGTCTTGTCCATCTCGGTCCGTCCGAACATACCGACTCCTCTCGATCTCGCTCCAGCGGCCGCCCCCCGTCGCCCCGCCGCACGCTCTGATAGCCCGACCCCTACAACCCCCGGATGCGCTAGGTCATTCCGGCCGTCGTCTCCGGCGGCCGTGTCCGGGTGGCGTCCGGGTCCCGCCCCGCCAGGGCGAGGTCGTAGACCCGGCGGCGGGGAACGCCGAAGGCCTTGGCCACCTCGTCGACGGCCCCCCGGGTCCGCTCCCCGGACGACAGGCGCTCGGTGACGGCGGCGGCGAGCACCTCGTCGTCCACGGTCGCCTCGGCCTCCTCGGGGGCACCCCCGAGCACCAGGACCACCTCACCCCTGACCCCTGCCGCCGTCGCCCAGGCCTCGGCACCGTCGAGGGTCCCCCTCCAGATCTCCTCGTGGACCTTGGTCAGCTCACGGGCCACGGCCACCGGGCGCTCCCCGCCGCACACCCGGGCCAGGTCACCCAGCGTGGACGCCACCCTCCCGGGGGCCTCGAACACGACGGTGGTCCGGAGCTCGGCGGCGAGGGCGGCCAGGCGTCGGCGACGCTCCTTGCCGGCCCGGGGCAGGAACCCCTCGAACACGAACCGGTCGGTGGGCAGGCCGCTCGCCACCAGGGCGGCCAGGACGGCGGACGGTCCCGGCACCACCGTCACGGTCAGGCCGGCTCCGGCGGCGGCGGCCACCACGCGGCCTCCCGGGTCCGACACGCCGGGCATGCCGGCATCGGAGACCAGGGCGACCGTGCGGCCGTCCCGCACCGCGGCCAGCACCTCCTCGACCCGGTCGCGCTCGTTGTGCTCGTGCAGCGACCGGAGGGAGGCACCCGTGATGCCGGCGTGGGTCAGCAGCTTGCGGGAGTGGCGGGTGTCCTCGCAGTAGATGAGGTCGGCGTCGCCGAGGGCGCGGACGGCCCGGGGCGACAGGTCCCCCAGGTTGCCGATGGGAGTCCCGACCACCACGACCGCACCGCCGCCCGTCGGAGAGGACCCGTCCGGCTGGTGGCCGGACTCCTCATCGTCGGCGTCCGGCCCGGGGTCGTCGCCGCCGGCCCTGTCCGGGGGCCCGGAGCCGCCTTCGTCCTCGTCCTCACCCCAGGACTCCAGCTCCTCGAGGATGTCCGGGTCGAGCTCCGTCGACGGCGGCTGCCCTTCCAGGGGACCCGAGGGACCGGTCACAGGCGGAGCTCCAGCGCGTCACCGGTGCGGAGGCCCCAACGCTCGAACGCGCCGGCTTCGGCCTCGATGACCGAGCGTCCCCGCCTCCGGGGCAGGCTCATCCGCCACGGCCGCAGCCGGGTGACGCCGACCACCACCATGTCCTTGTCGCAGAAGGCCACGTCGACGGGGAACCTCATGCCCATGGTGTGGACCGATCGGGTGTGGGGCAGGACCATCGCCCCCTCGTAGCCCTTCCGCCCGAGGAGCCCCTTGGAACGCTGCGCGAACCCCTCGGCGACCTCGGCGGTGGCCAGCACGTCCCCGTCCCGTAGCAGCCAGCTCACCCGGGGCCTCGGGTCCCGCCAACCGGACTACACTCTCCGAACTGTGTCCAAACGAACCAACAAGCGCAAGCTCCGGGCCAAGAAGAAGGCCAACCACGGCAAGAAGCCGAACTGCGGGCGGGGCTGAGCCCGGCCGGAGCGGCTCCCATGCCGCTCAGCCCCCGGGGCGCCACGCGCAACCGAGGCGGTCGAGCACCTGGACGAGCGCCGTGGGCCGGTCGGTGATGATGCCGTCGACACCGAGGCCGCAGAGCCGCTCCATCTCGTCCTCCTCCTCGATCGTCCACACGTGGACGGCCAGCCCCGACTCGTGGGCCACGTCGACGAAGCGCTGATCGACCAGGGTCAGGTCGCCGTAGGCGGCCGGCACCTGGAGGGCCACGTGGTCCAGGGGCGCCGGCCGCTCCCCCGACTGGACCGCCTGGTAGAAGCCGGCGACCGCCACCGTTCCGGCTGAGGTCGGGAACTCGGGAGCCACGGCGGAGAAGGCGTCGGTCGCCGCGTCGAGGAACGAGGCGACGATCACGTCGTCGCCCCGATCGAACTTCCGGAGGAGCTCGGCCAGCGCCTCCTCGTAGGGCTCCACCACCGGAGCGGTCTGCTTGATGTCGAGGTTGAGGACCACGCCGGGGAACTCCTCGAGCACCTCCTCCAACAGGGCGATGCGAAAGCCGGGATCGCCGGGCGCCCGTCCCCGGAACGGGTAGCTGCCGGGCTCGAGGCCGGGGGTCACGTCGGCGCCCGGGGCCCACCAGTAGGCGTTGTCGAGCGCCCGGACCTCGGCCAGCGTCAGGTCGGCGATCTTGCCGGTGCCGTCGGTGGTCCGGTCCACCGACGAGTCGTGGCACACCACGAGGTGCCGGTCGGCGGTGGCGTGGACGTCGAGCTCGATCCCGGTGGCACCACCGGCGACCGCGGCACCGATGGCGTGGAGCGTCGACGAGGGAGCCTCCCAGGCACCACCCTGGTGGGCATAGGCGATGACCCGGCGATCCAGCCAGGTGGTGCCCGGATCTGCTCCGGAAAAGTCGGCCATGGAAGAACGGTAGCCTCTGCCCAGCGATGCTGGACCACGTCTTCACCCAACTTGTTGCCTCCCACCGTCACGCCTTCGAGGCAGCCCTGCTGCAACGACAGGCGGTCGAAGAACGCTTCCAGGTCGACGTCTTCCTGGGTGACGTCAGCTTCGAGACGTCGTACAGCCTGCCCGGGGAGGAACGCCCCGCCCGCATCCGTGTCGACACCAGCCTCGACTGGCCCACGTGGAGCCAGACCGCCTATCGCAGCTGGGCCATCGGCGAGGAGCCCGAGGAGCTGCCCGAGGTCCTGGTCGAGGTGGCGTTCCGGGTCCAGCGCCTCGACAGCGTCCCGTCGGTCCAGTCCCTCCTCGAGATCCTCCCCGATCATCTCGACGCGGTGGGCGACGAGCGGCTGGTCCGGCTGTCGGCCACCATCGAGCAGCTCATGACCAACGCCAACGAGATCGCCGAAACGGCGATCGAGGTGTCCTACGAGGGGTCCTGCCAGCTGGAGGAGTCCATCCTCGAGGACCCGACGTCCCTCGACGCCGCGCTGGCGCCCCTCGGCCGGGAGGTGGCGTCGGTCCTGGTGCGGATCGCCGATCTCCCGTTCAGCTTCCGACCCGTCGAGACCCCGCCGGCCTGACCGGACACCGGCGTCGGGTGGCGACGTCGGGCAGAGCCGGAGCCGGTTGCCGTCAGCGCCCGAGGGCGGCGCACACGCCCTGGGTGAACACGTTGCGCAGCGCCTCGAACGCGTTGCCGTTGACCCTGTCGGTGATCTGCGCGTTGATCGAGACGGTGACCGACCGGCTGCCGTCGGCGGTGGCCGCCACGAACTGGGTGTAACCAGGGGTGTTGCCGGTGTGGCCGTAGACCGTGCCACAGCTCGTGCGGTAGCGGAAGATCCCGAGCCCCGCCGAGTTGACGCCCGGGCCGGCCGGCTCCGAGGAGCCCGGCCGGAACCGGAACTGCGCCGCCCTGGTCGCCCGGTTGGTCAGCGCGCCGCGGGCGTAGGCGCGGATGAAGGTGGTGGCGTCGAGCGGAGTCGCCACGATCCCCCCGGACGCCCAGCTCCACCCGGCGGCGAACAGGCTGGTGACATCGGTGGGCGGCTGCGGCGGGTCGAGGTCGTACCCGGCGGCGAACGGCGTGGGCATCACCGCGCCGACCGGGAGGCTGGTGCTCCCGAGGGACAGGGGTCCGAACACCACCGACGCCAGCTCCTGCTCGTAGGTCGTCCCCGTGGCGGCCTGGGCCATGAGGGCGACGATGATGTTGTCCGAGTTGGAGTAGTGGTAGTCCGATCCCGGGCGGAACAACAGCTTCGGGTCGGTGATGTAGGTGAGCAGCGTCTGGGGGGCCGGCGCCGTGAGCGGCGACGCCCGCAACGCCTCGGCGAATCCCTTGGACTGGCTGAAGTCGGGGATGCCGCTCGTGTGCTGGAGCAGTTCCGTGAGGGTCACCGCTGACCACTGGTGGGGCAGCGTCGGCAGCCACCGGCCGACGGTGCTCCGGAGGGAGAGGGTGCCGTGGCTCACCAGGGACAGGGCGACGGCGCCGCTGTACGCCTTGGACACACTGGCCAGGCGGAGGTGGTCCGTCGGGGCGATCGGTGAGGAGGAGCCCGGTGTCGAGGTCCCGGCGGTGTGGACGGCCATCCGCCCGTACCGGTCCACCACCACGATCACCCCGGGCGGGCCGTCCCGGCTGGTCACCAGACGGCCGATGGCCCGGTCGAGCGCGGAGCCGGAGCCGGCGGAGGTCGAGGCCCCGGCCGGGACGGCCCCGAGCAGGGCGGCCGACAGAACCAGCCATGCCACGGCCGCCGCGACGGCCACGGCCGGGTGGTGCGCAGCTCTCGTCATCGGGCGACTCTCGTCGTCGGGAACGGACCCACCGGACCGGCCAAAGCGCCTCACGCGAACAACCCGGCCGCCACGGCCAGGGCCCGGAGGTCGGCCAGGGGTCGCGCCCCGACGTGCGAGATCACCTCGGCGGCGCACACGCTGCCCAGCCGGGCCGACTCCTCGGGTGACAGCCCGTTGGTGATGCCGTAGAGGAAGCCGGCAGCGAAGAGGTCGCCGGCTCCGGTGGAGTCGACCACCTTGTCCACCGGAGCGGGGGGCACGACGACCGGGCCGGCGGCAGTGACGACGACGCTGCCGGCTGCGCCGCGGGTCAGGACGGCGAGGACCCCGGTCTCGGCCACGGCGTCGACGGCGGCATCGAACTCGGCCACGTCGAAGAGCATCTTGATCTCGTCCTCGTTGGCGAACAGGATCTCGAGCTCACCGTTGAGCAGTTCGAGGAACTCGCGGCGGTGGTGCTCGACACAGAACGGATCGGACACCGACAGGGCGACCGATGCATCGCTCCGGTGGGCCAGCTCGATGGCCTCCCGGATGGCCACCTTGGCCTGGGGCTGTTCCCACAGATAGCCCTCGAGGTAGACGACCTGCGAGGTGGACAGATGGCCGTCGTGCAGGTCGGACGAAGCGAAGTCCGACGCCACCCCGAGGTGGGTGGCCATGGTGCGCTCGGCATCCTCGGTCACCAGGACCAGGCAGTGGCCGGTGACGGCCTCGCCGGGGACCGCCGGGGTGGGATCGGGATCGAAGGCCACGCCGATCGAGCGGATGTCGTGCGTGAAGGCCTGGCCGAGAGCATCGTCGGCGACGCGACCGAGGAAGGCCGCCCGGCCCCCGAGGGCCGCGACCCCGGCCGCCGTGTTGGCGGCCGACCCGCCCGACGCCTCGGTCGTCGGACCCATGGTGGCGTAGATGGCCTGCGAGCGGTCGTGGTCGACCAGGGCCATGGTTCCCTTGACCAGATCGAGGGCGGCCAGGTCTTCGTCCGTCGCCGAGGCGAGTACGTCGACCAGAGCGTTGCCGATGGCCACCACGTCGAGCCCCGGGCCGGTCCGGCCGGAAACTTCGGGGGAATCGCTGGATTCGAGGTCTGTCTGCACGGTGCGACGGTAGCCTGCCGGGCATGAGCGCTTCGACAACCGACGAGACCGGCCCCGACGGGACCCCCGCCTACCGACTCCCCACCTCCGTCCGGCCCCACGCCTATCGGCTGGTCCTGCGGCCCGACCTGGCGGCCGCCACCTTCTCGGGCGACGTGGAGATCGACGTCACCGTCGAGCGACCCACCGCCTCGATCACCCTCAACGCCGCCGAGCTCGACATCACCTTCGTCGAGCTGAACGACGCCGATCCGGACGGCGGCTACGCCCTCACCCCCGCCGCCATCGACCTCGACCCCGACGAGGAGCGGGCCACGTTCACCTTCCTGGAGCCCCTCGAGCCGGGACCGGCCACCCTGCACCTGGCGTTCACCGGCATCCTCAACGACAAGCTGCACGGCTTCTACCGGTCGACCTTCACCGACGACGCCGGCACCGAGCACGTCATCGCCACCACCCAGATGGAGTCCACCGACGCCCGCCGGGCCTTCCCGTGCTGGGACGAGCCGGAGCTGAAGGCCACCTTCGAGGTGACACTTGTCGTCGACGAGGCCATGGCCGCCTACTCCAACAGCTCGGTCGTCGAGGAGTCCCCGGAGGCGGGAGGACTCCGCCGGGTCCGGTTCGCGCCGACGATGGTGATGTCCACCTACCTGGTGGCCTTCATCGTCGGACCCCTGGTGGCCACCGACCCGGTCACGGTGAACGGCGTGCCGTTGCGCATCGTCCATCCCCCCGGCAAGGAGCATCTGACGCCGTTCGCCCTGACCGTGGGGGCCCACGCCCTCGACTTCTTCACCGACTACTTCGGCATCCCCTATCCGGGCGACAAGCTCGACCTGGTGGCCATCCCCGACTTCGCCTTCGGCGCCATGGAGAACCTCGGTTGCGTGACCTTCCGGGAGTCGGCCCTGCTGGTCGACCCGGCCGCCTCCGCCCGCGTCGAGCTCGAGCGGGTCGCCGACGTCGTGTGCCACGAGATCGCCCACATGTGGTTCGGCGACCTCGTCACGATGAAGTGGTGGAACGGGATCTGGCTCAACGAGGCGTTCGCCACCTTCATGGAGGTCCTCGCCGTCGACGCCTTCCGTCCCGAGTGGCAGCGCTGGGTCAGCTTCGGCGTCGAGCGCGAGGCGGCGATGGCCGTCGATGGGCTCCGCGCCACCCGGCCGGTGGAGTTCCACGTCGGCCGGCCCGAGGACGCCCAGGGGATGTTCGACGTGCTCACGTACCAAAAGGGCGGCAGCGTCCTGCGGATGCTGGAGCAGTTCCTCGGCCCGGACGTCTTCCGCGAGGGCATCAACGACTACCTGACCACCCACAGCTACGGAAACACCGAGACGGTGGACCTGTGGGATGCGCTGGAGCGGGCCAGCGGCCGGTCGGTGCGCCCGCTCATGGACACCTGGATCAACCAGGGCGGCTACCCACTCGTGCAGGTCGGGGACGACGGAGCGCTCACCCAGGTGCCGTTCTCGTACCACGGCGAGCCCGGGGGCGCCATCGGCTCCGACTGGCTGGTCCCGGTGCTGACGCGGTCCCTCGACGGGACCGGCGGCGAGCTCCGTGCGGAGCTGCTCACCAGCCGCGGCGGCACCGCGACCGACGGCGGCGGTGACCGCCTCGTCAACGCCGGCGGCTCGGGGTACTACCGGGTCTCCTATCCGACCGCCACCGTCGACCGGCTGGCCCTCCGGCTCGGCGAGCTCGCGCCACTCGAGCGCTACAACCTGGTGTCCGACGCCTGGGCGGCCTCGCTCTCCGGCCAGGCGCCGCTGTCCGACCTCTTGAGGCTGGCCCGGTCCCTGGCCGACTCGGCCGAGGGCGACCCGAGCGTGTGGTCGGTGGTCCTCGGTGCCCTCGGCCTGTTCGACCGGGTCATCCCCGACGGCGACCGCCCCCTCCTCGCCCTGTCCGTGCGCACGCTGCTCGGACCGCTCGCCGCCGACCTGGGCTGGGATCCCCGGGCCGACGACGGGGAGCGGACCCCGTCACTGCGCTCCTCGGTCATCCGCACGCTCGGCACCATCGGGGACGACCCCGACACCCGGGCCGAGGCCCGCCGACGCTTCGGTGCCGCCGGTGAGGTGGCCCTCGACGCCGACACCGAGTCGGCCATCTTGGACATCGTGGCCACGACCGGTGGGGAGGAGGAGTTCGAGTCCTACCTGGCGCGTTACCGCTCGCCCGGCACACCCCAAGAGGAGAACCGCTACCTCTACGCGCTGGCGTCGTTCACGGATCCGGCACTGGTCTCGCGCACGTTCGACCTGGCCCTGACCGAGGTGCGGACCCAGAACGCGCCGTTCCTGCTCCAGTCGCTGGTGGCCAACCGGGTGAACGGCCCCCTGGCCTGGCAGCGGATCACCGAGGCGTGGGACACCCTCGTGGCCCGGTTCCCGGCCAACATCCTTCCCCGCATGCTGGACGGCGTCCGCGGGCTCTGCAGCTCGAGAGCCATTGCCGAGGAGGTGTCGGCGTTCGTCGTCGCCCACCCCCTCCCGGCCGGCGGGAAGACGGTGGAGCAGATCCTCGAACGCCTCGACGTCAACGTGGCCTTCGGCGAACGCGAGTCCGCCGGGCTCGCCGCCACCCTGCGATCCTCGCTCGCACTCCCCCCGGGTTAGGCTCCGGACTCCCGGCTGACAGCTGACAGCTGACAGCTGACAGCTGACGACTGACGGCCAGCGGCTGGGGCTGAGGGCTGAGGGCTGAGGGCTGCCGGGACGGTCGGCGTCCGAGGCGGCCGTCCCGGGGGGTCCACCCCACCACCCCTAACATGGCCGGGTGCAGGTCGGCGTCGTGGCAACCGTGTTCGGCCTCATCTTCGTTGCCGAGCTCCCCGACAAGACGATGATCGCCACCTTGATCATGGGGAGCCGCTATCGGCCCGTGCTGGTCTGGCTGGGGGCCACCCTGGCCTTCGCCGTCCATGCCGGCATCGCCGTCGCCGTGGGGCAGCTCCTCCAGCTGCTCCCCCACCGGTGGATCGAGGCGGTGACCGCCGTGCTCTTCGCCGGCGGTGCCGTCTACCTCCTGTTCGTCCCGGAGAAGACCCAGGAGGCGGAAGGCGAGGAGGAGGCGGACACGGCACGCAAGGGGGCGAGGACGCTCGGGACCGCCTTCCTGGTCATCTTCATCGGTGAGTTCGGTGACCTGACCCAGATCCTGACGGCCAACCTGGCAGCCAAGTACCACGAACCGGCCGCCGTGTTCATCGGGGCATTCGCCGCCCTGACCAGCGTGGCGGCCATCGGGGCGTTCGGCGGCCGGGCGCTCCTGCGGTTCCTCCCCCTGGCCATCATCCGCAAGGCGGGCGGCGTACTGCTCGCCGGGTTCGCCGTCTACACCCTGGTCACGCTGGCCGGGGGCTAGCGGTCGGGCGTGGCCTCGACGATGAACTGATAGCCGAACATGGTGGGCCAGAGATCCAGCAGCAGGCGGTCCACCAGCCGCAGCATCTTGGCCTTGGTCCCCTCCATCCCCAGTGCGTCGAGCGGCAACCCCACCGGCTCGATGCGCCGGACGGAGAACCCCTGGCGCTCGACGAGCTTGCGGATGCTCCGGCGGGTGAAGAAACGGAGGTGGGTGGAGTCGAGGATGCCCCGCTGGTCGTAGTCGAACATGCCCAGGGTCGAGCGGAACCTCGGATACCAGTGGGCGATGTTGGGCACGCAGAACAGGGCCACGCCGTCGTCGCTGATGACCTCTCTGACCTGGCTCATCAGGGCGCCGGGGTTGACCAGGTGCTCCAACACGTCGGCCGCCAGCACGATGTCGAAGCCCGAGCCGACCTCGGACGGGATCCCTTCGTTGAGGTCGGCCCTGAAGAACTGGTCGGTCCGGTCGTCCACGCCGGCGAGCTCCACGACATCGACACCGGTGACCTCGTGGCCGATGTCGCGTAGCCGTTCGGACAGCAGCCCGCTCGAGCAGCCCAGGTCGAGGATCCGGCTCGGGGGCCGATGCTTCAGCAGTGTGGAGATCCGACCGTGCGAGCTGTCCTCACTGGGCTTGAGCTGGTACTCCTCGCTCAGGGCGATCCGGCTCCCGTCACCGAAGCCGGCCTTCTGCAACCGGTAGGCGACCACGTCCTTGGTGACGTCCTTGGCGTAGCCCAGCCCGTCCACGTAGCAGATCTCGTCCCCGTAGTACGTCGGGATCGGGACCTCGGCGATGCGCATCCCCGCATCGTGCAACTGGATGATGATCTGGGTGTCGAAGTTGAACCCGTTGGAGTTCCGCTCGAACGGGATCTGCTTCAGCGCGCTGACCGAGTAGGCCCGGTAGCCGGAGTGGAACTCGGACAGGTCCGTGCCGAGCGTGGCGTTCTCCATCTTCGACAGGATCCGGTTGCCCACGAACTTGTAGAGGGGCATGCCCCCCTTGCGGGCCGCGCCCTTGATCATGGTGCGGGACCCGAACACGGCGTCCGCCTCGCCGGCCAGCAGCGGTGCCACGATCTCGGGCAGCGATTCGGGGGCGTACTGCCCATCGCCATGGAGCATGACCACGATGTCCAGACCGTGCTCGATGGCCAGGTCGTAGCCGGCCTTCTGGTTGCCGCCGTAGCCGAGGTTCGCCGGCTGCCTGATCAGCGTGATCGGCAGGTCGGAGATCTGCTGGTACCCCAGCCCGACCAGGTAGGTCGAGTCGTCGCTGTGATCGTCGCTCACGATCACCTCTTCGATGTCGGGCCTGATCTCCTCGGGGATGCGGTCGAGCACCTTGTGCAGCGTGGTGGCCGCGTTATAGGCGACGACCAGGATCCCGATCCTCTTCGTCTCGATGGAACCCACATCGCCCCCTTGCCTCACCGTCCCGACCAGCCCATGCTATTCGGCAATTCCGCAGGACGAAAGACGTCCGGAGGGCCGCCACCACGAAATCCCAGGTCATGGGCGTATCGGGGCCTGGGGGCGCTCCGGATGTCCGGGTCCCGTGCTGCACCGTGGCAGGCTGCAGGCATGGAAGACGTGCAGACCACCGAGTCGCTGGCCGATCGTCCCGAGCGGGTGGAACGGCGCAGTGAGCTCTTCTCCCTGGCCCGGGCGACCACCGGCTTCATGCCCGACGAGGAGGGGGAGGCCCTCTACCTGGCCGCGCTGCGCGCCGGAGCGTGCTTCGACGGGGCGACGTTCGTGGAGATCGGTGCCTGGTGCGGCAAGTCGACCGTCTACCTGGGCGCCGCCGCCGAGGAGACGGGTGCGGTCCTGTTCAGCCTCGACCACCACCGGGGCTCCGAGGAGAACCAGGCCGGGTGGGAGCACCACGACACGTCGTTGGTGGACCCCGACTCCGGGCGGATCGACACGCTCCCCCACTGGCGCCGCACCGTCGAGCGGGCCGGGCTCGAGTCGTCGGTCGTCGGGTTGGTGGGCGACTCACCGACTGTGTCGTCCCGATGGTCGACGCCCCTGGCCTTCTGCTTCATCGACGGCGGGCACGGCGACGAGCCGGCGTGGGCGGACTTCCGTGGCTGGACGCCCACCGTGGTCGAGGACGGGTGGCTCGCCATTCACGACGTCTTCGAGGACCCGGCCGACGGCGGTCGGCCGCCCTATGACATCTGGCGGGCGGCCGTCGACTCCGGTTCGTTCGTCGAGGACGGTGCCTGCGGGTCACTGCGGATCCTCCGGCGGCTCTGACCCGGCGTCCGGGGCGATCCCGCATCGGTGGCGCTCCCGCATCGGGGAAGCCACTGGGCGCAGCTACTGGCGGGGCCCTACGAGGATGCGGGCGCCCTCGTCGTGGCGGCGGTGGTCGGCATCGACCGGCGACCGCCGCATCGGCGGCACCGTCCGGCGGGCGAGGTCGGCGGACCCACGGTGGGCCCAGCGCTTCCTCCAGCCCGGTTCGTCGAGCGAGAGCACGAGGACGGGGACGATGGCGGCACTCAGTGCGAGGGTGACCAGGACGGCGGCGAGGACCAGATGCATGGCTTCGACGAGCAGCGGGGTTGGGAAGCACTGCTCACCTCCTTCACCGTGCACGGTAGGACGCCCCCGGTAGAGCCACGTCGGGGCGACCGTAGAACCGGCTGGGAACGCCGGCGAGCCGTCAGACCTGACCGGGGGAGCCTGGCGCCCGCACGGCCGGCTCGACGGGCGCGTCGGGGGCGGGCTCGGTGAGGTCGAGGTGGCTCGGGAGTCCCTCGCCGCGGAAGATACCCGAGGCCGGGGTGGTGCGACTGAGCGCGTCGGCGGCCAGCACCATGGCCCCCGCGGTGTACGACGAGCGCTCCAGCGGTGGGTAGGTGGCCTCCTCGGGGTACACCATGCCCGTCCAGTACGAGCCGTCCTCGTTCCGGAGCCCCTGGGCCCAGCCGAGCAGGCGCAGTGCCTCTTCGTCCATGCCCAGGGCGTCGAGGGCGAGCACGCACTCGGCCGTCTCGGCGGCGGTGACCCACTCGCCCGTCGACACGCACCGCACGCCCCGGCCCACCATCACGAAGATGTCCCACGAGGCGTCGATGCGACGCCTCGCCGACTCGCCGCTGAGGGCCCCGGACAGCACGGGGTAGTACCAGTCCATGGCGAACTCGACCTTGGGGGCGAACGCCCCGGGGTCGTGGGCCAGCGCGTGGGCCAGCCGGCCGGCGGCGAGCTCCCAGTCCGGTCGCTCGTGGCCCAGGCTCTCGGCGCAGGCGATCGCACACCGGAGGCTGTGGTAGATCGACGACGACCCCGTGAGCAGCGCGTACTCCTCGAGGAAGCCGGACGGATCGAGGGACCAGTGGATCGCTCCGTCGAGTCGCTGCCAGCGGAGCACGAAGTCGACCCCGGCCTCCAGCGCCGGCCACAGCCGCTCGAGGCCCTCGAGGTCCTCGGTGGAGACGTACCGGTGCCAGGCCCCGGTGGCCAGGTAGGCGCACACGTTGGTGTCGAGGCGAGAGTCCTCGATGCCCGTGGCCAGGTAGTAGTTGAACCAGCTGCCGTCGGGGAGCTGCGTGTCGACCAGCCACTGGTAGGCCCGGTCCGCCTCGTCGTCCAGTCCGGCGACGGTGAGGGCCATGGCCGCCTCCACGTGGTTCCACGGGTCGCAGTGGCCCCCGGGGAACCACTCGATCATGCCGTCGGGCCGTTGCAGGGCCACGATCGACCGCGCCGTGTCCACCACCTGGGCGGCGGACATCACACCGGGGACCTCGGGTATCGATCTCATGCCAGGGCTTCCTCTCGAGACGGGTCCCCCTCGCGGACGGTCGGCTGGCCCGCGGTGGCCGTGCGGCCGGTGCCCGGACGGTGCGGGAGCGGGGGTTTGCGGAGGTAGACCACCAGGCTCTTCCCCACCAGGGGGTTGAGCACCCGGTCGGCGTACCGGGTGACGCGGGGGGCCTTCTCGATGTCCCACACCAACAACCGGTGATACGTCGCCACCGCGGGGTGGGTGTCGTTGGTGGTGCCCACGAGGCAGCGGAGCCACCAGTACGGGGCGTGGAGGCCGTGGGCGTGGTGGCTCCCGACCGCCCGCAGCCCGGTCCCTTCGAGCCGGCCCACCAGCTGGCTCTGCCGGTAGATCCGCACGTGTCCGCCGGGCACGTTGTGGTACTCGTCGGACAGCGCCCAGTTCACGAATTCGGGTCCGCAGCGCGGCACGGTGACGGCCATGGAACCACCCGGACGGAGCACCCGGGTCAGCTCGGCCATGGCCGTCTCGTCGTCGGGGATGTGCTCGAGGACCTCCGAGGCGATCACCCGGTCGAAGGCACCGTCGGCGAACGGGAGCCGGAGGGCGTCACCCTGGACGGCACCCACCCGGGCCCCGTCGGCATCGAGCTCACCGGCCACCGCCATCGCCCCGAAGGTGTCCTGGACCTTTCGGACCTCGTCGGCACCGGCGTCGAACGCCACGACCTCCGCGCCGAGTCTGGCCGCTTGGAAGGCATGGCGACCGAAGCCGCACCCGAGGTCGAGCAGGCGGTCACCCTCCTTCACCCCGAGCCTGGCGTAGTCGACGGTCAGCACGGCAGTCCCGGGGTGAACGGCGGTCTCGACGCGGACGACGGTCTCGATGGGGCAGATGGGTACATGAGCGGGATTCCCTGTTCAGCGGTTTCCGGTGGACGCGAGCCCCGGGACGGCCGGTGGCGGGTCGGTCGCCGCCGGGTCGGACGGTGGCGGGTCGGTCGGGCTCGTCGCCACCGTGTCGGACATGAGGGCGCGGTACTGCTCGGCGGTGCCGGCCGCGGTGACCTGCCAGGTGAAGCGGCCGAGGACCCGCTGGCGGCCGGCGGCGCCGAGCTTGCGCCGCAGCTCGCCGTCGTCGAGCAGTCGGCCGATGGCCACCGCCAGCTCCCCCGGGTCGTCAGGGGCGACCAACAGGCCGGTGACCCCGTCGGTGCCCACCACCTCGGGGAGCGCTCCCCCGGTCGTCGCCACCAGGGCCACCCCGCAGGCCATGGCCTCGATGGCCGGGAGGGAGAACCCCTCGTAGAGCGACGGGACCACGGCCACCTGGGCCTGGGCATAGTTGCGGGCCAGCTCCTCGTCACTGATGCCCGACACGCAGCGGACGATCGGCCCCAGGTCCAGCCGCTCGATGGCCTTGGCCACCCGGCCGTCGGGACGGGGGTTGCCGATGACCACCAGCTCGATGTCGCGTTCGGTGCGCAGCTTGGCCACCGCTTCGAGCAGGGGCACGAGTCCCTTCATCGGCACGTCCGAGGACGAGGTGACCATGATGCGACCGGGAACCGGTGTCACATCCTCCTGGGGGCGGAACACGGTGTGGTCGACTCCCACCGGCACCACGGTCATCCGCTCGACCTCGACGCCCATGTGGGAGGCGATGTCGCGCTTGGAGGACTCGGACACCGTGACCACGCGCGGGAGGGCCCTCGCCACCCTCACCTGCATGCGCAAGAAGCCGAACCACCGTCGCTGGGTGAACTGCTGCCACGGGTTGCTGGCGTGGCTGAGGGCCAGCTGCCGGTCCACGGTGATCGGATGGTGGAGCGTGGTGAGGAGCGGCCAGCCGTCGTTCATCATGCCGAGGATCCCGTTGCCCAGGCACTGGTTGTCGTGCACCAGGTCGAACTCGTGGCGGCGGGCGGCCAGCAGTCGGCGGGCCCGAAGCGAGAACGTCCACGGCTCGGGGAACCCGGCCGTGCACATCACCCCGAACTCGAGCGCGGCGATCGGGGTGGTGTAGGAGTTGAGGAACTCGGCCGGCTTCGGAATCCGGAACGGATCGGGATCGCGGTAGAGGTCGAGGCTCGGCACCGGGGTGAAGCCGACCCCCTCGTCCACCTCGGGCCACGGCTGGCCGGCGAACACCTCGACCGAGTGGCCCAGCTCCACCAGCTCGCGGGTCAGGTGCCGGGTGTAGACGCCCTGGCCCCCGCAGCGCGGATTCCCGCGGTAGACGAGGAAGGCGATCCGCAGGCCACCCGGAGCCGGCGGGCGCGCCGGAATCCGCTCGGGGGTGGGGGGAGGAGTGGAGGGACCTTTGACCTTGTTGCGTTTGAGCCCGAAGCTAGGCATGGACGACCAGGAACGGGCACATAGAAGCCAAATACTGCCGCCAACAGGCACTTCGACGCAAACTGACCCCCGGGTAACGGCCTCCGACCAGGCCTGTCCCGGCGGCGGGCTACCCGAGCTCTATGGCTTTGACCAGCAGCATCAGGACCGCCACCACCAGATAGACCCGCAGGACGTACATGGCGATGAGTCGGCCCCGCGACCAGGTCGGCCGCTGCAGGAGGTTGAGTGCGGGCATTCGCCAGGTGGCCCGCTTGGCCATCGGGGTGACCGGCTCGGGCGGCTTGCGCCGCAGCGCCCGGGCGTAGAAGACCCCGGCGACCACGAGGACGACCACCAACAGCGCGGCCAACCCCACGGTGAGCTCGTCGACGTTGATGTGGCTGAACAGGGTCGTCGCCATCAGGACCAGGGACATGAGCAACAGGATCGAGACGATCACCGTGGCCAGCACGTTGAGCCACGGCCGGTTGACCCACGGTCCCAACACCTCCTTGTCGTTGCAGAGCATGAGCAGGAAGACGGTGGCACTGGGCAGGAGGACGCCGGCCAGGGCCTGGACGCTGGTGGTGATGAGCCCCAGCGGGGCCCCGGGGATGAGCACGATGGCGGCAGCCACCGCCACCATGGCGGTGAAGGCGCCGTAGAAGAATTTCGCCTCCCGCCAGCTGCGGTGCAGCGAGTGGTGGGCACCGAACACGTCACCGAAGGCGTAGGACGTGGCCAGTGTCACCGAGGCGGCACCGATGATCGAGGCGTTCAACAGGATGATGGCGAAGATCACCCCGGCCGCGTGCCCGACGTAGTGCTTGAGTCCGGTCGCCACCCCCCCGGCGTTGGTGAAGTGGCCGAACAGCGGTGTGCCCGAGAACGCCGCGGCGACGACGGCCATGAGCAGTGACGCGGCGAACACGGTGATGAGCGAGCCGATGACCGTGTCCGCCCGCTCGTAGTTGATCCAGCGGGGCGTGATCCGCTTGTCCACGATGTTGGACTGCTGGAAGAAGAGCTGCCAGGGGGCGACGGTGGTCCCGACGATGGCGATGATCAGCAGCACGGACGTCGAGGTGAACCCGCCCTGGACCCCCGGCTTCACGAAGCCCTCGAAGAAGGGACCGGCGGTGGGGTGGCTCATGATCGCCAGGGGTATGACCAGGAAGTTCACCGCGATGAACACGAACATGAACCGCTCCCAACGCCGGAAGCTCCCGGTGGCCGTCATGGCGACGAGGCCCACGGCGGCGATCGGCACCGAGATGTACTCGCTGATCCCGAAGTACTGGAGGGCCAGGCTGACCCCGATGAACTCGGTGGCGATCGTGAGGAAGTTGAGGATGAACAGGTCGCCCACGGAGAAGGCGCCCCAGAACCGGCCGAACCGCTCGTTGATCAGGCGGGCATGTCCGACACCGGTGACCGCCCCGAGCCGGACCACCATCTCCTGGTTCACCACGAGGACCGGGATCAGCAGGGGAAGCGTCCACAGCAGGGTCAGGCCGAAGTTCTGGCCGGCCTGGGCGTAGGTGGACACCCCACCGGCGTCGTTGTCGCCGACCATCACGATCAGCCCCGGTCCCATGATGGCCAACAGCGTGAGGATGCGGGCCCGCCAGGAGCGGCGGGTGTCGAGGTCATGCTGCCGGATGGTCCCGAACGCGCCCTGGATGTCGCCGACGTGGGCTTCGTCGAGCACGGCGGAGTGCTCCGCGAGCTGGTCGTGCCCGGGCGTCTCGGGGCTGTCGGCCATGGTGTTCACCTCCTTCGGGCGGTCTCGAGTAGGGCGGTCTCGAGTAGGGCGGTCTCGACCAGGGCGGTCCTGGTCACGGGACGGGGTCCTGCCGCGTTCGGCAGCAGTGGGGGTTCGGATCGGAGCGGGGCTTCGGCGGAACAGCCGGCGTTCCTTCGGCGCCAACGCGGGCCACAGGAGCGGTGGAGGGTCCTCCCGGTGGGGTGGGGGCAGGTGTCGGGTGGGCCGACTCAGTGCCGGCGACCCGGCGGGCCTCCCGGCATCATCCGGCGGGTTCGCCCGGGGCGACGGCCGGCGTCCCGCCGGGGCCGCGGTCGCGAGTCGGCAACATCAAGATGCCGTGTCGGGTTTTCGCTCTTCGTCCATGCCTACTCCTCGACCGCCGTTCTTCCGAAGTCACGTCTGAACCCCTTCGGCAACAGGAGCTCCAGGACGTCGTCGACCGTGACCACGCCCACGATCTGGCCGTGCTCGGGATCGAGCACCGGCGCCACCGTCAGGTTGAAGTCGGACATGGTGCGGACGATGGCGCCGAGATCCCAGTCCGGATGGACGTGCACCGGCTCCGCTTCGACCAGCGATTCCAGGGTGGACGTGGGATCGGCCTTCACCAGCCGGACGGCCGATGCCGAGCCGACCATGCGCCCGTCGGCGTCGACGGCGAAGACCACGTTCAGCGCTTCGGGTGGCGCCGTGCTCCGGCGCATCGCCTCGAGCACCTCGCCGTTGGTCGAGCTGGCCGGCATGACGAGGAAGTCGGGGCTCATCAGGCCCCCGGCGGTCTCGGGGTTGTAGCTGAGGAGCGAACGGATCTTGTGCTGCTGCGGCTCGGGCAGCAGGTTGAGGATGGGCAGCCGGCGTTCCTGGTCGACCTCGGTGATCAGGTCGGCCGCATCGTCAGGGGCCATGGAGGAGAGCAGCCGGGCCGCCTCGGCGTCCGAGCGGCTGCGCACGAACTCCAGCTGGTGCTCGGTGTCGAGCTCCTCGAAGACATCCGCCTCGAGCTCGCGATCGGCGCCGACGGCCTCGATGATCTCCTCGCCCTCGTCGTGCGAGGCCGCCTCCACCAGGTCGGCGATCTGGGCCGGGTGCAGCTTGGCCAGCTTCCGGTAGGGGATCCGGAGTCGGGACGTGGGCACGTGCGCCACGAACGGCTCGATGCTGGCCCAGTCCACGATGGCCCCGGGCTTGGCCATGCGTCGGCTGTGGCCGGGGATGAGGCGGCGGAGGACGGGACGGCTCGAGGGGTCGACGGCCACCACCTCCCACGAGCCGTTGACGTTGGCCAGCTCGATCTCGTTGGCCTTGATCAGGCGGCCGCCGACGAAGTTGATCAGGTGGTGGGCCAGGAGGTCCCGGGCCAACAGCAGCTCCCCCGGTCGGCGCTCGAAGCGCCGCAGGTCGACCCTCCGGCCCTCGAACCTGACCCGTCCCGGCTCGAAGGCGGCGACCTTGCGGATGGGGACGAACAGGTCGCGGCCGCCGATGTTGACCACGAGCCCGACCACCGGGGGGTGCGGCGACTCGCCGGCCCGCACGATGAGGTCCTGCACCCGGCCCAGCCGGTCACCGGCGGAATCGACCAGTGGACGCTTGATGACGCTCGACAGATGGAGGATCTCGAGGTCCGGAGCGTTCTCAATCTGCGGCGTGCTCATGGCCTCCCAAGCGTAGACGGGGAACACGGTGGCGGCACTGGATCCGGGGCGGTCGGCGGGCGACCGGCGCGACGCGTTCACCGGCCTCGACGGGCACCGGCGGGTGCCGCGTACCAGCTGGCTGCGGCCGGCGGGTCGGGGCGTCCCGGGACCCCCTCCGAGCCGCAGCGCTCGGTGGGCGCGCCGGGCGTGGCCCGTCGGCGCGGGTGGGTGGTGGAACGGTCGGGCCATGGGGCACCTCGCAGCCGGGGCGGGCCCTGGCGGACGGACCACGACACCGACCACGGAACGGGACCGGACGTCGGTCCCCCATCGGATCGGACGCGGCCCGGGCCACCTCGGGGCCTCGGGAGTGGACGGGTCGACGATACGGGCGGGCCCTCCTCGTCACCGTGCCCCGGACCGTCCGGTCACCCGACCCCGCCGGCAGGCGGGACGGTCGGGCTCGGATCAGCCGGCGCAGGCCGGAAGGCGTGACGCTCCCGGCCTACTGGGGGGTTCTCCCCGTTTCATCGGCGCCACCTCCCTCGACCGTCCAGGCACTCGTGCCGGCTGCACGCGCGGCAGGCAGCCTATCCCCTCGCCCTCGGGATCCGCCGGTCACGCCTCCCGCATGCGGGCAGCGGCCGGATAATGTCGGCTCATGGACCTGAGCTATCCCGCCGAGACCGAGCCCTTCCGCGCCGAGATCCGTCAGTGGCTGGTCGACAACCTGCCCGAGGGGTGGGGCACCCCCGGGTTCACCATGACCAAGGACGAGAAGAAGGCGTTCAACCGGGACTGGGTCAAGAAGCTCTACGGCGGCGGTTGGATCTGCGCGTCGTGGCCCAAGGAGTACGGCGGCAAGGGCCTCTCCCTCATGGAGTCGGTGGTGCTCAACGAGGAGTTCGCCCGGGTCGAGGCCCCACTGCGGGCCGACTTCTTCGGCGACACCCTGGTGGGGCCCACCATCCTGCAGTGGGCGACCGAGGAGCAGAAGCAGCAGTTCATCCCCGGCATCCTCCAGGGCACCATCTCGTGGTGCCAGGGGTTCTCCGAGCCCGACGCCGGGAGTGACCTGGCCTCGTTGAAGACCCGCGCCGAGCTGGACGGGGACGAGTGGGTGATCAACGGCCAGAAGGTCTGGACCACCCAGGCCCAGTTCGCCGACTACATCTTCCTGCTCGCCCGCACCGATCCCGACGCCCCGAAGCACGCCGGCATCTCCTACCTGTTGGTGCCCATGAAGCAGGACGGCATCGAGGTCCGACCGATCGCCCAGGTGGACGGGAGCGCGGACTTCAACGAGATCTTCTTCACCAATGCCCGGTGCCCCAAGGAGAACGTGGTCGGTGGCGTGAACAACGGATGGAAGGTGGCCATGACCACGCTGGGGTTCGAGCGGGGGTCGTCGGCGACCACCGGCTACCGTCGCTTCCTCCGCGAGCTCGACCAGATCATCGCCGAGGCCAAGAAGAACGGGAAGGCGTCCGACCCGCTGATCCGTCAACGGCTGGCCCGGGCGTGGACCAACGTGAAGATCATGGAGATCAACGGCTACCGGTCCCTCACCGACTCCCTGAACGGCACCCACCACGCCGCCGCCCTCGGTGCGGGGAACAAGATGTTCTGGTCGGAACACCACCAAGAGACGATGGAGCTGGCCTTGGACATCCTCGGTCTCGACAGCCAGATTCTCACCGGCGACCCGTCCGACGTGGTCGACGTCCGGCTGAAGCGGGGACGGGACGACTACCCGGTCAGCGATCTGCAGGCGTCGTTCTTCTTCTCGCGATCGGAGACGATCTGGGGCGGCACGGCGGAGATCCAGCGCAACATCGTGGGCGAGCGGGTGCTCGGACTGCCGAAGGAGCCCAAGCCCGCCACCGCCGGCTGAGGGAACCGGCGGCCACCGCCGGCTGCGGGAGACCCTGTCCGCTGTCGGCCGTCCGCCGTCCGCCGGGCGGCCGCCTCAGCCGCTCCGGCCCAGGGCCGCCAGCTGGGGGAGGATCTTCGGGGCCAGGTAGGTGCCACCGGCCAGGGTGGTGTGCACGCCGTCGGGCTGGCGGACCACCTGTCCGTCGATCCTCCAGGTGAAGCGACCCCCGGGGTCGAGGTACCGGTTGAGGGGGATCACGGTCACCACGCCGGGGTGGCTCTGGGCCACGTCGGTGATGATCTGGTTGAGCCGGTCGACCCGGGCCGGCGCGTCCTGGTCCCAGGGCCCACCGTCGGGCTGCTCGCCACTGTCGAAGTACGGCGAGGTGAACAGCGCCACCCTGGCCCCCTGCGAGCTGAGGATGGACACGGCCCGCTCGAGCTGGGCGGTCTCGTAGGCGTCGTAGCCGGGGTCGCCGATGTGCTGCCAGCGTCCGTCCAACCAGCGGTCCTGGACCTCCCAGAAGCCGATCACCAGCCCCACCACCTGGGGGTGGAGCTGGCGCACGTCGTCCTGCCACCAGGTGGGCCACATCGGGCAGTTGGGGAACGGGTCCCCGACGGCGCCGTGATCGTCGAGGGGGAGGGCGGTCGCCACCCCGCACCCGGTGTGCGACCGGCCGCCCAGGTCGATGCCGTACTCCTCGGCATAGGGGGCCATCCCGATGGCCACGGTCAACGACAGCGAGTCCCCCACCATGAGCACGGTGACCCGGCCGCCGGCACCGCCGAAACTGTGCACCTGGTACGCCTCCCACTCGGCCCGGTTGGCCTGGGCGGGCGCCGGGGCGACGGGCGCCGCCGAGGCACTCGAGGTGAGCGTGCCCGACACCACCACGACCACCGTGGCCCCGAGGAGCGCGGCGGCCGGGACGACGGCCCGGATCGACTTCCAGAACGTTCCTTCCATCACCGGCCGCTCGACCACGTAGTAGCTGGCCGCGGCCAGCACGAGCGTGGCCGCGAACCGCACGGACAGGAGCGGGAGCCCCTGCAGCCCGGTCCGGGCGCCGTCGAGGTAGATGAAGATCGGGAAGTGCCAGAGGTAGGCGCCGTAGGAGACGGTGCCCACCCACACCAGGGGTCGCAACGACAGTCCGATGGCGATCGGCCCGTCCCGCACGCAGACGGCGCCGACGATGAGCGCCGCCGCCGACAGCGCGGAGAGGAGGAAGCCTCCCCGGTAGATGAACTCCGAACCCGAGGTCCCCTCCTGGGTGTAGGTGAGCACCAGGGTGCCGGCCAGCCCGGCCAGGCCGACCAGGGTGAGGAGGGCGCGGTTGGCCCGCCCGTCGGCGCGCGGGGCCATCCCCTCCTCACCCCGTCGCATCTGCACCATGGTCATCGCACAGGCCAGGACCGAGCCCACGAGGATGGACTGGGCGTGGGTGTCGGTCCCGAAGTACAGCCGCGTAGTGTTGCCGCCCGGGTGGTACAAGAGGGCCATCTCGACGGCCGACGCCAGGGCACCGGTGATCGACAGGACCAACAGGGAACGGATCCCCCGTTCGAAGGTGCGGGCGAGGTGCATCACCGCCAGGACCACCAGCGGCCACACCAGATAGAACTGCTCCTCGACGGCCAGCGACCAGGTGTGGGTGAGCGGTGACACCGCACCGGTCGCCGCGAAGTAGTTTCCGCTGCTGGCGATCTGCCACCAGTTGGAGAAGTAGAAGAGGGCCGACAGGGCGCTCATCCGGAAGCCCGGGTAGAGCCCGGCGGGCTCGGCGAACCTGACCATCAGGGTCACCGCCACCAGCACGATCAGGAGCGCCGGCAGCAGACGGCGGGCGCGTCGCAACCAGAAGGCGGACAGCGTGATCCTGTCCCGCCGGCGGTACTCCCCGAGCAGCAGCCCGGTGATCAGGTAGCCGGACAACACGTAGAAGATGTCGAGGCTGAGGAACCCACCGGACAGCCACCCGACCCCGAAGTGGTAGCCCATGATGATCACGAGGGCCACGGCGCGGATTCCGTCCAGGGCAGTGATGCGCTCCTTGCCGGTGGCCGACGGGCGCGCACCGGTCGGTGGGACCCGGGTCGGGCTCATCGGGGGACCGCGCCGGGTGATGCGGAGACGGCGTGGCCCAACCCCTGCTCGTCGCGGCCCCCGCGCGCCCGTCCCCGACCCCCCGGCTCCGACATTCCCCACACCCCTACCGTAGCCAGCCACTGCCGCCGGGCACCGTTTCGAGCCGCATCTGCCGGTAGATTCCCTGCATGCTCGGCGACCCGAGGCGGCGCCAGTGGGCCGCCACCGGCCTCGCCGCCCTCGTGTACCTCGTCCTCGCCGTGGCCATCTGGTCGGGGGTGTGGTTCGGCCATCCCACCACCACCGGCACCTGCGGATGCGGTGATCCGGCGCTGTTCACCTGGTTCATGGCGTGGGGGGCGCACGTGATCGCCCACGGCGGCAACGTGTTCTTCACGACCCGGCTGTTCCACCCCTACGGCCTCAACCTCCCGGCCACCACCAGCGCGCTGGCCATCGGTCTCCCGCTGGCCCCGGTGACGTGGCTGTTCGGTCCGGTGGCGTCCCTCAACGTCGCCGCCACCCTGGCCCCGGTGGCCGGCGCGCTGGGGCGCGGGCCATGGTCCGACGGTGGACGACCTGGCAGCCGGCCGCCTTCCTGGCCGGCCTGTTCTACGGCTTCTCGCCGTTCGTCATCGAGAGCCTCACCGTCGGACACGTGAACCTGGCCACCCTGGTCGTCCCCCCGCTCGTCGTCATCTGTCTCGACGAGCTGCTGGTCCGACAGCGGGGGCGGGCATGGGCGTGGGGCCTGCTGCTGGGCGGACTGGTGACCCTGCAATTCTTCATCAGCTCCGAGATCCTGGTCATGTGCGCCCTGGCCGCCGCCATCGGCGTGGTGCTCGTGGTGGCGTGGGCCGCGGTCACCCGGCGAGGTTCGATCCGGTCCAGGGCTTCCCACGCCGTCGCCGGACTCGGGGCGGCGGCGGTCACCGCCGGAGCCCTGCTCGCCTACCCGGCCTGGTACTCGATCGCCGGCCCGCGCCCGCTCCCCCGCCAGGTCTGGCCGGACGTGGCCTACTACGGCAGCCCCTGGCGCACCTTGCTGTTGGCGTCGGGACCCCGCGACCGTGGACCGAACGCCGTCCTCGAGTCCTATGGCTACTTCGGGAGCCACCCGCTGCTGCTCGGGTATCTGGGCATCGGGATGGTCGCCGTCCTGGCGGTGGGCCTGGTGCTCTTCCACCGCGATCGGCTGCTGTGGTTCTGCGCGGCGATGCTCGTCGTCCTCGAGGCGATGTCGCTCGGCGCCGGCTACTGGCCATGGCGGATCCTCCACGGCGTGCCCATCGTCGAGAACGTGGTCCCCAACCGGATCGCCGCCGTCGGCGATCTGTTCGCCGCGGCCATGCTCGGGGTCATCGTGGACCGCGCCCGCGGGCGCGGCGCGGCGACGCGACGGGACGCCGGAGGGGACGCGTCGGGGAGCGGAGCCCGGCGGATCGCCCGACGGCCCCTCGCCCGTGGCCGCCGCTCGTGGCCCTGTCGGTGGCGTGGGGATTGGCCGCCGTGGCCCTCCTGCCGATCGCCTGGCAGTACGACCTGCCCTTCACGACCCGACCGGTCTCGGTGCCCGCCTGGTTCACCTCGGTGGGCCGACGGGTCCCCACCACGTCGGTGGTGCTGACGTATCCGTTCCCGTCCTCGGGACTCCAGGCCCCGATGGCGTGGCAGGCGGCGGCCGGCCTGCGGTTCTCCATGGTGGGTGGAGGGGGGATCGCCCCGGCCCCACCGTCCCATCCGACCGGCTCGGAGCGCAACGACGCCCTCGCCGCCGACGACCTCGCCGTCCTCTCCTACGGCTGGCTCCCGCTGCCGACCGGCACCCCGGCCGAGCTCGCCCGGCTCCGTCGGGCGCTCCACGACTGGGGCGTCACCGACATCGTGGTGCCGAAGGAGGTCGGCACACCTCGGGCCATCCGCGCCCGGTCGATCCCGCTGGCCCTCGCCTACGTCACCGCCGCGCTCGGTCGCCCGCCCGTCGAGCAGGACGGATCGTGGGTGTGGTCCGTGCCCGAGCACCTCGCGGCCCCGCCGGTGGTCGCACCCGGGGTGGTCACCGGCTGCGCAGCGACGCCGGGTGCCGCCGTGGACCCGGGCGCCGCCGCCACGTGCGTGGTGTCGACGTCCACGTCGGCACGACCGACCGCCCATTGATCCGGCCCGGGGCCGTCACCACCCGGGCTCGACCGGCGCCGGCACGGCGGGGTGAGCGGCGCGCCGAGTCCGAGGACCACCACCGGCCGATCGCTTACAGTGCTTCCCATGGCTGCCGGCACTGCCAGTGGAGCGGGCCCGGTGAGTGACCTGGCGCCGGCGGGGTCCGGCTCCCGCTCCGAGGAGCTCGGCGAGGCAGTGCCCGGTCGGCCGACGTCGGCCATCGGCGGGGACGCCCGCTCCCCGGTGGGAGCGGCGGCCCGAACCGGGCGGTGGCGACGCCGGCACCCGAGGTCGCCCGAGGTGATCCTGGTCGTCGCCTTCGCCGTCTCCCGCATCGTCGCCGCCTCGGTCGGGGTGCGGTTCGACGCCAGCGTCCTCGACGGCACCGTCAACACCGACATGTGGCAACTGCTCGACGTCCGGCTGCTGAAGGACCAGCTGATCCAGAGCGTCTGGCACCTGAACAGCCAGCCCCCGCTGTTCAACCTGTACGGGGGCTGGCTCCTCAAGCTCCCCTCGGGATGCCAGCAACCCGTGGAGACCTTCGCCGCCCTGTGCCTCGGACTGGTGATCGTGCTCTGCACCTACCGCCTGATGGTGGAGCTCGGCGTGCACGACATCGTGGCGCTGGTCGTGACGCTGGTCGGCGTGGTGGCGTCGCCGTCCTACCTGCTCTACGAGAACTGGCTGAACTACGCCTACCCCACCGCGGCCTGTGGCGTCTTCGGCGCCTGGTGCCTCATCCGCTACCTGCGGACGCATCGGGCGCGGTTCGGGCTCGGGTTCTTCTCCGCCTACGCCGTCATGGTCTTGGTGAACAGCACCTACCAGATCGAGTGGCTGGTCCTCGCCGGCGTCGTGGTACTGGTGGCACTGCGGCACCGGTGGCGACAGGTCGTGGCCGTGGCCGCCGTCCCCCTCGTGGTGGTCCTCACCTGGTACGTGAAGGACGCCGCCCTGTTCGGCACGACGACCACCAGCAGCTGGCTGGGCATGAACCTGTCCCGGGACGTCCTCTACAAGGCACCTCCGTCCGAGATCGCCCGGATGCAGCAGGAAGGAACACTGACCCCCCTGGCCTCGGTGCCCGCCTTCGGCGCCCCCGGCGCCTACGTGCCCAAGTTCGTCCGGGCCCGACCCAGTTCGATCGCCGCCCTCGGCGCGCTGACCAAGGCCGACGGGGCGACCAACTTCAACAATCCGATCTACATCTCGGTCTCCTCCCAGTACCTGCGCGACGACATCGCCTTCATCCGTGCCCACCCCTCGGAGTACGCCGCCGATGTCGGGGATTCGATGCAGGTCTGGTTGGTCTCCACCGACCAGAACTTCATCAACTCGGCCGACTGGCCGCACGTGCGCACCTACGCGCAGGTCTACGACCGCCTGGTCGAGTGGCAACCGACCATGGACCCGGCCCCCGCCTACGTCCTCTTCCGGCACACGTCCAGCCCGCTGTCGTGGCTGTCCCTCCAAGCCGTCGCCGTCTACGCCCTGGCGCTGGTGGGGGTGCCCGTGCTGGCCTGGCGGCGGCGCCGGGACGACCCGGCATCGGCGGCGACCATGGCGGTGCTCTGGTGGACCACCCTCTACGCCGTGGCCGCCAGCTCGCTGCTCGAGATCGGTGAGAACGAGCGGTTCCGGTTCGAGCTGGGGCCGATACCCCTCGTGCTGGCGGTGACGGTGCTCACCGCGGTGGTCCGCGGCCTTCGACGCGGGAGCGTGCCCGGCGAAGGGCGGACGCTCACTTCCTGAGCTCGTCGGCGCGGGCGGTCAACCCGAGCTCGCCCACCGTGGGCAGGATGAACGGCTGCAACCACTCGCCACCGGTCTTGGAGATGTGGACCCCGTCCGGCCACCGGACGGTCTCGCCGTCGACCACCAGCTGGAACGAGCCGTGCGGGTCGAGCTTCTTGTTGAGGTTGATCAGCGTGGCCACGCCGGCTCGGTGCTTGGCCACGCTGGCCACGATCTCGTTGAACTCGGTCACACGAACCGGGTTGTTCTCCACGTAGGCGGCGCTGCCCGGTGCCTCGTCGGCCGCGTCGATGTCCGGCACGGTGAAGAGGACCACCTTGGCCCCCCGGGCCGAGAACAGGGACACGGCCTCGTTGATCTCGTCGTAGAGGTGCTCGTCCCACGCCGGCTGCCCGATGTACACGATCTTCCCGTCGTCGATGTGGTCGGAGATGTCCCACCGGCCCACCAGCATGCCCACCACGTCCGGATGCGACTGGGCCACGTCCTTGGCCCACAGCGTCCTCCAGTACCGGCAGTTGGACACCGGCTGGTCGACGTGGTCGGCGATGATGGCCGGCAGGTTGTCGAGGTCGCACCCGAGGGTCTCGTGGTTGATGAGCGTGACGCCGTAGCGCTTGACCGACTTCACCTCGAGCCCGATGGCCAGCGTCTCGGCCATGGAGTCGCCCACCAGCATGAACTTCACGGGATGGTGGGTGAAGGCGCCGGCGGCGGTGAGCGCCTGGCGCTGGGCCGGCGTCAGGGTGTTGGTCACGTTGACGGCGGCGGTGGCCGGCACCACCGTGCCGACGATGATGACGGCGACGGTGGCCCCCATGAGGGCGGCGGCCGGGCCGACGGCCTTGAGCGACCGCCAGAACGTCCCTTCCATCACCGGCCGCTCCACCAGGTAGTAGCTGGCGGCCGCCAGGGCGACGGTGCAGGCGAACCGGGCGGCCAGCAGCCCGAGCCCCGAGAACCCGGTGCGGGCCGGGTCGAGCACGATGAACACCGGGTAGTGCCAGAGGTAGGCGCCATAGGAGATGGTGCCGAGCCACACCAGTGGCCGCAGCGACAGGCCGTTGGCGATGGGGCCGGCGGGGACGCACACCGCCCCGATGATGAGGGCGGCGGCCGACAGGGCCGACAGGAAGAACCCGCCCCGGTAGACGAACCCGGGGTCCGAGGTCCCCTCGAGGAAGTAGGTGAGGGCGAAGGTGCCGGCCAGGCCGGCCAGGCCGAGCACGGTGAGCAGGGCCCGCCACCGCGGCCCGGTGGCCCGGGGGGCCATCCCCTCCAGCCCCCGGTGCATCTGGACCATGGTCATGACACAGGCCAGGGTGCCGCCGACGAGGATCGACTGGGCGTGGGTGTCGGTCCCGAAGTAGAGCCGGGTGGTGTTGACGCCCGGGTGGTAGAGCAGGGCCATCTCCACGGCCGAGGCCACCGCCCCCGCCGCCGAGAGGGCCAACAGCACCCGGATCCCCCGGGTGAAGGAGCGGGCCAGGGTCATCACCCCCAGCACCACCAGGGGCCAGACCAGGTAGAACTGCTCCTCGACGGCCAGGGACCAGGTGTGGGTGAGGGGGTAGACCGGTCCGGTGATCACGAAGTAGCTGCCGCTGGCGGCGATCTGCCACCAGTTGGAGAAGTAGAAGAGCGCCGACAGGGCGCTCATCCGGAAGTCGGGGTAGAGGCCGGCCGGCTCGACGAACCGGACCAACAGGGTCACCGCCACCAGCACGATCAGGAGGGCCGGCAACAGGCGGCGGGCCCGACGCAGCCAGAAGGCCGACAGCTTGATGGCGCCCCGACGGCGGTACTCGCCGAGCAGCAGCCCGGTGATCAGGTAGCCGGACAGCACGTAGAAGATGTCGAGGCTGAAGAAGCCGCCCTGCAGCCACCCCACCCCGAAGTGGTAGCCCATGATGATCAAGAGGGCGACCGCCCTGATCCCGTCGAGGGCGGTGATGCGCTCCCGGCCGGTGGCCGACGGGCGGGCGTGGACCGGCCGGGCGTGGTCGGGCGGGACGGCGCCCGGTGCGGCGCTGTCCACTGGGGCAGTGTCCGCGGCGGCACTGTCCGCGGGGGCACTGTCCGCTGGGGGACTCACTGGAGTGGTCTCGAGTTCCGTCATGGGCCGGTCACCGACTGCCGGGCGGTCATCGGCCACCACCGGTTGGCTCGCTGGTCGACGACCCGACGCGGGAGGACGCCAGGATCAGCGGCCAGATCCGCGGGGACAACCAGTTGTAGAAGGCATAGGCCACGGTCTCCGACGAGTTCTGGACAAAGGCGTTCCCCGGGGCATAGGAGGGTGTGTGCAATCCGTCGGGGGTCCTCACCTGCACCCCGTCCACGTATTCGGTGAAGACACCGTGCGGGGCGAGGATCTTGCCGTAGTCAAGCACACTCACCTTGCCGGGGAACTCGCGGGCGACCTCGTCGATGAGGCGGTCGTAGAGGAGTCGCCGCTGCCGGGAGTCCTCGGGGAACGGCCGCTCGCCGAACGACGCGCCCACGGCGAGGGCGGGCATCGTGGTGAAGTCGAAGTGGGCGCCGTGGGCCGTGCCGATCCTCACCGCCTTCCTCATCTGGGAGAGCTCGTAGCGCTGGAACCAGGGCTGCTCCATGTTGCGCCACCGACCGCTGATCAGCAGGTCCTGGGTCTCCCACGACCCGGCCACGAACAGCACCACGTCGCCGCGGGTGGTGCCGACCACCTTCTCGGCGTCCTTGGCCGGCCACTGGCCGTCCGCCGGGGTCGCTGAGTTGCAGGCCGGGAACATGTTCAGCTGGAGCTGGGGCGGATTGTTCGAGGCGTTCGAGGCGATGGCCAGCCCACACCCGAAGAGCCCCCCGTTGGACACCGAGGTGCCCGGCGGGGCGGTGGCGGCCAGCGCGTACCCGAGGGTCAGCGCCGTGCTGTCGCCCAGCACCACCACCTCCCGCGGGTTTCTGCCCGGGGCCGTAGTCCGGTACCGGCCCACGTTGACGGCGGCGGTGGCCGGCACCACCGTGCCGACGATGATGACGGCGACGGTGGCCCCCATGAGGGCGGCGGCCGGGCCGACGGCCTTGAGCGACCGCCAGAACGTCCCTTCCATCACCGGCCGCTCCACCAGGTAGTAGCTGGCGGCCGCCAGGGCGACGGTGCAGGCGAACCGGGCGGCCAGCAGCCCGAGCCCCGAGAACCCGGTGCGGGCCGGGTCGAGCACGATGAACACCGGGTAGTGCCAGAGGTAGGCGCCATAGGAGATGGTGCCGAGCCACACCAGTGGCCGCAGCGACAGGCCGTTGGCGATGGGGCCGGCGGGGACGCACACCGCCCCGATGATGAGGGCGGCGGCCGACAGGGCCGACAGGAAGAACCCGCCCCGGTAGACGAACCCGGGGTCCGAGGTCCCCTCGAGGAAGTAGGTGAGGGCGAAGGTGCCGGCCAGGCCGGCCAGGCCGAGCACGGTGAGCAGGGCCCGCCACCGCGGCCCGGTGGCCCGGGGGGCCATCCCCTCCAGCCCCCGGTGCATCTGGACCATGGTCATGACACAGGCCAGGGTGCCGCCGACGAGGATCGACTGGGCGTGGGTGTCGGTCCCGAAGTAGAGCCGGGTGGTGTTGACGCCCGGGTGGTAGAGCAGGGCCATCTCCACGGCCGAGGCCACCGCCCCCGCCGCCGAGAGGGCCAACAGCACCCGGATCCCCCGGGTGAAGGAGCGGGCCAGGGTCATCACCCCCAGCACCACCAGGGGCCAGACCAGGTAGAACTGCTCCTCGACGGCCAGGGACCAGGTGTGGGTGAGGGGGTAGACCGGTCCGGTGATCACGAAGTAGCTGCCGCTGGCGGCGATCTGCCACCAGTTGGAGAAGTAGAAGAGCGCCGACAGGGCGCTCATCCGGAAGTCGGGGTAGAGGCCGGCCGGCTCGACGAACCGGACCAACAGGGTCACCGCCACCAGCACGATCAGGAGGGCCGGCAACAGGCGGCGGGCCCGACGCAGCCAGAAGGCCGACAGCTTGATGGCGCCCCGACGGCGGTACTCGCCGAGCAGCAGCCCGGTGATCAGGTAGCCGGACAGCACGTAGAAGATGTCGAGGCTGAAGAAGCCGCCCTGCAGCCACCCCACCCCGAAGTGGTAGCCCATGATGATCAAGAGGGCGACCGCCCTGATCCCGTCGAGGGCGGTGATGCGCTCCCGGCCGGTGGCCGACGGGCGGGCGTGGACCGGCCGGGCGTGGTCGGGCGGGACGGCGCCCGGTGCGGCGCTGTCCACTGGGGCAGTGTCCGCGGCGGCACTGTCCGCGGGGGCACTGTCCGCTGGGGGACTCACTGGAGTGGTCTCGAGTTCCGTCATGGGCCGGTCACCGACTGCCGGGCGGTCAGGCCGAGCCGGGCCACCAGCGGGAGGATGTCGGGTTGGAGCCACTCGCCGCCCGACCGGGAGATGTGCACGCCGTCGCTCCACCGGACGGTGATGCCGTCGACCACCGCCTGATAGTGCCCGTCCGGGTCGAGGAGCCGGTTGAGGTCGACGAGTGTGACGACCGCACTCCGTCGCCGGGCGATCCCTTCCAGCAGTCGGTTGAAGGCGGTGGCCCGGGCCGGGTCGTTCTCCGAAAAGGGGGTGCCGTTCGCCGCCTCTTCGGGGGGGTCGACATAGGGCATGGTGAACAGGACGACCTTGGCGCCGTCCGAGGACAGGATGTCGATGGCCTGGTCGAGCTCGGCGGTCAGATGGTCGTCCCACACCGGCTGGCCGATGTGCACCCAGTGCCCGTCGTAGAGGTGGTCGCTCACCTCCCAACGCCCGATCTCCATGCCGACCACATCGGGGCGGAGGCGGTCCACGCCGGCCTTCCAGGTCGAGCGCCAGTCGAGACATCCCTCCGTCGGGAGCTTGACCACTCCGGCCAGGTCGACGTCCACGTTGTCGAGGTCGCACCCCAGTTGGCCACCGTCCAGGATGGTCACGCCGAACTGCTTCACCGGGTCGACGTCCAAGCCGACGCCGAGGGTCAGGGCCACCGAGTCACCGACGATCAGGAAGCGGATCGGACGGGACGTGAACGCGTCCGCGGCCACCAGTGACGCATGCTCCGAGGGCGGCAGCCGGTGGCTCGGGCCGCCCGGTATGGCGACCACGGCGGCCGCCGGCGTGACGGTGGCCAGGACCATGGCCGCCGCCGCGCCCAGCGCCGCCGTGGCCGTGACCGTCGCCCCCTTCCACCCGTGGAACAGGCGACCGGTGCGGACCGGTTCCTCGAGGGCGACGAACGACACGGTGGCGACGGCGAAGGTGGCGACGAGGCGGACGGCGAGCAGGCGCACGCCGCTCAACCCGGTGTGGGCGTGGTCGATCCACAGGAACAACGGCCAGTGGTAGAGGTAGAGCCCGTAGGAGATGCGGCCGACGAACACCAGGGCCCGGAGGGACAGCGCCCGGGCCAGCAGGGACGAGGGGACGGTGACGCAGCTGACGATCAGCGCGCCGGCGGCCACGGCCACCAGGAAGAAGCCACCGCGGTACAGCACCGGGTCGAGACCGGGGAGCGCATGCCAGGCCCAGAACAAGAAGGCCAGCCCCACGACACCCGGCACGCTCCACAGCCACCGCCGCCGCCGGGTCGCCGACCACGAGGCTGGCAGGATCGAGAACCGCTCGCCGGCGTGGGCGCCCACCGCGCCGAGGAACGACCCCACCAGCAGGGCCTGGGCCCGGGTGTCGGTCCCGTAGTAGAGCCGGTCGATCGAGGACCCGGCCTCGTACAGGGCGAGCATCAACGAGGCCGAGGCGACCGCCCCGACGCCGGCGACCAGGGCCAGCCGGGGGATCCCCCATCGGCGCACCACGAACAGCGCGATCAGCGGCCAGATCAGGTAGTACTGCTCCTCGACGGCCAGCGACCAGGTGTGCAGGAAGGGCGACGGGGCCGCCGCCTGGGCGAAGTACCCCTGCTCGGAGAAGATGAAGTGCCAGTTGGCCACGTAGAGGAGCGTGGACAGCGCGTCGGCCCGCACGGCGCCCAGGTCGAGCGAGTCACGGAACACGTAGGCGTACGCCGCCACGCCGAACACCAGGACGAGCAGCGCGGGAACGAGGCGGCGGGCCCGCTGCGCCCAGAACCTCCCCAGCCGGATGGTGCCGGTGCCGGCCAACTCCCGGCAGAGGAGGGTGGTGATGAGGAACCCCGAGAGGACGAAGAAGACGTCCACACCGAGCAGGCCGCCCCCGGTCCACGAGATGCCGGCGTGGTAGCAGAGCACCGCCAGCACGGCCAGGGCGCGGATGCCGTCCAGAGCGGAGAACCGCCGGAGACTCCCCCGGTCCGGCTCGGGCCCTGCCGTCCGTGGCCCGGCGATGTCGGACCCGGTGGCGGCTTCGGGGCCGGGCGGCAGCGACCTGTCGCCCTGTCGGGGCGCGATGCTGGTCACAGGGGACAACCACTATCCCACGGCCGCCGGACGGCACGCTGGTCAGCGGTTCGTCCGACCGGCCGGTCGGGCTGTCCCAGTGGCGCCGTCCCTGGGGCGAGCCGCGCCTGCCCCCCTGGGGCGAGCCGCGCCCACCTCCTGAGGGCGCGCCGCGCCAGCGCCCCGGTGGCCGCTCGGCCGGCGATGGTGCTCACGGTGACGCCGTGCCGTCCACGACACAGGAGACGGCCTGCTCGATGGAGGCCGTGGTGCCGACCGGGGGTCCGACACCGCACCGGGCGAGCGTGGCCGGGGAGACGGCGAGCGGAGGGCCGACGCGGTCGACCCCGGTCCACACCCAGGCGTCGGCCCGATGCACCGGGCGCCTGCCGGTGGCGGCCGTGATCAGCAGGGTGGTCGTGCGCACGAGGTGGAGCCGCTCGTAGAGCGGGAGGTGGGCCGGGTCGGGGATCACGACGGTCGTCACGCCCCACCCGTCGAGGGCCTGTCGGACGGCGGTGATCTCGTCGGTGGTGATGGTCTGGGGCGACTGGGACACCGAGATGTTTCCCAGGTAGCGCTGACCGTCACGCTCGGCGCCCGCCCGGGCGAGCAGGGCCCCGGGGCCCCCGCCCCCGGCCATGGCGTAGTGCATGCCGTCGACCGCCTGCCAGGTCATGGCGCTCTGCATGAGGGCGAAGGGCACCGGAAAGACCAACAGCACCTGGTGGCCACCGAGCCGGGGCGCCACCGTCCGGAACCACGTCGGGAGCACCACGGCCCGGGTCGTGAGCGGGACCCCACCGGCAAAGTACGAGCCCAACGGGACGAGGGCGATCGCCGCCACCACCACCCCCGCCGATGCCCCGGCCCACCGGCGCCACGACCCCCTGCTACGGGCCGGTCCGTCCGGGGACCCGCCGGTGCCGGCCGGTCGGGTCCGGGCCTCGACCCGGCTCCGCCGGTCGACCGCCGTGCGGGTGTGGTCGACGATCAGCCCGAGCAGGACGGCCGCACAGAGGTAGGTGACCACCAGGAACCGGCTGGGGATCACGTTGTCCATCTCCGGGAGGTGGACGAACAGCCGCCACAGCGTCCACCGGTGGAACTGGAGGCCGAAGGACAGGGGCACGGACACGGCCCCGACGGCGGCGAACAGCCACAGTCGGGCATCGCGACGCCACACCACCAGACCGACGACCACCACGGCCGCCAGGCCGATCCCGAAGTACTGGTCGGAGAGCGTCGGGGCCTGGTAGCCCCCGAAACGGTGGGCCAGCGAGCTGACCGTCGAGGAGACGGGCGCCGGCGTGAGGTAGTCCCCGAGGGTGGTGCCCCCGTAGCTGATGGGCGAACCCGTCCCCCACACGGGCCCGGCGAGATGGGCCGGCCCGGCCAGGGCGAACCACACCGGGTAGGCCAGCAGGACGGCAGCCGTGCCCACGGCCGCCGCCAGTGCGGTGACGGCGTGGCCGATCCGCTCCTGCAGCTGGCGGCGACGGCGGACGATGCCGTACCCGACCACGAGCACGACGCCGATGCCGGCGGCGATCAGGGTGATCACCAGCGCCTCCGAGCCGACGAGGAACTGGGCGGCGACCAGTACACCGAGCACCAGGCCGGCCGGCAGCGCCCGGTGCCGCTGCCTGACCAGCAGCTCGTCGAGACAGGCCACCATCAGCGGGGGGACGGGTGCCAGGCCCAGCATGAGATGGGCGTCGGTGAGGCTGATCAGGATGAACGGCGAGAAGCCGTAGAGCAGTCCCCCGACGAAGGCGGCCGGTGACCAGGCCACGAACCGGCGGAGGAGGACGAACATGGCCAGGGCGGAGAGCACCGGGCTGAGCGTCAGGGCGACGTTCAGCGAGGCGATGGGCCCGAACAGCCAGGTGACCGGGGCCAACACCACGCCGGCCGCCACCACGGCCGTGTTGGACAACAGGTTCACCCCGCCGGGGTGGAACATGGCCGTCGAGAACAGCGGGTCCGATCCGTGGGCGATGGCGTGGGCCGGCCAGGCGATGAACCAGGTGAAGAGGGAGGTGTCCCCGCAGCCGCACGTGGTCGTCGAGGTCGGGTGGCCCGACCAGACGTTCCACCACACGAGGGCCGACAGCGCCAGGTAGCCGGCCGTGGCCAGCACGTAGGCCCTGACCGGGTGGGTCGCACCCGATCCGGCTGCGTCGGGCTCCCGGCCGGGGCCGGGGCCGGCCGTGGGGTCGGCCCGTCCCGTGGAGGGCCCGTCGGTGGCGCGTTCGGTGGTCGTCACGGCGACTCCGGCGGCGTCACCACGGCACGGCGTCGGCGGGGAGCGCCACAAGCCGATGACTCGATCACCTCGGAACCTTCACTCCCCCGGTAGCAGGCCGCGCCGGGTGGTCCCGCGTGCGGCTGAGAGAGAAATGCTAGGTGGCGGTGGGGCCCGGGTCCATCCGCCCCCCCTCGCCGTGAGCCCCGCCGACGGCGGCCGGCGTCGGCTCCCCGTCCGGCCCCTCCCCCGCCACCGCGGCGGTGCGGTCGGGCCGAACGGCGCGCCGCCCGCGCTCCCAGGACGGGGCGGCGGCGGCCACCACCGCCCACATGGCCACGATCCACCACCCGGCCAGGGCCGAGAACTCGGTCACCCGGTGCACCGTCGTCTGGAGCCACGGCTCGATGGCGCCCACGCCCGTGACCAGGGCGCCGCCGATGGCGACCAGCCCACAGGCGAGGGCGACCCAGGACCACCAGTCACTGCCCACCCCGCCGGCCCGGCGCACGCGGGAGAGGACCAGCCCACCCACGACGGCGAGGGGGGCGGCCAGGACCAGCACGTGGAGATAGGGGGCCATCCCCTCGGCGGTGGCCCGGGCCCGCCCCGGCCACGTGCCGATCGGTGAGTGCGACGACGAGGTCACCCCACGGGCGTGGATCGCCCGCATCAGCACGGGCCAGGCCCCGATGGCGGCGAGCTCCAGGGCCCCGAGGACGACCGGCCGCCACCAGCGCCGCCCTCGCTCCCCCGCCGGTATGGCCAGGAGTGACCGCAGGGCGATGAGCACGACCAGTGCGGCCCCGGTGGCCAGCCCTTCGTTCTTCGTCATGCCGGTGACCAGGACGAGGATCACGGCCGCCCCCTGCTCGGCCCGGCGTGTGCCCAGCTGCAGGCCGTAGGCCAGCGCGCCCACGGCGGCCAACGACCAGAGCGGGTCGGCGTAGCCGTTGGTCATGAACGGCTCGGTGATCCCGAAGGCCACGAAGACGAGGGCCACCGCGGCCGCCACACCGACCACCATCGGCGCGACGGGCAGGGGCCGGGATCCGGCGGTG
Source organism: uncultured Acidimicrobiales bacterium (assembly GCA_963696495.1). GTDB lineage: Bacteria > Actinomycetota > Acidimicrobiia > Acidimicrobiales > RAAP-2 > Bog-756. The sequence goes on along the minus strand of CAVOKJ010000004.1, from coordinate 685,743 downwards.
CCGGCGGTGTCGGCGGTGGGGATGCCGGCGGCAAGGCGCACGGCACAGGCCCGGCCCGCCTCGACCAGCGCCAAGGCCGCCGCGGTCAGGGCGCACGTGTTGAGCAGGGCGACCACCACGACGCCGAGGCGCACCGACTGGTTCCCGGTCACGCTGGCCGCCACCGCACCGGACGCACTGACCAGCGGCGGATACGTGCTCTGGATGAGCGGGACGTCGCTGACCTTCATCTTCACCAGCAGCTGGTGGTGCGACTGGAGGAACCAACCGGCCCGGAGCAGCCACACGGCGCGGGCGTCGAATCCCACGGTGGGGGTGCCCAGCCCCCGCAGGCACCAGACGCAGGCGCCGAGCACCGCCAGCGCCCCGACCACGCCGACGACCCGGTGGGCCGTCCCGGATCGCATGCCGCCCGGAACGGACACGGTCGGCCGCCGCTCGGGCGACCGCGACCAGACCCCGATCACCACGGCCGCCCCGGCCACCGCCAGGCCGACGAACCACACCATGAAGGTGCCGCCGACCGCCAGATAGCCGGTGGCGGCCAGCGCGGCCACGACGGCGCCGGCCAGCGGGACGAGGGGGACGGTGACCCAGCGCAGCCCGACGGCCGCCGTCGCCGGCAGCAGCCCGGCGATCGACAGGACGGCCAGCGAGGCGATCGCCGCGGGAACAGTGGTCACGGTCGGCTCACGCCGGAGCGGCGGTCACAACGGGGGTGCCGGTGGCGGGCCGTGGCCGGGGACGGCGGCCCCGGTACCGACGCGCACCCGGGTGGTGCCCCCGGGGCCGGGCACACGGGCCACCACGACCGTGCCGAGACAGGCGCCGCCTCCCGAGACGCCGTCCTGGAGCGACAGCCGTGCGACCGCGGACGCGGGGTGGTCGGCGATGGTCACCCAACTGCCGACCGCCTTCAGCAGGGTGATCAGATCGGCGAGGTCGTCGACGAGCTCGACCGGCTGCCCGGGTGTCACCAGGCTGTGGGCCTGGACGTCGAGGCACTGGTAGAAGGCGTCGTCGAGCCTGGCGTCGTGGACGGTGTGGGACGCCACCTGGACGCCCACGGTCCGGTTGCCACGCACCGCCTGTCCGGCCAACCCGACGAGGGCCACCACGGCGACGACGACACCGGTGGCGACCACCAGTGGCGGAGGGAGGCGGCCGGCCCCTCGGTCCCGGGCGGGCGCTCCGTGCCTGCTCACGACCGGCGACACTACCAGGGGGTACCCGGCCGGCCACGGTGCGTCGGGCCACCGGTTCCCGAACCACCAACGCACCACATTGCGACCGCCGTGAGAGGATGCACCGTTGTGATCGGGTCGGAGGTGCGAGCGGTGTCACCCGGCAGGGGGGGCGTCGGCGATGAGAGCCCCGAAGGTGCGGGCCCCGACCCGGCCCGGTCCCCGGACGGGTCGGACCGGCGGAGGACCATCACCCTCCACCTGGCCGTGTTCGGGGGGTTCGTGCTGCTCGGGGTGGTCCTGTGGTGGCACGTGTGGATCACCGGGCACCCGACCACCACCATCTCCTGTCAGTGCGGTGACCCGAGCCAGGAGCTCTGGTTCCTGAGCTGGACGCCGTGGGCCCTCGTCCACGGCCACTCGCCGTTCCTCACCAACGCCCTGTACACCGGGCAGGGCGGGGCCAACATGATGGTCAACACCTCGTGGATGCTGCCCGCCGTCGTGTTGGCCCCGGTCACCTGGATGTTCGGGCCCATCGCCTCGTTCAACGTGGCCGCCACCCTGGCCCCGGCGTTGTCGGGCTGGTGCTTCTTCGTGGCGGCCCGCAGGGTGACGACCCTCGTGCCCGCCCAGATCCTCGGGGCGCTCCTGTTCGGCTTCTCCCCCTTCGTCCTGTGGAACGACCCCTTCGGCCATGTGAACTTCACACTGCTGTTCTTCCTGCCGCTGGCCTTCCTCCTCCTCCACGACCTGACCATCGCCCACCGCCGGTCCGCGGTGTGGGACGGGGCATGGCTGGCCGTCCTGGTGGTGGCCGAGTTCTTCACCAGCACCGAGATGCTGGCCATGGGGGTGCTGGTCATCGGCCTGACCCTGGTGGCCGCGGCCGTCATGGCGCCCCGCAACGCCTGGCATCAGCGACGCCGGCTCCTCACCGCCTTCGCCACCACCGCCGGCATCGTGGCCGTGGCCCTGGCCTATCCGGCGTGGTTCGTCCTGGCCGGTCCTCGCCACATCGTCGGGGCGCCGTGGCCCGACTCGCCCAAATGGGGGACCACCCCGTCGGCCCTCCTCGACGCCGGCGTGCGCGTGCACCAGAGCTCGTACTTCAACATCACCGGGGGCTACTACGGGGGAGCCGGCCCGAATGCCGGCCCGGTGCACCTGCCCAGCCTCATCTACTTCGGCGTGCCGCTGACCGTCCTGCTGGTGGTGTCGGTGGTCACCTGGTACCGGTGGCGGCTGGCCTGGGCCGTGGCCATCGGCACCGTCATCGCCTGGCTGTTCTCCTTCGGGACCACCCTCGGCTACCGGCCGGGCGCCGGTGCCCAGGACAGCCCGTGGTGGCTGCCGTGGCGCCTGTTCGCCCACCTGCCGCTGGTGGACGACATCCTGCCCATCCGCTTCGGGGTGATCGTGACCTTCGGCGCCGCCCTGCTGCTCGCCATCTCCCTCGACCGATGGGCGACCATCCTCACCGCCGCGCTGGCTCGGCGCCGCGGCGGGCACGCCACCACCGCCGGCCGACGCCGGCCCCGGACCGTGGCGGCCTGGCTGACCGGCATCGTGGGCGTGGCCGTCCTCGTGCCGGTGGCGCTGACCAACTCGGTGCCCTTCACGGTGGTGTCGACACCCCTGCCCGCCTGGTTCAGCATCGACGCGCCCCGGCTCCCGACCGGGACGGTCGTGCTGGTCCTCCCCTTCGCCGGCCAGCGCGCCATGGGATGGCAGGCCCAGACCGGCCTCCACTTCGACCTGGCCGGCGGGTTCGCGGTGGTGCCCGATCCCGACGGCAGGTCGGCGTTCGTGGCCCCGCCGGGCGGAGCGGTGGCCTACCTCGGTCGCCTGTCATCCGATCCCGAGTCGCTGCAGGACACGCCGTTGCCCTCGACCGCGCCGCAGGCCACCGAGGTCCGTGACGCCATCGAGCGTTGGCACGTGGGGGTGACCGTCGTCACCGAGGAGGGACGGCAGCCGCTCTACTCGGTGGCCTTCCTCACCGCCGTGTACGGACGCGCCCCGGTCTTCCGCCACGGGGTCTGGGTGTGGACGGGACCACCGTCCTCAGAGCCCGTCACCATCGGCCCGTCGACCGTGGCCACGTGCAGCGACGCGCCGTCGGTCGCCCCGGCCCATGCCGGCGTGGCCCGGTGCGTCCTGGCCTCCCCGGCGGCCGCCCCGGTCGCGCCGGCCGTGCCGGCATGACCACCGCACCGCCCCCTGCGGTCAGCAGCGGGCCGAGGGACGGGGCACCTCCGCCCGGCGACATCCGACAGGCCGGCGTGGGCACCGACCGGCACGGGGGTGCCGGGGGTGGCGCCAGAGGCAGGCACCCGTTCTGGGAGGTCGCCGTCCCGGTGGCCGTCTACGCCGCGCTCGGGCTGGCCGCCTACTTCCCCACCTGGCCGGGCGACCCGGGGCGGATCCCCCAGTGCACCTGTGCCGATGCCGGACTCAACACCTGGTTCCTGGCGGCGACGGCCCATGCGGTGGCCCACGGCCACAGCCTCTTCTTCACCACCGCCCTCAACTACCCCGACGGGGTCAACCTCACCTACAACACCCAGATGCCGCTGCTCGGCCTGTTGGCGACCCCGCTCACGCTGACCGCCGGGCCCGTCTCGAGCCTCAACCTGTTGATGTGGGCCGCCTTCCCGCTCTCGGCCACCTCGATGTTCCTCGTCCTCCGACGGTGGACCACCTGGGTGCCGGCCGCCTTCGTCGGCGGCCTGGCCTACGGCTTCTCCCCGTACATGGTCGGACAGTCAACCGCCCACCTCCACCTCATCTTCGTCCCCCTTCCCCCGCTGATCGTGCTGGCGACCGTCGAGCTCTTCGCCCGCCGGTCGGGGCGGGCCTGGCGCTGGGGAGTGCTCCTCGGCCTGCTGGTCGCCGGGCAGTTCCTCATCTCCTCGGAGATCCTCGTGACCACCGTCCTTGTCGTCGTGATCGGTCTGGTGGTGTTGGCCGTGGCCCGGCCACGAGCGGTCGTCCCCGCCCTCCGCTTCGCCACCACCGGGCTCCTGTCCGCACTGGCGGTCGCCGCCGCCCTGCTCGCCTACCCGGCGTCGGTGTTCCTGGGCGGCCCCGAGCGCTACCCGTCCACGGTGGGCGCGGGCAGCGGGCTCCTCATCCGGTCCGACCTGCTGGGTCCGGTGCTGCCGACCTCCTTCGAGCGACTGGCCCCCGCGTCGTGGGCATCGGCCGGCAATTCGCTCACCGCCCTCCACGTGACCTCGGAGAACGGCGCCTACCTCGGGGTGCCCCTCCTCCTGATCCTCACCTGGCTGGTCGTGCGGTTCCGCCATCTCCCCTGGATGCGGTTCGCCGCCGTGATGGCCGTCGTCGCCTTCGTCCTGTCGCTGGGCTCGCCGTTGCGCGTGGACGGGCACTCGACAGGCGTCCCGCTTCCCGGCGCCGTCTTCGGCCACCTCCCGCTCGTCGACCAGCTGGTGCCGGCGAGGATCTCGCTGTTCTGCTGGTTCTTCGTCGCCGTGGTCCTGGCCATCGGGACCGACGCGCTGCGGGCGGCGCCGGTGACCGGGACCGACCGCGTGCCGCGCCCGGTGCAGTGGGCCGGGCTGGGCCTGGTCGGCGTCCTGGCCGTCGCCTCCCTCCTGCCCCGATGGCCCAACCCCACCGTGCCGACGGGCGTCCCGCCCTACTTCACCTCGTCCGCCGTCGAGCGGATCCATCCGGGCACCGTGGCGCTCACCTACCCCTACGGCGCGCCGCTGCATGCCGAGCCGATGGTGTGGCAGGCCATGGCGGGCCTGCGCTTCTCGCTGATCGGCGGCTACGCGCTGGTCCCCGACCAGGAGGGCGTGCCCACGCTGTTCCCGTCCCTGCTCACGCCCCCCGCCGTCGAGCAATTCCTCCTCGAGCAGGACGGGGGGGTCCCCTTCTACTTCGCCCCGGCCATCACCGACGATGCCGAGCTGGTGACCGAGGTGCGCCGGTTCCTCGTCCGCTACCACGTGGGCGTGGTGCTCGTGGATCCCTCGGTGCGGCAGGCCGGTGTCGTGGAGCGCCTGATGAGCCGGTCGCTCGCCCGGCCGCCGGTCACCGGGGACGGGATCGAGGCCTGGTACGACGTCTCGGGGGACCCGGCGCTGTCGGCGCCGGTGACACAGCCGTGACGAGGACAACGGCGTGACGAGGACACCGGCGTGATGAGCACGCTCACCGACACCGGGGCGTCGGCGGGGGGAGCCGACCGCACCGTCGTCCCCCCGGGACGGTCCCGTCCGGGGTCCGACGCCGGCCGGGCCGCGGGGTTGCGCCGGTGGTGGGACGCGTCAGGGGTCGGGATGGGGATGGCCCTCTCCCGCATCGTGATCGGCGTGCTCATCGCCCACATCGTCGTCGTGCTCGCCCCCCAGGACGTGCTCCACTCGAAGCTCGGGACGCTGAGCAACGGCTCGTGGCTCGGGGCGTTCGACCGGTGGGACGCCTCGTACTACACGACCATCGCCGCGCACGGCTACCCCGCCCACCTCCCCGACGCCCGGGCGTTCTTCCCGGGCTACCCGCTCGTGGTCCGGGCCGCCCACGTGGTGACCGGCGGGACGCTGAGCTACACCCAGACCGCCTGCCTCGTGTCGTTCGCGGCGTTCGGCCTGGGCGCCGGGCTGCTCCGCCCGCTCGTGGCGCGTCGGCTCGGCGGTCGTGCCGCCCTGGTGTCCACCGCGCTGTTCTGCTGGTTCCCGACGTCGGTGTTCTACCTGGCGCCCTACTCCGAGGCGCTCTTCGCCCTGGAGATCGTCACGGTGGCCGTGCTGGCCGACCGGGGGCGGTGGTGGTGGGCCGCGCTGGTCACCGGGTATGCCACCGCCACCTCACCGGAGGGGGTGGTGCTCACCGCGGCCCTGGTGGTGGCGGCCATCGGTGCCCGTCGGGGGACGTGGCGCACCCTCGCCTACGCCGTCCTCGGGTCACTGGGCGCGGCCGGGTACATGGCCTATCTCGGTGCCAGGTTCGGCCGCCCGCTCGCCTTCGCCCAGGTGCAGACCGACTTCCATCGGACCGTGATCTTCCCCTTCGTCGGCGTGGCCGAGAACGTCGACGCCCTCTTCCACGTGCTCACCGCCCACCGGGTGGACGTGGCCATCCTCCCCAACCTCAGCGCCGACGCCCTGTGGGCCAACATCGCCTGGATGTGGGTGGTCAACGATGCCGTGCTGGTGCTGGCCGCCGTCTCCCTCGTCGTGCTGGTGGTCCGCTGCGTCGCCGACCACCGCGACCACCGGCCGGCCGGGGCCCGGGTGCCGCTGGCCTGGATCGTGGGGCTCGGGGGCATCGTCCTGGTCGCCGCCGCCACCGTCATCCACCAGGCCGGGTACGACTCGACGGAGTCGGCGGCCAGGATGGTGAGCGTCGCCTTCCCCCTCTACGTGGGCCTCGCCCTGGTGTTCCGGCGACGGCGGTGGCCGCTGGCCCTCGGGCTCGGCTTCTCGGTGGCGGTGGCCGTCGTCGTCCAGGTGCTGTTCAACCTCGGGTACTGGGTCACCTGATCGGCGATCGGCACTCCCGCCGGGGAGGGGATCGGGGTCCATGCAGTACCATCGCCACGATGCGACAGCAGCATCGGGCTGGCGCTGGGGCCGACGTGGGTGAGGCCGTGGCGTCAGCGGGAGAGGTGCGGGGGCTGCCGGCCGCGCCGATCGGATGTGACCGTGCCGGACGATGACCGCGGGCTGCCGGCGACGGCCGACGTGGTCGCCACCACCGCACCGCCGACCTCCGCCCCGGCGCTGGACCCGCCCGGGGACGACCGGACCGGGGCCGTCGCCCAGGCCACCCCCACCGGAGGGGCGACCGCCCAGGCCGACCACCCCTTCCGCCTCGGGAACCGCCCGCCCCTGACCGGCGTCCGGGCCTTCCTCATCGCCATCGTCCTCACCTACCACTCGAACTTCAAGACCATGCCCGGTGCCTGGGCGACCATCCAGGTGTTCTTCCTCCTGAGCGGGTTCCTCATCACCGCCATGCTGGCCACCGAGGGCAAGCGCAACGGCAGGATCAGCATCAAGGGGTTCTACTCGCGACGGGCGGTACGCCTCCTGCCGCCCCTCGTCCTGACCATCGCCCTCATGGGGATCTACGCGGCGTTCGTGCAGGTGGCCGACGCCTCGCAGCGGATCTGGGGGGACAGCGCGGCGGCGATGTTCTACTACGCCGACTACCGACAGGCGTTCGGTCACGCCCCGTTCTTCGGCTTTCTGGCCCAGACGTGGTCGCTGTCCATCGAGGAGCAGTTCTATTTCATCTGGTCGTTGTTGATGGTCGCCGCCGTCGCCGCCGGGCGTCGCCGGCTGGCCTACTGGTTCGTCGTCGTCGGAATCGTCCTGAGCGTCGCCGACCGCGCCTGGCAGGTCTCCCGTGCCCACCCCTTCTACACGCCCGACAACGTGGCGTTCACCCGGATCTACTACGCGTTCGACACCCGGGCCGACGCCCTGTTCCTCGGGTGCCTCCTCGGTCTCCTCGCCTCCGACGGCCGGCTCAACGACTGGGGCCGCGCCTCGCGGCAGCTGTTGACCGTCGCCGCCGCGGTGTCGGCCGCCTTCATGGTCTGGGTCACCTTCGAGGCACCCCTGTTCCGTGAGGCTCTCGTCGTCTGGCAGCTGCCGGCCACCGAGGTGGCCTGCGCCATCATCCTCGTCTACTTCGTGGTCTGCCCCTCCGGCCTCGGATCACGTGCCGTCGGCATCGGCGTGCTGGTGTTCATCGGGGACCTCTCCTACACCCTCTACCTCGTGCACTTCCCGGTGTTCCTGGCCATCCAGCCCGACGGCACCCACTGGGGCTTCTGGCCCACCGAGCTGGTGCGCCTGGCCATCGTCTTCTCGATCGGCATCGCCAGTTGGTTCCTCATCGAGAAGCCGCTGGCCCGCTGGCGGAAGCGCTCGGCCGCCCGCTGAGGCCGCGAGGCACGGACCCGTCAGCCGGGTGAGTCCGCCGGGTCGGTCGAGCGTCCCTCCGACCGGGTCACCGTCACCGACAGGTCGCCGACACGACCCAGGTAGCCGGGCGAACCCGGGGACGCCGGGGTCCAGGTGCGCAGCTCGACGGCGCGCCGCTCGGTGCCCGTGGCGGCAAAGCCGGGGCCGAACTGCGCCCGCCAGAGGTGGTTGACCTTCGGGTGGTCGCCGCGCTCGTCGAGCTGGTTGACCAGGCCGATGAACTTCTCCACGTCGAGGAGCCGGGCGGTGGTCGTGGCACCGGCGCCGCTGTCGTTGACGAACACGCTCGGCGAGCCGGTGAGCGAAGGCGTGACCAGCGACGTCAGCTGGCCCACCTGGGGGTCGGAGACCCTGTCGAGCGCCGGCAGCGCCGCCACCCGCCAGCAGAGCAGGACCGACGCCGCCACACCGGCCAGGCATGCGGCCAGCCGGACGGCGGGAAGGGAGGTGACCGGTTGCCGCCCCGGGGCGGCGGTGGCCGTCGGCGGACGGAGCATGCCGACGCCGATGAGCCCGGCCACCGGCACGGCCACCGCCCACACCACCAGGTAGCCGTAGACCTCGCCCACGATGTGGGAGACGGCGAGGACCATGGCCACGAACCCGACCAGGCTGAGGGCGCCGAGGCCGGCGGCGAACCGGTTGTGCTGGCGGACACCGACGACGGTGGCGACCGCGCCGGCCAGGAGGGCCACCGATGTCGCCGCCACGGCGGCCACCACGTGATGGGGGGTGTGGCCGAGGTAGGAGCTCATGATCTCCGACGGGCCCACCACGAGGACGCCGTACACGGAGACCACCGCCCGGAGGCTCGCCGTCGCCGACGGCGTCGGGTGGCGGGCGAAGAAGAAGCGGGCGATGAGGGTGAGGTTGCCCGGATGGTTGGTCAGCTGCTGGACCAGTGGGGGGACCCACATGGCCACGAGCAGGACCAGGCCGGCGATCCCCCACAGCCGGCCCCGGACCGGGCCCCGGCCGCCGTTCGCATCCGACGGGTGCACGGCGGTCCGGTCGTCCGGCACCGTTCCCGGACCCCGCTGCCTCCGGTCGGAGGCCGCCGTCCACGCCCAGGCGACGGCGGAAAGGAGGAGGAGGGCGACGACGAGCACCAGCGCCGAGATGTTGGTCTGGACCACGAAGGAGCCCACGAGCACGGCGCCGATCAACGACAGGGGCGACCGGTCGACGGCCCCGGCGCACAGCAGCACGAACAGGAGCAGCGGGAAGATGACCACCATCGGGTTCCACGGACTGACCAGCCCACCGAGCGCGCCCTCGGAGTAGGTCACGCTGCCCGGTCCCACCACGGCCACCACCGACCCGAGGACGCAGACCCAGAATCCGGCCCACAGCGCTCGCGCCGGAGAGGCCCGTCGGCGGACCACGGCCACGCAGCAGACGGCGGCCGTGGCGTTGACGAGGGTGGCGCCCACGAACATCGCCTTCGCCCCCGAGCCGAGGACCCGGTAGGCCAACGAGAGGAGATAGAAGTAAGCGGGCCCGGGATGGTTCCAGCCGTTGTGGTCGAACACGCCGAGCTGCTGCTTCCAGGCGAGCGCCTGACGGGTGTGCAGGTCGATCAGGGCGAGGTCGTCGGGCAGGTACAGGTGCTGCCCGGGGGAGGTCACCAGGCGGCCGAGGGCGAAGGCGAACGGCACGATGACGATGGCGAAGGCGGTCGCCGTGACCCAGGGTGACGGGGGGAACGGACCGGCGGCCCGCCGGCGGCGGTGACGACGGCCGTGCGTGCGTCCCGGGGCATCGGTCACCGGTGCGGCTGCCGGGCCGGGTCGGTCGGCCTCGCTCAGGCCGGGTTCGCCGGCCTCGATGAGGCCGTGTTGAGGCTCGCCACCCATGGACCGCCGATTGTACGGCCCTACCGTCGGGTGGCCCCGCCGGGGCGGGCTCGGCGGCGGGGTCGGTCGGCGGAGTCGGTCGGCGGAGGAGCCGGGATCAGAAGCTCGGGACGTAACCCCCGCGGCCCATCCGCTCGCTCTCGAAGGGGTCGACGGACTCGTCGACGCCACCACGGACCTCGGTCACCCACGACAGCCGGTCGCGCAGGATGCGATCGACCCCACCCTGCAGGGTGGAGGAACTGACCGCGCAGGAACTGCACGCCCCCTGGAGCTGGACCTCGACGACACCAGTGGCGACGTCGGCCGACAGGAGGGCCAGGTCGCCACCGTCGGCCTGCACGGCGGGGCGCATGAGCTCGATGAGGCTGTTCAGCTGGGACAGCCGCTCGGCCCGCTCGGCGTCGCTGAGCCCGGCACCCGGGCCGTCGTTCGACCCGGCACCCGGGCCGTCGTTCGACCCGGCACCCGTGGAGCCGTCCACGGCCGCTCCTCCGTCCGCCTGGTGATCAGCCTGCTCTGCGTCCATTGCCCTTCCCTCACCCGTCTTGCCGTTCGCTCGACGGCGCACTCGCCCTCGCCTGCCCCACCAGTCTGCCGTGTCGGGGCCCGGGTCCGAACATCGGCGCCCAGGGCGGCCGCCCGGAGGCCCCGCTCGGTTCTGCGATCACGGCCGGCGGCGGTTACGATGCCTTGTGCCCATGGTGCGACCCGCCACCCCTCTCGGGCCGATCGGACTCGTCCTACCGACCTTCGTTCAGGACACGGTGCCCCCGTGGGCAGCGGCAGACGGCCCGAGCGGAGATCCGAGCCCCGCCGCCGATCCCCTGGCCGAGCTGGCCGGGGTCTGTTCCCGGGCCGAGCAGCTGGGGGCTGACGCCCTGTGGGCCTGTGACCACCTGTTCTGGCACGGCCCGGCGCTCGAGTGCGTGGTGGCCCTCACCGTCGCCGCCACGGCCACGACGCGAGCAACCCTCGGGACCTGCGTGATGCAGCTGCCCCTGCGCCGAGGGGCCGACGTGGCCAAGCAGGCGGCGACGATCCAGAGCCTCTCGCAGGGCCGGTTCGTCCTCGGGGTCGGTGTGGGCAGTCACGCCGGCGAGTACGAGCAGGCCGGTGTGGACTACTCCAGCCGCGGGCGCAGTCTCGACGCCGGCATCGCCGAGCTGAGGCGCTCGTGGGCGACCGGGCAGGGGGAAGGGCGCGGCGCCACCGAGCCGGACGCCACCCCTCCGGAGCGCTACCGGCAGCTCCCCGAGCCGGCCTCCGTCCCCGTCTGGGTGGGCGGGAGCTCCGAGGCCGCCCTCCGTCGGGCCGCCACCCTCGCCGATGGCTGGATGCCGCTCTTCCTCAGCCCGGACCAGTACCGCAACGCAGTCGAGCGCCTGGCCAAGGAGGCGGATCGGGCCGGTCGGCACCCTGATGACGTGACCAGGTCCATCGTCTTGTTCGTGTCCATCGACGACGATGCGTACGAGGGGCGTCGCCGGGGTACCGGATGGATGTCGTCCCTCTACGGAATCCCGGCCAAGGCGTTCGAGCGCCACCTGGTGAGCGGCACCGCTGCCGAGGTGGCGGCCACCGTCTCCGACTACCGGGAGGCGGGCGCCGAGCACGTGGCCGTCTACGTGACGGCCGACGAGCCACTGGACCAGTTCGAGAGGCTGATCGCCGCACTCTCCGATCGAGACGCCCGGGCCGAAGCCTCGAGCGCACGAGGATAACGAGGACCCCCATGGACCGAACCGCGCACATCGCCGGCATGTCGATGACCCCGATGAACCGCCGGGACCGCACCGCCGAGGAGATGGCGCTCCAGGTGGTGGCCGAGGCCCTCGCCGACGCCGGGCTGGATCCCGCCGACGTCAACCTCGTCGTCTTCGGCAACGCCACCGCCGGGAGGTTGATCGACCAGGCCTGCCTGCGCGGCCAGTCGTTCCTGAGCCAGGCCGGGTTGCGCAACGCCGGCATCGTGAACGTGGACAACTCGTGTGCCGGTGGGTCCTCGGCGCTGCACCTGGCCACGCTGGCCACGCTGGGCGGCACCCGCACCGTGCTGGCCGTCGGGGTCGAGAAGATGTGGACCGGCGATCGCGCCGGCACCCTGGCCGGCATCGAGGACGGCGTGCCCCTGGTCGACCGCACCTACCTGCACGACGAGATGGAGAACGACTCCGGTTCGGTGCTGATGGCCCTCAACGCCGGGTGGGCCGTCACCCTCATGGAGGAGCGGGGTGCCACCGTGGAGCAGTTCGCCGCCGCCGCCGTCAAGGCCCGCCGGAACGGCGCCCTCAACCCCAACGCCCAGTTCCAACAGGAGGTCACCATCGACGAGGTCCTCGGCTCCTCGGCCATCGTGTACCCGCTGACCCGGTTGATGTGCTCGTCGTTCACCGACGGTGCGGCCGCCGTGGTCCTGTCGTCCACGCCGGCCCCCGGGGCCCCGCGGATCCGGGCCAGCACCATCCGATCGGGGAACGGGGACATCGACTACCACGAACGCCTGGGGGAGACCGCTGCGGCCGCCTGGGAGGACTCGGGCATCGATCCGGTCGACGTGGACATCGTCGAGCTGCACGACGCCACCAGTCCCGAGGAGCTCTTCGCCCTCGAGTCCATCGGGTTCTTCAAACCCGGGGACTCGGGACCGGCGACCGTGGCCGGGGACACCTCGATCGGGGGCAAGGGCCTGACCGTCAACCCCAGCGGGGGCCTCGTCAGCCGCGGCCATCCCCTGGGTGCCACCGGCATCGCCCAGGTGGTCGAGCTGGCCACCCAGCTCCGCGGCCTGGCCGGGCCGAGGCAGGTGGATCGGGCCCGATTGGCGGTGGCGGTCAACACCGGTGGCATGATCGGGACCCATGCAGGAACAACTGATGCAGGATTCATCGGGATCCACGTGCTCGAGGCGGGGTGATCCATGATCACCACCCGAGGCGGGATCGTGACCGGTTGGGGCATCGCCGTGCCGGACAAAATCGTCACCAACGACGACCTGTCGGTCACCATGGACACCAACGACGCCTGGATCCAGGAGCGGACCGGCATCCGTGAACGGCGCATCGGCGGCACCACCTCGCAGCTGGCCATCGAGGCCGGGCTGGCCGCCCTGGCCAAGGCGGGCCGGCGACCGGACGAGATCGACGCGGTCATCCTGGCCACCACGACGCCGGACCAGATCGTCCCGGGCACCTCGGCCACCGTGCAGGACGGGATCGGCGTCACCGGCGGTGCCTTCGACGTCAACGCCGCCTGCTCGGGCTTCGTGTACGCGCTCTCGGTGGCCCACGGGATGCTGGCCATCGGGGCCGAACGACTCCTGGTGATCGGGGCGGAGACCCTGAGCCGCATCACCGACTGGGACGACCGATCGGTCGCCGTGCTGGTCGGGGACGGTGCCGGTGCCGTGGTGCTCGAGGCGGTCGACGGTCCCGGCCAGCTGCTCTCGTACAAGCTCGGCGCCGACGGGTCACTCCGCCATCTGCTCAAGTGCGACCACGGCGGATTCCTCTACATGGACGGCAAGGAGATCTTCCGCAAGGCGGTACGGGTGGTGGTCGAGTCGGCGGAGCAGGCCATCGCCGAGGCCGGACTGACGACCGCCGACATCGACCTCATGGTCCCCCATCAGGCCAACCTGCGCATCATCAACGCCGCCTGCCAGCGGCTGGGCATCCCCGAGGAGAAGGCAGTCGTCGTCATCGACCGCTACGGCAACACCTCCTCGGCCTCGATCCCCCTGGCGTTGGTCGACGCGTTGGAGACCGGGCGCCTCCAAAAGGGCCATCATGTCCTGCTCACCGGTTTCGGTGGCGGCATGACCTGGGCCAGTGCCGTGCTCCGCTGGGGCGGGTGACCGGACCGATGGCAGGGGCAGCAGCACCCTCGCTGGTTGTACTGGCCGCCGGCCTGGCCCGCCGGTACGGCGGCTGCAAGCCGCTGGCGCCCATCGGGCCCGGCGGCGAGGCGGTCATCGACCTCCTGGCCAGCGACGCGGTGTCGGCCGGGTTCGGCCACATCGTGCTGGTGCTCCATCCCGAGACCGGACCCTCCATCCGGTACCACGTCGAGCAGTGCTGGCCGGCGTCGGTGCCGGTGAGCTTCGCCGAGCAGCGCCTCCCGCTCGGGACGGTGCACGCCGTGCTGGCGGCCCAGCCGAGCCTCGGCACCGACCGGTCCTTCGCCGTCGCCAACGCCGACGACGTCTACGGCGAGGTCGCCATGGGCCTGCTCGCCGCCCACCTGGCCGGCACCAGCGTCGAGCACGCTCTGGTCGGCTACGAGCTGGCCTCCACCGTGGCCACCGACGACCCGGTGACCCGGGGCATCTGCGAGGTGGACGACGACGGCCTGTTGGTCGGGCTCACCGAGCGGCGCAAGGTGGCCCGCCAGCACGGGTCGGACCGGTTCGTGTCCGAGGACGGGCTGTCACCGACCGAGCTCGACGGGAGCGTGCCGGCTTCGGTCAATCTGTGGGGGTTCCAGCCGGGCATCTGGACGACCTTCGAGTCGGCGATGGCCGAGTCGGGCCTCGACGAGGAGGCGCTCCTCGCCGAGGTGGCCAACGGCGCCGAGCTGCCCAAGGCCGAGGTACTCCTGCCCGAGGTCGTGGCCGGCATGGTCGCCGGCGGCCGGGGCCTGCCCGTGCGGGTCATCCCCACCGGGGCGAAGGTGGTGGGCGTGACCCACGCCGCCGACCTTCCGGCGGTGAGCGGTGAACTGGCCCGGCAGGTCGCCTGGGGCATCCGGCCCAACCAGCTGTGGGGTGCCGCCAGCTGAGCCCGGGTAGGTCGGCCGGCTGACCGGTGCCCGCCAACCGGGGGTAGCCCTGGTGACCGACCGCGGCAAGGGTGGTCGACAGCTGGGCGGGGCCGTGCGGCCCTCTGTTACTCTCCGGGAGGAGAACGGGGCTTGGTAGAGGACCCGGCGGCTGGCGGTCGTGTCCGAAGCTGTGCGGCCGTTGCGCGGGTGTGCGGCCGTGGCCGCGGATGGGTTGGGGGTGTCACCGATGCGCAGAATGCTCGTGGTCGTCGCACTGGCGGTGGTCGTGGTCGTCGGTGCGTGGCCCGGCGCATCGGGTGCCGGCACGGTGCACCAGCAGGCCGCCCGGTCCGGAGCCAGCAACGCATCCGGCACCCTGTCGTGCACCGTGTCCAAAGGGGCCCTCACGGTGAGCCCGGGCCTCAGCTTCTCCGGCACGGCGACGGCGGCGACCTTCACCTTCACCGCCAAGCTCGTCTGCTCCGGCAGTTCGGGGGTCAAGGGCGGCACCCTGACGGCCAGCGGCACCAGTGACACCAACAACTGCGGGACGCTCGCCACCCAGGGGATTCCCCCCATCACCGCCACGGTCGCCTGGAAGGGCAAGTTCACTCCGTCGACCATCGTGTTCTCGAACGGCAACTTCAGCATTCCGACACCGGTGGCCATCAACCTGCCGAGCACCGGACCGAGCCCGGCTCCCGGCTCGACCACTGTCACCGGATCATTCGCCTACGAGCCGGTTTCCGCCACCTTCATCGCCGACCAGTCGATCAGTGCCTTCGAGCAAGGGTGCTACAGCACGGCGGGTCTCACCGGCTTCACCTTCGACGGCGCCAACGGGGCGTCGACGTTCGACGTGAACCAAACCCAGGGGACCACTCCCCCGGCCACGCCGGTCCCACCGGCTCCGGCCACCATCGGCGTCGACGCCAGCAGCCCCGGGAGCGCGGTGAACGAAGGCCTCATCGGGGTCAACCACATCCCCGCCGGGGCCCAGAGCGCCTTCCAGGCGATCGGCACCCAGTGGGCCCGGACCGACGTGTCCTTCGAGCTCAATCAGGGCGACTCGGATGCCGCCTACAACTGCACCACCGGGGCGTGGAACCCCTCCTACCTCGACGGCAACGTGGCCATCGACAAGCAGGCGGGGGCCAACGTGGAGCTGATCGTCGACTACTTCCCGCTCTGCATCGACTACCAGATCGCCGGACTGAGCAGTCAGGTCGTGAAGAGCCGTGAGAAGGCCTACGAGGCGCTCGTCTATCAGATGGCGATGCACGAGATCGGCACCGAGGGCGTGACCACGTTCGAGGTGTGGAACGAGCCCAACGCCTACATGACCCAGAAGCAGTACCTGACGCTCTACAAGTTCACCGCCGACGAACTGGAGAAGGCGGCCACCAAGCTCGGAGTGCCCATCGAGGTCGGCGGCCCGGGCTACGACGAGCTCGGCCAGATCGACAACAGCTGGATCGCACCGCTGGTCAGTTATGTGGTCGCCAACAAGCTCCCGCTCAACTTCATCGACTGGCACCAGTACGCCAACGATCCCGACGAAGGTCCGCAGTCCTTCGTGCCCAACGGGGTCTGCGACACGGGTGCCCCCCTCGGTGGCCAGCCCTGCTGGTACAACCCACTGCTCGACGTCAGCCTGTTCGACCGCGGCCCCCAGTCCGTCGAGAGCCTGCTGAGCCAGTACACGTCCGAGGACCCGGCGCTGAAGAGCACCGTCCTGTGGGTCGACGAGTGGGGTGTCGACTCGGGCAACGACGCCCGACTCAGCGGTCCCTACGGTGCCGCCTTCGTCGCCGCATCGCTCGACAACGCCCAGCAGGGGGGCATCGGGCGCATGAGCTTCTACGACGCCGCCGACGACCCGACCGATCCGACGTACAGCAACTTCGGCCTCCTGAGCTCTGACCTCACGCCCAAGCCGGCGTACTACGCCTTCGAGATGTGGCACCAGCTCACCGGCTCGCTGCTCCCGGTGACCCAGACGCCCGGCCAGCCCGACACCGGCGGGACGGCCCGGATCGGCGCCGTGGCGTCGGCCGGTCCCGACGGCACGGTGAACGTGCTGGTGTACAACTTCGACCCGTACGATCCGACCGGCGCCTACGGCACGACCGACCCCACCGTCTACGACGACCAGGTCGCCCTGGACATCACCGGCCTGGGTGCCGGCTCCTACAGCGAGAGCCAGACGATGGTCGATGGCCAGGTGACCGATGCGAACGTCGGCTCGTCGACCCTGAGCGGCCCGTCGGCCACGCTCGACTTCACCCTCCCCGGCGAGGGTGTCACCCTGGTCACGCTCACGCCGAGCGCCTGACCCACGGTTCAGGTCGGGGGCTTGTTCATCACGACCACGTTGACCGGGTCACTGGATGTCGTCGCACCGGCCCGGTGCACGAGGACGCTCCGGAGCGTGTAGCTCCCGTTGGGGACGGTCCTCGTGTTCCAGTGGTCCACCCAGCCGACCAACGTCTGGCGACCGACGCCGATGACGGCATCGTGCAGGTTGCCGCCGGTGGCGCGGAACTGGACGGCGGTCACCCCCTTGGTCACCTCGGCCGACGCATCGAGCACCTGCACGCCGGAGACGATGGTGCCGTCCGCGGGCACGAGCAGGACCGTGAGCAGATCGGGGTTCAGACCCTGGCGTCTGTCCTCGGCGGCCAGGGGGGTGTCGAACAGGCTGAGGTGCTGGGCTTGTGCGAACCGAGCCATCTGGCGCATGTAGCTCGCCGGATAGCTTCCGAGGTACCGCGTCACAAGAGTGTCCGAAGCGCTGTCGATGTTCGCCGTGACTTCGGCGATGGTGAGCTCCTGGTTGTGCCAGGCACTGGCGTCGGCGAGCGCGGGGCTGGTGCCGAGCTGGAGCTGGATGGCCATGAGAGCGAGCAGCCCGGCCAGGGCCAGGAGCGAGACCACCCGCGGCCAGGCCAAGGCGGGGGGGCGCACACCGTCGCCGTCCGTGGCACCCCCCCGGGTCCGGAGCCCGGTCAGGTCGTCGATCCGGGCCGATAGCGCCGACAGCATGGCCCTCGCCCCCTCGGGCGGTTGCTCGAGTAGGGCGAGATAGGCCCCGACCCAGATCATCAGGGTGAAGATCGAGTAGCGGCCGGCGCTCGACAACCCGAGCTGGGAGCGGCCGAAGGTGATGAAGGAGACGAAGATGAGTCCGAAGACGATGAGAGCCACACCGATCGGGCCACCTCCGACCCGCCCGGGACGGAAGCCGCGCCCGAGGGCCCACAAGGAGATCGCCAGGACCAGGAACCCCAGGGTGAACACGGTGCCGCTCCCGACCGTCGGCGAGGCGTTGGGATAGAACTGGTCGATGACGTTGCCGATGGAGGAGATGAAGTACTCGAGCGCGGCCAAGGGATGGCTCAGCACATACGTCTTCTGGCCGCCGGCCGCCGAGAAGTTGTAGTCGGCGAAGTACACGACGACGGTGACGCAGGCAGCGACGACCCAGGTGATGAACGGGCCCCGTGGCCGGCGTCGGAGGTACAAGAGGACCAGCCCGGTCGGCCAGATGAACAGGCCCTCCATCGAGGAGAAGCTCCCCACCACGCCGAAGGCGATCGCCGCGGCCAACTGTGGGCGCGCCAGGATCGGACCGTCCAGGAAGAAGATGGCGCCGGCCAGCCCCAGCAGCATGAGGTACCAGCTCATCTGGTAGCTGAAGAGCACGTCGGCGAGGGGGACGAACATCAGCAGGACGATGGCCACCGGGCAGTAGGCGATGAGCGGGATCGAGGGTGACCGCCGCTTGTGGGCGACGATGAGGAATCCGGCGGTCAGGAACGCGAACAGCCCGCTCAGGTAGTCCTCGACGACGAGATTGAAGTGGGTGGTGTACCCGAGCAGCAGGACGATGAGGTTGGGGAAGAAGACCCGGTTCTCATTGTGCTGCGCCCAGAGCGTCCCGAAGCTCAGCGTCCCCATGTGGGCGTCGCGCAGGACGTTGATGTCGGTCCACTGGTCGTCGTAGATGGCGTTCACCCCGTACCGGTGGATGAACCACACCGTCGAACCGGCCAGGGCCACGAAGATGCAGACGGCGATGACGTCGAGGACGCGGCGGATCCCGGATCCCGTCGACGGTGCTGCTGCCGGCTCGGGCGGTGCCAGAGGGGGGGTCCTGCTCATGACAACCATGGCCCCTCCTCCATCTCATCAAGTAGCGAGTGAACCCTGTGCCGGGACTCATCTGGCAACCGGAAGAGTGTACTGGACGCGTGCGGCGCCGACCGTGGCGCCGAGCTCGTCCGGACCGTGCTGCCGGGCGCAGTGGTCGATGCGGAAGGGGGCATCCCCCGAGGGCGCGCGCCCGTGGTGCAGGTTCTGGCACAGCTCGGGCGGGGGCCCGGTCCGGGTGAGGATCACCACCCGTGCTGCCGACGCCCCGACGCCCGACGCCCGACGCCCGATGCCCGACGCGAGCGGCGCGGCCGTGCTGTCGTCGCCTTTCACCGGGGGGCCAGCATGCGTTCGAGCGTTCGAGGATCGTGACCCGACGGATGGGCGACCTGGCGGAGCCGGACCGACCGGCGCACGCTGGTCAGCAGCCCGTCGGCGGAGTAACTTGACCTCGTGAAACGAGCGTTGGGGCAGCTCTGGGGCTTCGCGAACACGCCGGACGGGATCAAGGTCATCCGCTACACCGCGGTGTCGGCGATCTCGGCGCTCACCTCGCTGGTCATCCTGACCCTCGTCTACGGGGTGTTCCGCCTGTGGACCGAGGTCGTCAGCACGCTGTTCGCCAACGTGATGGCCGGCATCCCCTCCTACATCCTCAACCGACGGTGGGTGTGGAAGAAGGGCGGCCGGTCCCACCTGTGGAGGGAGATCCTGCCGTTCTGGGTCATGTCGCTCACCGGCATCGGCTTCGCCCTCGTGACGGCATCGTGGGCCCACGACTTCGCCACCGCCCACCATCTCCACCACCTGGCCCGTACCGTGCTCGTCGTCGGGGCCAACGTGGCGGCCTTCGGTATATTGTGGTTTCTCAAATTCCTCATCCTCAACCGGTTGTTCGCCCAGATCGCCGAGGCAGAGCTGGGCGAGGAGGCGGAGTCGGCTCCTCAGCAGTGAGGAATGGGCCCGGTCGTCGTGCCAGTTCGGGACCACCTCGGACGGGTTAGAGTCTTCGTCAGGCTGGGGACGGTGTCCCGGGCAGGTGAGCGTGCAAGGGGGGCATGGTGGTCGGCAGTGGGAGTGCTCGGAGGACGGGGTTCGAGATCGCGGGGCAGCCGCGGTCCCGGACGCGGCGCCGCCCTGGGTTCACGGCTCTGGCGACCGTCGGCTTCGGCCACCGAGGTGAGTTCTGTTGACCATCGAGACAGCCAAGGACCAGCTCGTGCCGGTGCTCGACATCGACCGCCTCGAACGGGCCAGCGACGATCTCCACGCCCGCTACCAAGCGGCGGAGCCGTTCCCCCACATCGTCATCGACGACTTCCTGCTGGCCGGGGCGGCCGAGGCCGCCATCGAGGAGTTCCCACCGCTCGTCCCTGAGCAGTGGAACAACTACCTGCACGCCAACGAACGCAAGTTCTCCCACACCGACCCCGACACGTGGGGACCGACCCTGCAGCGGATCCTCGAGGAGCTCAACTCCCCGCGCTTCGTCTCGTTCGTCGGCAAGCTGATCGGGGTCGACGGGCTGCAACCGGATCCGTCGCTCGAGGGCGGGGGCCTCCACCAGTCGACCACCGGTGGCTTCCTCAACATCCATGCCGACTTCACCGTCCATCCCCACCAGCGCAAGTGGCAGCGACGGGCCAACATCCTCCTCTACCTCAACGACGACTGGCAGCCCGAGTGGGGCGGTGACCTCGAGCTGTGGAGTGCCGACATGAAGACGTGCGTCGAGAAGGTGGCCCCCGTCGCCAACCGCGTGGTGATCTTCACCACCGACGCGACCTCGTTCCACGGACATCCCGAACCGATGCGCTGCCCCGAAGGGGTGGCCCGGCGTTCACTGGCGCTCTACTACTTCAGTGTCGAGGACGACCCGGTGGTGCGGTCGACCCAGTACCGGGCCCGACCCGGCGACGGGATCCGCTCGATCATGATCTACGCCGACACGAGGATGCTGCGCGTCTACGACTGGGCGAAGCGGCGGCTCGGAGTCTCCGATCAGGCCGCCAGCAGGGTGCTGGGCTTCAGCGACCGCCTCCGTCGCAAGGGCGCCGGCAAGGGCCCCAAGGGGTAGCCACGGGCACCGCCACGTTGACCCGGGGGCCGGAGCCGCCCTCGGCCGACGAGTCCCCCGTCGAGCAGTCGTCGCGGCCCGGTCGCACCGAGGCCGATCTCAGCCGACGGCGCTTCACCATCGCCGTGCTCATCGGTATCGCCGTCGTCGTCCCCCCGCTCCTGTGGCTCCTCTGGGACCTGTGGTCGGGCTCCATCTCGCCGCTGCGCGCCGTGCCGTACGACAACTTCTACGACATGCAGGCCCGGGCCATGTTCCACGGCCACTTCTACCTGCCGCCGGGCAAGATGGGCATCGAGGCCTTCGTCCACGACGGGCGCCAGTACACCTATTTCGGGATCTTCCCGTCGCTCCTCCGGATGCCCGTGCTCCTGGTCACCAGCAGCCTCGACGGCAAGCTGACCGGTCCCTCGATCCTGCTGGCGTGGATGTCGACGGCCCTGGTCAGTGCCCTGTTGCTCTGGCGCCTGCGCATCCTGATGCGGGGCCAGGCGATCGTCGGCCGGGCCGAGGCGGCATCCTACGGGGCACTGATGGCTGCCGTGATGGGCGGGTCGGTGATCCTCTACCTGGCCGCCACCCCCTTCATCTACAACGAGGACTTCGCCTGGTCCATCCCGTTGACCGTCGGGAGCCTGTTCGCCCTGCTCGGGGTGATGGAACGGCCGTCGTGGGGCCGGGTCGTCGCCAGCGGCGCACTGGTGGTGTGCGCCAATCTCCAGCGGACCCCCACCGGCTACGCCTGTGTGATCGGGGCGGTCCTCGTTGCCGGGTGGCTGGCGCTGGGCAAGGCCGGCGACACCAACCGCCGGTGGGGCTGGCCGGTCCTGGCGGTCGGCGTCATCGGCTTCCTCGCCGGGAGTGCGGTGACCTACGCCAAGTTCGGCATCCCCGTCGGCCTCCCGATGGCCGAACAGGTGTGGACGAGTGTCAACGCCCACCGGCGCTACTTCCTGGCCGCCAACGGGGGGAAGGCCTTCAGCTTCTCCGTCCTGCCGAGCACGCTGTGGGCCTACCTGCAACCCTTCGGCATACGTCTCAGCGGGATCTTCCCCTACATCACCCCGCCCACCGCGCCGGCCGCCCAGCTCGACGGCGGGGTCCTCGACCAGTTCTACCCGACGGCCAGCGGGACCGCGACGATGCCACTCCTCATCGGACTCGGCCTCTGGGGCCTCGTGACAGCGTTCCGGCCCCGGGGCGTCGGTCGGGTCGCCATGACCCGGATCGTGCTGGTGGCGGCGGCCGCCGGCATCTCCGGGGTACTCCTGTGGGGCTACATCTCCCAGCGCTACCTCGGCGACATGATGCCGCTGGTCATCCCGGCCGCCGGCATCGGGCTGATCGACATCTGGCGCCGCCTCGAGGGCCGGTCCCGGAAGGCCCGTTCCCGGACGCTGGCCGTCATCGTCGTGCTGGCCGTCTACGGCGTCCTGGTCAACATCGCCGTCGCCGCCTGGCCGGTCTCCCAATGGACGCCGACCCAGAGCGCCAACTTCATCTCGATCCAGCGCAGACTCAGCATCGAGTCGGTCGGGGCCCATACCCACACCGGGTCCAGGCTCCCCTACTGGGCACCGGCCGGTGAGATCTTCGCCGTCAACCACTGCTCCGGCCTCTACCTGTCCACCGGCAACGCCCTGCGGAACAATCCGGGCCAGTGGATCCAGCACTACACCTGGATGCCGGTCGAGCAGAGTCCGAGCTACACCCAGAAGTTCGGCTTCACCTTCAACCGGCCCGAGCGGTACCTGACCCAGCCGGTGACGCTCATGACCTACGGCGCGGCCTCGCTCGTGCTCCAACCCCACGGCAAAGGCCAGGTCCACATCACCCTCGAGCACTCGGGCACCAACATCGGCTGGCCGCCGGCCACCGGCTTCACCATCCCGATCGATCTCCTCCACGAGCAGTACCAGGTGACGGTCACCACCGATCCCAATCTCAACTCGATGACGGTCATGTGGTACGGCGAGAAGATGATCGCCCACTTCGTGGCCGGTGACGGACCGGCGGTCGTCCAGTCCACACCGCCCTCGCCGCCCGGGGAGCCCGTGCCCGTCGTCACCGTCGCCCTCGTCCCCACCCCGGCGCCGGCGTCGCCGATGGCACTGTGCCACAGCCTGGTGGGGAAGCGCTGACCGGGTGGAGGGCCACGCCGACTCCGCCGACCATCCCCGTGCCCACCGGTTCGACTCGGGGTGCTTCAGCTGCGTCGTCGACGCCCACCCCCGGTTCCACCTCGAGGCCCTCCGGTGGTTCGCCACCCTGACCGAGGTGGCGGGGGTGGACGCCACCGACCTCGTCGTCCATGCCGTGGGGTCCGGTCGTTCCGAGGTGCTCGACCACCTTCGTGACGCCGGGGTCGTCGTCCGGACCGTCGAGCCCTTCGATGCCCGTTCACCCCACTGCAACAAGATCGCCGGCGCACTGCGGCTCGCCCAGGACCGGGTCGACGGGACGGCGGTGCTGTCCGACACCGACGTGGTGATCCTCGAGGACCCGAGGGGCCTGGCCGTCACTCCCGGTGCGATCGCCGGCAAGACGGTCGACGCACCGGTGCCCCCCATCGAGGTGGTCCGGTCGGTCTTCGATGCGGCCGGCATCGAGCCACCGGCCGCCGTGCCCCTCCCGTGGGGGCCCGGACAGTGGACGGTGGCCGGCAACTTCAACGGCGGCCTGTACCTCGTCCCCGCCGTCCAACTGGCCCCACTCGCCGACAGCTGGGCCCGCTGGGCCCGCTGGCTCCTCGACCGGTCGGCGCTGCTGGAGCAGTGGACCGTCCACGTCGACCAGGTGGCCATGGCCCTGGCCCTGGCCGCCGAGGGCATAGGCACGGACCGCCTGGATGTCCGTTGGAACACGCCCACCCACGATCTCACCCGGATCCCTCCGGATGCGCCGGCCCCCTCGGTCCTCCACTACCACCAGTGCGTGGATGCGGACGGGCTCCTCGAGCCGACGGGATCGGCCGCCGTCGACCGGCAGATCGCCGTCGCCAATGCTGCCGTCGCCACGGTCTGGCGGTCGGCCGCGCCGCTCGCCACCCAGCGGCGCTGGCTCGACGGGGCGGCAGCGACGGACGGCAACGACAACCCGACCGTCCGCTCCCTGCTCGAGATACTCGGCCCGGGCACGGTGCGCGACGCCGGTCACCGGGCCGCCGATGCGGTCGCCGACGCGCCCGGGGGATCCGGGTCGGTGGAGACCGGGTCCTCGGCGGACGTGGTGCTCTGCCTCGACCCGGAGGGACCGGGTGCCGAGGCGCGGGGACAACGAGAGCGGATCGAGCCGTTGTGGCGATCAGCCACCAGGGCGCTGATCATCGCCGGTGCACAGGACGCGAACGGCACCGACCCCGGCGCCGACGGCGACGCCGACAGGGCCCTGTCCGCCGCGCTGGCCGAGGTGGCGCCCGACGGCGAGATCTATCCGGTCGGCGAGGGCAGGGGCGGCGGGCCAATCTTCGCCGTCCTGCGGCCGCCGCCCGAGCGGCACCCCCGGGACTACACGCAGGCGACCATCGCCCCCCTGCTGGACCGTCATCCCGACCCCCTGACGCTCATCGCCCTGCGCCTGTCGGCGTGGCGGACCATCGGCTTCTATCCGGACCACGCCCCCCGAGTCTGGGAGTACCCGGTCGTCGCCCGCCTGATCCACGACTCCCTACCCGCCGGCAGCCGCCTCGTCGACATCGGTGCCGGGGTCACGCCGTTGGCGCCGTACCTGTCCGCCCAGGGGTACGTGGTCGATACCGTCGACCCGTCCGACATCCGCCGGACCTGGCCACCCCAGCCCGACTGGAACGAGTGGGACTTCCTCGACTACGCCGACGCCGGCCTCGCCCACCGCTCGTGGAACTGCACGCTCGGCGATCTCCCCCTCACCCAGTTCGACGGTGCCTACTCGGTGAGTGTCATCGAGCATCTCGAGGCCGACCAACGGCGCAGCCTCCTGGGCGACATCTCGGCGCGCGTGCGCAACGGTGGGTTGGTGGTGCTCACCATCGACCTGCAGCGCGGGAGCGACGCGCTGTGGAATCGCAACCGGGGCGTCCAGGTCGAAGACCCGGGTCGGCACGGGACGTTCGACGGCATCGTCGCCGAGGGCGCGGCCGTCGGCCTCGAGCTCTTCCGTCAGGAGCGGGTCCGCAACTGGGGCGACGTGGAGGTGGACATCGGGCTGATGGCCTTCCACCAGACCGCGGCACACGCGTCGAGCCGGTGGCGCCACACTCGGCGGCGGCTCGCCGCCAAGGTCCGCAGCCTCCGGGTGTGATCCGGATCGGCCACGGCTCGGGTGACCGCACCGGTCACCCGCTCGGCGTCTCGGGCCTCGCCGGCCCCGACGAGGCCCGCAGCCCCGTCCGACCACGCACGTCCCACCGAGCGGCTCCGGTCGACGGTGGAGCGCGGCGAGGATGCGCGATCGCAGGCTCGGCCGGCGGTGCCGCCAGCCCGATCCCTAGGCCTGCGGCGGTGACTCGGGAGTGGTCGGCGAACTGGACAGGATCTGGTCCGCTGTCCCGGCCGGAGCACCCCCTGCTGCCGTGCCACCCGTGCCACCCGTGCCACCCGCGGCCAGCTTGTCCTCCTGCACGATGCGATAGGACATGATGCCGGCGATCACCAAGAGGACGAACGCCACGAGCGCGGCGCCGGCACCTCTCTTGCGGTAGTGACCGCGGGCGTGCGGCTTCTGACCGGGGATGTAACTCGGCAACGCATGAATCGACGTCGTGAAGTACTCGATGGCGACGAATGCTGCTATCGCGGCGATGACGACGAGGATGATGACGACTATCCACTTCTTGTTCATGGGGTGAAACTCTAGCGAAGCTCCTGCTCCGTTGCTGGTGTTCCGCCGCCAGCGGCTTCAGTGACCTGACCTGCGGCGCTGCCCTCAGCCAGGGTTTCGGCGTGGGTGGGGGGGCCGGGGCGCAGCGGGAGTCGTACGGATCGGGTGGCTCCTCACCGCGGCCGACCGCGTGTCGTCGACCGACAGCGTGTCGTCGAGACGGGCGGACACGACGGAGGTAGCGCCCGCCCGAGCGCCACCGCGGCGGGCCGACGCGCCCGACCCGGGCTCACCCGATCCCGGTACCCTCGGGTTGGTGCCTCACAGACCGGCGAACCACCGCGACGTTCTCGTCACCACGGTACCGGGTGGCGTCCCGGCCAGCCACCGGCGGGCCCGGTAGCGCCGCTCGCGGGTGGCGAGCAGCAGGAAGGCCGCCACGAGGACGCTGTTGCCGAGCCAGAAGACCTGCTCGACGTCGAAGCCGGTGAACGGGAGCTGGGCTGACCCGGCCGGCGGCGCCGGGGCCCCGCTGCCGACCGGTGCGCTCGTCCCCGCGGCGGCCGCCGTCTGCGGGGTGCTCACCGGGGTGAGGTCACTGGTGGGAAAGGTCGCCGTGGGCACCGTGGTCGGATGGTTGCCCGGAGGGGGCGGCGGGCATCCCGGCCCCGTGGCGATCAGCCTCCGGTAGCCGATCCGGAACGACCACGGATCGGGGCCGCGCAGCGCATCCGCCTGGATGATGCCGCAGAAGTCGACCGGGTACGCCACGCTCAGTACCCCGGACGATCCGACGGCCGTGCCGACCACGGTGCGTCCCGGGGTGTCCGGCTCGTTCACGTAGAGCATCCACAGGCAGGACGGATCGCCGTCGGCGCAGGCCGGCTCGGGAATGGTGAGGCTCACCACGTCGGATGCCGCCCAGAATTTGATGGCGGCGAGATGACCGGGCTTCAACGAGGACGAGGCCGCTCCGGCGGACGGGCCGGCCGCCACCGAGCCCACTGACAGCACCAGGGCCGCCAGTGACGCCATGGCCACCACCCAGGGCCAGTGCGCGCTCCGACTTCGCTCGTCCACGTACTTCCTCTGCTCGAACTACCCCCTCAGGTGCCCCTCGTCGAGTCGTCCGCTCGCTCAGGCCCCTTGTCCGGCAGTCGCCGTGGCAAGAGGCCCGAAACCACCCGCGGCGCCGACAATAATCCCGCCGGGCACTGATGTGGCACTTCCGATGCCACATGGCCTGGACCGGCTACTTTCCGTGGTCATCGGCGCCTGGTGTTGCCCCGGCCTTTGCACCCAGCGTGACCGTCCGGACCGGAGCTACGGGTGACCCGATCGGCCCACCCGTCGTCGAGTCGGTCAGCCCGCCACCTCGTCGAGCACGGCCAGCACCGCGTCGACCGAACGGTCCACCGAGGTGCCCGGCTCGACGACCAGCTCGGGTGACTCGGGAGGCTCGTAGGGGTCGTCAACCCCGGTGAACGAGCTGATCTCCCCGGCCGTCGCCTTGGCATAGAGGCCCTTCGGATCGCGGGTCGAGCAGAGGTCGGCTGGTGCGGCCATGTACACCTCCACGAAGGGGAGGCCGGCTCGCTCGTGAAGTCGGCGGGCGGACAGCCGGGCGTCGGCGTAGGGACTGATCAGCGCCACCAACGCCACCAGGCCGGCGTCGGCCAGCAGGCAGGCCACCTCGGCGGCACGACGGACGTTCTCCTGGCGGCCCTCGCGGCTGAAGCCCAGATCCTCGTTCAACCCCGTCCGCAGGTTGTCACCGTCCAACCGGTAGGCGTTGCGACCCTGCATGACCAGCCGGTGCTCGAGGGCGGCGGCAACCGTCGACTTCCCTGACCCCGACAGCCCGGTCAGCCAGATGGTCGCACCCCGGGCCCCGAGGGAGCGGGCCCGGTCCTCCCGGGTGACCCGGCTCGGGTGCCACTGGACGTTCGACGGCATCGGTGCGCCCGGCTCAGTCGGGACCGAGCAGCATGCCGGCGCCGACCGTCACGTTGGTATCCTCGGCGGCCAGGATGAACGAGCCCGTCTGCCGGTTGCGCCGGTAGCTGTCGTAGAACAGCGGCTGGGTGACGCGCAGGCTCATCCGGCCCACGTCGTTGAGCCCGAGCGACGTGGCCGACTCGTCACGGTGGAGCGTGTTGACGTCGAGCCGGTAGTGGATGTCGCGCACCACGGCCCGCACCCAGCGGGTGGTGTGCTTGAGCGCGAGGAAGTCACCGACCTTGATCGGCCGCTCGGTCATCCACGCCACCATCGCGTCGAGGTCCTGGCCCACCGTGGGCTGGTTCATGGGCCGGCAGATGAGGTCCCCCCGCGACACGTCGACATCGTCGGCCAGCCTGACGGTCACCGACATCGGGGGGTAGGCCTCCTCGAGGGGCCCGGCGAAGCTGTCGATGCCGGCCACGGTGGTCACCAGTCCCGACGGCAGGACCATGACCTCGTCACCCGGGCGGAACACGCCCCCCGCCACCCGGCCGGCGTAGCCCCGGTAGTCGGGCACGCTGGTGGCCTGGGGCCGTATCACCCACTGGACGGGCAGCCTCGGGTCGATCAGGTTGCGGTCGGACGAGATGTACACCTGCTCGAGATGGTGGAGGAGCGACGCCCCCTCGTACCACGGCATGTTGGCCGACCGCTGGACCACGTTGTCGCCCTGCAGGGCCGAGATGGGGATGAAGCTGAGGTCACCGACGTCCAGCCGGCTGGCGAACGCGGCGAACTCCAGGCGGATCGACTCGAACACCTCCCGGTCGTAGCCGACCAGGTCCATCTTGTTCACACACAACAGGAGGTGGGGCACCCGGAGCAGCGAGGCCAAAAAGGCGTGGCGCCTGGTCTGCTCGACGATGCCCTTGCGGGCGTCGACCAGGACGATCGTGAGGTCGGCGGTCGAGTTCCCCGTCACCATGTTCCGGGTGTACTGGATGTGCCCGGGCGTGTCGGCGATGATGAATTTGCGGGCGGGCGTGGCGAAGTACCGGTAGGCCACGTCGATGGTGATGCCCTGCTCGCGCTCGGCCCGGAGACCGTCGGTGAGCAGGGCGAGGTCGGTGTACTCGTCACCCCGTTGGCGGCTCACGCGCTCGACCGATTCGAGCTGGTCCTCGAAGATGGCCTTGGAGTCGAAGAGCAGCCGACCGATGAGCGTGCTCTTGCCGTCGTCGACCGAGCCGGCGGTGGCGAGTCGGAGCAGCTCCATCAGAAGTAGCCCTCCCGCTTGCGATCCTCCATGGCCGCCTCGCTCACCCGGTCGTCGGCCCGGGTGGCCCCGCGTTCGGTCAGCCGGGAGGCGGCCACCTCGAGCACGATGTCCTCGGCCGACACCGCCGTCGACTCCACGGCACCCGTGCAGGTCATGTCGCCGACGGTCCGGTAGCGCACCGTCGCCTCGAAGACCTCCTCGTCCTGGCGCGGGGTGACATAGGGCCCGGTCGACAGCAGCATGCCGTCGCGGCGGAAGACCTGGCGACGGTGGGAGTAGTAGATGGGCGGCAGGTCGATCCCCTCGGCCGCCACGAACTGCCAGATGTCGAGCTCGGTCCAGTCCGACAGGGGGAACACCCGGATGTGCTCGTTCGGCCCGTGGCGGCCGTTGTAGAGGGACCACAGCTCGGGGCGCTGGCTCTTCGGGTCCCACTGCCCGAACTCGTCGCGGAACGAGAAGACGCGCTCTTTGGCCCTCGCCTTCTCCTCGTCACGGCGGGCGCCGCCGAACACGGCATCGAAGCGGTGCTCGTTGATGGCGTCGAGCAGGGTCCGGGTCTGGAGCCGGTTGCGCGACGGCTCCGGGCCGCTCTCCTCGGTCGAACGCCCCGAGTCGATGGACTCCTGCACCGAGGCCACCACCAGCGAGGCGCCCAGCTCCTCGACACAGCGGTCGCGGAACTCGAGGACCTCGGGGAAGTTGTGGCCGGTGTCGATGTGCATGACCGGGAACGGGATGCGCCCGGGCCAGAAGGCCTTCTGGGCCAGTCGCAGCATGACCACCGAGTCCTTGCCCCCGGAGAACAGCAGCACCGGCCGCTCGAACTCGGCGGCCACCTCACGGATGATGTGGATGGACTGCGATTCGATGTTCTCGAGCTCCGACAGCTGATAGCGGCCCGAACCCGTGATCCCCCTACCCCGATCCATGGGGTGCAAATCTAGTCGCTCACTCGACCGGTGGGAACTGGTCGTACACTTGCCGACCAGGCGTGGCGACCGGCCACCCGTGATCCGGGACCCGCACCGCCGGGCCGGGGGGACGACGATGGGGCCGACGACAGGGCCGACGACTGGGCCGAACGGGAGAGGACGCCGCACCCCGGGGGACGACCCCTCCCGTGGCGAGCCCGGGCCGGCCACGACCGTGCGGGTGGGGACCCCGGCGGATGCCCCCCGGGCGGCGGCGCTCCACGCCGAGGGGATCGCCCAGGGCTTCCTCTCCTTGCTCGGTCCCCGATTCCTCACGCGCCTCTACCGGCGGATCTGCCTCACCCCCGACTCCTTCCTGCTCGTCGCCGAGCGCGACGCCCCCGTCGGGTTCATCGCCGGGTCGACCGACGTCGGGGCCCTCTACCGCACGTTCCTGTGGCGCGACGGGGCGGTGGCGGCCGCGCTGGCGGCACGCCACCTCCTGGTCGGGTGGCGGCGGGTGTTCGAGACCCTGCGGCACGGTGACGGCGGGGGGCCCGGATCGGGCCGGGGCGCCGAACTGCTCGCCGTCGCCGTCGACCGTCGCTCCCAGGGACTGGGTGTCGGCCGACAGCTGGTCGCCGCGTTCCTGGCCGAGGTGTCGGCACGGGGGTCGGACGCCGCCCACGTCGTGGTCGGGGCCGACAACACCACGGCCACCGCACTCTACGAGCGAGCCGGGTTCACCACCGTCGAGCGCTTCGAGCTCCACCCCGGCACCGAGTCGCTCCTGCTGCAGTGGGACCGACCCGGCACCGCGTCGGCCCCCGGGTCGGGTGCGGGGGGTGAAGGGTGAGCGGCCCGGTCATCGCCGTCGTCGCCCTGGTGGCCGTGCTCGGTGCCACACCCCTGGTCATCCTCCTGGCCAACCGGCTGGCCATCGTGGACCGTCCGGGGGAGCTCAAACCACAGGAGCACTCCGTCCCCTATCTCGGTGGTGTGGCCGTGTTCGTCGG
This sequence comes from uncultured Acidimicrobiales bacterium, assembly GCA_963696495.1. Classification (GTDB taxonomy): domain Bacteria; phylum Actinomycetota; class Acidimicrobiia; order Acidimicrobiales; family RAAP-2; genus Bog-756. The sequence continues at coordinate 654,792 of CAVOKJ010000004.1, read as the reverse complement.
TGTCGCCGTCGGTGCCGGCGCCGGCAGACCGGTCGTCCTGGTCCCCCTGGCCATCGCCCTCGTCCTCGGGGTGGCTGACGACCGCTTCGAGCTCCCGCCGGCGGTGCGCCTGATCGGGCAGGTGGTGGTGGGCCTGGCCGTCGTGGCCACCGTGCCCGTCCACCTCCCCGGCGTGGTGGCCGGCGTGGGCCTGGTCGTCGTCGCGGTGATCGTGATCAACGGGGTCAATCTCATCGACGGCCTGGACATGTTGGCCGGGGGTGTGGTGGGCATCGCCGGCATCGGATTCGCCCTGATCCTCCACGGTCCCGGCCGGGCCCTCGCCATCGCCCTGGCCGCCGCCCTGGCCGGCTTCCTCGTCTACAACCGGCCGCCGGCGCGGGTCTATCTGGGCGACGGTGGCTCCTACCTGCTCGGGGCGGTGCTGGTGGTGCTGCTGGCCGACGCCTGGTCGCCCGGAAAACCACTGGCAGTGGGGATTGCGTCACTTGCAGTGGTGGCAGTGCCCGCCGCAGAGGTGGCGTTCGCCGTCATCCGCCGGGGCCGCGCCCGCCAGTCGCTGATGGCCGGCGACCGGGGACATCCCTACGACCGGCTGGTCGCCCGGGGCTGGCCGGTCGTAGCGGCCGGCGGTGCCTACTGGGCCGTCGAGGCGGTGTTGGCCGCCGGCGCGGTCGTCGCCGTCCACCTGGGGTCGACCGGCGGCGCCGTCCTCCTCGATGCCGGCGCCGCCGTCCTGGTCCTGTCCCTGGCTGTGGTGTCTGGCTCGCTGACCCCCGAGTCCGGGACAACGGCATGAGCCGCATCTACCTGTCCCCTCCCGAGGTGGGTGCCGACGAGCGGAACTCGCTGCTCGAGGCGTTCGACTCCAACTGGATCGCCCCGGTCGGGCCGGACCTCGACTCCTTCGAACGCGAACTGGCCGCCCGGGCCGGGGTCGACCACGCCGTGGCGCTGTCCAGCGGGACGGCGGCCCTGCACCTCGCACTGCTCCTCTCCGGGGTGGGCCGCGGCGACGAGGTGCTGGTGCCGTCCTTCACCTTCATGGCCACGGCGGCGGCGGTCACCTACCTCGGCGCCACGCCGGTCTTCGTCGACAGCTCGCCGGCCACCTGGACCATCGACCCGTCGCTGGTGGAGGACGAACTGGCCACCCGCGCCCGGGCCGGCCGGCTCCCGAGCGCCATCGTCTCGGTCGACCTGTACGGCCAGTGCGCCGACTACGACGCCCTGACGGAGCTGTGCGACCGCTACGGCATCCCGCTGATCGAAGACGCCGCCGAGGCGCTCGGTGCCACCTACCGGGGCCACGCCGCCGGCTCGTTCGGTGCCGCCGGCGTCTTCTCGTTCAACGGCAACAAGATCATCACCACGAGTGGCGGGGGCATGCTGGTGTCCCGCTCGGGGGAGCTGGTGGAACGGGCCCGGTACCTCGCCACCCAGGCCCGTGAGCCCTTCCCCCACTACGAGCACTCCGAGATCGGGTTCAACTACCGCCTCAGCAACCTGCTGGCGGCGCTCGGACGGGCCCAGCTCCGTGGCCTCGACAGCCACATCCTCCGCCGTGCCGCCATCAACCGCTCCTACCGTGCGGCCCTGCAGACCACACCGGGGATCTCCTTCATGCCCGTGGCGGCGTACGGCACGCCCAACTGGTGGCTCACCTGCATCCTGGTCGACCCCGAGGACTTCGGAGCCGACCGCGAGCGGATCCGGCTGGCCCTCGAGGCCGAGGACATCGAGTCGCGCCCGACCTGGAAGCCGCTCCACCTCCAGCCGGTGTTCGCCGGGGCACCCACCGTCGGCGGCGACGCCTGCGCGTCCATCTTCGAACGGGGGCTCTGCCTGCCCAGCGGTTCGGGCCTGTCCGAGGACGACCTGGCCCGCGTGGTCGAGGTCGTCCTGTCGGTCGCACCGTGACCGGTCGGCATCACCCCGGGCCCACGGCCTTGCGCGGGTGCCCGGGGTCTGCCGTATCATTTGGGCCATGACAGCTCAGGGGGCGGCGGTCAACGGGGGTCAGGGGATGCCGCGGGCGCTTGCGTTCTACCTTCCCCAATTCCACCCCATTCCGGAGAACGACGAGTGGTGGGGATCGGGCTTCACCGAGTGGACCAACGTCACGAAGGCCCAGCCCCTGTTCCCCGGGCACTACCAGCCCCACGTGCCTGCCGACCTGGGCTATTACGATCTGCGGGTCCCCGAGGTCCGACAGGCCCAAGCCGATCTGGCCGCCCAGTACGGGATCTCCGGCTTCGTCTACTACCACTACTGGTTCCACGGGAAGCGCCTGCTCGAGCGACCGTTCGACGAGGTCCTGGCCTCGGGCTCCCCGGACTTCCCCTTCGCCCTGTGCTGGGCCAACGAGGAGTGGACCCGCAACTGGGACGCCCAGACCGGCCGGGTGCTGATGCCCCAGCAATTCAGCGACGCCGACGACCTGGCCCACATCCGGTGGCTGGCCACCGCGTTCGCCGACGACCGCTACATCAAGATCGACGGCAGGCCACTGATGCTCATCTACCGGGCACAGCGCCTGCCCGACCCGAAGCGGACCACCGACCTGTGGCGGGCCGAGGCGCAGCGGCTGGGCTTCCCGGACCTCTACCTGTGCTGGGTCGAGAGCTGGGGCCCGCCCCCCGGTGGCCCCGAGGCCTTCGGCCTCGACGCCAGCGTCGGCTTCATGCCGTGGGACGGCGACCAGATCTTCCCTCCCCTGGAGGGCGCCCGCGGCCACCGCATCCTCGACTACGAGTCGGCGGCGCTGGCCCAGCTGTACAAGCCCGCGCCCACCTGGAAGCGCTTCCCGTCGGTCATGGTCGGATGGGACAACACGGCCCGCCGACAACGGGCGGCCACCCTGTTCCAGGGAGCGTCGCCCGAGGCGTACGAACGGTGGCTCCGCCAGGCCGTCGACTCGGTCTCGGACGTGCGCCCGGAAGAGAACTACCTGTTCATCGTGGCGTGGAACGAGTGGGCCGAGGGAAACCACCTCGAGCCGGACCAGCGTTACGGTCGGGCCTTCCTCGAGGCCACCCGGGCCGTCATGCTGGGCTCGGGGGACGCCACGGCCAAGCCGGGCGAGCTGCGCCACGAGGGCGACGAGGACGAGCCGACCGACTCCACGTTCGACTACATCTATCCCTACCAACACGACAGCGCCGTCGGCAACGCCGCCGGGCTGATCCGCAACCTGGCCCCCGATCCCCGGAGCACGGTCGTCGACCTGGGGGCGGGCACGGCGGTCGTCAGCCATGCGCTGCGGGAGGCCGGCATCTCGTACCACGGTCTCGAGATCCACCCGGTCGCCGTGGAGCTGATGCACGAGGCCGGCATCGAGGCGACCCAGTGCGACCTCACCGATGTGGACACCCTGCAATCCGTCCTCGACGACGTCGGCGACGTGGGCGCCCTGATGCTGCTCGACGTCATCGAACATCTGACACAGCCCCAGGAGCTCCTCGGTGCGCTCTCGTCGTGGTCGTTGAAGCACGGTGAGCCGGCGCTCGTGGTGTCGGTGCCGAACGTCGCCCACTTCGACCTGGCCCTGCGCCTGCTGTGCGGCAAGTGGATCCCGACGGAGACGGGGATGCTCGACAGCACGCACCTCCGGTTCTTCACGGAGGAGACCCTGGAGCGCATGTTCGAGCGCTGCGGCTGGAAGGTCGTCGATCGGAACAACTTCAGCACCCTGCACACCGACCAGTACGACGACGAGCTGAACGACCGGCTGCCGGCCGAGATGATCGGCGCGCTGCGCGTCCTGTCCGAGACCTACAACCCCAACCCGATCGTCCAGCAGTTCGTCTGGGCGTTGCGCCCGTTCCCCGTGGCCGACCTGCCGACCACCTACCTACAGGCCGTGGGCGGCGAGGACGGCACGGCCGCCACCGAGTTCGAGCCGACGGACGAGAGCGCCGTGCGTTCCTACCTCATGTCGGTCGGGCTCATCGCCAGTGAGAACAGCCGCCGGGCGCCCCCGCGCCAACCGGCCCACTCCACCCTGCCGCGGTGGAAGCAGGTGGCCCTCAAGACCGCCTATCACTCTCCTCGCTCGGCGCAGGCGTTCCAGAAGGTCTACCGGCGGTTGCGTTGACCCCCTCATGACCGATCTGCCCGACAGACCGTGGGTCCTCGTGGTCGGAATGCATCGGAGCGGCACCTCAGCGATCACCGGGGCCCTGGTCGAGTTGGGCCTGCAGACGATCCGGCCCGACGACCGCATGCACTGGCCCCGGAGCAATCCCGAGCACTTCGAGAGCCTCTCGCTCGGCCTGCACAACGAGGGCCTGCTCGCCGAGCAGGGCGGGAGCTGGGACGCCCCGCCCGATGCCGACGACGGGCTGGCACCGGCACCGGGCCCCTCCGGGCCCACCAGCTCCACGGCCGTGCTGGCCGAGGCGTACCCGGGCGATACCCCGGCGGTGTGGAAGGACCCGCGACTCTGCCTGCTCCTCCCCCACTGGCGCCGGGTCATCCACTCCCCCCTGGTCGCGGTCCTCGTCTGGCGGTCGCCCTGGGCCGTGGCCCGATCGCTGCACCAACGGGACGGGATGTCCGAGCTGTCGGGGATCGCCCTGTGGGAGCGGTACAACCGGGCCGCGCTCGGGGGACTCGACGGTGTGCCCACCTTCGTCATCGATTACGAGAGGGTCGTGGCGAGCCCGCCGGCCTCGCTCGGACCGCTGTTGGAGTGGCTGGCGTCCCAGCCTCCCCTGGCCGGGGCCGCCGCCGCGTGGGACGCCGACCGGGCCGTCGCCTCCATCGCCGTCGGGCTCCGGCACCAGACCGGGGGTCGACCCGCCGAAGCCGGAGGACTGCTGCCCGGCCAGCAGGGTCTCGTCGACCTCCTCGCCGGCCTGGAGGGCGGCCACGACCCGCTGGCGGTCCACCTCGGCTTCGAGGAGTCGCCGTGGGCCGCCGAGGTGATCCGGGCCCGCCGTCAGTTGGTCGGCACGGGGTGGGTGCTCGACCGCACACGTGCGCGTCTGGGATCGGTGCTCGACGAGCTGAGACAGAGGCAGGCGAAGCTGGAGGCTGCCTACCGGAGCCTCGACGTGGCCAACCGGAAGATCGAGGACCAGGCGCGTCACATCGCCGAGCTCACCGACGCCCTCGACGCGTCCAAGCGGAGGCTGGAGGACGTCTACACCTCGACCAGCTGGAAGCTGACCAAGCCGGTCCGCCAGTCCATCGCCCACCTCAACGACCTGCGCGCCCGGGGTGACCGCACGTGAAGCTCCCCACCGTCGCCCGCACGGCGTTCATGTCCCTTCCCCAGCCCCTGCAGAACGAGGTGCGCCACCGGCTCGGGCGCTACGGCGCCTGGGAGAACGGGCTGGCCCCCGAGGCGCCGCCCTGCCCACCGGGCATGACGACGGGCCCCCCCGACTTCGTCGGCGTCGGTGTGCCCAAGTGCGGCACGTCCTGGTGGTTCAGCCTGATCCTCGCCCATCCCGACGTCCATCCGCCGAGGACCAAGGAGCTGCTGTACTTCAGCAAGGCGTTCTTCGACCGGTTCCGCGGCGACGACTGCCCCGACGAGGACCTGCTCGCCTACCACCGCTTCTTCCCCCGCCCGGCGGGATCCAAGACCGGTGAGTGGACCCCCTCGTACTTCTTCGACTACCGGCTGCCCCCGCTCCTGCGCCGGACGGCGCCGGAGGGCAAGGCCCTGGTCATGGTGCGCGACCCGGTGGAGCGCTATCGGTCGGACATCTCCCGGGCCATGCCGAGGCGCCGTCTGCGGAACGTCCGCTACAAGGGGGTCGTCCGCGGCATGTACGCGGCGGAGCTCGCCCCCTGGGAGGCGGCGTTCCCCCCGGAGCAGCTGCTGGTGCTGCAGTACGAGGCCTGCACCGCCGACCCGGCGGAGCAGCTCGCCGCCACGTACCGGTTCCTCGGCCTCGACGACTCGTTCAAGCCCGCCCGGTTGTACGAGGCGGTCAACAAGACCCGCGCCAAGCGCGAGATCGACCCCGGCTTCCGACGCCTCCTCGTCCAGCTGTACGAGCCGGACGTCGTGGCGCTGTGCGCCCGTCATCCGCAGATCGATCTCGCCCTCTGGCCCAATTTCACGTTCCTCTCCGAGCCGTAGCCCGATGGGGCAGACTGACCGCCGTGCGGATCCTGACGATCGCTAACCACCTGGGTGCCCGCGGCGGTCTCGAGCGCACCCAGCTGACCATGTGCCGGTCCCTGGCCGCCCGGGGGCACACGCTCGACCTCGTCTACGTGGAGCCGGGCGACTTCACCGAGGACTGGCGGGCATTCGCCGGGACCATGATCCGGGTGGAGCGGACCCTGCCCAGCAGCCGGGTGCCGCTGGTGTCCTCGCTCGACGTACTCGACGCCATCCGGCGGGTCCGGCCGCTGCGTCCCGACGTCATCTACGTGTACCGGTACCTCGACGTACCGATGGCGGCCGCCCTGGGCCGGCTCACCTCCGCCCCGGTGGTGCTCCACCTGTGCCTGCCGGTGCCCCGGCGGCTCCCGGCCGTCGTGCGGGCCAGCCTCCCCCGGGTGGCCATGACCCTGTCCGTCTCCCACGACACGGCCACGCTGTGGCGCAACACGGGACTTCCGGCCGACGGCGTGATCGTGGTGCACACCGGCATCGACATGGAGCAGTACGTCCCGGCCCCGGCGCCGCAGCGGGCCGCCACCCGGCGTTCGATCGGCATCCGTCCCGACGCGTTCGTCGCCCTGTTCGCCGGACGAGTGATCCCCGAAAAGGGGGTGGACGTGCTGCTGCGGGCCTGGCGCAGCGTACAGGCGGCACGGCCCGACGCGCGCCTGGTGGTGGTGGGGGGTCCGACCGTCGGGGCCGATCCGGAGGAGGTGGACCGGTACGCCAATGCGCTACGGCAGTTGGGTGGTCCCGATGACGTGTTGTGGCTCGAGGTCCGCCGCGACGTGCTCCCCCTCATCCAGATGGCCGACGTGGCCGTCGCCCCGAGCGTCTGGCGCGAACCGTTCTCCCGATCGGTGATCGAGCCGCTGGCCTGCGGGATCCCGGTGGTGGCCACGCGCATCGGTGGCAACCCCGAGATCCTCAACGGCTGGCTGGACGGGCTGCTGGTCGAGCCGGGCGACCACCATGAGCTGGCCGATCGGTTGCTCGGCCTGGCCGACTGGAGGAGCGACGACCCGACGCTCGGCGACCGGTGCCGCCAGGCGATCGTCCGGCGGCTGGGACTCGATCACGAGGTGGACACCGTGGAGGCTGCGCTGGCCTCGCTGGCCCGCCGGCCGGCCCCCCTCGTCCTGAGCCCCTAACGGCGCGGGTGATCCCCGCACCCCGCACTCACGTGGAAGCGGGCCCGCCCGGCTCGGGCCCCGGCCCGCGCTCGTGCATCGGCTCGACCGGGTACCGCATGCCCAACCGGCCGGTGGCCCCGTCGAAGAGTCCCCGGACCATGACCCCGAGGCGGCGGATCCGACCGTCGCGCTCGCGGAGCACGGCCCGGGCGAACAGCTTGGTCACGTTCCGGGGGTACCGCCCGACCCGGCGCTTCACGTGCAGATGCACGTAGAGCATGTTCCGGGCCTCGTAGTAGTACTTCCACAGCGGCACGCCGTCACCCTGGCGGATGGCGTCATGGTTGACGATGGCATCGTCGACCACCTGGCGCACGTACCCGGCCTCGGGGATCCTCCACTGGAGGTACTCGGTGTCCTCCGCCCACCAGAACAACTCGGTGAGCGGGAGCCCGACCCGCTCGACGATCTCGCGGGACATGACGAACCCGCACCACGACGGCCAGTTCCCGAGGGTGCCGTCGGGCTGACGCGACATGGGGAAGACGAAGGCCGACGCCGGGTGGGTGGCCGCCACCGCCCACAGCCGCTCCAGGCAGTCGGGCTCGGGGAGCATGTCGTCGTCGAGCACCCACGCGTGGAGGTAGTCCGAGGAGACGAACCGTTCGAGACCGAGTGCGTAGCCACCGGCGGGACCGGTGTTGACCTCGGAACGGACGATCTCGCCCGTGGCCGGCCCCTCCAGTGCCTCCAGCGAGGCGGGCGGCCGGCTGGCGTTGTCGATGACCAGGACGCCTTCGGGTGGAGCGCTCTGGGCGGCGATCGCCTTCAGGCAGCGGGCCAGTGAGTCGGGGGCGTTGTGGGTGAGGACCACCGCCAGGATCCGACGGTCGCCGCCGGCCGGCGTGGGGGCCGTCACGTCCCCGCCGGCCGGTCGGGGTCGTCGGTGGGTTTGTGGGCGAGCACGAACCAGCCCGTCTCGTCGCGGGCGGCGTCCACCACCAGTCCGGTGTCGTGGAACCACGGGGCCAGCTCGCTCCAGACGTAGCGGTGCTCGACCGGGGCGCTCAGCCGGTCGAAGGTGTCGAGCACCAGGCTGCGGAGGGGCTTGCCCCGGTAGGCGTCCATGGGCAGGGCGGAGAGCGTCGCCACGCCCCGGCGGTCGCCGTACTGGCCCGGCAGGACCACGCCGGCGTAGAGACCGGCGGCGATGGGTGCGCTGACGACCCGCAGGGCGCGATGGGGCAGCCGGACGGTCACCGTGCGCAGGGCGGCGGCGGAGCGGAGGGCGGCCGATCGCAGGCCACCGTTCGACGGGCGGCTGTAGAGGTAGAGGAGGATCTGTCCGCCCGGTGCGAGGTACTCGACCAGCCGCTCGAATCCCCGCTGGGGGTCGTCGAGATGGTGGAGCACGCCGAGGCTGGCGATGAAATCGAAGCTGGCCGGGGCGAACGGGGCATGCCGCAGGTCGGACTTGACCACCAGCACCGACGGCAGGTCGCCGATGTTGCGGGCGGCGGCCTCGACCGCCGAGGATCCGTCCAGGGCGACCAGGGACTCGAGGTGACCGGCCAGGAAACGCGTGTAGCGGCCCTTGCCGCAGCCGGCATCGAGGCCCACGCGGCCGGCCAGTCCGTCGAGGTCGAGGTCGCGGAAGTAGACCTCGGCGAAGTCCTGGTCCTCGTCACGGATCTCGTCGAACGTGTTCCATTCGAACCCGAAGCTGGCGAACGTCCGGTCCGTCGACCCGCCGTCCACCGGGCCGTCCGAGCAGTCGAGGTAGCCGTCCCGCATCGGGAAGCCGTGCCCCGCGGGACAGGAGAACGACGCCGGCCGGCCGGCGTCGTTCTCCACCGGGGCCAGTGCCTTCCCGCACTCCGGACAGCGCAGCCGCCCGACAATTGACTCTGCTATCACGCCGGTTCCCCCCTTGTCCACGCGCGCGACCCCTGCGACGACCGTACCTGTCTCCGGCACACTACTTGGCCCGTCCCCCGGCCTCAGGCGAACTCGGGCCACCGTGACCGTTCGAATCCCGGCACCAGGGATTCGAGGTCGGCCACGTCGGCGGCGTAGAGCTCGGCCAGGCGCCCGGCCGTGTCGGCGTCTATACCCGTGGACGGTGCCGAGGTCAGCCGATCGGGGACACGGGCGGCCGACGGGACGAACCCGTCGTCGACACCGAGGAACCGGTAGGTGGAGGCGAGCGAGTCGGCGGGGTCGGCGAGGCACCGCTCGGTCTGGAGCACCAGCACCTGCTCGCTCGGGAAGTGCTCGAGCACCCGCCGGAGCTGCGCGGCGTAGTAGCCGCGGTCGACGGCACCCCCGATGTGGGAACCGATGTGGGACACCTGGCCCTCCGTGCGCTGGTCCAGGTCGATCCGGAGGCGCTCGACCGGATCCCGCACCATGACCAGCAGACGGGCCTCGGGGGCGGCGATGGCCAGCAGCGCCGGCACCCACGCCGACGCCATGTAACCCGGCGACCACTCGCCGGTGATGGTCCCGGACCGACGGGGGAACCAGCCGTGGTAGCGGGAGACCTCCGGGTCGCCGAATTGCGTCGTGGCGAAGTGGGTGAGGTAGTCCCGGCCCATGGCCATGTCGGGGCGGGCGTAGACGCCGGGATGCGCCGTCACCAGCCGGTACCACCAGGCGGCACCGCTGTGCCGGGTGCCGATGCCGACGAAGTCGGGCGGGCCCACCACCTCGCCCGGGCCGGGCGGTGGGGGCACGAGAGGGTGGCCCAGCTCGTTCGCGTGGTAGCGACCGAGCCAATGACGCAGATCGGCCCGTTGCTCGGGCGGCAGCAGGGCGTGGGCCTTGCCGGGCAGCTGGTGGAGGCCTTGGCCGACGAACGCCCGGAGTGGGGACGGCGACCGCTGGGCACCGTCCTGCTCGGCATCCTCGTGCTCGGCACCGTCCTGCTCGGCACCCTCGAGCCCGGTGCCGTCGTGCTCCGGCCGGGGGTCGTCAGCCACGGCGGTCGGTCGACCAGAGGGAGAGATCGAGGTCGGGCACGAGGTCGGCCAGGTCGGCGAGGTCGGCCGCGTAGAGGTCGCGCAGGCGCTGGCGTGCCCCGCCGTCGAGGGCCAGCTTGCGACCGGACACGTTGACCGGGCGGAGGAGGTGCTCGGGGACGTGGTCGCCGAGGCCGAGGAACCGGAAGGTGGCGGCCAGTTGGTCCGTGGGGTCGGCGATGCACCGCTCGTACTGCAGCACGAGGATCTGTTCGGCCGGAAAGTACTCGAGGTAGCGGTGGAGGTGGCGGGCGTAGAAGCCCTGGTTGACCGCGTCGGTCACCGTGGCCACGTCGTCCGGGGCACCCTGGCTCAGCCGGAAGGAGAGGCCGGAACGGAAGCGCTCGACCGGATCACGCAGGATGACCAGCAGCTTGGCGGCCGGGGCCGCCCGCGCCAGCAGGGGGGCGACCCAGGGGTAGGCGAAGTAGTCCGGGGTCCACTCGCCGGTGACGGTGCCGGGGCGCCGTGGGAACCAGCCCTGGTAGCGGCGCACCTCCTCGGGGCCGAAGTGCTCGGCTCCGAAGTGGGCCAGGTAGTGACGCTCCTTGTGGATGGTGTCCCGGGCCGACACGTCCGGATGGTCGGCGATCAGCTCGTACCACCAGCTGGTGCCGCCCTTCTGCACGCCGATGCCGACGAAGTCGGGCGGCCCCACGACCTCGCCCGGCTCCGGCGCGGGTGGTGTGAAGTCGAACCCCTCGTCCCAGGGGGCGAAGTAGCCGAAGCGGTGGAGCACGGCGGCGCGGCTCCTCGGCGACAGGCTCCGGAACGCCTTGCGGGCGACGGCGGGCGGGCGCATCGGTTCAGGGCCGGGTCCGCACCGCGGCTCAGCGGGCTCCTGAGGCGCCCCGACGGAAGTGGACGGCGAAGCCGGCCCGCCCGAGTGGCGTTCGATCGACCACCACCAGCCCCGATCGCGATGCCAACCGGTCGAAGTCCTCGGCCCGGTACCCGTGGACGCCCACGCCCCTGGCCCCGTAGCGGACCTTGCGGAGCGTCAGCCGGGCACCGGGGGCGGGAAAGGATCCGATCACGTGCTCGGCCGCGGCACCCATCCGTGTCAGCAGTGCCACCGGGTCTCCGACGTAGTCGAAGACCCCGAGGGCGATGGCGACGTCGTAGGCATCGGTCTCGTCGATCTGCTCCCAGCCCCGCTGCTCGACGGTCACCAGCCCGGGCACCGTCTCGGCCTGGGCGCGGGCCAGGGCGACCATGGCCTCGGCCGGGTCGATGCCGGTCACGTGGATCCCGTGGCTGGCCAGGGGGACGAAGAGGGGCCCGCTCCCACATCCGACATCGAGGACCCGTTCGGCCCCCAACGACGTCGTGGTCTCGACCGCATACTGCAGCCGGTCGAACAGCGGCCCCCGGCCGAGCATCCGGGCCACCGGCTCGCTCGAGTAGAAGCTGGCGAACCGACGCGCCCTTCGCTGGAAATAGGTCTCGAAATCACCGCTCGACATCGCCACACGCCTTGCTGCCGTACCGGCTGAGGATCTGATTGAAGATTCGTGCCACCCGCTGGCGACCGATCAGCTGCTTGGCCATGGCGAGCGAGCGGATGGAGCCGGTGCCCGGGAGCGTAGCGCCGAAGTCATAGGAGTGGTAGTAGAGCACCGACGGTGGCACCGACGGGGCCACGGCCGAGGTGACCGCGGTGGCCGGCAGGAGACGCTGGTAGCTGCCGCCCCCGACGGGGATCCCGAACTTCGACAGGACCGGGAGCTCCCGCACCGGCGAGCCGTCGCCGAGCCGGTGGGTGTCCGACACGTAGGCGAAGCCGGCCTCGGCCAGGAGTTCCCGGTACCGGGCCAGCTCCATCGACGCGGGGATGTCGAATCGGGGGGACCGGAAGCCGGACACCGGTCGTTGGACGAGGTCCTCCAGGACCGCCCTTCCCCGGCGCAACCAGTCGAGGAGCGCGGTGGGATCCTCGGGCAGGCGCCCGTGATCGGCGCCGTGGCTGGCGACCTCGTGTCCGGCGGCGGCCAACGCCGTCAGCTCGGGCTCGACCCGGGGCGCGTAGTTCCCGACCACGAACAGGGTGACGGCGGACCGGTCCGGCGACGACTGGAGCATGGTGGCCAGGCCGTCCAGTCCGCTCCGGGCGTCCGCCGGCCGGTCGATCCGCTCGCCGAGCACGGCCATGCCCTCGTACCAGTCCTCGACGTCGACGGTGAGGCACACGGCGTCGGTCATGCCGCGTCCCCCACGGCGGCGTCCTCGGCCATGGCCGCATAGGTGGCGCGCAGTCGGTCCACCACCAGGTCCTCGGAGAACCGGGATCGGACCCACTGACGACACGACTGCCCGAGCTCGACGCACCGGTCGGGATCGGCCAACAGGTCCCCGACCACCCGGCCGAGCGCCTGCTGATCGCCGCGCGGGGCGAGCAGGCCGAGCCCGGGTTCGATGACCTCGCGCACGCCACGGATGTCGTAGGCGACGACCGGCTTGCCCATGGCAGCCGCCTCCATCGCCACCCGCGGGATCCCCTCGCGGTAGGAGGGGAGGACCACCACAGACGCCGACGCCAGATACGGCCGAACATCGTCCACGGCGCCCACGAACGTCACGATACCGGCTTCACCCGCCGCCGTTATCTCCTCGGTGGTGAGTGCGTCACTCTGATCGTGCTCGATGGGGCCGACGTGGACGAAGTCGGCACGGCCGGCCAGGCGGGTGGCCAGGGCCAGGAAGTCGGCGCACCCCTTCTCACGGACCAGTCGGCTCACCATCACCACGATGGGTCGGTCGGAACGCAGCGCCGGGGGCACCGGGGACGAGAACCGCTCCATGACGATGCCGTTGCCCACGTAGCCCAGCTTGCGGCGCGGACAGATGTGCACGGCGGGGAGCCGGAGCTCGTCCTCGTGGCTCTGGACCATCACCTGGTCGGCCCACGAACAGCACCATCGCTCGAAACACCAGCCGAGCAGGTTCGCCTTCTTCGTGTTGCCCTCGAAGTAGAGGGCGCCGTGGATCGTGTAGATGGCTCGGCTCCCGGCCAGCCGGGCCGCCGGCAGCCCCAGGAACGACGCCTTCGGGGTATGGGTCTGGACGAAGTCGAAGCGCCTCGAGCGGAAGTACCGCCACAGCTCGGTGAACGAGGCGAAGTCGGAGAGGGCGAACTCCCGACGGATGGGGATGACCTCCACGGCCACGCCGTCAGGCGGATCGTCGAAGCAGTCCCCCGAGACCACGGTCCAGCTCACTTCGTCCAACGACCGCAGCTGGTTGGCGAGGAGGAGCCGAGCGGTCATCGACGTCGTCACCACCCGGCACCCGCGCGTCCTCGATCGGGGCGTGCGATCGTCATCCTTGCGTGTCGGCAGTATCGTCACCCCCCTCGCTCACGGCCATCCGTCCCCAGTGACGTGCCGCACAGAAGCCCCACGCGGCAGCTGCCCGACCGCTGGACCGGCCAAAACTATAACCAGCTGCCGGAGCCACCGGTTGCCATGGCACCGGCTGCACCCCGGCCCGGGCCCCGCCTCGTCCCGCCCCCGGCCCCGTCCCGGACCCGTCCCGGCCCGAACGGGTCCGGCGCCCTACCGCCCGAGGTCCGGCATCCAGCGGTCGATCCAGGCCTGGAGGGCCAGCACCGCCCACAGCTCGTGACCCAGGTCCCGCCGGCCCTGCCGGTGCCGTTCCCAGGCCAGCCGCACCGGGACGGGGTCGAGCAGGCCCTGCAGGCGCAGTCGCCGCTCGTCGAGCAGATCCTCGGCCCACGGGCGCAGCGGTCCTCGGAGCATCGACCCGATGGGGAAGCCGAACCCCATCTTCGGCCGCTCGATCAGTTCGCGGGGGACGTGGCGGTAGAGGACCTGTCGCAGCAACCACTTGGTGGTCCCCTCATGGATCTTCACCGACATCGGGAGCCGCCACGCCAGCTCGAAGACGTCGCGGTCGAGAAAGGGCACCCGGGTCTCGAGCGAGGTGGCCATGGCCGCCCGATCGAGCTTCGTCAGGATGTCGTCGGGGAGGTAGCCCACCAGATCGAGCCACAGCATCTGCTCGGTGATCCCGTCGAGCGCCGGCCAGTCCGACGGCCTCGATGCCACCGATGCACTCGGGCCGGCCCCGACCACCATCGCCTCGGCGCCGTCCCAGTAGGAGACCAGCGAGAGATAGGCATCCTCGGGACTGGCCGAGGACAGCACCTTCGCCACTTTGGACACCTTGAAGGCGGGATTGCGCACCTGCGGGCCGCCCGGGAGCCGAGCAGCGGCCCGGGCCAATCCGTCCACGGCGCCGGGGGGCACGAGCCCCAGTGCCGCGCCGGCCGTGCGGCGGACCGGGTCCGGGAGCACCGAGGAGCGGCGCCACAGCCGGTCGAGCCACGCGTGCCGGTTGTAGCCGGCGAACAGCTCGTCGCCCCCGTCCCCCGAGAGCGACACGGTCACCTGGGAGCGCGCCAGCCGGCTGACCAGGTGCATGGGGATCTGGGACACGTCGCCGAACGGCTCGTCCCAGATGTCGGCCAGTCGGGGGATCACGTCGAGGGCGTCGGACTCGGTCGCCAGCAGCGGTGTGTGCTCGGTGCCGAGGTGCCGAGCCACTTCGGCGGCCTCGGTCGACTCGTCGAAGGATCGATCGGTGAAGCCGACGGTGAACGTGCGGACGGGCCGAGGACTGTGGCGTTGCATGAGTGCCACCACCACGCTCGAGTCGATCCCGCCGGACAGGAATGCCCCGACGGGCACGTCCGCTACCATCCGCGCCTCGACGGACGCCGACAGGGCCGACTCCAACCGGTCGGTCATGGCCGACACGGGTGCCTCGAGGGGGTTCGAGCGGGCCGCTTCGACCACCCGGCGGGCGGACCAGTACTCGGCGGCCGGCGGCCGGCTCCCCGTCCCGGTGCCGGCGTCGAAGGTGACCAGGTGGCCGGGCCGGAGCTTCGAGACCGTGCGGTAGATGGTGTGGGGAGCCGGCACGCAGTTGTGCCGGAGGTAGAGCGCGACGGCGTCGCGGTCGATGTCGCCACGGAAGCCGGGCACCACGGCGATCGCCTTCAGCTCCGAGGCGAAGGCCAGGCTCCCCCCCACCCAGCCGTAGTAGAGGGGCTTTTCCCCGAAGCGGTCCCGGACCAGATGCAACTGACGCCGCTCCCGGTCCCAGAGGGCCAGTGCGAACATCCCCTCGAACGAGTCGAGCGCCCCCTCGAGGCCCCACTGCTGGACGGCCGCCACCAACACCTCGGTGTCCGAACCGCCGCGGAAGGTCACCCCCTCCGCCGCCAACCGCTTCCGGAGGGCCGGGTGGTTGTACAGCTCGCCGTTGTAGACCACCACCCACCGGCCGTCCGGTGAGGCCATCGGCTGGGCGCCCTCGGGCCCGAGCTCGACGACGGCCAATCGGCGGTGGCCCAGGGCCACACCACCGCCGGGATCGGACCACCGCCCTTCGGCGTCGGGACCGCGGTGGCCGAGGGTGGTGGCCATGGCCTCGGCACGGCGGAGGAGCTCGTCCGGGTCGACGGTGTGCCGGGGATCGAACAGCCCGGCGATGCCGCACACGGTCAGCGCCCCACATCGGGATCGGAGGGGGCGACGTCGTCGGGTTCCGGACCGATGCGGTACTCCCCCACCCGGCGCCGGTACCGGACGTTCTCCCCCATGCGCCCCCGGAGGCCGTCCAGCACCCCGTGGGCGATGGCCGAGCGCTCGGCCGACGAGCCCGCCTTTTGGAGGTGGCGCGCCGTGTACGCCAACTGCCAGGCGTACCAGTCGGGCCGGCCGTGCCGACGGACGAGGGCCAGTGAGTTCCGGGCGTGGTAGTACGCACGCCAGGCCTCGGCGCCATCCGTCGGCCGACGTCGGCCGAGGGCCGCCTCGCGCCCCTCGTTGGTCTGCTGGGTGGCGACCAGACGGGCCGCCTGCCCGTCGACGAGGACGTCGAAGCCGGCCTGGCGGACGCGGCAGAAGAAGTCGAAGTCCTCGAGCCCGAAGAACCAGTCGGCATCGGGGAGCACCCCTGCCTCGACCACGTCCCGCGCCACGAGCGTCGCCCCCCAACAGGCCACGTCCACCGGCACCAGGTCGGGCGCAGGGCCCACCGGGGGAACGACATTGACGGTGTGGGTGCCGCGCCCCACGAAAGTCCTCCCGTAGGCGACGACCGCACCGACCGGCCGGTGCCGGTCGCCGAGGGCGTCGAGGGCGTCGATCCGCCGGACCAGTCCGTCCAGCCGCGGCGCGGGCAGGGAGAACAGGCCGATGTCGTCCTCGCAGAGGTACGCCCACGCCGTGGACGGTTCGGAGAACGCCTCGAGCAGGCCGGCCCGGAACCCACCGGCAGGACCGGTGTTGGTCGGCAGCCGGACCATGCGGACCTTCGCTTCGAGCGCGGGGTCGTCGAGGCCGCCTTCGCCGTTGACCACCACCACCACGCGCTCGGGTGGGAGCCCCTCCACCTCGAGCAGGGAGCGGGTGACGTCACCGGCCAACGTCGGTCGCAGGTGGGTGAGCACCACCGCCGTCACCCCGCCCGACCGGTGCGCCGACCCACCGCGCCCGCCCTGGTCCGAAGCCTGTCCGGCGATCATCCTGCCCTCACGGCACTAGGCTAACGCCACGACCGGCCACGGCCTGTCCCGCTGTCGGTTTCCAGGGACGTGGCTCCGACTTCGACGAGACGGAGGGGGCGACTAGGGGTGATCGTCATACTGCCGGGTGGTTCGCTGCGGTGATCAGCGTGATCATCCCCGTCCGGAACGGCATGCCCTGGCTGGAGAACCAGCTCACTGCCCTGCTCGGCCAGTCCTACGACGGGGAGTGGGAGGTCGTCGTGGCCGACAACGGGTCCGTGGACGAGGGCCCGTCCGTCGTACGCACCTGGGCCGAACAGCACCACCGGATCCGCCTCGTCGACGCCTCGGGAACCGTCGGGGCCCCTGCGGCCCGCAACGCCGGCGTCAAGGAGGCCGTCGGCGACCTGCTCGCCTTCTGCGACGCCGACGACATCGTCCAGCCCAACTGGCTGCAGTGTTGCGTCACCGCCCTCGACGATGCCGACATCGTCGCCGGCGTCTTCGACTTCTGGACCCTGAACGGACTGGAGGCCCTTCCCCCCAAGCCTGCCTCCATGCGCCAGCTGGGCTACCTCCCCGCCGGACTGGGTGCCAACCTGGCCGTGCGCCGACGGGCGTTCGAGGCGGTGGGCGGTTTCAACGAGGAGCTGCTGACCGGCGAGGACATCGATCTCTGCTGGCGACTCCAGCTGGAGGGGTACCGATTCATCGTCGAGTTCGGCGCTGTCGTCGCCAAACGGGAACGGCCCGAGTCCCGTCAGGTGTTCCGGCAGGCGGCGGCGTACGGTCGGAGCGGACCCGCCCTCTACCGGCGGCATCGCGGCTCGGGCGCCCGCCGGAACCTCACCGGGGCGGCCAAGTCGTGGCTGTGGCTGTTGTTGCTGGCGCCACGGCTCCTCAAGCCCGGCAACGGCCGGCTCGAATGGGTGCGCGCCGCCGGCATGCGCTCGGGACGGCTGATCGGATCGGTCAAGGAACGGGCCTTCTTCCCCTGACCGACACCGACCGGACGGTCAGTTGACCTCCCAGTCGGCCCCCACGTAGACGGGCGACATGACCATGACGCCCTCGGGGAGGCTGTAGGAGTCGGGGCCCATCACGTCGAACGACATCACCGGCCGCCACGGCAGCAGGGGCTTGCCCTTGCCGCCGGCGTGGCCCGACATGGCCGGCCACAGCGAGTAGCGGCCCTTGGCCAACGGGACGTGGTGCAGGCGGCAGGAGACCTCGAAGTCACCGGCAGGGAAGGACCCGCTGTAGCGGACGATGAACATGGGGAAGGCGCTGCCCTGGGACACACCGATGAAGAAGTTGGCGTCGAGTGCCTGCGGCGAACTGAGGGTGAGGCGGACGTCGAGATCGCACTCCGACCGCACCTGGCCACCGTCGGCCGCTTCGATCTCAACCTTCAGTACCTCGACGATGCCCTCGCTGGACGTCGTCAGGGCGGCGTTCTGCTCGACGGCCGCCCGGTACTTGCCGACCACATCCCTGGTCGGGCCCGATGCCCGCACCACGGCGTCGGCCAGCCACACCGCCTTCTCGCAGGACGCCTCCACCGATGCGAGGTCGTGGGAGACGTAGAGCAACGTGGTGCCCGCGCGCACGATCTCACCGATCCGCTTGAGGCACTTCTGCTGGAAGTTGGCATCGCCCACCGAGAGGACCTCGTCGACCAGGAGGATGTCGGGCTCCAAGAAGGCGGCGATCGAGAACCCGAGCCTCATCATCATGCCCATCGAGTAGAACTTGACCTGTCGGTTGACGGCGTCGGCCAGGCCGGCGAACTCCACGATCTCGTCGAACTGGTTCCGGATCTTCTGGCGACCCATGCCCATCACCGCGCCGTAGAGGTAGATGTTCTCCTTGCCGGTCAGTTCGGGGTGGATCCCACTGGTCACGCTGAGCAGCGCCCCGATGCGGCCCTGCACCGAGCAGTTCCCTGCCGACTGGTACGTCACCTGGCTGATGATCTTGAGCAGGGTGGTCTTGCCCGACCCGTTGATGCCGATGAGCGCCAGGGTGCCCCCGGGCGGTACCTCGAGGCTGACGTCTTTCAGCACCCACCGGTAGTCATGGCGCGTCCCGGTCCCGATCGATTTCCCGAACCGCTTCATCTGGTCGTAGAACTTCGGCACGGTCTTGTCGGCCCGGAACCGCTTCCAGACCTGGTCTACCTCGATGGCGCCATTAGGCAACGTCGGCAAAATTCTCCTCCAACCGCTTGAAGATCCGGTAGCCAACGGCCAGGTAGATGAGCGCGCCGATGGCTGCGGCACAGGTGATGTTCCATTCTGGTGCATGACCGAGCAGCATGGTGGTCCGCGCCCCGTCGATGACCGGGCCCAGCGGGTTGAAGAAGCCGTAGACGATCTGCAGGTTGATCGTGAAACCGCCGACCACGTGGGCGTGGACGACGTGCCCGTTGACGATCGACCTGTGGACCAGTGTCCCGCCCCCCACGTGGTAGGCGGTCGGGATGCGCGAGTACGGCCAGATCACCGGGGTGGCGAACAGCCCGATCGACGTGATGATGGGCAGCACCTGCATGAGGTCGCGCATCTGGATGATGATGCTGCCGACGGCCAGGGCGATGCCGGCGGCGAACACCACCTCGATGACCATGAGCATGGGGACCCACAGGGTGGCGAGGGCGGGTGCCCGACCGAAGATGACGAAGAGGATGGCGAGCGGGATCCACGACAGGATGGTGTTCAGGCCGTTGACTCCCAGGGTCTCCAAGGGGAAGCACTCACGGGGGAACTGGGTCTTGGCCAGCAGCGCCTTGTTGTTGAGCAACGACTGCCCGCCGTTGCCCAGCGCCGAGGCGAAGAAGCTCCAGCACAGGATGCCGACGAACGCGTACAGCGGATACGGCAGCCCCTCGCTGCCGAAGCTCTTCACCCGCGAGAAGACCACCACGAAGATGATGAGTGTGGCCACCGGACTGATCACCGCCCAGAGCACACCGAGCGTTGCCTGCTTGTACTGCGCCCGGAAGTCCCGCTCGGCCAGCGTGTAGATGATCTCGCGGTGGGCCCACAGGGTCTTGAGCGACTCCAGGTAGTTCACCCGGTGCTTGTAGATGATCTCGTTCGGCGGCTCTTCGGGGATCGTCGAGATATCCGTCTCGACCAGCGTGGCCCCGAAGGTCGCGTCCACAACAGCCATCTTCCGACACTACCCCCCTGGCCAAACGGCCCCGTCCCGACCTTCAGCGACCCGAGCAGTCTATCGCACCGGTCCAGTTCCTTACCCGTTGGGCCCCGCCGACACCGCTAACATCGGCGCGTGACGGCTCCGGGGGAACCTCTGACCTCTCCGGCCCCGCCGCCCGCTCCGGCCCGTCCGGTCCGGGTGCTGCTCGTGATCAAGAGCCTCGGCCACGGCGGCGCCGAGCAGCTCGTGGTGGACACGGTGGCCAACGGCGACCACGGTGCGTTCGAGTACGAGGTGGCCTTCGTGTTCGGATCCGAACGTTCGTTCGAAGCCGTCCTCCGGTCGGGGGGCACGCCGGTGCACGCCCTCGGGGCGACCCGGAATCTCGACGTCCGCTGGCTGCCCAGGTTCCACCGGCTGCTCCGGCACGGGCGTTTCGACATCGTGCATTTCCACCTCCCCTACACCGCCGCCCTCGGGCGGCCGGTGGTGGCCTCGATGCCGGCCCGGTCGAGACCGGTGACGCTCTACACCGAGCACTCCCTGTGGGACAAGGTCTCCCCGCTGGTCAAGACGCTCAACCGGGCCAGCGTCAGCCGGGACGGGGCCATCATCGCCGTGTCGGGAGCGGCCTACGATTCGCTCCCCCGGGCGCTGCGGCCCCGTGCCCAGGTGGTCGTGCACGGTGTCGACCTCTCACGGTCCGCCGCGGTGATCGAGGCCGACGACGACGTCCGCCGGGAGGTTCGTGCCGAACTCGGCGTCGCCGACGAGGACGTCCTGGTCGTGACCGTGGCCAACCTGCGGTCGGAGAAGGGGTACGACGTGCTGCTCGACGCCGCTCAGCTCGTCCTCGACCGTCGGCTGCCCGTCCGGTTCGCCGCCGCCGGTCAGGGGACGCTCGAGGCGGAGCTGACCGCCCGCCGCGACGAGCTCGGCCTCGGCGAGCGGTTCCGGTTCCTCGGCTACCGGCCGGACGCTCTCCGGCTGCTGGCGGCGGCGGACGTCTTCGTGCTGGCGTCCCACCAGGAGGGCCTACCCGTCGTGCTCATGGAAGCGATGAGCATGGGGCTGGCCATCGTCGCCACCTCGGTCGGAGGGGTGCCCCAGGTGATCACCGACCGTGGCAACGGGCTACTGGTACGGCCGGGCGACGCCGCCGGCCTGGCCGGAGCGATCGAGGCGCTCACGTCGGACCCCGGGCTCCGACGTGAGATCGGCCGGCGGGCGCGAGAGGACAGCACGGCCTTCGACGCCGCCAGAGCCAGTGGTGAGATCGAGCAGATCTACCGCCGCCTGCTCGAGACGGGCCGCTGATCCGCCGAACCCGTCGGCGGGCACGCCCGTCTACTGGGCGGTGGACACGCCGATGACGTCGTGGACGAGCCGCTCGACCACGCCTTCGGCCGTCGACCACTGGTAGTTCCGGAGGTACAGGTCCTCCGCGGCGTCGGCCAGCCGCGCCCGCAGTGCGGTGTCGACCAACAGGCGGTGGCAGGCGGCGGCGAACTCGTCGGCGTCATCGGCCAGGAGGAGGTGGACACCGTCGGTCACGTCGAGACCGTCGGCGCCCAGCGTGGTGGAGACCACGGGGATCCGGTGGGCGAATGACTCGAGGATCTTGAGTCGGGTCCCGCTGGCGACGCGGAGGGGAACCACGGCGATATCGGCGACGGCCAGTTCGGATTCCATGGAGGGCACGCTGCCGACAACGGTGACGGACGGAGGGTGGTGCAGTGACTCGATGACCGGCGTCGTCTTCCCCACCAGGCGGATGCGCACATCGGGAGATCTCGCCCGCAGGAGGGGACCGACGGCCTCCACGAGCCACGTCCCCCCGTCGGTGTTGGGCGCATAGTTGAGCCTTCCCTGGAACAGCACGACCGGCGGATCGCCCACCTCGGTCCGGCCGAGGCTGCGGGCCGGACGGACGTAGGTGTTCGGAACCACGACGGCGTTCGGGAGCCCTGACCGGCGGAGGTCCACCGCACTGCACACGATGACTCTGGCGACCTCGTCCGCCACCGACGCCTGGAATCGCTTCCAATCGCGGCCGTTCTTGGCGGCCTGGGCCCCGGCGACACCCGACCGCAGGCGGCCGAGCCGACCCTCGGACGGCCCATCGGACCGAAGGATCTCGAGCCGCTGGCCCGTCTTGACGTCCTCGAGGTTGTCCAGGTCGACGATGGTGGGACCGAGCCGGGGACGGCCCAGCCAGGCGTAGACGGAGGGTGTGCTGAACCACACGAGGTCGTAGTGGGCCGCGGCCCACGATTCGAAGGCGGCACGAGGGGCCTGATCACCGCTCCGCAGCAGCACTTCGATGGGTGTACCCCGTTGCGCCAGCCACTGCATCCTCCACAGCCTCCCCGTGGCGGCCGGCGGATGGACGGCGGAGGCGGTCCGGGAGATGGACACCCGCTCGGGGACCACGAACTCCCCCCTTCGCTCGTCGTGCAGGCTGAACAGGTCCGCCTGCCCCAGACGCGAGACGGCCTCGAACAACTGGGACGATCGGAGCAGTCCGCCACCGGTCGGGGGCCAGGGAAAATCCTCGGCGACCAGGAGGATTCTCATCGACCTGCGGCCCGGCGAAGCCGGCGCAGCCCGGACTTTGCCTGCTCCGCCAAGCGGTGGCTCGGTCTGGCGGCGAGCGCACGCCGGGCCTCGTCGAGATCGGCCTCGAGCACGGCGATGTACTCGTCCTTCACCCCGATGTCGGCTTTCGCCGCGCCGAGCTCACGGCGGAGCTGGTCGACCTCGTCACCGGGCGTCGTCGCCAGGCGCTCGGAGCGGACACCATCGCCGGAGACTCCGTCGGCAGGGGCACCTTCGCCGTCGGTGCCGTCGTCCATCGCTCGATGATACTGAGAGGGACCGGTCCGACGCACCACGGATCGTCAGCCGATCAGCGGTGACGGCAAGGGGAGACGCCGCGCCGCCTCGACCACTGCGGCCAGGGTCCGATCGATGCCGAACCGACCTCCGTCGACGGTGGGCGTGATCCAGGGGACCGGGGTGCCGTCGGTGCGCAGTACCTGCGCCGACCGGCCGGTGGGCGGCTCCGATGCCACGATCGCCTCGAACTCGGCGCCGACGTCAGCGAGGACGCCCGCCACGTCCTGACGGCGGACGTCGACGCCGAGGTCGACCAGCGTGTCCGCCGCCACTGGCTCCGGTCGGTCTCCCTCGCCGACTCCCGCCGGGGCGGCCACGGTGACGGCCCATCCGGTCGTGGCCAGGGCCTCCACCAACGGCGCCGTCGCCACCTCGGGTCCACCCGCGCCAGCCGAGGTGGTGACGAGCACCCGGGGGGGCATCCCGCGGGCCCGATTGATCGAGCGTTCGATGGCCTGACTGTCCGCCCGGCCGGGGCGCCGGTAGAAGAGCGCGAGCTCGTCCGCCCACTTGGCGATGAAGCGCCGGCGGTTCCGGCTCATCAGGAAATTACGGTACCGGGGTGAGGTGCTCTGGCTCTCGAGGTGCCGCAGCCGGGCCCGAGGCTCGTAGAGCACCCGGTGACCCCTGCGGCGGATCGCCATGCAGAGATCGGCGTCCTCGAAGTAGGCCGGGTAGTACCGCTCGTCGAATCCCCCGACCTCCTCCCATGCGTCCCGACGGACGAGCAGGCCGTTGGCCGACACATAGTCCACGTCGCGCACGTAGGAGAAGGCCCAGGTCCCACCGGACAGCCCGCGACCGACGTGTGTGGCGTGGCCGTCGTCCCACAACACCGACCCTGCCTCCTGCAGCGAGCCGTCCGCCGCCAGGATCCGTGCGCCGACGGCCCCGACCCCGGCGTGGCGCTCGGCCGTCGCCACGAGGCGGTCGATGCACCCGGGCTCGATCGTGCTGTCGTCGTTCAGGAACAGCAGGTATCGGCCTCGGGCCACCCCCCCGGCCAGATTGTTGCCACCGGCAAAGCCGAGGTTGGTGCCACTCCGTACGAGCACGATGTCCTCACGGGCCTCGAGCGGCGCACGGGCCCCGGGGGGGACCCCGTTGGCCACGACGACCGTCTCCGCCTCGACTCCGCAGCCCGAACGGTGGAGGGACTCGAGACAGCCGAGCGCCATGCCCGGGTCCGTCAGCACCAGGATGCAGACGGAGACGACGGGTGCCTCGGGGCAGTCCGAGCCTCTGCGCACGAACGACGGGTCCTCCGATCCCCCTCTCGTCCGGGCACCCATCGAGTCGCTCCCTCTCCCGTCGTCGACCCGCCGTGGTGACTCGTCACCGAATGCCCACGAGCACTCCTCGGCCTGGGACGATGCTACCGGGGACCGGCCGATCGGCCCGAACCGCCATTCCCGGTCAGGCCGCTCCGGCCACCTCACGGGCCAGCCGGCTCACGTCTCGCTCGACGGCCTCGCTGGTGAACCGTTCGGTGAAGCGCTCGTGCGCCCGGCCGACGATCGCCGTGCGGAGGTCCTGCTCACCGAGGAGGCGGACACAGGCGGCGGCCAGGGACGCGGGGCTGTCGCCGAGGAGCAGGTGTTCACCGTCCTCCACGTCGAGCCCTTCGGCACCGAGCGCGGTCGACACGACCGGGATCCGGTGGGCGAAGGCTTCGACGATCTTGATCCTCGTCCCGCTCCCGTACCTGATGGGCACCACCACCACGTCGGCCCGGGCCAGTTCGGTCGCCATCTCCGGCACCCGGCCGACGACGGTCACCCGGGGGGGATCGTGCAGGGCCAGGAGATCCGGCAGGTGCTCGCCGACCAGTCGGACCTGCACATCGGGGACGACCGCCCGGATCAACGGGGCGATCTGGCGCGCCAGGAGGTGCGCGGCGTCCACGTTGGGCGGATAGCGCAGCAGACCCTGGAAGAGGACGACCGGTGGATCGCCGACCGTCGGCCTCCCCAACGACCGTGCCGGCGTGCGGTACCCGTTCGGGACGACCGTCACGTCGGTCACCCCGTGGGCGGCGGCCCGGGCCTCGTCGATCCGGCTGCAGACCACGATGGCCGAGGCGCGGGCTGCGGCACGGCGGTGGAGGCGCCGCCAGCGCCGGATCTCCTCCTTCGAGAGCGCGTCGGCCGCCAGGCGACGCAGGCGGTCGTCGAGGCCCGCCGGTCGGGCGCGGGGCATGGCCAGCCGGGCGGCGATCTTCTGGTCCTCCAGGTCGTCGAGGTCGATGACGGTCGGAGCGAACGACCGCTCCCCGGCCAGCACCCACGGTCGGGCCCCGAAGAACCAGACGAGGTCGTACCTCCCCGACACGAATCGGGCCAGTGACCGCTGGACCAGCCGCCGGTCCTGCCACGGCATCCCGAGTGGCATCGCCGGCCTCCACAGGGACGGCAGCAGGGCCGCCCCCGTGGGCGGACGGTTGTCGAATCCGATCCGGGCCACCTTGTCGAGGTCCAGTTCCACGTCCGGGAGCTCGAAATCGGTGCGGGAGCGCGACACCACCGAGGCCAGTTCGACGGGACCGGAGCGACGGAGACCGCGCAGCACCGTGCCGAGGCGCATCCGTGGCCCTCTGTCCTCCGGCCACGGGTAGTCGCCGGCAATCACCAGGGTCCTCATACCCATCCCTCCGATCGGCGGACCGACAGCCGGCACGTCTCCTGAGACCCGCTGATGGTAGCGGAGGGCCGTGCCGGTCCCCGCTGGTACAGTCGACGTCGCCGGGCCCGCCGGCGGCGGCAGGGGGCCCGCTGATGACCGAGCTGATGACCGAGCCGATGACCGAGCCGATGACCGAGCCGATGACCGAGCCGACGATCGACCAACCGGTGCTCAGCCGGTGGACGCGCTGCGATGTGCCGTTGGTGCTGCACGTGATTCCGACGGGGACGGCCCGCGGTGCCCAGCGCGAGGCCCGGGCACTGGCCGACCACCTCGACACTCCGGGAACCCGGGCGCATCGCGTGCTCACCCTCTTCGCCGGGGACGAGGAGGTGGTCAGCGACTTCTCGTTGGGCCACCCCGGCGGCACGTCCCCCGCGGTCGGGTTCGATCCGCGGCTCATCGTCCGGCTCCGCTCCGAGCTCGGCCGGCTGGCGCCGACCGTGCTGGTGGCCCACGGAAGCGAACCGCTCAAGTACCTGGTGCCGGCGACCATCGGCCGTCGCCGGCCGCTCGCCTACTACGCGATCGGCACCTACTCCGGCTCCGGCGGCCGAGCCCAGCTCGAACTGTGGAAGCGCCTGGTGGCCAGGGCCGATGCGATCGCCGCCGAGGGGGACGAGGTGCGCGAGCAGTGCATCGACCTCCTCGGCGTTCCGGCCTCCCGGATCACGGTCACGCCGAACGGCCGCGATCCCGACGTCTTCCATCCGGACCCTGCGGCGCCGGCTCGAGCGCAGCCAACCGTCCTGTTCGTGGGGGCCCTCACCGCCGGGAAGCGGCCGGATGCCTTCATCGAGCTGACGGCGGTGCTGCGAGCCAGGGGCGTGCGTTGCCGGTCGTTGCTCGTCGGTGACGGGCCGATGCGCGACCAGATCGCCGGAGCGGGCCAGGACGCCGGGGTCGAACTGCTCGGGTCACGGTCGGATGTCGCCGACCTCATGCGACACTCCGATCTCCTGGTGTTCCCCAGCCGGCCGGCCGGCGAAGGCATGCCCGGAGTCCTCATCGAAGCCGGCCTGTCCGGGCTGCCGGTCATTGCCACCGACGTTCCCGGGGCGCGCACCGTCGTCGTCGACGGCGAGGGCGGGTTCATCACCGCGGTGGACGACCTGGAGGCCATGGCGGCCGCCGCTGTCACCCTGCTGGACGATCCCGGGCTCCTCCAGGCAATGGGCCGTGCGGCCCGGGAGCACTGCATCGACAGCTTCAGCATGGACGCCGTCGGACGGCGCTGGATGTCCCTGCTCCAACCGCTGCTGGACTCCGCAGGGCTTCCGGCCCCTTGAGCTTCTGGCTCCTTGAGGGGTCAGGCCCTGCTCACGGACCCGTGGGCGTCGGCGCCGGTGACCGCATCGAAGCCCTCCGCTCGGCGGCATACCGCAACCGGAGCCGGTCCCGCCGCCGCAGCTCCCACTCGTAGGCGGGAGGGGCCCGCTTCGGTCCCCGGGGGATGCAGAGCAGCGCCAGCAGGAAGGGGATCATCATCGTCCGTTCCCGCTCGATGAGCCCCAGGTTCCCGAGGGCGGCGAACGTGTAGAAGAAGGCTCCCGTGTACACCGCGCAGAGCATGATGTACGGCCGGGCGAACGCGGCTCTCGGCACCATCCGCAGGTTCCGGAGTGACGCGAGGATGAGGACGAGGATCATCGTGTTCTCGAGCGCGGCGATCAGCTCGCCGAACCCGTGGGCGTTGTACGGGAGGGGATTGAACAGGACCTCGTAGATGTCGCGCGGGTACGTCGCCGGACTGGTCGAATAGGGCACGCCGCTGCTGCCGAACCCGAGACCACTCCCCTGGTTGTTGGCGTTGGTCTGCTGCAGCGACAGCGAGCCGTTCGGCCCACCATGGAGATAGTGCACGGTGAGCGCCGCCGAGATGGCCAACAGGCCGCCGAGGAAGACCAGACCGGCCAGCCGCCGCAGGCCACCCAGATTCTGCCGGGCCGCCGCCGTCGGGACCATCATGGCCACAGCGAAGCCGGCCAGCATGAGCAGGAGCTCGTTGGGACGGATGAAGTAGGCGATGGTGACCCCCGGGACCACCAGGACGAACCCACCCGGCCGCCGGGCCAGGATCTTCGCCGCCCCGTAGGCGGTGAGCCCGAGCGCGAACATCATGATGGATTCCTTGCTCACGTCCGCCGTCCAGAAGATCAACGACGGAAGGAAGAAGAGCATCAGGGCGTAACGACGGGGGTCGGCGCCCCGGAACGTGAGGCTGAACGCACGGAAGAAGAAGACCGACCCGATGAACGACAGCCAGCTGAAGACGAGGAAGGTCCCGACCAGGTTGATCCCGACGATGGCCATGACGATCCCGGTGGCGATGCTCACCGAACCGTCATTGACGATCTGCCGGACATTGGCCCCGGCCAGGGTGAAGTTGAAGTGACGGAAGTTCGGGGCCAGCGCCGCGCCCACGTGGGTGTAACGGGTCCAGTCGGCGACGCCGTGGTACACGTGATCGACGACGAGGATCTGGACTGGGGCGGCCAGCAGGTGGAGGATCAGGCTGGCCGTCATGATCCTGACCAACCAGGGGTTCCCCTCGGCGTAGGCGACACGGCGGATGATGAGCCGCCCGAGCCCGAAGAGGACACCGGCGACCACCAGCCCGACGATCGGGTTGGACGGGGTCTGGGCCGCAATGAGCATGGGAGGGATCCCGCTCCGGGATCAGGCCTGGCTCGTGGCCGCCGGTGACTCCGGCACCGGTCGGCCCGGCCCGACGGCAATCGAGGCATCCCCGTTGCTGCGGGGGCCGATGTCGGCGCTCGGAGGCCCCACCGGGACGATGTGGCGGATGTCGCGCTGATCGACCTGCACGTTGGTCAGCACCACACCCAGCACGGGTGCCTCCATCCGCCGGAGCAGATCGCCGGCCCGCCGGGCATCGCTGAACGTCGTCCATCCGCACTCGGCGACGACGATCACCACGTCGACGGCGTGGGACAGCGCCTCGGCATGGTGCACCCCGAGGAGCGGCGGAACCTCGACGATGATCACGTCCGAGAGCTTCCGGGCCGCCTCCAGGACGAGCGGGGCGCGGTTCACGAGCTGTCCGCTGTTGGGGACGAACGGGTCGAGAGGCAGCCGGGAGACGTTCTCCAACCTCGACGGCTCCAGATGGGCGCGGACGTCCTCGGTCGTGATCTCGCCCGACGCCACCGAACCGTTCGAGCGGTTGCCGCCCGGCGACGCGTCGATCTCACCGGTGCTGATGACCACCACCTTCTGGCCGGCCTCGGCGTAGACGGCGGCCAGGTTGGCGGCCACATGGGGGCGTGACGGCTCCAGACCGGCCGATACGACGAGCACGATCTGGCGGGCACCGATTCCGCCGTCCGACCCGGCGGTGGGCACGGTCTCGGGGGTGGCCCCACCACCGAGGTTCCCGAATCCGAAGTTGAACGCGTCGGGCAGGGGGCTCGACGGCGCCAGTCCCTCGAACATGACGGACATCCGCAGCATTCGGTACGCCTCCGCGCTGCTGGACCCCGGGTTTCGGATGACGTCGCCGTAGTCAGCAGGACCGGCGAGCGAGCCTCGCGATGACGAGCCTCCCCGGGGGATCTCCACGATCACCGGGTAGCCGAAGTTGGCCGCCGCTCGGGATGCGTTCCGGAGTCGCTTGTCGAGGAGCTCCCGCAGGAGCACGATGCCAGCCCCGATCAGCAGGCCGAACACGAGGCCCCCCAGGAGGCGGACCTTCCGGCTGGCGGTCACGCTGGCCTTGCCACCCCGGCGGATCTTCACGGCATCGACCGCGGGTTGCTCGACCTGGTAGCCCGTGCTGGCCCCGGACGACGAGCTCGACGATGACGAGCTGGAGGCCGCGGAAGCGGCGGCGGCGGACGCCGAGCCCTTCCCGCCCGTCTGGCCCTTGGCGGCCGACGCATCGGACAGGGCACGGCCCACTGCCGTGCTGTAGGCGTTGGCCAGGTTCACCGCGTCCACCCCGGTCTTCCCGTAGGCCACGAGGGTCACGAAGTCGGGGGTGTTGGCACGACCCTTGAACGTGGTGGTCGTGACCCCCCCCGCCGCCAGGTTCACCGATCCGAGGTGGGACTCCATGTACTGGTAGAGCACGAAGTTGTGGACGTTGAGCCCGTCTAACTGGGCCGCCAGCTCCTGGGTGCTGATCAGGCTGGCGTAGAAGTTGATCTGAGCGCTCGTGACCCCGCCGCCCACCACGTTGCTGGCCCCGGCCGGGGCCGAACCGACGACGACGACCGCCCCGTACGGCAAGGCCAGCGGCTTCCGGTGGACGGTGGTGACCGGGATCAGGACGGCCACGACGGCACCAAGGACAGCGAGCGCGACCAGCAGCCGCCAGCTGCGGCGCAGCGCTCCCACAAGGTCAATCGGCTCCATGCGTACTCCCACTCCCTGCCCAGCGCAGACGGGAAATCATACATCGCCTCCACGCTGGTCGGCTGTCACGCACCACTCTCCGCGTTCGGCTCATATCTCACGCTGCGTCGACCTCCGACCTCACTCCGCGGTCACCCGGCAGGACGCCAATTGGGGCAGGACCTGGACCGACCCTCCCGGCTGACCCACTACACCATTCCCCGATGATCGGGAATGGCAACAGGCCTCCCGTGGAGATAGTGTCGACCCTACGCCGAGGCAGGTCCGGTACTTCGAGAGCCGAAATCCGCATCCGAACCAGGGGAAGGTCGAATGCGGCCCGTCGGCTCGAGCCGGCCTCAGCGGTAGAGCGTACTGTGGGCACCGGAGCGAGTGGGAGGTCGCATCAGGTGCCGGCTCTAGATGTCGGCGCCACTGCCGACGGGGGATGTCGGAGCAGTCGGACAACGTCATGCGCTCGGGCCGTGGGGTGGCCGCAGTGCTTTTAGGGGGCAACTGGCATGGATGTGACCGAGCCAAACGACCATTTGGGCAAGGAGGCTGGCTCAGCAGTGCCTAACTCGTCGAGTGACAGCGGCAGCGCCAATGTGGCCGTCCGCGCCAGCAGGGTGCGCTCCCGGCTGGTGTTCATGGTGCTCGACGTCCTGTGCATCTTCGGGGGATACGGCTTCGCCGAGGTCACCTACTTCCGGGACAAGGCTCCCGGCCTGTACTGGCAGCACTTTGCGCTGTTCCTCCTCCTCGCCATGGTGGTCACCCTGGTGGCCAACCACCTGTTCGGGCTGTACGGCCGCATGTGGCGGCACGCCGGCGCCGAGGAGGCCCGGCAACTGGTGCTCTCGGCCAGTGTGACGCTCTGCATCCTCTTGATCGTGTACCCGCTCGGACGGATGGCACGGATCGAGACGATACCGATCACGGTCATCGTCGTCGGCTGCATCTTCGCCACCATGGGCATGGGGATCCTCCGCTTCCACTCACGGCTGTTCGCCTGGCAGCGCGGTTCGCGGCGGGTCGGGCTCCGGGTGGCGGTGGTCGGAAGTCGCGACGCCGGGGCGGCAGCCATCCGGGAGATGCTCCGCAGCCCCGGGGCGGGCCTGGTCCCCGTGGCCGTCTTCGACGACGACACCCGGGCCCACGGCCTCTCCCTGCTCGGTGTTCCCGTCGTGGGATCCATCGCCGACATCCCCTACGCCGCCCACCGCTACACGCTCCAGCAGATCCTGCTGGCCATCCCGGACCCTCCCCCCGAGCTGGTCGAGCGGGTGCTGCAGGCCTGCGAGTCCGCCGGGCTG
This sequence comes from uncultured Acidimicrobiales bacterium, assembly GCA_963696495.1. Classification (GTDB taxonomy): domain Bacteria; phylum Actinomycetota; class Acidimicrobiia; order Acidimicrobiales; family RAAP-2; genus Bog-756. The sequence continues at coordinate 623,563 of CAVOKJ010000004.1, read as the reverse complement.
GCCATGAAGGTCCTTCCCGGCGTGGGGAACCTGGTCAACGGCGTCGAGCCCATGGCCCCACTTCGCCAGGCTCGCGAACCCCGGATCGAGGATCTCCTCGGCCGGACCCCGATCCCGATCGATCTCGATACGGTGAGACGGTCCCTCGAAGGGCGCCGGGTCCTGGTCACCGGGGCGGGCGGCTCGATCGGATCGGAGATCTGCCGCCAGGTCGCCGAGCTCGACCCGGCGGCGCTCGTGCTCCTGGACCACGACGAGACCCACCTGCACGACGCGGCGGCCTCGCTGCCCGTCCCCTGCGTCCAGGCGTTGGTCGACATCACCAACCGGCCGGCGGTCTTCGACGCGTTCCGGACATATCGGCCCGAGGTGGTGTTCCATGCCGCGGCCCACAAGCACGTGCCCGTGCTCGAGCAGCACCCCGTCGAGGCCGCGGACACCAATGTGCTCGGGACGCTGAACGTGATCGACGCCGCCACCGAGGTGGGCACCCGCCGGTTCGTCCAGATCTCCACGGACAAGGCCGTGCGCCCGTCGAGCGTCATGGGCGCATCCAAGCGGCTGGCCGAGCAGATCGTGCTTTCCAGGGCACCGAGCGACGGTTCGTACTGCACGGTCCGCTTCGGCAACGTGCTCGGGAGCCGTGGGAGCGTCATCCCGACCTTCGCACGCCAGATCGCCAACGGTGGACCGGTCACGGTGACCGACGACCGGATGACCCGTTTCTTCATGAGTGTCGAAGAGGCCGTGCAGCTGGTACTGGAGTCGTCGGTGCTGTCCGACGGCGGCGGCGAGGTCTTCATGCTCGAGATGGGCGAGCCGGTGCGCATCCTCGACCTGGCCGAGCGGATGATTCGGCTGTCCGGCTACCAGGTGGGGGCCGACATCCCGATCGAGCTGATCGGCGCCCGGCCCGGCGAGAAGCTCGACGAGGAGCTGCGGACACCGGACGAGCAGATGCTCACCACCCAACACCCGTACATCAATCAGCTCGTGCCGATTTCCGCCCCGACGGACGAGCTGACCTCGTTGCTCGGTCAGTTGGACGAAGCTGTCTCGCGTCGGGACCCGGTGAAGACCCGGCAGCTGCTTTTCGCCCCCGGGTGGTCGGTGCAGCCCAACGTGAACCATCTGGCCAAGTCGACGGGAGCAGTCCACACGTCGGGCGCGGCCGGACCGGTGGGGTCGACGTCGGGGAAGGGCGGCCAGGTCGGGAGCCAGAACTCGAACGGCTCCACCGTCACCGGTTCGGAACAGGTTCCGGCTTGAGGGTGCCGTCGGGCACGAACGGGTGAGTGGTACTGACAGGCGGACCAAGTTGGTGGTCGTGGGGCAGGGCTATGTCGGCCTGCCTCTGGCCATGCGGGCCGTCGAGGTGGGATTCGAGGTGGTCGGCTTCGAGGTCGATCACCGCAAGGTGAAGAGCCTGGCCAGCGGCAGCTCCTACGTCGAGGACATCTCCGACGAGCGCCTGGCGGCCGCCATCGAGTCCACGCACTACACGCCGACGGCCGACCCGGAGCTCCTGTCCGGTTTCGACGTCGCCGTCATCGACGTACCGACACCACTGCGGGACGGCGCCCCCAACCTGTCCCATGTCGAGCAGGCCTCCGCCGAGGTGGCGCGCCACGTCCGACCGGGGTGCACGGTGGTCCTGGAGTCGACCAGCTATCCGGGTACCACCGAGGAGCTGGTCGGGCCCATCCTCGAGGAGGGTTCGGGGCTCGTGGCCGGTCGGGACTTTCACCTCGGGTACAGCCCCGAGCGCATCGACCCGGGCAACGCCACGTGGCGACTGGAGAACACGCCCAAGGTCGTCTCGGGGATCGACGATGCGTCGTTGCAGTCCGTGCAGGGCTTCTACGACCGGATCGTCGAGCGCACGGTACCGGTCTCCGGCACACGGGAGGCCGAGCTGACGAAGCTCCTCGAGAACACCTTCCGTCACGTCAACATCGCACTCGTCAACGAGCTGGCCATGTTCGCCGACGAACTGGACATCGATGTCTGGTCGGCCATCGACGCCGCCTCGACCAAGCCGTTCGGCTATCTGCGCTTCACGCCGGGACCGGGGGTGGGCGGCCACTGCCTGCCCATCGATCCGAGCTACCTCTCCTGGAAGGTACGACGCAGCCTCGGCCAACCCTTCCGATTCGTCGAGCTGGCCAACGACGTCAACGAGCACATGCCCGACTACGTCGTCCGCCGCCTGATCCTGGCGCTCAACCAGCTGGGTCGGTCCGTCAAGGGCGCCCGGGTGCTGCTGCTGGGCCTGGCGTACAAGAAGAACACCGGCGATGCACGCGAGGCGCCGGGAACGGCCATCGCCCAGTCGCTCGACGCCCTCGGGGCGGACCTGCGGATCGTCGACCCCCATCTCCCCGACGACTCGGCCCCCTACCCGCTGGTCGAGCTCAGCGCCGAGGAGGTGGCTGCCGCCGACGCGGTGCTGATCGTGACCGATCACGACTCGTTCGACTACGACCTGGTAGTCACGCATGCCTCGTACGTACTCGACACCCGCAACCGCCTGACCGGACCGAACGTCGAACGGCTGTAGGCCACGATGAAGGTCCTCGTCACCGGCGGCGCCGGCTTCATCGGAGCCAACCTGTGCCGTGCCCTGGTGGCGGCGCCCGAGGTCGACGAGGTCGTCGCCCTCGACGACCTGTCCACCGGGTTCCGCCAGAACCTCGCCTCGGTGGACGGCGTCGACCTGGTCGAGGGGTCCATACTCGACCCGGTCGTGCTCGACGACGTCTTCACCGGTGTCGACGCCGTCGTGCACCTGGCCGCCCGGCCCTCGGTTCCGAGGTCGATGACGGACCCGATGGCCAGTTTCCTCACCAACGCCGTCGGGACCATGGAGGTCCTGGAAGCGGCCAGGCGCCGACGCTCGGTACAGGTGGTGTTCGCCTCGTCGTCGTCGGTCTATGGGGCAAACCCGACGTTGCCCAAACGGGAGGACATGGCCACCATGCCGGTCAGTCCCTATGCGGCCAGCAAGTTGGCCGCCGAGGCCGCCACCATCTCGTACGGACGTTCGTTCGGGTTGCCGGTCCTGGCCTTCCGCTTCTTCAACGTATTCGGACCGCTGCAGGCGGCCGACCATGCCTACGCCGCCGTCGTGCCGGTCTTCGTGTCGTCCGCACTGCGCGGTGAGCCGCTGCCGATCCATGGCGACGGACGCCAGACGCGTGACTTCACCTTCGTCGGAACCGTGGCCGACATCCTGACCGAGGCCGTGGTCCGCAAGGTGACGAGCGTGGAACCGGTCAACCTGGCGTTCGGCACCCGGGTCTCGCTCCTCGAGCTCATCGACGTCATGGAGCGGCTGATCGGCAGGGCTCTCCCGAGGCACCACGAGGAGGCCCGCGCCGGTGATGTCAGAGACTCCCAGGCCGACCAGACCCGGGTGCGAGCGCTGTTCCCGTCGGTCGAGCCCGAGTCCCTCGAGGAGGGCCTCCGCGCCACGATCCGGTGGTTCGAGCAGGCGACCTGAGCGAGTCACCGGGGCATCCGGTGGGCGTCCTGTCACGCCCCACTCCGGCCGGCAGCGCGTCGTGGCGACCCCGCCGGGGACCCTGGTCGACCGGCATCGGGACCTTGCCAACATGCCCGTGGGGGCTAGAATGTTCTGTCTGGGGTGGTGCCGCGCTGGGGCTTGCGTCCTCGGAGAAGTGCGCGGTGCACGGGGGGACATATGGCCGTCGACATGCTTGTCAGTACCGAGGTCTCGACGCAGGGCACCGGCGACCGGACCATGGTGCACGTCGAACTGTCGTCGAGTCGGACGCGTGTCGGCTCGCTGCTGCCCGACCGGGCCCTCCGGACCATCGAGCGGATCGTGCGGTCCGATGACTGGGTCTGCCCCTATGCCGTGGCACACCTCGCCGTCGCCTTCGGGCCCGACGCGCTGGCGGTCACCTCGAGAGAGCTGGCCGAACGCCTGGCGCGGGCGGTCGAATGGGGAGTGACACCGGGCGACGTGGTCGGGGCTGACCGGGCGCGCCCCCGCCACCGGGGCCGCCCCGACGACCCGACGTGCCGACCGACGGGGTCCCCGGGGGACATGTCCCATCGGCGCGCTCCCGACCGTCTGCCGTCGACGACGGTGACCGTGGACCGGCCACTGGTGGTACCGGCCTCCGGTGTCGGCGTCCCCGTGGACTCCGAAGACCTTCGCCCGGGTCAGCGGACCGGGAGGTGGGCCACAGGCCACCTCCGGCACCGCACGGTCGTCCGCTTTCCGTTCGGCCGCTCCTTCTCCTATGGCAGCCGGTACGACGATGCCGGCGCGTCCGGCAGCGGTAGGACGGCAACCGGCACCGTGCTGGTCGTCGATCCCATCGCCGATCGGAGGGCGATGCCCAGCCTGGCCGCCTCGGCCACCCATTCGTTGATCCTGAGGCTCGGACTCAGGGCGGAGGTGCGCTCACTGGCGGCCGACGACGGGCCGATCCTCGAGATCGGCGGTTCGGCGATCGACTCGGTCGTCCTTGTGGTCTCGGGCCAGCACACCAGCGAAGAGACCGGTCGGGCGGCGTGGGAAACCAGTAGCTGGTGCCTGCCGGCGCGGATTGCCCACACCTATCGTGCTGCCGGCGTCGAGGTGGTCGCTGTCAGCAGTGGCGCCGGCGCCGGGGCGTTGGCCGGCTGTGTGGAAGCGGGGGCAACGGTCCTCCTCGATCCACAGCAATTGCCGGCGGCTCTGCTGTCCCTTCGCTCGTCACCGCCTGCATCGGACCCACCGGTCGCCTTCGACGGGACCCCGGTCAGCGACCCCCGGGTCGACAGCCTCGTCCGCCTCACCACGAGCGAGCGGCGGGTGCTGTTCTTCCTGACCCAGGGTCGCTCGGCCCAGGAGATCGCCGACGAGCTCTCGGTGTCCCTCACCACCGTGCGCTCCCACATACGGTCGATCCTCCGGAAGACGGGCGTCCGATCCCAGCTGGCCGCGGTGGCCATCGCCAACGGACAGGGTTGCGCGAGCGACGTCCGCCCATTCCACGGTCCGGCGGGGCAGATGCCTGTCACCTCGTCCGGAGGCCGTGCGGCCGACGGGGACGGCCAGGGTTCGCGAGGCTAGGCCCCGTCGCCCGGTCGCCGGGTGCCCACCGGGGCGATCCCACCCTCGCCGAGACGGCGCAGGAGCTCGTACTCCGGCTCCAGCCGCGATCGGAGTCGCTCCCGCTGCCCGTCCGTCAAGACCGTGCGCTGCCCGGCCACGCGGGCGCGGCGGACCTCGAGCGGTAGGTCGAGGCGTTGGGCGAGCCCTCCCAACCCCTGGGCGAAGTCCTCGGTGAAGAAGACGCTCGAGCAGGCGGCGATCCGGTCGGTCGCCTCCGAGACGTCGAACCGCTCGGAGAACATCGCAATCTGGTTCAGCAGGTGCTCGGGCGGGATCCGATCCACGAAGGCGTCGAATCCGTCCCAGGCCATCCGACGTTCCCAATCGGTGACCCGGCCGGGGGCGTTCGGATCATCACCCTCGATCAGGTAGTCGTAGTAGGACCGGACCCGGTCGATCGGATCCCGGAGGACTGTCACGGTGAAGGTTCGGTCCGGCAGGGGTTGGCGCGAGGCGGTCCGGTGCGACCGACCGAAGAAATACGCACCCTCGGCCAGCAGCATCCGGTGGTTGGCGGTGAACGCGTACCCGCCGCTGACCGTGCGCGGCAGCGATGACGTGGTGATCCGGCGCCACACCGCCATCGGGTCCTCACCTCCCAGGGCGAGGAAGCTCAGGTACAGGCCGGTTCCCGCCGTCTTGCGAATGTGGTGCAGGTAGATCCTCTTGTACCCACCCGGCAGGTCGTAGGTCGCCGCCAATCGCCGGAATGACGGGTCGGTCCGCATCTCGACGGCATCCCTGACCTGGCGTCCGCCACGCCGGATCCGGCGTCGAGCACGGCGCAGGGGTCGGTTGCGCAGCGGCGATGCATCCCAGCTGACTGGCCCCGACCCCGATCCCACCTGCCGTAACCTAGTCCCGATCCCCGAAGCCCCTCGATCCCCCCACGACCGTCGTCGTCGCCGACGACCGGTACGATGAATGCGGTTCGACGGCCCTTGGCCGGACCGGTCGGGAACAGGTATCGCTCCGACGGCCCGGGCACCGGGGTGGCAGAGTGACGTTCGTGGGAGGGGTGCACATCGAGTGACCGGCGAGTCTCGTGAGCAAGCAACGACCTTCGTGGTCCCGTCCGACGAGGGCGCCGATGGCCGGCTCTCTCCGGGCTCGGATCCGGGCGAGGACGGGTACGGAGCCCCGCTGTCGGCGCCGGTCAAGCTCGTGGTGTGGGATCTCGACGAGACGCTGTGGGCCGGCACGCTCAGCGAGGGGCCGGTCGCCCTCGACCCGTCGACGGCCGACCTGGTCCGCACCCTGAACGACCGGGGCATCGTGAACTCGATCTGCTCGAAGAACGATCCGGAGGATGCGCGGGCCGAGCTCCGACGACTGGGGCTGTGGGAGGAGTTCGTCTTCGCCCGCATCGACTGGTCGCCCAAGGGGGCGCGGGTCGCCCAGATCATCGACGACGCGCAGCTGCGACCCGAGAACGTGCTGTTCATCGACGACTCGCCGACCAACCGGGGCGAGGTGCGCCACTTTTCGGAGGGGATCCAGACCGCAGGGCCGGAGATCATCGATCACCTGCTGTCCTTGCCGGAGCTCGCCGGCAAGGACGACCGGGGCCGCACCCGCGTCCGCCAGTACCAGGTCCTCGAGCGAAAGCTGGTCGATCGCCAGGCAGCGAGCGGGTCCAACGAGGAGTTCCTGCGGTCCTGCGACATCCGTGTCGCCGTCGTCGAGGACACGGTCGCCGAGTCCGAACGGCTGCACGAGCTGTTGATCAGGACCCATCAGCTGAACTTCACCAAGCGGTGGCTCGACGAGGACGAGTTCCGGGCGATGGTCGCCGACCCCACCTACCGGACCGGGTACGTGATGGTGAGGGACCGCTACGGCGACTACGGGATCTGTGGATTCTTCTCGGTCGACCAGCGCGACGGCACGCTCACCGACTTCCTGTTCTCCTGCCGTGTGCTCCACATGGGCGTGGAGCAGTGGCTCTACGACCGACTCGGTCGTCCCCCACTCTCGATCGTCGGGGAGGTGGCGTCCGGGCTCGACCACCCGGTCGACTGGATCACCGAGGACGACGAATTGCCGGACCCCGCCCGTCCGGCCCGCCCCGGGCCGGCCGGGCGGGTGGGGGCGGCGCCGGATGACCAGCGGATCCTCATGGTCGGAGGGTGCGACCTGAACACGACGGCCCAGTTCCTGGGCGGCCGGATCCGCACCGAGTTCGCCCATACCGGGCCGACGGGCAGCTTCATCCACGTCGGGCACACCGAGACCCTCCGCCAGTCTGCGGCGGGTCTCACGGACGGACAGCGGGCCGTCGTCGATCGGATCCCCTTCCTCGATCAGAGCGTCTATCGATCGTCGGTGGTTGTCTCCCCCGACTACGACGTGCTGGTGTACAGCGTGCTGACCGACTACACCCAGGGACTTTACCGCCACCGGGACACGAACTTGATCGTGCCGTGGCTCCAGTTCGACTTCGACATCACTGATCCCGACCGTTGGGGACCGGTCGAGACCAGACTCGGCCGGGAGGGCATCAACCGGGAGTTCCTGCGTTGGTTCACGGACGAATTCGAATTCCGGGGTGGGATACCGCCCGACCGATTCGAGGAGAACATCCGCTGGTTGGCCACGCAGGTTCCCGAGGGTTCGAGGATCGTGTTCGTGAACGGCGCCGAGGTGGCGCTGTCCAACCCCAGCGAACCGGATCGCCACCTTCACCACATGACGATGAACGCCATTCTCGACCGAGTCGTCGACGAACTGCCGAACGCCTCGGTCTGCGATGTGCGCACCTTCGTCACCAGCCCGGATGACTTCACCGACAGCATCCGTCACTACCGGCGGCACTCCTATCTGCGTATGGCCGAGGAGATCCGCGGGGCGGGACCCGCCGGCCTCGAGGTCGTCCATGAGCGCTGGGCGTCCCGGGCCTTCTCCGAGTGCTACAAGTTCGCCGGCCGGCGGCGTGTGCAGATCCGGAGGCTGTCGAAGCGCCTCCGAGGTCAGCCGGTCGGCCTGCCGACCGTCCGGCGTTGAACCTCGGCGCAATCCGGACGGCCGGGACGTCACGACGCCGGGGAGGTCGGGCGTCGCTCCTGCTTGGTGCAGGGGGCAGCGTTGCCTGCGATGTCACCTGAGGCCGACTCGGTCGCCTGAGCCCGCTCTGCGGAGAAGCCTGAGCCCGCTGCGCCGAAGAAAGTCAGGAGCACAGATCCCAGGCAGGGCCAGGCCCTCCAGCCGGCATCGGGCTCCACCTTGCTCGCTGCCGGAGGCTCCTGGTGTATCCCGAGTCCGCTGATTGGCACTAAACGTCAGGCGCCATCCTGCCGATAAGCCGGGAGGTCTGTCACACCGGTAGCCGTCGTGTGACCGAACCGCCGCATCGGGACTCCGGATCGAGAGTGGGCAGGTACTAGCTGTGGGAACTGGCGCCAACGCCGTCGAGGCCGACCCACCGGTCGCCCCCGCGAACCGGACCCGTGGCGATCGAGCGCCGCGGACTCGACGATGAGAGTGGGGCTCGGTCTGTGACTGCGTCAGCGCGGCAGTCGGAGCTGGGCCATGGCCTGCTCCGGGTAGGGGTTGCACTGGTTGCGGTCGCCGCCCTCCAACTGGGAGTCGGCGTGATCGTGGCGCCGGCCGCGTCAGCTGCCACCAGTTTCTCGGGACCTCCGGTCGTGCGGGTGTCGGGCAACCAATTGGTGGACGGCGGCGGCAACCCGATCCGTCTCATCGGGGTCGACCACAGCGGCTCTGAATATGCCTGCGTCGGTGGGTACGGGTTCCTCAATCCATCCAACTCCGACACGCCGTCGATGATCGCCGCCATGAAGAGTTGGAACATCAATGCAGTCCGGCTCCCCCTGAACGAGGATTGCTGGCTCGGCATCAATCTTCCCAACCCCCAGTACGGAGGGGCCGCGTACCAGTCCGCCATCGTGCACTACGTCAACGACCTCAACGCCGCCGGCCTGGCGGTGATCCTCGACCTGCACTGGGGCGCTCCCGGCAGTGAGCTGGCAAAGGGCGGTGAGGTCATGGCCGATGAGGACCACTCGCCGGCCTTTTGGTCGTCCGTGGCGGCTACCTTCAAGGGTCATCAGGGCGTGGTGTTCGACCTCTTCAACGAGCCTCGATACCTCAAATTCTCTTGCCTGGTGGCCGGCGGCTGCACCGAGGACGGCGTGCAGGTGGCCGGCTACGACCAGCTGATCTCTGCTGTCCGTGCCACGGGAGCAACCAACGTCGTCATGGTGGCCGGCACTGCGTTTGCGGCCAATCCGGACGGCTTCAGCAAGGACATGCCCGTCGACCCGATCGGGCAGCTGGCAATCTCGGTGCACGTGTACAACTTCAACGCGGCGAGGGGGTCGGCCGCCTGGAACAGGTGGGTGCATCTGGGGCTGCTGGCCAAGGTCCCCTTCGTCACCGGAGAATTGGGGGAAACCGACTGCACATCGAACTTCATCAACACCTACATGCCCTGGGCCGATGCCCACGGTGTGTCCTACCTGGCCTGGTCATTCAATGCCGGAGCATGCAGCGGACCCTCGCTCATCGACGCCAATGGCAATCCCACCCCGTACGGTGCCGGATACCAGGCTCACCTGGCCGCTTCTTGATCGGATAGCGACCGGGCTCACCGGGCAACGGGGCCTCTCGGTGGGGCAACGGTCAGTTGCGTGATGGGCCAGAGGAACTCGGGAACGGATGCGCGATGTGGTCGTGTCAGCCATCGGTGCATCGCGTCTCGAGCGCCGGGACGGTGAGCAACGACTCGAAGGTGGTTGGTGCCAGGTGTCGCCATCACCACCTGGTACGACCGGAGAGGCCCCGACCGGATGCAACCCGAGCTCCTCGACCATGTGCATCGCTTCGCCGCCAGATACGCCCGAGAGTCTCGCCAACCTCCGTCGACCGGTTGGATTCAGCACGACCGGTCCACCACGAGTGCCTTCGTCAATGCCCCCCACTCGTAGACGACGTCGAAAGGAAGCCGGTTGCGCGGGTCTGTGACCGGGACCATCTCCAGCTGAGCCGAGGTGCAACGCTTGAACAGCATCCGAGCGCGCGTCGCCTGGCTCCGCTCCGAAACGACGATGATGCGCTTCCAGTGTCGCCGGGCCGCCAGCCGACTCGTGTACTCGGCCTCGCCGCGGGTGTCGAGGGGGTCGGCCCGAAAGCAGACGATCGTCACATCGCGGACCGGCCGCGGGCAGGGGACGGCCTTCTTGCCACCCAGGGAGATCACCGCAACTGGCGCATAACCCTCCCGGGCGAGCTGCAGCGCCATCTTGGCCCGCAGCTGGCCGGGGTCCCCCCCGAGGGCAACGACGGCATCGGCCCTGCTCGGCTGATCGGACGGTGGCCACACGAAGAGTCGGGCAGTGGCCACAAGGAGTAGTGGAATGACCAAAAAGAGCATCACCCGTAAAAAAATTCGCACCCAGCGCCACACCCATGCACGCAGGGCGGCCATCCACGCAGGCTAGCGGGGGTAATCGACCGATTACAGCCGCTCCAGCGGCCAATTTCGCTCCGCTTGGTAGGCTGGCGGGGAGGAACCACATGGACCGCAGCCGCAGACTCGACATCAGCCTAGGTCTCAACCTCGGACTGGTCGTCATCCAGGTCGGCTTCGGACTGTTCGCTCACTCGTCAGGCCTGTTGGCCGACGCCGGTCACAACCTCGCCGATGCCGGGGCGCTCCTCTTCTCGCTGGTGGCCGTCAGGCTCGCGTTACGGCCCCCGAACGCCCAACGGTCATTCGGCAATCATCGGGCGACCATCCTGGCCGCGCTGGCCAATGCCGCACTCATCGCCGTCGTGACGGTCCTGATCGTCATCGAGAGCCTGTACCGCCTGGCGCATCCGACTCCGGTCCGGGCCGGCGTGATGGTGGTGGTCGCTTCGTTGGCACTGATCGTCAACGGACTGGCGGCGCTCGTCCTCCGGGATGGCACCCGTGATCTCAACATGCGCTCCGCCCTCTTGCACATGGCCGGGGACGCGCTCGCCTCCCTGGCGGTGGTGATCGCCGGTGTCGTGCTTTTGTTCGACTCGGCCGCAACCTGGCTGGACCCGGCATCGGCCCTGGTCATAGCGGCCATCATCGTCGTGCAAGCCGCCCGGGTGTTCCGGAGCAGCGTCGTCGTCCTGCTCGAGTCCACTCCGGCCGACGTCGATCCGGCCAAGTTGGTGGAAGCCATGGTCGCGGTTCCGGGAGCCGAAGAGGTCCACGACCTGCATATTTGGAGTCTGTCCAGCGAGATGAGGGTGCTCTCCGCCCACATGGTCCTGAGCGGGCACCCCACACTCGAAGAGGCCCAGGTCGTGGGCGAGCGGGTCAAGGAGGCCATCGCCCAGCCCTTCGCCATCTCCCACAGCACCCTCGAACTGGAATGTGAACGGTGCAACGACGAGGACGACCCGTGCCGGATGGAAGCGGTCGCCCCGGCCAGGGGATCGACGCACCACCACTGACGTGCCAGACACTCAGTCGGCACGGTGACCGTCGCCGCGGACGTCCTCCGGTTCTGGGCGCGACGCAACCCCGAGTAACCGGACGGCCGAAACCGCTCGAGCTCCTCGGGGCTACGTACGCAGCGACCCGGTCTCTCCCACGCCTGGCCGTGTCGGACGACCCTGCAATGAGCACCGAGCCATGGCGCCCTTGCGAACACCACTGCCCGTCACCGGACCACCACTTCGGCCACCTACGGTCCCATCGTTCCTGCGGGGCGACCCACGAACGAGCCTTGCGACCCTTCCGCTGATCTCCCCCGGTCTCCGATGGGGCTTCGGTGTCCGAACAATTGACACTGTGATCGGTGCCCTGTTCCTGGTCAAGGGCGTTGCGCGAAATCCCTACCTTTTCCGCCGGATTTCTTGCTCAATCCCCAGGTTCGGACGAGATGTCCACCGGTCTTCCCCAACCGGGGTCGGCTCGGCTTGATGCTGCTCGAAACGGTAGTCTTCCCGTGCGATGCGACGGGGTTGGGATCGGGGCAAGCCGCAGGGTAAAAACCTGTTCGAGTTACTGGAACCTGTCGTCGCGCCCGGACTCGAAGAACCCGACGAACCCGGTGGTGGCCGACCTCGGGTCAATGGCGGCACCGGGTACCAGCAGCCGCTGCCATCCGAGCCCCACTGGACCCCGATGGCTCCTGTGGATACCGCGGGTCCGGTGACGGAGCAGGAGCCGGCGCCGCCGATCAGAGCACCGATCGAGCTCGGTGGCCCCTTGCCGGAAGGGCCGGTGGCGCAATCGCCCGAAGCGTCACCTTCGGTGCCCAACCGGACCTCGATGGCCTCCGTCGCCCCGGCCATGGACGGTCCTGAGGTATCCGGGATCTCCGGCCAACCGAACGACTCGGACGGGCCCACAGGCGATCGGCCACCCGGTGCACCGATGGGTTCGCCGACCGGGCCCGGTGGCCCATCTCCGGAACCGGAATCGAGCGAACTCGTCACTCCGGAACCACCCAGGCCGGAACCACTCAGGGGGCCGATCGATCCGTCGACGACTCACGAGCATGTTGGCCACGAGCATCTCGAAGAGAAGAAGCACGCACACGAGAGCGGCGGCGAGAAGGAGACCGGGAAGGAGAGAGGCAAGGGCGAGAAGGAGAAGCATCGGGATAGCCGGGCGGAGGGCAAGGACCCGAAGAAGGCGGAGGGCAAAGACCCAAAGAAGAACGCAAAGAAGGACTCGAAGAAGCACGGCAAGAAGGGGGGCAAGAAGAAGCAGGAGAAGAAGCACTCCCCGGTGGGCTCCGGGGTCCCGCTGGCTCAACCGGAACGACTCGACCGGCTGTCGGAGGACCTGGTACCCGGAGTGGCGTCGGACACTCCGTCCCCACCCCGAGGACAGTCAGCAGGGGTGCCTTCGCCGCGACCAGCGGTGAGCCCGACCGAGACGCGTGGACCTGCAACCACTCCCGACGGTCCTCAGGTGCCGGTGCCAGCCGACGCGCCGAGGGAACGGGTCACCCCGCCGGATGATCAGCCGTCGGGTCCAGAGGAGCGCCCGGCCGCGACTCGCGACGTGCCATTGTCGGCAGCTTCCCCCCCGGAGCCGACGCCACTCTCACCCGAGCCGCCCTGGACCCGCACGCCCCGCATCGGTCATAACGGAACCGTCGCCAAGCAGTCTCGAGGGCCAGTCGGCCCATTGAGCGATCAGTGGGCCCGATCAAGGTCGAAGCCGGCGCGCACGGTGGACGGACCGTTGCCGCCGCTCTCGGGTGCTGCCGTCCCGCCGGCGGCGTCGAAGCAGGCCCCGCGGACCGATCCCGTCCCCCCCGGAGCCCCCCGATCGACAGGCACCGATCCTGCGCGGAACGGCTCCTCGAGCCCGACGAAACCTCGTCAGCTCCGCGCGCGCCCGAAGTCACCCATCCCACCGAGGCGACGATGGTGGCAGGTGCAAACGGAGACTCCGATCGTGTCGGCAGCCGGGGAGGCCTCGAAGGTCGTTCCCGGACCGGAGCGCTCACCAGAACCGAAGAGCCCGCCGGCCTCGGTCTCAACACCGAGCAGGGCTGCGACTCGGGCTTTGCCACCGGAGACCGCTGCCACTGGGACGGTCTCCCCGGTTGCGGCACCGCCCGAACCAAGGCCGGCACCGCAGGATCGCCTGACTGCTTCGGTCGGTCCGACCCTTGCGGACCCACCAGTAGCACCCGCTGCTCCAGCTGCTCCTGCTGCTCCTGCTGCCCCTGCTGCCCCTGCTGCTCCTGCTGCTCCTGCTGCTCCTGCTGCTCCTGCTGCTCCTGCTGCTCCTGCTGCTCCGGCTGCTCCTGCTGCTCCGGCTGATCCGGCTGGTCCTGCTGCTCCTGCTACTCCGGCTGCTCCTGCTGCTCCGGCTGCCCTTGCTGCTCCGGCTGGTCCTGCTGCTCCGGCCGCTCCTCCAGTCGCCGCGGCTGCTCCAATCTCTCCGGCGGCTCCGACTCGTGCAGTAGCTCCGGTCTCGCCTCCTCGGGCTGCTGAATCGGCCTCATCGCCTGCTCCGAAGCAGACGACTGCCCCGACTGCCCCGACTGCCCCGATCGCGCCTGCCGCTTCAGCTGCTCCGGCTGTCCAGGCTGCTCCGGCTGCCCCTGCGGCTCCCGCTCCTCCAGTCGCCGCGGCTGCTCCAATCTCTCCGGCGGCTCCGACTCGTGCAGTAGTTCCGGTCTTGCCTCCTAGGGCTGCTGAATCGGTCTCATCGCCTGCTCCGAAGCAGACGGCTGCACCGGCTGCACCGGCTGCACCGGCTGCCCCGATCGCGCCTGCCGCTTCAGCTGCGCCGGTTGTCACTGCTGCCCCTGCTGCCCCTACTGCTCCGGCTGCCCCTACTACCCCTGCCGCCCCGATAGCGCCTGCCGCTTCTGCTGCCCCGATCGCGCCTGTCGCTTCAGCTGCGCCGGTTGCGCCGGCCTCCCCCGTCGAATCTGATTCGCCCATTCCACGGGTGGAGACCACTCCTCCGCCCACGCCCCTGGCCGGTCCGGCTCCCCCGGTCGCGTCCGCTCCCCCTGCGCCTCGGGTGACCTCTCCACCGACGGCCCCGACGGCGCCCGTCGAGTCCCCTCCCCCCCTCGGACAGCTCCTGCTCCGGTCGACCCCGTCGCTTCCGGGACCCGAGCGACTGCTCCTCCCCCGGTCGAGCCGGTGGCCGCAGTGCCATCGACCTCGACAGCACCAAAGGTCCCAGGGCCCGCTGCAGCACCCGTCGTCCCGACGACCCCGCTGCCTGCTAGCTCGCCGATCGGTGCCAACCCACCGACCACCAGCGGGGCCACCACAGCTGCCGTCGTGGCCTTCGCTCCGACTCCCACCGCCCCGAACACCCAGGAACACCCGTCGGTGCCACCGGTCCAGCACGCCGACACGCTCGACGGCTCGCAACCCGGCGAGCCGGTCCGGTCCGGCCAGGAGCGGCCGGATGACTCGTTCGTCGCCGTGGCAACGGCGGCAGCCATCTCGGAAGTCGAAGCCGGTGACACTCGGCCGCCGGCGTCCGCCCATCCGTCGACGAGCGACAGCCGAGAAGCCCCCTCCAAGCCCGTCGGGCGGATCGTCACTGCCGTGGTGTCCGTCATGGTCATCGTTGCCGGTGCCTTCCTGGCGCTGACCGCATTCGACGCCCACGCCAGTGTGCCCACCAAGCACATCCCGCCCCACCACGTCGCCGCGGTGGTCACCCCGGCCACGTTGAGCGTGATCTCGCCGACCATGACCGCCAGCGTGCAGGTGCCGGCGACCACCGACGCCGCGGCCCCGGGTCTGACGGTCAACTCAGGCGAGAACGAGTCGGACCCGTTCCTGTACCTCGACTCGAACCGCTACTACCTGTACACGAGTGGCATCCCGTCCAATCCCACGGTCAACGTGCCCGTCTCCTCGACCACCACCTTCTCCACGTGGAGCCCGGTTTCCGATGCACTCCCCGTTCTGCCCGAATGGGCCGGGGCCGGCTTCACCTGGGCTCCCGATATCCACCAATTCGGCTCGACCTACGTCCTCTATTTCACGGCCATCCTCAGCGGCACCGGGCAGGAGTGCATCGGCGACGCCGTCTCCTCGTCACCCACCGGTCCGTTCACCCCCGAAAGCGCGCCCTTCATCTGCCAGCAGAACTTGGGCGGCTCCATCGACCCCCGGGTGTTCACGGCGGCGGACGGCACAAACTGGATGCTCTGGAAGAGCGACCAGAACTACGGGGGTCGCACCGTCCCGACGACGCTGTGGTCCCAGAAGCTCACCAAGGACGGCCTGGGGCTCGTGGGTTCCCCGGCCGACCTGATGAGCCCTGACCAGCCCTGGCAGAGCACCATCGTCGAGGCGCCGGACATGCTCGAGGTCGACGGCACCTACTGGGTCTTCTACTCGGGGAGTTGGTTCAACCGGCCCGCCTACGCCATCGGGGCGGCCAAGTGCGCGGGTCCCGCAGGACCATGCGCCGACACGACGGATGCCCCCCTCCTCGGCACCAATCTCCAGGGCAGCGGCCCCGGGGAAGCCTCGGTGTTCGCCGACAGCGCCGGGGCGTGGATGCTCTACACACCGTCGCACGCCCAGGGGGGCAACCCACCCCGGCCGGTCTACATCACCCGGCTCGGCTTCAACGCCCAGGGGCCGTACCTGGCCGCAGGCGGACCACCCCCGGATCTGGTTCCCACACCAGGGCAATCGACGTCGAGTTCATAGGAGAGGAGATCGACCGGTGACCCAGACATCGTCCAACTTCAACGCCACCGCGCCGGCAGATCCCCTGTCGGCGCCGGGTGGCGGTGCCGGCAACACGACCAGGCGCCGGCGGATCATCGTGGGCACCGTGGCCGCCGTGGTGATCGTGGCCGGGTCGGCGCTGGCCCTCACCGCCTTCGACGCCCATGCCGGCGTGCCCAAGCACGACCCGCACGCTGCTCCGGCTCCCTCCTCGCTGAGTGTCATCCCGTCGGCCCTGCACGCCAGCGTGCAGGGACCGGTCACGGCCAGCGGGGACGCCCCCGGGGTGACGGTCAACTCAGGCGAGAACGAATCCGATCCCTTCTTGTACCTCAACTCGGGTCGGTACTTCCTCTACACGAGCGACATCCCCTCGAACCCCACGGTGAACGTGCCCGTGGCGTCGGCCACCAGCTTCGGCCAGTGGTCCAAGGTGACCGATGCCCTCCCGGTGCTTCCGGCCTGGGCCGGGTCGGGCTACACGTGGGCCCCCGACGTCCACCAATTCGGCTCGACCTACAACCTCTACTTCACCGCCTATGTCAAGGGTTCCGAGGAGGAGTGCATCGGCAGTGCCGTGTCCTCGTCGCCCACCGGTCCGTTCACCCCGGCGAGCGAGCCGCTCATCTGCCAGCAGGACATGGGTGGCTCCATCGACCCCCGGGTCTTCACGGCGGCAGACGGGACGAGGTGGATGTTGTGGAAGAGTGACCAGAACTACGGGGGTCGCTCGATCCCGACCGTCCTGTGGTCCCAGAAGCTCACCGGCAACGGGCTCGGGCTGGTGGGGTCACCGTCGCGGCTGATGGGGCCAGACGAGTCGTGGCAGGGCACCATCGTCGAGGCACCCGACATGCTCGACGTCGACGGCACCTACTGGGTCTTCTACACGGGGAACTGGTTCAACCAACCCGTCTACGGCATCGGGGCCGCCCGGTGCGCCGGTCCGGCGGGACCGTGCGCCGACACGACCGACACCCCCCTGCTGGCCACCAACCTCCAGGGAAGCGGCCCCGGGGAAGCCTCGGTGTTCGCCGACAGCGCCGGGGTGTGGATGCTCTACACCCCGTACTACGCGGCGTCGGTCGACTCACCTCGGCCGGTCGACATCACGCGGCTCGGCTTCGGCGCCGACGGGCCCTACCTGGCCGCCGGTGGACCGCCCCCGAACCTGGCCGGCGGCCGCTCAACCCCGTAAGCGCTGGAGCTCGGAAGAGACTGCCTTCCCGTCGGCCTGGCCACGGGTGGCCTTCATCACCAGGCCGGTGAAGAACCCCGAGAGCTTCTTGCGGTCGGCGTCCTCACCATCGCAGAACCGTGCCCACTCCTCGGGATGGGCGGCCACCACCTCGGCCACCGTCGCCGCCAGCGAGTCCTCGGACATCGCCTCGAACCCCTTGGCGGTGGCGATGACGGCAGGATCGCCCCCACCGGCCACCAGCAGCTCGGCGAGCACCGTCTTGGACTGGGTGGCGCTGAGCTCGCCGGATTCCTCCATGGTCAGAAGGGCGATGTAGGACTCCGGATCGAGCCGACGGGCCGCCTCGGCATCGGTGGCCGCCTCGTTGGCCGTGCGGGCCAGGGCGAGGCCGGCGCCGACCCCCGAGGCGACGGCGGACGTGATCAGCCCGTCGAGGCCCAGATCGACCACGGTGGCCACCTGGTCGGCCTGGGCGTCGCTGACGGCACCGGGGCCGCCGAGCAGCTCGACCAGCCTCGAGCGCAGGACCGCCGGCATCGGGGCCATGCCGTCCTCCACCGCCTGGATCCACTCCGCGTCGGGCACGAGGGGGACGAGGTCGGGCTCGAGGAAGTAGCGGTAGTCGTAGGCGTCCTCCTTCGACCGCAGGGTGACGGTGCGGCCGGCGTCCTCGTCCCAGTGACGGGTCTGCTGGACGACGGCGTCCCCCGCCTCGATCAGGGCGACCTGGCGGGCCGCCTCGTAGTCGATGGCCCGACCGAGCGAGCGCACCGAGTTGAGGTTCTTGATCTCGCACCGGGTACCGAACGGCTCGTCCGGCGATCGTCGCACCGACACGTTGGCGTCGACGCGCATCGACCCCTCCTCCATCTTCCCGTCGGAGGCGCCCGAGGCCACCAGTACCGCTCGCAGTTCGGTCGCGTAGGCGCGGGCCTGCGCCGACGAGCGCATGTCCGGAGCGCTGACGATCTCCACCAGGGGGACGCCCGAGCGGTTGTAGTCGACCAGGGAGTAGTCCGCCCCGTGGATGCGGCCGCTCGAACCGGCATGCGTCGTCTTGCCGGTGTCCTCTTCCATGTGGGCCCGCTCGATGCCCACCCGGGTCCCGTCGGGCAGGTCGAGGTGACCGTCGACGTTGATCGGCTCGTCGTACTGGCTGATCTGGTAGTCCTTGGCCTGGTCCGGGTAGAAGTAATTCTTCCGGTGGAAGGTGGACGGTCGGATGTCGCAGTGCAGGGCGGTGCCGATGGCCATGGCCAGCTCGACTGCCCGCTGGTTGATGACCGGCAGGGAGCCGGGCAGCCCCAGGCACACGGGGCACACATTGGTGTTGGGCTCGTCGCCGAAGACGTTGGGGCAGCCGCAGAACAGTTTGGTCGCCGTCCTCAGCTCACAGTGGACCTCGAGGCCGACCACCAGCTCCCACCCGGGGGTCGTCATCGCCGGGCCCCGCTCAGGACCGGGAGGTCGGCGGGCGGTGCGGCCGCCTCGACCACCGCCGCCGCCTTCACGATGGTCCCCTCCGACAGTGCGGGCCCGAGGAGCTGCACCCCGACGGGCAGGCCGTCGTCACCGGTGCGGAACGGGACGCTGATGGCGGGGTGGCCGGCCAGGTTGGTCGGGATGGTGCAGATGTCGGAGAGGTACATGCTCAGGGGATCACCGGTCTTCTCGCCCAGAGGGAACGCCGTGGTGGGCGCCGTCGGACCGAGCAACAGGTCGCAGCGCCGGTAGGCGGTGGCGAACCCCTCGATGATCCGGGTCCGGACCCGCAGGGCCTGGTTGTAGTAGGCGTCCATGTACCCGGCGGACAGCACATAGGTGCCGAGCATGATGCGACGCTTCACCTCGGCCCCGAAGCCGGCCGACCGCGTGGCCGTGTTCATGGCCGCCGTGTCCTCGGCATCGACCCGGAGCCCGTAGCGCACCCCGTCGTAGCGGGCCAGGTTGGACGACGCCTCGCCCGGGGCGATCAGGTAATAGGCCGACAGGCCCAGGGTGACCTCGGGCACCGACACCTCCTCGATCCGGGCACCGGCGGCGGCCAGGGCGTCGGCCGCCTCTCGGACCCTCGACACGACGTCGGGGGTGGTGCCGGCCATGAACTCCTCGATGATGCCGATCGTCAGGCCGGCCACCCCGTCGTCGAGCACGGAGAGCACCCGGGGCGTGGGTCGGGCCAGCGACGTGGAGTCGGCCGGGTCGTGTCCCCCGATGACATCGAACAGGAGGGCGGCGTCGGCCACCGAGCGGGCGAACGGTCCGATCTGGTCGAGCGAGCTGGCGAAGGCGACCAGGCCGTAGCGGGACACCGTCCCGTAGGTCGGCTTCATGCCGACCACACCGCACAGGGCGGCCGGCTGTCGGATCGAGCCTCCGGTGTCCGAACCCAGCGCCAGCGGGACGAACCCGGCGGCCACGGCGGCCGCCGAGCCGCCCGAGGATCCCCCCGGCACCCGGCTGACGTCGTGGGGGTTGCGGGTGGGCCCGGTGGCCGAGGTCTCCGTGGAGGAGCCCATGGCGAACTCGTCCATGTTCGTCTTGCCGACCACCACGGCCCCCGCGGCGCGCAGACGGGACACCACGGTGGCGTCGTAGGGGGGTCGCCAGCCGTCGAGGATGCGAGAGGAACACGTGGTGGGCACGCCCCGCGTGCACAGGTTGTCCTTCAGCGCCACCGGGACACCGGCCAGAGGGCCCGGGTCGTCCCCGTTGGCCACCATCCGGTCGACGGCGATGGCCTGCTCGCGGGCCAGGTCGGACGTCACCAGGTTGAAGGCGTGCACCTCACCGTCGCCGGCCTCGATGGCGGCGAGGTGCTCCTCGGCCACGTCGAGCGCCGATCGCGCCCCCGAGCGGACGGCGTTGGCCAGGTTGTAGGACGGCCGGGGGGACGTCACGGCGCCTCCCCCAGGATGCGCGGCACCCGGAACCGGTGGTCCTCCACGGCCGGGGCCTGCGCCAGCACCTCGTCGCGGTCGAGCACGGGCTTGACCTCGTCGGGACGGAGCACGTTGGTGACGGCCATGGCGTGGGCGGTGGGGAGCACGCCCTCGAGGTCGAGGGAGGCCACATCGTCGGCATGATCCAGCACCTGGGCGAGCTGGCCGGTGAACAGGTCCAGCTCCTCCTCGGTCAGTTCGAGACGCGCCAGGGCGGCCACGTGGGCCACCTCGTCGCGGGTCAGCCGCCTGGGCTCGGCCATCAGCGTCCCCCCGCCATCAACGGGACACGGTGCCCGGGCCGCCGAGGACCTCGGACGCGAACCCGACCACCTTCTCCTCGACGAGGGAGGCGTCCCAGTCGAGGGTGGCCACATGGAAGCTCCGCTCGAGGTAGACCCGCTCGACCGGGCCGCCCACCGAGCGGGCCAGCACGTCCCCCGAGACCGGGTCGACCACGTGGTCCACCCGGCTGGACAACAGCAGCGTCGGGCACCGTATCTGGTCGAGCTGGGCACACACGGCATCGAGGCCATCGGACAGGGAGAGTGCCGGCCCGATGGGCACCGCCGGGTAGGCGGCCTCCACCGGTCCCTCTTTGGCGATGTCCGAGCCGACGCCGTCCATCACCTCCACCCCCTCGGCCAGCATGGTGCGACCCAGCTGGCGGATCTCCTCGGGTGGGGGGTCGATCATGGGGTTGATGACGGCGATGCCGGGGAGGTCCGGGTGGTGCTCGGCCAGCCAGCAGGTGAGGGCGCCACCGACCGACAGGCCGGTCACGACCACCCCGTCGCACCGGTCGACCAGGGCCTGGTAGGCGGCCTCGGCCGCCCCCGACCAGTCGTCCCACCCGGTGGACTTCAGGTCCTCGACCGAGGTCCCGTGGCCGGGCAGCAGCGGCAGGTCGACGGTGAAGCCCTCCTTGGCCAACGCCTCGGCCAACGGCCGCATGGACTGGGGGTTGCCGGTGAAACCGTGGAGGACGAGGACGCCGTGGGATCCACCTTCGGAAGACCACGGCTCGGCGCCTGGGATGATCGGAGCGGTCACGCCCGGGATGCTACCGGTGGATTCGGCGGGCAACGAACACCGCGGCGCCACCGCCCGGTCCCGCACACTGCCGGGGGCCCTGGTCTCAGCTGTGCCTGCCCTCCCGCTCGAAGTCCCGTTCGCCCCAGGTCGAGATCGGGAACCAGCCGAGCACCCGCTGCAGCGTCGCCGTCTCCCGGTCGTCCAGCCTGGTCTGCCACACCTCGGGGAGGTCGGCAGCGGTGCGGAACAGGGTGAACCCCTCGCCCGGGGTGTCGTGGTCCCGCAGGAACTCCTCGGTGGCCGGCGACCAGTCGAGCTGCAACTCGGTGAAGAGCCCCCGGAACTGGGCCCCGGGATCGGTGCAGAGGGTCTCGTGGGTCCGGACGTGCAGCCTCGGGTCCCGGTCGACGGCCTCCTCCAGGGCCGCGGTCAGCAGGGCTATCCGCCAGCTCAGCTGTTCGACCCGGTCGTCGCCCGGCAGCGGGACCCCCCACCGGTCCAGGTAGTGCGACCGCACGTCCGGTCGGCTCTCCAGGACGGAGCTCCGGGAGTCCTTGAGGTTCATCCCCAGCCAGCTGGACAGCACGTTGGCGGGATGCCGCAGCATGACCAGGACGTCGACGTCGAACTCGTCGGTCAGCCAGCTGAGCGACAGCTGGGCGTGGATCGACTTGGCCACCACCCGCTCGGGCGCCCTGTGGCGGAGCGGGCTCGTCGGAAGGGGGTCCCGGGCCACTTCGCCGGCCACCCACGTGACGAGGTCGGTCTTGGCGTCGAAGCGACGTTCCATCCGGCCCGGGCTCAGCATGAGGAGGGCCAGTCGGGACCGGGCACTCTCGTGGGCGCCCTCCAGGATCCACTCCCACAGATGGTGGTAGGCCCGGTCCCTCTCGCCCCGGTCGAGGACCGGATAGCGGCCGAGGTGGTGCTTGCCGTGGATGGCGGCCGCGTGCCATTCCTCGTTGTCCGGCTCGAACGCCTTCCGGACCCCCGGGCTGGTCCCGAGGGTCCGGAGGGTCCAGGTGGTCCCCGACCTGGGTACCCCCACGATCACGATCGGCCGCCGTCCAATCGTCATGGTGCGCAGCCGCCTACAAGGCCCTCTGGCCTTGTGGACCGTCCCCAGGATCCATACGGACCGTCGTACCACCGGCAGCGGTCCCGGACAAGGGTGCCTACCCCTCGTCCGCCGGCAGGCTCGTCCCCCGGCAGGGCCTCGGGAACGGATCGGACCCGGAAAGTGCCAATCGGGCCTTGAGAGTAGAGTCTCGGGCTGAACACGAGTCGACGGGCGAGGAGCACCGCTGCAATGGCCACCTATCTGTTTCTGAGCGACGAGTGGTTGGACGAGGCCCGGGCCATCCGGGCCGAGTTCGAGGGCAGGGCCGCGCCCATCGACCACTCCATCCGGATGAACCTGATCATCGCCGCCGTGCCGTTCGGCGAGGGGATCGTCCACGCCCACGTCGACACCTCCACCGGCGAGCTGGTGCTCGACACCGGCCACATCGAGCCGGTCGACCTCAAGGTGTCCCTCGACTACGACGTCGCCCGGGCCATCCTGATCGAGGGCAACCCCCAGGCGGGGATCCAGGCGTTCATGTCCGGGAAGATCAAGGTGGAGGGCGACATCGCCAAGCTCATGGCCCTCCAGTCGATGACCCCGGACCCGACGGCTGCGGAGATCGCCAACCGGATACTCGAGATGACCGAGTAGCCACTCAGCCGGCGGGCCGGTCGACCGTCGTCGGGGTGGTCCCGCCGCGCGGCGTGTCCCGCATGAACAGCCCGAACACCCCGGCCACCACCGCCACCACGGCCCCGACGGCGTAGGCCCGGTGGAACGAGGCGAGGGATCCGACCCCCCCGTGCCCGGAGGCCTGGACGGTGACCATCACCTGGATGCCGGCGACGATGCCGATCTGGGTGATCAACTGCTGGGCCGCACTCATCACCCCGAGCTCGTCGGGCGCCACCTCGTTGGACGACGACGACACGGTGGTGGGCGTGGCCAACCCGATCCCGGCCCCGGAGAGCGCCAGGGCCGTCAGGATCACCACCTGGGAGGGGTTCGACCCCAATTGGGTGAAGACCAGC
Organism: uncultured Acidimicrobiales bacterium; assembly: GCA_963696495.1. GTDB lineage: Bacteria > Actinomycetota > Acidimicrobiia > Acidimicrobiales > RAAP-2 > Bog-756. The sequence continues at coordinate 599,976 of CAVOKJ010000004.1, read as the reverse complement.
ATGGACGCGGTGAGCGTCAGGGCCCCCACCACCACCAGCAGGCGCTCCCCGACCTTGACCGCCAGGTACCCGGCCACCGGCGCCATGAGGGAGAACACGAGCGGTCGGGCGGTCGACTCCAGGCCGGCCCTCGTCTCGCTGTAGTGGTACACACGCTCCATCAGGATGGGGAACAGGAAGAACCCGCCCATGTACGAGAAGTTGGTGAGTGACCGGGCGCCGAGGGGGAAGACGAAGTTCCGCTGTCGGAAGTACCGCAGCGGTATGAGCGGGTGCGGGGCCCTCCGCTCGTGGACGACGAAGGCGGCGCCGGCGACGAGGCACACGCCGACGACGGCCAACGTCGCCCCCGCGGTGTAGCCCCACGACGGCGCCTCGTTGAGGGCGAGCAGGCCAGCCGTCACCGAGAGGGCGAGCGTCCAGGACCCCACCCAGTCGAGCTGGCGCCACGGGCTGGTCCGGCCGGCCCCGTCCCCCGTCGGCACCGGCACCGCCCCGGCCGGGATCGCGGTCCCGGCGGACACGCGGTCGGCCCCGGTGCTGCCGTCCCGGGACGGCAGCACCACGACGGCCAGCACCGCCGCCACGGCCATGAGCGGGAGCTCCCCCCAGAACAGGGCCCGCCATCCGAAGTACTGGATGATCGGGGCCCCGATGGTCACACCGAGCACCGGGCCGCCGGCTCCGACCAGCGCCCACCACCCCATCGCCTTGACCCGGTCCTCGTGGGAGAAGGCCTGCAGCACCAGGGCCATCGAGGCGGCTCCGGTGGCCGCTCCCTGGATGCCGTCGAAGAGACGGGCGGCGATCAGCACGCCGGCCGTCGGCGCCGAGGCGGTGAGGACCACGCTGAGGGCGGCACCCGAGAGCCCCCACAGGTACAGCTTCCGGTAGCCGCGGAGGTCACCCAGCTTGCCGAGGACGGGGGCGGCCACACCGAAGGCCAACAACGGCGCGGTCGACGTCCAGGTCAGGGTCGAGATCGAGGTGTGGAGCTCCTTGGCCACCTGGGGCAGCGCCACCACGAACACGGTGAAGGTGATGTTCACCGAGAGCAGTCCGGCCAGGACCGTCCACAGCACCCACCACTGGTAGCGCTCCGAGCGGGCCAGCCGGCGGTGGATCCGGTGCCGGAACAGGATCGGCCAGGGGACGACGATCCCGCCCTCCGCCCCGGCCCCGGTGCCGCTCAGCAGCGCCTCGGCCTCGATCACCTCGGTGGGGTCGAAGGTCGACTCACTGCCTCCGGACCGGCCGCGCCCCCCCGACGGGGACATCGTTCAGCCTCCGAGCCGGTGCATCTCCGCCTGCAGCTCGGCGACCGTCCAGCGATCGTCCTTGTCGATCGAGTCGGTCATCGTCCACGGCTGGAACAGGCGCACCTGGCCCCCCTGCACGAAGTAGACCCGGCCGGTGGCCGGGCAGGCCTCGGTGGCCAGGTAGGCGACGAGTGGGGAGACGTTGGCCGGGGCCCAGCTGTCGAACACCGAGGCATCGGCGGGCGCCTGGACGATGTCGGAGAGCCCGGGCGTCTGCTCGGTCATGCGGGTGCGGGCGGCCGGGGCGATGGCGTTCACCCGCACCCCGTAGCGCACCAGCTCGTCGGCGGCGATGGTGGTGAAGGCGGCGATCCCGGCCTTGGCCGCTCCGTAGTTGGACTGTCCGGGGTTCCCGAGGAGTCCCGACGTGGACGAGGTGTTGACCACCGACGCCTTGACCTCCTTGCCCGCCTTGGTCTGCTCGCGCCAGTAGGCGGCGGCGTGGCGGGTCGGGACGAAGTGCCCCTTCAGGTGGACGTGGATCACCGAGTCCCAGTCGGCCTCGGACATGTTCACGAGCACCCGGTCACGGAGGATGCCCGCATTGTTGATGAGCACGTGGAGGTCGCCGAAGGCCTCGACGGCCGTGTCGATCAGCCGCTTGCCGCCGTCCCAGTCGGTGATGTCGTCGGCGTTGGCCACCGCCTCGCCGCCGGCTGCGGTGATCTCGTCCACCACCTGTTGGGCGGGTGAACGGTCGTCGCCCGAGCCGTCGACGGCGCCGCCGAGGTCGTTGACGACGAGCTTGGCCCCCTCGGCCGCGAAGAGCAGGGCGTGCTCCCGGCCGATGCCGCGACCGGCCCCGGTGATGATCGCGATGCGTCCGTCCAGTGCTCCCATGTCGTCACTCCCCCGCTGCCTTCAGCGATCTGAGCCACCGGATGGGGTGGTGCCCACGCCAGGCAGGCGGTCTGCGTGTGCCCGCCTACGTTGGCAGGAGGCTGTGGCCCCGGTCAAACCGGCACGGGGCCCCGGTGGTCGCCCGCCGCCGTCGGGACCGGTCGGTCCACCCCGACGCCGAGGCCGGCGTCGGTGACCGCCGCCGCCATCGCCCTCACCGTGGATCGCTCTCCGGCCACCAGCACGTATTCGGTGTTCCGCAGGTGGGACACCGTGCCCACCTTGTGGCCGGCGGGGTTGTGGATCCCGATCCTCGCCCCGACGTACCGTGCCGAGTCGAAGGCGAGCACCTCCACGTGGCCGCGGGCCGCACACAGGTCACGGAGCTCCTCGAAGCCCAACCACGACTCGTTGTTGTAGGACAGCACGATCACGCCGGCCCTCACGGCGGCGACGACCCGGCGCAGCGCATCGGGCATGGTCCGTCGGCCGTTGAAGGCGCTGCGACGGGAGGGGTCGCGCAGGTCCTCCCGCTTGCGGGCCACCCCGTAGTGGGGCGGCGCGTCCCAGGCCACGATGGTCTCCCACACGTGGTAGTTCGAGTCGTAGCGGTGCTGGTTGTAGGGAGGGTCGAGGTAGGCCAGATCGACTTCCCCCAGACCGGGCGAGCCGGCGACGGCGCAGGCGTCCCCGAGGATCGCCCTCCCGGGCCCCGCCAACAGCTCGGGCACCCGGAGGGTCAGGCGCTGATGCGATCGGGGCGACCACTGCTTGAGGTAGGCCATCTGGAGCCCGGTGGTCGAGTCGACCCGGTCGGCCGCCTCGACGAGGCTGGTCACCAGCAGCGGCCAGAGGTCGGTCCCCGCGTAGTCACGCTCGATGGCGTCACGGATGGCATCGACCCGGGCCCCGTTCTCCGGTCGGAAGTACCTCGCCTGCTCGCAGAAGGTCTCGGTCACGTAGCCCGGTGCACCCCGAAGACCATCCAGCCGTTCCACGGCGCTCGACAGGCGGGGGGTGAGGTCCGGGGAGGCGGCCGGGTCGGCGGCGACGTAGCAGCGGGCCAGGACGTGGGCGAACCGGGCACTGTCCACCGCGGTCATGGTGATCCCCAGGCGCTTCCAGGCCTGGGCGACGCGGGTGGTACCGCAGAACAGGTCGAGCCCGGACCGGGCCCCCGAGGCCTGGGCCAGCACCGTGAGCGCGGGCACCAGACGACGCTTGGATCCGAGGTACTTGATCACCGGCCCCGCCCGCTCACCCGCGGTTGAATCGCCGGAACCACCAGTTCGGGTCCCGGGCGTGCGCGTGGAAGTGGTCGGGTATCTGGCGCATCACCCGGTCGAAGGACCACACGCCCTCACCGAGCCGCTCGTCGGCCACCCGGGCCAGTTCGGTGAGCATGTGGTCCACCTCGGACTCCGGGGGCTCGTGCCCGTGCTGCTTCCACACCACCATGGGTACGTCGCACACCTCGCAGGCCGCCACCCAGCAGACGTCGTCCTCGTGGAACCACTCGGTGATCCGGGCCGCCTCGCACAGTTCACAACCCGAGTCGGTTGGACTCAAAAGCTGTCCACGTTGACCGTCACCCCCGGCTGCACGGAGGTACCGGCGGGCGGGTCGAGCGACACGACGGTGGTCGCTCCGGCCGGGCCGTAGGGCCCGCCCACCTTCAGCCCGAGCGCCTGGAGGGCGGCGGTGGCCGCCGCCACGGACTGGCCCACCACGTTGGGGACGATGACCGGTTGGGGACCGAGCGACACGCTGACGGTCACCTTCGAGCCGAAGGGCTGGGCGCCGGCCGACGCATCGGGAGCGGTGCTGATGACCTGGCCGGTCGGAACCGTCGAGCTGTACTGGTTGGACTGGGCCGGGACGAAACCGGCGGCGGTCAATGCGGCGGCGGCGGCGGCATAGGTCTGACCCGACACCGAGGGGATCGCCACCGGTGCATGTCCCTTCGACGTGACGATGGTCACCGTCGAGCCGTAGGGGGCGCTGCCGGCCGGCGAGGTGCCGAGGATGGCGCCGGCCACGACGGTCGAGCTGTACTGGGCGACCGCCGCCGGGCACACCCCGACGAGGTGGACCGCCTGGAGGGCCTGGATCGCCTGGTTGCACGTGGTGAAGCCGGCCAGGTTCGGGATGGCCACGGGCGGGGGGCCCGAGGAGATGACCGCCGAGATCGTCGACCCCTGCTTCAGCCTGACCGCCTTGCCCCCCGAACGTGGTTGGGGATGCTGGCTCACGATCAGCCCGGCCCCGATGGGGATGCTGTAGGCATGGCCGGTCGCCCGGACCGTGAAGTGGTCGTGGTGCACCGCCTGGTTGGCCTGCGCCAGTGACTGCCCGACCAGCAGCGGCACCGGATGGGTGGGGACGAAGAGCTTGTCCTTGGAGGCGAGGAGCGCGCCGGCCGTGACCAGCGCGGCAACGACGACGGCAACGGCGGCGATCCAGGGCCACCGCCTCCTCGAGCGCCTGGCGGCGGCCACCGGGTCCGCTCCGTTGCCCGCCGCCCCGTTCTTCGTGCCGTTCTTCGTGCCGTTCTTCGCCGAGGTCGCTGCCGTCGCTGCCGTCGCTCCCACGAGGGCGGGGATGCCCACCTCGGTGAGGTCGGGGCCGCCGGTTCCCACGTCAGGGCGGCGTGCGGGACGGACCATGACCCTGTCGAGATCCTCGAACTCGGTGGCGGGCACGGCGTCGACGATCGGCAGCGGGGCCGGTGCCGGCAACTCGGCCGCCAGGGACCGCAGGCGCCGGCCCAGGCCGGCGGCGTCCATCCGCTCCTCCGGGTCGGGCGCGGCGGCCCACACCAGGATGTCGTAGAGGGGGCCGAGCGCTTCGTGCTCGGGCAGGAGGGAGCCCACCCTCGCCATCAACGTCGAGACCGTCGTGTCCCCGATGAAGGCGGCCTCGCCGGTCACCCCCTCGTAGAGGACCAATGCCAGGGCGTAGACGTCGGCCTTCCCGTCGAGGACCATCCGCTGGGCCTGCTCGGGCGCCGCATAGCGGGCGGTGCCGAGCATGGCACCGTCCGGCTCGGTCCAGGCCGCCTCGGCCAGCGCCCTCGCCAGGCCGAAGTCGGCGATCCGCAGCCGGGCGTCGCCGTCGAAGAGCAGGTTGGCCGGCTTGATGTCGCGGTGGACCAGTCCGCGCCGATGGGCGTAGTCGAGCCCCGAGGCCGCCTCGATCCCGATCTGGGCCGCCTGCTCGGGCGTGAGCAGCACGCCGGTGTCGAAGATCTGCCGCAGGCTGCCACCGGCCAGGTACTCGAGCACCAGGAAGGGCTCGTCCTCCTGCTCGCCCCAGTCGTAGACCTGCAGGATGTTCGGGTGGTTGAGGGCGGCGACCGCCCGGGCCTCGGCCCGGAACCTCTTCAGGAAGGCCGAGTCACCCGAGAGGGCCGGATGGAGGATCTTGATGGCCACGCGCCGATGGAGGGAGACGTCGTCGGCGAGGTAGACGTGTGCGGACGCACCGGTCCCGAGCGGGGTGACAAGTCGGTAGCGGCCACCGAGGACACGCCCGATGGAATCGGTGATGCTTGGCATGGTTCTGAAATCAGGATAACGGGCGGGCCTCCGCGGAAGGTGGAGGGTGGCCCGACCGGTCGCCATCGGGGCGAAGCCGGTGCCGCGGCCTGCGATGACGATCGGGTCGGGCTCGGCACCCGACCGAACCGGTCCAACGGTCAGGTGGGCAGCTCGCCGGAGTCGAGCAAGGCGGCGAACCCGTCACCCTCGATGACCGGGACCCCGAACTTCTCGGCCTTGGCCAACTTCGACGCGCCCGGCGACTCGCCCACGACGAGTGCGAAGGTCTTCGTGGAGACCGTGCCCGGCGACTTCCCACCTCGGGCCAGGATGGCGTCCTCGGCCTCCTCGCGGGTGAACCCGTCGAGCGTCCCCGAGACGACCACCGACTTCCCCGCCAGGGACTGGGGGACGTCGACCGCTCCCGCCGGTGACCCGCGGTCCGGCTCGGTCAGGTTGACCCCGGCGGCGCGGAGCCGCTCCACGACCGACCGGTTGACCTCGGACCCGAGCCAACGCACGACACTGGCGGCGATCACCGGGCCGACCCCGTCCACGACGGCCAGGCTGTGCTCGTCCGCGGCGATCACGGCATCGATGTCCCCCAGCGCCCGGGCCAGGGCGATGGACCCCACCTGTCCGAGGTGCCGGATGCCGAGCCCGATGAGCACGCGGTGCAGTGGTCGGGAGCGGGAGTCGTCGATGGCACCGAGGAGGTTGGCCATCGAGACCGGGCCGAATCCCTCGAGGTCCGCGAAGGTGCCGGCGTCGAATGCGTAGAGGTCGGCCACGTCGTTGAGCACGCCCCGGTCGACGAACAGCTGGACGCGCTGCTCGCCGAGCCCCTCGATGTCCATGGCCGAGCGCGACGCGAAGTGGGCGATGCGTTGGACCCGCTGGGCCGGGCAGTCGAGGTTGGTGCAGAACGTGTCGCTCTCCCCCGGCAGGCGCACCAGCTGGCTACCGCAGCTGGGGCAGACCGTCGGGAACTTCCACGCCCGACGGCGGCGGCGCCCGTCTTTGCCGGCCAGCACCGGCCCGACCACCTCGGGGATCACGTCACCGGCCTTGCGGACGACCACCGTGTCACCGGGCCGCACGTCCTTGGCCTTCACCTGGTCCTCGTTGTGCAGGGTGGCGAGCGACACGGTGGAGCCACCGACGAACACCGGCTCCAGCACGGCGAACGGCGTGGCCTTGCCGGTCCGGCCGATGGAGACGGCGATGGAGGACAGGACGGTCGTCCGCTCCTCGGGGGGAAATTTGTAGGCGATGGCCCAGCGGGGCGCCCGGGAGGTGAAGCCGAGCCGGCGCTGCAGGGCCAGGTCGTCCACTTTGACCACCACCCCGTCGATCTCGTAGTCGAGCTGGTGGCGGTGCTCCTCCCAGTGGTGGCAGAACTGGAGGACCTGGTCCAGGCCGTGGACGACCTGACGCTCGGGGTTGACCGGGAAGCCCGCCCGTTCGAGCCACGACAGCGTCGCCTGATGGGTGGGCGCGAGCTGCCCGGGCAGCGCGTCACCGGAATCGGGACCCACCCCCTCCGGGGCCAGCTGCAGGTCCCCCACCTGATACGCCCAAAACGAGAGGGCGCGCGACGCGGTGATGGAGGAGTCCTTCTGCCGCAGCGAACCGGCCGCCGAATTCCGTGGGTTGACGAAGAGCCGATCCCCCGCCTCGGACTGCCGGCGGTTGAGCTCGGCGAAGGCCGACACCGGCATGTACACCTCGCCCCTCACTTCGATGACGTCGGGAGCCGGGTCGACCGCCGCCGACAACCGGTCGGGAATGTCGGCGATGGTGGCGACGTTGGCGGTGACGTCCTCGCCGGTCCTTCCGTCTCCCCGGGTGGCGGCCTGGACGAACCGGCCCTGTCGGTAGGTGAGGGAGATGGCCAGGCCGTCGATCTTGAGCTCGCACACGAACGCCGTGTCGTCGGGCACCTGCTTCGCCAGTCGAACGGCCCAGGCCTGCAGCTCGTCGGGGCTGAAGGCGTTGTCGAGGCTCATCATGGGCACCCGGTGGGTGACCGGGGCGAAGAGGGTGGAGGGTGCGGCGCCGACGGTGGACGTGGGCGAGTCCGCCACCTCCAGATCCGGGTGGTCCGCCTCGATCGCCCTCAGCTCGCGGACGAGGGCGTCGTACTCGCCGTCGGTGATCTCGGGGTCGTCGAGCCGGTGGTACCGGTTGTTGTGGTACTCGATCAGCGTCCGTAGCTCGTCGGCCCGGGCGACCGGGTCGACGTCGCCGTCCCCGCCTCCCCTGCCGGGGGGATCCGACCTGGCCGGGCTCATTCGGCGATCCCCGAGCCGAGGACCACCTCGGGCCGGTACGGGTCGTAGAGGGCCACCGTCTGGCCCGGCGCAATGCGGCGCTGCGGGGAGTCGAACCTCACCACCAGCCCCTCCGGCACCCGACGGAACCGGCAGGGCACGGCCCGACCGTGGGCACTGCACTGGGCGAGCGCCTCCGCGTCGGCGGGGCCCACCCGGGGCGCACCGTCCACCCAGGTCACCGTGTGCAGTCGCACCTCCCCCGCCGTGGCGGCCTCGGGAGGTCCGACCGTGACCCGGCGGAGGGGGACGTCCACGGCGGTGACGAACCGGCGTCGGCCGTCCCGACCGTGACCCATCCCCCGACGCTGACCGACCGTCACCAGCTCCACCGCCTCGACCGATCCGACCTCCTCGCCGGACAGGTGGTCGACCAGCCGACCGGGGTGCAACGCCAGACGGTCGGCCAGGAAGCCCTGGCGACCCTCGTCGGAGCGGATGAAGCAGACGTCCTGGCTGTCGGGCTTGGTGGCGGTACGGAGCCCGAGCCGATGGGCCTCGGACCGGACCTGCGCCTTGGTCAGCTCGCCCACCGGGAACAGCGTGTGCGCCAGCTGGGACTGGCCCAACATGGCCAGCACGTAGGACTGGTCCTTCAGCGGATCCGCACCACGGCAGAGGCGGAAGCGGCCGTCGGGTGTCTGCACGCACCGTGCGTGATGCCCGGTGGCCACGGCGTCGAAACCCAGGGCCCGGGCCCGCTGGAACAACCGGTCGAACTTGAGATGCCGGTTGCACTCGATGCAGGGGTTCGGTGTCCGTCCCTCGGCGTGACCCCGCACGTAGGGGTCGACCACGCGCTCCTCGAACTCGGCGGCGAAGTTGAACACGTGGTGGACCACCCCCAACTGGTCGGCCACGCGGCGGGCGTCCTCCACGTCGGCCACCGAGCAGCACCCCGAGTCCGACTCGCCACCCCACAGCTTGAGCGTGGCCCCCACCACCCGGCTGCTGCCGTACCGGTCGACGAGCCGCGCCGCCGCCACTGACGAGTCGACACCGCCGGACATGGCCACCAACACGCGCACGGGGTCAGTCTCTCAGCTGGGCGACGACGGCCGGGACGACCGCCAGGGCGAGATCGATGTCCGAGTCCGTGGTCGTCGGCCCGAGCGAGAAGCGGATGCCGCTCGATGCCTCGTCGGGACCGAGGCCCATCGAGGTCAGGACGTGGCTGGCCTCGATGGCACCGCTCGAGCAGGCGGCTCCCGCCGATACCGCCACCCCGGCCTCGTCGAGCAGGACCACCATGGCCTCGCTCTCCACGCCGGCGAATCGCAGATGCAGATGTCCGGCGACCCGGTGGCGCCGGTCGCCCGTCTCGACGGCTCCGGGCACGGCGGCGAGCAGCCCGTCACCGAGCCGGTCCCGCAGGGCCGACACCCTGGCGCCGGTCGCCGTCCGCGACGCCGAGGCGGCGGCCAGCGCCGCCGCCATCCCGACGATGCCGGCGACGTTCGGCGTACCGCTCCTCCGTCCACGTTCCTGCCCGCCGCCGAGCATCATGGCCCGGAGGCCGACACCGTTCCTCGCCACCAACGCACCGACGCCCTTGGGCCCGCCGAATTTGTGGGCACTGACGGTGACCAGGTCCGCCGGGGCGGTCGACCGGGCCACGTCCAGCCAGGCCACGGCCTGGACGGCGTCGGTGTGGAGCACCGCCGACGGGGACCCGCCCCGGACCAGTTCCGCCAGCTCGGCGATGGGTTGCACGCTGCCGATCTCGTTGTTGACCGTCATGACCGACACCAGTCCCACGTCGGGCGTGCAGGCCTCGGCCAGCCCGTCGAGGTCGACGATGCCGTCCTTGCCCGTGGCGATCTCACGGAGCGGAGCCCCGGATCGTTCGGCCCGGGACCGCAGGGGCTTGAGCACGGCGTGGTGCTCCATGGCCGAACACACGAGGACCGGCGCCCGGCCCCCGACCGCCTCGGGTCCGGCGCCGAGGACCGCCAGGTTGTCCGACTCGGTCCCCCCGGAGGTGAACACCAGTTCACCCAGGTCGGCTCCCAACAGGGCGGCGATCTCCTCCCGGGCGTCGTCCACGGCACGGCGCGCCAGCCTGGACTCGTGGTGGCTGCCCGACGGGTTCCCGAAGGTCGTGCCGAGGAAGGGGAGCATGGCCTCGAGTGCCTCGTCCACCATCGGCGTGGTCGCCGCATGGTCGAGGTAGGCGCGTCGGTCCTCCCCGATGTGCGGCGGGACGCGGGGCGGGACGCGGGATGGGAGGTCCGGCGCCGTCATGGCCGGACACCGCGCCGGCGGGCGGGCCACGCGGTGATCGGGGGCCCCGAGGGGCTGAGGGCCGACGGGACCCTCCCCATCAGGCGATCCAGACGGACTTCACGTTGCAGAACTCGTGGAGGCCGAATCGCGACAGCTCACGCCCGAACCCCGAGCTCTTGATGCCGCCGAACGGCAGTTGCGGCATCGAGACCACCATCCCGTTGACGAACACCTGGCCCGCCTGGATCTCGTTGACGAACCGTTGCTGCTCGTCGGGTTCGTTGGTCCACACGCTCGCGCCCAATCCGAACTCGGTGGCGTTGGCCAGTTCGAGGGCCTCGTCGGCGTCTGCTGCCGTGTACAGCAACGCCACCGGTCCGAACACCTCCTCGGTGGCCACGCGCATGCCCGGGGTGATGTCGGTGATCACCGTGGGACGGTAGAAGTAGCCCGGCCGATCGGGTCCCCCGGGACCGATCACCCGCTCGCCGCCGCACAGGACGGAGGCACCGCGGGTGCGGGCGTCCTCCACCTGGGCGGCGATGGTGTCGTAGGCCTGGGCGGTGACCAGCGGCCCGACCTCGGTGGCCGGGTCGAAGGGATCCCCCACCGACAGGGCCGACATGGCGGCCACGAATCCTTCGACGAACTGCTCGGCCACCTCCCGGTGGACGATGAACCGCTTGGCGGCGATGCACGACTGCCCGGCGTTCTGCACCCTGGCCTGCACGCCGACGTCAACGGCCCGATCGAGGTCCGCCGACGGCAGGACGATGAAGGGATCGCTACCGCCGAGCTCGAGGACGATCTTCTTGCCCACCGCTCCGGCCTGGGCGGCCACCGCCCTGCCGGCGCCGACGCTGCCGGTGAGGGTGACGGCGGCCACCCGAGGGTCGGCGATGATCGACGGCACCTGGTCGGTTCCGACGAGCAGCGTCTGGAACACCCCCTCGGGTGCTCCGGCCCGACGGAACAGGTCCTCGAGCAGCAGTGCGGTCCGGGGCACGTTGGGCGCGTGCTTCAACAGGCCGACGTTGCCCGCCATGACGGCCGGGGCGATGAAGCGGACCACCTGCCACAGCGGGAAGTTCCAGGGCATGATGGCCAGGACGGCCCCCAACGGCTGGTAGCTGACGAGTGCCAGTGAGGCGTCGACGAGGACCTCCTCGTCGGTGAGCATGGACTCGGCGTGCTCGGCGAACCAGCGAAAGCCGCTGGCGCACTTGGCCACCTCGCCCTTGGCCTGGGCGAACGGCTTGCCCATCTCGGTGGTGACCACGTGGGCGATGTCGGGGAGCTCGCCCTCGAGCAACTCGGCCACCGTGACCAGCAAGCGCGACCGCTCCTCGAAGCTGCTCCGGGCCCAACCGGATGCGGCGTCGGCCGCCAGGGCCAGCCGCTTCTCGACCACGGTGGCGTCGTACGGCTCGAACGACTGGAGCAATTCGCCGGTGACCGGGTTGACGGTGGCGATCGGAGGACCGGGGTCGGCTGGGCTCATGGCTCCAGTATCCCCCAGTGGGCCGGGGCTGCCGCCCGGGCGGGTCAGGGATCGAGCAGGTCCGCGATGCGGTTCCGCTGCACCTTTCCGGTGGAGGTGCGGGGAAGCTCGTCGACCACCACCCACTGCTTCGGTCGCTTGTAGCCGGCCAGATGGGCCGATGCGTGGGTGGCGGCGTCGGCCAGCAGCTGCTGGCGACCGCCGACCCCACCGTCCGGCGCCCGTTCCGGCACGATGGCCGCACAGACCCGCTGGCCCCACCGGCCGTCCGGGAGGCAGAACACCGCGACCTCGGCCACCCCGGGCACCTCGCTGAGCACCGCCTCCACCTCGGCCGGATACACGTTGACACCGCCGGAGATGATGAGATCGTCGCGACGGCCGTCGATGAAGAGGTACCCCTCGTCATCGAGACGACCGAGGTCGCCCACGGTGAAGGCGCCGTCCCTCCATGCCGACTCGGTCTTGTCCGGGTCCCGCCAGTAGGTGAAGCGGGCGAAGTCCGGGGGGTGGCACCAGATGGTCCCGTCGGCATCGACCGAGAGCGTCCGACCCTTCCTCGCCCGGCCCACCGTTCCCGGACGGTCGGACCACTCGGACGGCGAGCACACGGTGAACTGGCCCTCGGTCGAGCCGTAGAACTCCCACAGCACGTCCGGGCCGACCCGGGCGAGGGCCTCCCGCTTCAGCGCGGGGGGACAGGGCGAGCCGGCGTGGACCAGCAGGCGGAGCGAGTCGAACCGGGGTCGCTCCCGTCGTCCGCCACGGTGCGGCTCCAACAGCCTCGCCAGGGCGGAGGGCGCCATGAAGGTGGTCGTCGGCACCGGGCCGTGCTCACCCCGGAGCACCTCGTGGGCCACGCCGGCGTCGAACCGGGTGAGGATGACACAGGTCCCGCCCCGGAGCAGCGTCCCGCCGGCGAAGCGGATCGAGACCGAGTGGTACATGGGCGAGCACACCAGATGGACATCGCCGGCCCCGAAGGACCACAGGTCGGCCTCGTCGGCGAACGCCCGCTCGGCGGTCGCCGCGTCCCAGACGCCCGCCCAGACCCCTTTGGCCCGTCCGGTGGTGCCGGAGGTGTAGTGCATGGGCCGCGACAGGGGGAAGGGGGCGAGCTCCACCGGGGGTCCCCCGTCCAGCGCGGCGAGAGCGGCGGCATCGGTGATGACGAGCGCAGGATCCGCGTCGTCGATGAGCTCGTCCCGCTCGGAATCCAGCAGGGTGGCGTTCAACAGGACCGGCACGACGCCGGTGCGCAGGGCACCGAGCACCGCGCACAACAGGGCGGCCGACGAGGGCAGGCAGATGGCCACCCGGTCGCCGGTCCGCAGTCCGGCCGCCTCGAGGGCCCCCGCCGCCCGCATCTGGGCCCCCTCCGCCACATCCGGTTGGAGGACCTCGACCCCGACCGGCAGGCTCATCGGCGTCGACCGACCGGTGCCGGGACGCGGGCACGGTCCGATCCATGCTGTGGGGACCGGATGGCGATCACGGGGGGACCGCCGCCGAACGGGCTACGAGCCGGACTTGTCCTTGCGCCGGGGTCGCAGGGCGAACCACCAGATGCTGGCCATCGTGGCCAGCACACCGAACGCCGCTGCCGGCTTGACGATCTTCCGGGACCGATCTGACATGCCCGAGACCATACCCGTCCCGACGGGCCACCGAATCGACGGCGAAGCCCATTGACTGCGCCGCCGGCGGCGTGGACGGGGAGCTCATGGCTCGTCGGGCACCCGGAGCCGGACGGCCGAAGGGTCGGACCCCGGGTCCGGTGCATCCGGCCCGACGTCGGCGGCCAGCCGGTCCAGGATGTAGGCACCGACCCAGGCCGGCGTGGTGAAGCTGCGGTCGGCGTGCAGCCGGAGGAAGCGGTCGACCTGGGGAAAGCGGTCCGGTGGCGTGGAGCGGATCAGGGCCTGCATGTCGGTGTCGACCACGCCAGGGGCGAGTGCGTAGGCCCGCAGCCCGTGCGCACGCTCCTCCCGGGCGATCACCTCGGTCATGATCTCGACCGCCGCCTTCGACCCGCAGTAGGGACCCCATCCCTCGTACGGCTTGGTCGCCGCGCCCGACGACATGTTGACCAGCACGCCCGTACCGGGTCGCGACCGCACGTGCCGGGCGAACGCCACCGAGCCGGCCGCCACGCCCATCACGTTCACGTCGAAGTGCTCACGGAGCGCCCGCGGTCCGACGTCGACCAACGGGCCGATCGGGTCCAGGACGCCGGCATTGTTCACCCACAGGTCGATCCGGCCGAACCGTTCGACCACGACCCGGGCGAACTCCTCCACCGCGCCGTCCTCGGTGACGTCCACCGAGGCGGTCTCCACCCGGGTGCCACCGTCCTCGCCGGACACGGACACGGACACGGACGCTGGCGCCGGCGGCGCCGGCCGGGTGCGGGCGCACAGACCGAGGCGCAGGCCCCGGAGTGCCCATGCCTCGGCGATCCCGGCGCCGAGTCCCCGGCTGGCGCCCGTGATCACCGCCACCAGGCCCGAGGGCCCCCGCCGGTCCGGGTCCGGTCGGTCCGGTCCGGTGCGGTCGGTCATCCCCCGGTGGCCACGAACACGTTCTTGACGTCGGTGTAGGAGGCCAGTGCCTCGAGCCCGAGCTCGCGGCCGAACCCGGACTGCTTCATCCCCCCGAAGCTGGTCTGCACGCGGACCGAGCTGTTCGAGTTGACCGACAGGTTGCCGGACTGCACGGCGCGGGCGACCCGCAGGGCCCGGGCACCGTCGCGCGTCCAGATCGAGCCGGCCAGCCCGTAGGGCGTGTCGTTGGCCAACCGCACCGCGTCTTCCTCGTCGTCGAAAGGGATCACCGCCACCACCGGGCCGAAGATCTCCTCACGCGCCAGGCGCCACCCGGCGGCCGCCGGCGCCACCACCGTCGGCGGGAACCAGAAGCCCGGGCCGGCGGGGATCCCACCGACGATGCGGCCTCGCACAGGCCCCCCGTCGGGCTCCCCCATGCCGGCGCCCAGGAACGACGACACCCTGGCCCGGTGCACCGCGCTGGCCAGGGGACCCATGTCCGTGGCGGGATCGGTCGGGTCACCCACCGTCCACGCCGCCACCGCGCTCTCCAGGTGCGACAGGTACGGGTCGAGGACCGACCGCTGCACGAGGACCCGGCTGCGGGCGCAGCAGTCCTGGCCGGCGTTGGCGAACACGCCGCCCGGGGTGGATGCCGCCGCCAGTTCGACGTCGGCGTCGTCGAAGACGATGGAGGCCGACTTCCCGCCCAGCTCGAGCGTGACCCGCTTGATGGTCGCCGAGGCCCGGGCCATGACCTCGCGGCCCACGGCGGTGGAGCCGGTGAACGCCACCTTGGCCACCTCGGGGTGCTCCACCAGCCGGCTCCCCACGGTCGGACCCCGGCCGACCACCACCTGGAGGACGCCTTCGGGTATCCCGGCCTCGAGGGCCAGCTCGGCCAGTCGCAGAGCGGTGAGGGGGGTGGTCTCGGCCGGCTTCACGACCACGGTGTTGCCGGTGGCCAGCGCCGGTCCCACCTTCCAGGACGTGATGGCGATCGGGAAGTTCCACGGGACGATCGCCGCCACCACCCCGAGCGGCTCGTGGAAGGTCAGGTCGACCCCGCCGGCGACGGGCACCGTCGAGCCGCGGTGCTTGTCGACGGCGCCGGCGTAGAAGTAGAGCACCTCGGCGACCATCCCCACCTCGTCCCGGCTCTCCCCGATGGGCTTGCCGACATTGCTGGTCTCGAGCCGGGACAGCTCCTCGGCATGCTCTTCCACCCGGTCGGCGAACCGTCTCATCAGGCGCGCCCGGTCGGCCGGAGCGACGGCCCGCCAGGCCGGGCCGGCCTCCACGGACCGGGCGACGGCCGCGTCGCACTCGTCCACCCCCTGGAGCGGGAGCTCGGCGATCGACTCCTCGGTCGCCGGGTTCACGATGTGGACGAGGTCGCTCACGTGGGGGCCACGGCCGCGGATCGGTCCGCACCCCGCTGATCGACGGCCGCGGTCACCAGCGCGTCGAACAGGCGCAGGTCCCGGCCCTCCTCGGGATGCCACTGGACACCCACCACGAACCGGTGCCCCGCCAGCTCCACCGCCTCGACCACACCGTCCGGGCTCCGGGCCGTGACCGCCAGGTTCTCACCCAGCCGGCCGATGGCCTGGTGGTGGCTGCACGGCACGTCGAAGCGCTCACCGAGCAGGCGGCGCACGGCGGAGTGCTCCGCGGTCCCCACCGTCACCGTGCCGAAGGTGCCCGGTGCCGGCTGATGCCGGGTCGAACCTACCGCATCGGGCAGCTGCTGCACGAGGTCGCCGCCCAGGAACACGTTGAGGACCTGCAGGCCGCGGCACACGGCCAGCACCGGGAGGCCGTGGGCCAGCGCCTCGGCCAGCAGCCCGAATTCCAACTCGTCCCGCTGCCGGTTGACCCCCCCGTTCCGCGGGTCGGCGGGCTGGCCGTAGTGGGCGGCGTCCAGGTCGCCCCCTCCGATCAGCACCAGACCGTCCAGCGCCCCGACCAGGCGCCCGAGCGACCGGCCCGACGACTGGGTCCCTGCCGGTGGGATGAGCACGGGCTGCCCGCCCGCCCCGACCACCGCGTCGAGGTAGGTGCCCGGCACCAGCGCGGCGTCCCGGTCCCAGGCCCACCACGCCGTGGGTTGGCGGTACATGGACATCCCGATCAGGGGCGGTGAGGCGGCCGGCGACATGCCGGTCAGTATCTCACCGGCCCCGTGGGCACCGGTAGTGTGCGGGCGGATGACCCCGGACCCGCCACCATCGACGCTGCGGAGGTAGCGATGGCCCGACTCGACGGCAAGGTTGCGGTGATCACCGGTGCCGGCAGCGGCATCGGAAGGGTGGCCGCCACCCTGTTCGCCGCCGAGGGGGCCAAGGTCGTGGTGGCCGATGTCGTGGCGGACCAGGCCGCCGCGGCCGTGGACGAGATCGAGTCGGCCGGGGGCACGGCCACGGCGGTGACGGTGGACGTGTCCGACGAGGCGCAGGTCGACGCCATGGTGGCCCGGGCCGTGTCGTCCTACGGCGGCCTCCACGTCCTGTTCAACAACGCCGGCATCTTTCCCGACGACGACGGTGGCGTGCTCGACACGCCCCCCGACACCTGGCAGCGGGTGATGGAGGTGAACCTGAAGGGCGTGTGGCTCGGGTGCCGGGCGGCCGTTCCGGCCATGCTCGACTCGGGCGGCGGCTCCATCGTCAACGTCGCCTCGTTCGTGGCCCTGATGGGCGCGGCCACCGCCCAGATCGCGTACACCGCGTCGAAAGGGGGCGTGCTGGCGATGACCCGGGAGGTCGCCGTCGAGTACGCCCGCCGGGGGATCCGGGCCAATTCCATCTGCCCCGGCCCCATCGAGACACCGTTGCTCGCCGAGCTCCTCGCCGATCCGGAGCGCCGTCAGCGGCGCCTGGTGCACATCCCCATCGGGCGATTCGGCCGACCCGAGGAGATCGCCAAGGCCGCGCTCTTCCTCGCCTCCGACGATGCGTCGTTCGTCACCGGATCGGCGCTGGTGGTGGACGGGGGGATCACCGCCGCCTACGTCACGCCGGAGTAGCGCTGGACGATCCGGTGCCGCTGGGTCAGAGTGCACACATGCTCACGCTCCAGACGCTCCCCCACCAGATCCAGTCGGGCGACATCCACACCGTGGTCGTGGCCTTCCCCGACCTCCAGGGTCGGCCGGTGGGCAAGCGGGTCACCGGGGCGTTCTTCCTCGACCATGTGCTGCACCACGGGATCGAGGTCTGCGACTACCTGCTGGCCTGCGACGTCGACATGGAGCCGCAGCCCGGCTACCGCTTCGCCAGCTGGGACACGGGCTACGGCGACCTCAACGCCGTGGTCGACCCGGACACGGTCCGGGTCCTGCCCTGGCTGCCGGGCAGCGTGCTGGTGCTCTGCGACCTGCTCACCACGGAGGGGCAGCCCGTCGAGGTGTCGCCCCGGCGCATCCTGCGCCGCCAGCTCGAGCGCGCCGCCGAACGCGGGCTCACGGTCAAGTGCGCCACCGAGCTCGAGTTCTACCTGTTCCGCGACTCGTTCGCCGAGGCCGCCGACAGGCACTGGCGCGGCATGGTCCCCCACGGCGCCACCATCGAGGACTACCAGCTGCTCCAGACCTCACGCGAGGAGTACGTGATCGGCCGGATCCGCAACCAGATGGTCGACGCGGGGCTTCCGGTCGAGTTCTCGAAGGGGGAGGCGGGCGTCGGGCAGCACGAGATCAACATCACCTACGGCGACGCGCTGGAGACGGCCGACCGTCACCTGGTGTTCAAGAGCGGGGTGAAGGAGATCGCCGCCGAGCTCGGCCGCTCCGTCACGTTCATGGCCAAGTGGTCGATGGAGGCCGCCGGATCCTCCTGTCACATCCACACCAGCCTGTGGGACTCGCTGACGTCGGAGCCGCTGATGGCTCCGGCCGACGGCGAGAGCGATCCGTCCGGCCTGTCGACGACCGGCCAGCAGTTCCTGGCCGGACAGCTCTTCGCCGCCCGGCAGCTGGCGTGGTGCTTCGCCCCCTACGTCAACTCCTACCGGCGCTACGTGCCGGAGTCGTGGGCGCCCACCGCCGTCGTCTGGGGCGAGGACAACCGCACCTGCGGCTTCCGGGTGATCGGCGACGGGCCCGGGAGGCGGGTGGAGAACCGGATCCCCGGGGCCGACGTGAACCCGTACCTGGCCCTGGCGGCCACCATCGCCGGCGGCCTGTGGGGCATCGAGAACGAGCTCCCCCTCGATCCGGCCTTCACCGGCAACGCCTACCGGTCGGACGAGGTGGCCCGGATCCCGTCCACGCTCGCCGAGGCCATCGACGGCCTGGCGTCGAGCGAGGTGGCGGCCGAGGCGTTCGGCCCCGAGGTGCACCACCATCTCCTCAACACGGCGCGCCAGGAGTGGGCGGCGGCCAACCGCACGGTGACCGACTGGGAGCTGGCGCGAAACTTCGAACGGATCTGAGCGCGGTGGTGTCCTTGACGAACCCGGGGTCGCCTGCCACCATGGAGGTGGTGACCTACAGGACCTCGAACCCGGAACTCCTCCTTACCTGACGGCGGACGCCCCATCGCGTTCGCCCGCAACCTCCTGAGCCGATATGGCCAGGAGGTTTTTTGTTGGCCCGGGAAAGCGACCCGGACCCGGGGACGGAGCCACGATCACCAGACGGGAACAGACAGCACAAGCGGCAAGGAGCAGCCATGAGCAGCGAACCGAACAGCAACGGCAGCACCCAGCACCAGCGTGGGCGGGCAGCGGGCCGACCGGCCCTGCCCTGCGACGTCTCCCCGATGCCCTTCGGCCTCTACCGCCCCTACCGCCCGCTCACCCTTCCCGACAGGACCTGGCCGGACCGGGACATCACCGTGGCGCCGCGGTGGGCGAGCGTCGACCTGCGTGACGGCAACCAGGCACTGGTCGACCCGATGGACCCCGAGCGGAAGCTGCGCCTGTTCCGGACCCTGGTGGACATCGGTTTCAAGGAGATCGAGGTGGGATTCCCCTCGGCCTCGCAGACCGACTACGACTTCCAGCGCCAGATCATCGACGACGGGCTCATCCCGGACGACGTCACCATCCAGGTGCTCGTGCAGTGCCGCGAGGAGCTGATCGAGCGCACCTTCGACTCGCTGGTCGGCGTGCCCCGGGCGATCGTCCACTTCTACAACTCGACCTCCGAGCTGCAGCGGCGGGTGGTGTTCGGTCTCGACCGGGCCGGCATCACGGAGATCGCCGTCAACGCCGCCCGGCTGTGCAAGAAGTTCGAGTCCAAGTTGCCCGCAACCGAGATCCGCTACGAGTACTCGCCGGAGAGCTTCACCGGGACCGAGCCGGAGTTCGCCGTCGAGATCTGCGAGGCGGTGATGGAGGTGATCCAACCCACCCCCGACCGGCCGATCATCATCAATCTGCCCAACACCGTCGAGATGTACGGCCCGAACGTCTACGCCGACGTGATCGAGTGGTTCGGGCGCACCATCAGACACCGTGACTCGATCATCCTCAGCCTGCACCCCCACAACGACCGGGGCACGGCGGTCGCCGCCGCCGAGCTCGCCGTCATGGCCGGCGCCGACCGGGTCGAGGGGACGTTGTTCGGCAACGGGGAGCGGACCGGCAACGTGGACGTGGTCACGCTGGCCATGAACCTCTTCTCCCAGGGCGTCGACCCCGCCCTCGACTTCAGCGACATCGACAAGGTGCGCCGGGTGGCCGAGTACGCCACCCGCATGCCCGTCCACCCCCGGCACCCCTACGCCGGCGACCTGGTGTACACGGCCTTCTCGGGGTCCCACCAGGACGCCATCAAGAAGGGGTTCGCCGCCATCGGCGAGGACTACGACCACTGGGAGGTGCCCTACCTGCCCATCGACCCGAGCCACACCGGCCGGACCTACGAGGCGATCATCCAGGTGAACAGCCAGTCGGGCAAGGGCGGCGTGGCCTACGTGATGGACACGGAGCACGGTCTCGACCTCCCCCGGAGCCTTCAGGTCGAATTCTCCAAGGAGGTCCAGGCGGTGACCGAGGACAGCGGCACGGTGATCCAGGCCGGCGAGATGTGGGACGTGTTCTCCAAGACCTACCTCCCCGACGACGCCGGCGTGCGGCTGATCGGCAGTGAGGTCACCACCGGCGGCAACCACACCACGGTCACCGCCCAGCTCCTGGTGGACGGTGAGCCGCGCACGGTGATGGCCGAGGGCAACGGCCCCATCGACGCCCTGGTCACCGCCCTCCGCCGGGAGCTCGGGCTGGACTTCGAGGTCAAGGACTACAGCCAGCACGCCCTGACGGCCGGCAGCGGTGCGTCGGCTGTCGCCTACGTGGAGGCGGAGGGACCCGACGGATCGACGTGGTGGGGGGTGGGCATGGACTCGAGCATCCTCGACGCCTCCCTGCATGCCGTGGTGAGTGCGGCCAACCGGGCACCGGGAGGCCGGGCGGCGCCGACGTCCTGACCCGGTGCCGAGGGGGCGCACACGGTCGTCGGGCTACCATGCTGCCTGCGGACGGCCCCATCCGGGCGTGTCGTGCCCGATGGAGAAGTCCCCGTGTCCACGTTCCCGAGTGCCGAGGTCGACCGAGTGCCCACGTCCCTGACCACCGAGGTCGACCAGGCTCCCGCCCGTCGGGGCGCCGGCCCGGCGAAGGACCCCATCGCCCGCCGTGACCGGTTCATCAACGAGGAACTGGGCCGGCTACCCGACGACGCCACGGTGGTCAACGTCGGCTGCGGCGTGGTCAGGCGGTTCGAGCCCCAGTGCACGTCGCGCTACCTGGCCACCGACCTCCGCGTGCTCCCGAGCGTCGACTTCGCGTCGGACGCGTCGGCCCTGCCCGTCGCCGATGCGTCGGTCGACGTGGTGCTGTCGCTCGAGCTCCTCGAGCACGTCCGGGAGCCGGGTGTCGTGCTGGGCGAGATCGCCCGCATCCTGAAGCCGGGCGGGACGGTGATGGTGTCGGTCCCCTCCACGGTGCCGCGCCACGACGACAACGACTACTGGCGCTTCACCGCCCAGGGCCTCGAGCAACTCGGCTCGACGGCGTTCGAGAACGGCCAGGTGCACGTGTTCGGCGGGACGTTCGAGGCACTCGGCTGTCTGGCCGAGTACTACACGGCGCTCACGTTCCACGTCCTCCACCTGCCGAGCCGCCGGCTCCGTCGGGTCTTCCCCCAGATGGGGTTCTGGTTGGACCGGCACAACTCGTGGTCCTCGTCGCGCACCGCGCTGCACACGCTCGCCTTCGACCTGCTCTTCGTGGGCACCAAGCCGGCTGCCGGCTGACGACCCGGGCCGGGCCCTCTAGAACCGGTTGAGGCGCCGGAAGATGCCCTTGGTCTGCTTGTAGAGGTTGACGAACTCGGCGAACAAGAGGTCGTACTCCTCGGCCGTCGAACCGTCGGGGACGAAGGTCCGGCGCACCTCGACCATTGCCGGTATCTCCTCCACCGTGATGGCCCCGAGGGCCACCAACGTGATCAGCGCCGCCCCCCGCACGTTGGCCAGGACCGGGTCGGCCACCTGGCGGATCTCCCGGTCGAGCACGTCGGCATGGATCTGGGCCCACTGGTCGGAGTTGGCCCCACCGCCGATGAAGGCCAGCGAGTCGAGGCGGCGGCCGGCGAACTTCTCGACGGCGTCGAGCAGCCAACGCGAGTTGAACGCCACCCCCTCGTAGACCGCCCGCACCATCTGGTCGCGGGTCGTGCCCAGGGAGAGGTTGTGGAAGCCGCCCCTGATGGTGTGGTCGTCCACCGGAGAGCGCTCGCCGTTGAGCCACGGGGTGAAGAGCACCCGGCCGCTCCCGGGCGGGACCCGCTCCACCATGGCGTTCAGGGCGTCGAAGTCCTCGCCGAAGCCGAGGTTGTCGCGCAGGAAGGTCAGGCAGGCCCCCGCCGTCTCGTGCTCGTCCACGATGAGGTACTTCCCGGCCAGCGCCGCCGGGATGGAGGCGACATTGCTGGTCGGCGCCGTCTTCTTGAACGGCACGTGGGCGGAGATCCACGACGAGGTGCCGATATAGAGGTGGGCGGCGTAGTCGGCGACGGCCCCCGAACCGAACACCGCCGAGTGGACGTCGCCCGAGCCCACCGCCACCGGCAGGCCGGCCGGCACGCCGAGCTCGGCGGCGGCGGGGGCGGTGAGCGCACCCAGCACGGTCCCGGGGGGGACGAGGTCGGGGAGCCGCGAGCGGTCGAGGCCGGTGACGTCGAGGAGCCGCTCGTCGTAGTCCACCCGGCCGATGACACGGTTGTCGGTCACCCAGTGGGCGGCGATCGAGTCGAACGAGGCGGACCGTCGGCCGGTCAGCCGGAGGTTGAGGTAGTCGACCGGCTCCAGGAAGACCTCGGTCCGCCGGTAGACGTCGGGGAAGGCGTCGCGGATGAACAGGATGTGCGAGACGGGGTCCTTGCCCGAGAGACCGGGCGCTCCCCCGGTGACCTGCACCCAGCGGAGGATCTTGCGCGGGTCGTAGCCGAGGACGTTGACCGGGCCGCCCGCCACCCGGCGGATGGCGCGGTTCCCCCTCGAGTCCATCCAGATCACCGCCGGCATGAGCGGCCGGTCATCCGCCCCCACGGCCACGGTGCCCGACCACTGTGAGGTGCAGCCCACCCCGATCAGGTGCCGGTCGGGGACCGATGCCTGCTCGAGGGCACGGTGGGCGGCGGTGCGGATCGCCGACCACCACTCGTCGGGATCCTGTTCGGCACCACCCCCATCGAGGAGGTGCAGGGCCACCGGCTCGCTGGCGTGGGAGACGATCCTCCCGCCGGTGGACACCACCGCCACCTTCGGCCCACCGGTGCCGAGGTCGACGGCCAGGACGAACCGCTCGTCACTGCCCGCCGTTCCGGCTCCGGCCGGGGTCACGCCTTGACCACCCAGATCCTGGCCACGCGCACGGTCTCCCCGTCGTCCAATTCCAGCACGGTGCCCTCGCCGCCGGCGTCCGGCGGTGTCGTCACCACCGACCGGGCCAGCACCTCGCGGCCGATCAGTTCGAACAGGGGGGCCAGATCGTCCAGGCCCACCAGATGGAGGTGGATCCAGTCCGACACCTCGAGCCCGATCGACTTGCGGAGGTCCTGGATGTTCCGGATCACCTCTCGGGCCAGCCCGCGACGCCGGAGATCGTCGTCGAGGGTGAGGTCGAGGGCCACCACCTCGGCCCCGTCCCGCGACACGGCGAAGCCGGCCTGGCCGCGGACACGCAGCTCGATCTCGTCGCCGCTCAATTCGATGGGCCCGTCCCCGGTCTCGACGACGACCGGTCGTCCGGCGGCCAGCTCGGCGGCGGCGGCCGCCCCGTCCACCGAGCTCATCGCCGCCCTCAGCTGTTGGACCTTGTCCTTCAGCCGGGGACCGAGCAGCTTGAAGTTGGGGACGAGCTCGTAGGCCAGCACGTCACCGAGCTCACCGGTGACCTCCACCACGTCCACGTTGAGCTCCTCCTCCACGACGCCGGGGGGCGGTGCCGGACTGCCGGGAGGGAGGTAGACGAGGGCTCGGGCCAAGGGCTGGCGGACCTTCATGCCCGCCTCGGAGCGGGCGGCGCGACCGAGGGAGGCCAGGCGCCGGGCCAGGGCCATGCTGGCGTCGAGGGAGGGGTCGAGCGCACCGGGACGGGGCGCCGGCCAGTCGGTGAGGTGCACGGAGTCGTCGTCGGCCGCCCCGGTGAGATCACGCCACATCCGGTCGGCGACGAACGGGCACAGGGGGGCCAACAGCCGGGCCACGGTGACCAGCACGTCGTGCAGCGTGGCCTGGGCACCGAGCGAGTCGGCGGCGACGGCGTCGGGATCGGTGCGCCAGAAGCGACGGCGACTGCGGCGCACGTACCAGTTGGACGCGTCGTCGATCAGCTCGGCGATGGCCGTGGCCGCCGGGAAGGGCTCGTACCCGTCGAGGGAGGTGGTGACCACCTCGACGGTGGCGGCGAGGCGCGAGAGCATCCACCGGTCGAGCTCCGGGCGGTCGGCGGGCTCGGGGGTGGCCGGGTCCGAGGGGTCGAAGCCGTTGAGCGACGCGTAGGTGGTGAAGAACGACCAGGTGTTCCACAGGGTCAGCAGCGTGTCCCGCATGGCCGAGTCGATGACCTCGAAGCTCACCCGGGTCGGCGTCCACGGCGAGCCCTGGGAGAACATCCACCACCGGAGCGGGTCGGCACCCCGCGTGGTGAGGATCTCCCACGGGTCGATGACGTTGCCGATGCTCTTGGACATCTTGCGGCCGTCGGCGTCGACGATGTGCCCGAGGCACAGCACGTTGCGATAGGGGGTGGTGCCACGCACCAGCGTGTTGACCGCCAGCAGCGAGTAGAACCAGCCGCGCGTCTGGTCGATCGCCTCGCAGATGAAATCGGCCGGGTACACGAACCGCTCGGACGAGCCGTCCGCCGCCGGGTAGCCCCACTGCGCCGTCGGCATCGAGCCCGAGTCGAACCAGGCGTCGATCACCGGCTCCACCCTCGTCATCGACGAGTGGCCAGGAGGGCACTCGGGGCAGGGGAGGGTGACCTCGTCGATGCCCGGCCGGTGGGGATCGACGCCGGCGACGTCGCGCCCGGCCGCCTCGGACAGCTCGGCCAGCGAGCCGATGCAGCGGAGGTGGCCCTCGCCGCACCGCCAGATGGGCAGCGGCGTTCCCCAGAACCGGTCGCGCGACAGGGCCCAGTCGACGTTGTTGGCCAGCCACTCCCCCATCCGGCCGTCACGGATGTGCTCGGGGTGCCACCCGATGGTCTGGTTCTGCGCCACCAGCTCGGACTGGCGGTCCGAGGTCCGGACGTACCAGGAGGGCTTCCCCCAGTAGATGAGTGGGGTGCCGCACCGCCAACAGTGGGGGTAGGGGTGGGAGTAGGGGTGCCGGCGGAGCAGGAGGCCCGCGGCGTCGAGCCGGTCGTTGATGTCGGTGTTGGCGTCCCGCACGCTCCGGCCGGCCAGCCAGGCGACCTCAGGGGTGAAGCGCCCGTCGGGGCCGACCGGGTTGAGGGTGGGGAGGCCGTTCTCCCTGCCCACCTGCCGGTCGATCTCGCCGAACGCCGGGGCCAGGTGGACGATGCCGGTGCCCTCGTCGGCCTCCACGAACGCACCCGCCACCACCCGCCAGCCCTCCCGGCCGGCATCGGCCGGTCCGGGCGCCACGTCGTC
This sequence comes from uncultured Acidimicrobiales bacterium, assembly GCA_963696495.1. GTDB lineage: Bacteria > Actinomycetota > Acidimicrobiia > Acidimicrobiales > RAAP-2 > Bog-756. The sequence continues at coordinate 574,541 of CAVOKJ010000004.1, read as the reverse complement.
GAACGGCCGGCGGTAGCCCAGGCCCACCAGGTCCCGGCCGGCCACCCGGTGGTCGACCACCGCCCCCTCGCCCAGCACCTCCGCCACCAGGTCGGCCGCCACGATCAGGTCCCCGACCACCGCATAGGTCAGCTCGGGCCCCACGGCGGCGCCGGTGTTGGACAGGAGGGTCCACGGGGTCGTGGTCCAGGCCACGAGGGCCAGGCCGGTGAGCGACGTGCGCCCCAGCGCCGTCCGCAGCCGGTCGGCCGCCTCGCCGTCGTCGGTCAGCCCGAAGCGCACGAACGCCGACTCGTCGACGACGTCGCGGTAGACGTCGGGCTGTCCGAGCTCGTGGCTCGACAGGGCGGTGCCGCACCGCGGGCAGTACGGAACCACCTTGATGTCCTCGTACAGGAGGCCCTGGTCCCAGAGGACCTTCAGGTTCCACCACACCGACTCCACGTACTCGGGCGAGAACGTCCAGTAGGCGTCGTCGATGTCGATCCAGTAGCCGATGCGGTCGGTCAGGGTCTTCCACTCGTCGACGTAGTTGCGCACGGACTCGGCGCACAGCCGCGTGAACTCGGCGATGCCCACCTCGTCCTCGATCTGCCGCTTGGCCGTGATGCCCAGCTGCTTCTCCACCTCGACCTCGACGGGGAGGCCGTGGGTGTCCCACCCGGCCTTGCGGGGCACGGCGTAGCCCCGCATGGTCCGGTAGCGGCAGAACAGGTCCTTGTAGACCCGGGCCCACACGTGGTGGAGGCCGGGCCGGCCGTTGGCGGTCGGCGGGCCCTCGTAGAAGACCCAGGGCTCGGCACCGGCCCGCAGCTCGACCGACCGCTCGAAGACGCGGTGCTCGGCCCACCGGGCCAGCTCGTCGGCTTCGATGGCGGTGAATTCGGCGTCGCTGGGGACCGGGGGGAACAACGGGTGCTTCCTCTCGAGCGGGGATGGGAGGGTGGAACCGACTGATACTACGGGCGTTGAGGGTAGACAATTGACCTGTGCCCGAACTCCCCGAGGTCCAAAGCCTGGTCGCCGGGCTCGACGAGCACCTCGTCGGCCTGCGCATCGCCCGGGTGGAGCTGGCGTCGTTCTCGGCGCTGAAGACGGTGGAGCCGGCCATCGCCGACCTCGAGGGCCAGGTGGTACACGAGGTCCGGCGGGCGGGCAAATTCGTCTGCATCAACGCCGGGGACCTCTGGCTGGTCGCGCACCTGGCCCGTGGCGGATGGGTCACCTGGTACGGATCGGTGCCCTCCACCCGACCGAAGCCGGGCCGGAGCAAGATCGCCCTCCGGGTCCGGATGGAGGGCGACAGCGGCTTCGACATCACCGAGATGGGGACGGAGAAGCGCCTCGCCCTGTGGGTGGTGCGCACCCCGACCGACGTCGAGGCGGTGGGGGCCCTCGGGGTGGACCCCCTCGGTCCCGACTTCACCGTCGACCGGCTGGCCGGCATCCTCGGTGCCAGCCCGGCCACCGTCAAGACCGCCCTCACCACCCAGTCGCTGATCGCCGGGGTCGGCAACGCCTACTCCGACGAGGCGCTGCACCGGGCCCGGCTGTCGCCGTTCAAGAAGTCGTCCAACCTCGACGGCGACGAGGTGGCCCGGCTGCACGACGCCGTCGTCGGGGTGCTCGGTGAGGCCGTGGACCGTTCGGCGGCGCTGGGCCTGGCCGAGCTGAAGGGCGACAAGCGGCGCGCCCTCCAGGTCCACGGGCGGGCCGGCGAGCCCTGCCCGGTCTGTGGTTCCACCGTCCGACAGGTCTCCTACGCCAGCAAGTCCATCCAGTACTGCCCCACCTGCCAGACCGGGGGGAAGGTCCTGGCCGACCGGAGGCTCTCCCGCCTGCTCAAGTGATGCCGGCGGCGGGCACGGCCGGGTCGGGCCCTCCCGCCCGCCGGTCTGGGAAACTGGGGCCATGCCGGAGCTGCTGACGCTGGAGGGCCGCTTCGTCCGTCTCCTGCCCATGGGGATGGACCACGTCGACGGTCTGCTGGAGGCGGCCACCGGCGACCGGTCGAGCTTCGGGTACACGCCGATCCCGTGGGACCGCGCCTCCATGACCGACTACGTGCAGGCGGCCGTCGACCGCCGCCGGACGGGCGAGCATCTCCCGTTCGTCACGGTCAGCGTGGCCCTGGGCCGGATCGTGGGCTCGACCCGCTTCTACGACCTGGCCACCTGGGACTGGGCGCCGGTGGGGCCGGGAGCGGCGACGCGGCAGCGCCACGGCCGGCCGGACGTCGCCTCCATCGGCTACACCTGGCTCGAGCCCGTCGCCCAGCGGAGCCCCGTCAACACCGAAGCCAAGCTGCTGATGATGAACCACGCCTTCGAGCAGTGGGAGGTGTGGGCGGTGCGCATCCAGACCGACGCCCGCAACCAGCGGTCGAGGGCGGCCATCGAGCGGCTGGGCCTGGACCTCGACGGAGTGCTCCGGGCCGACAAACCGGGGGCCGACGGCACCGTCAGGGACTCGGCCGTCTACTCGATGCTCGCCGGCGACTGGCCGGCGCACCGCAAACGCCTCGAGGAGAGGATGGCCCGCTGACCGGGTCGTCTGCACGCCGGTCCCGGCCCGGACGGGTCGACCGGGCCGGGACACCGGCGCTCCGCGGCGGACGGCGACGGTACCGGCGCGGTCGGTGGGCATCGTCTGACAGAATCATCCCCGTGTACATCTCCGCCAAGGTCGACTACGCCATCCGGGCTCTCTGCACCCTGGCGGACGCCGACGACCGTCCGGTCACGGCCGAATCCCTCGCCCAGTCGCAGAACCTTCCGGCCAAGTTCCTCGAGAGCATCCTCAACGACATGCGCCGCGCCGGGCTCCTGCTCAGCCAGCGCGGGGCCGACGGGGGCTACCGGCTGTCGAGGGCAGCCTCCTCCATCACCGTCGCCGACGTGATCCGGCCGCTCGACGGTCCGTTGGCCGAGGTCAGAGGGCTGAGGCCCGAGGCGGCCAACTACGAGGGCTCGGCCGAGCACCTCCAGACCGTATGGATCGCCGTGCGGGCCAGCCTCCGGGCCGTGCTGGAGCGGGTGACCATCGCCGACATCGTGGCCGGCGAGCTCCCCCGACCGGTCCAGCAGCTCACCACCGATCCCGACGCCTGGCTGTCGCGCTAGGAGTCGCGCCGGGAGGAGCAGCGCGCCACACGGGCCCCGCCGGCCCGGGACCGGGGCCGCTCAGTGCGTGGGGACGGTGGGACGTTCGCCAGCGGCCGGTGGCGTCCGCACCGGCTCGGCGTCGGCGCCCGGTCCCCCACCCCGAGGCCCCCGCTCCCCACGGCGCGCCCGTCGGAACGAGCGCGGCCAGAGCCGACGGCTCAGCACGACGTTGAGCTCGGCGGCGAGCACGGTGGTCATGGCGGCCAGGGCCAGCCACCAGATGAGGCCCAGGATGGTGGCGAACGTGCCGTAGAGGTTGGACAGGTGCCGCAGTTGGTGGTTGACGAGCTGGGCCCCGGCGAACTGAAGCAGGGTCCACACCACACCGGCGATGACCGCGCCCGGCCACACCTCGCCCTCCCCCTTGGGGAGCTGCAGGACCACGGCGTAACCGGCCCAGAACATGAGGATGCTGACGGCGAGCGAGGCGGACAGGCCGACCCAGGCCGACGCACCCCCGAGGCCGCCGAACGCCCCGAGCCCGGCCAGGGCCCCTCCGGCCACGAACCCCACACCCAGGACGGCCAGGAACCCGACGGCTCGCGGGAGCCAATGCCAGAAGTCGGGCAGCTCGTCGCGGTCCACCCCCCAGACCACCGCCATCATCACCTGGGCGCTGCGGCTCAGCTTCAGGCTCCCGTAGAGCAGCCAGACCAGCCCGACGACGAGGGCCACGGTGTTGGTCGTCGAGAGCTGGTGGATGTTGGCCTCGAGGTCGGCGCCGATCACGGGGAACTGGCGGAGCGCCGAGTCCACCACGTTCCGCTGGATCGAGGGGTGGCCGTGCAGGACGATGCCCACCACGGTCAGCAGCACCAACAGCAGGGGGAACACCGCCAGGAACGCCGCGTGGGAGATCTGGCCGGTCAGCCGCCCGGCCTGGTCGTCGGAGTACTTGCGGACGACGGCGCAGGGAACGGCGGTCAGCGGGTGGCGCTGCTGACGCTCGTCGGCCCGGTCGACGGCGCGTCCCACGCCGTCGACGGTCCACTGCCACACCCGGACCACGGGATCGAGGAGCAACCGGGGGCCACTAGCCACCGACGAGGCCCTCGCGCCCGTGTCGTTCGAACTCGCCACGGAGCCCGGCGCGGTCGGCATCGGTCATCAGGGCGTAGGTTCCGACCGTCCCCCCCGGGCCTCCTGTCCCGACTGTCCCCCCCGGGCCTCCTGTCCCGGCGGTCCCGGCCGGGCCCCCGCCCGTGGCCCCGGCGGAGTCCGGCGCCGGTGGGAGGCGGTGGAACACCGTGCCGCTCCGCCACCAACCCTCGAGTCGGAGGGGGCCCTTGGTCACCTTCCCGCTGGCCGTCTGGGGCAGGGCCGAGGTGACCCGGACGAACGCCGGGGCCCACTTGGTCCCGAGGTCGGGCTGTGCGCCCAGGAAGGCGACGAAGTCCTCCGGGTCGAACTCCCGGCCGGGCAGGAGCTCGACGGCGGCCATCACCTGATCACCCGAACGGGCATCCGGCACCGGGTACACGGCGACCGCGGCCACGTCGGGATGACGGACCAGCACCCGCTCGATGGGTCCGGCGGTGAGGTTCTCCGAGTCCACCCGCATCCAGTCCCCGCCGCGCCCGGCGAAGTAGAAGAATCCGGCCCGGTCGCGGTAGGCCAGGTCCCCGGTCCAGTACCAGCCGTTCCTGATCCGGTCGGCGGTGGCCGCCTCGTCGTCGTAGTACCCCTCGAAGCGGCCGGGCCCCGACCGGTTGACGATCTCCCCGACGGCCCGGTCCCCGTTGAGCAGCCGGCCGTCGTCGTCGAAGACGGCCGGTGGGCACTCCTCCAGGGTGGCGGGGTCGACCACGGCGACGTCGTCGGCCGGCCGGCCGAGCGATCCGATCGGGGTGTCGGGGGTCCGGCTGATCGCCACCCCGCCCTCACTCGAGCCGTAGCCCTCGGTCAGCACGCAGCCGAACCGCCGCTCGAAGGCGGCGTGGTCGGCGATCGATGCCTCCGTGCCGAATCCCCGCCGGAGCGTGGTGGTGGCGTCGTCGGGGAGCTCGGGCGTCGCCAGCACATAGGCCAGCGCCTTGCCCACGTAGGTGAAGGTGGTGGCCCGATGGTGCCGGATGTCCGAGACGAACCCCGAGGCGCTGAAGCGCCGGGCCAGGGCCACCGTCGCCCCCACCACCAGCGACGGCCCCCACAGGACCATGAGCGCATTCCCGTGGAACAGGGGCATGGTGCAGTAGGCCACGTCGTCACGCCCGTAGCCGTAGGCGGGGGCCGATCGGATGGCGATGGACGCCAGACGGCCCTGGGTGCACCGCACCGCCTTGGGCGCGCCGGTGGTCCCCGAGGTGAACAACAAGAGATAGAGGGACTCCGGCGTCGGCGCACCCTCCGCCATCTGCGCTCGCGGGTCGGCGCCCCGGTGGGGCCCGAGGAGCCGGGCATGGTCGGGGTCGTCGACGCGGACCACCCGATCGGCGCTGACGCCGAACGACAGGCCGTCCAACAGGAGCGACCCGTCCCGGTCGGTGATCACGATGTCGCAGTCGGTGCGCCGGATGTCTCCCGCCAGGGCCGCCCCCCTCCGCGTGGGGTTGATGCCGACCACGACCGCACCGGCCAGCGCGGCCGCCCCCAGCCAGAAGAGGTACTCGGGCACGTTGCCCAACAGGACGCCGACGTGGAGCGGCGTCGGGCCCGTCCTTGCCGACAGCAGCGACGCCCGCTCGGCACTGGCCGCCACCACCTGGCGCCAGCTCCACTGCTCGTCCTCGAAGCGGAGTCCGGGATGATCGTCGTCCGCCCGCGCCACCAGCAGCTCGGCCACGCTCGTCGCCGGGCCGCCGGTGTCGTCCGCGCTCACCGCCCCGACACCACCAGCAGGTCCTGGACGGCGCGGCCGATCCGACCGTGCCGGTCCCACAGCTCGGACTCGGAGGCCCCGATCCCCGGGGTGCCGAAGCGGGTGCGGGCCCGGAGGCAGACCCACTCCCCGAGAGGTGGCCGGTGGACCGACACGGTGAGGTCCGGGTTGATGAAGAGGCTCGTCCCGAAGGGGATCTCGGCGCTGACGCCGTTCCCGAAGTCGGCGGCCGCCGCCACCCGCTGCCAGGGGCTGGTCACCGCGCCGAGCACGACGGGGCAGCGGAGCCGGAACCACGCCGTGGCCGGTCCGAGCGCGTCGAAGCGGCCCTCGACGAACCGCATCTCCATGCCGCCGTTGTGGAACGCCCGGTAGCCCTGCGGATCGGTCGGCGTGGTGACGCCGTGCTCGGGCGGAGCGGGAGCCGGATCCTCGGGCACCGTCGGCTCCGGCGCGTCGGCGACCTCCAGGGCCCGGATGCGCAGGGCGCGGGACCAGGCCACCTCGACCCCGTCGGCCTCGACCACCGTGTCGACGAGCTGGACCCGCCGACCCGGCCGGGCCACCCTCGATGCCACGAACAGCGGCGCCACCGGGACCGGGCGGAGGAGCTCGAGGCCGATGCGGACGAGTTGGAGGCCGTCCTCACCGGAGAGCGCCTCGACCGAGCCGGCCACCAGGGCGGCCACCGGCCCCCCGTGCAGGGCGTCGGGGCTCCAGGGCCCGCGGGACCGTTCGGTGGGGACGACGTGGTCACCGTCGGGGACGAACAGGGCATCGGCATCACCGGCACCGGCGACGGGGGTCGTCATGCGTCCTGACGCTACGGGTCCACCGTCGATCGCGCCACGGGGTCGTGCGCCGCCTACCATCGGGGTCACACCGACCCGGTGGACCCGCAGGGTCCGGGGGCGACGACGACCAACGAGGAGAGCAATGGGAACGGGCACCGCACAGATCGACATCAAGGGCTCATCGGACGACGTCTGGGCGCTGGTCGGGGACTTCGGGGGCATCGCCGAGTGGATGCCGGGCATCGAATCGTGCCGGGTGGAGGGCGACGACCGCATCATCGAGACGATGGGGATGACCATCACGGAGCGGTTGGTGGGCCGGGACGACGGGGGTCGGGTCATCACGTACTCGATCGTGGACGGTGCCCCCGTCGAATCCCACCGGGCCGTGGTCACCGTGACCCCCGCCGGCGACGGTTCGCACGTCACCTGGGAGGTCGAGGCCACCCCCGACGAGATGGCCGATCTGATGACCGCCGTGTACCAGGGCACCCTCGACGAGCTGAAGAAGCGCATCGAGGGATGAGCGGGCCCACCGCCCCTCCGGTCGGGCCCAGGGGGCGGTGGTCCTACGACGTGCGCTCGACGTCGGCCGCGCCGGTCGACGTGGTCTGGCCGCTCATCGGCGAGGCGCACCGCTGGAAGGAGTGGTCCTTCCTCGACCGAACCGACCTGGTCAGGGTGGGGTCGCCCCTTCCGAACGGGGTCGGGGCGGTGCGGCGCTTCACCAGCCGGGGGGTCGGCTCACGGGAGGAGGTCGTGGCCTGGGACCCGCCCCACCACCTCGGCTACTCGATCCTGTCGGGGTTCCCCGTCCGCCACTACCGGGCCGACGTGGTGCTCACCCCGGACGGTCCCGACGGGGCGGGGACCCTCATCGAGTGGTCCGGCTCCTTCGACGAGAAGGTCCCCGGGACCGGTCGGCTGCTCGAGCGGGTGCTGGCCAGGCTCATGCAGAAATTCGCGACGGAGCTCGCCACCTACGCCGACGGCCTGCGCACCACCTGACCCGCCTCACCGACCGCCTGCTCCAGGCGGTGGGCCCGGTCCTGGACCTCCCGCCGGGCCCGCTCGGTGTCGACGGTCAGGCACCGGCCCGACCCGACCACCCGGGTGCCGCCCACCCACACGTCGGTCACCAGGCGGCTGGAGGCGGACCAGACGAGGTGCTCGATCAGCTGGGCGTCCTCGAGCAGGGGGACGAAGCCCGGATCGTCCAGCCGGACGGCGATCATGTCGGCCTTGGCGCCGGGGGCCAGCCGACCGAGGTCCGGGCGCCCGAGGGCCAGGCCCGCTCCACGTGTGGCCAGATCGAGTGCGGTGGCCGCCGGGAGGGCGGCGGCGTCCCGCTCCCTCAGGCGGGCGAGCATCGCCGCCAGCCTCATCTCCTCCCACAGGTCGAGGTCGTTGTTGGATGCCGGGCCGTCCGTGCCGAGGCCCACCCGGATGCCGGCGGCCAACAAGGTGGTCAGCGGTGCGATCCCGGAGGCGAGCTTGGCGTTGCTCTGGGGGCAGTGGGCGACGGCCACGTCGTGGGCCCGGTAGACGTCGATGTCCTCACCGGACAACCAGATGCTGTGGGCGGCCAGCACCCGCCCGTCGAACACGCCGGCCCCGGCCAGCACCACCGGGGTCGAGTCACCGTGGTCGGCGGCGAACCTGGTGCACTCCTCCTCCGTCTCGGCCAGGTGGATGTGGAACAGGGCGCCCAGCTCCCGTGCCTTCGAGGCGATGTCGGCCAACACCGGAACGGGCACGGTGTACGCGGCATGGGGAGCGAAGCCGACCTCGATGCGACCGTCCTCGCCGTGCCGGCGGTGGTGGAAGTCGACGATCGTCTGGGTCCGTCGGTCCCACCACCCATCGTCCGCCGGGAGCCCGGGCAGCCGGAGGACGCCCGGCGTGACCAGCGCCCGCGAACCGGCGGCCACCACCGCGTCGGTCAACGCGTCCTCGAAGAAGTAGGCCTCACAGGAGGTGGTCACCCCGAAGCACAGCAGCTCGGCGGCGGCGAGGGTCATCCCCCAGAACACGTCCTCCTCGGTCAGACAGGCCTCACGGGGCCAGAGCACCTCGTGCAGCCAACGGTGGAGCGGGAGGTTCTCGCCGGTGCCCCTGAACAACGTCATCGGCGAATGACAGTGCACGTTGACCAGTCCGGGCAGGAGCGCGCCCTCCACCCGGATCTCCGTCACCCCGGGGCCCGACGCCCCCGATCCGGTGGCGCCCACGTGGGTGACCGTGTCACCCGACACCTCGACCACGCCCGGGCGGACCACCAGACCCGGACGCTCGCACGGGACCACCACGTCGGCCGTGTAGCGGACCAGCGCCACCGGTGTCGCCGAACCCTCCCCGGGGACTGGCGCGTCGTCCGACGGGAGGCCCGTCAATGCGGCGCCGTCGACGAGCCGCTCGAGCCACACTCCTCGTCCTCGATGGCCGTCAGCTCCTCGATCCGGGCCACGTGACGGCCACCCTCGAACTCGGTGGCCAGGAACACGTCGACGATATCGAGGGCCAGTTCGGTGGCGACCACCCGGGCACCGAGCGACAGCACGTTGGCGTCGTTGTGCCGTCTGGCGAAGCGTGCGGTGTACTCGTCGTGGCAGAGCGCCGCCCTCGATCCGCGGACCTTGTTGGCGGCGATGGCCTCCCCCTGGCCGCTGCCGCCGATGACGATGCCGAATCGGCCCTGGCCCCGGAGCACCCGCCTGGCGACGTCGGCACAGATGGGCGGGTAGTCGACGGGCTCCTCGGAGTACGTCCCGATGTCCTCGACCTCGTGGCCACCCTCGTCGAGGTGCCGGATGACGCTGCCCTTCAGGACGAATCCGGCATGGTCCGAGCCGATCACCAGGCGCATGGGGACACACTAGGCAGCTTCGGGGCGAACCGCGCTCGGTCGGCCCACACGATCCGCGACGCCGGCGCCAGCCGGACGGGCGCGCCAGCCGGACGGGCGCGCCCGTCGAACCGGCGCCCCTGACCGCATCGGGAATCCGAACCGGCACGCCGCCTCCCCGCAGCGCCGCCCTCCGCACCGGTGCCGGCGGGCGCGTCGATCACAGGTGAGCGTCGATCAATCGTGTACGTCGATCGGCGGTGGGCGTCGATCAGCGGTGTACGGCGATCAGCAGCGGGCGGCGGTCAGCCGGCGAACCGCACGACGCCCCGCACGTTGGTGCCGGCGGCGAGGTCGTCGTAGCCGTTCTGGACCTCGTCGAGGGTGTACTCCTGGGTGATCAGCCCGTCGATCTCGAGCAGCCCGGCCTCGTAGAGGCGGAGCAGGTTCGGGATCTGCACCCGCGGGCTGCACGAGCCGAACACCGTTCCGAGCAGCGACTGGTTGAACATGGCGAAGTTGAACAGGTTGAGGTTCACCTCGTCCTGGTTGAAGGGGGCGATGGCCGTGGCCACCACCCGCCCGTCCTTGGAGGCCAGGGCCAGCGCGGGGGCCACCAGGTCCCCGGTCAGCACGCCCGGGGTGAGGATGACGACGTCGGCCATCCGTCCCTCGGTCAGCTCCGGGAGCAGCAGGTTGGCCTCGAGGATGGATGCGGCCCCGTGGGTGGCACCGATCTGCTTGGCCTTCTCCACCTTGAAGGGCAACGGGTCGACGGCGATGATCTGGCGGGCACCGGCGAGCCTCGCACCCTGGACGGCTCCGGAACCGACTCCCCCACAGCCGACGACCACGACGGTCTCACCCGGCTTGACCTTGGCCCGGTCGACGGCCGACCCGAAGCCGGTGGAGATCCCGCAGCTGATCAGGGCGGCGGCCTTCAGGGACACGTTGGGATCGACCTTCACCAACGAGGCCTCGTTGGCCAACACCGACTCGGAGAACGTGCCCAGCTGGGTCATCCGGTTCACCGTCTGGCCGTCCAGGTGGTAGCGCCACTGGCCGTCGCTCATCATGGGACCGGCCAGGATGGTCATCCCGAGGTCGCACAGGTACTGGCGTCCCGATGCGCACCAGAAGCAGCGCCCGCAGGCCGGGATGAACGAGGCGGCGACATGGTCGCCGACCGCCAGCGACTCGACCAAGGGGCCGACCTCGACCACGACGCCCGCGCCCTCGTGGCCACCGATCATCGGGAACATCGAGTCCACGCCGAAGACCGACAGGACCTCCTCGGGGGCGCTCATGTCACCCGTGCGGAGGTGCTCGTCGGAGTGGCACATGCCCGCATAGGCCATCTGCACGACCACTTCGTGCGGGCCCGGGGGATCGATGTCCACCTCCTCGACCTTCCAGGGCTCGTTCAAGCCAGAGCAGACAGCAGCGCGGGTCTTCATAGGGTGATCCTCCCCTTTTCACGACACCCGGCGGGTGCCCGATCGAACTGGTCCAGCATCGCGCCGACGGCGCGGCCCCGTCGAGCCTACCGAGGTCGGCGACGTCCGCTCACCCACCCATGCGTTCCTGGTCGAACCCGGTGGCGAGCAGACGGAAGGCCCGGTCCACCTCGGCGGACAGGTCCTGGGTGCCGTCGGCGACCCAGTGGTTGAAGGCGGCGACGGCGGCGCCGAGTGCGGCCCGGGCCACCGTCTGGGGTCCCAGGTCGTCGGCGGAGCCGCCGATCCGGCCGGCCACGAAGTCGGCGACCACGTCGCACCACTCGCCGTTGCGGACCGCCGAGTGGGCGATCAGGGTGGGGACGGTGCTGATCAGACCGATCCTGATCCGCAGCTCGGCCAGCTCGGGTGCGCTGAACCGGTTGGTGGCGACCACGGCCAGCCGGAGGCCGTCCATCATCGGCTGGTCGCCCGGCGCCGCCTCGAGCTGGTCGCGCAGCCGCCCCAGCTCGGCGTCGAACTCCCCCCAGACCACGTCCCGCTTGGAGTCGAAGTAGCGGAAGAAGGTGCGCCTGCTCACCCCCACCGCCTCGGCGATCTGGTCCACCGTGGTCTCGTCGTACCCGTTCCGGCTGAACAGCTCGAGGGCGGCCCGGGCCACCTCCTGGCGGGTCGTGCTGGGGCGACGGCCCCGGGCCACTTCCACCGGGGGGGCCTCCCCCGTCTGCGCTGGGGCGTCCATCAGGCTTCCATTTTGACATCGAGTGCTATAAATTGGAACCCGTTGTCCCACCACCGGGCGCAGGCGGCCGGCCGTCGATCGCAGGCCGGCCCGGCGCCCCACCCACGCAGACAGGAGCGCTCATGACCACCACCACCTCGGTCCCGACCACCGGCGGAGCCGCCGTCGACGACCGTGACGCCGTCGTGGCGCCGGCGGAACAGACCGTCGACGCACCGGGGAACCCCGAGCTGGTCGAGGAGGACCTGCTGGTCGAGGACGTGTCCATCGACGGCATGTGCGGCGTCTACTGACCCCCACGGCGAACCGATGCCACCCGAGCAGCGCAACGGCAGTCCCACCTTCGACGGAACGCGCCCGTGGACGCTCCATCCCCTGGTGTCCCTCCGTCCCGAGTCGTTCGGGGCGCTGGCCTACCACTTCGGCACCCGACGGCTCTCCTTCCTGAAGAGCCGGATGCTCCTCACGGTGGTCGAGTCCCTGGCCGACCAGCCGACCGGGCGCGACGCCTGTCGGGTGGCGGGGGTCGCCGAGGAGGAGCTGGCCACCTACGAACGGGCACTGGCCACCCTGGCCGCCTCGGGGATGATCTGCGAGCGTGAGGCGTCGTGACCCTCGTCGGTGAGCGCCCCGGCGGCTCCGTCGGCCGGCTGGCGGAGCGGTTCGAGCAGGGGTTGGACGCCCCGATCTGCCTCACGTGGGAGCTGACCTACGCCTGCAACCTGGCCTGCGTGCACTGCCTGTCGAGCTCGGGGCGCCGCGACCCGGACGAGCTGACCACCGCCGAGTGCAAGGCGGTGATCGAGGAGTTCGAGCGCATGCAGATCTTCTATGTGAACATCGGGGGCGGCGAGCCGACCGTCCGCTCCGACTTCTGGGAGCTGGTCGACCACGCCACCGCGCACCACGTGGGGGTGAAGTTCTCCACCAACGGCTCACGCATCACCGAGGAGGTGGCCGCCCGACTGGCGGCCAGCGACTACGTGGACGTGCAGATCTCGCTCGACGGGGCGACGGCCCCGGTCAACGACGCCGTGCGCGGGGTGGGGTCCTACGCCACGGCCCTCACCGCCATGGGCCGGCTGGCCGACGCCGGCTTCGGCGGCTTCAAGCTGTCGGTGGTGGTCACCCGCCACAACGTCGGCCAGCTCGACGCCTTCAAGGCGCTCGCCGACCGCTTCGGGGCCCAGCTCCGCCTCACCAGGCTGCGGCCGTCCGGCCGCGGTGCCGACGTCTGGGACGAGCTCCACCCCACGGCCGACCAGCAGCGGGCCCTCTACGACTGGCTGGTGGCCCACGGTGAGGACGTCCTCACCGGCGACTCCTTCTTCCACCTCGCCGGCTTCGGTGAGTCGCTGCCCGGACTCAACCTCTGCGGGGCGGGACGGGTCGTCTGTCTGGTCGACCCGGTCGGCGATGTCTACGCCTGCCCGTTCGCCATCCACGAGGAGTTCCTGGCCGGCAACGTGCGCTCGCCGGGTGGCTTCGCCGAGGTGTGGCGCAACTCGGCCCTGTTCACCGAGCTCCGCCGACCCCAGAGTGCCGGCGCCTGCGGCTCCTGTGGCCACTACGACGCCTGCCGGGGGGGCTGCATGGCGGCGAAGTTCTTCACCGGGCTCCCGCTGGACGGGCCCGATCCCGAGTGCGTGCTCGGCCACGGGGAGCGCTCGCTGTCCGCCAGGGGGGACACCAGTCCGCCCAGGCCGTCCCTCGACCACTCCCGTCGACCCCGTCGGGCCGATGCCGGGTCCGGCGGCGAGCGGGTGGCCGTGGCCCTGCTCCCCCGTCGCCCGGACCGGGCCTGCGACGAGAGCCCGCTCGCCGCCTTCGAGCCCGGCGCCCCGGCGCGCTGATCCCGGTGGACCCTGCCCCCGGTGGAACGGCCACCGGGCCGGTGAGCGAGCTCGACGCCATCGCCTGGCCCGAGGCGTCCCGCCGGGCGGCGCACGACGTACTCCTCGTCCCCCTGGGCTCCACCGAGCAGCACGGGCCCCACCTGCCGGTGAGCACCGACACCGACATCGCCCGGGCCGTCGCCGACCGGGCCGCAGCCCGCCGGGGCCGGCTGCTGGTCGCCCCGCCGGTGGCCTACGGGTCGAGCGGCGAGCACCAGGGGTTCGCCGGGACCCTCTCCATCGGACAGGACGCCACCGAGCTCCTGTTGGTGGAGCTGGGGCGGTCGGCCACCATCCACTTCGGCCGGGTCGTCGTGGTGTCCACCCACGGCGGAAACGCCGTCCCGGTGTCGCGGGCGATCCACCGGCTGACCGCCGAGGGCCGCCCGGTGGCGGCCTGGTCACCGCGGTGGGGGGGCGATCTCCATGCCGGCCGGACCGAGACCTCGTTGATGCTGGCCATCGCACCCGAACGGGTGGCCGTCGGGCGGGCCGAGCCCGGGGACCGGCGGTCCCTGACCACCCTGTGGCCGATCCTGGCCGAGTCGGGGGTGGCGTCGGTGAGCCCGAACGGTGTCCTCGGCGATCCCACCGGCGCCGGTGCCGACGAGGGTCTGCGCCTGCTGGATCAGGCGGCCGCCGAGCTGGTGGGGTTCGTGGAACGGCTGGAGGAAGGGGCGACCACCGGGGTGCCCGGATGAGCCGGGTGGCCGTCGTCACCGGTGCCGCCCGAGGGATCGGCGCCGCCACGGTCCGGAGACTGGCCGGCGAGGGCTGGTCGGTGGTGGCCGTCGATCGGGACGGCGACGACGCCCGGCTCCCCTACGCCATGGGCACCGCCACCGAGCTGCAGGCCGTCGTCGAGTCGGCCCTGACCCTCTCGCCGGTGACGTCCGGATCGGGCGCGGCCGGTCCGGCGACCGTCGTCGCCCACCTCGCCGACACCACTGACGAGGACGGGATGGCCGCCGCCGTCTCGCTGGCCGAGGAGCGGTTCGGCGGCCTCGACGCCATGGTGGCGGTCGCCGGGGTCATCGCCGGCGGCGTCCCGCTGTGGGAGATGCCCGCCGACCAACTCGCCGCCGTGCTCGACGTGGACCTCGGAGGACCGATCACCGCCGCCCGCGTCGGCATCCCCGCGCTGATGCGCCGACCGCTCCCCCGGCACGGGCGATTCCTGGCCGTCGCCTCGGCCGCCGCCACCCGGGGGCTCCCCCTGCTCGCCGCCTACGGGGCCGCCAAGGCCGGGGTCGCCGGGCTGGTCCGGGGTCTGGCCGCCGAACTGGCGGACACCGGGGTCACGGCCAACGCCGTCAGCCCCGGCTCGACCGCCACGGCCATCCTGGGCGAGAGTGCCCGCCTCTACGGGCTCGAGGCCTCCGCCGCATTCGCCGACCAGCAGCCGATCAAGCGCCTGCTCGCCCCCGAGGAGGTGGCTGCCGCGCTGGCGTGGCTCGCCGGCCCCGACAGCAGCGGGCTGACCGGGGCGGTGATCCCCGTGGACGGCGGCCTCTCGTTGTGACCCCGCTGCCCGACGGGTTCGGGATCGAACTGGACCGGTCGGTGCGCCGGTTCCAGGAGGGCAGTGTCCTCGTCGGCGGCCACCCGGGACGGCTGATCACGCTGAGCCGGGACGGGGTCGCCGCCCTCGCCGCCCTGCTCTCGGACGGGGCGCTCCTCTCGGACGGGGCCCTCCCCGCCGGCGCCCGCGAGCTGGGCGGCCGACTGGTGGAGGCGGGCATCGCCCATCCACGGTGGGCCGGCGCCGGACGGACGGCCGTCCGAAGGAACGTGACGGTCGTCGTCCCCGCCCGCGACCGCGCCGCCGAACTCGACCGGTGCCTGGCCTCACTGGCCCTCGGGGCCGACGTCCTGGTGGTCGACGACGCATCGGCCGACCCGGAGTCGGTGGCCCGGGTGTGTGCCCATCACGGTGCCCGGGTCATCAGGCGGACGGTCAACGGGGGCCCGGCGGCGGCGCGCAACGCGGCGCTCGGCGCCGTCGCCACCGAGCTGGTCGCCTTCGTGGACAGTGACTGCACGGTCACACCCGGGTGGCTGGACCGGCTCCTGCCCCTGTTCGAGGACCCGACCATCGGCGCGGTGGCCCCGCGAATCCGACCCCGGCCCGGCATCCCCGCCGACGGATCGGTGCTCGGCCGCTACGCGGACGGCCGCTCGTGCCTCGACCTCGGCGCCGAGCCGAGCGAGGTCGGTCCCGAACGCCAGGTCCGCTACGTGCCGACCGCGGCGCTGGTGGTGAGGAGGTCGGCGCTCCCCGGCGGCTTCGACCCGGACCTGAGCATCGGCGAGGACGTCGACCTCGTCTGGCGGCTGACGGCCGGCGGATGGCGCGTGCGCTACGAGCCATCGGTGGTCGTCCACCACAGCGAGCCGGGATCGTGGAAAGGACTGCTGGGCCGACGGTTCCGCTACGGCACGTCGGCCGGTCCCCTGGCCCGGCGCCACGGTGCCCGCCTCGCCCCTGTCGAGCTGCGGCCGTGGCCCACGCTCGTGGCCACTGCGGTGCTCACCGGACACGCCGCGGTGGCCGTGGCCGGCCTGGCCGCGTCGACGGTCGCCCTGGACCGGAGCACGGGAGGTCGTGGCATCCCGCTCGCCCAGTCCCTCCGGTGGAGCGCCGGCGGAGCGGGGTGGACCCTCGTCGGGATCGGGCGGGCCGCCACCATGCTGGGCGGGCCGGCCGTCGTCGCCGCCGCACTGCTCGGTCGACGGGGGCGGAGGGCGTCCGCCCTGTTGGTCCTCGCCCCCCCGGCGGTCGAGTGGTGGCGCCGGGGCCCCCGGCTCGACCCCGTCCGCTGGACGCTGGCGTCGGTGGCCGACGACGTGGCCTACGGGGCCGGGGTCTGGGCGGGATGCCTCGCCTCCCGCACGCTCGTTCCCCTCGTCCCCTCGGCCCGTTGGTCGGGGGCGTCGGCCCCTCTGGCCTCGGATTCGTCGCGTACTGCAGCGGATTGACCACTGAGGGCGGCCGACTGGGGCGGCGAATAAGCGCGAATCCCTGCCCGCAATAGGCCTTATTTCCAGAAATATACCCGATTCTTATCTGGGTCATCATTAATACAGATATAGCCCATCTGAATGTGTGAATAACCACCGGGTATTACCTGATAGATGGCCATATCGATGTCCCGATACAGAACCTTGTCCGTGAACCGATATACTCCTCAAACCAAGTCGATGCCGATCCGGTTCAAAGGAGAAGTTCCCGAACCATCAGCGCACCGAGACTCTTCGGTGAACGGCAGCAGCACAGCGAGGACCGCATACCGGTCGGCCTGTGTGTCTCGTGGCCATCGGGCCGCCTGCCCATCGAACAGAGATCCAGATGTATGACCGTCGAGAAACGAGTGATGCACCCACGACGCAATCCTGGGCGTAACTAACACCGGCCGCACACCCTGTGGCGTGAAGCCAGGACGGACGATGCCTTCCCGCTCGCCGTCCGGGGACCGAATGCGAAGGCCGGAGCCCGCCAACACCGAGCAGAGGAAGGCGCCCCCGCGCGCCCTACGAAGGGAGGTGCCATGCGGACCCGCATTGCACTCGTGGCGATCACTCCGATCGCCGTCATCACCGTCAGTACCCTGGTGCAGGCGGCCACCGCGCCGTCCACCGGGGCGGAGCCGACCCCGTTGCCGGGGAACGCCCCGACCAAGAGTTCGCTCCCACCCGATCATCTGATCGCCTACCGGGGGCTGACCGGTGGCACACCGGCCCCCGAGGGGTCGAAGCTGCTGTTCGATCTGGGGGGAGCACTGCTGCATCCACCGGCCACCACCACCACGGCCGCATCCAAACCGGCACCAGCGCCGGCACCAGCGCCGGCACCGGCACCCGCCATCACTGCGTCCACGGATACGGTAACCCCCGCGCAGCGCGCCGCATGGGAGCGGGTGGCCATGTGCGAGGAGGGTGGGAATTGGACGTCCGATGGTGGGCGCTTCAGCGGTGGACTGGGCATCACCCGAGCCAACTGGGACACCTATGGCGGCACCCAGTTCGCTCCCGAGGGTGCCGAGGCCACCGTGGACCAGCAGATCATGGTGGCCGAGCGCATCCAGTCCTCGCCTCCGGACCAGTACGGCTGCGCCGGCTGGTAGCCGGTCGGCGCGGTCGTCTTCCCGGACGGCCGTCCTGAGCGTGTCGGAACGAGTCCCGGTCGGCTGTCAGTCGACCGGGACTCGTGCGTCACGACCCACGGCGCGGTCCCACGGTGCCGGCCGCGCTCGCATCACTGCGCTCGCCGACACGGAGGGCGATCGACGGCGCAACACGGCGCCACTGGACACGGGCCGTGGCGCAACTGCGCCGCGATCACGGAGAGCATGATGGTTGGGGCTCGACGTCCTCGGACGGAGCCGTGACCGCACCGCAGTCACCTTCGGGAACCCACGGGAGGAACCCCGGAAGACGAACAGCATCGCTCGGAGGTCGGCCCTCCGGCGGTAACACGCCCTGCCGACCGTCGACCCGGCGACTCCCTCGGATTCCGAGTTGGTCACCGGGCCGACGCCCGACAGAGGCCGAATCAGATCTTGCGGACCTGGCTCGCCTGCAAGCCCTTCTGGCCCTGCTTGGTCTCGAACTCCACACGCTGGCCCTCCGCGAGGTCGCGGAAGCCCTCCATCTGGATCTCCGACTGGTGAACGAAGAGGTCATCCCCGCCGCCGTCAGGCGTGATAAATCCAAAGCCCTTTTCGGCGTTGAACCACTTGACTGCACCTACACCCATAACTGTGTCTCCTTGAAATTCACGCACGGTAACGCGGGGATCCATTGTGAAGCCCTACATGCACCGACCCGCGTGATTGGGCCGATGACCCCATAACCCTAGGCGGAACGGAAGGTGAGCGCGGCAAAATGGCGATTTCACGCACGGGCTCCGCCCCGATCGGGCCAAACGGGAGCCGGAACTGACACGGCAGGGCCACCGATCAGCAGGGCCGCCGCACTGCAGGGCCACAGGGCCACACCGATGAGTAGAGCCACCCATCAGCACGGTCACCGATCAGCACGGTCACTGATCAGTACGGTCACTGATGGCCCGTGGCCACCGATCGACCGTTGTGGCGGACCGGCTCCCGCTCGTGGACCCACTCGGCCCAGGAGCGGCCGCCCCGGCGATGGTCCGCGTCCCCGCCGTTCGCCTCGAACACCTCGGCCATCACCATGACGGAGAACACCACGAAGAAGATGGGCTCCACGAACGTACCGAGACGATCGGTGAGGTACACGAGACCGAGGAGTGGGTAGCCGACGACCAGCACCGTGACCAGGGTCGAGTACAGGCGGGCCACGGGGGCACCGCTGCCCTGGGTGCGCCGCATGGCGATCACGGCGGCCACGGTCAAGGTGGCGAACTCGGCGATGCCCGACACCACGTGGATGTAGTGGTGGACGGGCAGCTGCAGCTTCCACTCCATCTGGCGGCAGGTGGCGCTCAGCCCCTCGGAGCACGCGTAGGGGAACCTCCCGCCGATGGCACCGGCCACGGCGAAGGCCACCATCCACTTCCACTCCCGGCGCGGGTGGCCCCCCGCCATCGGGCCCCTGAGCAGCAGGGCCGCGGTCAACAGCACACCGGCGGCGACGTCGGCGTCGGACATCAACCAGGCATGGGGCCTCCCGGTCGCCTCGAGATCCGAGAAGAAGCCGTTGACCGACGGCATCAGCCCGGGCACGAACGGCACGACCACCCACCAGTTGTAGGCAAGCACACCGCCGACGGCCAGGAGCCTGGCCGCGTGGACCCGGATCGAGGTCCCGTCGGAGACCCGACGGCCCCGCCCCACTGAAGCGAGGGCCAGCATGTGCATGCCTCGTCCAACGTGCCGGGTCGGCAAACATTCCCCGCCGGGTCCGCAGGATCCCCACCGGCGGCCAGCAGCTTCGGCCGGGTGCGGTCCCGGGGGGGAACGGCTCCGGAGGCCCCGTGGTCACCTGCCCCCGGCGTGTGGTCACCTACCCCCGGCGTGGCCCTCGGAGGGAATCGGGTCGGCCGGCGTCAGGCCCCGGACCGACGCTGGAAGTCGACGTCGGACCATCTCGTGACCGGGAACCACTGGAACACCTTGCGAAGCGTCGCCAGCTGATCGTCGTCGAGTCGCCGCTGCCATGAATCGGGCATCTCGGCGGCGACCCGCCTCACGTCGAAGCCCACGCCCGGCGTGTCGTGGTCGCGAAGGTACTCCTCGGCCTCCGGGTTCCAATCGATCCCGAGATCGGCGAAGAGCCTCTTGAACTCCACGTCCGGGTCGGCACACATCGCCTCGTGTGAACGAACGACCCAGTCCGGATGGCGGGCGATCGATTCGTCGAGGGCGCTGCTCAGCAGGCCGATCTTCCAGCTCATCCGCTCGATGGGGTCGGGCCCGGGATCGGGCACACCCCACGGCGTGAGGAACCTCGCCCGGACATCGGCCCGTGTCTCGAGCGTCACGTTCCGGGCGTCCTTCAGGTTCACCTCCAACCAGCTGGCCAGGACGCTGGCCGGATGGCGGACCAGGACCAGGACGTCGATGTCGAACTCCGACGCCAACCAGTCGAGGGCCAACTGGGCATGGATCGACTTGGCGATGACGCGCCGGCCGAACAGCACGTCCGATGCCTGTGGGTCGGGATTCCGGGCGAGCAGCCCGGCGAGCCGACCGGCGGCGTCGAGCCTCCCGTCGAAGATCCGGTCCCGGGAGCCCGGTCCGAGGATCAGTCGAGCCCGGGTGGTGCGGGCGCTCTCCGGTGCGCCGTGGAAGATCCAGTCCCACAGCGCCCGGTACGGTGGGGCGGAGTCTCCGGGGTCGAGCACGGGATACCGGCCCAGTCGGCGCTTGGCATGGATGGCCGACGGATAGAAGTCCTCGTTGTCGGGTTCACCCAGGTTGTGGAAGTCGGGGCCGGCGCCGAGGACCCGCGTCGTCCAGGTCGTCCCCGAGCGGGGAAGCCCGACCACCACCAGCGGTCGACCGGCGGGGCTCATGCCGGGTCACCGACGAGTGCGCCACGGTGGTGGCCGGGCGCGTTCCTGTGGATCAACCGGAACAGTGTCCGAGCGGCCAGCGCGGGATCGGAGCGCCGTATCCCGATCGTGCTCGACACCGACCAGCAGCCGATCGCCGATGCCGCCGCGCTGGCGGCGAGCGGCGAGGCCGCCGCCTCCTCGGCGAGCCGCCTGGCCATCGCCTCGCGCCCGCCGCTCAGCTGGGCGAGCACCGCCCGGTGGTAGGCCCGGCACGCCGGTGACATCGACGCTTCGTGCTTGTCGAGGAATCCGGAGAGGCCGACGAAGGCCCCCGAATCCCTCTTCGTGACCCGGGAGCCACCGTGCTGGTAGTAGGAGTAGAGGACCCGGGGCACCACTTCGATCGGGTGGAGCTGGGAGCAGCGGAGCCACACGTCCCAGTCCTCACACGTGGGCAGCGTGGGGTCGAACGACACCCCGTCGGGGAAATGCGATCGCCGGATGATGGCGAACGGCAGCGCCACGAAGTTGCACCAGAGGAGCTCGTCGGCGCCGAAGTGGCGTGGCCCCCGGTAGTCGACGACCCTCCCGATGCCGCTGTGGACGACGCGGTGCCACGCCGACACCGTGCCCAGCCCGGGATTGGACTCGAGATAGCCGACGAGGATGCTGGCGGCCCCCGGCAACCACTCGTCGTCGTCGTCGCAGAAGCCGAGGAGCTCACCGCGGGCAACGGCGATCCCCTGGTTGCGGGCGCCACCGGGGCCGAGCGACTCGGGATTGCGCACGGTGCGCACCCGTCGGTCCCCGGCGATGCGGTCGATGACCGAGCCGTTGTCGACGTCCGACGCATCGTCGACGATGATCAGCTCGAGATCCGCCATCTCCTGGGAGAGCACGGAGCGGGCGGCCCGCTCGAGCTGGTCGGTGCGGTTGTGTGTCGGCATCACGACGCTGAGCAGCGTCCGGGCCATCAGGGGCCCTTCGGTGGGGCCACCGCGGGCCCGACCCGGTGCACGCGCCCGGTGCCGGCCGACACGAGCGGCGAGGAGCCGGGCCGGGAGGTCGTCGAGTGGACCAACCCCTGGTCAGCGGAACGGCCCCTCACGGCAGGCATCGTACCAAAGCGCCCTGTCGTGGCCCCCGCCGCGGGCGCCACGATCGCCTAGCTGTAGCGACCGGTGGTCACCTGCTCGAGGTGGACCGCCCGCCGGGGGCACTCGGCCGCCGCCCGGGTGGCCAGCTCCACCAGCCCGGCCGGCACCGGTGTCCCGTCGACGATGGGATAGCCCCACTCGTCCAGGGCCACCCGCTCCGGCAGGATCTCGGCGCAGTAGCCGTAGGCGTCACAGGCCACCGGATCCACGCGGAGTCGGACGGCGACACGCCGCAGCGTGCCGTTCACGACGCCCGCCCCACGGACGCTTTCGGCCGGGGGAAGTACAAGACGGTCGGGGCATCGTGCCCTCGGCACGGCCGGCCCGCCGCATGGGCGTGGACGTCGGCGGCGAACGTCTGGAAGGCCGACCGGACCAGTCGCACCACGCCATCGGGGTGACGGCAGGCGCCCCGGCCGTCGATCTGCGCGGCGCGCCGGGAGATCCGTTCGAACAGTTCGGCGTCGGCGCGGCCGGACCAGAGCAGTTCCAGGTCGTCGGCCAGGGCCGGCAGACCGAACACGCACGGTCCGCACTGCCCGGCGCTCTGGCCGGCCATGTACCGGACGATGCGCGCCGTCTCGGCGATGCCGCACGAGGAGGAGGGGAGGGCGACGAGGATGCCCACACCGTGGGTGGCGCCGGCCGCGGCCAGGGGCCCGGGCGCATAGGGGGTGGACAGACGGGAAGCGTCGAGCCAGGCGCCTCCGTATCCGCCGACGAGCACGCCGGACAGCCGGGCATCCGCGCCCGATCGGGCCAGCACGTCGGCGATCGGCGTGCCCAGCTCGACCTCGATCACCCCGGGCGACCTGACCGCGCCGCTCACGGTGACCAGCGTGGTGCCGGGGGCATCGGCGGTGCCGGCCCCGCGGAACCACCCCGGCCCGTGGCGGGCGATGAGGGCGACCTGCGACAGCGTCTCGGCGTTGTGGACCAGCGCCGTCCGCCGTCCCACCCGCAGCGGCACCGACTTGTCGACGCGCTGGAAGGGCAGCGACTGCTCGGTGGCCAGCCAGTTGACCAACGCCGACTCCTCGCCGGCCACGTAATGCGCCGGTGGACGTTCGACCACGAACCGGCGACGCCTCCCGGCCGCCTGGCGCTCGGCGATCGCCGCCTCCACCGAGGCCGCCGACGCGTCGCTGTCCTCGGAGATGCAGACCACGATCTCACCGGCGCCGATGACGGCGGCCGCCACCTCGGCGCCGTCGAGCACGAGGTGGGGCGAGTAGCAGAGCAGGACCCGGTCCTTGGCGCTGGCCGGCTCGCCCTCCATGGCGTTCACCACGAGGAGCGGTCGTCGCCCCGAGCGGCGCACGGCATCCCACTTGACGGCCGACGGGAAGCCGGCGCCGCCCCGTCCGAGGAGCCCCGACTCGGCGACGGCGCGCAGGATGCCGTCACGGTAGGACCGGTCGTCGCGGCCCGGGATCCCGAGAGGCCCGTGGACGGACAGGTGGGTGGGGAGGTCCATCGCCGAGTTGGGCCCGGAGGGCCGCTTCAACAGGCGGTCGGCGGTGTCGATGGCCATAGCGGTCATTGTCGTTCCTTCTCCAGGAGGCGGGTGGCGCTTCCGGTCCGAGGTGGCTGTCCGGTGGTGGCCCGAACCCGATCGCCGGCGGGCGGGGCCCCGGACCGCCGGGTCGAGGGCCGATCGAGCACGGCACGGGTGGTGGCGCCGACCCTGGCGGCCAGGTCCCTGGCCCGACGATGGTCGGCCACCCTCCAGGCCAGGGCACCGGCAACGGCCAGGATGCACACGACCGCCAGCACGTCCATCCAGAGCTTGGCGGCGTCGGTGCCCTCGCCGAGCGAGTGGGCCATGGCCACCGGCCAACTGCCGTAGGCCAACCAGTGGATGCCCCGCCAGGTCCGGGCACTGATGCGTTGGCGGAGGGCGCTCGACACGGCGACGGCGACCATCAGGTCGACGGCCACCGCTCCGAGTCCGGTCCAGAACGGCTCGTAGGACGACGAGAACGGCACGACGATCGACGCCCATCCCAGATGGACGTAGGTGTCGAGGACGGCGGTGAGCACGTGGATGGTCAGGAAGACCATGGCGAGGATCGAGACCCGCTTGTGCAGGTCGGCCTGGGCGAAAGCCGGCCACGAGCGCGTCCTCACCCGGCCGGCGGTGAGGATGCCGAGCACCATGGTGGCGGTCAACAGGACCAGCGCGACGATGCCGGTGGCACGGGTGGAGTACCAGAGCGTGGTGGACGAGGTGGCCAGTATCACCGGACCTCCCCGCGCCCGACGCTGGCCGCGCCGACCAGGTCCTCGGGCCAGCCACCCACCCGCACGACGCTCCCGTCGGGGCGAACCAGGCGGGCGCACACCCCGAGGTCCTCCAGGGTCCCCACGGCGTCCTCGCCCCACACGACCGAGGCCGTGCTCCAGGCGTTCGCCTCGACGCAGCTGGCGGCGGTCGTGGACACGAGCGACCAGACACGGGGGGCAGGCTCGCCCGTCCACGGGTCGACGATGTGGTGCACGGTACGGCCGTTGCGCGTCCAGGAACGGGCGGTCGTCCCCGAGCTGGCCAGCCCGCCGGCCGAGATCGCCACCACCTGGTCGACCGCTTCGGGCGGGGCCGTGCAGTCCGAGGCGATGCCAACAGCCCACCCTCCCTCGGGAGCCGGGCCCGACACGGCGACGTCGCCGCCCAGGTTCACCAGCACCCCACATCCGAGGGCGGCGGCGATCCGGGCCGCCGAACGGTCGGCGGCGAAGGCCTTGGCCGTTGCGCCGAGGTCGACGTGGACACCGGCGGGGACGGCCACCGTACGACGCCCGGGATGGAGCTCGATGCGCCACCACCCGGGTGCCGGCTCGGATCGGACCGGCTCCGGGCGCCCCGTCTCGATGTCGTCGAAGTCCCGGTCGTAGCCGAGCTCGACGAGGGCCGACCCGATGGTGGGGTCGACGATGCCGGCGGTCCGGACGGCGACGTCACCCGCCACCCCGAGCGCCTCGAACAACAGCGGGCTGACCCTGACGGGCCGGCCTCCCCCGTCGCGCTCCAGCCGGCGCAGTTCCGAGTCCTCGCGGAAGCGGCTGCAGGCCAGATCGAGCTCCGCCAGGTCTTCGGCCAGCATCGCCACTGCGCGCTCGACCAGTTCGGCGTCGGTCACCGCCACCGTGGCGGTGGTGCCGATCGCCCGCATCGATCGCACCGCCGGGGTTCCGGCCGTCCCGCGAGGAGCCTCGCCGCCGATCGTTGCGAACCGACGGTCGCGGAGGGTGTCGCTCATGACTGCCCCGACACGGCCACGGGTGACCTCCTCGTCGGTGCCGGCTCCGTGGTGGGTGTCGGCTCCGTGGTGGGGGTGCTGGTCGCAGGCGGGCTGGTGGCGGGCGTGCTGGTGGAGGCCGGGGACGTGGGGTCCGAGGACCCGTTGGACTGATCCGATGGGCTCGCAGTGGTCGGGGTGGTCGCCGTGGTCGGGGTGGTCGGGGTGGTCGCCGCCGGGTTCGTCGTCGTGGCCCCGCCCGGGGACGTGGTCGCCGTGCTGTCCACGTTGGCCGAGCGGGGGACGGTGTCGGTGGCGACCAGAACGCCGAGCCCGATGGCCCCGGCCGTGGCGGCGACCCCGATGGTCGTGGTGGCGCGGCGGACCCGGACCATCGCCCCGTCCCTCGCCTCTTCGGGCGATGGGCGGTTGCGCCGCGGGGTGTTCGACTGCTGCACCATGCCTGGCCTTTCGCTGATCGGTCGGACCGGGTCCGTGTCGATGGTCGGACACGGGGGATCGTGCCCTGCTGCCATCCAGTCAACCGGCCTGGGCGCAGAGCCAGCCCCACGTCGACTGTGAGTCACCTGTGAATACCGTGGCGACCTGGCCCCGGCTTCACAGCCGGCTCACAGGTCCCTCACACCTCCTGCCCACCACCTGGTGCGATGCTGGGTACATCGGACGCTCGTGGCGGTACGCCACACGGACGGCAATTACACCGGACGGCCATAAGAGCCCCGTAAGAACGCCCTAAGAAGGAGAGCCGACGTGGAGCCCAGCCGAAGCCAGCGCATCCTGGTGGTGGACGACGAGCCCTCGATCGTCGATGCCGTGGCCACCTCCCTCCGGTACGAGGGATTCGGGGTCGAAGAGGCGGTCAACGGTCGCCTGGCCCTCGCCGCCGCCCAGGAGAGCCCGCCCGACCTGATCGTCCTCGATGTGATGCTCCCCGACCTCGACGGGCTCGAGGTGACCCGCCGCCTGCGGGCGGACGGCATCCGCGTGCCCATCTTGTTCCTGACCGCCCGCGACGCCATCGAGGACAAGGTGGCCGGGCTGACGGTCGGCGGGGACGACTACGTGACCAAGCCGTTCGCACTGGCCGAGGTCGTGGCCCGTGTCCATGCCATCCTCCGGCGCATCGGGAGCGAGCCCGAGGACGAGGGGATCCTCCGTTTCGCCGACATCGAGATGGACGAGAACGCCCACGAGGTGACGAGAGCGGGACAGCCGGTGGCGCTCACGGCCACCGAGTTCAACCTGTTGCGGTTCTTCATGCTCAACCCCCGGCACGTGCTGTCCAAGGCCCAGATCCTCGACCACGTCTGGCACTACGACTTCGGGGGGGACGGCAATGTGGTCGAGACCTACGTCAGCTATCTCCGCAAGAAGCTCGAGGCGGTGGGCCCCCCGGTGATCCACACCGTCCGACTGGTCGGCTACGCGCTCCGCGAGCCCTCCGCCGAGTAGCAGCGGACCGATCACGCCCATGTCCCTCCGCAGCCGGCTCCTCGTCGCCATCGGTGTGATCGCGCTGGTCGCCCTGGCCATCGCCGACGTGGCCACGTACAAGTCCCTGGAGTCCTTCCTCTACCAACGGGTCGATCAACAGCTCGAGCAGTCCCACGTCACCCCGGAGGGCATCGTGGAGAGCGGCAGGGCCCTCAGCTGCTATCCGGCCCCGGGCACGGGAGGCGGAGGCCCGGGAGGCCCGGCGCCCTTCGGCACCCAGGGCGACGGCGACGCCGACGACGGCCCGTCGAACGCCATCCAGGTGTACGCCGAAGAGGTCCGGTCGTCCAACGGAGGGGTGGTCGGCGGCCAGAGCTGCCCGGCCTATGTCGACGGTCACGCGTACACCCCGGTGATCCCGACCCCGATCACCGGGTACGCCCCCGACCCCGTCGACGGCAAGGTGGCCTACTTCACCGCGGCGTCGAGCCAGGCCGGCGGGCCCTCCTTCCGCGTCAGGGCGTCGACCCTGTCCGACGGGGACATCCTGATCGTCGCCCAACCGCTGGGCGACACCGGGAGCACGCTCCACCAGCTCCTCCTGATCGAGCTGGCGGTCACCGGGGGAGCCGTCGTCCTCGCCCTCATCGGCGGGTTCTGGCTGGTTCGCCTGGGGTTGCGACCGCTGCGGGACATGGAGCGGACGGCCGAGTCCATCGCCGCCGGCAATCTCACCGAACGGGTCCAAGGGGAGAACGAGAAGACCGAGATGGGCCGGCTGGCCAGGACCCTCAATGTCATGTTGGCCCGGATCGAGAGCGCCTTCGGCGCCCGGGTGGCCTCCGAGCGGCGGCTGCGCGCCTCGGAAGCCCGGCTGCGACGGTTCGTCGCCGACGCCTCCCACGAGCTGCGCACGCCCATCGCCGCTATCTCCGCCTATGCGGAGCTGTTCGGACGTGGGGCCTCGGAGCAGAAAGAGGACCTCGAGCGACTGATGGGCGGGATCAGGAACGAGACCGGGCGGATGGAGCACCTGGTGGCCGACCTACTCCTGCTCGCCCGGTTGGACGAGGGACGGCCCATGGAAGAACGGTCGGTCGACCTGGTCGCCCTCTGCGCGGAGGCGGTGCAGACCGCGTCGACGGTCGGCCCCGACTGGCCGATCACCTTCCACGCCTCGCGGCCGATCGAGGTCATGGGCGATGCCACGAGCCTGCGCCAGGTCGTCGACAATCTGCTCGGGAACGTGCGGGCGCACACGCCTCCGGGCACCGGGGCCCGGGTCTCGGTGGAGCCGGAGGGTGAGGGGGCGGTGATCACCGTCGCCGACAACGGCCCCGGCATGGAGCCCGACGAGGCGGCCCACATCTTCGAGCGCTTCTACCGCTCCGACCCGTCACGGTCGCGCACCCACGGTGGCGCCGGGCTCGGGCTCTCCATCGTGAGTGCGATCGTGGCCAACCACGGCGGGACCGTGGCCGCACAGGGGAGGGTCGGCGAGGGGACCACCTTCACCGTGCACCTCCCTCCGGCCCCTCCCCACGAGGGGAGCGGGGCCCCAGCGATGACGACCGACGATCAGCGGTTCGAGGCCGGGCTGAGCGGCATCGGGCGGCCTTCGGGTCCGGGCGGGCACCCCGCCCCCGCCCCCGCCGATGGGGAGGTCTCCGCCGACACCGATGCAGGAACCGGGGCCGAGGCCACGCGGTGAACGGCCGCCGGTCGACGGCTGACGGCCCCCGGGCTCCACGGTTCTCAGAAACCCCACAGGTCGCTCCAAGGGAGAGCCGATCTGGCAGCACCAGAGTGCCCAGCATGAGCGTGATCCAACTCCCCCGGGCGCAGGACGACGCACGACCGGCCACCTCCGATGTGGACATCGTGATCCCCGTGCACAACGAGTCCGAGCAGCTGGCGACCAGCGTGACCACCCTTCGCTCGTATCTCGACGCATCGTTCCCGTTCTCCGCCACCATCACCATCGCCGACAACGCCAGCACCGACGACACCTGGCAGATCGCCACCGATCTGGCCGACGCCCTGGTCGGCGTCGAAGCCATCCGCCTCGACCAGAAGGGCCGGGGACGCGCCCTCCGCGCCGCGTGGTCGCGCAGCGGCTCGTCGGTGGTGGCGTACATGGACGTGGACCTGGCCACGGAGCTCGACGCACTCCTGCCGCTGGTCGCCCCGCTCCTGTCCGGGCACAGTGACGTGGCCATCGGCTCCCGCCTCGCCACCGGCGCCCACGTCGTCCGGGGCACCAAGCGGGAGTTCATCTCGCGGGGCTACAACCTGTTGCTCCGCGCCGCGCTCCGCAGCGCGTGCACCGATGCCCAGTGCGGGTTCAAGGCCATGCGTCGGGAGGCGGCCATGGAGCTGCTCCCGCTGGTCGAGGACAACGAGTGGTTCTTCGACACCGAGGTGCTGGTGACCGCGCAGCGGATCGGTCTGCGGATCCACGAGGTCCCGGTGGACTGGGTCGACGACCTCGACTCCCGGGTGGACGTCGTCCAGACGGCCCTGGAGGACCTGCGCGGCGTGGCCCGGCTGCTGGGTCCCTCGGCGAGGCAGCGCGCCCTGCTCCGGCCGGCCCGCCCCGCCGGTCCGGCCAACGGAGGCGTGCCGACCCCGGTCGAACAGCACCCCACCTCGAGCGCGATGGGGCCGTCCCGCCCCGAGTGGTCCCCCCTCTCCCTCGGTGGGCCGGGCGATGCCGCCCTGGCCGTGCCGACCCGGGAGGTGGCCGACCAGCAGGTCTTCGCCGACGAGCTCCTGCGGTTCGCCGGCGTCGGCGCCGTGAGCACCGTTGCCTACGCGGCGCTGTTCGCCGCGCTCGAACCGACACTCGGGAGCTACGTGGCCAACACAGTGGCCATCGGACTCTGCAGTCTCGGGAACACGGCCGCCCACCGGGGCATGGCCGGCACCGCCCGCCTGGGTCTCGACCGACGCCGTCGGGTCCTGGCCGCCGGAAGCCTCCTCGCCGTCAGTCTCTCCGTCTCCACGGGCGCCCTGGCCGCCACCCGGGCCATGGGCCTCACGTCGCTCGCACCCGAGCTCTGTGCCGTCACCGCGGCAAACGCCGGCGCCGCCGTCGTCCGGTTCGCCATCCTGCGCTCGTGGATCTTCCGGCCCGAGTTCGGCACCCACCTGTCGGTGGTCGAGCAGAATGAAGGGACGGCCGGCCCGGATCACCGGCTGCCGGCAGGGATGGTGAGCCCTTCATGACCGAGATCGATCTCCATGCGGCCGGCGCGAGCGGCAGTGTGACCGACCCACCCGCCCCGGTCGAGGCGCCGTCCCCTCCCGAGCCGATACCGCCGGCCTGGACGCCGACCGGCTGGACCCCCGGTCCTTCGGCGACCGCCCCCGGGGGGCCCGCCGCCAACGGCGGGGAGCCGGCGGAGCCCCCACCGGGTCCGGCCGGCCCGTCGGGACGACTGCGGCGGCTGGTCCGTGGGAAGCCCGAGGACCCAGTGTGGGTGCGGCCGGCCCTGTTCGCCCTCCTGGTCGGCACCGGCTTCTTGTATGTGTGGGGCGTCGGGCGGTCCGGGTGGGCCAACAGCTTCTATGCCGCGGCGGTGCAGGCCGGCACCAAGAGCTGGAAGGCGTTCTTCTTCGGCTCCTCAGACGCGTCCAACTTCATCACCGTCGACAAGCCGCCGGCGTCGCTGTGGGTGATGGAGCTGTCCGCTCGGATCTTCGGCGTCAACTACTGGAGCCTCCTCGTGCCCCAGGCGCTGGAGGGGGTGGCGACGGTGGGCCTGCTCTACGCCGCCGTGCGGCGATGGTTCGCCCCCGGGGCCGCCCTCCTGGCCGGAGCGGTGGTCGCCCTCACCCCGGTGGCCACCCTCATGTTCCGCTTCAACAATCCGGACGCGCTGTTGACGCTGCTCCTCACGGGCGCGGCCTACGCCACCGTCAGGGCGTTGGAGGCCGGGCGGTCGCGATGGTTGGTGCTGGCGGGGGCGCTGGTCGGGTTCGGCTTCATCACCAAGATGCTCCAGGCGCTGATCCTCATGCCGGTGCTCGCCCTCGTCTACCTGCTGGCCGGGCCGCCCA
Source organism: uncultured Acidimicrobiales bacterium (assembly GCA_963696495.1). GTDB lineage: Bacteria > Actinomycetota > Acidimicrobiia > Acidimicrobiales > RAAP-2 > Bog-756. The sequence goes on along the minus strand of CAVOKJ010000004.1, from coordinate 543,934 downwards.
AGCTCGGACGCCGCATCCTCCAGGTCATCTATTCGGGCCTGGCTCTCGTCGTCGCCGGCGGGTGGTGGGTGGCCGCCGTGCAGTTGACCCCGGCCGCCGACCGGCCCTACATCGGGGGCTCGACCGACAACAATCTGCTCAACCTCATCTTCGGCTACAACGGCTTCGGACGCCTCACCGGCAACGAGACGGGCAGTGTGGGCGGCGGCATCGGGGTCGGCGGGGCGAACGCCTGGGGTCCCGTCGGATGGGACCGACTGTTCCTGAAGGAGATGGGCGGTCAGATCTCGTGGCTCATCCCTGGGGCGCTCATCGGGCTGGCCGCCGTCCTGTGCCTCACCCTGCGCGCCCCGCGCACCGACCGTGTCCGAGCCGCGTTCCTGCTCTTCGGCGGGTGGCTCCTGCTGACCGGGGCGGTCTTCAGCTTCGCCCACGGGATCATCCACCCCTACTACACCGTCGCCCTCGCTCCGGCGGTCGGGGCGCTGGTGGGCATGGGCGCCTCGACCCTGTGGGGCCGCCGGCACCAGCTCTTCCCCCGACTGGCCCTGGCCGCGGCCATCGGTGCCACCATCGCCTGGGCATTCGTGATCCTCGGGTGGAGCCCGACCTGGTACCCGTTCCTGCGCTGGGTCATCCTCGTCGTGGGAATCCTGGCCGCACTGGCCATCGCCCTCGTGCCGAGGGCGCGGGGACTGCTGGCCGCCGGGATCGCCAGTCTCGGGATCGCCTCGGTCATCGCCGCGCCGGCCGCCTATTCGCTGCAGACGGCCAGCACGCCCCACTCCGGGGCCATCCCCTCCGCCGGGCCGGCGGTGCAGGGTGGCGGTGGGTTCGGCGGCGGGTTCGGCGGCGGGGGTGGTCGGTTCGGCATTGCCCGAAACGGCATCACCCTGCCCCCCGGCTTCACCCTCCCCAACGGGGCTCGGATCAGGAACGGGCTCCACATCCCCGGCAGCTTCTTCCGGCCGGGCGGGGCGGGTGCCGGGCTCTTCGGCGGCGGACGCCCGCCGGGTGCCGCCGGTGGATTCGGCGGGGGCGGTCGTTTCGGGGGTGGTCGGTTCGGGGGCGGCCGTCTCGGGGGCGGCGGGGGCGGTGGTCCGGCCGGAGGGCTCCTCGACGGGTCCACTCCCGGCAAGCAGCTGGCCGCGCTCCTCGGGGCCGACGCCTCGCGCTACTCGTGGGTGGCGGCCACGACCGGTTCCAACTCGGCATCCGGCTACCAGCTGGCCACCGGCGACCCGGTGATGGCCATCGGGGGCTTCAACGGCACCGACCCGGCGCCTACCCTGGCCCAGTTCGAGAAGTACGTGGCTGACGGGAGGGTCCACTACTACATCAGTGGTGGCGGGTTCGGGGGCGGTCAGGGCACCAACGGGCCCTCGGACGCGTCCCGGATCTCCAGCTGGGTCACGTCCCACTTCACCGCCGAGACCGTCGACGGCGTGACGATCTACGACCTGACGTCCCCGCAGGGCTGACCCGCACCACTGACCCGATCCGTGCGGTCGACCCTGCGGGTGGGACCGGGTGCGTCGGTGTCACCCCGGCTGGGCCATGATGGACGGGGCGGTCACCCCGCCCAGGCCCGAACGCTACCGAGGAGGTCGCCGTGGCGATCAACGTGACGCCGATACCCGGCTTGGACCCGCAGATCAACGACATCCGCCGGCGCACCGCCGACTTCATCAACGCCGAGATCCTCCCCAACGAGGAGGTGCTCTGGAGCGGGCGGAGGAGCGGCGAGCTGAGCGAGGAGGAACGGGAGACGGCCCGGCGAAGGAGCATCGAGCTGCGGGAGAAGGTCAAGGCCAAGGTGAACGAGGCGGGCCTGTGGGCCCCGCACCTGCCCAAGGAGTACGGCGGCATGGGGCTCGACTTCCTCAGCCTGGCCTACATGTACGAGATCCTCGCCTACGCCGTCGGGGCCTCGACGCTGTTCGGCATCGCCGCCCCCAACTCGGGCAATGCCCGCATCCTCGTCAAGTACGGGACCGAGGAGCAGAAGCAGAAGTGGCTGCTGCCGCTCATCGACGGGACCCTGGAGTCGGGCTTTTCGATGACCGAGCCCGATCACGCGGGTTCGGACCCCCGCTCGATCGAGACCGAGGCCGTCCGGGACGGCGACCACTGGGTCATCAACGGCCACAAGTGGTTCACCTCCAACGGCATCGACGCCAACTTCTTCATCGTCATGTGTCGGGCCAACGACCCGACCGGCGAGCTGGGCTCGCCCGGTCGTATGACCCAGATCATCGTGCCCGCCGACACCGCCGGTGTGAACATCGTCCGGGGCATCGGCATCTTCGGGCACTCGACCTCGGACCACTGCGAGATCAGGTACGAGGACGTGCGGGTCCCCATCGAGAACACCCTCGGCCTGGTCGGCCAGGGACACCAGGCCGCCCAGGACCGGCTCGGGGCCGGTCGGGTGTACCACTGCATGAATTCGGTGGGCCAGATGTGGCGGGCCTTCGACCTGATGGTCGAGCGCACCCTGGTCCGCCAGGTGCACGGGGGGCTGCTGAAGGACAAGCAGTTCATCCAGGGGTTCATCGCCGACAGCTACATGGACGTGCAGTCGGCGCGCCTCATGACCATCAACGCCGCCGAGAAGGTGGCCAACGGGGACCCCGACGCCCGGACCGCCATCTCGGCCATCAAGGTGTTCGTGCCCGCCGCCTACCACCGGGTGGTCGATCGGGCCATCCAGGTGTGGGGCGGTGCCGGCGTGAGCAACGACCTGCCGCTCGGTCAGATGTACCTGACCGCCCGGGTGCTCCGGCTGGCCGACGGGCCCGACGAGGTCCACCGGATCCTCATGGCCAAGAACATCCTCCACCGGTACGAGGGTGGGGACAGCTGGAACTTCGGGAACTGACTCCCGGGGCGCGGGTCCCCGGACCGTGCCAGGCTGAACGACGAAGAGGACACCGTTCGACCGCGCGCAGAGCGGCCGGCGGCCTGTGACCCGAGACGACAAGGAGCCCACCATGCCCACCCGCACCTCCTATGAGCCCGGCACCCCGTCGTGGGTCGATCTGGCCAGCCCCGACCTCACCTCCTCGGTCGCCTTCTACTCGACGCTCCTCGGCTGGGAGGCGAAGGACCAGGGGCCGGAGTCCGGTAACTATCAGATGTTCGAGAAGGGCGGCGTACCGGTGGCCGGGGGGGCGTCCATCATGATGGAGGGCCAGCCACCGGCGTGGACCACCTACATCTCGGTCAGCGATGCCGACGAGGCCGTCGCCAAGGTCAAGGCGGCCGGGGGCATCGTCTTCGTCGAGCCGATGGACGTCCTCGACGTGGGACGGATGGCCGTGTTCGCCGACCCCACCGGAGCGGCCGCCGCCGTGTGGCAGCCTCGCCAGCACATCGGTGCCGGACTGGTCAACGAGCCGGGCGCTCTGGTCTGGAACGAGCTGAACACCCGGGACATCGACGCGGCCAAGCGCTTCTACGGCGAGGTGTTCGGCTGGGAGGGTGAGACCGCCGACATGGGCGGCATGGAGTACACCACGTGGAAGCTGGGCGGGGCGGACATCGGCGGCATGTTGGACCTCGCACACCTGCCCCCCGAGGTGCCGGCCCACTGGCTGGCCTACTTCGGGGTGGTGGACGCCGATGCCACCATCGCCACGGCCACCGACCTCGGCGCCACCCTGGTCGCCGGTCCGGTCGACATCCCCGCCGGCCGGTTCGCCGTCCTGACCGATCCGGTCGGCGCCGGGTTCGGTGTCCTGGCCCTGGCCGGTGCGCCCGCCTAGAGGTGGGACCGGGCGGCGTCCGCTGCGCCGACCGGGGTCGGCCGGGGTCGGTCCGGTACTCTGACCAGGTGGACGCCTCCCTGATCAAACAGCAGCGCTCGCTCGTGACCGAACTTCCGGGTCCCAAGTCGCGGGCCCTCGAGCTCCGCCGGGCGGTCGCGGTGGCGCCGGGTGTCAGCTCGGTGCTGCCGCTCTATGTGGCCGAGGCCTCCGGGGCCGTCCTCGTCGACGTCGACGGCAACTCGCTCATCGACCTCGGCGCCGGTATCGCCGTGGTCAGCGTCGGCCACGCGGCGCCCTCGGTGGTGGACGCCGTGCGCGCCCAGGTCGGGCATTTCTCGCACACCTGCTTCATGGTCAACCCCTACGAGTCCTATGTGGCCGTGTGCGAGGCGCTCAACGCCCTCGCCCCGGGTGACGCACCCAAGCGGTCGGCCCTGTTCAACTCGGGCGCCGAAGCCGTGGAGAACGCCGTGAAGGTCGCCCGGCACGTCACCGGCCGGCAGGCGGTGGTGGTGTTCGACCACGCGTACCACGGCCGGACCAACCTCACCATGGCCCTCACCGCCAAGAACATGCCCTACCGCGACAAGTTCGGGCCCTTCGCCCCCGAGGTCTACCGGGTGCCCATGTCCTATCCGTTCCGCGACCCTCCCGGCATGACGGGAGAGGAGGCCGCGGCCCGGGCCGTCGAGCAGATCGAGCGGCTGGTGGGCGCCGACAACGTGGCCTGTGTGCTGATCGAGCCCATCCAGGGCGAGGGCGGGTTCGTCGTTCCCGCACCCGGCTTCCTCCCGGCGCTGGCCGGCTGGTGCCAACAGCGCGGGGTGCTGCTCGTCGCCGACGAGGTCCAGACCGGGTTCTGCCGCACCGGCGACTGGTTCGCCTGCGATCACGAGGGCGTGGTCCCCGATCTGATGACGACGGCCAAGGCGCTGGCCGGTGGCCTGCCGCTGGCCGCGCTGACCGGTCGGGCCGACCTCATGGACGGCGTCCACCCGGGTGGGCTCGGTGGCACCTACGGTGGGAATCCGGTGGCCTGCGCCGCTGCGCTGGCCGCCATCGACACCCTGCGCGTCGACGACCTGGCCGGTGCGGCCCGGGCCATCGGCGGGACCATCGCCGGCCGGCTCGGTGCGTTGCCGTCCGCGCACCCCGGCATCGGTGACGTCCGTGGCCGCGGAGCGATGATGGCCATGGAATTCGTGCGGCCGGGAACCCTGGAGCCGGACGCCGACGCGGCAAGGCGCATCGCCCAGGTCTGCCATCGGGCCGGGGTCGTCGTGCTCACCTGCGGCAGCTTCGGGAACGTGATCCGCCTGCTGCCCCCGCTGGTCATCGACGACGCGCTGCTCGCCGACGGGCTCGACGTGCTGGCCGGGGCGGTCGACGAGGTGCTCGGCCGGTCGGCCTGATCCGCGCCCGGCGCGTCAGCGGCGCGTGCGCGGCAGGGCGGCCCGGGCCGAGGCCAGGCCGGCGTCGAGCAGACTGATCTCCTGATCGGCGTCGCGGCTCAGGTCGGCCACCTGGTGGCCGGTGGCGTCGCTGGCCGACACCACCGCCGCCCGCTGGAGGTCTCCCGCCGCCTTGACGACGTCGAGGGCCTGTTCGGCCACCGGGGCGGGCACCGGGCCCGAGGGCTCGACCCGCAGCACCTGGTCGAGGCTCACGGCTGTCGCCCGCAGCCGGCGGCTCAGCGACGGCAGCGAGGCGGTGGGTGCCCCGACGTCCCTGGCCGCCCGGATGGCCGCGTCGGCCTGGTCCACCGCCCGCCACATCTCCTTGCGGAGCCTCCGAGCCGGCCACTGCGCGGCCTGGTCGGCGGCGACCGGCCGCCTCGGACGGAACCAGCCCGACGCCGTCGTCTCCCACAGCGCCGTCGCCGCCGTCACCGCCCCGTGCGAGTGGAACGCCCGCCACCGGCGCCGGCCGTACCGCCACAGCAGGTAGGCCCCGGCCACCGTGGCGACCATCACCGTCACCAGGAGCACCAGAGCGCCGGCGATGATCGGCAGCCAGATCGAAGCGGTCACGTGGCCCAGTCTAGGTCGGGGTCACGCCCGACGGCAGGCGCCGACGGCGGCCGGGTCAGGCCGGCGACACGAGCAGCGAGGCCTCCAGGAGCAGAAGGTCCTCGGCGGACACGCCGGACGCCAGCGCCCAGGACCCGGCACCACCGAAGCGGGCGTGCAGCCCGGTCAAGAAGCGCTCCATGGTGACGGCCTCCACGCCGAACCTCGATGCAGGAGCGGTGGCCATCTGCTCGGCGATCGCCGGATCGGCGCGGTAGCGCTCGAGGATCAGCGGCATGCGTTCGGCGGTCACGACGTAGTCGGCGACGATCACCTCGTGGTCGACGCCGAGGATGTCGAGGACCAGTGCGGCCAGCACCCCGGTCCGGTCCTTCCCGGCGGCGCAGTGGAACACGACCGGATGGTTGGCGGGATCGGCGAGCAGGGTGAGGGCGGTGACGAGCGCTGTCCTCCCGGAGTCGAGATACCAGAGGTACCGCTCGCTCAGGTCCTCGCCGGGGGGCGCCGGCGCCCCCATCGCCTCACCCCCACCCTCCCGGATCACCGACAGATGGTGGAACCCGATCGGATGGCCGCCCAGGGGGCCGCGTCCGGTGCGTTCGAGCTCGACCGAGGTTCGGAGGTCGATGATCGTGGTCAGGCCCAGAGACGACAGCAGGGCCACGTCCGCGTCGCTCAGCTCGTGCAGGGTGTCACTGCGGAACAGCCTCCCCCATCGGGTGGACCGGCCGCCCCGGCCCGGGTAGCCACCGAGGTCACGGAAGTTGAACGCACCCGAGAGGGGGACCAGGCGTCGCGCCTGCTCGTCCGGCTCGTCTCGCCGTTCTGACCCGTCTGACCGTTGCGCTCGCACCCAATGATCATGACTGACGGCGGGCGGATACCGGGCACGGCGTGCCCCGACGCGCCCCCGCCGGCACCCCGGCGCGGGCCGCCGGCACCGCTCCGACCGTTCACTGTGCGAAGATCGGGGGTCTTCTGCTTCCCCCCGGGAAGTCGGGAACTCCCAGTCGGGCGGCCTCGAGGGGCCCGTCCTCGACGCGGAATTACCGCCCGGCACGGATCTTCGACGAAACTATGACCACGACCCCCTTCGGACGCGCAACCCGGACCACCCCACCGTCCGGCGCCCCGTCCACCGACAGCGAAGCAATGAGGAGCCCCCGGCTATGAAGGCCCTTGCCTCTTGGTGTGTCCGCCACCGCGTGATCGTCCTGCTGCTCTGGCTCACCGCGCTCATCGGGATGACGCTCGTCTCCCAGTCGGTCGGGACCGCCTACTCCAACAGCTTCTCGTTGCCCAACACCCCGTCGACCGAAGCCCTGGCCCTGCTGCAGTCGGCCGCTCCCAGCGTCGCCGGTGACAACGAGCAGATCGTGTTCCACACGACCAACGGCGCCAAGGTGACCGACCCCGAGGTCCAGGCGGCCATCACCACCATGCTGGACAAGGTGAAGCAGGTCCCCCACGTCTCGCACATCAACAGCCCCTACGGCCCCTACGGGCACGTCCAGATCAGCAAGGACGGGACGACGGGCTTCGCCACCGTCACCTTCGACCGACTGGGCCAGAACATCTCCACGCCCGTGGCCAAGCAGCTCGTCTCCACCGCCCAGAGCGCAGCGGGCCCGAACCTCCAGGTGGCCGTGGCCGGACAGGTGGCCGAGGCCGCGGACAGGCAGTCCTTCGGGGGGACGGGGCTCGGTGTGCTGCTGGCCGGGGTGGTGCTGTTCCTGGTGTTCGGCTCGATCTTCGCCATGGCCCTGCCGCTGCTGTCGGCCCTGGCGTCCCTGGGCACCGCCATCGGTGTGATCGGCATCCTCAGCCACGTGCTGAAGATGCCGGTGTTCTCGACGGAGCTGGTGCTCCTGATCGGGCTCGGCGTGGGGGTCGACTACGCGCTGTTCATCGTGACCCGGCACCGCCAGGGCCTGATCGCCGGCAACGACGTCGAGTCGTCGATCGTGAACGCGGTCAACACCTCGGGACGTGCCGTGCTGTTCGCCGGGATCATCGTCTGCATCGCCCTGCTCGGGATGTTCGCCCTCGGCGTGTCGTTCCTCTACGGGCTGGCCATCGCCGCCGCCATCGGCGTGTCCTTCACCATGATCGCCGCCCTCACGCTGCTTCCGGCGTTCCTCGGGTTCATCGGGCCACGGGTGCTGTCCAGGCGCCAGAAGAGGGATCTCGCCGCGAACGGGCCCCGCGTGGTGGGGTCGGGCACCAAGGGCTTCTGGCCCCGGTGGGCGGCGTTCATCCAGAGGCGGCCCATCCTTCCGGCGCTCGTGGCATTCGTGATCATCGTCCTGGTCGCCCTGCCGTTCTTCTCCCTCCGGCTCGGTTCGTCCGACCAGGGGAACGACCCGACGGGGACGACCACCCGCCAGGCGTACGACCTGTTGGCCCAGGGATTCGGCCCCGGCTTCAACGGACCGCTCCTCCTCGTGGCCCAGAACCCGGGTCCGGCCGACCAGCAGGTGGTCGACCGGTTGGTTGCCGCAGTGGAGAAGCAGGACGGGGTGGCCAAGGCCATCGCGGCGCCGGCCTTCCCCACCAAGGACGGCAAGACGGTCACGCTGGTCACGGCCTACCCGACGACGTCGCCCGAGGCGTCCCAGACGACCGACCTGATCGACCACCTGCGCCAGGTGACGATCCCGGGGGTGGTCGCCGGCACCGGGGTCACCGTCGACGTGGGTGGCAACACGGCCATCTTCGTGGACTTCGCACGCGTGCTCGGCTCCAAGCTGCCATTGTTCATCGGCCTGGTGGTGGTGCTCTCGTTCCTGCTCCTGGCCATCGTCTTCCGGAGCCTCATCATCCCGCTGACCGCCGCCGTCATGAACCTCCTCTCCATCGGGGCGGCGTTCGGCGTGCTGGTGGCGGTGTTCCAGTGGGGTTGGCTGGGCTCGGTGTTCCAGGTCGGCGGGCCCGGTCCGGTCGAGTCGTTCCTGCCGGTCATGCTCTTCGCCATCCTGTTCGGGCTGTCCATGGACTACGAGGTCTTCCTGGTCAGCCGCATCCAGGAGGAGTACCTGAAGTCGGGTGACAACGCCACCGCCGTCCGCAAGGGCCTGGCCGCCACCGGCAAGACGATCACCGCCGCGGCGCTGATCATGATCCTGGTGTTCGGCTCGTTCATCCTCGGCGGCGAGCGGATCATCAAGGAGTTCGGTCTCGGGCTCGCCGCCGGCATCCTGATGGATGCGTTGCTGATCCGCATGGCCATCGTGCCGGCGCTGATGTTCTTCTTCGGGAAGGCCAACTGGTGGTTCCCGTCATGGCTCGACCGGATCCTCCCGCACGTGTCGGTCGACCCGGAACTCCCCCGGGACACCTCCGGACCCGGAGGGCCGGCCGCCCCGGTGGAGCCCGAGCCGGTCTCGGCCTGAGCCCGTTGACTGGACAAATCCCGGCGTTAAGCTGAGCGGAGCACCGGCTCCCGCCGGGAACCGTCGATCGACCTTTGGGGGATGCAGATGTCCGACTTCGTCATGACCATCGGGGGGGACACGGTTCCTGCAGAGGACTCGTTCGGGGTGGTGAACCCGGCCAACGGCGAGGTGTTCGCCCATGCCCCCGAGTGCAGCCCCGCACAGCTCGACGCGGCGTTCGACGCCGCCTCCAAGGCGCAGCGTGACTGGAAGCTCGACGAGACGGCCCGCCGGTCCACTTTGCTGAAGATGGCCGACGTGCTGATGGCATCGGGCGGCGAACTGGCACCGGTGCTCACCGCCGAACAGGGCAAGCCGCTGGGCGACGCCAACATCGAGGTCTTCGCCGCCGCCATCTGGTGCCAGTACTTCGCCAACCTGGAGACCCCGCCCCAGGTCATCCAGGACGACGCCGAGGCCCTGGTCGAGGTGGTCCGGCGGCCGGTGGGGGTGGTGGCGGCCATCACGCCGTGGAACTTCCCCCTCACCCTGGCGTTCTGGAAGATCGCACCGGCGCTGCTGGCCGGCAACACCCTGGTGCTCAAGCCGTCACCGTTCACGCCGCTCACGACCCTCAAGGTGGTCGAGCTCCTGCGTGGGGTGGTCCCCCCAGGGGTCATCAATGTCGTCAGCGGAGGGGACGAGCTCGGGGCCTGGATGACCAGCCATCCCGTGCCACGGAAGGTCAGCTTCACCGGTTCCATCGAGACCGGCAAGAAGGTCGCCCTCTCGGCGGCCCCCGACCTCAAGCGGGTCACGCTCGAGCTCGGTGGGAACGACCCGGCCATCGTGTTGGACGACGCCGATCCGGCCGTGGTGGCCAAGGCCATCTTCGCTGGTGCCTTCAACAACAACGGCCAGGTGTGCTCGGCCATCAAGCGCGTCTACGTCCCCGAGGCCCTCTACGACGGCGTGGTCGAAGGCCTGGCCGCCCAGGCCTCGACCATCAAGGTGGGGGACGGCACCGAGCCGGACTCCAAGCTCGGCCCGATCAACAACGCCCCCCAGTTCGAGCGGGTGAAGGAGCTGGTCGCCGACGCGCTGTCCCACGGCGCCACCGCCGCCACCGGCGGCGGTCCCATCGACGGGCCGGGGTACTTCTTCCAGCCCACCATCCTCACCGACCTCACCGACGGGACCAGGATCGTCGACGAGGAGCAGTTCGGGCCGGCTCTGCCGGTGATCTCCTACCGGGACATCGACGACGTCGTGGAGCGGGCCAACGCCACCCACTTCGGGTTGTCCGGGTCGGTGTGGGGAGCCGACACCGACCGTGCCGCCGAGATCGCCGGGCGGCTCGAGTGCGGCACGGCCTGGGTCAACACCCACCTCGCCCTCGCTCCCCAGCAGCCCTTCGGCGGCTTCAAGTGGAGCGGCGTCGGGGTGGAGAACGGCCCGTGGGGCCTGGCCGAGTTCACCGAGGTCCAGGTGGTCCACCGCTCGAAGAGCGCCGACGGGCTCAACCTCAACACCGGCGGCCTGGTCTCGTAGGCGGCGCCTCGTCGGCGTCCGCGCCCACCGCCACCGTGCCAAGGGAGTCGGCCGGCGGAGTGCCCGGCTCGGCCGGGACGTCCTGGCGTCGACTCCCGATCGCCGCGGCGGTGACGCTCGCCGCAATCACCTCGCTCGTGGGGGTGCCGCGGCACGCTGCCTCCGGCGGCCCGTCAGCCGGTGCCGCCGTGGTGCTCGGGGGTGCCGGTCACCGTGCCGGGGTGGGCTCGGGCCCCGGGACCGGGGTGGGCTCGGCTGCCGGTACCGGTACACGTGCCGTGGCGACGTACACGGCGGTGGTGTCGCCCACGGGCGCCTCGGGGTGTGGTCGGCCTCCGGAGCCGGGTCCGACGTCGCACGACGGTCCGGGTGGAGACGTCGCCCAGACCCTGGCGGTCGGCGGCGTCACCCGCACCTACCGCCTGGCGGTCCCCGACCGGTACGCCAGGCGGGCGCCCACCCCCCTGATCCTGCTGTTCCACGGGAGCGGCTCCAACGCCATCCAGACGTCTCTGTACACCCAGCTGCCCCGGGAGGGAGCCAAGGCCGGGTACCTGGTGGCCACACCCGACGCCATCGACGGGCAGTGGGACCTGTCGACGCCGACCGGCCACACGGCGGATCTCTCCTATGTGGGGGCCCTGGTCGCCTCGTTGTCCCACCGGTACTGCGTGGATCCCCACCGCGTCTACGCCGCCGGCATCTCGCTGGGCTCGGAGTTCGCCGCCATCCTCGGGTGCCGGGCCTCCTCCGGCATCGCCGCCGTCGGTCTGGTGGCGGCCGAGTTCCTCCTCCGACCGTGCCACGGCCCACTCCCGGTGATCGCCTTCCACGGGACGAGCGATCCGATCGTCCCCTACCGCTCCGGCGGGACCGGGCAGTTCCTCCCCGGCGTGCCCTCGCCGGGGGTGCTCCAGAACCTCACCGCCTGGGCCGGGCTCGACCGGTGCCGGACCGGGCCGGCGGTCCGGCGGCTCTCGACGATGGTGGTCCGCCGGACCTGGAGCGGGTGCCGCCACGGCAGCGGCGTGGTGCTCTACTCGGTGCTCGGAGGAGGCCACACCTGGCCGGGCTCCCCCGTCACCCTGTCGGCGGGGACGTTCGGCAGGACCACCGAGCAGATCAGCGCCACCGCGCTCATGCTGGCCTTCTTCGACCACCACCGGCTTGTCGGGTGACGGCGGGCGGGCGGGCGGCCCCACCGGCTCGGGCCGGCGCCGCCCGGACAGGCCGGGGCGGGCCGGACGGCAGTCCCGCTCCCGGTTCCCGTTCGGGCGCCGGCTCGAGCCGGCGAGCCCCTGACCAGGATGTTCGATCCTCGCAGATCATTCGATAGTCTAACTATGTGAACGTCGAAGCAACGAGTCCGGCGACAGCCGCGACCACAGAGCAGCGCACCGTGGGTCGCGCCGCGGCCTGGTTGGCCAAGCAGGTGGAGATCGGGCTGACGTCCGTCGACCTGTCCCTGCCCCAGTACCGGGTCCTCGGGCTCTTGGACGAGAGCCCCGCCGTGTCCTCGGACCTGGCCGAGCGCCTGGCCGTCCGCCCGCCCAGCGTGACGGCCATCGTGGACGGCCTGGTGAGCCGTGGGCTGGTGGAGCGACGCCACGTGGTCGCCGATCGGCGGCTGGTGGACCACGTCCTCACCGAGGACGGTCACCGGGCCCTCGCCCGGGCGGACGCGGCGGTGGCCACCCGTCTCGGCGACATCGCCGACTGCCTCGAGGACGACGGTGACCGGCAGCGGGCGTTCGACGGCCTGTTCGCCTGGCGACGGGCCTTCGGCGCCTACCGGCGGGCGAGGAAGGCGGGCCGATGAAGGCTCCCCGGCTCCGACCGCGCCCATCGGCGACGCCCGAGGTGGGCACCGAGTTCGTCCCCATCGAGGTGGTGGCCCGCAACGAACCACCCCGCGCCACCATCGATCCGGACAAGTCCCTCCCCTGGCTCCGCCGGGTCATGCCCATCATGGGCGCCCACAAGGGGATCTTCATCACCTCGCTGGTGGCCTCCTTCGTGGGGCTGGTCCTGCAGGTCCTGGTGCCCAACCTGATCAACAAGGCCATCACCAACTCGATCCAGCACCACACCGTTCCCCTCGACCACTATGTCTGGCTCATCGTCGGGATCGGGCTGGTGGGCGGCGTCGCCGGCTACATCTCCCGGCTGTTCCTCTTCGAGACGGCCTACGACATCGAGTACGACCTGCGCAACATCATCTACGAGCACCTCACCAAGATGTCGTTCTCCTTCTACGACCGCGTGCAGTCCGGACAGCTCATCTCCCGGGCCAACTCGGACATCCGGTCGGTCCAGATGTACATGACCTTCGCCCCGTCCATCCTGGTCCAGTGCTCCATCGCCCTCGTGGCCTTCGGCTTCATGCTGTCCATCGACGTGCCGCTGGCCTTCGTGGCCATGGCCACCATGCCCTTCGTCTACCTGGCCGGCGTGAAGATGCGGAAGTCGATGTTCCCGGTGTCGTGGCTCATCCAGTCGCGGCTGGCCGACGTGGCCACCATCGTCGACGAGAACGTCAACGGCGTGCGGGTGGTCAAGTCCTTCGCCGCCGAGCAGCAGCAGCTCCGCTCGCTGTCGGGGGCGGCCGACCGGCTGCGGTGGAGCTACATCAAGGATGCCGACCTCCGGGCCCGCTTCTCTCCCCTGGTGCAGAACCTGCCCCAGGTGGGCCTGGCCCTGGTCCTGCTGTTCGGCGGCTACATGGTCATCCATGGCGGGCTGAGCATCGGCGACATCTTCGCCTTCAACGCCTACCTGTTGATGCTCCAGGCGCCGTTCATGATGCTGGGCATGCTGATCATGATGGGGCAGCGGGCCGCGGCCTCAGCCGACCGCATCTACGAGATCATCGACGAGCAACCCACCGTCACCGACGCACCCGACGCCGTCGATCTGGTCGACTGCCAGGGGGACGTGCGCTTCGAACACGTGGACTTCGCCTACGCCGCCGACGCCGAGCAGCTGGTGCTGGCCGACTTCGACCTGCACATGGAACCGGGCGAGACGGTGGCCCTGGTCGGCCGGACCGGGGCCGGCAAGTCGACCGTGGCCCGCCTGTTGACCCGCTTCTACGACGTCAAGCACGGCTCGATCAAGATCGACGGGCACGACATCCGGGACGTGACCCAGGACAGCCTCCGGGCCAACGTGGGGGTGGTCCTCGACGAGCCCTTCCTCTTCTCGGCGTCGATCCGGGACAACATCGCCTACGGCAAGCCGTCCGCCGATTTCGACGACATCGTGGCCGCCGCCAAGGCCGCCGGCGCCCACGAGTTCATCTCCCACCTGGCCGACGGGTACGACACGGTGGTGGGCGAGCGCGGCTACACCCTCTCGGGCGGGCAGCGACAGCGGATCGCCATCGCCCGGACCCTGCTGGTCAACCCGCCCGTCATGGTGCTCGACGACGCCACCAGCGCCATCGACGTCCAGGTCGAGCAACGGATCCATGCCGGACTGCGGGTCCAGATGGAGGGCCGCACCACCCTGATCATCGCCCACCGGCTGTCCACCATCTCGCTGGCCGACCGGGTGGTACTGCTGGACCAGCACAAGATCGTGGCCGACGGGACGCACGCCGAGCTGCTGGAGGGGACTCCGCTCTACGCCGAGGTGCTGGCCCAGGCGGGCGAGTTCGAACGGGAGGCCGACGCCGACGAGGCCGAGCAGGAGGCCGGGTTGGGCGCCGACGGGGCACCGGCCGAGCCCGACGGCCAGCCCCTGCGGGACCTGCTCGATTCGGTGCGTGGCGGAGGCCGGCCATGATGTTCGGTGGAGGTGGCGGGGGCGGGGGCTTCGGTGGCCCCGGAGGGGCGCAGGCCGCGGCCGCCTCCGGCCTGCCCTTCGCCGGCATCCCCCACGAGCTCCAGGCCGGGGTGGACAAGCTGCTGGCCTCGGAGCCCGACTATGCCGAACCGGACATCGTCTTCAACCAGAACAGCTCCGAGACCGAACTCAAGCGACTGAGCCTGCGTCGGCTGCTGACCAAATACCCCGGCATGCTGGCCCTGGCCGGTGTCCTGGTGGTGGTGGTGGCGGTGGCGTCCCAGGTCGGACCCACGCTGACCGAGTACGCCATCAACCACGGGATGGGTGGCACCCCCGGCAGCCACTTCGACTTCGCCGTGGTGGTGGCAGCGGCCATCGCCTACCTGGCCTTCGTGGCCATCACCGCCTTGGCCCAGCGCTTCCAGGTGCAGGTCACCGGCCGCCTGGCCGCCTGGGTGATGAACGACCTCAGGGTCAAGGTCTTCGCCCATCTCCAGCGCCTCTCGCTCGGCTTCTTCACCGAGGAGAAGGCCGGCGTGGTCATGAGCCGGATGACCAGCGACATCGAGAACCTCCAGCAGCTCCTCCAGGACGGCCTGTCCCAACTGGCCATCCAGGGGCTGACCATGGTGGTCATCACCGCCATCCTGTTCAGCACCAACGTCCGCCTGGCCTTCATCACCGTCGTGCTGATCCTGCCGGCCCTGATCGGAGCCTCGATATGGTTCAGGCGGGCGTCCGAGCGCGGCTACGACCGGGTGCGCGACGGGATCGCCAATGTGTTGGCCGACCTGTCCGAGAGCCTGCACGGCGTGCGCATCGTGACCGCCCACAACCGGCAGCGCCACAACGTGATCCACCATCGCAACGTGGTCGGCGACTACCGGGACGCCAACAACTACACGGCCCGGATCAACGCCATCTACGGCCCCGGCACCCAGCTGCTCGGCGTCCTCGGCCAGGCCGTCCTGTTGGCCGTCGGCGGCTCCATGGTGGTCGACCACACCCTGTCCATCGGCGCCCTGGTGGCCTTCTTCCTCTACCTCAACCGGTTCTTCCAGCCCATCCAGCTGCTGGTGCAGCAGTACAACACCTACCAGCAAGGCCAGGCGTCGGTGAACAAGCTGCGCGACCTGGTGGACACCGAGCCCGAGGTCCGCGAGCGGGCCGACGCGGTGGAGCTTCCCCCGATCGAAGGAGAGATCGCCTTCGACCACCTTTCTTTCGGCTACCTCCCTGACCGCCTGGTCATCGAGGACGTGGACCTCCGGGTGTCTCCGGGCGAAACGGTGGCCTTCGTGGGGCCGACCGGTGCCGGTAAGTCGACCCTGGCCAAGTTGGTGACCCGGTTCTACGACCCCACCGCCGGAAGGGTCCTCATCGACGGGTACGACCTGCGTGACGTCACCATGCACTCCCTGCGCAGCCAGCTCGGTGTGGTCCCCCAGGAACCATTCCTCTTCGCCGGCACCATCGGGGACAACATCGCCTTCGCCCGCCCCGACGCCAGTGACGAGGAGATCCACGAGGCAGTCGACAAGGTCGGCCTCACCGACGTGGTGGACCGGATGCCGAACGGCCTCGACACCGTGGTCCACGAACGGGGCCAGACCCTGTCGTCGGGCGAGCGCCAGCTCATCGCCCTGGCCCGGGCGTTCCTGGCCCATCCCCGTGTCCTCGTCCTCGACGAGGCCACCTCCAATCTCGACCTGCAGTCCGAGACGAAGATCGAGTCCGCCCTGGACATCCTGCTGGAGAACCGCACCGCCATCCTCATCGCCCACCGGCTGTCGACGGCCATGCGGGCCGACCGCATCGTCGTGGTCGACGAGGGGCGGATCATCGAAGTCGGCACGCACGACGAGCTGGTGGCGCGTGGCGGCCGTTACGCCGAGATGTACTCGACCTGGGTGCGCCAGTCCGATCTGCCCGAGCACGCCGTGGCGGAGCGATCGGTCTGAGCTGGTGCGGTGTCGAGCGGACGTTGACCCGGGCACCACGGCAGCAACGTGCGTGTGGGGCCGCCACCCGATGGTGTCGTGACGACGGCGAGGAAGACGGCGGCGAGGATGGAGGTCCCCTGACATGAGGATCGGCGTCGTGCTCCCCCAGACGGAGATCGGCCCGGACGTCGGCGGCGTCCGGGCCTACGCCCAGGGGGTGGAGGCCCTCGGTTACCGGCACGTCGTCGCCTACGACCACGTGGTCGGGGCGGACCCGGCCGTGCACCGGGGCTGGGACGGCCCCTACGACATCGACACCCAGTTCCACGAGCCCTTCGTCCTGTTCGGCTACCTGGCGGCCTGCACGTCGCTGGAGCTCGTGACCGGCATCACCATCCTCCCCCAGCGTCCGACGGCCCTGGTGGCCAAGCAGGCCGCCGAGGTCGACCTCCTGAGCGCCGGCAACTTCCGGCTCGGCGTCGGCATCGGGTGGAACGCCGTCGAGTACGAGACCCTCGGCCAGGACTTCTCGCGCCGGGGACGCCGGATCGACGAGCAGGTCACGCTGTTGCGGCAGCTGTGGACCACCCGGTCGGTGACCGTCGACGGGCACTTCGACCGGTGGAACGGCGTCGGCATCGCCCCGTTGCCGATCCAGCGCCCGATCCCGGTGTGGTTCGGTGGCGCCTCGTCGCCGGCCTACGCCCGGATGGGTCGACTGGCCGACGGCTGGTTCCCCATGGTCCAGCCCGGCCCGAAGCTGGACGAGGCGAGGGCGGTCATCGATGCGGCGGCCCGAGAGGTCGGGCGCGACCCGGCGACCATCGGTATGGAGGGACGGGTCGACTGGCGGGGCGACGCCGCCGACCTCGCCGAACGCGTCGGGGGCTGGCGCGACGTGGGCGCCACCCATCTCTCGATCAACACGATGCGGGCCGGGCTGACGACCGTCGAAGACCACCTCGACGCCCTGGCCCGGGTCTCCGAGGCCCTGCAGCTGAGCTGAGAGCCCGGCCGGGCAGGCGCGTTGACAGCGAACGGCGCCACGCCCAGACTTGACCCGAGGGCGGAACAAGGGGAGGCGAGACCCATGGGCACCAAGATCTACCAGCTCCCGGTGGACAAGACCGGATGGCAGACGGCGGACGGCACCGGGACGGCCAAATTCACCTGGGACTACGACGACGGTCGCCAGAAGCTGCTGACGCTCTACGACAAGGGCAAGCGGAAGCAGTGGGACGCCAACGAGCGGATCGACTGGACCCACGATCCGGACCCGGAGAACCCGCTGCTCACCCCGGACGAGCTGGTGCCCATCTTCGGTTCGCCCGTGTGGGACAAGCTCGACGACGACGAGCGCGGGAACGTCCGGCGCAACATGGTGGCCTGGCAGTTCAGCCAGTTCCTCCACGGTGAGCAGGGTGCCCTGATCTGCACGGCCAAGATCGTCCAGACCGTGCCCGACATCGACTCGAAGTACTACGCGGCGACCCAGGTGATGGACGAGGCCCGCCACGTCGAGAGCTACTCGCGCTACCTCGACAAGATCGAGACCGCCTACCCGATCAACGAGCACCTCCAGTCACTGCTCGACGACGTGCTCAGCGACTCACGATGGGACATGACCTATCTGGGCATGCAGATACTGATCGAGGGACTGGCCCTGGCCGCCTTCGGACTGATCCGCAACACGGCGGGCGACCCGCTGGGCAAGGCGGTCAACGCCTACGTCATGCAGGACGAAGCCCGTCATGTGATGTTCGGACGGCTGGCCCTGCGCGACTACTATCCGCAGCTCACCCAGGCCGAGCGGAACGAGCGCGAGGAGTTCTGCGCCGATGCCTGCTACCGCATGCGCGACCGGTTCCTCGCCGACGAGCTCTGGGAGCGGCTCGGCTACGACGCCGAGTCGTGCATCGAATTCGTGGCCCAGAGCGAGAGCCAGCAGATCTTCCGGAGCCTGCTGTTCACCCGGATCGTTCCCACGCTGAAGGACATCGGCCTGTGGGGGCCGACCATGCGCAAGACCTTCGCCGACATGGGGGTCATCGGTTACGAGACGACCGATCTGGACCAGGTGATGGCCGAGGACGAACTGGTGGCCGATCAGATCGACGCCGGCCGACGCGCCGTCGACGAGGCGGTCGAGGCCGGGTCGAGCCCCGGGACCTGAGGCGACCACGGGACGCTGACGACCCCGGAGCTGCGTCACTGCTCCGGGGTCCGGTCCACACCAGGGCGTGTGGCCGGCCCGGTGGCGCCGTGGGCTCACGACGCCGCAGTCGTCGCCGAGGGAGGGCTGAGGTCTGCGCCACTCCCCCACCTCGCCTCGGGTCTCTCCTGTGGAAGATGACGTGCGGACCAGGACGGGGAAGGAGCTCATCCGGGCATGTTCCCAGCGCTGGACAGAAAGCACTGAGATGCCAAAAGGATCACATGTGTATTAAGCGATAGGGGATACTCCGAGCGAACGCCGGACAATTTGCCGAGAGGTCCCCTATTTCTTGATGGGGGCGAGGATGGCCAGTTCGCGGGGTTGTCCACCGTCCTATTGCCACCCCCAGGCAGCAGAGGCATGACGGCTCAACGGTGCCGATGGGGTGCCGACCCACCAACGACGGCGATGCCTTGAGCGCCCGGATGCGGATGGAGTTAGCCTTTTTGGCCACCAGCATCTGAGGAGGATCCGTATGCCTCGATGCATCAATAAGTGCCCAATGGGTCCTCAGCCCGGGGCAGTGTGGCAAATGGCGGCGGAGGTGCGGAGGCGGAACGCGTCTACATGTTGCCGTCATCGGAGAGGCGACGAGACAAGCGTGAGATCGAGTGGCGGGAACCTTGGTGGTCCAAGAGCCTGAGCTGACTGGACCCGCGACAGCTCTCGCGGACAAGTACCGAGATCGTGGCGGCACTATCCGTGATCGGACCAATGCCGGGGACCCGACTGGCTCCATCTTCTTGGGGGATAGTCCAAACAACACTTTCTTCACCATCGCGGCAGCGAGCGTGGCGCCGATCCTCTATGTCCTCTTTGTCTATCGGTACGCGACTGACTCGTTCTTTGGCGATGATTGGTCAACAGCGCTTCTCGTTCACGCAGCCCTTCACGGACATCTCTCGCTGAGCTTGCTGTGGAGCCAATACAACGAGTCACGCCTCGTACTCGGCAACATTGTCGACGTTGTCTTCGGATATCTCGACAGATTCGATCTGCGCTCCGTGTTGCTCTTCACGGCCGTCGTGTTCATTGCGTCCTATGCGATCCTGCTAGTTCTGGTCCGCGGCTATATCGGCAGGAGGCTCACGCCGATCCCAGTATTCATATTCGGGATGGTCTGGTTCAGCCTGGCAGACGTTCAGAACGCTCTTTGGGCGTTCCAGGCGTCATGGTTTCTCACGGTGTTCTTTTTCATGGTCATGCTGTTTGCACTACTCATTCCTACCAATAGCCGCGGCTGGTGGATCGGACTTGCCATTGTTGCGGCAATGGCCGGTTCACTGTCAACCGTCCAAGGATTCATCCTCTGGCCAATTGGTGCCATCTGCATCTTTTGGAACCAATCCGTCCGTCGCCAGCGCGACGGCAACCCTCCCTTAACTCGTTCGACTCGCTTCGAGGCTGCCCTCTGGATCGGTGCTGCGATCCTCACCATCGCCCTCTATCTTCCGGGATACAACTCCAATGAAGACGGCTGCATCTACGCCAGCTCGGGCTGCTCGTTGACTTCCGGTCTGCATCACCCGTTCGAGACCCTCCGCTATTTCGTTGTCCTTATCGGAAATGTCGTTCCCGGTGGCTTCATCATCGGCCACGCGCAAAGTGTCCTTCGCTTCGAACTGGTCGGAGTGGCCCTCTTCACCACGGCCGCGTATATTCTCGTCCAGTCGTGGCGTTACCGAGTTTCTCGGGAGCATCGTCCGCTCCCGCTCCTTTTGATTACCTTCTCATTGGTATTCGACCTGTCGATCTCCCTCAGCCGCAGCAAGATTGGGCCCGCCGGAGCCATCTCTACCAATCGCTACGTCATGCCCAATCTGATCCTTCTCGCAGGCATCGCGATATACGCATGGGCACGCCTGCCGAAATGTCTTCAGACCGCTACCGGCCACTCCTGGCAAATCAACAGAGCCCGCCTCGCTCTCGCGGCATTGGCGATCTTCATAGTCGCCCAAGTAACGCTCGCGACTGGGTTCGGACTGGCTAATGGCCGAGCTACCACAACGGCACTGAACACGAGTGCCCGATTCTTCGTCAACCGGGAACGTGTACCGGTACGCGTTCGGGTCTGCGAGGAATTCTGGCTTGTCTACGCACAACCGGGTGCTTTTTCCTCATTCGCGATCAGACTCGAAGATGCCGAGGAGGACCAACTCGGGGAGTTCGAGCCGGGTGCGTACAGCGAGTACCGCCAACAAGGTCTGCCGATGCTGTTTCCGGCCTGTCTGAAGTACATCGTCCACGTGGTCCACTAGACCCGGTACCGTCAGCGAATGTGGACGTGCTGAACCACACCGTTCTACTGAGTACGAAACGAAAGCTAGTCAGAAGACACTCCAGACACCGACCATGGTATGGGCCATGGATCGCTTGACACTTTGTTCTTGTCCGCGGTGACTTCGACCAAGGCCGCGGTCTGTCGTCAGGCCGCTCCAGTGGTGCCCTACATGTGCCGTTCATGGGCAGGCAACTATCGCAAGCAGTTCACGCGCTCCAAACCAGAGAGCGGGACCCTTGCCCGACAGAGGCAGGGGCAGGTCGCACGGCACATTCCCGCTGGGCCGAACGTTTGAACTGGGCCGCTCCCGGCATGGGTTCCCGCGACGGATCGCCTTCGCAGCAATTCGTGCGCCTTCACAGTTCGATCTCCGGATAGAGGGGGTGGTGGGCGAGAAGATCGGCGCACCGGGCCCGGCAGGCCTGGGCAACAACAGGATCGATCTCGTACTTCGCCTTGGCGGTGGACGTAGCGGGGGTCGTGGCTCGTAGTGCATTGACGAGGACGTCAGCGACCTCGTCGAGCTCGTCCGCCCCGAATCCGAGTGTGGTCAGTGCCGGGGTGCCGAGCCGGATACCGGAGGTGTACCAGGCTCCGTTGGCGTCACCTGGCACTGCGTTGCGATTGGTGACCACGCCCGCATCGAGCAGAGCGGCCTCGGCCTGGCGACCGGTGAGGCCGAAGCTGGTGGCAACGTCGATGAGGACGAGGTGGTTGTCGGTGCCTCCGGTGACCAGTTCTGCTCCTCTGCGTACCAACCCATCAGCGAGCGCCCGGGCATTTGCCACGATCTGCGCCGCATACACGGCGAATGAAGGCTGGCGGGCCTCGGACAAAGCGATGGCCTTGGCCGCCATCACGTGGGGTAGCGGCCCGCCGAGGACCATCGGACACCCCCTGTCGACGTACGGTGCGTACACCTCGGTGCACAGCACCAGCCCACCTCGGGGACCGCGCAGTGACTTGTGGGTGGTGGAGGTCACCACATCGGCGTGGGGGACCGGATCGAGGTCGCCGGTCAGGACCTTGCCGGCCACCAGACCAGCGAAGTGGGCCATGTCGACCATGAACGTGGCCCCGACGTCGTGGGCGATCTCGGCCAAGGTGGCGAAACTGGGGTTCCGGGGGTACGCGGAGTACCCCGCCACGAGCACCAGGGGGCGGAAGTCCCTCGCCTGAGCAGCGATGGCGTCGTAGTCGAGGAGTCCGGAGGTGGGATCGACCCCGTAGCTGGTCTGGTCGAAGAGCTTCCCGGAGATGTTGGGTCGGAATCCATGGGTGAGATGGCCACCGGCGTCGAGCGCCATGCCCATCATGCGCTGGGAGTGCAGGTCAGTGCGCAGCTTGTCCCAGCTCACGGCTTCGAGGTCGTTCACATGAACCACACCGGCATCAGCGAGAACAGGCTGTTCGATTCGGTGGGCAAGGATGGCCCAGTAGGCGACCAGGTTTGCGTCGATACCCGAATGAGGTTGGACGTAGGCGTGCTCGGCGCCAAAGAGCGCCTTGGCGTGGTCGCCGGCCAACGTCTCGATGCGGTCGACCATCTCGCATCCGGCATAGAAGCGATGGCCTGGGGTGCCTTCGGCGTACTTGTCTGACAGCCAGTTGCCCATGGCGAGCAGCACGGCAGGAGAGGCATAGTTCTCGGAAGCGATGAGCTTCAATTGGCGCCGTTGGGACTCCAGTTCACCGACGATGGCCCCGGCCACATCTGGTTCGGAGGCGGCGATGACCTCCATCGCCGATCGATAGGCGATGGATACGGGCGAGTCGGGCATCATGCACTCCTTGGGACGACTTCGACTGTTCGCCCAGGCGCACGGCATCCTCCGGCATACTTGCCGACGGGTCGGTCCCCGGTGGTGCTCCACCCAGACGCCAGTAACGACCCGCCCCAAATCGTAGCCTGCCGAGCGACGAAGGGGTGGGGCCACCGGTCGGCGGCCGACTCTGAGACGACCGGCGATGGATCGACGTGCGGACCGACACGGAGGGCTCCGGACGAGCCTCCGATAGGGGCACCCTCCGACCGAACCGAGCGAGCTGATCCGCGGCGGCGTGCGCCGATGAACAGGTCGGTCTGGATGCTTGCCGGACTCGATCATGCGTTCCCGAACAGGGTGGGCCCAGGGGCGAATTCGGGCAGGCGGACCTGTTGTTCATGCGCTCGGGCTAGCCCGACTCGCCGGACAGCCGACTCTCGACGGCAGATCGGGCGCGACCGATCACGGCCAGATCGTCGTGAAGAACGCTGACGATGTTCGTTCCAGCCAGGATCACCCCGAGCTCGAAGGCGAGCTGCTGGGGATCCGTGTCACTGGGCAGTTCGCCCCGACCAACGGCCACGGTGGCTTCGTGTCCGAGCAGGTCGCGCCACTGCTGTTGGATGCGAGCGACCTCGTCGTGGACGCGTCCGGGACGGCCGCCGACCTCGGCGGAGGCGGAGACGAAGAAGCAGCCACCCGGGAAGACGCGCCGCTCGACGTAGGAGAGGAAGCCCTCGCACAGGGCGAGCAGGCGCTGGCGGCCGGGCTCCGTCGCCTGCAACGCCGGCGTGACGACCTCCATGATGAAGCTGTCGCGTGCTGCGCTGATGGTCGCCAGCTGGAGTTCTTCCTTGGAGCCGAAGAGCGCGTAGACGCTGCTCTTGGCGATGCCGGTGGCGTCGGCCAACCGTCCGATCGAGATTCCTTCGATCCCCTCGATCGTTGCCAGCTGCGCTGCCTGCTCCACGACCCGGGCACGTGAGCGCTCTCCCGGGGCCCGGGTTTGCTTCTTCGGGGTCTCCTCCTCGGCCATCGCGGCTCCTCGCTCGACGGGGCCCTTGCATCCTAGACGGACGATCGTTTAGATTGGTTATACGGTCGTACGTCTAAGGAGGTCCGATGCCGGCGAACAGGGTGGACTGGGAGGAAGCCGGGCGGGGTTGGGGTGCGCGAGCCTCGGAATGGGCCTACTTGTGGGAGCCGTATGGGCTTCCGGCCAATGAGGTGCTCTTCGATCGACTTGGCGTCGATGCCGGAGTCCGCCTGCTCGACATCGCGTGCGGCTCCGGCTTTGCCGCCTCGGTGGCTGCCCGCAGGGGCGCTGCGGTCTCGGGGATCGATGCGTCAGAACAACTCGTCAGGATTGCCGCGGCGCGGACGCCTGGTGGCAGCTT
Organism: uncultured Acidimicrobiales bacterium; assembly: GCA_963696495.1. Classification (GTDB taxonomy): domain Bacteria; phylum Actinomycetota; class Acidimicrobiia; order Acidimicrobiales; family RAAP-2; genus Bog-756. The sequence continues at coordinate 519,818 of CAVOKJ010000004.1, read as the reverse complement.
TCGGGCCGGGGACATGTTCGCTCTACCCTTCCCGGACAACAGCTTCGACCTCGCCACCAGTTTCAATGGGATCTGGAAGGGGTGCGAGGACGCCCTCGAAGAGGCGAGGCGCGTCCTGGTCCCCGAGGGCCGATTGGGCCTCACCTTTTGGGGGCGGTTCGAGCGGTTGGGGCTGATGCCCTACTTCCTCAAGGTCATCGAGCTGTCGCCTTCCAGCCATGGCGCGGCGACCACGGAACAGGGCGACACGCAGAATGTGATCGAGGACATCCTGAACGCTTCGGGATTCGGGGCCCTCGAACGCGGGACCGTGAACGTGGTGAACGAATGGCCCGATACGTCGACTGCCGTTCGGGCGCTCGCGGCAGCCGGGCCGTCTGTCCCGGCGATCGAAGCGGTCGGCTACGAAGCATTCTGTGAGGCGTTGCGGGAGGTCATCTCGCCGTTGTGCGATCGGGATGTCGGCGTCCGGATCACATCCGAGTTCTGCTGGATCACCGCGGCCGCTGGCTGATCCAGGGCAGATGGGGAACCCACTGACGCCCCGTCGCGGGGTGCCCCCGATGCCCTCCCCACCGGGTCAGCTGGCCGTGATCGACGAGTTGACAGCGTCCGTAGACGGCCGGCGTGGCCCGGCGGAGGTCAGGCGACGACGGGCACCGTCGACAGGCCCTCGGCGAACCGGGCGTCGGTGACCTCCTCGTCCACCATCCTCCCGCTCAGGTAGGAGTCGTAGGCGGCGAGATCGAAGTGGCCGTGGCCGCACAGGGCGGTCAGGATCACCTTCTCCTCCCCGGACTCCTTGCAGACCAGCGCCTCACGGATGGCCGCGGCGATGGCGTGGGTGGGCTCCGGGGCCGGCAGGATGCCCTCGGTGCGGACGAACTGCATGGCCGCGGCGAAGCACTCGAGCTGGGGGATGGCGATCGCCTCCATCATCCCCAACTCGTAGAGGTGGGAGATGAGCGGTGCCATCCCGTGGTAGCGGAGACCACCGGCGTGGATGGGGTCGGGGATGAAGTCGTGCCCCAACGTGTGCATCTTCATCAGGGGGGTCATGCCGGCGGTGTCGCCGAAGTCGTAGGCATAGACACCCCGGGTGAGGGACGGGCACGAGGCCGGCTCCACCGCCCTGATCACCGGGTTCATGCGGCCGGCCAACTTCTCGCGGAGGAACGGGAAGGACAGCCCGCCGAAGTTGGAGCCACCGCCGGTGCAACCGACCAGCAGGTCGGGCGCCTGCTCGCCGGCCTTGGCCAACTGCAGGAGCGCCTCCTCGCCGATGATGGTCTGGTGCATCAGCACATGGTTGAGCACGCTGCCCAGTGCGTAGCGGGTCTCGGGGTCCGGCGCGGCCACCTCCACCGCCTCGGAGATGGCGATGCCGAGTGACCCGGGGCTGTCCGGGTGGGCGGCCAGGACCGCCCTCCCGGCGGCGGTGAGCTCGCTCGGCGACCGGTGGACCTTGCCGCCGAACGCCTCCATCATCAGCCGGCGGTAGGGCTTCTGGTCGAAGGAGGCGCCGACCTGCCAGATCTCGCACTCGAGTCCGTAGATGGCACAGGCGTAGGCCAAGGCGGTGCCCCACTGCCCCGCCCCCGTCTCGGTGGTGAGGCGCCGCACGCCCGCCTTGGCGTTGTAATAGGCCTGGGGGACCGCGGTGTTGGGCTTGTGCGACCCGGCCGGTGAGCCGCCCTCGTACTTGTAGTAGATCCGCGCCGGGGTGTCGAGGAGGCGCTCGAGCCGGTGGGCCCGGAACAGCGGGGACGGCCTCCACTGGCGGTAGACGTCGAGCACGGCGCCGGGGATGTCGACGAACCGCTCGGTGCTCACCTCCTGGAGGATCAGGTCCATCGGGAACAGCGGGGCGAAGTCGTCCGGGCCGGCGGGCTCCAGCGTGCCGGGGTGGAGTGCCGGGGGCGGTGGCGACGGCAGGTCGGGCACGAGGTTGTACCAGGCCGTGGGCATCTCGCTCTCGTCGAGGATGAACTTGTGCTGGCGGACGGTCTCGTCGATGGTCGTCATTCGCCCTCCTTGGTTCGACCTCCGAAGTTACTCAACCCGGGGACCACCGGTGGGACTCGGGCCGGGGCTGGGGCCCCTCCCCCGTACGACGGCACTCAGGCGAAGGTGGGATACCGCCCGGCCCAGGGGTCGGCCTCCTCGAGCTGTGAGGCGATCCGGACCAACCGGTCCTCGCGCCAGGGCCCGGCGATGAACTGCACCCCGACGGGCAGTCCCGACGGGGCCACGTGCAGCGGGAGGCTGAGTGCCGGCTGGCCGGTGATGTTGTAGAGGGCGGTGAAGGCGGCCATGGCCACGATCTCGATGGGTGGCATCCCTTCGGCCGCCGAGGCGTGCACGGCGTCGAGCAGGCCCACCCTGGGCGGTTCCACGCTCATGGTCGGCGTGACCAGCACGTCGAACTCGTCGTCGAAGTGGTCCAGGATCGTGCGGGTGAGGCGGTGCAGATCGCCGATCGAACGGCTGAGGGTGAGGCTGTCCACCGCCTCGGCCGCGGCATACGCCGCCCGATTGTGCGGTTCGACCTTCTCCCAGTCGATGTCGTCGACGTCGCCCAGACCGGCCCCCATGACATGGAGGAACGGGCCGAGGGCCACCGGGTCCATGATGTCGGACCCCAGCACCGTCACCTTGTGGCCGAGCGCCTCGAGCAGGCTGCCGGCGTGCTCGACGGCCGCCTTCGGGCCCTCCCCGACCGGCAGGCCCAGCGCCGACACCGTGCACAGGGCGAACCGGAGCTGACCCGGATCGGCCCTGAGCTCCTCACGGAAAGGCCGGACGGGCACGGGCGCGTTCCACCAGGCATGGGGGTCCGGGGCGCTGATGACGTCGAGCACGGCGGCGGCGTCCGCCACGGTGCGGGTGAGCGCCCCGTTGGTCGACAGGCCCTGCCATCCCGGGACGGTTGCGGGCACCCGGCCCCGGCTCGGCTTGAGCCCGACCAGGCCGCAGCACGACGCCGGTATGCGGATGGAGCCTCCCCCATCGCTGGCGTGGGCCACCGGGAACATCCCCGAGGCGACGGCGGCGCCGGCGCCACCGCTCGACCCACCCGGGGTGTGGTCGACGTCCCACGGGTTGCGGGTGGCCCCGTACCGGCTGTTCTCCGTCACCGTGACCGAGCCGAACTCCGGCGTGTTGGTCCGTCCGGTCAGGATGAACCCCGCCCGGACGAGGGCGTCGGCAACGGGAGCACTGGTGTCCTGGGGCGCGTCCGATGCCCCGGGGGACCCGTAGGTCAGGGGCTGGCCGGCCACCGCCAGCAGGTCCTTGATCGGGAGGGGAACGCCGGCGAACGGCGCCAGGTCGTCGGCACCGCGGGCGATCCGCTCACCCAGCGACCGGGCCTCGGCCCTGGCCTCGTCGTCGTTGCGCCAGATGACCGCGTTCAGCGACGGGTTGCGGGCATCGACGCGCGCCAGGGTCGCGTCGAGCACCTCCAGAGGACTGACGTCCCTGGCACGGATCGCCGCGGCGACTTCGAGGGCAGATGAGTGTTCGTCCATGCGCCAAGGGTAGTGACAAGAGGCAGGAGGGGGACAGGGCGGCCCGGCGGTGCCCCGTCCGACCCGGCCGCCGGACCGGAATGGTCCGGCTCAGCCCGGCCACAGTCGGTCCCGGAGCCCCGAGGCCCGGGCCACCGGGCGGGAGACGGCTCGCTCCAGGGCCTCGGCGCTGCCCACGACCGTCAGCGTGTCGCGCGCCCTGGTCACCGCGGTGTAGAGGAGTTCGCGGGTGAGGATCTGGGACCGCGAATGGGGCAGCGACACCACGGCGTGCGGGAACTCCGAACCCTGGCTCTTGTGGATCGTCATGGCCCACCAGGTCTCGACCCGGTCGAGCCGTGAAGGGGCGAGAAGGCGGTCGCCCCCCACCGAAGGACCTTCCACCGAGGAGAGGGCGACCGCCATGCCGTCGTCGCGTCGCACCACGACTCCCGTGTCCCCGTTGAACACCCGGTTCGCCCGGTCGTTCTGGGTGACCATGACCGGTCGACCCACGTGCCAACGGCGATCAGGATGGAACCCGCCCACCCGGTCGGCCACGTCACGCTCCAGACGGGCGGTCCAGTCGTACACCCCGAGGGGCCCCCGCCTGGTGCCGGCGAGCACCTTCATGCGCCCGGCGCTCTCCATGGCCGCCGACGCGTCACCCCGCTGCGCCGCCCGGACCTGTTCGACCCCGACCGCGGCGATCTCACCGGCCAGCGCCTCCACTCCGGCCGGGTCATCGGGTGCGATCCATCGGAGGTCCACCCGCCCCTCCCCCAACAGAGACAGGGCACGGTCGCCGTCGCCGGTCCGGACCGCCTCGGCCAGGGCGGCGATGCCGGAGTCTCCCTCGAACCTCCGCATCGCCCGGAGGACGGTCACCCGACCGGCCAGCACCGGACCGGCCGATCCGTCGGCGCTCCCCGTGGCTCCGGGCTCCTCGTGGTGATCGCGCTCCCCCGGGACGTCGAGCGTCCCGCCGGCGTCGGGCTTTCCGGGGACGTTGGGCTCCCCGCGAGCGTCGGGCTGTCCGGGGTCGCCGAGCGTCCGGGGATCCCCGGCCGGCCCGACGAGATCGCTCATCACCGTGCCCGCCTCGATGCTGGCCAGCTGGAACGGGTCACCGACCAGCACGACACTGGACCGGGGCCGCACGGCGTCGAGGAGCTTCGCCATCAACGGGAGCGAGACCATGGAGGTCTCGTCGATGATCACCAGATCGTGGGGCAGCGGGTTCTTCCTGCTGTGCCGGAAGTGGGTCCTGTCGTCCCATCCCAGGAGCGCGTGCATCGTGGTCGGGTCGGTGGCGACCAGCTTGTCCACCACGGAGCTCCCGGTCAGCCGATCGAGGCCGAGCCCGAGTGCGGCATCCCTGACCGCCTCGCCCATGCGGGCCGCTGCCTTGCCGGTGGGGGCGGCGAGGGCCACCTTCAGGTCCCGACCGTCTGCGCCGGCGACCATGTGGGCGGCGGCGAGGAGCCGGGCGACCGTGTAGGTCTTGCCGGTCCCCGGGCCCCCGGCGATGATCGAGACGCCGGGCGCCAGACCCCGTCGAGCCGCCAGCCGCTGGAGGTCGGGGGACCCGTCGCCCGGACCGAACAGTGCGTCGAGGGCGGCATCGGTCGAGGCGCCATCGGGACCGGGTCTCGCGATCCCATCTGGCAACGACGGCGAGCATCGCTGAACGAGATCATCGGCGATGGCCAGTTCGTAGTGCCAGTACCGCTGGAGGTACAGGCGGTCGCCGTCCCACACCAGTGGCCGGGCGGTGCCCTGTCCCACCGTGTCCGGCCCCGCCACGAGCGGCGAGCGGCCGACGGCTGCGGCCCAGGCCTCCCCCGACGGCCACGGGAGGCCCGACGACACGTCACTGTCCAGCTCCTCCAGGCGCACCTCGACGTCATCGAGCCGGGTGTACACATGGCCGAACCGGGGGGCACGCGCCGCCAGCGCCAGGGCCAGGACCTCCTCGCCCCCGAGGCCGGGCTGCAGCCGGAACACCGAGGCGGCGAACTGCACCTCGTACGCGCCGAACACCCCCGCCCCGACGAATGGCGCGAGCATCTCCATCCCTCGGGGGATGGCCACCAACCGATCGGTGACGCCGGCGACGGTGACCGTCGTCATGACGAGGCGCTCCTCCGTGTGCGTCCGTCCAGCAGGTCGCTGAGGGCGACCACCAGACCCGGCGGGAGCGCCCATTCGAACACGCCGACCGTCCCATCGCCCACGCCGCCCGACGACGCGCCGGAATCGGCTCCGGTCATCCCACGGAGGAAGAGATAGGCGATCCCACCCAGGTGGTCGTCCGGGCGATAGTCGACGAGACGCCAGCGCAGGTAGCGGTGGAGGGCGACGGAGTACAGCAGGGCCTGGAGCGGGTACTGGTGCTCGGCCATGGCGTGGGCCAGCCGGACGTCGTCGTAGTCGCGGCGACGCGCCGGGACGCCGCGTGGGTGCAGGGCGTTGGTCTTGTAGTCGGCCACCACGAACCGATGCCCTCGTCCGTCCCTGATCCTCATGACCAGGTCGATCGATCCGGTCAGATGGCCGGCCAGGGTCACGTCGAGGGCACCGTCGGCCAGAGCGCCCGCCCACCCGGCCAACGGGTCGGAGGCGCGGAGATGGGACACGACGAGCGCACCGATCTCGCCCACGGTGGGGGGTGATCCGTTGCCGGCCAATCGGAGGTCGAAGGACACCTCGGTGAGCCGGTCCTCGAGTCCGATGTCCGCCAGCCGGACGCCTCCGCACAACGGTCCGAGGGGTGTGGCGATCGCCGCCCGGAGACCCTCCATCAGCATGGTCCGGCCGAGCTCGGCCGATGCACCGGCCGGGATCGTCGGGGTGAGGTCCAGTGACCGCCATCGGAGCTGGTCGTCGACGGCCAGCCCGAGCTGTTCGGGCAGCCGCGGATCGCTGAAGTCCACCTCCTCGAGCACCGAGTGGACCAAGGTGCCGAAGGCCGTCCCGGCCGGGAGATCGGCAAGTGGGCTGCGCCACTCGTCGCCGGATCTGTCGGTGACCTCGGTGGCCTGGGTCGACCGGGTGGTCTGGGTGGTCCCGGTGGCCTGGGTCTGCGGACCCTCAGCGTCGAACGACGACGGGGAACCGAGCGGCGAGCCCTCGGTCCCGGCGAGGGGATCGTCGGCGCTCTCCTGCTCGTCGCCTGCTCCGCTGTCGGACATCGACGGATCGAGAGGGTCGAAGGATCCGGCCGACGACCCATCGGTGATGGCCGAGAACGACCATCTCCGCCGCGACCGGTCGGGAGTCCTGGGGAGCGTGGCGACGCGGAGGTCCGGCCGCGGGCCCCCGGCCGAAGGGCCACGCCACCGGTCGGTGACGGCCTCCGGCTCATCGACCACCCGGACGTCCCAGGTGTGGTCGGACGCGGCGACGAACGGGTCGAAGTGGGCCGCGGCGTCCTTGTCCGCCGGAATCGATACCGTCGCCGATGTCGATCGACCCGAATCGGACACCCCCTGGTCACGACCGAACAGGACACGCGCCAGCGCCGTCTGCGCGCTCCGGTCCGCCTGGGCCCACCACACGATCGATTGATGCTGGGCGCGGGTCAGCGCGACGTAGAGGAGGCGGAGTCGCTCGCCCGACGCCTGCGACTCCGCGATGGCCACGCGTCCCGCTGCGCCTTCCTCGTCGGGCCAGTCCTTCCCGGCGGCCACGTCGAAGGTCCGCCGTCCTGTCCGAGGATCCACGTAGACCACCGCGGGCTCCTTGGGGGGCGGGTGCCACAGGGTGGGGAGGCACACCACCGGGAACTCGAGCCCCTTGGCCGCCCAGACCGTCATGATCTGCACCGAATCAGCCTCTGAGGCGATCCGGCGAGCCGCGACGTCGCCGTCGATCTCGGTGTCGTCCTCCTGTTCGGGTTGGGTGTCGAGGACCGAGAGCAGAGCCGACACGCCGCTCCGGCCGCTGGGGCCGGTTGCCTGCAACAGCTCGACGAGGTGATCGAGGTCGGTCATGTTGCGGTCCCCGTCGGGACCGCCGAGCACCCGCTGTGCGACACCGCCCTCCGACCAGATCCGGGCGAAGGAGTCCGCCACCGAGTGGGTGGCCAGCAGCTCCGACCACTGGCTGAGCTGCTCCTGCATGGCGACCATGTCCGCTTCCGGGAGCGACGCGACCTCAGCCGCGCTCCGTCCGGCGAACCACGAGAGCGCGTACGTCCGCACCCGGCGGGGATCGGCGGGACGGGCGAGGGCATGGAGCAGCCAGCGCATCTGCTCGGCGGCCGGCGACTCGAGCACGCTGCCGCCTCTGGCCACGACGGCCGGGACACCCTGGGCCACCAGTGCCGACTGGACGGCCGTCGCTTCGGCGTGCCGGCCGACCAGGACGGCGATGTCCGGTGGGCGGACCGGTCGGTCGTCCGTGGCGTCGGGGCCCCCGGGTAGCCGTCCCCGGTCGAGCAGGGTACGGACGGTGTCCACCAGGTCCGCGTAGATCGCCTGCTCGGCGGCACCGGTGAGCACGAGTTGGTTCTGCTTCCGGTGGCGGGCGATGCCCTCACCGGTGGCCAGCCGGAGGGAGAGCGCCGGCAGCGCCCGTCCCTCGTCGTCCCGCAGGTGCCGCCCGCAGTTGACCTCGGCCGGGTGGACCGGCACGAAGGGGATGTCGACGCTGCCGAAGGTGGCGCCGTCGAACAGGACCCCGAGGGACTTCAGCACCGAGTCGTCCGACCTCCAGTTGGTGAGCAGCGACCTCCGCTCGGTCGACGAGCCCTCCCCCACCGCCTCGAGGTAGGTGTGCACGTCCGCACCGCGGAATCCGTAGATCGCCTGCTTGGGGTCCCCGACCAGCACGAGCGACGTATCGGCGTCCGCCGCGTCGAAGAGGGTCGAGAAGATCTCCCACTGGATCGGGTCGGTGTCCTGGAACTCGTCGATGAGCACCACGGAGAACCGGTTCCGGAGGGCCTCGATGGCGCCCTGGGCTCCGGGGCCGCGCAGCGCGTCCCGCAGCTGGGTGAGCACGTCGTCGAAGCTGAGGACCCCACTGCGGAGGCGGCGGAGAGCGACCAGATCCACGGCCCGCCCGACCAGCTCGCACAAGAGTTGCTGTGCCTCGGTGGCGCCGGGTTGGCCCCGGGCCGGTACGAGGTCGAGATCGGGCTGCCCGTCGGCCAACGTGGCCGCCCGGTCGAGGACTTCCAGCGACGGGAGCAGCTCGACGGGGTGCCCGTCCACGGCGGCACCGACGAGGACGTCGGCGCACGACGCCCTGATGAGTTTGGTCGAGTCCACGTCGAGCGACGCGTCGGGATCGGTCCCGGCCGACACGCCGAGGGCGCCGAGCACCTGCTTCGCGAATCCGTGGATGGTGGTGACCGTGGCGGTGTCGAACTCGGTGACGGCCCGCTGCAGTCGCTCGAGCTGTCCGGGGGACCGCCGGAGGTCCAGGTAGGTGAGGAGCTCGTCGTCGGTCGGGGGGGCCTCGTCGGCCGAGAGATGGTTCAGCGACGCGACCAGCCGATCCCTGACCTTGGTCCGCAGCTCGTCGGTTGCCGCCCGGGTGAACGTGACGATCAACAGCTCGGCGGCGGTGGCCCGTCCCTCGGCGATGAACCGGGTGGCCAGCGCGGCCAGCGCGAACGTCTTGCCGGTTCCGGCACTCGCCTGGATGGCGAGCTTTCCGGGAGGGACGGGTTCGGCGACGTCGAAGGGGACGTCTGACGTCGCGCTCATCCGGGGTCGGCACTTCCGGCCGGGACCCGGGCGGCCCCCGCACCCGGTCCACGGGCGGTCGAGCGGTCGATGGTCCGGAAGAGGTACATGGCGAACCGCATGGCCCGGCCCTTCGGTCCGGGAGGATCGGTCGGGCGGGGAGCGAGATGGGTGATGGCGTCGAAGTCGCACTCGCCGAAGGCCAGTCGCACCGCAGGGTGGTCGCCGTCCTCCGGGAAGCTGAATCCGCGCCAGCGACCGGGGCCGGCCTTCCCGCGGTAGAGGCCATAGGAGAAGTTGGGGAACAGGGGGATCGGCTCGGCCATGCCCCGCCGGTAACAGTCGACGGCGACGGCCAACACCTCGGCGGCGCGCTGGCGATCGCCGGCGATGTCGGGAGAGGGGACGAGATCGGTGACCTCCACGTCCCCGCCGTTCTTCTCCGGCCGGCTCACCGCCAGCGATCGCCACGCCAAAGTGGCGTCGGTGGCTGCGAGGGCCATGAGGTCGAGCCAGGCCGCGACCCGGTGGGACGACTTGGCCCTCGAGTAGTACAGCTGGGCCGGACCGGGTGTCGGTCGACCCAGTCGGAGGGAGACCGAACCCACCACGCGGGTGCCGTCGGGGAGCAGCGCGTCGACGGGAAACGGCTCGGCGGCTCCCGGGACCAGACCTGAGCGCCGCGCCGCGTCGAGCAGCGCCTCGACCGACTGCTCGAGGGCCCGGACCCGGTCCCCACCCAGGGGGGGAGGCGGCAGCGTCCCGAGCTGGCGCTCGTAGTCGAGCCACTGCCCGAAGGTGAACCCGTCGAGCCGGGCGTCGAGGAGCCTCGTGCCGATGTCCCACCCCTCCAGGCCCCCGATGTCCACCGGCAACACGGTCGGTGCCTCGTCCTCCGGCCTGGGCAGCCGCACGCCGAGGCGTTCGCTGAAGAACGCCGCCGTCGGGTTCTTGAGGAACCGGTGCAGGTCGGACAGCTCGATGACCCCGGTCTCCACCGGTTCGAGCGGACCGTCGAGGAACGGAGGCCTCCGTGGACTCTGCCCCCGCCGGGCCAGCGCCCCGTCCAGCTCGTCTCTGTCGAATCCCCAGACGGTCCCCTCGACCAGGCCACCCGGCTCGAAGCACCGCTCGTCGAACGGATGGCGGGGATGGTCGACCTCGAGCCGGGCCGCCACGTGGGGGCGATCACCGGCAACCACCGACGAGAGGACCGACTCGTACAGTTCGGCGGTGACCACGGCCCGAGGTACCACCTGATTGGTCCGGACGTCCCGACCATCACGCACCACGACCAGATGGTCCCGGGCGGCGAGGACCGCCTCGAGCAGGGTCTCACGAGCCTCGCCCCTGGGATCCCGATCGCCGATCTGTGGGGACAGCGACGAGAGGTCGTCCCCCGCCGAGCCCTCGACGCCGAATGCGGCCTGGTCCATCCCGAGCAGACAGACCACCCGGAACGGCACCCAGCGGAGCGGGGTCATCGACGTGACGGTGATCCCACCCCGGAAGAAGTCGGCCCGGCCGACCTTGTCGTCGAGGCGCTCGTCGAGCACCTTCCTGACGTCGTCGAACTCGAGCCCGACGCTCGACGGCGTCCCGCCGATCGTGGCCGACTCCTCCACCTCGGCGAGCACCCGCTCCAGCGCCTCGACCTGCCAGGCCATGTCCCGCTCGGCGGAGAAGAGCTCGGTGCACGTCGAGCGGAGGAGCCGCACCCATTCGGCCAAGGGTCGGGCCACCGACGCTTCGTCGGCCAGCTCCCTCAGGCAGCCGACGGCCTCGGCCAGGCGTCCGGCCGTCTCCACGTCGCCCCCCTCCACCCCGTACGGGGCCACGGCACCGACGGCCAACCGAAGCTCCTCGTCGAACACCGACGACCCGACGAGGAGACGGCTCAACGCCGCATCCCACGTGTTGGAGACCACCGAGCCCGGGAGTCCCTGGCGCTGACGTTGGGAGGGATCGAGTCCCCAGCGCACGTTGGTGGCCTCCATCCACTCGGCGATGACCCCCAGCGCGTCGTCGTCGAACCCGAAGCGCTGCCGGACGGGGCCCAGGGCCAGGAACTCGAGGACCGAACTCACGTCGAACCTCCCTGTCACCAGTTGGAGCAAGGAGGACGCGGCGCTCAGCACCGGGTTGACGCTCCTGATCGAGCGGTCGGCGACGCGGTACCGGAGGGCGGGTGCCCCGCGGCGATCGGGCGCCTCCCCCTCCGTCGCCGCGGCCGGCGTCGTGGAATCCGCCGTCTGACCGAACACGGCCTCGATGAGGGGGGCGAACCTGTCCAGAGACGGGCACAGCACGACGATGTCGTCCTCGGTCAGGTCCGAACCCGGAGCGGCGAGCAGGTGGAGCAGGGCGTCCCGCAGGACCTCGACCTGGCGGGTCGTTCCGAAGCACGAATGGAACCGCACCGAATCGTCGGTGGGGTCACCGGCCAGCGTCGCCCCGGGCGCGACGTTGCCACGGATGTCCTGCTGGAGGCGGCCGAGGAGCGTGGGGGCCCGACCCGCAGGGCCGGGCCCGTCCACCCGTTGGACGTGGACCCCTTCCGACTGCAGGTCGGCGAGTCGCAACGCCGTCTCGCGATGCAGCCGACCCCAGCTGCGGAGCAACGGCTGTTCGACCAGGTCGGCGGTGTGGTCGTTGGAGCGCAGCCGGGCGCCTCCCGGCGCGGGGGTCGGGCTCGTGCGGAGCAAAGCGTCGGGGTCCAGGCGCGTCGGTTCGAGGAGGAACAGGTGCACGTCGCGGGAGGCGGCGGCGGCTCGGGCCACCGCCAGGAACTCCCCGGCCGGCAGGAGCGTGAACCCGAAGAAGACGAGGCGCGGCGGGAGGTCGAGGAGGTCCTCCCCGTCGTGGAGTCGCCGGAGCAGTGCCGGCAGTCGCTCGGGCGGGCTCGGCTCGCCGATCCTGGCCCGGACCCCGGTCCACAGTCGTGCCTGCCAGAGGGCGTGGCTGGCGATCGGACGGCCACTGCCGTCGACGAAGCTGCCCCGGCTCCACTGCCTCACCATGTGCGGCCGGTGGAGGTGATAGCGGTCGAAGAGGTCGGCGATCCGTCGAGCCCTGGCGTACAGCGACGGGCCGGTTCCCGGCACCACCCCACCCGGGAGCCCGCCCCGGGGTTCGGAGCTCACCAGTTCGTCGAGCACCGACCAGACCATGCGGTCGATGCCCCACGGATCCGGCTGGTCCTCGGCACGATCGATGGCCAGGACCGCGCTCCGCAGCGTGCCCGGGTAGGCGCGGACGACGTTGGCGGTGATCCCGTCGCCGGCAGCCGGGGAGGAGGCTCCGAGGTGACGGGCCAGTTCGAGCGTCACCCACCGGCGCATGCCGTCGGAGGGCACCGCCAGCCACTCGGGCGTGAAGGGATCGGCGGGCGGCTCCGAGAGCACGTCGGCGAGCTTCTCGCTGAGGGGTCCGGCCGAGCCCGCCGAGTAGAGGTGCATCATCGCGACCGACCCTACTCACGGGGTGTGACCGGGTTCGTACGGCGAGGGCCGGCTCCCACCACCGCGTGGGGCGACCCCGTCTCCGCTCCCCCGGCCCCCGGCCGAACCGGGGTGTCGCATCACCGCATCGGCAACGGCGAAGTGCTAACAAATGGACAGTACGGCTCACGTCCGTTCCGCTCAATCCCTAGGGGGAGACCATGGGACACCTGTTGTTGGCATCGAGTTCCGGCGCAGGGGCAGGGATCCTGATCGTCGTCTACATCGCCCTCTATATCATCTTCGCCCTGGGCGTCTACGGCTCCTACCAGAAGGCGGCACCGCAAGGTGAGCCGGCATGGGCCGCCTTCATCCCCATCTACAACTTCATCGTGCTGCTCAGGGTGGCGGGTCGCCCGGCGTCGTGGGCCTGGTTCCTCCTCCTGGTCTTCGTGCCCTTCGTGGGCAGCCTCGGCCTGCTGGTCGTGTCGATCATCGTGCTCCACGACGTCTCCAAGAGCTTCGGGCACGGAGGCGGGTTCACCGTGGGCCTGGTGCTCCTCTCGGTCATCTTCTGGTACATCCTCTGGCTCGGGAAGAGCCAGTACCGCGGGCCCGCCGGACCGGCCGGCTTGGCCGGCAGCGGCGGAGGTGGCTATGGCGCGGGCGGCTACGGCAACCAGTACCCGGCGACCGGTGGCTACCCGCCGCCACAACCCGGCTATCCCCAGCAGCCCGGCTATCCCCCGCCCGGTCAGGCGCCGACGCCTCCGGCCGCTCCTCCCCCGTACCCACCTCAGGGACCGGGGCCCGGCCAGGTTCCCCCACCACCAGGACAGATGCCGCCTCTGCAGTGATGCCGCCTCTGCAGTGATGCCGCCTCTGCAGTGATGCCGCCTGCCGCCTCTGCAGTGATGCCGCCTCTGCAGTGACGGAGCCGGTGGTGGTCAGTTGCCCGGAGCCGGAGGCTCGGATCCGATCAGCCCGAGTGGGACGGCGGCACCTCGATGCCGTCGCGGACTTCGCGCAGGCGGACCGCCTTGGCCGCCCGCTCGTCCCGGAAGGCACCGATGCGGGCCAGGGTGACGTCCAACCGCGCCAGCAACTTGTCGTTGGCCTCGATGGCGTCATCGAGCAGCTGTCGTCGATCGTCGGGCGAGGCGTCGCCCCAGCGGAACTCGGAGCGGAGTCGGTCGAGCGTCTCGACGTCCTCGGTGTCGAGCACCACCCTGACCTCGGCCAAGGAGAACCCCAGCAGCTCCTGGAGGTCCTTGATGCGGGTCACCCGGGCCATGTCCGTCGAGGAATAGAGGCGTTCCCCCCTGCCCCGGTAGCCACTCGGGCGGATCAGGCCCTGCTCCTCCCAGTAGCGCAGCGTGCGGGTGGTCAGCCCGGTCAGCTTGGCGACTTCACCGATGCGGAACACCAACGGGGCCGATTGCGTGTCGGCGTTGCGGGTGGCGGTCATACCGTCCCGCCCCGTGTCGCTCCCGGCACGGTGACGTCGACCATCGCCACCGGCACCGGTGGTGGTGACGGCACCGGCCGGTCGCCGTCCCGGGTCCCCGGGCCGGCGGCGGAGGGGGCCGCGGGCTCACTTCCGTCCCCGGTGGCCGGCAGGGGGCCGTCGCCCGCCTCGGAGTACACGTAGCGCCCACCCCGCAGCCATGACGCGCCCGCTGCCAGCAGGCTGGCCACGATGGCGAAGTCGAGCGCGGCATGGAGCCCGGCCTGGAACGGGGCACTGATCAGCCCCGGGAAGAAGCTGCGGCCAGTGAGGGCGTGCTGCTGGGCCACGGGCAGCTGGCTCAGGGCGTGGGCACCGATCAGATGCTGGATCGGGTCGTACCCCAAGAAGGCGGCGAACAGTGTCGACACCGGCGAGAGGTGGGCGACGCCCTCGGCCACGCCCGTCGGCACGCCGTGCGACACCAGTCCGTGCAGGAGGTTCTGCGGGAGGGTCGTCATCAGCCCGACGATCATGAGCGTGAAGAAGATCCCGATGGACAGGACCTGGGCCGAGTTCTGGAACGTCGTGTTCATCCCGGAACCGGCCCCACGGTGCTGGGGTGGGAGGCTGTTCATCACGCCGGCCCGGTTGGGCGAGCCGAAGGCCGCCATGGTCAGGCCGGTGAAGAGCAGCAGCACGGCGAAGGCCCAGTAGGGGAAGTCGACCGGCAGGAACTCGAGGAGCCCGAAGCAGACGGCGGCGCCCAGCATCCCGCCCGTGGCGAAGGGGCGGGCTCCGTAACGGTCGGACAGCACGCCGGAGACCGGGCCGGCGATCAGGAACCCCATGGTCAACGGCAGCATGGCGATGCCGGCCCACAGCGGCGTGACGCTGAAGGCGTAGCCGTGCAGGGGCAGCCAGATCCCCTGGAGCCAGATGATCAGCATGAACATGAGTCCGCCCCGGCTGAGTGCGGCGAGGAAGCTGGCCAGCACCCCGCTGGTGAAGGCGCGGATCTTGAACAGCTGGAGCCGGAACATCGGTTGGGGGACCTTGGTCTCGATGATGCAGAAGGCGATGAGCAGGGCCACGCCGAGGACCAGGGAGGCGATCACCGTGGGGCTGGTCCACCCCATCACGTGATGCCCGTACGGCTCGATGCCGTAGGTGATACCCACCATGACCAGGATCAGGCCCAGGGCGAAGGTGATGTTCCCCGGCCAGTCGATGCGGGCCGGTCGCTTCGGGCTGGTCTCGTGCAGCTTCAGGTAGCCGAACACGGTGGAGAACAGACCGATGGGCACCGACACCAAGAAGATGAGCCGCCAGTTGATCGGGGCGAGGACGCCACCGAGGACGAGGCCGATGAACGTGCCGCTGAAGGCGGCGGCCTGGTTCACACCGAGGGCCATGCCGCGCTGGTTGTCGGGGAACACGTCGGTGAGGATGGCGGCCGAATTGGCCATCAGCATGGCGGCGCCCACTCCCTGGAAGACCCGCATGGTGATCAGCCACACCCCCGCTGCGTGTCCGGTCATCCAGGTGATGCTCAACATGAGCGAGAAGAACGTGAACACGGCGAAGCCCAGGTTGTACGTGCGCACCCGTCCGTAGATGTCGCCCATGCGGCCGAGGCTCACCACCAGCACGCTGGTGATCACCAGGAAGCCCAGGATCATCCACAGCAGATAGAACGTGTTGCCCGGCTGGAGGGGGTCGAGTCCGATGCCGCGGAAGATGTCCGGGAGGGCGATCAACACGATCGAGCCGTCGATGGTGGCCATCAGCATCCCGAGGGTGGAGATGAACAGCGCGATCCACTTGTAGTTCGGCGGCAGCGCGGCGAGGGAGCCGTCGCTGTTCCTGGTCCGAGCGACCCTCCCCTCTTTCAATCCCTGCCATGCGGCCATCGGCCCACCTGCTGTCGATCGTCGGTCCCGTGCGCTGCCGTCACGCACGTTGCTCGTGCGGTCACGGTGCAGGAGCTGTCGTGCGGCTAGTCCCCCCGGCAGGCTCACGCCTTGCCGGAACGATAATCACCCCTACGTCAATGTATCTTAACGTGGACGTGAACGTCATCCAACGCGCCGCCCACAGGTACCGTTGCCTGGACCGTCGGAACGGCCTATTGTAAGTTTTATGACACAACTGAGTAGGCCATCAGGAGTTCCCGGGGAGGCTCTCGCCGATGATCGGGAGCGTGGACAATGACCGGGGCGTCGGTGGCCGGGGCGTCGGTGGCCGGGGCGTCGGTGGCCGGGGCGTCGGTGACCCCGGGGGTCACGGCCGGCAGCCCCACGGCGCGGGCCGCGTCGGTGGAGCAGGCCGGGGAATTCGTGACGAGTGCCGGCCTCATCGTGGACGAGGTCTCGGCGACCCGGGTCCTCGGCCACATCGAGGTCGACTCGCGGCACCACACGCCATGGGGCATCGTGCACGGTGGCGTGTACACGACCGCCGTCGAGTCCGCGGCGAGCATCGGTGCCACCGCCGCGGTGCAGGAGCAGGGCCAGGTCGCCGTGGGGCTCACCAACACCACCCACTTCCTGCGGTCGCTGTCGTCCGGCCACGTGATCGTGGAGGGGATCGCGCTCAACCAGGGCCGCACCCAGCAGCTCTGGAAGGTCGACGTCACGGACGGGACCGGAAGGCTGATCGCCCACGGCGAGGTGCGGCTCCAGAACGTCACGCCGGCCGGGGACTGACGCCTTCCGCCCTGGAGCGCACCACCGGGGCGTCCGTCCGCGCCCCCCTGTCACGATCTCCCACCGGGCGGCGTCGAATTGGCATGAGCAACCACTGGGATGTGATCGTCGTCGGCGGCGGGCTGGCCGGGTTGACCGCCGGAGCCACCGCACAGCGGAGCGGGGCCCGGGTGGTCGTCCTCGAAGCCCACCGGCCCGGCGGGAGGGCGCGCACCGTCGAGCGCGGCGGGTTCACCCTCAACATGGGAGCCCACGCGCTCTACACCGGCGGACCCGGCATGCGGGTGCTGCGCTCCCTCGGCGTGTCACCGGAGGGCGCCCCACCGCCGTTGGCCCGCTACCGCGCCCTGACCGGCGGTGGCCTCCACCTCCTGCCGACCGGGCCGGCCTCGATGCTCCGCACCGACGTCCTCGGGGCGCGGTCGAAGGCCCAGCTGGTAGGGGTGTTCGCCACCCTCGGGCGCATCAGGCCCCGGGACCTCGACCACGTTCCGGTGGCCGAGTGGATCGCCGGCCGCCGACTTCGACCCGACGTCGAAGCGGTGGTTCGGGCGCTGGTCCGCCTCAGCACCTACTGCGATGACGCCGAGGCCTTCAGCGCCGGTGCTGCGCTGGCCCAGCTCCAGGCAGCCGCAGACGGCGGCGTCCTCTACCTGCACGGCGGCTGGCGGCAGCTCATCGACTCGCTGTCCGAATCGCTGGATGTCCGGACCGGGGTGGAGGTGGTCGGGCTCGAGGCGGGGGCGGGCCGGGTCGAGGTCAGAACGGGGGACGCCACCATGTCCGCCGGTTGCGTCGTCGTGGCCGCCGGGGGACCGTCCGCGGTGCGGCGGATCCTCCCGCTGGAGCCCGAATGGGGCGACCTGGGGCCCCCGGTGACGGCCGCCTGTCTCGATCTCGGGGTGAGCCGGGTGCCTGAGCCCGGCTACGTGCTGTCCCTCGACGAACCGCTCTACGTCACCGTGCAGTCCCCTCCCGCCCGTCAGGCGGTCGGCGGAGGGGCAGTGGTGGCCGCCATCCGTTACGGGGCCCGCACGGCCGACAGCGACCGCGCCCAGCTGGAGGACGTGGTAGCCACCGCGGGCGTGCGCCCCGAGGACGTGGTGACCCGCCGGTTCCTCGCCGACATGACGGTGTCGGGGACGCTCCCCCGGGCCCGCGCCGGCGGACTGGCTGGCAGGCCACCCGTCACGGCCACCGGTATGCCGGGGGTGCTGATGGCCGGGGACTGGGTCGGGCCCGACGGGCTCCTCGCCGATGCCGCGCTGGCCAGCGGCCACGCTGCCGGGCGGCTGGCGGCGCAGCACAGGTCCGGTTCGTCCATGATGGTCCGGTGACGGCAACTCCATGACCCAGCTTCCATGACCGGGCAGCCGTGACCCCGGAGCCGCAACCGACGGCCGTCGATCTCTTCGAGCGGGAGCGGCCCCGGCTGATCGGGCTCGCCTACCGGATGCTGGGCACCATCCCGGACGCGGAGGACGTGGTCCAGAACGTGTGGTTCCGGTGGGACCGGCTCCGCCCCGGTGAGGTGGATCGGCCAGGAGCCTGGCTGACCACGGTGACGACGCGGGTCGCCCTCGACCACCTCCGGTCGGCGCGGCGGCGGCGCGAGTCCTATGTGGGCCCTTGGCTGCCGGAGCCGTTGGTGGACGACGCCGGCCCCGCCGAATCGGCAGAGCTCGCCGAGTCGCTGCGCCTCGGGTTCCTGACCATGCTCGACCAGTTGGGCCCGGTCGAGCGGGCCGTCTTCCTGCTGGCCGATGTGTTCGGCGTCCCGTTCGCCGAGATCGCCGACACCGTCGGGAAGTCCGAGCCGGCGTGTCGCCAGATCGCCAGTCGGGCCCGGCAGAGGGTCCGCCGACCGACCGCCCGCCGTGACCCCGGTTCCGACCGGGCCGTCGTCGACGCGCTCTTGGCCGCCATGGCCACCGGCGACGTCGATCTGGTCATGCGGCACCTCGCACCGGATGCGGTGTGCGTCTCGGATGGTGGAGCCGACCGACGCGCCGCCCGACGCCCCGTCCTCGGGGCCTGGCGGGTGGCCCGTCTGCTCATCAACCTCAGTCGCCGCTTCGACGAGACCATGACGATGCGGGTGACCACCATCAACGGTGACATCGGCACCATCGTCTCCGCCCACGGCGTCGTCGACCTGGCGACCGCCTTCGAGGTCGACCGGGGTCGCGTGGTCGCCATCCGGGCCATTCGCAATCCGGACAAGCTGACCCACGTCGACCGACCGGTGGCCCTGCGGTAATCGGGGGGCCATCGGGGGCCGGCCGCCCCCGGGGCCGGCCGGCGGACCGGATACCACCGTCGAGAGCCCGGGTTGGCTTAACGTTTGGGCCAGTGACGAGGAGCACCACCAAGCCTGCGCCGCCCCTCCACCGTGGACCCCTGCTGGCGGCGGTGGCCGGCATCCTCCTCGTGGGCGCCTCCCTCTCGGGGTGCGGGAGCTCGCTGCTCGCCTCCCCCCCGACCAGGGCGGTGTCCTCCCCGACGAGCGCGGCGCAGCCCGCCACCACCACGACCGCCCCCCTGGGCGGTGAAGTGGCCGTGGCCTTCCCGGTCGTGGCCTGCACCACCGATGCAGGCGCCCCGCTGGGCGACGAGGGGTGGAAGCCCAGCATCCTGCTGGCGCCGATCCCGACGGCCCTGGTCGGCAAGGTCGAGTTCTACTCGGACGGCGTGCGCACCGTCCTCGGACCGAGTGGATGGTCGTGCGCACAGACCCAGCCGGCCTCCGGCGCCAGCGGCCTGGTCGTCTACCCTCCCGGCAACCCCAATCCGCCGGTCGACGGCTCGGCGGCGGCCGGCACCCAGGGGATCTTCGCCACCTTCGACTCCACCGCCGACGTCGCCGGCATCGCCCTCGTCTGTCCGTACTTCACCGTGGCGACCTGGCAGTCGCAAGAGGCCAAGTGCACCGGGGCCAAGCCGGCCGGTGAGCAGAGCTCGATGGCCACACCGGACGTGGTGGCGATCACCGACCCCGAGGGGGTGGCCGGCTCCCTCCAGGGCTCGGGCGGCTCGGGCCCAGTCACCGGCGCCGTCATCTTCCCCCAGATCGCCTCGGCGGTGACCGACGGCACCAGCGTGGACGTGGCCGAGGAGTCCTGCTCACTCCCCGACCCCTCGCTGTGCGCCACGGTGCTCGCCGATTTCGAGGTCCGCGAATTCCCGGTACCGGGTTCGACCACCACCCCGGGCTACCGGTCGGGCTACGCCTCGGAGCCGACCACCACCCGGCCGGTGTCGGGCGGTCCGGCGACCACCCGCCCGGTGCCGGTGCCCACCACGACCGCCCCGCCGGTGACGGCCACCACGCCCACCACCAAGGCCCCGGCGACGGCTCCCCCGGCGTCCGGGTAATTCCACCTGGATCGCACGGGCGCGGAGCACCCGTCCCCCACTCCACGGCGGTGGATGCGCACGCTCAGCAACGGGGAGAGCAGAGCACATGCCCACGGGATAGGTTCGGCAGTGGTCGCCGTCCGGCTAGGTGTGGGTGGTGATTGCGTTCGACAGAGGGGCACTCAGTCGAAGCCCGAGGTTTCGCCTGTGACCGAACTACCCCGTGCCGCCGTGAGGCGGCCCGGGGGCCCAACTGGAGGCAGGCAGATGAGCGAAGACCGACCAGAGGCACCGGAGGACATCCTGCCGGGACCGACAGCAGCCGAGCTGGCAGCTGAGCCGGCACACGAGGGCCGGCCGGGCCGCGGGAGAGCCCGCGGCGGGCGCTCGTCGGGGACCGCCGGGTCCGCCGACTCACTCGCCGCACTGGGCCACAGCGGGGTGGCGGCCATGGCCACGACCGACGTGGGCGCGCATCGGGAGCGGGCGCGCAGCACCCGCCTCCAGCGACTGGCCATGGTGCTCGGCCCGATCGCCCTGCTGCTCATCCTGCGTGACCTGTTCGATCCGGGCCTGACCGTGCCCACGCCCCAGTTGCCGCCGTCCCTCGAGCCACTGCTCCCGGCCATGGCCCTGATCACCGTGCTGGCTGTGGTCATGATCGTCCCCCTGCTGGCCGCCGGCCGGTCACCGCACATCCTCTACCGGCCCGACGAGCTGACCATGACCTTCGATGACGTGCGCGGGTCGGAGGGTCTCGTCGAGGAGGTGACCAAGACCCTCAACCTCTTCCTCGCCCACCGGACGTTCGCCGAGCAGATGGGCGGTTCCCCTCGCAAGGCCATCCTGTTCGAGGGCCCACCGGGCACGGGCAAGACCTACATGGCCAAGGCCATGGCGGCGGAGGCGGGCGTCCCCTTCCTCTTCGTCTCCTCGTCGGCGTTCCAGTCGATGTTCTACGGCCAGACCAACCGCAAGATCCGGGCCTACTTCAAAGCCCTGCGCCGGCACGCCCGCCGGGAGGGCGGTGCGATCGGGTTCATCGAGGAGCTCGACGCCATCGGCGGGGCCCGCGGTGTCGGGCAGCGCCAAGGGGAGGGCATCCCCGGCGTGGTCAACGAGCTCCTGATCCAGCTGCAGTCCTTCGAGCAGACGCCGGTGTCCCTGCGCATGAAGGGCGCGCTGATCGACGCGGTCAACACCTGGCTCCCGGCCCACCGGCGTCTGGACAAGCCCCGCCAGGTCCCGGCCAACATCCTGGTCATCGGGGCGACCAACCGGGCGTCCGATCTCGATCCGGCACTGCTCCGACCGGGGCGCTTCGACAGGAACATCTACTTCGGGCTGCCGGGTCGGGCCGGGCGGCGGGACATCATCGACTACTACCTGGGCAAGAAGGCCCACGATCCGGAGCTCGACGACCAGGCGCGGCGCGAGACCCTGGCCGCGCTGACCGCCGGGTACTCGCCGGTGATGATCGAGCACCTGCTCGACGAGTCTCTCGTCTGGGCGCTGCGCCGGGGGGCGAACCGGTTCTCGTGGAACGACCTCCAGCACGCCAAGATGACCGAGGAGATCGGTCTGGCCCAGCCCGTCGAGTACACCGAGGCCGAACGCCGGACGATCGCCACCCACGAGGCCGGGCACGCCACCGTGGCCTGGTTGGTCGGCAAGGGTCGCAAGCTCGAGGTCCTCACCATCATCAAGCGGCGGGACGCCCTGGGACTGCTGTCGCACTCGGAGGAGGAGGAGCGCTTCACCAAGACCAAGTCCGAGGTGAGGGCCCTCATCGACATCGCCTTCGGGGGGATGGTCGCCGAGGAGCTGTTCTTCGGCGAGGCGTCCACCGGGGTGGCCGGGGACCTGCAGGCCGCCACGCTCAACGCCTGCCAGATGGTCGGTCAGCTGGGCATGGGCGAGACCCTCGTCTCGGCCTCGGCCATGGAGTACCCGGCCGGGGGGATCGTCTCCAAGGTGCTGTCGACCGACGGTGGGCGGGCCGAGGTCGAGGATCTCCTGCACGCGTCGAAGGACTCGGTCACCCAGATGATCGAAGCGCACCGATCGGTGGTCGAGGCGCTGCGGGACGCCCTCCTCGAGCGGGAAGAGCTGATCGGGGACGACATCTTGGCCGTCATCAGGGGCTCACAACCCGTCGCCGACGCCGGCAGCCGGCCGGGAGGTGCGCTCGCCGCGGCCAGCCCGCTCCCGGAGCCACGTCCCACACCCGGTGGCTGATCACGTGGCGGTGAGGTGCATCCCGGCGCTCAGCCGTGCTCGGCGCAGTTGCTGCACCGCCCCCTGAACACCACCTCGACCGCGTCCACGGTCATGCCGTAGCGCTGCGCCGGAGGGAGGGTCAGGCCTTCGACACCGCGCGGCTCGATGTCGAAGGTCAGCCCGCATCCCTCGCACACCAGGTGATGGTGGTCGGGCCCCACCTTCGGATCGAACCGCGCCGTGCCGTCGGCCAGGCGGATCTCGCTGATCTCGCCCATGCCCACGAGCTCGTTCAACGTGTTGTAGACGGTCGCCAGGCTGACCTCGGGGACCACCCGGCGCGCTCCGGCGTGCACCTGCTCGGCGCTGAGGTGCACGTGCTCGCCGGCCAGCGCGTCGATCACGGCGCGGCGCTGCGGCGTGATCCGCCAGCCCCGGAGCTGCAACCGTTCGGTCAGGTCGGCAACCACCTCAGCTGCGTCGTTCCTTCACGCCCTGGGCGACCCGCTCGCCGAACTCAGGGTCGGCCGCCCGGAAGTGGACGATGCTCCGTTCGATGATTCCCTGCCCGACGGGACCGGGGGACACCGCGGCCAAGCCCCCGGCGATGTTGTCGACCAGTCGAGCCTGGGCGTCCGCCGGTTGCAGCCGGTACAGGTCACCGGCCTGGGCGAAGTCGTCGGTCTCCCGGTTGTTCCACTCGTAGGGGCCGCTGACGCCGCTCACCTCCAGCGGAGCGGCAAAGGGCTCACCGGTCTCGACCGGCCCGTCGAAGCTGTTCGGCTCGTAATTCTTCTGCCGGCCGCCGTTGCCGTGGCCGGCCATGAGCCCGTCACGGCCGTAGTTGTGCACCTCGGTGGCGTGGGGCGCGTTCACCGGCAGCTGGGTGTGGTTGATGCCGAGCCGGTAGCGGTGGGCGTCGCCATAGGCGAAGAGCCGGCCCTGGAGCATCTTGTCCGGTGAGGGCCCGATGCCCGGCACGAAGTTGCCCGGGTCGAATCCGGCCTGCTCCACGTCCCCGAAGTAGTTCTCGGCGTTTCGGTCGAGCGTGAGCCGCCCCACCTCGTGCAGCGGGTACTCCTTGTGCGACCACACCTTGGTGAGGTCGAACGGGTTGACGCGGGCGTCGGCGGCCTGCTCGGGGGTCATGACCTGGACGCTCAGGGTCCACGACGGCAGGTCACCGCGGTCGATGGCCTCGACCAGGTCGAGCTGGTGGCTGTCCGGATTCAGGCCGGCCAACTCGGCGGCCTCTGACGAGTCGAGGCACTTGACGCCCTGGTCGGTCTTGAAGTGGTACTTGACCCACACCGGTGTGCCCTCGGCATTCGCCCACTGGAAGGTGTGGGAGCCGAAGCCATCCATGTGGCGGTACGTCGCCGGTATCCCGCGATCGCCGAACAGCCAGGTGAACATGTGCGTCGCCTCGGGCGAATGGGAAAAGAAGTCCCAGACGTTGTCGGGCTCCTGGTGGTTGGTGTAGGGATCGGGCTTCTGGGAGTGGATGAAGTCGGGGAACTTGAGGGGATCCCTGATGAAGAAGATCGGCGTGTTGTTGCCGACCAGGTCGTAGTTGCCGTCCTCGGTGTAGAACTTCACCGCAAAGCCGCGCGGGTCACGCACGGCGTCGGCCGAGCCCCGGCCTCCCGCCACGGTCGAGAACCGCAGGAACGCCTCGGTGCGCTTGCCCACCTCGCTCAGGAAGCGGGCCCTCGTCCATCGGGTCACGTCCGCGGTCACCTCGAACGTCCCGTAGGCGGCCGAGCCGTTGGCATGGACCACGCGCTCGGGGATCCGCTCCCGGTTGAAGCGGGCCAGCTTCTCCAAGAGATGCTGGTCCTGCAGCAGGACGGGACCGCCCGGTCCCGCAGTCTGGCTGTGCTGGTTGTCGACGACCGGTGCTCCGGACTCGGTGGTCAGGGTGGGCTTGGTCATGGGGTGCCTCCGTCCTCGGGTCGGTTCGCTCGTGCTGGTGCACTTGAGGAGAACTATTCCACTATTAGAAGACTTCTAAACCAAAGTCAAGCAGAACCAGCGGCAGGGCGGGGTCGGGTGGTCGGGACTCCCTCAGACGGTCCGGGCCGGCGGCACGAGCGCCTGAGCCGGTCTGCGGACCGCACCGGGCCCGGGTCGGACGGTCACGGCGCGGGCGTCGAGCTCCTCCCCGCAGGCCGAGCAGGCGGGGACCACCGTGACCTCGTGCCGGCAGCTCCGGTGGTCGATGACGACGGGCGCACCCTCGGGGGCCTCCCAGCGATCCCCCCATTGGCGCATCGCCGTCAGCACCAGCCACAGGTCTCGGCCCTTGTCGGTGAGTCGGTAGTCGTGGCGCACCGGGTGGTCCTGGTACGGCACCTTGGCCAGCACCCCCCTGTCCACCAGATGATCGAGGCGGTCCGAGAGGATGTTGCGCGAGATCCCCAGACGGGTGTGGAACTCGTCGAACCTGGTGATCCCGAGGAAGCAGTCCCGGATGATGAGCATGCTCCACCACTCGCCCACCACCTCCAGGGTCTGGGCGACGGAGCAGTTCATGGATTCGAAGCTCGTGCGGCGCATCCCTCCACACTAGTGAGTTGCATGCTGCAATGGTCTGGCCATCCTCGGCCGGCCACCGCCGGCTACCAGAGGGCGTTCCAGTCCTCGGGCGACAGCCATCCGATGGGTGCCCGCTCCTGGTCGCGCGGCACCGCCAGGACCTCGATGTCGATCCAGGTGGGCTGGTCGAAGCCGGATCGTCTCCAGTGGCCGAGCGGCACCGACTTCCAATCCCGGCTCTTCACGCCCCCCTCCGAGTAGCCGGGTCGGACCAACAGATGGGTCGGGGACCCGGCGATCACCACGCACCGTCGCATCTTGCCGTCGACATCCGGATGGGCCGGGTCCTGCTGATCCGGGTCCGGATCGAAGGGGACCCAGGCGAAGACCACGCCGGCCACCCATGGGTCCCCGCGATCGAACTCCTCCTCCTGGAGGGGCGTGAGCGCAGCGCGACGGGTCAGTCGCGGCGCCGACCCGGCCGACGGCGCGACGGACGGCGCGACGGGATGACCACGATCACCGTCGTGGCCAGCTCGATCGGCTCGATCGGCTCGATCGGCAGCTTGCGCCCGTTCCCTCTTCTTGGCCCGACGCACCTGCTCGCCCGCCTCGCGGGCCACCTGTTGCCTGCGCCGACGCTCCTCGGCATCCCGCTGCTTCTTCAGCCGACGGGCCTCGCGCTGTTCGGGACTGGCTCCGCCGGCCGGCGCCGGAGCGCTCGGCGCCTGCGAAGGCCTGTCCTCGAACTCGGACCAATCGGTCAGGCCGAACCGGTCTTCGCCCACCGCCAGCTCGAAGCACAGATCGGAGGCCGGCATGTCCGACTCGGCCACCGAGGCCAGCATGACCGCCACCGTCGACGCCGGGAACTCGGTCACGATCACGTCCAGGGCAGCGTCGAGCTGGTCGCGGTCCGGGTCGTCCGAGTGCTCCCCGAGCACTTCGATGGTGCGGCTGAGACAGGGGTCGGCGATGGCCACGGCGAGGTAGGGCAGGGCCGCCCGATAGGGCGCCCGTCCCACAACGTCGGTCGGGTCACGACGCTTCCGCAAGACGTTGAGGGCGTTGCCGATGGCCTTGGGGACCTGGAACTCCGGGCGGGAGGTCCGCTCCAGAGCCTCCTTCAGCTCGTCGCGGCCCACCTTGGCCACGGCCGCCCGGAGCAGGGTCGATCGTTGAAGATCGGTGATGCCGCCATCCACCGCATCGTCCTTCGGAGTCGGTTCACCATCCATGGCCTGTCCCTTCGGAATCGGTTCGTCTTACCGGAGGCGGTCGGGATCCCCGTGTCGTAGGGGCGCCGGCGGTGCCGCTGCCTCCCCTGACCCGGTCACCCGCACACCCGATCGTGGAATCGGCCCCCTCCGGGACCACACCGGCGGCGACATCATCGCAGAGAGCGGGACCACCCCTGAACCCGTCGATCCGACGATACTGAGTCGATGCCCAGCGAGGAGAACTCAGCCTCACCCGTCGGGGCCGGCACTCCGGACCGCCTCACCGCGAACGCGCCCCGCCACCCGGACGGGCGCAGGTCTGGTGACGAGGTCGGGGGCGCGGAACCGCCGGCCGGCGAGAGCTCGCCGCCGGGCGCGGGTGGGCGGCCGGCGGGGCGACGAAGAGGGACCGGGCCCTTCATCACCTTCGTCGAGTACGAGCGACCCGACGGCCTCGTCGCCCAGTGGGAGTCGCGCCGACAACGCAAGCAACGCGATCCTTCGTCCACCGGATCGGCCGGGACGTGGTGGGCACCTCGGGCCCGGGGCTGGTGGATCGGAGTCCTCTTCGCCGTCGGCTCGATCCTCTTCGCGCTCGGGGCGGTGCCGGGCTACGCCGGATTGGTCGGGATCCGGGCCGACTCCATCACGTTCTTCGTCGGCTCCCTCTTCTTCACATCCGCCGGCTTCCTCCAGTACCGCGAATCGGTCGACGCCGGGTCGAGCGTCCCACCCCACGGGCTTCGGCGCGTGTTCAGCTACCTGCCCCGCCAGATCGACTGGTGGGCCAGCGGGGTCCAACTGGCCGGGACCCTCTACTTCAACATCAGCACCGCCAATGCGGTGCGTGAGAACCTCAGCGCCCAGGCCGCCCAACACCACGTCTGGAGGCCCGACGCCATCGGGTCCGTCTGCTTCCTCGTGGCCAGCGGCCTGGCCTGGTTCGAGGTCTGCCACGGCTGGGTGGCGTGGTCCCCACGGAGCATCTCCTGGTGGATCACCATGCTCAACCTGGTGGGCTCCATCGCCTTCGGCGTGTCGGCGGTGGCGTCCTACGTGGTACCGGCGACCGGGCAGCTCCGAAACGTCGAACTGTCCAACCTCGGTACGTTCGTCGGCGCCCTCTGCTTCCTCGCCGGCGCCATCCTCCTCCTTCCCGAACGAACCGAGTCGTCCGCGGTGGCGGTGGCCGCGTCGGGCTCGCCGCCATCCACCACCCGTTCCCCGACCGCCTGACCGCCTGATCGCCCGGCTCTGAACCACGCCGGTCGCCGGGGCCCGCACCGATGCCGGGGCGGTGTCACACCCACCGACGACAATGGCCGCATGGCTCGCCGCTCCCCGCTGACTGGGCAGACAACGGGTTCGGACACCAGTTCCGAGGCCTCTGGGTCAACCCCGGTCGGTGACGGACCGGACGACGCCACGGCCCTCTTCTCCGCCGTCGACCTCATCGCATCGTTCGTGGCTTCGTTCGAACCGGCTCGTTACAGCGGCGAGGACGCCGCCTCGCTCGTCTCCTGCTTCGCCAGGGCCGAGCGTCTCTGCGGAACGGGGAAGTCGCTGGCCGCCACCCGGGCGACCGAGGCCCACCGCCCGGAGGCCGCCGGCCATCCCTCGCCGGCCCATTGGTTGTCCGACCTCACCGGTGAGTCCATCGGCGAGGCTGCCGATGCGCTCCGGCTGGGGGTAGCCCTCGGATCCCACCCCGGCATGGAAGGGGCCTGCCGCGAGGGCCGGCTGTCGCGTTCCCAGGCCAAGCTGGTGGCCGATGCCGTCGGAACCAATCCTGGTAGCGAGGACGAGCTGCTTCGCGCCGCCGGAACCGACACGATGCGCCAGCTGAGGGACCGTTGCCTCCGCGCCAAGGCCCAGGCCCGCTCGGCCGAGGACGCTCGTCGCCATCACGATGAGCTGCACCGGTCACGACACTGCCGGACATGGACCGATCGCGACGGCGCCTTTCGTCTCGACGCCCGGCTCACACCGGACGCGGGTGCCGTGCTCCTGTCGTCGCTCGAGCCCCAGTCGAACCTGATCTTCGGACAGGCTCGGAAGGATGGCCGCCACGAGCCGGCCGACGCCTACCGGGCCGACGCACTGGTGGCACTCGTCGCCGGGCAGGGGCTGATCGGCAAGCGCACAACCCGGCGTGGGTCGCCGTCCGACAGCTCGGTGGACGGTGACACGCGAGACGGACCGGCACCGCCGGCCGGCCCGGGGGCGCGGGCGACCGTCCATCTCAGAGTCGATCTGGACGCCCTCCGTCGAGGGTCCCTCTCGGACGGCGAGGTCTGCGAGATCCCCGGGGTCGGACCCGTCTCCGTCGATACGGCGAAGGAGCTGATGGGTGACGCGATCACCCAGCTCGTGATCACCGACGGGGTGGACGTGACCACCATCTGCCACCTCGGTCGCTCGATCCCCTCGCCGCTGCGTACGGCACTCGTCGACAGGGATCAGACGTGCGTGGTCCCGGGATGCGATGTCCGTCAGGGCCTCGAGATCGACCACTGGGCCGTCTCCTTCGCAGACGGCGGGCCGGCGTCACTGGAGAACCTGGCCCGCCTGTGTGGTCACCATCACCACCTCCGCACGCACAGGGGATTCCAACTCCTCGGCGGCCCGGGGCGCTGGAGATGGCGTCCGCCGAAGCCCGACGGGTCCCTGACGGCAACGTCCACGCGATCGGCCGAAGCATCCCCGGCACTCACCGCGGGACCACCTCGGTCGAGCGATCCGAACGACGCATCCGACCCGTTGTCGCCACCGCTCCGGGAGTGAGCCACCGGCGAATCCGTCCTGTCGGACTCTCACCGCGCTCCTCGCGGCGAGGCCGATGGGTCACTCGGGGGGTGGCCGATGGGTCTCGCCGACTTCTGGAGCGAGTCGATCCCGCCATCGACGCCGCCCAGGCAATGTTTCCACCAAAGTCCTGGTGGCGGCGCCGAAGATCGGGCGGTTGGAGCCTCCGCTCCCCTGTTACGGCCCGATGAACACTGTGGTGGTGAGGAAGAGAACGGCACTAATTCGTGTTGAATGGGTATCGAAGTGATGGAGGAGCAGGGTTGATGGCAATGAAGAAAGAGGAGCTTGACGTGAACGAAGAGAGGAATCAGACACCGGGGGACCAGTTGCGTTCCCTGCCGACCGAAGCACAGAAGCGGGGCACTCGCTTCGTCTCCGCGCAGGCCATGCAGGCTCGACTCTTCTCCGTGTACGACGCCGCGGCAGCGGCCGAGGACGCGCTCGCCCTCGTCCAGCAACAGCTGACACTCACGCTCAACCGCAGCTACTACGAGGCAGACGAGATCGAGAGCATGGCCGACCAGCTCGACTCGCTGCTCGCCCTCGAATCGCTCGGACTGTCGGACGAGGACCTGGTCTCCGGCGGCGAGCTCGTGTCCGAGGAGTAGCACCTCCTCCGACCCCCGGCTGTAGCCGGCCCGCCGGCCGACCGTGTGCGCGTCCGCTTGCGCAGCAGCGCGTGGTCGTGCCCCGATGGCGTCACAGGCGGATGCGGTCGCGGGTGGTTGCTCCGCTCGTGGGCCGGCTGCCGAGCTCGATACCCGAACCGGGATCAGCCGGCGAGCTTCTTCACCGTGGCGATGAGATCGACGGGCTTCTGGTCGCCGACGGGGATCGGCGTCACCTGCAGATGCGTCACCCCGGCGTCGTGGTAGGCGGCGATCCGCTCGGCCACATAGCCTTCGGGCCCGCACAGGGATGTCGCCTCCAGCAGCTCGGCGGGGACCAGGGCCTCGGCCTCGGCCTTCTTGCCGCTGAGATAGAGCTCCTGGATCGCCTCGGCCTCCTCCTCGAACCCGTACCGCCTGACGACGTCGTTGTAGAAGTTCTTGCCCTTGGCCCCCATCCCACCGATGTACAGGGCGGCCATGGACCGGCCGAGCTCACGGAGCTTGACCACCTCGTCACCCTCGCCGATCGCCAGAATTCCCCCCGTGGTGATCTGCAGGGCACCGAGTGACGGGTCCCGCTTGGCCAGCCCGGCGTCGAGGGAGGAGCCCCAGACATCACGGGCCTTCTCCGGCATGAAGAGCATGGGGATCCAGCCGTCGGCCACTTCGGCGGTCATCGCCACGTTCTTCTCCCCCAGCGCCGCCACCCAGATGGGGATCCTCGGGCGCACCGGGTGGGCGATGATCTTCAGCGCCTTTCCGAGTCCGGTCCCCTCCCCCGCCGGCAGAGGCATCGAGTAGTACTTCCCCTCGTGGACCAGTGGCCCCTGGCGGGCCCAGACCTGCCGGCAGACGTCGATGATCTCCCGGGTGCGCCCGATGGGGGCGGTGAACGGGACACCGTGCCACCCTTCGATCACCTGCGGCCCGGAGGACCCGAGGCCCAGATGGAACCGACCATCCGACAGGGTGTCGATCCCGGCGGCCGTCATGGCGATGAGGGTCGGGGTCCGGGTGTAGATCGGCAGGATGGCCGAGCCGATCTCCACCGACTCGGTGAGGGCGGCGATGTAGCCCATCAGGCTGGGCCCGTCCAGACCGTAGGCCTCGGCCACCCAGACCAGGTCGAGGCCGGCCTTCTCGAATTCGGCCACCTCGGTGGCCGCCTTGCGGAAACCACCGGCGTAGCTGAGAAAGGTGCTGATCTTCATCGGGACTCCTCTACCGCTGTCGGGTCGGACATTCGGGCTGAGACTGCGGCGCCGTCCACTGACACTAGGTCGCGGCCCACCGGGACCCGGTCCCGACCGGGCCGAGGACCGGACCTAGTCCCACAGCCGGACGCTCATGGACTGGCTGGCCGTGGCCAACAGCGTGCCCTGCTGTGACCAGAGGTAGGCCACCCCCTGGCCGTAGCCGTCCACCAGGGCCTGGATCCGGATGTCGCACAGGACCCATTCGGTGGGCTCGAGCCGCACCACCCGGATGGTGTTGTCGAGGCTCCGCGACATCACCCTTCGGCCGAGTGGCTGGGACACGGCGCCGGTGACGTAGTCGCCGATGATGGCCAAGGTGGCGGCGGAGGGCTCGAGATGACCCGGGACCCGGGCCCACAGTGCGCTGTCCGGATCGCCCGGACCGCCGGTCCCGGCACTGATCTCCTCGAACGAGCGTCCCTTCGCCAAGCGCACGTCGATCCGATCGAAGATCGACGTCGTACCGAACTCGGGAAGCCTCCGAGGGGCGCACTCGTCGGGGGGAGGCACCTCGGGCGGGACGACCCAGACTCCCCCGGCCCCCAACGAGCCCGGCGAGCCCAATGCGGCGTTGACGGTCAGGATCTCCGTCCCGCCGACATTCCCGACCGCCCTGGCCTGGGTGATCCGGCGGCCCTCGGCGGCCAGGGTCACGGTGAGCTCGAGCTCGGAGTGGGTGGGGGCGAACGACAGGTACTGGGCCGTCGCCCACACCGTCGGCCGGCCCGAGGCCGCCTCCAGTGCCACCAGGGCAGCACCCAACCCGCACCCGCCGAACAGGAACTTGCCGGGCGTGGTCAGTTCGGGAACCACCCGCAGGTGCCAGTGGAGGTCGTCGGCACCACGCTCCATGCCGAGGAACTCCCGGGCGTCGGTCACGACCTCAACTCCGGCAGCGCCGGGCGACGGGCAACGAGCGATGGGCGATGGGCGACCGTCCGCACGGCGCGGCACGCCGGGACATCCGATCGGGGGCGGAATAGGCACGGCACGTTCGCCGCAGTCCACCCGGCGCCTCGGCCGGCCACCACCCCCCGACCGCCACGGACCCAGCTCCGGTCAACTGCGCGGCACCTTCGACCAGGGAAGCTCCTTGTCGACCCGGACGTCTCCGGGCAAGCCGAGGATCCGCTCGCCGAGGATGTTGCGCTGGATCTCGGACGTGCCGCCTTCGATCGAGTTGGCACGCGACCTGAGGAACATCTTGCGGGACGACCCCGACGGCCCCACGAGCCCGAGGCCCTCGGAGCGCCGCATGGTGTAGTCGTAGTCGATCAACGCGGCCGGACCCAGCAGGTCGACGCACAGCTCGTAGATGCGCTTGTTGACCTCGGCGAACATCAGCTTGGCGATGGAGCCCTCGGGTCCGGGGTTCCCGGCCTTGCGGTTCTGGCTGGCCCGCAGGTTGGTGAGCCGCAGCGCCTCGGCCTCGATCCACAGCTGCATCAGCCGGTCTCGAGCCACCGGATCCTGGCGGGACGGATCGCTCTGCCAGATCCGCACGGCCTCGGCGATGGAGCCAGAACCACGACCGGGCGGGCCGGTGCCGGCCCCGATGGTCGTCCGCTCGTTGGACAGCGTGGTCATGGCCACCCGCCAGCCCTCGCCGACCTCGCCGATCCGGTCGGCGTCCGGCACCCTCACCTCGGTGATGTACACCTCGTTGAACTCGGCCTCACCCGTCATCTGGCGAAGCGGCCGGACCTCGACGCCCGAGGCGTGCATGTCCAGCGCGAAATAGGTCAGCCCCTTGTGCTTCGGGGCCTCGGGATCGGTGCGGGCCACCAGCATGCCCCGGTCGGCGATGTGCGCCAGGGTGTTCCACACCTTCTGACCGGTGATCACCCACTCGTCACCGTCACGCACGGCCCTGGTGGCCAGGCTGGCCAGATCCGAGCCCGACCCGGGCTCGCTGAACAGCTGGCACCACGCATCCTCGCCGGTGAACATCCGGCGCAGGAGCCGCTCCCGCAGCTCGTCCGTGCCGTGGGTGACGACGGTCGGACCGGCCATGGTCAGCCCGAAGAACTCGCGGGCTCCCGGTGGGGTGGCACCCGCTTCGCCGAGGCGTCGGTCGACCTCCCGTTGGAAGTTGGGCGCCAGACCGAGGCCGCCCCACCCCTCCGGGAAGGAGACCCAGGCCAGGCCCAAGTCGAACTGGCGTTCCCGGAACTTCTCGGTGGGTGTCGTCCGGGGGTCCATCTCCTCCAGCAGCTGGCTGGTCCTGTCGTGCACCAGGGTCGCGTCATCGGCCATGGATAGAACATACTGCGCCCCCGGAACACCGGCCCCTGGGCCCGGGCCTGGTCGTGACGGGCCCCGTGTCGGCTTCCTCGGCGGCCTCCGGGGATTCGACGGCCCGCCGTCGGCACCGATCACCCGCGACCTGCTCGGAGGTGAACCGACCCGTCCGGGACTCATCGCCGACCTCGAGGAAGGCCACTACTTCGCCTGAGCTCCGGCAGGCCGCCCTCTGCCCGGCCGCCGCGCTCCGCTGCGCCGCCACCCCCCACCTGTCCGGGAAGGCACCTGATCAGCCCGCTCCACCAGGGGACGGGGCGTGGTGACCACGGGCCGAACCAGGGCGGCGGGGCTCAGGGCTGGAGGCGCTCGATACGCCAGCCGGCGCCGTCGGGCGTGTACCGCAGGCGGTCGTGGAGCCGGTCGTCACGGTGCTGCCAGAACTCGAACGAGCGCGGCACGATGCGGACTCCGCCCCACCAGTGCGGCCGGGGCACGGCACGACCCTCGTACTCCGCGCTCACCTCGGCGATGCGTGCATCGAGCTCCGCCCGATCGGCGACGACCTCGCTCTGGCGGGACGCACGGGCGCCCAGCTGGCTGCCGTGGGGCCGCGATCCGAAGTAGTCGTCGGACTCCCGAGCGTCGGTCCGCTCGACCGGGCCCTCGATCCGCACCTGGCGAGCGGTCGCCTCCCAGTGGAACAGCAGGGCGGCGTTTGGGTTCGCCTCGAGCTCCCGGCCCTTGCGGCTGTCGTAGTTGGTGAAGAACACGAACCCGTCGTGGTCCCAGGCCTTGAGCAGGACCATCCGGACCGACGGCCGGCCCTCGGCATCAGCGGTGGCCACCGCCATGGCCTCGGGGGCCTCCATCACCTCCGCCGCGTCCCCGAACCACCGGCCGAACTGGACGACCGGGTCGGGGTCGACCGTGCTCTCGAGCAGTGGCACCGGGGGTTGGATCATGGCTCGACCCTAGTGACACGGGACGACCGGGAGCGTCACCGGTCCGGGGCGGCCGACCCCTTGGTAGATTCGCCCCCCGTGAGCAGTGCCATCGACGTCGACGCCGAGCGGGACGCCACGCCGGGTTCGTCGAAGGTCGTCCACCTCAACAACGCCGGAGCGTCCCTGCCCACCTCGGCCACCCTCGACGCGGTGATCGGGCATCTCCGGCTCGAGTCCGAACGGGGAGGCTACGAGGCGGCCGCCATGGTCACGGACCGTCTGGCCGCGCTGCGCCTCTCGGCCGCCCGCCTGCTCGGTGCCGGCCCCGACGAGGTGGTCGTCGCCGGCTCGGACAGCCAGGCCTGGACCAAGGCACTGCTGGGGTTCGCCTTCGGTGGGGGCATCGCCGCCGGCGCACACATCCTCGCCGACCGCATCGCCTACGACAGCCACTACCTCGGCCTGCTCCAGGTGTGCGAGCTCACCGCCGCCACGCTGGGGGTGGTGCCCAGCCGACCTGACGGCACGGTCGACCTCGAGGAGCTGGAGGCCGCCCTACTCGACGACCGGGTCGCCCTCGTGGCGTTGACCCACGTCGGGACCCACCGCGGACTGGTCAACCCGGTCGAGGAGGCCGGGGGGCTGTGCCGTCGGGCCGGCGTTCCCTACTTCCTCGACGTCTGTCAGAGCCTCGGGCAGCTGCCGGTGGACGTGGGCAGGATCGGGTGCGATGTCGCCACGGCCACGGGACGCAAATGGCTGCGGGCGCCGCGGGGGACCGGCCTCCTCTACGTCCGGAGCGGCATCGCCGAGCGCATGCGGCCGCCGGGCCTCAGCTCGCGCTCGGCGGTCTGGGAGGACGCCGAGCACTACACCCTTCGCCGCGGGGCCGACCGCTTCGACGAGTTCGAGGTGCCCGTCGCCGCCCACCTCGGACTGGGGGTCGCCATCGACCACGCCCTGGCTCTCGGGGCCGGCGCCATCGCCGCTCGGGTGGGTGGGCTCGGTGAGCGACTGCGCCACCAGCTGGTCGGGATCGACGGCGTGGAGGTGCACGACGGAGGTGTCCGTCGGTCGGGCATCGTCACCTTCACGGCGCCCTCCACCCCTCCCCGGGCCGTGGCTGCAGCAGCATCGGCCGCCGGCATCAACGTCTCGGTCAGCGAGTCGACGAACGCCCGCCTCGACATGGCCGGCCCGAACCCGACCTCGGTGGTCCGGGCCTCTCCGCACTACTACAACACCGAGGACGAGCTCGACCGGCTCGTCGAGGTCGTGCACTCGGTGGTCGTCGCCGGTCCGCCCCGGGAGGGCGGTCAGTCCGCCCCGTAGAAGGGGGCGCCGAAGCTGTACACCGAGCCGTTGCTGCCCACCATCCAGTAGCCGTCGGTCGCCGAGTCTGCCGCCATGCCGACGATCGGGGACGGGATGGGTAGGCCGCCCCCCGACCCGTGGAAGGGGAGCCCGAAGCTGAAGATGCCGCCGTCGGCGGCGACGAACCAGTAGCCGGCACCCGACCCCACCGTGGCCATCGACACGATCGGCCGGTCGAGGCGCAGCCCGCCCGTCGACCCGTGGAAGGGGGCGTCGAAGGCGAAGACACCTCCGTCGGAGGCCGTCTCCCAGTACCCGCCGGTGTTGCCGTCGGCGGCGATCGCCACCACTGGAGCGTTCAGTCGGCGCCCCCCCATCGAGCCGTAGAAGCGGGCGTCGCCGAAGCTGAAGATGCCGCCGTCGCCGGCCACCAGCCAGTACCCCAGCCCGTCCGGGGTGGGTGCCATGTCGACCACCGGAGCGTTCAGGGGATGACCGCCCATCGAGCCGTAGAACTGGGCGTCACCGAAGCTGAAGATGCCGCCGTCGCCGGCCACCAGCCAGTAGCCCAGTCCGTCGCTGGTGGACACGATGTGGGCGATGGGTGAGTTGAGTCGCACCCCGGCCATCGACCCGTCGTACTTCGCTCCACCGTGGGCGCTGACCGCTCCGGACGCGTCGGCCAGCCAGTAGCCGTCTCCCGAGGGGGTCGCCGCCATGCCGACCACCGGTGCGGTCAGTGGGACGGGAGCGGTGGACGGTGCCGGCGAGGGGGGTGCAGCACCTGGCGTCGCCGACGTGGTCCGCGTCACCGTGAACGCCGAATTGCCCTGCAACCCACTGGGTGCGGCCTCGGTGGCCCCTCCCGAGGAGACCGTGGTGATCGCCCACGGGGACATCGCCCCGATCGCCGTTCCGTTCACCGTGCAGCCGGAGAAGGAGACCGATCCGTAGTCGGCGTAGGGGACCGGGGTGGACCCCGGGTCCTCGGCGATGCACTCGGCCGAGGAGTCGGTTGCACCGGGATTGGACGCCGTCACCGATCCGCCGGTGGAGTGGGTCACGTCGGTCAGGCCGAGGCTGTACGTGGTCCCCCTCAGGTAGGTCACGGTGGCCCGCACCGTGTCGCCGGGGTGGACCGAGATGCCGGGGAAGAGCACCGGCATGCTGGGATAGACCTCGTACCACGGGAAGTACTGGGCGGTCCCGTCGTCGCACGAGGCGTCGACGCCATCCTGCTCGACCGTCTGGGATGCCAGACCGTCGAGACCGACCCAGAAGGAGCTGGCGGAGTCCTCGTCGGCTCCGCACGACACGAGTGCGGGCACCACGAACGACGCCCCGACCGAATCGAAGGCGCCGTCCCCGCCGTCGACGCCGTAGCCACTCCAATTGAGAGAGCGCATGGTGGTGGTCGACGCCTTGGCGCCCTGTGGGCCGCCCCCGGCGACGATCATCGGCGGGCTCACCGTGGACCGGACGTCCTCCGATGCCACCGGCGCCGGGTTGACGGAAGTCCGGCCGTTCGACGCCGCGTTGCCCGTCGGCGCGCCCCTCTCGACCTGCCCGCTCGCCGCGGCGCGGCTCGGGACCGCGCCGGTGCAGGCGATCGCCGCCAAGCCGAGGGCGACGACGACAAGGGTGCCCCGGCGGCGCCACCGTCGGCTCGCGACCAGAGCGCGGTCAGCGCGCCGCTCTGATGACCCCTCTGGTCGGGGGACGGAGTCCCCGGCACCGGCCTCGATCGTCGTGACCATCCACACGCCTGTCCCTCGGGCCCACTTCGGCGGCCGCCGATCCGCTGGTACGGATCCAAGGACGGGCCACCGGGCCTAGCCCGGTATCGGCGTGCGGAGCGTGCACCTTTAGGCGGCGGCGGCGTAGGCGGCGACGGCGGCGGCGGCGGCCGGCGCATCGGGCACCCCGTCGCCCGGTGGCAGCTCCTTCCCGCTCACGACCGCGACGAATCCCGGTCGGTCGGCGAGCGTGTCCGGGTGGGGCGCCACCGGGGGCGGCTCAGCCCAGCGCGGTGAGCACGTCCTCCGCCGTCTGCTCCCCGGACCGCACCGCACCCTCCATGTAGCCGTTCCACACCGGCGAGCACTCGGCACCGGCCCAGTGGATGCGACCGACCGGCTCGGTGAGCGCGGGGCCGAAGTCGCTCCACACCCCGGGGGTGAAGTGCGCCCCGTAGCAGCCACGGCTGAACTCCTCGGCCATCCAGTCACGCTCGATGTACTCGAGTGGGTGGCCGGCCCGGGGGCCGAAGTACCGGACGAAGCACGAAATGGCAGCGGCGCGGCGCTCCTCGACAGGGAGACGGGCCGCCGACCGCCCGTCGCTCGCCTCCATGAACCCCATGAGGATCCCCGGGGATCCGCTCGGGGGGGAGTTGTCGAACGTCACCTTGATCGGGCCCTCGTCCGATGCCGCCTGACCGGTCAGCCCCTCCTGGCGCCAGAACGGCTCGTCGTAGACGGCGTACAGCTTGATGACCGAACCGGCCGGCAGCCGTTGGGTGAGCTGGTCGCGCCACGACGGGAGGGCCGGCGAGTACTCGAGGCGTCCGGCCAGTGTCGGGGGGAGGGTGACGATGACCCGCTCCGCCTCGAAGACCTCGCCGGCCCGGGTCATCGCCGCCACCCCGGCATCGCCCTGCTCGATCCGGCGGACGGGGCTGTCCAGACGGACGCGGTCGCCGAGGTCGGCGGCCATGACCTCGCTGATGCGGATCGAGCCACCGACCACTCGATCCTGCTGGGCACCTCCGTCGGTGCTGAGCAGACCCTCGAGATCGGTGCCGGAGTGGGCGTAGAACAGGGCGTGCAGTGCGGAGAGGTTGCTGCTCTCGGCGGAGAAGACCGCCTCGGTGGCGACGCGGAAGTAGTTCCGCGCCGTCTGCGTCCGAAGGTTCCGCCTGATCCAGGTCTCGAAGGTCTGACTGTCCAGTGCCCCGGCCCGTGGAGCCGTCCAGGGGCGCTCGAGCGGGACCCGGTCGGCCAGCCGCTTGAACCGGGTCAGCCCCTGGAAGAGGTCGGCGAGCACGAACGGGTTGAGCTTCGGCACCGCGCCCCGATGGGAGGCCATCCGGCTCTGGCTCCCACCGAGCCGGATCACGTGCTGGCCGGTGTTGTACGTCGGGAACGTCCGCAGTCCGAGCTCCTCGATGAGGGTCTCCATGCGGGTCTGCGTCGGGCCCACCCACTGGCCGCCCAGCTCGATCGGGGTCCCGTCCAGGGTGTGACCACCCTCGGTACGGCCCCCGACCCGCGAGCGGGCCTCGAGCACGACGACGTCGACGCCGGCCGCCTGCAGTCGTCTCCCCGCCGAGAGACCCGAGAGGCCACCGCCGATCACCACGACCCGGGCGGCGTTCACGTGCCCGACCCACCCTTGTGTCCGTTCAGCACCGGCCCCGCGCCGGTCATGCCTTCGACCCGTGATCCGCCGGTCCGGCCGCGGACGGAACGAGGTGCAGCCGTGGAGACCGCTCCAGCCAGTCGATCCGGGCCGCACGGTCGATGGACCGCCAGGAGCGCCGGACCCACGGCGGCCGGCTGTCGCGCAGGTCTGCA
Source organism: uncultured Acidimicrobiales bacterium (assembly GCA_963696495.1). Lineage (GTDB taxonomy): Bacteria > Actinomycetota > Acidimicrobiia > Acidimicrobiales > RAAP-2 > Bog-756. Next base: position 480,931 of record CAVOKJ010000004.1, on the reverse strand, counting down.
GCCTGCACGTCGGCCAGCCACGACGACTCGAGCAGCTCCGCTTGCCGGAACGCCGATGCCGATGCCGGCGGGTCGGCGATCCACTGGGCCTCCGTCCTGTCCCGCGCGTGCCGGTACCGCGGCAGCAGTGTGGCGTGCGCGGCCATCGTGCGGCGGTGGAGCAGCTCGTGCCTCCACCAGGGGCTCACCGCGTCGAAGACGTTGGTGGGCTCGGGCCCGAGGTCCAACGGCGTTGCCACCTCGACCGGCTTGAACAGGGAGGTGCACGGCGCCGAGGTGGCCGTGGCCCAGTGCCGTCGGCTCCGGCGCAGGTCGGAGACCCACGACGCCGTGGTCTGGCTGGACGCGGCGATGCCACCGGCGTGGACGCACGGGGCGCGCAGGCCGCCGTGCACCATCGACCACGTGGGCGAGGCGTCCGGGGATCCGGACGCGTGGAAGCGGAGGGCGGCCATCAGGTCGCGGGGCCCCGTGGCCCGGCAGGCGAGCGACTCGGTCAGGCGCCGGCGCTCCCCCGCCGAGGCCACCCAGGTCCGGACCGGATTGGCATGCTCCTTGGCGAAGGCGGGGATCGTGAGGCCGTTCGAGATGCTCCTCCCCCCACCGGTCACCACCTCCGTCGCCCAGCGTCGGCCGGCGGTCTCGAGAACCAGCGCCCCACTCGGGTCGGCGACGAGGAAGCTGTTGTCATAGGTGAACCGGGCGTGCTCGAAGCTGCACGGGCCTCCCTGCCCGTGGCGCTCGAGGAGCTCGACCATCACCGACACGGCCTCCTCGGCCGTCGTCGAGCGCTCCAGTCCGAGCCGAAGGAGGTCCATCCCGAGGAGGGCCTTGTCGCCACTGCGCCCCCTGGTGAACACCGCCTCGTTCCCGATCACCACCCCGTGTTCGTTGGCGCCGACCTCGGCTCCCCACATCCACCACGGTCGTGAGACCAGTACGGCGTGGGTATGGCCCACCTGGGGCACGTCGACCCAGGTGCAGTGCAGCCGGTCGCCCCGCTGATGATCGGCCGCGCCCACCCACTCCAGGAGCTGGGCCTCGTTCGGGTCCCGGTCGCTGTTCTTGGCGAACAGGACCCCGTCATCGGTGATGGTCACGAACGAGTCACACACGGGACCAACCCCGATGGGCAGGGCCCCCGATGGCAGGGTCCGGCTGGACGGCGACCCGCTCGTGCCCGTCCACCCCGGACGGGCACGACGACAGGCCCGACCCCCGGCACGGCCGGCCGGTGCCCGGCCCGACGCGGTACGCCCGAGCACCCTCGATCTCGCGTCCCCCGACCTTCACATCGCCCACCTTGACAAGCAATCGGTGCTTCCCGTTAACTCGGTCCCAGTGTGAAACTACCAACCGGCCGCCCCCGTTGAAGACGTCGGACGCCCGGGCCCGACACGAGGTCGGGAGAGCGACCGGGTGACGCTCGACCTGCTGATCACCAACGCACGGGTCGTGACCGTCGACCCGGCGAGGCCCGCCGCCAGCACCATCGGGATCTGGAACGGTCGGATCGTCGGCCTCGACGAGCAGGTCGAGGGCGACCGGTCCCGGGCGACGGTGGACCTCGACGGCGCCACCGTCACCCCCGGCTTCCACGACGCCCACTGTCACACGACCTCGTACGGACTGGGTCTCGTCCACCTCCAGCTGAGCGATGTCACGGGCATCGGACCGACCCTCGCCGCCGTGGCGGCCCATGCCGCCGGACTGGGACCCGACGAGTGGGTGATCGGGTTCGGCTTTGGCAGCGGTCTCGCCCCTGACCACTACCCCCGCCGGGAGGAGCTGGACCGGGCCGGGGGAGGCCGGCCGGTCTGGCTGACCCACCTGTCCGGTCACTCGTGTCTGGTGAGCAGCGCCGCACTGGACGCCGTGGGCATCACCGGTGCCCTCGGGCCCTCCCAGCGGGGGCGGGTGGCGGTGGACGGGCACGGTCGACCCACCGGGCTGGTGGAGGAAGCGGCCATGGACCTGGTCAAGAACCACGTGGGCCCCTCCTCGATCGAGCAGTTGGCCGCCGCCATCGACCGGGCGACCACCGGGTACCTGGCCGAGGGGATCACCAGCTTCACCGACGCAGGCATCGGTTGCCCCGGCATCGACCACTCGCCGGTCGAGCTGGCCGCCTATCAGCTCGCCCGTGACACCGGCCGGCTGCGCACCCGGGCGCGGCTGATGGCGCACAACGAGCTGTTCCACCAATTGGCGTCGCACCGGGACGACCGGATAGCCACCGGGCTCGACCTCGGGGTACGAACGGGCTTCGGTGACCGGTGGCTCTCGCTCGGAGCCATGAAGGTCTGGATCGACGGGTCGGGGTTGGGCCACACCGCCGCCACCACCGGGGACGACGGCCAGGCGGCCGGCGCGTTCGACAATGATCCGGCGGTCCTCCGCCAGTCGATCATCGACGCCCACCGGGGCGGTTGGCAGGTGGCGTGTCACGCCATCGGGGACGGGGCCGTCGATCTCGTGCTCGATGCGATCGAGGAGGCCGACCGGGGTGGGCCCTACCCGGCGGGCCGTGGCACGTCGCCCCGGCACCGGATCGAGCACGGCGTCATGATCCGACCCGACCAGGTGAGCCGCCTGGCCACGCTCGACATGACGGTCGTGACCCAGCCCGTGTTCGTGGACGACTTCGGTGACCCGCTCCTCGAGCTGTTCGCCGGGGGCCCGGGGATCGACCAGTTCTTCCGGGCCAGGAGCCTGATCGACGCCGGGGTTCCGGTGGTCGGGAGCTCGGACCGGCCGGTGGCCGCCGGCCCACCCCTCCGGGGGATCCAGCAGATGGTCGAGCGGAGGACTGCGGCGGGAGAGGCCTTCGGACCCGACGAATCACTGACCGCCGCAGAGGCACTGGCCTGCTACACGGTCGGTGGAGCCAGGGCCGCGCACGCCGAAGAAGAACTGGGGATGCTCGCCGGCCGGCGGCTGGCCGACCTGGTGGTCCTCGACGACGATCCCACTGCGGTGCCGTCCGGGCGGATCGCCGACATCAGGGTGGTGGCCACGATGATCGGCGGTCGCCCGGTCCACGATCCCGACTCGCTGTTCAACGGTGTGGAGGACCAGGCTCCGGTCGACGGCGCTCCGGACGGCAGGTGGGCGGCCGACGGCGGAGGGGGCGTCGTGCCCGGAGTCCACGACCTCGGTGACCACCGTGGATGAGCTGGTGGATGGCGTCGTGGATGAGCACGTGGATAGCCGCCGTGGATGAGGAGGATGGACCCGCGGGCATGCGCTCCAGCCGCTGGGGATTTCCCATCGTGGACTTCCACGCCCACTTCCCGGTCCCCGACGAGCACCCCTCGGGGGCGGAGGAGCGGTACGTCCGGCGGCACGGGGAGCGCAAGGCGGCGATCCTCCACGAGAATTGGCGCTGGTACCAGGAGCAGTGGTGGACCGCCTACTCCTTTCCCTTCCCCGAAGCGGACGAGCCGGATCCTGAGGTCCAGGCCCGCCGGTGGTCCGACGAGATCGAGGCGGCCCAGGTCGAGGCGGTGGCCTTCGTCACCGGGGGCGGGAACCGGCTCCTCGCCCGTGCCATCGCCGGCCACCCGCGCATGGTGGGCTTCGCCCACCACGACCCGTTCGTCCCCGGAGCCGCTGGCGAACTCCGGCGGTCGGTGGTCGACGACGGCATGCGCGGCTACAAGGTGCTGGCCCCGGCACTGGACGGCCGGATCGACGACGAGTCCCTCTACCCGCTGTGGGAGGTGGCCGAGGAGCTGGGCATACCGGTGCTGATCCATGTCGGGACGTTGGACGGTGGCGGTGGCACCGCCGCCCACCCCAACATCGATCCCCTGGTGCTCCACCCGGTGGCCAAGGCGTTCCCCGAGGTCCCCTTCGTCATCCCCCACTTCGGCTGCAGCTATCCGGGCGAGCTGCTGCAGCTGGCCTGGGCGTGCCGGAACGTCTACGTCGACTCGTCGGGGAACAACGAGTGGGTCCGGTGGATGCCGTACCCCCTCACCCTCGCCGACCTGTTCGCCAAGTTCTTCGACACGGTCGGGCCCGGTCGCGTCCTGTTCGGGTCGGACTCGTCGCACTTCCCCCGCGGTCTCGTCCACCGGTACTACGACGAGCAGGTCCGGATCGTGACCGATCTGGGCCTGTCCGACGAGGACCGCCACCTGGTGTTCGCCGGCAATGCCGCCCGCCTGCTCCGCCTCGGCACCTCCGGGGTCGAAGGCCGTGCCGTTCAGACGGAACGGGACGGTGGAGCGTGACGGGATCGCCATCACCCCGATCCGGCGCCGGACCCGACGATCCGATCGGCAGCCTCGCCACCTATGCACCGGAGATCGACGACCCCGTCCGTGCCGTCCCCACCGGCAACCTGTGGGTCTCGCTGCCCCACATCGACGTCACCGACGGGTCGGTGCGGACCCTCGGCGTCCTCGTGGAGCGAGCCCTCGGCCTGGTCGAAGCAGGCGGCTCGTCCGCCGTACCCCTCGTGCAACCGGTCCTCACCGTCGGAGGGGTGAGCACCACCATCGGGCCGCTCGAGTGGGACCGGGTGGGCGACTGGCTGCCCCATTTCGTCGGCCGTACTCCCACCGGCGTCCTGGAGGGCTGGTTCTGCGCGCCGATCGGCGAGCGTGGTGCGGTGCTGCGTCTCACCTACCGCAGCACGGCCACGCCGGCCCGCACCGTCGAGCTGGGTTGGACCGGGTGCTGGGAGACCACCACCCTCACCCACCTCCGGCCGAAGCCGGTCGGGGAGGAACCCGAGGGCCGGACCGACCGGTGGACCGGGAGCAGGACCGTCTCGACCCGGGCGGGGCTTCCGCTGCTGGCCATCGCCTGGCAGGGCGGCGACGGGGTGGAGATCGCCGAAGACGGTGACGCACCCCGGTGGGAGGCCCGGCGGGTGGCATCGGTGGACGGTGGGCAGTCGCTCACCGCCGACCTGTTCATCGGGGTTGCCACCGAGCCGGACGGGTCGGCCACCACCGCCCTCCACCTCCGGCGGCGGGGGTACGACAGCCTGTGGGCGGAGACCGTCATCTGGTTGCACGACCGCGCGCTCCCCGTCTCCGATCCGACACCGGGCCTGGCCGCCCGCGTGAACTCCAACCTGTTCTTCAACTACTTCTTCGCCCAGGGGGACTGCCTCGACTCCGGCCGGCCCGTACTGGTCACGTCACGCAGCCGTCGGTACTACGTGGCCGCGGCATTCTGGAGCCGCGACGCCTACTGCTGGACCTTCCCCGCCCTCCTCCTCACCGACGCCCGACGCTCGCGGGCGGTGCTGGTGGCCACGCTGGAGGCCGTCGGCCCGAGAGTGGCGGATCACGCGCTCTACCTGAACGGCACGTCCCTCTACCCCGGGTTCGAGCTCGACCAGGCCGCTGCTCCGGTCATCGCCATCTGGCGGTACCTGTCCATCACCGGGGACGACTCCGTCCTCTCCGAGCCGGCCGTGCGGGGCGTGCTCGACGAGTTCGCCGCGGCGGTGGAGCCCTGGCGGCATCCCCGGTGGGATCTCTACGCCACCTTCCTGCTCCCGACCGACGACCCCACCGGGCTCGCCTACACGACAACGGGGAACGCGCTGGTTGCCGCGGCGTTCGACGCCCTGGCCTCCCTGGCCGAGTCAGCCCCGGTCGAGTCGACCCCGGCCGTCGTGACCGGACGGTTCGACCCGGCGGACCCGGCGGAGACGGTCGGCGGGCGTGCGGCCGCCTGGCACCGACGGGCGGCCGCCGTCCGGACCGCCATGGCCGAACGGCTCGTCGTCGAGGTCGAGGGGCGGCGGATGTGGGCATGGGCCTGCGACGAGCACGGGCGGACCGAATGCCGCGACGAACCCCCGCTGAGCCTGCGCACGCTCCCGTACTGGGGCGTCGGGAACCATGGCGAGGCGGTGCAGTCGGCCACCCGTTGGTGGCTCGACCACCGGAACCCCCATCACTACAAGGGCCGCTTCGGCGGTTCGGGATCCGCCCACTTCCCCCACCCGTCGGGCTTCGACCTGGCCAACCGCCTCCTGGACGGCGATCCGGTGGACGGTGATCCGCTCGAACAGTTGGCGTCGGTCCCGATGGACGAAGGCCTGGCCTGTGAGTCGTGGGACCCCACCACCGGACGGGTGCGGACCGGAGCGGCAATGGCCAGTATGGCCGGACTTCTCGCCTGGTCCGCCTGGGAGCACCTGTCGGGGCCTCCCCGGTGGGACCGGCCCGCTCCGGCGAGGCCCGGACCCCACCTGCCGGGCCGGTGAACGGGGTGGGCGGGATGGGCCAGGTGAGCGGGATGGGCCAGGTGAGCGGGATGGGCCAGGTGAGCGGGATGGGCCAGGTGAGCGGGATGGGCCAGGTGAGCGGGGCGGGGCCGGCGGGCGCCGAGTACGACGTCGCGGTCGTCGGGCTCGGAGGCATGGGCTCCTCGGCGGCCTGGCACCTGGCCCGCCGGGGGCAGCGGGTGGTCGGCATCGAGCAGTTCGGACCTGCCCACGACCGCGGGTCGAGCCACGGGGAGACCAGGCTCGTCCGCCAGGCCTACTTCGAGGATCCCCGGTACGTTCCCCTCCTGCTGCGGTCCTATGAGCTCTGGGACGAGCTGGGGTCGATCACCGGGAGCACCCAGCTGACGCGGACCGGCGGCCTCATGGTCGGCCCGGCGGGCGGTGCCGTCGTCACTGGCACGGTCGCCAGTGCCACACGGTGGCGGATTCCCCACGAGGTCCTCGGCGCCGAAGAGGTGGCCTCCCGGTTTCCGAGCTTCCGGCTGGGTCCCGACGAGCTGGCGGTCCACGAGCCCGGTGCCGGTCTCGTGGACCCGGAGTCGACCGTGGCCACGCATGTCGAACTGGCCGCTGCCGCCGGGGCACGGCTCGAGTTCCACACCGAGGTGCTCGACTGGTCGTTGGGACGGCCGGGCGCGGGTTCCGGCCGAGGCTCGGGTTCCGGCCGAGGCTCGGGTTCCGGCCGAGCTCCAGGGCCGGATGTGGGCCCGGGGTCGGACGGGGTCTTCGTACGCACCCGGGGTGGTGTCCTTTGGGCCAGGAGGCTCGTGATCTGTGCCGGGCCATGGTCGGGCCGGGTGCTCCACGACCTCGGCCTCCCCCTGTCCGTGGAGCGCCACACCCTCCACTGGTTCGCCCCCACCGGCGATGCCACCCGGTTCGGCCTCGGTCGCCATCCCGTGTATCTGTGGGAGTACGCCGAGGGGGCCGAGCTCTACGGATTCCCCGTGCTGCCGGGCGCAGCGGGAGCCAAGGCCGCCTTCTTCCACCACGGCCGGCCGGCCGATCCCGACCGACTCGACCGAACGGTCACCGCCGACGAAGGTGACGTCCTCCGGGCGGAGCTGGCGGGGCGGCTGCCCGGATTGGCCGGGCGCTGGCTGTCGGGGAGGGCCTGCATGTACACCATGACACCCGACCGACACTTCGTCATCGGCACCGTGCCGGGCACCGACGGGAGGGTGACCGTCGCCGGCGGGTTCTCGGGGCACGGGTTCAAGTTCGTGCCCGTGGTCGGAGAGATCCTCGCCGACCTGGCCACCACCGGGCAGACCGAGCTCGACATCTCCCTCTTCGAGCCGAGCCGGTTCATCTGAGGACCATGCTCACCGGGAACAGCTCCGGCTGCGATGCCGGACCGGTCGGTGGGTGGCCGATCGGTCGGGGCGCCGGTCGGTGGGTGCGCCAGTCGGTGGGAGCGCCGGTCGGTGGGAGCGCCGGTCGGTGGGGGCGCCGGTCGGTGGGGGCGCCGGTCGGTGGGGGCGCCGGTCGGTGGGCACGGCCCCGCCGGGGCCGTCACCGTGCGGTCGCCGACCATCCGGTGAGCTCGGTGATCCGGAACACGAGGATGCTGGCGATCGAGTGGGCATCGTTGCCGTACTGGGGATAGTTGGCACGGAGCAGGTCCTCCAACGAGGCCCGCCGCCCCGGCTCGGCGTCACTGCGCACCAGGGTCGCCCGGACCCACCAGAGCCGGGACCAATCGGTGGCGTCCCAGTGCTCGCAGAGGAGGGCGGCACGTGGGTCGGCCTCGACGTTCGTCACCCGCTGCAGGTCGGGAGTGGTCTTCTCCTTCACCGTGTCGATGGGCACGGCCACGAGGGGGTCGTCGAGGGCGAAGCACACCGGTACCGCGTCCACCCCCCGCCGGGGATGGACGGTCGAGAGGATCCCGTGCTCGGACCGTCCGAGGAGGGAGACGCATCCAGACCGTTCGATCCTCACCCCGTCGCGGCCCGATCCGCCTTCCTGAAGCAGCTCACCAGATGGTCGTCCACGATCCCCACCGCCTGCAGGAAGGAGTAGACGATCGTCGAGCCCACGAACGTGAACCCCCGGCGCTTCAGGTCCTTGCCGACGCGGTCGGAGAGCTCGGTGCGCGGCACGAGGTCGGCGGTGGCCTTCGGGAAGTTCACGATCGTCGCGCCGTCGACCCAGGACCAGAGGTAGGAGTCGAACGAGTCGAATTCGTCCTCCACGGCCAGGAATGCCCGTGCGTTGGTCACCGCGCCACGCACCTTGAGCCGGTTCCTGATGATTCCCGGGTCATCGAGCAGGGCCGCGATCTTCGCCTCGTCGTAAGCAGCCACTCGCCCGGCGTCGAAGCCGTCGAACGCCAGGCGGTAGTTGGCCCGCTTGTTCAGCACCGTCGACCACGACAGCCCGGCCTGGGCGCCCTCGAGGATGAGCATCTCGAACAGATGGGTGTCGTCATGGGACGGTCGGCCCCACTCGTCGTCGTGGTAGCGGCGCATCGCCTCCGATCCCTCGGCCCAGTCACACCGGACGACTCCGTCACCATCTCCTGCGGCCGGGCCGGTCGTCACGACACGAAGCTACACGGTGCCCCACCGGGGAGCGGCTCAGTGGCGACGATGGCCGGGACCAACCGGGGGACGGGCGGTGGGTCACGAGCATCGGGGGTCACGAGCATCGGGTGGCGGACATCGAGCGGTGACGAGCATCGGGGGTCACGAGCAGCGAGTGGTGCGGACACTCCAAGACACTTCCCAGTGATTTCCCAGTGGTTTCCAATCGCCCGGGGGCACGATCGAGACATGATCGTCCGAGCACCGAGTCAACAGGTCCTGTGGCTCGTCCGCCACGGCGAGACCAACTGGAACCGAATGGGATGGGTGCAGGGCCATCTCGACTCCCCGAGGCTCACCCGGCGTGGACGTCAGCAGGCCCGCCGCGTGGGGTCGCTGCTGGTGACCAAGGACGTCGGCATCGTCTACTCGAGCGACCTGCGCCGGGCCCGCACGACGGCCGAGATCATCGCCGAGCGCTTGGAGCGTCCGCTCGTGACCGACGGCCGCCTACGCGAGCGCAACTTCGGCAAGCTGGAGGGGTCGCCGACCAGCGCACCGACGGCGGAGATCACCGGCATACTCCGGGGTCGAGTCGCCGATATCGACGCCCGTCCGCCCGGAGGGGAGTCGATCGGCGATCTCGCCGCCCGCTGCCAGGACTTCATCGACTGGCTGCTGGCCCAGCCTCGCGACGGCGACGTGGTCGTCGTAGCCCACGGAGGCAGCATTCGCCTGTTGCAGGCCGCCCTCACCGGCGCGCCGCCGGCCGGCCTGGCCTGGGGGCCGGTCGGCATCGCCAGCGTCCACCGGGTGCAGCTGCCCGCCCCGGCGCCAGGAGGTCGGGTGCAGCCGGGTCCTCAGGTCCCCCACTGGGCGCGGGCACCGTCGCCCCGGTGATCGACGCGGCGTCCGTCGACGTGCTCAACCTGTCGGAGAGGGCGCGTGGACCGCCAACCAATTCGTCCCACGGTCGGTCCACACCAGGCGGTGGGGAATGCCGGCGGGCAGCACGATCCACTCCCCCGTCGAGAGCCTCACCTCGCCACCGTCGATCTCGAGCACGGCCCCACCCGACAGGACCACCACCCACTCGTCGTGATCCTGGAGGTAATCGGCCGGACCGGTGAGCTCACCGCTCAGGATCTGCTCCACCCGGATCCCGGACAGGAGGGCCACCGACTCGATCTGTTCGCCGGCGGCAGGTGCATCGTCCGGCGGGTGCAACCGTCCTCGGGGCACGGCGGTCATCGAACGGCCCGGTGCATCACGGTCCGATTCCCTTCGCCCGGTCGGCCGGCAGGCCACCGAGCGCTCTCCGGCCGCTCACTCCCCCATCGGACGCGCCGTCGTCGGCAGCGTCCTCGCCGGCCGTGGCCGTCCCGGGGGGACCCTGGTTGGGCGAGTCCTCCTCGAAATGGAGCGTCATCGACGCCCACCAGCGCACGCCGTCGTCGTCACGCACCAGGCTGAACCGGCTGACGGTCCGCTGGCCACCCTCGTGGTCCCGGTACCGGAGCTCCACGCTCAGCTCGCCCCGTCCCACCGCGGCGACGATCTCGGAGTGGAGCCGTTCAGAGGGGTCACGCATCGCCCCCTGCCAGAAGGCCACGTCGCCCGGCGGGACCCACAGGGATCGGGACTGGGGACGGAACCCGTCGTCCCCGATCTCCACCGGAGACCCGCTCCTCAGCCCGGCGTACGGACGCCATGCCTCGATCACGGCGAGGCCGTTGCCCACGTTGCGCACCTGCATGGCCAGATAGACGACCCCGTCGATGACCTCGACCGAAGCCTGGCCGCCCGGCACCACCACCCAGTGCCGGTCCCCGAACATGATCCGCACCTCGGCATCCTCGAGACGGCTGGGGGCCAGGACCGGGCGGAGCGAGAACTGGAACGACCGCTCGGCCACCCGCGCCGCGTGGTTGGCCGAGCGCACGGCAGCGAAGGTGGCGATCGCCAGCACCAGGGTCCCCGTGGCGGTGGCGAGCGAGGAGATCGTGACCCACTCGTCCGACGAGAGCATCCCCCGGACCCTACCCTGGCATCGGACCGCACCGGCGGCGAAGTCGGGCCGTCCGGCGCGAACATGGGCCATGGACACCTCGCTGATCGATGTCGACACCACGGCGCGCACGGTGGTCGACCTGACCCCGGAGATCGCCCGGTTCTGCGCCTCCCACGGTGACGGGCTGGTCAACGTCTTCGCCCCCCATGCCACCGCCGGTCTCGCCCTCATGGAGACGGGGTCGGGCTCGGACCGCGACCTCGTCGAGGCCCTGCGACGCCTGCTCCCCCGGGACGACCGGTACGTGCACCGCCACGGTGCCGAGGGCCACGGTGCCGACCACCTGCTCCCCGCCCTCATCAGCCCGTCCCTCTCGATTCCGGTGCTGGCCGGGAGGGTGCAACTCGGCACCTGGCAGAGCGTCGTCCTCGTGGACACCAACGGCGACAACCCCCGCCGGCAGGTCCGGTTCAGCTTCCTCGACGGCTGATCGCCTCGGCCACGGACCGCGCCTCGTCCAGTGCGGCCCGAACGACCTCGACGACCGCTCCGGACGGTCGCCCGTCGGTGAAGTCGTCCCCGGTTGCGTAGACGACCGTCGGCACCGTCCAACCACCCAGGCTGGCGACCACGGCGCGACCGCCGGTGTCGAGGGAGAGGAAGTGGGCCGGCGTCGCCGCCGTCGCCATCAGAACGACCGCCGTCCGCTCCAACGCCCCGGTGGGGAAACGGTCGAGGAACGCCTTCAGCGTCCCGTTGAACGTGGCGCGGTAGACCGGGGTGGCCAGCACGAGCACCGAGGCGCCCGAGGCCGCCACGACGGCGGAATCGACCGATGCGTCCTGGCGCCGGCCGAGCAGCGCATCGGCCGGAAGATCGATGAGGTCGATGAGCTGGCCTCCGCCGCCCTGCTCGATGGCGACGGCGGCCAAGGCCCGAGTCTTCGAGGTGGCCGAGTCGCCACTGCTCGCCACGACCAGCGACATCGTCGGCCCCCCGTCCTCAGGAGGCCGCGTCGACCAGCGCCGCGTCGACCGGGCCGGCGAGGGTCTCGCCCAGCAGGCCCTTCTGCCGCAGCCGGGGGAACACCCCTTCGGCGAACCAGTAGGCCTCTTCGAGGTGTGGCTGACCCGACATGATGAAGTGGTCGATCCCCAACCGGTGGTACTCGGCGATGCGTTCGGCGACCTCGTCGTGGCTGCCGACCAGCGCCGTGCCCGCCCCCGACCGCACCAGCCCGTACCCGGCCCACAGATTGGGCGAGATGACCAGGTTGTCGCGGGTGCCGCCGTGGAGGGCCGACATGCGCTTCTGGCCCACGGACTCGGCCTTGTTGAACTGTCGCTGGGCCAGGCTGATCACCTCGTCGGACATGGCCTCGAGCATTCGTTCGGTGACGTCCCAGGCGTCCGAGGCACGATCACGGCTGATCACGTGGAGTCGGATGCCGAACCGCAACGTCCGCCCGGCTTCGGCGGCCAGCGCGCGCATCCGTTCGACGCGCTCGGCCACCTGGCTGGGCGTCTCCCCCCACGCGAGGTAGACGTCGGCGTGCCGCGCCGCCACACGCTCCGCGGCCGGCGACGCACCCCCGAAGAAGATCTCGGGCGTGGGTGAGGGAACCCGCACCGTGGTGGCCCCGGCGATCTCGAAATGCTCGCCGTGGAAGTGGAAGGGCTCCCCGCTCCACGCCCCTCTGAGCACGGTGATGAACTCGGCGGTGCGGTCGTAGCGGCGGTCGTGGTCGAGCCAGTCCCCGAACCGTCGCTGTTCGTCGGCATCGCCACCGGTGACGATGTTCAACAGGAGTCGCCCGTCGCTGATCCGCTGGAAGGTGGAGGCCTGTTGTGCGGCCAGTGTCGGCGAGACGAGACCGGGTCGGAAGGCGACCAGGAACTTGAGGTTCCTGGTCTCGCGACTGAGTGCCGCGGTGACCAGCCAGGCGTCTTCGCACCACGTCCCCGTCGGGGTGAGCACCGCCTCGTATCCCAGTTGGTCGGCCGCCCGTGCCACCAGGCCGAGGTAATCGATGTCCGCGGCACGCCGGCCCACCGTCGGACCGAATCCGACGATCTCACGGCTGTCGCCGGTGGTCGGGAGGAACCAGTGGACGTGGATACTCACGGTGTGGGCTCCTTGCCTCGGCGGCCTGCCTCTGCGGCCTGTTGCTCTCGCCGCCCCTGCGGCCTGTCCGCTCTGCGACCGGGTGCCGGCCGGCGAGCCACTCCACCCTAAACCTATAACTTCGATGGATCCAATCAACATTTGACCCCGAATGCGCCGGAGACCCCGATGGGTAGGGTCGGATGACGGAGTTGGTCGCCGTTCCGCCTCGGAGAGTCACCATGCCCCGCGTCAGCATCAACCCGAAGATCAGTGTCAGCGTCGTCTTCGTCGCGGCCATGTTCATGAACATCATGGACATCACCATCGTCAACGTGGCGCTGCCGTCCATCGGTCGCCAGTTCGGCGTCTCCGAGGCTTCCCTCGACTCGGTGGCGGTGGGTTACCTGGTCAGCCTGGCCGTCTTCATCCCGGCCGCCGGCTGGATGGGCGACCGGCTGGGCTCCAAGCGGGTGCTCCTGTTCGCCATCGCCGTGTTCACCGGGGCCTCGATGCTCTGCGGTCTGGCTGACAGCCTTCCTGAGCTGGTCTTCTTCCGGGTGATCCAGGGTGTCGGCGGCGGCATGCTGACCCCGGTGGGCATGGCGATGCTCTTTCGCACCTTCCCCCCCGAGGAGCGGGTGCGGGCGTCGTCCATCCTCACCGTGCCCACCGCGGTGGCCCCGGCCATCGGACCCGTCCTCGGCGGACTGCTGGTGACCGACCTCTCGTGGCGCTGGGTTTTCTTCGTGAACCTGCCCATCGGCGTGGCCGCCTTCACCTTCGGTTTCCTCTTCCTCGACGAGCATCGCCAGCCCCATCCGGGCCGCTTCGACCTTCCCGGGTTCCTCCTGTCGGGGATCGGTTTCGCCCTGGTCATGTTCGGGATCAGCGAGGGACCCGACCGGGGTTGGCACAGCCCCGGGATCCTCGGGAGCATCGCCCTCGGATCCGTCCTGTTGGCGGCCCTGGTCGTGGTCGAGCTGCGGACGGCCAAGCCGCTGCTGCAGCTGCGCCTGTTCACCAACCGCCTCTTCCGCTCGACCACCCTCGTCTTGATGATCGCCATGGCCGCCTTCCTCGGCGTGCTGTTCGTGGTGCCCCTGTTCTTCCAGATCGCCCTGGGGCTCACCGCGCTCCAGTCCGGGCTCAACACCTTCCCCGAGGCGATCGGCGTGATGGTCGGCGCCCAGATCGCCAGCCGCATCGTCTACCCGCGGCTCGGCCCACGACGGCTGGTCGCCGCGGGACTGGTCGGCGTCGCCCTGTCGGCGGGACTGATGTCCCTGATCGGCTCCAGCACCGACCTGTGGTGGATGCGGCTCTTGATGTTCACCATGGGGCTCTCCATGGGTCAGGTCATCGTCTCCAGCCAGGCCGCCTCGTTCGCCACCGTCTCCCACGCCGAGACGGGCTACGCCTCGTCGCTGTTCAACAGCGGCCGGCAACTCGGGAGCGCGCTCGGTGTCTCGATCCTGGCGACCGTGCTGGCCGCCGTCGGGACCACGCACGTGGTCGCCGGGCAGACGGTGGCCGACCTGACGGCGTACCATGCCGCGTTCCTCACCGCGGCCGCGCTGGCCCTGCTGGGCGCGGGCGTCGCCCTGACCATCCACGATGGCGATGCGTCCGTGACCATGGTGCGCCACCTGACGCACCGTGAACGTCCGACCGACGAACCGGCCGGACGACCACGAGAGGTCCTGACCGACCCGGCCACGTAGCCCAACCACCCTGCCGATCCCTTGTCGCCGGCGGTGCCCGATTCGCTAGAGTCTTCTATGGCGACCGAGGCCCCTGCGACCACCAGGGTCATGCTCGACATCGACGGCGTCCTGACCGTGTCATGGCGGCCGCTTCCGGGGGCCCTCGACACCGTCCGGTGGCTGAACGGCCGGCAGACCGACTACCGGCTCGTCACCAACACCTCCTCCCGGACCCGTCGCCAGATCGCCGAGCTGCTGGTGGCCGCAGGCATGGACATCGAACTCCGACAGGTCCAGACCGCCGTCACCGCGGCCGCCCGCTTTCTGGCCGAGCACCACCCGGGGGCCGGGTGCCTGTTCCTCAACGAGGGGGACGTCCGTGAGGATCTGGACGGGGTCATCCTGGTGGAGGCGGCCGACGCGGAGGTGGTCCTGCTGGGAGGAGCCGGGCCGGGTATCGGCTACTCGCAGCTGGACGGGGCATTCAAGCGGGCACTGGACGGGGTGCCCGTCATCGCCCTGCACCGCAACACCCGCTACCAGACCGCTGAGGGGCCGGCACTCGACATGGGCGCGTTCGTGGTCGCGCTCGAGGCTGCGGCGGCAATCGAGGTCACGGTGGTCGGTAAACCTGCCCCGAGCTTCTTCGAGGCGGGACTGTCCAGCCTCGGCTCCGAACCGGCGTCGACGGTCATGGTCGGTGACGACCTCGTGTCGGACGTCCTCGGCGCCCAGGAGGTGGGCATCACCGGGGTGCTGGTGAGAACCGGCAAGTTCCGACCGTCGGATCTGGAGCACGCGTCGGGCAGCCCGGACCACGTCATCGACACCATTGGGGACCTACCCGAACTCGTCGACCGGCTCGACGGGACCTGACCGACCCCCGACCGGGTCCGGTCGACCCCTCGGCCGCGGCCCGTAGCATCGGTGGTGACGGTGGCCGAGGAGGCGGAGGCGGCGACCGACCGAATCCGAATGCCATTCCGAAGGCCGGAACCCGAACTGAGCCCCGAGGAGGACAGCCGATATGCCCGAGCCCGAAGCCGTCACCGGGATGCGCGACCGTCTGGGACCGGTGGGTGTGTGGTTGGGTGTCCTGCTGGCGGCCGGCGTGGACGAGGAGCGGGCGGCTGCCCGCCACATCGAACAGCTGGGATACGGCTCGATCTTCGTCGGGGAGCGGATCGGCGGCAAGGAGGCGATGGCCCACCAGTCGCTCTTGCTGGCATCGACCGACCGGATCGTCACCGGCACCGGCATCGCCAACGTGTGGGCCCGGCATCCAGCCGCGCTCCAGGGTGGGTCCGCCCTCATCGGCGCCGCCTACCCGGGCCGCTTCCTGCTGGGCATCGGCATCAGCCACGCGCCGCTGGTGGAGTCGAGCGGTCAGACCTACGCGAAACCGTTGGCCCACATGGCCGCCTACCTCGACGGGATGGACCGGGCCGTGGCGGACGCTCCGGAGTGTCGGGTCCCCGTGCCCCACGTGCTGGCGGCGCTCAGGCCCCACATGCTGGAACTGGCCCGGGACCGTGCCGACGGTGCGCACCCGTACTTCGTGCCCGCGTCGCACACCCCGATCGCCAGGGAGCTACTCGGCCCGGACAAGCTCCTCGTCCCCGAACAGGCGGTGGTGCTCACCACCGACCCCGACGAGGCCCGTCGTATCGGCCGACGGCACATGGCCGGCTACCTCCGACTTCCCAACTACGTCAACAACCTCAAGCATCTCGGCTACACCGACGAGGACCTGGCCGACGAGGGCAGCGACCGCCTCGTCGACGCCATCGTGGCCTGGGGCGACGAGACGGCAATCCTGCGCCGGGTCCGGGAGCACCTCGAGGGCGGGGCCGACCACGTGCTGCTCCAGCCACTCGGCCGCCTCGACCGGGCACTCCTCCAACTGGAGGCCCTGGCCCCGGCAGTGGCCGCTCTTCGCGCCTGAGCGGCTCCCGTCGCCCTGGTTGCCGGGGCGAACGACCGGTGAGCACGGGGAACGGCCGGGGACCATCGCCGCTGTCGTCGACGTCGCATCCTGTAACCTCCCCGGCGGGTGGCTCGGCTGCAGGTGGGAGTGATGTCGGTGGGGAACCGGAACCAACTGATCAGGGGCGGAGCTCGGGTCTCCGGAGCCGGGCCGGTGGGTGCGACCGGGCCGGTGGGTGCGTTAGTGGCGATCCTCGCGCTCGTCGCGTCGGCATTGGCCGTGACCGGGTGCACGACGGATGCCTCAGCGGCCTCGCCGGCCACAGGGACCTCGTCGTCCCACATCACGACGATCTCGCTGTCGTCGCCGACGTATCGGCCGAAGGCCCCGCCGGGGACGACGGACGACTACCACTGCACCTTGCTCAATCCGCACCTGCAGCGGAACTCGTACGTGATCTCCAGCCAGTTCTTTCCCGGCAGCCCCGAGGACCACCATGCGGGGCTCTTTCTGGTGCCTCCCTCACTGGCCTCCGAGGCCAATCAGGCCAATGTCGGCGGAAAGGGGTGGACGTGCTTCGGTGAGGCAGGCCTGCCCAATGAGCCCATCAACGAGATCGCCAGCACACCCTTTCTCAGCGTCTGGTCTCCTGGCCACGGTGTCGACGAGCTCCCCAGGGGGACGGGGATCGAGCTTCCGGCCGGGACGCTGGTGATCATGCAGGTTCACTACAACCTGTTGGTGGGAGACAAGCCGGTCAAGAACAGACTCGTCGTCCAGACGGTGCCGACTTCGGTGCCGCTCCTACCCCTGAAGCTGGATCTTTCGTTCGCCGCGCCGGACATCCCGTGTCCGGCCGGTGTCACCGGTCCGCTCTGCGACCGGACGGCATCCCTGGCCCACCAGGGCCAGGAGTTCGGGCAGAGTGCGGTCGGGTTCGTCAATGACATCGAGCTGGCCTGCGGGCGCAACCCTTCCGAACCACCGGCGGGCGACTCGACATCGTGCACCTTCCCGGTGGCGACCAGTGGCTACATCGTCCGCGCCCAGGCCCACATGCACCTGCTGGGTCAGAGCTTCAAACTCGTCCTGAACCCCGGAACGCCGCAGGCCCAGACGGTCCTCGACGTGCCCGACTACAACTTCCACTATCAGAAGGCGTACAACCTGGCCAAGCCGGTCCGGGTCACTGCCGGTGAGCCACTCCAAGTCACCTGTACCTACGATCCGACGCTCGACCAGGAGCTACCGATTCTCCGCAAGGCGCCGGCCCATTACGTCACCTGGGGCGACGGCTCATCCGACGAGATGTGCCTCGGGCTCTCCTGGATCTCTTCGACGCTTCCGAACTCCCACGACCCCCTCTGAGCTCTCCCCTGGTTCGGGATCCGTCACTGTGCTGGTTCGGGATCCGTCACCGAGCACTCTGATGGTTCGCGTCCCGTCACCGAGCAGAGGTGACCGGTCGCCGCGGGGGTCCGGGACCGCCCGCACCGAGTGCATCGAGTGCTGCCCGTCGCCAAGACCGATCTTCCCCCCTCGGCGGTGCTGCCTACCGGTAGTGGCGCCGACGGAGCCGCGGGTCGCTGAGGCAGCGCGGCTGCCAGCCCGCGTCCTCGGGGTTCACGTTCGTGCCCGGGGGGACGATCTCGTCGATGCGGTCGAGCACGGCCGCCTCGAGTCGGACGTCGGGTGCCGAGAGCTGTGACTCGAGCTGCTCCATGGTCCGGGGACCGATGATGGCCGCGCTGATGGCGGGGTGCTCGAGCACGAAGGCCAGCGACAGCTCGACCATGGTGAGCCCGGCGTCGGCGGCCACCGTCGCCAGCTCGGTGACGATCTCCAGCTTGCGCTGATTGGCCGGGATGCCGAGGTCGTACCGGCCGGGGATGCGGGCCGCCCGCCGGCTGGTGTTGTCCCGGCCCTCCCCGAAGCGACCGGACAGCCATCCTCCGGCCAGGGGGCTCCAGGGGATGACGCCCATGCCGTAGGACTGGGCCACCGGGAGGACGTCCCGCTCGATGGAGCGGACGAGGATCGAGTAGGGCGGCTGCTCGGTTCGGAACCGCTCGCGGCCCCGCCGCTCGGCCACCCACTGCGCCTCGACGATCTGCTCGGCCGGGAACGTGGAGCTGCCGAACGAACGGATCTTGCCGGCGTGGACCAGGTCGCTCAGCGCACCGAGCGTCTCGTCGACATCGACGGTCTCGTCCGGGCGGTGGATCTGGTAAAGGTCGATGTAGTCGGTCCCCAGGCGGCGGAGGCTGTTGTCGCACTCGGCGATGATCCAGCGCCGCGAGTTGCCCTGGGCATTGGGATCGTCACCCATCGGGGCGTGCACCTTCGTGGCCAGCACCACCCGGGACCGGTCCACGGTCGAGAGCGCCTTGCCCACGATGACCTCGGACTCCCCGGCCGAGTAGACGTCGGCCGTGTCGATGAAGTTGATGCCGGCGTCGAGAGCCCGGTGGATGATCCGGATCGACTCGTCGTGGTCCGGGTTGCCCCACTCCCCCAGCATCATGGCTCCGAGACAGAGCGGGCTGACCTTGATCCCTGTGCGGCCGAGTGGTCGATGGTTCATGCCCCGACCTTAGATCCACCCGGGTGACGACGAACCGGTCGGCCGGACCGGCCCGGCCGGCCCGGCCGACCGAGGCCCGGGCCGCCGACCGGTGCCCGTGCGGGTCCCGGTCCGATCGGCGATGATTCCCTGATGCCACCGACACAACTGGTCGCCGACGTCGTGGTGGTGGGCGGTGGCCTGGTCGGAGCGTCGCTGGCCTACGAGCTCGTGACCGCGGGCGCATCGGTGGTGCAGGTCGATCGGCACGACCCCGGACGGGCCACCGACGCCGGTGCCGGCATCCTCTCCCCCGAGACGAACCAGGACCCCGATCCGGCGTTCTTCGAGTTCGGCATGGCGGCGGCGCTCCATCATCAGGCCCTGGCCGGGCGACTGGCCGACGACGGGATCACCGACACGGGATTCGCCGTGACCGGCTTGCTGCTGGTGGCCGGTCGCCCGGGTGAGGACGAGTACATGGAGCGGGCGATCGGCCTCGTCCGGTCCCGCGGCCCCGGCCTCGCAGAAGAGATCGAGCCGGCCGAGGCCGGCCGGTACTTCCCCCCGTTGGGCCCGGTCCGACGGGCCCTGTTCAGCCCGTCGGGGCGACGGGTCGACGGGCGGGTCCTGAACGGCGCCCTCCACCGGGCGGCGGTGTCGCGCGGGCTCCGGTCGATCGACGGGAGTGCCACCGGCTTCGAGCTCGACGGGGCGGGCGGGACGGTCACCGGCGTGACCACGACGGAGGGGACGATCGGCGCCGGTGCCATCGTGATCGCCGGCGGCGCCTGGTCACCCGAGCTCGGCGGCGCCCTCGGGGTCGCCCTGCCGGTCCTGCCGCTCAAGGGGCAGATCGCCCACCTGTCCGTGGCCGGCACGGACACCCGCTCCTGGTCCATCGTCCAGCCGGTGCTGGGCTTCTACCTGGTGCCCTGGCCCGACGGGCGGGTGGCCTGTGGCGGCACCATGGAGGCGGAGGCCGGGTTCGATCACCGGGCCACTGCGGACGGCCTCCACCAGCTCCTGCGCGAGTGCCTGCGGACCGCCCCCGGCCTGGGCCAGGCCACGGTGACCGAGGTGCGGGTGGGCACCCGACCCTCGACCCCCGACGCCCGACCGATCCTCGGACGCGTGCCGGGTTGGGACAACGCCTTCGTCGCCACCGGCCACGGCGCCGAAGGTCTGCTCCTCGGCCCCCTGAGTGCGTTGGCGGTGGCCCAGGCGGTGCTGGGCATCGGCCCGCCCCCGGGCGCTGCGGGGGACGCCACGGCTCAGGCGCTCGAGCGGTGCGCCCCCACCAGGTTCGCCGGCAGCTCGTAGCGGCTGAAGAACTGCCACATCGCCTCGTCGGCGTCGACGAGGACGGTGCCCCGACCCACGCCGCCCAGGACCCAGGTGTCAGGAGGACCCGTGTTCAGCGTGCTGCCCGGCCAGACGTGTCCGGACCCGGTGAAGCGCCACAGTTCGACCTCGGACCCCGAGCGGCACCCGTCGTAGGTCACGAGCGTGGCTGTCTCACCCTGCGAGATGGAACCGGGGGCACCGACGATCGGCGATCCGTCGTGAGGGCTGGAGTCGCACCCGTCGGCCTTCACCCACTGGTCGATCCCCTCCATGACCGAGAGCCGGAGCTTCGGGTTGCTGTTCGGGACCCCCTGCCACTTGGCGATCGGGTCGTCGACGCTGTGGAACTCCATCGTGGGCACCGCCCGCGTCGGATGGATGGTGGGCAGCTCCACCTGACCCGACACCGAGGAGATGGCGGCGACGTGGTCGGATGCCTCGGATGCCATGGCGTAGGCCATCATCCCCCCGTTGGAGATCCCGGTGACGTAGACCCTGCGCAAGTCGACCGGTGTGCGTGCCGCCACGTCGCTGATGACCCTCAGCAGGAAGCCGACGTCATCGATGTGCCGGGTCACCGGTAGCCCGCAGCACTCACCGGCGTTCCATCCGTACTGGGCCTGCTTGGCCACCGGGTCGGGGGTCAGGACCTTCGAGATCCTCGTGCCGTCGGGATAGGCCACCAGATAGCCGTTCTGGTCGGCGGAGGAGTCCATCCCTGACGTGAACTCCTCGAGCGTGCCGTTCTCGGTGGCCCCGTGGAGGTTGAGGACCAGGGGAAGGGGAGCACCCCGGGCCGCTGCCGGGGGAACGTGCAGGAGGAAGTCGCGGTGGAGGCCGTCGAAGGTGAGGGTGAAGTCGTAGGAGCCGCTTATCGGCTTGAGCGTCGGCCGTGCGGTGTCGGCGCCGGCATCGGAGCCGGGAGCCGGCATCGACCCGAGCAGCAGCGTGCCCGTCACGACCAGGGTGAGGGCCACGACCCGACGCAGACGCCCGGTGGTCACGGTGCGAGCCTCACCACGGCGCCGCCCGGTTGCCGCGGCGTCGGCTGCCGGTGTCCCATCGGGTACGAGGACCGACGGTTGAGACCACGGTCGGTGGGTAGGTCGTCCTGCCGGACGAGTCCGGAACGACTCCGCAGCGGCGCAGCAGAAGTCCGCACAGCTGGAGCAGAAGAGAGAAGGAAAGGAGGGCGGATCGTGTTCATCGGCATCAGGTCGTTCGTCGACTCCTTCGTCTCCTCCGTCTGCGAGGAGCTCGTCTCCTCGGGCCACCGGGCACCGACGCCGCCAGGCGATCGGCGTGTCGGCCCGACCGCTGACCGGAAGGGTGGCCTGGCCGAGGAGCCGACCGGGTAGCCGGCCACGCCGTCGGCCTCCGGGTCAGCGTTCCGTCCGGGCGCGCTCCTTCGACTCGGCGGCGAGCACCTTGGCCCGGTCGGCGTTCCGTTGCGCGGCGTCACGGGGTCGGAGGCCGGCCTGGTAGACGTCGCGGATGTACTCCTTCACGTCGGTGGCCTGGGTCGCCAAGGTCAGGAGGTCGTTCGACTGCTGCAGGTGGTTCCGGAGGCCCATCATGTCCCAGGCCCGGCGGATGTTGGCCTTGGCGGCCATCAGCGTGCTCAGCGGGGCCTGGGCCACGTGGAAGGCGAGTTCGGTGACCTCGTCGTCGAGGCGGTCACGAGGCACCACCCGATTGATCAGCCCCATCTCCTTGGCTTCTCGGGCGCTGAGCTCCTGCCCGGTGTACATGTACTCCGAGGCCCTCTTCCAGTTCATGAACAGCCACGGTTCGATGCCGGTCTCCATCGTCGGCATCGCCATGCCCTGGAGGACCGGGAACTGGAAGTAGGCGTCCTCCGAGGCAACGGTCATGTCGGTGAGCAGCCCCCACACGGTGCCGCCCCCGAGGCAGTACCCGTGCACCTGGGCGATCGTCACCTTGGGGAAGTCCCACAGTTTGAGGACCGGTGTCCCGTAGATGTCCCACTGGCCCTTCCACGGGCTGCCCAACCGGGCCGTGCTCTCGTCGATCTCCCGCATCTCGGTGCCCGGCGTGCCGGCGACCACGTGGCCGGCACTGAACCCGGGGCCGTTGGCCTTCAGGATGACGACCTTGATGCTGTAGTCGCGGTCGGCATCATCGAGGCAGGTGTCGACGTCGAAGACCAGGTCCGACGTCTGGATGTTGGCCTTCTCCCCATAGTCCAGCGTGATCCAGGCGACCGGACCGTCCTTCACATAGACCACCGTGTCCAGCTTCCGGGTCTCCAATGGCTTTGCTCCTGTCGAAACGGGCCCACCTCGTCCAGCGCGCTGTCCTGCGAAGCTAGCAAAGAAGACGGGTGTTTTCTCTGCCCCTGGCGATCCCCCACGCCGTCGCAACCGTCAGGGCGCCGCTCTCTCCCTCACCAGTTCGGGGCCGTCGTTCCTGACATTGCCGACCGCCCGGTCGACCGGGTAGTGGACCAGTGTGCCGGCGGCTCCGGCCACCAGCAGCGATTGCAGGTCCTCCCGATCGGTGACCTCGGGGTCGAGCCAGTGCTCCCATGCCCCACGTTCCAGGACGACCGGTTGACGATCGTGGACGGGCATGTCCGGACCCGCCTCGGTCGTGATGATGGTGGCGGTGCGGAGCTCGGATCCGTCCACTCCCCTCCACCGCTCGCGCAGGCCGGCGAAGACCACCGGATCACCGTCCGCCCGCTTGAACACGTACGGCTGCTTGATGGCGCCGCCCTTCCACTCGTAGAAGGCGTCGACCGGGACCAGGATCCGCCGTTGCCTGAACGCCGCTCGGAACGTCGGCCTGGTGGCGACAGTCTCCGCCCGGGCGTTGAAGGTGTTCCTGATCGACGCCGGATCCCTGGCGCCCGCCGGCACCAACCCCCATCGGTAGAGACCCATCGTGCGATCTCCGGCCGCGTCCTCGGACACACCGAGGATCGTCGACATCGGGCCGATGTTCCAACTGGGCCCGAACTCGTCCACGACCTCCGGATCGATGCCGGCATCCAGCAACCGGGCGAGACGGGGCACATCGGAGTAGAGGGCGATCCGGCCGCACATGCGTCCGAGCCTACGACGGCGCGCCCGGAGGTCGTCCCGGTTCCATCGCCCCGGGCGGCCGATCATGGGTGGTGTCCGGGATCGGTAGCATTGGCTCCCATGGAGCCCGCCACGTTGCCCCCCGGTGGTGGAGCGTCCCCCGTCGACACCTGCGCGTGCCCGGTGACGGGGCCGTGGCCGATACCGGCCGGCCCGGCCGTCGGCCACCGATAGGGGTCCCCCGTGCCCGGTCCGATGGTCGACATCCTGGTGGTGGTCGGGCCCGAACGACCACCCCAACTGCTCGAAGCCAGGGCGGGCCGGATCGTCGAGCTGGCCGATCCGGGGGAGACGGCCCCCCTGATCGCCGAACTCCGGGGCCACATCCCGCGGCTGGTCGGTGTGGTCGGTGTCGGCGGCGAGGACGGCGACACCGCGGCGGTGGTGCACCACATCCACGACGCCGGCCTGCCGACGGTGCTGTTCACCGACGGTGCCGTCGACGTCCCGAACGGGGTGGAGATCTGGCCGCTGACCGATCACGGGCCGGTGATGGAGGTGGCGGAGAGCCTGATCGACCTGATCGGCGACACGCCGCTGGTCCGCCTGAGCCGGACGGGCAGCCACCTCCGTTGCCATCTCCTGGCCAAGCTCGAGTACCTGAACCCGGGCGGCAGCGTCAAGGACCGGCCGGCGCTGTCCATGATCCGGGCGGCGGAGGCCGAGGGTCTGCTCAGTCGGGGCAGCACCATCGTGGAGCCGACGTCGGGGAACACCGGCGTCGGGCTGGCCATGATCGCCGCACAGCGTGGCTACCACTGCATCTTCACCATGCCGGACAAGATCGCCGAGGAGAAGCGCCAACTGCTCCGTGCCTTCGGGGCCAAGGTCATCGTCTGCCCGACGGCCGTCGACCCCGATCACCCCGACTCCTACTATTCGGTGGCCAACCGGATCACCGCGGAGACCCCGCACTCCTTCCAGCCCAACCAGTACCGAAACACGGCCAACCCTTCGGCCCACGAGCGGTGGACCGGTCCCGAGATCTGGCGGCAGACGGCGGGGCGGGTGACCCACTTCGTCGCCGGCGTGGGGACCGGGGGGACCATCAGTGGCGTGGGCCGTTACCTGAAGGCGCAGAATCCGGCCATCCGCGTGATCGCCGCGGACCCCGAAGGTTCCATCTACTCGGGGGGAGGTGGCCGGCCCTACCTGGTGGAGGGCATCGGCGAGGACTTCTGGCCCAGCACCTACGACCCCTCGGTGGTGGACGAGGTCATCGCCGTCTCCGACAGCGACTCGTTCCTGACCGCCCGCCGGGTCACCAGGGACGAGGGCATGATCGTCGGCGGGTCGTGCGGCACGGCGGTCTGGGCGGCCCTCCACATCGGCGAGAGCCTCGGGCCCGACGACGTCGTGGTCGTACTCGTCCCCGACTCCGGCCGGGGCTACCTCTCGAAGCTGTACGACGACCACTGGATGGCCGACCACGGGTTCGCCCGGGCGGAGGGTGCGACGGCCGAGGCGGTGCTCTCGACCAAGAGCGGGCGCCTCCCGCCACTCGTCCACGTACACCCCGAGGAGACCATTCGGGCCGCCATGGGCCTGCTCGAGGAGTACGGGGTGTCACAGGTGCCGGTGGTCAAGGCGGAGCCGCCGCTCGCCCTGGCCGAGGTGGTGGGGTCGGTCTCCGATCGCCAGCTGCTCGAGCACGCCCTCCACGATCCGGAGAGCTTCGACCGGGCGGTCAGCTCCGTGATGGGTCCGCCGATGGCGACCGTCGGCCACAGCGAACCCGTCGAGGGGATCGCCACACGGCTCGAGTCGGACAACGCCCTGCTCGTCCTGGACGGGGGGCACCCGATCGGCATCCTCACCCGCTCCGACCTGTTGGCATTCCTCGGAGGTCACTGATCCGTGGCCGGTGTCGAGCGGTCGGGCGGGGAGCCGACGCCCAGGGACGGTGCCCGCCCGGGCCTGGGGTTCCAGACGAGGGCGATCCATGCCGGCCAGCCACCGGACGGCGCCACCGGGGCCGTGGTGGTGCCCATCTTCCAGACCTCTACCTTCGCCCAGTCGGAGTCCGGTGCCGACCAGGCCTACGAGTACAGTCGCTCGGCCAATCCCACCCGGACCGCCCTCGAGTCCTGCCTCGCCGACCTCGAAGGGGTCGACCACGGCTCGGCGTTCGCCAGTGGGCTGGCCGCCGAGGATGCGGTCCTGCGGTGCCTGGAGCCGGGCGACCACGTCATCGTGGGGGACGAGATGTATGGCGGCACCCGTCGGCTGTTGGACCAGGTGCACAGGCCGGCCGGTCTGGAATCCACGCCGGTGCGGCTCGACGATGCCGACGCCATCCGCCACGCGTGGCGGCCGACCACCCGCATGATCTTCATGGAGACGCCGACCAATCCGCGCCTCAGTGTGATCGACATCGCCTCGGTGGCCGAGCTCGCCCACGACCACGGCGCCCTGCTGACCGTGGACAACACCTTCGCCACGCCCTACCTCCAGCAGCCGGCCGCCCATGGCGCCGACGTCGTCGTCCACTCGACGACCAAATACCTGAGCGGGCACAGCGATGTGATCGGGGGCTTCGTCGGCACGTCCGACGAACGGATCGCCGAGCGGGTGGCCTTCCTCCAGAACGCCACCGGGGCGGTCCCCGGTCCCTTCGACTGCTTCCTCGTCCTCCGGGGCATCAAGACGTTGGCCGTCCGCATGGACCGGCACTGCGAGAACGCCGCCGCCGTAGCCGACGCCCTGGCCGGCCACCCGGCGATCGACCAGCTCTACTTCCCCGGACTCCCCACCCATACCGGACACGCCACGGCCATGACCCAGATGCGGGCGTTCGGGGGGATGGTCTCCTTCTCGCTGCACGGCGGCGAGAAGGCCGCCCTCGCCGTAGCGGGATCGACCGAGCTGTTCACCTTGGCCGAGTCCCTGGGTGCCGTGGAATCGCTCATCGGGCATCCGCACCGGATGACCCACGCGTCCCTCGTCGACTCGCCGTTCGCCGTCGACCCGTCGTTGCTCAGGCTGTCCGTGGGTCTGGAGGATGCCGGGGACCTGGTCGGCGATCTCCTCCAGGCGCTGGAAGCCGTCGCGCCCTGAGCCCGGGACCGGCCCCGGGGAACGGGCACCCGGCGCCCCGCATCACCGACGCAGCGAATGGAAGACGGTCCGATCGACGAGTCCGTCGCCGGTCAACCCGAGGGAGAACAGGGCCATCCCGCTCGGACCCCACACGTCCGCCTCGAGGGTGCTGCCCGATGCGCCCGTGTCGATGCAGACGGTCAGGCCCTGCTGACGCTGCGACCCCGGGCACGAGGCCGGTCCTTGGTCGACACCCGGGCCGTAGCTGTCGATCTCGACTCCGGGGACGGCCTGCACCGATCGCAGGTCGGGCAGTCGTGCCGGGCAGGAGGCGGAGCCGGGTGTCCCCGACACGAGGAGCACCTGGTTCCCGATTGTCCGTGGGCCGCCGCAGTCGTCGCTGGTCGTCTGCCGGCGGACCGTCCACGTCGGTGGAACCGCCAACCTGATCCCGGCGAAACGGACCCGACGCCACCCGGGGGGAACGGCCGTCGGGCCGTCGGGGGCGAGCACGACCGCCCGGGGCGAGTAGGTGAGGCTGGCGAGTACCTGCTGGGGGACGTCGCCGGTGAACGACAGCGAGACGTGCAGCAGGGGGATCTCGTAGACCGGGGCAACACCGGGCGTGTAGACCGGAATCCCGTCGACGACGAGGGACGGCGACCCGTATCCGTCCGGCGGCCGGGGTCCGATCGTCCTGAGGGAGACCATGCGCGGACTCGGTGATCCGGCATCGGCCACCGTCGGTGGGCACCAGGATCCGTTGCCGAGGATGACCGCACCGGCGGCCTGGAGGCATGCCGATTCCCCATTCGAGACGAGGCCCCAGTCGGCCGGGACGGAGACCTGGGCGTCCCCGAAGTCCACCGGCAGCCATCCGGGAGGGGTGGTTCCCCGGGCGACCGCGGGAGCGACGGCGGCGAGTGCCCCGACGTGGATCGGTCGGGGGGACGACGTGGGATTCGCCGCGCACGAGGTGGCCAGCGAGGCGACCGCGGCGAGGACGGCGGCGAGGGCCACGACCACGCGGTGCCGGCCCACCCGTTCGGCGCCCACCCGACCGGCGCTCATCCGGCCGGCGCTCATCCGGCCGGTCGCGGGGTGTGGACGATGATCGTCCCGTGCCACGAGTCTGCCGGATGGCCGGGCGAGGGCACGCCGAGGCGGGCGGTACCACCGGCCAGCGTCCGGATGTCGACCCGGAGATCACCACCCACCCGTGCCTGGGCGACCACGGAAGCGACCGTGCCGGCGCCGCTGGTGATGGCCGCCTGCCCCCAGCCACCCGCCGGGAGCTCGAGCACCACCTGCACCTCGGTGCCCGGGCGGGCAGTGACGACGAACCCGCTGGACCTGGCGTAGACGACGTGGGATGCCGGCCCGTTCACCGACAGTCCCGGACTGAACTCCGGTGCCGAGGCGTTGGCGCTCTGGGGGGCCGGGGCGCCGGTGCCGGCCTTCGCGGCGCCGGCCGAGGAGGTCGCGTCGGCACTGCCGGCGACCGAGCCGTGCGTCACCGAGGTGGTCGGGCCCCGAGGAGGACCGGTGGGAGACGCCCCGGAGGCGGACACATGGTCTTGGTTTCCGGCCAGGTGGAGCCCGGCGAACAGGCCCACGGCAAGCACGGCGACGACGCCGGCGACCCCCATCACCCGCCGCTGGCGACGGCGACCGATCAACTGGGCGCGGCGTCCCACCTCGGCGCGGTAGTGCTCCAGTGTCGATGAGGGCGGCGGGATCTCGTGGTCAGGCATCGGTGAGGTCACCCGCGTCGAAATCCTTCAGTTCTCGCCGGAGCGACGCCAGGCCCCGGCTGGCGTGCTGCTTCACCGTTCCGGGCGAGCACCCGAGCGAGGAGGCGATCTCCTGCTCGGTCATATCGAGGAAGTAGCGCATGGCGACCACCTCTCGCTGGCGCTTCGGCAACCTGAACAGTGCCTGCCTGAGGACCATGCCGTCCTCGGACTGGTACTCGGACGATCCGAGCCGGCCGAGCAGGTCGTGGTTCTTCCTCCGCTTGGCCCGCCTCCACAGGTCGATCGAGAGGTTCGTCGCCACCCTGACCACCCACGGATCGGGCGACGGTCCCAACCGGTTCCAGTCGCGCAGCGCACGCGCCATGGTGTCCATCGCCACATCCTCGGCATCCTCCCGGCTCCTCACCATTCGAAAGCTCACCCGGTACGCACGCATCCACAGACGGGGGAACGCGGCGTCGTAGCTCTCGCGCTCGTTGCCCTCGCCCTCGTTGCCGGTGCGGTCGTCACCACCGGGCACCGGGGCCTCTGGGCTCATGCTCGGTGCCTCACTCGGTGCCTCGCCCAGAGCCTCAGCGGTCACGCTTCATCGTCATTACTACGAACGGGAGGGGCGCCAGGTTGACCCCGACCCCGGAAATCCCGACCTGGTCCGGTCCTCTCACCGGGGCCGCTCCGGACCAGGCGGCTCCCGGGTGGTTTAGGCGTCCGAGCTGGGCGGTATCGAGGTTCCATGCATCTCGTGACGAAAGGCGTCGTCGCCCTCTCTTCGTGTCTGGCGCTGTGCCTGGGCCTGGGGTCGGCGGCATCACGGTTGGCGACGGCATCAGAGTTCCCCTTCGACGAGTTGGGCTCCGAGCGCTCCGACGTGGCGCAGCGCGTCGCCGAGCCGTTCAGCGACCGTGCCGCATGACGATTCGAAGGTCGTGATCGGCACGCCTTCCGCTGTTTGCCGGCATTCGCCGAGGGGTAGGAGGCCCCGGGTCGAACGGTGCCCCCGGACGGCCGGTGGCCCGGGACCGGAAGCCCCGTTCGATCGGCGCCGCGGTGCGGCTGATCCTCTGGCGGGTGGGAATGGCGGCGGATGGTGACGAAGATGCCGTTCGCCTCGGCCTCGGCCGCTGGCGGCCCGTCGGCGAGGCGCCCGGAACCGGCTCAAGGGAGCGGTTCACGCCGATGAGACCCGACGTCCCACACCTCGGCCAAGCGGTCGACCCACGGCCCGGCCTCGTCGGGATCGTCCGGCGGCGACGCCACGACCACCAGCTCGGTGACCCCTGCGGCCTCCAACGGGCCCAGGTCCGCCGGTGACCCGTCGGCCAACGACACGGCCACCTCGACCTGGCTCGGGTCGCGCCCGAGCCGGAGGCAACGCGATCCCAGGTCGGTGATCCGCTCGGCCACCTGGTCCGTGGCCAGGTTGAAGCCGTACCAACCATCGCCGTACGCGGCCACCCGGCCCAGTGCGGCGTCACTGGTGCCGCCGACGACGATCGGCACCCTCCGGTCCCGAACGGGCTTCGGGTAGCTGCGGACCGTCTGGAAGCTGACGAACTCGCCGTCGAAGGAGGTGGCATCGTCTCGCCACAGTGCCCTCATCACGTCGACGAACTCGTGCATGCGCCGAGCCCGACCGGAAAAGGCGATCCCCAGCGCAGCGAACTCCTCGGCCGACCAGCCGATCCCGATGCCGAGGAGCAGCCGTCCCTTCGAGACGAGATCCAGACTGGCCGCTTGCTTGGCCACCACCACCGGATTGTGCTGGGGGAGGAGCAGTATGCCGGTCGCCACCCGGATGGTGGTGGTCACCGCCGACACGAAGGACAGGGTCACCAGCGGGTCCAACCAGTCGGCATCCGATGGGACGGCGATGCGGCCGTCGCCGGAGTAAGGGTACGGGGTATCGGGCCGGTCCACCATCACCACGTGCTCGCCGGACCACAGCGTGGAGAACCCGGCTGCTTCCGCATGCCGGGCCACCGCTTCGATGACGTCGGGGTCCGCGCCGGAGCCGATCCCGAGTGCGTGGAGCCCGATCTGCACCGGCCGATTGTCCCACAGGCGCATCGTCGACGAGGGTGGCCGCACCGGTTCGCGGGTTCCGACCGGGCAACGTCGGTCCCGTCCCCACGCGACAATGTGCCCATTCGACAGCCGCCGCTTCTTGAACCCGCCTGCCGGCGCACGTACTCGCTCGCTCCCGATCGGGCGAACTGAGGGTGAGATGACCGGGAGAATGCCGGCGGTCGGGAGCGGTGCCTGTCGGCAAGGGCGGGGGCACGGTCGGGCACGGCCGGAGGAGACGGATCGGTGAGGTGGCGTTGGCGCCGGTCCGTGGTGGTGGCCATCGCCCTCGCCTACGCATGGTGGGCCACAGGGGTCCCTCCCTTCACCACTCGGGCCTACCTCGCTGTCGGCATCCCGGCAGCCGCTCTCCTCGCCCTCGCCGCCTTCGCACCGTCGCCCGGACGAGCACCGGCGCCCAGCGCATCACCGCCTCCCACAGCACCGGGTCCGTCCCACGAGGAACGACCGCAACGCCACCGGTCGCTCCCCTGGCTGATCCTCCTGCTCATCGCCGTCGGCCTCGAGGCAGCCGGCCTGGCACTGGGTGGGCGGTCCGGGGTCGTCCCGACGCTCAGCACCGTCGTCGATCACGCGCTGGGCTGGCACACGGTGCGCTTCGTCCTGTTCTGCGGGTGGCTCGCCGCCGGGGTGATCCCTTGGAGAACGGCCCTGTGGTCGCGGCCGGCCGGGGCTGGTGAGCGCTGACGTGGCCATCACGGTGACCTGGGTCGCACTCATCGTCGCCTGCGCCGCGTGGGAGATCGCCTGCCACCGCTCCGGGGGCCGGTGGGCGAGCCTCGTCGACATCATCGACCGGGTGTGGGCCCGCCTGCCGGGCCGGATCCTCCTGGTGCTCGTCTGGGCGTTCATCGGGTGGCACGTGTTCGCCCGGTACACACTGCCGGTGTGAGCGGTGTGAGCGGCATCAGCTCCGTCGACCGCATGAGCCAGGTCGGTGCCGCCCGGACCGTCGCCCGCGGGTGCTCAGCGCCGCTGGAGGATCCCCCGCACATAGGCCGCTTGTCCGGCGTGCTGGAGGTCGTCGGCGATGACGCTCACCAGCCGGACCCCGACGGTCACCGGTGGGTCCCACCGGCGGTCCACCACCCGGGCGAGTTCCTCTTCCCCGAGGGTCTGCACATAGGTGATCGTCCTGTCGTGCACCTCCTCGAAGTAGTCGAGCAACGAGTGGGCATCGGCCGTCACGACCGCCACCTTGTCGGGGTCGTGCCCGTAGCCGGTATCCGTGACCTCCAGCGGCAACGCGAACCGGTCGGCCCAGCCTCTCGCCGTCCACACCTGCTCGTTGCCGTCCAGGCCGGCCACGTGATCATCCTGGATCCGCGTCAGGTGCCACACCAGCCACGCGATCGAGTTCGACTCGGCGTCAGGACGGAAGGCCAACTCGTCGGGCGACAGCCCGTTGACCGCCGGCTGTACGGCGTCGCGGACCCTCTCGAATGCGTCGACCAGTAGGTCAATGCTCGTCATCGGTTCCCTCCTCGTCCTGAACGATGGCTGTTCCCGCCCCCCTGGAGTGATGGACCCGAGCGGACGGTACCCACAGGGTGCGAACCACGCCGAGCCTACCGGGACCGTCCCTGGTGACGGCCCGTCCGTCGGGAGCCCCGGTAGCTCGACTCGGCGGTCTCGGGCCGGAGCCGGCCATCGGAGTCGGGGTCACGCCATCCCCACGGACGACGCGTCACTGCGGCCCAGCCGCGCGGATCCGCGTCGGCTACCCGCTTCTGTTCGTCCCCGGCCTTTTCCGTATCCGCGTCCGACGGCTTCGCTCAGCCGGCGGTCCGCAGGTCGGCGCCGTCCGCCGGCGCCGGTACAATCGGCCGATGCCGGCGCCCCCCGGTTCTCCGAGCACCGGCGTCCAGATCCGCTTCTGCTCCCCGGACGACTGGCGCATCATCCGCGCCGTCCGATTGACGGCTCTGGCTGACACCCCCGGCGCGTTCACCTCGAGCTACGAACGGGAGTCGACGTTCGACGAGGCGACCTGGCGGGATCGCGCCACGACCTGCCGGTGGTTCGTCGCCTCCGACGAGGGAGCGTGGGTCGGGGTCGCCGGCGGCATCGAGGGCCGGTCGGGCGACCGAGCCAAGCGGGAGCTCGTGGGCATGTGGGTGGCACCGACGCATCGGCACCGGGGCATCGCCCGGTCCCTCCTCGACCACGTCGCCCGGTGGGCCCGCACGGAAGGGGCGACCATCCTCGAGCTCAGCGTGTTGCGGGGCAATGCGGCGGCCAGGGACGCGTACCTCCGGATGGGCCTGCGGGCCACCGGAGAGTCCACGCCGGCCTGGAACGATCCCTCGGACTCCGTCGACCACTTCGAGCTGCCACTGGCGCCGCACTGAACGGGACCGGCCCCGTGGCGATCAGACGGGCAACGGGCGGCTCGGACTCGCCATGACCCCTCCCGTCGCCGTTCCAGCGACCCTCCCCACCCTCGAAATCGGCAGGTGGCTCCCCCCGTCCACTGGACCATTGGCACGAGGCCGCGTCCGTCTGCGGAATGCCCGGCCTGAGTCTGCCGGCAGCCGCCCACGGTGTCGAGCATCCAGGTGACCGGAGCCACTAGGGTCATGCGGACCCCGTGAGGAGCTGCGGAATGAACCGGTGGACCGTGGTGACCCTCGTCGCCGGCATTGCCGTCACCCTGACGGCCTGCGGCACGGATCCCCGGCCCGGTGGCGCCGGCGACCTCTCGTCCGGTCCCCCGTCCTGCACCTCCCGGGTCACACCGGACTGCTCCCGCTACACCTACTCGAGTCCCTCGCCCGGCACCGTGGTGGTCACGGCACCGAAGACGAGCGGGGGCAACAACCGGGAGTTCTTCTGGGGTCTCCGTGGCCCGATCGGGGCCGATATGACGGTGTGCGCCACCTTCGCCAGCGGAGTGGGCATCGATCAACAGGGCGTGGTGGTCCGGATGAACACGGCGGTGGGCGGTGGCGTCACCGGCATCTCCGTCACCCGTAACATCTGGCTGGGCGCCTTCGATGTGTTCAATTTCCACGTCTGGAACACCGCAGCCGACCCGAGCACCCCGTTCACGCAGTTCGGCTCGGTGGCGGTTCCCGAATTGCCGGTCACCCCGTCCGTCTACCCGCTGAGCATGTGCGTCCGGACCGTCTCCGCTTCCGACGACGTGCAATTCGTGGTCTGGACGAAGGGTCAGACCCGGCCCCGATGGGGCAGCGGCACCCAGGGCGGTGAGGCGCAGATCCCGGCCGGGGCCCCTGCCACCGGTCGGGGCGGATGGTTCGCCGGACACCTCACCCCCGGCTCGACCATGACCTACCGCGACCTGAGTGTCGACGGGACCGTGGCGACGGGTCTCCCATGACCGGCAGCCCGTTGCCGGCAGCCCCAAGCCCGTAGCCCACAGCCCGTAGCCCGTAGCCCGTAGCCCCAAGCCCGTAGCCCGCAGCCGCAGTCGTGATCGACTGTGTACCACCTCAGCCAGTGGGCCGGCAGCGGACGGCAAACCGGTTCCGGGTCATACGGGAGCGGGTCTTCCGCCACCATCGGCCACGACGGCCAAAGCCGCCTCCGCCCGACGGAGGATCACTCCGTAGGAACCGGCACCGGCCACGTCGCGGGCACTGGTCAGGAGCGCCTCGGCCCGGGAGCGATCGCCGGGCGCGCCCCGCTCGATGAGCATCCGGGCCCAGAGGAGGTCGGTGCGGGCGGCGAAGAACCTTGCCCCCATCCGCCGGTTCAGTTCCGAGGCACGCACGAAGTAGGCGTCCGCCTCGTCGAAGCGGCCGAGCACGGTGGCCAGGCCACCGAGATAGTGGCTCACCGGACAAAGGGCCGAACCACCCGTGGCAGGAAGCTGGTCCGCCCAGGGCTCGAGCAGCACGAACAGCGGGTCGGCGGAGCCCGGATCACCGCACTCGATGGCCGCGTCGGCAAGGTCGACCATGCCGGTCAGCCAGAACTGATCGAGATGCAGCTCGAATCCCGAGTCGGCCATCTCGGCGAGCAGCTCCGACGACCGATCGAGGCGATCGCCCTCTGCGTGAGCCTTGGCCAGTAGGGATTTGAAGAAGGCGGGCGGGATGTCCGGGGTCTCCGAGGCCATCTTCTCGATGAGCGGAGTGAGCTCACCTTGCGTGCCCCGTTGGCCGCACACGATGTTGAACTGCCCTCCGAACATGGTGGCTGCGTCCGGCTGTCCCCCGTCGATGCCGATCCGGAGCGCCTCGTTGGCCAGCTGCTCGGCCAGGTCGGTGTCGCCGGCGATCTGGGCCCGCATGGAAAGGACGAAGGACCGTCCCCACGTGAAGATCGGCTGGTTGAGCTGCTCGGTCATCGCCGCCTGGATGTCGATGCACCGGTCCAGCTCCTCGACGTCGCCGGACCGGGCCGCCGCCTCGGCCCCCCACCACGCCGCCCAATACAGGAGCACGGGATCACCGATGCGCTCGGCTCGCAACAACGCCTCCCGGGCCCGTGACTGGGTGGACTCGAGTAGAGACGGAACCTGGAGGGAGACGTGCAGATGGTTGAGGACCCGGACCACCACGGCGTCGTCGCCGGACGCCTCGGCGATGGCTATCGCTTCCTCGGCCAGGGACCGTCGTCGCTCGAGGGGGCTTCCGTGGGCGATCTCCGAGCACAGGGTGGCCAACACCAGCGCCCGGTCAGGATGGTTCTCGGGCAGCATCTCGAGCGCCAATTCCAGCGCGTCGACCTTCTCCCTGTCGGTGGAGCCCACTGCGCTGTAGAAGCCGCGGTCGTTGGCCAGGCACGCGGCCACCAGCCGGTCGACGTCGCCCATTCGGGCCGCCTGATCGGCGGCGTCGAGGAGTGTGCCGCGGAAGGACGCGTCGCCGGTCTGGCGCTGGGCGGTGCCCAGGCCGATGGCGAGGTCGAGCAGGAGCACGGGGTCGGGGTCGGGGACCAGCGAACACAGTTCGAGCGCCTTGGAGAAATGGGCGACGGCATCGTCGGGAGCCAGCGAATCGAGGGCGGCCTCGGCGGCCTCATGGGAGTAGCGGATGGCCTTCGACAGGTTCTTCGGCCGGGTGGCGTTGATCCAGTGTCGGGCCAGCTCACCCACCCGCGTGCCCGGGTGACCGCCACAGGCCTCCTCCAGGGCCAGCGCCACGCTCTCGTGCATATGGGCACGGCGCGTCGAGCCGATGCCGGCATAGAGCGTGTGCTGGATGAGGGCGTGGGTGAAGCTGTATCTGCCCGGGGCGTTGTCGACCTCGAGGACCAGTGACGACGTGGCGGCCTCGTCGAGCAGATCGACCAACTGGTCGGTCGGCACTCGGGTGGTCAGCTCCAGGACGTCGAGGTCGAAGTCCCGACCGATGACCGACGCAGTTTCCAGGACTCGCTCGGCGACCGTCCCGAGCCGCACCACCCGGCCACCGATCACCTCACGGATGCTGTCGGGGAGCGACGAAGCGTCGATGACCCCACTGGCCACCCACCGCCCCCCGGTGTCCCGCATGATCGCCCCCGTGTCCCGCAGATAGCGGAGCACCTCGGTGACGAAGAACGGGTTGCCGTCCGTCTCACGATGGACCGCCTCGGCCAGGCTCACGCCGACTGCGTCGAGCGGATGACGGGCGATCGCCTCCATCAATGCCTGCACACCTGATCCGTCGAGCCCGCCCAGCTCGATCCGTGACATGCCCTGACGGCGCCACAGGATCCCGAGGGTCTCACGAAGGGCCGGTGCCTGGCGGACCTGACTGTCGCGAAAGGTCCCGAGCACCAGGACGCGCATCTCGTGCTCGTCTGCCGTCAGGTGTCGGAGTAGTGCGAGGCTGGCGCTGTCGGCCCATTGGAGGTCGTCGAGCACCAGCACCACGGGGTCGTCCTCTGCGATCGCGGTCAACAGCCCGACGGCGGCGGAAAAGAGCAGGTAGCGCTCGGAGTCGGCGTCGGCGGCCTTCGACGGTGGCAGGTCGGGAATCCTGTCGGCCAGCGCCGGCACGAGTCGTGCCCATTCCGACCCGTGGGCATCGATCAGCTCCCGCACGCGGTCCTCGTCGGCCTCGGTGAAGAAGTGGCCGAAGGCCTCGACGAAGAGCTGGTAGGGGGTGGCGAGGTCCTCCTCGCAGTGCCCGAACAGGACACAGGCGCCGTCCTCGAAGGCGACGCGGGCCGCCTCGGCGACGAGGGTGGTCTTCCCCTGGCCCGCCTCACCGGACACCAACACGATCTCCCGCCCGTCCCCGGCGGAGACCCGCTTGGCGGCGTCCGCCAACAGGGAGAGCTCCGGCGACCGCCCGACCACGCTCAGGCTGGCCGCCGGGGGCTCGGCCAGTCGCCTGGGCAGCGGAAGGGCGAGATCGGCCGGGGCGACCGGCTCCCAGGCCACCTCCACCGTCCGGACCGGATCGTCCATGCCCTTGAGGACGAGCTCACCGAGTGGTCGGAACTCGAGGGGGCTGCGACGCCCGGCCATCAGACGCACGACATCGGTGGCCAGGACCTGCCCGGGCTCGCACACCGCGCACAGGCGGGCCGCCTCGATGACGACGTCGCCGAAGTAGTCGTCCTCGTCGCGGACGACCTCGCCCCCGCTCAGCCCGACTCGGAGCCCGACCGCGTGCTCTCGACCCCGGTTGTCCAGCTCGATGGCCTGCTGCATGCTCACCCCGCAGGCCAACGCGGCCGAGGCCGACGAGAACGCCGCCATCAGCCCGTCACCCAGGTTCTTGACCTCGATGCCGTCCGCCTCGGCCAACGTCTGCCGCAAGACGGCGAAGTGGTCGCGGCGGACCTGATCGGCCATGTCGGGAGACAGGCGCTGGGACAGCGCCGTCGAGCCAACGATGTCCGTGAACAGGAGCACCACGTTCTCGGTGATCATCGAGTCACCGGTCACCCTCGACATGGCGGGACGTCCCGCGCCCAGTCGCCTCCGGTGGGCCACCGGACGTCGGCCGGCCCCGGCAACCGGCATCGGACCGGTTCGCCATCAGCTCCTCATCCCCCAGGCAGCCTTGAGCTCGTCCGTCACCTCGAAGGAGGGCCGGTCGCCGTCCCTCCCGTACTGCTCGAACCCCTGCCACACCCGCCGCCCCAGCATCGAGGCCACGGGTCCCGTCCCGGGTATGTGGAACAGGGCCACGCCGTAGAGGAAGTCGGTCAGGCCCATGAGCTCGAAGAGCAGCCTGGTCCAGTCGGAACCCGGCACGCCGAGCAGGTCGGCCGTCTCGTTCCCAAGATAGTGCCGGATCCCCGTCGCCGGCAGGCCGGGGAGGTGGGTGAACGAGAACAGCTCCCGCATGCACTCGATGGCTGCTTGCGTCAACTCCCTTCCCTCGGGGGTCGGTCCGTACTCGCGCTGTCGTCGTTCGTCCCAGAGCCTTTGGGAGTCCTCCCACGACAGTGGCAGCAGGTCGTCCCGGATCCCGAGCTGGTGGCCGACGAGGTTCCAGGCGTGGATGTAGGCCTCCGACCGGTCGGGGCTGAGGCGCACCCCCGACCTCTGCAACGACTCGATCCCCTGGACGCCGAAGGAGAAGAGCGTCCCGAGCAGTTGCAGTTGACTGATGGGGAGCCCGAGTTGGGCGTCCCAGGGCTCGATGGCGGGACCACCCTCCTGCTCGATGTCGGACGCATGCAGCAGCGCGTGCCGCACGGCGGCGTGCATGAGGCGGACGTGACGGACGACCCGATAGCCGGCATTGCCCGGGTCGAGGGCACCCGGTGTCATCACGTCGATGATCATCTGCCCGGTCTCGACGTACCTGCGCTTGGGGTCACGGGTGAGTCGGGTGGTGCGAGCGAGCGCCTGCACCCCCTTGGCGAACGCGTAGTCCGCCGGGAGGCTGGCCATGAACAGGCCCATGCCGAGCTGCGGGCCGAACTCGCCGAAGACGGCCTGACCCTCCCGCACGAGCTCGGGGTCCGCCCACTCCGGCCAGCTCTCCTCCTCCTTCACGAACGCACCGATCCCGGGGAGATCCTCGTCGGGCACCTCCCTCGGAGGCGCCTTGGCCAGCTTCCGGAACAGGGTGGCGTGCTCCAATCCGGTTTCGGCGAAGAACGTGGCCACGGCGGCGTCAGCCGGCGGATCACCGACACCCCGCAGTGTCTCGACGAATGCATCAGTGAACAGGCCGGCACCGACGGACCGGGGGACGGACACCGTCTTCGACCCGGCCCGCTGGAGATGCGGAGTCCGGTCGGCCTCGATGTCGGCCATCACGTCGGCGTCGAAGGGGGGTTGGAAGAGCTGGATTCGGTGGTGCCGGGACAGGAACAGATTGGTGATGAAGTTCATCCGGTCGTCGAGGTCGACCCAGTTGGGGGCCCGGCTCCCCTTTCCGTCGTCGTCCGCCCGGTTGAACCGGACGAGCAGGGCAGCCAGGTCGTCGACGACCACGTGGTCGAGGTCGGGAGGGGTGAATGCCTGGTCCGGAAGAGGAGGAACATCGTGATCGAGTCGCAGGGTGCCGTCCGTCGTCTGGATGGTGCCGAGCAGCTCGGTCATGATGTCCCCCCAGGCCTCGCTCACCGCCTGGCCCAGCGGGTCGAGGACGGCGTCGACCGCCGCTCGGACGGCGGGTGGACCGGGCTCCTCTTCGGTCAGTCGCTGCTTGAGCAGCTCGCACGACTTGTTGAGTCCCATGTCCATGCTGCCGGCGATCGGCCCCTGGAGATGGTGCTGCTCGTGGGCACCGAGCTCCAGGGATCCGGCCAGGATGAGCTGGCTGCGCCGGATGGGGTCGGATTCCGTGACGGCGTCGCACCAGTGCACGAATCCCGCCCGCAGCCTGTTGACCCCTTCGAACACCGGTGCACCGTCGCACGCCTTGAGCACCTGGGCGCGTGCCGTCTGGGGGGCGTGGGCCGTGCCGCCGAAGCACTTGATGAAGGTGGCGGCGGCCGGGGCGATCTCTGCGAACACCTCGGTGTTCCCGTCCGAGAGGTTGGTGGCACAGGCCCCGAAGAGCTCGCGCACCACGTCGCTGAGGTGCTCGGGCCGGATCCAGCGGAGCCCGTGGTCGATCCTCTGGCTCCTCAGTGCCTCGTTGGCGGCCCGGGCGAGGCCCATCATCCCGTCGGGTCGCACCACCCGTTCGCGCAACCATTCGGGCAGCTCGTCCCCGCGGAGGTTCCGACCGACGGTACACGAGGCCCAGGTGCCGAACGTGCACCAGTTGGCCGTGTCCGGGTCGAGGACCGCAGCCAGGCCCGAGGACAGATCGGAATAGGTCTGGGTGACCCAGTAGTTCCGCAGGACGCGGTCATCGATGGCCAGGACGGCCCTGATATGACCGATCGACGTTCCTCGCTCCATGGGTCGCTCCGTGTCAACCGTTCCGCCAGCTCCGCCGGGAGCCCCGCCGGGAACTCCGCCGGGAGCCCCGCCGGGAGCCCACCCCCATTCTGGCAAGAAAATGGTGGACCTGCCGCCAGATGATCCCGGGCCGGCCCCCTCCGCCCCCGTCACTCGGGCTGCCCGGCCGGTGGACCGGCCGGGTAGCCAGAGTAAGGGCGTCTACTTGCCCGCCGAGAACGTCCCGGCAAGGTGCCAGGACCCGGTGAACCCGTTGGACGAGCCCCCGACCACCTGGCTGGCCCAGGTGATCACGAACGCATGGGTCGACGACAGAGTCGGCCGGCGGCCCACGCCCCCGTCTCGGGCTTCTCCGTCGGAGCCTGTCGTGTGCCGCGGCTACGGGCCCGGTGGCCGCCGGTGTGTGGGGGGAAGGCATCGACGGGGACGTCCCTTCGGGACCTATTCCCCTAGTGGATCGCAGTCTCCTTCTTTACCGTGCATAGGAGATCGCATCTCCCGCGTGCATGGCGTTCCGGCTTCCCCGACAGAAAACGAGACCACCGTGACCGAGTCCCCTCCTCCGACATCGTCCGCTGAGCCGGTCACCGGCAACGGTGCGTCGTCGTCACCGGCCGATGGGTCGGAGCCACCGGCCCCGCCGCTGTCGGCGCGCAACAAGGAGAAGGCCCATTCCCTGGGACTGACCTCGGCGACCGGACTGGTCATCGGCAGCATCGTCGGCACCGGTGTGTTCACCATGCCGGCGGTGCTCGCCGGTGCCGGCACCATGGGCATCATCGTCCTCGGGGTCATCGCCGTCGGGGCCATGTTGCTCGCCGTGCTGTTCGGCCAACTGACCAAGCGGGTGCCCAACAGTGACGGTGGGCTGTACGCGTACTCGCGGTACGAGTTCGGCGACTTCGCCGGCTACCTGGTCGGGTGGTGCTACTGGATCCAGGCCTGGGCGGGAAATGCCGCCATCGTCTCCTCCTGGGTCTTCTACGTGGACGCCCTCTTCAACATCACCCACCCGACCGGCATGGAGAACTTCGGTATCGCCATGGTCGGACTGTGGGTGCCGGCCATCGTGAACCTGGTCGGGATCCGCCAGATGGCGTGGTTCCAGAACATCACCGTCGTCCTCAAGTTCCTCCCTTTGCTGTTCGTCGGCATCATCGGCTGGTTCTTCGTCGACAGCGCCCACTTCGGACCCTTCAACGCCTCGGGTGGCAGCCTCTACTCCGGCATCGGGATCGCCGCCGGGGTGGCACTGTTCTCCTTCATCGGGGTCGAGGCGGCAGCGATGACCGCCAAGCGGGTGAGGAACCCGCGGGTGAACGTCGGTCGGGCTTCGACGCTCGGCACCGCCCTCAGCGCCGTCCTCTACGTGCTGGTCACGGCGGCGGTGATGGGCCTGGTTGCGCACCACACCCTGGTGAACACGGGTTCGCCGTTCGTGAACGCCTTCCAGTCCATCTTCCCCCACGAGGCCTGGGCGCCGAAGTTCATCGCCGCCATCGCCGTCATCTCGGGGATCGGGGCTCTCAACGGCTGGACCCTGATCGTGACCGAGACGTCCCGGGCCATGGCCCAGGACGACATGTTCCCCCGGCCGTTCGCCTGGACCGATCGCAAGGGGACCGCCTGGTTCGGCATCCTGGTCGGGACGGCACTGCCCTCGCTCCTGATGCTGTGGCGCTACTCGACCACCTCGGGCCTGACGGTCTTCACCTACCTGGTCGACCTCACCGTGGTGACCGTGGCGATCCCCTACTTCATGTCGGCCA
Organism: uncultured Acidimicrobiales bacterium; assembly: GCA_963696495.1. Taxonomy (GTDB): domain Bacteria; phylum Actinomycetota; class Acidimicrobiia; order Acidimicrobiales; family RAAP-2; genus Bog-756. The sequence goes on along the minus strand of CAVOKJ010000004.1, from coordinate 439,456 downwards.
TCGCCCAGCTCACCTTCCTGGTGTCCCGTCGTCGGCGGGTGCAGGGGTGGCTCCTTGCCCGCGACCTGTCGGTGGCGGGTGCGAGTGTCCTGTTCTCCATGTGGGTCACCTTCGCCTCCGGCTACCAGGTCGTCTACCAGGCCCTGGTGGTCATCCTCGCCGGACTGATCATCTACGCCTTCTTGAATGCCCGCCGTGAGCGGCTCGGTGAGACGGCCGAGCCGGTCGACCTCCCCTCCGAGGACGAGGCAGTCGAGTCCGGGAACGGTGCGGGATCGACCGGACGCACCGGCGATCCCAACGGAACCGACCTGGTCGACGTCACCGCCGCCCCGCTCACACCCGAGAGTTTGTCATGACCTTCACGGTCGACTCCGAGGTGGGTCAGCTGCGGGAGGCCATCGTCCATCGGCCCGGGCTCGAGCTGTCGAGGCTCACGCCCGACAACATCGGGGCGCTGCTCTTCGACGATGTGATGTGGGCGAAGAAGGCGAGGGAGGAGCACGATGCCTTCGCCGAGGCCCTACGGGACAAGGGGGTGCTGGTCCACCTGTACGGACAGCTGCTGGCCGAGACCCTCGACCTGCCCGAGGGGCGGGCATTCGTCCTCGACCGGGTGTGCACGCCCGAGATCCTCGGACCGTCGCTCGTGGGACCGGTCCGCCAGCTGTTCGAGGACCTCGACGGCCGGGCGCTGGGGGAGTACCTGGTGGGCGGCGTGTTGAAGGGCGACCTCCACCCCCGACAGGCCCACAGCCTCAAATGGGACATGCTCCGGGCGGACGATTTCGTCCTCGCCCCGCTCCCCAACCACCTGTTCCAACGCGACAACTCGTGCTGGATCTACGGGGGCGTGACCATCAATCCGATGGCCAAGCCGGCCCGCCAGGGCGAGTCGCTCCACACCCGGGCGATCTACCAGTTCCATCCCCTGTTCGCCGACGCCGATTTCGTGACCTACTACGGAGGGGGCGACCGGCCCCTCCAGCCGGCCACCATCGAAGGTGGCGACGTGCACGTCATCGGACACGGGGCCGTGCTGATAGGCATGGGCGAACGGACCACGCCGATGGCCATCGAATCGGTGGCCCACGCCCTGTTCGACGCCGGCCAGGCGACCAGGGTCGTGGCCATCGAGCTCCCCCACAGCCACGCCTTCATGCACCTCGACACGGTGATGTCCATGGTCGACGTGGCCACGTTCGTGCTCTATCCCTACTTCGACCGCCATCTGCGCAGTTGGACCATCACCGGTGGCGACCAACCAGATCAGCTGGCCGTCACGCGGAATCACAGCCTGTGGGACACGCTCGCCGAGATACTCGAGGTCCCCGAGATCACCGTCCTCACCACCGACGAGGACGTCCGGGCCGCCGAGCGGGAGCAGTGGGATGACGGAACCAACTACCTGGCCGTCTCTCCCGGAGTGGTCATGGGCTACGAGCGCAACGTCGCCACCAACACGATGCTGCGCAAGCAGGGAATCGAGGTGGTCTCCATCGCCGGGGGCGAGCTCGGCCGGGGCCGGGGAGGGCCCCGGTGCATGACGTGTCCGATCCGCAGGGATCCGGCCTGAGCCATGGGCACGACCGACGCCACCGACATCGCCCGCTTCCATGGCCGGAGCCTCCTGAAGGAGACCGACCTGACCCGGGGTGAGTTCATAGCCCTCATCGATCTCGCCGAGGTGTTGCGCCAGGAGAAGCGCACCGGCCAGGAGCGCCAGAGGATGGTGGGCGCCGACATCGCCCTCATCTTCGAGAAGGCCTCGACCCGGACCCGGGCGGCGTTCGAGGTCGGTGCCCACGACCAGGGCGCCCACGTCACCTACCTCGGACCCGAAGGGTCCCACATCGGTGACAGCGAGTCGATCAAGGACACGGCCCGGGTCCTCGGCCGCATGTTCGACGGCATCGAATTCAGGGGGTTCGCCCAGGAGTCGGTCGAGATCCTGGCCAGGTTCTCCGGGGTCCCGGTGTGGAACGGGCTCACCGACCAGTGGCACCCCACCCAGATGCTGGCCGACATCCTGACCATGCGGGACCACAGCGACCAGCCGCTCGACCGCATCGCCTACTGCTACCTGGGTGACGCCCGCAACAACACGGCCAACTCACTGCTGGTCACCGGGGCCCTCCTGGGTATGGACGTGCGCATCGCCGCCCCCGAGGACCTCTGGCCGACGTCGACGGTCCAGGCCATCGCCCACGACCTGGCCGCCGTCTCCGGTGCGCGGGTGCACATCGGCGAAGACGTGGCCGGTGCCGTGGAGGGCGCCGACTACCTCTACACCGATGTGTGGGTGTCGATGGGCGAGCCGGCCTCCAATTGGGACAAGCGGATCAAACAGCTCCTCCCCTACCAGGTCAACGCCGCGGCCATGCAGGCCACGGGAAATCCCGGCGTCAAGTTCATGCACTGCCTTCCCGCCCTCCACAACACCGAGACGGAGGTGGGCCGGAAGCTCCACGACCAGTGGGGCCTCTCGGCGCTCGAGGTCACCGACGACGTCTTCGAGTCGCCTGCCTCCATCGTCTTCGATCAGGCGGAGAACCGGCTGCACACGATCAAGGCACTGATGGTGGCGAGCCTCGGCCGGTGAACCTGGCTCGCTCGGCACCCGGCCGGTGCGCCCGAGCTCGAGCGGCGCCGGCGTCCCATCCCGGAGACCCCGCCCGAGCTCACTCCGGGACGGCCGGAACCGCCGTCCCGGTCGGCTGTCGTCTCGGCGGCGTGATCGGCTCCGATCCACCGGGTGGAGGGTCCGGAGCCTCGGCGGCGTGGAGACGGTCCAGATGGACGACCCACCAGCCGTAACCGGCGGCGAAGACCAAGGCCAGGGTGAGGAGCACCACGCTCGGGGCCGGAGGGGTCCAGCTCCCGGCGCGGTGGGCGAACGGGTCGAGGGCTCCATCGACGCCGACCGTGTAGCGGTGGAGCGCGGCGAAGAAGCAGACGAACTGGCACCCCGCCACCAACCACACACCGGTCACGACCAGTCGCCGGGTCGGTGTCGGCCGGAAGGCCTTCGACCTGGTGGCGATGGCCGCGGCCACGAGGGGCACGCCGAGATAGAGGGGAAGTGCGTACCTCGACTGCCACACGTCATTGTCGAGCTGTAAGGCGCTCTTGACGTTGATGGCGACGGGGACGACCACGGATGCCACGATCAGCCCGATCAAGACGGCGGCGTGGCGACGTCTGGACGTGGCGATGGCCAGCCACACGAGTCCGGCGATGATCAGCCCGATCACCATGACCACCAGGAACGGGGCCGGGGTGTCCAGCCAGCCGAAGTCACCGACCACCTGGGTGACGTAGCCGGTGATGTGTGCCTGATAGAGGTTGACCACCGTCCAGGCGCTGGCGTGGGCCGGCAGGGGGATGCCCGACGGAGTGATGTCGGTCGCCCCGGCCAACACGATGTAGGCCGTTGCCACCACCCCGGTGAGCACGATCACCGCCGCGGCGATCCGTCCGGCGCCGTGGCGCACCAACTGCCAGCAGCCGCGTGGCTCGAGGGCGACCAGGGTGGCCAGGATCAACAGCAGCCAGAACGGTGAGAGCCCCCGGATCAACTCGAGCACGCAGCTGCTGGCGGCGAACGCCACCACCAGTCCGACCGGGGGCTTCGACCAGTGGTCCATCACCAGGACCAGACCCGTCGTCCACGCTGCGATACTGGCGGTGATCTCGAGTCCGCTGGGGTTCACGACGCTCCCCAGGAAGACCACCATGGGTGTCGCCGCCAGGGCCACCCCTCCCACCAGGAATCGGGAGCGGGACCATCGGGCCGACGTGGCCAGCGCCAGTCCGAGGAGCAGCGCCGACGCCAGCGCCGACAGCACCCTCATGAAGTAGATGCCCGCCCCCGAGTGCAGATAGCGCGAGGGCAGTCCGACGATCATGTAGTAGAGGGGCGGGTAACGGCCGACGTAGGTCGTAGTGGCGGTGAGGTGACCGGACGTCGTCGGGGCGGGCGCACACGCGGCGGACTTCTTCGGCTGATGTCGAAAGCACACCGGCAACCCTGCGTCGTCGGCGTAGGTCGCCGGGACCAGGACGGTCATCACCGCCCGTCCCTCATGGCCCACTCGGGTCGCGCGGTGATTCGTGGCGTTCTGGCCCAGGAACTCCCCCCTGGCCACCGCCGCCGCCTTGATGATCTGGGCCGGTTCGTCAGAGGCAGCCCCCAACGGGGTGGCGAAGCTCCACGTCACCATCAGGCCGAACAGGACGAGGGTCGAGATCGCCCAGCACGTCGAAAAGCCGAGCCTGTCCCCCCGCAGCGCGCCCATGCCGTCACTATATGCAAACAGGCTGGCCGGTTCTCCTGATCGGACCCGGAAACGTCGGGCGACCCGCCTCGATCACTTGAGGATGTTCACGGCACGCGCCACTACCAACAGCGCGACGATCAGTGAGATCCCCTCCTCGGCCATCATCATGAGCTTCGTCCACGGTCGGATCGCCGAGACATCGGTCGGACTGAACGCCGTGGCGGTGGCGAAGGCAAAGTGGAAGTAGTCCACGAACTTGGGAGCCCAGTCAGGTCCCACGTGTTCCTCGTTCTTCATCTCCGGGAAGACCAGGGCCGGGGGATGCCCGGCGCCGGCGGCGCGGGCCGCCGGGCCACCCCGATCGAGCGCCCAATACCAGAGGCCGAAGGCGATCACGTTGGTCAGCCAGATGGCCCCACCGCTGGCCAGCAGCACCTTGGCGTCGTTCGTGAACGACGAGACGTTGATGATGGACACGACGAGCCGGACGGCGGCGTCGGCGTTGGCCAGGGTGATGAGGCCGATCAGACCGGCGGTCAGAGCCCGCAGCCACGGCAGGTCCCGGTCGATGCGGCCGGGGTCCCCGATGATCAGCGCGGCCAGCAGCGCCACCACGACGACCAGGAACAGCCAGCGCGCATCCCCGTTGCGGAGCTGGGGCGGAAGCGATGCCCTCAGCAGACCGGCGACCACCACGGCGAGAGCCATCGGCCACCGGGGTTCACCGACGTCCGCCGACGAGACATCCATCGGGCGTGGGTCTCCCGTCATCGGGCATCCACGACCGGGCCGGGCACCAGGGCCGGGGATCGCCACGTGACCTCCACGCCGACGATGGTGGGTTGGTGATCCACTGGGCCTCCGCCTCGCGGTCTTCGGGTGATGGTGGTCCGGTCTGGATGCCGGAGCGTGCGCGCCGGTCAGCGTAGACCGCAGTCCGAAAGGACGTCCATGGATCCGCTCCGGCGGGGACGCCGGCATCCGGGCTCTGGGGATCCCGGCGGGCTAGATTCTCCGGCGAGTCGCGACCTATCAAGGAGAACAGACGATGCTTGCCTACACGTACCCACTGGCCGACCTGTTCGGGACGATGCTCGGACTGTTCGTCTTCTTCATCTGGTTCTGGCTGCTGATCGTGATCTTCGGGGACATCTTCCGGAGCCGGGACATGGGTGGCTGGGCCAAGGCCCTCTGGGTGATCTTCGTCATCGTGCTCCCGTTCCTCGGCATCCTCGTCTACCTGATCGCTCGGGGCGGCAAGATGCACGAGCGCGCCGCCCAGCAGGCCGAAGAGCAGCAGAAGGCGTTCGACTCCTACGTGAAGCAGGCGGCAGGCACGTCGGGGAGCAGTGCCGACGAGCTGGCCAAGCTGGCCGACCTCAAGCAGCAGGGCGTCCTCACCGACAGCGAGTTCGAGGCCCAGAAGGCCAAGCTGCTCGGTTGATCGACTGACGGCGGGCCCGGGCCCGCCGGGACCGAGAGGTCGGCCCGGTCCGTCTAGAGCCCCGACTCCACCTGGATCCGGCCGCTCGCCGCAGCCTGCTTGAGTGCCTCGTAGTCCCGCTGGTTCTGATCGGCGTAGGCCGCGGCGAAGTCGCTGATGGCCCGGTCGAAGGAGGGGCCGGAGCCGAGGTAGCTGGCGATGGCGATGCGGTCGCCGGACCGGGCGTGGGCACGTGCCAGCGCCTGGGCGCAGACCTCGGAGTACTTGATCAGACCGGCGGGGATCGAGCCTTCGACCTCGAAGGAGCCCTTCCAGTCGCGGAGCTGGCGGATGTAGTAGTCGCGGGTGACGCCGTCGGGACCCTGGGTCTGCTGCCACCCGAGGAAGATGTCGCTGGCCGCCTGCATCAGGTGTTGGCCGGCCACCACCCGTTCGCCGTGGTTGGCGTAGCCGCTCTTGCCCACGAACTCCTCCAGGACCGACGCCTCGGCCTCCTTGGCCTGCAGGAAGAGCGGGTCGTCGTTGTCCCTCCCCACGAGGAGGAGGATCCAGGCCCTGGTCCCCACGCTCCCGACACCCACCACCTTGCGGGCCACCTGGAGGAACTGGAACTCCTCCAACAGGTGGCGCCGGTCCGTCTGGAGGGTCCGCCGGTAGCTGTTGATGAGCTGGTGGAGCTGTTCGGAGAGGGCGTCGGCCTGGACCTGGGGGAAGAGCTCCTCGGCGGGGACGACCAGAGGGGGGTCACTGATGATGCGTCGTTGACCGTCGACGACCTGGGTCAGCTTGTCGAGCGCCTGCATGCTGTCGCGGGTGCGGGCCTTGCTCATGATCTTGCTGGTGCGCGCCGCCATCCTCTTGTCCGTCTTGGACCGACTGGACTCGAGTTCGGCGAGGAGCGCGGCCACGTCGATGCGGGAGTACCAGACGTCCAGCGTGGACATCGTGGCCAACTGGGCCATCTCCCGGCGGTAGCCGGAACCGACCGCAGTGGCCGCGGCCCGGGCCTCCTTGTCGGTGAACTCGCGGTCTCGCGCCGCGATCACCACACTGGCGGCCAGGCGCTTGACGTCCCACTCCCATGGTCCGGGCAGGGTCTCGTCGAAGTCGTTGACATCGAACATGAGGGTGCGCTCGGGCGAGGCGAACAGGCCGAAGTTGGACAGGTGCGCATCGCCGCACACCTGAGCCTTCAAGCCGGAGCGGGGCGTCGACGCCAGGTCGGACGCCATGACGAGCGCCGCACCACGGTAGAAGGTGAACGGCGAGACGAGCATCCGTCCGTAACGGATGGGAACCAGCTCGGGCACCCTGGTGACGGCCTGACGTTCGAGAAGGCTGACCGGGTCCGGACGGTCAGGGGGTGGGCTGAATTCCGCCTGAGCCGATCGGGAGGCCACACTGCGCGCCTTCTTCCCCAGATCCACCCGCTCCTGGACGGTGGGGTGCTCGACGGTCCGTGACTGATGACTTCCGGTTGACTTCGTGTTCTCTTCCACCTTGACTCCTCATCAGCGCCCGGGGACAAGGGGGCTCGTCAGCATTATTGCAGTGGAAGGGCACCTGAGCACCAGTGCGCTCCCAATGCAGGGTGGAGGGCCGGCTTTCCGGCATCCCGTGGTCTGCGTCACGCCGACCCGTGGCTACCGGGAAGACTGTCGAGAAATGCGGCCTCGCTGGCGTACCGGGCGATCAATTTCCTGTTGAGCCAACCCGGGATGCACCTGACGCCCGCATTCCTGACGGAGTTCCCGAACTCGCCCTCCAGCGTCGCCAGCTGGCCGATCCGACGCGACTCCCTCACCATCGAGCGGACCCGACGCAACCGGATGCCCTGATAGTCGGTGAGCGCGGCAGCGGGGTCGGCCGCCCCGGCCATGCACTGCGCCAGGATGACCCCGTCCTCCATCCCCTGACAGGCGCCCTGGCCCAGGTCCGGGGTCATCGGATGGGCCGCGTCTCCCAGCAGGGCCACCCTGCCGACGGCAAGGGCCCTCGGAACGGAGTCGTAGATGTCTGCGGTGACCAACTGGTCCTCGGCCGTCCGGTCGATCAGCTGCCCGGTGGGGTCGTGCCAGCCGGCGAAGGACTCGAGGAGGAAGGTCTTCTTGTCGCCAAGAGCCCGATTGGCACCCTCGGGCATGGCGACATCGGCCGCCCAGTAGATGCGACCACCGCTCATACGGCTGGCGATGAACTGCTTCCCGCGTCCGACGGACAGGCGGGCCCCGGACACGAGGTCTGACGCATCGTCGAGTACGGCACGCCAACTGGTCCGGCCGGTGTACCGGGGGGGAAGGTTGGCGGTCACCTGTCGGGTGACCGAATGGATCCCGTCACAGCCGAGCACCGCCGATGCCCGGAGTTGCTCTCCATCGCTCAGGTCGACGACACAGCGGTCTCCCTCCTCCCTCACCCGCTCGGCCGACGTGCCCAGTCGCAACGGGATCCTCTCGGCCGCTCCGACCAGCACCCTCTGGAGCTCGCCCCGGTGGACGATCAGGGTCGGCGTGCCCAGTCGTCGATCCAGCCGACTCTGGTCGAGCCTCAGGATCTCCCGCCCTGTCCACTCGCAGATGACCCCGCCGGGCTCCTCACTTCCGATCTCACGGATGGCCTGTGACAGTCCGATCGTCCCCAGGGCCGCCAGCGCGTTCGGCCACAGGGACAGGGCGGTACCCGACTCGCGGGGAGCGGTGTCCCGTTCGACGACCAGGACCGGGATTCCGAGTCGACCGACGGCGATCGCCGTCGTCAGTCCGGTGATTCCCGCCCCGATCACGACGACACCCAGGTCATCCGACGCCACCATCGCCTCCTCTCCCGTCTGGCGAACCCGTCGCCACCCCCGGAGCGCCTGAACCGCCCAGCGCCCGAACCGGCCAGATCTCACCCGGTCGTCGTCCGAGGAGCGAGAACCTGGTCTGCGTCACCCGCTGGAGGTGCGCTATGCCGGGACCAACGACCATGGCGGACCGGCAACTCGGGCAGCGCCGGGCTCGGGCCACAAGGGGCCGATCACGAGGGCGTGGCGTTCCACGGCCCATGTCAACTCGGCCTCCAGCGCGGTGAAGGCGGTGACCGGCTCCGCGTGCTGGCCCGGCATGACCCCCCCGCTCACCTGGACGGGGTTCACCGCGAGGTGGCCGACGAAGACGGCGCCGTCAGCGATCCTGATCACGGAGTGGCCGGGGGTGTGTCCGCCGGTCAGCTCCATGACGACGCCGGGTGCGATCTCGACCGGAGGCTCGGTGCCGTCGACGGCTCCCTGTTCGACCAGCTCACCGAGAGCGGGGGCGCCGAGCATCGCCGGGCTGGCGTCGACAGACGCGAGCTCCGCGGTGCTGATCACGACGCGCGCATTCGGGAACAGCGGTGTCCACGTCCTCGAGCCCTTGACCGACGCGATCATCCCGATGCCATCGAGATGGCTCATGATCACGGTATCCACCGACTCGACGGGGAACCCGGACCCGGCCATGGCCGAGAGCACCGCCTCCTCGTGACCCGCCGCCTCCGGGCCGGTACGAAGGAAGTCATCGGCCGCTCCGCACGGGTCGACGACGACTGTCTGGTCGCCCGACTCGATGACCCAGACCGCCTGGCCGATGATGACCTGGCCGTCTGTCGTGGCCCAGTTCGGCATCGACCACGGCACTCCCGCCACGTCCTGGGCGGTCAGGCCCACCACCTCGGCGTCCAGGGGGACGTCGAAGTACGGCACTCGCGTGAGCCGGATCTCACCGATCGTAAAGCTCGGCACCGTCCCAGTATCGCTCACCGGGCCCGGCGCGAACAGCCCGAAGCCGCGCACCACCGGCACGACGGCCGCCGAGTCGGCCGGCTGCGAGGGCGCCCCCGACCAGCCTGGCTACGCGGCGGACGAGCCGAGGGCTGCGGTGATGTCGTCGATCGCTGCCTGCTCGGGCTCGCTGACCTCTTTCCCGTGCTCGCGGTGGGCCGACGCGACCTTCTGGGCCAAGGTGACGATGAACCGACGGTACTCGTCGACCTCGGCCGGCGCGGCCTTGCGCTCGAGGAGAGCTACCGAATCGCGGAGGTGCTGCAATCCGTGCTGCTTCAGTTCCTCCGGGGAGTGATAGTGGGTGTGATCCCGCTCGGGCTTGGCGGCGACGATCTCGTCCAGCAGCTCGCTCTCGCCGTGCTGCTGACGTGCCTCGACATAGGACTTGGCGATGGCGATGGTCTCGCGGAGCGAGCCCCCCGTTGGGCCGTGACCACGATCATGCCGGCGCTCGGGGGCGATTCCAGGATGAGCTGCCACTCCTCGGTCGTGAAATCAGCCTTCGTGGTCATGTCCCGTCTCCCATCGTCTCGTGCTCGGTATCACCGTCACACCGTAGACGGCGTACAAGGCGGCGACGACGTCACCGTGACGCCGCCGCCGCCCTGCCGCCACACCGCCACACCGCCACACCGCCACACCGCCACACCGCCATCGCCGGCCTACCGCCGCACCGCCACGCCGCACCGCCATCGCCGGCCTCCGCCACACCGCCAAGGAGACCGCGCTGTATCCGTCGCGCTCAGAGCCCCGTGCTGCATCCGTCGCTGTCGGGCGGGGGGAAGACCGACGCTTTGGCCCGCCGGGCCGCGCTGGCGTAGCTGCGGGCAGTGGCGGTGCCGAACGCCGCGGTGTAGGAGGTCCAGGGGTAGCAACCGCCCTGGTGCAGTCCGCCGATCACTCCCACGACGAGCCAGCCCTTGCCGCTCCGCTGGAGCCAGGGTGCACCGCTCGTCCCATCCACGTACGGGTTGCAGTTGAACGCCGGGTACTGCCCGCGGCGATAGACGCGTGCCGTACAGGTGAGCGGCTCGTCGTCACTACCGACCGCGTAGGCGGGGACGGTGACCTCCGCTCCCGGCGAGGGGCTGCTCCCGAGTCGGTTGGCCCCGGTCACCTGTTGGAGCTGCCGCGTGCGCCCGTCGACCCGCTGGGAGGCGACCACGAGGAAGGAGAAGTCACGTTGGGGATCCCGGTGGGCGATCCATCCCGCTGCGCCGTAGGCGCCGATGACCGTCCACGAGCCGAACGGCTCGATTCCGTCATGGTAACCGGGGGCGAAGGTGTAGCCCTCCGCCGTACCGGAGATGCAGTGCGCCGACGTGACCAACAGGTTCCCGGCGGTGCTGGCGACGACACTCGCCGTGCACGAATGCACCCGACTGCCCGGGGGGAACAGCGGCCCCACGGTCCGGACTCCCCGGAAATGGTGCGCGGTCGGCGTGCCGGCCGGCGGCGTGCCGGAGGTGACGGCGGCGCCGGCCGGCGGGCCGTCGACCGTCGCCATGACACCCACGGGGAACGCCATGGCCACGATGAGCGCGACGGTGACGGCTCGGGAGCGCATGCGGGAAGGCTACTAACCTCCAGACGATCCCCATGGGGCACCCGGGGTGAGCTGTCGCCGGCGGCCGAACCGTCACCCGGTCCCGCGAGGGCAGCCGATGTTGAGGCGATCAAGATTGACGGTCGCCCCGTCGTGCCTGACGATGTCGACATGACCGAGTCCGCATTGGCCATGCTCGGAGCCGTCCGGTCAGCGCTGGGCACACCGGAGGACACCATCCCGGTCGAGCTCACCGATGGTTGCTCGTTGCCGTCCGTGTTCGCGGTGAGCGACCTGGCGCAGGCATCAGTGGCCGCCGCCGGTGTCTCCCTCGCTTCGCTGATGGCGCTCGACGGCAGGAGGAGGCCTCCGCGGGTGGCCGTCGACCGGGAGCTGGCTTCCGCCTGGTTCCGGTCATCGCTCAGACCGTTGGGCTGGGAACTTCCGCCCGCGTGGGACGCGGTGGCCGGCGACTACGCCACCAGCGACGGGTGGATCAGGCTGCACACGAACGCCGCCCACCATCGGGCGGCCGCCATGGCCGTGTTGGGAGTTCCCGAGGACCGCACCCGCGTGGCGGCTGCGGTTCGGTCGTGGCGTGCCGACGATCTGGAGGCTCAGGTCGTCGTCGCCGGTGGTGCCGCCGCAACGATGCGACCGGTGGGCGAATGGCGTCGCCATCCCCAGGGTCGGGCGGTGGCGGGTGAGCCACTCCTCCGCGTCGAGCGGACATCCACCACCGATCGACCCCGATCGTTCGGACGGGACGACCGGCCTCTCGACGGACTGCGGGTGCTCGACCTCACCCGGATCCTCGCCGGACCGGTTGCCACCCGCCTGCTGGCCGGATGGGGGGCGGAGGTGCTGAGGATCGACCCACCCGACTGGGACGAGCCCGCGGTCGCTCCGGAGGTGACGCTGGGCAAGCGCTGTGCCCGACTCGATCTCCGTACTCCTGCGGGGAGGAACCACTTCCTCGAACTGCTCCGCACGGCAGATGTGTTCGTGCACGGGTACCGATCCGACGCACTGGAAGGACTGGGCCTGGGTGACCACACCCGTGACGAGGTGTGTCCCGGCCTCATTGACGTCAGTCTCGACGCCTACGGCTGGACGGGCCCCTGGGCGGGACGTCGGGGATTCGACAGCCTGATCCAGATGAGCACGGGAATCGCCGAGGCCGGCCGCGTCGCCGCCGGGGTGGAACAGCCGGTATCCCTGCCCGCGCCGGCGCTCGACCATGCGACCGGCTATCTGTTGGCGGCCGCCGCCATCACCGGCGTCTCCCTGCGGCAGAACGACGGCGTCGGAAGCCGATGGCGGGCGTCGTTGGCCCGCACTGCCGAGTTGCTGATCGGTGCCGGAGCCCGTGGGGCCGACGCGGGGGGCCGGCCGTCACCACCTGCACTGGCCGGTCCCGTCGAGCGAACCTCCTGGGGTGACGCCCGGCGCCTCGAGCCGCCGCTGAGGGTGACGGGAGCACCGTTGCAATGGTCCCTGCCGGCTCGGGCGCTCGGCTCGGACGAGGCCTGCTGGCAGGAGTGACGCGACCGGACTCTGCTACCGGGCTCCCGGACCCGGATGCCCGGTCCGATGGCCCACCCACCGTCGGAGCCGCGCCGCTCCCGGGACCACGAGGGCGGAGTGGGCTCGGACTCAGCTCGCCGTGACGTAAGACGGAGGCGGAATGGTGCCCGGCCCGGTGCTCAGACAGCCCTCATCGATCGTTGGGTCGATCGGAGCGGCCAGCGTCGGTGGCGTCAGGAACGCCGGTGGGCCGGTGAGGTCGACACTGTCGAGGAGGTTGTCCGCATTGGCATCGCGGTAGGTGAGGGCCGGAAGGTTCCACTTGGTCTCGACCAGCTTGAGGATGGAGGTGAAGTCGTGGACCACCTCCGAGACGTAGTTCTGGCGGGCGTACGGTGACACGATGCCCGAGGGGACACGGAACCCGTAGCGGCCGAACACCGGCCCCGGAGGGTCGGTCGAGGCGAACATGGGGGCCACCGAGTCGGGCTTCACCGCCTTCGGTGGGGGGACATGGTCGTAGTAGCCACCACCCTCGTCATAGGTCCACACCAGCAGGGTATTGGGCCATTGCGGCGACGCCATGACCGCGTTGATCACCTGGGACAGGAACTGGTCGCCGAACTGGACGTCCTGGGGGTCCTCCTCCGAGGACATCCCGAAGTTGGGGTCCACCATGCTGTAGGCCGGCAGCGTGCCGGCGGCGGCGTCGTTGAAGAACTCGCTGATGCCGACGGCGTTGGACGAGACGTCCGCCAATCCGGCCAGGTAGGTCCAGATGAGGTACGACGGCGTGTCCGAGTAGTAGTTCTTCCACGAGATGTCGTAGGTGTTGAGTGTCTCGAAGATCGTCCCGTTGGGAGGCTTGTCCCCGTTCAGGTCGTCGGCGATCAGGCCCATGGACGTTCCGGCCATGAAGTAGCGGCGATTCGGGTAGGTCTGGGCCATCACGGAGGAGAAGAAGCGGCTGCACACCGGGAAGGTCGAAGCCAACGAGTTGACGAAGGGCATGAGCGTCGAGTCGTAGTAGCCCATGGACACGGGGCCGCTCTGGCTCTTCACGAACCCGTCCATCTTGCCGCCGGCATAGGAGGTGTGTCCGGCCTCCCAGGTGTTGTAGGGGTGGGCATCCTGTTGACATGGGTTCGGCATGGGGAAGGCGCTGAGAGCGGCGTTCTTGAACGGCGGTGCCACCACCGACTTCTTCGGCCACGGATTCGAGTTGGTGGGCTGGCCGCCCGAGCCGAGCGTGAAGCCGGCACCATTCGGCAGCATCCCGAGAATGCTGTCGTAGGTGTGGTTCTCCATCATCACCGCGACGATGGTGGTGATCTCGGGGAGCTGGTCGCTCCCGGCGGGAGCGTCCGGATTCGGGAGCAGGCCGGGGCCGGGCTTCTTCGATCGTGACTGGGCGATGGCATTGATGCTCCGTGGGCTGGCTCCGGCCCCGCCGGACGACAGCCCGATCGTGGCCGCTCCGGCCAGCGCCCCTCCGAGTAGTGCTCGACGTGACAGCTGCCTCGGGTCGCTCATGACCAGCCACGCTAACAACGGCCCTGCCGGGAGACAATCGGAACGGAGGGCGATGGCCCAGGGGGCACCGCCGGTGCTGGTCGGAGCGGTGGAGCACGGCCCCGGGGTTCGCCTCGTGCCGGCCAGGAGCACGGGGGGCGAGCCGACGGGATGACCTCCCCTAGGCTGGGATGGTGACCGGATCGGACGGGAACGGCGACGCGGCCGACCAGGCCGGAGCCGGGAGATCGGTGCCGGCCTCCCGGCTCCGGGGGTTCGGCGTCACCATCTTCGCCGAGATGTCGGCCCTCGCCGAGCAGACAGGATCCATCAACCTCGGGCAGGGCTTTCCCGATTCGGACGGGCCCTCTGTCATGTCCGAGGCAGCGGTCGCCGCCATCCGGGGCGGCAAGAACCAGTACCCCCCGGGCCCGGGCACCGCCGAGCTTCGCCAGGCCATCGCCGCCCACCAGCGACGCTTCTACGGACTGGAACACGACCCGGACGGCGAAGTACTCGTGACCGCAGGTGCCACCGAGGCCATCACCGCGGCCGTGCTGGCATTGTGCGAGCCCGGCGACGAGGTGGTGATGTTCGAGCCCTACTTCGACTCCTATGCTCCCGCCGTGGCCATGGCCGGGGCCATCCGCCGGGTGGTCCAGCTCAGACCACCGTCATGGGCATTCGACCTCGACGAATTTGCCGCCGCCGTCACACCGCGAACGCGGCTGGTCCTGCTCAATTCCCCCCACAACCCGACGGGGAAGGTGTTCGACGGCGAGGAGTTGGCCGCCATCGCCAAGGTGTGCGTCGACGCCGATGTCGTGGTGCTGACCGACGAGGTGTACGAACACCTGGTGTTCGAGGGACGGCACGTGCCGATCGCCTCCTTACCCGGTATGGCCGAACGGACCCTGACGGTCTCGAGCGCCGGGAAGACCTTCTCGTTCACCGGGTGGAAGATCGGCTGGGTCTGTGGTCCGGTGAGGCTCGTGACCGCGGTGAGGACGGCCAAGCAGTTCATGACCTACGTCAACGGCGCCCCCTTCCAACCGGCGGTCGCCATCGGTCTCGGACTACCGGACGAGTACTTCTCCGGTGTCGCCTCCGACCTCGCCCTCCGGCGGAACCGACTGTGCGACGGGCTGAAGGGCGCCGGTTTCGACGTGATCCGGCCCATGGCGACGTACTTCGCCATGGTCGACGTCGCCGCCATCGGTGAAGGAGACGGGGTCGACTTCTGCAAACGGCTCCCCGGACGTTGCGGTGTGGTCGCCGTCCCGGCATCCGTGCTCTACGACGATCGTGAGGCCGGGCGGTCGTTGGTGCGGTTCGCGTTCTGCAAACGACCAGAGGTGATCGACGAGGCGGTCCACCGCCTTCTCGAGTTCTGAAGTGGGCGGTGCCGGGGGATGTCGGGCTCGGCCCCTGTGTCAGGGGATGGGCCGCATCATCGCCGAGCTCGCCGAGGTGTTGAACGCCGCCACCCCGACAGGTTGTCTGGCGATGGCGGGGGACCGAACCGGGAAATCGGCAATGGATCCATCAGTGTCGTCGGCCGGGTTGAAGCCCTTCCGAGTCATCTTGCCCCAGGACTTCTTCCCCCGGACATAGCTGACGACTCCCCGGATACGCCACCACAGGGTGAGCTGGCGGTAGCCGAGGTTCTCGAGCACGGCCCACACCACGAGCAACGCCCGGTCACGAGCCCGGCCGTACCGGCGGAACGAGAGCTCCTCGAGCATGAGTGCCAGCATGGACAACAGGATGCCGAGCCCACAGGCCAGCGAGAAGAAGAGCACGGCGAACAACGCTGACACCTGGCCGAACACCAGGCCGGCGGCGACGAGGGCGAGACCGACGATCTCGATGATCGGTGCCATCCATTCGAAGAGCACGAACGCCGGGAACACCACCAGGCCGAGGACACCGAACCGGGGGTTCAAGAGCAGCGATCGGTGTCGCCACAGCACGTCGGTGAACCCCCGTTGCCAACGCTCCCGCTGACGCCCGAGGCCCCTGAAAGAGGTCGGGGTCTCGGTCCAAGCCACCGGGTCGGGGACGAATTCCACCCGGGCCGGCTGGCCGGTCTCGTAGCCGTGGCGGCGCAGGCGGACAATGAGCTCCATGTCCTCGCCGACCGACCTGACGTACCCGTTGGTCTCCAGCAGGCTCTGGCGCCGGAACAGACCGAAGGCCCCCGAAATCAGGAGGTTCCCGCCCAGACGATTCCATCCGGGACGTCCGAACAGGAAGGCGCGCAGGTACTCGACCGCCTGGATCCCGGCCAACGCCCGGTGCGGACCCCGCTCCGATGCCAACCGGCCCTGCGTGACCGTGCAGCCGTTGGCCACCCTGATGGTGGCGCCGGCGGCGACGACATCCTGGGAGCGGATGAAGGGACGCACCAGACGACGGAGACCGTCCGGATCGAGGATCGTGTCGGCGTCGATGGCGCAGACGAGCTTGCTCGAGGAGATGTTGAGCCCGACGTTGAGCGAGTCGGCCTTGCCGCCGTTGGCCTTCGAGACGACGACGAGGTTCGGGTACCGCTCCGAGCGATAGATGGCCCGCACGGCCTTCGTCTGGATCCGTTGGTCGTAGATGGGGTGGATCGCCGCCAGACCGAAGGTCGACGTCAGTATCGGGAGCGTCTCATCCGTCGAGCCGTCGTCGACGACGATGATCTCCAGTCGCGGGTACGTCAGCGTGAGCAGCGCCCGGACGCTCTCTTTGATGCTTGCCTCCTCGTTGTGGGCCGGCACGAGCATCGAAATGGACGGTGCGATCTCCGACGACAGGATCTCGCTGTACTTCTCCGCCCGCACCTGTCGCAGGTACTGGCGCATGTCGAGGGCGGCGGACACGTACAGCACGATGTAGAACAGCCCGAGGGCGACGAAGTAGGCCAGCACGACGTAGGTGGCCGGCATCAGGAACGTTCTGTAGAAGTGGGTCATGCTGCTACCTCCGGAGTCGATAGGGCGTGAAGCTGGAGAGACTGAAGGGCCATGTCTGCCGCCGGTCCGACGCCGGGGGCGTCCGCCCGCAAGAGAATCGCTCCCGGGGCGCCCAGGGTCAGCAGGGTCATCCCGGCCGCCTTGCGGATGTCCCAGGACGAGTGGCTGAGCAAGGGCTCGATGGCCGGCGCACCCGACCAGTAGGAGAGCTTGCCGACGCCCGTGGTCGCCGCCAGGACCACGTCGTCCGACTCGTCGGCCAGGAGGTCGACCAGTGTGGGACCGGCACTGCGATTTCCGGTGCTGGCCAACGCCGCCACGGCCACCGCCCGATTGGCACGGGATGGATCGGCCAACACCGCGCTGGCGTAGGCGAAGTAGCGGTCGTCGCCGATGGCCGCGGCGATCTCCAGAATGCGGCCGGCCACTGCATCGTCGGCACCGTCGAGCGCGGCGATCAGTGCCTCGGATCCGGGCAGGCCGATTCGGATCAGGGCGTCCTGAGCGGCGAATCTGCACTGGCCGTCGGGGTCGCCGAGGAGGCGCACCAGATGGTCGGTGCCGGCCGGGGTCGGTACGGCGACGCACCAGGCTGCGGCCTGGGCGCGTACCTCGGGTGACCGGTCCACCAAGAGGTCGTACACCGCTGGGGACTCCACCCCGAATGCCGTGAGGACGCGCGCCGAGTAGAGGCGGGTCGACCACCTCCGGCTGCGGACTCCGCGGCGGGCCCGGTCGATGACACCGATCTGCTCGCCGAGCGAGACGAGAACGGACCGTGATGTGCCCGACACCGAGGGCGCCAGGTCGAGCATCACGCCCACGATGTAGCGCTCCGAGAATCGGCTGAGATTGGCCAGCGCCGCGTCTGACTCCCAGGGCTCGCCGGACAGTGCGGCGACGATCGCTTGGCGGGCCTCTCCTAGTGTGGGCTCGATTCGGATACGGTGCGCCTGGATCAGACTGCTCACCCACACGGTGATGAGGACCGCAGTGATGGCCGAGCCGATGGCCACCAGCATGATCTCGACCAGCTCGATGGCGCTCATGCCACTGCTCCGACGTGCGTCTGCTCGAGTCGGGCCAGCAGGACCGGCATGCTGAACGGCTTGGTGATGTGCTCGGTGGCACCCAGTCCGATGGCGCGCAGCATCTCGGCCTCGCTCGACCTCGCCGTCAGCATGATCACCCGGGTCTCCTCCAGAATCCCGCTGTTGCGGAGGGCCTGAAGGACTCCGAAGCCGTCGAGACTCGGCAGGCCGACGTCCAAGAGCACGATCTTCGCCCGGACGCGTCCCCCGCCCAGCTCCCGGGCCGCCTCGGCACCGTCGCTGAACCGGACGAACCGGTACTGCCGAAGCTCCAGCGCGTGTTGGATGACGTCCGCCATGGAATCGTCGTCCTCCACGAGAACGACATCGACCACGTCGGATTCATACCGCACCGGTCGTTCGCCGGAAACCACGACCGTGTGCTCGGCGACGGCTGCCCGCCGGAGTGCCGCCTCACAGACCCTCTCCAGGGACACCACCGTCGTACCGTCCAGGGGGGCGGATGCCACACCTGCGCTGGACGTGCAGTAGGCCAGACCGCCCGAGGTGGTGAGGAACCCGTCGGCGGCCAGTGACTCGAGCTCACGGGTGATCCGCTCGGAGGCCTCGCTGCGAGAGACCCCATGGAGGCCCACGGCGAATCCGTCCTCGGACCAGCGTCCGACGATGCCGTCGGCCTGGAACGAGCTGAGGAGGCCTGCTCCGAGCTGACGCAGTGCCGCGTCGCACGCTGCCGCACCGTCGCGGGCGCGTAGCTCTTCGAAGTGGTCGATGGAGACCAGGGCGAGTGCGAACGGTTCGTCATCGCGCCGGGCGAGCCGGAGGATCCGATCCAGCGAGCGCTCGGTCGCCGCCCGATTGCCGGTACCCGTGACCGGGTCCCTCTCGCTTCGGGTTTCGAACAGCCGCCGCCTCTCCAGGTGACGGCGGAGTCGGACACCCAGATCATGCGGGGACAGGGCGATGTTCAGATAGTCGTCGGCTCCTGAGGCAAACGACACATCGAGCTGGGAAGCACTCCGTCCGCCCATGATGACGACGGGAAGATGCTGCCACTGTGGGTGGGACCGGATCATCCGGCACAGTTCGGGACCGCTCAGCTGCGAGCCGGCGAATCCGACGATGACCAGGTCGGCACCGCTCTGGTCGAGCGCGTCCCACAGCTCCGACCCACCGGCGCAGTGGTCGACACGGCAATCCGGCCCGGCGAGCGCCCTTCCGAGCGACCTCTCGAGGCCCGACCCGATATTGAGCGAGAGCACGGTGTACTGCGCACTCGTCCGGCGGGCCAGGGCCTCGGCCAAGAATGAAACCGTCTGGCGTGACCCCTGGGATCGCGGGACGACGCAGGCGACACCGGCCTTGGCGAAGGCCGCTCGGTCCTCGAACGCATCACGGTCGGTGAGGACGATGACCATGGCCTGCTTGGCCAGCGTCGAGACCGAATCCAGCATGTCCGAGTGGGTCCACGTGCTCGTGGGGCCGTCGTCGACGATGACCACCGAGCGGTCGACGGTCAATGACTCGACCGTCGGCATCGTGGTGACGGAGACGAAGCAGAGCCCGATGGCCTCGGCCTCGACCGTCAGCCGGGAGACGAGATCGGCATCGAGCGACACCACCCGGACCGCTGAGTCAGGGTAGGACATGACGCTCTGCGACGATGCTCGGTCGGAGGCCGGTGTCGACACGTCGCTCTCGTCCTGGACCGCAGCTCGCAGTGCGGTGACTGCCTCGGCCAGCAGCCGACCGTCGATCACTGGTTGTCGGAGCAGGTACTCCGCCTCGAGTGCGGCGCCGCTTCCTTCGGCGAAACCGAACGTGCCGAGGGATCCGGCGAGCTTGTGGGCAGCGCCGGCGGCCTCCCGCACGGCACCCTCGTCGGCAGTGGACCGCAGCACAGTGGCCGTGGTTGCCTCGAGGACAGCGATTCGATCCAGATTGGTCTGGCGGTGACGTTGCCAGAGCATGGCCAGCGCAGATCCGAGAGCGGCTTCATCTATTTCTACAGTCATCTCATAGCTCCAGTCGTTGACAGGTTCCGAGCCTTCGGCGCACCGATCCGACGCTTCTCGATCGGTGTCCACATTTCGTGCTCGGTGGTTCTCCGGATACCGACAGGATTTGCCTCCGGGGCCCGGCACTACCATCGTGTAGTTCTGCACCAGTTCTTCGGCAAAGCGGACGCGGCAACTGAGTGCGGTTCGGCCTAAAAGATTGCGAGGGTCCACCCCTCCCCCGCCTCGATCCCAACGTCCCGTCACTCCGGAGATGGACACGTCGGTCGACGACTGGTCGACGTATTGATGGTGAATACCGAGGTAGTGACCACTATTCCGACCGAACGCCGACGACCCCTGATCCGGAGCACCGCGTGTCTCCGGTGGGACTCGGAGGCGCCCGACTGGTGTTGTGAAGACAACTTGCCGGCACCATTAGAACTAAATGACGCAGCCCCTCTGCTTGACTATGTATCTATGTATCGACCGGTATTCGAGATCGTTTGCCGTCAGTTCGACCGCACATCATCGACCGAACACGGCCCGTCCATTGATTGCTCCGCACGCGACGCCGGGAGGCCCATCGCCATGCCGTCGCCCACCCCCCCGTGGGATCGGACCGGCGAGCTGTTCGCTACACCACGAAGTCGAGCAAGACCCTGAAGCTCCGACCGGACCGGCCAATGCCGTTCAGCGGGAGAAGCTCCATCGGGGCGCCGACCCGTGCGTTGGTGGACTCGGCAGACGAGGCGATGGTGGTTGTCGACTCTCACGGCGAGATAGCACTGGTCAACGACCTCGCCGAGCGACTGTTCGGGTACGACCGGATGGAATTGGTGGGATGCCCCATCGAGGTACTGGTTCCCGAAAGGTTCCGCCAGGGGCATGTCGCCCACCACGGGGACTATTCGGCACATCCCCGCCTCCGACAGATGGGCGGGGGGATCGGGCTCTTCGGACTGCGTAGCAGCGGCGATGAATTCCCCGCGGAGATATCCTTGTCACCTCTGGAGAGCACCGCGGGAACCTATGTGTCAGCGGCGATCCGTGACATCACCGCCAGCCGGCGTGCCGACCACCTCGCCGCCCATTTTGTGGCGGTGGTCGAGTCCAGCCACGATGCGATCATCGGAAGAGACGTGAACGGACTGGTGACCAGCTGGAATCCCGGGGCAGAGCTGCTGTTCGGCTACACCGAGACCGAGATGCTCGGCCGAACCCTGTCACCGCTCGCCGTGCCCGGCCGGGACGGCCCCCCGGGCGAACCGGGCTCCGATCGGGATCCGACCGAGATGCAGGACGCCGCTTGCGTGCACGTGCGCAAAGACGGAACCCTGGTCGATGTATCGATCACCAGCTCGCCGATCGTCGGTGCGGATGGTGCGGCACGAGGCAGCTCGACCATCGCCAGGGACATCTCCGACCGACGGCGGGCCGAAAAGCTCAAGGACGGCTTCCTCAGCCTGGTTTCGCACGAGCTGCGCACGCCACTCAGCGCGATCGTCGCCCACGTCGAGCTGCTGCTCGACGAAGACCTCCCTCCGGGGCACCGCCTTCGCTTCGTCGAAGTGATCCACCGGAACTCGGTCCGCCTGGAGCGACTCGTGGGCGACCTCCTCTTCGTCGCCCAACTGGACAGGGCCGATCTCACGGTGACGATGACCGATGTCGACATCGTGGCGATCGCCCACGATGCCGTCGAGGCGGCGGCACCGCGCGCCGGAGCATCCGGTGTGGCGATCCGGTTCGCGTCGTGCGAACAATCAGTGTGGATGGTCGGGGATTCCGGCCGGCTCGGGCAGGCTGTGGACAACCTCGTCTCCAATGCCATCAAGTACTCTCCCGACGGTGGAGCCGTCTGCGTTCGGGTCCTGCCCGACGGTGGCGAGTGCATCATCGAGGTCGAAGACGAGGGTGTGGGCATTGCGTTCGAGGAGCAGGAACACCTCTTCGAACGGTTCTTTCGGACGTCCACCGCCGCCAGCCTCCATATACAGGGCGTGGGACTGGGTCTCATGGTCGTCAAGACGATCGTCGACGCCCACGGTGGGCACGTGAGCGTGAGAAGCGAGCCAGGATCGGGGGCGACCTTCCGGATGGTGCTCCCTCTCGACCCGACGGTCAGGCGACCGGTGCCCTCGGCGGTGCCGGCATTGGCCCGCCGGGACGCATCGTGAGCAGGCCCGTCGCCCTCGTCGTCGATGACGAGGCGGACATCCGCAGTGTGATCACGTTCGTGCTCGACGTAGCCGGCTTCGAGGTCCACGAGGAGTCCGACGGCGAGGCCGGACTCGTGACCGCCGGTTTGGTTCACCCGGATGTGATCCTGTTGGATTGGATGATGCCGCGGATGAGTGGTGTCGAGGCATGCCGAGCCCTGCGACGAGACGTCGAACAGGACTCGACCGTGGTCATCCTGCTGACGGCGAAAGCCCAGGAATCAGACGTCGAACTCGGTTTTGCGGCCGGCGCACAGGACTACATCGTGAAACCGTTCAGTCCGCGGGAGTTGGTCAGCCGGGTTCAGGCCCTGCTGGCCGGAACCGGATAGGGCTCAGACACCTTCACCCTCCCATCGGCGTAGATTTGGCCCGCTGCCCGTACCGAGGAGAGGTTCACGATGACCCAGACCGCCGATCAGTCCTTGCGCGAGCGACGTTTGGCTCTCGTCCGCCTGCACATGCAGTCGGAGAACGAACTCGATTTCGACGTGACCATGAGCACGTTCGAACACCCCCGTTACGAGCTCATTGCCACCGGCGAGGTGTACGACGGTCCCGAGGAGGTGGCCGGCTACTACCGAGCGTCGCGTTCTTCATTTCCCGACCAGCGCAACGAGAACGTCGTCCTGACCTACGGCGAGGACGTGGTCGTGGCCGAGTTCGACCTGCTCGGGACCCACGCCGGCGAGCTCCACGGCGTGGCGCCGACCGGCCGCGCCTTTCGTTGCCGCATGTGCGCCCTCTTCGTGTTCGAACCGGGCGGCGAGCGGATCGTCGGCGAGCGCGTCTACTTCGACCAGACGACCATTGCCCGGCAGTTGCTGGGCGAGGCCGAGCCGGCCGGGACCTGAGCCTCCGCCAGCGGCACGACCTTCGACGGCGGGACCGGCCAGGTCGGGGTGGGTACGGGTGAGGCGCCTTCGTATGCCGCAGGCCCGACCCGCAGGTATTGATCATCGTGGCGTCGAGCCTCTACCGTCTCACCCACGGTGATCCCGCTCGAGACGACCGGCGATCATGAGGACCGACGAAAGAACGAGATGTCCGCTGAAGCCCCCCGCGCCGAGCAGCTGGAGAGCCGGGTCGCCGCACCTCCGGCTGTGGATTCGGACACCTCGCTGACCGGCGGGGAGTCGGTCGGCGGCCATGGCCCGGCCGAACGCGGCACGGACGGGGGCCGGTCCCGGAAGCGGCTGACCCCCATGTGGGCAGCACTCCTCGTGGTCGGGCTCGGCCTGTTGATCACGGCGGCGGTCAGCTGGACGGCCTGGACCCTCAACCGGCACAACGAGCACCGACTGCTCGTGGTCCAGACCCACCAGGCCGCGGCCGTGCTCGGCTCGACGATCCTCGAGATCCGTGATCCCCTGGCAACGGCGCTCCAGATCGAGTCGGCGACGGCCGGCAGCCCCCAGCACTTCAGCCAGTACATGGCTGCCTATGTCGGGCCTGGCCGGCTGTTCGTGGGGGCGACCCTCTGGAAGACCGACGGGACGGCCCTGGAGCCGGTGACCTCTATCGGGGCACCCGCCGGGCTTGCGCCCACGTCGAGCGAGGCCCAGGACTTCATCAGCCATGCGCTCGCCAGCCCGACATTCGTCGTGACCAGCGTCAAGGTCGGCAGTCTCCAGAGGATCGGCTATGCCATCGCCGACCCCAATGACCGCACCTACGTCGTCTATGCTGAACGGGCCATCCCGGCAGACCGACAAGTTCCGGTGGAAGGCAACTCGGCGTTCTCGGACCTGGACTATGCCACCTACCTCGGGCCCGTGAACATGACCGATCTGGCAACCACGGACCTGCCGGAGGCCGAGCTGCCCGTCACCGGTGACACATCCCGGGCCAAGATCCCCTTCGGGGACACCACCCTCACCCTGGTGGCGGCGCCGAGCGGACAGCTGGGGGGCACACTCGGGCAACAGCTGCCCTGGATATTCCTCGTCGGTGGCGTCCTGCTGACCGCGGCCGCGGCGTTCGTGACGTGGCAACTGGTGGCGCGACGGCGGGAGGCGGAACAGGACGCCGAGACGATCACCGGGCTCTACGACCGGCTCGACGGCCTCTTCGCCGAGCAGCGCACCATCGCCGCGACACTGCAACTGGCGCTCCTACCCCAGTTCAACCCCGAGATCCCCAATCTCGAGATCGCCACGAGGTACGTCGCCGGAGCGGACGGGGTGGACATCGGCGGAGACTGGTACAGCGTGGTCGCAGTGGACGACACCCGCTTCGCATTCGTCGTCGGTGACGTGTCCGGACGGGGCGTCAGCGCGGCCACGATCATGGCACGGCTCCGCTTCACCGTACGCGCCTATCTCGTCGAGGGACACCCCCCCGAGACCGTCTTGGACATGTGCGCCCGACAGATCGACGTGGACGACGACGGTCATTTTGCGACGATCCTGGTCGGCGTGGGCGATCTGCAGTCGCGTGAGATCACCCTGGCCAACGCCGGGCATCTGAACCCGCTCCTCATATCGGGCGACGACGCCTCCTTTGTGAGCACGAGATTGGGTCCTCCCCTCGGGGTGACGGCGAGCAGGTACGGCTCGAAGACCACGGTCATGCCGGTCGGATCCACATTGATCGCCTTCACCGACGGCCTGGTCGAACGGCGCACCGAGGGGCTCGAGGTGGGACTACAGCGCCTCAGAACCCTGGCGACGTCGCAGGAGGAGCAGACGCTCGAGGGTCTGGTGGAAGGGCTGGTGACCGGACTGGCGGCCAGTGGCACCGAGGACGACATCGCCGTGCTGGCGTTCCGGTGGACCGATGCCACGTAGCGATCGGCCCCGCTGATCCGAACCCCGGGCGCCGGATGTGGAGCCCGTCCTGGTCCGGGCCGGTCGGTACCCAGGCTCCCCGGGGACACCTGTCGGGCTCGGCACGAGCCGGACTCGCTTCCCGACCCGCATGTCGGTGCTCGGTCGTCGGTCGTCCGACCATGAGTGCCGGTGAGTGCGCCCTCTCGAGGCCCACCGACCTCGTCGGTCCATGGTGGCGGCGACCGGCCAGACGGCGGCTTCGCACGGATGAAAGCCCAGGTCGTGGGTAGACTCTGGGCGACGTGAACTCCCAACCCTCGGGCTTCGATGCCATCGACCACAAAGTCATCCAGCTCTTCGCCTTGGTTTCCGAGGCGCTGTCCAGAGCCACGCACGCCCTGCTCAGCGGCGAGGCTCTGCTCGGCCAGGCCGTCATCGACGGAGACCAGGCGGTGGATGCCCTGACCGCCGAGGTGGAGCTCCTCATCTGGGACGAGCTGCAGGAGCGTCCGGTCCAAGGCGACCAGCTGCGCTACCTGGTCGGCCTCCTTCTCATCATCCCCGAACTGGAGCGAAGCGCCGATCTGGCCGAGCACGTCGCCCAACGGGCCGTGGACCACCTGGGCTCGGCCATGAGCCCGCGGAGTCGGGGCATCGTCCAGTCCATGACCGAGGTGGCCAACGAGATGTGGCAACAGGCGGCCGATGCCTTCGGTGATCGCGACCGTATCGGTGAGCGGTTGGCCAAGGCCGACGAGGAGATGGACATCCTCCACGAGGCGTTGACCCGTGAAGTGGCGACCGAGCAGATGTCCATCACCATCGCCGCTCAGGTGACGCTGCTGGCCCGCTTCTTCGAGCGCCTCGGCGATCACGCGGTGAACCTCTCACGCCGCATCGAGCTTCTCGCCGACACCCAACCCTGACCTCGGACCGTCGCTGACCCGCGGTGCAGGCGTCGAGCTGGCCATCAGGGTCCCGGACAGAATGATTCTCCCGTGTCAACGGGATAGATGACACCACCGGTCGGGTACAGAAGGGTTCGCAGAGTGGCCAGGTCGATCGTTGCCGGAATCACTGTCACCCGTCCCGGCAGTGGGATTTGATCGACGGGGCCGAGGCCGCTCCACTGAGCGATGAAGGTTGCGACCTGGGTGCTGGGATCGTAGGCGAAGAGGGCTGACGGGCAGGGGCCCCCACGATCGAACGAAGTGAAGATGACGTAGCTCTTACCCGCCGTTGCCTTGGCCACGGCCATGATGTGGGGCAGTGCCCCTGATCTCGGAGGGTAGACGTTGTCGCTGGCGTTGCCCTGCAGGACCCTGTCGACGGAGACGTTCCCAGCGCCAGTTCGGTCGGCCGGCCTGCTGACCGTGACGATCGCCACCATGGTCGCCGACGATGCGAGAACGGTGACGGCGTTGAAGCTGGACGGGTAGCTGCACCCGGGCGGACAGGCCGGTGCCGGCGACTGGATGGGGACAGTGGAGAGTGTCGTTGCGGTGGAGCTTGGCACCAGCGAAGACGTCGCCGAGGCTCGATCTCCCGGCGGATTCGACGGATGCGCAGCGGATGAGGAGCCGGTGCAGGCCGAAACAACCAGTCCGACGCACAGCACCGCAACCGCGCCACGTCGACCTGTCACCCGTGCTCCAATCGCCTGAACCACGGTAGCGCCCGGGGCTCGACCGAAACACCCAACTGGGGCAGGAATCTCCGCCTGACGAGTAGCGGGTCGGCCGGGGACGGCCTCGTCAACTGCGGCGCAGATGTTCCGGGTCGCGGGCCTCGTGCCGGGAAGCTCCGGTGGTCAATCCTCCGGTGAAGGCGTAGACGTCCACGGGAATGCCAAGCCTCTCACCAGGTACACCAGAAGGGAGACGACGCTGTAGAACCCCAGGAGATCCACGGCGATCCGACCCAACGTTGCCAGCAGGTGGTGACGGGCAGCCGATCGCCTCGCCTCTGGCCATGCGGCCTCCAGATCCTTGAGGGAGCGCCGCCGACGGGGGCCAGTGGGATACCCCTGCGCCGGCAGCGCCTCAACCTCATGGCCCGCACGCCTGCGCACCGGACCTCCGTCATTTGTAACCCGGCAACGTAGCCGATCGGTGACAGCAGGCTTACGTTCGGGTGAAACTTCGGTGGCACCCGGGCCGGCCCGTGGCGGAGGCAACCTGTCCGTGGCCACCGGGGGCGCCCTCAGCCCAGCGCACTGTCCCCAGTGCAGCCGGTGGGCGGTCCGCCGCTTCGGGATCAACCCTTCCGTATGGGGGCTTCCGGGATCGTCGGTGGCGCCCAACTCAGGAGCGGACGCAGCAGTGAAGTCTTCTTGCGTTGATGTCGGGACATCCGCCGGAGGATGCCGTCAAGCGCAACAATTGCCTCATCGACGTGGGGCCCCTTGTTGAGCATGACGCACTCCGCTCGTTGGCTCATCGCCGCGTCAGTCACCTCGGCTCGCGACGGCCGGCCCGTGCGAGCGAGTTGGTCGAGCACCTCCGTGGCCCAGATGACCGGGAGGTGGGCGGCTTCGCACAGCCAGAGAATCTCCTCTTGGACCTCGGCCAGCCGCTCGTAGCCGACTTCTACGGCCAGGTCCCCTCGAGCGATCATGACCCCCACGAGTGGAGAGCGCATTGCGTGCAGCAGGATCTCGGGAAGCCGAGCGAACGCCGCCGTGGTCTCGATCTTGAGTACGAGCCCCAGATGCTCGGCCTGCACGCGTCTCAGATAGCCGTGGACCTCGTCGATATCGTGTTCGTGGCGGATGAAGGACACCGCCAGCATGTCGGCACAGGTTGCAGCGACCTCGAGCAGCGGCAGATCAGCATCGCTCACCGCCGAGGCGACAAGATCGGTGTCCGGTAGGTTTATCCCCTTCTCGGCGCGGAGCCGTGAGCCCATTGCCCCGGCGGACGTGATCCGGACCTGCATCTCGTCGTGATCGACACCCTGGATGACGCCGGTCAGCTTCCCGTCGTCGAGGTCGACCCGCTCTCCGATCTTGGCTGCGTCGAAGGCAGCGGGGAAGGTGCATCCGATTCGGGCGAACCCGGGTCGCCCACGCCGCCAAGGCACGGCCGGGTCGAGTTCGCGGCTGAACACCAGCAGGTCCCCGGTGCGCAGCACGTGGAACTGGGGGATCATGGCCAGAGCACCGATGCGGGTGACGTCACCCCGACAGGACAGAACGGTGCCCGTCTCCGCATAGGTGGTGTCCCACACCTCCGCCTCACAGCCTCCAGAAGCCGAAGCCAGGATCCGGAGCTCCCGCCTGGAGCCGCGAGCATCCGTCAAGCTGACCAGGTCTCCGGGCCGGCGGCGCCCGAGCCACCCAGGCTCCACAGGCAGTGCCCGTGCCGGGCAGTCGGACACCGCAGCGCCCACCAGCTTCACGACGGCTGGTGAGACCGGCACGCCTCGAAGATCACGCTCCGGGCGCAGTTTCATCACCTGTGGCCCCTCCAGCAGCGGACCGGTCCGAAGCTTCGGTCCCGACAGGTCCATCGACACCCGGCACGGTCGGCCGACTTCGGCAGATGCACGCCGGACATGGCGCGCCATGCGGCGCCACACACCGGGTTCATCGTGTGCCCCGTTGATGCGGGCGACGTCCATTCCCAGAGCCACCAGATTCCGGACCAGGTCGAGGTCGTCCGCCGCCTCGGTCGGGAGTGTCACCATGATTCGGGGCACCCGACCCGGAGGTCGGGGTCCGAGCAGGGCGTCGGTGTTGCCGTCGAGGGCCGCACGACCCTCCTCGAAGCTCTGGATCGCCGATCCGAACTGGGGTGGTGTCCCGACGAGTGCGGCGCGGACGCTCTCGACCGTCGCCAGCACATGAGCCTCGCACCTGCCGAGTGATGAGAGGCCGCGTGCCCCCAGCCAATGCTGCAACTGGCGGACGTCGCCCTGCCGGAGCGCCAGATAGTGGACCAGGTTGATGGCATCGAGGCGATGGGCGGGATCCACCGCCTCGATGTCCGGCCGGCGATCGTTCTCCATCTGTCGCATAAGGGCTTCCAGGCCGGCCAGTTCGGCACCGATGGATGCCGGGTTGACGCCGCTGCCGCCGGAGCCGACTTCCTGATCGATCACACTGTCAACGGTACGGGCCGGATCACCCGCCCGATAGGGCCGGAAGACACGCCGTGGGCCCCCGCAGTGTGATCTTTGCATGAACGGACCGTGAACGAGCCGGGATCAACGGTCGAAGACGCTGAGTTTCGGACACTCCCGGGCGCAGCTCCGGCGGGGCGGGGCAGGTCGCTTCCAGACCTGGCGTATCCGTCGAGGCACGCCGGCGATATCGAGGGAGAACGGCCGGTGGGCCTGGCGATGGCCCCCTCAGTCAGGGAGTATCCCGGTGGCCGAGGTGGCGATGAACGTGGCGACGAGCCTCTGATCGTCGACCATCGCCTGCCGGTAGGCAGCCCAGTCATCGTGCTCGCCGTTGGCCCGTCGGTAGTAGTCGACGAGCCGCCCCACCACCTCGTCATCCGGGTTCGTGGCCACAGGGCTGAGCTCGACGTGACCGTCGAATCCGACCCACACAAAGACGTCGTCGCCGGGTACGAACAGCGCAGCGCGCGGATCTCGTCGGAGGTTCTTCGTCTTGGCGCGGTCGGCCGTCAGCGAGATCGTGAAGCGGTCGTCGTCGAGCAGGTAGAAGACGACCGACTGCTGCGGCCGGCCATCCCGGCGCAGCGTGGTGAGTAGCGCGTTCCGATGATTGGCAGCGAAGGTCAGAGCGCGTCCGAGTTCCATATCCGAATCCTACTTTCGCTCATCGGAAGCGGCATCGGAACCCGATCAGTCCACCTGTGGTGACCTCACGCCCACCCCGCACCAGCAAAACAGACAGCCGGCAGGGCACACTGCAGGCCATCCGTCGCTACCAGCGATAAAAGCCATGCCTCCCGGCCCCCTCACCGCGGCCGAGGACGAAGCCGATGAGCCACAGGACCAGGAGGACACCAGCCACGATCCACAGGACGTGGAGCGTGAAGCCGAGCCCGGCAAAGATCAGAACCAACAAGAGTGCCAACAGGATAACCATCTGAAATTCTCCTTCTCACTTTCTATCGTGACGATGTCCGGCTGCTTCGAGTGAGGCCGTCTAGATGTAGGTGTCGTCCTAGATGTAGGTGTCGTCACGCCGAACGACGTTGCCTCTTCCGTCGTCCACCACAGTTCTGTGACGCCGTACGCCAGTGCCCACCAGTCCGATCACCGAGCAGAGGGCGCCGACCGCACCGACGATCATCAGGATCACCCCGACGGTATGAAGATTGAAGCCGTGCTGATCCGGATTCGTTGTCAGCGCAAAGTCGAGTACCGCCCCGACTACGAACGAAACGATGCTTGCCGTCAGTCCCCCAACCATCTACCTACCTCCGATCTCAGGGTGCTTCGGCGCTACCCGCAAGCCGACAATCGCAAACCTCCATCACGCCCACGGATTCATCCCGGTCGGAGCTGGGTATGTGACTTGTCATGGTTACCGAGATCGAGCAAGGTCACATCGCCGGTGGTGCTTCGTTCGAGGTCTTCGTCGTGACCGCCGCAGTCACCGGCGTCGCCGGAGCCGTCCTGCTGGCCGGGTTGACCTGGAGGCACCTGTGGGCGAAACAGATTTCGCCTGCCGACAGCCCCATCAGGGTCGAGTAGCTGGGACCACAAGACGAAGGCGACTGTCCCATGGTCGGGTGCGACGGTTGTCCGGATGCCCCGCTCGGGGCCCGGCCCCGTCCCTATGGTCGGCGGCGCACTCCGGCTGGAGTACGTTCCTGTCGATGACCACCGTCCCTGCGCGTGCACTGATCACAGGCCCCGATCGGCTGGCGGCAATCTGCGACGAATTGGCCGGAGAGGAATTTTACGCCGTCGACACCGAATTCCACACCGAGCGCACCTACTGGCCGAAGTTGGCCTTGATCCAGTTGGGGTGGGCGGACGAGGTGGTGTTGGTCGACCCCCTGGCCGTCGACCCCTCGCCACTGGGCCACCTCTTCGCCGGGCCGGGCACCGCGGTCGCCCATGCGGCCGGCCAGGACATCGACGTGCTCCGAGCCGCCTGCGGGGCAGCTCCGGCCTCCGTGTTCGACACCCAGATCGCCGCGGGGTTCCTGGGAATGTCCACACCGTCACTGGCCCGATTGGTCGAACAGGTCCTCGGGGTCACGCTTCCCAAGACGGACCAATTGTCCGACTGGCTCAACCGGCCCATCCCTCCCAGCCAGCTCGCCTACGCCGAGGGGGACGTCCGTCACCTGCTGGCTCTGCGCTCCTGCATGGTCGACCAGCTCGAGGAGCGGGGGCGACTCGCCTGGGCGGTGGAGGAGTGCTCCCAGGTGCTGGCCAACAGACGGCGCGACGTCGTGCCCCAGGAGGCCTGGTGGAAAGTGGGTGATACGCGCAGACTCACCGGCCGATCACGGGGAGTGGCCCAGGAGGTGGCAGCTTGGCGGGAAGAACGGGCGGCCGAGGTCGACCGACCGCGTCGCAGCGTCCTATCGGATCTGGCGATCCTCACCATCGCCCAACGGCCACCGCGCAACCGTCAGGATCTCGAGAAGCTCCGTGGCGTCGACGCTCGCCATCTGGCCAAGGGCGCGGCCGCTGCAATCCTCGGCGCGGTCGATCGCGGCCGGAACGTGACCTCTGACGAACTGCGACTCCCGCCGGACGCCGCCGAGTCCAGGGCGTCCCCGGCCGCAGTGGCCGTGTGCACCGGCCTCGTGCGCCAGATCGCCGACGAGCTGCAATTCGACCAGAGCCTCCTTGCCACCAGGGCGGACATCGCTCAGTTGGTGTCCGGTGAGCCCAGTCGACTCGATCAGGGCTGGCGCGGATCCATCGCCGGCGATCCCATTCGGCGAGTGCTCTCCGGGGACGTCGCCGTCGCCTTCGAACCCGACGGACGGTTGGTGCTCGAAGGCCGTTCTCGCACACCAGTCCGACAGGTTCCCTGAGCCCGACCTGTCCACCGACGAGGCCTGGGTCGCCGCGCTAGATAGCTAGCCCAGCCGCGTCAGCACGTTCCGGGTGATCTGTTCAATCTGCGGGTCTCGCTGTGCCAGCCCGTGGGCCCAGTCGGTGGACCCCGACGTCACCACGGTGGCGCCGAACTCGTTCGTGTAAGCACCCAGGACGGCGTGGCCGTGGCGGATGCGCTCGATCGCCTCGGGCTCGCGGGTCCCGAATACACGTGATGCGATGTACTCCAACTCGCTCGGCTCTCCCGGCTTGGGGGGACGAGGTGCTGTCTCCCGTGTGAAATGCTGGGTCGGGCACGTGCCCAGGATCTCGAAGGTCGACGGCGTACCGTCCTCACCGGTCGGGTACGGCAGCCCATCCCGGAAGGTGAACGCGCATCCGTCGCACTCGTAGCCGACTACGGTCGCCTCGGCGCCGAGGACGTCGCCATAACCGATCCCGGTGCCGTCGAAGATCCAGTGACCGGCGCGGTACACGGTGTAGCCGCCGAGTCCGGCGGTCACGTTGCGACCGATGCGGTGATAGCCGCCGCGCGTGAACGAGACACCGGTCATGTGGTTCTCGGGGCGACCGACGATCACATCCGACCAGAACGTCGTGACCTCTGCCTCGCGGTCGGTTGCCATTAGTGGGTCGTCTTTGAAGAATCCCTTGTACCCGACCATCACGTCATGCTCGTCGCCCTCAATGCGGACCTGCCACAACGACGTGTTGCCGGAGAAGAACGCGGCATTGCCACCGCCAGCGATGAATGCTTCAACCGTGTCGCGCATTCCACGAGACCAGTACTCGTCGTGGCCGACGGACAGATAGAGGCTCGCACCGTCGAGCACCTCAGGGTGTTCTTCGAGATCAGCATTGGTGCACACGCCGATCTCGAAGTCCTCGCGTTCGGCCCACTCGATGAACGGGAGCTCCCAATCGGGCCATCCGGCCGAACCGGCATAGCCCGACAGATGGTTCAGCTGGAGATAGCCGACATGCGCGGCATTCTGCGGATCGGGCGCGCCCGTGCCCGTGACGCGACGTCCTTTGCCCGGTGGCTTGTGGAGGTAGCCCGCCTCCATCGGCCGCTGCATGGCAACGTGGGTGCTTCCGGTGTACAGGTTCGATCCGCCAAAGTCGTTGTAGGCGTGCCACGTATTGGTCGCCAGCGCCAGCACGATCCGCGCTCCGGAAGCTGGGCGCACGACAAAGAACGCGTAGTCGCGCCGCACCTTGTTGCCAACGTCGATCTCCATGACCACTTCGTAGTAGCCCGACCGCCAACCAGGGCCGACGTCCAGGGTGTGAGCGATCGGCCAGTCGCACCCAGCCGAGGAGGCATCCTTCGGCGTCTCCTGCTCCTCGGCGGCCACCGCGTCAGAACTGAACACGACCTCCCGGGTCGCTCCGACCCGCGCCACCTCGACACGCACCGATCGCCCAGCGGACGACGACATATGCAGACCGACCTGGTCACCCGGGCGCACTGATTGCGGCCAGCAGTATCCCGTGACCACTTCGCGGCCCATCTCCCGACCTTAACTGAGTCAGCGGCGTATCAACGAGATCGTCCACGGCAAGCGCAGAATCACCCATGACACTGCCCTACGCATTGCGTTCGATCCCGAGATGATCGGGAAGATGAAGTCGTCAGCGGAAAGTGACCTGACCATTGCTGGTGCCGAGTTGGCATCGCTTGCGTTTCGGGCCGGCTTGATTGACGAGTGTCATCTCCTCCTCAATCCGATACTGGTGGGAGGTGGAAAGCAGGCTCTGCCGAGCGAGATCCGGACGCGGCTTGAGCTGCTCGATGAGGGACGATTTGCCAACAGCGTTGTCCACCTCCACTACCGCGTGATCAGTTGAAGATCGCCTCTGTCCTGGCGTCCGGGGCGCCTTTGGCTCCGCTCAGACAACCTTCCCGGTTTCGGTCCCTGACGTTCGGCCGCCTGCACTTGACCGTCGGCAGCGTGAGCCTAATTGGCTGGTCGAGAAGCGCACTTTCGGCAATATCAGGAGGCGACATAAACCCAAGTCCAGGACAACTACCGAGTGGTGTCGGCTGGCGTCGATGCTGCAGTCGAGTCCGTCGCTCCCGACCAGTGGGGTACGCAGTCCCCGTGCGAGGAGTGGACCGCCCCCGACATCGTGGCCCACATCCTTGCGGGTTACCGGAACGTGCTCTACGTGGGTGTACAACACACCTAGCGCCGGCTCCGGAGGCGCCACACCACCGTCTGGCGCCGGCGGCGACGTGCCGATGATCGACGAGGTGCCTTCCACGTCCTATGAACGCATCTCTGCTCGCTACGAGCGCGAGCGGGGTGGCCAAGCCCGGGCGACCGCGGTGGGTGTGGCACGACGATGGTGATGCCGCCACTACTAGGGTGCTACTCCGGTCCTACGGGGAGTTCAGAGGGCGCCGATGGCCGCGCACCGTAATGGCATGTGCGGCCGAGCCAGCGCGTATCCGGTCCTAGGACGCTCGGCGCAAACGCGACTGCTCGTCCGTCCAAGAACAGTTGCAGGTACGGCAACGCCAGCCCATCCCTCTATCGGCTGTTGCCGAGCTGCCCACGACCAGGGTGGGCACGTCTTGCGACCCACAGTCCGGGCAGACACGAAACACTTCACGCTCCGACATTCGCCGACCTCCGACCTGGCGGCTGATTATCACTTTGCACCCAGTGTCGCGCACCTCGACGACGAAGTGAACCCTCCCCCCATTTCTCTCCTGTCCGATAACAGGAGTGCAGAAGGCCCAAGAGGTCGTTACGAAGCGCGAAGCCGTGAGGACGGCTCAGTCGACCACTCACTGCCACAGTCGTGACATCGGAGGCTCACCCCATCGTCAGGTTCACCCCTGACGATCAGGGTTGGAACCTCAACCGACCCACATCGGGGACACTCTTGAACCACCGCGTGCTCACTCATTCGCCGACCTCCGACTGGTGGGTAAGTGTTGCACTATGCAGTTGAATCGTCGCTGAGAGTAGCGGTGGACCGGTGAGATCGCCAGTGGCGATTCCCTCGTCGCCTGTTTCTAGGCCTGTTTCGTTCGTCATGAATGCGTCGTGTTCATGCAAGGTTCATTCTTTCGTCAGTGATTGTTCACGCTAGGTCCCGACGACCGGGTCGTCTGGCGGGACGAACGGGCGGTGGTCGCTACGTGGGCACCTCGATGATGTCGAGGCCTTCTGGGAAGCACTGACCATCGAAATGACCCGTGGCGCTGACCCAACCCGTCGACACCAGCGTCCTCACCGGCGTCGACGCTCGATCCGTGCGATCGGCACTCGTGCCACTCGTGGAATCTACGATTTCCAAATGGCTAGGGCGGTTGTCGTTGGCAATGGAGGGCAATGGAGGTGGCGTCGAATCAACCCCCCCTCGTGTACTCGCTGAGCGCCACGGCCCGGTGTGTTGCCTACTCGGCAACCTATGAACCCATCGGCAGATCGATGTCATGTACGCCGCTGGCCTCGTGAATCACATCGAATCCACTTGGGACGAACCGGCACTCGCCCACCACTGTCGACAGCTGGCTGCTTCAAAAAAGGCGGAGAAACAGATCCCCACAGTGCTGACCATGATGGCGCTCGAACCTCGATGACCCACTCGTCCACCGTGTTGATCCGTCCCACTCCCGGCCTTATAAGCTGCCCGATGATCGGTCAACCCTTCACGTAGGAGAGCTTCTCGCAGACGAGCCCGTCACGCACTCGGAACACATCTACGCCCCGAACGTGACCGCTTGCCCACGAGTAGCGCCACCGCTGGACCACCCGATCATCCGCCACGAAGGTCTCCTCGGCATGGAAGACAGCGTGCGTGTCGTCAAAGATCGGTTGCCATGCCTTGCGAATGGCGTCACGACCCTCAAATCGGGTTCCGTCAGGCCCCGGTTCCGTGGACTCGAAAACACAATCGCCGGTGACGAGCGCCAGCGTTGCGTCCAAGTCGTGAGCCCCCCAGGCCGCGCCAAACGCCTCGACAATCGTGAGGGGATCCAACCTCCGTCGGGCCGAGGACAACGGGATCCGACTCCGCTAGGCCATGGCCGGTGAGACGTCCTCCAGCCCCGACCGAATCATCTCCCGAAGTTCAGGCGTGTCTTGGTGTCCATGCTTGGCCACCGCGTGCGCCACCGCTGCGTCGAACGTCTCCTCTTCCGTCCCGGCGATGGTGAGCGTGCAACCGATGTCGTTGGGCACTTTGCGGCAATCGATCATCTTGCGGGCCATGGCTAACCTCTTTCTGATCAGACCGGATCTTCTCCGGTCACTTGGATTCGGAGTGGGTCGCGTAGCTACTGGCACCAAACCAGTCCACGGTGACGACCGGTGAATCCCCAACCACCCACGCGTCATGACCACTGGGCAGGGATGTGATGTCGCCCGGGCCGGCGAGAATCTCGGTTCCGTCATCCATGAGGATCGTCAACTGACCGCTCACATGGAACTGGAAATGTGGGGCTTCACAACTCGGCGTCTTGGCGATGGGCTTTACGTCGTTTGACCAGCGCCATCCGGGCTCGAAGGTGTAGCGCCCAACCTCGCCGTCGCCGATCTTTACGATCTCTGCTCTCCCGTGAGGGAACTCCCGGACCTCGTCAGGTTGAGCAAACGCTCGGTGCTCCGCTTCGTGCATGGCAACCACCACTCCTCGGTGACCTGCCCCGCTACTAAGAACCCTACCTACTAGTAGGTAGAAGTCAAGTGGTAACCTCGGGCCAATCCGGGGTCTGTGAGGATGGAACGAGTGAACCAAGCGCAAGAGGCCTCGACAAACACAGCCACCCAGATACTGGATGTGGCGGAGCGCCTGGTCCAGATCCGCGGTTTCAATGCCTTCAGCTATGCCGACGTCGCCGGAGAGCTGGGACTCACCAATGCCGCCCTTCATTATCACTTCCCGAGCAAGGCGGAACTTGGGGAGGCGCTGATCGCCCGTTATGCGATTCGGTTCATGGGAGCCCTGGCGGACATCGACGAGTCTTTCTCAGATCCGCTCCGCAAGATGGATGCCTATGCCGGTCTCTACGGCGGCGTTCTGCAAAGCAGGAGGATGTGCCTGTGCGGCATGATGGCAGCCGATTACGAGACGCTTTCGCCCGGGATGCAGGGTGCGGTCGCAGACTTCTTCGAAAGAAATGAGCGGTGGCTCGCCGAGGTACTGAAGCACGGTCGTGACGATGGAACGTTGAGCTTCCCAGGTTCTCCACTCGAAGAAGCCCGCTCGATTGTGAGTGGTCTAGAGGGCGCTATGTTGATCGCCCGCTCCATGGGTGACCTCAAGCGATTCAAATCCGCCGCCGACCACCTGCTGACTGCCCTACGCCCGTAGACTGAGTTTGGCGGATCCGCGGTCGTACTTCCCAGTCGGGGCAGTCTTGGAGCCTTCCCGATGGAGGGTGGCCTACAAGAGGAAATATCGTTGGGATCATGGGGAGCACCTCCGAAGGCGTGCAAGCCGGGGCCCGTGACGCCAGCGGGGGTGTCAGGGCTGGGGACTTCGAGGCCGGCGCCCTATTCGAGGCCCTGGATCGTCAACGGGTGGAACGGGCAATGAGTTGGCGCCAGGTGGCCGATGCGATCTGGACGCAATCCTCTGTGCTCAACGATCGACGCAACGACCACCCAATCGCCATCGAGACGATCACTGGTATGCAGAGGCGAAACAACATGTCTTGCCAGCATGCGCTGTTCATGTTGCGCTGGATCGGCCGAGCACCTGAGGAGTTCATCGCAGATCCAGTACCGGGCAGCGCGGGGTTTGGGCTTCCTCTGGCCGGACCGGACCGTCGACTCCGATGGAACCTAAGGGCGCTCTACGACGCGATGGATGACCGCCGTCGCGACGAGGTTCTCACGTGGAAATCGTTGGCAGCCCTGCTGGGCTGCACTCAGAGCCAGTTGACGGGTATCAAGACAGCCCGCTTCGCCACCGGAATGCGCCTTGCGATGCGCATCACCCAGTGGCTGGCCCGTCCGGCCTCTGAGTTCGTCTACGCAGCCCGCTGGTAGATGCCTCGGTCACCGGCATTCGGGAGCGGGTCACTCCACTACAGCCCGAGTACACCTCAACATGAACTGCCTCGCCGAATCGGTGCAGGGTATGACACCGGCGACGGCCCCAGGGTTGGACGGACCGAACCTGATGGATCTCACGGACGACCATGACGACTCCGACGACCAAGATGAGATCGTGGAGGCCGGGCACGCGGTGGACGGTCGATGGGTCTCCGGCGCGGAACACCGGGCTGGTGGCGTAGGTCTTCTCTACGAGGGGAAGAGGTCACCCACCTGTACGCCAAAGGCTCTGGCGATCGCCACCTTGTGCGCGTTGGACGGGCTGGCCGTTCCTTGCTCCCAACGGCACACGGTCGACTGGCGTACCGAAAGGCGGTTGGCCACTTCCCGTTGAGTCATGCCTTGGCCTTGCCTGGCGTCCCGAAGGTTCTTACCCCATCGTTGGAGCGCGTAGATCACATGCCTTGTTCGTCCTCGCCCGGTGATCTGGATGATCCTAAGATCGCCCAGGCCAGTCCAGCCCGAGCCGCCTAGCCAGGTAGTCGGACAACTGCTCTGCGCCCCGAGATCCCGATCATCCTCGCCCCCGGTCTCGGGATGCATCGCGGACCCCAAGGGCAACCGATCGGCGGTCTCCTGGTCACTCGGGCCGAAGTGCATCGCCCGCTGCTCAGCCGGACGCCACTCGGGTCATGGGTCTTGATGCTGCGCTGATAATCGACCCACTCCCGGTGATCAGGGGCAGTGCCGCCAGGGATTCACCTGTGAGATCCGAAGGCCCTGCGCTCGTAGGCCGCACGAATGAGCATTTGGGGTCGGCCTGATCAGCGGAACCACTACCAAGGATGCTCAGGGGTCGCCCCCCGGCCAAGAGGCGCCGCAGAGCGGAGGGATTCCGGCCAACGCCCCAGTGATCCGCCTGACTGGACGATACGCGACTTGACCGCAGCCACCGGGCAATCCTGGGGACTTGACTACTCGGGCAGGTCAGGTCGGGTCGGTAGATGCCGTGGGACATCTCGGGAGAGCCGAACCTATGCTCGAACCCGTGGACCCGGTCGTACAGGCCCTTGCCGACCAGCAGGCAGAAACCGGCTTACTCCTGGACGGCCTGTTCGACGCCGACTGGGCCTTGCCTACCCGATGCGAGGGCTGGTGCATCTCGGACGTCGTGCTCCATCTCGCCCAGTCCGACGAGATGGCCATCGCCAGTCTGACCGGGCAATGGGCTGGTGGTGGGGGAGACAGCACCGACGGATGGGCGG
Organism: uncultured Acidimicrobiales bacterium; assembly: GCA_963696495.1. Taxonomy (GTDB): domain Bacteria; phylum Actinomycetota; class Acidimicrobiia; order Acidimicrobiales; family RAAP-2; genus Bog-756. The sequence continues at coordinate 400,056 of CAVOKJ010000004.1, read as the reverse complement.
GAGGGTCCTCGGTCGACGAGAGCGTGGCGTTGATGGTCGAGCGGGAACGAGGTGCATCGTCTGACGACCTGTTCACTCGGTGGATGGAAGCGGCGTCGGGACTCCTTGCCCGACTGGACGAGATGGATCTCTCGACCCGGGTCCATTGGGTGGCGGGCGAACTTGCGGCCCGCTCGCTGGCCACGACCCGCTTGGCCGAGACCTGGATCCACACCGGGGACGTTGCCGAGGCACTGGGTGTCGAGCTTCAACCCACCGATCGGCTCAAGCTCATCGCTCGACTGGCCTGGCGCACCCTGCCCTACGCGTTTGGCTCGGCGGGTCGGACGATGGCCGGGCCGGTGGCACTTCGTCTCGACTCACCATCGGGGGAGGTGTGGGAGTTCCTGCCCGACGAGCCTGCGGTGACCACGATCATGGGACCGGCCGCCGAACTGTGTGAAGTGGCGGCACGGCGCACCGATCCGGCGAGTACGTCGCTGCACGGCGAAGGTCCGGACGCCGATGCCGTCCTGGCGCTCATAAGGACCTACGCGTGACGATGTCGATAGGACCGAACCAGAGGGGCGGTCCGAACCAGCATGCTCATTCTGCGGGGCGACCGGCTATGAGATCGGCGTGCGATCCAGTCCCATGGCGGCGATCCGTTGCCAGCACGCCACCTTCGATCGAGACAGAGATCTGGCCGCGGCGCTGGCGGTTGTGGCTCCCCGACTCTCTCCCGCAGACCAGTCTGAACCATCCGGAGGAAACGCGGGGAAGTTGCGGGATGGGGCAGGGGGCGGGGCCACCGCTACACCTCTGACCAGACACGACACTGAGCAGTCCCAACGGGGTTCGAACCCGTGTCTCCACCTTGAGAGGGTGGTGTCCTAGGCCTCTAGACGATGGGACCCTGTCCGGTCGGGCCCTCCCGGGACCGACCGCTGCCTGCCTCGTCCATCGAGGCAGGCGTGCCACTGCCCCGAGGGAGCCGTGAACGCTCGGGGGGGAGGGCTCGAACCTCCAACCTCATGAACCAGAATCATGCGCGCTGCCAGTTGCGCCACCCCCGAATGGGCGAACCGCCAATTTAGCCGACCCCGGGTGAGCGGGGGACTGCCCCGCCCGGGACCGGTCGAGCCGGCAGATCGGCTCCCCCGAGGACCCCCGGGTGGCCGAGGCTCCTGTCGCTACGATCGGGTGGCAATGGGCTCCGAGCGGGTGGTCATCGTGGGCGGCGGGGTGATCGGCACCATGCACGCCGTCGAAGCGTGCCGGCGGGGCTGGGAGGTCGTGCACCTCGAGGCGGACGCCGGGCCCAGGCGGGCGTCCGTCCGGAACTTTGGACTGGTCTGGGTGAGCGGCCGGGCGGCCGGCGCCGAGCTGGACCTGGCCCTTCGGGCACGCGTCCTGTGGCAACGACTGGCCGAACGGGTTCCCGGGACCGGGTTCCGTCCGGACGGCTCGCTGACCGTGGCCACCCGCCCCGAGGAGCTCGCCCTGATGGCCGGGGCCGCCGATCGGCCCGACGGCGGGGCTCGGGGCTTCGAGCTGGTGGACGGGGCCGGGGTGCGGTCGATCAACCCGGTCGTCAAAGGCGACGTCGCCGGTGGCCTCTGGTGCCGGAACGACGCCGTGGTCGAGCCCGGCTCGGTCCTCGGTGCCCTGCGGGCCGATCTCGAGTCCTCGGGTCGCTACCGATGGATCGCCGGGCGCCAGGTCGTCGACGTCCCGGTCGCCGCCGGCGGGGGCGGTGCGACCGTGGTCGACCATCTCGGCGGCCGCCACCACGGCACGTTCGCCCTGTTGTGCATCGGGGACCGGCTTTCCGGGCTCGGGGGCCGGGTCGGGACGGCGCTGGCCGATGCGCCGATCCGGAGGTGCCGGCTGCAGATGATGCAGACCGCACCCACGACGGAGCACCTGACCACCGCACTCGCCGACGCCGACTCCATGCGGTACTACCCGGCATTCGACCTGCCGGGCCGGGAGCGGCTGCCCGAGGTCCGTGCCGACCTGGCCGGATGGGGCATCCAGCTCCTCCTCGTGCAGCGGGCAACCGGCGGGCTGACCATCGGCGACACCCACGTCTACGACGAGCCGTTCGACTTCGCCGTCGACGAGTCGGTCTACGACGAGCTGAAGAACCGGGCCGAGTCGCTGCTCGGATGGGACCTGCCTCCCGTGGTCCGGCGGTGGGCCGGCGTCTACACCGTGGCCACCGACGACCGGGTCTACTGGTCGCACCGGATCGATCCGTCGGTGCTGGTGGTCACCGCGCCGGCGGGGCGCGGGATGACGCTCTCCCCCGCCATCGCCGAGCGGACGTGGGACGAGCTGGTCCCATGAGCACGCACCCCATCCGCTTGGTCGCCCTGGACATGGCCGGAACGACGGTGGCCGACGACGGGGCGGTGGAGGAGGCCTTCCAACGGGCGCTCGACTCGGTGGGGCTCACGGCCAACTCGCTGATGGACGCTCCCGAGGCCTACATCCGTCGAACCATGGGCCAGTCCAAGATCACTGTCTTCACGGAACTCCTCGGTGGTGACCGGCATCTCGCCGAACGGGCCAACGCCGCCTTCGAGGAGGCCTTCGACCAGGCGGTGGAGCGCGGCGAGGTGTCGGCGATACCCGGGGCGGAGCAGGCGTTCGCCACGCTGCGCGATGCGGGCATGCGCCTGTGCCTCACGACCGGGTTCTCGCCGGCGACGCGGGACCGCATCGTGTCGGCCCTGGGGTGGGGCGGTTCGGTCGACCTCACCCTGTCCCCGGCCGATGCCGGTCGGGGTCGGCCGTGGCCGGACATGATCCTCACCGCGGTGCTCCGCCTGCGCATCGACGACGTGGCCGAGGTGGCCGTCGTCGGGGACACCACGAGTGACCTCCTCGCCGGGACCCGTTCGGGCGCGTCGATGGTGATCGGCGTGCTGACCGGCGCTCACGACCGCTCCGAGCTGGCCAGAGCCCCCCACACCCATCTGATCGACTCGGTCGCCGACCTCCCCGGGCTGTTGCTCCCCCGTTCGGGCTGATCGGCGTCCCGTGGCGGGTCGGGCCCCGTCACCACCAGTCGTCGCGGGCGACCACGGCGCCGGCGCCATGGGTGAGCAGCGTTCCGGTGAGCGTGCGGTCGTCGTTGCCCATCCTCCACCGGGCCATCCGCTGGGCGGCATCCCACCCGAGCTGGGCGGATCCGCCCGACGGGACGAGGTCGTGGAGTTGGTCGGGGTCGTCCGCCAGGTCGAAGAGGATGGGAGGGAGCACGGCGGGATCGGCGGCGAACTGCACGTACTTGACCGTGTCGCCCCGCGCCACGTCGAGCGAGCAGTGGGCCATGGGCACCCCGAAGTACCGCTCGGCCTGGTGCGTGGCCGGATTGGAGAAGCTCCAGCTCCAGTGGGCCTCGGTCCGCCAGTGCTCGGGCCTCCCGTCGGCTCCGAGGCCCTCGGCGCCGAGGAACGGCTGGAGCGCGTGGCCGTCGGCCTGGAGGGGGACCTCGATGCCCAGCCACCGGCAGATGGTGGGCAGGACGTCCACAGACTCGGTGACAGCCCCCACCACCCCACCGCGGGCAGCGTCGGCGGACGGATCGGGGTCCCGGACGATGAGCGGCACGTGGAACGACTCGTCCCAGTAGCCGAGCTTCTCGAAGAGCCAGTGGTCCCCGCCCATCTCTCCGTGGTCGCTGGTCACCACCACCAGGGTGGTGTCGGACAGCCCGGTGGCGTCGAGGTGCCCGAAGAGCTGGGCCAGCCGGTCGTCGACCTCCTTCTGCGCCCCGTGGTAGGTGGCCCTCATCTGGCGGCGCTCCCGCTCGTCCTCGGGCGCCGCGGCGTAGGGCAGCGACAGGACCACCTTGTTGAGGGGGTGGGCGGACGCTTCCCGCGCCTTGGTGGGGGCGGCGACGAAGGGCGGGATGTCGTCGGCGTCGTAGAGGTCGTGGTAGCCGAGCGGGTTCCGCCGGGGAGGGTGCGGACGGATGAAGGAGGCGTGCACGAAGAAGGGCTCACCGCCGTGGCGGTCGAGCCACGTGATGAGCGACTCGACCATGAATGCGGTCTCGGACTGCTCGGCCGAGAACCTCGCCGGCGCCCACGTCGAGCCGTGCCGGTCGGACCCTGGATAGTCGGCGATGGGCCGGTAGAGATCATGGGGGTTCGGCGGCACGTCCACCCCCTGGGCGGCCAACCACCTCCCCCACTCACGGCTGCCGGCCTCCCAGGGGTCGTGCACCACCGCCCTGAACCCGGGGAGCACGCCCTCGTAGGAGCGCAGCCGCGGATCGCCGGCGGGCACGGTGCTCGGGTCGACGCTGGTGTCGGTGTAGCCGAACAGCACGGGGTCGTAGCCGGCCTGGCGGGCCAACAGCGCAACGTTGGTGAACCGAGCGTCGAGCGGCGTCCCGTTGTTGACCGAACGGTTGTGATGCAGGTACGTGCCCGTGTACAGGCAGGCCCGTGACGGGCCGCACGGTGCGGCGTTGGCCCAGTGGTTGGCGAACAGGGTGCCCTGCGCCGCCAACCGGTCGAGTGTGGGGGTGGTGACCACCGGATGGCCCAGCGCCGAGAGGCTGTCCCCGCGCCACTGGTCGACGGTGACGAACAGGACATTCCGGTTCATCGGTTCATCGGTTCATCGGCGGCATGCGCTGGTCGGCAGGTCAGGATCACCGGCACGATCGGCCCGTCGCCGTCACCGGCCGGACCAGCCGGACGCCCCGACCGAGCTGTGGAGGTCCCCCAGGCGATTGAACCCGATGATCCGTCCGAGTGCGACCCCGACCGTCTCCTTGGCAAAGTACGGGATGGTGGCCGCACCCGTGATCGGCGAGCTCCGGGTGGGCGTGGGCGACGGGTCGAGGTGCAGCGAGGACGCGATGGCCATGCTGCGGGCCTCGTGGAACGGATCGGTCACGATCAGCACCGTAGTGTCGCCCCGGGCCATGAGGGTGGGGGCGGCATCCGCCAGGTTCTCCCAGGAGTCGCTGCCCCCGACCTGCACGATGTCGGCGGCGGGGACCCTGCGCACCGTCGTCAGGTAGCGAGCCGACGCCTCGGCCTCGGTGAACTGGTCCGCCGGCTCCTTCGAGCCGGTCACCACGATGGTGTGGGCGTAGCCCTGTCGCCACAGCAGGTCCGCCTCGTCGAGGCGTGCCGCCAGGTCCGGGGACGGCACCCCGTCGTACTGAGCCGCCCCCATCACCACGATGGCCCCGGCCGGGTGGGGGTCGTAGCGGCGCGAGGTCAGCCAGACCTGGACGGCGGTCACCGCCAGGTAGGCGAGCAGGACGAGCACGATGAGAGCGACGATCCGGAGCACGAGCCGGAGGGGTCGCCGCCGGGTACCCGTGGCCGTGGCAGCCACCCGGGTCAGGCCGTCCCGGTGCGGACCACCCGCGCTCCCCCGCTCACCCCGACTCCCCGGTGGTGCGACCGAGGGCGGACTCGAGCCGGGCCAGGGTCCGCTCGGGGCCCAGCAGCTCGATGGACTCGAACAGAGGGGGCCCGACCCGCCGGCCGGTCACCGCCACCCGGATCGGTGCCTGGGCCTTGCCCAACTTGCGACCGACCCCGTCGCCCACCGCCAGGGTGGCCGCATGGAGGGCGTCACGTCGCCAGTGGTCCACCAGACCACGGTAGGCATCGATGGCGGCGGTCAGGATGGTGCCGGCCTGTTCGTCTCCGGCCACCGACCGGGCCCACGCGTCCTCGTCGACGGGCGGATCCTCGAGGAACAGGAAGTCGACCATGGCCGGCACCTCGGCGAGCACCGCGACCCGCTCCTGCACCAGCGGCGCGATGGCGGTGAACACCTGCTCGTCGAATGCTGACGCCGGCCACGGGGCCCGGTCACCGGTGAGCCACGGCCGGCACGCCTCGATGAAGGCGTCGAGCGGCATGGCCCGTACGTACTCGCCGTTCACATGGGTGAGCTTGTCCACGTCGAAGAAGGCCGGCGAGTGGTTGACGTCCTCCAGTCGGAACCACTCGAGCATCTGCGCGGTGCCGAAGATCTCCTCGCCGCCGGGCGGGCTCCACCCGAGGAGGCCGAGGTAGTTCACGAAGGCGTCCGGGAGATAGCCCTGGTCCCGATACGACTCCACGGCCACCGGGTCACGCCGCTTGGACAGCTTCTTGCGCTGCTCGTTGACCAGCATGGGCAGGTGGGCGAAGACGGGCAGGCCCGGCGCGGGCCGGACGCCGGTCCCGGTCGATCCGTCGGTCGTCCACCCGAGCCCGACGAGGGCCTCCCAGGTCAGGATGCCCTTGGGGGTGGTCGGCAACAGGTCCTCACCCCTGATCACGTGGGTGATGGCCATGTCGATGTCGTCGACCACGTTGGCCAGGACGAAGAGCGGTGACCCGTTGGCCTTCACCGCCACGAAGTCGTCCATGGCGGCACAGGGGAATTCGACCGGGCCACGGATGACGTCATCGACGACGGTCACGCCGCTGTCGGGGGTCCGGAAGCGCAGCGCGTTCCCCTCCCGGGGGAGGCCCCGCGTCCGGCAGTGCCCGTCGTAGCCCGGTGTCTGGATGCCGGCGGCCCGGTTGCGGGCGTCGATCTGGTCGCGCGTGCAGTCGCAGGCGTAGAGGACGCCCCCCTCCCACAGCGCGTCGACGGCCTGGTGGTAGCGGCCGGCACGGAGGGACTGGCGGAACGGTCCCTCGTCGGGGTCCATGGACAGCCAGTGCATCGCCGAGATGATCCCGTCGACCCACTCCTCCCGTCCCCGCTCCGCATCGGTGTCCTCGATGCGCAGGACGAAGGCGCCGCCCGACTGCCGGGCCACCAGCCAGTTGAACAGAGCGGTGCGCGCGCTCCCCACGTGGAAGTAACCGGTGGGCGACGGCGCGAAGCGGACCCTCGGGGCGTCCCCGACCACTCCGGGATTACTCGTCTTCGACGATGGTGATGGCACCGGTCGGGCAGCCGTTGGCCGCCTGGCGGACCTTCTCGCGGAGCTCCTCGCCGGGGTTCTCGTTCAGCACGTACAGGAAGCCGTCGTCACGCACCTCGAACACCTCCGGGGCGATGCCCATGCACACCGCATTGCTGGCGCACTCGTCGTAGTCGACCACAATCCTCACGTGATGCCTCCGTCAGCTCGGTGAACCAGACCGAGTGTACCGGCCATCGGCCGACCGGCAGGGGCACGGGCCCCGGTCGGGGTCCCCTCCCGGATCTCCACCAGCGCGGACCCACCATCGGCTAGAACTCTGCCCATGGTCATGCGTGTCCCCGGGCCGGCCGGCGGCCCCCGACACCGGTGGCGCCGTCCGGTGATCATCCCCGTGCTGGGCGTCGTCGTCCTGCTGGCCGCCGCCTGCTCGTCGAGCCCGACCGGGACCTCGGCCACGTCGTCAACGGCGGCATCGGCCACCGGCAGCACCAGCGCCCCCGGATCGACCACCGGGCTGCCACCCATCCGCCACGTCTTCGTCATCGTGCTCGAGAACGAGGGATACGCCACCACCTTCGGCACCCCCGCCAACGACCCCTATCTGGCCAGCACCCTTCCCGGCGAGGGGGCCCTGCTGACGCAGTACTACGGCATCGGGCACTTCTCCAACGACAACTACATCGCCTTGATCTCCGGCCAGGCCCCGAACCCCCTGAACCAGGCCGACTGCCTGCAGTTCGTCAACTTCCCCGGCACCGCCACCGTGGCACCCGACGGCCAGATCTCCGACTCGGGCTGCGTCTTCCCCACCACCGTCACCACCGTGGCCAACCAGCTGTCGGCGGCCCACCTCACCTGGAAGGCCTACATGCAGGACATGGGCAACGACCCGTCCCGGGAGTCGGCGGTCTGTGGCCACCCGGCGGTGGGTGCCGTCGACCACACCCAGACGGCAGTCGGCGGCGACGGCTATGCCGCCCGCCACGACCCGTTCGTCTACTTCCACTCGATCATCGACGACACCTCGCTGTGCGACACCCACGTCGTCCCGCTCGGCACCACGGCGGGCCTGCTCCCGCCCGAGGTCCCGACCGGCACCACCGGGCTGGCCACCGACCTCGAGTCCATCGGGACCACGCCCAACTTCAGCTTCATCACGCCCAACCTCTGCGAGGACGGGCATGACGCACCGTGCACCAACCAACAGGGGTCCGCCTCGGCCCTCACCAACATCGACGCCTTCCTGTCCCAGTGGGTCCCCCTCATCACCGCCTCACCGGCATTCAAGAAGGACGGCCTCCTCGAAGTGACCTTCGACGAGGCCGACACCCACGGTGGCACGGCCGATGCCTCGGCCTGCTGCAATGAGCAACCCGGGCCCGCCTCCGCCCATCCGGGGGGCTTCGGGCCCGGCGGTGGGCGCATCGGCACCGTCCTCCTCTCGCCCTACATCAAGGGCGGCACTGTCACCACCGTGCCCTACAACCACTACTCCACCCTGGCCACCATCGAGAGGATCTTCGGCCTGGCCCGGCTGGGCCAGGCCCAGACGGTGAGCTCCACCTTCGGCAAGGACGTGTTCACCGCCGGGCGGTGATGTCCCGCCCGACGATCCGGACCACACCGGCTCAGCGCCCGGCGTCCCAGGCGGGTCGGGCGCGGGACAGGCTGGCGGCGGCCACCGCCACCGGAACCAGGAGGACGAGGGCGAAGAGCAGGCCCACCGGCTCGGCCACGTGGAGGACGGTCGCCGCGCCGATCAGGCCACCGAGGAACATGGCGGTCGCCGACAGCCCCCGCCGACCGACCCTCGAATTGGACCCGCCGGCCAGGCGGCTGTCGAATGCCGCCCCGGTCAGGGTGAGGGTGAGCACGGTGGTGGTGAGGTCGGGGACCGCCAGCTTGCGGGAGGTGCCGTTCTGCACGCCCGATCCCAGGCCCAGCAGCACGATCAGCACGTAACGGGCCACTCCCGATCCGGGGTGGGGGGACACCCAGGCGACGACGAGGGCACTGGCCATGAGCACCACCTCCACCGTCGTCGAGGCGGCCAGCATCCGGCCACGCCGGGAGCCGAGATGGGCGACGATCCGGCCGCTCGCCACCGCCCCGAGCAGGAACGCCCCGAGGGCCGAGGCCGACGCGGCAATGGAGAATCCGGCCGCGCCGACCAGGGCGAATGCCAGGAACACCACGTTCCCGGTCATGTTGGCCACGAAGACGTGGCCGAGGACCAGGTAGCTGAAGGCATCCACCAGGCCGGTGACCACGGTGAGCGCCAGGAGCAGCGGCTGCAGCGGACCGTGCTCGTCGTCACCGGGTGGGGACAGCATGTGCCAGGCGTCGGACAGGGTGCTGGGCATGGGGCACTCTCCTCATGGCGGCACCTGCGGCGGCCACGGGCCGGCGGGCACCGGACTCTCGGTGGTACCTGTTCGATTACCAGACGGGCACCGCCGGATCAACGGGGGGTGGCAGCGGCGCCCCACGGGAGCTCGATCGACCGGTCGGTGTCGACCGCCTCGAGCAGCTGGCGATCGTGGGAGACCAGGAGGAGTGTGCCGCTGAAGCCCGCCAGCGCCGACTCCAACTGCTCGATGGCCGGCAGGTCGAGGTGGTTGGTGGGCTCGTCGAGGACGAGGAGGTTGACCCCGAGTGCCTGGAACACGGCCAGCTCCACCCGGGTCCGCTCCCCCGGCGACAGCGACCCGGCCCGCCGGACGACCTGGTCGGCGTCGAGGCCGAACTTGGCCAGCAGGGACCTGGCCTCGGCCTGGACGAGCCCGGTCCGGTCCATGACGGTGCGCACGAGGTCGTGCCCGCTCGGCACGGCCCGGCGGTCCTGCCCGAGCGCCCCGGCCACCACGCTGGGTCCGACCCACCGTTGGCCGGCGATCAGGGGGATCTCCCCGAGCAGGGACGCGACCAGCGTGGACTTTCCGGTCCCGTTGGCACCGGTGAGCGCCACCCGGTCCCCCCAGCCGATCTCGAGGTCCATCGGGCCCATCTCGAACCCGCCCCGTCCGACCACCGCACCGGCCAGGCGCACCACCACATCGCCCGACCGTGCCGTCTCCTCGATGGAGTAGCGGAGGTCCCAGCCCTCCCACGGCTTCTCGACGAGTTCGAGGGACTCGAGGGCACGTTCGGTCTGGCGGGCCTTGGACGCCAGCTTCTCGGTCCGGTTGACCCGGAAGGCCCGCTGGGCCTTGTCGTTGTCGCGTGGGTGCCGGGCCTCCCGGCGGACCCCGGTGGTGGCCCACTGGCGCTGCTGCTCGGCGCGGTCGTCGAGCTGGCCCCGACGCCGGTCATAGCGGGCGTAGGCCTCCTCGGCATGGCGGCGGTCGTTGGCCCGCTCGGCCAGGTAGCCGGCCCAGCCGCCTCCGTACTCCCGTGCAGTGTGGGCGTGGGGGTCGAGCTCGACGACGGAGGTGACGGCCCGTTCGAGGAAGGAGCGGTCGTGGGAGACGATGACGATGCCGCCGGAACGGGCCGCCACCCACGCCTCGAGCCGGCGCAGCCCCTCGAAGTCGAGATCGTTCGTGGGCTCGTCGAGCAGGGTGACATCGAACCTCGACAGCTCGATCCCCGCCAGCGCCACCTTGGCCTCCTGGCCACCGGACAGCGTCGACACCAGCTGTCCGCCCACGGCCGTCCCCACCCCGAGCCCCTCCAGCACCCGATCGATGCGGGCGTCGAGATCGGCCGAGACCAGGCCGTTGAACCGCTCCAGGGCCAACTCGTAGCGACGGGCCGACCGGTCGGTCCCGTCACGCAGCCCGGCGGCCGCCGCCGTCAGCTCGGCCTCGGCGGCACGGCTACCGGTGCGGCGCTCCAACGAGTCGCGCACCGTCTCCCCCTCGACCACCTCGTGCTCCTGGGCCAGGTACCCCACGGTCGCCGACGGCGGGTCGAGCGTGACCGTTCCGGCGTCCGGGACGAGGATCCCGGCCAGCAGTTGCAACAGCGTGGACTTCCCCACCCCGTTGGGACCGATCACCCCGATGCGGCTCTCGGGTCCGACGGTGAGTGACACACCGTCGAGGACGGTGCGACCACCGCGGTCGTGGGTCAGGGAGCGGGCCACCAGGGTCGTGGGGACCGTCGGTGACGGCGAATGGGGCGAGTGGCGCGACGAGGACAACGGGAGGACCTCCGGGGACGAGGGAGCGGAATGGGACGGGGCTCACACGTTCTCAGCGCACCCGGCCATGCTAACGCCTGCCGGGGTCACCCGGCCCGGCCGCCGTGGCCGCCCGCCGTTCCCGCTCAGTCGTCGACGGCCCGGTGCACCCGGGTCGGAGGCCGGCAGCGCGCCGGCCCGCTCAGGGCTTGTCGCTCCCGACGACCCACATGGCGAAGAACTGGGAGCCGCCCCCGTAGGCCTGGCCGAGGGCCAGCCTGGCCCCGTCGATCTGGTGCTCGCCCGCCTGTCCTCGGACCTGCATGGCCACCTCGAGGAACCGCAGCATTCCCGACGCGCCGATCGGGTTGGAGGAGAGCACGCCCCCCGAGGTGTTCCACGGGATGTCGCCGTCGAAGGCGGTCGCCCCCGACTCGGTCAGCTTCCACCCGTCGCCCAGCTCGCAGAAGCCGAGGTTCTCCAACCACATCGGCTCGTACCAGCTGAAGGGCACGTAGACCTCGGCGACGTCGATCTGGCGGCGGGGATCGGTGATGCCGGCCTGGGCGTAGACGTCGGCCGAGCAGTCCCGGCCGGCCTGGGGATTGACCTGGTCGCGGCCGGCGAACATGGTCGGCTCGGAGCGCATGGCCGTGCCGTGGACCCAGGCCGGAGGGTACTGCCCGGACACGGCGTCCTCCGAGGCCAGGACCATGGCCGCCGCCCCGTCGGAGGACGGGCAGGCCTCGAGGTAGCGCAACGGGTCCCACAGCATCATCGAGTCCTCGACCATCTTCATGTCGATGTCGGCCAGATGGAGGTGGGCGTAGGGATTGCGCATGGCGTTCTGGCGGTCCTTCACCGCCACCATCCGCCCGATGTACTCGGGGGCGCCCGACCGCCGCATGTAGGCCCGGATGTGGGGGGCGAAGTAGCCCCCGGCCCCGGCCAGCAGGGGGGCGGCGAAGGGCTGGGGCACCGACAGCGCCCACATGGCATCGGAGTCGGACTGCTTCTCGTAGGCCACGGTCAGGACGCGCCGGTGGATGCCCGACTTGACCAGGTGGGCGGCCACCAGTGCCGTCGACCCGCCGACCGAGCCGGCGGTGTGGACCCGGAACATGGGCTTGCCCACCGCCCCGAGGGCCGGGGCCAGGTAGATCTCCGGCATCATGTTCCCCTCGAACATGTCGGGGGCCTTGCCGATGACGACGGCGTCGATGTCCGACCAGGTGAGGTCGGCGTCGGCCAGGGCGCTCTTGGCCGCCTCGCGGACCAGGCCGGCGATGGACACGTCCTCCCGCTTGGCCTTGTGGTGGGTCTGCCCGACCCCGATGACTGCGCAGCGCTCTGCCATCACTCACCCTCCAGGACGCAGACGAGGTTCTGTTGCAGGCAGGGCCCCGAGGTGGCGTGGGCCACGGCCCGTCGGGCCTCGCCCGAGGCGACCCGGGCGGCGGCCTCGCCGATCCGGATCAGGCCGGCCGACATCAGGGGGTTGGCCGCCAGCGGGCCGCCCGACGGGTTGACGGTCACGTCGTCGTCGAGCCCGAGGGCCCGGCGCACGATGATCTCCTGGTGGGCGTAGGGCGCATGGATCTCGGCCACGTCGACGGGTCCGTCCGCCACACCGGCCACGTCGGCCGCCTTGGCCGTCGACGGCGACGACGTCAGATCGCGCGCTCCGAGGGAGTGGGTCTCCATCCGATGGTCGAAGCCGGTGATCCAGGCCGGGCGCTCCGACCAGCGGGTCGCCTTGTCCCCGGCGGCCAGGACGATGGCGGCGGCCCCGTCGGTGATCGGTGGCAGCGCGTGTCGCCGCAGTGGCGACACCACGTAGTCGTCCTCGAGCAGCGTCTCGGCCGGCACGTCGCCGGCCACCTGGGCCCGGGGATTGGCGAGGGCATCCTTCCGGCTCCGGGCGGCGATGGCGGCGAAGTCGGCCTCGGTGGCCTGGCCGGCATCGATCAGGGCCCGGGCCTGCAGCGCGGCCAGGCTGACCGGGTCGGGCCACAGGGGGGCGAGGTAGTAGGGGTCGAGCTGCAGGGCGAGGATCTCCCTCAGATCGCCGAGGGACGAGCGGCCGAACGAGTAGACCAGCGCGGCGTCGATCTCACCCTCTTGGAGGAGGACCCACGCCTCGTACAGGGCCCAGGCCCCGTCCATCTCCACGTGGCTCTCCGAGCGGGGGGGCCACACCCCCACCGCGTCGAGGGCCATCACGAAGCTGAACGGTCCGCCGATCAGGTAGTCGGTCGATCCCGAGCAGATGAAGTCGACGTCGTCCTTGGTGATCCCGATGTTGCCGAACACCTCGGCGATCACCGGCATGAGCATCTCGACCTCGTTGTGCTCGACGTCGCGACGGACGTTCTGCGCCTGGGCGAACGAGGCGACCGAGACGGGCCGCGGCGTGCGGCGGGCGGCGCTCACAGGTACTCCTTGTACGACTCGTAGTCGGCGTCGGGCTGCCCGTTGGGCCGGAAGTACCGGACCGAGGCCAGGGACGGGGTCAGCTCGTCGGGCTCGACCCAGACCGCCTCGACCCGCATGCCCATCCGGATCTGGTCGGTGGGGATCTCCTGGATGAGGCCCATGAACGAGAGGTTGGCCCCGTCGAGCAGCACCTGGGCGCAGATGTAGGGGATCTCGATGGACTGACCGGCGAATGGCACGTTGACCACGCAGTAGGTGGTGATGGTGCCCACGTTCGCCAGCTCCACGTCCTCGGTGGTCGGGACGCCGTCGGTGGGGCACGAGCCGCGGGAGGGCACATAGACCTTCCCGCACACCGAGCAGCGCTGGCCCATGAACTTGCCCTGTTCGAGGCCCCGGAGGAACCGCGACTGGGCCACGCCCGGGGTGAAGTCGAAGTCGAGGCGGATGGGTGTGGCCAGGGTGGTCACCGGGCCCCGCTCCTCGACGGCGGTCTCCTCGGCCGTCACGACGCCCCCACCGGCACGAACGCCTCGATGTCGGCCATCGCCCCGATGCGTTCGGCCTCGGGCCGGAACCGGACGGTGACCCGGTCGCCGGAGGCCAGCCGGTCCGCCCCTCCCGAGTCCACGACGTGGAGGAGGGCGGTGTCGGCACCGTCGAGGCGGATGAGCGCCCAGGCGAACGGGGTCTGGAGGGGGTGCTTCGGCAGCGGCTCCGCCACCCAGGCCCACGTCTCGACCACGCCGCCCGGACCCACCTCGACCAGCTCACCGGTGTCGTCACCGGTGGTCGGGTCGTACTCGGTGGGTGGGACGATGACCGAGCCGCCGGCGCCCCGCACCCCGAAGAGCTTCCCGTCGCGCAGTCCGGTCAGGAAGGCCCCGATCACCGGGCCCACGGACCGCGAGTACGGGTATTCGAGGCGGTGGCTGGCATGCAGCGCTTCACTCTCGGGCATCCGTCCCTCCCCCTGCTATCTCGTCCAACCTGAATTTCCGAAAGTAGAACACATTTCACTTTTGACCGCCAGCAGCCCGCCGCGCCGGCGGCGAATCGTTGGCGCTACCGTGACCCACCATGGCCGAGTCCACCGCGCGTCCCAACATCCTGCTCATCGTCTCCGACCAGGAACGCCAGCGCTCCTGGCTCCCACCCGACGTGTCCCTCCCCTGGCGGGACCGGCTGCGCGACGAAGGGCTCGAGTTCACCGACTACTTCACCCACTCCTCGCCGTGCTCCCCGAGCCGCGCCAGCCTGTTCACCGGTCGGTACCTGCCCGGCCACGGTGTGGTGGACAACGTGATCATGCCCGAGCACCGGGAGCTCCCCACCTCCACCCCCACCCTGGGCTCGCTCCTCGACGGGGCCGGCTACCGCTCGTCCTACATCGGCAAGTGGCACCTGTCCCACTCCCCCACGCCGGACATGGAGTCCTACGGCTTCGCCGACTGGGACGGCAACGACCGCCACTTCATGGGATGGGCCGGCACCGGTGTCCACTTCGATCCGCTGATCGCGTCCAATGCCGCCCACTGGCTGACCGAGAACGCCCGACCCGGCGGCGCGGCGGGGCCCGGCGGGGCGGCGGGCAGCGCAGGAACCGATCCCGCCTCCTCGGGTCCGGCCGATCCCTGGTTCCTGACCGTGGCCCTCGTCAACCCCCACGACGTCATGTGGTTCCCGGTCGACCAACCCGGCTACCGCGAACGCCACCCCGACGACGTCGCCGCCATCCGGTCGGTGCTCGAGTCCGCCGCCTGGAAGGACGACGACCCACTCCCGGTCTTCACCGATCCCTACCCCGAGGTCGTCGACCAGCTGCCCCCCAACTTCGACGACGACCTCCATACCAAGCCCGAGGCCCACCGGCAGTGGCGCTGGGACCAGCAGCACGGCCTGTGGGGGTACATCGACCCGGCCGACAAGGGCGCGTGGTTGCGCCATCTCGACTACTACGTGCACCTGCACCAGATGGCCGACCGCAACCTGGGCACGGTGCTGGCCGCGCTGGAGGCGTCGGGGGCCTGGGACGACACTGTGATCATCTTCACCTCCGACCACGGCGACATGTGCGGTTCGCACGGGCTGCGCTCCAAGGGGCCCTTCGTCTACGACGAGATCATGCGGGTGCCCCTCTACGTGAAGGTCCCCGGGGTCACCTCCCCGGGGTCGGTCACCGCCTCGCTCGGATCACACGTCGACCTGGCCGCCACCATCTGCTCACTGGCGGGCGTCGACCCGGCGACGGCGGCGGCCACGGTCCAGGGGACCGACCTGTCACCGGTCCTGGCCGACTCCACGGCTTCGGTTCGGGACCACATCCTGTTCGCCCAGGACTCCGCCCAGACCACCGCCCTCAACAACGTGCGCTACGCCCTGCGCGGCTTCTACGACGGGCACACCAAGTACGCCCGCTACTACGGCGTGGGGGGCGGCAAGCCGTCGACGGGCCTGTGGGGCAAGTCACCGGGCCACAAGCTCTTCGACGTGGACTGCGCCTTCGACGACAACGACCACGAGTGGTACGACCACGACGTGGATCCGCACGAACTGGTCAATCTGGCCAACGACCGCTCGCGGCGGTCGGCGCTGCAGGACAACTACGAACGCCTGCGCTCCTTCGAGCAGGAGTCCTTCGTCACCTTCGGGTGAGGCCCGGTCCCGCCGCCGACCTCATCCCTGGTCGAGCAGGCCGCCGACCAGGGCTGCGACCAACCCCTGACAGCCGGCCTCGACCAGGTCCAGACAGCGCTCGAAGTCGGCGTCGTCGCCGTAGTAGGGGTCGGGCACGTCGACCGCTCCCCCCGCCCGGGGGTCGAACTGACGCAGCATGACCAGCTGGTCGTCGAAGCGGTCGTCGCCCGACCTGCCCCGGCCGAGGCTCACCAGGGTCTGCTGGTGGCCGCGGTCCATGCACACCAGGAGACCGGCCGTCTCGAACCACGCCGTCTCGAACTTCTGCGCCCGGTGGCCGTCGTCCGCGTAGCCCCTCCGCTCGAGGGCGGCCCGGGCCCGCTCGTCCATGGGCTCACCGGCGTGCCACCCTCCGGTGCCGGCGCTCCACACGGTCAGCCGCCCGGCGAGGTCGGACCCGTCGGACATCGTCGCCCGGCTGGCCAGGGTGCGGAGCACGACGTCGGCCATGGGCGAGCGGCAGATGTTGCCGGTGCAGACGAAGCAGACCCCGAACCGACCACGGCCATCGGGCGGAGGGGTTGGCGGCACCCGGACATTCTGTACCGCGGCGTGGCCGGGGTCGGCAGCCATCGGCAGCCATCGGCAGCCATCGGCAGCCATCGGCAGCCATCGGCAGCCATCGAGGTTGCACCGCGGTGCCATGGCACCAGTACGCTGCCCACGGGTGCACCGGTACCGGAGCCGAAGGAGGGCCAGAGGACCAGATGAGCGACCAACAGCCGCCGCAACAGATGGGCCACGGGGTCAACCAGCGTGATCTCATCAAGATGACCCCCGACGAGGTCGACGCCTTCCTCCACGAGCGTCGCCCGATGACCATGTGCACCCTCAACCACGACGGCTCCATCCACGCCGTGGCCATGTGGTACGGGTTCCTGGGCGGGTCGATCGCCATCGAGACGAAGGCCAAGGCGCAAAAGGCGGTCAACCTCGGCCGCGACCCCCGTCTGACCTGCATGTTCGAGGACGGGGACTACTACGAGGAGCTGCGGGGCGTCGAGCTGGTCGGCCGGGCCGAGATCGTCGACGACCCCGAGAAGATGTGGGAGCTCGGGGTCAACCTCTTCGAGCGGTACTACGGGGCCTACACCGAGGAGCTGCGGCCGATGGTCGAGGCCATGCTCAACAAGCGCATCGTGGCCAAGCTCCATGTCGAGCGCACCGTGTCGTGGGACCACCGCAAGCTCGGGCTCCCTCCGACGCGCCCCACCTGACGAGTCGACCGTGGCGCACAGCGCAGGACGGGCCGCGACCACACCAGGTGCGACCGCACCGCCGGTGACCGCTCGTCCGGCCGCCGCACCACCGGCCACCGGCCGCCACACCACGGGACGAGGCGGAACGGAAGGGAGACCGACGTGCCCCATCACCCGATGACCGACCCCGAGATCCTCGCCTTCCTCGGTGGCGAGCCGCCCCGCACCGGCAAGCTGGCCACGGTGCGGGCCGACGGGCGCCCCCACGTGGCCCCCATCTGGTTCGCCCTCGACACGACGGCCATCGGTCCCGACTCCCCCATCGGTGACATCGTGTTCAACACCGGTGCCGACACGGTGAAGGGGAAGGCTCTGGCACGCGACCGGCGGGTCGCCCTCTGTGTCGACGACGATCGGCCGCCGTTCTCGTTCGTGACCATCGAGGGGACGGCGACGGTCAGCGGGGACCTCGAGGAGGTGGCCCGATGGGCGGCCCTGCTCGGCGGTCGCTACATGGGAGCGGAGCGGGCCGAGGAGTACGGGAGGCGCAACGGGGTGCCGGGCGAGCTACTGGTGAGGGTGCGCCCCACCCACATCGTGGCGGTGGCCGACATCGCCGACGGATGAGGCCGGCCGGGGCCGGTGCCGGTCGGCCGGCACCGTTGGAACGGCTGCCCCCGGCCGCACGCCGGTCGACGGGCTTGGCGCGTCCGTCGTCCGGACTGGTAGCACTGTCGCCGACACCGGTGGCCGACGAAGGGGGAACCGGCAGATGATCCTCGATCGATTCCAGATGCACGACAAGGTGGCCGTCGTGACCGGCGCGGGCCGGGGCATCGGTGCCGCCACCGCCATCGGGCTCGCCCAGGCCGGGGCGGACGTCCTCATCTCGGCCAGGACGACGGACCAGCTGGACGAGGTCGCCGCGGCGATCGAGGGGGCGGGCCGCCGGGCGGCCGTCGTCCCCGCCGACCTGAGCGACCTCGAGGCGGTCGCCGGTCTGGTCGACCACGCCCGTGAGGCATTCGGCCGCCTCGACCTGGTGGTCAACAACGTCGGTGGCGCCATGCCCCGCCCGTTCATGGACACCACGCCCGGGCGATTGGAGCAGGCCTTCCACTTCAACGTCTCGACCGCCCACGCGCTGCTCCGACCGGCGGTCCCGCTGATGCTGGAGGGCGGCGGCGGGTCGGTCGTCAACATCTCCTCGGCCATGGGCCGGCTCGCCGGCCGCGGGTACCTCGCCTACGGGACGGCCAAAGGGGCCCTGGCCCACTACACCAGGCTGGCCGCCGCCGACCTCGCACCCCGCATCCGGGTGAACGCCATCGCCGTGGGCTCGGTGGCCACCTCCGCCCTCGACATCGTGATGCAGAGTGACGAGCTTCGTGACGCCCTGGAGGCGGGCACACCCTTGCGTCGGATCGGCCGACCCGAGGAGATCGCCGCCGCCGTCGTCTACCTGGCCTCGGAGGCGGGTGCCTACGTCACCGGGAAGATCCTCGAGGTCGACGGGGGCATCGAGTCGCCCAACCTCGACATGGGCCTCCCCGACGTGTGAGCGGAGGCCGGCCCGAGCCGGACGCCACCGCCGCCCCCGCCATGCTCACCCATCCACCGCCCACCCATCCACCGTCCACCCATCCACCGCAGAGGAGCACCGCATGACCAAGAAGTACCGAGTCGTCGCCTGGAGCACGGGCAACGTCGGCCGGCATGCCATCGCCGGCATCGACGCTCGACCCGACCTCGAGCTCGTGGGCCTGTGGGTGTCCAACCCCGACAAGGTGGGGCGCGACGCCGGTGAGCTCGCCGGGCTCGGCCGCCAACTCGGCGTGGCCGCCACCGACGACGTCGAGGCCCTGCTGGCCCTGGGTCCCGACGTGGTGGTGCACACCGCCATGGCCGACCACCGGCTGATGGAGGCTCTCGAGGACATGCAGCGCATCCTCCGGGCCGGGGTCAACGTCGTCTCGAGCGGGCCGGTCTTCCTCCAGTACCCCTTCGGCGTGGTCGACGACTCGATGATCCGGCCCGTGCAGGACGCAGCCGCGGAGGGAGGCGTCTCGCTGTTCGTCAACGGCATCGACCCCGGGTTCGCCAACGACGCCCTGCCGCTGGCCCTCACCGGCATCAGCGAGCGCATCGACGAGGTGAGGGTGGCCGAGGTGCTCAACTACGCCACCTACAACCAGCCGATGGTCATCTTCGACATCATGGGGTTCGGGCGGCCCATCGACGACGTGCCCATGATCCTGCAGACCGGCGTGATGACCATGGCCTGGGGCAGCGTCGTACGCCAGTTGGCGGCCGGCCTCGAGGTCGAGCTCGACTCCGTCGAGGAGTGGTACGAGCGCCTGCCGGCCACCGAGACCTTCGAGGTCGACTCGGGGACCATCGAGCAGGGAACGGCGGCCGCGCTCCACTTCGAGCTGCGCGGGATCCGCGACGGCCGGGCGGTCATCGTGCTGGAGCACGTCACGCGGCTCCGCGACGACCTGGCCCCGGAGTGGCCCCAGCCGGCCGGGCACGGCTGCTACCGGGTGACCATCACCGGCGAACCCAACTACACCCTCGACCTCCAGTTGCTCGGAACCGACGGCGATCACAACACGGCCGGGCTGAAGGCCACGGCGATGCGGCTCGTCAACGCCATCCCGGCGGTCGTGGAGGCCCCCGCCGGCCTGCTCACCGCCCTCGACCTCCCCCCTGTCTACGGTCGCGGGCTCGTGACCTGAGCATCGTGCCGCCCGGCGGGACCGCTGGATCGGAACCCGGCTCCGAACTGTAGGGTCCGAGGCATGGAGCCCATGGTCGGAGCAACACGATGAGCATGGGCGGCCACGGGATGGGCGGCGGTGGCGGGCAGTTCGGCGGGGTGATGCGCTCCATGCGGCGGGACGATTCGGTCACCCAGCAGCGGGTGACCAAGGGGACCGCCCGGCGGATGGCCCGTTTCGCCCGACCCTACCGGAGGATCCTGGCGTGGTTCCTGGTGCTGGTGGTGGTGGACGCGGTGATCGGCGTGATCAACCCGCTCCTCTTCCGCTCGATCATCGACAAGGGCATCCCCGAGCACAACAAGTCGCTGATCATCGGGCTGGCGCTGGTGGCGGCCGTGCTGGCCATCGTCGACACGGGCCTGACCATCGGCATCAGGTGGGTGTCGGCGAAGGTCGGCGAGGGCCTCATCTTCGACATGCGGTCCCAGGTGTTCGAGCACATCCAGCAGATGCCCATCGCCTTTTTCACACGGACCCAGACCGGCGCCCTCATCAGCCGGCTCAACAACGACGTGATCGGGGCCCAGCAGGCGTTCACCGACACCCTGTCGTCCGTCGTCTCCAACGTGATCAGCGTGACGCTGGTGCTCATCGTGATGTTCCTGCTCTCGTGGCAGATCACCGTGATCAGCCTGATCATCCTCCCGGTCTTCGTGCTGCCGGCCAAGCGGATCGGGCGACGCCTGTCGGCCATCACCCGCGAGTCCTACAACCTCAACGCCCAGATGAACAACACCATGAACGAGCGCTTCAACGTGTCGGGCGCCCTGCTGGTCAAGCTGTTCGGCCGGCCGAAGGAGGAGCGGGACGCCTTCGAGAGCAAGGCCGGTCGGGTCCGTGACATCGGCGTGACCCAGGCCATGTACGCCCGGTTCTTCATCGCCGCGCTCACCCTGACCGCGGCACTGGCCACGGCGGTGGTGTACGGCTGGGGTGGCATCCAGGTGGTGGAGGGTGGGCTGGAGTTGGGGACGGTGGTGGCGTTGGCCGCCTACCTGACCCGCCTCTACGGCCCGCTCACCGCGCTGTCCAACGTGCAGATCGACGTGATGACCGCCCTCGTGTCCTTCGACCGGGTGTTCGAGGTGCTCGACCTCCCACCGATGATCGCCGACAGCCCGGATGCCCGACCGGTGCCGCCCGGTCCGGCCCGCATCGAGTTCGACCACGTCGACTTCCGCTACCCCAGTGCTGACGAGGTCTCGCTGGCCTCGCTCGAATCGGTCGCCGTCCTCGACCCCACCGTGTCGAGCCAGGTGCTGTTCGATGTCACCTTCACGGCCGAGCCGGGCCAGCTGGTCGCACTGGTCGGACCGTCGGGAGCCGGCAAGACCACCATCAGCCAGCTCTTGCCCCGCCTGTACGACGTCCAGTCGGGAGCCATCAGGATCAACGGCCTCGACGTGCGGGAGGCGACCATGGAGTCCCTCTCCTCGATGATCGGCGTGGTCACCCAGGACGCCCACCTGTTCCACGACACCATCCGGGGGAACCTGCTCTACGCCAAGCCGGACGCCACCGATGCCGAGATCGACTCGGCGCTGGCCGGCGCCCAGATCGCCACCATGATCGACGGGCTTCCCGACGGGATCGACACGGTGGTCGGGGACCGGGGCTACCGCCTGTCCGGCGGCGAGAAGCAGCGCATCGCCATCGCCCGCATCCTCCTGAAGGCCCCCGAGGTGGTCGTGCTCGACGAGGCCACCGCCCACCTCGACTCCGAGTCCGAGGCGGCCGTGCAAAAGGCGCTCGCCACCGCCCTCGAGGGTCGCACCTCGCTGGTCATCGCCCACCGGCTCTCCACCGTGCGGGAGGCCGACGTCATCCTGGTACTCGACCACGGCAGGATCGTCGAACGCGGCCAGCACGACCAGCTCCTGGCGGCCCACGGCCACTACGCCGAGCTCTACCGGATCCAGTTCCAGCGCCAAGAGGGAGAGCGCTGACCGCCGATGCCGGGGAACCGGCAAGGGAACCTGCTCCGACGACAAGCCTCCGCCGGGCCTGTCGTCGGAGCAGTGATGGTTCCCGCATCGGCGACATTAGCCATCGCGACTCCGGGTTGCAACTACGAGTCGCAGGGCGATCGGGCGGAGGCCGGCCGGACCGGCATCCCGGGCGTCGAGCGGTGCCTCGATCCCCGCATCGGGGCGGCCGGATCGACCCTCGCGTCGCCGCGCTCGGGGGCCACCGTGACCGGCCGTGGATGCCAGGGTCCCAGATGGGCACGGGCAGGACGGCCGTCGGCGGCCTACGATCTGGTCCACCGGGCCGATGCTGATCGACAAAAGGTGACAGGCCGGAGGAGACGGTCTCCGATGGCGATGTGGGGGCGGAATGGCGATTCGTGAGCGGGGGGGTGCACCGCGTGAAGAGGCCCGGAGACGGCCGTTCGCCGCCGATGACGGCGGCCGACGATGACCAGTCGTAGTGGTGCACTGGTCTCGACCCTCACCGACGGAGATGAGGCGCCGGCAGAAGCGCACTCGGTGCCTCGCCCGGCGGCAACCCGCACCCACGGCCACCGGCTACGCGACGTGCTGGGGATCCTCGTGCTCGTCGTGCCTGTGGTGGCCTACTTCTGGTTCATCCACCGCTACGCCGTCAACGTCATCTGGAACGACGCATGGGGGGACATCGGCGTCATCGGGCACGCCCGTTCGGGGACCCTGAGCCTGTCCATCCTGTGGGCGCAGCACACGGAGAACCGAATCCTGTTCCCGAATCTCATCGTCCTCGCCCTCGCATACACCACCCACTACAACGTCGTCACCGAGGAATACCTGAGCGGTGTGCTGCTCGTGGCGGCGACGGCCCTGATCATCCTGGCCCACCGACGCCGGTCCCCGGACACGACCTGGGCCTTCTACCTGCCGGTGGTGCTCATGATGTTCGCCCTGGCCGGCGGCAACCAATACTACGGAGGCGCCAACACCCTCTACGGCTTCGCCATGAGCTGGTACGTCGTCCTGCTGTCCCTGGCCGCCGCGTTGTTCCTTCTGGACCGGCGTCGGCTGACGGGACTGGTGCTGGCCGGATCGATCGCCGTCGCCGTCGTCGGGAGCTTCTCGTCGATCCAGGGACTGTTGATTTGGCCTGTCGGGCTGGTACTCCTGCTCATGCGGGGACGGGCGAGGAGCGCCATCGTCGCCTGGATCGTGTCCGGTGCCGTGACTGGCGTCGTGTTCCTCTATCACTACAACACCAATCAGGGCAGCGGTGGCCTGTCCTACGGTCTCTCCCATCCCGTCGCCCTGCTCAAATTCTTCCTGTTCTCCATCGGGGACAACATCGTCGGGCAGCAGGTGATCCCAACCCCGCACGGGTTCGGCGACCTCGATCTGGTACTGGGAGTGGTGGTCCTGTGCATCGCACTGTGGGTGGTCGTCACCAACGGGATCCGGCGCGACACGGACAGCGCACGGCCGTTCGGTGTGGCACTGACGTGGTTCGGCCTGCTGTGCGCCGTGACGGTCACGATCAGTCGGACCGGGCAGGGCTTCTGGCAGACGCCCCGGTTCGTGATGTTCGAGGTGTTGATCTGGGTCGGCTGCTACCTGACCCTCCTGGCCCGTCCCGCGCCTCTGTCAGGGGACGGTCGACAGGATCGGGGCGCAGGCGAGTGGCAGGGCCGGGCCACGGGGAAGAGGACACCCCTTCCCGGGCGAAAGGTCGTGGATGGCCTGGTCCTCGGGGTGCTCATCGTTCTGGTCGGCGCCCAGGTGGTCGTCGGGGTTCCGGCCGGACTGTCCGACGCACGATCGTGGCACCAGCGTCAGCTGGTCACCGCCGACGTCACCGCCAACCTCAGCCAGGCTCCCGACAACGTCCTCGAGGACGAACTGGGTCAGTGGCCACCAGGGTTCGTGCGCCAGATGGACCAAATCGCCCGAGCTGACCGCCTGAGCCTCTTCGCCACGCCGGTGGCGGGAGCACTGCAGCGCCAAGGGCTGTTCCCGTCGGTAGTGACGCAGATCCTCACCCCCGCTGACGGCGGCACGGTCTCGGGCGTGCAGCCGCTCGACGCCAGCAACCTGTCGCGTCGGGCGCACACCACCGTGCAGTTCCACCTGTCCTGGCCGCCGCGCCATGATGTCCTGATCGGGACGGCCACCGAGACGGAGATCGGCTACCTGCTGCAATGGGACTCGACCCACGAACCCAACGGGTGGTACCAGCTGCGCAGCGAGGTCGTGGACTCCGGCGGGAAGGTTGTGGGCACCAGCTCGCCGGTGTGGATCCAGGTGGTGAACAAGCGGTAGCCGGGGTGCCCCCGGGGGAGGGGGACGGATCCACCATCGGAGGAGGGTCGGCTGCCGGACCGGATCGGCCGGCCGACAAGAGGTGTTGAGGGCGGCGCGCTACCGTCTTGTCACTGGGTCCACAGCCGCATCGTGCCCACGACTGCGCCAGGAGGTGCCATGCCCGAGGACGGAGCCCGTCGGAAGCACCGCACCCGGAACTGGATCATCGCCGCGGCAGTGCTCGTCGTCGTGCTGGCGGTGGGGCTGCCGTTCGCCTACATCCACTTCATCGAGGGACCGCCCCCGGCCAAGCTGGCGCTCCCGTCGTCAGGTTCCGGTGGCGGCGCCACGACGACTGCGGCCGGGGCGGCCGCCGGCTCGGTCGACGGGACCTGGCATGTCGCCAGCGGGTCGATGGTCGGCTATCGGGTCCAAGAGGTGCTCATCGGCCAGCACACCACGGCAGTGGGTCGGAGCTCGAGGGTGTCGGGCTCGATCACCATCGCCGGAAACGCGGTGACCGGCGGGTCGTTCACGGTGGACATGGCGTCCGTGGTCAGTGACCAGAGCGAGCGGAATGCCAGCTTCGACGGCCGCATCATGGACGTCGCCCGGTACCCGACCGCCACCCTCGAGCTCACGGCGCCGATCGAGCTCGGCGCCGTCCCCGCGGTGGGGGCGACCGCCACCTACAGGGCCGAGGGGGAGCTCACCATGCACGGGACGACCGAGCCGGTCGACTTCACCGTGTCGACCGAGCGCACCGGCGCCGGCATCGACGTGCTGACCGACCTGCCGATCCAATTCTCGGCCTGGAACATCGCCAACCCGAGCATCGGTGGCTTCGTGACCACGGCCGACGACGGCACACTCGAGGCCCTGGTGCATCTCACCACGGGTGCCGGCAACCCGACGGTGGGGTCGGCGGGCTCCGGGTCGGCGGGGTCGGGCGGGCCGGGTGGCGGTCCGGGCGGGCCGGTCACCGTCCCGAGCACCACCGTGCCACCGCTGACCATCAAGTGAGGTCGCACGTCCGCCGCGTGGCCCGGGACTGTCGGGACTGGGGCTGTGGGGAGACCGGAGGATTGCCGCTGAGACCCAGGCCCACGTGGCACCTCGGCTCCGGGTGACGGTGCCGGCGCCGGCGGCTCCGGTTGACGGATCAGGCGGCTTCACCCACGCAGAGCGACTGCTCGCCCTTGTCGTGGGTGTCGCCCGGATCGATGATGCGGTCCGACGCCCATTCGGACGCCCTCGACGAGGTGGCCGCCCTGGCCCAGTCGGGCCGGCAGCTTTCGGGGACGGCGCCGCCACGCCAGCCCCCGGTCGGGTCGTCGTGCTGGTACTGGTGCAGATGCTCGGTCATGGTGTGCTTCTTTCTCTGGTTCTGTTCGCTTCTGGTTGAGTCATATCGGGTATTTGGCTGACCACTTGCTGCGGCCTGCGTCTGAATTCGTGAGCCCCACCGATCGGTATTGCTCCGGTCGGGCTGTCCGGGTCGTGGTCCGGAAGCCACGCCGTGCTGTGGTCCGGGCCGGGATGCCGGCTCCCTACCGGATCACCCTGTCCCTCGGCGTCGGCTCCCCTGTGGCGGCGGGCCCACGCCCCGGCCGGGACACCCGGAGCGGCCACCGGGTGGAACACCGGCCGTCCTGGGCGTCCAGTTGCCGTCCGGTCTCGTCAATTCCGATGCCAGGACAACAAAAAAGCCGCCTCGTGAGAGGCGACTTCCCGAACGGACCAGACCCGATTGTGTCTGGTCTACTCCGTCGAGAGCGCCTCCCGGACCGCCTTGGCCGACGATACGAGGGCATTCTTGCTACATGCCGTCGAGATGCCGGCAATCGACACAGCCATGGGAGGGCCCTCGGGCTCGGCCTCCGGCCGACCCTTTCCGGCGTGGTCCTTATCGCTCGGTGGGGTGTCCATGCTGCTCACGGAGACCAGTGTAGCGGCCCAAGTGGTCGGTCTGGTGTCATCCGCATTTCCGGCAATGACGGCCCTCCGCTCGCCGGCGATCATCGAAGCAGTGGCTGACGGGACGGAACCGGCGCGCCGACCACTACCGTTGACGGGTGGCCCGGTTCGTCGTGGACATCACCCCTCTTCGGAGGTACCGGCAGTTCCGCCGTCTGTGGGCGGGCCAGGTGGTGTCCGGCCTGGGCTCCCAGCTGACCCTGGTGGCCGTGTCGTTCCAGGCCTTCGACCTCACCCACTCGACACTCGTCGTCGGCCTCATCGGCCTGGTCCAGCTCGGCCCGCTGCTGGCCGGTGCCCTCTGGGGCGGGACCCTGGCCGATGCCATGGACCGCCGGAAGGTCCTGATCCTCACCCAGTTGGCCATGGCCACCGCCATCGGCGGCCTGGTCGTCAACGCATCGTTCGCCCATCCGGCGGTGTGGCCGCTCTTCGTCTGCACGGGGGCCGCCGCCGGGTTCCAGGGCGTCGACTGGCCGGCGAGGCGGGCGGCGCTGCCCATGCTGGTCGAGGCACGGGACGTGACCGCCGCCATCGCCCTCCAGACGTCGATCCAGCAGTTGGCGCTGGTCGCCGGGCCGGCCCTCGCCGGGGTCCTCATCGCCACCATCGGGTTGAGCGCGGTGTTCGGCATCGACGTGGCCACCTTCGGGGTGGCGTTGATCGCCGCCCTGTCCCTGCCGGCACTGGTCCCGAGCGGAGGGGGCACGCCGATGGGCCTGCGGTCGATGGCCGAGGGATTCCGCCACCTGCGTGGTCAGAAGCTCTTGTCCGCCACCTACTGGATCGATCTCAACGCCATGATCTTCGGGATGCCGAGGGCGGTGTTCCCCGCCCTCGGCACCGGGCTCTTCGGCGGCGGGGCCGGGGTGGTCGGGCTGCTCTACGCCGCTCCCGGCGCCGGTGCGCTCGTCGGCTCACTGTTCACCGGCTGGTGCAGCCGTGTCCATCACCAGGGTCGGGCCATCGCCGCCTGCGTGGTCGTCTGGGGCACGACCATCGCCGTGTTCGGCGTGGTGCCGGTCCTCTGGATCGGGTTGACCCTGTTGGCGGTGGCCGGGGCGGCCGATGTCGTATCGGCCGTGTTCCGCCAGGCCGTGCAGCAGCGGACTGTGCCCGAGCATCTCCAGGGGCGGCTGTCGGGAACGTTCTTCGCCGTGGTGGCCGGGGGCCCGCGCCTCGGTGACGCCGAGACGGGGCTGGCCGCCGCCATCGGTGGGCCCCAGTTCGCCGTGTGGTCCGGGGGCCTGGCCTGCGTCGCCGGCGTGGGCGTCCTCCTCTGGCGGGTGCCCGAGCTGTGGCGCGACAACGGGGGCGGGAGAGAGCTCTCCGCCGAGGAACGTGTCGACGCGGTGGCGGAGGTCACCTCCGAGCTGGGCGAGGGCGAGCCGCTGTAGCCGGTGCCTCCGGCTGCGCCGGGTGCGCCCGCCGGGTGCGCCCGGCAGACGGGGACGCTCGGAGCGCCGGGGGTGGCCTGTCGGACGTCGACCCGCTCGCCGCTTTCGGGGACCCCGGGCACTACCCTTCGGCCCGTGTATCCGACCGGAACAGGCGGGCCCCCACCGGGGTGGTATCCGGATCCGGCCGGGGCGAGGGCCTGGCGGTGGTGGGACGGGGTGAGGTGGACCGAATGGGCCTCCGATCCGACACCGGCCGGGCAGCAGGCCGCCTACTTCCAATCGGTGCCGGTCGCCTATCCGGGCACCGTGGCACCGGGCCCGTCGGTCCAGGACCGGTTCGCATCGGAGACGAGGACCGCGCCCTGGGCGAGGATCGCCTTCGTGTCCTACCCCGTCATCGTGGTCGTGTGGCTGCTCATCGCCTGGGCCGAGAGCTCCATCCTGCGGGAGGTGTTCCACAGCCTGCGCGTCCAACTCCAGACCGGGGTGATCCAACCCGTGCACGAGACCAGGACGAACGAGCTGAACCTCCTCGGACTGGTCAACGTGGTGGTGTCGGCCCCGTTCATCGTGTTCGTCCTCGTCTGGCAGTACCCGGCGGCCAAGACGGCCCAGCTGCTGTCGCTTCCGGCGAAGAGGACGCCCGGGCTCGGGGTCGGCAGCTGGTTCATCCCCGTCGTCAACTTCTGGTTCCCCTACCAGTCCGTCCGGGACTGCCTTCCCCCCGGTGACGCCGGCCGGAGCGCCGTAGCCCGGATGTGGGGCTGTTATGTGGCGACCCTCGCCTTCACCACCGCGGCGCAGATCCTGGCGCTGACCGGAAGCCCGGTCGCCTTCGGCCCCGGTGCGGCAGCCGTGGCCACCGGGATCGGGTTCGGCTGGTACGGGGCGCGTTCGGTCCGCCTGATCAAGGAGAGCCATGCGGTGACGCTCGGACTGCGGTAGCGGGCCGGCCGGCGCAGCCCTCGACCGGCCCCCCCGGCGCCGACGACGCTCGTGCCGCCCCCGCACGCCCCTCGGACAAGTGGAGCACCTACTCCGCTTGTGGTACGTTAACCGGAACCGGCGCTCCGGTACGAGCGTCGGGACGGCGCCTTGGCCGACGGACCGGTGACAACGGCGGCGACGACGCCATCGGGCCGACCGTGCCCCCCACGACAGGGAAGAAACCCATGACCAGATCTCTCGACAGGGCGAGCTACAGGGCGACGTTCGTGGTGCTGTTGCTGGGCGTGTCCGCCTACGCCCTGCTGCAGTCGTTGGTGACCCCGGTGCTCACCACCATCCAGCACGACCTCCACACGTCCCAGGGCACGGTGACGTGGGTGCTCACCGTGTACCTGCTGTCGGCGTCGATCTTCACACCCATCCTCGGACGGGTGGGCGACATGGTGGGCAAGGAGCGCATGCTGGTGGCGACGCTCGGGGCGCTGGCGGTGGGCTCGTTGATGGCGGGGCTGGCCCACTCCATCGGGGTCCTGATCCTCGCCCGGGCCATCCAGGGCATCGGCGGGGCGGTCCTGCCCCTGTCCTTCGGCATCATCCGTGACGAGTTCCCGTCGGCCAAGGTCGCCGGTGGGGTCGGCGTCGTGGCCGCCATGGCGGCGGTGGGGGGCGGGGCCGGGATCGTCCTCGCCGGTCCCATCGTGAGCCACCTCGACTACCACTGGCTGTTCTGGATCCCCCTGATCATCACCGTGATCGCCGCCATCTGTGCCCAGCTCTTCGTCCCCGAGTCACCGGTCCGCACCCCGGGCCGGATCAGCTGGCTGGCGGCCGTCCTGCTGTCGGCCTGGCTGGTCGCGCTCCTGGTCGCGGTCAGCGAGGCCCCCACATGGGGCTGGGGCTCGAGCAAGGTGATCGGGCTCATCGTGGTGGCGGTGGCCCTGGCCGGTGCATGGATCGCCGTCGAGCTGCGCTCACGGGAGCCGCTCGTCGACATGCGGATGATGCGGCTGCCCGCGGTGTGGACCAACAACCTGGTCGCCTTCCTCTTCGGCATCGGCATGTACTCGGTGATCGGCTTCCTGCCCGAGTTCCTCCAGACCCCGAAGTCCTCCGGGTACGGGTTCGGGGCCACCATCATCCAGTCGGGGCTCTACCTCCTCCCGCTGACCGTGACCATGTTCATCTTCGGCATGCTGTCGGGGCGGATCGCCGCGGCGATCGGCTCGAAGGCGGCGGTGATCATCGGTTCCTGCTTCTCCTGCGCCGCCTACCTCGTCCTCGCCTTCGCCCACACCCATCCGTGGGAGATCTACTCCGCCAGCACCATGCTGGGGGTCGGGCTCGGGCTGGCCTTCTCGGCCATGTCCAACCTCATCGTCCAGGCGGTGCCCGCCGCCCAGACCGGGGTGGCCAGCGGCATGAACGCCAACATCCGCACCATCGGCGGCGCCGTCGGCGCCGGCGTGATGTCCAGCATCGTCACCTCGACGCTGATGAGCGACGGGCTGCCGGCGGCCTCGGGCTACACCAGGGGGTTCGCCTTCCTGGCGGCGATGACGGTCGTCGCCATCGTCGCCGCCGCCTTCATCCCCACCGCCACCTCGGCGGCCGCGTCCACCGACCACGAGCACCACCTGCAGAACGCCGAGCTGGCCATGCTGGCCGGCGGGACCATCGCCGAGGAATGAGTCGAGGAATGAGTACCGACCCGGCACCGGCCGACCCCGCTGCGGCGGCTCCTCCCCTCCGGAGGGACGCCGCAAGGAACCGCGGCAAGATCCTGGCGGCGGCCCGGGCGACCTTCGCCGAGGACGGCGTCGACGTCGGCGTCGAGGTCATCGCCCAGCGGGCCGGCGTCGGGGTCGGCACCCTCTACCGGCGCTTCCCCACCAAGGAGCTGCTCATCCAGGCCGTGGTCAACGAGGTGCTGGAGCGTGTGCTCTCGGCGGCCCAGTCGGCCATCGAGTTCGAGTCGCCGGCCGAGGGCTTCACCGAGTACCTCCGCGCCGTGGGCCGGCTCCAGTACGAGCACGCCGGCTGCCTCACCCGGCTGTGGGAGGCCACCCCGGACCACGTGCGCACCCGGATCGCCGAGGTCACCCGGGAGCTCCTGCGGCGTGCCCAGGATGCCGGTGCCGTCCGGGGCGACCTCGTCTACGAGGACGTCATCGTGCTCTTCTGGTCGCTGCGCGGGGTCATCGAGACGACCGCCACCGTCTCGCCCGACGCCTGGTTGCGCCACTTCGACCTGTTGTTGGACGCGCTGGCCCCGACCGACCGACCGCTGGCGCACCCACCGCTCACCGCCGAGCAGGTCGAGCGGGCCAAGACCGCCGTCGCCATGAGGGACACCCTTCGGGCCGACCGGCGCCACTCGGCCTGACCACCGGGGGCGGAGCCGGGGTGCCGCTCCGGGTCAGACGTCGGCGAGGTGGCGGAGCTGCAGGGAGAGCGCGATCTCCAGGCCGCCGTAGATGATCAGCCAGATCCCCATGATGACGGCCAGCACGTTGAGCGTCAGGTGGGGCACCACCAGGGTCACCACCCCGGCGGCGAACGCCAGGACCCCCATGGCGATGCGCCAGGCACGGGCCGGTGACCCGTAGTCGCTGTAGGCGGTGAAGAACTCGATGATCCCCCCGACGACCCAGAAGAGGCCGATCAGGAAGGCCAGGGTGGTGACCGTCTCCTCGGTGTGCCGGAGGAAGAGGATCCCGATGATCACCGACAGGATCCCGAGGATGGCCAGCAGCCACCGGGTCCCCGCCGTGTCGTCATGGTCGGCGATGGCCGTCACGATCCGGAACAGCCCGGCCACGAACAGCCAGATGCCCAGCACGATGGCGAAGGCGTAGATGGTGTCCTTCGGGTGGAGGATGACCAGGATGCCGAGGATCAGGGTCACGATCCCGAAGAACAGCACCCACCCCCACGACTTCCCGACGACCCTCAGGATGTCCCGTTGCTCCGGTGTGACGTCCACTCCCGCTGAGCCAGGCATGACCACCTCCCGCTTCGGCGCCGACCCGTCGTCGGGTCCCGGCGTCCGGCGAACACCCTAGGCCCGGCGGCCTCGAAGGGCGCGGACCGGCCGGGTCGGTCGTGCCGGCGGCGAACCGGCTCAGCCGGCCGGGGCGTGGCGGCCGCCCGGGGTGGGAGCGGCCCCATCGACCAGCGCTTCGCTGACCGCCCACAGCCGGGCGGCTGCCGATTCGTCCCGGGCCGCTGCCGACGGCTGCCGGATCCGGCACTTGACGAAGTACTTCCCGGTCACGGTGGCCACCTCGGGCGAGGAGGCCACATAGACCGAGGTCCGGGCGCCCTGCTCGGGGGTGAGGATGAACGGCTTGATGAGTTTGATCCCGAAGGCCAGGAAGCCCGACGCGTCGTCGTCCCGGGCGAAGCCGCTGGCCACGGTGCCCGGGTGCACGGCGTTGGCCGTCACGCCGGTCCCCTCCAGCCGCCGGGCCAGCTCGGTGGTGAACAGGATGTTGGCCAGCTTGGATTGGCTGTAGGCCTGCATCCCCCGGTAGTGCCGCGTGGACTGGAGGTCGTCGAAGTCGAGGCCGCGCCTGGCGGTCCGATGGGCGGTCGAGGCGACGTTGACCACGCGGGCGGGCGTCGAGTCGACCAGACGGGCGGTCAGCAGTCGCGTCAGGAGGAACGGTCCCAGGTGGTTGGTCCCGAAGGTGGCTTCGAACCCGTCCTTGGTCTCGCGGCGCTCGGAGAGCACGAGTCCGGCGTTGTTCACCAGCACGTGGATGCGGTCGGTCCGTTCGAGCAGCTCGGCCGCGCCCGCCCGCACCGAGTCCAGGTCGGCGAGGTCGAACACCACCAGTTCCACCTGGTCCGATCCGCTGACGCGGCGGATGTCCGATACGGCCTCTCGGCCCCGGGACTCGCTGCGGGCGGTGATGATGGTGTGGGCACCGGCGCCGGCGAGCGCCACCGCCGTCGCCTTGCCCACCCCCGAATTGCCCCCGGTGATCACGACCGTCCTCCCCCGCATCGACGGGACGTCGTTCGTGGCTCGGGGGCTCATGGGAATTGCGAGGTTAGACGGGTCCGCCCGCCGGTCGGTTCGCCGGGTGCCCCGCGGTCACCACCGGCGTCCCCGTGGTGCCGACCGGTCGGTCGGCCATGGCCGGCGGCACCGGCGCCGCCGGGCCCGCGGTGGCCACCCCCGCCGTCCGCTTGCGGGAGCGACGGCCGAGGCGGACGAACAGCGTCACGGACACGGCCACGTAGGTGACCCACACGATGATCTGCAGCACGGAGGGCCGGTCGGCGTACCCGAGCAGGCTGTGGAACACGTCACCGATGGAGCTGTCTTCGCTCAGGGCGCTGCTCGTGTCCCACACCGTGTGGCCGAGGAAGGGGAGCCAGCCGAGCTGTTGCATGTTCTCGACGGCGTCGGCCAGGAGGCCGGCGGCGAAGACCATGAGCACCACCCCGATCACCCGGAAGAACAGCCCGAGGTTCAGGCGCCGGCCGAGCTTGAAGATGACGTAGGCGATCGACAGGGCGACGGCGAGGCCCACCACGGCGCCGAGGATCAGCCCCTTGCCGTGGGCGGAGGTGGCGGCCTGGTCGGACGACGCGAACACGATGGCCAGGGTGAAGACCATGGTCTCGAGGCCCTCCCGCCCGACCGCCTGGAAGGCGAGCAGGCCCAGGCCGAACCGGGCCTTGCCGTTGAGCGCCTCCTCGGAGCGGCGCTGGAGGTCGGCCGACATGGTCCGGCTGTGGGACTGCATCCAGAACGTCATGTAGGTCAGCACCGACGCGGCCACGAGGAACGTGATCGTCTCGAAGACCGTCTGCACGGTCGAACCCTCGTACTGCTTGATCACGAGGTAGGCGGCGATGCCACCGCCGAGGACGAGCACCATGGCCGCCGCCACGCCGAGGAAGACGTCCCGGAAGTGGCGGCGCTGCCCGATCTTGTCCAGGTAGGCGAGCAGGATGGCCACGATCATGCTGGCCTCGATCCCCTCGCGCAGGAAGATCACGAAGGTGGGGATCATCGGGATGCCGGCCGAAGGGTTCGCATAGTCCAAACATTAGGTAAGCCTAAATATGGACGGACGTCAACCGCGACCCCGGCCGGGCCGCCCGGACCGGTGGGTCATCCGGCTTCGAGCACGGTCACCGAGCCGGCGGTGACCAGGCGGTCGTCAGCCCCTACGTCGTGGATGGCCACCCGCACCAGCCATCGCCCCGCCCGGTCGCCCAGCACCTCGCACCGGGCCTCCACCGGCCCCACCCTGACCGGCCGGAGGTAGTGGAGCACCGAGTCGGCCGCCGCCATCGTCGTGCCCCGACCGGACGGGTGCGCCTCCCCGGCGGCCCGACAGGCGGCGACGTCCGCCAGCATGGCCACCGCTCCCCCGTGGAGGATGCCCCATGGATTGCGCAGGTGGTCGTCGAGATCCAGCGTGGTGACGGGTCCCTCACCGGGCCGGATGCAGAAGAACTCCTCGGGTGGGGGGGCGTCCGGGTCGATCGGGCCCATGGGCCACGAGAACGGCCGCTCGAACTGGAGGTCCATCCCGCCCGGTTCGAGGACGGCGCAGGTCATGATGATGCGGGCGACGGGGGCGCCGCCGAGGCCCTCGTCGACCACGTCCAGCGCCGTGACCACCGACGTACGACCCTTCCTCAGCACCTCACCGTGCAGGAGGAGCGGGCCCTCGTGCGCCAGGCGGAACACCGTGGCCATCATGCTGGTGGTCACGATCCACTTCGGGAGGACGGCGATACCCGAGAGGAAGCCCCCCAGGGAGTCGGCGGTCGTGAGGAGGCCTCCGGTGCGCATGCCGCCGGCCGGGCCCCGGAGGTGGGCGTCGACCGGGGTGCGCCCACCGAACGCCGAGGGCAGTCCGCTGCCGGGCGGAGGCGGCAGTTCCCAGCGCTCGAGCCGGAAGTACCGGCTCACCTCGTGCCGGGGGTCGACCGAACGCTCCGTGTCGGAGTCCGCTGACCTGACGCCGCTGGCCCCACCGTCCCCGGGGGTCCCGCCGTCCTCGGGCGCAGTGCCGTCCCCTGGCGCAGTGCCGTCCTCGGGGGCAGTGCCGTCCTCGGGGGCAGTGCCCACGGTGGCGGGGCCCGGGGCGTCACCCATCGGCCGTCACCCGGGCACCGCCGGCCGGTGGGGCGCCATCGAGCGGAGCCGTACCCACCGTGACCACGGTGGTCAGTCGGTCGTCAGCGCCGCGATCGAACAGCTCGACGACTGCGCTGCGGGGTGCCCCGCCATCATCGGTGCCGGCGACGGTGGCGCGGGACTCGATGGGGCCGACACGCCCGAGGGCGAGATAGGTCACCAGGAGGTCGGTCACGACGACGGGGCCTCCCGGGTCGCTCGCCGCCGAGCCCACCGCCGCACCTCCGGCCACGTCGGCCAGGAGCGCCATGACCCCGCCCTGCACCGCGCCGAACGAGTTGGCGGCGTACTCCTGTGCGGGCATGGTGATCCGCCCCCCGGCTGCGTCCACGACGGCGATCGACAGGGCCTCTGTCAGCGGACCCCCGAGCCCCTCGCCCCCGAAGGCCCACCGCACCGGCGGCTCCTCGGGGCTGGCCAGGTCGGTGGTGGCACTCCGGCCGGGGAGGATGGTGAAGGTCATGGTCGCCCAGGCCACCGGCCCAGGCCCCGCACCGTCGCCGACCACCGGCGAACCGTCCTGCTCGGTGTTGAACACGAGGGCCTCGACCACCAGCGTCGTCCTCCCCCGGCGGAGGATGGTGGCCCGAGCCTCGACCCAGGGCCCGACCGCCCGGCCCACCGTCTGGATGGCCAGGTCGGCGGTGGCCATCCAGTCGGGAAGCACCGAGCGGATGGCCACGGCGCCCCCCACCACGTCCACCAGTACGGCCAGCACACCAACCCGTACCCCGCCGTCGGCGCCGGCGATGGACGGGGTGGCCGGTATCCGGACCTTGGCGGTGGATCTGGTGGTGACCTCGGCCTCGATGCCCAGGTCGCCGAGGATGTGCTTGGCCGGCGGGTAACCGGCGAGCGCCACTCAGCGTTCCTGTTCGGTGGGCCGGATCAGCAACTCGTTGACCGCCACGTGGCGGGGTCGGGTGACGGTGAACACGATCGCCTCGGCAATGTCCTCCGCCTGCATCAGGGTGATCGAGCCGAAGGTCGACCGCATGCCCTCGAGGATCTCGGGTCGGTTGTGGCCGGCCAACTCGGTCATCGTGGCGCCGGGCTCGATGAGCGTCACCCGCACATGGCGGGCGGTCACCTCCTGGCGGAGCGACTCGGAGAATGCCCCCACCCCGAATTTGGTGGCGTTGTAGACACCGCTCCCCTGCCGGGCCACGCGTCCGGCCACCGAGCTCACGTTGACGACGTCGGCCACCCGGCGGGGGTCGGTCTCGGCCGCCTGGAGCAGGTGGGGAAGCGCCGCATGGGTGGTGTACAGCAGGCCGAGCAGATTGATCTCGACCATCCTCCGCCACTCCTCGACCGGCGCGTCCACGATCGGGCCGAGCAGCATCACGCCGGCGTTGTTGATCACGGTGTCGAGCCGGCCGAATTCGCGGACAGTGGCCTCGACCATGCCGCGCGCCGCCGCCTCGTCGGTGATGTCGGTCTCGACCACCAGGACCTGGGTGTCGTTGCCGAGCCGCTCCTCGAGCAGCTCGAGACGGTCGCGCCGGCGGGCGGCGACGGCCAGCGTGGCACCCTCGGCGGCCAGCGCCACCGCCGTGGCCTCGCCGATGCCGCTCGACGCCCCGGTCACCAGGGCCACGGTTCCCTCCAGACGACCGCTCACGGCGTCAGGACGCGACGCGGTCGGGTCGGACGGTTCCAGCGGTGTCGGTCATCGCAACTCCTCGTGGTCCAGGCGGTCGTACCGCAGTGTACCGAGGTGCTGCGAGATCGGATCGGGTCGGTCGGTCGGATCGGGTCGGTCGGTCCACGACCCGGGCGTGCCACCGTGGCTCGGCTCAGGCGGCCGTCCGGCGGCTCTTGGTGGCCGTCCCCTTCGACTCCGCCGTCTGCTCGGGCTCCGGCGCCTCGTTCCGGGCGGTGGCGCCGGCCACGGCCTGGGCGGCCCTGGCCCGGCGGGCCCGGGAGTTGCGACGGCGCCCGCGGGGCTGCCGTGTCGAGGTGTCATAGGGTCGCTGCGTCGACGCGGGGCTCTCGTGCAGAGCGCACCACTCCGTGCTGTTGTAGCGCGACAACTTGACGGCGCAGCTTGGCTCGATGCACACCCGACCCGTCCCGTAGACGATCGAGGGAGCACTGCCCGCCAGCCCATCGGCCAGGAACGACCCGTCTTCTACCGTACGCCTGTCCACCATGCCAGACCTACCCTCTCCTGCTCGATTACTGCGTTCACGAGGGATTGTCGGCATGAAATGGCACAAACTGTAACGGCGGGCAGTCGCCCGGCCGAGCGGTCTCGACCGCCGTGGCCGGGAGCGCCATCGGGCGGTTCCGACCCCACCGACAGGCCGGAACCTGGGATTGCTATCGTCACCCCATGTCGACCGTCGAAGTGGCCGTGCGGGTCGATGCACCCCCCGACCGGGTCTGGAGCCTGGTCAGCGATCCGACGGCCATGGCCGGGATCACCGAGGAATGCACGGACACGCGGTGGTCGGCCGGCTCGTCGGGACCGGAGGTTGGGGCCACGTTCAAGGGTCGCAACCGATCGGGGTTCCGTCGGTGGACGACCACGTGCACCATCGTCCGCTACGAGCGCGGGTCGGAGATCGCCTGGGACGTCGCCTTCGGCCCCCTGGCGGTGGCGCGGTGGGCCTACCGCGTGGAGCCTGACGAGGACGGCGGGACCACCATCTCCGAGCGCTTCGAGGACCACCGCTCGTCGGGCCTCCGGTTGCTCGCACCACTCGTGCGGGGGACCAACGACACCGCCGGTCTCAACCGGGCGAACATGGCCACCACCCTGTCGCGCATCAAGTCCCTCGCCGAGTCCTGAGCGACGCGGTGGACGCCCCGGCACCCTGGTGGCAGCAGGCGGTCTTCTACCAGATCTACCCGCGGTCGTTCGCCGACTCCGACGGTGACGGCATCGGCGACCTGCCCGGCATCCGCTCCCACCTCGACGACCTGGTCTGGCTCGGGATCGATGCGCTGTGGATCTCCCCGTTCTACCGGTCACCGATGGTCGACTTCGGCTACGACGTCAGCGACTACTGCGACGTCGACCCGCTGTTCGGGTCGCTCGAGGACTTCGACGGACTGATCGCCGACGCCCATGCGGCGGGGCTCAGGGTCATCATCGACTGGGTCCCGAACCACACCTCCGACCAGCATCCGTGGTTCGTCGACGCCTCGTCGGGCCGCGACAGCGCCCACCGCGACTGGTACGTGTGGCGCGACGCCGAGCCGGGAGGCGCCCCACCCAACAACTGGGTCGCCGCCTTCGACCTGTCGGCCCCGGCGTGGACCCTCGACGGGCGGACAGGCCAGTGGTACCTCCATCTGTTCGAGGAGGCCCAGCCCGACCTCAACTGGGACGAGCCCGGGGTGGTCACCGCCATGCACGAGGTGCTGCGGTTCTGGCTGGACCGGGGTGTCGACGGGTTCCGGGCCGACGTCATCCACTGCATCGGCAAGGACCCCGATCTGCCCGACGACCCGCCCGGAGTGGCCGGCATCCCCCACAGCGGCCTCAACGACGTCCCCGTGACCCACCAGCGACTGCGCGATATCCGCACGCTCCTCGACGGCTATCCCGACGAGCGTGTCGTGGTCGGTGAGGTGTACCTGCTCTCCACCGAAGCCGTGGCCACCTACTACGGGGACGGGGACGAGCTCCACCTGGCGTTCAACTTCCCACCCCTCTACGCCCTCTGGCAGGAGCCGGCCTGGGCCGAGTGCATCGACAGGACGGTGGACGCGTTCGACCCGAGGGAGGCGTGGCCCACGTGGGTGCTGTCCAACCACGACAACCCGAGGCACCGGACCCGCTTCGACCGGGCGGCCTCGTTCCTGGGTGAGGACGGAGCGACCACGGCGCGCCGGAGCGAGCCGAGGGCCAGGGCGGCGGCGGTGCTGCTCATGACCTTGCGGGGTACCCCGTTCCTCTTCCAGGGGGAGGAGCTCGGGCTCCAGGATGCCGTCGTCCCGCCGGAACGGGCCGTCGATCCCGGTGGCCGTGACGGTTGCCGCGCACCGGTGCCGTGGGACAGCACCGCCGACCACGGCTGGCCGACGCCCGGCGGGGCCGGGGTCTGGCTGCCGTTCCCACCGGAGGCCGACCGTCGGAACTACTCGGCACAGCGGGAGGACGCCACGTCCATGCTCCACCTCTACCGACGGCTCCTGGCCCTGCGTCACGACGAGCCGGCCCTGCGGCTCGGCAGCTTCGAGCGTCTCGAGGTGGCCGACGGCCTGCTCGCCTTCACGAGGTCCCTCGACGACCGGAGCTGGCTGGTGATGGTCAACTTCACCGATGGGGATGTCGACGTCACCGCCACCACCGGGCGGAGGGGACCACCGGCGGCGATCACCGCGTTCGCGGACGCCGCCGTGGTGCTCACCAGCGACGGCCGCGGCGAGCATCGGACCTTCGACGGACTCGTGCGTGCCGACCAGGCGGTCGTGCTGCGTCGCTGACACCGTCCTGTGTCGCTGACGCCGTCGGGTGTGGCTGACGCCGTCGGGTGCGACTGACGCCGTCCGGACGTGGCTGACGCCGTCGGGTGTGGCTGACGCCGTCCGGACGAGGTCCGACCGGTCAAGAGGCGTCGGACCTGGCCGATTCAACTCCGGCCCGGAGTCGGCCGATGCTTACAGCCAGGTCTCCCGCCAGTAGTCGGGACTGCCTTCGTCGCCTAGTGACATGGAGTGACCGTCGTCATGACCGCTCCTGCGGATGCAGCAAACCAGCGTGCCGAGCCACGGTCCCCGGTCGATGCAGTGGACGGCTCCACAGCGGTGCCACTGCGGTTCGGCCGGCAGCACCAGGTCGTCCAGGTCGAAATCGGCATCCGACCATTCGCTGAGCTTCCGTACTTGATACGGGTCGATCGTCACAGTTGTTTCCTGCCCCTTTGTTTCGGATCCCTCATGGGAATGATCGGAACTAGTGGGCCGCAGCTGTAGTGGGAATTGCCGATCGCGCCGATTTCGCAGAGGCGCCCGTGGCAGCTCGCCGCGCCCCGGGGTCCACCCGCGTGGCCGCTCCCGGGGCCATCATGGAGAGAGCAACTCAGACAAGGCACGCTCGGTCGCTGCACGTCGAGTGCCCCGACCGGGTCCGCTGCACCGGAATGTTCAGAGTTCCGCCGGTGCGGGCAGAGGTCGCCGATTCATTGTCCCTTGTGGACGCACCAAGGTCGTCCGACCACCCGCCGTGACAATGTTCAGTTTTTGAACAAGGGGAGTACGATACGAGGATGAACGGCGATCCGCCCAAGGGCATAGAAGACATCGTCCGTCGCAACGTGGCCGCGCTCAGGTCCAAGGCGAACCTGACGCAGCAGGGCCTGGCCGATGAGATGCTGCTTCGCGGGATCGCCTGGACGCGCGAGACGGTGGCACAGGTGGAGACCACGAACCGTCGGCTCGGGTTCACCGAGGCCATCGCGGTGGCGGCCTGCCTCGACGTGCCGGTGGCGCGGCTCACCTCCACCGGTGCGGCCACCGTCGCGGTGGGCGAGAGCGAATGGTCGGCCGCCTACCTCGGCGCCGCGCTGGCCGGCACCGCCGGTGACGTCTTTCCGCCGGAGGACTACGCCGCCCCGGTGGGGAGGTCCACACGGCAGGCCGCCCCACCGGCGTCGCCGGCCGGCCCCGTGCCCCCCACCGAGGAGTTCGCCGAAGAGGTGGAGGTGGGCGACCGGCGACGGGGAGCCACCGAACGGCGGCAGGTGCAGACCGACGAACCGGAGCGGATGGGGAGACGGTCGACCGACCCGGTGCCGCAGCCCAAGGCTCCGCAGAAGACGGCGGAGCGGATCGAGAGGCGGATGCGACTGCGCGTGACCGCCAGCGACGTGGACGCCACCGCACAGCACCTCTGGTCGAGGAGCCTCGAGAGCGAGCGGGAGCGGCGGGTCACCGATCGCCACGCGCTGACGGGTGGGTCGCTCCAGACCATCCGCGGTCACGTCTCGAGGGACCTCGACCGTGAGATCGCCCACGAGATGGAGCGTCGGCCGGAGTCCGCCCCACCGGCGGAGGACGACCTGTCGGAGATGAGCCCGGAGGAGGCGACCTGGGAGGCCACCCGCCTCAACATCATCCTGGCGAACAAGGGATACAGCGACAGCGACGTCACCCGCTGGTGGAACTTCACCAAGCACCGCGAACTCGGCGACCAGACCATCGCCGAAGCCTGGAACGCCGGCGAGTACGCGAAGGTGAGCCGACTGATCGAGTCCCTGCCCGACCGGCAGGGCACCAGCGGCCGCTTCACCGACGAGTAGGCGGCGCGGCTCCCGCCTGCGAACCTCGGATCCGGCCTCGGTCCAACCCGACCCCCCGGCCCAATTAGGCTCGCCTCAGCCCGCCGACCGGTGTGGCCCGAACAGCAGGAGCCGAGTATGAGCAACGAATGGGGTCCCCTCGGGGCACTGGCCGGCGAGTGGGAGGCCGCCGGTGGACTCGACACGGCGTTCGCCCACGCGCAGAACAAGGTGCTCGGCACGCCCTACCTCGAGAAGGTGACCTTCAAACCGTTCGGGCCGGTCGACAACGGGGCGCAGCACCTCTACGGGCTCGACTACAAGACGGCGATGTGGCGGAACGACGAGGAGAACCCCTTCCATACCGAGGTCGGCTACTGGCTCTGGGACGGCGCCACCGGCGAAGTCCTGCGGGGCTTCGTCGTCCCCCGGGGTATCACCGTGCTGGCCGGTGGGACCGCCGCACCTGACGCCACCGAATTCACCCTGAAGGCGGTCAAGGGGTCGGAGCTCTACGGCATTGGAGAGAACCAGTACCTGGCGGCACACGCCAGCACCCTGAGCTACGAGGTCACCATCACCACGGGCCCGGACAGCTGGTCGTACGACGAGACCACGATGCTCCGCATGGACGAGCTGGACGAGCCGCTGGCCCACACCGACCACAACACCCTGCGAAGGGTCGGCTGAGGCGAGCAGCTGTCGCCGGCCGGGAGCGCACTCGTCGGGCAACCGCAGGGCGTGTGGGCCGCAGGTGGTTGGGCCGCATCCGTGTAGGCCACCGGCGGTCGGGCCGTCTCAGGTGGCCGGCGTGATGACCACGCCACAATCGCCGTAGGAATCCGCCGGCGTTTGGCGATCCCCCGTCGGCACCCAGCGCCTTCGGCATCGACGTCGTGATTCCGCCGGTGCCTCACCCGGGAGCCGTCGGCGTCGGTGGATCCAGCCCGCGGAGCCGGGGTGAGCGATCCTCGGTGGCTCGCCCCGAGGAGGCTACGCCAGGTGCTCTAGGCGTCCTCGGGGATCGCCTCCCACCACTGGCACCACCATTCGGACCCGACCAGGATCCGCAGCTTCTGATGCCAGCAGTACGAGATGTCGTTGTAGGGCTCGAGGTAGTACCGGCAGTTCTCGCACTTCTCGTTCCCCTGGGGCTTGCCCTTGAGGACGGCATTGGAAGCGAGGTGGCGCAGCTCCATCGAGAGTGTCTCGTCTATCTCCTTGGGCTCTGGCTCGGGAATCACGTAGTCGGACATGGCCCAGAGGATACTGCGCAGCCCGCCACCCTCAGCCCGGCTCGACACCCCGGTGGAGGCGAGAAGCCCGGGACCCACGGAGGAGCCTGGGGTCAGGCCCCGTCACGAAGGCGCTCGTCGACCGCCTGGGCCTCGATGTCGAGTCGGCGCTCGAGACCCGGCAGGAT
Organism: uncultured Acidimicrobiales bacterium; assembly: GCA_963696495.1. Lineage (GTDB taxonomy): Bacteria > Actinomycetota > Acidimicrobiia > Acidimicrobiales > RAAP-2 > Bog-756. Next base: position 357,538 of record CAVOKJ010000004.1, on the reverse strand, counting down.
CCGCCGCTCAGCCATCCGGCCGATACCCGGGACCGCGACCACCAATTCGCCGTCGAGCCGCCGGACGGTGCCGTCACCCGAGGCGACGAGCTCGTAGTCGGCCGACCCGTGCAGTCGCTTGGGATCCTGCTCCGCCTGGAACCGGATGGATCCGATCCGTTCGCGGCGGTCGACCCGCACCTCCTGGATCCAGGCCAGGCGGCCCGAGCCGATCAGCCGGCGAGCGATCGGATCGAGGCTCCCCTCGAACTGGAAACGGAACCGGAGCTCGGCGACGTCGCCGTCGTCTGTCGAATCCAGCAGTTCGGGCCGGCTCAGATCAGGAAGCGTCAGGCCCAGATAGAAGGACGGATCGGACAGGATCGACAGGACCTCCTGCTCCGGACCGTGGAAGCGGTGCTCGGCATGGAAGCGCACGGCCAGATACTGGCATGCACGAGCACGTTACGGGTCGGCGGAGGGGACGACTGCCGGACGCCCCGACGGCGTGACACGAGGCATGACGATGGCCGGCGTCGTACTCCGATGTCATTCCATGTTGTCTCGACGACACCGTGGACGCACCGGTGGCCGGTCTGGTGACGGTCCGGCAAACGCCGGGGTGCCATTCCCCCGACAATTGTCGGATTTCGGTCCGAGGACCCTCAAGTCGAAGGGCCAGAGGCCGATGGTTGGGAATGGCCCTGCAACGACCGATGACGTTCGACGACTGGGATCCACGCGAACAGCTTCGGCCGTACCTGGGTCTCTTCGCCTACGAGTACTCCCTCCGGAGGGAAGCCGGGTTGGACCCGAAAGAGGCGGTGAGATGGTCGCTGCGACGCGTACTGCCCCCTCCGGACGGGCTCCAGCCGATCCTCGCCATCCTCGCCGGCTACCCGGTGGAACCGGGCTGCTGGGAAGAGCAGGCCGCCTCTCTCCTCCAGGCTCTCATCATCTCGGGCGACCGGAACTGGCAGAGCCTGCGGGAGAGGGAGGGCTGGCGCCCGGGCACCGTCGGCATGGGTTGGTGAACCGCACCTAGCCCACCGTGCCACCGCACCGGAGGCCACTGGTCACGCCCGCGTGCGGACTGCCCTCTGCAGCCCTGCAGCCCTGCAGCCCTGGAACCGTGCCTCCTTCGGCTTCACCGGAACCGCTCGTGTTCTCACTTCGCCGCGGTCGTCGTTCACACGGAGGGAAGTGGACCCGACACTTTGTGCAGCCGCCCGAAGGGGCGCCGACATCCGTCGCCATCACCGCCGCGTTCGCATCCTGGCGTGTGAATCCGAACGGGGCGCACGACCACCCGTCGCGCTCGAGCCGAATCGGTTATCGTTCGCTCCAGGAACTCACTACTGTCGATGAGTGATCGGTGTGAGGGGCGGCCCCGGTGTGCGATTGATCGCAACGAAGGTGGCCCGGGCTTCGGTCGCCACCACGACGGAGGCGGAGCAATGGCGACAGCGCAGCATCGGTATGTGCATTCATCGGCGGTCCATCGACACAGCACGCGTGGTCGACGGCGAGGTCGCAGCACGATCGCCCTCGGCGCGATCATGTCGGTCATCGCGTGCACCGTCGTCCTCGCCGCCGGCACACTGCAGGCGGCGGGCGCCGCTTCGTTCAGCCGCGGCGGATCCTCGGGTGGAGGCTCGGCGTCTGCGCAGTCGGGGTACCAGTCGAAGCGGGGGTCGGCACCCGGTGCCCCGAGCCACGTGGTGGCGACAGCCGGCATCGCCAGTGCCACCGTCGTCTGGACGCCTCCCGCATCCAGCGGCGGGAGCCCCATCACCTCCTATGTGATCACCCCGTCCGCCGGCCCGCCGGTGTCGGTCGGTGGTGGCGTGTCCAGCGACGTGGTGACGGGGTTGACCAACGGGACCACCTACACATTCATCGTGACCGCCGTCAACGCTCGGGGGGCCGGTCCTGCGTCCTCCGCGTCCAACCCCGTCACGCCCGAGGCGGCGCCGGTACCGAGCGGGACGGCACCCGCCTTCGTGTTGCCGCTCTACGACACCAGTGCGGCCGACTGGTCGACTGCCTGTTCCGGCCTGGCGGGCACCCACTCCTTCGTGGTTGCCGACATCGGAAACCCCGGTGGACCCGGCACGGCGGAGAACCCCGGCTGGGCATCCAACATCGCCGACTGCGGCAACGCCCATGTCGGTGTGCTCGGCTACGTCGACACCGGCTACTGCCAGGTGCCGCTCGCCACCGTCGAGAGCCAGGTCGACCAGTGGTACAGCTGGTACGGCACCGATGGGCTGTCAGGGATCTTCTTCGACGAGGCGGCCAACCCGTCGAACCCCAGTGCCGGATCCGACTGCCTGTCGAGGACCACCTCGGCCATCAGCTACTACCAGTCGATCGCCGCCTACGCCCACGGCAAGGCGGCCGGTCAGACCGTCACCTTCAATTTCGGCGTCAACCCGGCGAGCAGTTGGCCTCTGTCCAGCAGCAACACCGCTCTGAACGCCGACATCATCGTCATCTTCGAGGATACCTACGGCGAATACGTCGACTATGGCGGATCCGGGGCACCCTGGTCGCCGTCAGCGTGGGAGGCAGGCTTCGGGGCACAGCACTTCTCGATCCTCGCCTACGATGCCGCCGGTGCCGGGCAGCCGGCGGCGTTCTGCGCCACAGTGTCCGGCCAGAACATCGGCAACGTCTACGTCACGCCCACCTCGGGTTGGGAGAGCCTGCCCCCCGCGGCATATCTCAGCACCGAGCTCGCCGACTGCTGAGTCTGCCGATCCCGAACCGGGGTGGGCGGAATCCGGTCCGGTGCCGGCTGCGGGCCCGGGTCGCCGGCCACCCGGGTTCACGGGTGCCGCGGTCGGACCCCGTGACGGCGCGTCCCTAACGGTCCTCGCATTCCGAGCACCGGCCGAAGATGGCTGCGTGATGGGGGTCGATGGTGAACCCGAGGTCCCGCTTGGCCTTCCGGGTCAGTTCGTCGAACAGGTCGTCTCTCGCCTCGATGCGCTTTCCGCACTGGGCACAGATCAGATGGCCGTGGGCGTGGGACGCCAGCTGGTAGGTCACCGGACCGTGGCCGAGATGGGTGTGGCTCACGACGCCGAGCTTCTGCAGCTCCTCGAGGTTCCGGTAGATGGTGGACGGGTGGACGTCGGGTGACCGGCTCTGGACCGCCGTGGCCAGTTCCTCCACGGTCAGATGCCGGTCGGTCCCGAAGAGGGTCTCGAGTAGGACCCGGCGGGTGGGTGTGGCACGACCGCCCTGCGCACGCAACAACGCCAGCACCCCGTCGACCGTCGCCGGCGGCTCACGCCCTTCGCCGGGTGGCGCCATCTGCTTCGGCATACGCCCAGGATAGATGGCGACCCACAATTCCCTCCGGTTCCTTGTTGCAAATGGTCTGCAACTGGGTAAGGTGTGCATCGAAGGGTCCGGCCCAGGCCCGAGGTGGCCCACGATGCCTACCGACGAGGAGATTCCGCCACGATGACCATCATGGAGGACGCCGAGGCAGCGCCAGCCGTCGGCCGTCTCGGCCGGCTCCACCGGGCGCTGACCGAGGCCGAGTGGCGCCGGGTGAGGTGGATGGTGGCCTCCATCCTCCTCCTGCATGTCGTCGGTTTCGGCGTCTTCATCGCCTTCGTGGTCCCGGGCCACTACAAGGGCCTGGGCATCGGCGTCTGCGTCCTGGCCTACACACTCGGGCTCCGCCACGCCTTCGATGCCGATCACATCTCCGCCATCGACAACACGACGCGCAAGCTGATGAGCGAGCGACGAGGGGTGGAGGGATCGAAGAAGCCGCTCAGCGTCGGCTACTACTTCTCGCTCGGCCACTCCACCATCGTCATGGCCATCGGCGTGGGGATCGTCGTCGCCGAGAAGGCGGTGTACGGAGTGGTCGCCAACAGCCATTCCGGCCTGGAGCAATTCGGGGGCGTGTTCGGCACCGTCGTCTCCGCATCGTTCCTCTACCTGATCGCCATCCTCAACATCGTCATCCTGGCCGGGATCGTCAGGGTGTTCCGGACCATGCGCAAGGGGATCTACGACGAGGAGGAGCTCGAGCGCCAGCTGGACAACCGCGGCTTCATGAACCGGTTCTTCGGCCGGTGGATGAGGTCGATCACCAAGGAGTGGCAGATGTACCCGGTGGGGGTGGTCTTCGGCCTGGGCTTCGACACCGCCACCGAGGTGGCCCTGCTCGCCACCACCGCCCTGCTCGCCACCCAGTCCCTGCCCTGGTACTCGATCATGTGCCTTCCCATCCTCTTCACCGCCGGGATGTCGCTCATGGACACCTTGGACGGATGCTTCATGAACGTCGCCTACGGGTGGGCGTTCTTCAATCCGGTCCGCAAGGTCTATTACAACCTGGCCATCACCGGGCTGTCGGTGGCGATCTGCTTCTTCATCGGGACGATCGAGATACTCGGCCTGGTGCCCGAGGAGCTCCACCTCCGTGGCCATTTCTGGGACGACATGGCCGGATTCAACATCAACACCGCCGGCTTCGTCATCGTCGGGATGTTCGTCCTCACCTGGGTCGGTGCCCTGGCCGTCTGGCGCATCGGGAACGTGGAGGAGAAGTGGAGCGCCCATCTCGAGGTGGCCGAGACCTGAGCGTCACCGAGGAGCCCTCCCGGCCGATCGGAGCGGCGACGGCCGGCGCCGGCGGATCGAGCCGCCCCGGGTCGCACCGTCGGTCGCCCGGCTGACCGTACGCCGGCGCGCACGGGTGCCGAGGCCCACTGCGCCACGAGTCGGCGAACCCACGGGCCACCTCGGAACGGTCGGTGACCCGTTGACGGGGTCGCCGATTGTTACGCTGGCCCGAAATGGCCGAAGACGACCGAGACGCAAACGACTTTTTCCCCACCCCGTGGCCCAAACGACGTAGCTCCCCGGCCAATGAGAGCGGACTCCTCAGGCTCGGCGACCAGGTGGCGGAGAGCGAAGGCCCACACGTTGCGGCGCCGACTCGGGATGCCGACGCGTCGGCCCACAATGCCGATGCGCCGAACCGGGCAGCGGGAGCGCCGAAGCGGCGAGAGAGCGACGCGCCCGTGGCGAACGAGTCCGGCCTCATGTCACTCGGCGAGGAGATGGCCCGCTCGCGGAAGGGTCACGCCCATCGGCACACGTCGACGTCCCGGAGCCGGCGCCGGCGCCATTGGCGACAGGGTCTCGTCATCGGACTGGCGGTGTTGCTCGTCGTGGTCCTCGGGGGCGCCGGCTACACCTACTACCTGACGCACGGTCTCCACCGCGAGAAGGTCGGCGGGCTGAGCTCCACCCTCACCGGCGGGCAGGAGGGAGGGACGGAGAACATCCTGATGGTGGGATCGACATCCCGGTGTGCGCTCAAGGTCCAGAACCCCGCCTACGGCTTGTGCTCGCAGGGGGTCAACGGTGTGAACAGCGACGTGATCATGATCCTCCATGCCGATCCGGTGCACCATCGGCTGGCGCTGCTCTCCGTTCCCCGTGACCTGTTCATACCGAACGCCCGGAGCACGGGGGCCAACAAGGTCGACGCCGGGCTCTTCCAGGGCCTCACCCAGCTGGTGGCGGCGGTGGAGGAAGACTTCGGGATCCCGATCCAACACGCGGTGTCGCTCAATTTCGACCAGTTCGCCAACATCGTCGACGCCCTCGGTGGGATCAACATGCAATTCCCGGTCTCGGTGTTCGACGCCGAATCCGGACTGAACGTGCAGGCAGCCAGGTGCGTGCATCTCGACGGGACCCAGGCCCTCCAGGTGGTCCGGGCCCGCCACCTGCAGTACGACCTCAACACCCGCAGCGAGTACGCAGAGGACTGGCCCCAGGAGAACCAGAGCGACCTGGCCCGCATTCGCCGCGACCACGAGTTCCTCCGGGTGCTGGCCGCCGCCGTGGCCAAACAGGGGCTCGGTGACCCGATCAGCGACATCAATCTGATCAACTCCGTGAAGAGCGACCTCACCTTCGACCAGTCGTGGTCGGTCGGCGACATGGCCAATCTCGTGCTCGACTTCCACGCCGTCAGCATCAACTCGGTGCCACAGCTGACCCTGCCGGTGTCGGTGGTGACCGACCCGAACGGGGCCGGTGGTGGCTACGTCTACCAGGGATCGAGCTATGGGGATGTCGAGTTCCCCGCCCAGTCACAGGACCAGGCCACCATCGACCAGGTGCTCGGGATCGGGGCGAACACCGACTCGATGACCGGTGAGCCGCTTCCCCCCCCATCGTCGGTGACCGTGTCGGTGATGAACGGCACCGGGGCCTACAACCAGGCCTCCGACACCGCCGGCACCCTGACTGCGCTCGGCTTCAAGACGGTCGGCGTGGGGGACACGAGCCCCGTCGGCGACCTGGCCGAAACGGTCGTCTACTACCGCTCGCTGACCCCGGCCGACGAGGCGGCCGCCCAGCTGGTCAGCCGGTCCATGACGGGCGCGGTCACGATGGCCTACGACCCGAGCATGGTGGCCGACGGGGCCCAGGTGACGGTGGTGACCGGCACCCAGTTCGCCGTCAACCCGCCCACCGCCGGCACGTCCGGCGCGACCACACCGACCAGCGCGGCCACGGCGTCGACCGGGGCCACGACGGCCACGACCTCGCCGGCGGCGTCGGACATCATGGCCCCGTCTGCGGCATCCACCAACCTCCAGCCCTGGGACCCACGGGCTTGTCCGGCCGGGGTCACCCCGACCGCCCCGGCGGCCAACCCCACCTGACCTGGTCACCCACCCTGGTCACCGATCCGACGACGAGGCGGGCCAGCGGGTCGCCGTCAGCCGCCCGGCACGCCGTCGCCACCGCACCGGTCAACGCCCACCCCGGAGCGCCGACGCCGCACGTCGCTCCACGCTCCCGTAACCGCCGGCCACCGCGGCGGCATGCGCTCTGGTCAGGAGTTCCCGGCCTCTCGTCTCGTCCTTCGGGTCACCTCGCCGCCCGAGCATCTCGCCCCAGAACAGATCCCGCCTGGCGTCGCAGAACTTGGCATCGATCCGCTCGGTGAACACACCGGCCTCGACGAAGTAGCGCTCGGCATCGTCGAACCGGCCGAGCACCGAGGCCAGGCCGCCGAGATAGAGGGCCACGGGCTCCAGGGGCATCAGACCGTTGAAGCCCATCTGGTCGTGATGGGGAGCAAAGAGGCGGAACAGGTGGGCGGCCGCGCCCTGGTGGCCGAGGTCGATCGCCACCTCGGCATAGGCGGTGGTCGCCTCGATCCAGCCGATGCCGACCGGCAGGGATGCGAAGCCGTCCGCCGCCGCCGACTCGAGGAGGGCGAGGGCCTCGGCCCTTTCCCCCGCGCCCAGATGGGCGATGGCGAGCGCCCCGTTGTAGAAGCGATCCATGCCGGTCTCGGAGGCGACCGCCTCGACGATCGGCAGCAGTTCGCCGAGCCTTCCCTGCTGGTGGCGCACGATGACCATCTGTGAGCCGTAGAACGAGATGGCGTCCGGCTGACCGCAGTCGGTGCCGATCTGCAGTGCCTCGGTGGAGAGCGCCTCGGCCGGCTCGTGATCACCGAACACGAGGGCCTCGGAGGCGTCGTGGAACTTGGTGATCCACAGGAGGATGGGCTGCCGGAGCCTCTCGCTGAGCGACCGCATGACGCCGAGGCAGGTGCTGGCGGTGCCGAAGTCACCAGCGATCACGGCGTTGATCCGCCGATAGACCGCCGCAAAGTAGAGGAGGTAGGGATCCTCCAACCGCTCGGCCAGGTCCATCGCCTCGATGGCGTCCGCCACCCGTTCGTCGAGCGTGGGCGGCGCCTCGAGGGGTTGCTCCACCAGGTTGAGCACCTGCACGATGGTGGCCGGGTCGGAGAGCCGGCGCGCCATTTCCTTGGCCTCGCCGGCCAGCGCCCGTCGCTCCTCCAGGGGTCGGCCGTAGGTCAGCTCGTTGCACAGGGTGGCGAGCAGGAGGGCCCGCTCGTTGCTGTCGTCGGGGGGCATGGCGTCGAGGACGGTCGTGAGGACCTCGACCTTCCGGGTGTCGACGGCGCCCAACGACGTGAACAGCCCACGATTGTTGGCCAGCGCGGCCACCACCATGCGGTCCGTGGCTCCGAGCGGCTGCGCCTTGTCGGCCGCGTCGAGCAGGATGTCACGGAAGGTGGGCATGCCGGCCTGGCGTTGGGCGCTTCCCAGGCCGATCAGCAGGTCCACCTCCACGAGGGGGTCCGGATCGCGCTCTTGTGCGAGCAACTGCAACGCCTGGGAGAAGTAGTGGACCGCCTCATCGGGAGCCAGCACCGCCAGCGCCGCTTCCGCCGCCTGGCGCGAGTACTCGATCGCCTTCCGCACGTCGATGGGCTGGGTGGCGCTGAACCAATGATGGGCGAGCTCTCCGATGCGCGGACCGGGTCGGTCCCCGACGATCCGTTCCAGGGCCTCGCCGACCCGCCGGTGGGCCAGGGCCCGGCGCGTGGGGCCGAGGTCCTCGTAGAGGGTGCGCTGGATGAGCGCGTGGACGAACCGGAATTGCCCCGGGGTGTCGACCTGCTCCCTCACCAGGTCGGCGCGCACCGCCTTGTCGAGGACATCGAGGAGGAGATCCTCCGAGCCCCCGGTGGAGCGGACGAGGAGGTCGAGATCGAAGTCCTGGCCGATGACCGCCGCCTGCGAGAGCACCCGCTCGGCATCGTCGCCCAATCGCCCGACCCGGCCACCGATGACGACCCTCAGGCTGTCCGGCAGGGGCGTGTCCTCGTGCGAGGCGGCCACCCACCGACCGGTCTCGTCCTGGTAGATGGCGCCGGTCTCCGACAGGTGACGCATGATCTCCCTGACGAAGAAGGGGTTGCCGTCGGTCTCGCGGAACACTGCGTGGGCAAGGTCCAGCCCGGTCGAGTCGAGGGCGTGGCCGGCGGCGGCCTCCATGAGCGAGACCACCCCGGTGTCATCGAGACCGCTGAGCTCGATCCGGCTCACCGTGTTCTGCCGGTGGAGCAGCGCCATGGTGTCGAGGAGTGCGTGGGAGTACGACAGCTCGCTGTCGCGGTAGGTGCCCAGCACCAGCAACCGATTGAGCTGCCCCGTCGAGACGATGTGGCGCAGGAGGAGGAGGCTGCCGTTGTCGGCCCACTGGAGATCGTCGAACACCAGGATGACCGGGTTCTGGGACGACGCCCTGGCCAGCAGGTCCACGACCGCCCCGAACAGCAGATAGCGCTCGGTATCGGCATCGCTGGCGATCGCCGGCGGAAGGCCGGGGAGGCGGCTGGCCAGCGCCGGGACCAGCCGGGACAGCACCGACCCGTTGGCCTCCACGTGGGCGAGGAGCTCGTCCTCGGGAATGTTGGTCACCAGATGGTCGAGTGCCTCGGCGAACAGCCGGTACGGCGTGGCGAGTTCCTCCTCGCAGTGACCGAACAGGACGCAGGCTCCGTCGGCGAAGGCCGATCTGGAGCACTCCGCCACCAGGGTCGACTTTCCCACGCCCGCCTCCCCCGAGACGAGCAGCACCTCACTCCCCTCCCCGTCGACGGCACGCTTCACCGCACCGGCAATGGACTCGAGCTCGATCGACCGGCCCACGACCCCGACCGAGGGACGGGAGGCGAGTCGGCTGGGAAGTGGCACGTCTGCCGGTGAGCCTCCAAGAGGTGCCCACGCCACTTCGACGGTCTCCACCGGCTCGGCCAGCCCCTTCAGCGCCAGCGGACCGAGCCCGTGCAACACGTGACGACTGCGTCGGCCGGCCATGGCCCGCACCACATCGGCAGCCAGGATCTGCCCACTCTCGCTGAGGGCACAGAGCCTGGCCGCCTCGATCACCGGGTCACCGAAGTAGTCGGCATCCTCGCGGGTGACCTCTCCCCCACTGAGTCCGATCCGTAGCCCGAGCTGATGGCGGCCATGAGCCCGGTTGTCGCGCTCCACGGCCTGCTGCATGGCGACGGCGCAGGAGATCGACGCAGAGGCGGAGGAGAAGACGACCATCAGCCCGTCCCCGAGGTTCTTCACCTCGGTCCCACCCGTGGCGGCGATCGCCTGCCGCAGGAGCGAGAAGTGGCTGCGACGGATCTCGTCGCCGACGTCAGGGGACCAGTGCTGAGCCAGATCCGTCGACCCGACCACGTCCGTGAACAGGATGGCCACGTTCTCCGTCGTCATCTACACGCCCCGCCGGGTCGCAGAAGGCTGGTCCGGTCCGCTCGGGCCACCGTGCCCCCGGCAACCGTGGGTGGGGGCAGGCAGACCGCCCGAAGGCAGGAGACCGCCTCCGGGGAGGCCACCGTCGGCCGGAGGAAGACACGACGTCGCTGGGCTCGGAATCTCCACACCATCCGCCACCTCACTGCAGTCGGCCCCTGGATGACCTCGCGCCGGGCACCTGCAGTTGCACCTTCATAGCACCTGATCTGGCCGAATGCGAGATGTTCGCTGCCGGTTGTCGGGCCGTGGTCCTTCGGGCCCGTCGTCGGTCGCACCAGGTTCCGCCCCCATCCCTGACCATTCGATTCTAGGATCACGACGCACATGGCTCCGGCTCGATGGGAGGTCGACCGATGACGAAACGGCTCTCCAGGCCGACGTGGGTGCTCGCCCTGGTGGTTGCCGTCGTCAGCTCGGCGGTGGTGGTTGGGGCCGGAACAGGGGCATCAGCGGCCGCGTTCACCGGCCCGGCACCCGGCCTCGGTCGGGCGACCGTTCCGACGTCGACGGCTGGTGACTCCCCGATCGGGCCGGTCACCGCGCTCCACTACGCGCCCAACGGGAACTTCAGCACCACCGGGACGTACCTGCCCGGGTCGGACGGGTTCAACATCGCCGACGCCAGCTCGATCGCACAGGTCGACTCACTGCCCGTCGGGGTGAAGGCACTCGTGTACCTCGGGCTGTGCGACGGAGCCGACACGAACTTCATCGACTTGGTCCAGCAGTTCATCGGCAATCCCGACGTCTACGGCTTCTACCTGGTGGACGAGCCCGACCCGACGGGTGAGTACAGCCCGCAGTGCCCGGCCACCGATCTGAAGGCCGAGTCGGACTGGATCCATGCCAACGACCCCGGGACGGTGACGTTCATCGTGCTCATGAACCTGGGCACCCCGACCCAGCCCGACTTCATGGACACCTACAACTCGGCCAACACCGACATCGACCTCTTCGGTCTGGACCCCTACCCGTGCATGAAAGAACTCCACGGTTGCGACAACGACGTGATCGGGCTCAGTGTGTCCGCAGCCTTGGCCTCGGGCCTCACCACCGACCAGATCGTCCCCGTCTACCAGGCGTTCGGGGGAGGTGGGTACAGGCAGTGGACGGTGCCCACGCCAGCAGAAGAGCTCGAGATCCTCTCGACCTGGCGGTCGCTCACACCCGATCCGGCCTTCGACTTCGCCTACTCGTGGGGTCAGCAGAGCTCGGATCGCTCGCTCCAGAACGAACCGAAGCTCCAAGCCGTGTTCGACCAGCAGAACGGGGTCCCGGCGGCCGCACCCCTCCAGATCACCACCACCTCGCTGCCGGCCGCCAGCCGGGGAGCCCCGTACCGCGTCCAACTCCAGGCGGTTGGAGGTGTCGGTCCCTACCACTGGAAGGCGGTGGCCGGCCTGCCCAAGGGCTTGCGCCTCTCCGGTGGCGGGGTCATCTCCGGGACGGCGAAGCCGAACGATACCCCGGCTGCCTACAACCTCTCGCTGTCGGTGCACGACTCGAACAGGGGCGCCCGGCAGACCGCTGGCGCCACCCTGTCGCTGGCCGTCGCCTGACCGATCGCCAGGGTCCGTCGGCGGGAGACCGCACCACCCCGAACCGGCGTCGGCCACTGCGCTCCCGTCCGGTCAGCGGGTCACCGGTCGGGGCAAGCCGCCGGATCGACCGTCTGGGTAACGTCTCGCCATGGACGAACCGTTCCTGTTGATCCTGTCCGGGCCACCGGGCTCCGGGAAGACGACCGTGGGTCGCATCGTCGCATCAGGGTCGGGGCTCTCGGCCTGCATCCATTCGGACTGGTTCTGGACGTCCATCGTCAGCGGAGGGGTCCCACCGTGGGAGGCGATCGCCGACGGACAGAACCGGGTGATGATCCGCTCGGCCGTGGCCACCGCGGCCCGAATGGCGGACGGCGGGTACTCCACCGTCCTGGAGGGCATCCTCGGACCGTGGCACTTCGACATCGTGCGGAGCGAACTCGCCACGTGCCCGGTACCGACCAGCTACATCGTCCTGCGCCCGGACATCGACACCTGCCTCACCCGGGCGGTGCGCCGGCGCGCCGAGGGGCTCGAGCACCGCGATGCGCTGACGGACGAGGGCCCGATCCGCCACCTGTGGAGCGAGTTCGCAGACCTCGGTCCCTATGAGCGCAACGTGCTCGACAGCACGGCCCTCGACCCGGTCGAGACGGCCGATCACGTCCGCCAACGGATGAGCGACGGCAGGTGTCCGCTCCCTTTGTCCCGGCCCTGACCTGCCTCCCGGGGAAGGACGAGGGCCCCGTCTGCCGCAACGAAGACGACCCGGGTAGATCGGATCCCGCCCCGCGAGCGTGGACAGCGCTGGACCATTGCGCCAACGTGTAGTCGTGGCCAGGCATCCACCACGGCTTCCCGATCACATCGACGGGCCCCGGATCACCCTTCGCCGCTGGTCCCCCGACGACGTCCCGGTGCTGGCACGTTCGGTGGAGCGGAACCGCCGCCATCTCGAACCGTGGATGCCGTGGATGGTCGAGGAGCCCCTGGCTGACGACCGCCGCTCCCGGCTCATCGACACCTGGGAGCAGAACTGGAGGAGCGGTGGTGACGCCGTCTACGGCGTCTTCCTCCAGGGGGAGCTGGTGGGCGGCTGCGGCCTTCACCGACGCCTGGGGCCGTCAGGGCTCGAGATCGGCTATTGGGTCGACCATGGGCACGTGAGGTGCGGCATCGGCACCGAGATCGGACGAATGCTGACCTCGGCGGCCTTCTCGGTCGCCGGCATCGACTTCACCGAGATCCACCACGACAAGGCCAACGTGCACTCGGGACGAATCCCCCAACGGCTGGGCTACGTGTTCATCGGCGAGTCCGCCGATCAGATCTCCGCTCCCGGCGAGGTCGGGATCGACTGCGCCTGGCGAATGGACATCGAAGCTTGGCGGCGCCCGGATCCGGGTTGACCGATCGCATCGGCGCCTACCCGCCGGTGCGATGTGGTGCCCGCGGCCCGGGATCCACGCCCCCTCACCCGTCGGGCCGGGTCTTGGCCCGCCTGACCGTCGGCTGCCGCTGCATTCTCAGCCGGATCAGCGCCCGCGTCCCGATGGTGACCGTGCCGATCTGGTGGGCGCCTTCGTGCCGGCGCGGCTTTTCGCACCGCTGCCACTCGCCCGAGGCGAACATCTCCCAGCGGCATCTCTGGTCGGCCACACGGTGTTCGGGCATCCCGCTTCTTACCTGAATCAGATCCTTCGGGGCAAGGCCACAGGAGCGCCGGCGTGCTCCATCTCGACAGCACGGCCGGCTGGCCGGCAGCCGACCGGTCGGCGACGGCGTGGGCGATCCGGCCGGGCTGGAGGCCCACCCGATACCAACCGCAGGGCGGAGCGGGCGATATCGCCGATGACACCGACGGTCTTGGGCCCGTCCGGCGAAGGTGTGGCGCCCTGTCGCATCACGAAGGACGAACTACGGTCACGTCCCGGCGAACCGGGCAGCGTTCTCGTCGATCCACCGGATCAGGCCTTCCCGGTCGTCGAAATCGATCTCCCTGTCCTCATCCGTGATGTAGACCGAGTGGATTCCGTCGATGACCGTGACTCCCAGCGTGATGTGCCCGTTGGGGTCGAGGCACCACGACGGTTGTGCTCCCGGCGTGGTCGACGGTTCGTATCTCCACCCGGGCCGGCTCTTCAACAGCAGTCCCACCTCATCGAACAGTTCGTCGTCGGCGGACATCGGTGACCTCCTGCTCCGGGATGGGCGCCATCGTAGGAGAGATGGCCGGTCCGCTGGGGCACGCGCTCGATCAGTCCGAAACCCGTCCCGGCCTCCATCGACAGGCGAGTCCGGCGAGCCTGCTGGGGCCGGATGATCCATGAAGCGCCACGGAGTACGTCGACACGTGCCACCGACCCGAAGGCTGACCTAACGACCGGTCTCGCCGTCGATCAGCTCCCGCAGAATGTCGGCGTGGCCGGCGTGTCGTGCCGTCTCCTCCAGCAGGTGCATCAGGACCCAGCGGAGGTTCACCGCCGGGGCGTCGCCGAGGCCCCGACACGGGTCGTCGAGGCTCTGATGATCCCGCACGACGGTATCGATGCGCTGCCAGCCCTCCTGGTACGCGGACACGGCGGCCGCCACGGTGTCGTCCGGTGTGACGCTGTCGTCCGGAGTTGCACCATCGAGGCCGGCAAAGCGCCGGAGCACCCACAGCGACTCCGCCTGTGCCATGTGCTTCACCAGCCACAGGAGCGTGGTCCCGCTGCCGACGGGAGATCGCCGGGCAGCATGCTCGTCGACTCCCGAGACCTTCCGGACCAGGGACTCCCGTTGGTACTGCAGGAGCGCCAGCACCGTGGTGGACTCGTCCTGGTCGAGTTGCGGCGGCTTCCGATCCGGCACAGGTGCATGGTACGGCCCGGCCGGCCGTCGTGGGTCCGGTGGACGAGCTGGGCCGGCACGCGGCGCAGCGCCGACCCGTTCGGGGTCCGGACCACCGGATCCTCACCGGATCCGACCGACCGCCTCTCCGGGTCCCCCCTGGGGGCCCGGTAGGGGGACGGCGTCCCGGACAGTTGTCTCAGGCCGCCCCGCATGTCAATCTCGGACCGGTGAGGGTTCTCCGTGGCACCGTGGCGACCGGGATCGGCGATCTCGCCCGGTGGATGGTCAGGTACGCAGATCTCTATGAGGAATGCACCGGCGTCCGCCTCTACCCGGGAAGCCTCAACGTCGTCCTCGGCGAGGCGTACCACCTCCCCCCTGACCCGCCGATGCGCCTTCCTCCTGCCGCGCTCGGTGGAAGGGTCGGTATGAACATCGTCCCCTGCCGCATCCTGGGGCTCCAGGCCTTCGTGCTGCGGACCGACCAGAACGCGGCCGGGCAGGGTGACCATCCTCCGACCGTGGTCGAGATAGCCGCCGCCGTCTGCCTCCGCGATGAGCTCCACCTGTCCGACGGCGACACGGTCACCGTCGAGATCGAAGAGGACGAATGACCCGGGTACCCCACAGGCCCACAGGGCTTGGGCCCGCTCCCTCGGGAGCGGCGGGGGCGGCCCGGAGCGGCCGGGCCTAACCCGGTGGCGGGTTGACGACCACCCGCCGGGGACGGTACGTCACGGTGTAGCGGTCCTCTGAAGGATCGACCAACATCGCCTCGTCGACGTGGTAGGCCTGCGCGAACTTACGGACGGTCGCCTTGCCGGGATCGGCGGCGAGTTCGGCCTCGGCTCGAACCTCCAGAGTGCGGAACGGGTTCTGCGGGTCGATGATGAACAGTGCGCAGTTGGGGTTCGCCCGCAGGTTCTTGTACTTCTGCCGGTCGGAGGTGATCGATCCCTTCAGCTGCCCGTCGTCGTCCAGTAGGAACCACACCGCCGTCGATTGCGGCCGCCCGTGAGTATCGACGGTGGTCAGCGTGGCCGTGAGCGACGCATGGAGAAGATCCCTGTGGCTGTCCGGTACAGCATCGACGATGTCTGGCAAGTTGCCCTCCTGGTCTCGGGTCGTCGTTGACGGCCCCTCTGCACCAGTACGTCCTCGAACACGGATGACAGATGCATCCTGGCGGACCGTACCCGCTCGGCGGCCCTCCGCATGCCGCCCTCCACATGCCGCCCTCCGCATGCCGCCCACGTGCTGCGCTCCACGTGCGCGACTTGCCGCCACTTTATTCTATAAATACAATCGAATTGATCATCAATCCACCCGGGCCGGCACTGCGTGCCGCGACCGTCCCGCCGAGGAGGCCCATGGCCGTCGCTTCCACCACTTCTGTCGAGGCCCACCCACTCACCGGTCGGATCGGAGCGGTGATCGTCGGGGTGGACCTGGCCGGACCGCTCAGTGACGACACCGTGGCCGACGTCCGTCAGGCACTCCTCGCCCACCGGGTGGTGTTCTTCCGTGGTCAGCATCTCGACGCTCCGGGGCAGATCGCCTTCGCCTCCCGATTGGGTCCCCTGACCCACGCCCATCCGACCCTTCCGGCGACGACCGAAGACCCCGAGATCTTCGACCTCGACTCGCTCGCCGGCGCGTCGGCCAACCACTGGCACACCGACGTCACCTTCGTGGAGCGTCCCCCGACGTTCTCCGTGCTCCGTTCGGTGATCATCCCCGAGGTCGGTGGTGACACCATGTGGGCCAACACGGTCGCCGGCTACCAAGACCTCCGACCCGATCTGCGGGTCCTGGCCGACTCGCTGCGTGCCGTCCACACCAACGGCAACGACTACGGGCGGGTCGACATAGCCGCCCTCAGGGGCCGACTGAGCGAGGAGCAGCTCTCCTACCTGCACTCGTTCGTGTCGACGGTCTACGAGACCGAGCATCCCGTCGTCCGGGTCCACCCGGAAACCGGAGAGCGCGCCCTGTTGCTCGGAGGGTTCGCGCAACGACTCGTGGGTCACCCGACCGCCGAGTCCGTCGACATCCTGCGGATGCTGCAGGCCTATGTCACGCGCCCCGAGAACACCGTCCGTTGGAAGTGGCGGGAGGGGGACGTCGTCGTGTGGGACAACCGCTCGACACAGCACTACGCCATCGCCGACTACGGGCAACAGCGGCGAAAGGTCCAGCGAGTGACCACCGCCGGCGAGGCGGTGGTGGGTCTCGACGGTTCGGCCAGCACGGCGCTCCAAGGTGACGCCAGTCGGTATTACACGGCTGCATGACGGTTCCGTGGCCGGAGTGGGCACCGTTCCGCCCCGTCGAGCCCATCCGTCGGCCCGTGGCGCGCCACCACCCGGACGCCCCGGCACGGGTGCGCAGCTCACCGGGCACCGACCACAGGTGACGGGCCGGCCCGGCGGTGGGACAATGGTCCGATGATCGACCATCTCTCGATGCAGTGCCGCGACATCGCGGCGAGCGCCGAGTTCTATGACCGGGTGTTGGCCCCTCTCGGCGGTTCGAGGGTCATGGAGTACGGGGGTGTCGTCGGGTTCGGTGTGGCTCCGAAGCCCGAGTTCTGGATCGGGCCCGCGGTGAACGGCGACGGGTTCCGCGAGTCACACATCGCGTTCGTCGCCCCGAACCGAGCTGCCGTCCGGGCTTTCTTCGATGCGGCCGTCGAGGCGTCCGCTCCGGTCCTCCACCCCCCGAGGTTGTGGCCGGAGTACCACCCCCACTACTTCGGTGCCTTTGTGCGTGACCCGGACGGAAACAACGTCGAAGCGGTGTGCCACGCTCCGGAGTGAGCGTCAGCACCCCGACCGGTGGGCCTTGGCTCAGCAGCGCCGGTGTCGACCCCGCAGTCGTGCCGGACGGGCATCCGACCTGTATCGTTATCGTGGGACTTGCCAATTGCGCTGGCGGGACTGAGGTGCACGGCACCTGGTGACGCGAGGGGTTCCTCATGGCGACGGATCGCCCGAGACTGAGTCGGGACGAATTGCACAACCTGTTCATCGAGGCCGGACGGGCCATCCTCCGCGAGGAGGGCCTGGGGGCCGGTGGCGACTCGCTGACGTTCAAGCGGGTTCGGGAGCGGGTCGAGGCGGACACCGGGATCCGCATCACGAATGCATCCTTGATCGGCCGGATATGGGAGGACCAGTTCGACTACCAGACCGACGTGCTGGCCACCGCGGCGTCGGATGACAGCGCCTCCGAAATCGCCGACACCCTGAAGGATCTCGGCCCGGCCCTCCTGGGCCTGGATCCTTCGTCCGAGGTCTCCCGACGATCGACGATGCGCGAGGTGTGTCGGATCTCGGCCGCCTCCAATACGAGGGCACTGCAGCAGTCGCCGGATTGGCTGATCTGGATCGGCATCTGGGCGGTGACGGCCGTGGGGACCCATCCGGCCCGCCGAAGCCGGATCGATGCGGCGCTCGAAGAGTCGTATCGAGCCGTCACCGAGCAGATGGAGGGGGTCTATCAGGCAGGGATGGACTACATCGGCTATCGGGTACGCCCCGGACTGACGGTGCGCCAGTTCACCATCGCCGTCGCCGCATTGGCCGAAGGCTGTGTGCTCCGGGACCGCGTCGACTCCAAGCACATGAGCGGCATCATGCGGCCGACCGGTCCCGATGGCCGGATGCAGGAATGGACGCTCTTCGGACTGGCACTCGAAGCCCTGTCCGGTGCGTTCTTCGAACTGGATCCCGATTGGTCGCCTCCGGAGGCAGGCCGTGCGACCGTGTCGAACCTGCTCGGTGCCTGATCCCCCACGGGGCGGCGATCGGGCCCCGATGACCGAAGATCCCTCGTCAGAGGGGGTCAGGGCCGGATGGTCCTCCGAGCACGATGGCCTCGACCATCTCCGGCCCGTTGTTCCTGACATTGCCGACGTCCTTCGTGACCGGATGACGAACCAGCGTGCCCTCGACCGTCGGGGCCAGGAGTGGCTGCAGCTTCGCCACGTCGGTCACGGAGGGGTCGAGCCAGAAGTTCCACTGCGCCCGCTCGAGCACCACGGGCTGCCGGTTGTGGATCGGCATGTCCGGACCCGCTTCGGTGGTGATGATCGTCGCCGTGTTCAGTTCGTGGCCCTCTGCATCCCGCCACCATTCGCGCAGGCCGGCGAACATGATCGGATCCCCGTCCGCCCGTTGAAATGCGTACGGCTGCTTCACCTTGGGAGCCAGTGTCTGCCATTCGTAGAAGGCATCGACCGGCACCAGTATCCGTGAACTCCGGAACGCCGTCCTGAACATCGGCTTGGAGGCAACCGTCTCGGCCCGGGCATTGAAGGTCGACGTGATCGTCGAGGGGTCCTTCGCCCATTTCGGAACGAGGCCCCACGTGAACATGGTCAGCTCCCGCTCGCCATGGCGGTCGAAGACGCCGAGGATCCGAGAGGTCGGGCCGATGTTCCAGCTCGGCCTGAACGCGTCCGCCAGGTCGGGATCGATGCCCGCGCCCAGGATCCTCGCCACATGGCCGGGTTGGTCGTAGAGGGCGATGCGTCCGCACATGGCTGGGAGCCTAGGCAGCCATGGGCGACCGGTGGCGGTTGGTGCTACCTATCCGCAGCGCTCTGATACCAAGGTGGCAGCGGCGGCATCGATATCTGCCTCCCGCAACCGGGGCACGGCAGGGTGACCCCCGGGTCGTAGGTGACATCCACTCGCTCTTCGCATGCGATGCAGCAGAAGGTCCGCCGGAGTCTCCGAGGTGGATCAGCCTGGCCACGTCGGATCAGCTTCCGGATCTGCCCGGCCCTGCCTTGGCGGCAAGGATCGGCCACCGGTTGGATCGGCCGGCAGCGTGGTGCGACGGCCGATGGCCGGTGTCGCCACCCGCTCGCAGTGGTATCGACTCCTGCGGTTGCCCATGAGCTTGCCCTCCGTCCTGGTATCTTCCGCGTGGAACAAACGCACAGGCAACGCCGGGCGGCAGGATTTATCGGAACTTTTACAGAGCCGGAACGACTCATGCCCGCCCTCGGCAGTGGCCGGAGGGACGAGGGCGGCGTCCGGGAGCCGGTTGCGAATCGCTCGCCGGTGATCGGCGCCCCTATCGGAACACGGGCACAACCCGCCGCCCGCCGCCCGCCGAGGGCCTGGCGGCGAGGCACCCCGGCCGGTCCGTGTCCACTCAGTCTCCCCGACGGTCGTCGAACGAGCAGATCGCTTCGACCTTAAGGAGTCCTCGTGCTCGTCGTCAGGGCCAAATGGCCCGAAAAGTTCCGATACCCGGATCGAGGACCGCTGTCTGGCCGATGGTGCTCGAGCTCGTCCCCGTTTCGCTCGAGGCATGGTCGCGGCGCCATCCGGCTCGAACCGGGGCGGCGATGCAGGCCCAGGGGGAGGCTCGGCGGATCGACCCAGCCCGCTCAAGGCCGGGTTGAGGCCGAGTTGGCCACGATCACCGTGACGCTCGCGCTCTGGCTGCGGTTCCCGGCGGCGTCGGTGGCCACACTCTCGACGGTGTAGGTGCCGTCGGGGACCGTCGAGGTATTCCAATACCCCAACCACCCGTACCAGGTGGGTACGGTCTTCACGAGCAGGGGCTGGCCGAGCTGTCCCCCCGTGATCCGGAAGTCGACGGTGGCCATCCGGTAGTACTGCTCCGACGCAGTGGCAGCCATCACCGTGCCTCCCGCTATCTGCGCTCCGTCCTTCGGAAGGACCATGCGGGTCACCGGTGCGGTGTTGACGAACGGGAGCCCCTCTTTGGCATAGGCCGCCGCGGCGCCGGTGCCGAACATGGTGAGGTGCTCATCCTCGGCGATCTGCACCCAGTGCCGGATCGATTCGTCCTGATAGTCACCCAGGTCACTGTCGACCAACGTGTCCGAGGCCTTGTCGATGTTGGCGGTCACGTCGGCGGCGACAACCTCACGCTGGTACCACGACCTGGCCTGCGCCAGGCCGCTTCTGGTCCCGATCACCACCTGGAGCACGATGAGGACCACCAGGACCCATCGGGCTGCGGCGGTGATCGCCCCCCGCCGCCTCACGCGGCTGGCCGGGACGGGCACTGCGGTCGTGTCGATGGCGTGCCCCGGGACTTCGGCGGGGGTATCTCCAGGTCGGGAACGCTCCGGTGCCGTGCGCTCGGGGCTGGGGCGAGGCCGCTCGACCAGGGCGAGGTAGCAACCGACCCAGGTGAGGATCTCGAAGGTCACGTACCGGTTGGCGATGAGGACACCCTGCCAGGCCCGACCGGCCGTGATGCTCGCCGTGCACAGGAGTCCCACGACGACCAACGTGACGCCGATGGCCCCGCCGTGCAGGTCGTCGGAGTGGAGGGCGGCGCTGATCACCACCCAGAGGGCGATCGCCAGGATGAGGGCGCCGACCACCAGGTCGGCGATGCCGTGCGGAAATTGGAACAGCTGCTGGCCCACGATGTTGTCGCCGATGGCGAAGAGGAAGTACTTGAGCTCCACCAGCGGGGGGACGTACTTGGGTTCGGTGAGGTTCGTGTGGAAGTCGTAGTGGTAGAAGTACACCGCCGAGGTCACCAACGCGGCGGCGATCCAGGCGACCCACAGGGCCCGCCTCCGTCGGCGGATCCACAACAGGGTGAGACCGGCCGGCCAGATCAGTAGTCCCTGCAGCGACGAGTAGCTCCCGACCACGGCGGCGGCCATCGCTCCACCCATCACCAGCCAGCCCAGCGACACGCGGTCCAGCAGGAACACCGTGACCGCCAGCGCCAGGATGACCAGGTACCAGGCCATCTGGAATCCCCACAACGTGTTCCCGCCACCCCAGTAGAGGTTGCCTCCGGCGAAGGTGAACATGAGGAACGGCACCGGGCAGTAGTAGAGCCAGGGCGTGGTCGGGGACCGCCGGTGGTGGGCCAGGATCAGCAGCGCAGTGGCGGCGAGGAGCATGGTGCCACTCAGGTACTCCTCGAAGACCACATTGAAGTGGGTCGTGTAGGCGAGGAGCAGGACGATCAGATTGGGGAAGAAGATGCGGTTCTCGAAGTGCTGGGTCCACAGCGACGCCAGGCTCAACGTGCCGGCATGGGCCTGACCGATGATGTTGATGTCGGCCCATTGGTCCCCCCAGATCACGTTGACTCCGTAGTGGTGGATGAACCAGAAGTAGGCAACGACCGGGAGACCGAGGCCGAGCACGGTGACGGCGTTCACCAACCGGGAGTCGAGACGATCGACGAACCGACGTGACTCGTGGGACGGACCGGACCCTCGAGACGGACCGGAATCTCGAGACGGACGGGAACCGTCAGATGGACCGGAACTTCGAGACGCACCGAGAGTCACCGACTGCACCTGGTACGCCTCCCCCTTGCTCGTCTGCGCCCGAGATTCACTGCGGCCGGCCCATGCTAGCGCCGTCCATTTTCACGATCCCGGCCGCACCGAACGGTGAGGCTCGAAGGCGTGAGAACGCCCGTTGCGCCAGGCAGAGCCCGTCACCTCGGTCTCGACCGCCCCAGGGCCTACCGGTTGGTCGCCCGTGCTCCGAGCCCAGCGGCAGCAGGTCCGAGCGCCGACGGCAACCTGCAGGGACGTCCCGATGCAGGACCACCCCGGTCCGCCCGACACGGTGAGCGGCCGGTGCGGTGCCGTTCAGCTCGACCCGTCAGCGAACCAGTTGCCGTGCAGCCCGCTCGGCACCCGCTGAGGGATCGCCACCTTCGCCACGGGAGAGGCCGGGAACCGGGAGGCGTCCCACACATAGGCGGAGGCCGACCGATCCGTCCCGAAGGAGCTGACAAAGGTCAGGTAGTAGCCGTCCAGTTCCTCGGTACCCCCCGGACGAGGGGCGAAGACCACTTCACCGATGACACCGTCACAGTCATAGGACTGCGACTCCCCGGTCTCCATGTCGTATCTGACCAGCTGATCGTGCTCACCCCGGACCAGCTGGTTGCGCCCACTCACCCCTGCGACGGTCAGGTACCGATGGCGGCGGCCGATCAATCGATCGTCGATTCGGGGAAACTCGGTGCCCGCAGCATCGAGATGTTCCAATCCCAGCGTTCCCCGCCGGGGATCCAGCGTGGCCCGGGTGAACGCTCCGTGTATCGGCTCCGCTGTGCCCCCCAGCCCGAGGCCGAGGCTGCTCCACCACGGAAAGTCGAGCACGATGCGCACATCGTCTCCTCCGACGGTACCCCCTGGAGACGAAGGCATCTCGTAGGCATTGGCGAAATGCCAGACCCAGAACGCCTCGGTACGGATCCACATCGGACCGGACGAGGCATCCCGCGGAATCACGGCAATCCGGGTGCCGAGTTCGGGCTTCCACGTGAGCACTGCTCCACCGGTGAGCATGGCATCCAGGTCGAACAGGGCCGGCCCGATCGTCAGGACGAGATAGTGCTCGGTGATGGCAAAGTCATGGATCATGAAGCCGGCATCGACCCCGTCGACCGCCGTCGGCGGTCGGGTGACCTTCCCGTCGGCTCCGATGACCGCCCAGGTGAGGAACGGCGCTTCGACGTCGTAACGGAACACGACCAGCTCACCGGAGAGGGGATCGATCTTGGGGTGGGCGCACATTCCCAAGGGGAGCCCGCCGGCGAAGTCGAAGAGCCCGACGGTTTCGAGCCGGTCGGTGATCTCGTAGGGAGGTGTCCCCTCTTCGAGCGCCAGATACCGTCCTGCGTGTCGCACCACGTTGACGAACGGGTCGAGCCGGAAGGGCCAGCCCGGATCGGGGTCCGGTCCGAGCAGGGCCATGTCCACGAACGCCGGGGTCATGAGTCCCCCGTAGAGGGATCGGCCCGCCCGCTCCTCCGCCACCATCCCTTTGGTCCGCACCCAACGGTTGGCATAGTGGGCACGGCCATGCCCGAGCCAGAGCCCGTGGATCATGGCATCGCCCTCCAACGGGTAGGTGTAGCTCCCGAGTGGCGTGAACCTGGGATTGGGTCCGTTGCGGAAGTAGGCACCCGTCAGGTCAGTGGGCAGGCTCCCCTCGATCGGCAGATCATCTGCTTCGATCTCGTGATCGACGGGTTCGAAGCGTCCGTTGAGCTGGGGGATGGTGGACGGGTCCACCGGTCGGAGGTGCTGAGTCACGCCTACGCCACCTTCTCCGTTGTTTCGGCTGGCGAGAACATCGTAGTTGGGCGGGGGTCCGGCGCCCCTCCCCGAGTCCGGGAATCATCCACCACCGGATCGAGGGCTGTCCATGACCGCAGGTATGAAGAGGTCGAGGAAGGTGGCGAACAGATCCTCCGCGTCGGCGTCAACCCGAGCGGCCTGGACGAAGCCGTCCGAGGCATTCAGCAGGATGGCCACAATGGTCTCCACCGGGACTTTGGGGGTAATCCCCTGTTCGGTCCAGTAGTGCTCCATGAACGAGGCGACAGTCGCCCGGTTCTGTCGGCGCTCGTCGGCCGAGCGCTCCTGCACGGCCGGGTTGCGATACTGGTACAGGCTGAACTCGAGGTTGAGCGCCCAGATCTCCCGGTTTCCGGCCAGCGCCTTCATCCACGTTGCGGCAGCCAGTCGGTTGTCATCCAGAGTCGGGCCCTCTCCCTCCAGGTCGAGCTCCTCGGCGAAGGCATCGAGCACCTCCGTGTTGACAGCGGCAGAAACAGCGAAGAACAGCTCCTCCTTGTTGGCGAAATGTCGGTAGATCGCTCCGCGCGTGTAGCCCGCCGCTTCAGCGATCTCGTCGAGTGACGCACCCTCGAAGCCACGAGTGGCAAAGACGTGCCGGGCGGACGCGATGAGTGCTGCCCGGGTGCGTTCCAGCCTGCGCTCGGGCGTCCACTTCTCGACGGCCATGGGCGCACCACCTTCCCGGTCGCGGTTGACTTTCAGAATCGCCATTGTATCCTAGATACATATTCGTATCTCGGATACATTATCGTCTCAGAGGTGCCACATGCTCGCCGTGAAGGGGCTGTCGAAGGCGTACGGGTCACACCAGGCACTGGAGTCGGTGGACCTCGAGGTGGCCAAGGGCGAGATCTCGGCCTTGCTCGGCAGAAACGGGGCCGGCAAGACGACTCTCGTGTCCATCGTCGCCGGACTGCTCAGCCCGGACGCCGGGAGTGTCGTCATCGGAGGGATCGATGCCGTCGCCGATCCAGGCCGGGCTCAGGCCGACCTCGGCCTGGCCCCGCAGGAGACCGGCGTCTATCCGACCCTCTCCTGCCGGGAGAACCTGCTGCTGTTCACTGGGCTCGCCGGACTGGGCCGCAGTGAGTCCCGGGCGGCGATCGACGAACTCGCGGAGCTGCTCGGGCTCACCGCACTGCTCGATCGGCGGGCCAAGGAGCTGTCCGGCGGCGAACGGCGGCGGCTGCACACGGCCATTGCCCTCGTCGGCCGGCCGTCGCTCGTGCTGCTCGACGAGCCGACCGTGGGGGCCGACGTGCAGACCCGTTCCCAACTGCTCGGTGTCGTGAAGGAACTCGCTCGAAACGGGGCGGCCGTCATCTATTCGACCCATTACTTCCCCGAGGTGGTCGAATTGGACGCTTCAGTCGTAATCCTCGAACACGGCCACGTCCTGGCCCGGGGCAGCATCAACGACGTCACTGCCCGACACGCGGTCGGGATGGTGGAGCTGGAATTCTCAGGACCAGCCCCCGACGTCGCCCGGCTGTTTCCCCACCATGCCGTCTCGACCCACGGGTCGACAATTCAGATCGAAACCAATGACACGGCGGCGGTCACGACCACCGTGCTCGCCAACCTCGATACTCGTGCCGTCAGCCTGCGCGGCCTCACCGTCCTCCACCCCAGCCTCGAATCAGCCTTCATCCAACTGACCAAGGACACGACGGACCCCAGCAGGGAGGTGGCCGATGTCGCTTAGACGAACGAACGCGATCCTCGTCCATGAGTTCCGGCTCCTGTCCCGGGACCCACTTCCCATCATGATTCTCGTCGTCTTCCCGCTCCTCCTCATGGCCTTCCTCAAGCCGATGTTCGCCCTGGCGCTCACCACGCACGGGTATCCGGGAGCGAACGGCGCCGAACAGGTGGTGCCGGGTGAAGCCGTGATCAACGGCTTCTACATCGTCGGCATGACCAGCTTTGCGTTCTTCGTCGAGTACGGCTGGCACACCTGGGACCGGCTGCGCGCCAGCAATGCGACATCGCCCGAGATCATCGCCGGCAAGTCGCTGCCCTTCCTCGCCGTGTCGATTGCCCAGTTCCTCGTCATCTTTGCCCTTGGCATCCCCCTCTTCGGCTTCGACAGCCACGGACCATTGGCCGCCCTCGTCCCACTGGTCGTGTCGTTCGCCGTCTGCCTGGTGGCGCTGGGCATCATGATCACGTCCCTCTGCCATACCATTCAGCAAGTCAGTGCCCTCGCCTTCGGCGGTCTGGTCCTGTTCGGGGCGCTCGGTGGCGCACTCGTCCCCCTCGAGGTGCTCCCGGCTTGGGCTCACGCTGTCGCACCCGTCACTCCCACCTATTGGGTGATGCGCGGCTTCGGCTCGGTGATCCTCAATGGCCGCAGCTACTCGGCCGTCTGCCTCCCCTGCCTGGTGCTGATCGGCATGAGCCTGGCGTTCGTTGCCGTTTCACTTCGGCGATTCCGCTTCACCGATGCCAAGGTCTCCTTCTAGGCCGCGGCTCTCAGCGAGCGATTGCCCGTCGTGCCCACTCGGATCGCAGCCCGCCGGGTATCTAGTCCCCGACCCGACCGTCGATCGCCTCGCGTATCAGATCGAGATGACCCGCGTGGCGGGCCGTTTCCTCCAGCATGTGCATCAGGATCCAGCGAAGGCTCACCCGGGCCCGATAACTCGTCTCCCTTGCACTCAGGGCATCCAGAGAGGGGCTGTCACGGACAATGCGTCTTGCCTCTTCGACCTCGGCCCGGTAGAACGCCAGCACGGACTCGACGGTGTCGTCGCTGCCGATGGCGAACTCGGCCGAGTTGTCGCCGTCGGCATCGATCGACTCGACGTCCTCGCCGGCAAACGTCTCGCGGAACCAGCCCCGCTCCACCCAACCCAGGTGCCTCACAATCCCGAGCGCAGACATACCGGTCGCCGTCCTGACTCGTTTGGCCTCCTCCAGGGTGATGCCCTCGACCTTTCGCTCGACCACGGCTCTGTACCAGTCCAGAAAGCCTCCAAGGGTCTCCCGCTCGCCTCGCCGCACGCCCAGGGGGTCCTCCACGTCGTCCACCGCCGGAGCTTACGTTGTGATCATGGCGAACTGCCTCGCGCGTCATCGTGCGTACGGTGATCTGGAGCTGCCGGGCGGGTCAACGACCCAACGCGCCCTTGGCAGGTCGAGGACTGCACCGGACCACTGGGACTCGGGAGGTCCTCACGGGGTGATCCGGTAGTGAAGGTCCACGATCCCGCTCCGGAAGCACCGCTCACGGACCAATTGGAGATCGAGGCGTTCGTGCCTGGGGAGGGCGTGTTTGCCACCTCCGAGCACGATCGGCCAGAAGATCAGGTGACACTCGTCCACCAGGCCCGCCTCCAACGCCTGGGCAGCGAGATCAGCTCCGCCCACCGTGAGATCGTGGGCTCCGTCAGCCTTCATCCGCCGGATCGCGTCGACGTCGAACTCCCGCTCGAGGGTGGTCCTCCCGCTCGACACCGATGCCAGGGTCTTCGAGAACACCACCTTGTCGGCGGCGCGCCAGATGTTGGTGAAGTCCACGATCCAGGGCGGCTGGTCAGCGATGGGTGCGGTCTCCCAGAAGACCATCGCCTCATACATCCGGCGACCGTAGAGATAGGTGCCGGCCGAGCGGACGAGGTCGTTGATGAATCTGAAGTACTCCTCATCGGGGGTACCCCAATCGATGCCGCCGTCCCGGTCCTCGCTGTAACCGTCGAGTGACGTGTTCGCCACATACACGAGCTTGCCCATCGTCATGCCTCCGACCGGGATCTCCTCCAAGATAGATTCGCACCGACTGTGACCGATGCACGAGTGCCATCGACCGGGAGCCGTACGATACCCGGATCATCGGCGAGGCTCGGGCTGGTGCTCCCAGCCAGTCGCCGGTTACCGACCGGAAACTCTCTGGCCCCCACGACCATCTCGAGTGCCGCCCGCTCCGCCCGACCGGCGAACGGGGCACCCGGACCTTGCCCTTCTGCTCCGGACGTGGCCTAAGGGGCCGGATGCAAGCTGATGTCTACGTGGACTTTCCCCCGGGAATCTCGCACGGCGGTAGCCGTTCCACGGCGGTCGACGCCCTGTAGCCGGACGGAGATTGGTCCGTCCTGATCAGCGAAATTGCGCCACCAGGTTTTCCGGTCCGGCCATTCGACAGTGATGGTCACCTTCTCGCCCTGCTTCTTGTACGCGACAGGCGTGGAAAATGTGCGGCCTGAGCGCCGACCCGTGTAGGTGATCACCGTCATCCGGCCTTCGACGAGTCTCCCCCATCGCGGGGAGAGCACCAGGGGCTGGACTACCGAATTTGCCGCGGCCGCGATGCGCTGGAAGGTACCCATGACCACATCCTCCCTTGAACTGGGTCAACTCGATCAGGTCGAGAACGGTTGGGCATAGGTGGAGGGTAGCGGGTTCGGCGCCGGCGTTCGGTAGCGGCGCAACTATCCGAAGATGCTCGGCCCGACCGAGCTGTGGCCGTTCGCCCACCACGACTTCCGACCCGCCGTGGTGGAGCGTCAGGCGTCATCGCTGGTTGGCCGTCACGGAGGAGAGACGATCGACTCTGGCGCACCGGGCCGGCGATCAGGGCCAACCCCCGAGGAGCTACCTCAGTGGGAAATGGCCGTTGTCCTCAGTGCTGGCGCCGGATCAATCCTCGACACGCTGGGCTGTCGAGCAGAGAAGCTGAGACAAGCTCCAATGAGGAGGATTCCTACGAAAAACAGGTAGTGGGGCACCGTCAGGAGACCGAGGACGCCGAGCAACAGGGCTGTCATGGAGACGGCCCACACAGCCCGGCTCGCCTTCGGCTCGCCTCGTTTGCTTTGTCGGTAGAGGAGGAATGAGGCCAGGGCGGCGGCACCCAGGCCGATACTCGCCAGCAACAGCTCTGCTGCCCCATATGCCTGGAAGTACGTCCGTGGACGAAGCCTCGCATCGACCGGGATATGGGTGAAAAAGATCAGAACACCATTGGCGGCACCCAGGAGGAGGGCGAGCGAGAGGAAGGTTGCCGTGACTCCGTTCAGGCGCTTCACCGAAACCTCCTTCCGTACCCATGTTCGCACATCGTCGGTTCACGGTCACGTGCCCCTGACGTGCTGTCGGCCACGTGGAGTCGACCCACTCCCGGCGGTCAGGGCACACTCGAAGTCGTGCCCCAGGACCCGGCATCATGGCTTCGCGCCTCAGCCTGGACCGGGCAGCCCACGACTCCGCATCTCACCGACCGGGTGATCGGTGGTACCTCCACGAGATGAGCCCGAGGGCGCGGGCAGACAGTCCTGGCCCACGAGGGATAGCTTCAGGATGTGGGTAGTCGCGTTGGACGTCGTAGAAAGGCAGCCGCCTTCCTGGCGCTGGCGCTCCTGCTGACTGCTTGTCGTCGAACTCAACCGGCACACAAGTCACCGTCGGTTGCCACCTCTTCCGCTGCCGCAACCACGCCTCTGCAAACGGGATTCGGTGGCCTGGAGTACTTCTGTGCCCAGCAGCCGCTCACCGGAGAGATCCGCTACGACAGCATCTCCGGTCAGGTTTCGATGGACCTGGCAGTGCACGGCCTCCCTGCCCAGACGTTCGTCTTGATCAACTGGTCGAACAACACCGTCCGTGGATATGCCATCGGCACGTTCTCCACCGGTGCTGATGGTGCCTCGATCCCTTCCTCACTCCACCTGTTCCGACCTGGCGAGGAACGGGGTTACCAGATACTCCTCACCACTGCAGCCACTGTGCCCGAGGATCTTGGCGTGCTCTGGCCGTGCGGGTCCCCTTCGCGGGCCGCCGCGTCGATCGTCGATGATCCGGCGGTCTCGGTGTCCCCAAACACCGGGCTGCACGACGGACAAGTGGTCCGGGTCAGCGTCACTGGGTTCGGCGCCAACGGCAAGGCGTTCATCTCGGAATGCGACCACGCGGAGGACGCCAACTACCTCGGCTGTGGCTCCCAGCTCGCAGCTCAGCCCTTCGTCGTGACCAATGCCCAGAGGTCCGGGTCCATCGACTACACCGTCCGCTCCGAGGCACCTTCGGAACCACTGACACCGACAGCCCGTGAGCCATGCCTGCAGTTGTGCGTCATCGTGGCTGAGAGTGGAGACGGGGCGTGGGCCGTCGCCCCGATCGCCTTCGGCTCTGCTCAGCTCGTCAACCCCTGAAGTCCTGCCATGCCTTGGGCTCATGAGCGCCGACCGGTTGCGGGATCAAGGATCTCTGTCACCGCCCCGGCGGATTCAAAACGTGATCCCGCGGCCACACAGTGGGCCGTCGAGTGGCACACCACTGCGTTGAGGGCGTCGGTCCCGACCAGTGTCTGAATGCCTTGGTCGGCGACAATCGTGGCGGTCGTCGGATCGATCGGGACCGCTTGCCCCACGGAGGGGTCACCGGCGTCGTCGCCCACGGCCAGGCACAGAGGAAGGGGACGGACAGCTCACGGCCGTCAACATTGCCGGCCGCGCCGATATGGATCGATCGCTTTGGCCCGGTGACAGCGCGCCCGTTCTCGGGTCGATCGGGACAGCCACCGACGGCTGGCTGGCTCCCCAACCCACCGCCAGGCACACAGTGGTCGACGGACAGGCCAGGTCCACCAGGATGCCCTTGTGCGTGACCTCTTGGACGGTCCTTCCTCGCCGTACCGCTCCGGTGGCCGGATCCAGCGGTACGGCAACCCCGGCCGACCTTCCGGAGTTCTCCCCGACCGCCACGCACAGCTTCGACGTGGGGCAGGCCACTCCTTCGAGTCCGACGCCACCCGTCCCCGGAATGGTCTGGACCCGCCGGCCGCTCACGATGGCTCCGGTAGCCGGACTGAGGGCCACCGCGACCCCCGACCCGCTGGAGTCGTGTCCCACGGCGAGGCACTGTTCCCTTGACGCACAGGCCACACCGGACATGAAGATGCCCGAGATGCTGTGGACCTCTTCACCACTGCGCACCATTGCGGTCGCCGGGTTCAGGGGCACGGCGACGCCCCTGGATTCATCGGGATTCTCCCCCACCGCCAGACAGGCCGAGCCGGATGGGCAACTCACGCCGTTGAGGAACCCGCTCGATCTGATCAGTTGGAGCGATTTTCCGGTGGAGAGAGCACCCGACACCGGATTCAGAGGCACCGCCGCTCCCGAATTCGCTGTCGGTGTGGCGTTTCCGACGCCGATGCACTGGTGTGCGGAGGCACAGGCGACGCCGTTGAAGGTGGTCATCGGCACGAACTCTCGAGTGGCAGCGCTGGCCGAGGTCGTCAGGGAGATGGCTGACCCTGTGGCCAGGCCGACCAGAGTCAGCACCAGCACAACGGTGCCGGTTCGATTGGCTCGGGCAGAAAAGATGGCCATCACCCGGTAACCCCCTGCTTCTGGCAATGATCGAGAGTAGTGCCTCAGCGCGGCGTTGGCTCCAGTAGCGGGATGATCACATCGAAATCCGTCGACGTACGAGAGGCCGGAGCACCAGTCTCGGCGATCGGGGGCATACCAGTGCCTTGCCGGAGGGAGCGGAGAGCCATCATGAGGCCTGGCGGGCGACCTGAAAGACGTTCCCGAACGGGCCACGCACCATGGCCCGTCGGTCTCGATGGGGCGTTTCGAGAGGGTCCTCCGGAGAGGCAGCACCAGCATCGAGAGCGCGCCGACCGGCAGCATCCGCACCGTCCACCTAGCTGTAGAGAAACGCCGGGAACGGAACTCGCTTAGCTGTAGAGAAACGCCGGGAACGGAACTCGCTTGGCGACTGAGGAAACCATGACCGTTGAGGTACCGATCGGCATCTCTGCGGGGCGACCCGGCTCGACCGACCCTGTCGCTCCAAACGCTCTTCGGAGAACGTCCACCTGGGCTGCCACCCCCTCGACGACGATGCGCAGGGTTACCGAATGGTAACCCTGCGCATCGGTCCTTCGTCGGGATCACCTGAGAATTCCTCCCAGCCGACGATTGGTGGCACATCGCAAATTTCTTCTTGACCCGATTCCAAGAGCACGGTGACCAGTGCTTTCCTCTATGCGAGCAGACCGGCCGTGACCATGCCAAACTGAGCGCCTTAGGTATAGGGGGGGAAGGATTCCTTCTCCATGATCAGTAGCGAGAGGAAGATATGCGACGAATATTGCTCACGGTTGTAGCGATGCTCATTCCAGTGATGGGCGTCACCTTGGCCGTTGCCGGCGGCACTGCCAGTGCGGGGACCGCCAAGCTCACGTGCACCTCACTGTCGGGAAGTGCCAGCGGCACCATCACCGTCAGCGGGTGCACCGGGGGCGACACGGGTGGCGGTTCGCAGCCCCTGTCCGCCCTGGCCCTGGCCACCGGGGGGACCATCGACTGGCTGTCTGGCAGCACCACCACCATCAGTGCTCCGACCCTGACCATGATCGCGGCCACGAAGTGCCCGGGCTACGTCAAGAATGCCGCCACCAATCCCACCGCCGAGAGCTTCAGTGCCAACGTGACCGCGGACTCCGGTGACGGCATGCTGCTCCCGGCCACGTCAGTCGGTGAGGTGTGCCTCGGGACGGACGGGTCCATCACCGCACTCAAGTCCATGACGACCGAATGGACGTCGAGTTCCCTGACCTGCTCCACGATCTCCGGAAGTGCATCCGGCGATATCTCGGTGAGTGGGTGCACCGGTGGTGACACCGGCGGGGGTTCGACGGCATTGCCCGCCCTCGATCTGGCGACCGGTGGGACCATCACCTGGCTGTCCGGCAGCAGCACGACGATCGGAGCCCCGACACTGGCTTCGACATCGGCGAAGGCGTGCCCGGGCTACGTCAAGAATGCCGCCACCAACCCGACCGCCGAGACCTTCACCGCCGTGGTGACCTCGGACAGCGGGGATGGCCTGAAGCTGCCGGGCTCGGCCAAGGGTGCCGTCTGCCTCGGGACGGATGGTTCGGTCACGGCCCTCAAGCCATTGTCAGCGAAGTAACCCGTAGCACCAACGGATCGGCGATTCGCCGATCCGTTGGGAAGAACGAAAGGAGCCCCGTCTCGAAAGAGGCGGGGCTCCTTTCGCGTGTGGGCGGTGAAGCGTCGTGTCCGACCTGGCGTCGGAACTGTTGACAGACGTGCCTGGTCAGGGTCACTCATTCCTGAGCGACGAGCGACGACACCGAGGGGTCGGAGAAGCGTCACCAGCAGTCCACGGCCATCGATACGTGCACCGGGCTGCGGATCTTGCGAACCTTCGTTCAGACGTCACGGTGAGTCGAAGGGGGCCACCACGATCTTGAGGAGGCCCGCCAACGTGTTTCGCTGGTGATCGGCGAGACCGCCGAGGAGGGCATCCTCCTTGACCACCAGGTCCTTCAGTGCTCCTTCAACCCGCTTACGACCTTCAGCGGTGAGGCGGACTCGCACGGAGCGAGCATCCTGGGGATCAACCTTGCGACGCACGAGCCCCCGCTGCTCCAGATGATGGAGGCGGTTCGTCATCGTGCCTGACGTC
Source organism: uncultured Acidimicrobiales bacterium (assembly GCA_963696495.1). Classification (GTDB taxonomy): domain Bacteria; phylum Actinomycetota; class Acidimicrobiia; order Acidimicrobiales; family RAAP-2; genus Bog-756. The sequence goes on along the minus strand of CAVOKJ010000004.1, from coordinate 324,461 downwards.
ACCAACGTCATGGCGAGCAGCTGCCCAGGAGAAAGCTCATGAGGTGGACTGGCACGCCGGAGGGCAGACAAGACGTCGAAGGTCCACGTTTCCAGGTCGTGGCGAGCGAAGACCAATGAGCGCTGGCGCTCCAAGTGCCGAGCCAATCGTGTCACCCGGGAGAGGACCTCGAGTGGAGACACATCGACATCGGGAAGGGCCTGCTGCCATCCCATGACCAGTCGTTCGACTTCGTCTTCCACCCGGTCCTCCATACTCCTCGGAATGACTATATCTTGACATCAAGAGAGCGGCTCCGTATTCTCTCGATATCAAGAGAAGGGGAGAACTCCGATGCACGCAGATGATCGTTCGACGAGCGAGGGGCAGCGATCGGGAAGCTTCGGTGCGGTGGCATCGGACTACGAGCGCTTCCGACCAGGACCCCCAGCCGGCGCAGTCGACTGGCTGCTCGAACGTCCAGCGAGCACCGTCGTGGACCTCGGTGCGGGCACGGGGGCGATGACCAAGCAACTCGTGGGCAGGGTTGATCACGTCGTCGCCATTGAACCTGACGATCGCATGCGAAACATCCTGGTGAGCAACTTGCCAGAGGTGACGGCACTGCGAGGAACCGGTGAGTCCATGCCCTTGGACGATGGATCGGTCGATGCGGTGTTGGCCTCCAACTGCTGGCACTGGATGGACCTGGAAACCACGTTGCGAGAGACATCGAGGGTCTTGGCCCCTGGCGGGACCCTCGGCGTCGTGTGGGTGGGCCCTGATCCTGAGGGACCGTTTGTCGCCCGAGCACAAGCGATGCTCACGGAGACCTCGTCAGGCCAGAGTGGACCCAGCGAGGACTCAGAACGGGGAGCGGATCTGGGCAGGGAGGTCATGGACACCGACAACCGGGTTGAGACGGTGCTCCGCATTCCCGACGGCTTCTCCTTCGTTCAGCCAGAGCACATCACGCTCACCTGGGACCTACCCCTCACCGCAGATGACCTCATCGGGCTGCTGGGTACATTCAGTTGGATCATCACGATGCCTGACGATCGAAGAGCCCATGTCATCGCTGAAGCCCGGCGGGTCCTGGGCGATGGCCTCGGGATCTCTGGCGACGTGACGGTGGATGTGCAGTATCGGTCAGAGGTGTGGCGCACGCAGTCGGCCTGAGATGCAGCCAACGATGCGCTCCCTGGCGGCGACTGCCTCACTCGTGCTGTGGCCTCAACCGTCCATCGCCCAGGACGCCGGTCACCCACCCGGTGACGCGGGCGATGTCGCGCCCAGGGCCGGCGATCGGGGACGCTCAGAGCCTGGACACCTGAGATGCTTGGTCGATGGAAGATGAGCGCGTCATCGGGTGGACCGAGGATCCCGACGGGCCGAACCACTACCGCTATTGGAGTGGCAGCGAGTGGACCGGTCACGCCACGGGCTCTGGCGATGAGCATCACGGCATGGTCGTCCGATTCGGTGGATCGCTCAGAGGCTGGAGCAATACGTGGCACCGGAGGATCCTCCGCAACACGGTCGTCTTTCACACCATGGCCTGGTCCGATTGCAGTGTTCCGCTGACGAGAGGACGCCTGCGGCGATTGATGCAGCCCCGGGAGCTGCGGACCCTCGATGAGATCCGGGCGCTCCGTAGGGGTCCGTAGGTCCGGCCCGTCCCCCCCCGTTGAACCGGGACACCCCTGAGTCACACCGCTGGCCCCGCTCCGCACCCCGACCTATCATCGTTTGCGCGAGGAATTCTCACTACGGCGAGGTGGTGCCATGAAATCGCCAGCACAGTTCGCCCGAGCCATCGAAGAACGGCCCGTGCTTCCTCCGGGCGACTGCGAGCGGGTGTCCGGGTACGGCATCATGGGACTGCCGTTCGCATCGGGCCACGTCCTCGGACTGCGCCGGTGGACGGCTTCGTCGGTGGGTGACAAATTCACCTCGATCTGGCACCGCGACCCAACTGGGCGCTGGACGTTCTACGAGTCCGTTGCCTGCGAAGTCGCGTGCCATCGTTACTTCGGAGCGGATGTCGAGCGCGTCCGGGAAGGACCCATCGACCTCGAATGGGAGGCGTCCAACCGGCTCCGTGTCCGCACCGTCGACGGGGCCGTCGACTGGGAGATAGCCATCGGGGCAACCGTGGCGACCCGTTTGATGAGCGTGATGGGTTCGATGATGCCGTTGGCCGCGTGGCGGTCCGCACCGGTGCTCAGCGCAATGGGAGGGGTCGCGGGGCGGGCACTCGGCGTCGGGAAGGTGCAGCTCACTGGAACCACGTCCAACCGACAGCACTTCGATGCCAATCCTCTGCGGATCTGGTACGTGACTGCGAGCCATGCTGTCGTCGGAGGAGAAGCTCTGGGACCGATCGGCCCCTTGGCCGAACAGGCTCACATGGCTGATTTCTACTTTCCGCAACGCGGCATGTTCGCGGTTGGTCGGGTGTTCATCAGCCCGCTGCAACCAACCCGAAGTGGGACCGAACCGGACACGATCGTACCCCTCGGCCAGTAGAGGTGAACTGCCCGCGCCGATGAGCCGGGTCACAATTGGATCGACGTTTGCCCGATAATGGTCAACGGTCACGTGGCAAGGAGGGGAACGACATGGGTGGCGTTCTGGAGGCTGACTATCTCGTCGTCGGCGCTGGCGCATCCGGTATGGCATTCGCTGATTCTCTGATCACGTCATGCGACGCCGAGGTGGTGATCGTTGATCGTCGTCACGGCCCCGGCGGCCACTGGAACGATTCCTACCCGTTCATCCGATTGCACCAGCCTTCGGCGTACTACGGCGTCAACTCGATGCCACTCGGGGCCGACACCATCGACGCCTCGGGGGTCAACGCCGGGATGTATGAACGTGCGTCCGGAAACGAGATCTGCGCCTATTACGAGCGGGTCATGAAAGACCAGCTGCTCGCTTCCGGCCGGGTCCGATTCTTCCCGCAGTGCGACTATGTGGGAGGCGGCGAGTTCGTTTCGCTGCTGACTGGTGATCGCCATGAGGTCCTGGCCCGCAACGCCACCGTTGACGCCACCTACCTCGAACCGACGGTTCCGGCCACGTCCAAGCCCCCGTTCGAGGTGGCCGACGGAGTCCGGTGCGTGCCCGTGAACGAGCTGGCCCGCGTGCGGGAACCGCCGGACGGGTACGTGATCATCGGTGCTGGCAAGACTGGCGCCGACGCGGTCCTCTACCTGTTGGAGAACGGCGTTCCGCCAGCATTCATCCGATGGATCAAGCCGCGCGAAGCTTGGTACCTGAACCGGGCCTTCACTCAGGGCGGCGAGCTGCTCGGCACGCTGTTCGATGGGCTGGCCCAGCAGCTCGAGGCCTGCGCAGATGCCGATTCCGCCACGGCCCTCTTCGAACGGCTCGGTCAGACGCGGCAGATGCTGCGAGTCGACGAGAGCATCACTCCGACCATGTTCCGCGGTCCGACCGTCAGCACGACCGAAGTCGAACTCCTGCGACAGGTCGACGGAGCGGTCCGGCTGGGACGGGTTCGCCGAATCGAATCCGGGACGATCCGGCTCGATGATGGCACCATCCCCACAACCTCAGGCACGCTGCACGTACATGCCGCGGCAGGTGGTCTCAACCCGGCGCCCGAGACGCCCATCTTTGCCCCTGGCGAGATCCGGCTGCAGTCCATGCGCATCGGTCTGGCCCCGTTCAACTCCTCGCTCATCGCCTACGTCGAGGCCACCCGGCCCGACATCGAGAGCAAGAACCGCTTGTGCCCACCCAACCGTCAACCCGACACCCCCGCCGATTGGATTCGCGGCACTCTGATTTCCCTGCAGGCCGACTCCAGTTGGGCTCACGAAGACGACATCGCTGCGTGGATGGGACATGCCAGAGTCAACATTGCCTGCGGGCTCAGAGCGCAGATGTCGCGCCCCGACGTCGCCGCCAACCTGACGCGCTACCTAGCCAGCCTCGATCCGGCCATCGCAAATCTCCGCCGACTCGTCGCTGATCTCTGACCCGGATCCGGACCGGCGGTCGCATTGATGTCCCCCGGGTGTGGCACCCAGGCCCCACCATCATGAGGTGGCTACCGGGTGATCTTCGATTGAATCACCGCCGCCAGAGCCAGGGCAGTTGTCAAGAGCACCAGATACCAAGCCATCTGGAAGCCCCACAGGGCGTTTCCGGCCTGGGCGAGGGACAGCATCAGGAACGCCACCGGGCAGTACCAGATCCAACGCCTCTCGGGCGAGCGACGTTTGTGCGCACAGATGACGAGCGCCGTCGCCCCGAACAACATGAATGCGCTCAGGTACTCCTCGATGAGCACGTTGAGGTGAGTCGTGTAGGCGAGGGCCAGCACGATCAGGTTGGGGAAGAAGATACGGTTCTCATTGTGCTGTGCCCACAGCATCGAGAACTGCAGCGTGCCCGAGTACGCATGATCGATCAGTGCCACGTCGCTCCACTGGTCGAGCTGGATGACGTTCACGCCGTAGGCGTGGATCATCCAGAGGTACACCGCCGCCGGGATGGCGAAACCGAGGAGCGTGGCGCCGGAGATCAGCCGTGACCGCCAGTTCGAGGTCGGCGACTCCGACGGATGTGATATCTGCACCGGTGCGTCGATGCTCATATCAGCCGTAGCAGCGTTGCCGAGCTCATCCTCCCTACCTAAATCGTCGAGCAGCCAGGGCGCTTGTGCCTGCATCCGTGTCGCGCATCCCCATGCGGGTTCGGGCCTCAGACGCGCCCCGGTCGAGGCGTCCAGAATCGAGCTTGCCAACCGATCCGGACTGCGCTCATTCCAGCCATGGCACTACGGTCAACTACCCGGGCCGGGCGAGTTGGGTCCCGCCACCCATAATTTGTGCTGCTCCCGATAATCCTCTGTTACCAGGGCCCGATGGACCTCGCTTCGGCATGGCTGCTTCATGACCGACGACCACGGACTCCCTTAGTCACCATCCAAGCCTTGGCCGTCGGGATGAGCGGGGCCTCGGTCGGAAAAATGGCGCCCCAGACGGGAGACGATTTGCTGCCGTTCACTTGCCCGCGAAACGTTGACGAGGACAATCATCGCTCGACCCGAATGGGGGGCGAGTCCCAAGAAGGACGAATAACCACCGGTCTGACCGTTGTGCCAGATCATCGTTCGGTCGGTCCCCGGGTCCGATTCGATCACCCAGAACATGCCACTCGCCCGGTTGGGCCCGGCGGTCCGTACGCCGTCGATCGGCGTCAACGAGCCGAGTCCCGGCGCCGAACCGTCCAACAGGGCCACGGCGAGTCGGGTCATGTCGCCGAGCGTACTGATGACCCCGCCCGCCGGCGCAAAGCCACCCATGGTGGTCCACGGGGGACGACGGCGACCCGTCGATGACCAACCGGGGGGGGCCGTCTGATCTGGTCCGGCCACGACGGATGCGGTCATTCCTAGCGGAGCAAAGATCCGCTCGGTTATCAAAGGCCCGTAGTCGGCGCCCGCGCGCAGGGCAAGGAGATGTCCGAGGACGGCGCCGCCCACATTTGAATAGCTGTACTCTCCCCGGCCCCGCAGCCGTTGGCGAGCGGCCGCCCTCAACAGGCCGCGCGCCGTCATTCCCCGGTAGGGATGCGTTCCCAGCAAGAGGAACCGTGCCCCCCGGAGGAACGTGAAAGGACCCCGAGGCATCCGCGGTAGGCCCGAGGTGTGGGTGCACAACTCTTTGAGGGAGATGGAGCCGAACTGGGTCCCCTCCTCGCCCGGGAGCAGGTCACCGACCGTGGTGTCCAGTGAGACTTCGCCACGATCGATGGCGTCGGCCAGCAACATGCCGGTCAGTCCCTTCGTGATCGAACCGACCTCAAAGCGGGTCTCAGGCTCTGCGTCGATACAGGCGAACCTGATAGTGGGTAAGGCAGCGAGTTCGACCAGGGCGGCGGCGGTCCTTCTGGCCCGGCGCCCGGCAAGCGACATCAGGTCAGCGGTAAGGTCCCGGTCATCCTGGCCATCAGGCCGCTGGTTCACCACACCCCGAATCTTATGAATCTCCAGGTCCGAGCGCGATGGCCAGAGACGACGGGGTCCGACACCTTGCACCCGTGCCGCAATCGGCTTCTGGCGACAAGTGGCGTCGGGCCGGCGCTGGGGGCTACCTCCCCACTGTGACAGAGTTCCATCGTGGCGCTTGCGGATGACCCCGAAACGTGGCCGGAGGACCTGACCTTTGCTCACCAACTCGCCCAGACTGCGAGCCGACTATCCCTTGACTACTTCGGATCGTCCACGAGCCACATCAAGGCTGATGGCACGCCCGTCGGTGAAGCTGACCTCGCCGTCGATCGGGCGCTGAACGAGCTCATCCAGTCGGCCCGTCCCGATGATGCAATCCTGAGCGAAGAATCAGATCCCATCGGAGAGTCTTCTCGGCGATGGATTCTCGACCCCATCGATGGGACGGTATTCTTCCTAGCCGGTGGCGATACCTGGGGGACCCACATTGCCCTCGAAGAGAATGACGAAGTCATTCTCGGTGTGGTCACAAGGCCGCTCTTGTCCGAGGTCTGGTGGGCACTCCGAGACGCTGGCGCTTGGAGGGGAAGGGTGGAGCATGGCCGAATCGTGGACTCTGTCCGCCTGAGGGTCTCCCGGATCGACCGACTCGCCGAGAGCCGTATCACCGTGTGGCCCGTCGGACGACACGCTGATCTGGTCGCTCGTGCCAAGCAGCGAGCACGATGGTCCGAGCCGAGCGCGCTCTGTGTCCTCGACCTTCTGCGAGGTGGCTTTGAGGCAGTTTGTGCATACTCAGGTGGTCCCTGGGACCATGCACCCACCGTGGTCCTGGTCGAAGAGGCAGGTGGACGATTCTGTGATCCGGCCGGGGGGCGACGCCTGGACCTTGGCGGTGCGATCTACACCAACGGTCAGATCGACGACGAGCTTCATCAGTTGCTTGAGGGTCTCTGATTCGGCCACCTGGACAAGTTCACCACAGGCCCGAACGTGCCGGGTCGGCGCCACTCAATACGAGCCTCCGACCCGGTGCCCGGGGCACTCTTGCGATAATAGAAAAGCCATCACACATCGGTCTAGCTTCGGCGTGAGCCTACAGAGCACTCATCGGCCATCCCGCCCGAGAAGGGAGCTGCCATGCAAGCCATCACCGTTCAAGACCGCGATGCCGGTGTCGGTGGACTCTCCTTGACCGATGCGCCCTACCCGCACGCCGCCCAGAACGATGTCATCGTACGGGTGCATGCCGCCGGGTTCACCCCCGGCGAGCTGGACTGGTCGGGGACCTGGGTCGACCGCGCCGGGCGCGACCGGACGCCGAGTGTGCCCGGCCATGAGCTGTCGGGAGTCGTCGTCGAGCTGGGGTACGGGACCACCGGCCTCAGTGTGGGCCAGCGGGTGTTCGGCCTGGTCGACTGGACCCGCAACGGCTCCCTGGCCGAATTCTGCGCCGTGGAGGCCCGCAACCTCGCTCCCCTTCCGGCCGACATCGACCACACCGTGGCCGCCGCCCTGCCGATCTCCGGGCTGACGGCATGGCAGGCGCTCATCGACCACGCCCACCTCACGACAGGCCAGACCGTCCTGATCCACGGCGCCGCGGGCGGTGTCGGTTCGATCGCCGTACAGCTCGCCCGCGGGGTCGGAGCGGTCGTGATCGGTACTGGCCGGGCAAAGGATCGCGAAACCGCCCTGGGCTTGGGAGTGCATGCCTTCTTGGACCTGGAAGCCGACAAGCTGGAAGACGCCGGCGACGTTGACGTGGTGTTGGACGTGATCGGTGGCGAGATCCTCGACCGCTCGGCCGCGCTGGTGCGCCCCGGCGGCACGCTCGTCACCACCATCAGGAAGCCCACGGTCGAGCCCAAGGACGGCCGCGCCATCTTCTTCGTCGTCGAAGCCGACCGGTCCCGGCTCATGGATCTCGCCCAGCGGGTCAGGGATGGACGGCTTGAACCGATCGTCGGGGCGGTACGGCCGCTGACCGAAGCGGCTGCAGCGTTCGCCCCTGACCGGCGCACCCCCGGCAAGACGATCATCCGGATCACCGAAGGCGGATAGCCGTCCGAAGAGGTGTCCCAGCCGTTTGGGGGCCCCACCCCACCTTGCTCTCTTGTCAGTTGCACAGAGTGCCCACGGCAGGATTCGAACCTGCGACACCTCATTTAGGAAACGAGTGCTCTATCCCCTGAGCTACGTGGGCATGGCATTGTTTCGGCAGTTCCGCCCTCCCGTCCGGCACAAGACTAGGCGGGCTCACCACCCCCTCGCGTACACGACAACAGGTGGCACTCAGACTTCCGCTGGACGCGCACCAGCCTGCTGTTCTCGCGCTCGACACATCACTTCGACCGATGTGGACCAGGCATTGCAAATGATCCGGCACGCATCTCCGTGGTCGGAATTAATCATTGGCCGACTGCTACCGACGATCGAAGTGATCAGCCAGGGTGGTGACGAGCTCATCGAACAGCTTCGGCGGTAGGTCGTGGCCCATGCCGGCGACGAGCCAGAACTGTGCCCCCGGGATGGCCGCTGCTGTTGCCCTGCCCCCCGATGGATCGACGAGCGGATCGGCCTCACCGTGGATCACCAACGAAGGGGCCGTCACCTGTGCCAACGCCGGTGTCCGGTCCGGCTGGAAGATGATGGCAGCCAGCTGGCGGGCGTTCCCCGCAGGGTGGAAGGCCCGGTCGTACGCGGCACCGGCACGCTCGCGCACGGCTGCTTCGTCGAGGGGATAGCCCGGTGAGCCGATGATCCGCCACGTCGTAGCGGCCTGGTCCATCGCCTCGTCGCGGGTAGCCGGCGGCGAGGTGGTCAGCGTGGCGAGCGCATCCGGTCGCGGTTGCCCCACGTTGGGATCGCCGGTGGTCGACATGATGGACACGAGTGACCGCGTCCGCTCCGGGTACTCGATGGCAAAGGTCTGGGCGATCATCCCACCCATGGATACACCGACGATGTGGGCAGAGTCGAGACCGAGTCCGTCGAGGAGTCCGGCGGCATCGGCCGCCATGTCCGACATCGAATAGGGCGGGGTCGCCTTCCCGGCCAACAGCTCGGCCAGGTCGGGCGGGCCGGCCTCGTCGAACCAGGTCGAAAGCCCGACATCGCGGTTGTCGTAGCAGATGACAGAGAAGCCGGCGTCCGCCAGGGCCCTGCAGAACGAAGGATCCCACATCGTGAGCTGGCATCCGAACCCCATGATCAGCAAGACAGGCGGTGCACCTGGCTCGCCGTACGTCTCGTATTCGAGGGTGATCCCGTTACCGGTGGTCGCTGGCATGGGCAGACAGTACCGGCCGAAGGCGGCTCCCAGCGGAACCGACCCAGGACATGGACAGTCGCCGTTTTGGCGAAATGCTCGCAGAGCCGGCGGGAGGCATCAGCGGAGTTGAGGAATGACTTGGGGAATAATGCCTCGATGCCGCTTCGAGACCTGGGAGAGCTCCTGGCCCAGCTCTCGGTCCGGCAGCGCCCTGGCCGGTGGTGCATGGTCAGCGGCCCGTCCGTTCCGGAGGGGATGTCCGTCCAGGCCACGATCGTGGAAGAGGAGGGCACGACCAGCGTCGTCGCCGAAGCCGATGCCATCCGACTGGGCATCGAGCCGGCGTTCGTCGCGGCGTGGCTCACCCTGGAGATGCATTCGTCGCTCGATGCGGTCGGTCTCACCGCTGCCGTCGCCACGGCTCTGGCGGCGGAGGACATCCCCTGTAACGTCCTGGCGGGCTACTTCCACGACCATCTGCTGGTCCCGTTCGCCGATGCCCCGAGGGCGATCGCACTCCTCGGCGCCCTCGGCTCCGCCCATCGTCGCTGAACCCGGGACTGCCGGTGCCGGCGGCCGATCGCCGCGCCCGGCCCCGACCACCCGACGAGGCCGACCACCGCCGCCCGCGCCGAGTGCGCAGAGCCCTCGGCTCGACCCCGGCCGCCTGCGCCATACGATCGGGGGTGCGACCACTGAGTGACGGAGACGACACGATGAGCCAGAATGACGATTGGTCCCCGGACGAGCCGTCCGGGAGCGATCCCTTCGAGCAGGGCGACGAGGCGCTCGACGACAAGACCGCCCTCGACCCGGGGTTCCTCGAGGCGGTCGAGCTCGACCCGTCCCTCGATCCCACACTGCAGACCGACGAGCGCGAGCTCGAAGAGGCCGGGGTGGAGTTCGACGATCCGGAGGCGCTGGTGACCCTGGACGGGGGCATCGACGATCCGGACGGGCGGGACGGGCCGACCGAACGCGAGCGGGCCCAGGCCGCCGACGACGAGGGTTGGGACCTCGACGCCCCGGAGGTGCCAGAGGCCGGATCGGCCGAGGACGGGGATGACTGAGCGAGTGCCCGTGCCGAGATGACGCCCCTGGCCCTGGCTCCGGCTCGGCCCACCTCCGGCTCACCTGCTCTTGTGGCAGAGGAGCGCTTCCTCCACGACTCCCTGGGTCGGCGCTGCGGGCAGAGCCGACAGCGAGGTGCGGTCGGCGGCCAGACCGTCCAGGAGGATCGTCAGGTACCGCCGCCAGAGCTCCGGGGCGAGCCGGCTCGTGTACGTAGCGACCGAGTTGACCATCAGCTCGATGATCGGGATGTCGGCGGCGACGATGTCGGCTCGCAGGTGTCCGTCCCGCTGGGCCCGCTCCACTAGGCGATCGACCGCCGGCACGATGCGCTCCCGGGCCAGCGCGATCCGCTCGCGACCGTACATACCGTGCATGATCACGTCGCGCAGGCCGAGGTCGTCGGCCTGGCGCTGGCTGGCCTTCTCCATGAACCAGACCAGACCGTCCCACGAGTCGGTGATGCTCGCCGCCTGCACGGCCAGTTCGACCATGCCGTCCACCGCCTTTTCGAAGAGAGCCTCGACCAGGGACTCCTTGCCGGGGAACCGGCGGTAGACGGTGCCCACCCCCACGCCTGCACAGCGGGCGACGTCGTCGAGCGTGGCCTCGAGGCCCCGTCGGGCGAAGACCGTCGTGGCCGCCTCGAGGATCCGCTCACGGTTTCGCACGGCATCCGCCCGCAGCGGACGACAGTCCTGACCTTGCTCGGCGCAGCACATGATGACCTTCCTCGGGCCGGGTACTCGACGGCGCCCCGGGTAGACGACCCTCCGTCTGGTCTGTCCAACGGATGGAGAACCAAGCGGAGGAATTACCTCCATTTACTGCTACGGTAGCGCATCAAACGGAGGTATGGGCTCCATTTCAGATCGACGGAGGCACCGATGAGCGAGACGACCACCATCCAGCCGCCCGGCGGCGAGCCGGTCAGCGACCGGGCAGCCAACCACGCCAGGCGGTGGTGGATCCTCGCCGTGCTCGGGGTGGCCCAGCTGATGGTCATCCTCGACAACACCATCGTCAACATCGCCCTCCCGACGGCCCAGCACGACCTCCACTTCTCCAATGCCGACCGGCAGTGGATCGTGACGGCCTACTCACTGGCCTTCGGCAGCCTGCTGCTGCTCGGCGGACGGATCGGTGACTATCTGGGCCGGAAGCGGGCGCTCATCATCGGGCTGGTGGGCTTCGCCGTCGCCTCGGCCATCGGGGGGGCATCGGTCGACTTCACCATGCTGGTCATCGCCCGGACCGTCCAGGGCGCGTTCGGCGCCCTGCTGGCGCCATCGGTGCTGGCCCTGCTCACCACCACCTTCAGCGACCAGGCCGAGCGGGGCAAGGCCTTTGCCATCTACGGCGGCATCGCCGGTGCCGGCGGTGCGCTCGGGCTGTTGCTCGGTGGGATCCTGACCTCGTACGCCTCGTGGAGGTGGACCCTGTTCGTCAACCTCGTCTTCGCCGCCATCGCCACGGTGGGGGCCCTGCTCTGGCTGAAGAACGACCGGGCCACCGACCACGACCCACTGGACCTGCCCGGGCTGTTCCTCGTCACCGGCGGTCTGTTCTCGCTCGTCTACGGCTTCTCCCACGCCGAGACCACCGCCTGGAGCAATCCCTACACGATCGGGTTCCTGGTCCTCGGCGTTCTCCTCCTCGCCGTCTTCGCATTCGTCGAGACACGGGCCTCGTACCCGTTGCTCCCGCCCCGCATCCCGCTCGACCGGACGCGCGGCGGCTCCATGTTGGCCATGCTGTTCGCCAGCGTCGGGATCTTCGGCGTCTTCTTGTTCCTCACCTACTACCTGCAGGACACCCTGGGGTTCAGCCCGGTGAAGACGGGGGTGGCCTTCCTGCCGATGGTCATCGGACTGGCGGGCACGGCCCAGGTGTCCAACCGGGTCCTCCTGCCCAGGTTCGGTCCGAAGCCCATCGTTCCCGTCGGCCTGATCATGGCGTCGATCGCGCTCTACGCGCTGCACCTCGTCGGCCTCCACACGGCGTACGTCAGCCATGTGCTGCCCTATCTGGTCCTGTTGGGGGTCGGGTTCGGGCTGAGCCTGGCACCGGCGTTCAGCACGGGGACGCTCGGTCTGGCCCCCCACGACGCCGGCGTGGGCTCGGCGACGCTCAACACGACCCAACAGGTCGGGGGATCCATCGGCACCGCCCTCCTCAACACACTCGCCGCCGGGGCCGCCACGGCGTTCCTGGTCGGCAAGGTGATGAGCCCCGCCAACCTCAAGGCGGCGGCACTGCACAGCTACACGACGGCCTTCCTCTGGTCCTCGCTGATCTTCGTGGCCGGGGCGGTCGTCGCCGGGTTGGTCCTGAAGCGCGGCAACATGGCGGCCCTCGGGGCGAAGGGCGCGCCGGCCGCCGACTGACCGTCGGTCACGCCCGCCGCGGCCCCGGGGGCTGGACCAGCACGCAGTGTGTCCCGCTGTAGATGGTCGGCATGCACTTGTTGCAGTGGATGCACATCCCCTCGGTGGCCCTCCCCTGTTCCCATCTGGCCACGAGGTCGGGCTCCCGCAGGAGGGCACGGGCCATCGCCACGAAGGCGAAGCCCTCGGACAGCGCACCCTCGACCGTCTCCAAGCGGTTCACCCCACCGAGCAGGATCACGGGCATGCGCAGGGCATCGAGGAACTGCCGGGCGTAGGGCAGGAAGTAGGCCTCCTCGAAGGGATAGTCCCGGAGGAACCGCGACCCCACCACCCGAAAGCCCGCCCGGAGCGGTGCCGGCAGTGTCGCCGCGAACTCGGCACGAGGCGCCTCCCCCCTGAACAGGTACATGGGGTTGGACAGCGAGCTCCCCCCGGTGAGCTCGAGGGCGTCGAGCGATCCGTCGGATTCGAGCATGCGGGCGAACTCGACACTCTCGTCGAGCCACAGGCCGCCCGGCACTCCGTCGGCCATGTTCAGCTTGGCGGTGACCGCCACCCGTCCTCCGACCGCGTCATGCACCGCCCGGACCACCTGACGGGGGAACTCGGACCGGTTCGACAGGGTGCCGCCCCAGCGGTCGGAGCGGCGGTTCAACCGGGGGCTCAAGAACGCGCTCAACAGGTAGTTGTGTCCCAGGTGGACCTCGATGCAGTCGAACCCGGCCTCGACGGCCACGTCGGCTGCCCGGCGGTAGTCCCCGGTGATGCGGGCGATGTCCTCGTCCGATGCGGCACGGGTCACGGCCCCGGTGGGGCTGAGCCGGCGCGACGGCCCGAGGGAGTGCGCCCTGTTCGAACGGGCATTGGCCACCGGGCCCGCATGCCCGATCTGCGCCGAGACAGCGGCACCGGCCTCGTGGACCGCATCGGTGAGCCGGCGGAGCCCCGCCAACGAGGAGGGGTCGAGTCGGATGCAGTGACGATCGGTGCGGCCCTCGGGGGAGACGGCCAGGTAGGCGACCGTCGACATGGCGGCACCGCCGGCAGCCACACGGCGGTGGAAGTCGACGAGCTGGTCGGTGACCTCGCCCTTCGGGCTCGACCCCTCGAAGGTGGCCGCCTTGATGATCCGGTTCTTCAACGTGACGGGGCCCAGCCGGGCCGGCTCGAACACCGCCGGGCCGGCTCCGCTGCGGGGCGCCGGAGCGGTGCTCATCGTGTGCCTCCCCGGTGGTGGCGCAGCCGGCTGTCGACCGGTCGGGGCCTGCCCGGGCGCCTAGGCATCCGACCCCCCCGTGGCCCCGGCGGTGCGAAGGGCGCCCAGCACGGCGTCGGTGAAGTCGGGATGGCAGACCACCAGATCGGGGAGCCACGGGTCTGGTCGAGAGTACCGGAGGGGCGAGCCGTCGAGTCGGCTGGCATGGAACCCGCCGGCCAGTGCGACGGCCACCGGGGCGGCGGAGTCCCACTCGTACTGGCCACCGTCGTGGACGTAGACCTCGGCCTCGCCCCGGATGACGGCGGCGATTTTGGCTCCGGCCGAACCCATGGGCACCGTGGTGGCTCCGAGCTGCTGGGCGACGAACGGGACGAACCCGGGCGGCCTGGTCCGGCTGACCACCAGTCGGGGTGGCGACTCGGGGCGGGAGGGAAGGGGCGGATCACCGGTGCCGAGCACGGCTCCGAGGGCCGGAAGGGCCACCGCTCCCACCCGCGGCGCTCCGTCGACGGCCAGGGCGACGTGGACGGCCCAGTCGTCGCGGTCCTCGGAGAACTCGCGCGTCCCGTCCAGTGGGTCCACGATCCACACCCGCCCGGAGCCGTCACCGAGGGCCACCGACCGGTCGGCTTCCTCCGACCGGATCCGGTCGCCGGGGAAGCGCTCGGCGATGCGTCGCATCAGCAGCGCATTCGAGAGCCGGTCCCCCTCCCGGCCCCGGTCGCGCCCCGGTGCCGATCGGGAGCGGAGGTCCATGAGGAGCGATCCCGCCTCGCCCGCCAGCGCCTCGGCCGCCCGGTGCTCGTCGCCCAGTCCGTCGTCGTCCACTCTCTCCCCCTGTGCCGGAGCGTCCCAACCGGGTCACCCCTCGAGCAATCGGCGGCACGGTCCGGTCGTCGACCGGTCCGACCGTCGGCTCGAATGTAGTGGGATTCGGACAGCCCGACCGAAACCCCCCGGAACGGTGGCACGGCGAGGTCGTCGGAGACCGTCGGCCACCGTCGGTTGCGGGTGACGTGGACCGGACCGCCGGGCATCTACGCTGCAGGCTGCCATGCCCGCCCGGCCCGTCATGACAGTCGAGGAGCTCCAGCACCTGCTGGACAACGCGTTCCCCGGCAACCGGGTGCCCTACGTGATCGAGGGCATCACCGACAGCTCGGTCCGCATGGTGCTCCGCGTCGGCGAGACCGACGGCCGGCCCGGGGGCACGGTTTCCGGGCCGACCCTGATGGCGCTGGCCGACTGCGCGGCCTGGATGGTGATCATCGGCCAGATCGGCCCGGTGACGCTCTCGGTGACCACCAGTTTCCACATCGACTTCCTCCGCAAGCCGGAGCTGGTCGATATCGTGGCCGCGGGCAGCCTCCTCAAGTTGGGCTCGCGTCTGGCCGTGGCCGAGGTGGCCATGTACTCGGTGGGTAACGAGGACATCGTGGCAAAGGCCCAGGTCACCTACTCGATCCCTCCCCGCTGACCGAGCAGGTCGCCGCGCCGCGTGGCGTACGGTCCGTGACCGGCTGACCCCGGTCGTCCCTGCGTGTGGCGGTGCTCGGCCCGACGGCGTTCGTTGCACGCCGTCGTCGGGCGTGCAAGCATCACGGGAAGCGTCGACAAGGGGGACCCGACCATGCATGACCTCGTGATCCGGGGAGGGACCGTCGTCGACGGGACCGGCGAGCCATCCCGCACCGCGGACATCACGGTGGACCGGGGCGTGATCACCGGGGTCGGCCCGGCCGCTGGCGAGGCGGCGACGCGTACCGTCGACGCCGATGGGCTGCTGGTCACCCCGGGCTGGGTGGACATCCACACCCACTACGACGGCCAGGCCACCTGGGACGAGGTGCTGGCACCGAGCAGTTGGCACGGCGTCACCACCATCGTCACCGGCAACTGCGGCGTCGGGTTCGCCCCGGCCCGCCCCGACCGGCACGACTGGTTGATCGGGCTGATGGAAGGGGTCGAGGACATCCCCGGGACGGCGTTGGCCGAAGGCCTCCGGTGGGGTTGGGAGAGCTTTCCCGAGTACCTCGACGCCCTCGAGCAGCGGAAGTGGACGATGGACGTGGGCACCCAGATCGCCCACGGCGCCGTGCGCTCCTACATCATGGGTGAGAGAGGCGCACGCAACGAACCGGCCACCCCCGGGGACGTGGAGGCCATGAAGCAGTTGGTCAAGGAGGCCGTCCGTGCCGGTGCACTCGGCTTCTCGACGTCGCGGACGATCGCCCACCTCGCCATCGACGGCGAACCGGTCCCGGGCACCTTCGCCGCCGAGGACGAGCTGTTCGGCATCGGCGAGGCGCTCGGCGAACTCGGCACCGGCGTCTTCGAGCTGGCTCCGGCCGGATCGGCCGGCGAGGACGTCGTCGGTCCCCGCAAGGAGGTCGACTGGATGCGTCGCCTCTCGGCCGCCATCCATCGCCCGGTCACCTTCGCACTCCTCCAGGTCGATGCCGCGCCAGAACTGTGGCGGGAGCTGATGGACGAGTCGCTGCGTGCGGTGACCGAAGGCGCCGACCTCTGGCCCCAGGTCGCCGGCCGGGCCACCGGGTTGCTGTCGGGGCACTTCACCACCTACAGCCTGTTCGACCTGATCCCCGCGTACCAGGAGCTGAAGGCCAAGGGGCTCGCCGCCGAGGACTTCGTGGACGCGTTGCGCACCCCCGAGGTCCGGCGGTCCATCGAGGGCTGGGAGCCCGACGCCGAGTCTCGGGATCGCATGGACCAGGCCTACCGGACCACCTTCGCCCTCGGGAGCCCGCCCGAGTACGAACCGGGGCCCGAGCGCTCCCTGGCCGGCCTGGCCGCCACCAGCGGGCGCACGCCCCTCGAGGTCGCCTACGACGCCATGCTCGAGGACGACGGCCGGGGGCTGCTGTACGTGCCGATCCTCAACTACTCCGACGGGGATCTCGACCCGGCCCGCGAGATGCTGCTGCACCCCCGGGCCGCCGCCGGGCTGGCCGACGGTGGCGCCCACTGCGGCGTCATCTGCGATGCGGGGCAGCCCACGTTCATGCTGACGCACTGGACGCGCGATCGGGTGCGGGGTGAGCGCCTCCCGCTGGAGTGGGTGGTGAAAAAGCAGACCCACGACACCGCCCGCCTCTACGGGCTCGGGGACCGGGGCACGATCGAGGTCGGAGCGGTGGCCGACCTCAACGTCATCGACTACGAGCACCTGCAACTGGGCAACCCGACCGTCGTCGCCGACCTGCCGGCGGGGGGCAAGCGCATCGTCCAGGACGCCGTCGGTTACGTCGAGACCATCAAGTCCGGCATCACCACGTTCGCGGACGGCAAGGACACGGGTGCCCGTCCCGGGGCCCTCCTGCGGGGAGCCCGTTGAGTCGGTCAGCCGGCCCGGTCGTCGCCACCGTCTGACCCGGGTCCGCCACCCGGGGACGTGGCTCTGCCGGGTCCGGTTCCTCCGCCGGCTCCGGCGGCCCCGCCGGCTCCGGCGGCTTCGGCGGCTTCGGCGGCTTCGGCGGCTTCGGCGGCCCACTCCGCCTGCATCTGCTGGTACACGTGGTGCTCGACGATGAAGGCCAGGAAGGGCACGAATCCTGCCGCCACCACCAGGAGGATCCGCCCCAGTCCCCAATGGGCCCGGCGGGCCAGGTCGGCCGCCGCCACCAGGTAGACGAGATAGAGATAGCCGTGGATCGGCGCCACCACCTCGGCCACTCCTGACTTGCCCGCCCAGTACTGGAGGGGGATGGCCACGAACACCAGCACCACGAGGGCAGTCCCCACCACGAAGGCCATCACCCGATAGCGGGTCACCGCACCGTGCATGTCGTCCTCTCCGGTGCCGGCCCGGGCCCGGTGGTCGTGACGCTGGGGTGGCCCCCGGTCCCGATCGCCCCGCCTGCGGCCACCGCCGTGCTGGTCACGCGCCGTCCCGGAGGCTGGAGTGGCGGCCTCGTCTCGGGGACGGACCGCACTCGGGGGGACGGACCGACGGATGGGGGATGCACCGGTCAATCCTACCGTCGGGACCTGCGCCTTCCCATTCGACCCGGCCTGTTCGGGGATCCCCGCCCGGTCGGGGCCGGCCCCTCCCCCGGCCGGACCGCCGGCACCGTTCGATCACCATGGCTCGGGCACGCCGGCCGCTGCGGTAGAAACGGGGGATGGATCGGCAGTGACGCCCGTCACAGCCCGTCCGTATGGTCAACGATATGAGTACGAGCACCCAACCTCCCACCCTGTTCCAACCCGACGTCGAGGTCCGTGTCAGCAAGCGCCGGAAGAAGACGGCCGCCGCCCACTGGGAGGGTGACCGCATCGTCGTCGTGGTACCGGCGCACCTACGTGGCGCGGATCTGGACGAGATGGTCGACGAGCTGGCGAAGCGGCTGCGACGCCACCGCCCCCACCTGCACTCCTCGGATCAGCACCTCGAGCAGCGGGCGATCGCCCTCGGGCAGCGCTACCTCGACGGCATCGCCCCCACCTCCATCCGGTGGGCCACCAACCAGAACAAGCGGTGGGGGTCGTGCACCATCCCGACGCGGGAGATCCGGATCTCGAACCGGCTCCGGGTGGCGCCCGGATGGGTACTCGACGCGGTCATCGTCCACGAACTGGCCCATCTCGTCGAACCCAACCACTCGCCCCGCTTCCGCGAGCTCGAAGGCCGCTATCCGCGGCGGCACGAGGCCGACACCTACCTGGCCGGGTATGCGTTGGGGCTCCACATGCCCGACGCCGGCCTGGACGGGGACACCGACGCGCCGGGTCCCCCCGACGACGCCCACGACGCCGGTACGGCCAACCCCGACGGAGTCGTCGACGTCCGGTGACCTCGAGCACCACTCCGCTCCTCCCCGGCGCCCCCGACGTCGGCACCGGTAACGGGGCGGCGCCCTCCCCAGTGGCGATCCGCTACAACTCTATAAAACCGACTTGATTAGTCGATTTTGTGGGTTTAGAGTGACGGCATGGCATTTGCCTACCCCGGTCCGGCGCCAGACGGCAACGGCGTACCGTCCCCAAACCGCTCCGCTGAACTGCCGGCCGGACCGGGGTTTCCTCTCCCCCGACGCACCGTCGACCTGTTGGCCATCGCCCAGGGCTTCGGTGTCTCGGCCAACAGCATCCCCGAGCTGCAGGGGCTGTCGAAGCGGACCTGGCTCCTGCTGGCCGTGACCGACCTGTTCGAGGCCTGGGCCATCGGGTGGCCCGCCGGTGGCACGATCGAGCTCCACGACCACGGACTGTCCAGTGGGGCGGTCGTGGTGACCTCCGGCTGCCTGACCGAGACCACCGTGAGGCCCACCAACCGCGGTGTTGCGCTCATCGCCTCCCGCAGCATCGAGGCCGGCCAGCACCGGACCTTCGGGCCGCGCTACATCCACGACCTCACCAACCACGGCGACGAGCAGGCGATGAGCGTCCATGTCTACAGCCCCCGCCTGACCAGCATGGCGTACTACCGGGTGGACCAGGTGGGAAAGCTGGTGCCACGACGCGTCCAGGCCCTCACCCCCGTCGGACCCTTCGACGTCACCGCCGCCCACGACCCTTCGTGACGCCCTCCGCCGACGACCTGGTGGAGCAGGCCAGGCGGCGGATCGAACGCACCCGTCCCTCGGACCTCGAGGCCGTCGTCTCCGACGGCGGCCTGGTCGTCGACATCCGACCCGCTGCCCAGCGCGGCGAGGAGGGTGAGCTCCCCGGGGCCCTGGTGATCGAGCGCAACGTGCTCGAGTGGCGGCTCGACCCCGAAGGATCCCACCGTTTGCCCGAGGCCACGGGCTTCGACCGACCCGTGGTCGTGGTGTGCTCGGAAGGATACGCGTCCTCGCTGGCCGCCGACTCGCTGCGGGAGCTCGGCTACCACCGGGCGACCGACCTGATCGGCGGCTATCGGGCCTGGCACTCCTGGGTACGGTCCGCAGCCACCACACCCGGGGCGGACATCGGCCGCTAGGCCGGGGCACCACAACCCGGCGGATGCAGGGTCGGCGCGGTGGGGCGTCGGTGCGGTCGGGGTCGGTGCGGTCGGGGTCGGTGCGGTCGGGGTCGGTGCGGTCGGCGTCGGTGTGGTCGAGGTCGGTGTGGTCGGGGTCGACCCGATCGGTGGACGCTCGGCGCGGCGACCGAATTCCGAGTACAACGGGGGCCGTGGCCTATCTGCTCGCGGCACTCGCCGCCTTCGTCAACGCCCTGACCTCGGTGCTGCAACGGATCGGCGTGGAGACGGCCCCGGCGTCGACCACCATGCGATGGAGCCTGATGGCCCACGCCCTGAGGCGGGGCATCTGGTTGATCGGCTTCGCGCTGATGCTGGTGGTGTTCGCGCTCCAGGCCACCGCGCTCCGGTTCGGCGAGCTGAGCGTCGTCCAGCCGGTCCTGACCACCGAACTGGTGTTCCTCCTGCTCATCCTCGCTGTCTGGTTCCGATACCACCTCGGTTGGCAGGAGTGGATCGGCGCGGCGACCATCGTCGCCGGGCTGGGGGGCTTCTTCCTGGTCGCCGCGCCGCGGGGCGGCGACCACCTCCCGAGCAGCCACGAGTTCCTGTTCGCGTCGGTGGTGCTCACCGCCGTCATCGCCGGCTTCATCGTGGCCGCCCTCCGGGGACCACGATGGTGGCGTGCCGCCTCCTTCGGCGCCGCCACCGCGGTGACGGCCGCGTTCAGTGCGGCGCTGACCAAGTCGATCACCACCTACGTCACCGAGGGATGGGGCCACGTGTTCACCCACCCCCAGCCCTACATGCTGGCGATCACCGGCCTCGGCACCGTCTTCCTGATCCAGAACGCCCTGCACGCCGGACCGATCACCGCGTCGCGGACCACCATGGTCACCATCAACCCCCTGGTCAGCATCGTGCTCGGGGTCACCCTGTACGCCGACAAGCTGCGAACCGGAACGCTGTGGGTGAGTCTCGAGGTCGTGGCCCTCGGCGTGCTGGTCACCGGGGTGGTCATCCTGGCCCGCTCGCCCCTGGTGGCCGGGACCCACGAGGCGGGGGACCTCGACGAGATGCTCGGAACCGCCCGGCAACGGGCGACGAGGCCGTCAGTCGACGCCGCCAAGGTGACCGCCAGCGTCGACCGAGGACCGATCAGCTCGTAGCCTGGCTCAGGGGGCGCCGCCTTCGTCCAGGTCCAGCGTGAGCAGATCGGAGGCCACGGTGACCTCACCCCCGTAGTGGGCTGCGGCGAGCTCGACCCACTCGTGCTCCGTGCCGGGGGCCGGCGCCGGTACGAGGTGGGTCATGAGGAGCCTGACCACCCCGTTGCGGGCGGCGGTCCGGGCCGCGTCCTCGACGGACGAGTGGTAGTCGAGCACGTCGGTCAGGCGGGGCAGACCGATCTGCTCGATGAGGTCCCGACGGACCACGGTGTGGACCAGCACGTCCGCACCCTCGCTCAACTCGTCGAGGCCGTCACACGGCACGGTGTCGCCGGCGATGACGACCGTGCGCCCACCGTCCTCGATGCGGAAGCCGACGGTGGGGCGAACCGGTGCATGGTCGGTCGGCGCTGCGGTGACCCGCACCCCGTCGGCCTCCAGGACGACGCCGCCCTCGACGTCGGTGACGTCGGAGGCGGGTCGCCAGGTCAGGTCCTCGTGGTGGGCCAACCGGTAGCCGATGTCCGGTTCGAGCATGGCCTCGGTCGCCGCCACCAACGACCGGGTACCAACCGGTCCGAAGACCCTCAGCGGATTGGGCTGGAAGGACATCGCCCACCGCATGGTGATGATGTCATTGAGGTCGGTGATGTGATCGCTGTGCAGATGGGTGAGGAACACGGCGCGCAATGCGTTGGCCCCGGTCGCCGCCCCGGCGGCTCGCATCAGCACCCCCCGTCCGCAGTCGAACAGGAGGTCGCCGGCAGAGGTGCGGACCAGGGTCGCCGGGCCGGCACGGTTGGGATCCGGAAGAGGGCTGCCGCTGCCCAGGACGACGACTTTCACCGGGCACACTCCTTCGACCGATGGGTGGATCCTCGATCGGTCACGCCCGGAGGCTAACAGCGCCAACGCCCCGGACGTCCGCCGGACGGGCGGCAGGAAGGGACCGGGAGGTCGGGGGGTCGTTCAGACCGGGGCGGTCGGCGAGAGCCTGGGGTCGTTCAGGCCGGGGCGGTCGGCGAGAGCCGGGGGTCGTTCAGGCCGGGGCGGTCGGGATGCCCGCCCCACCCACAGCTGCTCGGGTACCGCCCCCGGGGCGCGGCCGGACCAGGGGCGGGAACGGCGATGCCCCCGGCCACGAGCTCCCACACGCGGTGGCGAGCAGGCCGGCGATGCCGAGCACGTCGTCACCCAGTTCGGCCCGCATCGACCGGAACAGCGCGGCGGTGACGCGGGCATCGCCCAGCGCGCTGTGGTGGTCCTCCCAGCTGAGCCCGAAGTGGGTGCAGCACTCGACCAGTCTGGCCTTGCCCCGCAGGTGGAGGTGGCCCTGTGCCACGCCCAGGGTGTCGACGCTGGCCAGATCCCCCGGGGCCAGCGCCGCGCCGCCCACCCGAGCACACTCGGCCCGCAGGAATGCGAGATCGAATGCGTCGACGTTGTGCCCGACCACGACCATTCCGGAGAGCAGGCCCGCCAGATACGGGCGGATGGCCTCGAAGGTCGGGGCCCCGACCAGCATCGCCGGAGTGATCTGGTGGATGAAGGTGGGACCCGGGTCGCGTCCGGGGTCGACCAAGGTGCAGAACGAGCCGGTCTCCTCACCGTCGGGGCCGAGCGTGACCACGCCCACCTCGATGATCCGCTCGTGCTCGGGTGCGAATCCGGTCGTCTCCACGTCGAGCACCGCGAATCCCGCCGGGGCTGCGCCACTGGAGTCCACGGGCCCCACCGTAGAGCGTCGGTGCGACACGGCGTCGTACGCCGGGTCCCGGCCGGGTTCGCGCCGGGTCCGCTGATGGCGGGCCGGGTTCGGGCGAAGGCCGCTCCTCCGTCGTCGGTGTCGTCCGCCCTCGGCGCTGTACCCCGATGGCCAGCTTCGTGACCGGGCGGTCACCGCCCGGGCAGCGGTCAGCTGGTCAGGCCGGAGCCCCGACCAGCTCGCGCAGCTCCCTGGCGACGTCCTCTTCGTGCTTGTCCTCGTCCTCCCGGGCCTTCTTCGGGCTCCAACGGCCCCGGTTGAGCCAGATGGTCGGGATGAACACCACCATGCCCGCCACGCAGACCCAGAACCAGTCCTGCCACTGGCTCGGCGACTTCTTCACCCCGTTCTGCAGCTGGGTGAGATGGTCCTGGTGGGCAGCCAGGAACGAGAGTTCCTTCGGGTACGGCACGACCAGCTTCTCGAACGGAGCCTTGAGCTTGTTCAGCTCGAGGGCGTTGGCGGTCCCGATCGCCGACGCCACCGCGGCGTCGTTGGCGAAGGTCGGGTCGGCGGCGGCCTTCTCGACCACCGCCTCGTGGGCCTGGACGAGGGTGAGGAGCTTGGCGTGCGCCTGGGCGAACGCCACCGACTCGGGGTGCTGGACGAGGAAGTCCTGCACGTTCGTATTGGTGCCGGGGATCGTGTTACTGGCCAGCGGGAGGTTGTCCACCACCGGGTTGACCGACGTGATCACCAACGGGAGGAAGATGAACGAGATGCCCACCACGAGGCGGAGGATCCATCCCCACAGGGCGAGGCCGGTGCCCACCAGGGCCGGGTTCTTCTTCTCGACCATCTCGGTGTACCCGGCCATCCATGGGGCGTAGGCGAGCGACAGGAACCCGGCGAGTATCACCTCCAACGTCACGATGGTGGAGAAGCCCGTATGGGGATGGCCTGCCTGGTGCGAGAAGATGATCAGCGTGATGATGGAGCCGATGGCCCCCACCAGCATGAACGGTTTGCGCACCTTGAGGCGGTCGGAGAGGACACCGAACACGATGAGCGCCACGGCATCGGCCCCCCAGAACCAGGCGTTCAGGTGGTTGGCCTGGGTGGTGGTGAAGTTGAGCCCGTTGGGATTGACGAACACCGTCGAGTAGAAGATGGTGAAGAAGCCGGCTGCTGCGTAGTACACCAGCAGGAAGACGGCGATCCCGAAGGACGAGCCCACCAGGTCCCACTTGAAGATCTGGCGCCACGGGTGGACGGTGGCGGCCACGACCTCGTCGGTCGAGATCCCCCTGGCCCTGGCCTCGACGAGGGCGCGGTCCTGCTCGGACACCATCAGTTGGTCCCGCAGCTTGGCGGACAGGTCCTTCATGAAGAACAGGCTGATGGCGAACACCACGAGCGAGGTGACACCGGAGATCACGAACTGGCTCTTCCACCCGGTGTTCGAGTTGTTGGCGAGGAAGTGGTTCAGCGTGTTGCTGGCCACGATGCTGGTGAGCAGACTGCCGGCCACCGGCCCCACCGTCCAGAAACCCATGGCCGAGGCCCGGCCCACCTGGGGGCTGAAGTCACGGACCATGGCCGGCGTGGCCACGAGGATGGCGCCCTCGACGAGGCCCAAGGCGCAGATCACGACGGCGAAGCCCCATTCGCCGGTCACCAGCGGCACACCCACCGCCACCAGCAGGCCCACGATGAGCAGGCCGTAGATGATCACGTTGGCACGGCCCAGCTTGTCGGTCTTGCTGGCGGGGAGCGACGCGAACGCCCCGATCAGGTTGGAGACGATGACGATCCACACGTAGAAGCTGAACGACATGTGATAGGTCCGCAGGATGTTCGGGGTGACCCCGGTCTGCGTGTAATACGTGTAATAGAGCACGATGGTCGCCAGCACCGCGAGGGCCAGGTAACCGGTCCGCTTCCCGCTGGCGGGGTAGTCGTCGATCTCGTGCACGAACAGGAACCGGAACAAGGCGCTGTGGGCCGGGCGGGCGCTCCCGTTGGCGCTCGGCGTCCCCAAGACTGGTGCATCCGTTGCCATACCGACTCCCCCAGTTGCTTCAGCCGCGGCCGTCTCGGCCTGCACATTCGACCGTAGCGCAACCGGCGGCACAATGGCAGCATTCGGAAGGCCCGACGGTGGGGGCGGGGGCAGGCCGGGAGCGGCCTCGGCACCGTTGGACGGAGGCGGTTCCGGGCTCCCTGCCGACGGATCCTGCGCACCGAGGATCGTTGCGGCGGCGACACCGGCGACACCGGCCGCCGCCGCCGTGGCCGCGTTCGGAGTGTGCGTCCCCTGGGCATCGGCCGGACCGGAGCTCGGTTCGCTCGTGAGGTCCTGTCCGTTCAGTGCCACCGCTGCCGCGGGCACACCATGGTCCGGGCCCACGGGTGGTGCAGGAAGGATCACCACCGCGCCAGCACCGCTATCCGACGCGACACCCGACGCGACGAACGTGTGCGCGGACGCACCTCCGGCGAGACCGTCACCTCCGGACAGGGCTCCATCTCCGGTGGCGGCCTCTTCGATCAGTTCCCTGTCGAGCTGTTCGGCTTGCTCACGCAGTGAGATGATCTCGCCGGCCTGGGCGGTGATGGTGTCGTCCTTGGCCCGGATGACGGCGTCCTTCTCGTCGATCAGCCGGTTGCGCTCGTCCACGACGGCCTCGGCCACGAGTGCCCGGCGAGCCCACTTCTTGGTCCCCTTCTTGCGCATGTCGTCCCTCATCGATGTGCAGCCTTTGTTCAAGCGCAGTCACCCCCGGGGGGGCATCCCCACTGCTGTCTAGATCCTTACCCATCCGGCGATCGCCTGCGTCGGTGACTGCGGCGTCCGGACCGTACCGTCCCCACAGGGTGGGCGCATCCGGTCCGTCTCGGGACACCGGGCACCCACGGCGGCTCCGCTCGGGGCTGATCCGCGGGCCGAGGACGCGTCCCACGATCTCCCACCGATCGCATCACCGAGGGCGGTCGCTCGGCGGTGCCGTCCCGGGGTGGCCCGGGGTCCGGAGATGGCACGGCGCGGTGGGGGGCGTGTCGATCCGGGGGTGGTTCCGGAGGGAAATGGCTGTGACCAGGGAGTATCCTCCTCGACCGCTGATCGCCGACCGGGCGGGCGGCCCGGGGTGGCGCCCCGGCACCGCCGCCCACCGGCGGGGCCGCCCCGACACCGGGGGCAGCCACGCCTCCGACACCCGGTGCGTCCCGGGCGGCGGCGACGGTTCCGTCGCCGGCCGTCCTCCCCCGGCCCCGGTCCCCCGCCAGGGTCCGGTCGACCACTTCCCCGGCGTGGCGCCCGGTGCGACGGTGACTCTCCAGCGAGACGACGCGACCACTGAGCGTGACGGTCCCCACCAGCCCCCCTCCGAGGGCACGCGTCGGGCAACTGGCCGACATCGGGCTCTCGACGCCAGACCGTCGGTCGCCGTACCGGGTCGGCACCCCGGACCGTCGGGCGTTGGACGAGAGATGGGACTCTCCACAAGGCGGGCGGGTCGGGTCGGGTCGGGTCGCACGACGCGGCACCGCAGACGGCGGCACTGCACTTCTCCGCACGCGCCTCCGCGCCCGTCGCGATCGACGCCACCGCCCGCCTGTGAATGGTGCGGCGGTGCTCCGGCTCGGGCGGCGTCCGGCGCGTAGGGTCGCCGGCGCGTAGGGTCGCCGCCGTGCCGGCGGGGTCAGCCGTCGAGCACGGCGGACGCCACCATCTCCTCCAGGTAGCGGGTGTCCCACCACGAGATCTGGAGCTGCTTCGCCCGTCGGAAGTAGAGCTGGATGTCGAACTCGACGGTGAAGCCGATGCCGCCGAAGATCTGTTGGGCGGTGGCCGTCACGTCCCGGAAGGTCCGACAGGCGTACAGCTTCGCCATCGGCGCCAGCTTGGCCACGTCCCGGCCCTCGGAGCGGGCCCAGGCCGCCTCGTGGACCAACACCTCGGCACCGTCCACGGAGGTGGCGGCGTCGGCGAGGTAGTGGGCCAGGGCCTGAAACGCCCCCAGGGGCTTGTCGAACTGCTGGCGATCCTTGGCGTACTGGACGGTGATCTCCATGGCGTACTGGGCGCCGCCGACAGCCTGGGCCCCGGCCAGGATGATCCCGTCGTGCATGACGGCGTCCCACGTGGACCAACCGGTGCCGGCCCCGCCGATCCGGTCGTCGGCGGTGACTTGCACGTGGTCGAGGTCGACCCGGTACTGGGTGTCGGCGGCGACGGTCATCTGCTGGGTGAGGGAGACCCCCGGGTCGGACGGGTCCACCAGGAAGAGGTCGACGTCGCCGGGGGATTCGCCGGTGCGGGCCAGGACCACCAGTCGCGAGGCGGACGAGGCGAAGGCCACGTGCCGCTTGGTGCCCGAGAGCACGAATCCCTCCCCCTCGGGGACGGCGCGGACCTGCACACCCCTCGGGCCGAAGCCGTTCTCCGGCTCCAGCCAGGCCGGGGTCAGGATGGCCTCCCCGGACACGATGCGGGGCAGCCACTCCTCCTTGAGCGCGTCACTCCCCGAGTGCGCCAGCGCACCACCCGACAGGATCGAGCTCACGAAATGGGGGGACGGTGCCAGCGAACGGCCGAACTCCTCGTAGAGGACCACACCCTCGACGGCGGTCATCCCCGAGCCCCCGTACTGCTCGGGAAGCTGCAGCCCGAGGAGGTCGAGGTGGGCGAGCTGCTTCCACAGCTCCGGCGAGTAGCCGACCGGGTCGTCCTCCAGCTCACGGACCACGCTCAACGGCGTGGTGGTGGCGCACACCCCGCGCACCGTCTCGCGCAGCATCTCCTGCTCTGCGCTGAATTTCAGATCCAACATGCTCAGCTCTCCTCGTTCGGTCGTTCGATCAGTGGGGCGGCCCCGGCCAGGCGGCGCCGTGCCCGGGGCACGGGCGCTCCGGTCGGCGGGCCGTGGACACGGGCGGGGCGGGGAGTGACTCCCATCAGGGGCGCCATCGGTCACCTCGCCGCTGCCAGGGGTTGTCGTCGGGCGACACCGGGAGCGCCACCCGCGCCCGGCAGGTCGTCTTGGGGTCGTCCTCGACGGACACCGAGATGTCGATGGCGACCCACCCACAGCCCTCCTCGTCCACTCCGGTGTCGGTGACCTCGCCGCGGAACACCATGGTGTCGCCGGGGAAGATCGAGCCGAGCATGCGGAAGGTCATGCGCTGCAGGCGGCCGTAGGGTCCGGTCCAGTCGGTCACGAACCGCTCGAACCAGGCCGCCTGGTTGGGGGTGTTGAGGAAGATGTCGCGGGTCCCGTTCCGCTCGACGGCGAAGTCCTTGTCGTGGTGCATGGGGCGCCAGTCGCGGGCGGCCAGGGCCCCGAGCACCACCGTGGTGGCGGTCACGGGATAGGCGAGCTCGGGGAGGCGGTCCCCGACGCGCACGTCGCCGTGGAGCAGCCGGGTGGGGGCGGTGGTGGTCATGATCCGTCCCCCCGGCGGTAGCCGAACCCCGTGTAGCTCTCGACGGCCACCAGGTCGCCCCGTTGATTGTGGTACTCGACGTCGATCACCCAGAACCGTCCGGTCCCGAGCTTGGTGGTCTTCTCGTCGCTCACCGACCGGAGGATCTGGCTGGTGACGAGGCGGTCACCCGGTCGCACCGGCTCGTGGAAGACGATGGTGTTGTCGCTCATGACCGCCTCGGGGAGCCCCAACCCCTCCTTCAGGTCGAAATGGACCTGGAGGGGCAGGGCCTGGCCCGTGCGACCTGGGGCCCAGTGGTGCGGACGGAACCACACCGAGACCATGGTCGGTGGGGCGATGGGCCCGCCGGTGACCTCGTCTGCCACCTTGGTCTCCCAGAACAGGGGGTTGCCGTTCTCCACCGAGGCGCACGTGGTCCACACATAGCCCTGCTCGACGGGGAACTCCCCCTCTTCTTGGTACTGCTCCACACCGATCAGACCCTCGATGTCCTCCACGCCGATGGCACTCATGCCACGACCCCTCTCTGCCGCAATCCGGCGATCCGTTCCGACGTCAGACCGGCGTCGACCAACAACTGCTCGGTGTCGGAGCGCAGCGGGTCCCCCACCACGATGGGCCCCACCGGTGCGACCATCCCCGCCAGCACCGGGCCGACCTGGCGGAACCGCACCGCATCCTGTCCGTCCCCGTCCGGCGCACCGACGGCGTCGACGATGGAGCCACGGGCGGCGAACTGCTCGTCGTCGACCAGCTCCTCCACCGACAGGACCGGCGTCACACAGGTGTCGGCGCCGGCGAGATCGGCGACCCACGCGTCCCGGTCCCTGGTGGCGAAGGCGGCGGCGAAGTCCTCTCTGATCTTGTCCTGCACGTCGTCGTCCAGCTGGTGGGCGGACCACTGCTCGCACCCGAGCAGTCGGCACAGATTGGCGTAGAACTTCGGCTCGATCGCCCCCACGGCCAGCCACCCCCCGTCAGCCGCCCGGTAGGTGCCGTAGCAGGCATAGCGGCCGGTGATGATGTTGTGCCCGTGGCCGACCGGCGCGCCGGTGGCCAACTGCTCGTCGACGGCCAACGACGTGAGCCAGAGCACACCGTCGGCGATGGACACGTCGAGATGGGTGGGTCCGACCGGCCGGCCGACGGCACCACCGACGTCACCCGCGTCCCCACCGGCCTCGCCGCCGTCACCGGCGTCCCGGCCGGCAGGCGCATCCCGGCCGATGATGGCGGCCATCACCGCCATCGCCGCCTGCATGCCACCTCCGGCTGCGTCGGCGATGGTCGCCCCGGGGATCGGCGGCCCACCGTCCGCCCTCGGCTGGGTCGTGGCCAGATAGCCGCCCACCGCCAGGTAGTTGATGTCGTGCCCGGCCCACGAGGACCGTGGACCGTACTGCCCGTACCCGGTCGTGGAGCACACGATGATCGACGGGTTGACGGCGGCCAGGTCCTCCACGCCGATGCCCAGGCGGTCGACCACGCCCGGCCGGAAGCTCTCGACCACGACATCGGCCCGGCGCACCAGGGCGAGGAACGCGTCACGGCCGTCGGGATCCTTCAGGTCGATGGAGGTCCGCTGCAGGTACCGCGAGCCGCTGTAGGCATAGAACGGTGGCCGGACCGGCTCCACGCCGCGGCCCGGGACGGCACCGACCTTGATCACCGTGGCCCCGTAGTCGGCCAGGATCCTCGTGCACCGGGCGGCCGGACCGACGCTGGCCAGATCGAGCACCACGATGCCGCGCAGCGGGCCGTCGGGAGCCCGGCTCGGTGCGGCGGGCGGCGGCGCCCCGTCGGGCGTGGTCTTGGTCTGGGTCACGGGGCAGCCGTCGGGGTCACGGGGGTGGGAATCAGAAGTTCTTCGGCAGGCCCAGCTTGCGGCGGGCGATGATGTTCTTCTGGATCTCCGACGAGCCGCCCCCGATGGTGTCGATGACGGTGTAGCGGTACGTGGACTCGGCCCGGCCCTTCATCGGGGCGTCCTCGTCACGAACCCGGAGCTGGCCGCCCGGTCCGGCGATGTCCATCGACGCGTTGGCCAGGCGCCGGGAGAACTCGGTGGTGAACAGCTTGTACTCGGACGCCTCGGAGGTGGGTGGGGCACCGCCCTGGGCCGATGCGAACACGAACTTGAGCCCGAGGACCCTGGCCACCTCGGCCTCGGTGTGCAGCTCGGCCAGTCGCGACCGCACGACGGCGTCGTCCTTCAGGGGCTCGCCGTCCCGGGTGGCGGTGGCGACGTACTCGGTCAGGAGGTCGAGCCGCTGGGCGATCGGCGAGTAGGTGAAGAGGGTGAACCGCTCGAGATCCAGCGCCTCGGAGATGTATTGGAACCCCTTGTTGAGCTCGCCGACCACGTAGTCGTCGGAGACCCAGACATCATCGAGATAGACCTCGTTGGTGCGCTCGTCGCCCATGGTCCAGATGGCCTTCACCGTGATGCCCGGATGGTCCATGGGGACGAGGAACAGGGTGATCCCATGGTGCTTGGGAGCGTCCGGGTCGGTCCGCGCCCCGACCCAGTACCAGTCGGCGAAGTGGGCCGACGTGGTCCAGGTCTTCTGGCCGTTGAGCCGCCAGCCGTCGCCGTCCCGGGTGGCCTTCAACTGCATGGATGCGGCGTCCGACCCGGCGTTGGGCTCCGAGTACCCGACGGCGAACTCGACCTCGTTGCGGAGGATCTTCGGCAGGAACTCCGCCTTGAGCTGGTCGCTGCCGTGGCTGATGATCGTCTTGCCGATGATGCCGACGCCCTTGCCGATCTGGGGACCCCCGCGGGCGGCCAGCGCCTCGTTCAGGAGGTACTCGTAGATCCCCTCGCCGTCGGAACCGCCGTACTCCTCGGGCCAGGTGATGCCGAGCCAGCCCTGCTCACCGAGCTTGGCCATGAACTTGCGTCGCAGGGGGGTGTCGACGATCTGGGCCATGTTCTCTCGAGTGACGTCGAAGACCTCGGGATCGTCGTTGGCGTCGAGGAAGTCCTCGACCTCCTTGACGAAATCGAGCTGTTCGGTGGTGAACTCGAAATCCATGGACGGACCTCCATCGTGCGGTCGCGGCGCGGCACCGCGGTGGTTTCCTGACTGACCGTCAGATACTGTGGACATCATAGGATGAGGAAGCCGGGGAGGCCAGCGTCCCCGTCCGTACCGTTGGTCGGGTCGCCCGATCCGGGGAGGAGACGCCCGGGGGCAGGCCCGGTGTCCGAGGAGCACCTGAATCAGCGCCGGTTGAGCCAGACGGCGGCGGTTGCCGCCGTCTCGAGGAAGGAAGCCCAGCACAGATGAGAGGCATCGTCAGCATCGCCGGGTACGTCCCATACCGCCGCCTGCAGCGCTCGGCCGTCGCCGAGGTGTTCGGCAGCGGGGGCGGCAAGGGAACCCGCTCGGTGGCCTCCCACGACGAGGACACCACGACGATGGGCGTGGAGGCGGCGCGGCTGGCCCTCCGCCCGGTGCCGGCGGCGGCGCCCGGCACCATCTGGTTCGCCACCGCATCCCCCGCCTACCTCGACAAGACCAACGCCACCACGATCCACGCCGCCCTGCGCCAGCCGGCCGACGTGGCCGCCTATGACTTCGGGGGCGCCCTCCGCTCGGGGACCGGTGCCCTCCGATCGAGCCTGGTGGCGACCGGCACCGGCACCACGCTGGTCGTCCTGTCCGACCTGCGCGACGGGCTGCCAACCTCTGCCGACGAGTCGGCGGGTGGGGACGGGGCCGCCGCGGTGGTCGTGGCCGACGACGAGCCGGGAACACCGGTGATCGCCGAGTACCTGGGTGGAGCCTCGGTGAGCGACGAATTCCTCGACCGCTGGCGGACCGCCGGCGACCGCCGCTCCCGGCTGTGGGAGGAGCGGTTCGGGGAGACCCGCTACGTGCCCCTGGGGTCCCAGGCGTGGGAGGCCGCGCTCAAGGATGTCGGCATCTCCGCAGGGCAGGTGGACCGCGTGGCGGTGACCGGGATGCACGGTCGCGCCGTCAAGGCCCTCGCCCGCAAGCTCGGGGTCGTCGACGGGGCGCTCGCTGACGATCTCACCGGTACGGTCGGCCAGACCGGAGCCGCCCATCCCGGCCTGGTGCTCGCCTCCCTCGTCGAGCAGTCCCAGCCGGGCGAGGTCATCGCCGTGGTCGCCCTGGCCGACGGGGCCGACGTCCTGGTGTTCCGGACCACCGGGGCCCGTTCGACCTGGTCGCCCGCCGAGTCGGTCGCCGACCAGGTCGCCGCCGGGGCCGACCTCCCCTACGGGAAGTTCCTGTCGTGGCGAGGCATGGTCACTCCGGAGCCTCCCCGGCGGCCCGAGCCCCAGCGCGTCTCGTCGTCGGCCGCCTGGCGGAGCGAGGACTGGAAGTTCGGCTTCGTCGGGTCCAAGGACCGGACGTCCGAGGCTGTGCACCTCCCCCCGTCCCGGGTGTCGATGAAGGGGGGCGCGGTCGACGACATGGACCCGATCGGACGGGCCGATGCGGAGGCGACGATCGCCACGTACACCATCGACCGGTTGGCCTACTCGCCGAGTCCGCCGATCGTGTTCGCCGTCCTCGACTTCGACGGTGGCGGCCGGTTCCCGGTCGAGCTGACCGATGTGGACCCCGATACCGTCGACATCGGCGACCGCGTGGCCATGACGTTCCGCAGGCTGTTCACCGCCGACGGCATCCACGACTATTTCTGGAAGGCCAAGCCGGTCCGTCACTCCGGCGCCCCGGCGTCAGGCACCCCGGCATCGGGCACCCCGGCATCGGGCGCCCCGGCATCGGGATCCGGCCCACTGTCGGCGGCACCGCCCGCCGGCTCCGACGACGTCCGCAGCAGAGGAGAGCGATGAGTTCACACGGGATCAAGGACAGGGTGGCCATCGTCGGGATGGGCTGCACCCGCTTCGCCGAGCACTGGGACAAGGGCCTCGACGACCTGATCGTCGAGGCGGCCGAGGACACCTTCGCCTCGGCCGGCATCACCAAGGAGGACGTCGACGCCTACTGGTTCGGTACCGCCCAGTCCGGGATGAGCGGGATCACCCTGGCCCGCCCCCTCCAGTTGCAGGGGAAGCCGATCACCCGGGTGGAGAACTACTGCACGACCGGCTCGGAGGCACTCCGGGCCGCGGCCTACGCCGTGGCCTCGGGCGCCTACGACGTGGCCATGGCCGTGGGCGCCGAGAAGGTGAAGGACTCCGGGTATCAGGGGCTGAACGCCTTCCCCATCCCCAACGACGGGACACAGCGCACGCTCACCGCCGCCGCCATGTTCTCCATGGTGGCCCCGGCCTACGGCAAGAAGTACGGCGTCACGCCGGACGAGCTCACCGAGGTGCTCGCCCGGATCTCCTGGAAGAACCACCAGAACGGGGCGCGCAACCCGAGGGCGCAATTCAGGAAGGAGGTCTCCACGGAGACCATCTGTGCGTCGCCCCGGGTCGCCGGGCGCCTCGGGGTGTTCGACTGCGCCGGTGTCGCCGACGGGGCCGCCGCCGCCATCGTGGTCCGCGCCGAGGATGCCTACCGGTACACCGACAAGCCCATCTTCATCAAGGCGCTCTCGTTCTCGGCGGGCAGCGGCTCGGGGCTCATCGACCCCGAGTACGACTACACCTGGTTCCCCGAGTGCGCCCGCGCCGCCGAGGACGCCTACCAGCAGGCGGGCATCACCGATCCCCGTCACCAGCTGGCCATGGCCGAGGTGCACGACTGCTTCACCCCGACCGAGCTGGTACTCATGGAGGACCTCGGGTTCGCCGAGCGGGGCACCGCATGGAAGGAGGTGCTCGCCGGGACCTTCGACCGCACCGGCGAGTTGCCGGTCAATCCCGACGGGGGGCTGAAGAGCTTCGGTCACCCGGTGGGGGCGTCGGGCCTGCGCATGTTCTTCGAGGCCTGGCTCCAACTCCGCGGTGAGGCCACTCCGGAGCGCCAGATCGACACCGACCGGAAGCTGGCCCTGACCCACAATCTGGGTGGCTATCCGGGAGAGATGGTCGCGTTCGTGTCGGTGGTGGGGACCGAGCTCGGCTGATCCGGCGTCAGCCGGACCCACCCCGGTCCAGCTGGACCCACTCCGGCCCCGAGGGACCGAGCGGCCCGGGCCGACTCAGCACCCGACCGGGCACTCAGCAGGCGGCGGGCTCGGGTGCCTGCGCCTCTCTCTCGTCGAGGAACGCCCACCACGCATCGGCAGCCCGCCGGGCCGACTCGCCCACGTCGGTGGAGTCGGCACCCAGCACGAACAGCGCCTCGAGGGCCCACTCGCCGTGTTCTGCGTCCATGGCGGCGTGGACGTCCCAGAATTCGGTGCCGCCGGAATCCAGGCCGTACCGGTGCCGCAGGCCCTCGGCCTTGGTCGTGGCGATGCCCGCCGCCTGGGTCTCGTAGGCGGCCAGCCCGGCGAGCGTGGCCACCGGACCGTCCTCCGCCAGGTCGAGATAGGTCTGCACCAGTGCCTCGGCCGCCGGCCCGGGGACGGTCGAAGTGGCCGTTCCGCCGAGTGACGATGCGAAGCGATCGAACAGTGCGAGGTGGGGCTCGGGGCGGCCCAGCTCATCGCTGAGGTTCCGGCTCACCATGGACTCGGCCTCGACCTCCCCGTCGTCCCGCAACTGCCCGACGGTGGCGGAGAGCACGGCCGGGAGCGCCACTTCGAACGCCCGGTAGTGCACGGCGTACTCGGCCAGCTCGTCGTCGCTCAGGAGTCCGGCCTGCCACCGCTGGTAGAAGGGGTGGCTGAGGAGTTGGCGTCCCTCCAGGGCCGCGTCGACGGCATCGGACAGCGGCGCTCCGCCGTGCACACCTTCTTGGGCATCGGTTGAAGTCATGCCGCATACTACCGAGGGGCCCAAGGTCCGGCCAGGGCCGGCCCCGGTGGGGCGCAGCCCAGGCTACAGAAGGCCGGCGGGGCGGCTGGGGCGGCGGCAGTGGGCGCCCTCAGCGGGCGGCGACCGCCTGGTTGGAGGGATGTGCGTACCGTCCGCTCATGTACACGGGGATCCGGGGCATCCCGACCGGGAGTTGGTCCGATGCGACCTTGGGGTTCAGGTAGTGGAGCTTGCGCTCGCGTTCCTCGGCGCTCCGGCGCAATCGGACGAGGAGCGCCACGTAGGCGGCCAGGACCACCGCGGACAGGATGGACACGATCCATGCGTCGCCGGCACCGGGCACGAATCCGATCATGAGCGTGCCGACGAACACGAGTGCGATGATCCCGAGCGTGGTCCGCCGCCGTTGGCGGACCATCTGGCGGGAGTGGGCGTCGAGAGGCAGCGGCTGGGACCCGAGCCCCAGGGCCTCGGTCCCCTCGTCCGTCACCGTGTCGATGTCCCGACGGGTCCGGCCCGGGACCGGGGCCCCGGCACCGACCTCCCGGAGCGGCGCCTCCGGCAGTGCGTCGCCGAGGAACGCCAACGCCGGGCGGGGGAGCTGATCGGCTCCGACCACGGTGAGGACCGGCACCGCCGAGACCTCGGGGTAGGCAGTGGAGCGCTCCGATCCCGGGGCTCCGGCCGACCGCAGACGGAAGGCAGGGGTGACGATCGGCTCGGGAGCGGAGTGTTCGAGGACACGCAGGGAGCGGTGGAAATGGGAGATCGAGTTGCCCCCGCCCGCGGCCTGGGACCTGCGCTTCATCAGATTGGGCCCCAAGATGACGATCCACGCCCCCGCGATGATGACCACAAGGATCACGGGCATCAGCTCCTCCACTAACCCTGTGTCTACAAAAACCCTAACCACAGCCAATTACGCAGTGGTGGATGGTCGGGCCCGACGGTGGCGGCCGGTGACCACAGGCGTTGGCGCCCGCTCCACCGACGGCGCCACGAATTTCCGTCGACGGGACCGATAGGGTCTGCGGGTGACCGTCTTTTGGATCCTCATGGGGGTCGCGGCGGTTGCCGCGGCCGTCGACTGGACGGCCGTCGCCCGCTCTGATGCACGGCTCGAGTACGCGGCCAAACCGGCCGTCCTCATTGCCCTCACCGCCGCCGCCGCCCTCATCCCCGCCGGTCGCATCGACCTGGTGGACCGCCGATGGTGGTTCGTCGCCGCCCTCGCCTGCTGCCTGGTCGGCGACGTGCTGTTGATGCTGCCCCGGAACGCCTTCCTCCCGGGTCTGGCCGCCTTTCTGGTCGGCCACGTCCTGTTCATCGTCGGACTGGTCCAACCACCGTCGCCGCCGGGCGTGCCGCCGTTCTCCTTCTCCACCACCGGTCTGGCCGTGGCGGCCTCGGCCGTCGTGGTGATCGAGGCCATCCCGGGGTCGGTCCTCGTCCGCTCCCTGTGGCGTGGCGGCCGGCGGCCGCTCATCGGTCCGGTGTGCCTCTATGTCGCCGCCATCGCCACCATGGTGGTCCTCGCCACCAACGTCGGCATCCCCGAGGCCGCGGCCGGCGCCTCGCTCTTCCTTCTGTCCGACACCCTCTTGGCCCTGGATCGATTCGTACGACCGATCCCCAACGGGAAGCTCGGTGTCCACGCCACGTACCACGTGGCCCAGGGGCTGCTGGTGCTCTCGCTCCTCCACTGACCCCATGACCCACCGCTCCCCTACCCGACCGGCTCCCGTGCCGGACCGGCTCCCACCGGCGGTGACGCCTCTGAGTCCCGACAGGACGGGCAGGGACGGGCAGGGTGGGTCAGTCGAAGATCGGCGGCACGTCGCGGCTGCGCTTCAGTTCGAAGAACCCGGGGGTTCCGGCGACCGCCAGCACCCCGTCCCACAGCACGCCGGCGGCCTCCCCCTTCGGGGCGGGCGTGATCACCGGACCGAAGAAGGCGACACCGTTGACGCTGATGACCGGCGTGCCCACCTCGTAGCCGACCTGGTCCATGCCGGCATGGTGCGACTTCTTCAACGCGTCGTCGAACTCCTCGGTGTCCGCCGCGTCGGCGAGGGACAGGGGCAGGCCGGCCTCCTCCAATGCCTCTTGGATGGTGGCCCGGTCCTTGGGCTTCCCCTCGAGGTGGAACCGGTTCCCGAGTGCGGTGTAGAGCGGGAGCAACACGTCGCCGCCGAACTCCTGCTCGGCGGCGATGCACACCCTGACCGGCCCCCAGGCCTCCGCCAACAGTTTCCGGTAGTCCTCGGGCAGGTCCTCCTTCTGCGAATTCAGGTAGGCCAGGGACATGACATGCCAGCGCAGCTCGATCGGGCGGACCTCGGCCGCGGCCAGTACCCACCTGGACGTGATCCAAGCCCAGGGACACAGCGGATCGAACCAGAATTCAGCCAGGGACCTCCCGTCGACCTCGGGTGAGACGGTCTCGGTCAGGGTCTGTTCAGGCAAGGTTTCCTCCTCCACGTCGGCGTCCCACAGTGCAACACGCAAGCATGACCATCTCTTCCCCGGAGGCGAGGCGCCACCTCGAAGGGGAGGCACCGAGGCGGACGGCCCCGACGTCACTCGTGCGGTCGTCTCCGGCGGGCGTCAGGATCGGGGCAACCGGATGGGCCCGCGCCTGCCGAGAATGAACCAGGCGCTGCGGACGGATGCCGCAGGACCGGGTGGTCACGCCGGCCGGGACCGACGGCATCCTCGAACCCAGGGAGGTACCCACCGATGAGTCAGAACACCGAAGACGTCCCCCGCATCGAGGACTGGGACCACCTCCTCGGGGGTCGGGTCGCCGTCGTGACCGGGGCAGGTGCCGGCATCGGGGCGGCGATCGCCGCCCTCTTCGCCCAGCACGGTGCCCGGGTCGAGCTGGCCGAGGTGGACGCCGACCGTGCCGACCGTACGCTGGCGTCCATCGAGGCCTCCGGCGGCTCCGTGGGTTCGCACGTCCTCGACGTCACCCGGCCCGCTGACGTCGACCAGCTGGCCGACGAGGTACTGAGCGACCATGGTCGGGTCGACGTCCTGGTCAACAACGTCGGCGACTATCGGCCACTGGTCCGCTTCGAGGAGTCCTCCCCCGATTCGTGGAACGCCATGTACGCCATCAACCTGGGCCATGTGTTCGGCGTCACGCGCGCATTCCTCGGTGGCATGACAGACCGTGGCCGTGGATCGATCATCAACGTGCATTCCGTGGAGGGGATGCGCGGCTATCCCGGTGACCCGGTCTATGCGGCCATGAAGGCGGCGGTCGCCCACTTCACCACCAGCCTCGCCGTCCGGGTCGGGCGCCGGGGAGTCCGAGTCAACGGGATCGGCCCCGATCTCACGCAGACGCCGCAGGTGGACTACCTCACCGGCTCCGAGGACCACGAGGACCTCTGGGAATCGTGGGCCCCGGTCGGTCGGGTCGGGCGACCCGAGGACCAGGCGGGGGTGGCCCTCTTTCTGGCCTCCGATCTCTCCAGTTTCGTCACCGGTCACAACATCCCGGTCGACGGGGGCACGAGGGCCGGAGGCGGCTGGTTCTACTCGCCGACCGCCGGGCGGTTCGTCAATCGTCCAAGGTCACTGTGACGTCGGCTGTGACGGGTCAACCCTCGGCGAGCGAGATCGGGTCGGCCGGTCCGCCGGGCGTCGCACGGGCCGACCAGCGACCCTCCCGCTGATCCACGGCCACCGGGAGTCCGAACGCATCGGAGACGGCCGTCCCGGTCAGCACGTCGGAGATCGGTCCGGCCGCAGTCACCCGGGCGTTCCGCATCAGCGCGGCGTGGGTGACCCCGGGTGGGATCTCCTCGACGTGGTGGGTGACGAGCACCATCGGGGGGACCGTCGGATCGTCGGCCAGGGCCGTGAGGCGCGCCAGCAGCCGTTCCCTCGCTCCCAGATCGAGTCCGGCTGCTGGCTCGTCCATCAACAGCAGATCCGGTCGTCCCATGAGGGCCCTGGCCAAGAGGACCTGCTGGCGCTCCCCCTCCGACAGCAACCCGAAGGGTCGATCGGCGAACCCGTCCGAGCCGAACCCCGCCGCGGCCAGCAGCCGCCGCGCCTCGTCGCGGTCGCCGTCGCCGTACTCGTGCCACCACGTCTCCAAGGCGGCAGTGCGGCCGGTCAGCACCACGTCGAGGGCCGGCAACCCCGGCCGCAAGGTGCGGGTCACCGAGGCGCTGACCATGGCGATGCGCTTTCGGAGCTCACGCATGTCCACCCGACCGAGCCGTTCCCCCAGAATGTCCACGATGCCGCTGGTCGGCCAGAGCGCGGAGCCGACCACCTTCAGCAGGGTCGTCTTCCCGGATCCGTTCGGACCGAGCAAGGCCCAACGCTCGCCCCGGCGCACCTCCCACGAGACGTCGTCGATCAGTGCGACACCGTCGCGTACGACCGAGACCTGTTCGAGCCGGACGACCGGAGTGTCGGCTGACTCACGATCCGACATCGGTTCGGACGTCGGGTCGGACGTCGGGTCGGACGTCGGATCGGTGGTCATCGGGCCCGCAGCTTAGGCGGGAGCATCGGGCAGGCCACCCCGAGAGACCGGTGGACGGTCAGCCTGCGGTCGGGTGCAATTCGGGAACGGGCATCCGCCTTACGGTTGCCACCAGTGGTGCTTCGGTCGGCTCCCGTGCGCTGTGGGCTCCCCCCGCCTGGCGGGCAGCCAACGGACGAAGAACCAGAGACAGGTCGGGACGGCCAGTATGACGACCAGCCCGACCGTTTCGATCATCGACGCTGCCACCAGTGGCGCTTCACCGCGGGCTGGACATTGGTGGTCGGGCCGCCCTGGACGTTCGCGGGTGGCGGTGCCAGCTTCTCGGGTTCCTCCCCGCCCAGCAGGGCGAGAATGCCCATCACGGACGTCGCCGACGCGTTCGTCGCCTGAGGTGCTGGTCTCCGCTGGGGCTGTGCCGGAGCCGGTGCCGGCTGTGGTGCTGACGGGGGTGCCGGTGCCTGCTGCGACGGCGTCGGCTGCAGCAGTGGGGGTGCCGGCTCGGGCTGGGGCGGCGCCTGTACCGGCGGGGACGTCGGGGCCGACGGTGGTGGTGCCTGCAGGGGCGGCGGCGGGAGGTTCTGCACCTCTGTGCCTGTTCCTCCGCCCGGCAAGCCGACGGGGGCCGGGACCGCCTCGTAGACCGGTTGCTCGGAGACCGGTTGCTCGGAGACCTGATGGACGGCAGGAGCCTCGGCGAAGCTCGACGCTCCATTGGTTCCGGGGTCGAATCGGGGTGGTTCGGGGGGAACGGTGGAGGTGCGATCGCCTGCTCGGCGACCGGCTCTACCACCGCGGTGGATGCGGCCGGTTGGGCCGCGACCGGTTGGACGAGCGGGGCCGGTTGGGCTGCGACCGGTTGGACGAGCGGGGCCGGTTGGGCTGCGACCGGTTGTGGCGCGACGGGCTGGACGTCAGTGGGCTCAGGCGCGGGAGGCGGAGGCGGTTGGACGGGCGGCGCCGGCGGGGCCGCCACCGGTGGTGACGCGACGGGCTGAACGGCAGTGGGTTCCGGCACGAGAGGTGGAGGGGGAGGCGGTTGGGCTGCCACCGGTTGTGGCGCGACGGGCTGGACGGCGGTGGGCACAGGTGCCACAGGTGGAGGCGGAGCCGGTTGGGTCGCGACGGGCTCGGAGACGACCGGTTGGACCGGCTCGGTCCCGGAAGCAGCGGCGGGCTCGACGACGAGCAACGTCCCGTTGACCCCCTCTCCCACCCCTGACGGCGCTGCGGTCGGCAACGGGCCCGCATCGAATGCTGACGTGTCCGAGGGGATTGGCTCCGCGACGGAGTAGTCGGCAACTCCGTCCTCGGTGCCCTCGAGGTACTGCTGGCGCTCCTCGAGCCATTCCACTTGCTCGCGCAGGGTTGCGATCTCCGCCGCCTGGGCGATGATGGTCTCGTCCTTGGCGCGGATCACCGCGTCTTTCTCTTTGAGAAGTCGGTCGCGCTCATCGAGTATGGCCTCGGCAACGAGGGCCCGACGGGGCCACTCCTTTGAACCTTTCTTACCCATTTTCTTCTTCACCGATTCGTCCGCCTTTGATAGAGCGGAGCCACCGAACATGGCAGCTTCTCCTCAACTACTGCAAATATCCTTGCGCATCTGGCCACCGAGCTGGTGATTGGGTGCCAAACAGGGTGCATTCGTGCCTGAGGGGTGAGCGCACAGAGATGCTCCGTGCCCGTGCGGCTGGCAATGCCCGTTGTGCTCGATTCCCGATTGGCACCATGTCAGTTTCACACCTGTCAGCGGATTGCGCCCCATCTTCTGTCGTTTCAGCCCACAATCTCGAACAACTGGGGACTCAGAGTGATGACGATTTCACCGTGTGCAGCCTCAGGTCCATTTCACGAACCGGCGTCCGGACAATCCGGCCCAATTGCATTGTTCCTATCGCTGCGCCGATGACGGGTATTTCGTCGCTCCGGCGGTGACGGTGGTCGTCCCCGACCGGGTCGGCTGGGTCAGGGATCGGGGACATCGATTGGGGGGCGGCGATCGGACCGGGCGACCGGGGAGCACGCAGCTCGTCGCGAAGCATCTGCGAAGGTCCTCGAACTCGGCCCCGGGGATACGCACGATCATCCCCGGACGAATCGGCTCCGATCGATCTGCCGTTCCCACTCGGTGGCCCGCCAGAAGCCGGTCGCCACCGGCTCGGACTCGACCACGATTGCCTGACACCGGGCAGCCCCTGCCGCAGCCAGCCGGGATTCCGCCCTCTCGAGCAACTGCCTCCCCAACCCACGTCGACGGTGGGAGGTGGCGACGACCAACCGGTAGACCGAACCTCTCCATCCATCCCAGGCGGCGATGACGGAGCCGACGATACGGTCGTCGTCTCGGGCGACGATGAGCGCCGATGGGTCGTGAGCCATGAGTTTGCCGAGGCTCTCCACGTCGTCGGTGTGACTGGGCTCGGCCCCCGCCTCCGCCCAGAGCTGCAGGACGGACTCGACATCTGCCGCCTGACCGGTCCGGATGGTCCAACCCATCAACTGGTCCAACCCATCAACAGAGAATAGGGGCGGTGCCACGCGAGGACGTCCCTCGTCCGAAGACGGAGAACGTGGTCGCTCGGCGATGAACTCCGGAGCCCGCCTCCATCAGGCGTCGAACCGTTGGCATGGGGCCTGGACCCCTCCGGCGCCATTCTGGATGCCTGGGGCGTGGGGGACACACCCGAAGGGCTCGACCGCTTCGCCGAGATCACGCTCGAGGCGGCCGCCGGGTCAGTTGGCATCGTCAAGCTCCCGGCCGCATTCCTCGAGCGGCACGGCTGGCAGGGCACGGACCTCCAGCGCCTGGTCTCCGAGGCCCAGACCGACCCTCAGCGCGTCGAGCGCCCACTCAGGACACGTTGAAGCGGAACTCCACGACGTCGCCGTCCTGCATGACGTAGTCCTTGCCCTCCACCCGGGCCCGACCTGCGGCACGAACGGCGGCGATGGAGCCGGCCGCCACGAGGTCCTCGTAGCTGACGATCTCCGCCTTGATGAACCCGCGCTCGAAGTCCGTGTGGATGGTTCCGGCCGCCTGGGGCGCGGTGTCGCCGACGTGGATGGTCCAGGCTCGTGACTCCTTGGGTCCGGCGGTGAGGAAGGTCTGCAGGCCGAGGGTCGAGAAGCCGACGTGCACCAACTGGACCAGGCCGGACTGCTCCTGGCCGTACCCGGCGAGCAGCTCCGCCGCGTCGCCCGGATCCAGCGCCGCCACCTCGGCCTCGATCTGGGCGCTCACCACGACCGCCTCGGCCGGGGCCACCAGTTCGCTCAACTCGGCGCGCAAGGCCTCGTCGCCGAGGGAGCCCTCGTCGACGTTGAACACGTAGATGAACGGCTTGGCGCTGAGCAGGTGGAGATCCCGGAGCGGCTCGGGGTCGATCACTCCGGCCGACACGGCCGAGGTGATGGTCTGTCCGCTGTCGAGAATGGCCCGTGCCTGCTCGGCCGCCTTCATGACGGGGACGAGCTCGGGCTGTTTGCGAGACTCCTTGGCCAGCTTCACCAACCGGTTCTCCACGGTCTGGAGGTCGGCGAGGATCAGCTCTGTGTTGATCGTCTCGATGTCGTCGGCCGGGGCGATCTTGCCGTCCACGTGGATCACGTCGGGATCCGTGAACACCCGCACCACCTGACAGATGGCATCACTCTCCCTGATGGCGGCCAGGAATTTGTTGCCCAGGCCCTCGCCCTCCGAGGCCCCCTTCACGATCCCGGCGATGTCGACGAAGGTCACCATCGCCGGGATGATCTCCTTGCTCTCGAACAGCTCGGCCAGCCGGTCCAGTCGAGGATCGGGGACGGCCACCACCCCGACGTTGGGCTCGATCGTGGCGAACGGGTAGTTGGCGGCCAGGGCCTCGTTGCGGGTCAGGGCGTTGAACAGGGTGGACTTCCCCACGTTGGGGAGGCCGACGATGCCGATGGACAGTCCCACGGGTGATTCCCTCCGAATACGTGCCGGGCCCGGTCACTCTGTGACCGAGGCACGAGCGTAGGTGATGAAAGAAGCCTCCGGTGCGGGCCCGGTCCTGCGGGGAGCCGATGATCCCGGGCGAGGCGGTCGGGCGGGGCGGTC
The DNA here is from genome assembly GCA_963696495.1 of uncultured Acidimicrobiales bacterium. Taxonomy (GTDB): domain Bacteria; phylum Actinomycetota; class Acidimicrobiia; order Acidimicrobiales; family RAAP-2; genus Bog-756. The sequence goes on along the minus strand of CAVOKJ010000004.1, from coordinate 280,880 downwards.
AGGCGAGCGACTTGATCAGGTACTCGCTCATGGTCGAGCTTCGGAGCCGGCCCAGGTCGAGGCAGGCATCGACGCTGGCGATCATCCGCGACACGTTGGCGTCGAGCTCCTCGGGCGAAGCGGCATTGAAGAACAACAGGGGATCGGCGACGTGCTCGGCCGACGGCCAACCCTCCTCGACGATGCCCCCGATCTCGGGCGCTCCCTCCGTGAGCGAGCGCACGACCTCGTTGCGGACATAGCGGGTCCGGGGCTGCAGCTCGGCGGACACCGGGGACTGCGTGCCGTGCCAGCGGGTGATCCATTCCCGGTACCCGAGGCCGGTCGGTCGATGGATCAGGGCCACGGTCAGCACGCCGGGCGAGCGCTCACCGTCCGGCCATGTGCGGGCGGCGGCGTACGGGGTGGTGCCGTAGTCGTCGTAGAGCGACTCGACCACCAGGTAGCCCGCCGTCCGATGGCCCAACGACCCCAGCACCGCCTCCACCCCGTTCCGCTTCTCGTAGGAGTCGAGCCAGACCGATACCTCGGCGGCATGGGGCACCTCGCCCTCCGGAGCCGGGGCCGGCGACGGCGCCCGTTCCGCCTCACCGTCGTGGACATTGATCCCGAGGCCCTTCACCCCCGCGGCCACCAGGCGCGGTGCCACCTCGTCGAGCAGGCGGTCCCGTAGCGCGTCCCCGGACTCGTCGGCGCCGTCGGACCACACCAGATAGATCAGCTTCTCCACGTGGGCCGCTCCGGGTCAGCGATCGTCCGAATGGGCGAGGGGCCCAGGTATCCGGCAGGCCCCGTCGATGTCGAACACCTGGTTGAACCGGCCCAAGGCCAGCCACGAGCCCACGCACAGGGCCAGGTCCACGAGCTCGTCGTCCTCGTACACGGCGTGGAGCCGGTCCCAGAACGGCTGGTCCATCCCCAGGTGATCGGTGGCATAACGCCGGGCGAACTCGGCCGCCAGGACCTCCCGCGCCGTCAGCCCGTCCCACCGGCCGCCCCGCACCGCGTCGTAGAACTCCTCGGGGACCTCGTCGGGATCGGCAGACCGGGCGGGGACATCCCGCGCTGTGCGCCAGTCGATGCAGACGGCGCACTGGTTGATGCCGGCCATGGTGATGCGCGCCGCCTCGAACTCGCGCAACGACAACGACGACTTCTCGTAGACCGCACCGCTGTAGGCGCCGGCCGCCGAGGTCAGCGGCGTGGCCAGTTCGGTCCACACGTAGACCAGGGGATCCTTTCCGGTCGGGACGTCGACGTTCGGCATGGGCTCCCCTTCGTCTCGTGGTTCGGTCCGGTCGGCGCTCCGGTCGACGGGCCGGATGCTCGGTGTCAGTCGGTGCTTCTCGGTGTCAGTCGGCGTCAGTCGCCGACGACCCGCCGGCGCTGGGCAGGCGCCGGACGATCCTACCGGCCTGGCCCTCGAGGAACTGGACCCACTGACGCTCGCCCACCAGCCACAGCCACAGCTCGCGGCGGTTGGCCTCGAGCGCGTCGAAGAACCCGTCCCGGTCGAGCCCCTCGTGCTCGAGGGACAGGCCCCATCGCTCCCAGAGCCACCGGCCGATGCAGAGGTCGTCGTCCAACCCGTCGCGCCACTGCTTCCCGTCGAGCAGTGCATCCCGGAGTGCCGAACGCAGCTCGACCGGCTCCTCGGGCAGCTCCAGAGTGATGCCCTCCCAGTCATCGTCGAAGACGCTGCTGGCGCTCACGGATCCGACCTGGTGGCCCTCCGGTGCAACCGGTTCCCGTGCCATCGACTCATCTGCTCCATCGACTCAACGGTCGGCGACGACCGGGGCCCGGTCACTGTCCCCGTAGTCGGCCACGTGCTCGGCGTAGTCGATGAACAGCGGCGCATCGGGGTCGAACGTCCGGCGCAGGCTGTCAAAGGCGATCCGCTTGTCGAAGTTGTCCAGCTTCACCAGGGCCTCCGGCGTGTCGAGCTCACGGAAGTCGAGGCGGCCGCGGGCGTTGTCCAGGGCGCGCCGACCCCGCTCGGTCCGGACGAGGACGCTGCTCCATCCGTCCATCGAGCCCACGCTCCCGACCGACAGGTCGGCGCTCCTCCCCAAGAAGTCCGCGCATTCGTCGCACCCCTTCAGCGCGGCGCCGTGGAAGTTCTTGATCGGCTCGTCGACGGCCAGCTCGCCGTCCCGGTACTCGACGATCATGCGGCCCCGGATCACGTCGACCTTGCTGACCCGTTCGAGGTCGATGCCGCGGTCCTCGTGGAGGAGCTGGAGCATCAGACCCTGGTAGTCGAAGCTCTTGGTGCAGAGCAGCGCGATGGTCAGGACCACCGAGTCGATGCGGTGGGCACCGGTCGGCCACCGACGGGACTGCATGGCACGGATGCCCTGGATCTCGCAGGGGGTGCCCACCACAGCGATGCGGGGCTTGGGGGGCAGGTCGTATCGGGACAGGTCCAACTCGGCCAGAGCCATGGTCTGGTTGTAGTAGCTGCCGGCGGCATCGACGATCTCCTTGGCGGTGGTGGCCAGGTGGGCGACGCCCTTCCACGGTTCGTCCGGGTCGTCGCTCGGACGGGTGACGAGGGCACCGTCGATCTCACCGCCGGCCAGCGCGGCGACCAGCAGTGCGGAGACCACCCCTCCGTCCTGGGCGTAGTCCGGCCGCGCCCCGGCACGGACCGCGTAGGAGTCCATCACCGCCCCGAGACCGTCGCCGGGAGGACCACCGGTGATCTTCCAGTAGTTGTCGGAGGAATCGGCGCGCACGACGGCCCCGACCGCGGCCCCGACCCCGCCCCCACCATCGGTGGCGGTCGGCGCGTCGTCGGCCATCGGTGTCGACGGGGGCCACAGCGCCTCGTACCGCAGACCACCCCGCGGGCAGAAGTCCCAGCACAGCGAGCAGCCGGTGCACATCTTGACCAGCTCGGGCAGGTCGGTGTCCTCGTCGATCCCGATGGAGTTGGAGGGGCACGCGGCCACGCACGTTCCGCACTGGATGCACCGTCCGGCATCAATGACACCGGCCTGGAGCTCCCAGAACCATGTCTTGCCCGGAGGCTCGGCGATGCCGTTCATCTCGTCACGGATGCGGTAGGCCTTCATCGGCGTTCCTTTGCTGCTGGGGTGCCGGCCCGGGCCGACGTCCGTGCCGACGTCCGTGCCGGCTTGGTGGCCCGGCGAGCCGTGGACGCAGCGGACGTCGCCGACCCCGCGGGCTTCTCCGCACCCGCCGGCGACCGCTTCGACGTCGTCACCGATGCCGATGCCGGTTTGGTCTGCTGGCGCGACCCCGTCGGGGTCCCCTTCGCCTTGGTCGTCGGCGCTGCGGATGCCTTCTGCTTCGTCGCCCCGGCCTTCGGCCGTTTCGACCTCGTCCCTCCCGGCGAGCGCTTGGTCGCCGGCGGCCGGTCGGTGACGAGGGTCACCGGAGTGCCCGGGGTGCCCGTCCCGTCCTCGGCCAGCGTCCGTCGCAGTTCGTCACCGGGAACCCGCCGGGCCCAGTTGTAGAAGGGCTCGTCCTCCCGTCGCTCCGACTGGTAGCGGCGGACCACCCGCAGCAGGGCATCGGGGACGTCGTTGACCGGCCGGGCGTGCTCGATCCAGTCGATGAAGCCGGGCTCGGCTCCGAGCGAGCCGCCCATGCCGATGTCGACCGCCTCGGCCAGGTGGTTCCCGACGTGGGCCACCTCGCCCCGGAAGCCGATGTCGGCGATCTGGGGCTGGGCGCAGCTGGCCGAGCAGCCGGAGAAGTGCATGCGGATGACCCCGGCGTCCTCCTTGGGTCCCGAACGGCCACCGGGCACCGGCACCGCGCCGACCTGCTCACCGGCCAGCTGCTCGTCGAGGAAGCGGGCCCACTTGACCGCACGCTCCTTGGTCTCGACGATGGCGTAGCGGCAGAACTCCGAGCCGGTGCAGGCCACGACCCCCCGGGTGAACGGGCCCGGATAGGGCGAGTACTTCTGCAGGAGGTCCTCGGCCAACAGGGCGTCGAGCCGCTCCTCGGGCACGCCGGTGAAGGTGATGTTCTGGTCGGTGCCGATTCGGATGGTCCCGTCACCGTACGTCTCGGCCAGACGGGCCGCCTCGACCAGCTCGAGCCCGACCATCCGACCCACCGGGACCGAGCAGCCCACGTAGACGAGCCCGGGCTCCTTCTGTGGGTGGACGCCGACATGGTCCCCCCGGTAGCGGCGGGTGAGGCTCTCGCCCGCCGGCACCAGCTCGAACCGGGCCCGGGTGGCGAGCTCGGCGCGGAACCCCTCTGGCCCGAGCTCCTGGACCAGATAGCGCATGCGGGCCAGGCCGCGGTTCTCACGGTTCCCCAGTTCGCCGAAGAGCTGGGCGATGGCCCGGGTGACCTCGACGGCCTGGTCGGTCCGCACGAAGACGTCGATGTCCGAGGCCATGCGCTCACCGTCGGACAGGCCACCTCCGGCCAACAGGTTGAATCCGAGGGTGCCGTCCTCGGACCGGGCCGGCCACAGGCCGATGTCGTTGATCTCCGCCTGGGCGCAGTCCTCCACGCAGCCGGTGACCGACATCTTGAACTTGCGGGGGAGGTTGGCGTACTCGCGGTTGCCGGTGAAGAAGTCCGAGACGGCCCGGGCGACCGGCAGCGCGTCGAAGGCCTCGTGGGCATCGACACCGGACACCGGACAGCTGAGCACGTTGCGGGCGGAGTCCCCGCAGGCCTGGACCGTGGTCAGGCCGACGGCGGCGAAGCGGCGCCAGATGCGCGGGATGTCCTCGATCCGGAGCCAGTGGATCTGCACGGTCTGCCTCGTGGTCAGGTCGGCGTACCGGGAGCCGAAGACCCGGCTCTCGGTTCCGTCGGGCCCCTCGCCGAAGGCGTCGGCGGCCACCCCGATCTCACGCATCTGCGGAGCCGTGAGGAAGCCGCCCGGCACCTTGACCCTCATCATGAAGGCGTCGCCACCCTGCTTCTGGGGGTAGATGCCCGCCCACTTCAGACGCTCGACCTCGCCGGGGACCTTGGCGATGCCCGCCGGCCCCTCCTTGGAGTAGGTGTCGATGATGGCCTCGGCGATCTCGAGGGGGTGCCGCTCGAGCTTCCACTGCTCGATCTCGTTCAGCTCACCCTTGGTCCGGTAGGGGTTGACGAAGGGCATCGGGCGGTCGGTCCCACGGATGTTGAGCCCGTAGAGCTCGTCCCGGTCCTTGGCCATGTCAGAGGTGCAATCCGCACTCAACCTTGTCCGAGTCGGACCACCTTCCGGCCCGGGGGTCCTCACCGATCGACACCGGCCTGGTGGTCGGGGCGCACCCGATGGAGAGATACCCCTTGGCCACCAGGGGATGCTGGGGAAGGTCGTGGTCCAGGGCGTAGCCGGTGACGTCCTCTTCGGTCCAGGTGGCCAGCGGATTCACCTTCACCATGCCCCAGCTCTCGTCGTAGGCCACGATCGGGGCCTCCCGGCGGGTGGACGCGTCCACCCGCTTGACGCCCGTCATCCACGCGTCCTTGCCCGCCAGTGCCTGCTTCAGCGGGCGGACCTTGCGGAACTCACAGCACTGGGCGCTCCCGCACGGCCACTGGTCGGCACCCTCGACCGGCTTGGTCACGGTCAGGTTCAGGTCGTAGCGGGACCGGACGGTCTCCACGTACTCGAGCGTCTCGGGAAAGTGCGAGCCCGTGTCGAGGAACACGACCTCGATCGTGGGCTCGACGGCCACGGCGATGTCGATGAGCACGGCATCCTGGAACGACGCGGCCATGGACAACCTCGGCCCGAAGCGATCGATCGCCCAGGCCACGACCAGGCCGGCCGGTGCCGTCTCGAAGGCCGCCGACTGCACGTCCATCTCCCCGCCCAGCTCCAACAACTCGGACTTACTCGCCACGATGCTCACTTTCACTACCCTCTCTGTGCCCGCTCACCCCGGACGCGGGGTGGGAGTTCGGATCCGCCTGCTCCGAACCTCTGGTCGTGTTCCCGATAACCCAGTTGCCAACTCCTCAGCACTGCCGCTGCCCGTGGATCCCGTCGCACCTCCGGCGGATCCACCCCCCAAACGCTCAACACCTGCCAACCGCACCCCTGGCGGTTCCATTCCGCCCAGAGCACTTCCCGAATGGCCTCGACCCGCCCCTCGGTTCTTGGATCCTCGCTTCGATCGGGTCATCACACCTCGTGTGTGTGGCGCCCCGGCCTCGCATTGGCACTATACATGACTAATCAGATCAAGATTAGAAACAATTCCCATCGGAGAGGTGGGTTGGAGGTCCGGTTGCCGGTGATCCGAGGTGCGGTCCGAGGTGCGGTCCCCGCCGCGGTCCGTGGTGCGGCCCGAGGTGCGGTCGGAGGCGGCTCCGGGAGCGGGGCCGGGGGATTGCGGGAGCGGAGCCGTGGGATTGCGGGAGCCGGGTCGCGGCGGGAGCCCCGCCCCGGAGAGCTGACGCCCGTGAGCTGGGGCCGGCGATGAGCGCCCCTCCGGGACCGCCCGCAGGGGGCGCCCCCGGCTATCCGGTCGTCCTCGATCTCGACGGTCGGCCGTGCCTGGTGGTCGGCGGTGGCCCTGTGGCGGCCCGTCGGGTCGAGGGGCTCGTGGCGGCGGGGGGCCGGGTGACCGTGGTGGCCGTGACCACGGTCACGGCCATCGACGACAACCGGTCGGTCGAGGTCGAGCACCGCCCCTACCGGCGGGGAGAGGTCGTCGGCTACCACCTGGTGCTCACCGCCACCGGTGTGCCCGACGTCGACCGGGCGGTCGTCGCCGACGCCACGGCGGCCGGGGTCCTGGTCAACAGCGCCGACCGGGCGGCGCCGGGCTCGGCACTGCTGCCCGCCGTCCTCCGGGACGGCCCGGTGACCGTGGCCGTCTCGACCGGTGGGGCCAGCCCCGCACTGGCGCGGTGGTTGCGCGGCCGGCTCTCGTCGGCGCTCCCCGCCGAGGTGGGGGCCATGGCCGAGCTGGTCGACGAGGCCCGCCGGTCACTGCAGGCAGCCGGCCGTCCGACGGAGTCGGTCGACTGGGCCACGTTGCTCGACGAGATCCTTCCTCTGGTCGAGGCCGGCCGGATCGAGGAGGCGAGGGCGCGGCTGGCCGGCCTGTGACCGGGGCGCCGGGGGCTACGGCGGTGACCCCTCGCGGTGGTGACCTCTGAACCTCTGTCGGTAAGGTTCATCCCATGATCCCCGAATCCCCGCTGAGCCTCGATCAGATCGACCTGTCGGATCTCGAGTTCTGGGAGCGTCCCTGGTCCGAGCGAGAGGGCGCCTTCCAGCTGCTCCGCCGTGAGCGCCCGTTGGCGTTCTTCGAGGAGCCCGACGCCACCGCCACCTCCGAGTTGGCCCCTCCCCCCGGACCGGGGTACCGGGCGGTGACCCGCCACGCCGACATCTCCGAGATCAGCCGGCACCCCGAGATCTACTGCTCGGGCCAGGGAGCGGTCAGCATCCTCGATCTCCCGCCCGAAATGGTGGAGTACTTCGCCGGCATGATCTCCACGGACAACCCGCGCCACGCCCGGCTCCGACGCATCGTGTCGGCCGCGTTCAACCCCCGGCGGATCAAGAGCATCGAGGAGAACATCGAGGAGGTCGCCGACCGGGTCATCCAGCGGGCCGCCGGGCTCGGCGAGTGCGACTTCGTCACCGAGATCGCCGCCCCCTTCCCGCTCGAGATCATCTGCGACATGATGGGCGTGCCCCCCTCCGAGTACGCCACCGTCTACCGCTGCTCCAACATCATCCTCAGCAACGGGGACCCCGAGTACATCCCCGAGGGGACCGATCCCGTCCTCGCCTTCATCAACGCCGGCCAGGAGCTCACCGACCTGATGAACGAGCTCAGTGCCCACCGGATCGACCATCCCGACGACGACCTGACCACCGCGCTGATCTCCACCAACATCGACGGGGAGGCACTGACGTCGGGCGAGCTGGCCTCCTTCTTCATCCTCCTGCTCACCGCCGGCAACGAGACGACCCGCAACGCCATCACCCACGGACTGCTCGCCCTGACCGAGCATCCCGACCAGCGCGAGCTGTGGAGGTCCGATCCGGCATCCGTCGGAGCGACCGGGGTCGACGAGATCGTCCGGTGGGCCTCGCCCGTGATCTGGATGCGCCGGACGGTCACCGAGGACACCGTGCTCGCCGAGGAAGAGCTCCACGCCGGCGACAAGGTCCTGCTGTTCTACAACTCGGCCAACCGGGACGAGGCGGTGTTCGAGGATCCCTTCCGGTTCGACGTCCGACGTGACCCGAACCCGCACTTCGGGTTCGGGGCGGCGGGCCCCCACTTCTGCCTGGGCGCGCACCTGGCCCGTCGCGAGATCGACGTGATGCTCCGCGAGTTGTTGAAGCGGCTCCCCGACATCGAGTCGGTCGGGGAGCCCGACCGACTGCGCTCCAACTTCATCAACGGGATCAAGCACCTCTCGTGCCGGTTCTCCGTCGCCTGATCCGACCTCGTCTGACCCACGTCGCCTGACCCCACGTCGTCGCCCGGCCGGCGTCGCCTCGTCCGGCGGCCCGTCGGGTGCCGTTCCCCTAGGGCTTGGCCACCATGATGACGGAGGCGGCCACCAGGACCACGAATCCGCCGGCGGCCATGGCGGCCACCACCGTGCACAAGGATCGGACGGCCTCGATCGGGGCCCGCGTGCCCACGGCGACCTGGAGCTTCCGCTCCGCCGGCCACAGCGCCATCTCGGCACCGAAGGCCACCACCACCCACAGGACGAGCCCGATCGCCACCCAGCGGTCGGAGAAGGACCAGGCGCCCTTGCTGATCAGGACCAGGATGGCGCCGAAGACCGGGACCAGGAACAGCACCCTCCCCGCCCAGTTCACCCCGGGGCGGTAGTAGCGGTGGACGGCTTCGGACTCGGGTCCCGACCGGGCAAGGACGACGGCAAAGGCCCCGGACACCACGACGGCGCCGAACCCCACCAATGCGCTGAGGACATGGGCCAGGAGGACGATGTCGTAGGCAGCGCTGTGGGAGGGCGGGCCGGCGACGGCCGGCAGATGGGACAGGGGCATCGGGCCGATTCTCGCACCGGGCCGGCGTCCCGTCGGTGCACGGTGCGTGTCCCGGGCGGCGGGAGGTTCCCCTGGGGGCGGCGGGAGCGGCCCCGTCCGGGCGGCGGCCAATGTTCCCCTGGGGGCGGCGGGAGCGGCCCCGTCCGGGCGGCGGCCAATGTTCCCCTGGGGGCGGCGGGAGCGGCCCCGTCCGGGCGGCGGCCAATGTTCCCCTGGGGGCGGCGGGAGCGGCCCCGTCCGGGCGGCGGCCAATGTTCCCCTGGGGGCGGCGGGAGCGGCCCCGTCCGGACGGCGGCCAATGTTCCCCTGGGGGCGGCGGGAGCGGCCCCGTCCGGGCGGCGACCAATGTTCCCCCCAAGGTGGCGGGCGAGGTGCCTTCCCGGTGGCGGACACGGTCCTGTCCGGGCGGGGGCCGGGCGCGGTCGTTCGGTGCACCCTGCCAGGGCCACGATATTGCTACGTTTGGAGGTACGGATCGCGCCGCACGGGCACGTCTACGACGGTGACGAGCCCGATCAGCGAACGAATCGAGGTGGTGACCGACGTGTACTCGGACAACGGACAGCGAGACGGGAGAGTCTCCCACCTCCGATGAACCAGCTCCGACTTGACCCGTTGACCGGTCGCTGGGTGGTGGTGAGCACCGACCGGTCCACGCGACCACAGGCCTTCCTGCCTCGCAGCGCGCCCATCCAGGCCGACACGACCCGGCCGTGCCCGTTCTGCCCGGGCAACGAGGAGAACGCCTCCCCCGCGCTCGAGACCGTCGGCACCGACGGGAACTGGCTCGTCCGGGTCGTGCCCAACCTCTATCCGGCCTTCGAGGGCAACGCCCCCTTCGTGGTCACCAACCGGGGACCCGTCTTCACCCAGGCGTCGGCGGGAGGCAGCCACGAGGTGGTGATCCTGTCGCCCGACCACCAGAACTCGTGGTCGATGCTGAGCGACGAGCAGACCACGGCGGTGATGACGGCCATCCGCGACCGGATCGAGGTCCACTCGACCATCCCCGGCCTGCGCTACACCCAGGCCATCGTCAACTCGGGCCGGGAGGCGGGAGCTTCCATCGAGCACCCCCACGGCCAGCTGCTCGGCATGTCCTTCGTGCCCCGCGAGCTCGTGGAGGAGCAGGCCGGGTTCGCCCGGTTCGCCGGCCGCTGCCTCTTGTGCACGGCCATGGACGCCGAGGAGAACGTCAACCACCGCGTCGTCTACGCCGACGAGCGCGTGCTGGTGATCTGCCCGTTCTGGAGCGGCGTGCCCTACGAGATGCTGGTGATCCCACGCGCCCACGGCCCCCACCTGCACCACAGCCCCCAGAGCGACCTGGTCGCCGTGGGCAAGGCGCTGAAGGCCGTGTTGGGCAGCCTGCGCGAGGTGGTCGGTGACATCGCCTACAACCTCGTCTTCCACTCCGCCCCCTACCGCGCCCCCGAGCCGTACCACTGGCACGTCCACGTGGTTCCCAAGCTGACCACCGTGGCCGGGTTCGAGCTCGGCACCGGCGTGCTCATCAACATCGTCAACCCCGAAGAGGCCGCCGTGGAACTGGCCGTCCGGGCGCCCATCGCCCGGGCCGGCTGACCGGGGTCAGGCCAGCTCGAAGCACTGCGAGCCGTAGGGGGCCAGGGTCACCCGGTAGGGCTCGGTGCCGATGAGGGGGAAGGCCACCCGACCCAGCAGCTCGATGGGCTGGCGGCCGACCCAGCGCTCGACGTGGAGCTCGGCCGGTTGGGCCAGCCGGCTCAGGTTGTGGACGCAGAGGACCGGGTTCACCGGGCCCCGCTCCGGGCGGTCCGGCGCCAACCGGACGAAGGCCAGCACCGATGGGTTGGCCGAGGAGATCACCACGAGCTCCCCGGTCCCCAGCACCGGGAACTCCCGCCGGACGGCGAGGATCCGCCGCATCCAGTGCAGGAACGAGCTCGGGTTGCGCTGCTGGGCCTCCACGTTGACCGCCGAGAACCCGTACACCGGGTCCATCAGCGGCGGGAGGTACAGCTGGGCGAAGTCGGCCCGGCTGAACCCGCCGTTGCGGTCCGGGGTCCACTGCATCGGCGTGCGCACGGAGTCGCGGTCACCCAGGTAGAGGTTGTCGCCCATCTGGATCTCGTCCCCGTAGTAGAGGACCGGGCTGCCCGGCAGGGTGAACAGGAGGTAGAAGAGGAGCTCGGAGAGGCGGCGGTCCCGGTCGAGGAGGGGGGCCAGCCGGCGGCCGATCCCCATGTGCCGCTTCATCCGGGGGTCCTTGGCGTACTCGGCGAAGAGGTAGTCGCGCTCCTCCTCGGTGACCATCTCGAGGGTCAGCTCGTCGTGGTTGCGCAGGAAGATGGCCCACTGCGAGCTGCCGGGTGCCTCGGGCGTCTGGGCCAGGATCTCGGTGATGGGGAAGCTCTGCTCGCGCCGGACCGCCATGAACAGCCGGGGCATGAGGGGGAAGTTGAAGCAGAGGTGGCACTCGTCGTCGTCGCCGAAGTAGTCGGCCACGTCGGCCGGCCACCCGTTGGCCTCGGCCAAGAGGATGCGGCCGGGGTAGTTGGCGTCGAGCTCGGCCCGGACCCGGCGGATGAACGCGTGCGTCTCGGGCAGGTTCTCCCCCGCCGTCCCGTCCTTTTGGAAGAGGAACGGCACCGCGTCCAGGCGGAAGCCGTCGAGCCCGAGGTCGAGCCAGTAGCGGACCACGTTGAGCATGGCGTCGGCCACTTCGGGGTTCTCGTAGTTCAAGTCGGGCTGGTGGGAGTAGAAGCGGTGCCAGTAGTACTGGTTGCGCACCGGGTCGAAGGACCAGTTGGACCGCTCCACGTCGATGAAGACCACGCGGGCCTCCGGCCAGCGCTGGTCGTCGTCGTTCCACACGTACCAGTCGGCCTTGGGATTGTCGCGGCTCTGACGCGACTCGATGAACCACGGGTTCTGGTCGCTGGTGTGGTTGATGACCAGGTCGGCGATGACCCGGATTCCCCGGAGGTGGGCCTCCTCCAGCAGTCTGCGCAGGTCGTCGACGGTGCCGCTCTCGGGATGGACCGAGTAGTAGTCGCTGATGTCGTAGCCACCGTCGCGCAGGGGCGACGGGTAGAACGGGAGCAGCCACAGGCAGTCGACGCCCAGCCACTGGAGGTAGTCGAGCTTGGCGATCAGTCCGGGGATGTCCCCCACGCCGTCGTTGTTGCCGTCGAAGAACCCGCGGATCAGCACCTCGTAGAAGACGGCCCGCTGGAACCAGAGCGGGTCCTCCTCGGCGGGGGGAAGGGGATCATGGTGACTTCGGACGGCCCGCTGCAGTTCGCCGATGGACGCCACCGGCACCGGGCCCGCGCTGATCAACTGGTTGGCCTCGTCAGTCACGTCCGCACGCTACCCGAGCACCCGTGCCCGGATGATGCATTCAGCCGTCCTCGTCGTCGTCGTTCGGATCGGCCAACAGCACGGCCAGGATGCGGTCGGCCGCCTCGTACGGATCGACGTCGCCGGCCAGCATGGCGTCGGTGACGGCGACGTAGACGTCGGTCCTCCGCAGTCGGGCGATGCGCTGCTCGACCCGGGCCGCGAGGACCTGGCGGAACTCGCGGTCGAGTCGTTGGCGCCGGTGGTCGGCCAGCGTGCCCCGGCTGATCTGGTGTTCCCGGTGGCCGGTCACCGCGGCCCACAGGGACTCCACGCCCTCACCGGTCGAGGCCACCGTCTCCACGATCGGGGGCCTCCAGTCGCCGAGCTCGGTGAGATCGAGCATCAGCTCCAGGTCCCGGCGCGTCTCGCGGGCCCCCGGCCGGTCGGCCTTGTTGATGACGAACAGGTCGGCGATCTCCAAGAGCCCGGCCTTGTTGGCCTGGATGGCGTCCCCCCAGCCGGGATTGACCACGACCACGGTGGTGTCGGTGGCCGCGGCCACCTCGACCTCCTGCTGGCCGACCCCGACCGTCTCGAGCAGCACGACCGGCATGCCCACCGCCGACAGCACCCGCACCGCGTCCGGGACCGCCACCGCCAGCCCGCCGAGATGTCCCCTGGTGGCCATCGACCGGATGAACACCCCGCCGTCCAGCGCGTGGCTGGGCATGCGCACGCGGTCGCCGAGGATGGCGCCCCCGGAGAAGGGCGACGACGGGTCCACGGCCAGGACGGCCACCGGCACGCGACCGGGCGGCGTACCTCGGTCGGGAGGCTCGTCGGCGCCGGCCGGGCCGGAGTCGGCGCCACCGTCGGACCCACCGTCGGACCCACGTCCGGCCCCACCGTCGAACCCCTGGCGACGGGCGATGGTGATCAGCCGATCGGTCAGGGTGGACTTGCCGGCGCCGGGCGCCCCGGTGATCCCCACGGTGTAGGCGTCGCCGGGGGACTTGTAGGCCAGGGCGGCCACCCGGCGTGACTGCTCCCCGCCCCGCTCCACCAGCGACAGCAGGCGGGCCAGCGCCGCCTGGTCCCCGTTCCGGGCTGCCTCGAAGAGGGCGGAGGGATCGGGCGCAGCGGTCGGCATGGGCTGACGAGCGTATCCGGGGGGAGCTCGGGCGTCAGGCTCGGGACACGTGGGCGCCCAACGCGGCCAGCTTCCCGTCGAGGTCCTCGTACCCGCGGTCGACGTGGTGCGCATCGGTGATCACCGTCTCGCCGTCGGCGACCAGGCCGGCCAGCACCAGGGCGGCACCCGCCCGCACGTCGAAGGCCCGGACCGGTGCGCCGGACAGCCGTTCCACGCCGCGGACCACGGCGTGATGGCCCTCGGTGCGTATGTCGGCGCCCATCCGACGCAGCTCCTCGACGTAGCGGAACCGTCCGAAGAAGAGGTTCTCGGTGACGATCCCCACCCCGCTGGCCACGGTGAGCAGCGTCACCAGGAGCGGTTTGTAGTCGGTGGCGAACCCGGGGTACGGCAGGGTGGCCACGTCCACCGCCTGCAGGCGGTCGGCGCCGTCGTGGGCGGCCCTCAGGCCGTCGGGCTCCTGGGTGATCTCGATGCCGGTCGCCGAGAGCTTGCGGATGAGCATCTCCATGTGGTCGGGCCGCCCGTCCTCGACCACCACCTCGCCACCGGCCAGACCGGCGGCCACGAGGAAGGTGGCCACCACCAGTCGGTCGGGGATCACCGAGTGCGTGGCCGGCCGGAGCTCCTCGACCCCCTCGACCACGATGCGCGACGTCCCCGCCCCGCTCACCCGCGCCCCCATGGCGTTGAGGAAGTCGGCCAGGTCGGTCACCTCCGGCTCGCGGGCGGCGTTCTCGATGGTGGTGGTGCCCTTGGCCAGTACCGCGGCCATGAGCACGTTGTCGGTGCCGGTGTGGCTGGGATACTCGAGCACCACCCGGCTCCCCACCAACCGCGGGACCGACGCCACCGTGGAGTCGACCTGGCACTCGACGTAGCCGTGCGAGGGCTTGAACGAGGCGCCCATCGACCCGAGGGCGTGCAGGTGCATGTCGATCGGCCGGGGGCCGAAGTCGTCGCCCCCGGGGAGCGAGACCCTGGCCCGGCCGCAGCGCGCCAACAGCGGCCCGAGCACCACCACCGAGGCCCGCATCTTCTCCACCAGTTCGTAGGGGGCCTCGGGAACGATGTCGGCCGGCGTGGTCACGACCAGCTCGTCGGGGGTCCGCCCCCGCCGCACGTCGACACCCATGGCCCCGAGCAGCTCGCCCATGATGTCCACGTCGGTGATGCGCGGCACGTTGGTCAGGACGTGGGTCCCCTCCGCCAGGAGGCAGGCCGCCATCAATTTGAGGACCGAGTTCTTGGCGCCTCCGGCCCTGACCGTCCCCGAGAGTGGGCCGTTGGGGGTGACGACGAACCGATCCACGCCACCAGTATGGCCCGACCCGGCGGCCGCTCTGTCGATGGTGTCCACCGTCGGGGCCCCTCGACGGCACCCACCCTCGGGCACGGGCACAGGCGGGATCTGCGGGCGGCTCAGGGCATCGACCCGGGCGGCCGGCCGGAGCGGTCAGATGACCGCCTGCTCCTCCCAGCGACCGAACACGCCGGCCAGCGTGCCCATCATCTCCCCCACCGTGGCGTAGGACCGGACCGCCTCGAACACCGCCGGCATGAGGTTGCACTCCGACCGTTCAGCGTCGGCGGCCAGCCGGGCCAGGGCGGCCCGGACCGCCGGGTCCGAACGGTGGAGCCGCACCTCGGACAGCCGCTTGCGCTGGGCGTCCTCCACGTCGTTGCCGATCTGGAGCGTCGGCAGCTCTGGCTCCTCGTTGCCGCCGGTGAACCCGTTGACCCCGACGATGACCATCCGGTCCGCCGAGACCTTCCGCTGGAACCGGTAGGCGGCGTCGGCGATCTCGCCCTGGAACCAGTTGGCCTCGATGCCGGCGACGACCCCGTCGAGTATCGACCCGTCACCCAGTTCGTCCAGGTGGGAGAAGACCGCCTCGGCCTGGGCCTCCAGCTCGTCGGTCAGCGACTCGACGAACCACGAGCCCCCGAGCGGGTCCGCCACGGTGGCCACGCCGGTCTCGCTGGCGATCACCTGCTGGGTGCGCAGGGCGATCCGTGCCGCCTTCTCGGTGGGCAGTGCCAGCACCTCGTCCATCGAGTTGGTGTGGAGGCTCTGGGTCCCGCCCAGCACACCGGCCAGGGCCTCGATGGCCGTGCGGACGATGTTGAGCTCCGGCTGCTGGGCGGTCAACGACACGCCGGCGGTCTGGGTGTGGAACCGGCAGGTCAGCGACCGCGGGTCCCGGGCCCCGTAGCGGTTCCTCATCCAGGTCGCCCAGATGCGGCGGGCCGCCCTGAACTTGGCGATCTCCTCGAAGAAGTCGATGTGGGAGTTGAAGAAGAAGGAGAGGCGCGGCGCGAACTCGTCGACCTCGAGTCCGGCGAGGCGGGCCGCCTCCACGTAGGCGAAGCCGTTGGCCAGCGTGAAGGCCAGCTCGTGGGCGGCCGTCGAGCCGGCCTCGCGGATGTGGTAGCCGGACACCGACACCGGGTGGAACCGGGGCATCTCGGCGGCGCAGTAGCGGATGATGTCGGTGACCAGCCGGAGGGAGGGCCGTGGCGGGAACACGTACTCCTTCTGGGCCTGGTACTCCTTCAGCATGTCGTTCTGGAGCGTGCCGCTCAGGTGCCTCCGCTCCGTGCCCGCCGACTCGGCGGCCGTCACGTACATGGCGAAGCACATGGCCGCCGGCGAGTTGATGGTCATCGACGTCGACGTCTCCCCGAGGTCGATGCCCGAGAACAGGTCCTCGGTGTCGGCCAGGGTGTCGACGGCCACGCCGCACCGGCCGACCTCGCCCTCGGACAGCGGGTCGTCCGAGTCGCGTCCCATGAGCGTCGGGAGGTCGTAGGCCACCGACAGCCCGTCTCCCCCGGAGCCGAGGATCTCCTTGAAGCGGGCGTTCGTGTCCTCGGCCGTCCCGAAGCCGGCGAACATGCGCATCGTCCACAATTTGGACCGGTACATCGACGCGTACGGGCCCCTGGTGTAGGGGTAGACCCCCGGCCACGGGTCGGGCTCCCCCTCGGCGTCGCCCGCCTCCGCTCCCCCGTCGTCCCGTCCGGGACGCCGGGCGGGGCCGTACGCCGCCTCGAGCGGGACCCCGGACATCGTCTCGAAGTCGGCGTCGCGCAGCGTGGCCTCGGCCAGGGCCGCCCGCCACTGCTCGAATCCCTGCGGGGCCGGGGGGCCCTCGGCGTCGCTCATCGATCCAGCATACGGCCGGTCGGAAGCCGCCCACCACGATCGGTCCGATCGGGGCCGGTCGGGCGCCCCCCGGGAACGACGCCGATTGGTCCTCCCGCCAGCCACTATCGTCATGGGCCGTGACCAACGCACCGCAGGCTCCCGATCGAAATCTGGCCATGGAACTCGTCCGGGTCACCGAGGCGGCCGCACTGGCCGCCTCCCGGTGGATGGGCCGGGGGGACAAGGAGGGGGCCGACGGCGCCGCCGTCAGCGCCATGCGGATCGTGCTGTCCAGCATCGCCATGGACGGCGTGGTGGTGATCGGCGAAGGCGAGAAGGACAACGCGCCGATGCTCTACAACGGGGAGCGCATCGGTGACGGCACGCCGCCCAAGGCCGACATCGCCGTGGACCCCATCGACGGCACCACCCCGACCGCCCTCGGGCGGGGTGGGGCACTGGCGGTCATCGCCGTCTCCGAGCAGGGCACGATGTTCGACCCCGGGCCCTGCGTGTACATGGAGAAGTTGGCCGTCGGGCCCCGGGCCGTCGGCACCATCGACATCACCCGGCCGATCAAGGACAACCTCGAGGCGGTGGCCAGGGCCAAGGGGACCTCGGTCCGGGACCTGGCGGTGGCCATCCTCGACCGCCCCCGACATGCCGAGCTCATCGCCTCGGTGCGGGCCACCGGGGCGCGGATCCGCCTGATCACCGACGGCGACGTCGCCGGGGCCATCGCCACCTCGTGGCCCGACACCGGCGTCGACCTCCTGGTGGGGGTGGGGGGAACGCCCGAGGGGGTCATCGCCGCCGCCGCCCTCAAGTCGATGGGAGGCGAGATCCAGGGCCGGCTGTGGCCCCGGGACGACGCCGAGCGCCAGGCCTCCCTCGACGCCGGCTACGACCTCGACGCCGTGCTGACCACCGACGACCTGGTCCGGGGGGACAACTGCTTCTTCGCCGCCACGGGGATCACGGACGGCGAGCTCCTCCACGGGGTGCGCTACGACGAGTGGGGCGCCACCACCCAGTCACTGGTGATGCGGTCCAAGTCGGGCACGGTCCGCCTCATCGATGCCCGCCATCCCCTGCACAAGTTGGCCGACTACAGCGCCATCGAGTTCAACTGAGCGGTGTCCACCCGTTGGCAGGCTGGGCGGGTCGGCCGGGCTGGCTGTGTTCGCCGGTTAGCCGGGTCCGCCGGATACGCGGGTCCGCCGGATAGGTCCGCCGGATAGGTCGGCCGGATAGGTCCGCCGGCTGGGTCGGCCGGCTGTGCCGACCGGACAGCCGGGTCGGCCGTCCGAGGAGCAGCCAGGACCCCTGGCTCAGGCGCCGGCCGTGCCGGTGGCGGCGCCGGCGGTGGCATCGACCGCCTCGAGACGCACCTGCGCCCGTCGCAGCGCCGCCTCCGCCTCGGTCAGCTCGACGTCGGGCTGCTCGTCCTCCCCCGAGCGGGCGGCACCACCGCCGAGCTCCGCGACCCGTGCCTCGGCGGCGGTGAGGGCGGTCTGGGCCCGCTCGACGTCGATCTCCTCGGCCAGCTCGGCCACCCCGACCAGCAGGGTCACCCGGGTCCCCCAGCCGGACGGTGGGGAGTCCGCGGCGTCCCCGTCCTCGGCCGGCACGTGCAGCTCGACCTGAACGAAGCCGCCGTGGGAGGCCACCCGCACCTCCGGCCCGTCGGCCTCGACGACCCGGATCACCCCGGGCTCGATCGTCCCCACCAGCGGGGTGTGGCCGGCCAGGAAGGTGATGTCGCCCTCGCCGGTGCGAAGCATGACCTCGGTGGCGGTCCCGTCGAGGAGGACGCGCTCGGGGGTGACCACCTTCACGGCGAACTGGCTGTCGTCGGCCATCGGACGCGGCCCGCTCAGCCGTTCTCGAGGGCGTGGGCCTTGGCCAGCGCCGCCTCGGCACCGCCCACGTTGAGGAACGCCTGCTCGGGCACCTCGTCGAGATCGCCGTTGACCAGGGCCTCGAACGACTCCACCGTCTCCTCCACGGGGACGGTGACGCCCTTCAGGCCGGTGAACACCTCGCCGACGTTGAACGGCTGGGACAGGAACCGCTGGATCTTCCGGGCCCGGGTGACGGTGACCCGGTCCTCCTCGGACAGCTCGTCGAGGCCGAGGATGGCGATGATGTCCTGGAGCTCCTTGTAGCGCTGCAGGACGCCCTGGACCCGGCGGGCCACGTTGTAGTGGCGCTCGCCCACGATCTCGGGGGCCAGGATGTTCGAGGTTGACGACAGCGGGTCGACGGCCGGGTAGATCCCGAGGGAGGCGATGTCCCTCGAGAGCTCGGTGGTGGCGTCGAGGTGGGTGAACGTGGTGAACGGCGCCGGGTCGGTGTAGTCGTCGGCCGGTACGTAGACGGCCTGCAACGAGGTGATCGATCGGCCCCGGGTCGAGGTGATCCGCTCCTGGAGCTGACCCATCTCGTCGGCCAGGGTGGGCTGGTAGCCCACCGCCGAGGGCATGCGGCCGAGCAGGGTGGAGACCTCGGAGCCGGCCTGGACGAAGCGGAAGATGTTGTCCACGAACAGCAGCACGTCCTGGTTCTTCACGTCCCGGAAGTACTCGGCCATGGTCAGGGCGGCCAGGGCCACCCGCAGGCGGACCCCCGGGGGCTCGTCCATCTGCCCGTAGACGAGGGCGGCCTTCTCGATGACGCCCGACTCCTGCATCTCGATCCACAGGTCGGTGCCCTCACGGGTGCGCTCCCCCACCCCGGCGAACACCGACACACCGCCGTGGTTGGTGGCCACCCGGTTGATCATCTCCTGGATGAGCACGGTCTTGCCCACACCGGCCCCGCCGAACAGGCCGATCTTGCCGCCCTGCACGTAGGGCTCGAGGAGGTCGATGACCTTGATGCCGGTCTCGAACATGACGGCCCGTGGCTCGAGGGTGTCGAACGCCGGGGCGTTGCGGTGGATCTCCCAGTGGTCCTCGACCTCGCCGATCGAATCGGTGTCGAGCGGCTCGCCCAGCACGTTGAAGACGTGCCCGAGCACGGCGTCACCGACCGGCACCTGCAGGCCGTGGCCCACGTTCCGCACCTCGGCACCCCTGGTCAGCCCGTCGGTGGCCTTGAGGCAGATGCACCGCACCCGGCCGTCGCCGATCTGCTGGGCCACCTCGGCCACGATGACGTCCTTGTTGCCCTCGAGCACCACGTCCACCTCGACCGCCCCGTTGATCTCGGGCAGGGCGTGCGGTGGGAACTCGACGTCGATGACGGGGCCGGCGATGGCCACGACCCGTCCCGAGGGGAGCGTGCCGGCTTCGGTTGGCTGGGGTGCGGTGGTCGTCATGGTCGTGTCGTTTCCTTCGATAGGTCAGGGGTTGCGGAGGCCGCACGGGGGTCGACCCGGGCGGCGCGGGGTGGGAGGGGGCGGGGACGGTGGTCGGTCACGGGTCAGACCCTCGCCTCGATGACGATGCCGCCCTCGTCGTCGTCGGTGCCGGCCCGGAGCGCCTCGGCGCCACCGACGATCTCCATGATCTCGGTGGTGATGGTGTCCTGGCGGGCCCGGTTCATGATCCTCGAGTACTTCTTGATCAGCTCGCCGGCGTTCTCGGTGGCGGCGGCCATGGCGCGCTGGCGGGCGGTCACCTCGGACGCCGCCGCCTCGAGCAGCGCGCCGAAGATCTCGGTCTCCGCCGCCCGGGTGGCCAGGGTCTGGAGGAGGATCGCCGCGTCGGGCTCGAACTCGGTGTAGCCCTTCGGCTTGTCGGAGGCGTCCGGCCCGTCGCGCCCCTCGCGCGTGTCGTGGGCATCGTGGGGGCCCTCACCGTCGAGTCCCTGGCGGGGGTCGATCAGCGGGAGCAGCTGGCGGACCTCGACCTTCTGCGTGCCGGCGGAGATGAAGCGGGTCGAGACCACCAGGACCTGGTCGACCTCGCCGTCGACGAACGGGGTGAGCACGGACGCCGCCACCTCGCGGGCATCGACGAAGGTGGGCCGCTCGCTCTTGCCGGTGAACGACCGCTCCACCGGCTCACCCCGGTAGCGGAAGTAGCTCTGGGCCTTCTTCCCCACGGTGAACAGGCGGAAGCCGTTGGCCGCCGCCCGGTGCTCGTCGAGCAGCCGCTCGGTGGCCCGGAACACCATGGTGTTGTAGCCACCGCACAGTCCCCGGTCCGAGACGATGGAGAGCACGGCCACGTTGCTCACCGACTCGGGCGTGCCGAGCAGCCGGCCGGCGGCGTCGGGATCGCCGAGTGCTGTCTCGAGCACGATCCGGGCCATGCCCTTCTGGTAGGGGCGGGCCGCGGCGATCCGGCCCTGGGCGCGGACGATCTGGGAGGCGGCGATCAGCTCCATGGCCTTCGTGATCTTCTTCGTCGACTGGATGCTCTTGATCCGTCGACGGAGGATGCGCTCCTGACCGCCCGCCATCGCTCAGTCGCCCTTGCCGGTGTCGAACGAGTCGGTGAACGAGCGGAGTGCGGACTCCAGCTTGTCGCCCTCGGGGAGCTTGCCCGTGTCGCGGATCCCGTCGAGGAGGTCGGCGTGGTGGGCCCGGAAGAAGCTGCGCACCTCGGTCTCGTAGCGCTGCACCTCGGAGACGGGGACGTCGTCGACGTAGCCCTCGGAGCCGGCGAAGATCACCAGGACCTGCTCCTCCACCGGCACCGGGGCGTTGAGGCCCTGCTTGAGGAGTTCGGTGAGCCGGTAGCCGCGGTCCAGCTGCGCCTGCGAGACCTTGTCGAGCTCGGAGCCGAAGGTGGCGAAGGCCTCGAGCTCGCGGAACTGGGCCAGGTCGAGCTTCAGGGTGCCCGACACCGCCTTCATGGCCTTGATCTGGGCGGCACTGCCCACCCGGCTGACCGAGATGCCCACGTTGATGGCCGGCCTCACCCCGGCGTAGAAGAGCTCGCTCTCCAAGAAGACCTGGCCATCGGTGATCGAGATCACGTTGGTCGGGATGTACGCCGAGACGTCACCGGCCTTGGTCTCGATGATGGGCAGCGCGGTGAGCGAGCCGCCGCCCTCGGCGTCGGACAGCTTGGCGGCCCGCTCGAGGAGCCGGCTGTGCAGGTAGAACACGTCGCCCGGATAGGCCTCGCGGCCCGGGGGCCGGCGCAGCAGCAGGGACATCTGCCGGTAGGCCTCGGCCTGCTTGGACAGGTCGTCGTAGACGATGAGCGCGTGCTCGCCGTTGTCCATCCAGTGCTGGCCCATGGCGCAGCCGGCGTAGGGGGCCAGGTACTTGAACGGCGCCGGGTCGGCGGCGCCGGCCAGCACCACCACGGTGAATTCGAGGGCCCCGTAGCGCTCGAGGGTGGCCACCGTCTGGGCCACGGAGGACTCCTTCTGGCCGATGGCCACGTAGATGCACTTCACCCCCAGGCCCTTCTGGTTGAGGATGGTGTCGACGGCCACGGTCGTCTTGCCGGTCTTGCGGTCGCCGATGATGAGCTCCCGCTGGCCGCGGCCGATGGGGGTCATGGCGTCGATGGCCTTGATGCCGGTCTGCAGCGGCTCGGAGACGGGTTGGCGGCGCACGATGCCGGGGGCCTGGACCTCGAGCCGGCGGGTGGTGTCGGTGGCGATCGGGCCCTTGCCGTCGAGCGGCTCGCCGAGGGCGTTCACGACGCGGCCCAGCAGCGCGTCGCCCACCCGCACCGAGAGGATGCGGCCGGTCGCCTTGACCAGCTGCTCCTCCTCGAGGCCGGTGTCGTCACCGAGGATGACCGCCCCGATGGTCTCCTCGTCGAGGTTGAGCGCCAGCCCCTCGGTCCCGTCCTCGAACTCGAGGATCTCGTTGACCGCGGCGCCGGGCAGGCCGGTGATCCGGGCGATGCCGTCGCCGACCTCCACGATCCGTCCGACCTGCTCGGTGCCGACCTCCGGCGTGTAGTCGTCGACATACTGCTTGAGGGCGGCGGTGATCTCGTCGGCGTTGATGGTCAACTCAGCCATCGGTTGGTTCCCTTCGTGTTGAGCGTTGCGGAATCCGGTAGGCCTCCTCGGAGGCGAGCAGGTGCTCCTTCAATTCGTCGAGCCGGTGACGGGTGCTGCTGTCGACCAGCAGGTCGCCGACCTGGACCACCACGCCCCCCAGGAGGTGGGGGTCGAGGGTCACCTGGAGGTCGACCGGGTTGCCGGCCAGCCGGGCCAATGCCTCGGTCAGCCTCCCCCGCTGCGCCTCGTCCACCTGGCTGGCGGCCTGGACGCGGGCCACCCGCCAGCCCCGGGCCCGGGCCGCGTCCTCGACCAGGGCGTCGAGCGTGGCCACGATGTCGCGGGCCCGGCCGCCGCGCACGGCGTAGGCGGCCAGGCGACGGGTGGCGGGGAGCACCTTGTCCCCGAGCAGCTGGGCGATGACCTCCTGGCGCACCACCACCGGCAGGTCGCGGTCGCCCAGGGCCCCGCGCAGGCGCCGGCTGGACTCGACCGTCCGGGCGAACCGGAACAGCTGGTCCTCGATCTCCTCGAGCTGGGGCACCGACACCGTCTCGAACACGGCGGCGGCGTAGCCCGAGACCCGGTTGCGCGAACCCATGCGACCGAGGATCTCCTCGTCGAACGGCTCGGCGGCGGTGGCGGGGCGGCGGTCGGCGGCCAGGGCCATCCGGGAGGCCAGCCAGTGGAACGACGCCGTCAGGTCCGAGGCGGGGACGACCGTCACGGCCTGGTGGACGAGGCTCCTCACCTCGGGGCGCACCCGCCCCTCGAGCAGGTGGTCGAGCACGGCGCGACGGGCGGCGACGGGGACGGACCCGTCGTTGATGGCCAGCGTCAGCTCGTTGCTGGCGTCGACCATCTCCGCCACCGAGCGGAGCTCGGAGGCGGCGTCACCGAGCGCGCCCTCGGCGGCCAGGGACTCCTCCATGGCGGCCAGATAGCCCTGGAGGGCAGGGTTCACCGGGCGCCTCCGGTGGCGCCGGCCCCGGCACCCGCTCCGGCGGCCGTATCGGACGTCTCGGCCCGCACGGCGGCGATGGCCTCGTCGATGAGGTCCTGGTGGTCGCGGGCCTGGATCTCACGGCCGATCACCCGCTCGGCGGCGGCCAGGACGATCTCGCCGACCCGGGCCGTGACCTCCTCGATGGCGGCCTGGCGGGCGATGACCACCTCGGCATCGGCCGCCTGCACGATGCGGTCGTGGATGTCCTGGGCGTCGGACTCGGCCCGGAGCTTGACCTGATCGGCCGAGGCAGTGGCCTGGGAGATGATGTCCCGGGCGTGGGCCCGGGCCTGCTCCAGGGCGGCCCGGCGCTCGGCGTCGGCGTCCTCGGCGTCGGCCTTCGCCTTGTCCGCCGCCTCGAGCTCGCCGCGGATCTGGTTCTGACGCTCGGTGAGTGCCCGGTCGATCGGGGGCAGCACGTACCGGGCGATGAACCCGAGCACCAACAGGAAGGCGATGAGCACGACAATGAAGGTCCCGTTGGGAACCAGGAAGTTGTTGCTGGCAGCGATGGGCATGGCCGTCATCCTTGAATCGTCGGTGGATCGTGGTCGCCGTCGGTCCCGGCCGGGGCCGTGTCCGGTGACACGGCACTCGGTACTCGCCCGACCGACGGCATGGCCCTACTTCTTGTAGAGCGAGAAGATGAACAGTGCGGTGAAGGCCAGGTTGATGAAGTAGGCCGCCTCGCACAGTCCGACGGTGAGGAACATGATCGTGGTCAGACGACCCTGCGCCTCCGGGTTGCGGGCCACACCGGCGATGGTCTGGCTGCCGGCGAGTCCGTCACCGATGGCGGCGCCGACGGCGCCCCCGCCCAGTGCCAGGCCACCGCCGACCATGGCGCCGGCAATTCGTACTGCGTCCGCCATCGAGGCGTCTGCCATGAGTGCTTCTCCTTTGTTGTCATTGTCAGTGAGACTGTTGGGCCGGGTCGTCGCCGGCCCGGTGGGCCGGGTCGTCCGGCGGGTGGGTCAATGCTCCTGGGCCATCGCCACGTCGAAGTACAGGATGGTCAGCAGGGCGAAGATGAAGGCCTGGATGGCGCCGATCGCCATGTCGAAGAGCTTCCAGATCACCGTGAGCGGCACCGTGAGCAGTCCGCCGAGCGGCACGGGACCGAGCTTCCAGATGACCAGGGCCGCCAGCAGCGAGAGCATGAGGCCCCCGGCCAACAGGTTGCCGAAGAGACGGAGGGTGAGGGTGATCGGCTTGATGATCTCGTCGACGAGGTTCATGAACAGGTTGAAGGGAAACAGCCACACCGAGAACGGCTGGTTGACGAAGTGCTTGAGGTAGCCGATGCCCCCCCGGTTCTTGACGGCGGCGATCTCCACCAGGACGAACACGTACAGCGCCATGGCCAGCGGCAGGTTGATGTCGCTGGTCGGGGCGGGGAGGAACTCGAAGTGGCTACCGATGCCGAGCACCTCGAAGAGGTTGCAGACGAAGATGAAGATGAACAGGGTGAGGGCCAGGGGGACGACCTTGGCGCCCCGGGGGCCGATCGACTCGTCGACCTGCTTCTGGACGGCACTGACCCCCATCTCCCACACCAGCTGGAACTTGCCTGGCACCCCGCTGGTCGTCTTGGCCCGCAGGATCAGGCCGAGGAGGACCACCACCAGTCCGGCGATGATGGTGGCCCACACCGTGTCCACGTCGACGGTCAGGCCGAACCAGTTGGCCTGGGGGTGTTCGCCGACGGAGATGTCGGAGGCCAGGAGGGGCAGGCTGGCGAGGTGCAGTCCGGCCAACACGGGCTCAGGCACCCCCCTCGTCGTCGTCGGAGGCGTCGATGGCCGGCGCGGGTGCGGACGCGGACGCGGGCCGCACGTTGTCGTCCACGACGTTGGCGTTGATGAGGTCGTCCACCGAGGTCATGGGACCGGCCTTGGCCATCGAGCGGGCCACGTTGGCCAGCAGGATGAACTGGAAGACGGCCAGCCCGCCGAGCACGCCGAAGCCGAGGCTCGGCGAGACGAAGAGCAGCCCGATGGTGACCACGGTGATGATCCCCATGCGACCGAGGGTGTTGAGGGCGAGCGGGCGCCGCTTGTTCGAGTCCTCCCGGACGCTGACCCGGGCCACCGAGTTGCCGATCATGCGGAAGTTGAACGTCCCGAGGGCCAGGCCGATGCAGGCGCCCAGGCCCAGCAGGGCGTGGCCGAACGCCACGCAGGCGACGAGGGCGGCGACGCCGACCACCAGGGCCGCCGAGACGGTCCGTCGGGCCACGTCGGGGACGCTCGGGAGCGTGAAGTGGGCGAACACGGTCAGGACCACCCGTCCGGTCGGGACGGCGTCGACGTGCCAGCGGGCCTGATCACAGGTACTTCCGGACGCGGGTGACGGTCATCATGACCGCGGCCACGATCCCCACACCCAGTCCGACCAGCGTGAACAGGGGACTCGTGCCCGCCCAGTCGTCCACCAGATAGCCGAGCAGCCCCCCGGCGACCAGCGAGCCCGCCGCAGTCACACCCAGGGTCAGGAACGCCATCGCCCCTGGTCCCAACGCCTTCTCGCCCGGGGACTCCGCCGGCCCGTGGGGCTCGGAGGGCGGGGATGGCTCGTCTTCCATGGTCGGTTCGGGCCGCGTCAGGGAATGTGGGGTTGGAGGGCTTCACGGGTGGTTCCTGGGTTCACGCAAGTGTCCGGCGGTCGTCGCCGGTCGTGCTGCCGACCGGATCGATGCCCTCGGAAGGGGTGAGCGGCCCGCAATTCACGGGAAGCATCATCGCACCATGTACCCCGCCACAGCAAAACGTAGGAAACACTCCGTTCACAGTTCTGCGGGCGGACCGGCGGTGGCCGCCGGAACCGGCGGTGTGGCCGGTGAGGAGGCCGGGGCGGGCCGTCCGTCAGCACCCGGTCCGGCGCCTGCTCCGACCTCGGAGGGGGGCCCCGGTCCGGCCCCGGAGCCGGCCCCGGAGCCGGCGCTCACGTCCCCGGGGAGCGGGCGCTCCCGTCCTCGCCGGGCCCGGCGGGGGGATCGAGCGGTGCCTCCCCCTCCGGCCCGGGCTCGGTCTGCCTCCGGAGCGAGGGGTGGAACAGGGTGTACAGCACCACGCCGAGGGCCAGCACGCCGAACGGGATGATGGCGTTGACGCTCGAGATGTAGAGCGGGAACAGGATGAACCCGGAGAGGAGGACCGTCCAGGCCCACAGGATGAGGACGCTGCGACGGTGCCCGTGGCCGAGCCGCAGGAGCCGGTGGTGCAGGTGGCTCTTGTCCGGCGTGGCGAAACCGGTCCGGTTGGCCGTCCGTCGCACGAAGGCGAACGCCATGTCGACGATGGGCACCCCGAGGATGAAGAACGGGATGAACAGGGGGGCGAAGAAGAAGTAGGTCTGCCCGGTGTGGGCGGCCACCCCGCTGACCGCGCCGGTGGTCACCGCCCGTCCCCCGATGAGCATGGTGGAGGCGGCCATCAACAGCCCGAGGAGCAGGGCCCCGGCGTCTCCCATGAAGATCTTGGCCGGATGGAAATTGTGGGGGAGGAAACCGAGGCAGATCCCGCAGGTGACCACGGCGATCAGCGGCCCGATGTTGTCGGTGGGGAGCGTGCCGAGGTGTTGGAGGTGCAGGCCGTAGATGGCCAGGGTCCCCGAGGCGATGGCCACCACGCCGGCGGCGAGGCCGTCGAGGCCGTCGATCAGGTTGACGGCGTTGGTGATGGCGATCACCCACAGCGCGGTCAGGAGCGGCGTCCACTCGGGCGAGAGCTGGACCAGCCCGGCCAGGGGGATCTTGAACTGGAACCAGGTCACCCCCATGAAGTAGAGGACCGTGGCGGCCAGCACCTCGCCGGCCACCTTGGCCGGCGCCGACATGTCGCGCAGGTCGTCGATCATCCCGACCACGAAGATGACACTGGCCCCCAGGATCAGCCCGAGCGGCTCCGAGGATCCCTGGAACAGCGGGGCGAGCGGCGGGATCGATGCTGCCACCGCCCAGGCCACCAACATGGCCAGGAACATGGCCACGCCTCCCGCCTGGGGGGTGACCGACTGGTGCACCTTGCGATCGTCCGGTTGGGCCACGTAGCCGATCTGCAGGGCGATCCGCCGGACCGGGAAGGTGAGCGCCCACGCCGCCACCGCGGACACCACGAGGAGTAGGCCGTACCAGTTGAGCGGTACGGTCCCGCTCACCGGTGGGCCACCCGCCCGTCGATCCGAGCGCTGGCGTCGAAGGCGCCGGCGTCGAGGGAACGGGCATCGAGGGCGCTGGCGTCAAAGGCGCGGGCGTCGAAGACCCGGTGGCCGGCAGTCCTGTCACCGTCGATGATCCGGTGGCCGGACAAGGCCCGGGGCCGGCCCACCGCAGCGTCCCTGCCGCTCACGACCCGGCCAGGGTCGGATACGGGGGGAAGCCCGAGCACAGGGCTCTCACCTCGGACCGGATCGCCGAGATGGCCTGCTCGTCGTCGCGGCCGCGCAGTGTGCGCCCGATGAGGTCGCCCACGGTGCGCATCTCCGACTCGCCCATGCCGGTGGTGGTCTGGGCGGCCGAGCCGAGCCGCAGGCCCGAGGTGATGAACGGTGAGCGGGGGTCGTCGGGGATGGTGTTGCGGTTGCAGGTGATGCCGGCCCGGTCGAGCACCTCCTGGGCCACCTTGCCGGTGAGCTCGGCGTCGAACGTGCGCAGGTCGACCAGCACCTGGTGGTTCTCCGTCCCTCCCGACACGAGCCGGAACCCCTGTGCCGCCAGCGAGTCGGCGAGCGCCGCGGCGTTGCTGACCACCTGGGCGGCGTAGGTCCGGAACTCGGGCCGGGCCGCTTCGGCGAAGGCGACCGCCTTGGCGGCGATCACGTGCTCGAGTGGGCCGCCCTGGAGGCCGGGGAACACCGCGCTGTCCACCGCCTTCGCCAGTTCGGCACTGGTGAGGATCGCACCGCCGCGGGGGCCGCGGAGCGTCTTGTGGGTCGTGAAGGTGACCACGTCGGCCACGCCCACGGGCGACGGGTGCACGCCCCCGGCGATGAGGCCGGCGGGATGGGCGGCGTCGAACATGAAGCGGGCACCCACCGAGTCGGCGATCTCCCGGAAGGGAAGCGGGTCGATGATCCGGGCGTACGCGGTGGAGCCGGCAACGATCAGGCGGGGCCGTTCCCGGCGCGCCAGGTCGGCGACCTGGTCGAAGTCGATGATCTCCCCCAGCTTGTCGGGATCGTCGGAGGCGGGCGACACCCCGTAGGAGACGAAGCGCCAGATCTTGGAGGTGATGCTGGCCGGTGAGCCATGGGTCAGGTGCCCACCGTGGTCGAGCCGCATGGCCAGGATGGTGTCGCCCGGATCGAGCAGGGCCTGGTAGACGGCCAGGTTGGCGTTGGCGCCGGCATGGGGCTGGACATTGGCGTGCTCGGCCCCGAACAGCGCCTTCAACCGCTCGCGGGCCAGGTCCTCCACCTCGTCGATGACCTGGTTGCCCCCGTAGTACCGGCGCCCCGGATAGCCCTCGGCGTACTTGTTGGTGAGCACCGACCCGGAGGCGGCGAGGACGGCCGGGGAGGTGAAGTTCTCCGAGGCGATGAGCTGCAGCGTGGTGGACTGCCGCTCGGCCTCGTCGCCCAGGAGACGGCTGATCTCGGGGTCGTCGGTCAGCCAACGGTCGAAGGGGGATGCGGCGTAGGGCTGCGGCATGGTCTGGCTACTGCCTTTCTGTGGTCCGGCTCATGCGCCGCCGTTCGATCCCGCGGCGGTAGTGGTCGAGGTGGTGCTTCGCTGGGTCGGGCGGGAGGATCCGGTCCCCGGCGCCCCGTCGGGTCCCGGTTCCTGTCCGCGGCCCGATTCGAAGTCGGAGATCAGGTCGAGCCGACTCTGGTGGCGCCCTCCCTCGAACTCGGTGGAGAAGAAGGTGTCCACGGCGTCGGTCGCCTCCGACACCCCGGTCGTCCGGCCACCCAGGCAGACGACGTTGGCATCGTTGTGCTGCCGGGCCAGGCGGGCGGTGGTCACGTCGTGGACCAGTGCCGCCCTCACCCCGTCCACCTTGTTGGCGGCGATGCCGATGCCGATGCCGGTCCCACACACGCACAGCCCGCGCTCGGCCCGGCCCTCGGCGACCGCCCGGCCGACGGCCAGGCCGAAGACGGGGTAGTCGACCGGCACGTCAGGCGAGTCCGCGCCGAGGTCGAGGACCTCGTGACCGGCATCCACCAGGTGTTTCGCCAGTCCGGCCTTCAGGTCGAACCCGGCGTGATCCGAGCCGACGGCGATGCGCATGCTCCGAGTGTACCGACGCGGATTGCCCCCTGGTGGCGGCGGGTACGCTCATCTGCCTCATGAGGATCGCCCCCACCACACCGGTCCTCGTCGGCGTCGGCCAGACCACCAACCGGCCCCGGACCGAGGGCGAGGGGAGCCTGTCCGACCGTCCGGAGCCGATCGGGCTCATGGTCCGGGCGGTGGAGGCGGCCATCGAGGACTGTGACGGAGCTCCGGCCGGAGGGTCGGCCCCGGCCGGTCGCCACCTCATGGGACGGATCCAGTCGCTTCGGGTGGCCAACCCCTTGAGCTGGCACTATGCCAATCCCGGTGAGGCCGTGGCGACCGCGCTCGGCATCGAGCCGGCCGAGACGGTGCTCACCACCACCGGGGGCAACAATCCCCAGAGCCTGGTCAACGCCACCGCCCTGGCCATCGGTCGGGGGGAGCTCGACGTGGCTGTCCTGGTGGGTGCCGACTGCGTCTACACGCAGACGGCGTCCCGTCGGCATCCCGACCGGCCGGTGCTCCCCTGGACGGTCCAGCTGCCCGACACCCCGATCCCGCTGCAGTTCGGGAACGACCGCCGCGGAACGACGGACGCCGAAGAGGAGCGTGGGCTCGACCTGCCCATCCATGTCTTCCCCCTGTTCGAGAACGCGCTGCGGGCCCGGGCGGGCCGAGGCCTCGACGAGCACCGTCGCTACATCGGGGACCTGTGGTCACGGTTCTCGAAGGTGGCCGCCGACAACCCCCATGCGTGGCTTCGGGAGTTCCGCACCACCGACGAGGTGGTGACGGCGACGGACGACAACCGGATGATCGCCTACCCCTATACCAAGCTCCTCACGGCGAACATGCAGGTCGACCAGGGTGCCGCCCTCATCCTCTGCTCGGCGGCGGCGGCCGAGGCGGCCGGCGTCCCGAGCGACCGGTGGGTGTTCCCGCTGGCGGGCGCCGATGCCGACGACCACTGGTTCCTGTCACACCGGCTCGACTTCCACTCCTCGCCGGCCATCCGGGCGGCGGGCGCCTCGTCCCTCTCCTTGGCCGGCCTGGGCATCGAGGAGATCGCCCATCTGGACCTCTACTCGTGCTTTCCCTCGGCGGTCGAGATCGCCGCTGCCGAGCTCGGGCTCCCCGACGACGATCCGGCCAGGCCCCTCACCCTCACCGGCGGACTCACCTTCGGCGGCGGCCCGGGCAACAACTACGGCACACACGCCGTGGCGACGATGGTCGACGCCCTGCGCTCCGACCCGGACTCCTTCGGCCTCGTCACCGGACTCGGCTGGTACCTGACGAAGCACAGTGTGGGCATCTACGGCACCCGTCCCGGCGGTGAGCGCACCTCGGGCCCGACCTCGGCCTCGGGCTCGGGCTCGGGCTCGGCCTCGGCCTCGGCGGCACACGGCTCCCTGCCCGAGGGCGTCCTCGTCGAGCGCGCCGGCGGCTTCGCCTGGGCCGACGCCCAGCCGGCCGTTCAATCGCTCCCCCAGTGCTCGTCGGACGCCGACGCCGAGGGCGCCGTCACCGTGGAGACCTACTCGGTGTCGTACGGGCGGGACGGGGCACCGGAGAGGGCGGTCCTGGCTTGCCGCACCCCGGAGGGTCGTCGGGCCTGGGCCAATGTGACCGATCCTGACCACCTCGGTCTGCTGGTGTCCGAAGAGGGATGTGGCCACCGGGGAACGTTGCGAGCCGACGGGTCGCTCGACCTCTCCTGACCCGTCGGTCACTCGACGTCGCCAACTCGGAGCAGCCGTGGCATCAGCTGCGCGTTCGAGCGTCATGAGGCCCCCGGGACAGGCCCGTAGAACCCTCGGGTTCACTCCTCGAGGAAGAAGAGGGGTGGCTCGGCGGTGTCGGTCGGACCCGGTGGGCCCGGAAGGTCGACGGGATCCCCAGCAGGATCCCCGGCGGGGCCCGGGCACTGCCAGCGTCGGTCACCCGGTGGGCCGGTGAGGGCGAAGCCCCGGTGGGTCTTCAGCTGGTGGTGCCACCGGCAGAGCCGGGCCAGGTTGTCGAGGCTGGTCGGGCCGCCCTCGGCGAAGGGGCGGACGTGGTCGATCTCCAGGCCGTCCTCCACGTCGCAGCCCGGCACGACACAGCGCCGGTCCCGCTCGAGCAGGGCGGTGCGCAGGTGGGCGGGGATGGCCCGGCCCAGATGGCAGACGGTGGTGACGTCCACCCCGTCGGTGATGACCAGCCGGGTGAGGGCGTCACCCATGAGCGCCCGGGCCGTCCCGACCGGGACCGGTCCCACCCCGGGGATCTCGCACACCTCGCCGGGCCCGACCGCCCCCCGGCGCAGGGCACCGAGGTCGACCCGCAGGGTGACCTGGGCCCGGGGGCCGGTCGGCTCGGGCGGGGCGTCGCCGGCATCGTGGCCGGCATCGTGGTCGGGTCCCGCCGGGTCGGGATCCGGGCCCGGGGTGCCGGTCGGGGCCGCACTCCCCCGGCGCCGGGGCCCGATCACGTCCCGGCCGGTCACGAGGGCCACCAGGGCGTCGGCCCGGTAGGCGTCGGCCGGCTCGGTGCGCCCGGCCTTCCTCGCCCGGTGGAACACCCGCTCGGACTGGGTGGTGAGCGAGGCGAGGAGGGCGGCGCCGGCGTCGGGGGCGAGCCGGGCGTCGAGACGGAAGGCGCCGTCCCGGTCGGTCCAGGTCCGACAGTGCCTCGAGTCGTGGAGGGCCTGGTGGGCCCGGGCGGCGTCCTCCGCCGAGCGGCCCTCGGCCTTGGCCCGCAGGCACCGGTCCTTCAGCTGGCGCACGGTGTCGGTCTGGGCCGCCTCGACCAGGTGGTCCTCACTGCCCGGGTTGACGGCCAGCGCGTCGGCCACCAGGCGGGCCGCCTGGCGGGAGAGCCGCCCGTTCCGGCAGGCCTCTTCCATCCCCGAGTGGCCGGTGAAGGCCCTCCCCAGGCGGAGCACGTCGGCCGACTCCCCGAGCGACTCGCCGGTCATCTCGGACAGCCAGTGGGCCGGGGTGGGGTGGCCGGTCGTCTCGGGACGGTGGGCGAGGGACGCCCGGGTGGCCGCCAGGGTCTTGCCGGTGACGGCCAGCCGCTCGCACCGGGAGAACCAGCCGACCAGCACCGAGGCGTCGGTGCCGCTGAACCGGGCCGGCTCGAACGTCGAGACGAACCGGGCCACGGTGGCGATGGCCGCCTCCAGCTCGTCGGTGCCGGTGGGGGCGGTCCCGACCCCCGACTCGTCGCCCGCCGGGCCCACCGCCGACCTGATGCTGTCCGCCGTCCCGATCCTGTCTGCCGCCCGGCCCCTGTCCATGTCCAGAGTTGATCAAAAGGGTGTGACAGGGCTGGAAGACGCTGGAGACCGCCCTGTCCGTCCCCTCGGGGCCCGCCCAGGAGCATCTCGAACAATTTCCCGAGAAATCGCTCAAGGTCGGGACCGGGCGTGCCGATACGGCAACCGGCGGCGTGCGACCGGGCGGCAACCGGCGACTGGCGGAGCGGCAACCGGCGGGGTGCGAGAAGGCTCGTCCGCCCGGGCGCCGATCCCATCGGCACAGCCCATCCGACCTCACCAAGGGATCCCGGCATCCCTGCGCCACCACAGCCCGGCGGCCCGACGGCCTTTTCTCAGGACGCTCCCGAAGCGCGACCCGTCGGGATCTCAGGTCGGCGAGGGCTCGGCACTCACCGTCGGAGGAGTGTGCGGATCGCGATACCGGTACTTGAAGGCGAGATAGGCGAAGGGTCCGGACATCAGCGGCAGCCAATAGGAGGCGAGGCGGTAGGCGAGGGTGGCGAGCACCGCCTGCACGCCGTCCAACCCGGCCAGCACCAGCAGCCCACTGAGACTGGCTTCGACGATGCCGAGGCCTCCCGGGGTGATGGGGACCAAGCCGATGATCCCCGCCACGGCGTAGGCCAGCAGTATCAGCGAGGGCCGGGGGTGTGCGCCCACCGCCCGCACGGAGAACAGCAGGCACAGGTAGTCGAACAGCAGGCGGCCGGCTGACAGCAAGGTGGCCTGCCACCACTGCTGGCCGAGCACCGTGCGGATCAGGTTCCGCTGCTCCAGCAGCCGGTCGGCGAGCCCGTGGATCGGCTCCCTCTTCCGGAACGCCCGGTTGTAGAACGCCTGGAAGGCGTGTCCGGCCCAGGCGAGCGGGGCGTCGACGGCCATCACCACGGCGCCGAGGCCCACGAAGAGGAAGAAGCCGATGGCGCCGATGATGGCGGCATCCACCAGCCCTCGGCTGACCGGAGCACCGAACAGCACCGCCGGCAGGACGAACACCGGGAGCGCCAGCAGGCCCCCGATGCCCAGGAACGAGAACGCGGTCAGGCCGCCGACCGCGTCCGTGGCGTCCATGCCGCTGACCGCCAACATCCTGAACTGGACGGCAGCACCGGCTGCCGCGCCGCCCGGCACGATCAACGAGATTGCATTCCCCGCCAGTTGGGCGGTGATGACCGAGAACCACGCCTTGGTCCGCAGCGCGATGCGTTGCAGCGAGAAGGTGCAGGCGAAATGGGTCCCTTCGGCCAGAAGGGCGGGGATGAACCAGAGCAGGTTCAACGTCACGAGCCTGGGCCAGGCATGGAAGACGTCGATGACCTCGGGGAGCACCAGGTACAGCGCCACTCCGGCGATCATGACCACGATGGACCGCTTGACGAGGGCCTTCCAGGGGAAGGGGGTGTTCTGCTGCTCCTCGAACTGGGACTCGAACGAGCGCGGCCTCGCCTCCCTCCCGCCCTGTGCCCTGCCTACCTCCTCCGCCCGTGCGGCGTCCGACTCCCGGCCGGCGTCCTCGGCGCTTCCGGCGTCGGCCCCCCTGCTGGCGCGCTGGTCACCGCCCCCGTCGGGGTCGCTGCCCGGGTAGGTCGCGTCGGTCACGCCGACGGAGCTCTCTCTGCCGGCGCTCGCCTTGCCATGGAGCCGGGCTCAGGCCTCCGCCGTGGCCGCCACCACGGCCTCTGCCGCAGTCAGCATGATGTTGGCGCCACGGAAGTCGCCCTGCAGCCCGCTCTCCATGCGGTTCATCACATAGCAGACGGTCACCTGGGTCTCCTGGTCCATCACGATGAGCGAACCCCCGTATCCCCCCCAGAAGCAGGCCCGCGGCCCGATCGGCATGAACTCATTGCTGAGTCCATACCCCATTCCGAACCGGTTGGGCAGCCCGAGGACGAGATCGGTCCCGTTCGACTGCTGCTCGAAGATGGCGTCGCAGCCCTCACTGGAGAGGAGCCGCACACCCCGGGCCTCGCCGCGACCGGCGATGATCGACTGGATGATGGCCACGGACCGTGCGTTGCCGTGGCCGTTGGCGGCGGGAATCTCCGCCCGGCGCCACCACTCGTGGGCGGGGTAGGTGGCGTCGAGTGGCGGGTTCGTGAACGTGCGCAGAGCGATCTTGGACGGGTTCAGGGCCTCCACGTCGACCGGCGGCGGCGGTATGACCAGCGAGACCCGGTGGTCCTCGCTCGCGGGGAGCCCGATGTGGAAGTCGGCGCCCAGTGGACCGGCCACCTCACTGGCGAACCAGGCCCCGATGGTCGTCCCGGTGATCCGGCGGACGATCTCGCCCATGAGATAGCCCTGGGTCACGGCGTGGTATCCCGAGGCGGTGCCCGGCTCCCACCACGGCTCCTGTGCGGCCAACAGTGACGTGCACAGGTCCCAGTCGGCGAGCTGCTCGGGCTCGATGGGCTCGGACCAACCCGACAGTCCGGCAGTGTGGCCCATGATGTGGCGAACCTCCACGGCACCCTTGCCGGCGGCGGCGAACTCCGGCCAGTACCGGGAGACGGGAGCATGGAAGTCGAGCTCGCCGCGGTCAGCCAGCATCAGGGCACACAGGAACGTCATGGTCTTGGTCGTCGACCAGACATTGGTGATGGTGTCCCGCTCCCAGGGCGCAGAACGGGACTCGTCGACGAATCCCCCCCAGACGTCCACGACCGGCTCTCCCCGCAGGTACACCGCAACCGAGGCGCCCACATCGGTGCCCGCGTCCAGACTCGACGCCAGCACCGCAACCACCCCTTCGAATGCGGGCTCCCACGTTCCTTGGATCTCAGCCATCGTCACTGCCTCCGTGTCGGTCCTGTCCGTCCCTGCCACTCCGTCCGTCCCTGCCACTCCGTTCGTCCAGGACGATCCGCTCGCCCGGGACGTTCCCTCCATCGCTCCAGCGCGTCGTGTCCGTCCTCGCTGCCTGCACCATCCATTCGCTCGTCGCCCCCTCCGAAACACGTCCGTCACCATCGATCATTCCACGGCCACCGGCGATCGGGCATCCCGGCGCTGCGCCCCTCCCAGCTGTCCGCAGCCGCTCCGCCCCCGGACGATCGACGCGGTGCAGGCCGGGTGCCGGACCCGAATGGCGAAACGGAGGGAATGGCCGGGGCGCCCGACATGCCCCGAACGGCCGGGACGGACGGCGTGGCCGGCAGCAGCTGACGAGCCGGAGCGGCCCGGTCGGAGGGCGCGGTTCAGACCGACTCGCGACCGCGCCGGGCCAGCGAGTCGATGGTGACCGCCGCCAGCAGCACGAGCGCCGTCACCATGTACTGGTACGACGCGGCCAGGCCGAGGAGGCCCATGCCGTTGTAGATGGTGGCGATGACCAAGCCACCGAGCAGGGCGTAGACCATCTTGCCTCGGCCGCCGAACAGGCTGGCGCCGCCGATGACCGCGGAGGCCACGGCGTAGAGGACGAGTGTCCCGCCGTCGATGTTGTTCGAGATGGAGCCGAGCCGGGACGCGTAGACGATGCCGGCGGCGCCCGCCGTGAAGCCGGTGAGCGTGAACGCCCAGAGCTTGTTCCACCCGAGGCTGATGCCGGCGCGACGGGCGGCCTCGGCGTTGTTCCCGATGGCGTACAGGTAACGCCCGAAGCGAGTTCGGCTGAGGAGGAAGGTCCACGCCGCCAGAAAACCGAGCACGATCAGCACCACGTAGGGGACGCCCTGGAGCGGGACGAGCACCCCACGGTCGGTATTGCAGATGAGCACGAGGACGATGCCCGCCGCCGCCATGACCGCCACCTTGAGCAGGGTGACGGCCAGCGGCGGGGCCACCAGGCCACTGTTGCGACGGTGCCGGTCCCGGAGGACGGTCACTCCCCCGAAGGCGGCGACCGCCACCACCATCACGATCCAGCCGGCAGTGACGCTCATGTTGCCGTTGGCGATGTCGAGCAGCACGGTGCTGTTTATCCGGATGGTCCCCCCGGTGCCGTTGGCGTTCACCAGGTACAGCAGGAGCCCCTCCATCCCGAGCAGCCCGGCCAACGTCACCACGAACGAGGGAAGCCGCAACCGGATGACGAGGGTCCCCCACACCGCGCCGATGGCGGCGGTGGCGAGCATCCCACCGATGATGGCCACCCACCACGGGAGGTTGTGGGTGGTGGAGAGGATCGCCGTGATGGTGCCGCCGATGCCGGCGACGTAGCCGACCGACAGGTCGATCTCCCCGAGCACCAGCACCCAGATCTCCGCCATCCCCAACAGCACGAACACCGAGCCCTGGACCAAGAGGTTGACCAGGTTGCCCGCCGACAGGAACACGGAGTCCTTGGCCTGGAAGATGATCACCAACAGGATCAGGCCCCCGAGCACGGGCAGGACCCCGCTCTCGCCCCTCCGGATCTGCTTCGCCCAGGCCCGGACGAACTCGCCGAGGGAGTTGGTCAGCTCGGGGGCGGGGGCGCCGATCGCCAGCGGGGTGTCGCTGTCGGTCTCGGCCGACGCCATACCCGGGACGTCGGTCGACGTCGCCGTCTCACCGGATGTGCGTCCCTCTGCTGGTGCCATCGGCTCAGCCCTTCGTGTCGGTACTGCTGCCGGATGACGATGCTACGGCGCCCGACAGGCGCCCGGTGGTGATGAGCTCGACGGCGCGTTGTGCGTCGTAGTCGCCGATCGGGCCGCTGCTGACCATCCGCCCCAGGTAGAGGACGGCCAGTCGGTCGGCGACGGTGAAGACGTCGTTGAGGTTGTGCGAGATGACGATGACAGTGATGCCCCTGGCCCCCAGCGTCTTGATGAGCTCGAGGACCTGGGCCGTCTGGGACACGCCGAGGGCGGCAGTGGGCTCGTCCATGATGACCAGGCGGGCATCACGCATCACCGCCCGGGCCACCGCCACCGATTGGCGCTGGCCACCGGACAGGGAACCCACGGCCTGGCGGACCGAGTTCACGGTGGTGACGGAGAGATCGGCCAGGGTCTTCTTGGCGGTCAGCTCCATCCGGGTCTCGTCGAGCAGCCGGTGCGAAAGGTCCTCGTGGCCGAGGAACATGTTCTGCACGATGTCGAGGTTGTCGCACAGTGCGAGGTCCTGGTAGACGGTGGCGATCCCGAGCTGGTCGGCCTCCTTCGGCGTGCGGATCGACACCGGGTTGCCGTCCCAGTAGATCTGCCCGGCCGACGGCGTCCAGATGCCGGCGATCGACTTGATCAACGTGGACTTGCCCGCACCGTTGTCACCGACCAGGGCGGTGATCTGCCCGGCGGGGACCTCGAGGTCGACGTCGCTGAGAGCATGCACGGCCCCAAAGCTCTTGGAGAGGCCGCGCAGGCTCAGCAGCGGACGTTCTGACTTCTCGGGGGCACCCGTCGGGCCGGCCTCCGCGGTGACGCTCATGGCCGCGGGGGAACGGCCGGACGGGTTGCTCCCATGGAGGTCAGCTGATGCCGTAGGTCGTGCAGTCGGCGGCGTAGGCCCCGGCGCACAACTGCGAGGCGGGGACGAAGCCGTCGGCGATGACCGTGGACTGCATGTTGGTGGGGGTGACCCACTCGGGGTGGAGGAGCGACGAGGGCACCGACACGTTGGCCGTGGTGTCCTTGACGGTTCCGTTGACGAGGCCCGCAGGCGGGACCTTGCCGGCCCGGAGGTAGAGGGCGAGCGCAGCGGCCGCCTGTGCCTCGAGGTAGATCGGCTTGTACGCCGTGCCGCACTGGTAACCCGAGATGATGTTCTGCAGGCCGACCAGTGTTGCGTCCTGGCCGGTCACCGGGAACTTCTTCGCCGGGATGTTCAGCGTCTTCAGGTACGAGATGATCGGCGCGGCGTTCTCGTCATTGGGGACCAGCACGGCGTTGATGTCCTTGTGTGCCGTGTAGGCCTGCTGGAACTCGGTCAGCGCGGTCGGCGGATCCCACGTGCCGGCCGGTGACGCCGCCAGCGTATAGGTGCCGGCGGTGAACAGCGGCTTGAGGATGGCGTCGTAGCCCTGGGCGAAGAGGGTCGCGTTGTTGTCGGTCGGCGATCCCACCATGACGGCCAGCGTCGGCTTGGGGACCTTCCAGGCAGCGATGCACGACACCATTCCCTGACCGATGAGCGTCCCGACCTTGACGTTGTCGAAGCTCACGTAGTACTTACGGCTGCCGCCGAGCACCAGGCGGTCGTAGTCGATGACCGGGACGCCGTGCGCCTTGGCGTAAGTCTCGATGGACGTGCCGACGCCCGAGTCGAGCGGGTCGACCACCAGGACGCTGGCACCCGAGGTGATGTCGGACTGGGCGTCGGTCAGCTGCGTCGAGTCGCTACCCTGCGCGTTCTGGATGATGGTGTCGGAGGTGCTGAGCCCGGCGGTGGCGAACGCCTTGGCCAGGTAGGGGGCGTCGAACTCCGTGTACCGGGCCGACGAGACGGTGTCGGGCAGGATCACGGCGACCTTACCCTTGCCGGACGCCGCGATGCTCTTCAGGTACGACATGGTGGTGAAGTTCTTGTTGAAGGTCGTCACCGACACCGTGCCGGAGCTCGAGCTTCCGGAAGTCGTTGTGGTGGATGACGAGCTGCTGCTTCCGCAGGCCGCCACCAGAAGTCCGCTGGCCACGACCATCGTGGCGACGATGCGCTTACGGGTAAGTCTCACGGTTGATCCCCTTTGCTCGATCTGCGCCAGGCGCAGGCAGACCTGGAAACCCGGATCCGGGAGCGACGTTACAGCAATGTGAACATCATGTGAAGGATTGACTGCCGGAGCCGCCGTCCCGATCGTGGCTGGTGGCGCCCATAAGCTGCGCCCATGAACAGTGCGCCCGCCGACCCCGAGACGTCCGGCCCCCACGACCACCACCGGGTGGTGATCGTGGGGGCGGGGTTCGGCGGTATCGCCCTGGCCATCCGGCTCCAGAGGGAGGGGGTCGAGGACATCGTCATCCTGGAGAAGGAGCACGACCTCGGCGGCACCTGGTACGTCAACACCTATCCGGGGTGCCAGTGCGACGTGCCGTCCCTCCTCTACTCGCTGGAGTGCGCCCCCAACGCCGAGTGGACGAGGACCTTCGCCCCCCAGCCCGAGATCGAGGAGTACCTGCGGGGCGTGGCCGACCGGTTCGATCTGAAGCGACTCATCCGGTTCGGCACCGAGCTGACCGGGGCCGACTGGGAACCCGAAGGGCAGCGGTGGTCCATCGACACCTCGGGGGGCCGGATGTCGGCCGACGTCCTCATCCTGGCGGCCGGCTTCCTCAGCGAGCCCTCGCTCCCCGCCATCGACGGCCTCGACCGCTTCGAGGGGACCGTGTTCCACTCGGCCCGGTGGCGGCACGACCACGACCTGACCGGCGAACGGGTGGCCGTGATCGGCACCGGTGCCTCGGCCATCCAATTCGTGCCGGCCATCCAACCCGACGTCTCCCACCTCACCGTCTTCCAACGGACGCCACCGTGGGTCACCGCCCGTCCCGACCGTGCCTTCAAGGAGTGGGAGCACCGGCTGCTCCGGCGCTCCCGGCTGGCGGCGCGGGTGATGAGGGCCCGGATCTACTGGTCCCGGGAGCTGCTGGTGCTGATGTTCACCCGCTACCCCCGCCTGGCCAAGCTGGCCTCGGCCGGCGCCCGCAAGCACCTCGAGGCGCAGGTCGACGACCCCGAGCTCCGCCGGAAACTGACACCCGACTACGCCCTCGGCTGCAAACGGGTCCTGTTGTCCAACGAGTACTTCCCCGCCCTCTGCCAGCCCAACACCGAGCTGGTGACGGAGCCCATCCGCCAGGTGCTGCCGCACGCCATCGTCACGGCCGACGGCGTCGAGCATCCGGCGGACACCATCATCCTGGGCACGGGGTTCGAAGCCACCGAGCCCCCCGTAGCCCGGCGGGTGCGGGCCGCCGACGGGCGGACCATGCGCGAGCACTGGGACGGCAGCATGAAGTCCTATCTCGGCACCACCGTGGCCGAGTTCCCCAACCTCTTCCTCATCATCGGCCCCAACACCGGACTCGGGCATTCCTCGATGATCTTCATGATCGAGTCCCAGGCCAACTACGTGGTCGACGCCCTCAAGACCATGGCGGCCAGGGGCATCGCCTCGGTGAGCGTCCGGCCCGAGGTGATGGCCGGCTTCGACGAGGAGATGCAGCACAAGCTCGGCCGGACCGTGTGGAGCACGGGCTGCGCCAGCTGGTACCTCGACGCATCGGGGCGCAACACCACGCTGTGGCCCGACTTCACCTGGCAGTACCGGCAGCGGACCCGTCGGTTCGACGCCGCCCGCTACCACCTCTCCAGGGCCACCTGATCGCCTCTGGGCCACCTGATCGCTCCTGGGCCACCTGGTCTTGCTCCGGGCCGCCGGGGGCTCTCCGGTGCGCTCCGAGCGGGACCGGCGCTGCCGAGACCAGCGGGATCCTCGTTGCCGAGACCCGCGGGATCGGGACTGCCGAGCGTCTCCCCCGGACGGCGCAGGTGGCGGACCCCGGGCGTCCCGGCCGGCGATCCCCGGGGCGGTGTGGCCGGCGATTCCCAGCCGTTAGCCTGGTGGACCGTGAGTGAGACCACCGACTCCCAACTGACACGTGACACCTACGAGCGGCTCCAGGCCGAATTGGAGGACCTGACCACCAGGGGCAGGGTGGAGATCGCCGCCGCCATCGAGTCGGCCCGGGCCCTCGGCGACCTCTCGGAGAACGGCGACTACCACGCGGCCAAGGACGCCCAGGGAAAGATGGAATCGAGGATCCGCCAGCTCCAACGGCTGTTGAAGACGGCGACCGTCGTGGAGGCCGACCGGGCGTCGGACGGCACCGTTGCGCCGGGCAGCGTCGTGACGCTCCGCTACGAGGGCGACGACGAGGAGGACACCACCGACTTCTTCGTCGGGTCCATCGAGGAGCGCCAGGGGGACCTGACCGTGGTGTCCCCCGGCTCCCCACTCGGCCAGGCCCTGCTCGGCCACGCCGTGGGGGACGCGGTGGAGTACGCGGCGCCCGGGGGTACCCTCAGGGTCGAAATCGTCAACATAGGGACCTGACCTCCATGAACGCAACGCTGATGACGGCAATCCGATGAGCACCGACCGACAGCCGCGGACCCTGTCCGAGAAGGTCTGGGACAGCCACGTCGTCCACCACGGCGGTGACCAGGAGCCGGACGTCATCTTCATCGACCTCCACCTGGTCCACGAGGTGACCTCGCCCCAGGCGTTCGACGGGCTGCGCCTCGCCGGCCGGGGTGTCCACCGACCCGACCTCACCATCGCCACCGCCGACCACAACGTCCCGACCGTCGACATC
The DNA here is from genome assembly GCA_963696495.1 of uncultured Acidimicrobiales bacterium. Lineage (GTDB taxonomy): Bacteria > Actinomycetota > Acidimicrobiia > Acidimicrobiales > RAAP-2 > Bog-756. The sequence continues at coordinate 238,602 of CAVOKJ010000004.1, read as the reverse complement.
GACAAGCCGGTGGCCGACCCCATCTCGGCCAAGCAGCTCGAGGTCCTGGCGTCCAACTGCGCGGAGTTCGGCATCACCTGCTATCCGATGGGGGACGCCAACCAGGGCATCGTCCACATCATCGGTCCCGAGCAGGGCCTCACCCAGCCGGGCATGACCATCGTCTGCGGGGACAGCCACACCTCGACCCACGGAGCCTTCGGATCACTGGCCTTCGGAATCGGGACGAGCGAGGTGGAGCACGTGCTGGCCACCCAGACGCTCCCCCAGCAACGACCGGCCAGCATGGCCGTGACGGTCGAGGGCGCACTGCCCGAGGGGGTGACGGCCAAGGACCTGGTCCTCGCCGTCATCGGCCAGATCGGCACGGGAGGCGGCTCCGGTCACATCATCGAGTACCGGGGCGAGGCCATCCGGGCACTCTCCATGGAGGGGAGGATGACCGTCTGCAACATGTCGATCGAAGCGGGGGCGCGCGCCGGCATGATCGCCCCGGACGACACCACCTTCGACTACCTCGAGGGACGGGAACACGCACCTAAGGGAGCAGCCTGGGACGAGGCGCTGTCGGTGTGGCGGGCGCTCCCGACCGATGAGGGTGCCCGCTTCGATCGCGAGGTCACGCTCGACGCGTCGGCGCTGGCTCCGTTCGTCACCTGGGGCACCAACCCGGCCCAGGTGGTGCGTCTCGACGGCAACGTGCCGAACCCGGGCGATCTGTCCGGCGACGCCGAGCAGGATGCGGCCAACCGGGCCCTCGACTACATGGGCCTCGTGGCCGGCACTCCCCTGCGGGACGTCGGCGTGGACACCGTGTTCATCGGGTCGTGCACCAACGGCCGCATCGAGGACCTGCGGGCCGCCGCCGAGGTGCTGCGTGGCCGCAAGGTCAAAGCGGGTATGCGGGCCATGGTCGTCCCCGGCTCACACCGGGTGAAGGCCCAGGCCGAGTCCGAGGGGCTCGACGCGGTGTTCATCGGGTCGGGCTTCGACTGGCGGGAGCCCGGCTGCTCGATGTGCCTGGCCATGAACCCCGACAAGCTGGCCCCCGGCGAGCGGGCGGCATCCACCTCGAACCGGAACTTCGAGGGACGTCAGGGCCGGGGTGGCCGCACCCACCTCGTGTCACCGGCCGTCGCCGCAGCCACGGCGGTGGCCGGCCACTTCGCCGCCCCGGGGGACCTCGACTGATGCCTCGACCGATGGAGACTGGACGATGAAGGCGATGCAGCTGGTGAGCGGGAGGGCCGTGCCACTCGACCGCTCCGACGTCGACACCGACCAGATCATCCCCTCGGACTGGCTGAAGCGGGTGGAGCGGACCGGCTTCGGTGCCGGGCTGTTCGGCGAGTGGCGTGACGACCGGGACTTCGTGCTCAACCGGGAGGAGTTCGCCGGGGCGACCATCCTGGTGGCCGGCCCGAATTTCGGGACCGGATCGTCGAGGGAGCACGCGGTGTGGGCCCTCCAGGACTACGGGTTCGAGGCCGTGGTCTCGCCCAAGTTCGGCGACATCTTCCGCAACAACTGCACGAAGGCCGGCCTCGTGCCGGTGCAGGTCGACGCGCTGACGGGCCGGTTGCTGCTCGACGCCGTGCTGGCCGAGCCGGCCATGCTCATCACCATCGATGTCGAGCGGGGCACCCTCGAGGCACCGTCCGCGGGAATCGAGACCGGGTTCCCCCTCGACGAGTTCACCAGGGCGCGCCTCTTGAACGGTTGGGACGACATCGGCCTCACGCTGAGGCACAAGGACGAGATCGACACCTACGAGGCCAACCGGGCCTCCTGGTTGCCCACCACCCGCTGACCCAGATCAGCGGCGTGTGCGGGCATGCCGCTCACGATGTGGGACGCCGGAGCAGTGTCGCTCGGAGGGCCTGCGAGCTCAGGGTTCTGATGGAGAGCCCGCCGGGTCCCCGGCGCCGACTACCACGAGGGGCAGGGGGGCAGCCGACGTCGGGGGACCCGGTGGATCTTGAGCTGCGCGGCGCCCGACGTCACACGCAGCTTCGAACTTGATGCTCCCCAACCCGCGGGGAGTCTTCTCTGTCTCCGCACCACGTGCGGCCTCCGCAGCAAACGGTACACGAACGCGCGAGAGAACACGCGAATGTCCGCCACTCGAAACACAAGGAGTGGTATTCCGAACCGCACTCGACCGGATCGGATCCGGCCTCTGGTTGTACCCCAATGAAAGTTCTCCCCGGGTGGCCCGCCTGTGTACCACTGCACCGCCTGTTGCTAGTACGGCTCACCGGTGTCTCGGCGTCATGGTAGGCCGAGCGGGCCGCTGGGTCAAAGGTTGTCAGGCCGACCGTTCCGGGCCCCTGGAGGGCAGCCCCTCTGACCTGCCACTGTGCGTGGCAGGCCGTCTTTCGGCCATCGTCCGACCCGCCGTTCTGGCCAGCGGCGACCGCCGGTGGCGGCCTCGCGCTACCTCGCCCCTCCCATGACCGACGGCCGTGGCGGGGGCCGACCGGCTCACCTCGTCTGGGGGCTCAGCCCGGTGCTGGGTGTGGCTGGCCGACCCGCCGCACTGCGCCTGGTTCTCCGGCTTCGCCTCGGCGACGAACCGGAGGCTCCCACCTGGATGCCGGCATTCAGGTCAGTAGGTGCACCTTCGCCTTGCTGAACTCGTCCTCCGTCAGAGCTCCCGAATCGCGGAGCGCAGCGAGCCTCTCGAGCTTGGAGACCAGGTCGTCCCTGGCCTCCGATCCCGCATCGGCAGGCGGACGTCCGATCCGCTCGTCGCCCTGCACGGTCCAACGTGAGCCGTCCCAATATCGGAGCCGGGCCGAGTCGTCGGGATCGGGATACCAATCCGCCACAGGCCGGAGGGTGGCTGAGGTGACGTCCAGCACTTGGCCCGGGCGTTGCTCTGCTCCCCCACTTGGCCGTTGCGCTGCACCACTCTGCTCTTCTGCTGCACCCTGCTGTTCCTCTGCACCCCGTCGTTGCTCGGTGACGGCGGGCCCTTGTCCCGGCGGTGCAGCAGAGTCATCGAACGCGACCTCTCCGTCCTCGTCGCTGACAAGACCTGTCGGCTTCCCGGACGAAAACCATCGGAGTTTGTGTCGCCCCTGCGGGTCGACTCCCCAACCGTCCTGTTCCGGTGGATGCTCGTTCACCGTCGGTGGGGAGGTTGCGCCCACGATCGCTTCCGACGAGGCGGCCGTGGCGTCAGTGCTGACTCGGGGCTGCTGGACCCAATCGGAGCCGTCCCAGTACCGGACATCGTCGGGGTTCGAGGCGTTGCGATACCAGCCGGCGGGTCGTGCCGACTGGACAGCGGGTCCTGAACCACCTCCTCTCGAGGTGGCACCCCCGTCCAGAGTCGGCGGGCTCGCCACCTCGTTGGACGGCGCTGCGGAGGGAGGCACGTCTTCTGCGACTTGGCCCCCGTCACTCACCCAGGCCGTGGGCGCGCCCTTCGAGAAGTACCGGAACTCGTGGCGCCCCGACTCGTCGGGGTGCCAACCCTCGAGGTAAGCGACGGATGCTGGTGCAACAGGGACATCCGTGCGGAGAACCTGGCCGGTGATCCCGACAGATGGCTCCAGCGACCGAATGGGGTCGTAGGTCTCGCGCCCGACGTCACGCACCAACGTCGTGGGCTGCCCGTCCGAGAAGTACCGTTCCTGGTGCCTCCCAGATGGGTCCGCACTCCACCCTTCGAGCTCCTCCATGCGATCCCTTCTCGCGCCGCATCCCGCCCAAAAGATACAGATCAATCAGCGTGGCCGCCAACACCAAAATGATCTGACGTCATTTCCGGTCCATGGACCGACGCAACAGCTAGTCCCGAGTGACCGGACTCGACGGGTCAAGAGGGATCTGAGGCACGGCATCGATGCCCGGCCGACCATCGATGGCGAGTCCGCTGAGCTGGTGCGGAATCGGCCGTTGGGCCAGATGTCGACGTCTGTCTCGAGTCGCCCCCGGAGGCCCGGGAGCGCCGTCGAATTCTTACGAATCTGACCTAGCTGTAACCGATGCGAACTGAGCGCTACGCGCCGGTTATCGAAAGGTTATTTCTCCGCGACTTCCTTCGTTGAGCCTTGAACGCCCTGCCGGAGGATGGGACAACTAGAGCGTCATGCCAGACGTCGATCTCCTCAGCAGCTCCGACACCTCCCAGGAGCCCACCGGCGTGCCCGGACGGCCGGTTGGACCACCGATCACCCAGCACGTTTCCGATGCGGATCCCCAACCATCCCAACGGGTCCCACTCGTGGAGATCGCGATCCCGGTCTACAACGAAGAAGAAGTGCTGGAATCGAGTATTCGGTGCCTCCGAACCTACCTCGACCGGCAGTTCCCATTTCCGGCGTCCATCGTCATCGTGGACAACGGCAGTACCGATCGGACGTGGGAAATCGCCTCGTCATTGTGCACGGAACTGCCAGGCGTGGGAGCCATCCATCTGGCCGAAAAGGGCCGGGGCCGGGCCATCCGCGCCGCCTGGACGGCGAGCCGGTCCGAGGTCGTCGCCTACATGGACGTCGACCTCTCGACCGACCTCGACGGGCTGCTCCCACTGGTGGCACCGCTTCTGTCGGGTCACAGTCAGGTGGCCATCGGCTCGCGCATCGCCGCAGGATCCAGGGTGCTCCGAGGTGCCAAGCGCGAGTTCATCTCCCGGACGTACAACCTGATCCTCCGTAGTGTCCTGCGATGCCGGTTCTCGGATGCCCAGTGCGGGTTCAAGGCCATGAGACGTGACGTCGTCGACCCGCTCTTGGGACAGATCGAGGACCAGGCCTGGTTCTTCGACACCGAACTCCTCATCCGGGCCGAACGCAGCGGACTGAGGATCCATGAGGTCTCTGTGGACTGGATCGACGACCCAGACACCCGCGTACGCATCGTGAGCACGGCCCGCGAGGACCTTCGCGGTGTGTGGCGGCTGGCACGACAGCGCAAAGACGGAACCGCGGCCGACCTCTCGATTGACACAGACGAGTCCGCGTTCGAACATCACAAGCAGATGGCACGCTATGCCAGCGTGGGGATGCTGAGCACGCTGGCGTACCTGGTGTTGTTCTTTGCCTTGAGGATCGAGTTGGGCACATTCGCAGCCAACATCGTTGCGGCAACAGCCACGGCCGTTGTCAATTCGCTGGCCCATGCCCTCTACACCTTCCGGGTGGCGCGTGGACGTCAGATCAGACAGGCAGTCGCGGTCGGTGCCTGCTCATGGGCTGTCGGTATCGGCATCACCTCCTGCGCTCTCGCCGTTGCGTACGTCCTCGACCGAACATCGCCCGCCGCCGAGGGGCTCGCAATACTGTCGGGGATGGTCGTGGCCGCATGCGTTCGATTCGTCCTTCTGCGGGAATGGGCCTTCCGGACGCATGCCCGCTCGATCGGCGATCACTCGATCTCCCACGCCGAGGATCGCACCAAGTCCGACGTCCCGTTCGCGGCGTGAACAGACTCCCATGGGCGGTGCCGTCAGTCCGGAGCAACAGCTAAAGCAGCTCCGGTCCGCCACGGAGACCCCGGTCGACGAGCCCATGCAGTGGCGCAAGCGCGGGCACGCCCTTGATTCGGCAGTCCCCAGAACAAGCTGGTGGTAAAATCGGAGCCGCTCCGTGGACCCCTCATGAGGCGGAGGGCTCTCGTATCCGGTGATTCATCCCGCGCCAACAGTCCGGCAATCAGCGCACTCAGCCGTTGGCTTCGTTGGGATGTCCGGTGACTTTCAATAGTCTGAACTCGGGGCATTCGCCCTTGGCCGAGAACACATGTGTGACCTTCGTGAATCCGTCACCCGTCTTCCAGAGATTGGGAAAGACAACATTTGGCGCCGTCAACCCACCGTCCCCGGTCGGGTCGACATCAAGAATGTAGTGGGCGTGGAACGTGAGGGGGTCCGCCAAAGTACGTTGGAAATCCCGATCGTTGGGAATGACAAATATCTCCGGATTCGGGCTCATGGTGATCACCTGCGGGATGCAGCCACTGAAGTTGTCGACGATCACCTGACCGTTCGACAGATGCTCGCCCGCCAGATAATCGGACATGGCTACTTCGGCCGGATAGGTGGTTCGGGCCTCCTCTTCGAAGGCAGACGGGTGTTTGGCGAAGATGAATCCCAAGTGCTGGATCTCCTCATAGCCGACGTCGGGATTGGCCATGCCTTCGATTGTGGTGATATTGGTCGGTACCAGTAGGACAAGGGAGAGTGCCGCTGCGAAGAACCCAAATGACCAATGCCTGACGTCAGCAGGCTTGGGCGGAACGTCTCTGGCTGCACGGATGACGGCGGGCGTGGTTGCACAGAGCCCACCCACCAGGAGTACCTCGAGCGGTATTGCGGTGATGAAGTAACGGAACCACGGTTGGATCGAGTTGTTGAGATAGGCCAAGAGATCGAAGGACAAGGCTCCGCCCAAAATGGCGATTGGAGCGAGGACCCCGAGGTCACGCTTCTTCCTGGCGACCAAGAGGACGACCACCAATAGCAGGGGCAGCGTCGGTGCCAGGTAGAAGACGTCTCGAACGTCTTGCATGACACGGGCGTGGAAGGCAGCGTTGCCGGCAACCTTGATCTGTGAGGTCGTCCCGTACAGCGAGGTGAACTGTTGAAACGGCTGTCCAGTGATGACGTAGCTCGCGATGGCCCAACCGACAAACGCGGTCAGAACCGGAATCTCAAACAGGACCCCATCGGTGAGGGCACCCCAGAGACGGGCAGAGCGCTCTCCGCATCTTCGGGCATAGCCGACGCCGATCACGAGTACGCCTCCGAGCATCGCTGGGCCGACGGCCTCGTTCCGGGCCAGATAACAGAACCCGAGCGCGACGGCGGAATACACCAGCGAGGCAAGATCATCGTTCCGAAGCCATCGGAGGAGATAGCGACAGGCCGCCAGCAGCGTGAAGAGATACAGGCCCTCACTCATCCCGTTACCGCCGTAATAGACGATCATGGCGTTGAGAGCCATTGCGGCCACAAGAATGAGCCTTGCTGCTGCCGGTACCCCCCATTCGGCCAAAGCGCACCGAACCTGGTAGACGCCGCCGGCCATGCAAAAGGCGCTCACGAGGCTCGCTCCGAACATGTGGGAAGCCAGCGGCGTCCACAGATGATAGAAGAGCAACGGAACAAGGTCCGCAATGGACGTGCCCGGGTTCCAGACGAAGCCGACCGCAGCCAGGTGCGGGTCGCGAGAAAAGAGAACGTAGAACCCATTCGCCATCCGCGAAACAGCATCGCCGTTGAACGTCAGGTAGTGGAAGTCGAGAGCGATGGCCGTCGACAGATAGAGCGCGAATGAGAGAACGGCCACCAGGACGGGCTCGCTGGCAACTCGCGCCAGTCCGGACGCGCGCGTCCGCCCGATGGCATCCCTGGGCGGCATCGCCGTTCCGTTCACTTCCCTGCCGGCCCGCTCCCACTGAGCACGGGGGTCAGGTCGTTGAGCAGTTACCGTCATCGGGTGCGGGCGAGCTCTTCTGGCCGGCGCATCGAGCGGTGAGTCGACGGCGACACCGACCTGGCACCGAACGCCGAACACAGGCGTCGTCGCTGATCCTCGAGGCCACGACCGTCAACGATCGAGCCAATTCGACGCGATCCGGGAACCCAATTGAATGGTGCTGGGTGCCGTATCACGCGTGGAGTATATAGAGCGTCAGAGCGTTCCACTGTGCGGATGAACTCGCGGGTTCAGCCCCAACATGAAGATTAAATGAACCAGACGTAAACGTAGAGTGCCAAGTTGTTCATCTTGGCCGTGTACCGATTGGAACGGGTAATTTCTATGCTCTCTTTGACCCGTTCACTCTTCAAATCCAAAACTGATCCCTGCCGCAGTGCCTGGCCGGGAAGGTGTTGCGTTTGCAGAACGTTCACCTGTCGTACCCTGGGAATTCACTGTCCGCAACATGGTCCCGATCCGATGGGGCGGATACACTCGGCAGTATGAAACGTTGGGGAATAGGGGCCGATCGATCAGGGCCCAGTGTCCACGATCTTCTACACCGGGCTTCCGTCTAATGGGATTCGCATTCGACGATTCAGGAATACCGATGCTCTCACCTCCCCAGCCCGAAAACGCGAAGCCTTCCAATGGGACTCTGTACACGGCAACCCTTCAATTGCCGCTCGGAATCGACTCTTCGATAAAGCAGCCGACCAACCAAGACGGTCGCTGGTCGTCGTCAGACGTCGAGATCGGCGAAGTGCTGGCGCGAGCCCAGCGATTCGCCGACGAGGTTGCCGACCGGGCGGCCCGCCGGGCCCAGGAGATCGTCGGGGTGGCGAGGACCGAGGCGGCAGCGATAGTCGAGCGAGCGCGCCAGGACGCGCACGCTCTGTCCGCCGAACCACCGCCCATTGCCCCGGAAGCGGTGGCAAGCCTCTGTGCGGCGATCCAGGAGTTCGCGGCATCGAACCGCACGCTGGTCGCCGAGCTCTCCCAGCTCAGTGAGGTGCTGGTCGAGCTGGGGCCCGATACGGCCGCTCCCAAGCACCGCATGAAGCCTGCGGCGCAGTCGGAAGGCGATTGGCTGCCGGTGGGTGGCACCGGTTCGACTGCGGGTCTCGTCGCTGAGCCTGCGGGGTCAGACAGCTGCGGGCAAGAAGTTCGTCAGGGTCTCGAACAGGGCCAGTAGCGCCGCAGCCCAGATCGGAACGAGGATCAACCAACGGCCGTCTCGTCCGTAGATCGTGCTCAGCCGGCGGAACGCGAAGCCGAGTGCGACCATGAGCCCGATTTCGAGGGCGACGAGGGGAAGGAGCGACACGGCCCAACCGCTGGTTGGCGTCGGCGCCAACTCGTAGGGCCGCCCGGCCGTGCGGGACAAGGGCATGGCGTGGGGCTTGCCCGGCGGTTGGTAGGAGGCAACCACGATCAAGCGCTGCACCGCCGAGTACTCGGGATTACAGGTCGTAAGCGTCAATCGGTTGTCACCGAAGTAGTTGAGCACGGACACGTTCGTCGGCGACACCGCGAACGGTGCCTCGGCGACGACATAAGTCAGCGTATGGCCGCCGAGCGTCGTCAGGTAAATAGGGTCGCCGGGCGCCAACTCGGCCAGTCGGTTGAACGGAGATCCATGGGTGGTGCGATGACCGGCAATGGCGACATTTCCGGCCTGGCCCGGCTGCGCCGTGCCGAGATAGTGCCCTGGGCCCTTGGCCAAATCGTCCGCTGCCGTCCCCGACACCACGTATTGGACCAGGTCGATCTTCGGGATCTCGATCCTGGCCATCACGGAGCCTTCGGGCGGATCGGCAAGATGGGTCGTTGCTGGGATCAGGGCGAACGGCGCCGGGCCGGCAGTCGTCACCCGATGGACCTTCTGTTGGAACTCCGTCTTGAGAGCGGCCTGCGTGTGGTGCTGGGTGATGGCGGTACCCCACAGCTGCCAGCCCACGAAGAGGAGGATGATGATGCCGATGTTGCGGACCCAGGACGCTATGGTCAGCCAACGCTCCCGCTGGCGGTCACCGAGCGGACGGAACCTGGGCGTGCGCGTCTCTCTCTGCTTCCGTAGGACGAAGCCCGAGATCCGATGGCTGGGAAATTGTTCGATCCACTCCTCGGAGACCGAAGTCGCGTGGTCCGGCTCCTGGAGCGGTCGGCTCGGCTTCGTCACAACAGCGAAGTCCTCCGGCAGAGGCAGCAGATCAGCCGGCACGTCTTCGACCAGCGGGGATGCAACGGTCGCCACCGTGACCGGTGCCCAGGGACCACGACCATCTTCTGGCGGCGAGGTGGTATCGACTGGGATCTGGACCGCGATTGGTAGCCATTCCGCGTCGTCAGGGAGGATTCCGGTGGAGGTGTCCGCTGGTGAATCTACGGCGGTCGCCAGGGCCCGCTCTCGGCCTGATCCATCCGATGCCCCTCGGAGCCTGTTGGCGGCCAGGACCACCCGGGCGATCGCTTCCTCCTCGCTCGCTGCACCTCGCGCGGCCAGCGACAATGTCCTCCATCGGTCGTCGTCGAGAGTCTGCACGGTTGGACTCGTGCCGCCCGACACGATCTCGGCGGCAAAGCTACGGACGGACTCCATGCTGTAGATCCGCAATTCCAATGGACTCATGCCCGCACCCGGTTGATGGTCCTCGGCACGCCCATCCGTGCTCGATCGCCAGGCCGTGGTCGCCACCGCGCTGTCCTAGCCGAGCCGAGCCGTCGACCGGATCGCCGATCGCACCGCCGGGGCAGACGGCCGAGGGCCCGCGGCCTCTGCGGATGCGGAGACTCCGCCTGGTGCGTACCCGGAGGCGCGCCGGGATGCAGTCATGACAGATCCGCGGTGACGACCTGAGGTTCGTGGTGCAAACCGTGAACCGTCTTCTCCCAGAAGTTGGGCGCTCCGACCAGCTGACTCACGGCTTTGACTGCGGCCATGGACATCATCACCCAGTACAGGGGCACCAACAGGGCGGGGACCAGGAGCTCTCCCCGTCTGGAGATCCGGCAGCTCATCACCGTGACGTAGACCAGCAGGAAGTTGCCGAACGCCCAGGAGAGCAGTCCAAGGTAGTAGATCGGTGCGGGGAAGATCTCCTGGATGAAGGCCGGATGGGCAACGAACCAGAGGAGGGTCATGAGCCAGAAGACGGGATTGACGATGGCCAGCACAGGGGTACCGCCGACGAACATCGTGAAATGCATCATTCCCTTCCATCCGAGTTCGCGGCGGACCTCCTTCGGCTCGCGCATGTGGACGGCATAGGTCTGCAGATACCCCTTCAACCACCGCGAGCGCTGTTTCATCCAGTTCACGAAGTCGCTGTTTGCTTCCTCGAAGGTGTTGGACTCCAGCACCCGGACCGAATAGCCCTCCCGGTACATCCTGATCCCGAGATCGGCGTCCTCAGTGACGTTGTAGGGATCCCAGGCGCCCAAGGCCTGCAGCGCCACACGTCGAAAGTGGTTGGAGGTGCCGCCCAACGGGATCGGCGCATCCATCGATGCGAGACCGGGAAGGAAGAACGAAAACCATAACGCGTACTCGATGGTGAACCACTTGGTAATCAGATTCTGCATGGGATTGTGGTAGGTGAGCTTCGCCTGTACGCAGGCCACGTCAGGTCCCAGGCGATGCATGGCGACTGCCGCACGCCGCAGTTGCAGCGGCTCCGGCTCGTCCTCGGCGTCATAGATCGCCACCAGCTCGCCCCGCGCCAGTGTGAGCCCGTAATTCAGTGCCTTGGGCTTCGTGCGGGGTTCGGCCGGCGGCACCTTGACGAGTTCGAACTGGTCGCCGGGCATGGCTTCCTCGATCGCCCGGATCGTCACGTCGTCGTCAGCCTCGATCAGCAGCTTTACGTCGAGGCGATCGGGCGGATATTCGAACTGGGTGACGCGTTGGATCAGCTGGTTGATCACCTCGGGCTCACGGTAGGCCGGGATCATCACCGTGTAGACGGGGAGCTCCGAATCGGGAACGGCGCGGGCCTCCTCGTCGCTGATGACCTCCGTCGTGTCCGATCGGTTGGACGCCCTGAAGAGGGCCAGGCGGTAGAAGATGGCGGCCACGTAGAAGATCGTGATCACGCTCACGACGACCGACATGGTGACCACCAGATCCAGGATGCATCCGGCGACAAGTACCGCAATCGCGGCGATGCCCAGCCTCCGGTGACCATCCGAAAGGATCCGGAGGGCCGATACGCCCGGCACTCGTTCGGCCAGCCCAGCGACACTGGCCCGCAACCGGAGCTCCGCTTCCTCCTCTGGCACGACGGAGGTTCTCACCGACGCACGATAACACCCGGTCCTTCGAAATAGACAGCCGACCGCTACAAGAATTGTCACGATTCACCCAGAGTTCAATCAAGTGAATGCGATGGTTCACTCCACGTTCATTCGACGTTCATCTACCGCCGCGTTCATCGACTATTTCCTTCCACTGTGGCCGATGGGGGAGGTGGCACGCCGTCTAGTATTTTCCCGTGATCAGCGGATGAGGGATCGACGGATGACGGGCTCTTCTCCGGACTCATGGCCGCAGCTGCAGAAGGTCATAGGGCTCATGCGGGCCTCTTCGGATCAGGGGCGCCAGATGACCGGATTGGTCAGAGCGCTCCGCCCGGGAATGACCCTCGGGGATCCCACGAGCGGACAGAGAGCCGCGCAGCCACCCCCCGACTCGACTATGTCCGGTGGAGTGCCTTCGTCAGCGTTCGCAGAGCTCATCGCCACGCTTTCGGCCGAGCAGAAGAAGAGGGACGAGCCACGACACTATGCCGCGCCACCTTCGCGGTTCATGGTGCGGGAGGTGAAGGTGGGGCGTGCCCACCGATCCACCAAGCGGAACTACGACTATTTCGAAGATCTCAATGCCGCACTGGAGCGACAGCGGTCGGAGCGGTCTCGCAAGCAGTCCGAAACCTGAACGGACGGATGGCGGGCCCAGTCGACTGCCACTGGTAGTGCGTTAGGAGCTGGAGCCGGTCACCTTAACCGCCCATCGGCACGCGGCGCTGGTCTGGACGATGACCTGCTGGCTACCCGCGCTGGTCAGCGGAGTTACCGAGTTGCCCGAAGCGGCCGCCGACGTCACAGCCGGCGATGCCCCAGGCGTACCCCCGTTGTTGACGGCGAAGATCTGAAAGGCCGGCGCGGCAGCCGGCGCCGGCGCGCACTGGTAGGCCCACCCGATGTTCCAGGTCCCACCAGCGATGGTGAACGCCGGACTCGTCCAATTCCCTGACTGCTGCGTTTCCGGAACGAGCACCATCGCCGGCCCGACGGCAACGGTCGTCGTCGGGGATTCCGCCCCGGCTGCACCGGCCGCCGTGGTCGCCGTCGATCCCCCTGCCGTGGTGCTAGCCGGTGACTCACCGGCGCCCGTTGTGGTGGTCGTCGAACTCCCCGCCGGGGCCCCCGTCGAACCCTTCGCCCCGGGGGCCGTCGTGGCGGTAGCACCCGATGCTCCCGACGACGGCGGAAGCTTGTAGCCCGCACCGGAGGAGGCGCTGGACGAGGCCGATCCGGCGTTTCCGTTGAACCACATGCCCACGAACGCGGCGAGCACGACGGCCGTCATGAGCTGCCATGTCTTCCACGAGCGACGCTCCTTGATCTTGAGCTCGCCCGGCTCGGGCTGATAATCCGCGGCCAGAGCCCGATCGACCTGCGGAGGCGTGCCGCCCCCCGTTTGCGACTCGCTGAGCGGATACTGGTGCGTCTGCGCCTCGAGCAGTGCAAACTGCTGAGTCGTTGCCGCTGCTGCACCGAGCGAACCAGGTGGAGGGGGCGCCATGGGCGTTGCTGGGGCGTGGGTCGGGATCGCCTGGGGCCCGCTCGTATAGACGGGAGCACTGGTGTCGGGATCGGAGTAGGAACCCGGGTCGACATAGACCCACTGTTCGGTCAGGCTCGTCGGGTCAACCGGAGCAGCCGTTGCCGGGTGGGCCGAAGGAACAGGCGCCTCGGGAATCTGGGAGCCGTACGCGCTCAGTCCGGTGGGAGAAGGAGTTTGGGCAGGGACCCGTGACGTCCTCGGCTCAGCCGGAGCCTGGGCCACCGGAAACGCCGGCGGCATCGGTTCCGCCGGCGACGGCGGCCCAGGGGATCGTGTCGGCTGGACTGGCTCTGTCGGCTGGACTGGCTCTGTCGGATTTGTGGGCAACGTCGGCATTGCGGACCATGTCGGCTCCGGAGGCCCTGCTGGCCCGGGTGCCCACGTCGGCGGCTCGAGCGGTTCCGGGGCGGTGTTCCATGCCGGTGAAGGTGGAGGCTGGACCCGACCGGGTGGCGGCGGGGCGCTGGACCACGGGCCCCGCAGGTCACTCGGAGGAGCCGGTGCGGGGGCCGGAGGAGCCGGTTCGGCCGGAGGAGCCGGTGCCCATCCTGCCGGTGGTCGATGGTTGGTGTCTCCAACACCCGAAGGCGGATTAGGGTCCCACGGGCTCGTCACGCCCACAGCGTCGGACACCGCTCGCTCGTGGTCAAGCAAATTTCACATGAACGAACCGTGACAGGGAGACCCACCGATCAGGACCCCACGGCCGTCTCGGTGGCGAGCACCGGATTGAGGTGGTTGGCCTGGTACGACTGGGCCGCGATGAGGCGCTTGGCGAAGGCCACTAGGAACGCCCGGTTGTTGATGAGCGCCTGGTCGGTGCGATCCGCCGGATTGAGGGTGCCGGCCAGGTTGTGGATAGCACTCCCGTCCGTGAGACCCGGCACGACCGCTCCCCTTCCGGAGTTCTGTACGTAGAGGACCACTCGTTCGTAGTTCGTCCCTGACCCTTCCGGAGCCTTCACGGGCACTATCCAGTACACGATCGACCAGCTGCCGAACTGCTGGGACGTGTAGGACATCGCCTGGCCGGTGATGCCACCGGCCAGCGAGACGGTCGCCACGTCGGCCAGGGCGTAACCGTGGAACGTGTAACAGTTCTCGACGCCGTAGGCCGAGAAGCTGGAGAGGTCCGGGGTGTCGATCACGTCGGCGACCACGGGCACGTTCGTGCGCAAGGGCCCGGGGCCGGTGGCTCTCAGGGAGTATCGATTCCAGATCGACGCGTCACCGAACAGCGGCTTGGCCCACTCGTAGCTAGTGCTGTACTGGGCCGTCCAGCCGGGAGGGGCGATCGGATACCTGACGAATGCCGACAGCTTGGCCTCACCGGTAACACCGGCGACCAGGTTGTAGTCACGAAGCCCGAAGTTGGCGATGCCCATCACCAGGGCGGCGCCGACCGCGACGACCAGCGCCAAGTAGATCTTCGGAACGGCCAACGTCGCTTTGGTACGCGCCGGCGAGTCCGGTGGTCCGTAGAGGGAAGGCACCGGAATGGGGCCCTTCGGGACGTCGACGGGCACGGTTTGATCCTCGCCGACGCGGATGTGCATCCCCAACGGCTTGATCAGGAGGATCATCGCCAACACCCCGAGGCTGAACGTGACCAGGCCGATGAACGGGTGGAAGACGTTGATGGCGATGCTCTCCCCCCACTCCTTGCCGGCGAAGAAGATGAACGTGATGCGCCCGAGGTTGATCAACCAGAGCAGTGCCATCCCGCCCGCCAACCAAAGCACCTTCCTGACCATCGGCCCCCGCACGATGGCGGCGAATGCCGACCCGACGAGCAGGAACCCCACCACACCGTTCACACCGGAGCAGGCGGACACGACGCTGAGCGCGAAGTTCGTCCCGTGGTGGTCGACGACGAACAGTGTGTTGTCCAGGGTTCCGGCCGGCTTGGCCAAGCTGGTCCAGACCGCGATCTTCTCCATGGCCATCAACGTGACATTGGTGAAGGCGTTGAGTACCCCCAGGAGGGTCTTCTGGTACGGATAGGGCCACGCCAGGAACAGGAACAGG
Source organism: uncultured Acidimicrobiales bacterium (assembly GCA_963696495.1). GTDB lineage: Bacteria > Actinomycetota > Acidimicrobiia > Acidimicrobiales > RAAP-2 > Bog-756. The sequence goes on along the minus strand of CAVOKJ010000004.1, from coordinate 223,296 downwards.
ATGGCCAACTTCTGACGCCACAGCACCCTGCTCCCGAAGATGACGGCCACGGCACCGGCCACAAAGATGGGCAGGGTGAACAGATCGATGCGGTAGACCCAGAACATGGCGGACATGCGAGCGGGAAGCAGCTCGTTGATGGCCACCGCGGCGACGATGAGGGGGATTCCCACGGTGTAGTCGACATGACGGTCGTAGATCGCCGGCTCCGGCTTGAGGGGTCGGGCACGGATGGCAGCCAGGGCGAGGGCGATGGCCGGCACCAGACTGATGTAGGCCAGCGGTGTCTGCTGGTCCGCGGTCTGGAGCAACGTGATGAGCGAGTAGTTGTAGGCAACCAGGACGGCGACGAGGAGCACTCCTACCTGGATCCGGGTCCGGGTACTCTGCGAGGCTTCCGTCCATCGGCTGTGCCAGTGCTCCCTCCATGAGCTGAGGGATTCCCGTCGCGAGTGCAACGGTGACACGGTCATCGCCTCGGTCACGGCGACACGCCCGCCGAGGTCGCCCGGGCGCTGGAGCCGCCCGTCATCCGAATCTCCCATGGACGTAATCCGAGGTCCTCGGATCGCGGGGATTGTTGAAGACATCGATCGTGGGTCCGGCTTCGACGATATGACCCGGCGCGCCCTCGCCGTCGACGAGGAAGAGGGCACACGTGTCCGACACCCGCTGAGCCTGCTGCATGTTGTGCGTGACGATCACGATGGTCAACTCCTGGCACAGTTCGCGGATCGTCTCCTCGATGACGCTGGTGGAGATGGGGTCAAGGGCCGAACACGGCTCGTCCATCAAGAGGACCTTGGGCCGGACCGCCAACGCCCTGGCGATGCAGAGCCTCTGCTGTTGGCCGCCGGAGAGGGCGGCTCCGGCCTCGTTCAGGCGGTTCCTCGTCTCCTTCCAGAGCCCCGCTCGCTCCAGACAGTTCTTGACCAGGGCATCTTGGTTCCTGACCTTCTTGCCGGAGAGCCGGAGTCCGGCGAGGACGTTCTGAGCGATGGTCATGGAGGGGAAGGGATTCGGGCGCTGGAACACCATGCCGATGCGGAGCCGTGTGTCGGTGACCCGGACCGTCGGACCGTAGATGTCGACACCGTCGAGCTCGACCGAACCGGAAAGCGCGGCCGAAGGGATCAACTCGTGCATCCGGTTGAGAATGCGGAGGAAGGTCGACTTTCCGCACCCCGACGGCCCGATGAGGGCGGTCACCTTGCCGGGCTCCATGGTCAGTGTCACCCGTTCGAGGACTTTCTTTGATCCGAACCAGGCACTCACGTTGTGCGACCGGATGCCGGACCGGACGACGGGATTGGCCACGTTCGGGGGTTGGGGATAGTTGGGCTGGGGCAAGCCGTTGCCGGGATAGTGCTGGATCGTCGTCATGACCGGATCTCCCGTCGCCGCAACCTCCGCCGCAGCATCGTCCCGGCCAGCAACAACACGAGGCCGGTCCCGACCCAGGCTCCAAGATGGGAGCCGCCCGTAAACGCCAATCCCCCCGACGCAGCGGCGCCGCTACCGGAATTGCCGGTGGCACCGGAGGCCGAGCCAGAGGCCCCACCGGTGGTCGCCGTGGTGCCGGCGGCGCCACCGGCCGCCGCGGCGGCGGTCGACGTTCCCGAAGCGGCCACCGACGTCGTTCCGGCCGCGGCGGCGCTGAGCTCGGCGGCCACCTTCAGTCCGCTGGCCTGCTCGGTGGTGGTAGCCGGCGCCGAACCGAATCGTTCGATGTCCTGTTGACCTTCGGGGCCGAGGACGAAGCGGATCAGCTGAGCCAGCGCCGTGGACTTGGTGGCCGGGAGGCCGTCCGTGGGGACGACCAGGTAGTCCTCCTCCATCAGGGAGCTGTCGTACGCGGCCGCATCGTCGGCATTGGCGTTGAAAGTGACCAGATCGTCCGTCGCCGGATCGGAAGTGGTGGCCAGCATCGAGTCGGTTTGGGCAGCCTGGGCGGCGGCAACCGAGGGGGCGACGAAGCTACCCTGCGCGTTCTGGATCGTCGCCGTCGGCAGGTCCCACGGCACGCCCAGGGGGGCACCGGTCCACACCGACGAGATGGGTGCGATCGCCCCCAGCTGCCAAGTGGCGGCTTCGGTACTCGGGGCGTTGGTCTCCGAGTTGATGGCCAACAGCTTGCCGATGAGCGGCTGGTCTCCCCCGGGTATCGTGTTCTGGGCGTAGGGCCAGAGTTCGCTGGGTGTGGTGTCGGTGGTAAGGCTGCCGGCGCCCGACGGTCCGAGACCCGCCTGAAAGTAGCCCAGGGACGTCGGAGTGCTGTCGAGAAGTGACATCATCGCGTCGTTGGCCATCGAGGGATCGAGATTGGCCCACACCGCTATGGGGAGACCGTCCGCGGTGTCACTCCCGCCTCCGAGCAATGGGCAGTTGATCCGCGAGTCGTTCCAGTCGTGCAGGGGATCGGCGGCATCGAAGCCGAAGATCTGTCCCAGCAGGCCCGTCGTGAGCTGCATCCCCTGACAGAAGCCCGACGCTGTGATCTGCGTGCTCCCGCTGAGTGCCCAGGTATTGGTGGGCACCAGCGTGGCCACCGCGACCGGGGTGGCGGCGATCGGGACATAAGCGTAGGCCCGACCGTTGGCCTTGGCGTCACCGGACTCGGTGGACGTCAGTGGCCGCTGCGTGACCACGAAGTCGGCGGAGAACTGGCCCGGAGCGGAGCCCACGAAGTCGGCGACGCTCGAGTTGTCATCCGTCAGTTCGTACGATCCGGCCAGAGGACTCAGATTGTCAGAGTCGTCGCTAAGCAGCTTGGAGATCACCGGCTCGAAGAACGAGCCTCCTTGGCCGACCAGCGTCGAGGGATCGGTGTCCGCTCCAGCAGCGGTCTGCGCCGCGGGGCTGATGATGACGGTCAGGGGCCCGAGCATGAGCAAGGAGACTCCGAGCGTGGCCCGGAACCAACGACCACCTCTCACCGGGCACCGCCCGATGTTCGCCGGCGGAGGCGCCGCCGCGCGAACCACGCCCCGATCACCAGGGTGGAGCCGACCACGACCAGGGGGAAGGGATCACCTCCGGTGAACGCCAATCCCGATCCGCCCGACAGTGAGACGGCAGGGTCGACTCCGGCACCTGAGCCGGCACCGGATCCCGAGCCGCCGGCGCTTCCTGACGAACCGGACGAACCGGCGCTGGCCGCCGCGGCGTTGGCAGCACCGCCGGCGACGTGGCCACCATTGGCGCCGGGCAGTGGGGCGGTGGCCAGCGTCACGCCACAGGTCGGAGAGGTCTGGCCCGCCGCCACTTCGGATGGAGTGAGGTCACCGCAGGCGTAGGCCTTGTCCTCCGCCGCCGTCACGGCAACCGCGCCGGGCACGTAGGCGAGCACCGCCTTGACTCCGTACTGCTCGAGCGAGAGACCGAGCGATGCGTAGCCGAAGGTCGGAGATGCCTCCTGGCCCAACGTGAGTGCATAGTTGACGTAGCCGCTCAGGACGGCACCCTTGGTCGCGGAGGATCCCGTCGTCTTGGCCAGGAGGTAGCTGTAGGTCGAAGGGTTGTAGACGCTCGGACCGGCACCGTTGAAGTCCAGTTGATGCGTCCCGTTGGCGAGTTGAGTGGCATAGGCGAGCGCCGACGCGACGTTGACCGGGGTCGGCTGAGTGTACTTGCCACTGGCATTCAGCACGGAGGCGACGCCCTTTGCCGGGGTGTTCGGTCCGAAACCGAGATCGGTGGCGTACTTCACCTGAACGGCGCCGATGGCCCCCGAATTGGTGGCGATATTTCCGGCCACACCGCTGGTGCTCTGCTGATCGAGGCCACCGGGAAGCCCGGGCCAGTTCGATTCCGGGGCATTGGTGCTGATTGCCACACCGTCGGAGGGGCCGCCCGACTGGTGGTTCTCCTGATCGGCGAACGCCGCCCACAGAGCCGGCTGCTCGTCGATGCACCACTCCTCGAGCACGTAGTTGGTGCCGGCGGAGTCGCTCTCGGTGACAGGACGGACGGTCAGGTTCGGCAGGGTGACCCCAGGATTGATCTGGGCCAACGCCGAGCTGTCCCAGTTGGTGATGCCACCGGTGAGGAGGGCGCACGCCGTGTAGCTCGAGAGCTGGAGGGTCTTCGTCAGACCGGGGATGTTGTACATGAAGGCGATGCCGCCGGCCGTGATCGGGACGTAGATGAACGGGAAGCCAGGAGCCTGCGTATCGGTGCTTCCGAGGCCGTAGGCAATGTCACTGGCCCCGAAGTCGGTCGTCTGATTGGCGAACTCGTATCGTCCGTCCCCCGAGCTCGTACTCGAATAGTTGACATTCAGGTCGTAGGGTGCCGACCGGACCGAGTTCGTGAAGTTCTCGAGTGCAGGTGCAGCAAACGATGACCCGGCACCGTTCAGCTGGGTGCTGACCTCAGGAACCGCTCCCGGCCTCGGCGCGTCCCCGGCCACGGAGGTCGTGGACGTCGTGGATGTCGTGGACCCGGGCCCTGCTGATCCGGTCGCAGTTGGAACATCCGTCGTGGAGGTGGCCGAGGCCGACGACACCGTGGGCTGAGACGACAACGTCGACGTGGTCGTCGATCCACCGGTGACGGGGGACGCCGACGAGTCTGCCCATGCCGCACTGGAGGCGGTGACACCGACAAGAGGGACGGCGGCCACCAGTGCGACCAGCCAGGCCAGACGACTCCCGGAGCGGAAGCCTCGACAGTCGCGGCTCTTGCTGTGCATGGGTGCGCTCTCCTTGTCGAAGGGGTATTTGGGGATAGACGTGCTCACGGTTGCATCCTCGGGTTCAGCATCGGTCCGGTGCCGGCCTGCGGCTCGGAGTCGGGTGCGGGTCATGTGTCGGCCTCGGCGTCCTGGGTCCGGCGGCTGGGCCACGGGACGAAGCTGCGGCGTCCAGCACCCGACCGGCCCAACATGCGGGCGACGAGGAACAGAATCAACACGACGCAGACGAGCACGAAAGAGGCGCCCCAGGCGCTCTGCACGGCGACGAGCGACGGCTGAAAGATGTTCTCGTAGATCCGGAAGGGCAGATCGTCCTGCTGGCCGGAGAACGGGTTCCAGTTGTAGGCCGCGGAGCCTCCGGCGTTGAAGAGCACCGGGGCGGTCTCACCGGCGATCCGGGCGATCCCGAGGATGACAGCCGTCATAAGACCGGCTCGAGCGGTCGGAAGCACCACCCGGACGAGCACTCTCCACTCGGGCGCCCCGAGGGCGAGGGCGGCCTCACGCAGGGACCCCGGGACGATGGCCACCACCTCTTGAGCAGCCCTGGTGACGATCGGGAGCATCATGACGGCCAGGGCCAATGCGGCAGCGAAGCCTGACTTGCCGGACTCGTGGTGGGGGACGACCCACAACAGGTAGACGAACAGCCCCGCGATGATCGCCGGCGCGCCGGTCATTGCATCCACGACCGCGCTGACCATCCGGGCGAAGGGTCCGTTCGAGCCGACCAGGTAGGTGGCCGTCATGATGCCGAGCGGCACGGTGATGACGGTGGCGATGCTCACCTGTTCGATGGTGCCGACGATGGCGGCGCCCACCCCCAACTGGGTGATCTTCGCATTCCCCCCGAGCTGGGTCATGTCTGCCACCAAAAAGTGGGGGAAGTCGTCGAAGACGGCGGACGCCCCTTTGAGGATCACATACCCGATGACTGCGCCCAGGGTGATGATGGCCACTACTGCGCCCGACCAGATGCCCAACGTGGCCATCCGGTCCTTGGCACTGAATATCCCGTACAACCTCCAGCACAGCACTCCGTGGATGGCGAAGAACAGGAGGTACCAGGTGACCAGCATGCCGAACGGCGCATTGATCCCCGCAATGGTGAACACCATCCACACCACGGCCAGCGCCGCCACCGCTGAGCCGGAGCCCTCGAGGAGCATCGATCGTGTCACCTTGCGTTGGCGATGAGGCCGCTCGTCGGCAGGATCGGCTGCCGGTGGACCGACCGGAGGTCCGATCCGCAGCACCGGGTCGGTGATGCTCATGGGTGGGCCCCCTCGCCCCGCAGCACGACGGCCCGGGCGACCAGGTTGACCACCAGCACGGTGAGGAACAGCACCAGTCCGAGAAAGATCAGCGCACTCTGGTCCATCGGGGACGCCGTCGGGAAGTCCTCGGTGATCTCCTTGGCGATCGACCCGAGACCGTTGGGACCGAAGATCGCCCAAGTCAGATGATTGGCCTTCGACAGGACGAGGACCACGATCATTGTCTCGCCGACGCCACGCCCGAAGCCGAGAAGGACCGCTCCCACGATGCCACTGCGCGAGAACGGGAAGATGACGTCGGTGATCATGCCCCACCTCGTTCCGCCGAGACCCAGAGCGGCCTCGCACGCATCCCGAGGGGTCTGCGCCATCACCTCCCGGCTCACCGACGTGATGATGGGTACGAGGGTGGCGGCCGAGATCAGTCCGCAGGCGAAGATCGACTGCACGAATTCGCCGGCCGTCGGTGTCCGGATGAAGGGGACGAACCCGAAATGGTCCACCAGCCACTTCGCCGGGGCGGCCTGTAGGTTCGACACCAGGGCCAGGCCCCAGAACCCGTAGACGATGCTCGGAATGGTCGCCAGCATGTCGACCGCTCCGGTCAGGAAGTTACGGGCCCTGATCGGGGCGTACTCGTTGATCATCAGCGCCAGGGACAGGGAGATCGGCGTAGCGATGGCGACGCCAACGATGCCGATGGCTATGGATCCCACCAGCAGGGACATGGCGCCGAAGTGGCCGCTGTCGGGCGACCAGGTGGGGTCGGTGATGAAGTGGAATCCACCGGCACGCAGCGCCCTCCATCCGTGGGCTGACAGGAAGACGACCACGCCGGCCAGGATCGCCAGGACCACCAGGCTGCTCGACGCCAGAGCGAGTTGGAAGACCTTGTCAGCCCGGGTGACCGCCCGGTTGATGGTGATGGGCACGTCATCGATCGGCTGGGCGTCCGGGGCGATCGGCGGGGGCGCGACAACAGTCATTTCAGGCGCCTCTTCATGGTCCGGCGACCGAGTATCCCGCCGCCGACCAGTGCCCCACCGAGGGCGACGAGCCAGGGGGTCGCATCCGATGTGCCTGTGAAGGCGAGCGTCGCCGCGGGCAGGGACACCGATGCCGATACCGGGATCGTGGGACTCGAGGTAGCGCCGGTGGTCACCCGGCCGGCGAGTGTCGGTGCCGTCGACGTGAACGCGAACGGTGCGGAGAAGACCTTCGGCTTCGTGAAGTCGTCCTGATCCTCACCCACGAAGAGGACGCACTTGTGGGTCTGATTGCAGACTGGTTGCCAGTTCCCCTGCTCACCGAGCGCGATGTTGGGCAGGGCGTAGAGCGTGTAGTCCGGTTCGGAGAAGCTCCCGTTGGGCTGGACCAGGACGGTGTCGGGCTGCACGGTGTTCTCGTCGCACGTACTGATGCTGGTCGGCAGACCCGATGCGGTGCCGCCGGGATCCGCGCACTCGATGACGGCGATCCGGAGGTGCGGCGTGAACAGCGAATTGGGACCCACCGACACCGCCACCGACTGCCCGTCGGCGTAGGTCGACAGCGTGGGTTTCACGACCACACTCGGACCGGCCGCCGCGGCCGTACCCGGATGCCACGCCACGGCGACGGCGAAGGCCACGACGAGAGCGAGGAGCACCACCGAGATGCCACCGGTGGCCACCGTTCTCCGGCGCAGCCTCCCTTCGGGTACGGCGATCACGCCGTCCCCGGAGTGATGGTGAACGGCTCGGAGAACACCTTGGGCTTCGTGAAGTCGTCCTGGTCCTCACCCACGAAGAGGACGCATTGATGCGTCTTGTTGCAGACCGGTTGCCAGTTGGCCTGCTCGCCCAGCGTCGCACTCGGCAGGCTGTAGACCGTGTACTTCTGCGTGAAGCTCCCGTTGGCCTGAGGTATCAGCGAATTGGCCTGGACGGTGTTCTCGTCGCACGTGTTGATGCTGGTGGGCAGATGGGCCTTGGACCCACCGGGGTCGGCGCACTCCAGGATGTTGATCCGGATGAACGGCTTGAAGGTCTTGTTCGGTCCCATGGACACGGTGATGGTCTGGCCACTGTGGAAGGTCCAGCCCTGGGAGGTGTCACCCACGGTCAGCGCGGATGCGCTCGATGAGCTGGACGTCGAACAGCCGGTGAGCAACGTTGCGAGGGCGACCAACAGGACCATCAGTCCAGAGGCACCGAATTTCGACGGCCGGTTCGGACGGCGTGTGTCCCTAGCACCCATCAGGCGGCCGATCCGTAGAAGTGTGCGTTGCCGCCGAAGATCCCCCCATCGGAGGCGACCAGCCAGTAGCCCGCTCCCGGGGGCGTGATGGACATGCCCACGATGGGTTTGTTCAGATGCAGAGACCCGGTGGAACCGTGGAAACCGGCGTCGCCGAACGTGAAGATCCCCCCATCGGAGGCGACCAGCCAGTAGCCGCCGCCGTCCGGGGTGGCGGCCATCCCGACCACGGGTTTGTTGAGGTGGAGACCCCCCGTGGAACCGTCGAAGGTGGCATCGCCGTACCGGAAGATCCCACCGTCGGCGGCGACCAGCCAGTACCCGCCGCCGTCCGGGGTGGCGGCCATGCCCACGACCGGTCGGTTGAGATGCAGACCGCCGGCCGAGCCGTGGAAGCGGGCGTCACCGTAGGAGAACACCCCACCGTCGGCGGCGACCAGCCAGTAGCCGCCGCCGTCCGGGGTGGCGGCCATGCCCACGATGGGCGTGTTGAGGTGGAGTCCTCCGGCAGAGCCGTAGAAGTGGGCGTCGCCGTAGGTGAGCACGCCGCCGTCGGACGCGACCAACCAGTAGCCGCCGCCCTCCGGGGTGGCGGCCATGCCCACGACCGGTCGGTTGAGATGCAGACCGCCGGCCGAGCCGTGGAAGCGGGCGTCACCGTAGGAGAACACCCCACCGTCGGCGGCGACCAGCCAGTAGCCACCGCCGTCCGGGGTGGTGGCCATGCCCACGACCGGCGCGTTGGCGGGCTTCGACGTGGTGGAGGTGGCGGAAGGAGCGGAAGCAGTCGTGAAGACGAGGGACACGGATCCGGTGACCGCGATGTTGTCGGTGGTGTCCTGCGCCGTGTAGGTCACGGTCTGGGGAGTGCTGTCGGTCACCGTGAAGGTCGCCGCCCCGTCCTTATCCGTCGTGAGCGTGGCCGGCGAGATCACTGACGACCCACCGGACGCGGTGAGCTTGACGGTCCGGCCTGGAATGGGGAGTCCGTTGGCGTCGTAGAGCAGGACGCTCACCGCGGCCGCCGTCTTGCCGTCGGCGGGGACCGAGCTGTAGTTGGACACCACCACCGAGTCGTCCGGCACCGGTACGTCAGGAGGTGGAGTCCCGAACGCCACCCCGGTCGACTGGGAGATCGTGAGGTTCTCGTCGCTGGTCACGACGGCCGCATAGGTCACGTTCTCGTTGGTCGAATCGGTGACCTCGAACGTGGCGACGCCATTGGACCCGGTCGTCGCCGACGTCGGGCTGATCGAGGAGTGGCCGTCGCCCTGATCCAGGGTCACCGTCTGACCGGCGACCGGATTGTTGAAGTGGTCCTCGAGGGTGACGGTGATGTTGGACGCCGTCTTCCCGTCGGCGGCGACCGCGGTGGGACTGGCGGCGATGGTGGACTGGACTCCGTCGACGGTTCCTGCGACGAAGGTGAGCGTGAACGGTGTCGCCGGGGAACCGGTGATCGTGGTGCTGGCGGTTGTGTCCGAGACGGTGAAGGTCACCGATTCGGCGGTCGTATCCCTCACCTGGAACTCTGCCTCTCCGTTGGTATCGGTCGCCCCCTGGGTATTGCTACCGGCCGGCGTGTCCCCGGTCACCTCGACGTTGGAACCGGAGGTGGTGGGTGTGAGCAGCACCACGTCGCCCACCACCGCCTGCCCGGCCACGTTCTTGACGGTGACGATCACGTTGAAGGGCGTGGTGCCGTCGGCCGGGGTGCTGGTCGCCCCCGGGACGGCATAGGCGAACGCCACCGAGGAGAGCGTCGGGGACACGGTGGTGGGTGCCACGAACTGCACGGTGGCACTCCCGATAGCCAGATCGTTGTCGGTCTGGTCGGTGGCACCGAAGGTGACACTCTCCGCCGTGTCATCGGTCGCCTCGAAGGTCGCCACGCCGGTCGGGCCGGTGACCACCGGGGTGGATGGACTGATCACCGCGGCGTTGGTGCCGGTGGCCGCTAGGACGACGCTCTTACCGGCCACCGGCGACCCTCCCGGCCCGGTCAGGAGGGTGACCGTCACCTGCGAGCCCAGACCGGCCCCGGTACTGGCGGTCGGCGTGCCGGCGACCACCGTGGATGCCACGGGGGAGACGGCGAGATCTCCGAACGTGATCTTGGCGGTCTGAGCGACGGTCACCCCGCCGGAGGCGGCAGTGAAGGTCACGACCTCCGACGCGGTGTCGGAGACGGTGAAGGTGGCAACCCCCGAGGAGTTGGTCGTGGTCGATGAGGTGGCGATGGTCGCCTGCGCGCCCGAGTCGGCGGTCAGGGTGACGGACTGGCCGCCGATGGGCTGGGGGTCGGACCCCTGGTCCTGCAGGGTGACCGTTACCGTCGCGTTGCCGCCGCTGGCCACCGTGGCGGCCGAGGCCGACACCTTCGAGTCGGCCGCCGACACGGCGGGGGCGGCGAAGGTCACCAGCGCGGCCTGGGTGACGGTCACCGATCCGCTGGACGCCGTGTAGGTCACCGGCTCGGCGGTCGAGTCGGTCACGGTGAAGGTGGCCACCCCCGAGCTGTTGGTGGTGGCCGGCGAGGTCACGACGGTCGAGTGGGTGCCCGAATCGGCGGCCAGGGTCACCGGGGCACCGGGGATGGGCACGGTGGCCTTCGTGGCGTTCTGCCCGTTGAGGGTGACGGTGACCGTCGAGGAGGAGACGCCGTCGGCCACCGCCGTGGTCGGGCTGGCGCTCACCGTCGACAGCGAGGCCGAGGGGGCGGCGGCGGCCTGGGGCGCGCTGCCGTCACCCGGGTTGTCGCCGGAGTCGTCGGCGGTGGGGTTGGTGTAGAAGCCCTGGCTGAAGAAGTGGGGCTGGGTGAAGTCGTCCACGTTGTCGAAGATGCCGAGCACGCACTCGTCGGTCAGGTTGCAGTCCACCGCACTGGTGGCGGCATCGCCGATGAGGGGGTCGGGGACGGCATAGACCTGGTAGCTCCGGTAGGTGAACGAGCCGTCGGCGCCCGGGATGATGGTGTCCTGCGACAGGGTGTTGGTGTCGCACTCCGACGGCTGGGTGGGGAGGACGCCCCCCGGGTCGGCGCACTCCTCGATCTCCACGTTCTGGCTGGCCAGAAGGACGGTGTTGGCCGGCACCGACACCTCGACGGTCTGTCCGCTGGAGAACGGCGTGCCGGTGGTCACCGCCTGGCCCGAGGTCGGGTCGGGACTGATGGGGACCACGGCGTCGGTGATCTGGCTGCCACTGGTGAGGGCGGCCCCGGCCGTGCCCACCAGGGTGGCGGTCACGGCCAAGGTCAGCACAAATGCCGCGCCGGCCAGACGGGTGGCTCGCTTGGGCAACGGCGCCCGGTCCTCCCTCGAGTCGGGCCGGCCCATGTGCAACCTGTTGACTGCTCTCTTCACCGCTGACCTCGCCTGCTTCCTTGCCGATCGAAACTCTGGTACTCGTGGATGCCGCCTCTCGCCGTGGGTGCTCCCGCCCGTGCCGCCTGCATCTGGTTGCTTCTCGTCGGTCCTCCCTTGGAACCCCGAAACCCGGGGAGCCCGGCGATCACTCGTCGGGCCCCCCGGGCCTGGGCTCTGTCACCGTTCCGGCTCGTGGCCGGTGCGGTTCGTGTGGTGGGCGTGCCTAGGTCTGAGGTTTCGCCACGGCGGTGACGGCAGGATCACCGTTGCCGGCGGAGTTGCCGGCGTTGAGACCGGAGGCACAGCTGGTGTTGATGCCGCCACCGGACACACCGTCAAGGGGTGTGTTGCCGCCGGTCGCCACCGCCGAGAGGTCGGTCAGCCGGATGAACCCGAAGGACCCGATGATGGTGTTCAGCTCCGTGTCGAAGTTGACCCCGGTCGAGTTGTCCTTCTGCTTCAGGATGGACGACTGCGAGTCGCACAGCCAGTTCAAGAACCCGGCCGTCGAAGCCCGGACCGTGCCGGTACGGTAGATGTTGAACAGGGTCCGCGATGTCGGGTAGAGGTTGTTGAGCACGTTCGGGTTCGACGGGCTCTTCCCGTTCAGCGTCAACTTGGATCCCGAGTACTGGGAGCCGTTGATCGACACCGAAGCCGAGTACGGATTGGTGGTGTAGACCCCGTTAGAGATGAAGTAGAGGGAGGTCGCCACCTCGATGGCCTGGCTGGCGTAGTCGCCGGGAAAGTCACCGGCCGCAAAGTCGCTGATCTGGGAAGAGTTGTTCTCCAGGGCGATGTGCGGGCCGGCGTTGTCACCGGTGGCTGTGCTCGAGTTGGGGTCACTCGGGGCGTTGGTATTGGCGTTGGAGGCACAACCCCCACCCGACACGCCGCTCTCGGCGTAGCTGGCCCACGTCGACTGCGTGCCGGAATTCGGGTTCACACCCACCGCTCGCACCAGGAGCCCGATGGGGCCACCCGATCCGACGGCCAGTGTGGTCCCGATGTTGATCGACAGGTTGTCGGTGCCGTTGCCGGTGGCGGCGGCGGACAGGGTAAGGGTGTGACCGCTGGCCGAGGTGACCGTGGTGCCGCCGGGCAGGTTGCCGGAGTTGGTCAGGTCGGTGACGGCCTGGCCCGAGGCGATGCTGGCTATCAGCGAGCCGGTGACGGTTGCCGTGTTGGATCCGCTGGTCAGGGTCACGCCGGGCACCGCCAAGTTCGGGCCGAGGTTGGTCAGCTGGCCCCAGTCGTCGATACGCGTGGACCCGCTGGCGCACCAGATGCGATAGGCCGTGCTGTTGGCCGCCCCGCCGTTGTCGGCGTTGGAGATGTTGGTGAACGGCGTGCCGGTGTAGGGGCCGCCGGTCGGGTTGCCCGGGAGCCACCCTTGGGCCACGTCACCGACGCTGCCGCCGTTGACCGAGGCGTAGGGGCTGGTGGAGGCGGCCGTGCCGAAGGTGGCCGGGTTTATCTGGAAGTCCTCGAGCGGAACGCTGTCCTTGGCGTATCCGGTCTGCGCCAGGTCTCCACACGCCGAGCCCGCCGGCTTGGACGACCGGGAGAAGTCGACGTTCAACGGTGATGCGAGCACCGAGGCTCCGCACAGCTGGCTCTGACCGGGTCCGGATCCGACGTCGTCGACGCCTTCGGTCACCTCGGTGCGGTCCCAGTTGTCGGCGGTGTCCGTCGTCGTCGAGTTCGCGCCGGCCTGGCAGTAGTAGTTGGCGTTGCTGGACGCTGACGTGAAGTTGGTGTTGTAGAGCGTCGTCTCCGTGCCGACATTCAACGTGCAGCCGTAGAGACCGGCACCGGTGTACAGGTCACCGATCTTCTGCATCATGTAGAAGGTCGTGTCGGAACCGGTGTCGCGGATGCCGTTGACCACGCCGTTGTTGAAGCTCGGATAGACCGGCGTCGCTCCTCCGGGCGGATCGGCGGGCACGGCCCCGGCGACGCCGGCACCGATCCCCAGTGTGGCGATCAGGGCGGTTACCCCGACCGTTCCGGCGACCGCCAGACGGCGCCTCAAGTTCATCGGTCTCATGGTGCTCGCGTTCTCCTTGGATCGAAACGATGTGGTGGTTGGTTGTCTGGTTGGACTCGAGCTGGTCAGGCGGCTGACCGGGCGGACCGGCGGCGGCGTCGGAGGGTGATGCCCCCGAAGATCCCGGCGGCGGCGAGCGGGAGGCCGACGGCCAGCGGCACCTCAGGTGTGCCGTCCCCGGGGTTCGCGGCCTGGTCACCGGCGCTGGGTACGATCTGGAACCCCTGGGAGAACAGGTGCGGAGCGGTGAAGTCGTTCACGTTGTCGAAGATCCCGAGCACGCACTCGTTGGCCGGCGAGTCGCCGCACGTGATCGTGCTCGAGGGAGCGTCGCCGATGTTGGCGTCGGGGAGGGCGTAGACCTGGTAGGCGTTGTAGGTAAACGCGCCGGTCGAGACGTTCGGGATGATGGTGTCCGCCGAGAAGGTGTTGGTGTCGCACTGTGACGGCAGGGTGGGGAGGACGCCGTTCGGAGCCGCGCACTCCTCGACGGTCACGTTCGCATTCGGGGTGAGGACCGTGTTGGCCGGCACCTGGACCGAGATGGTCTGCCCGCTCGAGAACGGAGTCCCGGGAGTCACCGTCTGGCCCGAGGTCGGGTCAGGGCTGATCGGTACGGCGACACCGGGGACCTGGCTACCGCTGGCCAGGGCGCCGGCCGTACCGGCAAACGCCAGGGTGGAGAATACGGCTGCCGAGGCGACGGCGACGCTGATTCCCACTGTCCTGGCGGCGTGGCGGATCTTCATCGATTGCTCCTTTGAGGGCTCATTCTCTGGTACGGACGGGAGTGGCGGGGAGTTCTTGGCTCGACGGTGTTGTGGTGTTCGGTGGCGCCGTCTGAGGTGAATCTCACATGCCGACACAGGTGAGTCAATGCAAAACCCCAGGTGACACACAGAGATAACCTTCGGATTACCGGGGCGCGACCCAACCGTCACGGTGGCGCCGGAGCGGGCGCCGAGACTGTCCACGCGCGGTCATGTCAGTGCCGCCTGATTGGCGCCCACGGAACGTCGGCGACTCTTGCACGGGGGTCGTGAGTCCGGGACCGGACGCGACGGTGCGTTCGGCCGTGAGTCGGACGAGGTTACTGACTGCCGATGTCACACAACCCTCACCCTCGTGTCACCGCGATGTCACGCGGACGAGAGCGGGTGCGCCAGAGACGGATGGCGACGAGACGGAAGTCGGCCGCCGCGTCATCGTCTGTTCCGGGGCCGGAATCGTCGCCATTGCGCGGTCCCGACGGAGCACGGCACCAAGCGGTCGGAGGGACGACCTCACACGCCGACCGCCCGGATCCCGCTCCGGTGTGTTCCGGCAACGTCGCTAGGCCGTTCCGGGGGCCGTTTCGAAAGGCGCTTCGGTGGGATGCGTCCCGGGGGCGCCCGAATCCCCGATCGCAGCACCGCCGGCGGCGATCAACCGATGCCTCGGCGAAACGGATCCCTGGTCAGGGGGGTTCTGGCGTTCCATCGAACGCCATCTGTCGAACGAGCTGAGCAGCCTCTGGATTCAAGCTGGGGTCGGCCGACGCCGACAGTAGTCACGTGGGCATTCGGGACGCGGGCGATGGGTTGGATCGCGTGCGGGTACCATTTCGCCGCCGCCCAGGAGGAGGCCCGGGCCGTGGGCGCCGGGGAGTTCCGTCCAGCCTGATCGCCAGGTCGACCATCGTGGCGGCCATCGTCGTGGTCGGGGTGGTCGCGTGGGCACCTGCGGCGCCGAGGGGCGCCGACTCTGAGGTGGTCGGCAGAACGAGGGCCGTCCAACCGGCTGGCGATGCCTCGTCCACGACGTCAACCACCGCCGTCCCGTCACCGGCGCCGACGACCAGCCCCGCAGCGACGACGCCCGGGACCAGCGCGCCGGTGGCCGCACCGGCGGCAACACCCACCGCGACAGCGCCGGTCATCCCGGACACCCCGGTCATCGAGGTGTCCGGTACGCACCTCGTCCTGGACGGTTCGACGTATCACTTCAATGGGGTCGACGCCTACGAGGCGGCCACCGACTGGGGGGTCAATGCCGGATGCGGTGCCGATCTGAGCGATCAGCAGTTGAACGGCCTCTTTGCGTCGCTGCCTCCCAACTCGCTGGTGCGTGTCTGGGCGTTCCAGGGCACCATGGCCACGGACGTGGGCACCCACGAGTTGGATTGGGCACCGTTGGACCGGGTGTTCGACGCGGCGGCCGCCCACGGCCAGCGGCTCATCGTCGCCATCACCGACCAAGGGGGGACGTGCGATGGCGGCCACTGGCAAGATCCGTCATGGTACGAAGGCGGCTTCCGTGACGTGTTCGACACCCCGACCGATTCGAACGGTTCGGGACTCACTCCTCTCTCGTACTGGACCTACCTGCAGGACATCGTCATGCGCTACGCCGGCTCGCCGGCCCTGGGCATGTGGGAGCCGATCTCCGAGGCCGAGGCTTCCACCTGTCCGGCGCAATATCAGCCGACCGACTGCAGCGGACATCAGACCTGTCCCGACGAGGCCGCCGCCGCCGCCGCGCTGCGCTACTTCTTCGATACCGTCGGCGGGGAGATCCATGCACTCGACCCGCGCCACCTCGTCGAGAGCGGACTGCTCGGCGGGGGCCAGTGCGGAACGCAGGGATCCGACTACCAGTACGTCTCGGCCAGCCCTGGCATCGACGTGCTTTCCTACCACGACTACTGGGGGGAGGTGCCGATCGGAGGCGACCAATGGAACGGCATGGCCGTTCGGCTCACCCAGGCAAAGGCCCTGGACAAGCCCATCATCGCCGGGGAGGCGGGTCTGGTCGCCGGGACCGGGCCGGGGTGCCTGAGCGACGCCACACGGAACGCCGCCTTCATCGCCAAGGAGAGCGCCCAGCTGAACGCCGGGAGCAGTGGACTGCTCGTCTGGAACTGGGTTCCATCGCTCACCCAGGCATGCAGTTACGACGTCGCCCCAACGGACCCGGTGATGCAGCCGGGCGGAGCCGTGGGATGACCGGCCGCGAGCCGTAGGCTGGGCGGATGCTGTATCGGTCGGTCAAGAGGGTTCTCGTCGTGGCGGGCGCGTTTGCCGCGGTTGCCGTGATCCGCAGGATCCTGGGGTCGCGCGCCGGCGTCGGGCGAGGGACAGCCGACTCGCTCCCGGCGATCGGCGGCGATACATGGCCCCCGGTGCCGGTCAACCAGGACCGGCGGCCCTGACACCACGATCCCACGTCGACACGTGCACGCACTCCCCCACCTGCACCGAGTAGTCGACGTAGAACTCGTCTCGACCCCGCTGCTGAGCGGCGCGATGTCCGGCATCCTCCCGCCACGCACGCTGCGTCTCGGGTGAAGCGAAGGTGACGAGGCTGACGTGCTCCCCGTCCTCGGCCGTGAATGACTTGAAGTCCACGAATCCGGGCATCGCACGTGCCGCACTCTCCATCTCACCGGCCAACGGCGAGTAGGCCTCCTGAGCATCGGACCGGCGCCTCGACCGGAAGACAGTCATTACCTGGCCCTCGGCGAAACGGACCCCCACGGTGGACTCGCCGGCGTCGTCAGCCGCGCCCCGGGTACTCACCCCGGCTCCCCTCCGTCCGTCCGGTCAGAGCTCGACGGTGTGGACGTCGCTGATGCCGGCACTGGCCCGCAGCTGCTCGAGGGCGCCGGAGGGCACCTCCCTGTCGGTGGACAGCACCATCAGCGCCGTGTTGCCCGTGGCTGACGGGCCCACCGCCATCGACGAGATCGACACGCCGGCCTCGCCGAGGATGGTGCCGACCGCACCGATCATGCCGGCCCGGTCGTCGTTGCGCACCACGACCATGTGCGGGGCCGGCGGCACCTCCACGGTGTGGTCGTCCATCATCACCAGGCGCGGCTCGCTGCGCGGCCCGGTGAGGGTGCCGGCCACGGCGTGGTCGCCACTGCGCAGCGTGATGAGGTTGACGTAGTCATGGGCCGTGACCGAGGAGGTCTCCCGCACCTCCAATCCCCGCTCCTCCGCCAACTGCGGCGCGTTCACGTAGCTGACCGGCTCCTCGGTGGCCGCCCCGAACATTCCCTTCAGCACGGAGAGGGTAAGGATGCCGGTTCCGGCACCGGCGAGCCCACCCTGGTACTCGATGGCCAGGACGTCCGGCAGCCCGTCGTTGAGGTGCGAGAGGATCTTGCCCAGCTGCTCGGCCAGGCCCATGAACGGCCGCACCGTCTCGGACACGTCGGTGGCCGCCACGTTGACGGCGAACGGGACGAAATCACCGTTGAGGGCCAGGATCACCTGCTCGGCGATGGTGACACCGGCCTTGTCCTGCGCTTCGGCGGTGGACGCGCCGAGGTGGGGAGCCACCACGACCGACGACAGCTCGAACAGCGGTGACTCGGTGGTCGGCTCCTTGGCGAACACGTCGAGACCGGCCCCTTGGACCTGACCGGACCGGATGGCCTCGGCCAGGGCGTCCTCGTCCACGATCCCGCCCCGGGCCGTGTTGATGATCCGGAGACCGGGCTTGGCCTTGGCCAGCAGGTCCTTGCCGATGAGGCCGAGCGTCTCCGCGTTCTTCGGCAGGTGCACGGTGACGAAGTCGGAGACGGCCATCAGCTCGTCGAGGCCCACCAGCTGGACCCCCATGTGCTTGGCCCGGTCGGCCGAGACGAACGGGTCGTAGGCCACCAACCGCATGCCGAAGGCCAGGGCCCGCTGGGCCACCAGCGCACCGACGCGGCCCAGGCCGACCACGCCGAGGGTCTTGCCGTACAGCTCGACCCCCTCCCACTTGGAGCGCTCCCATTTGCCGGCCACCAGTGCGGCGTGGGCCTGGGGGATGTTGCGGGCCTGGGCCAACAGCAGGGCCATCGCCTGCTCGGCGGCCGACAGGATGTTGGACTGGGGGGCGTTGACCACCATCACCCCCCGCTCGGTGGCCGCGGCCACGTCGACGTTGTCGAGCCCGATGCCGGCCCGGCCCACGACGATCAGGTCGGTGCCCGCCGCCAGCACCTCGGCGGTCACCGTCGTGGCGGATCGGATGATCAGCGCCTGGGCGCCGACGACGGCCGAGACCAGCTCCTCGGGGGAGAGACCCAGCTGCACATCCACCTGGTGCCCGGCTTCGGTCATCAGGTCCAGTCCCGGTTGGGCCAACTTCTCGGTGACGAGCACCCTACCCATGGTGTTCCTTTCTGAGGGAGAGCAATTGCGTGGAGGATCTGGTCGAGCCCACACGGACGCCGGTGAGCGCCGGCATCAGCCGGCGTCACCGAACAGCTTGGCCAGGCGGGACACCCCTTCGACGAGGTCGTCGTCGCCCAGGGCGTAGGACATCCGGAAGTACCCCGGAGCGCCGAAGGCCTCCCCCGGCACGACCGCCACCTTTGCCTCCTCGATGGCCAGGTCGGCCAGCTCGGCGCTGGACCCGGAGCGCCGGCCGCGGATG
Organism: uncultured Acidimicrobiales bacterium; assembly: GCA_963696495.1. Taxonomy (GTDB): domain Bacteria; phylum Actinomycetota; class Acidimicrobiia; order Acidimicrobiales; family RAAP-2; genus Bog-756. The sequence goes on along the minus strand of CAVOKJ010000004.1, from coordinate 204,255 downwards.
TCGCGTCCGTACAGCCCCTCCACGGACGGGAAGGCATAGAACGCCCCCTCGGGCAGGAGGCACTCGACCCCTTCGATCTCGTTCAGCATGGAGTGGATGGTCTTCCGGCGCCGGTCGAACGCCTGGCGCATCTCGGCGGCCGCACTGAGGTCGCCCGACACGGCGGCCAGGGCCGCCCGCTGGGAGACGTTGGCCACGTTCGACGTCTCGTGCGACTGCAGGTTGGTGGCGGCGGTGATGGCGTCGGCCGGGCCGATCATCCAGCCCACCCGCCAACCGGTCATGGCATAGGTCTTGGCCACCCCGTTGACCACGATGCACCGTTCTGCCAGCTCCGGCACGACCACGGGCATCGAGTGGTGCTCGGCAGCGCCGTAGACCAGGTGCTCGTAGATCTCGTCGGTGATCACCCACAGGCCGCGTTCGACGGCCCACCGGCCGATGGCCTCGATCTCCTGGCGCGGGTAGACCGCCCCGGTGGGGTTCGACGGCGACACGAACAGGAGCACCTTCGTCCGTTCGGTGGTGGCTGCCTCCAATTGGTCGACGGTGACGCGGAAGCCGCTGGTGGCGTCGGTGGGGATGACCACCGGCACCCCGCCGGCCAGGACGATCACCTCGGGATAGGTGGTCCAGTACGGGGCCAGCACGAGGACCTCGTCGCCCGGGTCGCACAGGACGGCGAACGAGTTGGCGATGGCCTGCTTCCCGCCGTTGGTCACCAGGACCTGCGAAGGGGTGACCTCGAAGCCGGAGTCACGCCGGGTCTTGACGGCCAGGGCCTCACGCAGCTCGGGAAGGCCGGCCGTGGGGGTGTACTTGTGCATCGCCGGGTCCCGGCAGGCCTCGACGGCCGCGGCCACGATGGCCTCGGGCGTGGGGAAGTCGGGCTCGCCGGCGCCGAAGCCGATGACGCTCTCCCCCTGGGCCTTGAGCGCCTTGGCCTTGGCGTCGACGGCCAGGGTCGCCGAGGGTGACACGGCAGCGGCCCGGGCGGAGATCCGGCGCTCGGTCATGGTCGCCGGCCGCCGGCCCCGGCGGGCCCGGTTTCTGGGTGCTCAGCCATGGTGCCATGATTCCATACGTGACCGACACCCCTGACATCGCCATCCCGACCAACCTGCTCCCCCACGACGGGCGTTTCGGTTCCGGACCGTCCAAGGTCCGCCCCGAGGCCGTCCAGGCCCTCGCCGAGGGTGCGGGACACTTCCTCGGGACCAGTCACCGGCAGAAGACGGTCAAGTCGGTGGTGGCCAGCCTGCGGAGCGGGCTGGCCGAGCTGTTCTCCCTGCCCGACGGGTACGAGGTGGCCCTCGGCAACGGCGGGACCACGTGCTTCTGGGACGCGGCGACCTTCGGGCTGATCGAGAAGAAGAGCCAGCACCTCACCTTCGGCGAGTTCTCCTCCAAGTTCGCCACGGCGGCGTCGGACGCCCCCCACCTCGACGACCCGGAGATCATCTCGGCGGCGGTCGGGACCCACCCCGACCCGGTCGCCCGTGGGGACGTCGATCTGTACGCCCTGACCCACAACGAGACGTCGACCGGGGTCATGATGCCGATCCTCCGGCCGTCGGGGGCCACGTCGCCGCACGACGGGGGAGGCCTGGTGGCCGTGGACGCCACCTCGGGGGCCGGGGGGCTGCGGGTCGATCCGACCCAGTTCGACGCTTACTACTTCGCCCCCCAGAAGTGCTTCGGCTCCGACGGGGGGCTGTGGGTGGCCCTCCTCTCGCCGGCCGCCCAGGACCGGATCGCCGCCATCGCCGCCTCCGGCCGGTGGGTGCCGGCGTCGATGGACCTGACCATCGCCCTCGACAACTCCAAGCTCGACCAGACCTACAACACGCCGGCGCTGGCGACCATCTTCCTCTTCGACCACCAGGTGCGGTGGTTCAACGACAACGGGGGCCTCGAGTTCTCGGCGGGCCGCTCGGACAAGTCGTCGGAGATCCTCTACACGTGGGCGGAGAACTCAGACTTCGCCACACCGTTCGTGACACGGGAGCAGGACCGGAGCCACGTGGTGGGCACCATCGACTTCGAGACCTCGATCGACGCGGCGACGGTGGCGGCCGTGCTGCGGGCCAATGGGATCGTCGACACCGAGCCCTACCGCAAGCTGGGCCGGAACCAGCTGAGGATCGCCATGTTCCCGGCGATCGACCCCGACGACGTCGCCTCGCTCTGCGCGTGCATCAACTACGTGGTCGGGGCGATCGCCGGCTGAACGGACCGGGGATCCGTCACCAAGTTCTGGCACGTTCTGGTCAGCCACGGGTGGCGGCATAGGGACCCGACCCCGGGCGACCGGTCCGTCACATCCGGATGAACTCTTCGCAACCGCTCGTCTGCAGGCCGATCCGGTCACCGTTCGCCGCTACCGTGTCGGGGTGAAACGAACACTGGCCCTGGCCACCGGGACGCTGCTCGGGGCCCTGGCCCTGGCGGGCTGCGGAGGATCCTCCTCGTCCACCCCGACGAGTACGACGACGAGTGGTGCCCACACCGGCGAGTCGGCGCTGGCCTGGTTGACCTCTGAGGTCAGGCCCCACAACGGGACGCTCAACAAGGACCAGGCGGAGGTCGTCGCCGCCAGTGCCGCCTCGGCCGAGTCCGACGCGGCCTCGTTCTTCGGGCGGCTGAAGACGGCCTGCACGCAGCTGCGTGACGACGCCCAACGGGCGGGGGATGTCCCGCCGGCCCCGACCTCCTCGCTCGAAGCGAGTTGGAAGGAGATGGTGACCGAGACCGTGGCCTATGCGGATGACTGCCTCACCCTCGCACGGACACAGTCGAACGCCGACCTCACCCGATGGGACGACAGCCTCAAGGCGATGGACTCGGCCAACAGCACCCTGAACGCAGCGGTGGCCGCCGTCCGGAAGAGCAGCGGCGGCACCGGCAGCGGCGGCGCCGCCGGCTGAGCGGTACTGAGCGGGCGACTGCCGGATCGCCGTGCGATCCCCGCGGTCGGCGACCTACGGCCGGCTCCCGTCGGCCGTGCGGCGCCGGCGGCGCGTCAGGAGCACGGCCCCCCCGATGACCCCGCCGCCGGTCACCGGCAGGAGCAGGGTGTCGGGGACTTCCGGGGTACTGGCGCCGGGGCTCACCGGGGCCCAGGTCGGCGCCTCGTCGGTGGCGAAGTTCGGTGTGAGGTCATCCTCGTTGCCGATCCGGGCGACACCACCCGAGAGCGGTGCGGAGTACGCGGTGAAGACGTCCTGGGTGTTGCCGGTCCCGTTGTAGCCCAGTTGATCGAAGGCGACCTCGGTGCCGTCGGGCGAGAAGACGGGGTTCTCGACGGCCACCTTCGTGCCGGCTGCCACCCCCTGGGCCCCCTTCGACGTGGCGCACACCTGCACCCCGTCCGGCTCCGGTGGGGACCCGGACATCTGCTGGAACACCGGTGCGATGGACGATGTCGGCCCGACTCGGTCGCTCATGGTGTAGAGCTGGGTGCCGGCGCAGGGTCCGTTGGATGCCCCGCCCGTCGGTCGGTCCGACTGGAACACGAGCAGTTGCGTCCCCGAGCTGTCGGGTGAGGGGGCGAAGTCCGGCTTCGAGTCGTCGGAGGTCCCGTCACCGTTGGCGGCCGACAGGTCGACCAGCGATCGGGTCACCACGTTGTAGGTGTAGATCTGGCTCCTTCCGCCGTCCGAGGTGCGCACGAAGGCGATCTCGTCGGCGTCCGACGGGTCGTAGACCGGCTCGGTGTCGCTGAAGTTCCCGATCTGCGAGAACACCGGGGCAACCGAGCCCGGGGCGTCGAGGTCCTCGGTGTAGAGCTCGGGTTGGCCCCCGTCGCGAGTGCTGTCGAAGATGATCCGGTCCTGCTCACCGGGTGCCGCCGGCGCCCAGGACGGATAGTCGTCGCTCCCTCCACTCGGAAGATCCTGCGAGACGTCGACGGGCGTGCCCGTGGCCGAGCCGTCGGTCGACAGCGGCATGGTGTAGAGCTTGAAGTCGACCCCGTCCTGGCGATTGCTGGCGAAGATCACCTCTGTCCCGTCCGGCGAGGCGAAGGGATGCTGGTCGGTGCTTCCGGTGCAGTCCAGCTGGGAGACGGGACCACCCCCGGCCGATGTGGTGAACAGCTCGCTGGTGCCGCTGTAGAGGCACCCGTTCCCCGTGGCGGCCCGGCTGCTCTGAAAGACGATGGGGCCGTTGATGGCCGGGAACGCCGCTCCGGCGATGCCCGGCAGGCCGACGAGCAGACCCATCGACACGGCGACGGCGACCGTCACCACCGCCCGACGATGGCGCGAGGGCGGGGCGGGGACCATGCACAAGTATCGATCAGTCCGCATCCTGACGAGCTGAATAACTGCAACATCGAGATGAACGTTGTGACAACTGGTCATGAACGGTTCACACGACGGACGACGCACTCGGTGTCCGGTAACCAAGCGGCCCGGACGAGACGTCGAGTGCCCCTTCGAGTCGCCGGACGATGGTGGGCGAGGCCACGGGGAGCGACCGGGCAGATGCTTGGGGTGGCTGGTGTTTCACCGCCGACACATTCTTCGCGCAAGGTTCATCCGGCAGGCCGATTTGTGTGTTGAGTTGTCACGCGGGCGTCCCGTAGACAGTCCGTATGAAGACGGGCGGCGGGTTTCGGAGGCGGGTCCTGCCCTTGGCTGCCGGTGCGCTGATCACGACGATCGGGGCGGTCGCATCGGTGCCAGGAGTGGCGGAGGCGGCCGCCAACTGTGTGCCGCTCGGCAGCGCCGGCAACTACAGCGCGTATACGACGGCCGGGTCGGCGATCGACAACGAGACGGTCCAGGGAAGTGCCGCCTTCGGATCCGACACCAGCCTGACGAACTCGACCATTGCGTCGGTCGCCGGACCACCCCCCACGCAGGTCACGCTCGTAGCGGGCGGAGGACTCAGCAGTTCGGGCGGCACGGTCGCCAACGGAAGTGCGGTCTACGTCGGGTCGTACTCCGGCACGGTCGCCACGCCCGGCGGAGGGACCGTCACCCAGGTCCTGGCTTCCGGCCTCCCCTTCCAATTCTCGACGGCCCAGTCCGCCCTGGTCGCCGCGTCGGGCACGTTCTCCTCCTTCACCAACACGGGCACGACCACGACCGGGTCGACGGTGACGTTCACCGGATCGGGAACAGGAGCGTCGACGAACATCTTCTCCCTGCCCGGAACGACGCTGAAGGCTGCGACGACGGTGAACATCAGTGCCCCGGTCGGTGCCGTCGTGGTGATCAACGTCACCGGCACCGCAGGCCTGACCCTCAGCGGCCAGACGGTGAACCTCAGCGGAGGCGTGGTCGCCGGCGACGTGATCTGGAACTTCGTCGCCGGGGCGCTCGCGCTGACCAACGAGCATTGGCAGGGGACGGTGCTGCAGCCGAACGGGACGATGGCGGTCACCAACGGCACGATCACCGGGAGCCTCCTGGGTGGGGCGACCGGCCAGTTCACCGGCAATACCGTCGACCTCGGACTCTTCACCGGGTGCGTGCCCCCGAACCTGGGGGCGGCGACGCCCGAGGCACCACTCAACATCCTGCTGCCCCTCTCGGCCGTTGCCATCGGTGGGCTGTTCTCTCTGTTCCGGCGACGGAAGCAGCGCACCGGCTCCATAGGCATCGGGTAGTCCGTCGGAGTCAGGACCCCCGGCCACGGGGGTCCTGGTGGCGCGCCCGCATGATGGTCCCCACCGGTTCTCGTCGGCCGGCCGGTCGTGAGCCGTTCCAAGGGCGCCACCAGGGACTTCCGTTCCTTGCGACTCCGGGTTGCGAATTACTGCAAGCATTTCGCCATGACCGAACCCACGTACAGTCGCAGACAACTGTTGGCCGGCGGTGTCGCCGGGGCGACCACCCTCGGACTGGCCAAGGTCGGACACGTGCGGTCGACCGGTCGCGACACCATCCGCCGGGCGCTCCAGACCAAGGCGGCGGGCTCGGACATCGGGGCCGTCGAGCACGTGGTGTTCCTGATGCAGGAGAACCGGTCGTTCGACCACTACTTCGGGACGATGGCCGGGGTGGACGGCTACGACGCCAGCGCCGCCGAGAACCGGGCCGCCTTCACTCAGGCATGGCCCGGCGGCGAGCAGTCAACACTCCTCCCGTTCCACATGAACACGAAGACCCAACAGGCGGAGTGCACCTACGACCTGGACCACAGCTGGCAAGCGGAGCACGCCTCGTGGGACAACGGCGCCATGGACGCCTTCGTGTCGACCCACACGTCGGCGGCGTACGAGGGGGCGCTGGGCGTGAACACCATGGGGTACTACAAGAAGGCCGACATCCCCTTCTACTACGACCTGGCCAAGAAGTTCACCATCTGCGACCACTACCACTGCTCGGTGCTCGGCCCGACCCATCCCAATCGGGTGATGGCCATCAGCGGCAGCATCGACCCCGCCGGCGTGGCCGGTGGGCCCATCCTGGTGACCGAGTCGGAGCAGATCCCCTACCAGTGGACCTGCACGTGGCCGACGATGCCCGAGGTGCTCCAGGACGCCGGGATCAGCTGGAAGGCGTACAACCCCCACGGCTCTAACTATCAACCCGGGGCGCCCTACTTCTTCAGCAAGAACGTGCTGCTGTACTTCGAGGCATACCAGGACCCGACCTCGCCGCTCTACCAGCAGGCCTTCAACTTCTACGGCACGAACGTCAGCGGTGGGCTCACCGACGGCGCCAGTCCCGACGACTTCGCCGCCGACGTGCAGAGCGGGAACCTTCCCCAGGTGTCGTGGATCATGACGCCCGACGCCTATGACGAGCACCCGCCGTCTCCGGCCGCCCTCGGGGAGTGGTACACCCAACAGGTCCTCGACACCCTGCTCTCCAACCCCGAGGTGTGGGCCAAGACGGTCCTGTTCGTCATGTACGACGAGAACGACGGGTTCTTCGACCACGTGCCGCCGCCGACGCCGCCCGCCGGCACGACCGGCGAGTACCTGACCGTGAGTCCCCTCCCCTCGACGGCCGGAGGCGTGGCCGGACCCGTGGGGCTCGGCGTGCGGGTGCCGATGATCGTGGTCTCGCCCTTCTCCGCCGGGGGCCACGTCGTCTCCGACGTCTTCGACCACACCTCCCAGCTCCGGTTCCTCGAGACGCTGTTCGGGGTGACCGCTCCCAATATCTCGTCGTGGCGGCGGTCGGTGACCGGTGACCTGACCTCGACGCTCACGTCGTACTCCTCGCCGGTGACCAAGGCGCCGAGGCTGCCCCTCACCTCTGACAGCGTGACGGCGCCCCCGATCGCCGGGGAGTGCACGAGCGCCCAGATCATCGAGGTCAATACAACGGTCCCCCCGTTCCCCGTCCCGAAGCACCAGAAGATCCCGACCCAGGCATAGCGTCAGCCCCCGGGCGGCGTCTCCCCGTCCACCACCCACCTGGTCCGCAGGTCGGCCAGCCACTCCGGTAGCTCGATGTCCGGGTCGGGCAGGGGCCGCGCCCCGACGCCGGCCAGTGCGTCGGCGAAGGCCTGGGGATCGTCGCCCCACGACCGGGGGTCACCCATCATCACCTCGAACAGCACGGTGCCCTCGGGTCCGGCGACGAACGGGCCGAAGGCGGCACCGAGGGGCAGCTCGATGTGGGTGCCGGCCGGGCAGTGACGGCCGCCGCACCACAGGTCGCCGCTGATGACGAAGACCACGTGGGGACTGAAGTGGCCGTGCCGGCGGACGACCATCCCCGGATCCCACCGGGCGTAGAGGGAGAGGTACTGCGGATCGGGTGAGAAGGCCAGCCACTTCTCCCACACCGATGCCGTGGCGCCGTCGCCCGTGCGGACCGACTTGACCCGCTGCCATCCGAGATCGGGGTCGTCGAGGTGGCGGAAGACGGGCTCGAGTCCCGCCACCTTCACCTCCTCGGGCTCACCCGCTCGACCGACGTCGGTCACGTGGTCCTCCCCGCCGGCCCGGGGACCGGCGATCTGTCCGCCGGTCGGCCGGTCCCGACTGCTCACTCAGCCCCCGGACACGTCCTGGATCTTCTGCTTGCCGGCGGTCACGAAGGGCATCATGTCGCGCAGTTCGGCACCCACCTTCTCGATGGGATGGTCGAGGCCGGCCTGGCGCAGTGCCTTGTAGTTCGGACGGCCGTTGGCGTTCTCGGCCACCCACTCCTTGGCGAAGGTGCCGTCCTGGATCTCTTTGAGGATGCGACCCATCTCGTCGCGCACCGCCTGGTCGATGACCCGGGGCCCCCGGGTCAGGTCGCCGTACTCGGCCGTGTCGGAGATCGAGAAGCGCATGCCGCTGATCCCCTGCTCGTACATGAGGTCCACGATGAGCTTGAGCTCGTGGAGGCACTCGAAGTAGGCGGACTCGGGCTGGTAGCCGGCGCCGACCAGGGTCTCGTAGCCGGCCTGCACCAGGGCGGTCAGGCCACCGCACAGCACCACCTGCTCGCCGAACAGGTCGGTCTCGGTCTCCTCGGCGAAGGTGGTGTCGAGCACCCCGGCACGGGTCGCCCCGATGGCATGGGCGTAGGACAGGGCCAGGTCGTGGGCCTTGCCCGACGGGTCCGCCGACACCGCCACGAGCGAGGGCACGCCGCCCCCCTCGGTGTAGGTGCGCCGGACGAGATGACCCGGCCCCTTGGGGGCCACCATGGCCACGTCGACGTCGGCCGGCGGGGAGATGAGCCCGAAGCGGATGTTGAACCCGTGGGCGAAGAAGATGGCGTCACCGGCGCTGAGGTGGGGGGCGATCTCCGCCTCGTACACGGCGGCCTGCTCGGTGTCCGGCAGCAGGATCATGATGACGTCCGCCTCGGCGGCGGCATCGGCGACCGACAGGACCCGCAGGCCCGCCTCTTCCGCCTTCTGCCTCGACGAGGAGCCCTCCCGCAGGCCCACGCGGACGTCGACCCCGCTCTCCGACAGGTTGAGGGCGTGGGCGTGGCCCTGGGAGCCGTAGCCGATCACCGCCACCTTGCGGTTCCCGATGAGGCTCGGGTCGGCATCCTTCTCGTAGTACAGCGTGGCCATCGTGATCAACCTGCCTTCTCTGTGTCGTGTCCGATCGTGGGTTCCGCCAGGTGGAGCGGCGAGTGGTCGCCGGACCGGTCAAGCATAGGCAACGCCACCCGGCCGGACCGCTGCATCTGGACGATGCCGTAGCCGCGGATGAGGTCCTCGAAGTCGTCCAGCTTCCTCGGCGCCCCCTCCAGCGCCACGGTGAGCCGGTCGTGGCCGACGTCGACGATCTTGCCCTCGAACACCCCGACCAGCTGGATCACCTGGCCGCGGGTCTCGGGGCCGGCCTCGAGCGTGGCCAGGAGCAGTTCGCGCTCGCGGGCCATCGCCGGGTCGAGCTCGGTGATCGACACCACCGGGATGAGCTTGTCCAGCTGCTTGATGATCTGGTCCAGCGGCGCCGACTCGACGTCCACGACGATGGTGATCCGGCTGAACCGCTCGTCGTCCGACGGGGCGACGGCCAGGCTGAAGATGTTGTACCCGCGGCGGGAGAACAGCCCGGCCACCCGGGCGAGGACACCCGCCTTGTTCTCGACCAGCACGGTGAGGGTGTGGTGGCGCTTGTCGGCGCCGTAGACGCTCATGGCCGGCCGTCCGTCGTCAGTGAGGGGTCGACGACGATGTCGTCGTTCGAGGCACCGGCGGCCACCATCGGGAAGACCTTCTCGAAGGCGTCCGTCCGGAAGTCGATGACCACCGGCCGGTCGTCGATGTCGTTGGCCTTGTCGATGGCCGGACCCACCTCCTCGGTCGACTCGACCCGGATGCCGACGCAGCCCATGGCCTCGGCCCAGCCGACGTAGTCGGGCAGGTCGGGTGAGAGGTAGACCTCGGAGTAGCGCTCCTCGTAGAACATCTCCTGCCACTGGCGGACCATGCCCAGGTAGGCGTTGTTGAGGATGGCGATCTTGACGGGGATCCGCTCGGAGCTGGCGGTGACCAGCTCCTGGGCCGTCATCTGGAAGCAGCCGTCCCCGTCCACCGCCCACACCGTCTTGTCCGGCCGTCCCACCTTGGCCCCGATGGCGGCGGGCACGGCGAAGCCCATGGTGCCCAGCCCCCCGGAGTTGACCCAGGTGTAGGGGTAGTCGAACTTCCACCACTGCGAGGCGAACATCTGGTGCTGTCCCACCCCCGAGGCCACGATGGTGTCGTCGGGCGTGGCGTCCCGCAGGGTCTCGAGCACGAACTGCGGCTTGAGCGCCCCGGAGCCGGGTTGCTGGTCGTAGACCAGGGGGAAGCGTTCCTGCCACTCGCTCAACCGGGCCCGCCAGGGGATCAGTCGGTCGCGGGGGAAACCGGCGGCCACCGATCCCGCCTCCGCCGGGGCACCGGACACGGCATCGCTCGGCGTCCCGCGCGAGCCGCCCCGGGTGGCCTCGGAGTGGGGAAGGCCGAGATCGGTGAGGGCGACCAGGAGCTCCTCGATCACCAGGCGGCAGTCACCGGCGATGGCCACGTCGGCGAACCGGACTTTGTGGAGCTCGGCCGGATCGATGTCCACGTGGATCACCTTGGCGTCCGGGGCGAAGGCGTCGACCCGGCCCGTCACCCGGTCGTCGAACCGGCTGCCGAGGGCGATGAGCAGGTCGGAGCGCTGCATGGCGGTGACCGCCGTGTAGTTGCCGTGCATGCCGGGCATCCCGAGGCACAAGGGGTGCGAGTCGGGAAAGGACCCCCGGGCCATGAGGGTGGTGACCACCGGGATCCCCGTGCGCTCGGCCAGCTCCCGCAGCACCTCGGCGGCCCGGGCCTTGAGGATCCCGCCGCCGGCGTAGATCACCGGTCGCTCCGCCGCCAGGAGCAGCTCGGCGGCCGCCCGGACCAGTGCGGGGTCCCCTTCGGTGACCGGGTGGTACCCGGGCAGGTCGAGGTCGGAGGGCTCGGGCCAGTACCACTCCATCCTGCTGTTGGCGATGTCCTTCGGGATGTCGATCAGGACCGGGCCGGGCCGGCCGGTCGTGGCCACGTGGAACGCCTCGGCCACCACCCGCGGGATGTCGTTGACGTCGGTGATCAGCCAATTGTGCTTGGTGATCCCCATGGTGATGCCGGTGATGTCGCTCTCCTGGAAGGCGTCCGTGCCGATGGCGGTGGTGGCCACCTGACCGGTGACCACCACGAGGGGGATCGAGTCCATGTAGGCGTCGGCCAGCGGCGTGACGATGTTGGTGGCGCCGGGCCCACTGGTGACGATGGCCACACCGGGCCTGCCGGTGACCTGTGCGTACCCCTCGGCCATGTGGCCGGCACCTTGCTCGTGCCGCACCAGGATGTGGCGGATCGAGGAGTCGATGATCGGGTCGTAGACGGGAAGGATGGCACCCCCGGGCAGGCCGAACATGGCCTCCACCCGCTGCATCTCCAAGCTCTTGATGAGTGCTTGCGCTCCTGTCAGTTCCATCGGGTGCTCCTTGTTCTCCGTGTGTCGTGCTGCTTGATGGTGTGGTGTGTCCTGCGCTGCCTGCTCGTGCTCCGATGCTTCGTCCGGTCCCTCCGGCTGCTCCGTCCCGCACGTGCCGCAGAAGGCTGCCGGGACATGAAAACGACCTCCCAGCTGGGAGGTCGGAGAGCGCACACGGCGAGAGGGCGTCGCGTGCGCTACGAAACGAGTACCAGGATGATGCGTCGGGTCAGCGGGATCCTCGTCATGATCTTCACAGTCTTACACGTCGGGCCTCCGCCGACAAGGGTCCGACCGGCGGACCTCTTTCTGGTCGGCGACATCGGGGCGGGTGCGGTCCGCACCGGAACGACCGGACGCACCCCGCGGGACGGTCACTCCGGCCCACGCCGCGTGACGGCCTCCCCTGTCACAAACTGTTCACGCCGATGTCGCGCAACGGTCACCGGAGACGGTCAGATCGGCGGATTGCGCTGCTTCCCAGCTGGTAATTTGTGCGGTCTGCCTTTGGCCAGGGGGGCGGGTCCCACCGTCGCCCGGCCGGCTCAAGATCTGTCGATCGAGTAGGTGACATGCCGGGACCAACGAGCGACCCACGACCGATCCGGCCCGCCGACGCACGGTCATCGGCCCGGCAGTCACCCGCCTGGCGGTACCGGACCGCGGTGACGGGCCTGGCGGTGCTTTGCGCGGTCACCGGCGTCCTGGCCGCAGCACCGACAGCTGGTGCCGGCGTCGCCCCCCATCCCCCCACGCTGCGGGCTCCCGTCGCGGCCATCGCCGCCACCCCCGACGGCGGTGGCTACTGGCTGGTCGCCTCGGACGGCGGGGTGTTCAGCTTCGGGAGCGCCCGGTTCCACGGGTCGGCCGCCGGCCTCCACCTGAACCAGCGGATGGTCGGCATCGCCGCCACCCCCGACGGCGGTGGCTACTGGCTGGTCGGCGCCGACGGTGGGGTGTTCACCGGTGGGGATGCCCGCTTCCACGGGTCGGCGGCCAAGCTCCGCCTCAACCAGCGCATCGTCGGCATGGCCGCCACCCCCGACGGCGGTGGCTACTGGCTGGTCGGCGCCGACGGCGGGGTGTTCAGTTTCGGGGACGCCCGCTTCCACGGCTCGACCGGATCCGGGCACCTCAACAAGGCGATCGTCGGCATGGCCGCCACTCCCGACGGCGGTGGCTACTGGCTGGTCGCCTCGGACGGCGGGGTGTTCAGTTTCGGGGACGCCCGCTTCCACGGCTCGACCGGATCCGGGCACCTCAACAAGGCGATCGTCGGCATCGCCGCCAGCCCCGACGGCGGCGGCTACTGGCTGGTCGGCGCGGACGGCGGGGTGTTCAGTTTCGGGGACGCCCGTTTCCACGGCTCGACCGGCCGGAGCGGCACCGGTCCCCCGGTGGTGGGCATGGCGCCGGTGACCGGCGGTGGCGGCTATCTGCTGGCGAACACGGCCGGCGTGATCTTCCGAGGCTCCGTGTCTCCCGCACCGCCACCCCCGGCCGGCGGTGCCGACCAGGACCCGGGCAACAACCTCCCCGAGGTACCCGACGCCCTGGCCCTGCCGGTGCTGGCCCTCGTCATGCTCGGCGCCTTCCTGGCCGTGCGACGACGGCGGGCGCGTGGCGTCTCTGGTTCCGGGGTGCGTTGACGAGCCGAGCCTAGGGAGCCCGCCAGGTCCGCACCTCGTGTCCGGCGCCCTCGACGGCGAAGTAGGCCACCTCGGTCACGTCGACGGCGAACAGGTGGAAGTCCCCGTCCGGCCGCCAGCCGATGCGCTCCTCGAGGGCACGGCAGTAGCGCTCCCGCTCCCCGGCGTCACCGATCTCCTCGGCCAGACCGTAGATCTTCACGTCCCCGTCCGCCCCGGTCTTGTCGTGGACCGCGCTGTGGACCACGCAGCGGGGATCCCGGCGGAGGTCGAGGGCCTTCCTGGACTGCCACATCATCCCCAGATAGAGACGGCCGTCGACGATCAACGGCTCGACCGGGCTGATGCGCGGCCACCCGTTGGCCCGCAGGGTGCCCACCGCCACCAGCTCGTCGCGATCGAGGCGCCCCTCCGCCAGCGTGGCGAGCGCCGGTTCGTCGTCGCGGAACGCCGCCCAGTGGACCACTGCCCGACCCCGCCGTCCCCGAGCGCCTAGGGCTCGGTGACGGCGCCGCGCTCCGCGCCGGTGACCAGTCGGGCGTACTTGGCCAGCACGCCCGTGGTGTAGCGAGGGGCCGGATGCTTCAGCCCGCTGCGACGGCGCTCGAGCTCCTCCGGCGGCACCATCAGGTCGATGGTGTGGCTGACCACGTCCACGACGATGCGGTCACCGTCGGCCACCAGGCCGATCGGCCCGCCGTCCACCGCCTCGGGCGCCACGTGGCCGATGCAGAACCCGTGCGTACCACCGGAGAACCGGCCGTCGGTCACGAGGGCGCAGTCCCCTCCCCGGCCCACCCCCTTCATCGCTCCGGTGACGGCCAGCATCTCGCGCATGCCCGGGCCGCCCTTGGGCCCCTCGTAGCGGATCACCACCACCGTGTTGGGCTCGATGGAGCCGGCCAGGATCGCCTCCATGGCCACATCCTCGCCGTCGAAGACCCGGGCCGTGCCGTCGAAGGTCAGCTCGTCGATGCCCGCCACCTTCACCACGGCACCGTTGGGGGCGAGCGTCCCGGTCAGCACGGCGATCCCCCCCTGCGTGTGGATCGGGTGGTCCATCCGGTGGACCACGTCGCCGTCGGGGGCGGGAGGGTCGAGGTCGGCGAGGTTGTCCGCCACCGTCCGGCCGGTCACCGTGATGCAGTCGCCGTGGAGCAGCCCGGCCTCCAACAGCTCGCGCATCACCACGGGGACCCCGCCGATGCGGTCGATGTCGGCCATGTGGTACTTCCCGTGGGGCTTGGTGTCGGCCAGGTGGGGAACGCGGGCGGCCACCTTGTTGAAGTCGTCGAGCTCGAGTTCGACCCGGGCCTCGTGGGCGATGGCCAGCAGGTGGAGCACGGCGTTGGTGGAGCCACCGAGGGCCATGGTGACAGCGATGGCGTTCTCGAAGGCCGCCTTGGTCATCACCTGGCGCGGACGGATGCCGGCCCGGAGCAGCTCGACCACGGCCTGGCCCGTCCGGAAGGCGGCATCGTCCCGCCGGCGGTCGACCGCCGGGGCCGACGAGCTGCCCGGAAGGGCCATGCCCAGGGCCTCGGCCACCGATGCCATGGTGTTGGCGGTGAACATGCCGGCGCACGATCCCTCGGTGGGGCAGGCGTTGTGCTCGATCAGGCTGAGCTCCTCGTCGGTCAGCGCGTCGACGGCGTGGGCGCCGACCGCCTCGAAGACCGAGGTGATGTCGAGCGCCCGGTCACGCACCCGCCCGGGCAGGATGGAGCCGCCGTAGAGGAAGGCGCTCGGCAAGTTGAGCCGGGCCGCCGCCATGAGCATCCCGGGAAGCGACTTGTCGCAGCCGGCCAGGGTGACCAGGCCGTCGAACCGCTCGGCGTGCATCATCGTCTCCACCGAGTCGGCGATGACCTCGCGGCTCACCAGCGAGGCGCGCATCCCCTCGTGGCCCATGGAGATCCCGTCCGACACGGCGATGGTCACGAACTCCAACGGGAAGCCGCCGGCCTGGCGCACGCCGTCCTTGGCCCGCTTGGCCAGGCGGTCCAGGGGCATGTTGCACGGCGTGACCTCGTTCCACGAGGAGGCCACCCCGATCTGCGGCTTGTCCCAGTCGGCGTCGGTCATCCCGACGGCCCGGAGCATGGCCCGCGCCGGTGCCCGGGTGGGGCCGTCGGTCACCTCGAAGCTGCGCGGCTTGAGGCCGACCAGCGGCTCCTCGGAAGGGTCGGTGCTGGCGTCGTTGCTCATGCCCTGCATGGTACGGCGTGGTGGGCCCGGCCGGGCCACTGGGTCGGGGCCGGCACCCGGGCCCAGCGGGTGCCGGCGGCCGGACGCCCTACGATTGGCGGTGGTGAGGACGACGACAGGCAAGGGCAGAGGGTCGATCCGATGAGCCCTGACCTCGGCGCGTTCACCCCCGACCAGCTGGACCAGCTGGTGGAGTTCTTCGGAGCCCAGGGCTACGCCACGCTCCGCGGCGCCATCGACGAGCGGGAGCTGGCCGAGGCCGAGGCCGAGCTGGTCGCCGCGCAGGAGGACCTGGCGAGCGGCGTGCTCGACGGGCGGCACGCCACCATGATCCTCGACGATCCCGATGCGACCGTCGCCGGACGGAGGTTCGCCCACTACGTGTGCTTCGCCACCCGGGCCTCCCCCCTCGCCGACGCCCTCGTCCACCGGCCGGAACTGCTGCAGGTCGTCGACCGGCTGCTCGGCCCGGAGGCCTGGCTCCTCGACTACGAGCAGTTCGGGGTGGTCTACCAGGACGCCCGACCCGACCCGGGATCGGGCTACTCGCGGATCGGCTGGCACACCGACCACCAGTCGGGCCCCCATCTCGACATGTGGCCGGGCGTCGCCTTCACCGTCCATTTCGACGCCACCTCGCCGGCCAACGGCTTCCTCCGGGTCCTGCCGGGCAGCCACCGAGGGGGTGTCGAGGGCCTGCCGGCGGGCTTCGAGCGGGTCCCGGGCGAGATAGCCGTCTACCAGGAGCGCGGCGACGTGCTGTTCCACCACGCCGACCTGTGGCACGCCGCCGCCCGGGGGACCGCGGACGGCGAACCGGCGGTGCGCCGTCACCTCCGTGGCAGCTGGCACGCCGGGACGCGGCTCGAGGCGGGGCACGGCACCGACGACTTCGTCAAGAACGCACTGCGCTAGCCGGGCGTACGGTCCTCGCCGTCCGGGACGGTCCGGCCGAATGAGTTCCGGGCCTCACCGATCAATTGGCAGCGGTAGTGTCACCACCGAGGGACGGCCGACGGGATCGTCCCCACGAGAAGAGGTGGCCGAACCGATGGAGACGCTCCGCACCCCAGACAGCTGCTTCGAGGGGTTGCCCGGATACGACTGGGCCCCCCACTACGCCGAGGTACCCGATCAGGACGGCGGCACCCTCCGGATGCACTACCTCGACGAGGGACCGCCGGACGCACCGACGGTGCTGCTGCTGCACGGCGAGCCCTCGTGGAGCTATCTCTACCGGCACATGATCCCCGTCCTGACCGCGGCGGGGCTGCGGGCCGTCGCCCCCGACCTCGTCGGGTTCGGACGGTCGGACAAGCCGACTCCCCGGAGCGAGTACACCTTCGCCCGGCACGTGGAGTGGACGCGGAGCCTGCTCTTCGACCAACTCGACCTGTCCGAGGTGAACCTGGTCTGCCAGGACTGGGGAGGCCTGATCGGGCTCCGGCTGGTGGGTGAGCACCCCGGCCGCTTCGCCCGGGTGGTGGTCGCCAATTCCTTCCTCCCGACCGGCGACTCGCCCCCCGGGGAGGCCTTCTCGAACTGGCTCACGTTCTCCCAGGAAGTCGAGGTCTTTCCGGCGGGCACGATCGTCAACTTCGGCTGCACCACCGACCTGAGCCCCGAGGTGGTCGCCGCCTACGACGCCCCCTTCCCCGACCAGACCTACACCGAGGGGGCGCGCCAGTTCCCGAAGCTGGTCCCCATCACGCCCGACGACCCGGCCGCCGAGGCCAACCGGGCGGCGTGGAAGGTGCTCGAGGCATTCGACAAGCCGGTGCTCACCGCGTTCAGCGACGGCGACCCGATCACCGCCGGATCCGACAAGGTCCTCCAGGCCCGGATCCCCGGAGCCAAGGGCCGATCCCACACCACAATCACCGGCGGGGGCCACTTCCTCCAGGAGGACCGTGGCCCGGAGTTGGCGGAGGTCGTGGTCGGGTTCGTCGGCTCGACCTGATCGTCACGCCTGTCTCCGGCAGGCCGGCGCCCGGCGTCGGTGCCTCCCGGGCACCCCGATCCGGCCCTCGGCGCCCCGTGCCTGCCGGGCAACCGACCCGCCGCCCGGACCGGTCCGGATCCACAGGAGAGCCGTCGTCGACGGCCGCTATCGTTGCGGTATGCACCTCTACGCCGCATACCTCGGAGGCCCTCTGTCCGACGGGAGGATGGGCGAGGACCACGAGCTGGTGATGGTGGTGGCCGACGACCTGCGCCAGGCCAAGGACCTGGCCAAGGCCAAGTGGAGCGGTGCCGGTCGGGGCCACGTCGACGCCGTCCGGCAGATCGACATGGTCGACGGCTACGAAGTCAGCCTGGCCGAGGTCGGCACCGGTGATCGCATGGTCCTGGACGACTTCAACTGACCGGCGCCATGGACTTCCCTGACGGAGCGGACTTCCACCACGCAATGGACTTCCACCACGGAGCCCTCGGAGCTCCGGAATCCTCCTGGGTGGGGCCGACGCAGCGCCGCCGGGTCACGGTGAATCGCCGGTGACCGACCGCAACGTCCTCGGCGGGGAGCTCGAACCGTGCAGCAGCGACCCGCTGACCGGATTCTTCCGTGACGGGTGCTGCACGACCGGGCCGCAGGACCTCGGCAGCCACACGATCTGCGCGGTGGTCACCACCGAATTCCTCGAGCACCAACGCGGGATCGGCAACGACCTCAGCACCCCGGTCCCCCAGTACCGGTTCCCCGGCCTCGTACCGGGCGACCGGTGGTGCGTGACCGCCGGGAACTGGCTCCGGGCCTATCGCGACGGCGCTGCGGCCTTCGTCGTGCTGGCGTCGACCCACGAGCGCGCCCTCGACATCGTTCCCCTCGAGGCCCTGCGCGAGCACGCCGTCGACGTGCCGCTCGGTCCCGACGACCTCGACGGCTGACCGTCGGCGCCGCGGCCGGCCGCCGGCGTCAGGTGGTCCGCTTGCGGAGCGCCCGCTTCAGCACGGCGTCGTAGGTCTCGATGCCGTCGCGGAAGAGTCGGGCCTCGGGGCCGGCGGCGATCCCCACCCGCTCGGGGACGATGCCCCAGATCGGGACCTTCGACTCGGTCCACCAGGCCACCGCCTCGTCGAGGTCGTTGGTGCCGAGTCGTGCCGCGCAGATCACGATGCCGAACGGGGTCCGGTCGCCGATCATGTCGATGGTGGCCACGACCCGGGAGTACTCGACCCCGCCGGCACGAGTGGGTATCACCACTGCGTCGGCCCGCTCCAGGGTGGCTCGGACGATGCGCTCGTCGCCGGGTGGGGTGTCGACCACCGCCAGACCGTCGTGACCGGTCATCGCCCGGGCCACCGTCCGTTCGGACGGCGCCTCCACCAGGTCGACGCCCTCCAGCGGACGTTCCTCCATCCATTCGGCCGACGAGGCCTGACGGTCGGAGTCGATCAGCAGGACCGGGTCCCAGCCGCGCTCGACAGCCGCCGCGGCCAGGTAGACGGCAGTGGTGGTCTTGCCGACGCCACCCTTCACGTTGCTGACTACGACGTTCATGGCGTCAACCGCCTCCTCGGGAACCGGCCCGGTTGTCGGGACCAGGCCGTGTGCACACTGTGCCGAGGACGATAGCCGAAGCCATCTGACCCTGTTGACCTGGGAGAACGGTGCGGTGTGGGCGGGGCCCACCTCCGGTCGACCGCTGTCGGGTCCACCGATCGGCTACCCGGCGGCGGGGGCGATGGCGTCGACCTCGGCCAACTCCTCGGGCGACAGCCGCCACCGGCCGGCGGTGGCATTGGCCCGGACCTGGTCGACCCGGGTGGCGCCGGCGATGACCGACGCCACGACGGGACGAGAGGCCAACCAGGCGAACGCCAGGTCGAGCAGGCTGTGCCCCCGCGCCCCCGCCCACTTCTCCAGTGCATCGATGGCATCGAAGTTCTCGTCGGTGAGCATCCCGGTCGCCCGGTCGCCCCAACGGTGGAGGCGCGTCCCCTCGGGCGGCACCACCCCGCGCGTGTACTTGCCACTCAGCAGTCCACTGGCCAACGGGAAGAACGGCAGGTACGCCAGGCCCAGGCGCCGGCACTCGGGAAGCACCTCCTGCTCGTCCTGGCGGTGCAACAGGTTGTAGTGGTTCTGCACACTCACGAATCGGGCGGCACCGGCGGCCACGGCGCCCTCCGCCTCGCGCAACTGGGCGGCCGAGAAGTTCGAACAGCCGATCTCGAGGACCCGGCCGTCGCGCACGAGTTCGCCCATCGCTGCGAGTGTGTCGGCGATCGGCACGGCGGGATCGGGCCGGTGGAGCTGGTAGAGGTCGATCCGGTCCGTGCCGAGCCGACGCAGGCTGCGGTCGGCCGACTCCCGGACGTACTCGGGGCGGGCGCCCCCGCCCTCGCCGCCGATCGGGTTCCCGAACTTGGTGGCGATCACCACGTCGTCACGACGACGGCCGAGCGCCCGGCCCAGCCGCACCTCGCTCTCGCCGTAGGAGTCGGCGGTGTCGAAGAAGGTGATCCCCTCGTCGAGGGCGGCGTCGACCACCGGTCCCACCTCGTCCTCGTGCATGCCCATGCCGAAGTTGTTGGTCCCGAGGCCGACCACCGAGACCTCGAGCCTTCCGATACGGCGTATCTCCACGAGTGTTGTCTACCACCCACCCCCGCTGCCCAAACAGGCGGGTGCCGGGGCCACGACTCCCGGCCACGACTCCCGGCCACGACTCCCGGCCACGGCACGCCGGTCCCGGGAGATGGCACGCTGATGGCCGGCGCCGCCCCGACCAGGACGACGCCCCGACCAAGGGGAAGCACGGGTGACAGCAGTGAGTGGGACGGTAGACGGGCGCGTCGGAGGCAAGGTGGCCATCGTGACGGGCGGTGCCGGGGGGATCGGTGGCGCCACCGCCCGGGCACTGGCCCGGGAGGGGGCCGCCGTGGCCGTCGTCGACATCGACGGTGCCGGGGCGGCCCGGGTGGCCGGGGAGATCGAGTCGTCCGGCGGTCGGGCCATCCCGGTCGCCGCCGACCTCTCCGAGGAGGTCGAGGTGGCCGCGGCCGTCAACACGGTCATCGACCGTCTCGGTCGGCTCGACGTCCTCCACAACAACGCCGCACTCACCGATTCCGACTTCCTGTCGCGGGACACCGCGGTGACCGAGCTGTCGATGGAGGTCTTCGAGCGCACGATGGCCGTCAACCTGCGCAGCCAGGTGCTCACCTGCAAGCACGCCATCCCCGAGATGGTCCGCACCGGTGGCGGCTCCGTGATCAACATGTCCTCGGGTGCCTCGCTCAAGGGCGACCGCACGCGGACCTCCTACGGCATCTCCAAGGCCGGGGTGAACGCACTCACCATGTACGCGGCCACCGCCCACGGCAAGCAGGGGATCCGGGTCAACACGATCGTCCCCGGCCTGATCATCACCGACGCCGTGCAGGCCCACCTCACCGAGAGCATGGTCGAGGCACTCGGCCGGGCCACCCTCACCCCGTTCCTCGGCCAGCCCGACGACATCGCCGACCTGGTGGTCTTCCTGGCGTCCGAGGAGTCCCGCTACATCACCGGGCAGATGATCGCCATCGACGGCGGCATGTCCGCCCACGTCGGCCGGTCCGGGGACGACGGCTGACCCGTCGGGTCACGACGGGCCCAGCACGTAGGCACCGCTGTCGGGGTGGTGGTACCACCCGCTCGAGGCCTGGGTCCCCCCATCGACGTGGATGGTCTGACCGGTGATGTAGCTCGACATCCGGCCGGCCAGGAACACCGCGGCACCGGCCATCTCGTCAACGTGCCCGGCGCGTCCCATGGGCACGGTCAGACCGAACCCCTTCTCCGCCCCGGGGGGTGCGACCGCCGCCATCCCCTCGGTCAGGGTGATGTCCGGAGCCAGGGCGTTGACCCGGATCCCGTGGGGCGCCAACTCCAGTGCCGCCGTCTTGGTGAAGTTGATCACCCCGGCCTTGGCGGCCGCGTAGGCGGCGTACCCCGGTGCCGCCCGGACGCCCTCGATGGAGGTGATGTTGATGATGCTGCCCCCCGAGTCCTCCTCCACCATCCGGCGGGCGACGCGCTGGGTGCAGAGGATGACGTGGCGGAGGTTGGCCCTGTAGAGGGCGTCCCAACCGTTCTCCGAGGTGTCGAGGAGCGGGGAGAAGAAGACGCCCCCGGCGTTGTTGACGAGGATGCTCACCGGTCCGAGCTCGTCGGCCGTCCGGGCCAGCGCGGTGTCGACCTCCGCCGGCTCCCGCACGTCGGTCGTGATCCCGAGCCCGCCGACCTCCTCCGCCGCCGATGCCGCCGTGTCGGCGTCCCGCTCCCAGACGGCGACCGAGGCGCCGAAGGAGGCGAGCCCGCGGGCGATGCCCCGGCCGATGCCGGCGCCGCCGCCCGTGACGACGGCCACCCGGCCCGTGAGCAGCACCGACGAAGGATCCATGGACACGGGGACGACCTGCCTTATAGGTTCGGGGGACGAGAACAACCGTTGACCGGCGAGGTCTCGCCGGAGGGGGAAGTCGGACATGCCCAGGATAGAGCCCATTCCGCTGGCCGAGCTGGCTGACGAGACCCGGCGGATCATCGAGGACGGTGTGGCCAACGGCACCTACGCCACGCCGGTGCCGCTCCAGATCTTCGCCTACCGCACCGCGCAGATCCTCATGACGAATGCGGCCCGCGGCGCGTGGGGACAACAGAGCCTCCTCGGCGGGCGGATCCTGGAGCTGATCCGCATCCGGAGCGCCCAGCTGGGCGAGTGCCAGCCGTGCATGCAGTCCCGGAAGCACGACTCGATCACCGACGAGGACGTCGCCTGCCTGGTGGCACCGGGGCACTCGGACCTCACCGAGCAGGAGCGCCTGGCCGTGGAGTTCCTCGACCTCCTGTCGGCCGACCATCACGCCATCGACGACGAGACCTACCGCCAGCTCGGGAAGGTCTTCACCGCCGCCCAGATCGTCGAACTGGGATTCACCTGTGCCAACGCCATGGGCCTGCACCGTTTCATCCACACCCTCGACGTCTTCGGGGACGGTGAGCCGGTGATCGCCTACGCACCCGACCAGGTCGACACCGCCTATGCCGACACCACCTACGCCGATGCCGCCGAGCAGACGCCGGCATGAGCGAGACGGTCTTCGTCACCGGCGCCACCGGCCTGGCCGGCGCCAACATCTGCAAGCTCCTGGTCGAGCGGGGCGACACCGTGCGGGCCCTGGCCCGCTCGAGTGCGGACACCGATCCGTTGGCGGCCCTCGGGGTCGAGATCGTCACCGGTGACATCACCGAGGCCGACGACGTCCGCCGGGGTGCGGCGGGCAGCGACTCCGCCATCCACTGCGCGGCGTTGCTGGGCGGGGCCAGCCAGGACATCGACGACTTCCGGGCCGTGAACGTGGACGGGACCCGCAACCTCCTCGATGCCGCCGCGGAGGTCGGCATGAGGCGGGTCGTGGCCGTCAGTACCGGCACGTTCTTCGACACGTCGGGTGGGCTCGCACGCGAGGACGCCCCGGTGTCCAAGCACCCGAGCTCGGATCCCTACACCGTGACCAAGATGGCGGCCTTCGAGGACGCCATGGCCCGTGCCGCCGCCGGCCAGGACGTGGTGAGCACCCACCCTGGGGCGATCTTCGGCCCCTCACCGGTGGCCAGCAACGCCCTCGGGCTGACCAGCTTCAACCGGGTGCTCGTCTCGGCGCTGCGTCAACGGATCAGCCAGTACCTGAAGTTCCCGGTCAGCTGGGTCTTCGCCGACGACATCGCCCGCGGCTGCATCCTGGCCCTCGACCGGGGGGTCTCGGGCGAGCGCTACATGTTGGACGGGCGCCCCGAGGACGTGGTCAGCATCGCCGAGGCGTGCAGCCGGATCTGCGAGCTCGCCGGACTCGACCACCGGGTCGAGGACATCGAGCCGTCCGACGACCCCGAACTGGCGAAGGTCTTCGGTCCCACACTCGTCGCCATCGCCAAGAAGGCGCAGGGCGAGCAGTCACCGCGTCGCGACCTGACCGAGTCGAAGACGTACAAGCGGCTGGGCTACGACCCGATCAGCCTCGACGAGGGTCTCACCATCACCACCGGCTGGCTCCGCCAGATCGGCAAGGTCGCCTGAGCGGACCGGACGCGACCGGACGCGATCTCACGCGACCGGGTCGAGCGAGCCGGACGGACGCGGTCGGGCCGACCATCCGCGGCGTCGTCGGCCGTTCAGTCGGCCGCGTCGACATCGATGACGACGGGGGGCAGTGCCTTCCCGGCCGCCGTCGCCATGTGGACCTCGAGCACGTGGGTCCCGGGGCCGGATGCCACGACGGACACCGGCACCGTCGACCCGGCCCCGACGACGAGGTGACCGCTGTCCGGGGACACGGTCAGCCCGGAGCCGCCGGCGACCCAGGCGACGGTCGAGCGGCCCGCTTCGGCCGGCTGGACGCCGAGGTGCACCGTGGCCGTGCGGCCCACGCCGACCGTGACCGCTCCACTCGGGACGGAGTAGCCGACCGCCGGGATCCGTCCCGCCCCGTAGGACGGCGGGCGGGCAGCGGGGGCGGAGCCCCAGGCGGTGTCGGGTACGGCGGACAGGCCGTAGGACAGGGTGCCGCCGGTCGTGATGACCGATGCCGGTAGCCACGGCTCGCACCACGGCTCGCCGGTCCCTGCCGGTCGGGCCGTCCCGCACTGGTCCCCGGCCTCGGGCAGCGTCACCCCGGACAGCCGCAGCGAGTGCACGTAGGGGGCCGACGCCGAGGCGCCCGGCGCGTGCACGGTGAGACGGCGTCCGTCGGGCAGGGTGACGGCCACGTCGGGGAACAGCGGACTGGCCAGCGCCAGGTCCGCGCTGCCGGGCGTGACCGGGTAGAGGCCGATCGCCGCCCAGACGTACCATGAGGAGAGTGCACCCAGATCGTCGTTCCCGGGCTCGTCGACCGGGGCATCGCCGTAGAGCGTGTTCACGATGGAGCGCACGACTGCCTGGGTGCGCGAGGGCGCCCCGAAGTAGTCGTACTCCCAGGGTGTCCACAGGCTCGGCTCGTTGCCGGCCCAGTCATGGGGCGCGTCCCTCGAGGCGTTGAGGTCGGTGAAGAAGCCGTTGAGTGCGTCGACGGTGGCGGTGTCCCCGCCCATGAGCTCGGCCAGGGCCGACAGGTCCTGGGGGACCGACCAGGTGTACTGGGCGGCGTTGCCCTCCTCGAACCCCTCCTCGCCACCCGGCTCGAGGAGCGAGGTCTGGAACGCCGCCCCGGCGGGGAAGCTCCCGTCCGTGTTCCGGCCCTGGATGGACTCCGTCGAGGGGTTGAACAGGTACTCCCAGTTGTGGGCCCGCTCCATCATGGACTGCTCGAGCGCGTGGTCGCCCTGGGCGGCAGCCATCCGGGCGATGGTGAAGTCGTCGATGGCGTACTCGAGGGTGGCCGAGGCGCCCAGGGAGTAGTCGATGGAGGTGAGGTCGAGCGATCCGGCGTCGATGTAGTGCTGGGAGAGGTACTGGGACAGGTACTGCCGCTCGATCTCCAGGCCGTGGCCCGTCTCGTTCTGGGTGGCGCCCTTGACCATCGCCGTCAGCGCGGCTCGCACGTCGAAGCCGCGTACCCCGAAGGCGTAGGCGGCGGCGATGATCGGGTCCGCCGAGTCGCCGTTCATCTGTGACGCGTCACCGTCGACGATCGCCCACTTCGGCAGCCAGCCCCCCTCGTGGGCGTCGTCCACGAGCGACTGGATCATGTCGCCGGCCGGACCGGGTGCGAGCAGGGACACGAGCTCCATCTGGCTGCGGTAGATGTCCCACTCGGAGAAGTTCGAGTAGTGGGCACCGGACCGGACGCGGTGCCGCCGACCGTCGGGGCCGTCGTACTGTCCGTTGTCGTCGCTCACGACGTTGGGACCGAGGAGCGAGTGGTAGAGGGCGGTGTAGAAGGTGTGCTGCTGGGCCGGGGTGCCCCCGCCCACCCGGATGCGCCCGAGGAGGGCGTTCCAGCGCGCCGTGGCCGATGCCTCCACCCGACCGAGTGACCACCCGGGGTCCTCGACCCGGAGGTTGTCCGCCGCGTTGGCCTCGCTCACGAACGAGATCCCGATCTTCATGAAGACGGTGGGTCGTGACTCGGTGTCGAACGAGACGAATGCGCCACACCTCGTCCCCGAGCAGGCCGTGCTGCCGGGAGACACGCCGGATCCGCTCCAGGTCCCCGACGCCGAGACGGGTCGGTCGAACCGGGCGACGAAGTACAGGGTGTAGTCCGAGCCCGTGCCGCAGAACTGGCCGCTCGTCACCTGGCCGGCGACCTCGTCGCGGCCGACGAGCCGCACGTCGGTGCCCGTGACCGGATTGGGGTTGTCGGCCACCTTGAACAACAGGTTGGCTGCGTCCGAGCGGGGGAAGGTGAACCGGGCCAACCCCGTCCGCGTGGTGACGGCCAACTCGGAGTCGACGGCCGGTGCACCGAGGGCCACGCGATACCTTCCCGGCGACGCCTGCTCGTCGGCGTGCGAGAAGGTGGCGAGGGTGCCGGCCGGGTCGTTCCCGATGGCGCCGACCGTGGGGAGGATCGGCACGTCCTGGTAGCTCGGACAACCCGAACCACTCAGGTGGCCGAGGCTGAATCCGGAGATATGCGAGTCCGTCCACGAGTAGGCCCCACCGGTGGCGGCGGCGTCCGGCCAGGTGTCGGGGCTCCACTGCATCATCCCGAACGGGACATCTGCCCCCGGGAACTCGCCGACGGCACCCGGACTGACCGGACCGGTGCCCGTTCCGTCCATCGGATCGACGAGTGCAGCCGGGTCGTCGACCGCCGCGGGCCGCGAACGCGGGGCGCGGTGGTCGCGGCCACCGGGGAGGTGAGGATCACCCCCGAACCCAGCACGGCGAGGACCGCCATCCCGAGGGCCACAGCCGCCATCGGCCGGCCCCGCCTCATCCGCTCGCACTCCCCACCGTCACGACCGTAGTGGAGCGGGCACACGAGCGAGGGTCCGGAACGGGTCGGGCCCGTGGGCCCGGCGCAGCGGTCCCCCCGCCTCTTCGCCGCGCCGTCTCAGCGAGCCAGGAGGCCGAGTGGGCTCGTGTGGAACTGGCTGAGGATCTCGGCGACGTCGGTGTAGACGTGCAGCGCCCCGGCTTCATTGAGCTCGTGCCGGCTGAACCCGCCGGACTCCACGGCGACACAACCGATGCCGGCCGCCTGTGCCGCCTCGACGTCCCAGACGCTGTCGCCCAGGGCCAGCGTCCGGGCCGGGTCGAGCGCACCGGCTTCCATGGCGACCACGAACACGTCGGGAGCGGGCTTCGACGCCTGGACGTCATCGGCGGTGGTCACCGAGTCGAGGTACGCGTCGATGGCCAGGACGGCCCGCAGCTGGTCCAGCTCGTCGGCCGGTGACGAGGTGGCCAACACCGACCGGAGGCCGTGTTCGTGCGCCGCCCGCACCAGCCCGGCGGCACCGGGGAACACACGGGCCTCGCCGACGAGCTCGGCGTAACGGGACGACCTCGCCTCGGCCGCCGACGGACACCGGTGCCCGAGGAGCCGCGGGACGAGTTGGTCACCCCCCATGCCCACCAGCCGGTGGATGGCGTTCATCGGGGCCCACTCCCCCGCGTCCTGCAGGGCCCGGGACCAAGCCAGCGTGTGCAGATAGTTGGTGTCGACCAGCGTGCCGTCCACGTCGAACAGGACGCCCGCCCGGAGCCCCTCGGTCATCGCGTCGGACCTGCCGCGTCATCGCGTCGGGCCTGGCGCCTCACTGGTTCCCACCGACTGTGCACCACGACGGCCGTACCCGTCGGGTCCGCCAGGGAAACCCGCATCGGAGTCCGGTGGCTGATCGGGGGTCGCCGACCGGGCTCACCTAGGCTGGGTCCATGACCGACAGCCGACAGGAGCGAGGAGCCGCTGACACGCCCGGCCCGGCCATCGGAGCGGACACGGTCGGGCTGCTCGAGGGTCTCTGCAGCACGCGTGCGATCCGCCGCTACCGCGACGAGCCGGTGCCCGACGCGGTGCTCCGTGACGTGCTGTTCGCCGCGACCCGGGCTCCGAGCGGCTCGAACCGCCAGCCGTTCCGGTTCATCGTCCTCACCGACGGCCCGAAGGCCGCCGAGGCGAAGAGGCTCATCGGGTCGGCCGCACGCCAGGCCTGGGGCACCAAGCGGAAGACCGACCGCTATGACGAGGGCTCGGGTGCCGACCCGACGTCGCCCAAGGCATCCATGGCCCGGACGATGGATGCCTATGTCGAGGATCTCGACCGGGTGCCCGTCCTCATCCTCCCGTGCATGGTCCGTCATCGCGAGCCGAATCCCTACGACGGCGCCTCCATCTATCCCGCCTGCCAGAACCTCCTCCTGGCGGCTCGGGCGCTCGGGTACGGGGGCGTGATGACCATCTGGAACGCCTTCGTCGACGCCGAACTCCGGGTACTCCTCGGCATTCCGGACGAGGTCTTCATCGCCGGGACGATCACCCTCGGGCGCCCGGTGGGGAACCACGGCCCGGTGCGGCGGCGACCCCTGGGCGAGTTGGTGTACCTGGACGGGTGGGGGCGACCGGCACCGTTCGCGCTCGATCCCCCCGGTTCCCGGCACACCGCCGCCGGTCCGAGACCTCCCGGCTAGAGCCTCCGACCGCCCGGTGGGCGACGGGGTTCGGCGGTCGGACTTCTTCACCGTCGGGGTGGCCCAGGCCACCGCCGGACCGACGCCGACGGTGGCGCCGGACCGACGCCGACGGGTCCCCGGCCGACGCCGGCCATGATCGGTGGGGACCTCGGATACCGCCGATTCCGGCCGAATGGCACTCTCCGTGGCCGATCGGTGACGGATCCATTATCCCATTTGCGCAGGCCCGAGGCGTGAGACTAAATCAGTGGCACCAGCCAGCGTGTGCAGCGGAAAGGGGACGGGCCATGAAGCGGAGCGCCGGCAATCGTCCCGTGGACGATGGTGACGGTCGTGCGCAACTGGCACTGGGTGGCGGAGCGTTGGATGGCGACGGGGGCGACCGGCGGATGGCGGAATCGGACCGGGTGACGAGGCCGGTCGAAGGCAAGGCGGACCTCATCGACCGGATGCTCGGCCTCTCTCCCGAAGAGGATCTCGAGGAGCTCCGGGCGCTCACCCGTGAGTTGATCAACTACCGGGACAACCCTCAGATGGAGAAGCACCGCTTCGAAGGGACCCGGTTCCGGGGCATCACGGGCTATTGCGGTGGCATCCTCCCGCGGTGGGAGCGCGTGCTCGTCACCGGCGGCACCGGCTGCGTGGGCCACGTCGTCCTCGCCAATCTCGTCGACGATCTGCCCGGCGCCCGTTTCGTGTCGGTGGCGCGTCACCGTCCGGAGCCCGAACGCCAGGTCGATCGGGTGGACTACCTGCTCGGCGACGTTCGGAACGTCAAGCAGATGACGGCGGTCATGCAGGACTTCCGTCCCGATCTGGTCATCCACCTCGCTGCCCAGCGCAGTCCCGCCCTGGCCGAGCTGCGCGTCGCCGAGACGGTGTCGACCAATGTCGTCGGATCGCAGGTGGTCCTGGACACGGCGGCGGCGGCGGGCGTCGGCACGGTGGTCATGGCCAGCACCGGCAAGGCGGTCCGGCTCTTCACCGGGGACGTCTACGCGGCCACGAAGAAGCTGGTCGAGTACCAGTCCGCCGTCAGCACCAAGCACTACGACATGAACGTCACCTGCACACGGTTCACCCACGTCGTCGACAACAGCATCGTGGGCCAGAGGATCCTCGATTGGATCGCCGCGGACGAGCCCATCCTGTTGCACTCACCGATGGTCCTGCTCCCCGTGCAATCGGCACTCGAGTGCTACCAACTGCTCATGATCGCCGGGGCGGTGGCCGAGCAGCGCCATCCCAAGGTGGTGGCGCTGCGGGATCTCGGGTGGCCGCCGCTCACCCTCCTCGACATGACCCTCGACTACCTGGCCGACCATCCGGACTCCCGGTCACCCATCGTGTTCACCGGCTATCCCCCGGGTTACGAGGCCGAGGCCTACCCCGGCACGTACGACCCCCTGTCGGCCGGTGACGTCAGTCCGCTCGTGAACTGCATCGAGGCCACCCGCACCACCCCGACGCCGGTCCTCGGCGAGCTCGTCGACCACTTCGAGATGATCGACGGACCGTCGCCGACGATCGACCGGGCACTCGAGCAGATCACGAAGGCCTGTGCCACGAAGAGGAAGAGTGACCGGGTGCTGCGCGACCTCTTGCAGAACGCGTCGATCGCTCTCCTGCAGCACTCCATGGAACAGGCGGGCACGGACCGGGTCGCCCGGATTCGCCAGCTGGGCGAGCGTCACGATCCGCTCATCGACGACCACGCGCTGATCCACGATCAGCTGCGGATGCTCGTGGACGACCAGCTGGCCTCGCTCGGCTAGTCCGTCCGGCATCCACCCCGCCGGCCACCCGGAGCGCCCCGCACCGGACCACAGGTGCTCGACCTCCCCGGGCCAGGGACACCCGTCAGCTCCGTCGCGCCGCTCCGCCGCTGTGTAGGTTGGTCGTCTCACGCCGCCCGGGTAAGGACCCGGCCGGCGATCGACCGACGGACCGCTGACGAATCGAACCCATGGGCCACCCGATCTTCGCTCGCATCTACGCCAGGCGATCCGTCGCCGAGGCCCGGCTCCAGGAGGAGTACCGACGGGAATTGCTCGCCGGGCTCTCCGGACGGGTCCTCGAGATCGGGTGCGGCAACGGCCTGAACTTCGGGTACTACCCTCCCGACGTCACCGAGGTCGTCGGTGTCGAGCCCGAGGAGTACCTGCGCCGACAGGCCCGGCGGGCGGGATCGGGGACCTCGCCCCGGTTCTCGGTCGTCGACGGCCGGGCGGAGACGGTCTCCGAAGTGGTGGACGGCCCCTTCGACGGGGCCGTGTTCTCGCTCGTGCTGTGCAGTGTCACCGACCCGCTGGCCGTGCTGCGGGAGGTGAAGGCGGTGCTCAACGAGGGGGCCTCGATCCGCGTCTACGAGCACGTCGCCTCCGACGACGCACGGACGGCGCGGTGCCAACGGCTCTTCGCTCCGGTGTGGCGCAGGGTGGCGGGTGGGTGCCGGCCGGACAGGGACACGCTCGCCCTGGTCCGGAGCGAGTTCGAGATCACCGAGGCGAGAGGGTTCGACTTCTGCCCCGGTCCCCGGGTACCGCTCGGCATCGTGGCCCCGCACATCCTGGCCAAGGGTGAGCTCCGTCCGGACTGAACGCCACGACGGCCACCGTTGGTGCCGACGGGTGCAGCTGGCGGCATCGCCCGGTTCGCCGGGCCGTCCGGTGGCCGGCTCCGGACCGGCTAGCGCCCCGACGGCTCGGTCACACCGGCCGCCGGTCGGATGCGACGCCCACGGGACGGCTTCCGCCTGGGTCCGGGGCCGGCGGTCGCGGCACGGGCCGGCGACGGCCTGCCGGGGTCGGGAACGGCGGCGAGCTCGGCGGGACCCTGGTCGGTGGCGAAGGGGCACCGCGAGCTGGACCCGTCGCATCGGGCCACAGCACAGCCGTAGCAGCACTCCTGCAGGTCGCTCTCCAACCGGAAACGCTGCCGGCGGACGACGGCTCGACCACAGTGGCAGGTGATCTCGTCAGGAGTCACCGGACAATTATGGCGCGGTCGCGCGCTTCCACGGTCGATCAGTGACAGCCTCGGCGGCTCCCGCACAGCGCTCCCACTTCGTCCCGAGCCGCCGCCGCCCGATCCGTCTTGTTCCTCGTGCACGCGACTCCATCGACTCTCTGCTGGGAACTCCCAGCTCAGTGGCGATCTCCGTCCCAAGTGCGGGTTCGGCAGGCCGCAGAAACGTAGTTGCCTCGTGACCTGCATCGGCGGATGGTCGAGATGACTTGACCGCGGATCGGCAGCGATCCGCGGTGTCGACCGGGATGCCGGGCCGGGTCCGGTGACGCCGCGTCCGACCGTTTCGTGTCCGACGGTTCCGCTCCCGGCGTGCGGTTCCGTCACGTGGGGGACGTGAGGTCGTAGACCGTCTGGCCCCCGATCGTCCTGGCGGTGTAGTGGGACTCCACCCAGGCGGTGATGGCAGCATCACTGTTCCCGGAGCCGCCGCCCGGTGATCCCCCACCGCCCGCGCCGGAGGCGATGAAGTAGTGGATGTCGCCGGCGGACACGTAGGCCTCGAAGGTGGCGAGGCTGATGTTGCCACCCTCGCCGTTGAAGCCGCCGATGGCCATCACCGGCTGGCCGGACGACAGCTCCAGGGTCGCTGCCGACTGAGACCCGAAGGTGGCCGCCACCCACCGGAACGAGGCGGCGTCGGACCGGAGCGCGGCCGTGAGGGCGGTGCTGGTCGAGGCGCCGCCTCCCCCACCCGGCACTCCCCCGCCGGCGGGCCGGCCGCCACCCGCCGCGTTCGACGTGAGGCCGCTCGGTGGCGTGCCACCCGACGGGCCCGAGGGACGGGTCCCGCCGTCGGTGGGGAGGCTGCCACCCCCGGGCCCGCCGGCGCCCGTGGGACCACCGGCGCCTGCGCCGACCGTGGCACGCGGACCGGCGGTGCCGGACCTGCCGGGTTGGCCGCCGGCGGCGAACCCCGTGGCGCCCGGCGCTCCCCCGGCCCCACCGATCCCCGGTCCGCCGATACCGGCACCACTGATAGTCGGACCGGCCGAGGGGATGCTCCCGGTGTGGGGGGTGGCCAGGGTGGTGGCCGTGTAGGCCACGGGGCCGCTCAGGCACGCCACCAGTCCGAGGGCGATGGCGCCGACCGTGAGCTGACGGGTCAGTCGGGGAACGAGGGGGGCCACCAGGAGCACCGTGGCGGCCAGGATCCCGGCGGCCAGGACCAGCACGCGCAGCCAGGGAATGTAGGAAGGGGTGCGATCGAGGAGGACGAACGCCACCACCGCGGTGGCGACGATGGCGACCGCCCCGATGGCGCGGGCCACGACCCGGTGCCGGTTCTCCCACAGCAGGGCTCCGCCCATGCCGACCAGGGCGGCGATGGCCGGAGCCAGGGCGACGGTGTAGTACGTGTGGATGACGCCACTGGAGAAGCTGAACACCGCGCCGGTGACGACGAGCCACCCTCCCCACAGCAGGAGGGCGGCGCGCTTCCGGTCGGTGCGGGGGGCCCGGCCCCGGCACGCCACCCCGGCCACCAGCGCCAGCAAGGAGGCCGGCAGCAGCCACGCCGCCTGTCCACCCATGAGGTCGTTGACGAGACGGAACACACCCGTGGCTCCGCTGAAGCCGGTCCCGCTTCCTCCGGTCCCACCGCTCAGCCGGCTGAGCCCGTTGTAGCCGAAGATGAGGTTGAGGATGCTGTTGTCCGGCGAGCCGTCGATGAGCGGGCGGGACGCTGCCGGCCACAGGGCGACGACGGCCACCCACCATCCGGCGGAGACGACGATGGCCACTCCCCCGAGCGCCAGTTGCCAGATCCGGCGCCACAGGTTGGTCGGGGCGGCGAGCAGGTAGACACCGGCGAAGGCCGGGAGGACGGTGAAGGACTGGAGCATCTTGGCCAGGAACGCCAGGCCCACCAGGACACCCGTGGCGATGATCCACTTGGTACCGGCCTTCTCGAGGGCGCGGATGACGGTGTAGGCCGCGGCCACCAGCATCAGCACCATCAGCGCATCCGGATTGTTGAACCGGAACATGAGCGCCGCCACCGGGGTGCAGGCCAGGACCGCACCGGCCAGCAGCCCGGCGGCCGGTCCGAACCACCGCTTGACGGCGGCGTAGACCAGCCCGACCGCGGCCACGCCCTCGAGTACCTGGGGGACCAGCATGCTCCAGCTGCTGAACCCGAACAGGCGCCCGGAGAGCTCCATGACCCACAGGGAACCCGGCGACTTGTCGACGGTGATGAAGTTCGACGAGTCGATGGAGCCGAAGAAGAACGCCTTCCAGCTCTTCGTTCCCGCCTGGACGGCCGCGGCATAGAAGCTGTTGGCGTAGCCCGAGGCACTGAGGTTCCACAGGTAGGCGGCGGCGGTCACCGACAGCAGGGCGATCAGTGCGGGCAGCACCCAGCGAGGTGACGGGGGTGCGCCGTCGTCTCCCGCGGGGTCGGCGACCGGAGGCGGGGTGTACGTCGGGGAGGCCGGTGGATCCGACGAAACGACGGGCGGCGGGATCACGGTGATCGACATGTCGACATCCTCGGGCCCATCGCTGTGAGTCCACTGGGGGATCCCTGAGCCGCGGCTGGGACTTGGCCGGGTCCGGTCCGTTCCCCGGCCGCTCGACGGGCCGGCGGCGATCGGGGCGCCCGGACCCGTCCAGGCGATACGTTCAAGGGTCTGAAAGGACGGTCATGACCTCTCTCCGCTGGATGTGCATCTCCGATCTCCACCTCGGCGCCCTCAACAGTGTGCTGACCAACGTCACCGCCGACGGCCAACACGTCGACCGGTCGACGCCGGCGCCCGTCCTCACCGCCCTGTCCGAATGCCTCCGCTCCCTCCGGGCGCCGGGGACCGAGCCGCCCGAGTTGGTGGTGCTGGGCGACCTCTTCGAGCTCGCCCTCACCTCGCCCGAGGATGCCGCCGCCACCTTCTCGCAATTCGTCACCGCCCTCAGCCCCGGTGCTCCCGATGGGGCCGTCGGCACGGCGGTCCGCTTCGTGCCGGGGAACCACGACCACCATCTGTGGTCCCGCGCCAGTGACGACCGCTACCTCCAGGTGCTGGGTCAGGACACCTCGTCGTTCCCCGATCCCCGAGATCGGCACGCCACCCGTCTTCTTCCGCAGAACGACCGGGTGGCGGTGCACGACCGGTTCATCGAGACGCTGGCGGCACGGGGGGGACTGAGCCTGTCGGTGACCGTGGAGCAGAGCTATCCGAACCTGGGCCTGGTCGCCGACTCGGGCGCCCGGGCCGTCGTCCTCACCCACGGCCACTTCCTGGAGCCGCTCTACCGGGCCATGTCGATCCTCGACCAGGTGTTCAGCTCGCCGAGCTCGGAGACGTCCGAGGCGTGGGAGCTCGAGGCGGACAACGGGGGCTGGATCGACTTCTTCTGGTCGTCGATGGGTGCCAGCGGCGACACCATGAACGTCACCCGTTCCCTCTACGAGTCGCTCCAGAGCCCCGAGGCGATGCACGCGGAGGTGGGTGCCATCGAGCGGACGATCCGCTCCGCCGGCCGGTCGCGGGCCGAGGCCGAGGCCGAGGCCCATGCCGTCTCCGGGCTCCTGCGGGCCGGTGTCGGAGGGGCGCTACGCGAGCGCCATCGCCCCGGGACGGTCCTCAGCGACCATGCCGAACAGGGACTCGTCGCCTACCTGAACGGTCCGGTGGCCACCCAGGTGGCCGCCGAGATCGGCCATCCCGACGATGTCACCCTCATCTTCGGGCATACCCACAAGCCGTTCGTGGGCCACCGCTCGGCGGAGGCGTTCGCCTCACCCGTGGCGGTGGCCAACACCGGAGGCTGGGTGGTGGACACCCCCCAGCCCCAGGCGATCAAGGGGGCCTCGATCATCCTGATCGACGAGGCTCTCCACGCGGCCGCACTACGGGTCTACACGGAGGGACCCGATTCGTCCGCCTACCGGGTGTCGGTCGAGCCCGTCACCGACGGCGCGGCCAATCCTCTGGTGGACGAACTGACCACCTCCATCGACCCCGACCGGGACCCGTGGGCCTCACTGGCCCAGGCCATCGAATCGACGGTCGGCGACCGGGGCCGCCAGTTGGCCGAACGGCTGAGCACCGACGCCTCCACGCTGGACGAGCTCAACAAGGGCTCCGACGGACCACACCGGAGGCGACGGCTCCTCTGAGTTGGCGCCCGGCGGACCGCCACCGGCTCTGCGGTCAGCCGAGGATCTTGGCCTTCTGGGCCTCGAACTCCTCTTCGGTCAGTGCTCCCGAGTCCTTCAGCGCCGCCAGCTGGGTGAGCTGCTCGATGGGGTCCGGTGTGGCGGCGGCAGGGGCGGGTGCCGGTGCGTACTGCGGAGCCGGCTCGGCCGCCTGGGCCTGCTCCTGCGCCGCGGCGGCCTGCTTGTTCGCCACGTGAGAGCCCACCACGGCGGCGGTTCCCACCACCGCCGTCGTGCGAACGGCCATCCGGGCGATCGGTCGTCTTCTCAACATGTCATGCCTCCAGTTTCGAAACGGTTCACACTGCCGGAGGCAGCGAGTCGAGTACGGGTTCGATCAGTTCGTGGGGGATGCGGGCACCTTCGAGCAGGACGCCACCGGAACGACGTACGGCCTCAGCGAACGGGGTGGCCCACACATCCTCCCAGATCAGGAGGGCGGCCGATGAATTCGGCTCGAGCTGGCCGGCGGCGAATTCGATGTCCTCGGGGCTGATGAGGCCGCCGACGTCGGCATCGAGGGCGCTGAATCCCGCCAGTTCGTCGAGCTCGTCGATCTCGAAGCTGACGACGGCGCCGTCGGCGTCCTTGCCGATGAAGATCAGATCGAGGATCCGCACGGTGCCGGACTCGACCAACGCGATCAGCTCCGGAGCGATCTCACCGGTGAACTGGTTCCCCGGAAATCCCACGATGATGTATTCGACTGGTCCTGTGCTCATGTGACGTCCATCCTCGCCTCGGTGTCCTTCAAGGGTACGTAGGGGAACGACGCGGTTCGTCATCCCATTGGGGTGATTGGCCGACTGTAGATCAGGCGGTGTGCGGGTCGCCTACCGCAGTCGACTCCGGGCCGCCCGTCGGACCGTTCGGACCGGCCGTCCCGGCCGGCACCGGGCCGGACGTGATGCGCTTGCGGAACACGTAGAGGCTCCACCCCTGGTAGGCCAGGACCAGCGGGAAGAAGACCACCGCCACCACCGTCATCACCTTCAGGGTGTAGGAGGGGCTGGCCGAGTTGGCCACGGTCAGGTTGTAGGCCGAGTTGGTGCTCGACACCATCACCCGGGGGAACAGGTCGAAGAAGATCGAGCCCACCACGCTGCCGATGGCCACGGCGGCGGCGGTGAACGCCCACCCCTGCGAGCCGGCCTCGGCCAGCCAGGCGGCGGCCACCACCGCCACCAGGGCCAGGGCGTCGATCGGGCTGGGGACGAAGCCGACGCTCAGGCCCACGTGGCTCCAGGTCAGCCAGCCGAAGGTGATCACGGCGGCCAGCCAGCCGAGCCGCCCCGAGAGCCGGGAGACCCGGTCGTGCAGCTCGCCGTCGGTCTTGAGCGTGAGGTAGGCCGCCCCGAGGAACAGGCAGAGGACGGTGAGGGTGACCCCGGTGTAGAGCCCGAAGGGCAGGAGGAGCCCCCAGAACGATCCCGTGTAGTTGTGGGACGAGTCGATGGGCAGCCCGTAGAGGAGGTCGCCGAGGGCGGTGCCGAGGAGGAGGGGGATGAGCAGGCTCCCGAGCGTGAGGGACCACCGCCAGGTCGACCGCCACCGGGGGTCGTCGACCTTGCGGTGGAACTCGAAGGACGCCCCCCGCACGATCAGGGCCACGAGCACCACCACCAGGGCCAGGTAGAAGGTGGAGAACATGGTGGCATACCAGGAGGGGAAGGCGGCGAAGATGGCGGCACCCCCCACGATCAGCCACACCTCGTTGCCGTCCCAGATCGGCCCGATCGAGTTGACGGCGATGCGCCGCTCGACGTCGTCGTGGCCCACGAAGGAGTGCAGCATGCCCACGCCGAAGTCGAAGCCCTCGAGGACGAAGAACCCGACCCAGAAGACGGCCACGATCAGGTACCAGATGTTGTTCAGATGGACCATCGTCGCCTCCTAGTAGATGAGCGCCGCGACCCGGGCGTCCTCGGTCTCGTCCGACGGGGCACCCTCGCCGGGCCGGCCGCCGCCCCGGTCACCGTCCCCGTCCCCGCCCCCGTCGTCGTCCGCCGCCTCCAGGGTCTTGCGGCCGTAGTGGATCATCAGATAGGCGTCGGCCACCCCCAGGGCCACGTACAGCAACACGAAGACGGAGAGGCTGATCCAGATGTCGGTGGAGGTCACCGACGGGGAGGCGGCCTGGGAGGTCTTCATCAGGCCCTGGACGATCCAGGGTTGGCGGCCGCTCTCGGTCAGGAGCCACCCGGCCGTGTTCATGAGGAACGGGGTGATCACGAACCACGGGGCGATGAGGAGGAACCACTTGGCCCTGTCGAGGGTCTTGCGCCGGATCAGCCAGAGACCCCACAGGGCGAACAGGGCGATGAGGGCGGCCAGGTAGGCCATGACCCGCATCCCCCAGTACTGGATGAACACGTTGGGGATGTAGTTGCCCGGGCCGTACTCCTTCACGTACTGGGCCTGGAGGTTGTTGAGCCCCTGGACCTCACCGTCCAGGTGGTTGGTGGCCAGGATGGACAACAGGTCGGGGATCTCCCAGATCTGGGTGGGGGTCTCGTCGTTGTTCCCCCCGCCGATCTGGACGAGGGAGAAGGGGCAGTGGGAATCGCAGGTGGTCCACAGGGCCTCGGCGGCGGCGATCTTCATGGGCTGGTACTTGCCCTCGACCACCCCGAGCTCGCTGCCGATGAACATGTTGACGAACACGGCCGGGGTGAGGACGGCGAGGGCGATGACCGCCGTGCGGCGGAAGGCCGCCACCGCGCTCTGGCGCCTCAGGTGCCAGGCCGAGACGGCCAGCATGACCAGGGCCCCGGTGACCAGCGAGGCCAGGAGCACGTGCGGGTAGGCCCACAGGAACACCGGGTTGGTGAACAGGGCCCAGACGTCGGTGAGCTGGGGCTGGTGCTGGGCGTTCATCACGTAGCCCACCGGGTGCTGCATCCACGAGTTGGCCGCCATGATGAACAGCGCCGACAGCATGGTGGCCGCCGCCACCAGCCAGATGCAGGCCAGGTGGAGCTTCTTCGACAGCCGGTCCCACCCGAAGATCCACACCCCGAGGAAGGTGGACTCGAGGAAGAAGGCCACCAGGCCCTCCATGGCCAGGGGCCCGCCGAAGATGTTGCCGACGAAGCGGGAGTAGTTGGACCAGTTCATGCCGAACTCGAACTCCTGGACCAGGCCGGTCACCACCCCGACGGCCACGTTGATGAGCAGCAGCGTCCCGAAGAACTTGGTCAGTCGTTTGAAGGTCGGGTTGTCGTTCCGGTACCAGCTGGTCTGCAAGAGGGCCACGAGGAAGGCCAGGCCGATGGTCACCGGCACGAAGAGGAAGTGGTAGATGCTGGTGGTGGCGAACTGCCAGCGGGCCAGATCGGTGCTCATGGGGTGGGGCTCCCGTCGTTCAGGCCGTCGCGGGGTCTGGCGGCCGTCGGTATCTGCGGTCGGTGGTGTGGCACGCTGCCGGTCATCGTCGAGGCGTCGTAGCGCTCGGTCCGCATCTCCTCCCACCAGAGGGACGAGTACCGGCCGCCGGCCTCCAGCAGCTCGTCGTGGGTGCCGCGCTCGATCACCCGGCCGGCGTCCATCACCAGGATCTCGTCGACGGACTCCAGACCACTCAGGCGATGGCTGATGAGGAGCAGGGACCGGCCGGTGGTGACATCGAGGAGGTCCGCGGTCAGCGCATCGGCGCCCAGCGGGTCGAGGTGCTCGGCCGGCTCGTCCACCACCAGGAGCGGGAAGTCCGCCAGCATGGCCCGGGCCACGGCGATCCGCTGCCGCTGGCCACCCGAGAGCCGGGTCCCGTGGGTTCCGACCTCGGTGGCCAGTCCGGCGGGCAGGCCGTCGAGCCACCCGGACAGTCCCACCCGGTCGAGGACGTGACGGAGTTGGCCGTCACCCGCGTCCCGGCGGCCGATCCTGAGGTTCTCGGCGATGGTGGTGTCGAAGAGGTAGGCGTCCTGGCCCACGAGGCCGACGACGGTCCTGACGTCGTCGCCGGCGAGCCGCCCGAGGGGGACGTCGTTGAGGGCCACGCTGCCCGCCTCGAGCGGCAGGAGGCCGGTGAGCACGCTGGCCAGCGTCGACTTGCCCGCCCCGCTCGGTCCGACGATGGCGACACGCCGACCGGGCGACAGGTCCAGGTCGACTCCCCGCAGCGCGGGCGCCGACGCACCCCGGTAGCCGGCCCACACCGACCGGGCCACCAGGTGGTAGGGGCCCGTGGGCAGCCCCACGGGGACCTCGGGCTCGGGGACGGGCTCGGGCGCGTCGATCACCTCGAACACCCGGGCCGCCGCCCGGCGGACCTGCTCCAGGGCCTGGGTGGCGACGGGCAGCCCCACCACCAGTTCGAAGGCGGCCAGTGGGATCAGGGTGACGACGGCCAACTCGGTGCCGCCCAGTTGCCCCGAGACCACCGCCGGGATGCCGACCATCAGACACCCCCAGCAGGCCAGGCCGGCCAGCAGGGTGGTCATGGCGAGGCCGGCACCCGCCGTCCCGGCCGACGTCGAGGCGATGGCGGTGAGCTCGGCATCCTTCGCCCGGATGGTCCCGAGCTGATCCCCACTGGCCCCGAAGGCCACCAGCTCGGGCGCGCCCTCGGTGAGGTCGAGGACCGCGGCGGCCAGCTCGCCGCGCACGTGGGCGAGTCTCGCCTCCCGCCGACGGGCGAGGAACCCGGTGAGCCAGGGCACGACCGTGGACGCCAGCACCAGGGCCACCGCCAGGACGGCCCCGGCGGCCGGGAGCATCCACCACAGGAGGGTGACGGTCAGCGCTCCCACCAGTGCGGCGATGGCGAAGGGCGGCACCACCCGGATGGCCAGGTCCTGGAGGGCGTCGACGTCCTGGACCATCCGGGCCAGCAGGTCCCCCCGCCTGAATTGCGGCAGGCCGCCGGGTGCCAACTTCTCCAGTCGCGTGTACACCGTGACCCGGAGGTCGGCGAGCAGTCGTAGGGCGGTGTCGTGCCCGACCAGACGCTCCTCGTACCGGAAGAAGCCGCGGGACAGGCCGAAGAACTGGACCCCCACGATGGCGACGGCCAGGCTCGCCTCGTTGGGATGCTCCGAGGCCTTCGAGATCAGCCACGCCGCGGTGCCGATGAGCCCGATGTCGGCGGCGATCGCCCCGGCACCGAGGAGCACGGCGAGCGCCAGACGACCGGACGCCGGCCGGACCAGGCCGAAGGTGCGACCCAACGGGGCAGCACCGGTCCGCGCCACCGACGGCTCCCGCTCGACCGTCACGGGGCCACCACCGCCGGGGAGAGGTGGACGACCCGGTCCACCAGTGCCAACAGCGACGGCCGGTGGGCGGCCACGACCACCGTGCGGCCGGCCGACAGTCGGCGCACCGCCTCCAGGACGCCCTCCTCGGTGCGGCCGTCGAGGTTGGCGGTCGGTTCGTCCAGGAGGAGCAGGGGGGCGTCACGCAGGAATGCCCGGGCCAGGGCCACCCGCTGGCGCTCGCCGGTCGAGAGTCCCGCCCCGTCGGTTCCCAACAGAGTGTCCAGACCCTGCGGCATCCGTGCCACCACCTCGTCGAGCCCGGCATCGGCGATGGCGGCACGCACGGCCCCGTCGGGGGCCCCGGGTCGGCCGAGCCGGACGTTGTCGGCGATCGACCGGGCGAACAGGTGTGGTCGTTGGGGGACCCAGGCCACCCGCGTCCGCCACGCGTCGGGATCCAGGTCGGCGAGGCTCACCCCGCCCACCTCCACCGAGCCGGACCAGGTGGGCGCCAGGCCGAGGAGCACGTTGAGCAGCGTCGACTTTCCCGATCCACTCGGGCCGGCCAGCGCCACCACCTCCCCGGGCTCGACCGTCAGGGACACGTCCGAGAGGGCGGGAAGCATCCGGCCGGCGTAGCAGACCTCGAGCTCGGCGATCCGGAGGACGGAGCGGGACGGGTCGGGGACGTCGCGGCGGGCGCCCCGGGCGGGCAGGGGCCGATCGAGAACGGTGAAGACGTCCTCGGCCGCCTTCATGCCCTCGGCACTGGCGTGGTAGTTGGTGCCGAGGACCCGGAGCGGCAGGTAGGCCTCGGGGGCGAGGATCAGTA
This sequence comes from uncultured Acidimicrobiales bacterium, assembly GCA_963696495.1. Classification (GTDB taxonomy): domain Bacteria; phylum Actinomycetota; class Acidimicrobiia; order Acidimicrobiales; family RAAP-2; genus Bog-756. The sequence goes on along the minus strand of CAVOKJ010000004.1, from coordinate 163,227 downwards.
CGAAGAGGGCGGTGGCCAGGCTGAGATGGCCCCCGAGGAGGCGCAGGCCCACCGCCACGGCCACCAGGGCCACCGAGACGGTGGCGAGCAACTCGAGGATGAGCGACGACAGGAACGCCACCTTCAGCGTGGCCATGGTCGCCGAGCGGTAGCGGTCGGTGACGTCACGGACCGCGGCGACCTGGGCCTTGGCCCGTCCGAAGACCTTGAGCGTCGGGAGCCCGGCGACAACGTCGAGGAAGTGGCCGGCGAGATGCTGGAGCAACCGCGCCTGCCGCGCCATCCGGGCCTTCGTCGAGGCCCCGACGAGGGCCATGAACAACGGGATCAACGGCACGGTGACGGCGATGATCACCGCGGAGATCCAGTCGGCGCCGAGTACGACCACGATCACCGTGACCGGGACGATGACCGCCAGGAACAGCTGGGGGAGGTAGCGGGCGAAGTAGCTGTCGAGGGCATCGATCCCACTGGTGGCCAGGACCACCAGGCTCCCGGAGCGCTCGCGGTCGAGGCCGGCGGGACCGAGGTATGACACGTGCTCCACCAGCGCGGTGCGCAGGTCCGACTTCGCCGAGGCCGAGGCCCGGTCGGCCATCCGCTCTCCGACCCATCCGACGGCGGCTCGTCCGAGGATCACCACCAACAGCAGAGCCATGAGCAGACGGACGGCGGAGAGGTCCTGGTGGCGCACGACGGCGTCAGAAACGGCGTTGGCGATCAGCCAGGCCTGGGCCAGGACGAGGAGTGCGGTGGCGCCGCCCAGACAGACGGTGAGGAACAGATAGCGGCGGGTCCCCCGGGCGTACTGCAGCAGCCGGGGGTCCACCGTCCTGGCCAGGCCGTGGCCCGCCGCACCCCGACGCGCCCCGCTGACCGGTTCCGCGGCTCCATCCTCGACGGCCACGGCCGCCGATCGTCGCCCCCTGGTCACCGACCACCGCACTCGTCTGGGTGCACCCGGCCTCCGCTCACGCCCGAGACCCCCGCGCGCTCCGGTTTATCACGACCGCAACCGGCCGCTCAGGTGCTCGCCGACACGGATGGCGTTCGCCATGGCGGTGAGTGCCGGATTGACCGCGCCGATGCTCGGGAAGAAGCTGGTGTCGACGACATAGAGGTTGTCGAGCTCGTGAGCCTTGCAGTCGGCGTCGAGGACCGAGGTGGCGGGGTCGTCACCGAAGCGACAGGTCCCCGCCTGATGGGCGCAACCGGCCACCGGGACGTTCATGCTCATGTAGAAGTTCTTGGCTAGGACGTGGTGGTCGGCCATGCCCACGTGGTTGAGGATGGTCCGGAGCTCCCTGTAGAGGCCGTCCGCCTCCTCGTTGTTGGTGGCTTCGTAGGCCAGGTGGATGTTCCCGTCGCCGTCGACGGTCACCCGGTTGTCCGGCCTGGGGAGGTCCTCGGTGGTGAGCCACCAGTCCACCGCGTGGTCGGCAACGTCGGTGAGTGTCCACCGGGGAGCCAGAAGGGTCAGTTGGGGCTCCTCCCCCTTCATCGCACCGGCGTTGGACTTCCCGACCATCTGGATGTTGCCGAGGGGCCAGGGGCGGTCCGGTCCGGCGAAGTAGAAGTCGTTGATCCCGAGCGTCTTCTGGAAGACGGTGTCGTTGGGCTCCTTGCTCAGTGACACCACCGCCTTGCAGTTGTGGAACATGTAGTTGCGACCGACCTGGTCCGAGCCGTTGGCCAGACCGTTCGGGTGGGCGTCGTTGGCCGAGTTCAACAGGAGCTTGGCGCTGTTGGCGGCACCGGCGGCGATCACCACGATGTCCGCCTCGTACACCTCGCGCTCCCCGTCACGGTCGACGACCACCCCGGTGACGGTCCGGCCGGTGGGGTCGGTGTCGAGCCGGGTGACCGTGGCCCGGGTCAACAGGGTGACGTCCGGCGACTGGAGGCTGGGTCGCACCGCCATGACCTCGGCGTCGGCCTTGGCGTGGACCAGGCAGGGATAGCCGTCACACCACGCGCAGCGGATGCAGGTGCTGCGGTTGCGATCGGACTCGTCGAGCAGGATGCCGCACGGAGCGGAGAACGGGTGGTACCCCTTGGCCTGGAGGGCACCGAAGATCTCCTGGAGGCGCGGTTCGTGACTGACCGCCGGCTCGGGATACGGCTCGGAGAACGGGCCCTCGGTCGGATCCTCGCCATGGTTCCCGTGGACGGCGTAGAGCCTCTCCGCCTTCGTGTAGAACGGCTCGAACTCGTCATAACCGACCGGCCACGCCGGCGAGAGACCGTCGACGTGGCGGACCTCCCCGAAGTCCTCCGGCCGGAGCCGGTAGAGGGCGGCACCGTACAGCTTCGTGGCCCCACCGACGAAGTAGTGGACCTGGGGCTGGAACGCCTTGTCGTCGCTGTCGTACCACGTGTCCTCGGAGATGTACCTCCCGTCGACGAACACCTCGTCCGGCGACCAGTTCTGCATCTCCCGGGGCAGGAAGTCGCCCCGCTCGAGCAGGAGGATCTTCTGCCCCGACGAACGCAGCGTGTGGGCCAGCGTGCCTCCGCCGGCCCCGGTCCCGATGATGATGACGTCGAAGTGCTCCGGCATCAGAATTCCTTTCGTCGGCAGATGGGTCTCATGTCGGGCGGAGGGCAGGGGCGAGCCTCGGGCCGCTCGGCTGTTGGCGCCGGGCGATGGCCACGGCCAGCAGCCCCATGACGGCGGCGAGGATGGCGGCCACACGGAAGATCGACCCGAGGGACACCGAGCCCTGGAGTACCCCACCCCCGAACGCCGCCAGCCCGTAGCCGAGCTGGTAGGCAGCGATGAGCCACCCGGCCGCCAGCTCCACGAAGGTGGGGAACGTGGCCTCCCCGTAGCCGACGGTCATCGGGAAGAAGCCGGAGCAGGCGAACCCGCCGAAGGCGAACACGAGAATGCCGGCGGTGGCGGTGTGGGCGCTCGGCACGAGCAGGAGGGCGGCGGCCATGGCCCACGGCAGGACGACGTAGATGGCGGTGGAGCGGACCCACTTGGCGCTCACGGCGATGAGCAGCCTGCCGATGGTCACCGATGCCCAGAAGGCGGCCAGCGCGTTGTTGGCCGAGGTCGCCTTCACCCCTTTGCCCACCAACAGGGTCGTCCCCCAATTGCCGAACATGGTCTCCCCGATGCCGTACAGCACCAGCGCGGCGGCAAAGAGCCAGAACAGCACGGGTATGCCTCCCGAAGACTGTTTCGCCGTGGTTTCGGGCACCTCCATCGGCTGCAGCAGGGTCGCCACCACGAGCACCAGAAGTCCCGCTGCGGCGATCAGGGGCAGGTACCACCACGCTCCGACGTCGAGGAAGATGGCGATCAGCAGCGGTGAGAGAGCGGTGCCCAGGCCGAGCAGGACGTTCAGCCCGGTGAGGGCGACGTCCCGGTGGTCGGGCATGAACGCGCCGGCATAGGTGCTGATCGAGCTCAAGGTGAGCCCGAACCCCAGGCCCAGCGAGGCGGTGGCCACGAGGAGCATCGGGTAGGCGATCGCCTCGGTCCGGAGCGGATCGCTGCCCACCAGCAGGCTCATGGCGGCGGTGTCGGCAATGAGCCCGGCGATCAGCACCGGCTTGAGGCGGAAGTGGCGGGCCAGTGCCGGCATGGCCAGCGATCCGGCGATCGCCATGATCACCTGCGGAAGGAACAGGAGCCCGTAGCGGCTCTTGGAGAGGTCGTAGCCGTCCGACGACTGCAGGACGCTGGCGGCAGCCGGGAAGGCGACCAGGCTCAACCCCTGGAACAGGCCGATCGAATACACGGTGACGATCTCGGGGCGTCGTCCGGCTCCCCCGGCGTGGGTGGTGCCGGGCGCGGCACCGGACACGTCCGACCGGCTCCCGGGACCTCCGTCCCCCGGTCCGCTCACTGGCTCCGTCCGGAGCTCGGCGGCCCACCCGTCCCGTCCCCTCCGACCTCGTCGTCGTCGGGACCTCCCGTCCGGGCCGTCGCCTCCACCACCGGGAACGGGTTGGGCTGCACCGACTGTCTGACCTGATCGGGGAGGCTCAGGTCGCCGCCGGTGTGGGCGGTGCTGAAGTCCCGCTCCGCCCGCCCGCGACCGATCATCGAACGCAGCCACTTCAGCAGGGTCGAGAATCGGTTGGCGAAGCCGTTCAGGAAGGCCAGGTGGACGAACATCCACACCACCCAGCCGGGGAACCCGCTCAGGTGGATGCCCTTGACGCTGGCCACGGCCTTGAACCGACCGATGGAGGCGACGCTTCCGAGGTCGCGGTAGTGGAACGGCTTCACCGGTTCGTCCTTCATGCGACGCAGGATGGTGTTGGCGGCGTGGAGGCCGCCCTGCATGGCGACCTCGGCCACGCCGGGCAGGTCGTCGAGGGTGACCATGTCGCCGATGGCGAACACCTCGGGGTGCCCGGGGAGGGTGAGGTCGGGGAGCACCTCGATCCGACCGGCGCGGTCCACCGGGGCGCCGGCGGCCGCGGCCAGCAGACCGGCCAGCGGCGAGGCCTGGACCCCGGCCCCCCAGATGGTGGTCCGGGCGTCGATCCTCGAGCGGCCGTCGGCCAACTCCACGTCGACACCGCCGGCATCGACCCCGACGACGCGGACGCCCATGCGCAATTCGACGCCCATGCGCTCGAGCTCCTTGGCCGCCTTGCCCGACAGCTGGTCGCCGAACGTGGCCAGCGGCTCCTTGCCCCCGTCGACCAGGATCACCCGGACCGAGGCGGGCTTGAACGTGCGGAACTCACCCTTCAGGCTCCGGCTGGCGAGCTCGCGGACCTGCCCGGCCAGTTCGACGCCGGTCGGGCCCGCACCGACGATGACGACCGTCAGCCAGAGCTCCCGCTCGGTCGGGTCGGACGCCAGCTCCGCCATCTCGAAGGCCCCGAAGATCCGCCTCCGCAGTTCGAAGGCGTCGTCCAGGGTCTTCATCCCCGGGGCGAAGAAGGCGAACTCCTCGTGCCCGAAGTACGACTGGGTGGCACCGGCGGCCACGATGAGGCTGTCGTAGGGATACTCGACGGCCAGGTGGCCGGCGGCGGTGGCGTGCACCACCCGGCGCCCGAGGTCGAAGCCGTCGACCTCGGCGAGCTGCACGCTGACGTTCTTGGCGCGGCGGACGACATGCCGGATCGCAGGGGCGATCTGGCCCGGGGAGAGCATCCCCGTCGCCGTCTGGTAGAGCAGCGGCTGGAACAGGTGGTGGTTGCGCCGGTCCACCAGGGTCACGTCGACCGGCTTCCCACCGAGGAAGCGGGCGGCGGGCAGTCCCCCGAACCCGCCCCCGACGATCACCACCCGAGGGCGGCCGTCGGTCCCCTTCCCCGGGGCAGGGGCTGGCCCCCCGGCGGCGGCGGGCTGCACCGGTCCGGTCATCGTCGAGCCCCGTCCGGGCACGACCCATTGGTGCTGCGTGGCGGCTGTCCCACGGGGCCTCCGCTCCTCAGAGGCCCGGGCTGCTCTGCATGATGCCGCCGTCGGCGAAGATGGTGGTGGCGGCCAGGTAGCTGGCCCCCGGTCCGGCCAGGAAGGCGACCACGCTCCCGATCTCCTCCGGCTTCGCCATGCGCCCGATGGGGATGGCGGCATCGAGCTTCTTCAGGGCGGCCGGGTCGCTCATGGTGGCGGTGTTGATCGGGGTCTCGACCGCGCCCGGTCCGACGCCGACCACCAGGACGTCGTGAGGAGCCAGTTCGACCCCGGCCGTGCGGGTGAGCATGCGCATCCCCCCCTTGGAGAGGCAGTACGCCGTGTTGCCCGGCATGGGCCAGTCCTCGTGCACCGAGGTCATGTTGATGATCCGTCCACCGTTGCCCTGGGCGATCATCTGCTTCGCCGCCAGTTGCGTCCCGAAGAAGGCGCTCTTCAGATTGATGTCGAGCACCCGCTCGTACTGGGCCTCGGTGGTGTCGAGTATCGACGTCCGGGTCTCGATGCCGGCGTTGTTCACCATGATGTCGAGCCGGCCGAAGGTCTTCACCGCCGTGCCGATGAGGGTCTCGAGGTCCGAGACCTTGCTCACGTCGGCCTCGACCGCCGTCACCTGGTCACCGAGGGCGCGTACCTGGCGCTCGAGCGCCTCGGTGGCATCCGGGTCGGCCACGTAGTCGATGACGACCGATGCGCCCTCGGCCGCCAATGCCAGCACCACCGCCTTGCCGATGCCGGTGTTCCCACCGGTGACGATGGCCACCTTGCCATGGAGGGTCATATCCAGCCCTTTCGCCGTGTTCGTCGCTCACATCCCGTCACCGACAACGGTAGGTGACAGGTGGTGACGCTGTCCTCATCCGCATCGGGTGATTACCCGCGTCTCCGCCGATCCGCCCATCCGGCCTGACCGGGAGTGGGCCTTGTTCCAGCCGGCGGTGTACGCGACCGCACCGAATCATCCGTCGAGGATGACGCCCGATCGTCTCGATGATGGCAGATTGGACGCCGGGCCGCTGCGTCGGATCGGCCCGCCGGCGCTTTGTCACCTTGGCGTCACACGATCCACCCCGACCGCCCCGATCGCGCGAGGCTGGCGCCCGTTGCACCGATCGGGCCGGCAGCCACCGGCAACAGACCCGCCCGATCACCGCCCACCCGAGCAAGGAGCACATCGACCATGAGCGACTTCCCTCCGATCGCCGACTACGCGTTCCTCTCCGACTGCGAGGACAGCTGCCTGATCGCACCGGACGGGTCGGTCGAATGGCTGTGCCTGCCCCGGCCCGACTCGCCGAGCGTGTTCGGGGCCCTGCTCGATCGCTCGGCCGGGTCCTTCCGGTTCGGGCCCTCCAACACCAGGGTCCCCCACCACCGCCGCTACGTGCCCGGGACCATGGTGGTGGAGACCACCTGGCACACCCCCACCGGCTGGCTGGTCGTCCAGGACCTCTTCGTGATCCGGAAGGTGGAGGGAGGGACACGGCGCCCCGACTACCGACGTGCCCCGTCCGATTCGGCCGCCGCCGGAGTCCTGCTCCGCACCGCCCGGTGCATCGCCGGCAAGGTCGAGATCGAGGCCAACTGCGTGCCCCTGTTCGACTACGGCGTCGATATCGGCCAGTGGGCCTACAACGGCGACGGCTACGACTCCCTCAGCGTCCGGGCCGGGGACGGCGGGCTGACCCTGTCGGTGGAGAGCAGTCTCCGCATGGGCATCGTCGGCGCCCGTTGCTACGGGCGCACCAGCCTCGCCGAGGGGGAGGAGAGCTTCGTCGCCCTGTCGTGGGGAGGTTCGCCGCCGACCTCCCCGGAGGAGGCCGACGACGACGTCGCCTCGACGGTCAACTACTGGCGCGACTGGCTGGCCACCGGCACGTTCCCCGACCACCCGTGGCGGCCGTTCATCGAACGCAGCGCCCTCACCCTCAAGGGGTTGAGCTACGCCCCGACCGGGGCGATCATGGCCGCCTCCACGACGTCCCTGCCCGAGACCCCGGGCGGGGCTCGCAACTGGGACTACCGCTACACGTGGATCCGGGACACCGGGTTCATGCTCCGCGCCCTCTACCGCCTGGGCTTCGACTGGGAGGCCCTCGAGTACTTCGCCTTCGTGCTCGAATCCGTGGCCCAGGGCAAGCTCGACCAGCCCTACGAGCTCCAGATCATGTACGGCATCGGCGGCGAGCGCGACCTCACCGAGCGGACCCTCGACCACCTGTCGGGCTACGACGGGGCCCGTCCGGTCCGGGTGGGCAACGGCGCCTGGGACCAGCACCAGAACGATGTCTGGGGGATGCTGCTCGACGGCGTCGACCAGCATCTGAAGCGGGGGGCGGCCCAGATCGTCCACCCGGTGTGGGAGGGCCTCGCCGGCCTGGTCGAGGAGGCACTGTCCGCCAGCGGGAACCCGGACCAGGGCATCTGGGAGATCCGCGGCGAGCCCCAGCACTTCACCGCCTCGGCCGTCCTGTGCTGGGTGGCGGCGGACCGGGGCGCCGATCTGGCCCTCCGGCGCGGCGACTCCGCCCGGGCCGAGCGCTGGCGCCAGGGGGCGGACGAGCTGAAGAAGGAGATCCTGGCCAAGGGTGTCGACGACAAGGGCAGGTTCCGCCAGGCCTACGAGAACGACGAGCTGGACGCCTCCCTTCTCCTCATCCCCATCATGGGCTTCCTGCCTCCCGACGACGAACGGGTCAAGGCGACCGTGCTGGCCATCGCCGACGAGCTCACCGAGGACGGGCTGGTGCTGCGCTACAAGGTGGACAGCACCGACACCGGCTTCGAGGGCAAGGAGGGCACCTTCACCATCTGCTCGTGGTGGCTGGTGTCGGCACTGGCCATGATCGGCGAGACCGAACAGGCCCGCGACCTGTGCAAGAAGCTGCTGTCCTTCGCCGGCCCGCTGAACCTCTACGCCGAGGAGATCGACGCCACCACCGGGGAGCACCTCGGGAACTTCCCCCAGGCCTTCACCCACCTGGCCCTGATCGACGCCGTCTCCCAGCTCATCGAGGCGCAGGAGGAGACCAGCTGAGCGGCGCGCCCGGCCCGGCCACCGACGCTCCGCCATCCGGGCCGTGAGGTCAGACGGCCAGATCCGGGTCGGTCTCCTTCAGCTCGACCGTGAGGGTGTGGAATTCACTGCCGCCCACGTTCTCGAAGGTGTGCGGGGTGAGCGGCGCACCCCACGATGCGGCTCCGACCACCGGCGCAGTGCCGGAGACCCGGGTGTCCATCAACACGTTCCCCTCCCGGTCCCGGCGGACGAAGTCGCTGGTGCCGAGGATGTAGAGAACACCACCCCACCGATGGGTGTGCACGGGCACGACCGCGCCCGGAGGAACCCTCCCATCGAGCACGCGGACCCGTTCGTCCTCGTACAGGACGGCGTGGAACCGGGGCGCCGCCACCACCGCATCGAGGTCGTCGGGCCACGGCCAGGCGGCGGCCGTCGGATCATCGGTCATCCGCCGATGATAGAACGCGGACGATCGCCGTCTCCCGGCCGTGACCGGTCATCCGTCGTCGGGCCCTCCCGCCCCGCCGGGCTCCGTCGGGAAGACCCCGACTCCCCCCACCGGGTTCACCGACGCCAGCTCGATGTTGAGGTCCCTGAGCAGTTCGAGGGTGCCGTGGAGGCGGGCCTGATCGGGCACCCACCCGATCAGGTGGGTCAACCCGTGGTCGCAGTGGCTCACCTCGAAGCCGTCGATCGCCGCCACCAGCGTCGGGCTGAGCCTCCCCTTCACCACGATCTCGAAATTCTCTGGACCCAAAGCAAGCCTCTCCTCGGCACCGGCGCGCTCCGCATCGCAGTCCGATCGGTGCTCCGGCCATTGTGCGACGGCCGGTGGACGAGATCATCATCCGATGAGGGTGATCGTCCGACGGGCCCGTGCCGACCCGTCATGGCGGTCATCCCGAAGTCATCCCCGCAGGGTGACGACCCCGGGCCGGAATCTGTGGTTCGATCATGGGGCAGGCACCCACAGCCGACGGATGCGAATGCCCGCCGGGAGGCGGACCTCGCCGGCGGCCGGGTGCCGAGATCCAGTCACACCCGAGAAGGAGATGCTCCGTGATCGCCTACACCTACCCGCTGGCCGACCTGTTCGGAACGATGTTGGGCCTCTTCGTGTTCATCATCTGGTTCTGGCTGCTCATCGTCGTGTTCTCCGACATCTTCCGGAGCCGCGACCTCGGCGGGTTCGCCAAGGCCCTCTGGGTCATCTTCGTCATCGTCCTGCCCTTCCTCGGCATCTTCGTCTACCTGATCGCCCGCGGCGGGAAGATGCACGAGAGGGCCGCCGCGCAGGCCCAGCAGCAGCAGCAGGCGTTCGACGACTACGTCAAGGAGACGGCGGGCACGAGCTCGGCCGAGGAACTGGCGAAGCTGGCCGACCTCAAGCAGAAGGGCGTCATCACGGACGCCGAGTTCGAGGCCCAGAAGGCGAAGCTCCTGGCCTAACGGTTGGTGGGCTCTCGGCCGGCCAGATCGATCACCCCGGGCGGGACCGGCGGTGCTCGGCCCGATCGAGCCGGCAGTTCCGGGGTCGGGCAAGAGCTCCTCGGATAGCCACCACGCGGCCGGCGACCAGTTCCATCGAATCGACAGGAGAGACATGTACTACCTCGGAGCAATCGTCTTCGCCGCGATGGCCATCGTCCTGGTCGTCGTGTTCGTGCGGAAATTCCGCCAGAGCAATGACTGACCCCGGGCCGGAAGGCCGCGACCGGCCATGATCATCGATCTGCTGCTCATCGGTCTGGCCATCACCCTCGAGCCGATCCCGCTCACCGCCTTCATCCTGATCCTCATGGCCGAAGGCGGCACCCGGAAGGGTGCCGCCTTCATCTTCGGCTGGCTCCTCTCGCTGGCCGTAGTGATCGCCGTCACCGTCCTCGTCACCGGGAACAAGCCGCCCAAGCCCAACACGGCACCGTCGTTGGCGGCTCTGGCGGTGAAGATCCTGATCGGGGTGGTCCTCGTCGGCATCGCCATCCGTCAACGCCGCCGCATGGGCCAGCCGAAGAAGCCGAAGAAGACCCCGAAGTGGCAGACGGGACTGGACAACATGTCGCCGTGGTTCGCCATCGCCCTGGGCCCACTCACCCAACCGTGGGGGCTGGTCGCCGCCGGGGTGGCCGTCATCGTCGAGGCGAAGCTCTCCTCCTGGGAGAGCTATGTGGCGCTCTTCCTCTTCTGCATCGTCGCCACCGGCACGTATCTGATCATGGAGATCTATGCCGGGTTCCGGCCCCAGCGCGCCAAGGCGTTCCTCACCGGACTGCGGACATGGATCGACACCCACACCGACCAGGTGATCATCGTCGTCTCGCTGGTACTGGGGTTCTGGCTGATCGGAAAGAGCACGTACCTGCTCGTGACGTGATCTGATGTGACGGGATCTGAGTGACGTGCCCTGAGTGACGTGCTCTGAGTGACCGCCACGACCACCCCCGGCGCCGGCGGCGGCGGCACGGATGGCGGGGCCGGCCCACCGGACGGTTGCGATTATCGTGTTGCCGACCACGTTGGCAGTGGTCGGATCGGTCGCCAGATCGCCGGACGCGTCCCGGGCCCGAGGTCATCCGACCCCCCTCAGGAGACTGGTGCCGGAATGACGATGCCGACAACCTCAGAGCCGGAACCAGGCGGTGCGTCCGGCCGCGGCCGGCCACCGTGCCGTTCGGGCCCGGACGGCACGGACGGTCCGGACGGCGCACCGGCACCAGGGCGGCGACTTGCCGACGCGGTGTGGGACTTCGCCCGGTCCCCGGACGCGTAGTGGGAGCCGGCGGGGAGCCCACCGGAGGGACCGGCGGGGAGCCCATCGAGGGGACCGGGGGCGAGGCCCGACCCGAGCCCGACCACATGTCGGTGTGGATCGAGCTCTTCTACGACCTCGTCTTCGTGGCGGCGATCCTGATCTTCAGCGCCGGTGTCATCCACGTCCATTCATCGTCGGGGGCCACGTGGATCGTCCTGGTGTTCGCCGCATCGTGGTGGGTGTGGTTCTCCACGACGGTGTGCGCCAACCGGTTCCACATGTCCGACCTGGTCCACCGGCTCCTCCTGTTGACCCAGATGCTCTTCGTCGTGCTGATCGCCATGGAGGCTCGGGTCTCCGTCACCGGCGACTCGACCTACCTGGTACTCGAGTACGGGGCACTCCTCCTCACCATCGCCCTCATGTACCTGCGGGCCGAGCGGCGCGGCAGGCCGGGGAGCGGGTACGCCAGGCGGCTGGCCGCACTCAACCTCGCCGCATCGGCCTGCTTCTTCGTGTCGGCTGCGCTCCCCGAGGCGGCCCGTCTGACCGTGGCCAGCGTGAGCATCGTTCTCCTGGTCGTCCCCTCGGTGCTGATCCTCCACCGGATGGAGGACTTCTCGGCCGAGGACGAGCAGCACATGGTCGAGCGGATGGGTGCCTTCACCCTCATCGTCTTCGGAGAGTCGTTCGTCGAGGTCGCCGTCTCCCTCAGCCACGCCACCATCTCCAGGGTCGACGTGACCGCGCTCGTGTTCGAGTTCGTGCTGGTCTTCGCCCTGTTCACCAGCTACTTCGAGGACATACCGGTGGCGGGACTGAACCAGCACCGCTTCGGCTGGTGGGCCGGCTCCCACCTCGTCGCCCAGATCTGCATCGCCGGCATGGCCATCAGTGTGACCAAGCTCGTCGAGGTGGGATCCGGGCACCAGGTCCCGCACGCCGAGATCCTGCGTCTGACCCTGCCGCTGGCCACGTTCTACGCCGCGCTGGCCGCCATCGGATGGAGCACCAGACGACGACCGGTCGGGCCCCTGGCGGTGGCCCGGCTCTCGACGGCGGGGCTCGTCGTCGTCTTCGGCGTCGCCACCTGGTACCTGTCATGGTTGCACCTGGCCGAGGCGCTCCCCATCTTCGCCGCCATCGCCGTCCTCCATGCCGCCTACGCCCTCCACCTCCGCCCCGGAACCGAGGTGGTGGCCGTTCCGCCGCCCCCCGGATAGGCGGGGGCACCGGCCGCCCGCGTCACTCGCCCGCCTCGCGCCGGCGCTCCGCCGTCCCCCTGCTGGCCGCGCCCAGGATGAGCCGGATGACCACCGCCACGACGGCGAGATCGGCCAGCATCTGGACGGTGGTGACCAGCCGGGCCAGGTCCGTCTTCGGCGTGATGTCGCCGAACCCCACGGTCGAGAACACGGTGACGGTGAAGTAGAGGGCCGAGGCCCGGTCGAGCGGACCTCCGAACGCCGCCGGATCGGAGCGGGACATGGTCAGGTAGATCCAGGCGAACATCACCAGGAACAGCGGGATGACGGTGGCCATGGCCACGGCCGCCCGCAGCATGGGACGGTCGTGGGTGGAGATCAGCCGGATCTCGTTGATCAGGATGGCCACGAACAGCGCCAGGGCCACACCGAGCCGCAGGGCGACCGCCTGGTGGGGGCGGTGCTCGATGGGGATGACGAAGTACAGCACCACGAGGACCGTCGCCGTGGCTCCGGCCCGCAGCGCGGTGCGGCCCACCTCGGGCCACCCGTAACCGCTCAGCTCCTCGATGTTCGACCCCGGCATCGCCTGGTGTCCGCCCTTGTCGCTAGAGGTGGCTGAAGCCGCCCGACTCCTCCTTGGTCATGGGGACGGAGACCGGGTGGGTGTCGAAGTGGGCCAAGGCCTGCTTGATGTCCTCGAGCAGCAGGAAGGCCATGTCGCGGCTGACCCCCTGTCGGACCAGGATGCGTTGGACCGAGATGTCGGCCACCTCCCCGGTCAGCGGATAGGCCGGCACCTGCCAGCCGCGCACCCGCAGGCGGTCGGCGATGTCGTAGAGGGTGTAGCCAGGGTCCTCGCCCTCGCGGATGCGCCACGCCACCGAGGGGATGCCGGTCAGGGGGTTCCCGTCGCAGAGGATCTCGAAGGGGCCGAGCTTCACGATCTCGTCGGCCAGGAATTTGGCCGTCTGGTAGCAGGCGTTGTGGATGTCCCGGTAGCCGTTCCGGCCCAGGCGGATGAAGTTGTAGTACTGGGCCACGATCTGGCCGGCCGGCCGGGAGAAGTTGATCTGGAAGACGGGCATGTCGCCGCCCAGGTAGCTCACGTGGAAGATCAGGTCGTCCGGCAGGTCGGCCGCGTCCCGCCACAGGATCCAGCCCACCCCCAGGGGCGCCAGGCCGAACTTGTGGCCCGACGTGCTGATGGACTTGACCCGGGGAATCCGGAAGTCCCAGATCACGTCAGGTGCACAGAAGGGGGCCAGGAAGGCGCCGCTCGCTCCGTCGACGTGGATGTCGATATCGAGGCCGGTGTCCTCGGCCAGCTTGTCCAGGGCCTGGGAGAGCTCGAGCACCGGCTCGTAGGAGCCCGTGTAGGTCACCCCGAAGGTGGGGACGACCATGATGGTGTTCTCGTCCACCTGGGCCAGCATCTGCTCCACGTCCATGCAGTACTTGCCGGGCGACATGGGGATCTCCCGCATCTCGACGTCCCAGTACTTGGCGAACTTGTGCCACACCACCTGGACCGGGCCGCACACCATGTTGGGCTTGTCGGTGGGCTTGTGCTCGGCCTGGCGCTTGGCCCGCCACCGCCACTTGGCGGCCATGCCGCCCAGCATGCAGGCCTCGGACGATCCGATGGCCGAGCACCCGACCGACTCCCCCCCGTCGGGGGCGTTCCACAGGTGGGCCAGGATCTGGACACACCGGCGCTCGAGCTCGGCCGTCTGGGGGTACTCGTCCTTGTCGATCAGGTTCTTGTTGATGCAGAGGTCCATCAGGCCGTGGACCTGCTCCTCCTCCCAGGTCTGGCAGAAGGTGGCCAGGTTCTGCCGGGCGTTCCCGTCCAGCAGCAGCTCGTCCGAGATGGCCTGGAACGCATCCTCGGCCCGCATGGCGTCGTCGGGGCACCGGTGCGAGGGCAGCGCGGTCAGCAGGTCCTTGCCGGCGTAGACCGAGTCGAGCAGCTCGTCGCGGATGGACACGTGCTTGTGCAGGGGCATGGTTCGTTGGCCTCGGTTCTCGGTGGTCTGCGGTTGGGGAGGGTCGGCGACTCGGCCCTCAGGTCACACCACCCGCAGCGAGACGGATGAACGACGCATCGAACCGGTCGGCATGATGGTAGGTCGGCCACGTGATCGGACACCAGCGGACGATCCGGGTGGCGGCCGGGGCCGTGGAACACATCTTCCGCTGCGTCGATGCCGCGCTCATCACCCGTCGAGGATGATTCGGCCCCCGCAGGGTCGTACCACGCTCACAGGCCGGCGTCGGTCGCCGCCCGGAGGCTGCCGATGCCCAGACCGGTGTCGCGGCCGGCCGGCCGGGCCAGCGGGTTGGGCGTGGGCGGCCCGACCCGGACGAGCGTGTTGCGGTCGACGTGGGCGAAGGGCTCCTGGCGGTCGGGGATGTCGAGGATCCCCTCCTCCTCGTAGGACCAGGTGTCGTCCGGATGGACGCGCACCGCCATCCGGTAGCTCAGCGTCCGGAAGGCCCGATCGAGGAAGGGATTGGCCAGGATCCCGTAGACCTCGGACCCCACAGCGGCACGCACCTCGAACTCGGTGGCGTCGGGCTCGGCGGTGCCCCCGGCCAGCAGGACCTGCCCGCGGGGGATGCCGAGGGTCAGGACCACGGCCCCGGTGGCCGGCTCCCAGAGCCAGTAGCCCACCTGGTCGTGGAACGTCTCCGCCTCGCCGGGCTTCACGATGTGGGTGTGGTAGCGGAGCCCGTAGAGGAGCTGGGGCCCGTTGGTCTGGCGGTCGATGGGCTGCAACTCGTAGTGCTCGACGAAGCTGTTCCGCTCGATGCCGCCCTCCGCCGGCTCGACCGGGTGCTCGTCGGCCCCCGACACGCCCCGCCAGATGCCGGCGAGGGCCTGGAGCGGACCGAGGTTGGCCAACGTGTCGGGGTCACCCTCGGGCTCGGTGTAGAGGTCGTCCCCGTACGGACCCGCCCCGGCCGAGCTCATGGCCGGGGGTCCGTCATCGGGCGGCACCCACGTGCGCGTCGAACCAGTCGAGCGTCCTCGCCCACGCCTGCTCGGCCGCCGCAGGATTGAACACGTCGGGCCGGTCGTCGCAGTTGAACCCGTGCTCGGCGTCGGCATAGCGGTAGACCCTCGTCTCCACCGGTGCCGTGGCGGCGGCGGCCCGCAGCGCCTCGACCTGCTCGACCGGGATCCCCTTGTCGAGATCGCCGTACTGTCCCAGCCACGGTGACGACAGGGTCGGGGCCAGCTCGACCAGGGGCGGGAAACCGAAACGACCCTCGGCCAGCCCACCCCCGTAGTAGCTGACCGCAGCTCCGAGCGGTCGCAGGGTCCCGGCCACCAGGGCCACGCTGCCGCCCATGCAGAAGCCGACGACGCCCGAGCGGGCGGCGGGGAACCCCTCGCCCTCGAGATGATCGAACGATGCATTCAGGTCCTCGGTGATCCCCGCCGCGTTGAGCTCGGCCATGATCGGCATCACCTTGTCGAAGTCCGTGTAGCCAAGCACCGGTGAGCCCTGCCGGTGGAAGAGCGCCGGGGCGATGGCCAACCAACCGGCGGTCGCCAGGCGGCGGGTGACGTCCTCGATGTGGCCCGTCACTCCGAAGGCCTCCTGGATCACGACGATGGCACCCTTCGGCGTCCCCTCGGGAACGGCGCGGTAGGCCGGCATGGGCCCGTCAGACGTGTCGATGGTCAGGTCCGATGTGGTCACGGGCTGTCTCCTCTGCCGGTTCGGGCGCTGTGTCACTGGGTGCGGGGAGCACTCGTCGCCGACCGGCATGCGGGCGGCGACGACGGGAAACGGCCAGGATATCGAATAGCATGGCCGGTACACCGAGAGCTGGTCGGTGGGTACATCAGGGGGGAAGGGCGATGACCGAAGGGCCGCCGGGAGGGGTACCCCGAGGGCCCGACCTGGAGTACCGGCACGCCTCGCGGCGAGGCGCCCGTCGGGTCGCCTCACGACGGCTCAGCTCCCGACACCAGCTCCCGACACCAGGAGGTACACCGTGATGCGCCGTGAGGACCAGGTGCCGGCCGACGGGACCTCCCTGGCCGTGGGGCGGGACCGATGACCGACGACCGCATCAGCCGGCGACGACTGCTGGGCACGGCGGCGGCCGGGGTGCTCGGAGCCGGGCTGGCGGCGGCGGGGGGAGGTTCCGCCGGGGCCGCCGACCGCCGCAATCCGGGGAGCGGTGCCGTCGGGTCGTCCGGCGGTCGTGGGGGCATCCTGCGACCGGGCTCGCTGCCCAACCCCGCGGCACCACCCGGCACGGACCAGGTCCCCGAGATCGAGAACTTCATCGTCGTGATGATGGAGAACCATTCGTTCGACAACGTCCTCGGCATGCTCGGCCGTGGCGACTGCTTCCCCAAGGGAGCGAACGGTCGGCCCACGATCGCCCTTCCCGACGGTCACGGCAACCTCGTCCACGCCTTCCACATGCCGAGCGAGTGCCAGACGAACGGGGTGGGCCAGAACTGGAATCTGGCCCACCACTCGCTGGTCGACGGGAACCGCGGCTTCGTCGAGGGGTCAACGGGCGAGGCGGTGGGCTACTTCCTCGGCAGCGATCTCCCCTTCACCTGGAGCATGGCCCGCACGTTCCCGATCGCCGACCGGTGGTTCGCCTCGGTCCTCGGCCAGACCGACCCGAACCGCCGGTACCTGATGGCCGGAACGTCACTGGGCCAGGTCAACGACGACCTGAACCTGGATCTGCCGCCCAACGGCACCATCTTCGACCTCCTCAACCGTTACGGCATCACCTGGAAGGACTACTACTCGAACGTCCCGTCGATCGGGGTCTGGGTGCCGCTGCTCACCGAGCCGGCGATCACCTCCCACATCAACACCATCGACCACTTCTACACGGACGCGGCACAGGGGACACTGTCCCAGTTCTCGTTCCTGGAACCGGACTACAACGTCTCGTCCGAGGAGAACCCTCAGGACATCCAGTTCGGCGACCAGTTCATCGCCGGCATCGTCGACGCGGTGATGGCCGGTCCGCAGTGGCACAAGTCCATGCTCATCTGGACCTACGACGAGTGGGGCGGGTGGTACGACCACGTCCCGCCCCCGGCGGCCATCCCGCCCGACGACGTACCCCCGGCCCTCTCGCCCAACGATGCTCCCGCCCGGTTCGACCAGTACGGGTTCCGGGTCCCGGCGGGGGTGGTCTCACCGTTCGCCAAGCGCGACTTCGTCTCCCACACCGTCTACGACCACACGTCCGTGCTCAAGACCCTCGAGCGCAAGTGGAACCTGCCCGCGCTCACGCGGCGGGACGCCAACGCCAACGACCTGTTCGACATGGTGGACCTGGATGCGCCCCCGGCCTTCGCCACGCCGCCCAGACTGAAGGCGCCGGCCAACCCCGCCCTCTCGGAGGGCTGCCTGTCCACCGGGCCGGGGACCATCCCGCCACGCCGTGCGATCCAGGTCGGAGCGGTCCCGAACACGCCGGTCATCGGGCCGGCCACCCTCCCCCCCGGCGTCGTCGGGAGATCGTACGAGGCCTCGCTGTCCGCCTCCTCGGTCGGGAGCCGGGGACGTTGGACGGCGATCTCCGGCGACCTCCCCGCCGGGCTCGTGCTCGATCGGAGCAGTGGCACGATCACCGGGGTCCCGACGTCGGCAGGATCCTCCGGTGTCACGATCGGGGTCAGCCGGGGCGACGGTCCGGTGGGTGTCCGGGGCTACACGGTCACCGTGACGTCCTCCTGACCGGCCGCGCCCACGACCGCTCCGTGCCGCTGGTGCGCCCGCGGCACGCTGCCCGCGAACGCTGGCACCAGGATTCGTAGGTACGCTGAGGTGGCGATGCGAAAGTACTTCACGTGGCGCTGTATCCGGATCCACGCCCTGGCGTTGATCGTGGTTCCCGCCTGCTTTTTCCTGGCCAGGTGGCAGTACGACGCGGCGCGGGGCGGCAACACGCTGAGCTGGGCGTACACCGTCGAGTGGCCGCTGTTCGGCATCTACGCGATCTACATGTGGTGGCAGCTGATCCACGACCAGCGCACGGCGTTCGACCGCCTGTGGGCGGCCAAGGAACGATCGGCGACCGAGGCCTCGGGAAGGCCGCTCCAACAGATACCGGGCTGGGCCCTCGACAAGTCCCTCTCCAAGGCGGTCACGGAGGCCAGCCTCGGGCCGCCCACGGTGCCGGCGCTCTCGTCCACCACCTCGCTCGCCACACCCCACTGGCGCCAACCGGAGCTCGCCGACCCCGACGCCGAGCAGCCCACTCCCGCCGACGACGAGGTCGTCGACGCCCGCGTGGTCAAGACGACGGTCGAGGTCGACGAGGAGGCGGCGGCCTACAACCGCTACCTCGCCGAGCTCAGTTGGAGCGATCCACCGAAGCGTTGGTGAGCTGACGAACAGATCTCAGCGCCCGGGTCGACCGGCGTGGGCTCCGAGCGGGGGCTCGCCCCACCGTCCCGTCGGGCTGTCCGGGGAAGAAATTCCAATGCAGGCACGACGGACAGGGCCTTGACTATCGTGGCGCCGATGTCGGACTACGACGCCATCGTCGTCGGGGCTGGCCACAACGGCCTCACGGCGGCAACGGTCATGGCCCGGGGCGGGATGCGGGTCCTCTGCCTGGAGAAGAACCACTTCATCGGGGGGATGGCGACGACCACGGAGCTGACCCGGGGCTACCGCTTCGAACTGGCCGGATCGATCCAGTTCCCCATCCCGACCGAGATCTTCGATGATCTCGGCTTCGCCTCGTGCCCCATCTACGAGCCCGAGGTGCAGTCGGCCAGCATCGGCGCATCGGGGGAACCTCCCCTCTTCCTGTACAGCGATCCCGACCGGCTCCTCGCCCATCTCAGCGACGCACTCGGGCTCGATGCCGTCCTCGGCATGGCGGAGGTGGCGGCGTGGGCCGAGGCGCCGGCGCGCGCCATCGGGAGACTGGACGTGCGGAAGCCGCCGAAGTCGCTCGACGAGATGTGGGACTGCGCCTCCGACGAGAAGGAGCGCCAGGCGATTCGGACCGCCATGTTCGGGAGCGTGATGGACGTCGTGGACCGGTACCTCCCCGACCGCCGGAAGCACGCCCAGATCCGCAGCATGCTGGCGTTCCTGGCGGTCAACTCCACGTTCCGGGGCCCCTATTCGCCGGGAAGCGCCCTCTGTCTCGCCTTCGCCCTGGCGTCACCCGGAGACGTGACGATGTCCAAGGTGCGCGGCGGTATCGGCACCATGTCCGACCACCTCCTCGGTCTGTTCGAGCAGCACGGTGGCGAGCTCCGTCGCCACACGAAGGTGTCGGGCATCGCCACCGGCGGAGACCGGGTCACCGGGGTGACCCTCGGCGACGGAGAGGTGGTCACCGCACCGTTCGTGGTGTCGAATCTCGACCCCACGGCGACCTTCACCCACCTGCTCGACCTCGATGCGCTGCCGGACGCCTTCGCCCGGCGGGTGCAGGCCATCGACCACCGGGCGGCGTACTTCCAGATCCATTTCGCCCTCGACGGCCTGCCCGAGTACGTCGGTCCCTACGACGTCCTGAATGAGGGCGATCTCCGGCACAACGTCACCTTCTTCGGGACCGCCGAACAGATGCAACGGGACTTCGAGCAATCCGTCCGCGGACTCGTCCCCGACTCGCCGTCGTTCAACCTGTCGATCCCGACGCTGCGCGACCCGGAGCTCGCCCCCGAGGGAAAGCACGTGGCGAGCAGCTTCGCCTTCTACGCTCCGATCGGAACGACCCACGCCGCCCAGGCTCGGCTGCGCGACGAGATGGCGGCGCGCATCGTTGCCACGATCACCTCGAGGGCGCCGAACTTCCCCGACCTGGTCGAGCGCCAGTTCAACTACCCCGCCTACGCCTATGAGCGGATGTTCGGTTGCACCGGCGGCGACTTCACCCACGGGTTGTTGCAGCCGGAGTTCATGGGTCCGTTCCGTCCGGGGCCCCGGGGCTGGCCCGACGCCCCGGTGCCGTTCGACGGCCTCTATCTCTGTGGCGCCGGCTGCCACGGTGGCCCCGGCGTCACGTTCATACCCGGCTACAACTGCGGATACGAGGTGCTCGACGACGCCTCGGCGCGGCTGTAGCGAATCTGACGCTCGACGAAGGCGAGGTAGAGGGCCACCGAGAACGCCAGCGAGGTGAAGAGGCTCATCACGAAGAAGATCCAGGGGATGCGCAGCCCACGCCTGCGTCCATCGGTGATGGACCAGAGCGGGAAGAGCACCACGTTGACCATGATGTAGTCCTGGGCCGCCGAGTCCGACGCCCAGTTGGAGAACAGTGCCCTGGTGTAGTCGGCGTAGCTCGCCTGATGGCCGTACGTGTGGACGTAGCGGACGTTGAAGTACCACCCGAGGCCCAGCGACACCAGTCCGAAGAGGTAGTAGAGCCCTTCGAGCACGGTCACCCTCCCGGCCTCGGGACCGGTGAAGAGACGCCGGTTGGCGACGAAGGCCAGTGCGGTGGCGACGACCCCCAGGGCGCCGAAGAACAGGAGCGAAGCGGTCATGGCCCTCCCTTGTCCCGGACGGCGAGACGTCGGCCATTCTAAAAGTCGATGGTGACAATCGTCGGGGATGCCACGAGGGGAGCCGAAGTCCGGCCCCGATGTGCGTACGCGCCACGTTCGGCGAGCGTCGTACCCCCTCCCGTCCCGGGGCACTACTGCCGTGGCGCGGGTCCCGACGCGTCGAGCGGCCACCGGGGGCAGGCGACCACCGTGGCGACCTGGCCCGTGGCTGCCCGGATGGGGATCATGACTGCCCCGAGGTCGTCGTCGCCTTGGTGGAGGTCGTGGTCGGCGTCGTCGTGGTGGTCGTCGGCTCGGTCGTGGTCGTGGTGACCGGAGTCGTCGTGGCCGTGGTCGAGCCACCCGTCGACGACGATTTCGCTGTCGAGGTCGAAGCGGTGACCTGGTCGTCGGTCGAGCCGGCATGACGGACGGCGGCACTGGAGGAGTGGGCGGTGGTGTCCGAGGCGACCAGCAGGCCGAGGCCCAACGCTCCGGCGGTTGCCGACACCCCGATCAACGCCGTGAGGCGACGCACCCGGGACATCGCCCGATCACGCGCCCGCTCGGGCGATGCGACGCCTCCCGATCTCCGATCGCTTCGAACTGTCATGGTGGGCCCTCCGGTGGCTGGCGCTTTCGATCGAGCTGACGCCCGATCGACGGGGAAGCTGATCCCCTGCTCCCTCGTTGGCCCATTGGACCGCGGCCACGGCAGCGCCACCGTCATCCGCACTGTGGGGCACCTGTGAATGTCGGGGGCCGGACGTCGGACGACCCGATCGCACCCGGCACCGGGGCCTGGCGCAGCGCCGCGCCTGGCCGACCGGGTGCCCGGCTGACCGGGCGGCTGGCCGGACCGCCGGCGTCTACGGCGCGGCGCTGATCTCGATCGACAACGACCTCGTCGCCGACTGTTGGGTCGGCGGCTTGGTCCTGGTCTTCTTGTCCACCACTCTGACCTCGAAGGTGAACTCCCCCGCCTCGCTGGCCTTCCCGGTGATGACCCCCGTCGACTTCAGCCGGAGCCCGCCGGGAAGCGTGCCCGATCCCTTGACGAGCGACCACTTGTAGGGAGGACTGCCTCCCGAGGCCTCGAGGGTCTGCGTGTAGGTGACCGGATGGGCACGGCTGGACACCGTGCCGGCGGGCAGCGATGCCGAGGTGACGCCGAAGGACGGGGGCGACGTCGGATAGGACGTGGTGGTCGTGGTGGTCGTGGTGGTCGTGGTGGATCCGGCCGAATACCGGACAGCGCCCCAGTAGATATTCCCGTAGTCGTTGGCCAGTGCCCCGAAGTTGTGCTCCTGTACGTCGGTGCCGGGGACGAGCGCGTCCCAGACCTCATCGTCACCGGCGTAGATGCCCGAGTGGACGTAGTCGTCGAGCGACGATCCCCCGAAGAACACCACATCCCCGGGCTCCAGGTCGGCCGTGCCGTCGGGGGCGACCAGCGTGCCCACACCCGGCAGCGACACGTTCGTGCCGGACGGCACCGTGATCCCCGTCGCCTGGAACACCGCGTACTGCGCCAGGCTCATGCAGTCGAAGCCCGGTCCCGCGGCACAGGTGGGCAACCCCTTCGGGGGTTGGCTCGGTCCGTTGATCCCGCCCCCGCCCTCGCAGTAGGGGACTCCCGCCTGCGAAGCGGCTGCGGTCACGATGGCGGCACCGGTCGACGGTGCCGCCGATGCGGCGCGGGCACTGCTGGCCAGCGTGATCCCGGCCACGCCGGCCAGGGATGCCAGCAGGGTCAGGGCCACGGCCGCCCTGGCGAACGCGTGTCGGCGTCGGTGGATGGTGCGCATGTGTTGCCCCTCTGCCTGTGTCCTCGTGCTTCGAGCCATCAGACGACTCTGGACGGGGAACGTAACAGCGTTACGGCGAGGCACCTTCTCCTCGGCGACAGGCGAACCGGCTCAGTGACCGCCTCCCCACGCAACGTAGCCGGCGGTCGGCATTCGGTCACGGGACCTTCGACGATCCCCCGAATCGATCGGTCGGCGACAAACCCGATCTTCCGTGGGCGGACAGGGGCGTCGGGACGCGGGGACGCATCGGCGCGCGAAGATCCTGTTCCTGGGGCGAGCCGTGGGCCGCCGGGACGAAAGGGGTTCGTCATGAGCGGTCCGGCCGTGAGCAGCGGGGGAACGGGATCCGCACAGCCATCGGCGAGAGGCGACCGCCGCTACGTGCTGACCGTGACGTGCCCGGACGCCACCGGCATCGTCGCCGCCGTCACCGGTTTCATCGCCGCCCACGGCGGCTGGGTCGTCGAGGCTGCCCAGCACGGGGACCTGACCACCGGCCGCTTCTTCCAGCGGATCGTGGTCCTGGCCGACAGCCTGCCCTTCGGGACCGAGGAGTTCGCCGTCCGGTTCACGGATGTCGCCGAGGAGTTCGATCTCGACTGGCACCTGCACGACACCGAGGTGAAGCAGCGGGTGGTCATCCTGGTCAGCAGGGAGGACCACTGCCTGGCCGACCTCCTCCACCGCTGGAGCGGCGGGGACCTACGCTGCGACATCCCGCTGGTCATCTCGAACCATCCCGACCTGCGGCGGTCGGTGGAGCGCTACGGGATCGACTTCCGCCACGTCCCCTTCGATGCGGACCGGAAGGAGGCGGCATTCGCCGAGGTCGCCTCGCTCTTCGAGGCGGCGGGTGCGGACGTGATGGTGCTGGCCCGGTTCATGCAGATCCTCCCGGCCGATCTCTGCGCCCGATATCCCCGCCGCATCATCAACATCCACCACAGCTTCCTGCCGTCGTTCGCCGGTGCCCGGCCCTACCACCAGGCCTTTGAGCGGGGGGTGAAGCTGATCGGGGCCACCTGCCACTACGTCACCGCCGACCTCGACGCCGGGCCGATCATCGAGCAGGACACCACGCGCATCGACCACTCCGACAACGTCGAGGAGCTGCTCCGGATCGGCCGGGACATCGAGCGCTCCGTGTTGGCCCGGGGCCTTCGCTGGCATCTCGAGGACCGCGTCCTGGTCAACGGGAACCGGACGGTGGTCTTCGGCTGACCGCCGCGCCGTCGATGGCGGCCCTCCGATCTCCGCGTCGGAGAGAGCCGCTCGGCAGTCAGCCAGTCAGCCGGCGAAGAGGCCGGTCCCACGTCCGGCGCCGAACGCCACTGCTCCTGTCCTGGCACAGAGACGAGGCGGTGCCTCTGGACGCGGCGGCAGTTCCCGGCACTGATCGGTGGAGGTGAGCGGACTCGAACCGCCGACTTCTACATTGCGAACGTAGCGCTCTACCAACTGAGCTACACCCCCGGAGTGACTGACGAGGATAGCTTCCCCGGCCGGCGCCGGTGCCAACCCCGCCCGGGGCCTCACCCCCTGCCGAGCTCGTGCTTGCGACCACGCGGCGCCGGGCGCCGGCGGCCGCCGGCCGGCGCACCCCGGTCAGGGTCCGGTCGTCGTGGTGGTGGTCGTCGACGTGGTCGAGGTGGTCGAGGTGGTCGAGGTGGAGGTCGTCGACGTGGTCGACGTCGTGGGGGACGTCACCGGCGGCGGGTCGCCCCCGGAGCCGCTCGTGGGCGGGGGGGTGAACGTCCACATGGCGGTGGCACAGTCCTCGGGCTGGGAGGCGAGCGCCACGTCCACGCCGGGCACCGTGCTGAACGTCCACACCTTGAGGGGTGGGCCGCTGTCGAGGCAGGTGAGGGCCGGGTCGTTGGTGGTGAGGGCACTCAACGTGCCGATGTAGACGGCGCTGCCGTCCGACGGCGGCGGGGTCACCGGGGTGAGCCCCACCTGGGCTCCCTTCCACACGCCCTGGGTCACGAACCCCGAGCCGGCCGGACCGGTCGGGGCCGTGGTCGGGGTCACCGATGCGCTGGTCGCCGTCGGGCCGGCCTGGTAGTCCTTGGTCGCCGGGGAGTTGCCCAACAGGGCGGCCAGCATGGCGGGATCGTTCCCGTCCATCCCCAGGGCCCATATCCCGAGCCCGGCGATGTGGAAGGTGTTGGCCAGCTGCGCCTTCATCGCCAGGGACGTCGGGTCGTCGAAGTACGTCTCGTGCCACTGGGTGCCGACCTGGTACGAGGTCCAGGCGGTGTCGGTCGACGGGTCCCAGTAGGTCGGGTGGCCCGACGCGTCGATCACCGCGTCGCTCAGCGGTTCCTCGGGCCCCATCGCCTGCGCCCCCATCGTCCCGTTCGTGGTCGGCCAGTCATACCCGTAGTAGGGCACGCCGAGGATGACCTTCTGGGGCGGCACCACCGCCGTGAACTGCTGCAGCGCCTCGGTGTCGTTGAAGCCCCCTCCGACCAGTGGCGCGGTGGCACTCGGTGACGACTGGTCGTTCATGTCGTAGGCCATGACGAAGAACCCGTCGAGGGCCGGCGCCAGCGCGGCGATGTTGTAGAAGCCGCTCGAGTCACCGGCGGCGCTGGCGTACGTGGCCATCGTCACCTGCCAGTGGGGGTTGGCCGCGTGCAGGGCGTTCGACACCTGGGTGACCAGATGGGTAAGCCCCACCTGGTCGGCACTCCCCTCCCCCTCGAAGTCGAAGTTGACACCGTCGAGGTTCTTGGCCGAGAGGGCGGCGATGAGCGCGGCCGTCAGCTTGGCGGGGGCGTTGGGATCCGAGGTGATGGCGTCGAGGGTGCTCTGGTCGAAACAGGTGACCGTGAGGACGACGCGGTCGCCGGCGGCATGCGACCGGTCGACCAGACTGACCAGGTCCTGGCTCTCGTACCCGTTCCAGCCGGGGCCGCTCTGATCGAGGGTCCCGTCCGCATTGGCGTCGACGCTGAAGTAGGCCAGGGTGGTCAGGTCCTGCACGTCGAAGCCCGACGACTGGGGCAGCGTCCAGTACGGGGCGTAGCCGAAGACCTCATGCGGGGCGAGCGGTGCCGAGTCCGCCAGCGACGGCGGGGCCGGAGCGGGCGTCGACGTCGCCGCCGGGAGATCGGCCGTGGGGTGGACCCGCGAGGCTTCGGACCGGTTGCCGGCGTCCTGGCCCGCCCCGGCGTCCGCCCCCCGGATGGCCCCGCCGGCCGAGGAGCCGAAGGGCACACTGGTACTGCCGGCCAGCAACACCAGTGCCATCAGTCCGACCAGTGCCGGCGCGATCCGACGTCGGCCCAGGCCGTGGCGCGGATCACCGTCGCCCGGCCGCAGCGACCTCATCCAGCGCGTGGCCGAGGACGGCAGTGCGGCCAGCGTCACGGCCGCCGCACCGACCGGGATGCCGAAGGGACGGTAGCCGTGGCGTCGGACGGCGGCCCGATTGGCCGTCACCGCGTCGAGGAACGGGGCCAGGTCGGTCGAGCCCGGCACCCGGAGGCTCCAGGCGCGGTCGCCCCCCAGCCACTGCCCGTCCGTCACCTCGAGGTCGACCACGGGGTCGGCCGCGGTCGGCTCACCGGCGTCGCCGGCTCCGGCGTCGGTCACCGAGCAGCGCACGAGGGACCACGGCACGAGGGAGGGAACGGCAAGCTCGGGATTGTCCGGGTGACCGATGACCAGGCCCGCACCCGTGGCGATCAGGTCGAGCTTCTCGGGGGTCCCCGGTCCGGCGCCGGACAGCCCACCGGCGTCGCCCCGCCGGCCGATCGCCACGGCTCCCCCGCCGCCGTCGCCGTCGACGGGGGGCGGCGGCTCGAGGATGCCGCCGCGCAGAGCTGTCTCGGGACGTTGGCGGTCGGAACGGTGTGATCTCGGGTGGGATCGCATGGGCACGGGTCTCATCGCAGTCATGGTCCAGTGACGCGCACCGACTGACCGCCTAGAGTAGTGAGATTACCACTTTCTGCGCTTTTGTGTCGTTGACAAGGACATTGTTCGGGCAGATCAATCCAATGTAGACCAGGTTTCGACAATTTCACCAGGCAATTACCTAAAGATCATCGGCACGGTTCCGACAATGAAAAGGGCGGACCATTGTCACGTTGCGATCACCCGAATGGACTGCCGATGAACCAGAACCACGACCTCCGAATCGACGGTTGAGCCGATGCTCTTCGTCGAAGGTTTTCGCCTGCTCTTCGTCCTCGCCGGCTCCGTGGCCGGCTACGAGATCGGTCACAGTGCCGGTGGCTCGCCCCACGCCCCGCTCATCGGGCTGCTCTTCGGCGCCGCCATCAGCTACGTGCTCGGAGGCGTGGCCGGCCGCCTACTCGACAAGGGCCTCCAGAAGGCCGTCTTCCTCCTGCGCAACACCCCCCCGGGCGAGATCTTCGCCTCCTCCATGATCTCCACGTCGGGGATGCTGCTCGGCATGGTGGTCGGGCTCCCTCTCCTCGTCATCTTCCGTTCCGGGGTCACGCTGCTCGTCACCGCCGGTCTGGTGTGGATACTGGCCTCACTGGGCTGGAGGATCGGTTCGGTCAAGGGACGCCAGATCGTCGAGGCGGCGGGGCTCTCCCGCATCCTCACCCCCCGCACGGACTCGTCACAGGTCGACGCGCTGATGGTCGACAGCTCGGCGGTGATGGACCGCCTGCTCCTGGTGCTCGGACGCAGCGGGCTCCTACCGGGGGGCCTGGTCGTTCCCCAGTTCGTGATGGACCACCTCCGGTCGATGGCCGAGGCCCCCGACCCGGTGGCGTCACGCCGGGCCCGACGCGGGCTCGAGGCGCTCGAGGCCCTCCGCGAGATGAACGTCCCGGTGCACCTGGGTCCCGACGAGGTGCCCGAGGTCGACGACCTCGATGCCAAATTGCTCACCGTGGCCCGCCGCACGGGACTCCGGGTGGGCACCTGTTCGACGTCCGTCGTCGAGAAGGCCGCCCGCTGGGAGCTCATCGCCGTCGACCTCCGCGAGGTGGCCAACGGGCTGGCCCCGGACCACACGCCCGGTGAGGTGCTCGTCGTCGAGCTGATCAAGGAGGGGCGCCAGCCCCGCCAGGCCGTCGGCTACCTGCCCGACGGCGACATGGTGGTGGTGAGCGACGCCATCCATCTGATCGGAGCGGAGCCGGTCCACGTCACCGTGCTCTCCACCCGGCCGACGAGCCAGGGCATCATGGTCTTCGCCAAGCTGACCTCGGGGACCGGCGCCGTCCACGGGCGGCTGAGCAACCTCACCTGAGCCCCCCCTCGTCCCGCCGGTGGGGCCGGGGCCTCAGGCGTCCTTGACGGCGGCGACCAGTTTGGTGAGCGTGTCCTTGGCGTCCCCGAAGAGCAGCGTGGTCTTGTCGTCGAACAGCAGATCGTTGTCGATCCCGGCGAACCCCGGTCGCATCGAGCGCTTGAGGAACACGATGTTCTGCGCCTCGTCGGCGTGGATGATGGGCATCCCGTAGATCGGGCTGCCCGGGGTGTTCTTCGCCGCCGGGTTGACGGTGTCGTTGGCCCCGACCACGAGGGCCACGTCGGCGGTGGCCATCTCGGGGTTGGCCTCGTCCATCTCCTTCAGCTCGTCGTAGGGGACGTTGGCCTCCGCCAACAGCACGTTCATGTGGCCCGGCATGCGGCCGGCCACCGGATGGATGGCGTAGAAGACCTCCACCCCCCGTTCCATGAGCAGGTCGGCGAGCTCGCGCGCCGTGTGCTGGGCCTGGGCGACGGCCAGTCCGTAGCCCGGGATGATCACCACCTTGCGGGCGTAGGCCAGGAGCACGCCGATGTCCTCGGGGGTGCCGGTCCGGACCGACCTCGTCTCGGCGGAGCCGTCGGCACCACCGGTGGCGGTCACCACCGAGCCGAAGGCGCTGAACAGCACGTTGGCCAGCGATCGGCCCATCGCCTTGCTCATCATCCGGGTGAGCAGGATGCCCGAGGCACCGACCAGCGTGCCGGCGATGATCAACAGGTTGTTGTTGAGGGTGAAGCCCGAGGCGGCAACGGCCAGACCGGTGAACGAGTTCAGCAGCGAGATGAGCACCGGCACGTCGGCGCCGCCGATCGGCAGCACGAAGATCACGCCGAGGACCAGCGACAGGAGGGCCATGGCCACCAGCAGGGGGACGCTCCCGGTTACCAGGGTGCCGACGGCCAGGGCGATGATGGCCGCGGCGACGACGGCGTTGATCACCTGTTGTGCCGGGTAGGTGACCGGACGTCCGGTCATCAGCTCCTGGAGCTTGGCGAAGGCGATGGCGCTCCCGGAGAACGAGACGCAGCCGACCAGCACGCCGAAGAGGACCTCGGCGATCCGGTAGACCGCCGGCTTGCCCGGGGCCTCGATGAGGAAGACGACGATCGAGATGAGGGCGGCGGCCCCACCGCCGACGCCGTTGAAGATGGCCACCATCTGCGGCATCGCCGTCATCTTGACCTTGCGTGCCGCCGGCACGGCGATGGCCGCTCCGATGGCCATGGCCACCAGGGTGAGGACCAGGTTGAGCGTGTGCGCCCGCACCTGGGGATAGGCGAAGGTGAATCCGACGGCCAGCGCCGCCGCCGTGGCGGCCAGGATGTTCCCGTTGCGGGCGTGCTTGGGTGAGCTCAACCCCTTGAGCGCCAGGATGAACCCGATGGCCGCCAGCAGGTAGACCAGATCGATCCCCGTGTCGAGGGTCACTTGGCACCACCCGCGGTCGCGTCATCGCCGGCACCCTTGGCCGGGCGGTCCGACGGCTTGGACTTGAACATCTCGAGCATCCGGTCGGTGACCACGAACCCACCGACGATGTTCAAGGTGGCGAGGAGCACGGCCAGGAACGCCAGGGTGATCTGCAGGGCCCCGTGGGCCTCACCCATGATCAGGATGGTGCCCACCAAGACGATGCCGTGGATGGCGTTGCTGCCCGACATCAGCGGGGTGTGCAGGATGCTCGGGACGGCGTTGATGACCTCGATGCCCACGAACGCGGCCAGCACGAAGACGGTCACGTACTCCAGAATTCCGGTGCTCATGAGCCCGTCTCCTTCGATTCGGTCGCGCCGTCCGGGTCGGCCGTCGCCGGGTCGGCCGAGGCCTCACCGGTCGGCGGGGTCGCTGCCGCGGGCGCCGTCGGGGGTGGGGCGAGTCCGAGCGCCTCGGCGGTCGGGGCGTGCACGACCTCGCCCGCCCGCACGACACAGGTCCCGGCCACGATCTCGTCGTCGAAGTCCGGTGCCAGCTGGCCGTCCTTGACGAGAAGCCCCAAGAAGTTCGCGATGTTCCGGGAGTAGAGGAAGCTGGCGTGGGTGGGCATGGAGGACGGCGGATTGGACAGGCCGACCACGGTCACACCACCGACCCGCACGTCCTCGCCGGCCACCGACAGCTCGCAGTTGCCGCCCGAGTCGGCGGCCATGTCGATGATGACCGCGCCCTCGGACATCCCCTCCACCATCGACGCCGTCACCAGGACCGGTGCCTTGCGGCCGGGGATCTGGGCGGTGGTGATCACCACGTCGGAGGCGGCGACCTCGGCGGCCAGCAGCTCTTGTTGCTTGGCCAGGTACTCGGCCGACTGCTCCTTGGCATACCCCCCGGCCCCCTCCTGGGTCTCGAGGTCCAGCTCGACGAACTTGGCCCCGAGGCTCTCCACCTCCTCCTTGGCGGCGGCCCGGACGTCATAGGCCCGCACCACCGCGCCGAGACGGCGGGCGGTGGCGATGGCCTGGAGACCGGCGACACCGGCCCCCATCACGAGCACCTTGGCCGGCGGCACGGTGCCCGCCGCCGTCATGAACATGGGGAAGAACTTCGCCAGGTGCTCGGCCGCCGAGAGGCCGGCGCGGTAGCCGGCCACCGTGGCCTGGGAGGAGAGTGCGTCCATCGACTGCGCCCGGCTGATCCGGGGAAGGAGGTCGAGGCTGTAGACGGTCGCCCGCCGGGCGGCCAGGGCGCCGACGACCTCGGCGGCGGCCACCGGCTGGAGGAAGCTGATCACCGACACGCCCTCGGGCAGCTCGGCCACCTCCTCGAGAGTGGGCGGCTGCACCCGGGCGACGACGGCCGCCCCGGCCAGGGCCGACGCAGCATCGGGGACCACGGTTGCGCCGGCGCCCCGGAAGTCCTCGTCGGAGAACCGGGCGGCGGCACCCGCGCCCGATTCGACCACGACCTCCACACCGGTCCGGGCCAGCTTCGCAGCCACTTCGGGAACGACGGCGACCCGATCCTCCCCGGGGCGCGACTCTCTGATGACGGCGAGTTTCACGGGCAGAGGTATACAGCATTTTGGGCAGGAGCCCCCTCACTCCGGCGGGAGGACGCCCGGAACTGGGGGATTACGCCAGTTCGTCAGGCGTTTCGACGGGCTCCGGGGCGGTGACGGGCGGCTCGGAGCCGTCGACCGCGTCGGCGGCGTCGACCGCGGTCGCGTCGGGGTCGCCCGGGGATGGATCCACCTGGCCTTCGGCACCCTCGCCCGCAAGGTCGGGGTCCTCGGGCCGCGGCGCACCGGCCGATCCGGCGGCGTCGTGCGACGCCTCCTCTGCGTCGGTGGTGCCTCCGGCACCCGCCGCAGGCTCCTCGACCTCCGCACCCTCCGCGGCTGACGCCAGGCCCGCCGGACCGGCGTGGGTCCTGAGCAGGGTGTTGGCCGTTGCCAGCGAGAACTGGGGAACATCGGGTCCGGCGGCGAACGACGCGGCGTCGTCGCTCGACATCGGCCGGGCGAAGAAGTAGCCCTGGGCGGCATCGGCGGTGAACGAGCGGACGATGTCCACCTGGGAGGCGGTCTCGACGCTCTCGACGATGGCCGACATCCCGAGCGAGTGGGCCATGTGGATGACGGTCTCCACCACCAGGCGGTTGATCCCCTCGGACTGTTCGAGCCCCTTGATGAACGAGCCGTCGATCTTGAGCGTGCTGATGGAGTGGCGCTTGAGGGGTTCGAACGAGGACCAGTTGGTGCCGACGTTGTCCACGGACAGCTGGACCCCCATCTGCGAGAGCGTCTTGAGGTCGGCCGACGAGTCCGGATCCACGATGGCGTCCTCCGTCACCTCGAGGGTCAGCTGGCCGGCCCGGAAGCCGGTCTGCTCCAGCGCTCCCGTCACGGCCTTGGAGACCTCGCCGCGTCGCAGCTGGTGGACGGTGCAGTTGACCCCCAGCTGGATGCTGGGCGACCACTGGTTGGCCTGCTCGCACGCCTCCATGAGGATCCATCGGGTGAGGGGACCGATGTCGCCGCTGACCTCGGCCTGCGGGATGAGCTGGTCCGGTTGGATCCGGCCCTCGGTCGGGTGCTGCCAACGCACCAGGGCCTCCATGCCCAGCAGGCGTCCGCTCGAGAGGTCGACCACCGGGAGGTACTCGAGGAAGGGGGTGCCCACCAGGGTGAACGAGGTCCGCAGGTCCGTCAGCACGTGCCGGCTCCGCATACGCCGCTGGAACCACGAGTGCCCGGATCACGGACAGCCGACAGAGCTGGGGTCACCTAGGGAACATCGACCAGGTCGCAGGCCCACTTGAGCGGTTTCGGGCCCTCCTGCGCCCGGGGGCGGCCCTGGTCACCCCCATCTGCCAGGGCCGTCGTCCACCTCGGCACGACGGCCCGGCGACCGCCGACGGACGGCCGGGCGGCGCCCCGGCCGGCCGGACCGCTTCGCCCTACCCGGCGTCCGGCCGGGAGGCCCGCTCGACGGCGGCCAGGAAGGGAGGGCGCTCCCCTCCCCCGTGGGCCACCAGATTGGCGCCCGTGACATAGGAGGCCAGGGGGGATGCCAGGAACAGGCAGAGACCGGCCACGTCCCCCGGCGTGGCGAACCTCCCGAGGGGCACGGTCGTCGCCACCTCGGCCATGCCCGCCGGCCCCCCGTAGTGGTCGTCGGCCGCCCCGGTGGCCACCATCCCCGCACTCAGGCAATTGACCCGCACCTTGGGGGCCCACTCGATGGCCAGGGACTGGGTGAGGTTGATCAGTCCCGCCTTCGCCGCTCCGTAGGCGGCCGTACCCGGCGACGGCCTCAACCCGCTCACCGAGGAGATGTTGATGATCGAACCGCCGTCGGGCTGGCCCTGCATGACCCGGTTGGCCGCCTGGGCACAGTAGATGGGCGCGAGCAGGTTGAGGGCCACGATCGATGCGACGAAGCGCGGCGAGGCATCGGCCGCGTCGACGGCCGGCGAACCCCCGGCGTTGTTGACCAGGACGTCGAGGCGGCCGAACCGCTCGACGGCGGAGGAGACCACCGACGCCGCCTGGTCGGCGTCGCGGACGTCCGCCGCCACGTAGGCCGCCCGCCGGCCGGCGCCGGCCCCGTCGCCGGACGAGGGGAGGTCGGCCTCGTCCACGCCGGTCCGCCCGCACACCACCACGTCGGCCCCGGAGGCCAGAAATGCCGTGGCGATGCCGCGCCCGATGCCTCTCGCCCCGCCGGTCACGACCACCACGCGTCCGGTGAAGTCGAGCGGGCCGGTGGGGTGGGCATTCTCGAATTCCGTCACAACTGCCTCCCGGTCTCGGACTGGTACTGTCCTGACGCTGTATCAGATCACGCCGAGTGCGTGCCCGCGCCGCCGGTCCGCGATGCCCCAGGCCTCGAGGACGGAACGGCGCCGGGCCACGCCTCCTGGCCACGGAGCAGTCCATGCCCATCACGTCCCACCAGAAGCGACCCGGGATCGCCGAGGTCGTGATCGACCACCCCCCGGTCAACGCGCTCGACGTGGCCGGCTGGTTCAGCCTGGCCGACACCGTGCTCGCCGCCGGCCGGGTCCCCGACAACCGGGTCGTGATCGTCCGGGCCGAGGGACGGGGGTTCTGTGCGGGGGTGGACATCAAAGAGATCCAGTCCAAGGGGGACGGGGCGCTCATCGGAGCCAACCGGGGCTGCTTCGCCGCCTTCGCCGCCGTCTACGAGTGCGAGGTGCCGGTCATCGCCGCCGTGCACGGATTCTGCCTCGGTGGCGGCGTCGGCATCGCCGGCAATGCCGACATCGTGGTGGCGTCCGAGGACGCCACCTTCGGGTTGCCCGAGGTCGACCGTGGGGCGCTCGGGGCCGCCACCCACCTGTCACGGCTGGTCCCCCAGCACCGCATGCGGTCGATGGTCTACACGGCCAAGCCGGCCACCGCCGCCGAGCTCCACGGCTACGGCTCGGTCCTGTCGGTGGTGCCCGCCGACCGGTTGGTCGAGGCCGCCTACGACGTCGCCGAGGAGATCGCCGCCAAGAGTCCGACCATCATCCGGCGGGCCAAGGAGTCCCTGAACGGCATCGACCCGGTCGACGTCAAGGGCAGCTACCGGCTCGAGCAGGGATTCACCTACGAGCTGCACGTCGCCGGCGTGGCCGACGAGCAGCGCCTCGCCTTCGTCGAGAAGCGCGACGCCGACACGTCGACGTGAGGCGGCACCGATGAGCGACAAGCGGCTGACCGTGGACGAGCTGGTCGGGGAGCTTCGCAGCGGGATGACCGTCGGCATCGGGGGCTGGGGCTCCCGACGCAAGCCGATGGCCGCGGTCAGAGCGATCCTCCGATCGGGTCTGACCGACCTCACCGTGGTGTCCTACGGGGGCCCCGACGTCGGGCTGCTGTGCGCCGCCGGAAAGGTCGCCAAGGTCGTCTACGGGTTCGTGACGCTCGACTCGATCCCCACCGACCCCCACTTCAAGGCGGCGAGGCAGTCCGGTGCCGTCAAGGCCATGGAGGTCGACGAGGGCATGTTCTACCTCGGACTGCTGGCCGCGGCCCAACGGGTGCCCTTCCTCCCCACCCGGGCCGGGCTCGGCTCCGACGTGCTCCGGGTCAACCCCTCGTTGCGCACCGTCACCTCTCCGTACGACGACGGCGAGGAGCTGGTGGCCATGCCGGCCCTGCGGCTCGACGCCGCCGTGGTGCACGTGAACAGGGCCGACGCCCGGGGCTCCGGCCAGATCCTCGGCCCCGACCCGTTCTTCGACGAGCTGTTCCTCGGCGCCGCCGACCGTCGGTTCCTGACGACGGAGCGCGTCGTCGAGACCGAGCAGTTCTCCTCCGAGGGACCGCTGCAGACCATGTGCATCAGCCGCCTGCTCACCGACGGGGTGGTCGAGACGCCGGGAGGCGCCCACTTCACCGCCTGCGTGCCGGACTACGCGCGGGACGAGGGGTTCCAGCGGGAGTACGTGGCCGCCGCCGGAGATCCCGACAGCTGGTCGGTGTTCGCCGAGCGGTTCCTCGCCGTCGACGAGGACGGTTACCGGGCGGCGACGGCCGAGGCGACCACCGAACGGCAGCAACGATCGGCCACCAGGGAGGCGAACCCGTGAGCACCTCGCCGGACGAGGGGTCCGGGGTGTCCCGGGCGGAGTACTGCGCCGTGGCGTGCGCCGAGGTCTTCCGGGGGGACGGCGAGGTGATGGCCAGCGCATTCGGCACCGCACCGGCCATCGGTGCCCGACTGGCCCGGCTGACCTTCGCCCCGGACCTGGTGCTCACCGACGGCGACGCCGCGCTGGTGGCCGGGGCGCCCCCCCTCGGTGCGGCGCCGTCGACGCTGGTGCTCGAGTCGCACATGCCGTACCGCAAGGTGTTCGACGTGGTCTGGTCCGGTCGCCGGAACCTGATCATGATGGCGTCCCAGATCGACCGCACCGGCAACCAGAACATCAGCGCCATCGGCGAGTGGTCCCGGCCGAAGGCCCAACTGGTCGGTGTCCGCGGCGCGCCGGGGAACACGGTCAACCACACGACGAGCTACTGGGTCCCGAACCACTCGACCCGATCCTTCGTCGAGCAGGTCGACGTGGTGTCCGGCGTCGGGTACGAGCGGGCCGCCGAAGCCGGCCCATCCGCCACCCGATTCCACGAGATCCGCCACGTGGTCTCCAACCTCGGGGTCTTCGACTTCGAGACGCCCGAGCGGGTGATGCGCCTGCGGTCACGCCACCCCGGCGTGTCGGTGGAGGAGATCGAGGACGCCACCGGGTTCGACCTGGTGGTGCCGGCCTCCGTCCCCGAGACCCGCATGCCCACTCCCGAGGAGCTCGACCTGATCCGCACCGTGCTCGATCCCCGGGGGTCGCGGGACCGCGAGGTCCGAACGTGAGCGGCCCGGGCGGGCCGGGAACGACGGACGGGCCGGGCCGGACGGACGACCCGGGAAGGACGGACGGGCCGGCGGGTCGGGTGCACCCCGCCCTCACCACCCGCTTCTGCGAGCTCGTCGGCGTCCGCTACCCGATCGTCCAGACCGGTATGGGCTGGGTCGCCGGTCCCCGCCTGGTGGCGGCCACCGCCGAGGCGGGCGGACTGGGCATCCTGGCCTCGGCCACCATGACCTACCCCGAGCTCGTCTCGGCCGTCGCCGAGGTCAGGGAGCGCACCGACCGCCCCTTCGGCGTGAACATGCGCACCGACGTCGCCGACGTCGCCGACCGGGTGGCCCTCATGATCGACAACGGGGTGCGGGTGGCCAGCTTCGCCCAGGCGCCCAGTCCCGAGCTGGTGACCCGGTGCCGCGACGCCGGGCTGGTGGTCATGCCGACCATCGGCGCCCGGCGCCACGCCGAGAAGGTGGCCGGGTGGGGGGTCGACGCGGTCATCGCCCAGGGGGGCGAGGGTGGCGGCCACACCGGGTCGGTGCCCACCTCCCTGCTCACGCCGGCGGTGGTGGACGCCGTCGGTGACAAGGTGGCGGTCATCGCCGCCGGCGGCTTCTTCGACGGCCGGGGGCTGGTGGCCGCACTGGCCTTCGGCGCCTCGGGCATCGCCATGGGCACGCGCTTCCTCCTGACCCAGGAGAGCCGGGTCCCCGACGCGGTCAAACAGCTCTACCTCGGGACCCCGGTGACCGGCACCGTCGTGTCCACCGCCGTCGACGGGGCGCCCCAGCGGGTCGTCCGTACCGATCTCGTCGATCACCTCGAGCGCGCCGGCTGGGTCCGGAACCTGCCCCGGGCCATGGCCAACGCCCACGCCTTCCGCCGCCAGACCGACACCTCCCTGCTCGACCTGGTGAGGGAGGGCCGGGCGATGAAGAAGGGCAACGACCTCACCTGGACCCAGGTGGTGATGGCCGCCAACGCCCCCATGATGACCAAGGCGGCACTGGTCGACGGCCGGACGGACGTGGGGGTGCTGCCGACCGGGCAGGTGGTCGGGGAGATCGACGAGCTGCCCACCGTGGCCGAGCTGATCGGAAGAGTGATGGCCGAGGCGACCGCGACTTTGGACCGATTGGGAGCGGTCCCCGTCAGCTAGGAGGGGACGCCATTGACCATTAGGGTGCCGATGTCCCGGGGATCGATTGGCGCGCCAGACGGGCAGAGGATTCATCGGCACCCCGAGGTGGGGATAGAGCAGTGAGCCGACGTCTCCGACCAGTTCGCCGTGCATTTCCGGCGACGGACCCGGCGGTCGGTCCACGAACAATGGACCGGACCACCTGGTGGTTCCGATTGCCCATTGTTTCCCCGTCCTGTCTGAGCGATAATCAATGACCACCCCAGGCGCCTTTGTGTGGCTTGGTCAACCTGCCCAAGATCAATGGGTCCCCTGCCGAGGGCCTGTGGATCGAGTGAATGAAACGGACTTCGAGGTGCTCTGATGTCGGACGCCGTACAGCCTGCCTCGCGCTATTCCGAGTCCCGCACGAGAGGTCGGGACTTCCCGATGAACATCACCGGGGTGGGTGCCGTCACCGGCTACGGATGGGGTTCCAAGCACCTGTGGGACGGCTTCCTGATCGGTGAGAGCGCGGTCACGCTCACCACCGGCCTCGAAGGCTACGTGGAGGGCGGCGAGGCGTACCTGTCCCTGATCAGCGACGAGGGCGACCGGCACGACGGGCCGAGCCGCTTCATGCGGGCGGCCCGGTTCGCCGGACGCGAGGCGGTGGCCGACGCTCGCGAACGGGGCTGGGAGCCGGGCCCGGTGGTCGGCCTGGTCCACAGCATCGAGGCGGGCGACATCGAGTCGTGGAGCGAGTTCTACCGGTCCGGCGAGAGCAAGGTCCGACCCAAGCGGTGGGTCAACCTCCTGCCGTCGACGGTCATTTCGCAGTTCATGAAAGAGCACGACTTCCACGGGCCGACCATGTCCGTGTCGGCCATGTGCGCCACCGCCAACACCGCCATGATCACCGCCAAATCGTGGCTCGATTCGGGGGTGGCGACCGATGTCATCCTGTTGGCCACCGACCTGTCCGGGATACCCCAGACCCTCCGTGGTTTCAGCGACCTCGGCGTGGCCGTGCTCAACCGCCCGCCGTTCGACGCGTGCCGTCCCTTCCAGGAAGGCAGCCGTGGCTTCGTCGGGGGCGAGGCGGCCGTGGCCATGGTCCTGTCGAGGAGGCCGGTCGGCTCCTACGCCAGCGTGCTGGGCGGGGGCATGACCATGGACGCCTACAACCTGGTGGGCGTGGCGCCCGACCTCTCGGAGATGACCCGCAGCTTCCGCCTGGCCATGGAGGACGCCGGCGCCGACCCCGGGGAGGTCGCCTACCTGAACGCCCACGGCCCGGGCACCGGCATGTGCGACGCCGCCGAGGCGAAGATCCTGGACGAGCTCTTCCCCGAGGCGCGGGGGGTCTTCTCGATCAAGCCACTGGTCGGCCACTGCCAGTCCGCGGCTGCGGCCGTCGAGACCATGGCCACCATCTACTCGTTCCAGACCGGCTACATCCCCGCCCCGCCACAGGTGGCACCCGGCCATCCCAAGCTGGTCGACGGGCGCACCCCCCGGGTGCCCGGTCTGGTCCTCAAGTCCTCGATCGGCATGGGCGGTTACAACACGGTCGTCGTGATCGGCGAGCCCGAGGGCTGAGCGGCCAGGGACCGGCGCGGCGACGGCGGCGGGCCGATCGGTCCGGGTCGCCCCGATGAGCGGCCGACCAGGTACGACGCCGGTGGTCGAGGCTAAAGGTGGCCTCGCTTCGCGTCGATATCTGAGGTCTATGACCACCACGAGCAGCTTCGGTGACCGCCGCTCCCGGGTCCAGTTCGACCGGATCGAGACCGACGGCTCGCCGATGGGAGACCGCGCCTTCGAGCTGTCCCAGGAGATCGACCTGGCCGGCAAGGACCTGCGCTCGGTCACCTGGGTCTACGACATCGCCACCGACTCGGTCATGTGGTCGGCCCCGATCCAGGAGCTGTTCGGATTCGAAGAGGGCGTCCTCGGGTTCTCCGTCCTCCGTGCCGATGCCGAGGAGGCGGGGTGCCCGGTCACCTCCGAGTCGGAAGGGACCCCGGAGACCCCGGAGGCGCCCACCGCGTACCCGGTCGACATCGGCGGTGAGCTGCTGGCACCGATCCTGGCGCCGCTGCGGGTCGGCACCCCTCCCGCCGACTTCGACCTCCGGATGCTGGTGAACTGTCCGGACGGGACGTCGCACAGCGTGGTGGTCCGGGCCTCCCCGATGCCGGTGATGGCCGAACCATCGGCCGGGACCGAAGAGGCCAGGGCGGCGTTCTACGTCGGCGTGGTGGTCGACGTGACACCCCAGCAGCGCTTCGAGCGCGAAGTCGGCGAACTGGTCGACCGCTACCGGCTCCTCACCGAGGTCTCCCCCGACGTGGTGTTCGTGCACCAGAACGGCTGCCTCGTCTACGGCAACCGCGCCCTGGCCCGGTTGGCGCTGGGAGCCGAGACCGACGAGGACTACGCCAAGGCGTTCGACCAGTACTACGGCCACCCCATCACCGACTTCACCGATCCCGACGACATCCCCGAGGTGGCGGCCCGTCTGGCCCAGCTCACCGAGCCCGGGCAGTTCTTCGAGCACGGCGAGGTCCGGTTCGTCCTGCCCTCCGGCGACGTCAAGATGATGGAGATCACCAGCATCCGCACCACCTGGGCCGGCGAGCCGGCCTACCAGGTCGTCGCCCGCGACATGTCCGAGCGCCGGGCGGCGGAGGCGGCCGACCGCTACCGGGCCAGCCTGGTCGCCCACGTCTCCGACGCCATCATCGGCATCGACGCCGACGGGCGGATCGAGAGCTGGAACGAGGCGGCCCAGGCCATCTACGGCTGGACGGAGGCCGAGGTGAAGGGGCTGTCCATCAGCGCGGTGGTCACCGCCAACCGCACCGACAGCGCCGCCGTCCTCGAACGCGGACGGCGGGCCCACCGCCGCAAGGACGGCTCGCAGGTCGACGTCCTCGTGTCCATCGACCCGCTGATCGACGACTCCACCCAGCCGTCGGGATGGGTGGTGGTGTGCACCGAGCTGACCGACGCCCGCCAGGCCGAGGCCGGCCGCCGGGCCGCCGAGGAGCGCTACGAGGCGGTGGTGGCCTCGCTGAGCGAGGGGATCGTCCTCTACGACGAGTCCGGCAACGTGAGCGCGCACAACGAGGCGGCGGCCCGCATCCTGGGCGACCGGCTGAAGGCGAGTTCCGGCCATCAGATCTTCACCGGGTCGTCGATCGCCATCGAGGCCAACGGGCACCCCCTGTCGGCCGAGATGTTCCCGCACGCCAAGACGCTCGCCACCGGCGTGTCCGAGGACGACGTGGTCATCGGGGTCACCGACGGCAGCGGGCGGCGCCAGTGGCTGTCCCTCAGCTCGCGGCTGCTCTCCGGCGCCGGGCAGATCGACTCACCCATGGTGGTCTGCTCGTTCACCGACGTCACCGACCGCAAGGCGGCCGAGGCCCAGCTGCACTGGCTCGCCTACCACGACTCGCTGACCGGCCTCGGCAACCGGTCCCTGTTCAACGACGAGCTGGAGCGCGAGCTGCTGGTGTCGATGCAGCGGGGCACCAACCTGGCCGTCCTCTTCATCGACCTGGACCGCTTCAAGCTGGTGAACGACTCCTTCGGCCATGCCGCCGGCGACGAGGTCCTGCTGGCGCTGGCCCAGCGGTTCAAGTCGGCCGTCCGCGGCGGCGACGTGGTCAGCCGCTTCTCGGGCGACGAGTTCGTGGTCCTCTGCCGCAACGTGCACGATGTGAGCGTGGCCGTCAGCCTGGCCACCGAGTACTCGCGCCTGCTGTCCGAGCCCGTGCAGCTGTCCACCGGGCGCAACGTGGTGGTCACCTGCAGCGTCGGCGTCTCGTTCGTCATGCGGGGCCGTCAGAGCGCGCAGGACATCCTCCAGCAGTCCGACGTGGCCATGTTCCAGGCGAAGAACAAGGGCCGCTCACGGGTCGAGGTGTTCGACGAGTCGCTGCGGGCGAAGTCGGTGGCCCGCCTCGAGATCTACGACGACCTGCGTCACTCCATCGACCACGACGAGCTGGCCGTCCACTACCAGCCGATCGCCTCGGTCAAGGACGACCGCATCGTGGCCATGGAGGCGCTGGTCCGGTGGAACCACCCGTCGCGGGGCCTGCTCGGCCCCATGGAGTTCATCCCCTTCGCCGAGGAGACCGACCTCATCTTCAAGCTCGGGCGATGGGTCCTGCGGGAGGCCTGTCAGACCATGGCCAAGTGGCGGGCCGAGCTTCCCGGGGCCGAGGACGCCTACGTGACGGTCAACCTCTCGGCCCACCAGCTGAGCGACACCGAGCTGCTCGAGACCATCGCCTCCGCACTCGCCGACTCCGGGCTGCCACCCGAGGCGCTGGTGATGGAGGTGACCGAGAGCATGCTGATGAGCGACACGTCGGCCTCCATCGCCATGCTCGGCGGCATCCACGAGATGGGCGTCGGCCTGGCCATCGACGACTTCGGCACCGGCTACTCGTCGCTGGCCCAGCTCAAGCGCTTCCCGGTCAAGATCCTGAAGATCGACAAGTCCTTCGTCGACGGGCTCGGCTCGTTCGACAACGACGAGGCCATCGTGGCCGCCATCGTGCAGCTCAGCAAGGCCCTCGGGCTGGTGGTCCTGGCCGAGGGCGTCGAGACGCCGATCCAGCTCCAGCGGGTGTCCGAGCTCGGGTGCGACCTCTACCAGGGCTACCTGATGTCCCGTCCCACACGGGCGGACAGCGTCGACTTCAACAAGCACGTGTCGACCAAGGCCTCGGCCGCCAAGCCCCCTTCCGCCACGTCTGCTTCTGCCAAGTCCCCCTCCGCCAAGGGCACCGCCGCCAAGTCCTGAGGGCTCCGGCCGCCGTCGCCGGGCCCCCGGCTACCCCAGACGCTCGATGATGGTGGCGTTGGCCTGCCCGCCGCCCTCGCACATGGTCTGGAGCCCGTAGCGGGCCCCGGTCCGCTCCATCTCGTTGAGCAGCGTGGCCAGGAGCCGCGCCCCGACCCCCCGGTGGGATGGCCGATGGCGATGGCCCCTCCGTTGACGTTCACCCTGTCCATGTCCGGATGGTGCTCCTTCTCCCAGGCCAGCACCACCGAGGCGAACGCCTCGTTGATCTCGACCAGGTCGATGTCCTCCAAGGAGAGCTTGGCCTTCTCCAGGACGAGCGTCGTCGCCGGGATCGGGGCGGTGAGCATGATCACCGGGTCGTTGGCGGCCACGGCGAAGGTGTGGAACCGGGCACGGGGGGTGAGGCCCAGCCGTCCGGCCCGCTCCTCGGACATGATCAGCACCGCCGCCGCGCCGTCGGAGATCTGGGACGAGGAGGCGGCGGTGACCAGGCCACCCTCGACGAAAGCGGGGGGCAGCGAGGCGAGCTTCTCGTAGGTGGAGCCGGCCCTCACCCCTTCGTCGAAGGTCAGCGGGCCCTCGGCCGCCGGGTCGCCCTCGTCGCTGCCGGCCACCGCCACCTTGTCCTCGACGGTGGCCCGGCGGGTGTCGAGGGGCACGATCTCGTTGTCGAACCGGCCCTCGGCGATGGCGGCGGCCGCCCGGTCGTGGGAACGGAGCGCGAACCGGTCCATGTCCTCGCGTCCGATCCCCCACCGGCGGGCGATCTCCTCGGCACACAGGCCCTGGTGGATGAAGTCGAACCGCTCGTGCACCGTCGGGCCGTAGGCGTCACCGGGACCGTGCTCGGTGGTCGACCCGATGGGCACGCGGCTCATCGCCTCCACCCCGCCGCCGATGACGATGTCCATGGCCCCGGACAGGACCGCCTGGGCGGCGAAGTGCACGGCCTGCTGGGCGGAACCGCACTGGCGGTCCACCGTCGTCCCCGGCACCGTGTCGGGGAAGCCGGCGGCGAGGGCGGCGTTCCGCCCGATGTTCATGGCCTGCTCCCCCACCGTCATGGTGCACCCGTAGATCACGTCCTCGACGAGCCCGGGGTCGAGGTCGTTGCGCTCGACCAGCGCACGCAGGGGCGCGGCGGCCAGGTCCACGGCGTGCCAGCCCGACAGGCGACCGTTCTTCTTGCCCACCGGGGTCCGGGCCACGTCCACGATCACTGCGTTCGGCATGGGGCCATTGTTGCCGGAATTCTGGCGGTGTGTCAGATTTCACCAGGCGCCCCCGGCGCCCCCGACCACGCCGGCGCCCCCCGGCGCCCCCGACCCGCCACTGCCACCCGCGCCACCACCACCCACACCACCGATGCCGACGCCCGAGGGACCCTGACCGATGGACACTCCGATGGACCTGCGCCCGACGCCCGCCCACGAGGCGTTCCGGCTCGAGGCGCGGTCGTGGTTGGCGGCCCACGCCCCGGCACCGGGGTCACTCCCCTCCCTCGACACCGCCGAGGGGTTCGAGGCCCACCGCCGGTGGGAGCAGGCGATGTACGACGACCGGTGGTCGGTGGTGTCCTGGCCCGAGGAGTTCGGGGGCCGTGGCGTGGGCATCCTCGAGTGGCTGGTGTTCGAGGAGGAGTACTGGCGGGCGGGCGCCCCGCTGCGGGTGAGCCAGAACGGTGTGTTCCTCCTCGCCCCCACCCTGTTCGAGTTCGGCACCGAGGAGCAGCAGCGCCGGTTCCTGCCGGCGATGGCCTCCGGACAGGAGATCTGGTGCCAGGGCTGGTCCGAGCCGGATGCGGGCAGCGACCTGGCCGGCATCCGCAGCCGGGCCGTCCGGTCGGAGTCGGGGGACGGCTGGCTGCTCTCCGGGCAGAAGACGTGGGCGTCACGCGGGGCGTTCGCCGAGTGGTGCTTCGGGCTGTTCCGTACCGACCCGGCGGCCGAGCGCCACCGCGGGCTGACGTACTTCCTCGTGGACCTCAGCTCCCCGGGCGTCACCGTGCGGCCGATCCCCCAGATCGACGGGGAGACCGGGTTCGCCGAGCTCTTCTTCGAGGACGTCTTCGTGCCCGACGACCAGGTCCTCGGCGGCGAGGGGCGGGGTTGGAACGTGGCCATGGCCACCGCGGGGTCCGAACGGGGACTGAGCCTGCGCAGCCCGGCCCGCTACACCGAGGCCGCCGGCCGCCTGGTGGAGCTCTACGCCGAGCGGTCGGTGTCGGACCCGGCACGGGCGGCGGCGTGGGCCGACGCGGTGGCCCGGGCGTGGATCGACGCCGAGGCCTACCGGCTCAATACGCTGTGGACGGCCACCCGGGTGCTGGACGGCGGGTCCGTGGGACCCGAGGCGAGTGCCAACAAGATCCACTGGTCGGAGACCGACCTCGCCATCCACCGCGCCGCGCTCGGCCTGCTCGGCCCCGAGGCCGAGCTGCACGGCGGCGGTGGCGAGGCGCCGTGGCTGGACGGCTACCTCTTCGCCCTGGCCGGTCCCATCTACGCCGGGACGAACGAGATCCAGCGGAACGTGGTGGCCGAGCGCATGCTCGGTCTTCCCCGCGCCTGAGCGGCACGGGCCGGAAGGGACGACATGCACTTCGCGTTCAGTGACCAGCAGGACGAGTTCCGCCGGGCCGTCCGACAGGTCCTCGCCAACGAGTGCACGCCCGAGCACCTCCGCGCCGCCTACGAGCGGCCAGTGGCCCGCAGCGCCCGGTGGTCGACGCTGACCGAACTCGGCGTGGTCGGACTGTCGGTCCCCGAGTCGCACGGGGGGCTCGGCCTCGGCCTCGTCGACCTGGTGCCCCTCCTGGAGGAGGCGGGGAGGGTCGCGCTGCCCGAGCCCCTCCTCGAGACGACCGCACTCGCCGCCCCACTGTTGGCCGCGCTGGCCGGCGGGGGGCGAGCGTCCGGGCGGGTGGCTCCGTGGCTGGAGGGCATCGCCCGGGGGGAGGCGGCGGCGGCCGTCGGAC
The DNA here is from genome assembly GCA_963696495.1 of uncultured Acidimicrobiales bacterium. Lineage (GTDB taxonomy): Bacteria > Actinomycetota > Acidimicrobiia > Acidimicrobiales > RAAP-2 > Bog-756. The sequence continues at coordinate 118,545 of CAVOKJ010000004.1, read as the reverse complement.
CCGTCCCGACCGGAGCGTCCCCCACGCCTGTTGCCGGTGCCGACGGTGCCGACCTGCTCGTGCTGTTCGCCACCGGTCACGGGGCCGGCTCGGCGGCCGGGCCCGCGATCCACGTCGTGGATGCCGACGAGGTGACCGTGCGGGCCGTGCCCTCGCTCGACCCCACCCGTCGTCTGGGCGTCCCCCACTGGGCGCCGACCCCGGACACCGCCGTGGTGTCGGGGCCGGAGGCCGCCACGACCATCGGTCACCTCGGCGACCGCGCCGCCGTCGCCACGGGAGCCGAGCTGCTCGGGCTGGCCGACCGGATGATCGGCCTCGCCGCCGAGTACGCCAAGGAGCGGCGCCAGTTCGGATCGCCCATCGGCAGCTTCCAGGCGGTCAAGCACCTCTTGGCCGGGGCCCGGGTGGCCCTCGAGTTCGCCCGCCCGTTGGTCTACGCCGCCGCCTGGTCCATCGACGAGCGGACGGTGGACGCCTCCCGGGCCGCGTCGGCGGCGAAGGCGGCGGCCTCCGAGGCGGCGGTCGAGGCCGCCCGGGTGTCACTCCAGGTGCACGGGGCCATCGGCTACACCTGGGAGTGCGACCTCCACCTGTACCTCAAGCGCGCCTGGGCGCTGTCGGAGGCCTGGGGGTCGGCCGCCGAGCACCGGAGGCGGGTGCTCGACTCCCTCGTCGCAGCCGTCTGACCATCCCCCGGTGAGCCCCGGACGGCCCGGTGGGTGTCCGCCGGACCGGCGGTGCCGCTGAGGGGCGGGCCTAGCACCGAGCCAGTGCCTACCGCCGAGCGGTGCCTAGTACCGGGCGAAGGCGTAAACGGGCGCCCCGTTGTAGGAGTTCGACTGGGACGGGAGGTACGGCCCGTTGACCACCACGCCCAACGATCCCGTCGGGGCCGGCCCGGCATCGCCCTCGATGGTCACGATGGCGCCGTCCGGCCAGACCTGCATCACGAGGCCCACGTGGACCGAGGTGGCCGCGTTCGACGGCCCGGTGCCGTACAGCACGGCGTCGCCGGGCACCGGGCTGGCGTTGCCGGGCAGCACCCCGGTGTTGCCGGCGGCCCAGTCGTAGATGCTCCCGGTGAACGGGTACGACGGGATCGGGATGCCGGCGTGCTGCCAGACCCAGGTGGCGAACAGGGCACACCACTCCTCACAGGGCCCGTAGGGATTGCAGAACAGGCCCCGGTCGAGATCGGCGTTCACCTGGCTGTTGGCGATGGAGACGATGGCCGAGGCCGTGGCGGACGGCGACGGACTGGGGGGGTTGGCAAAGGAGTACGACCAGCCGTCCGGTTCGAGCAGCCAGTACCCCTGGGCCCCCGGGGTGAGGGCGATGGCGGCCACGGGCGGGACGTCGGCCGGGTTGCCGCCGTATCCGCCCCCGAGGGATCCGTAGAACGGCGCGTCACCGAACCCGAAGATGCCTCCGTCGGTGGCCACCAGCAGGTAGCCGGTGCCGCCGGAGGTCGCCACCATCCCGACCACCGGGTCGTTGAGGACCTTCCCGCCCGTCGACCCGAGGAAGGGGGCGTCGCCGAAGGTGAAGATCCCGCCGTCGGCCGCCACCAGCCAGTAGCCCCGTCCGTCGGGTGTGCTGGCCATGCCGGTGACCGGCGCCACCAGCGTCGTGCCGCCCTCCGACCCGTAGAAGTGGGCATCACCGAAGGAGAACACCCCGCCGTCGGCCGCCACCAGCCAGTAGCCCCGGCCGTCCGGGGTCGCCGCCATCCCGACGATCGGCTGGTTGAGGTGGACGGCACCCATCGAGCCGAAGAAGGCCGCGTCACCGAAGGAGAAGACCCCGCCGTCCAGGGCCACGAGCCAGTACCCCCGGCCGTCCGGGGTGGGTGCCATGCCGACGACGGGGCCCTGCAGGTGGAGCGAGCCCAACGAGCCGAAGAAGCCGGCGTTGCCCTCGGTGTAGACGCCACCGTCGGCCGAGGCCAGCCAGTAGCCCTGATCCGAGGCGGTGGCCACCGGATTGGCCGCCATCGCCACCATGACCGAGTTGAGCTGGCCACTCGGGGTGGCGTTCACCGGCTGGGCGTTTCCGAACGGGATGACACCGCCACCCTGGTAGACGCGGGGCCGGGCCGCGGCGCCGGCCGTGGCGGCGGTGCTCACCGACGCCACGCCGAGGGAGAGGCCGGCCAGGGCCACGACGACCACCACGGCCACGGGCGAGGCAAGGGCGCGGCCACGGCTGCGAGCTTCGTTCATCGACGGATCCACCTTTCGGTTCGGCGCGCTGCCTGCCCGGCCCAGCCATTCGCGAGGCCCCATCGTAGGCAACGGACGGACACCCTCCGGCCGCCCACGATGACGATCTCGTGACACCGCGGGTCCCCCGGGGGGTCCGCTCCTGCCGCCTCCCCGGGCCGGGCAGATCTGGTCGCCACCTGGTGAATTTGGCAAAACATAGTGATATTGTGGTCGTACAACTACTGACAGTGGTAATCGCACGTTGGAGGGGCAATCCATGGAAGCAAGCGAGCGGTGACCCCGCGACCCGGTCAACCCGAGCCGTTCATCCGCGGGGCCGCCTACCCCGCCGCGGGGGACGTGCCCTACCCTCGAGCCAACCCGACCGACACGGCCAGGCTCCCGGCCGACGTCTGGCACTCGGCCACCATCCCCGTCGGCGTCCGCCTCGAGGTGGTGGGCGACGCCCAGGCGATCGACGTCGCCTACCGGACCACCACCGGCAACCTCGGCTACCGGGGGGACGGTGCGGGGATCACCTTCTCGGTGTGGCGGGGAGGCCGGAAGGTCTGCGAGGAGGAGGCGGTCCTGGGTGACGGCCTGATCCGGCTGTCGCTCGGCTCGGGTTCCCCGGACAAGCCGGCCATCATCTACCTGCCCGAGGGCATGCACCCGGTCATCCAGTCCCTCACCGCCGTGAAGGGCGAGATCGCGCCGGCGCCCCAGCTGCCCCGGTGGATCGCCTACGGCGACTGGACCACCCAGGGGTGGACGGCATCGGGCCCCTCCCAGGGGTGGACGGCCATCGCCGCCCGCAAATCCAACCTCGACCTCGTCAACTTCGGCTACGCCGGCGCCGGTCGTGGTGACGTCGTCTCAGCCGAGCACATCGCCGCGCTCGAGGCCGACGTCATCAGCGTCGCCTACGGCGCCAGCTGTTGGACGCGCGTGCCCTTCAGCGTCGGGATGGTCAGGGAGGGATTCCGCTCGTTCCTCGACGTGGTCCGCCAGGGTCATCCCACGACGCCGCTGGTGGTGGTGAGTCCCATCGTGCGCCCCGACGCCGAGGACGTGAAGAACCGCCTCGGCACGACCATGGCCGACATCCGTGACGCCATCGAGGCCATCGCCCGCGAGCGCATCGTCGCCGGCGACACCACCCTCTCGCTGGTCGCCGGTGAGTCGGTCATCGGCGTGAACCACCTGGCGGACGGCATCCACCCCGGTGACGAGGGCCACAAGCGGATCGCGTCGGCCGTCGGCAAGGCGCTCAGTGCCGCCATGCGGGCCGCACAGGAGGGCACGGTCGACGACGTCCTGGTCGACGAGGGCCGGCTGTTCAACGGCCACGTCGGCCTCATCCACCACGACCGCGAGGCGGCGGCCGAGGACGGCAACGCCGCGCCCGGTGCGGTCGGGGCGGGCGACGACGGGGTCCTGGTCGACGCCGGGGCCGGTGGGACCGCCGGGGCCGGTGGGACCGACGGGTCCGGCGGGGCCGGTGGGGCCGAAGGGGCCGGTGGGGCCGACGGGACGGACGGGGCCGACAGGGCCGACGGGACGGACGATGAGGGAGCCGACGCCGTCGTCATCCTCGACGAGGACGGACAGCACTTCGACGACGACCTGGGCCTGGCCGCCGGCTCCTCGCTGCACTGATCGCCCGCTCCCCCGGAGCGCCATCCCCTACTCTTCCCCCGACGGCAGACCATGCCCGTCCGGCAGCGCACCTGCCCGCGACCCCAACGAGGGAGAGACCCGACATGGAAGCAACCACCCTCATCGAATCGTTCCGCGTCGACGGGAAGGTGGCGGTCGTGACCGGTGCCGGGAGCGGCATCGGCCGGGCCAGCGCCCTGGCACTGGCCGGGGCCGGCGCCACGGTGGTGTGCGCCGACATCGACGGCGACTCGGCGCAGGCCACGGCCGAGGAGATCGCCACCAACGGTGGAGCGGGCGAGGGGGTCGCCCTCGACGTGTCGGTGCGGACGGACGTCGACGCGCTGGCCGATCGCGTGGTCGCCGACCACGGGGGCATCCACGTCTGGTGCAACATCGCCGGCATCATGCTCGGGGGTCCGTTCCTCGACGAGCCGGAGGAGGACCTCGACCGGATCCTGGCCGTCAACCTGAAGGGGGTGTTCTTCGGATGCCAGGCCGCCGGCCGTGTCATGGTCACCCAGCCCGAGGGCGGCAGCATCATCAACACCTCGTCGGCCGCCGCCGACACGCCCAGTCCCAACATCGTGAGCTACGCCATCTGCAAGGCCGGGGTGAACCAGATGACCAAGACGCTGGCCGTCGAGGTCGGCAAGTTCCACGTCCGGGTCAACGCCGTGGCCCCCGGCTTCGTCATCACCGGCATGACCACCGGCTACTTCAAGCTCCCCGACGGCAGCTACGACGAGACGATGCAGGACGCCCTGGTCACCGCCATGCGCAAGGGTGCCCCGCTGCGCTCGGTCGGTGAACCCGAGGACATCGCCGGCGCCGTCCTCTACCTCGCCTCGGACGCCTCACGGTTCATGACGGGCCAGGTGCTGCGCCCCAACGGCGGCGTGGCCATGGTCTGAGCGCCAGGGCGCGCCGTCGGGCCGCCGGCCCGTCGCCGACCACCTGACGCACCGTCAGAACAGGGTTACACTCGGTCCATGGCCGACATGCCCTGGATCATCTCCGTCGACGATCACGTGGTGGAGCCCGCCACCGTGTGGAGCGACCGCCTCCCGAACAAGTACCACGAGGTCGCACCCCGCATCGTGCGCGCCCCGATGGGCGAGATCACCTACATCGGCGGCAAGCTCACGGTCAAGCCCGGGTCGAAGGGACGGCCCACCGACTGGTGGTACTACGAGGACCTGAAGCGCCCCCTGCTCCGGGTGGACTCGGCCGTCGGCGTCCCCCGCGACGAGGTGACCATGCACGGGATCACCTACGAGGACATGCGGCCCGGGTCCTACGAGGTCGCGCCGCGGCTCGAGGACATGGACCTCAACCATCTCGAGGCGTCGCTCTGCTTCCCCACCTTCCCCCGCTTCTGCGGCCAGACGTTCACCGAGGCCCAGGACAAAGAGCTCGCCCTCCTGTGTGTGAAGGCGTACAACGACTGGATGGTCGAGGAGTGGTGCGGGCCCGAGGCCAAGGGTCGGCTCATCCCACTCACCCTCATCCCCCTGTGGGACGCCGAGCTCGCCGCCGAGGAGGTCCTCCGCAACGCCGCCCGTGGCGTGCGGGCCGTCTGCTTCAGCGAGATCCCGCCGTTCCTCGGCCTCCCCTCCATTCACGATCCCTCCCACTACTGGGACCCGTTCTTCCGGGCCTGCTCCGACACCGGCACGGTCGTGAACATGCACATCGGCTCCTCGTCGAAGATGCCGTCCACGTCGGCCGATGCGCCACCGGCCGTCGGCTCGACGCTCACCCACTCCAACGCCACCTACTCGATGGTGGACTTCATGTTCTCCGGTGTGCTGGTCCGGTTCCCCGAGCTCAAACTGGCCTACGCCGAGGGACAGATCGGCTGGATCCCCTACATCCTCGAGCGCGCCGACAAGGTGTGGGAGGAGAACCGCGGCTGGGGCGGCGTGGCCGACATCGTGCCCGAGCCCCCCTCGACCTACTTCCACCGCCAGATCTTCGGCTGCTTCTTCGACGACGCCTTCGGGCTGAAGAACGTGGAGTCGGTCGGGGTCGACAACATCACCTACGAATCCGACTACCCCCACTCCGACTCCACCTGGCCCCAGACCCGCCAGATCGCCGAGAAGCAGATGAAGGACCTGACCGACGAGCAGGTGTACAAGATCGTGCGGGGCAACGCCATCAAGCTCTACGGCCTCGACTTCAAGTGACGCCCCCGGCGTAGGCCGCGCCCCTCCATGGATCTGCGATACACCGACGCCGAACAGGCGTTCCGGGGTGAGCTGCGCCGCTGGCTGGCCGAGACCGTTCCCGGTCTCCCCCCCAAGCCCTCCCCCGACGACTGGCCCGGTCGCCGCGCCTACGACACCCACTGGCAGCGGCTCCTGTTCGACGCCGGCTACGCCGGGGTGGACTGGCCCGCCGAGGGTGGTGGCCGGGGCTCGTCGGCCGTCGAGGAGCTCATCTTCAAAGAGGAGCTCGAGCGGGCCCACGCCCCTTATGTCGGCGTCAACTTCGTCGGGCTGCTCCACGCCGGGCCGACCATCGTCGCCGAGGGCACGCCCGAGCAGCGCACGCGGTTCCTCCCGCCCATCCTGCGGGGCGACGAGGTCTGGTGCCAGGGGTTCTCCGAGCCCGAGGCCGGGAGCGACCTCGCCTCCATGCGTACCCGTGCCGTTCGGGACGGCGACGAGTACGTGATCACCGGATCCAAGATCTGGACGTCGCACGCCGAGGTGGCCGACTACTGCGAGCTGTTGGTGCGGACCGGTGCCGAGGACAGCCGCCACCGCGGGATCTCGTGGCTCATCCTCCCCATGGACACACCCGGCATCGAGATCCGCCCCCTCACCACCATCGCCGGCTCGACCGAGTTCGCCGAGCTCTTCCTCGACGAGGTCCGGGTGCCGGTGGCCAACCGCGTCGGCGAGGAGAACGACGGGTGGAGGGTGACCATGGTCACGCTCAGCTTCGAGCGGGGCACCGCCTTCGTCGGCGACCTGTTGGAGGCGATCGAGATGCTGTCGGCGACGGTGGCGCTGGCCCGCCGCACCGGCGCGTGGTCCGATCCGGGCGTGCGCCGCCAAGCCGGCCATCTGCGCGCCGAACTCGACGCGCTCACCGCGCTGACCAAGCGCAACGTCTCCCAGGCGGCCCGCACCGGTGTTCCCGGCATCGGCGGCACCCTCTTCAAACTGGCCTACACCGAGGCGCGGACCAGGCTCGGTGAGTTCTCCCTCTCCCTGCTCGGGCGGGCCGGCCTCGCCGCCGACGACCTCGAGGGCGCCGACGGCGACGGTCCCCTCCCGGCGCAGGCGATGGTCGAGGACTGGCTGCGGGGCATCTCGCTGACCATCGCCGCCGGCACGTCACAGATCCAACGGAACATCGTGGGCGAGCGCATCCTCGGCCTGCCCAAGGAGCCGACCGTGGCCTCGGGTGGTGCGGCGGGCTCGGGTGGTGCGGCGCCGTCGGTGGCCACGGGCAGTGCGACGCCGTCGGTGTCGGCGCCGTAGGGGGGGTCGGACGCGTGGACTTCGAGCTCAGTGAGTTCCAGACCGACCTGGCCGAAGGGGTGCGGCGCCTCTGCGAGGGCCAGTTCGCCCTCGAGGACCTGCGCGCGCTCGAGCTGGCCGACCGGGTCGTCGACCGATCGGGCTGGCGCACCCTGGGCGAGGCCGGCGTGTTCAACCTGTGCCTGGCCGAGGAGGCGGGAGGTGTCGGTCTCGGCCTGGCCGAGGCGGCGCTGGTCTTCGAGGAGCTGGGCCGGGCCCTCATCCCGGGCCCGCTGGTCGCCTCCCACCTGGCCGCCGGGCTCGTCGACGGCGCCGATGACGGGTCGGTGGTGGTCGGCCTGGTCGAGGTGGACCGGGACGGACGCACCGGGGCCGTCGTCCCCACCGTCATCGAGTGGCTCGACGACCTCGACGTCCTGTTGGTGCTGTCGGACGAGGGCGTGGAGGCCGTCGAGCCCCGGTCCGTCGACGCCACCCGGCTGTCACGCCCGATGGATCCCCTCACGCCGGTGTGGTCGACACCCCGGCTGCCGGAGGGGACACCGGTCGCCGGGCCGGACATCGCCGCATGGTGGAGGAGGGACGGCATGGTGCTCACGGCGGCGCTCCAGGTCGGCTCGGCGGCGTGGACCACCGGGCTGGCCGTCGAGTACGCCAAGCACCGCCGCCAGTTCGGACGGGCGATCGGCGGGTTCCAGGCGGTGAAGCACCTGTGCGCCGACATGGCGGTGCGCACCGAGTTGGCCCGCTGCGCCGTGCAGGCGGCAGCCGTCACCGTCGACCAGCCCGACGTGGGCGATGCCGGCATCGCCGCGGCCGGCGCCAAGCTCCTGGCCGACGAGGCGGCGGTGGTCAACGGCCGGTCCTGCATCCAGGTGCACGGCGGCATGGGGTTCACCTGGGAGATCCCGGCCCACCTGGCCTTCAAGCGGGCCCGGGTGCTGGCCACGCAGTTCGGGAGGGAGGGCGCGCTGGCCGAGTCCCTGGCCGGTTCGCTCGTCCCTCCGGGTTCCGGCGCACACGGCGCGTTGCCCGCGGACGGCGTACGTTGATCCGGTGAGCACCTCCCCCATTCCTGCGCCGGCCGACGTCGTCACCGTCCTGCCCGCGGGCCGCACCGTCTTCGGGATGCAGCTGCCCGTGCAGTCCCAGTCGACCCTCTACGCCCAACCCTGGGAGAGCGAGGCCGGCGCCGACGAACTGGCCGCCGTGGCCCTGGCCTGCGAGGCGGCCGGGTTCTTCTACGTCGGGGTCTGTGACCACACGTTCATCCCCGAGCGCCTCGCCGGCGCCATGAGCACCGTCTGGTACGACACCGTCGCCACCCTCGGCTGGCTGGCCGGGATCACCAGTGAGATCCGGCTGCTCTCCCACATCTACGTGATCGCCCTGCGCCACCCGCTGCGGGCGGCCAAGGAGTTCGCCACCCTCGACGCCCTGTCCCACGGACGGGTCATCTGCGGGGTGGGCGCCGGGCACGTGACCGAGGAGTTCGACCAGATGGGCCCGGAGTTCGACCACCGGGGACCGGCGACCGACGAGGCCATCGCCGGGCTGGCTGCCGGGCTCGTCGACGAGTACCCGGTGCTCGCGGGTCCGCGGTGGGAGGCGTCCGGCCTCGGGCTCCGGCCCCGCCCGGTGCAGTCGCCGCGTCCGCCGATCTGGGTCGGCGGTTCGTCACCGGCCGCGCTCCGCCGGGCCGCCCGGTACGCCGACGGTTGGCTGCCGCAGTCGCTGGGGCCGAACGTGGGGCTGCTGGCCGAGTTGGCCACGCTGCGCGAGCAGTACCGGGGCGGTGCCCCCCTCGACATCGGGGGGATCTCGGACTGCCTCTTCGTCGGCTCCCCACCGGCCGGCCTCGAGCTTCCCCCCGGGACGGTGGCCGGGCCGGCCGAGCAGGTGGCCGACTACCTGCGGACGTTCAGCCGCGCCCGAGTGGGTCAGGTGCAGGTGCGCTTCCCCTCGCGTTCGGTCGGGGAGCTGTGCGACCAGATCGCCGCCTTCGGGAGCGAGGTCGTCCCGCTCGTCGACGGGTAGTCGACGGGTAGCGGCGCGGCGTCCCCCTCTGCGGGTGGCTCAGGGGGTGGCGGTGGACGAGGTGGCGCTGCGTCCCGGAGCGATGGTCGTGGTCGTCGTGCCCGACGAGCCGACCGTCCCTCGCGTCGTCGTGGTGGTGCCCGAGCCGCGCAGCGTCGTCGTCGTGGTCGACGGATAGGTGGTGGTGGCCGAGGGATAGGTGGTGGTGGTCGTGGTGGTCGCCGGGGGACGGGTGGTGGTGGTCGTGGTCGTGGCCGTGGTCGTGGTCGTGGTCGTGGCCGATGCGGGGAGCTTGGTCGCCCCGGGGATCTCGTAGTCACCGCTCGGCGTGTGCAGGACGACGGTCGTCGTGCTGGCCGGCGGATTGAAGTACAGCAGGGTGGCCGACCCGAGGAAGGCCACCACCAGCAGGAGCGTCGACCGGCGGATCGGGACGCGCGGGTGCACGGGCACCGACATGAAGCCCACGAGGGCGCTGTACCTCTCCTCGGCCGGCTCGGGAGCGCTCCGACCGGGATCGCCGTCAGCGGCACCGGAGCCAGCGCCAACGGTGGTGGCCGCGGCGGCGGGGACCATCTTCTCCGTCCGCTGCGCCGGTATCGCGGCCGTTTCCTCGGGGTCGTCGGTCATGGTCGGCCTACGGGGCGGCGTCCCCGATCGAGGGTGACACGACACCGGCGCTCCGCAGTGCGGTGGCGGCGCGCAGCCTGATCTCGCGTGCCACCTCGAACTGGCGGCCGGGGAGGGTTCTGGCGATGAGCCGGAGCTGCACGTAGCCGACGTCGATGGTCTCGACGCCGGCCACCACCGGATCGCCGAGGAGGAGCCCACGCCAGTGGGGATCGGCGGCCATCGTCCCGACCACGTCCTTCAACAGGTCGGTGACCATGGCCAGGTCCTCGGTCACCGATACCGGAATGTCGATGACCGCCTTCGACCAGTCCTTGGACAGGTTGGTCACCTGGCGGAGGGCGCTGTTGGGCACGACCACCAGTTCCCCCTGCGACGTCCGCAGCTTGGTGACCCGCAGCGTGAGCTCCTCGACGGTGCCGGTGACGCCCACCTGCTGGCCCGGCACGGACAGCTCGATGAGGTCGCCGAAGGCGAACTGGTGCTCGGTCAGGAGGAAGAACCCGGCGAGGAGGTCGCCGACCATCTGCTGGGCACCGAAGCCGAGCCCGATGCCGATGACCGTGGCCGGTGCGACGAGGGTGGTCAAGGGGAGGCCCAGGCGATCGAGGGCCAGGATGGCGGCGATGAAGGAGGCGAGCGCCACGACCGCCCACTCGACCGCCTCGCTCACGGCGCGGGAGCGCTTGAGGCCCTCGGAGGCGAGGGCACCCGCCTCGATCTGTCGACGGATCTGACGGTCGATCCAGCTGCGACGACGCCCCCCGAACCAGTGGGCGAAGCGCACGAGAACACCCGCACCCAACACGATGACGACGGCCGGCAGGAGATGGTTCTGGAACCAGTGGAGGTCGATGGTCGGAACCTACCATCGACCCCGGGGACGGAAACCACGGTTCGGGCCGGACCGTCACCGGGCCGTTACCCGGTCGCCACCAGGCCAGCCCATGGGCCACGGCGGGGCCACCGGCGGGCGGAGGTGGTCGCCGGGTCGGCGACCACCGGACCGACCGAGCGGCCCCGGGCTCCGTGCCATAAACTGACGGTCTGTCAGGTCCGCTCCGGGAGGGAACCCCACATGCTCGACTACGTGATCCGCAACGGCCTGGTCGTCGACGGGACCGGTGCCCCCGGGCGAGTCGCCGACGTGGGCATCCGCGACGGCAGGATCGCCGTGGTGGGCACGGTGGACGAGGAGGGCGCCACCGAGCTCGACGCAGAGGGCCTCGTGGTGGCGCCGGGCATCATCGACCCCCACACCCACTACGACGCCCAGCTGTTCTGGGACCCGACGGCGTCGCCGTCCAACCTGCACGGGGTGACCACGGTGATCGGGGGCAACTGCGGGTTCACCCTGGCCCCGATCAAGGCGGCGGACCACGACTACATCCGCCGGATGATGGCCAAGGTCGAGGGCATGCCCCTGGTGGCCCTGGAGAACGGGATCGACTGGGACTGGACCACCTTCGCCGAGTACCTCGACCGGCTCGAGGGGAACCTCGGGGTGAACGCCGGCTTCCTCGTCGGACACTGCGCCATCCGGCGCTGGGTGATGGGCTCCGACCGGGCCGCCGAGGTGGCGTCCGACGAGGAGGTGGCCGCCATGACCCGGCTGCTGGCCGAGTCGATCGAAGCCGGCGGTCTCGGATTCTCCTCGTCACAGTCGCGGACCCACTCCGACGGCGACGGCAACCCCATCTCGTCGCGCCACGCCGACCGTCGCGAGATGCTGGCCTTCTGCGAGGTCGTCCGTGACCATCCCGGCACCACACTCGAGTACATCACCAACGGCTGCCTCGACACGTTCACCGACGAGGAGATCGACCTGATGGTGGCCATGACCACCACCGCCCACCGGCCGCTGAACTGGAACCTGCTGACCGTCGACTCGCGTACGCCCGACAAGACCGCCCGCCAGCTCGAGGCCTCGGACCGGGCGGCCGAGGAGGGCGGACGCATCGTCGCCCTGACCATGCCGACCCTGGTGCCGATGAACATGAGCTTCCGGACCCACTGCGCCCTGTTCCTGATCCCGGGGTGGGGAGACGTCATGGGCCTCCCCGTCGAGGAGCGCATCGAGAAGCTGCGCGACCCCGACGTGCGCGCCCACCTCGACGAGATCGCCCACTCCGAGCAGGCCGGGGTGTTCCGGCGCCTCTCGCACTGGGCCAACTACATCATCGGCGACACCTTTGCGCCGCAGAACGAAGGCCTGAGCTGGCGTGACGTCGGCTCCATCGCGGAGGAACAGGGCAAGGAGCCGTTCGACGCGCTGCTCGACCTGGTGATCGCCGACGATCTGCGGACCGTGCTGTGGCCGAAGGCATCCGACGGCGACGACGCGTCGTGGCGGGCGCGGGTGGCGGTGTGGGACAACCCCGGGGCCATGGTCGGCGGCTCGGATGCCGGCGCCCATCTCGACCGCATGTGCGGGTCGAACTATCCGACCTCCTTCCTCGGCGACTGCCTCCGCAAGCGCAAGCTGGTGCCCCTGGAGCGGGCGGTCCAGCTGATGACCGAGGCGCCGGCCGAGCTGTTCGGGCTGCGGGACCGGGGGCACGTGGCCGAGGGGCTGGCCGCCGACCTGTTCGTGTTCGACCCCGAGACCGTCGGCTCCGAGCCGGCGACGCTGGTCAACGACCTTCCCGGGGGCAGCCCCCGCCTGGTCGCCGATGCCATCGGCGTCGTGCGGGTACTGGTGAACGGGGTCGAGACGATCGCCGACGGCAAGCCCACCGGCCACCTGCCGGGAAGCCTGCTCAAGTCCGGACGCGACACGGTGACCGTCGACCCGTCACCGGTCGGCGCCTGACCGACCCCGCCGGCGACCGCGGGGCCGGCTCGATCTGCCGACCCGTGGGCGACGACCTACACTGCTGACGAATCGTCAGATCCACCGCCCGCCGGTCGGGCGCTCACCGGCTCCGCCGCCGCCCGCCGGATCAGGGCCCAGGGGCCAGCCACCATCGCGAAAGGGGACCCACCAATGGGAGATCAGGTCACCAAGGACGAGACCCAGCTGTTCATCGGGGGGAAGTGGGTCGACGCCGGCAACGGCACCTACGACGTCATCAACCCCGCCACCGAGGAGCCGGTGGGCAAGGCCCCCAACGCGTCGACCGGCGACGCCGAGGACGCGGCGGCCGCCGCCCGCGAGGCGTTCCCGGCCTGGGCGGCCACCCCGGTCGAGCAGCGACTGGCCCTGCTGAAGGCGGCCAGTGCCGCCATCCGGGCGAAGAACGACGAGCTCGTGCCGCTGGTCATCGCCGAAACCGGGGCCACCGCCTCGGTGGGGTCCCGCATGCAGGTGCCGGTCTGTGCCGACCGGTTCGACCGGTTCTCGCGGGACATCCGCCACGTCCAGGAGTCGATGCTGCCGCCGATCGCCACGGCGGCCACGCCGCTCGCCCCCGGCGGGCTGGTCAGCGCCCTCGCCTACCGGCAGCCGGTCGGCGTGGTGGCCGCCATCGCCAGCTACAACTTCCCGCTGACCAACATGGCCGGCAAGGTGGCGCCGGCGCTCGCCATGGGGAACACGGTGATCATGAAGCCGGCCCCCCAGGACCCCCTGGCCATCGTCGAGCTGGCCCGGGTCCTCGAGGAGGTCGGCTTCCCGCCCGGCGTGGTGAACCTGGTCAACTCGGCCGATCCCGAGCCGGCCTCGGTGCTCACGACCTCCCCGGACGTGGACATGGTGTCCTTCACCGGGTCGACCGCCGTGGGCCAACGGATCGCCGCCGCCGGAGCACCCACCATGAAGCGGATGCTCATGGAGCTGGGCGGCAAGGGCGCCGCCGTCGTCTTCGAGGACGCCGACATCAAGTCGGTGGTCACCGCCATCGGCTCGACCTGGGCCTTCCACTCGGGCCAGATCTGCACGGCACCCACCCGGGCGGTGGTCCACCGGAGCATCTTCGACCAGGTGGTGGCCGGGCTCTCCCAGTTCGCCGGGTACCTGAAGGTGGGCGATCCCACCGCCAAGGAGACCGTCGTCGGCCCGCTGATCTCGGCGGCCCAGCGCCAGCGGGTGCTCGACCACATCGAGACCGGCCGCCGACAGGGCGAGGTCGTGGTGGGCGGTGGGCGGCCCGATCACCTCGACACCGGGTACTACGTGGAGCCGACCCTCATCACCGGGTCCAACGACATCACGGTGGCCCGTGAGGAGATCTTCGGGCCGGTGGTGGTGGCCATCCCCTTCGACGACGAGGACGAGGGCGTCGCCATCGCCAACGACACCGAGTTCGGCCTCTACGACTACGTCTTCTCCGCCGACACGGCCAGGGCGTTCCGGGTGGCCAAGCTGCTGCGGGCCGGGCATGTCGGCATCAACACCGCCCAGCGCAACATGGACGCGCCGTTCGGCGGCTTCAAGATGAGCGGCATCGGCCGGGACGGCGGCGACTACAGCCTCGAGGCCTACTCCGAGCTGCAGTCGATCATCTGGGCCGGCTAGACCCGGGCCGCGCTCGACGGCGCCGGGTTCATCCGGCGCCGAAGAACGGGGCGCCGAAGGAGAAGATGCCGCCGTCGGAGGCCACCAGCCAGTAGCCACCGGTGGCGGGATCGGCGCTCATGCCGACCATCGGGGCGTTCAGCCGGATGGCTCCCGTGCTGCCGTGGAACAGGGCGGTGCCGAAGGAGAAGATGCCGCCGTCGGAGGCCACGAACCAGTAGCCGCCCCCGCCGGCGACGGCGGCCATGCCGTCCACGGGCTGGTTGAGGTGCTCGGCACCGGTGGAGCCGAGGAACGGGGCGCCGAAGGAGAAGATGCCGCCGTCGGAGGCCACCAGCCAGTAGCCGCCGGTGGCGGGATCGGTCGCCATGCCCACCACCGGGGCGTTCAGGTGGTGGCCGCCCATCGAGCCGTGGAAGGCGGCGTCACCGAAGGCGAAGATGCCGCCGTCGGAGGCCACCAGCCAGTAGCCGCGGCCGTCGCTGCTCGGGGCGAGGCCGACCACCGGCGAGTTCAGCGGTTTGCCGCCCATCGAACCGTAGAACTGCGCATCGCCGAAGGAGAAGATGCCGCCGTCGGCGGCCACCTCCCAGTAGCCCTTGCCGTCCGGGGTGGCCACCACGTGGGTCACCGGTGCCGCCAGCACCTTGCCCGCCATCGAGCCGTAGTTGACCGCATCGCCGTGGGTGGAGATCGCCCCGTCGGCACGGGCGACCCAGTACCCGTTGCCGTCCGGGGTGGCGGCCATGCCCACGGCCGGCGACGTGGCCGCACCGTTCGGCTCGCCGGGCACGCCGGGAACGCTGTACGGGTACGAGTACTGGCCACCGGTCGGGGTGACCTCGTTGCCCGGGCCGACGGTCTGCCCGGGGCAGTAGACCGGGTCGCCGGTCTGGGTGCCGGCCACCAGCGGGGTCGGCGCCACCGGCTGTCCGGCCAGGTTGTCCTGGGCGACCTGGCGTGCGTTGGCCGAGGGGTAGTCGCCGTAGGCGTAGCCGAAGATCTCCACCGTGTACGCCTGGTTGTCACTGCAGGTCACGCCCACGCCGACCGAGGTGTACGCGGCACCGAGCTCGTTCTGGCGGTGCCCGGCAGAAGCCATGTAGTCGTTGTCCATCCCGTCGGAACCGTCCCCGGGCCAGAATCCGTACCCGGTGTCGCCGGAGTTGGCGGCCAGCGGGCAGACGTCCGAGGCGGGCACGCCCGAGCAGGCCGGGAGCGTCGGGTCGGCGACGACGCCGGTGGCGGCGAGGTGGGCCGACCACGCCTGGGCGTCGGCCTGCAGGCTGGCGTCGAGCGCGAGCTGGGGGATCGGGGCCGCCGCCGTGTTGCGGGCCGCCCGTTCGGCGTTGATACGGGCCACGAGGTCCTGGGCGTAGAGCGTCTGGACTGCGGCCACACTGGTCGTCGGGTCGGCGGCGGCACGGGTCTGGGTGGTCACCGACACCGTGGTCACGGCTCCGGCGATGATGAGCAGCACGGCCAGTGCGCTGATCACCAGCGGTGCCCTCCGGTCGGCCCGGCGGGCCTGGTGGCCGTGGTCGCCTGGCGCCTGGCCGTCCCCGGTGGAGGGGGCCACGGCTGGGCCGGACGGGCCCCCGTTCGGCACGGAGCTATCCCTTGAACGGTCTTGGTGCACGGCGAATCGTTCCTCTGTCATCAGGACGGTGTGTCGCTTCCCGGTCCGGGCGGGCGCCGGTCGGGTGTGAACCCCTCAGAGGAACTATCGGCAGCAAACTCCGAAAACTGTTGCCCGATTGGGGTACAACAGGTCAATGCCGGTCCCTGTGCCTCCGTCGATCCCCTCGTCGTTCACCGAATTGGCCGCTCGGGTGTCCAATTGGGGCCGCTGGGGGGCGGACGACGAGTTGGGCACCCTCAACCTGATCGACGAGGCGGCCCGGCTCCGCGGCGCAGCTGCCGTCGAAAAGGGGGACGCCTACGGACTGAGCCTGCCGCTCTCAGCCGAGGAGGGGATCCAGGTGGGTTTCGTGCCTGGTCGTGTCAACCCTACCCGGACCATGATCGCCGTCAACGTCGCCCTCAGCCCGGACCCCGAGTGGATCGCCTCGTCGGAGGACGTGGTGACCCTCGCCCTCCAGTGCGCCACCCACTGGGACGGCCTGGCCCATGTGTCCTACGGGGCCGGACCGGACGGGGGGCGCCTCTACAACGGGTTCTCGGCAGATTCGATCACCGCTGCCGGCGCCGGCCGGCTCGGGATCCATCTCGTCCGCTCCCTGGTGTCGCGGGGTGTCCTGTTGGACCTGCCGAGGACCAAGGGCCTCGAGCTGCTCGACCCGGGCTACCCGATCACCCCCGGTGACCTCGACGATGCCTGCGCCGCCGCCGGCATCACCGTCGAGCCGGGCGACGTGGTCCTCGTCCGCACCGGCCAGGCCGCCCACCTGGCGCTGCCCGGTCGTCCCGGCATCGGGGGAGCGGAGCCGAAACGGGACCTCGTGGCCTACACCTGGCCCTCGCCGGGGCTGACCATGGCCACCGCCGGGTGGTTCCACGACCACGACGTGGCCGCGGTGGCGACCGACACCATGGTGCTGGAGGTCTACCCCTGCGAGGACCCGGACCTCTACCTGCCGGTCCACCTGCTCCATCTGGTGGAGATGGGGATGACCCAGGGGCAGAACTGGTTCCTCGACGAGCTGGCCGAGGCGTGTGCCGCCGACGGCCGGTACGGGTTCCTGCTGGACGCCACGCCGCTGCCCTTCACCCATGCCCTGGGGTCCCCCGTGAGCCCGGTGGCGCTCCGGTAGCAGCGGGGAGCGACCCCGCCGTTCAGCGGTTCAGCGGTTCAGCGGTTCAGCCGTTCAGCTGTCGGCGCCGGCGGCCGTGCCCGGCTCCGGCACGGGCTCGGCCCTGGACTCACCGGTCCTGGCCGGCGGCGCCTTCAGCTTGGCGGTTCGGGCCGATGCCGCCCCTCCACCCACCACGGGTCCCGTGCGCGGCGGCGGCCCCTGCGCACCGGGCACGCTGGCCCCCTCGGGTGCCGGCCTGCCGGTGACCGCCCAGTGGAGCAACCGGGCCTGGCTGTCCACCAAGGAGGCGGTCCGGATCCCCCAGAACTCGAATCCGTAGCGGTGGCCGGCGACCTGGGCGAGCATGGCGACCAGGGTCCCGGCCGCCGCCATGGGGTCGGCACCGGCCGGGGAGGCGACGCCGCTGCCCCCACCGCTGGTGGCGATCACCCGGGCCAGCGTCACCGTCACCGCGTTGAGGGCCCGCACCCGCAGTCCCTGGAACCGGAGATCGCCCTCGACCGTGGTGAGCTCGACCACCCGGAACACGGCACGGTTGCGCTCCCAGTACTCCATGAACCCCTCGACCACCGCCACCGCCGTGTCCCAGCTGGCCTCCTCGGACCAGTCGCCGTCCACGAGCCCGGCCGGGATGCCCGCCCCCTCCACCAGCTCCTCGGCCAGCACCGTGATGGCCGCCTCCACGTTCTCGAAGTACTGGTAGAAGGTGGCGGGCGACGTGCCGGCCTGACGGGCGATGTCGATCACCTTGATCGACCGCCAGGGCGTCGCCACCAGGAGCTCGGCCGTGCACTCGAGCAGACGCTGCCGGGTGGCCCTGCCCCGCCGGCCGGGCACCCGACCGTCCGTGGTGGCGATCAGCTCGGGATCGTCGGACACGGCCATGGCGGACCATCGTAACGACGGAAGGGGTGGTAGGGCGGCGGCGGGGTCGCCCGATCGGTGGAGCCCGGGAAAGAAATCCCTGACGAGTAGGGTATTTGCTCATGTCGACCCGTCCGGTTCCTCGGACCATGACGCGTGCCCAGCAGGCCCGTCGCCAGCGGGTGGTCGACGCCGCCATGTCACTCGGTCTCGACGGCGGCTACGAAGCGGTGCAGATGCGTGACGTGGCCGCCCGGGCCGATGTGGCCATGGGCACCGTCTACCGCTATTTCACCAGCAAGGACCACCTGTTGGCCGCGGCGCTCGTCCACTGGGTCGAGCAGCTCGACGCCCGCCTGGCCCAGCACCCCGCCCAGGGCGACTCGGCGGCCGAGCGGGTCATCGACGCACTGGACCGCGCCCTGCGGGCCATGGGCCGCCAGCCCCAACTGGTGGGTGCGGTGTTCACCGCGCTGGCCTCACCCGACCCGGCCGCCATCGAGTGCCAGCAACAGGTGTCGGTGCTGATGGAGGGGATCATCACCCGGGCCATCGGAGACCCCCACCCTCCGGACCTGAGCGACCGGGCCCGGATCCTCGGTCACGTGTGGTACTCCGCGCTCGTCGGCTGGGTGAACGGCTGGAGCAACATGGTGAGGGTCCACGACGAGCTGGTGGTGGCCATCGGCCTGCTCCTGCCGGCCGACATCTACGCGGAGGTCTGAGCGCCCGGGGTGCATGACCTACTGTCCGGGGTGGGGCGGAGTACCGTCTGACAATGCCTTCGGCCATCGAAGTCCACGGCCTGTCGAAGCACTTCGGCAGCGTGCAGGCCGTGAACGACCTCAGCTTCGAGGTGGAGCAGGGCCGGGTCACCGGCTTCCTCGGTCCCAACGGCTCGGGGAAGACCACCACCCTCAGGATGCTGCTCGGGCTGGTGTCGATCAGCTCGGGCACGGCCACCTTCGGTGGACGGCGCTACGTGGAGCTCGACCACCCGGTCCACCACGTCGGGGCCGTGCTCGAGGCGACGAGCTTCCACCCGACGAGGAGGGCCGAGGACCATCTGAAGTCGGTGGCCATCGGGGCCGGCATCCCGCTCACCCGGGTCGACGAGACACTCGACCTGGTCGGCCTGGCCGACGTGGCCCGGCGCCGGGTGGGCAAGTTCTCGCTCGGCATGCGTCAGCGTCTGCAACTGGCGACCGCGCTGCTCGGGGAGCCGGAGATCCTCATCCTCGACGAGCCGTCCAACGGTCTCGACCCCCAGGGCATCCAGTGGCTGCGCACCTTCATCCGGCACCAGGCCTCCCTCGGCCACGCCGTCCTCGTCTCGTCCCACCTGCTGTCGGAGATGGAGGAGACCGTCGACGACGTGGTGATCGTCTCCCACGGGAAGCTGGTCCTCCAGACCACCCTGGCCGAGCTCGCCACCAAGGCCGGGACCACCACCGGGATGCGCATCCGCTCGCCCGAGTTGGGCCGGCTCATCGCCCTGCTCCAGGCGATACCCGTGGCCTACCGCCAGACCGCGCCCGACACCATCGTCATCGACGGGGCCACCCCCGAGTGGTTCGGGCCGTTCGCGGCCCAGAACCAGATCGTCCTCTACGAGCTGATGAACGAACGCGGGAGCCTCGAGGACGTCTTCTTGAGCCTGACCCACGGGTTCGACGCCGCCATCCCCACCGGGCCGTCCACCGGTGCGATCGGCGAATTCGGCGGCGGTCCCGCCGCCCCCGGAGGACCCTCGTGATCGCCGGCATCCGGTCGGAGTGGCTGAAGATCCGCACCACCGCGGTGCCCTGGGTGCTCACCGGGATCGCACTGGTCATCGACGGACTGTTGATCCTCGTGTACTTCGTGAGCCACGACGGCAGCGGGGGCGGTGGGGGCGGTGGGGGCAACGGCTCGTTCGGCGGGCTCGGCTATCCCCATACGACCCAGCAGCTCAGGAACCTCCTCGGCGCGGGGTTCGAGGGCTATCTCTTCGCCCTCCTGCTCGGCGTGCTGATCATCACCATCGAGTTCCGCCACAAGACGGTGACCACCTCGTTCCTCGTGCTGCCCCGACGCCCCCTGTTCGTCGGGGCCAAGCTGATCACGGCGGCCATACTCGGCGCGGTGCTGGCGGTCATCCTGCTGGTGGTCACCCTCATCGGTGGCGGCATCACCATGTCGGCCGAGGGAGGGTCCTTCTCCGCGCTGGTCCACCAGATCCCCGCCGTGGCACCGGGGATGATCCTGGTCTTCGCCCTGTTCGCCATCCTCGGCGTGGGCATCGGCTCGGTCCTGACCAACCAGGTGGCGGCCATCATCGTCAGTCTGGGCTGGTTCATCATCCTGGAGGGGATCCTGGTCAGCCTGGTCCACGGGGCGGAGCGGTGGGTGCCGACCGGCGCCGCCACCGCGGCGTCCAACCTGACCAGGGGCCGGGGCTCCGACTTCGGCCTGTTCAACTGGTGGCAGGGCACCCTCCTCATGCTGGCCTACGGCCTGGTGTTCGCCGCCATCGGCTCGGCCATCCTCACCCGTCGGGACATCACCTGAGCCTCGCCCCCGGGACCCTTCCGCCCGGTCAGCCGTGAGGTCACCAACCGGTCAGCCGTAAGCTCGGGCCATGGCCGACGGATTCCCCGACACCCGGCTTCCCGACCGCGGCCTGGGTGCCGAGGAGGTACTCGCCCGGATGGCCGACCTCCGGCGCGACGACCGTGACTGGCGGGGCGGCCGGGTGTTCAGCCTGGTCTACTCGGCCGGCGACGAGGTGCACGAGCTCCTCGAGCGGGCCGCCGACCTGTACTCGGCCGAGAACGCCCTCAACACGGCGGTCTTCCCCAGCCTCGGGTGGATGCAGAACGACATCGTGTCGATCACCGCCGGGCTGCTCGGCGCCGACCGCATGCCCCCCGGGGAGGCGTCCGAGGTCCGGGGCTACCTGACCTCGGGAGGTACCGAGTCGCTGCTCCAGGCGACCAAGACCGCTCGGGACTGGGGACGGGCCGAGCGTGGGATCGATCGGCCCAACATGGTGGTGGCCGCCAGTGCCCATGCTGCCTTCGAGAAGGCGGCCCACTACTTCGACGTCGAGTCACGGCGGGTCGCCGTCCGGGACGACTTCCTGGCCGATGTGGACGCCATGGCCGACGCGGTGGACGACCACACGGTCATGCTGGTGGGTTCGGCTCCGACCTACCCCCAGGGGGTCGTCGACCCGATCGGCTCGCTGGGCGCCATCGCCGCCGACCGGGGGATCCTCTGCCACGTCGACGCCTGCCTCGGCGGTTTCATCCTGCCGTTCCTCGACCGGCTCGGCCACCGGGCGAAGCCCTGGGACCTGGCGGTGCCCGGCGTGACGTCCATCTCGGCCGACCTGCACAAGTACGGCTACGCCTCGAAGGGGATCTCCGTGATCGTCTACCGGTCGCGCCAGCTGGCCAGGCTCCAGCCGTTCATCACCACCAACTGGCTCGGCGGCCTCTACGGCTCCCCGTCGATGGCCGGGACCCGGCCGGCGGGACCGATCGCCGCCGGCTGGGCCGTCCTCCACCACCTGGGCATGGACGGCTACCTGCGACTGGCCCACGCCGCCTACGGGGCGGCCGGTGAGCTGGCCTCGGCCATCGCCACCACTCCCGGCCTCGCCGTCAGGGGGAGGCCCGACGCCACCGTCATGGCCTTCGGGGGCGATCCGGACGACGGCCGGATCGACACCTTCGCGCTGGGCGACGGGCTGGCCGACCGCGGCGGCTGGTTCTTCGACCGCCAGAGCCCACCCGACAGCCTGCACGCCACCGTGCACGCCGGCCACGCCGGCATGATCGACGACCTGGCCGGCGATCTGGCGGCGGTGGCCGCCGACCTCTTGGCGTCCGGGGCGACGGCCGAGGACCGAAGCACCACCTACGGCACCGCCTGAGGAGGCATCCGTCCTGGCCGGGGCGTCGCCGGCCGATGACGGAGCGGGGCGGGCCGAGCCCGGAATCCATTGCCTCGGCCAGCCCCGGTCGTCTATACAGTGGGTCGTCTGCCCAAGGGCGCGCGGAGTCTTGGCGACTCCGGGCGATCCGTGGGCCCGCACCGAGGACACGCGTTGCGGGGCCGTCGAGAACAGACCGGGGGATCGTGCCATGGAACGCAAGTGGTGGACGCTCACCGCGGTGTGCATGGGCATCTTCATGCTGTTGCTGGACATCACCGTGGTCAACGTCGCCCTGCCCGACATCCAGGTCGACCTCCACTCGTCCTTCTCCGACCTCCAGTGGGTGATCGACGCCTACGCCCTCACCCTGGCCGCGTTCCTCCTCACCGCCGGGGTCATCGGCGACATGATGGGGCGGCGGCGGGTCTACGCCGTCGGCGTCACCATCTTCACCGCCTCCTCCCTGGCCTGCGGGCTCGCCTCGTCGTCTCTGATGCTCAACCTGTCGCGGGCCGCCCAGGGGGTCGGGGGGGCCATCATGTTCGCCACCTCGTTGGCCCTGATCGCCCAGGCGTTCTCGGGCCGGGACCGAGGCGCGGCGTTCGGCATCTACGGCGCGGTGATCGGCGGTGCGGTCGCCATCGGCCCCCTGGTCGGTGGCGCCATCACGAGCGGCATCGGGTGGCGGTGGATCTTCTTCGTCAACCTGCCCGTCGGGGTCGTCGCCATCGCCATCACCCTGGCCAAGGTGCAGGACTCGAAGGATCCGACCCCGCGCCGCATCGACTGGTTCGGGTTCGTCACCTTCTCCGCCTCCTTGTTCATGCTGGTGTTCGCCCTCGTGCAGGGCAACGCCAAGGGCTGGGGCAGTCCGACCATCGTCGGCCTGCTGGTGGGCTCGGGCGTCATGATGGCGGCGTTCCTCGTCGCCGAGTGGCTCCAGCGCGACCCGATGCTCGAGATCGCGCTGTTCAAGAGGCCGGCGATGGTGGGCGTGTCCCTCGCCGCGTTCGCCGTGTCGGCCTCCATCTTCGCCATGTTCCTCTACCTGACCCTCTACCTGCAGGAGGTGCTCGGCTACGGCCCCTTCGCCGCCGGGCTCCGCTTCCTGCCCATCACCGTGCTGGCGTTCGTGGTGGCGCCGTTGAGCGGCAAGCTCACGGTGCTGGTCCAGTCGCGGTACCTGATGAGCCTCGGTCTCGCCCTCATCGCCTTCGGCTGTGCGCTCTCCGACCACGTCCAGGCCGACTCGGCCTGGACGGTGCTCCTGCCCGGCTTCATCCTGGCCGGCATCGGCCTCGGCATCCTCAACCCGGTCCTGGCCTCGGCGGCCATCTCGGTGGTGCCCCCCGAGCGCAGCGGCATGGCCTCGGGCTCGTCGAGCACCTTCCGACAGGTGGGCATCTCCACCGGCATCGCCGGCCTCGGCGCGGTGTTCCTCAGCCAGATCCGGCCCAACACCGTCGACGCCCTCAACTCGTCGGCCACCGGCCGGACCATCCTGGCCCACGACAGCACCAACCTGTCCAGCGCCTTCGCCGGCGGCGACGTGCGCCGGGCGGCCGCTGCCTATCCGGCCGGGACGGTGCGGAACACCCTCGTCGAGGCCTACCGGATCGGGTTCACCACCACCTTCAACCATCTCATGGACATCGCCCTCGTCATCGCCCTGGTGGGCGCAGTCGGGAGCTTCTTCCTGGTCCGCCAGCGCGACTTCGTGCCGAGCCTCGGCCCGGGAGGTGCGGCGCTGATCGAGACCGAGAAGAAGCCGCCGGTCGTGCGCCCGGCCGGCCACTCCCGCCGCCGGAGGCGGAAGCGCCCGGGACCGGTGCCGGTCCGCCGCCCGGTGAGCACGGTCCCCGCACCCCCCGACCTCTCGGCGATCCCGCCACTGCGCTCGGAGCTGCACTGGCCCGATGGCGGCAGATGACGGGCGGCCGGGACGAGAGGGCGACCGCCTCGCCGACCGGGAGCTCGACGAACCCCTCCCGTCACGGCTCGGCCCGGACCACCCCCGCCGCCACGAGATCCTGGCGGCCCACCGGGCGGCCATGGCCGAGGGGGCACCCGTCTACCTGGACCCGGGCACCGGGCTGTCCGTCCTGACCGCCGCCTACCTGGCGGACCGCGGCACCTGCTGCCACAGCGGATGCCGGCACTGCCCCTACTCGTGACCACCCGGAGCCCCACGGGGGACGCGGTCGATCCCCATTAGGGTGCGCCCGGAGGACCATCCGAGGAGGTACCGATGAAGACGAGGCTGACCGAGACCCTGGGGGTCGAGCACCCGGTCATGCTGGCCGGCATGGGGGGCGTCTCCTACGCTCCCCTGGTCACCGCGGTGTCGGAGGCCGGCGGCTTCGGCTGCCTCGGCGCCTCCACGATGAGCAACGAGCGGATGGTGGCGGAGATCGCCGAGGTCAGGGCGGCGACCGACAAGCCCTTCGGGGTCGACCTGCTCACCGCCATGCCCGGCGACCTCGTGGGTCAGGTGGGCCAGATCATCGAGGGCGGCGCCTCGGTGTTCGTGGCCGGCCTGGGCGTGCCGGCCGAGGTGGTCGACCTCTGCCACCGCCACGACGTGCTGGTCGTCAACATGTGCGGCAAGGTCGAGCACGCCCGGCGGGCGCTCCAGGCCGGATGTGACATCGTCGTGGCCCAGGGCACAGAGGCCGGGGGCCACACCGGCCTGGTCGCCACCATGCCGCTGGTGCCCCAGATCGTCGACGCCGTGGGCGCCGAGATCCCCGTGGTGGCGGCCGGCGGCATCTTCGACGGACGCGGGCTCGCCGCCGCGCTGGCGCTCGGGGCCGACGGTGTCTGGATCGGCACGCGGTTCATCGCCACCCCGGAGGCCCGCGGGGTCGCCGGCTACAAGGACGCGCTCGTCCGCACGGGCGAGGACGGGACCACCATCAGCCGGGCCTACTCCGGCAAGACCATGCGCGTGGTCCGCAACCAGTACACCACGTTCTACGAGGAGCACCCCGACGAGCTGCACCCGTTCCCCGCCCAGCTGGGACGGTCGATGGAGGACGGTGCCTTCCACCTCGGCGCGGCCGAGGACGCCCCGGGGATCGACCCCGAGCGCGAGTGCTACCCGACCGGCCAGGGTGTGGGCGCCATCCAGACCCTGATCCCGGCGGCCAGCCTGGTCGCCCAGATCGTCGACCAGGCCGAGCAGGTGCTGGCCGGCATCGGGAAGCTCGCCGGGCGGTGAGCGGGACGGGGCGGAGCCGGGCGGAGCGGGGCGGGGTGGACGCACCGGGGACGGTCCGCTCCCCGACTCGTGGGACTCAGCCGGCGGCACCGTCCCGGAGCACGGATCGATCGCCGGAGCGCAGCCCGGCGATGATCCGGCGGTAGGCACCGGCGGCGTCATCGCCGAGCGAGTCGGTGTCCAGCCAGCGGAAGCCGTGCTCGCCGTGGCTGCGGTCCACACCGTAGAGGCCGAAGCGGGGCTCGTAGGAGCCCCACTCGTAGTTGTCGACCAGCGACCAGTGCCAGTACCCGGTCACCGGGATGCCGGTGTCGACCGCCGCCACCACTGCGGCGAGGTGCTCCCGCAGGTAGCGGACCCGGTCCCAGCCGTCGGTCCGCAGGTGTCTGCGGCCGTTGCGGACGCGGTTGCACAGGCCGTTCTCCACCACCCAGACCGGTAGCTCGGGAGCCAGGGCGTGCTGGGTCTCGAGCCAACGGGTGAACGACGACGGGTCCGGGACGTCGTCCCACAGCTCGCGGGCCGGTATCGGACTGCGTCCCCCGGCGGTGCGGTGCCCCGGGACCCGGAAGTGGCGGGCGACCACCGGGTCGTAGAAGTCGATCCCGAGGACGTCGAGCGTGCGCCGGTGGGGACTCTCGTACAGGGCGTCGAGGGCCCGCCCTCCCGCCGACGACAGGCGGCCCCGCCGCCCACCGCCGGAGCGGGTGCGTCCGGTGCCGTAGGGGGAGCCCGCGGCGGTCGCCCTCCGGATCAGTCGCTCCAGGGCACCCCGCGCCGGAAACCAGGCATCGTGCTGACGCCGCCGCTCACCGATCCATTCGTCGAGGTCACCGCGCTCGACCCCGGCGCCCGGGGCGAGGAGGAGGTCGGTGAGCATGCGGTCGTACTCGTACACGCTCAGGCAGCAGTTGTTGGTGGTCACCACCGCGTCGGGCCGCGCCCGGTGGATCACCTCGTAGCCGGCCACGTGGGCGGCCAGCAGGTTGTCGGCGGCCATGGCGGCGTCGCCGAAGGCGAGGGACCGACCCGGCGGGAACATCCCGAGCAGCCACGAGCTGACGGCCAGGACGTTGATCTCGTTGACCGTCACCCAGTGGCGCACCGAGCCGCCCAGGGCGTCGACCACCACCTCGGCCCAGGCCCGGAAGCGGCGGGGCGCGTCGGGGCGCAGCCAGAGGTCCTCGCCGAGCCACGCCGGGTGGGTGAAGTGGTGCAGTGTCACGAGCGGTTCCATGCCGCGCTCGGTGCAGGCGCCGACGATGTCCGCGTACCGGGCCAACGCCGCCCGGTCGGGGCGGTCGCCCTCGGGGCAGACCCGCGCCCACTCCACGCCGAGGCGGAAGCTGGTGCAGCCGAGTCCGGCGGCCCGGTCGAGCGACTCCTCGGGCCGTTCCCAGAAGCCGACGGCGCCTCCCGAGGGCTCGACGCGACCGACCTGCTCCCACGCCAGCCAGTTGTTCGCCGGCTCGTCCGGGCCGTTGTAGCCGCCCTCCACCTGGAACCCGGCGGTGGCCACCCCGAAGAGGAATCCGTCGGGGAGGTCGTGACCTGTCCCCGCGGCCCGCTCCCCTGGCTCTCCGTTCGAGGACACGCGCTGCCTTTCCGTGTGGCGCCCGAGACGGCCCGTCGCCGGTCGGGTCGGCGGGACTTCGCCCCCCACAGGGTGGCGATGGTAGCTTGCGCCGGGAACCGAGACCGCACCCACCCGACCCGATGACCACGACCGTCCCCGACCCCGAGCGCACCCCGGTGGTCATCGCATCGGGCCAGTCGATCGAGCGCCACGAGGTGGTGACGGCGGTCGACCTCATGGAGCGGGCGGCCGGGTCCGCCCTGGCCGACGTGCCCGCCCTCCGACAGGCGATCCAGCGGGTCTCGGTGGTCAACGTGATGTCCGGGCCCGGCCCGGCCCCCGCCACCGAGCTGGCCGCCCGCATCGGCGTCGCCGGCGCCCTGTGCGAGGTGACCACCATCGGCGGCAACTCCCCCCAGTGGCTGGTCAACCGGGCCGCCTCTGACATCGCCGGGGGCCGACTCGACGTCACGCTCATCGCCGGGGCCGAGGCCATCCGCTCCTACCGGGCCCGACGCTCCCAGGGCATGCCACGGGACCTCGGCGCCACCCACCTCCCCCCCGACCCGGTGGTGGGCGACGACCTCCCCGGGGTGGGGCCGGCCGAGTCGGCGATCGGGCTGCTGCTGCCGGTGCACGTCTATCCGCTGTTCGAGAGCGTCGTCGCCGCCCGGGCCGGGCACGACGCCGCCACCCACCGCCGGGCCATGGCCCGCATCCTCGCCCCGTTCACCGAGGTGGCGGCCACCAACCCCTATGCCTGGTTCCCCGAGGTCCGGACGGCGGAGGCCATCGCCACCCCGTCGGCGGACAACCGGGTGGTGAGCGAGCCCTACACCAAGCTGATGACGGCCTTCCTGGGATCGGACCAGGGGGGTGCCCTCGTGGTGTGCTCACTGGCCGCCGCCCGCCGGGCCGGCGTCGCCGACCGCGCCGTGTTCATCTGGTCCGGAGCCGACGCCGTGGACGTGCGCTCCCCCACCGCCCGGCCCGACCCCGGCCGCTCCCCCGGCATCGAGGCCGCCGGGAAGGCCGCCTTGGCCGCCGCCACCCGGGCCGCCGGGCCGCTCGGGGCGGTGGGCATCGACGACATCGAGCTCCTCGACCTGTACTCGTGCTTCCCGTCCGCCGTCGAGCTGGGGGCCGCCGCGCTCGGCCTGGGCGTCGACGACGCCCGGGGGTTGACCGCCACCGGTGGTCTGCCCTACTTCGGCGGCCCGGGGAACAACTACACGACCCACGGGATCGCCGCCATCACCGACAGGCTGAGGGGCCCGACCCCGGCGTCGTCCGGTCCGGGCGGGGCCGGCCCGCGCCTCGGACTGGCCACCGGCCTCGGGTGGTTCATCACCAAGCACGCCGTCGGCATCTACGCCGACGTGCCGGCCCCCGGCGGGTTCCAGCCGGGTGACTCCTCCGACGACCAGCGGTCCATCGACAGCTCGGCGGTCGAGGTCGCCCTCGAGGTCGACCGGCCCACACCGGCCACGGTGGTGGCGGCCACGGTCGTGCGCGGCGGCGACGGCGCCCCGGAGGCGGCACCGCTGATCGCCGACCTCCCCGACGGCCGGCGCATGGCCCTGGCCGCCGCCGACGACGACACGCTCCGGGCCATGGGCGGCGTCGACACCCCCGGATCGGTGGGGCGGCCGGTTGTCGTCCAGCCCGGTGCGGCGCGCTACCGTCTGGCGACAGACTGACCGCACCGGGGAGACGACCATGTCCGAACTGCTTCGTGAACGCCAGGGTCACATCGAGATCCTGACCATCAACCGGCCCGAGGCCCGCAACGCGGTCAACGGGGCCGTCTCCCGGGCGTTCGCCGCCGCCTTCGACGAGTTGGAGGCCGACGACGACTGCTGGGTGGTCATCGTGACCGGTGCCGGCGACAAGGCGTTCAGCGCCGGCATGGACCTGAAGGCCTTCGCCGCCGGCGAGGCCGGCGAGATCATGGGGGCGAAGGGCGGGTTCGGCGGCATCGCCCAACGGGAGTTCGACAAGCCCATCATCGCCGCCGTCAACGGCTCCGCCCTGGCCGGAGGGTGCGAGATCATGCTCTCCTGCGACCTGGTGGTGGCGGTCGAGGAGGCCAAGTTCGGCATCCCCGAGGTCAAGCGGGGGCTCATCGCCGGAGCGGGAGGCCTCATCCGCCTGCCGAAGAGGATCCCACCGGCCATCGCCTTGGAGCTGGCGCTCACCGGTGATCCCATCGACGCCCAGCGGGCGCTCCAGCTCGGACTGATCAACCGCGTGGTGCCGGCCGGCCGGCTGATGGACGAGGCGCTCGCCCTCGCCGGGACCATCGCCGAGAACGCCCCACTGGCCGTGCGGGCCTCCAAGCGGGTCATGAAGCGCGCCGGCGAGCTGCCCGACGCCGAGGGGTGGGCCATCAACAACGCCGCCGTGCCCGAGGTGTTCGGCTCCGCCGACGCCATGGAGGGCCCGGTGGCCTTCGCCGAGAAGCGCAAGCCCAACTGGTCGGGCAAGTAGGGGCGGGGTGCGGCGCCACCGATCGGGGACGAGCCCGTGCACTACGTGAACCACGTGGCCCAGGCGAGCAGCAACGTCCCGTCGCTCTCCGACGGCCTGGGCGGCTTCCGGCTCATCCTCCACGTCCTGGCCGCCACCGTGTGGGTCGGTGGCCAGTTCACCGTGGCCGGATTGCTACCCACCATCCGCACGCTGGGCGACGAGGCACCGAAGAAGGTGGCCCGGGCCTTCGCCCGCCTGCTGTGGCCCGCCTACGCCGTGCTGGTGATCACCGGCTTCTGGAACATCGGGTCCCTGACCGTCGGCCAGGCCAGCACGGCGTGGAAGACGGTCCTCATCATCAAGATCGTCGTCGTCGCCATCGCCGGGGTGGCCGTCTTCCTGCACCAGCGGGCCACCACCCGCCGGGGCCTCGCCGTCTGGGGCTCGATCGGCGGGGTGGCCTCGGTGGCCGCCCTGTGCCTCGGCGTGTTCCTGGCCGGATAGGGCCGGTGGGGGCCTGCGCCTCATCCGCACCCGGTGCGGGCGCCGAATAGCTGACCGGGTGCGAACAGCGTGCCGGAGCGGACACGTCTAACCTGGTGGTCGCAGTCGACAAAGGAGCTATCCCGTGCACTTCAGCTCAGCAGCAGAGATCTTCGGCGTAGACGGCATCATCGTGCTGGTCGTGGTGGTGCTGGTCCTCTTCGGGTCCACCCAGATCCCCAAACTGGCTCGCTCCTTGGGCTCGGCCCAGAAGGAGTTCAAGAAGGGCCTCGACGAAGGGGCGTCGGAGGACGAGGCGTCCGCACCCAAGGCGGTCAAGGCCGCACCGCCCCCGGCCGTGAGCCCGCCGACCCAGACCACCGTCACCGTCGAGACCAACGGTGACGGGTCCTCCGGCACCTCCTCGTAACCGCGGCGAGCCGGTCGATGAGCGTTCCGGCAGGGTCGGGAACGGGCCCGTCGACGGCGGAGCACCGTGGGCGCCGTTGGCTGCCCTTCTGGGTGATCCAGGCCACCGAGTTCGGGGTGGCGGTGGTCCTCGCCGACGTGTCCATCCACGTCAGCCACGGTGGGGTGCTGATCGCCGGCGCCCTCCTCTTCTTCGCGCTGGCCATCACCGCCGACGGGCCCCTCGGGCTGGCCCGGGTCTGCAGCCAACGCCTCCACCTCGTGCTCGTCATCGTGGCGTCGGTCCTGCTCGGTGTCGCCTCCCTCCTCCCGGGGCTGCGCCCTGACATCGAGGGCCTCATCGTCGTCGGCTTCGCCGCCGTCGGGCTGATCCGTCTGGCCACCCTGACCCAGTCGGGGCCCGTCGCCGGCGGCGCCCGCCCGAACCGGTGGGCCCGGGCGGGCGCCACGGTCATCGACACCACCGCCACCGTGGCCGACCCGTCGGCCCCGACCGCCGCTGCCCCCACCGGCGCCAGGACGGCCCCGGGCCCCCGGCCGGGGGGCACGGACTCCGCCGCCACGCCGGGGGCAGCCTCCACGGATGCGGCCGCCCGCTGGGCCGGACGGGCCACCGGTTCCGTGGCCGCCACCGGAAAGAAGGCCTCGGCCAGGTACGGGCCGGTCGCCGGGGCACACCTCAAGCGGACGATCCGTGCCGCCGGTCGCGCCGTCGGCTCGGCCACCGCACCCTCGACGGAGCCGAAGGAACCGACCGAGTAGCCCTCCCCCGGGTCACTTCCCCGATGCACCCCCGGTTCCCGGGGGCCCGGGACCGGGCCGCTCTCGCCGGGCGCCGGAGGGGCTCTGGAGACCGTCCCCACCCACCGCCCGTCCGTGCCGAAGTGGTCGCGGCCTGGCCCGGGGCGGTGTCCTCCCCCTCCGGATCGGCCCGGCGTGTCGACCCGGACGGCAGGGAGAACCGGGCGGGGGGCATCGCCGGCGGGCCCGGAGGGGGATGTCTCCGGCCAGGCACAGCCGAGCCTCCGGGAGGCCACGATCGGCACCCCGCTGAACTGGGATTTCGTCGTCGCGGATCGGATGGTGCGCTCAACTTCTAATTCTGGTGCGGCGCCCACTAGTGTCATCGCCGTGAACGCATTCACAACCCGCTCCGCACGAGGAACGCGCCACGACGACCGGCCGGCCGACGACCCCGGTGGCGAAGCGTCGCCGGGTGTGGCGGAGCGTGCGCGGCGGCGGCGTCGGCGGGTCCTGGGCCTGGCCGTCCTCGCTCCCCTGGCGCTGGCCGGGTGCAACTTCTACCCCTCCTACGGGGCCAGCCGGGGGGCCACCTCCCAGGGCCAGGACACCTTCAAGCTGTACTCGGGGATGATGACCACCGGCATCATCATCGGGGGTGCCGTCTTCCTCCTCATCCTGTGGACGGTGCTCCGCTACCGTCGTCGGAGCGACGACATGCCCAAGCAGTTCCACGAGAACATCCCCATCGAGATCCTCTACACGGTGATCCCCATCCTCATCGTGGCCGGCCTGTTCGCCTTCACCGTCATCACCGAGAACAAGGTCGACGCCACCGTGGGCGTCAACGCCAGGTTCACCTCGACCGGCAAGCCGGTGGTGGACGTGCGGGTCACCGCCTTCCAGTGGGGATGGCGTTTCGACTACCCGAGCCTCAACGTGGGCGTGGCCGGCGAGACCACCAACGGCCCGAACAACCACGGACCGCAGATGGTCGTGCCGGTGGGCCAGACCGTCCAGGTCACCCTGGTCTCCGACGACGTCATCCACGGCTTCTACGTGCGGGACTTCAACTTCAGCCGGTACGCGCTCCCCGGGGTGACCAACTTCTTCGACCTCGACGTGCTGCACACCGGCACCTACAACGGGCAGTGCACCCAGATCTGCGGCCTCTACCACTCCGAGATGCTGTTCAGCGTGCGGGCGGTGACGCCGGCCGCCTTCCGGCTGTGGGCGGCGGCCCAGGTGGCGGCGGGCAACACGCTGAGCCGTTCGGGCTCGAGTGCCCAGAACAATGCACCTGTCTACACCCGGCCCTACCCCTCGAATGCCTGATCCGGCCATGCCAATGGTGAAGGGACCCGCATGACGACGACGATCGAACCGCCTGAGCTGATCGAGCCCGAGCAACCCGGTGGGCCCGACGGGCACCATCCGGTCCCCCAGCACGGGGAGGGCGAGCACGGCCACCACGAGGGTCCCACCGGGATCCTCAATTGGCTGACCTCCACCGATCACAAGGTGATCGGCAAGAGCTACATGATCACGTCACTGGTGCTGTTCTTCATCGCCGGCATCATGGCCCTGTTCCTCCGGGCGCAGCTGGCCGAGCCCACGTCGTCGCTGCTCTCGTTCCAGACCTACAACGAGCTGTTCACCATGCACGGCAGCCTCATGCTCTACCTCTTCGCCGGGCCCTTCGCCTTCGGCGGCCTGGCCAACTACATCGTCCCGCTGCAGGTGGGAGCGCCGGACATGGCCTACCCGCGGCTCAACGCCCTCTCCTACTGGCTGTACCTCGGTGGCTCCATCACCATGATGTCCGGCTTCCTGGTCGCCGGGGGCGCCGCCAGCTTCGGGTGGGTCGCCTATGCGCCGCTCTCCAACGCCACCAACTCGCCCGGGGCCGGGGCCGACCTG
Source organism: uncultured Acidimicrobiales bacterium (assembly GCA_963696495.1). Lineage (GTDB taxonomy): Bacteria > Actinomycetota > Acidimicrobiia > Acidimicrobiales > RAAP-2 > Bog-756. The sequence goes on along the minus strand of CAVOKJ010000004.1, from coordinate 85,655 downwards.
TGGCTCATGTCGCTGGCCCTCACCGGGTTCTCGGCCATCTTCACCGGGGTCAACCTGTGTGCCACCATCTTCTACCTGCGTGCGCCGGGGATGACCATGTTCCGCATGCCCATCTTCACGTGGAACATGCTGGTCACGGCCATCCTCATCCTCATCGCCTTCCCTGTGCTGTTCGGGGCGGTGGTGATGCTGTTCTGCGACCGGCACTTCGGCACCCACATCTACTCCGTGCAGGGGGGCGGCGTGCCGGTGCTCTGGCAGAACCTCTTCTGGTTCTTCGGCCACCCGGAGGTGTACATCCTGGCCTTGCCCTACTTCGGGATGGTGACCGACATCATCCCGGTGTTCGCCCGCAAGCCCCTGTTCGGCTACAAGGGGATGGTCTTCGCCACCATGACCATCGCCGCCCTCTCCACCGGCGTGTGGGCCCACCACATGTTCACGACCGGCGTCGTGCTGCTGCCGTTCTTCTCACTGCTCTCCTACCTGATCGCCGTCCCCACCGGGATCAAGTTCTTCAACTGGATCGGCACGATGTGGGGTGGGCAGTTGAGCTTCCAGACCCCGATGCTGTTCAGCGTCGGGTTCCTGTTCGCCTTCCTGATGGGCGGGGTCACCGGCGTGCTGCTGGCATCCCCGCCCGTCGACTTCATGACCCACGACACCTATTTCGTCGTGGCCCACTTCCACCAGGTGCTCATCGGGACCGCGGTGTTCGCCGGATTCGCCGGCTTCTACTTCTGGTACCCGAAGATGTTCGGGCGCATGCTGCGCGAGAGCCTGGGCAAGCTCCACTTCTGGTTCCTCTTCATCGGGTTCTGGGTCACCTTCATGCCCCAGTACCTGCTCGGACTGCAGGGGATGCCCCGCCGGGTGGCCGCCTACCTCCCGAGCAACGGCTGGACCACCCTGAACGTCATCTCGACGGTCGGCTCTTTCATCATCGGGGCATCGTTCCTCTTCTTCCTGGCCAATCTGTGGGTGTCGTGGCGCAGCCCGGTCCCGGCCGGTGACAACCCGTGGGACGGCGGGGCACTCGAGTGGTTCACCTCGTCGCCCCCGCCCCACCACAACTACTCGCACCTGCCCCCGATCCGCTCCGAGCGTCCGACCTGGGACTACAACCATCCCGAGCACCACAAGGTCCACCACCCGGGAGCACATCCGCTGCCCGACAAGGAGACGGTCGAGGTCGGCTCGTGAGGGTCTACGGGCTGTTCCTGGCCGGCATCGGCATCTTCTTCGGCATCATCGGTGTCGTCTACTGGTTCCTCAGCTACGAGGACGGCGGGTTCGCCATGCTGATCGGGTCGGCGCTGCTCGGCCTGCTCCCGGGCTCGTACTATCTGTGGTGGTCCAAGCACATGAAGCCCCAGGCCGACGACGACCCGGATGCCGTGATCGCCGAGGGGGCCGGCGAGGTCGAGGCCTTCCCGAGCTCGAGCATCTGGCCCTTCATCCTGGGCATGGGAGCGCTCTTCACCGTGCTCACCTTCGTGTTCGGCCTCTGGCTGGCGCCGATCGGTGCCGCCCTCATCCTCTCGGCGGCCATCGGCGGCACCGTCGAGAGCCGCCGCGGCGGGGCTGTCTGAGCGACGCCCCGAGGGCCGGTGACTCCGTAGACTGCGGTCGTGCCGGAGGCGGGGAGAAGGCAGCGAAATCAGCCGGCGCCGCCGTTCGCCGTCTTCGAGGCACTGACGGAACCGAACCGTGATCCTCGGCGGCAGTGGCTCAGGCTGCTGGACGATGAGATCGAACCGACGGTCGTCGAGAGCCGAGCGCCGGGTTACGTGGTCTGGTCGTCCCTCTGGGTGGAGCGGCCCGATGCCCGCCTCCGGTTCGATCTGCCCGCCGATTGGAGCGGCCACGGCACCGACCTGTGCTGGACACTGATCGTGGACGATCCGATGCCGGAAGCTCCGCTGCTCGGGCACCTGCGCAAGCGGGTCAACGAACTGATCAACGCCAACCTCCGCTACGCCTTCGGTCAGTAGCGATGCTCGCCACGCCGGCACGAAGGGGTGCACCGTCGCCGCCTCGGGATGCCGACGAGAAAGGGTGAGGCAGAGGCCCGCCTGACATGGGAGAGTGGTCGGCGAGAAGGCCCACCCGAGGAGGGGTCATGCCCCCAGACCGTCGTCATGCCATGGACCACCTCGTGGTCGTCCTCTTCGAGAACCGCTCGCTGGACAACCTGCTGGGCCACCTCTACGGGCCCGGGGACGGAAAGACCTTCGACGGCGTGGTCGGCAAGACCCTCTCGAACCCCATTCCCGAGTGGGCCGACGATGGTGCGGACCGCAAGGTGGTTCCCTACACGGTGGCCACCGACATGGACAGCCCCAACCCGGACTCCGGTGAGGAGTACCCGCACACCAACACCCAGCTCTACAACATCCTGAGCAAGGAGAACCGTTTCAAGCTGGGCGATGACATCACCGCGCCGTGGAATGCGCCCGGACCTGGTCAGACGCCGACCATGGACGGCTTCGTCACCGACTACATCAGCACGTTCACCGCCGAGGTGGGTCGCCAGCCCACCTACGAGGAGTACGCCCACATCATGACCGGGTTCACCCCGGAGCAGGTTCCGGTGCTGAACGGCCTGGCCCGGGGATTCGGCGTGTTCGACCACTGGTTCTGCGAAGTCCCCTCGCAGACGTTCATGAACCGTTCCTTCTGGACGGCGGGAACGTCGTCAGGGCTGACCGTGAACAGTCCGGCCAGGAAATGGTTGACCAACAACGATGCCGAGACGATCTTCAACCGTCTGGAGGACCACGGCAAGACCTGGAAGGTCTACGTCGCCGAGCCCATGCAGTTCTCGGCCACCGCCGTCATCCACTACCAGCGGCTGAAGGACCGCCTCGGCACGCACTTCGTGCCCTTCGCCCAGTTCGAGCGGGACGCCGCCCACGGTGACCTGGCCGACTTCTCGTTCATCGAGCCCTGTCTGGTCATCGGGCACAGCGACTACCACCCCGCCGCCGGACGGGCGCTGGGCCATGGCGTGGCGATCCCGAGCGTGGACCCACCGTCCTCGATCCTCGGCGGCGAAGCATTCCTCGCACGGATCTACGACGCCTACCGGGGGATGCAGTCCTCGACGGGTTCCAACGTCTGGAACACCACCCTGCTCGTCGGATGGGACGAGCCGGGCGGCACCTACGACCACGTTCCGCCCGGTCCGGTCCCGCCTCCCGACCCGAAGGCACCCGCGGGGGAGAAGGGCTTCACCTTCGACCGCTCGGGCTACCGGGTCCCCGCGGTGATCATCTCCCCGTGGGTGGCCGAGGGCGACGTGTTCAACGAGGAACACCGACACACCTCGCTCATCGCCACCCTCCGGGAGGAGTGGGATCTCGGAGCGCCCTTCACCGCACGGGACGCCGCTGCCCGGACGTTCTCCCACGCCTTCTCGCTCGACGTGCCCCGAGACCCGGAGACGTGGCCGGTCCCCCACGCACGGCCGGTGCCCACGTTCACGCTGGATGCCCTGGCCCTCGGAGAAGTCGTGGCCCCCTTGGGCAAGGACCTGCTCGACGGACTCCGAGGCTACGCGGCGTTGAACAAGATCACGCTCGACGGGGTTCCCGACGACCCCGAGGCCGACGTACCACCGGAGCAGATCCTGACGGCATTGCGGAGTGCCCTCGCCCTGTACTTCCCGCTCCTGGCTCCAGCCCGCACCTAGGGATCCCCCGGCACCGACCTCAGCTGGTCCCAACAGGACAACCACCCCGTGGCGCCTGGATGCCGTGGCCTTCGATCGACGGGTGCCCGTGCCCCACCGGCTGCCCCCGTCCGGCAGATCATGGGCAGAGGGAGCTGGATCGAGCGACCGGGAGCTACCCGAGATCACGGGCGCACGTGCCCCCGTCACTCTCACTGTTCGTCCCGTCCGGGCACGTGGTGTCGGCCCACGTGATCCCGGCCAGGCGAGCACCGGTCAGGGTGGCAGCGGTCAGGTTCGCGTCGGTGAGATCGGCGCGGGCGAGGTTCGCCCCGTCGAGGTTCGTCGGCGTCACCGGGATTTGGAAGGTGGGATCCTCCAGGGGGGAGAGGTCGGCACCGGAAAGATTGGCGCCCACCAGATCGGCGCCGGAGAGATTCGCCCCGTTGAGATCCAGACCGGTGAGGTCCACGTCTCTGAGCCTGGCCCCAGCCAGGTCGGCTGAGCTGCACACGAGGATGTCGGGGTTCGAGGAGGCACAGCTGCCGAACAGGACGCCGGCGAACGTCGCCCCGTCCAGCGTGGCGTCGGCCAGGTCGGCCCACGACAGGTCGGCGCCGGTCAAGTCGGCGCCCGTGAGTCTGGCGCCGGCCATTGACACCCCACCGCAGTAGGACTCCTCTCCGAGCATGCCGCCCAGGTCCAGTGTGAGGCATTCAGAGGTACCGGCCTCGGTCAGTGTGGCACCCACGAGGTCGGCGTCCGCGAGGCTGGCGGTGACGCACGCCGGGGCGAAGATGGCAGGGGGCAGGCACGTCACCAGGGACGCGCCGGCCAGCGTGGCCCCCCTCAGATCGTCGGAGGCCAGGTTGACGCCGACCATCGACGCGTCGGCTAGGTCGGCCTGGGACAGGTCGGCACCCGCGACGTCGGCGATCTGGCAGGTGAACTCCCCGATGGGTGGCATCAGGAACGAGCACGTCCCCAGGGAGGCGCTCGACAGATCGGCGTGGCGCAATCCAGCCGAGGAGAGATCGGCCCCCGACAGATTGGTGCCGGCGAAGTCGGCAAAGGACAGGTTGTCACCGGACAGATCGGCGCCCGACAGATCGGCGCCTGGGCAGTCGGTGAACCTGGTGGCGCTGGGATGGGCGACGACGGCACAGCCATCGACGGTCGTGCTGGCGAAGGCCGGGGTCGGGGCGACCCCGATGGCCGTCACCATCGAGAAGAGCAAGGCGACAACGGCACTGCTGCCGGCGAGGCGGCCGCGCCACGCACCACGGAGTGGGCCTCCGTTGCTCGCCCCTCCAACGGACACGGTGCTCAGGTGACGCGGTCGCATGGAGACCCCCTTCGCCGCAGTCTGTCACCCCGGGTATCGGACAGAGCCACGTCCTCGGGGCGAGGCAGCAGACCGAATTAGACCATACCCCCGGCCCTCGTGCCGTCGGCATCGGCCTGGAGTCGGTGGTGTCCCGAAAGGCCGGGTCAGCGGCGATTCCGGGTGACGGTCACCAGGGGCGGGAGGGTTCCTCACTCGCACCGCTCGACCCACCTCGCCCCCTGTCCCCGGTCGTTGGCGAGAGGTGCGCACCACGGCGAAGGACACCGCCCCGATGGGTCCCGGTCGGCCATCTAGGATGCCGGCAATGGCTGTGACGTGCGTCTGCTGCTCGACGTCGGTCGATTGGTGGGTCACGCTGCGCTCGAACCCCGACCTCCCGATCTGCCACGACTGCCTCGCCGGGTTGAACGGACAGCGGGACGGCCAACTGCAGCTCATGGCCGGAACATGGCTGATCACCGGATTCGAGCCGATCTTCGAGGTGGCCGACATGACGCGCTCGGTGGCCTGGTTCGAACGTGCGGGCTTCGAGGTGTCCTTCCACGACGACACGTATGCCTTCGCCCACCGGGGTCGGGATCTCACCATCCACCTCGCCCACGACACCGCAGGCGAACCCGCCGGCCACGGCGCGCTCTACATCCACTGTCAGGACGCCGACCGGGTGGCGGAGGAGTGGAGACGGGCGGGGCTGGACGTGGACGGTCCACGGGACGAGGACCATGGCCGGCGAGAAGGATCCGTCACCGACCCCGACGGGAACCTGATCCGATTCGGCTCGCCGCTCCGTCGGTCCGATGGGCTCTCACCGGGGTCTGCCGGCGCCGCCGGTGGCGAGTCGAGACGCCCTTAGAGCGGGTGGTTCTCGAAGAACTTCCAGAGCAGCTGGTTCGCCGAGATGGAGAACGTCGTCTTTCCCACCAGCGACGCAATGGCGACCATCGCCGGGCTCCCCGCCCAGATGTGGCCATCCCCGTTCTCCCGGTACAGCTCGACGGCGGCACCGTCCGGGCAGCGGTAGGCGATCAGCGTGATGCCACTCGCCGCCGTCGACGTCTTCGGGGCCTTCGAGCAACCGTTCCTGGCCGCCCAGCGGGCCTCTTCCACCGGGATCGGCAGGTCGTTCTGTTGAATGCCCTGGGCGGCCGTCGAGCTGAGATGGGATCCGATCGTCCCGCTCCCGTTCGGTGCGGGCAGCTTCTTGGCGGCTGGACCGATGCCACCCTGGTACGGCACGAAGGGATCGGCCGTGCCGTGGAAGGCGATCACCGGGACTCGCCGGGAGGGATGGCACCCCGTAGGCGCTTCGATTCCGGCCACGGTGGCCACCGCGGCGATCCGACCGGCGTCGCTGCAGGCCAACGCCGATGCCATGAACGCTCCGTTCGAGTACCCGGCCACGTAGACCCGGTGACTGTCGACACACAGTGTGCTCGTCACGTGGCTGATGAGCGAGATCAGGAACTTCTGGTCGGAGCTCCCGGGTGAGGTCACCCAGTGCTGCACCGCTTCGTTCACCTGGGGCGTCACCGTGATGAAGCCGTTCGTGTCCCCGTAGCTGCCGAGCGTCGTGAGTTCGGCCTGTATCGCCGCGGATTCGCTGTAGCCGTGCAGGTCGATCACGAGCGGGAGCGGGCGGGTCGAACTCGCGTCGGACGGCGCCTCCACGATGTAGGCGCCAGCTTCCCCCGCCGCCGAGAAGCTGACGGTCTCGCCGTTCTGCACGGGCGCCGCCCCCGACCGGCAGCCGGCCGAGGGCTGCGGCGGCACCGCAGCGGCTGCCGGGGGGCCGGCCGGTACCAGCACGGCACCGGCGAGCACGGACACCAACACCGACAGGGCGAGCACGCATCGTCTCATGGGCATGCCGAACTGTAGGCGCCCCGGAGGCCGGACGCCGGGCGCAGGCTGCGGTCGCCTGAACGCCCAGTCGGGTGGGCGGTACGAGGAGCCGGCCACGCTCGCTCGGCCTCGGCTGATCGCCGCCGCCGTGGCCGGGTGCCCCGATTCCCCAGGGTACGGGCCCTAGCCCCTAGCCTTTCCGGGTGATGGCTGCGCACCTGTCCACGGGTCACGCGATCCTCCTCAACGGCGGATCGAGCTCGGGAAAGTCCACGATCGGCAGGGCCCTCCAGTCCGAGCTCGAGGGTGACTGGCTGTTGACCGGTATCGATGTCCTGATCTGGATGCTCCCGGTCGAATTGACCTGGAGCCCTGCCGGCATCTCGGTGGCCGACGGCGAGATCCACCGGGGACCGGCGTTCCTGCGCGCCTACGAGGGGTTCCAGCACTCGGTCGCCGCGCTGTGCCGGGCGGGTCGGAACGTCGTCGTCGACGATGTCCTGACCGACGGCGTCGTCGGCCAGGACAGGTGGAAGGCCTCGATGGTGGGCATCGACGCGGTGTGGGTCGGGGTTCGCTGCGAAGCCGGTCTCGCCGCCGCTCGGGAGTCAGAGCGTGGTGACCGGCCCCCCGGCATCGCCGGGCACTATGCCGACCGTGTCCACGTCGGGGTCGACTACGACATCGAGGTGGACACCGGTGGGGCGTCGCTCGAGGACACCGTGAAGGCCATCGTCGGCGCCCTCCCGGACCACTGGGCTGTCGCATCACTCCCGAAGAGCGGGCGGGAGGCATTGCCGGCCCGCTCGGCCTGGGGCGCCGACGGCTCCCGCTCGCTGGCCCCGTGGGAACGGTGAGCCCCGCTGTCGAATCCACGTCGATGACAGCCTCCGGACGTTCCGGACATCGCCACTCGCGGTGGGTGGACCGTGGAGGGCGAAGGCGAAGGCACCCACCGGCAGCTCGGTGGCGTCGCTCCCCCGGTCGGAGCGCCTGCCGGCGGCTGTCGAGCCGCTGTCACCGACTGCCGGACGGTGGCGAGTGCAGACCGAAGTCCCGGACCTGACCGGTTCTCTCGTGCCCGAAGGCCGCCGGGGGTTCGTGCCACGTGAGCCCGCAGTCGTCGCAGCGGTGCGGGGGTGGGTGCCCCGGGGGCAGGCTGCATTCGCATTCGTCGAGTTTCCGGGCCGTGGCGGCCCCGCAGCCGGTCATAACGCGATTCAACACCCGATCGCCCGAAAGTCAACGGCGGGCACCGAGTTGTTCATGCTGCGTTTATGGAGGGCCGACCGGCTGAGCGGCTGACCGGGCTTCCCGGCTGAGCGGGATGACGGGCTGACCGGGCGCCCGGGTGGCCAGCTGACGCAAGGCATCGAAGCACCAGTGCTCCGACCACCCCGGTGCTCCTCCGCTCCGGGCGCAGGCTGCCCCCTCCGGGCATAGGCTGCTCGGGAAGGAGGCAGCGAGGGCATGAAACCCGGGTCCCTTCCTCTCATCGGGCTGGCAGTGCTGGCCCTCCTGGCCGCAGCCTGTTCGGGGCCGGCCGCCACCGCCGCCCGACCACCTCGGATCGTTCGGACTTCGTTCCGTTCGACGGGTGTGACCATCGGGGTGCCCGCATCGGACTACCGGGTCGTCGTGACCCCCAGCGGTACGTGCTTCGTCCAGACCAGCGATGGAGACAAGGTCGCGTTCGCCGACGTGCTGGCCGCCGGTCAGACGCACACCTTCGCCGCCGTCGACGGGAAGCTGTCGGTGCTCCTCGGGTCGGTCCAGGTCGAGGTGAGCGTGCAGACAGACGGCAGGCGCGTGCCGGCCTGGCGGTACACACCGACGTCCGCTCCGTTCCGACTGGACTTCGTCCCGGTCGGGTGATCGCCGTCCGGCGAATCCCCCGGATCAGCGGGCGTCGGTCAACGGTTGCCCGGACCGAACGCCTCGGGCGCGACCCCGCTCCGAGCGATCGTAGGCCGTCACGGTGTTGACGAGGCGGTCGGCCGGGCTCCCCGGCCTGCCGTTGCGTCAGCGCATCACCCGTCGCACGCCCTCGCCCGTGGCCAGTTCGGGCGGGACCAGATCGATGAAGGTGGGCACCGGAATGGCCTCCAGCTCCTCGTGCTCCTCGCCGGGACGCGGGTTGGTCTCCACGGTCGAGTACTCGCCGGACGCCGACCGCTCGATGACCACGGCCCGCTTGCGCTTGCCGACACCCTCGGCGGCCCGCATCTCCTGGCAGATCTTGTAGGTCACGAAGTAGGCGATGATCGGAGCGAGCACGACGGCGAAGCGGAAGAACCACAGCACCGCCTTCAGGGGCAGGTTGAAGAAGTTGGCCATCACGTCGGTCGAGGAGGCGAAGAACGTCATGCCCAGCAGCGTGAGCATCGCCGCTCCGGCCGCCGTCCGCTTGGGACGGTCCCGTGGTCGGTCGAGGAGGTTGTGGTAGGCGAGGTCCTTGGTGTGGTGCGACTCGATGAACGGCCACACCAGCAGGATGTTGAAGATGAGCCCCGGGAAGATCACCGCCGGCAGGAACACCTCGAGCGGGATGGTGTGGCCCCAACCCACCCACTCCCAGCTGGGCATGATGCGGAGCGCCCCGTCCAGCCAGCCCATGTACCAGTCGGGCTGCACGGCGTAGGAGATCTGGTACGGCTCGTACTGACCGAACTGCCAGATGGGGTTGATCTGGGCGAACCCGCCCAGGAGGAAGATGACGGCGGTCACCATGAACAGGAAGCCGGTGGTCTTGGCCATGAACGTCGGGAACATCGGTGAGCCGACGACGTTCTTCTCCGTCTTCCCCTTGCCGGGGAACTGGGTGTGCTTCTGTTTGACCAGCAGGCCGAGGTGGGCCCCCAGCAGGCCGAGCAGGATCAGCGGGACGATGAGGACGTGGATGATGAAGAACCGGGGGATGATCACCCCGTTGCCCGGGTAGTTGCCGCCGAAGACGAAGAAGGCGAGGTAGCTGCCGACCAGCGGGATCGACTCGATGATCGAGTAGGCGATGCGGATGCCGGTACCCGAGACCAGGTCGTCGGGGAGCGAGTAGCCGAGGAAGCCGTTGACGATGCCCAGGATGAGCATCGTCACCCCGACGATCCAGTTGAACTCGCGTGGCTTGCGGAACGCACCGGTGAAGAACACCCGGGCCATGTGCACGGCGATCGAGCCGAGGAAGATGTCGGCGGCCCAGTGGTGGGCCTGGCGCATGAGGAGCCCGGACCGCACGTCGAAGGAGAGGCCGACCGACGAGGCGTAGGCCTCCGAGACCCGCTGGCCGTCCAGGGGCCGGTAGGCGCCGTGGTAGACGATCTCGTGTGCCGAGGGCACGTAGTAGAGGGACAGGAACACGCCCGTGGCCAGCAGCACCACGAACGAGTACAGGGCGATCTCGCCCAGCATGAACGACCAGTGGTCGGGGAAGATCTTGTCGAGGAAGGTGCGGCCGCCCTTGGCGATCCCCAGCCGGTCGTCGACCCATCGGAGTGAACTGTCGATCATGGCCGCTCCCAGAATCCGGGTCCTACTGCCTGGTCGAAGGTGCCGTTGGCCCGCAGGTAGCCCTTGCCGTCGACGGTGATGGGCAGCTGGGGCAGCGGGCGGGGGGCGGGCCCGAACTCGGGCACCGCGCCGGCCAGCACGTTGAAGATCGACTGGTGGCACGGGCAGACCAGCTGCTGGGTCTCCTCCTGGTAGAGGCCGACCGGGCAGCCCAGGTGGGTGCACATCTTCGAGTAGGCCACATAGCCGGCCACGCCCCAGCTGGTCCGCCCGGGGGCGGTGAGCGGCTGAAGGGTCTCGGCCAGCCTGATGAGGATGACCTGATCGGGCGAGACACCCTCCGAGCCCTGGGGGAAGACGGTGAGCACACCACCCACCTCGAGGTCGTCGACGGTGATCTCACGGCCGTCCACCGCCACCAGCTTGGAGCCCTTCTTCCAGTTGGTCTCGAAGAGCGTGGTCCCCGGCTTGGGTCCGAGGGACCGCAGGAGCGGGAAGAGCAGCACGATCCCCATGGCGGTCGACCCCAGGGCGAACAGGCCGCCCAGGACCTTGCGGCGCTTGACCACCATGCCGCCGCGCTCGGTGATGGCGGCCGTCATGGCGTCCCGCTCGGCCTCGGTCGAGTGGAATTCGTGACGCTCCTCGACGAAGGGTCCCTGGGGCATCAGGTACTTGCCCCAGGCGGTGACCCCGAAGCCCAGCGCCAGCAGGCCGACGCCCAGCGTCACGGCCTCCCACTGGGTGCTGGCGGCGACCCAGTAGGCCACCCCGAACCCGATGAAAGCGAGGAACCCGATCACCATGGCCACGGCGGCGACGGCCTGGGCCCGCTCCGGGTGCCGGGCGTACGGCTGCAGGTGGGGGTCGTCGAGGGCGGCCGGGGGCAGCGGTCCCTCGAGCTTGGGCGACTCGTCGCTCACGTGCGGTCTCCGATCCAGAAGCAGACGAGCATGAGAATCCCGACGCCGAGCAGCAGGCCGACGAAGCCCTCACCGACCGGGCCGATGCCGCCGAGGCCGACCCCACCGGGGTCCGAGGGGTGCTGGATCACGCCGGACACGTAGGCGGCGATGTCGCGGGCCTCGGTGTTGGTGATGTTCCCCGGCCCGAAGTGGGGCATGTTGCCCGGGCCCGAGCGGATGGCCTCGACGATCTGGGTGGGCGTGGCCAGATGGAGGCTGGGGGCGTAGGCGCCGTCCATGAGGGCGTCACCGGCGCCGGTGATGGTGTGGCAGGCGGCACAGTTGAGGGTGAACAGGCTGTTGCCCGACTCGAGGTCGGCCTTGTCGGTGTTGACCACCGGGACCTGGACGCCCACCCCGGGGGTGAGCGACTGCACCCATGCGGCGATCTCGAGGGTCTGGAGGCGGTTGAAGCGGGGGGGCTTCCGGGTGGCCTGGACACTGGAGTTGGCCAGGGGCATGCGGCCGGTGGACACCCAGAAGTCGACCGTGCCCGACCCGAGGCCCTGCAGGTTCGGTGCCCGGTTGGTGCCGAGGGCTTCGGGGCCGTGGCAGCTGGAGCAGTTGGCGGCGAAGAGGGCCTGCCCGGGGGCGACGAACGCCTTGGGCAGCGTCACGTAGAACAGCCCGGACTGGTTGGGCGCCGAATTGGCCTTGAGGACGCTCGAGGCGCTCGGCACCGAGCGGGTCCCGATGGGGGTGGTCGTGCTGGTGGTGCTGAGCGTGGGCAGTGTGGACGCCGGGGCGCTGATCGGGGTGGCGGTGATGCCGGTGCCCGCCTGGGCGGCGCCCGGCGAGAAGGTGAGCAGGCCGACCACGGCCACGGCGCCCACCAGTGCCGCCGGCACGGCGTAGCGGGTCCGGATCACGGAGCGGAGTTCGCGTCGCATCTACTTGAGCAGGAAGAGACAGGCGTAGAGGCCGACCCAGACCACGTCCACGAAGTGCCAGTAGTAGCTGACACCCTGGAAGACGGGCGTCTCGCCCGGATCACCCTTGGGGCCCTTCAGCCGCCCGAGGAGGAACACCATGGCCACCAGGCCCAGGGTCACGTGGAGACCGTGGAGCCCGGACATGATGTAGAAGAGCGATCCGAACGCCGTGTGGGTGGGATCGGTCGCCGGGTTGTGGGAGAGGCTCACCCACTCGTAGAACTGGTTGGCCACGAACAGGGCACCGAGGACCAGCGTGGCCACGATGAAGATCTTGGCGCTCCGCCGATTGCCCTTCTCCTGGTCCCAGACCGCCTTCTGCATGGTGAAGCTGGACGACACGAGGATCAACGTGAAGATCCCGGCCCTGATGGTGTCGAGGTGGGTCCCCGGGGGCGGCCAGACCAGCGCGTGGGCCCTGATCGTGAAGAAGGCGGCGAACAGGGAGCTGAAGAACATGACCTCCGAGCCCAGCCAGATGATCACGCCCACCGCCAGCATGGACGGCTTGTCCGGCCGGTGTCGAACGTTCGAGGTAACCGCCGGTTGAGCGGCGAGGGCCTGAGTCACGCCGCATTTTTAGCCGATAGCCGGCTCGGAGGGCCAACTCATCCTCCGGTGCCCGACCGGGTGCCTGCGGCCCTGGTCGGCGACCCCGACCGGTCGGCGACGGGGCGGGCGCCACCACCCGGCCCGACCGCTAGGAAACAGCTGGTGCCGGCTCCTCATGGGCGGCCCGGTGGGCCCCGTCCAGCGCCGCCGGCGGAGGGGACAGGTGGACCACGGTGAGGTGCTGGGTGGGCCGGGTGAGGGCCACGTACAGGGTCCGCAGTCCCCTCGCCGTCTCACCGGCGATGAGCCCGGGCTCCACCACGACCACCGAGTCGAACTCCAGCCCGTTGGTCGCATCGGCGGCCAGCAGCACGAGCGGCTCGGACAGGCCGCCCTTCCTCATGTCCCGGGCGTCGACCACCGGGAGCCCGATGGCCGCCAGTGCGTCGGACACGGCCGGCAGGAGGGTGGACGGGGCGAGGATGGCCACACGGCCGGGCGTGACCGCCACCACCTCGTCACCGGCGACCTCGGCCACGCGCCGGGCCAGGTCCTCCACGGTCACACCCTCGAGGCCCCCGTCGCCGTTACGCACGGCGATCATCCTCGGCTCCTCGCCGGTGCGGCGAACCGGCCGCGGCGGGGTCAGGTCGGGAGCGGCGACGGCCAACACCCTGGTGGCCACGGCCAGGACCTCGGCGGGGGTCCGGTAGCTCACGGTCAGCTCCACCGTGCGGGCCGGACGCCGGCGGGGCAGGTGCTCGGTGATGTCCGACCACGAGGAGGGGGCCCAGGGGGCGGTGGCCTGGGCGATGTCCCCGACCACGGTCATCGAGCCGGAGAGCGAACGGCGGGTGAGCATGCGCAACTGCATCGGCGACAGGTCCTGGACCTCGTCCACCACGATGTGCCCGTACTTGCGGAGCCCGTCCTCGCCGCTGCCGTTCCTCGGTCCGAGCAGGTTGCGGGCCTCGTCGACCAGGGCCGCGTCCGCCGGGGTCCACTCGACCGCTTCGAACGAGGACGAGCGGGGCCGCCTCAGGAGCTGTTGCTCGTCGGGGGTGAGCAGGCCCCTGCCCGCCGCGGCGATCAGCGGCGGGGCGCCGAACAGGTCGTGGAGCAGCTCGTGGGGCGACAGCCGCGGCCACATCCGGTCGAGCGCCTCGGCCAGCTCGGGGACCCGCCGCACCTTGCGGGAGAAGTCCTCGAGGTCGAACTCGTCGTCGTCCAACTCCGAGGGGTCCTCGTACCCGGGGAAGGCGGTGACCGACGCCGGCACCCCGACCCCGAGCGTCTGCTGGGTCTGGCGGGCCCGGTCGGCCAGCAGCTGGGCCACGGCCTGCTCGACCATCCGGCGTCGGGCGTTGTGGGTCCCGGGTCGCCGCCGCACCGTGTCGACGATCTGCCTGCTGTCCTCGACCGAGAGGTGCAGCAGCAGTGCGCCGTAGGGCACGGCGACCTCCGCCGGGAGCGCGCGCTGGCGGGACCGGACGGCCCGGGCCACGAACTTCGCCATCCGGGCGTCGCCCTTCAGACGGGCGACGTCGGCGTCGCCGTCACCGGTGATGCGGATCTCGGGAACCAGTCCCGACACGGTGGACAACGTCACGCCGGTCTCGCCCAGTGACGGGAGGACCTGCTCGATGTAGCGCAGGAAGAGGGGGTTGGGGCCCACCACGAGGACCCCCTGGCGCTCGAGCGGGAACCGGTGGGTGTAGAGGAGGTAGGCGGCCCGGTGGAGGGCGACCGCCGTCTTCCCCGTCCCCGGGCCACCCTGCACCAGGAGCACCCCGCTCAGGGGGGCCCGGATGATCTCGTCCTGCTCGCGCTGGATGGTCGAGACGATGTCGGTCATCCGGCCGGACCGGGCCCGGTCGAGGGCGGCGAGCAGGGCGGCGGGCCCACCGATGGGAAGGTCCCCGACGATCAGCTCACCACCGGCCTCGCCGTCACCGTCCACGCCGTCGCCCTCGAAGCCCTCGCCGGCCGTCGCCTCCTCCAGCGACGGCCCGGGGCCGCCAGGCCCGTTGAACCGCTCGTCCTCCAACCCGACCACCCGCCGGCCCTCGAGGGCGAGGTGGCGGCGAAGGACGAGGCCCTGCGGGTCCCGCCCGGTGGCCCGGTAGAACGGCTCGGCGATGGGGGCCCGCCAATCGACCACCAGGGGGTCGTGGTCGGCACTGTGGATGGCGAGGCGGCCGATGTGGAACGTCTCGGTCTCCACCCCGTCGTCCGCCCCGTCCGCCCCGCCCGCCCGGGGCTCCGGCCCGTCGGCGGCACTGGATCCGTTCGCCCCGGAAGCGCCGGGGCGCTCGGCGGACGCGGCATGCTCGGGGCCCTCGACCAGCCGGTCGATCCGCCCGAAGGTGAGGGCCTGATCGCCGATGTCCAGCTGCTCGAGCCTGGCCAGGCTGGTCCGGACGATCACGTCGCGCTCGGTCCGGGACTGGAACGTCCCGCCCCTCCCGAGGTCGAGCACCCCCTCCATCATCGAGTTGGCGTCGCTCCGCATGGCGTCGAGGCGTGCGTAGGCCATGTCGACGAACTCCTGCTCGGCCTGGCGCTCCTCTTCCACCTCCACCTCCGATCTGCGTGCCCCCGCCTGCTCAGGGGAACCCTCGATTGTATGCCCCCGCCCGCGCGGACGCGACGGGAGGACCGTCGTTCGGGGTCCGACCGGCTCTCGTAGACTCTGGCCATGGCCGAACCCGCTGGAACTGGCACGCCGGGTGATGCGGCGCCGGTCCATGCCCTGTCGGCGCCCCGCTGAGGCCGGCGGTGGCTCAGACCATGGACGCGCCGACGACCGGACCATTCGACCACTCGGCATTCCTGAGGGCCTGTCGCGGGCTCGCCGTCGACCACGTGCCGGTCTGGTTCATGCGGCAGGCCGGTCGGGCGCTGCCCGAGTACCGGGCGGCGCGGGGGGCGGGCAGCATCCTCGACGCCATCGCCCAGCCGGAGCTGGCTGCCGAGCTGACCCTCCAGCCGGTCGACCGCTACGGCACGGACGCCGCCATCCTCTTCTCCGACATCGTCGTGCCGGTGGCGGCCATCGGCTTCGGGGTCGACATCGCGCCGGGCACCGGCCCCGTGGTGGACGAACCGTTCCGCCGGAAGGAGGACCTGGCGCGCCTCCGCCCGCTCGAGCCCGAGGTCGACACGCCCTACGTCATCGAGGCGGTGCGGATCCTGGCCGGGCAGCTGCGCGTCCCGCTCATCGGGTTCGCCGGGGGCCCGT
Source organism: uncultured Acidimicrobiales bacterium (assembly GCA_963696495.1). Taxonomy (GTDB): domain Bacteria; phylum Actinomycetota; class Acidimicrobiia; order Acidimicrobiales; family RAAP-2; genus Bog-756. The sequence continues at coordinate 69,595 of CAVOKJ010000004.1, read as the reverse complement.
TCACCGTGGCCAGCTACCTGGTGGAGGGCGGGCCCTCGAAGAACTTCACCCGGGTGAAGGCCCTCATGCACGGTGACCCGGTTGTCTGGCACGAGCTCGTCGACCGGCTGGGCGAGCTGGCGCTCGCCTCCCTGCGCTCCCAGATCGATGCCGGGGCGTCCGCCGTCCAGGTGTTCGACAGCTGGGCCGGGATCCTGGCGCCCCACCACTACGAGGCCCTCGTCCTGCCGGCCACCCGGCGGCTCTTCGAGGGGCTGGCCGAGTCTCATCCGGACGTGCCCACCATCCTCTTCGGGGTGGGGACCGGGGAACTGCTCCGGCTGATGGCCACCGCCGGCAGCCAGGTGGTGGGCATCGACTGGCGGGTGCCACTGGACGAGGCCAGGCAGCGCGTGGGCCCGGGGGTGGCCGTGCAGGGGAACCTCGACCCGGCCCTGTGCCTCACCGGCTGGGAGGTCGTGGAGGCGGAGACCCGTGACGTGCTCGACCGGGCCGGCGGGGCACCCGGGCACATCTTCAACCTGGGGCACGGCGTCCTCCCCGAGACCGACCCGGCCATCCTCGAGCGAGTCGTCGAGCTGGTCCACACCGAAGGCCGCGCCGGCGTGGCGGGCGGAGCATGACCGCGGCGGCCTCCGACGGCGACCCCGGCCCGGCCTCCCCCGACCGGCCGGACCCGGCGGGGCAGACCGTCGGCGTCCTGGTGATGGCCCACGGGACGCCGGCCACGCCGGAGGCCATCGAGCCCTTCTACACCACCATCCGCCGTGGCAGCCCCCCTCCCCCCGAGCTCCTCGACGAGCTGGTCGGGCGGTACGAGGCCATCGGCGGGACGTCACCGCTCACCCAGCGGACGCGGGCCCAGGTGGACGGGGTGGCCGCTGCCCTCGACGGCCGGGATCCCGGTCGCTACGTGGTCCGCTACGGCGCCAAGTACGTGTCGCCCACCATCGAGGAGGCCACGGCCGAGCTGGCGCAGGCCGGCGTCGGCCGCGTGGTCGGCGTCGTGCTCACCCCGCACCAGTCGTCGCTCGGATCCGGCGAGTACATCCGACGGGCGGAACAGGCCGCGGCCGGCGCGTCGCTCGGCTTCACGGCCGTCGACTCCTGGCACCGGGTCCCGGGGTTCGCCGAGCTGCTGGCCGCCCGCACCCGGGTGGCCTTGGACTCGCCGCGCACCGGCGGCCCGGGACCGACGGCCGTCTTCTTCACCGCCCACAGCCTCCCCCTCCGGGTGGTGGCCGAGGGCGACCCCTACCCGGACCAGGTGGCCGAGTCGGCGGCCGACATCGCCGAGCTCCTGGGCCTCGACGACGTCCCCGACCTGAGCTGGGGGGTCGCCTGGCAGAGCGCGGGCCGGACGGCCGACCCGTGGATCGGCCCCGACCTGCTCGTCGAGATGAGGCGGGTGGCCGACGAGGGGGCCACGTCGGTGGTGGTGTGCCCGGTCGGGTTCGTCTCGGACCACCTCGAGGTCCTCTACGACCTCGACATCGAGGCACGCCGCCTGGCCGACTCACTGGGCATCGGGTTCGCCAGGACGGCCTCGCTCAACGACGACCCCGGGTTCGTGCACCTGATCGCCGACGTCGTGCGGGGCGCAGCCGTCGGTGTGCCACGGCCCGAGGTCGGCGGCCGGTCGCCTTCATGAGCAGCTCGCCCGGGCCGCGGCCGGTCGTGGCCGTCGTCGGCGGGGGCATCGCCGGGCTGGCCGCCGCCTGGGAGCTGGTCACGGCCGGCGCCGGCGGCGATTCGGGACCGGAGGTGCACGTCTTCGAGGCGTCGGACAGGACCGGCGGCAAGATGCGGACGGCCGAGTTCGCCGGACGGAGGGTCGACCTGGCCGCCGACGGCTTCCTGGCCCGGCGCCCCGAGGCGACCGACCTGTGTGCCGAGCTCGGCCTCGAGGACACGCTCGTCCCCGTGGGCGCGTCGGGCGCATCGATCTGGGCACGGGGCCGCCTGCGCATGATGCCCGACGGGCTGAACCTGGGCGTGCCCACGAGATGGTGGCCCCTCTTCAGGTCGGGGATCCTGAGCCCGGTCGAGTCGATCGGGGTGGCGAAGGACCTCGTCAAGCCCCACCTCCGCACCGGCATGACCTTCGGCGACCGTTCGGTGGGCCGCATCGTCGGGGACCGGCTGGGCCGGCCCGTGGTGGAACGGATGGTCGATCCGCTGGTCGGCGGCATCCAGGCGGGTGGCGTCGACGAGCTCAGCGCGGCGGCGACCTTTCCCGTGCTCATCGCCGCCTCGGACCAGCCGGGCAGCCTCATGAGGGCCCTGGGCCGGGTGATGCGCCGACCGAGCCCGTCGTCGGCGTCGTCGGCGCCGGCGCCGCCGGCGACCTCACCGGCCTTCTGGTCGCTGCCCGACGGCACGGCCAGCCTCGCCGAGCTCCTGGCCGCCGAGCTGCAGCGTCGCGGCGTCGTGGTGCACACCTCGACACCGGTCGAGTCCGTGGAATGGACCGGGGACCGAGGACCGGGTCCGTCCCGCTGGCAGCTCACCCTCGGCCGCACGGCGTCGGCGGGGACCGTGGACGGCAACGGCAGCGGGCCGGGGACCGTCGGCGGCGACCGGACGGCGGACGGGCCGGAGGCGGACGGGCTGGTACTGGCCGTCCCGGCCAGGGAGGCCGCCGTGCTCCTGGCCCCCCACGCACCGGTCGCCGCCGGAATGCTCAGCACCATCGAGTACGCGTCCGTCGCCGTGGTCACCCTGGCCCTCCCCCCGGGGGCCGTCACCGCCCCGCTGCGGGGAACCGGGTTCCTGGTTCCCCGCACGTCGACGATCGACGGCCGGCCGTCCCTGATCACCGGGGCGACCTACCTGTCCCGGAAGTGGCCGAACCTGTCCAGACCCGACGACGAGCTCATCCGGGCATCGGTCGGCCGGTACGGGGACGAGCGCCACGCCCTGATGGACGACGCCGAGCTGACCGCGTCGGTGCTGGGCGAGCTGGACGCCCTGCTCGGCGTGCGGCACCCGCCCCTCCACGCCTCGGTGACGCGGTGGCAGGACGCGCTCCCCCAGTACGAGGTCGGTCACCTGCTCCGCGTCGGCCGGATCGACCAGGACGTGGCCGGACTCGGCGCAGTGGGCATCGCCGGGGCCGCGCTCCGCGGCGTGGGGATCCCGGCGTGCATCGGCAGCGGACGGGCCGCGGCGCAACGGGTGCTGGCCTCCCTGGGGCACAGGTCCGGGCCCGCGTCGTCATGATGGCGGGCCCCGTCGCCGGGCGATGACCCCGTCGGCCCGATGACCGGGGAGCAGCCGCTGTCGACGGCGGTCCCCCCTCCCTCCCCCGGGGAGTCCGAACCCCCGCCCTGGCGACCGTCCCGGGTCACCATGACCCACCGGCGGAACGGAGCGGTCGTCCCGGCCCGGGGCATGGTCGCGCTCCCCTCGCTGGCGGCCGGGGTGGGCCTGGCTCTCTCCCTGCCACCGTGGGGATGGTGGATCATCGCCTTCCCGGCCGCGGGCCTGCTGTGGTGGCGGCTCGCCGGGCTGCGCCCGCGGACCCGGCTCTGGGCCGGTTGGCTGGCCGGCCTGGGCATGTACGTGCCCGGCCTGTTCTGGGTCCGTTCGTTCACCCTCGCCGGGGCCGTCGTGCTGATCGCCCTCGAGGCGGGATTCGTCGCCGTCGCCTGCCTGGCCGTGCCGGCCGGGCCGACCGCGGCCCGCGCCCTCGCCTTCCCGGCCGCCCTCACCCTGGCCGAGTCGGTCCGGGCCACCTGGCCCTTCGGCGGACTGCCGATCGGCGGCGTGTTCCTCGGGCAGGCCGGTGGGCCCTTGCTCGGGGTGGCCCGGCTCGGAGGTCCCCTCGGCCTCAACGCGGCCGTCTTCGTGGGCGGCGTGGGCTTCGCCGCCCTCGTCGAGTTCGTCGCCTCGGCGGTGGGTGACGGTCGCCGGGCCCGCGCCTTCGCCCGGGACGATCCCACCCCGGCCACGGGGCGTGGAGGGGAGCACCCGGGCCTCCTCGCCGGCGCGGTCGCCGGTCTCGGGCCGCTGGCCCTCGTGGCCGTGGTGGCCTGCGGCGCCGTGGTCGCCGTGGTCGCAGCCGCCGACCACGCGCCCGACGGCGGGCCGTCGCTCGGCACCGTCTCGACGGCCGCCGTCCAGGGTGGCGGTGCACGGGGCTTCCGCAAGTCCCAGATCGATCCCAGCGTCGTGCTGGCCGCCCAGATGGCGGCGACGCGCCTCATGCAGCAACTCGATCACGGGGACACCCCCCAGCTGGTCCTCTGGCCCGAGGACGTCGTCTCCCTCGACACCACGCTGTCGGACTCCCCCGAAGAGGCGGTCCTGTCGCAACTGGCCCGCAGCCTGCACACGACCCTGGTGGTCGGGGTGACCGAAACCGTCTCGTCCACCGCCTTCCGCAACGAGGTGGTGGCCTGGGGCCCGGACGGGACACTGGTGTCGCGGTTCGAGAAGGTCCACCGCGTCCCCTTCGGGGAGTACGTGCCCTACCGCGGCTTCTTCGCCCATCTGGGCAACCTCTCCTCGGTCCCGCTGGACGCCGTGCCCGGCCATGGCTCCGGCCTGCTGCCCACGCCGGCGGCCCCGCTCGGGGCGATGATCTCCTACGAGGTGTTCTACGCCGACCGCGGTCGCTCGGCGGTGCGGGCCGGTGCCCAGCTGCTGATCGTCCCCACCAACACCTCGTCCTACGCCACCGCCCAGGTGCCGACCCAGGAGATCGCCGCCTCGGAGGTGCAGGCCGTCCAGCAGGGGCGTGACCTCCTGCAGGCGGCGCCGACCGGCTTCAGCGCGGCCGTCACCAACCGGGGCGTGCTGCTGGAGCGCTCGGTGCTCGGGGCCCGACAGATCGTCTTCGCCACCCTGTCGCGTCGCTCCGGCACCACCGTGTACGTCCGGTTCGGGGACACGCCGGTACTCGCCCTGTCGGCGGCGGCCCTGGTCGTCGCGTGGTGGCTCGCCACGCGTCGCCGCCCGCGCCGCGCCGGTCGGTCGTCGGGCGCTCAGGCCTACGCGCGCTCCCGGAGCGCTGCTCAGTCGTCAGCGCGCTCCCGGAGCGCTGCTCAGTCGTAGCGCGCTCCCGGAGCGCTGCTCAGTCGTAGCGCGCTCCCGGAGCGCTGCTCAGTCGTAGTAGCCGGAGTGGATGTACACGCAGGGGATCCCCTCGGCGTGGAACATGGCGAAGTTGTTGGGGTCGTCCTCGAAGGCCAGCCTGAGGTCGAACCCGTAGCCCCGCAGCTCGTCGACGCTGTCCCGCTTGAACCAGGTGACCTGGGAGTAGTCACCGCGGGACCGCATGACGAGCAGGTCCCAGCGAAGGCCGTACCGGTCCAGCCAGGCCAGCGTCTGGGGCTGGACCCGCATGGGGCGGCCGGTGAGCAGGATCACCTGCAACCGTGGATCGAGGAGCTCGAGCACGCGGGCCAGCTCGCCGATGACCGGGTCGTCGCCGCACACGTTGAAGAAGGCCTCCCAGTCGCGTCGTCCCCGCTCGATGAAGTGCTGGCGGCCCACCGCGTCCGAGAGGACGCCGTCGACGTCGAACACGACGGCCGGGCCCGGGGCCTCCAGCGGCCCGTCCCTCCACGCCCAGTTCGACGGTGTGATCGGCCGGCTCACTCGTCGGTCGGCGAGGCGGCCGACAGACGCCGGATCTCCTCGACGACCGCGGGGTCGGCCAGTGTGGTGGTGTCACCGAGCACCCGGCCCTCGGCCACGTCGCGGAGCAGGCGACGCATGATCTTCCCGCTGCGGGTCTTCGGCAGCTCGTCGGTGAAGATGACCGTCTTCGGCCGGGCGATGGGCCCGATCTTGTCGGCCACGTGGGCCCGCAGCTCCTGGCCGCGCTCGTCCGTCGCCGGCCCGGCGTCGGCCACCAGGGTGACGAAGGCGACGATCGACTGCCCCGTCGTGGGGTCGATGGCGCCGACCACGGCCGACTCGGCCACCAGGTAGTGGTCGACCAGCGCCGACTCCACCTCGGTGGTGGAGATGCGGTGGCCGGACACGTTCATCACGTCGTCCACCCGGCCGAGCAGCCAGAGGTAGCCCTCCTCGTCGAGCTTGGCCCCGTCTCCGGCGAAGTAGCGACCGGGGAACCTGCTCCAGTAGGTGTCGCGGTAGCGCTCGGGGTCGCCGTAGATGCCCCGGAGCATCGAGGGCCACGGTCGGGTGAGCGTGAGATAGCCGCCACCCTTCTCGACGTGACCACCCTCTTCGTCCACCACCTCGACCCCGATCCCCGGGAGCGGGAACGTGGCCGAGCCCGGCTTGGTGGTGGTGATGCCGGGGAGCGGCGCGATCATGATGGCGCCGGTCTCGGTCTGCCACCAGGTGTCGACGACCGGGCAGTTCCCCCCGCCGATGGTGGTGGCGTACCACATCCACGCCTCGGGGTTGATCGGCTCCCCCACCGAGCCGAGGACCCGGAGGGAGCTCAGGTCGTGGCGCCCGGGATACTCGGTGCCCCACTTCATGAAGGTCCGGATGGCGGTGGGGGCGGCGTAGAGGATGCTCACCCCGTAGCGCTCGACGATCGACCACCAGCGATCCCGGTCGGGGAAGTCCGGGGTCCCCTCGTACATGACCGAGGTGGCACCGTTGGCCAGCGGGCCGTAGACGATGTAGCTGTGGCCCGTCACCCAGCCGATGTCGGCGGCACACCAGTAGACGTCGCGGTCGGGATGGAGGTCGAACACCACCCGGTGGGTGAAGGAGACCTGGGTCAGATAGCCGCCGGTCGAGTGCATGATGCCCTTGGGGGCCGCCGTGGTGCCCGACGTGTAGAGGATGAACAACAGGTCCTCGGCGCCCATGTGCTCGGGTTCGCACCTCTCCTCCGGCCGGCCTCCCGCCGCCGGGTCCTCGCCGCTCACCAGCTCGTGCCACCAGTGGTCCCGCCCGGCGACCATGGTCGGCCCGGGTGGGCCTGCCTGGTCGCCGATCCGGCGCACCACGACGACGTGGTCGACACACGGGGACTCCGACACGGCCACGTCCACGTTGGCCTTGAGACCCACCGGTGCCCCCCGCCGCCAGCCCCCGTCGGCGGTGACGACCACGGCGGCCTGGGCGTCGAGGATGCGGTCCCGCAGGGAGTCGGAGGAGAACCCGCCGAAGACCACCGAGTGGACGGCACCGACCCGGGTGCAGGCCAGCATGGCCACGGCCAGCTCGGGCACCATCGGCATGTAGATGGCCACCCGGTCACCGCGTCGGACGCCGAGGCCCTTCAAGACGTTGGCGAACCGGCAGACGTCGGTCAGCAGCTGGGCGTAGGTGAGGGTCCGGGTGTCCCCCGGCTCGCCCTCCCAGTGGAAGGCCACCTTGTCACCCCGGCCCGCCTCGACGTGCCGGTCCAGGCAGTTGTAGGAGACGTTGAGGGTGCCGCCGTCGAACCACCTGGCGAAGGGCAGGTCCCATTCGAGTACGGAGTCCCAGGGCCGGAACCAGTGGAGCGACCGGGCCTGCTCGGCCCAGAAGCCCTGCCAGTCGGCTTCGGCCCGCTCGTAGACCCCCGGATCGCTCAGCACGGCCTGGCCCACGAACTCGGCCGTGGGAGGGAACGTCCGCTCCTCGGAGAAGTAGTCCTCGATGGTGGCGTCGGCCGGCCCGACCGTCTCCACGGGACGCCCGTGCGGTGTCTCGTCCGTCATGGCTCCCCTCCTGTTCAGGCTGCTCGTGGTGCCGCCCGACGACGGCGCCCCAGCCTACCGGCGGCGGACCTCTACCATGGAGGGGCCGTGACTGCGACCACCCACCCGCTCGTCGGGGACGAGCTCGACGCACCGGCCCCAGCGGCCGGCCCGGTGACCTTCTCGCCGGAGCCGGGAGCCACCCGGGTCGAGGTGCCCCTCGGCCGCCGGGTCATGGTGGTGAGCGACCTCCTCCTGACCCCCGAGGCCACGCCCTCGACGTCGGCGACCACGAGGGAGCTCGCCCGGGCCCTCGACACCTGGGACGGTCCGGGCATCCTCATCATCGCCGGCAACCTGTTCGACCTGTCCACCACCGGCTCGCCGCTCCCGGAGTGCCGGGGGGCGATGGACGCCCACCCCGAGCTGGCGCGGGCGCTGACCCGGTTCCTCTCCTTCGAGGAGCGGCGGGTCATCCGCCAGACCGGGACCCACGAGCCCGGCTACGACACCGACCCCGAGACCATCGCCGCCATCGCCGCCCAGGGGGTCGAGCAGCTCGGCCCCGTCGACCTGTACCTCCACGCGTCCACCGGCGTCCGCGTGGTGCGGGTGGAGCCCGGGGAGCATGCCTACGCGTCGGGCTGCACCGGTCCCGAGACCGAGTTCGACCCGGCCGCCGACGCCAAGCCGGGGGCGGTCGGCCAGTCGCCGGCCGGTCGGGGGTGGCGTGCGCTCGCCGCCCAGTCCGATCGGGACGCGCCCTGGCTCGTCGGGCTGAACCGGCTGGCCGACCCGTCGGCCCTCTCCCGTTTCGTCGTGTCCCGCACGCTCTACCGCCGCCTGGGGCGCTACGCCTGGTGGCTGCTGGTCCCTTTCGCCGTCGCCGGCCTCCTGCGGGTGGCGGTGACGCCATGGGTCCTCGACCATCTCGGGTCCGGGCTGCCGGCACGGGCCATCCGCCACGCCCATCAGGCGGACCTGGCCGACCAGGTGCTCATCGCCGCCGCCGTGGCCCTCGTCGTGCTGGCCGTGCTGGCCCTGGTCCTCGGCCTGCTGAGCCGACGGATGTGGTCGATCCTCGGCGGCGGCGCCCTGGAGGGCGTGCGTCCCGAGGCCGGCGCGAACGACACCGCACGCGACGCGGCGAGGCGGCTGACCGGCCGCGGCTATGCCGGCCTCATCACCGCCGCCACCTTCCAGTCGGAGCTCACCGACCTCGGGGTCGGCTTCTACGCCAACGTGGGGGCCACCGGCGAGGTGGTGGAGGAGCACCGTGGGCGCCTGGGGCTCCCGCCGGTCTTCCTGCACAACCAGCGGGTGAGCTGGGTCGAGCTGGAGACCGGTGCCGAGCTGCACGCCAGGATGCTGCTGGGCCGGAACGAACTGCGGTCGCCCAGCACGCTCGAACGGATCGTCACCCGGGAACGGGGGGCGAGGAGCCTCCACCCGACCATGGTGGCGTCGTTCCCCATGGGCCCGTCGTGGCCCCCGGCGCCCGATCTCCGCCTGGCCCACCGCAGGACGCGGCGGGTCCGGCGGTGGTCCTCCGCCGCCATCCTCTTCGCCGGCATCATCGACCTGCTCGACGCCATCACCCCACCGCTGCGGGGACGCCTGCACGAGGTGCTCGAATTCCTCCCCCTGCGGGCCAGCGAGGCGGCGGGGGCCCTGATCGCCATGGCAGGGCTGGCACTCGTGGCCCTGGGGCGTGGCATCCTGCGCGGCCAGCGCCGGGCCTGGAGGGTGGCGGTGGTCCTGCTGGCCGTGACCATCGTGCTCCACCTGGTGGCCGGGGCCGACTTCGAGGAGTCGATCGTCGCCCTCGCCGTGCTGGTCCTGCTCGTCACCCAGCGACGGGAATTCCAGGCGGCGTCGGACTGGTCCTCGCTCCGCTCCGCGGTGATCGCCCTCGTCGCCGGGGTGATCGGCATCACCCTGCTCACCACCGCCTCCATCGAGATCTTCATCCGCATCGGTCACCACCACCACACGCACATCCCGTGGTGGACGGCCCTGTGGGCGGTGTCGGAGCGGCTCGTCGGGATCCACACCATCGCCCTCCCCCACCGGGCCGACCGGTTCCTCTCGCCGGCTCTGGGCGCCATCGGCCTCACCCTGGTCGCCATCGCCCTGTTCCTGTTCACCCGACCGGTGGTGGACCGCCGGCTCAGCTCGGGCCGGGCCGCCGAGTTCCGGGCGCGGGACATCGTGCGGCGCCACGGGACGTCGACGCTCGACTACTTCGCCCTCCGGTCCGACAAGAAGTGGTTCTTCCACCACGACAGCCTGGTGGCCTACGCCGTCTACGGCGGGGTGTGCCTGATCTCCCCGGACCCCATCGGCCCGCGCAGCGAGCGGGAGCAGGCCTGGGTGGCCTTCCGTCGCTTCGCCGACAGCCACGGCTGGGTGACCTCGGTCATGGGCGCCGGCGAGGACTGGCTCCCCATCTACCGCGACTCGGGGATGCACAACATCTACCTGGGTGACGAGGCCGTCGTGAAGGTCCAGGCCTTCAGCCTGGCCGGGGGCGAGAAGAAGGGACTGCGCCAGGCCCACAACCGCATCAAGAAGTACGGCTATACGGCGACCGTCCACGATCCGGCCCACCTGGACCCCGCCCTGGTGAAGGAGCTCACCGACCTGATGAGCCTGAGCCGCCAGGGCGAGCACGAGCGCGGCTTCTCCATGATGCTCGGTCGGGTGTTCGACCCGAGGGACACCGGGCTGCTGCTGACCGTGGTGCGCGCACCCGACGGCTCGGCGGCGGCCATGTGCCAGTTCGTGCCGGCTCCGGGTATCCACGGCTACTCCCTCGACCTCATGCGCCGCGATCCCGCCGACCATCCCAACGGCCTGTTGGACTTCGCCCTCTGTTCGACCATCGAGTACCTGGCCGCCCACGGCTACGAGGGGCTCAGCCTCAACTTCGCCGCCCTCCGGTCGACCCTCTCCGGCGACAAGGGTGACGGGACGGTCCAGCGGGCCGAGCGGTGGTTCCTCAAGCGGCTGTCCAACTTCGCCCAGATCGAGTCGCTGTGGCGGTTCAACGCCAAGTACGACCCGGAATGGCTACCGCGCTATGTGGTGTTCGACGCCGCCGAGCACCTGGTGCCGGTGACGATGGCCATCGTTCGGGCCGAGTCGCTGTGGGAGATCCCGGTGCTCGGGAAGCTCCTCGCCGCCGGGGCGGAGAAGCGGACCCAGGCCGCCCACCGCGAGACCGAGGAGTTCCTCGCATCGCTCGGTCAGTGGGATGAGGACGCCGTCGGCCCCGATGACCCGGACGTCGGTGGCGACGGTGTCGGCGGCGGCCAGCCGGGCGGCGAGCCGGTACCGTCAGCCGGCCCCTCTGATCGGGCCGGCTGAGCCCGAGCGGCCCAATCAGCGGCCCGCTCAGCCGGCCCTATCGGCCGGCCCGCTGGCGGGGCCGGGGTCGGGGAGCCCGATGGGGTTGGGAAAGGGTATGACACCCCGCCCGGTCACGGCCCGTGCCACCTGGCGCAGGCCGGCGGACAACTCCCGGTACTCGTCGCCGTCGAGCGCGGCCCACGGCGCCCCGGCGAGTCGGTCGGTGGTCCGTTCGATGTCGTCCCGGAGCTCGGAGCCGGCCCTGCTCAGCCGGTCCCCGTCGAACAGGCCCCGCCCCTCCAGCCGGTCCCGCGCCTTCCCCCACTCCTCCGCCGACCACCCGCGGTTGGCCCGGAAGAGATCGGCGGGCGCGCCCTCGGAGGCGGCGAAGGCCACCAGCGCCTCACAGCCGTCCAGGCCCCGGGCCACCAGGGTGGCGACATGTCCGTCTCCCCGGTGTTCGCGCAGCGAGGTGCATCCCTGCCACAACGCCCCGACGGGGTCGCCGCCGGCGTCGAGAGCGCGGTTGGCACTGAACAGGGGGCGACCGGATCCATCGGCGGCGGCGACGACGCGATCGACGAGGGGGACGAGCGGTGGTGCGATCCGGTCCACGGACGGCACGATCCCGCGCAGCGCGGCGGCCGCGCCCTCACACCGGGCCCGAAGGACGGACGGTGGTCCGGCGAAGTCCCAGGCGTCGGGGAGCGACCGCTCGACCATGGACGGGTGGAAGTTGAAGAAGGTGGCCGAGACCACCGCCGGGCCCACCGGCCCGAGGGGAGCGGCCCGTCCGGCGAAATATCCCATCCAGAACCCGCGCAACCCGGTGGCGGCCAACCGTTCACGGCACTCCGGAGCGAAGTAGGTGACGGCGTGGACCGCCTCGAACCACCGCCAGAGCGCCCGGGGCGAAGGTCCCTCGTCCGGCACCGCCGACGGCGAAGGGTCCATCAGCCAGGCTCGGCGTCCCCGCTGCCCAGGGCGGCACCGGCCGGGCGCGGACGCCGGCCGGCCAACAGCCCGACCACGCCGATGGAGGCCAGCGTGACGAGCACCACGACCACCGCCACCAGCGCGGTCGGCTTGTTCCACACGACCAGGACGAACAGGCCGATGGCCAGGAGTGCCCACTGCAGCCCCCGCCGGTGCTTGGCGAGGAAGTCGTGGAAGGGCCCACCACTGACCCAGGCCGGCCACCGCCGGTCGGACATCCACCTGCGGACGGCGGGGATGCCGACCACCAGGGCGACGATGGCGACGATGGCGGCGATGATCAGGATGGTGCGCACGGTGTCCTGCAGGGGCGCGGCCACCGTGTCGATCACCGCGGCGTTGGCCGGCTTCGACCGGGAAGGGCTCAACCCCGAGAGGTACTGGTTGCGCGCCACCGAGATCACCACGAGCACCAACCCCATCGACAGGGCGAGGCCGGCCGCGGCGCGGATCAGGCCGCGCCGCTTGTCCCGGGCCAGGACCACACCGGCGGCGAAGAGCAGCAGTGCGAGGATGGGAAGCAGCACCGCCACCTTGTTGAGCGCTCGGACGAGGCGCTGGACCTTGGTCAGCGATTCGGACTGGAAGAGCACGAAATTGAGGCCCTTGACGGCCGGCACCTTGTTGAACACGGTGATGCCCTTGGCGTCCAGGCTCTGTTTGACCTGGGCCTCGACCTGACTGAGATCGACGGTGACCTTTCCGTTCTTCGTCGACACCGAGCCCTGAGACGAGCCGGTCAACACCGCCACCAGCTGCTTGTGGGAGGCCCGGTTGGCCACGACCCACAGCTTCTGGAATTTCTCGGACTCCACCAGCTTCAGCGTGACCTGGTAGGTGACACTCTGGACCTCGTTGGTGATCGGGGTGACGAGGAACCCCGCCTTCTTCGGCAGGGCGTCTTTGACCCGCGTCGACAGGTCGGTCTTGGCGACCAGCCGTTCGCTCACGTTGGTGGCCACCGCGGTCTGTATGGCCGGATTGCTGGCGAGCGGCGTCACCGTGCTCAGGTAGGTATCGGTGTTGAGGAGTTCGTTGCGCGTGAAGACGACGAGCACCGAAACGATGGCGAGCAGGCAGGCGAGGACGATGAGCACCCACGAGAACACCGCCTTGAGCCTGCCGCGGCGCTTCTTCTTGGGGCCCTCCGGCTCGGCCGGCCGGAGCGCCTCTTTCTCCTGGCCCCGTTCGGCAACCGTCTGGTGCAGGACCTCGATGCCCTCGCCGGGCGGGACCGGCTCGCCGGCCGTCTCTGGTTGCTCGGGTTCGTCGGCCGCCACGCGGACACTGTAACGGGGCGACCGGCGGAGGGCTGGGACCGTCCGGACGGGCCGTCGGGGGGTGGCGGGTGACCGGACCGGTTCCGCACACCGCCGGCGCGACGACGGCCGCCCCTTCGCGGGGGCGGCCGTCGATCGTTACGCCGTGGTACTCGGTCGAGCCGGCCGGATCGGCGCAGCCCGGCTCGGGCCTGTTCCGGCCGGATCAGGCCGGAAGAGCCCGGATCAGCTGAGCAGCTTGGCCTTCTGGGCTTCGAATTCGGCGTCGGTGATGACACCCTTCGACTTCAGGTCGGCCAGCTTGGCCAGTTCGTCCGCGCTCCCACCCGAGCTGCCTGCCGCGGCCCTGACGTAGTCGTCGAACTGCTTCTGCTGGCGCTGGGCCGACTGCTCGGCACGCTCGTGCATGCTGCCGCCGCGGGCGATCAGGTACACGAGGACCCCGAGGAACGGGAGGATGATCACGAAGAGGACCCAGAGCGCCTTGGCGAACCCGCCCATGTCGTGACTGCGGAAGATGTCGATGAAGATGTAGACGAGAAGCCAGATCCACAGGACGAAGAAGAAGAACTCCAACATCGTCCAGAAGATGCTGAGCAAGGGATACGTGTAGGCAAGCATTTGGTGTTGCTCCTTGTTTGGGGACGGTCAGCAACCATAGTGGCCCGAGCACCCCGTTTCCGCTGATGGCAGGCCGTTCGGAGACGGCAAAGCCGCCAGGGCGACCACGGACCACCTATTGTCACGGCACGGACTTCGCACGACGGGAGGGGATCCGGTGTACCACGAGCGCTCCACGCTGTTCGCCGCACCAGCCATGGTGCTGACGACCGCCGACGACCGGTATCGGGGGCAGAACGGTGGCTGAGCCGCCGACACCGCCGACGCCGCCGGCCCCCGGGGCGCCCGGGACTCCGGCCACCGGACCGGCGGCTGCCGCGGCTCCGGCCGCCGACCCGATGGCCATGCTCCGGTCGAGGAGCTACGTGCAGCTGCTGGTGCTCGCCGCCCTCCTCGGTGTCCCGGTGTCCGCCATCGCCTACGGCTACCTCAAGCTGGTCGGCGTCCTGCAGAACTGGCTGTTCGGCTCGCTGCCGAAGCAGCTCGGGTTCGCCGGGACCCCGGCATGGTGGCCGCTCCCCCTCCTGGCCCTCGCCGGCGTCCTGGTGGCCGCCACCATCACCTACCTGCCGGGTTCCGCCGGGCACAAGCCGGCCGAGGGGTTCAAGGCCGGCGGGGCACCCACCCCGATCGAGCTCCCCGGTGTCTTCCTCGCCTCGCTGGCCACGCTCAGCCTCGGGGTCGTCCTCGGGCCCGAAGCCCCGCTGATCGCCATCGGCGGCGGGTTGGGCATGTTGGCCGTGCACCTGGCCAAGAAGGACGCCCCTCCCACCGCGGCCATCGTGATCGCCTCGGCCGGCAGCTTCGCCGCGGTCAGCACCCTGCTCGGCTCACCGCTCCTCGGCGCCTTCTTGCTGATGGAGGCGTCGGGCCTCGGGGGACCGGTCCTCGGATTGATCCTGGTGCCCGGCCTGCTGGCTGCCGGCATCGGCACCCTCATCTTCGTCGGACTCGATTCGCTGACCGGCTTCGGGACGTTCTCCCTCTCCATCACCGGCCTCCCCGCCTTCAGCCATCCGAACGGGGTCATGTTCCTCTGGGCCATCGCCCTCGGACTGGCGGCCGCCGTGCTCGGCACCGGCATCCGCCTCGTCGGCCTGGCCCTCCAGCCGGTCGTCGAGCGCCGCATGCTCCTGCTCATGCCGGTGGCGGGTCTCGGGGTGGCCGCGTTGGCCATCGTCTTCGCCGAGGGGACCGGTCGGAGCTACACCGAGGTGCTCTTCTCCGGGCAGTCGGCGCTGCCCGGCCTGATCCAGCACGCCACCAGCTGGACGGTCGGGGCCCTCGTGGTGCTGGTGGTGTGCAAGTCGATCGCCTACGGGCTGTCGCTGTCCAGCTTCCGGGGCGGCCCGGTGTTCCCCTCCATGTTCATCGGCGGTGCCGCCGGGATAGCCGCCTCCCACCTGCCCGGCATGTCACTCGTGCCCGGCGTGGCGATCGGCATCGGCGCCATGGCCACGGTGATGCTCAAGCTGCCGATGACCGCGACCCTGCTCGCCACCCTCCTGCTGTCGAGCGACGGCCTGGCCGTCGTGCCCGTCGTCATCGTGGCCGTGGTGGTCACCTACGTCGCCACCGCCTGGCTGCCCCAGACTCCCGGTGAGCTCGGCCGCCACGGTGCGTCCGCCGCGGCCTCCGCCGGCGACCCACCCACCCCGGCCACCCCGCCGCCCGGGGTGGCGGAGACCGCCACGCCCCAGACGGGTCGCCCATGAGCACCGGCCCGTCCCCGATGGAACGCTGATGGGCGCCGGCACCGACTCCCCGCGCCGGGGCAGGCCGTGACCGTCACGTACATCCTCGCCGTGGTCGTCGGCACGGTGCTCGTGATGTCGGTCCTCATCTCCGCCCTGGAGACCGTGGTCCTCCCGAGGAACGGCTTCACCTCGATCGCCCGGAGCGTCTTCGCCGTGTCCGACCGCCTGCTCGTGCACAAGTGGAGGAGCGAGGCCCGCCGGGCCAACCTCCGGGCCCTCTATGCGCCGATCGCCCTGGTGAGCCTGCCGTTGGTGTGGATGCTGACGGTCACCGTCGGCTTCTCGATCATCTTCTGGGGGATCAAGACGGGCTCGGTCACCCACTCCTTCGAGGTCAGCGGATCGTCGCTGTTCACGCTCGGCTTCGCCGAGCCGGAAGGCGGAGCCCGCATCTGGCTCACCTTCGTCGAGGCGACGATCGGCCTCGGACTGGTCGCCCTGCTCATCAGCTACCTCCCCACCATCTACGCCGCCCACCACGAGCGGGAGAAGGGGATCAGCGTCCTGCGACCGTTCGCCGGCACGCCCCCCTCCCCCATCGAGATGCTCCGCAACCTGCAGCGGCTGGGCACCCTCGACAACCCCGACCTGTGGCGGACGGCGGCCACGTGGATGCTCGAGCTCGACCAGACCCACACGGCGTTCCCCGCGCTCAGCTACTTCCCCGAGTCGTCACCGGGCCAGTCCTGGGTAGCCTCGGTCGGGTCCATGCTCGACAGCGCGGCGATCTACCTGTCGGCTTCGGACTTCAGCACCGAGGAGAACGCCAGCGACGAAGTCAAGGGGCCGATGATGGCCATCGCCTACGGCATGCCCACGCTGGTGCGGATCGGCCGGGCGGCCGGGCTCCCCATCGATCCCCCGGTCCTGTTGATGGAGTTGCTCACCCGGTCCTCGGAGTCCCCACCGGACATCTCCATCCGACGCCAGGAGTACATGGGGGCACTGGGGCGCCTCCACCCGTTGCTGCCCGTCCCGGACGACCAGCGGGAGCGGTGCTGGCGCCGCTACGCCTGGATCCGCTCCGGCTACGACAAGGCGCTGTGCGGCATGGCCGGGCTCACGATGGCCGCCCCGGCCGAATGGACCACCGACCGGCCGGCCACCGTCAGCCGGCCCCGGATCCTGAGCGACCGCCCGATCAACGTCGACTGGAGCCCGCACGCGGCGTGAGCGGACCACCGGCGAGCCGACGCCCCGGCGGGGCAGGTCGTCCGCGCCCACCCGGTCGTCGCGCCCCCGGCGGTCCCGGCCGCCGATCGCACCGGTCTGATCACACGCCCCTGATCACACGCCCTGATCACACGCCGCTGATCACACGCCGCTGATGGCGTGGACCTGGTTGGTGGCGATGGACTTCGTCAGCGCCTGGAAGTCCTTCTCGTTCTGATCGGCGTAGGCGGACGCGAAGTCGCACATGGCCCGGTCGAACCGGTCGCTGCCTCCCAGGTACGAGCCGATGGCGATGGCGTCGCCCGATCGGGCGTGGGCCCGGGCGAGGGTCCACCCGCACATCTGCGCGTAGACGCCCAGTCCCTCGGGCAGCATGGTGTCGATGTCGGCCGACAGCTTCCAGTCCCACAGCTGGCGCAGGTAGAAGTGATGGCTGATGCCGTCCTCGTCGGCGACCTCGTCCCATCCGAGGAAGATGTCGCTGGAGCTCTGCATGAGCCGCTGGCCCTCGACGACCCGCTGGCCCTGATGGTCGTACGCGCTCTTGGCCAGGAACGGCTCGCCCACCGCGGCCTCGGCCTGCTTCACCTGCAGGACCAGCGGATCGCCGTGGTCACGCCCCACGAAGAGGGCGACCCAGCACCGGGTCCCCACACTGCCCACCCCGACGACCTTGCGGGCCAGGTCCACGAAGTCGTACCGCTCGAGGAGGTGCTGGCGGTCGCCGGACAGCGTCTGGCGGTAGTCGGACAGGCCGTTGAACAGGCCGGTCAACACCTCGACCGAGTTCGGCTCGGTGAACACCTCGTCCGCCGGGGTCATGAGGGGCGGGTTGGAGATGAACCGGAGCTGGCCGTTCCTCATCTCGGTGAGCTTGGCCATGGCGGCGAGGTGGTCCTTCGACTGTGCCTTGGTGACCCGCCTTTGGAAGTTCTCGATCACCTTGTGGCCGGCGGTTGCGCCCCACCGGGCCAGGAGCACCGGACCGTCCAGCTTCTGGTACCAGATCTGCAGGTTCGACATGCCGGCGAACTCCCGGATGGCCTGGCGGTAGCCGAAGGCGCTCTGGGCCACCAGGGACGAGCGGAGGGCCTGGTCGAAGCCCCGGCCGCGGGCCGCCACCTCCAAGCTGGCCGCCAGGCGCTTCAGGTCCCACTCGAACGGGCCAGGGATGGTCTCGTCGAAGTCGTTGACGTCGAAGATCATGTCCCGCTCCGGTGATGCGAAGCCACCGAAGTTCGACAGATGGGCGTCCCCGCACAGCTGGACGTCGAGGTGGGAGTGCTCCTCGTGCGCCAGGTCCGCCGCCATCACCGCCGCCGCGCCACGGAAGAACGTGAACGGCGACACGGCCATCCGGCCGTAGCGGATCGGGACCAGGTCGGGGACGCGGGTGAGGGCCTGGAGGGCGAGGATGTCGAGCGGATCGGTGCGGTCGGCCGCCGGCTGCCACTCACCGTGCCGGGAGCGGGGCACGAGCGCCCGGGCCTCTCTCCCCAGGGCGGCGCGTTCGGCGGGGGTCAGCTTGCTCATGCCCCAATCATCCCACCGACCATGTTCCCCCCGCCCCTGCAACCGCCGGTGTCACGACCGGGTCCGGCGCCTCTTCGCCCCCGGGGCACCTTCGGCGTCCCCGCCCCCCCAGAGACGGGAGGCCGCCATCAGCCCCCGGAGATCGGGGTGCCGTGGTAACAGCCGATCGTGTAGGGGTACTCGAGTGTGGCGTCGTAGTGGTAGACGTCCTGCACGCTCCCGTTCCACAGCACGGGTGAGGTCCGGCCGTGGCAGGCGTCGAGGTCGGTGTTGGTGAGCAGGTCCCCCTTGGCGTTGCGCTCGACGTAGATCCCGTACCCGTCCGCCGCGTAGCCGACCAGGGTCGAGCGGGAGGTGGTCCTGTCGATGATGCAGGACGGGACCGTGTGGTGGTGCAGGATCCCGGCCATCTGCGGATGCTCCTGACAGCTGTCGAGCACCTCGTGGGCGCCGGCGTCCCGGCCCTCCCCGTCGAGAGCGTCGAACAGGTACACCCCGTCGTCGAGGACGCCGATCGGGCCGAGGCCGAGGCAGCCCGGCTTGGCCGCGGGCACCGGGTCCGACGGCAGCGACCAGGAGATCGCCTGGGCGGTGACGGTGTTCGGGTTCTGGTCGTAGGCGTAGGCCGGATCCGATGACTGGATCGGGAACG
The DNA here is from genome assembly GCA_963696495.1 of uncultured Acidimicrobiales bacterium. Lineage (GTDB taxonomy): Bacteria > Actinomycetota > Acidimicrobiia > Acidimicrobiales > RAAP-2 > Bog-756. The sequence continues at coordinate 50,613 of CAVOKJ010000004.1, read as the reverse complement.
TGCCCGTCGTGTGGTCGACCGGCAGGTCGTTCCCGGTGATGGTCCGGGTGCCGCCGCTCGAGGTCACCGAGAACCGGGCCTGGGGCCAGGACACCGCGCCTCCGACCGCCGTCTTGGTGAGCGAGTCCCAGGTCTTGGCGGTGGTGTCGATCCAGGGCCCGACCACCGAGGCACCACCGGCCGCCGGCGAGAAGGTGGTCACGCACGAGTCGACATAGCCGACTTCCGGGGTGGACGACACGTATCCGTCGCCCAGAGGGATCGCCGCCGGATCGACGGGACCGGGGGAGGTCACCGTCGTGGCGTAGGCGCCACCGGTCGGGCCCCCCGACGTGGTCGAGGTCGCCGACGTCGTCGGGACGCCGGAACCACCGGTTCCACTGCAGGCGGATGCGACGGCCGCCAGGGCGACGAACGTGGCAGCCAGCACGGCCGATCGGTGCCGAGCATCCGGCATTCCCCCCGCCCTCGCCTCAAACCGGGAGTCCGGGCCCGGCCACTACCGCTGGGCCGCGGTCCGCTTGCGGCGTCGCTCACCGAGCAGGATGACCAGGCGGTCGACGAGGGCTCCGAGGAAGGCGGCGATCAACAGCACCCAGATGAGGCTGACCCGGGCACTGAAGAAGACGAAGCCCACCCTGACGGTGGCGCTGTTGTCGATCACGAAGGCGATCAGGAGCACCAGGGCCACCACCGCCACGATGATGCGGACCAGCTCGCGGGTGTCCCGCTTCCGGCGCGGCGGGCCTGACGACTTCGGGGCAGGCGTCCCTGCAGAACTGGCCATCGTTCGCTCCTTGGTTTCGTCGGACGCGCCGCGCCCCTGACATCGACAGTACCCCCCGGGTCCGGCGGGAACGGGGAACCGCCGGGTGCGAGTCCGGCGACCCCGGGCTGGTCAGCCGACCGAGGAAGCGCAACCGTCGGGGTTGGTGGCACGATCGGCCGGTGGGTCCCGACCCGGTCACCGTGTTCAGGAGTGGCTCGACAGTGGTGCGTCGGGACGTGTTCGGGGGCAAGGTATGGACAGCGGCTCCCCACCGGGTGATCACCGACGACGGGAGTACGCTCCTGGTCTCGTGCTGGCCGGGGGTGGTGCAGATGGCTCCGACCTCCTGGATCGGATGGGTCCGCCACGGCGATCCGGCGGTACGTCAGCAGGGCCTCCACAACCTGGCCGGCGGACACTGGGAGCTCGACCGCTTCACGTGGCGGGACACCACCCAGCTCGTCCGGTACACCGCCGGTGACTACTTCAGCGTCAGCCGGTTCTTCGACCGCCACGACCGCTGCGGTCACTGGTACGTCGATTTCGTCCGGCCGCCCCGCCGGACCACGTTGGGCATCGACACCGTCGACCTCGTCCTCGACCTCGTCGTCTCCGACGATCTGTCCCGTCATCGATGGAAGGACGACGACGAGTACGCCCAGGGCCGTCGGCTCGGGCTCATCGACGATACGACCCACGCGCAGGTCGACCTCGCTCGCCAGCAGGTCCTCGGCTTCGTCGAGACTCGTCAGGGCCCCTTTGCCGGAGACTGGTCCTCCTGGAGGCGGGATCCGGACTGGCCGCCACCCGTGCTCCCGGACTCGATGGCACTGGGAGTTCGTGCTCGGTCCGACCCCCCGGGATCGGAGACCCGGGTCCCTCGGCACTGACGGAGGCGGGATGGTCCACGGAGGGGACCGGGAGAGCCCGCCTCGACGCCGGGACGGCCCGCCTCGACGCGCCGCCGGGACCCGGTCGCCGTCCGGGCACAGTTCTGGACCGGTTTCCGGGCGGCCCGTATGGTGGGCCCACGGATTCGACGGCCGGTGCAGCCACCACGGGGGAGGACGAATGTCGCAGGAAAAGCTTCGGGTCTTCCAGTTCGCCACCGGCAATGTCGGCTCCGAAATGGTGAGGAGAATCGCCGACCAGCCCGACCTCGACCTGGTCGGCCTCTACTGCTACTCGCCCGACAAGGTCGGCCTCGACGCCGGCGAGATCGTCGGTTCGGCTCCCCTCGGGGTGATCGCCACGGGCGATGTGGCCGATGTGCTCCGGGCCAAACCGGACGTGGTCAACTTCAACGGCGTCTGGCCGGACATCGACCTGTTCTGCCAGTTGCTCGATGCGGGCATCAACGTCGTGACCACCTCGGACTGGATCACCGGCTACCACCGCGATCGGAACCACCCCCACCCCTCGGGCCAGAAACCCACCGAGCTCATCGAAGCCGCCTGCCAGCGTGGGGGCTCGACGTTCTACGGGACGGGCATGAACCCGGGCCTCGCCCAGATCCTCAGCGTGGTGGCCACGGCCGGCATGGGACGGGTGGACCACATCGCCGTGTTGGAGACGGTGGACGTGTCGTGCCATCACTCGGTGGACACGTGGAAGAACGTGGGCTACGGGCGTCCGGTGGACGACCCCGAGGTTCCCGTCCTGCTGGAGACCGGGTGCACGGTGTTCGCCGACTCGATCTACCTGATGGCGGACTGCTTCGACCTGGAGATCGAGGACATCGTGTTCGAGTGCGAGCTCGGCGCCTGCACGGAGGAGGTCGACCTGGGCTGGTGGACGCTGCCCAAGGGGTCGGTGGGAGCCAGTCTCGCCACGTTCAAGGGACTCTCGCACGGCGAACCGAGGATCGAGGTGCATCTCGAATGGCAGATGGCGCCGAAGACCGAGCCGCACTGGGATGTCCAGGGCTGCTACATCACCACCGTCGAGGGTGATCCCACGATCGTCAACCGCCACATGATCTTCCCGGCCACCGGCATGCCCCACGGGGCCTGGACGCCGGAGTACTTCGCCTCGGTGGGCATGACGATCACCGGGATGCCCGCCCTGCACGCCATCCGGTCCGTGTGTGCGGCGAAACCCGGGCTGATGACCAGTGCCGACCTCCCGCTGCGCGCCTTCGCCGGCCGGTTCGCCGACTCGGCGCCCACCGACCGGATGTCACGGGGGTAACGCCGTGGGTTCCCGCTACCCGTTTCCCGCCTCTCCCAACGGCTGGTTCAGTGTCGGCGCGGGAGCCGACCTCGCCCCCGGCGATGTACGAGCGGTGACCTATCTCGGAGCGGATCTCGTGCTCTTCCGGGGCGAGGACGGCACCGCCCGGGTCTTCGATGCCCACTGTCCCCACCTCGGTGCCCACCTGGGCATCGGTGGCCTGGTGTGCGGGGACGGCATCACCTGCCCGTTCCATGGTTGGCGGTTCGACGGAGCCGGCCGGCTGGTCGAGGTGCCGGGACTCGACCGCCAGCCGCGGGCCAGGGCCAGGGCGTGGACGGTCTGCGAGCGCAACGGCCGCATCTTCGTCTGGCACCACGCCGACGGGCTCCCGCCCAGCTACGAGGTGACCGGCTACCGGCCGGACGAGTCGAACTGGACGCAGTGGAGCTGCAACACCTACCGGGTGCGGGTCCACGTCCAGGATCTGACCGAGAACATCATCGACCGGTCGCACTTCTCGGCGGTGCACGACATGGCGCCACCCGAGCGTGACCACGTCGACGTGCGGTTCGACGGGAGCTCCATGGTCGTGGAGCAGAGCCTGAAGGTGACCGCCGTGGACGTGGCCGGTTACGAGATCCGGACCACCTCGACCACCTGCGGTCCGGGGATCGTCGCCGTCGAGGTCAGCCAGGACCCGATCGAGATGCTGACCTACATCACGCAGACACCCGTCGATGACGAGCTCACGGAGGTGAACCTCTGCTTCTCGATGAGGGCACTGCCCGACGACAGGGCCACCGAATCGATCAGTGCCCTCAACGACCGGATCACCAATGAGCAGTTCACCCAGGACGTGCCCATCTGGGAGAACAAGATCTACCGGGAACGCCCGATGCTGACCAAGAACGACGGCCCGGTCATCGAGTACCGCCGGTGGTTCCGACAGTTCTACACCCGGTCGGATGACGTCGAGTCCGGCTGACGGGCAGTCCGGCTGACGGGCTGGCCGGAGTCACCGGCCGGAGTCAGCGGCCGGCGCCCCGCCGGCGGGTGCCCCGGCCGACGGGAGCACCTAGGTGAACAGGAGCGTGGCCTGGTGGGCGAAGGCGAGGATGGGGCCGGGGATGATCCCGAAGACCACGGTGAACCCGACCGTCAGCCCGATGGCCACCCAGGTGAGGGCGGGCACGGGCACGGCACCCCGCTCGACCACCCACTCGGAGGGCGGTGCGTCGGTCAGGATCTGCAGACTGGCCACGGCGTCGGTGGTCGGTGGCGGGGAGGCGGAGGACCCCTCGGCGATCGAACCGTCGGCGGCGGCGACCGAACCGTCCTCGCCGTCGACCGGATCGGCCACCGCGCCGACCGGCGAGTACATGGTCACCGTCACCCGCAGGTAGAAGAACGCGGCGATGGCCGCCGACACCATGGCGACGGTCGCCAGCACATAGGAGTGGGTCACGACGGACGCCCCCACCACGCCGAATTTCGCCAGGAAGCCGGTGGTGAACGGCACCCCCGCCTGGCCGAGCAGGAGCACGGCGAAGCACAGGGCGAGCAGCGGTTGGCGCTTGGCCAGTCCCCGGTAGTCGGTGATCTGGTTGCCGGTGTCACCGTCACGGGCCACGACGGTGATGACGGCGAACGTGCCGATGGTCAGGAACATGTAGACGAACAGGTAGTAGAGCGAGGCCGACACGCCCCGGGTGGTGGCCGCCTCGACACCGAGCAGGATGAAGCCGACGTGGTTGATCGAGGAGTAGGCCATCATTCGCTTGATGTCCTTCTGCACCAGGGCGACGAGCGCCCCGAGCAGGAGGCTGAGGATGGCCAGCACCCAGACCACGGGCTGCCAGTCGGCCCGGACCGTCCCGAACGACGACACGAACACCCGCAGCAGGGCGGCGAAGGCCCCGGCCTTGGCCACCGCGGCCATGAACCCGGTGATGGGGGACGGTGAGCCCTGGTAGACATCGGGTGACCACATGTGGAAGGGAACGGCGGCGATCTTGAAGCCGAACCCGATCAGCAGCAGGGCCAGGCCGCCGAGCAGGACGCCGTTGGAGGCGACCACGTTCTTCGACAGATAGTCGGCGATCTCGGGCAGGTTGGAGGAGCCGGTCGCCCCGTAGGTGAGGGCGATCCCGTAGACGAAGATCGCCGACGAGAAGGCACCCAGGACGAAGTACTTGAGGGCGGCCTCTCCGGACTCGGCCCTCTTGTGGTTGAAGGCGGCCAGCACGTAGAGGGCGATGGAGAGGATCTCGAGGCCCAGGAAGATCACGATCAGGTCGTTGGCCGCGCCCATCATCATGGCCCCCGAGGCGGACATCATGGCGAGCACCTGGAACTCGGGGCCCTCGACCCCTTCACGCCGGAGGTAGCCGTCCCCGATCAGTGCGGTGAGCAGCATGGCGATGGACACCACGATCTGGACGAAGACGTCGAACCCGTCGAAGGCGATGGCGCCGGCGATCGTCACCTGGGGGCCGTGGGTGACCACGTGGTCCCACTGGAACAGGGCGGCGACGAGGGCGGCGACCGAGGTGACGGCGGCGAACAGGGTCCCGGTCCCGACGCCCAGGATCTTGCGGAAGAGGGAGGACACGACCATCAGGGCGACCGCCCCGCCCATCATGATGATCATGGGCAGGATGCTCAGGTAGTCGACGTGCGGGGTGTGGATGGTCGGGGTGGCCGCCGACGTGGCCAGGGTGAGCGTCGTGATCATGGAGTTCCTCCCGGCGCCGGCCGCCCGTCGCCGGACGGCAGGCTGGACTGGGCCGACAGGCCGGCGGGAACCGGCGTGTGGGTCACCTGGTCGACATGGACCACCAACTGGTTGACCGAGGGCGTGATCCGGTCGAGCACCGGCTTCGGGAAGACGCCGAGGGCGACGATGAGGATGATCAGCGGGGCGATGATCAGCCGCTCGCTCCATCCGAGGTCCTTGGTCCTCGCCGTGTCCTCCCCCGTGGGCTCCCCGTGGAAGACCTGCTGGTAGGCCCACAGGAGGTAGATCGCCGCCACGATGATGCCCACGATGCCGACCACCGCCCACCACCGGTGGGCGACGAAGGTCCCGATGAGGACCAGGAACTCACCGACGAACCCGTTGAGGCCGGGCACGCCGATCGAGGCCATCATGGCCACGGTGAAGCAGCCGGCCAGGATGGGCGCCGGGGACTGGAGCCCGCGAAGGCCCGAGACCTGCCACGTCTTGCGGCGCTCGTAGATCCAGCCCACGAGGATGAACAGCGTGGCGATGATCAGCCCGTGGTTGACCATCTGGAGCACGCCACCGGTCAGGCCCTGGCTGTTGAGGGCGAAGGTGCCGAGCACGATGAAGCCGATCTGGGCCAGCGACGAGTAGGCGAGCAGCCGCTTGAGGTCGCGCTGCGCACAGGCGACCAGCGCCCCGTAGATGATGCCGATCACGGCCAGCGTCAACAGCAGGGGGGCCAGGGTCCGCGTGGCCTGCGGGAACAGGTTGAGGTCGAACCGGAGGATGCCGTAGGTGCCGAGCTTGGCCATGACCGCGGCCAGCAGCACGGCCCCTGCCGTCGGGGCTTCGGCGTAGGCGTCTGGTGACCAGGTGTGGAACGGGAAGATCGGCGCCTTCACGGCGAACGCCGCCGTGAAGGCCAGGAACAACAGGACGCCCTCGGTCCCCGACAGATGGGTGTGCATGAGGGCCGGCAGCTCGAAGGTGAGGACCTTGGTCTGGGACTGGTGGAGGAAGGCGATGGCCAGGATGCCCACCAGCAGGAAGGCCGATCCCGCGAAGGTGTAGATGAAGAATTTGATGGCGGCATAGCCACGTCGGGCATACCCCCAGCCACCGATGATGAAGTAGGCGGGCACCAGGGTGAGCTCGAAGAAGAGGAAGAAGAACACGAGGTCGAGGGAGACGAAGCTGCCGAGGCACGCCGCCTCCATCACGAGCAGCCAGGCCACGAAGGAGCGGGGGTCCCGGCGGACGCGCGCTCCCAACATGGTCAGCGGGAACAGCAGGGCGGTCATCAGCACGAGGAACAGGGAGATACCGTCGATGCCCAACGACCAGCGGATCCCGAGGTCCTTGGCCCACACGTGGTCCGAGACCATCTGGAATCCGCCGTACCCCGTCCTGAACCTGACGGCGATGGTCACGGCCAGGGCCAGGGTGGCCACGGCCACGGCCAGCCCGGCCAGCTCGTGGAACCAGCGGCCCACCGCCTTGGCGGGCACGAGCGCCACCACGGCGGCGCCGACCGCCGGGAGCAGGACCAGCACGGTGAGAAAGGGGAAGGGCCCAGAGCTCATCAGTTCCACCACAGCCTGGTCAGCATGAAGGCCAGCACCAGCACGGTGCCGAGGGCGATGCCGAGCACGTAGTTCCGCACGTAACCCGTCTGGGTGCGGCGCACCAGCGAGCCCGACTTGCGGACCAGGGTGGCCACGCCGTTCACCCCGCCGTCGATGACCTTGGTGTCGATCACCGTGGCGCTGAAGGCGGCCAGTCGCTCCGACGGCCGGCCGAGCACGGTGTCGTAGAGCTCGTTGATATACCACGAGTGCCGGAGGAAGGCCCCTTCGAGCGCCGGCCGCTCCGCCTTGGCCATCCACAGGCGGAGGCCGATGGTCACGCCGACGACGGCGATGATGGCGTCGGTGATGGCGAGGGTCCATTCGGCGGCCAGGCTCAGGTTGGCCTGGAACAGGTTGGACCCGAACACCGGGTCCACCCAGTTGGACAGCGAGACGTGGTCGTTGGACAGCGCCAGCACGCCGGCCACGGCGGCGAAGAACGCCAGGATCCACAGCGGCACCGTCATGATCCACGGCGACTCGTGGGGCTCGGGGATCACCCCTTCGGCGTGGTGGGCGTCGGCCATGTCCGTGGTGGCGTCGATCGGGGTCTTGTCGGACCACCGGTCCGTGCCGAAGAATGCCAACCCGGTCAGCCGGCTCATGTAGTACGCGGTGAGCAGGGCGGTGACGATGCCGACGACCCACAGGGCGGGGTGGGCGGCCCAGGTGTTGTCCAGCACGTCACCCTTGGCCCAGAAGCCGGACAGGGGAGGCACCGCGGCGATGCACAGCCAGCCGATGCCGAAGGTGATGAAGGTGATCGGCAGGTACGCCCGCAGGTTGCCCATCCGCTTGAGGTCCTGCTCGTCGTGGAGCCCGTGGATCACCGAGCCGGCACCGAGGAAGAGGAGGCCCTTGAAGAAGGCGTGGGCGATCATCAAGAAGATGGCCGCCTCGTAGGCCCCGCACCCGATGGCGAGGAACATGTAGCCGAGCTGGGACACGGTCGAATAGGCCAGCACCTTCTTGATGTCCTGTTGGGCGCAGGCGATGGTGGCGGCCACGAAGGCGGTGGCGCCGCCCACGATGGCCACGGTCAGCGACGCCGCCGACGAGGCGTGGAGGAGGGGGTTCACCCGGCACAGCAGGTAGACGCCGGCGGTGACCATGGTGGCGGCATGGATGAGGGCGGAGACCGGCGTCGGGCCCTCCATGGCGTCGGCCAGCCAGGGGAAGAGCGGGATCTGGGCCGACTTGCCCATCACCCCGACCAGCAACAGGAGGCAGATGGCGGTGATGTTGCCCGAGCCGATCTTGTCCAGGTTGGCGAAGATGGTCTGGTACTCGAGCGAGTGGACCCGCTCGAAGGTCAAGAAGATGGCGAGCAGGAAGCCCACGTCCCCGATCCGGTTGTAGACGAAGGCCTTCTTGCCGGCACTGGCCGCCGAGTCACGGGTGAACCAGAACGAGACGAGCCAGTACGAGCAGGCTCCCACCCCTTCCCACCCGACGAAGGTGACCAGCATGTTGCTGCCCAGGACCAGGATGAGCATCGAGGCCACGAACAGGTTCATGTAGAGGAAGAACTTGGGGTAGTCCCGGTCCCCTTTCATGTAGCCGATGGAGTAGAGGTGGATCATGGCGCTGATGCCGGTGACGAACAGCACCATCGTCATGGACAGTGGGTCGACGAACAGCCGGGCGTGGACCTGCAGGCTGCCCACCGGGATCCACGTCCACAGGTTCTGGGTGTAGGTGCGGACCGGCGCGTGCACGGTGAGAAGGTCGAGGTAGACGCCGACCGACACCACGAACGACGCCCCGACGAAGGCGGTGGCCAGCCAGCCGGCCACCGGGTCGCCCAGGCGCCTTCCGGCCAAGGCCAGGATGGCGAACCCGAGCAGGGGCAGCGCGATGATCAGCCAGGTCACTGCGAGCATTGGTCCGGTCAGCCCTTCATCAGGTGGAGATCGTCGGCGGTGGCGTTGGCCCGTCGGCGGAAGATGGCGACCACGATGCCCAGGCCGACCACGACCTCCGCCGCCGCCACCACCAGCACGAAGAACACCAGCACCTGGCCCCCGATGTCGTGCAGCATTCGGGCGAACGTCACGAAGCTCAGGTTGGCCGCGTTCAGCATGAGCTCCACGCACATGAGCATGACCAGGACGTTGCGCCGGATGAGCACGCCCAGGGCGCCGATGGCGAAGAGCACGACGGACAGGGACAGGTACCAGTCGGGATTGATGGTCATGACCGCACCTCTTCCTGGCCGTCGGCGTCGCTGGTGGCCAACTCGCCGGCCGTCCCACCGTCGGCCGCTCGGGTCGTCTCGCCGGCGGGCGCTCCGACCGTCTCACCGGCGGGCGCTCCGACCGACGCGTCTGCCGGATCTCCGACCGTCGCACCGGCGGTGGCGGCGCCGGAGGCGGCAGTGTGGGCGGACGCGGCGCCCGAGGCCCCGTCGGCCGAACCGTCGTCGATGACCGCCCCGTCGACAGCCGGGGGCTCGCCGGGGGCGGAGTCACCGTCGGCGTCGCCCACCTCCGGGTTGGTCGTCACCGGAGGCCGGCGGGCCAGGACGACGGCACCGACGACGGCGATGATCAGCAGGGCGGCCGTGGCCTCGAACGGGAAGAGGTAGGTGGTGTAGACGGCCTTGCCGAGAAGGTTCACGTTGGGCTCACCGGTGTCCGTCCCGGCGACGTGCGGCGCCCCCGTCGTCCAACGGGAGACCTGCCCCAGCAGCAGCAGACCGGTGGTCCCGAGGGCGACGAGCCCGATGGCCAGGGGGCGCTGGCCGCGCAGCGGCTCGGCGGCCACGTCCTCTTCGCGATCGACGCCGAGGAACATGATGACGAAGAGGAAGAGGACCACGATGGCCCCGGCGTAGACGATCACCTGCACGGCGGCGAGGAAGCTGGCCCGCTGGATCACGAAGAGCACGGCCACGCCGAACAGGGTCATGACCAGCATCAGGGCCGAGTGCACCGGGTTGCGGGCCACCACCACCCCGATGGCACCGGCCAGCACGATGGCGGCAGCCACGGCGAAGGTCCCCACGTCGACCCACGAGGCGTGGGTGGTCGTGGTTGCCGCGGCGATCATCGCACCGACCGTCGTCACCATCAGGCGCGGCCCGCCCCGGGTTCCCCACCCGCATCGTCGACGCTGGCCGGCACCCCCTCGGTGGCCGGAGTCGGCACACCGGTCCCCGACTCGTCGCGCTCGGAGTTCCCGGCCACCACGGCGGCGGCGTAGGCGGTGTCGGCCTTCTCCTTGTGCTTCTTGCCGGCTCCCGGAGCGAACCGCTCGGCTTTCTCCAGCATCCGGCCGATGGCCCCTCTCGGACCGCGCTTGGCCGCCGGCAGGTCGCTGGTCAGGAGGTGGCGCTCGAGGGTGTCGCGCAGCTGGCGGCTCCCGGTGGAGGCGTCGTCACGACGGTCGGACTGCCCGCCCTCGGGGGAGCGGACGCCGAAGCCGAGTTCGCCGGACCAGGCGACCTGGCCCTCGAATTCGGCCGCCCCGGACGGGGACGTCGCCCGCATCCAGCCGGAGGTGTGGAGGTCGTCGTCCTCGCGCCAGTCCTCCCAGGGGAGGTGCTGGGGCTTGCCCTCGTCATCGACCAGGAGCTCGTCCTTCCCGTAGATGGCGTCGTTGCGGTTGGTGAAGGAGAACTCCATCAGCTTCGACTCGGTGATGGCCTCGGTCGGGCAGGCCTCGACGCACAGGTCGCAGTGGATGCAGCGGAGGAAGTTGATCTCGTAGACGTAGCCGTACCGCTCGCCGGGCGACACCGGGTGGTCGGGGGGATTGTCGAGGCCGCGCACGTAGATGCAGTCGGCCGGGCAGACGCCGGCACAGAGCTCGCAGCCGATGCACTTCTCCATGCCGTCCTCGTAGCGGTTGAGGACGTGGCGACCGTGCTGGCGCGGCTGCTTGGGCCGCTTCTCCTCGGGGTACTGCCGGGTGACCGGCAGGCGCCCGAGGTGCTCCAGGGTCAGCTTGAACCCGCCCAGGAAGTTCTGCCGCTGTCGCGGCGGCTCGGGGACGGTCATCAGCGGTCACCTCCCTCGGTCGACGGGGAGACCGCCGGCTCGGACGACGGTTTGGGCACCTCGGGTGGACGGGACCAGAGCCGGACCCCCACCTGGGGGATGATGGCCCGCGTCTCCTGCCGCTCGGCGCCGATGGAGAAGGCCCGGGTGATCACCACGGCGGCCACGACCACGGTGGCGGCCATGCCGATCCCCCACCACCCGTCGACTACGAACCCGGCCACAATCAGCAGCCAGCCCAGCGAGAGCGGTATCAGGCGCTTCCATCCCAGGTCCATCAGCTGGTCGTACCGGAGCCGGGGCAGTGCGGCACGCAGCCACACGAAGACGAACAGGAAGATGATGGTCTTGCCGAGGAACCACAGGATGGGCCACAGCCAGTAGAGGTGCGGGATGTGGGGGATCGGCCCGTCGGGTCCCCCGAAGAACAGGGTCACGGTGATGGCCGACATGGTGATGGTGTTCATGAACTCGGCCAGGAAGAACAGGGCGAACCGGATCGACGAGTACTCGGTCACGAACCCGCCCACCAGCTCCGAGTCGGCCTCGACGAGGTCGAACGGCGGCCGGTTGGTCTCGGCCACGATGGCCACGAAGAAGATGATGAAGGGCACCACGCCCAGACGGATGACGTTCCACTGCCAGAGGTGCGTCGCCTGCGCGTCCACGATGGTCCGGGTGGACAGGGCGCCGGTGATCAGCACGACGGTGACCACCGTCATGCCGAGGGCGGCCTCGTAGGAGATCATCTGCGCCGACGCCCGCACCGACCCGAGCAGCGGGTACTTCGACCCGGACGACCAGCCGGCCAGCATGATGCCGTAGACGCCGATCGACGACATGGCCAACAGGAACAGGATGCCCATGGGCGGGTCGGCCAGCTGGAGCTCGAAGGTGTGGCCGGCGATGGTGACCTCGCCGCCGATGGGCACGATGGCGAAGCTCAGAAAGGCCGGGATGATGGTCAGGTACGGGGCCAGCTTGAACACGAACCGGTCGGCCTGGTCGGGCAGCAGGTCCTCTTTGAAGAAGAGCTTGATCCCGTCGGCCAGGGTCTGGGCGATGCCGAAGGGGCCGGCCCGGTTGGGGCCGATCCGGCTCTGCATGTCCGAGATCACCTTGCGCTCGAACCAGATCATCAGCATGACCGCCACCATCAGGGCGCCGAAGACGACCAGCACCTTGATGAGGACGATGAGGAACACCACCCAACCCACGCCGTGGTCGTACAGCGGGTCGGCGGCCAGCAGGGGGTGCAGGAGGGCGGCGGGGATCACGGTGTCTCCATCCGCAGCTCGACGACCGGGCCGCCGGTGTCGATGAGGTCGGCGACGGTCCCCTCGTCGAGGGGGACGTTGAAGTCGGCGGCCACCACCTTGCGCGGGAGCGAGGCGTCGGGGACCACGGTGAGGACGGCGGAGGCCGACGCGGTGCGCAGCCGCACCGAGTCCCCCCCGGCCACGCCGAGCTCGTCCAGATCGGCGGGGTTGGCCCGCAACGGCGCCACGCCCACCAGGCCGGCGAGTGCGGGCACGGCACCGACGGCCGCCCCCCGGTCGTAGAGGGCCCGCGTGGCCACCAGGCGGAGCGAGTAGCTGTCGTTGGGTGCGACGTGCGGCACCCGCCGCTCCACGGTTCCGGACAGCACGGTGGGCCTCGGGGGTGCGTCGCCGTCGTCGCCGACCTCCTCGGGCCCATCGGCGGCGACCCCGGCGGTGGGCGACTCGGCCAGGCCGGCCCGCGGTGGCGCTCCCTGGCGCTCGACCGACTCCACCCCCGGGACGGCGATGGGATCGAGGGGGGCGCCCGCCGTCGCCCGTCGCGAGATGGAGACCGGGTCGGCCCGCAGCGGCGCGACCACGCCGTCGCCGGTGCCCGGGGCGTCGAGCACCGCCCGGGTGATGCCCCGGTAGGCCGGCGCCAGGCGCTCCACCTCGTCCCAGACGTCGCCGACCGAGTCGAGGCCGAGCTCCCCGCCCAGGTGGACGGCGAGCTCGCTGGCGATCATCCAGTCGGGCCAGGCCTGGCCGGGCGGCACCAGCTTCTGCCCCAGCCGGCTGACGCGGCCCTCGACGTTGGTCGTGGTGCCGGGGCGCTCGTGCGCCTCGGCCGCCGGGAGGACGACGTCGGCGAGCTCGGTGGTCGGGCCCGGGGCCGAGGCCACGGCGACCACGAACTCGGCGCCGTCGAGCGCCCGTGTCGCCAGCCGGCGGTCGGGGAAGTCGGTCAGCGGGTCGCTCCCGAGGAGGACGAGGGCACGGACGCGGACGCCCTCGGCCGGATCCTCGGCCGCCGCCCCCAGGATCGCCTCGGTGTCGCGTCCCTTGGCCCCCGGGACCGATCCCCAGGCATGGGTGAACCAGTCCCGGCCGGCGTCGAGGGTGACGCGACCGGGCAGCAGCCCCGGGGCGAGGCCCATGTCGAGGGCCCCGTGCACGTTGCCCCGCCGCAGGGCGGGCAGGAACCGGGCGCCGGGCAGGGCCCCGGCCAGCACCTCGACCGCCTCCGCCACCAGGAGGCCGTCCTCGGCCAGGGAGGGCCGCCCGGCGACCACCACCACGTCGCCGGCGCCGGCGAGCCGCCTGGCCTCGGCCAGGTCGTCGGGCGCCACCCCGCCCGGAACGGGCGCCGCCGGGTCGACCACGGCCCGGGCCAGGTCGGCGGCGTCGCCGGGGCCGTAGCGCAGGGAGACCGCGGCCAGCGGGGTGAGCGAGGTGGCCTGGGGGGAGAGCTCGACCAGCCGGAGGCCGGCGTCGACCACGGCCGCCCGGAGCCGCAGGAACAGGATCGGGAGCTCCTCGCGGACGTCGCCGGACAGCAGGACGACGGTGTCGGCGGCTGCGGCCTGGTCGATGGTGGCCCGGGGCAGGCCGAGTGCCACCTCGGCGGGCAGGCCGTCCCCCAGCTGGGCGTCGACCGAGTCGGTGCCCACGATGCCCTTGGCCAGCTTGGCCCAGGCGTAGGCCCCCTCGTTGGTCAGCCGGGCCCCGCCGACGAGGGCGACGGCTTCGGCGCCGTCGGCCGAGGACGCGTTCTGGAGCCCGCTGGCCACCGCCTCCAGCGCCTCGTGCCACGACGCCGCGGTCAGCACGCCGTCCTTGCGGACGAGTGGCTCGGTCAGCCGGTCCTCGCTGTTGACCGAGTCGAAGGCGAAGCGACCCTTGTCGCACAGCCAACCGTGGTTGACCGGATCGGCGTCGATGCCGAGGAGCCTGGTCACCCGGTTGGACGACGACTGCACGGCCACCCGGCAGCCCACCGAGCAGGTGGTGCACGTGGACTCGACCTGGTCGAGGTCCCACGGCCGGGCGGCGAACCGGTACGGCGCGGCGGTCAGCGCCCCCACCGGGCAGATCTGCACGGTGTTGCCCGAGAAGTAGGAGGCGAAGGGGAGCTCGGGGAAGATGTTGACCTCGAGCTGCTCCCCCCGGCCGATGAAGTCGATCTGGGCCTCGCCGGCCACCTCGTCGGCGAAGCGGGTGCACCGGCTGCACTGGATGCAGCGCTCGCGGTCGAGGAGGACCAGCTCGGAGATGGGGATGGGCTTCTCGAAGTGGCGCTTCTCCTCGACGAAACGGGACTCGCCCGGCCCGTAGGCCAGCGTCTGGTCCTGCAGCGGGCACTCGCCGCCCTTGTCGCACACCGGGCAGTCGAGCGGGTGGTTGATCAGGAGGAATTCGAGGACGCCGTCCTGGGCCTTCTTCACCTTGTCGGAGGTGGTGACCACCTCCGAGCCGTCCTGCACCTCCACGTAGCAGCTGGGCTGCAACGTGGCGCCACGGGGTCCGCTCACCTCGACCAGGCACATGCGGCACACCCCGACCGACTTCATGCGGGGGTGGTAGCAGAAGCGCGGGATGAACGTGCCGGCCCGCTCGGCGGCGGCGATGACCATCTCGCCCTTGTTGGCGGTGACCTGGCGTCCGTCGAGGGTGAAGGTCACCGTCTCCACCGTCTCCACCGGCGGCTCGGCGGCTTCGCTGCGGACGGTGCGGTCGGCGCTGACGTTCTGGCGCGCCGCGCTCCCCTCGGTGGGGGTCGATCGCTCACTCATAGGGGCAACCTCCCTCCTTCACGTGCACCAGGAACTCGTCGCGGAACATCTGGATGGCCGAGCCGATGGACGACGGGATGGACGGGCCCAGCACGCAGATGGTGGTCTGCTGCGGCGGCCAGGTGAGGCCGGGGGCGATGTTGTCACAGGCGTCGATCAGCAGGTCGATGTCCTGCTCCCGGCCGTGGCCCGTCTCGATCCGCTCCATGATCTTCTCCAGCCAACCCGATCCCTCGCGGCAGGGCGTGCACTGCCCGCACGACTCACGCGCGAAGAACTTGGTGATCCTCCAGGCGGCCCGCACCGCGCAGGTGTGGTCGTCCATGACCACGATCGACCCCGAACCGAGCATCGACCCGGCGGCGCCCACCTCGTCCTGTCCCAGGGGGAGGTCGATCTGGTCGGGCCCGAACCAGGGGGCCGAGACACCGCCGGGGATGAACGCCTTCAGCCCGCGACCGTGGGGGATGCCCCCGCCCAGCACCGGGGCGTTGATCAGGTCGTTGAAGGTGGTCTTGACCATCTCGAGCTCGTAGACGCCGGGGTTGTTGACGTGGCCGGCCAGGGCGAAGAGCCGCGTCCCCGCCGACCGGCCGCCGCCCAGGGCGGCGAAGGCGGCCCCCCCGTTGAGCACGATCCAGGGGAGGTTGGACATGGTCTCCACGTTGTTGACCACGGTGGGCTCTCCGTAGAGGCCGATGGCGGCCGGGAAGAACGGGGGCTTGATGCGGGGGAACCCGCGCTTGCCCTCCAGCGACTCGAGCAGCGCGGTCTCCTCACCGCAGATGTAGGCGCCGGCACCCGGGTGGACGACGACGTCGACCGAGAACCCCGACCCGAAGATGTCGGTCCCGACGGCGCCGTAGGCGTAGGCGTCGTTGAGCGCCCCCTGCACCCGCTCGAGGCCGAGGGCGAACTCGCCCCGCACGAAGATGAACACCTGGGTCACCTGCAGCGCGTAGGCGGCGATCAGCACGCCCTCGACCAGCTGGTGGGGGTCCCGCTCGACGAGGAGGTGGTCCTTGAAGGTGGCAGGCTCGCTCTCGTCGCCGTTGACCACCAGGTAGGTGACGGGGCTCTTGCGGAGCATGGCCCACTTGCGGCCGGCCGGGAACCCGGCACCGCCGCGGCCGAGGAGGCTCGCGGTGTCCACCTCGTGGGCCACCTCCTCGGGGGTCATGGTCAGGGCCTTGCGCAGCCCGTCGTAGCCACCGGTCGCCAGGTAGCGGTCGAGGGTGTAGGAGTCGTCGTAGCCCAACCGGGAGGTGACGATCTTGGGCGGGTCGGTGATGGCCACTAGGACCCCCCCGACGTGCCGTTACCCGAGCCGGTCTCGGACGTCTCGGACGTCTTGGCCGCCTCGGCCGCCGCCGCCCGCTGGGCCTGGGCCTCGGCCACCGCCGCCCGCTCGGTGGCCACCTGCTCGGCGCTCACCTCGAGCCCCGTGGACCGGCGCACCCGGTTCAGGGTGCCGTGGGGGGGGATCTCCTCGCTGCGGGCCCCGGAGCGGAGCTCGGCGACCAGCCGGTCGAAGCTCTCCGGGGTCTGGGCACCGACGAAGCGGTGGTTCACCTGCACGCACGGAGGGCGATCGCAGTCGGCCAGGCACTCGGCCTCCTCGAGGGTGACCACCCCGTCGGAGGTCGTGCCTCCCACGTTCACCCCGAGCGAGTGCTCGGCGTGCTCCAACAGCTCCTCGGCGCCACCGAGGAGGCAGGCGATGTTGGTGCAGACGGCCACCACGTGGGTGCCGACCGGCTCGGTGTGCAGCATGTCGTAGAACGAGGCGGTGCCCAGCACCTCGGTGGGCGTGACGCCGACCAGCCCGGCGATGTCCACCATCGCCGCCGGGGTGAGCCAGCCGTCCTGTTCCTGGGCCAGGTGGCACAGGGGGATCAGCGCCGAGCGCGGCTCGGGGTAGAGGGAGACCAGCTGGCGCGCCCGCTCGAGGATGTCCCCCGTCAGGTGGCTCGGCGGCCCGGCGGCCCGGCTGCCGGCCCGGCGCGGGGCGTCGACCGGGGTCGGGGTCTCGCTCATCGGTCCACCTCCCCCATCACCGGGTCGATGGTCGAGCAGACGGCCACGGCGTCGGCGAGCAGGCCGCCGCGCATCATGAGCGGGAGCCCCTGCAGGTTGACGAAGCTCGGACCCCGGATGTGCATCCGGTAGGCCTTGGGGGAGCCGTCGGCGACGAGATAGCAGCCGAGCTCGCCACGGGGTGACTCGACGGCCACGTAGACCTCCCCCTCGGGAACCTTGAAGCCCTCGGTGAACACCTTGAAGTGGTGGATGAGGGCCTCCATCGACTCGTCGATGCGCCCGCGGGGGGAGGGGTCACCTTCTTGTCCTGCACCCGGTAGTCGCCGGCCGGCATCTTCTCGACGATCTGCCTGATGATCTTCACCGACTCCCGGATCTCGTTGAGGCGGATCGAGTAGCGGTCGAAGTTGTCGCCGTAGGTGCCGACGATGACGTCGAAGTCCACCTCGTCGTAGCGGAGGTAGGGCATCGATCGCCGGAGGTCCCAGGGGACGCCGGTCGAGCGCAGCACCGGTCCGGTCAGGCTGAGGGCCAGTGCCTCCTCGGCCGAGATGGTGCCGATGGCCTCGGACCGCTGGCGGAACAGGGGCTGGCCGGTGAGGAGCTCGTCGTACTCGTCGGTGCGGGCCATGACGGTGTCGCAGATGACCGTGACGTCGTCCTCCCAGCCGTCGGGCAGGTCGGCGGCCGTGCCGCCGGGCCGGATGAAGTTGTGGTTCATCCGCAGTCCGGTCGTCTTCTCGAAGAAGGCCAGGACCATCTCCCGCTCGCGGAAGCCGTAGATCATCATGGAGGTGGAGCCGAGGTCCATGCCGTTGGTGGCCATCCACATCAGGTGGGAGGAGACCCGGTTGAGCTCGACGAGCAGCATCCGGATCCAGTCCGAACGGGGCGGCATCTCGACGCCGAGGAGGGCCTCGACGGCCAGGGACAGCACCAGTTCGTTGTGGAGCGGGGCGAGGTAGTCCATGCGGGTGACGTTGGTCGACCCCTGGACATAGGTCAGCTCCTCGCCCGTCTTCTCCATGCCGGTGTGGAGATAGCCGATGACCGGCTTGGTGCGGAGCACCGTCTCCCCGTCGAGCTCGAGCATGAGGCGGAGCACGCCGTGGGTGGACGGGTGCTGCGGCCCCATGTTGATGATCATGGTCTCGTCGTCGGTCTGCTCGATGTCGATGTCCGAGGGGTCGACGGCCACCCCCTCGGGCAGGCGCAGCACCGCACCCACCTCCCGTCGGAGCTCCGACGGATCGGTCTCGTCACGACGGGTCAGCTCCTGGGTGCCCTCCGAGGTCTCGGCCACCAGGCCCTGGGGCCGGTCGAAGGGGCCGTCCTCCAGGAATTCGTCCCCCGACGGCGGCGGGTCCAGCACCGTGTCGGGATGTGGATCCGGCGCGGCACCGTCGCTCGTCGTCTCCGCCTCGTGCTCGCTCATCGGGGGCCCGGTGCTCCCTTGAACTGGACCGGCACCCGGCCCACTCCGTAGTCCTTGCGCAGGGGATGGCCCTCCCAGTCCTCGGGCAGGAGGATGCGGGTCATGTCGGGGTGCCCGGAGAACACGATGCCGAAGAGGTCGTAGGCCTCGCGCTCCATCGCCTCGGTGCCGGGGTACAGCTCGAAGAGGGACGGTGCCGTGGCATCCGTCTCGGGGACCTGCAGGCGGATGCGGATGCGCCGGGCCTGGCTCAGCGAGAGCAGGTTGACCACCACCTCGAACCGCTCGGGGGTCACGCCCTCGGGCAGGGTCCGGCCGGGATGGGTGAGGTAGTCCACCCCGCACAGGTCCGAGCACGTCTCGAAGCCACCGTCGCGGTACTCGGCCACCACCCCGACGTACTGCTCGCGGCTGGGGAAGACGACCTCCTGGTTCGGGCGCCCGGGCCGGCGCGACGACCCGCCGCCCGATTCGCTCGCCCCGCTGGGCTCCTCGACGACCTCCGGTCCGTCGATCACCGTCACAGGGGCTCACCAACGCTCCGGGCGATCACCGGATTGCGCTTGGGAGTCCCGAGGTGCACGGCGTCGGGGCGGTCCGGGGTCCAGCCCGAGGTGGCCTCGTCGGCGTGGGTGCGGCCGTCGTCGGTGTCCTCACCCTCGTCGTGGGCCAGGGTGGTTCCCTCCGGGCCGTCCGCCGGGCCGAGCATGGCGACCGGGGCGCGGTGGGTGATGTCGTTGGTCCGCACCTTCTCGTGCAGCGTGAGGATGGCGTGCATGAGGGTCTCGGGGGTCGGCGGGCAACCGGGTGCGTACACGTCGACCGGGACGATCTGGTCCACGCCCTGGACGATGGCGTAGTTGTTGAACATGCCGCCCGTGCTGGCGCAGACGCCCATCGACAGGACCCACTTGGGCTCCATCATCTGGTCGTAGACCTGGCGGAGGACGGGGGCCATCTTCTGTGACACGCGCCCGGCCACGATCATGAGGTCGGCCTGGCGCGGCGACGCCCGGAAGACCTCCATCCCGAAGCGGGCCAGGTCGAAGTCGGCCGCCCCCACCGACATCATCTCGATGGCACAGCAGGCCAGCCCGAAGGTGGCCGGCCACATCGAGTAGGTCCGTGCCCATTTGACCAGGTCCTCGAGTCGACCGGTGAGGAAATTGTGCTGCAGGTCCTCGAGACCCATGGCCGGCCTCCTCCCCCGCGCTACGCGGCCCGACCGGGTCCGCTCGGCGCAGTGGCCGGCTCTCCGGTCGTCGGGGCGTCTGGATCTGGACCACCGGCCGCGGGCCGACCCGCGGGCTCGGTGCCCCCAGCGGTGCGCGTCGTCGAGCGGCCGGGACCCCCCGGTCCGGCCGAGATGCGTGCGATGGTCGACTCGGAGGTCCTCGACGGCATGGCCCCGACCAGGCGCTTGGCCGGTCCCCAGCTCAGGGCGCCGTTGCTCACCAGGAAGAGGAAGGAGATGAACACGACGGCGGCGAAGACCACCACCTCGACCAGCCCGAAGGAGCGCAGCTGGCGGAAGATCACCGCCCACGGGTAGAGGAAGACGATCTCGATGTCGAAGATGATGAAGATCATGGCGATCAGGTAGAAGCGCACCGGGAACCGGGTCGGTGGATCGATGCCCGGGACGATGCCGCACTCGTAGGGGGCCGTCTTCGCCGCCGTCGGGCGCTTCCCCGGGGCCAGCAGTGACGAGGCCACGAACGAGAGGGCGGCGAACAGGAACCCGAGGATGAGCAGGATGAGGATCGGCAGATAATCGTCCACAGGAAGTTGTTTTTACCACGTGCCCGTTCGGGCAGGCACATCCGCTGGACGCCGGGATGCCGGGCGTCGACCGGCCCCCGCTGTGCCACGGGTCCGCCCCGGCCCCTACGATCAGTGATCGTGAACTCCACCACCCATCCCCCGGACGGCACCGACCACGTCCACGACGTCCTGGTGGTCGGCGGGGGCCCCTCGGGCTCGTCGTGCGCCTACTGGCTGGCCGAGGCCGGCTGGGACGTCGCCCTGGTGGAGAAGAAGGTCTTCCCCCGCGAGAAGACCTGCGGCGACGGGCTCACGCCGCGCTCGGTGCGCCAGCTGGCCGACATGGGGATCGAGGGCTCGCTCACCGGGGCCCACCGCTACTCGGGGCTGCGGGCCCACGCCTACGGCAGGGTCCTCGACCTGCCGTGGCCCGAGCACCCGAGCTTCCCCTCCTACGGCTACGTGGTGACCCGCCACGACCTCGACGCCATCGTGAACGAGCGGGCCGTCAAGGCTGGAGCCACCGTGTGGCAGGGCACCGAGGCGGTCGAGCCGATCCTCGACCACGCACGGCCTGTCCCCACCGACCCTCCGACCGCCCGGCCGGCCCCGGGTCTGCCCGCCTGTGCCGGGGCCGTGGTGAAGGAGAAGTCCACGGGCGAGGTGCGCAACGTGCGGGCCCGTTACGTGGTGGTGGCCGACGGGGCGAACTCGAGGTTCGGACGGTCCCTCGGCACGGCCCGTGACCGCTCCCAGCCCATGGGCATGGCGCTCCGGGGCTACTACACCTCCCCCGGGCACGACCAGACCTTCATCGAGTCGCACCTCGACATCCGCGACGGCGACGGCAAGGTCGTCCCCGGCTACGGGTGGATCTTCCCGCTGGGTGACGGCCGGGTCAACGTCGGGGTGGGCCTGCTGTCCACCGACCGGCGGTGGAAGGGCGTGAACACCTCGACGTTGATGGACCACTTCGTGGCCTACGCACCGAAGGAGTGGGAGCTCTCCCCGTCGACCAGCCTCGGCGCACCGACCGGGGGCAAGCTCCCGATGGGCCTGGCCGTCGGGCCGAGGATCGGACCCACCACGCTGGTGGTGGGCGACGCCGCCGGGTCGATCAACCCCTTCAACGGGGAGGGGATCGCCTACGGCTACGAGACCGGCCGCCTGGCCGCCGTGTCGCTGGGTGAGGCGCTCCAGGGTGGCGGGCCGGAGGCCCTCGAGCGCTACGAGGCCCGCCTCGACGACGCCTACGGGCTCTACTACCGGGTGGCGAGGGCCTTCATCCGGGTGATCAGCCGACCCGAGCTCATGCAGCTGTGCGTGGGGACCGGCATGTACTCCGAATCGCTCATGACCTGGATCCTGCGGATCATGTCCAACCTCCTGCGACCGGACGAGACCGGGCCGGCCGAGGCCGCCTACCGAGCCCTCGCCCTGATCGCCCGACTGGCCCCGGAAGGGGTCTGAGACCGGCGACCCGGCGGTCGGGACGCCGGGGACGTGATCAGCGGGCGGCGGCCTGGGCCACCCGGCCGACGATGGCGTTGTAGGGCGGGTTGAAGTCGCTCGAGGGGATGGCCGCACCGGTGGTGGAGGGCTGCAGACGGGTCTCCGTCCTCCCGCCGATGATGAAGGCCTGGCCCACCACCTCGGTGCCCTGACCCGGGAGGGTGAAGGTGGTCACGTACCCGAACGAGTGCACGGTGCTCGGTGCGGTGAGGGTGACCACCTGCACCGCGGCGGTGGCGCCGGGCACGGCGGCGGAGGCCAACGTCGTCTGGTAGGTGCCGTAGCACGTGGCGAAGTTGGGGGCCACGAACGGCGCGGCGAGAGCCTGTGCCTCGGTTGCCGTGCTCATGGTCCGCGTCGCCGAGTACATCTGGATGCCCGGGACCGAGGCACTCTGGAAGACCGGCGAGGTGGCCAGGGCCAGCTGGCCGGGAGCCGACAGGCCGAACAGGCCGGACACGACGGCGGTCGGCTGGTCGAGGCACGTCGCCAGGGCCTGGTTGGCCGACGCCAGCGCGGCGGCGCTGGGTGCCGGTGGCCTGGCCGCCGCCCCCGGTGCCGTGTCGTGGGTCCACCCGGTCGGAAGGTCGGTGAGCCGCAGGTTGATCGACTGCGCCAGCGCGTAGGCGGCGGCGCCGCCCGACGGGACGGCCGGGGCCACGGTGGTGGTGGTGGTGTTGTTGTTGCGGTTCTTGACGAAGTAGTAGGCGCCACCGGCGGCCACGACCACGAGCAGGAGCACCAAGAGGAGTATCGCCGTGCGGTTGTTCCGGCCCCCCTTGGCGGAGTGCCCGCCCGACGCCGGGGGCACCGTGCCGTCGCCCGGGGCCGGGGGCTGCCCGGCGGTGGCGAACGGGTCGCCGGGCCCTGACGTCCCGGCACCCGTGTCCCCCGGTGCGCCCGCGACGCCCGGCGCACCCGGAGCGGTGGTCGGCGCGGCGAACCCGGGACCTCCGTCGAGGGCGGTGGCCCCGGCGGCACCGGCGGCCACGCCGGCCGCAGCACCGGCCTTGGCGCCGCGCTTCCATCCCCTCGACCGCTTGGGAGCGGTCTCGGTGGGCGCGGCGAAGTCGGCAGCCGGGGTGGTGGTGTCCCACACCGCCTCGCCGGTGACCGGGTCGATCGGCGGCTTCCACACCAACGGGTCCTGCAGGCCGGACGGCGGCGGGTACCCGGCCGGGGGCGGCAGCGTGCCGGGGGTCAGGATCACCGGGTTCGGCGGCGGTCCCGACGGAGGCTGGAGCTGGCCGGATGCACCCGGCGGGGGCGGCGCCTCGGCGTCCTGGCGACCCCGTCGCCAGGACCTCGTCTTCTTCTGGGGCGGCAGGACGTCGCCGGCGGGCACCTGGCCGAGCGGTGGACCCTGCCACGCGGCGGCCTCGGCTCCGTGGGCGGCCGGATCGGCCAGCCCCTCCCATCCGGCGGCCACGCCGGCGGCCGCGGCAGCGGCAGCGGGGGCGCCCAGGCCGGATCCCGGTGGCGCGACGGTGGGGGGAGGCGGTGGGCCGGCGGACTGGGTGGCGGCTATGCCGCCGGGCGGTGGCGGTGGCGGTGCCTCCGCCGGGGTGGAGGCGAACGACGGCGCGGGCGACGAGGTGCTGCCGGCGTCGGGCCCGGTCGCCGAGCCGGCCGCGTGACCGGTCGGCGGAGGTGGGGGCGGGGTGGTGGCGTGCGGAGCGGGGGGCGTGACGCCCCCGGGTCCGGTGCCGCTCCCGTTGGCGGCGGCACCGACGGCTCCGGCGGCGGCTCCGGCCGCAGCAGCGGCGGCGGGTGCGCCGGGCGCGCCGCCCGTCGAGGTCGTCTGGGAGGCCGGTGGGGCCGGAGGCGGCGTGGCGCTCGGCCCGGACGAACCCTTGTACCGGGCGAGCCAGGCCGGCAGTGCCTGGTCGAGGTAGGCGGCCTGACCGGGGGTGACGGTCTCGGTCGGCAGGAGGAACCGGATCGACTGCCCGCCCGAGGTCAGCTCCATCACCGCGGCACTGCGGCCGTCGGTGAGGGCGATCTTCTCCCGACAGGTGGCGGTGTCGAGGCCGGACCACACGAGCAACCGCTCGATCTGGGGCTGAGGACCCTGCACGGTGATCCCCGCCGTCGTGAACAGGAGGCTCAGGCCCTCCGTCGTCTTCGTCCCCCGGTCGGCATCGCCGGCGAGGGCGACACCGCCGAGTTGCATGCCCTCAGGAGGAAGTTCCGTGATTCCGACCGTCATGTACCACTCCTCGATCGCCGGGGGCTCGCCCCGGGGCCGTCCATCGGCTCAGTCAACTGCATTGCTCCACTCGATGCTCTGGCTCCACTCGATGCTCTGGCACTGCGGGAAGTACGTCTGCGACGAGGTTCGGACACCGTCCGGACCTGGCCGGCCAACCGCTCGAGGCCGACCGGGGGATCCGGCAGCTGTCGGGGCGCGCCACGGCTGTTGCACTTGTCCATATTGACGCAGTGGCCGGCAATTTAGTCGGATCCAACGCCGAAATGGAAAAAAACTTGTCGGTGCCCCGAGGGGGCCTCAGACCCTCGTACCGTCGCCCCGGGTGGCCACACGCTGCTCGAATGCCTTCAGCGGTGCCGAGACCGCGCCGACCGGGATCGGCTCGCCGACGGCGAACGCCTCGAGGTTCGCCTCGATCCTGTCGCCCCCGAGGAACACTGCCTCCACCTCCACCGGCACGGAGTCCCCGTGATCGGACACCCGGCACGTGACCTCCAGGGCGGTGAGCCGCTGGCCCGACGAGTCGGGGAGGGCGATCAGCGAGCCCGTGGCGGGGGTGGCCTGGCCGCCCGAGCCGTCGTCCACCCCGAGTTGGAGCTCCGAGGCGATGGCAGTGGCGGCACAGGTCGGGTAGTGCGGACTGCCGAACGGGGCCAGGTCACGCTGCTCGTCGGCGTGCGTGCGGACGATCGAGGCCGCCGTCTGGAGCTGGAGGGTGGAGCCGTCGCCGGTGGTCGAGGGGGCGACGAAGATCGGCGACGAGGACTGGGCCGTCTGGTCGGCGGCCCGGCCGCCCAGCAGGACGGACGCCTCCTGCCCCGAGATGCCCATGCAGCCGGCGAAGGTCCCGGTGATCGCCGCCTCCCCCTGGCGGAGGTCGGGTGGCACGTCACCGGACGGGCCGGTGGGGTCGACCTTCCACCCCACCGGCAGGTCGGCCTGGGTGAGCATGACCCGGTCGGCCGTTCGCTGGTCGGCACTCGGCGCGGGTGGGGCGACGTGCGAGGCCACCGGCGCCGACGGGTTCCGGTCCGAGAGGACGAGCGCCAGACCGACACCGGCGACGATGAGGGCGATCCCCGTGAGCAGGACCGAGGTCCGGCGCCGGCGGGCCGGGGGAGGCCCGGCCCGGCCGGCGACGGGCACCATGGCGCCCGGGTCTGCAGCTGGGCCGACGACCGGCGGCGGGAACGGGGCGCCGCCCGGGGCGCTTTCCGGGGAGGGGGTCGGGGCGCTCCCCGGGGAGGCGCCCGCCGCGAGTGGGACCGGGCGCAGCGCCGGCCGGGCCGGGGTGCGTGCGGGCCGGACCCGGCGCGCCCACCGGAGGAGGCAGCGCTCGAGGGCTTCGACGGCCACGGACCGCTCCGGGTCCTCGTCGATCAGGAGCCTGATGGTCACGCCGATCGACTCCACCTCGATCGACGTGACCCGGCGCCCACCCGGTTCCCCGTCCGAGCCTTCGAGCCAGACCCGTTGCACATCGGCCCACGACACCGCCTGGCGCTCGCCGGGTTCCCGGCCGATGATCTCGATCCCCCGCTCGTCGAACGCCACCGACAGTCCGCCCGGCTCGGCCGAGACCTGGGCCGGACCCTGGACCATGTCGACGCCCCTGAAGAGGAACGACGTCGCCTCGGGCACCTTGGTGGGCCGGCCCTTGCGCACCGACGGCCTCCGGAGGCGCCGGGAACCCGCGGGTCGTTCGCCCCCGACGGGGCGGGAGGGTGCCGTCCCTGTCACCGGCTCAGCGCGACGGGCCGAGGTCGGAGACGGCCTCGGCGGCCACGTCGACGGTGCGGTCGAGCTCGCGGTCACCGTGGGCCATCGACGGGAACGCCACCTCGTAGGGACCCGGCGCCAGCGCCACCCCCCTCGTCAGCATCGACCGGAAGAACCGGGCGTAGAGACCGGTGGCCGCCGCGGCCGCCGCACCGTCGTAGTCGTCGACCGGGCCACTCCCCTGCGGCACGAAGAAGACACCGACGAGTGGCCCGACCACGGGCACCCGCGCCTCCACCGGACGGCCGTCACCGTCCAGCGCCCCGGCCTTGGCCAGCCCCACGGTCAGGGCCTCCTCCAACTCGCGGGCGAACCGGCCCACCCGGTCGGCGAGCCCGGCGTAGGCCTCGGGGTCGAGCGCGTCGAGCACGGCCAGCCCGGCCGCCGTGGCCAGGGGATTGCCCGACAACGTGCCCGCCTGGTACACGGGACCGTCGGGCGCCAGCACGCCCAACACCTCGGCCCGACCCCCGAAGGCCCCGACGGGGAGGCCCCCGCCGATGACCTTCCCGAAGCACCACAGGTCCGGTCGCACCCCCGACCATGCCGATGCGCCACCCTCGGCGAGCCGGAAGCCGGTGATCACCTCGTCGAACACCAGCAGCGCCCCCACCCGGTCGCACGCCGACCGCAGCCCCTCGAGGAAGCCCGGCCTCGGCGGCACCAGACCCATGTTGGCGGCCACCGGTTCCACGATCACGCAGGCGACGCGCTCGTCGAGCTCGGGGACCTGGTTGTAGGGGGCGACGATGGTGTCGGCCACGGCGGCCGGCGGGACGCCCGCCGAGTCCGGAAGGCCGAGGGTCGCGACCCCACTCCCCCCTCCGGCCAGGAGGCCGTCGGAGTGGCCGTGGTAGCACCCGGCGAACTTGAGGATGCGCGACCGGCCGGTGAAGCCGCGGGCGACCCGCACCGCGCTCATGGCGGCCTCGGTCCCCGACGAGACCAGGCGGACCTGCTGGCAACCGTTCACCCGGGCGCAGAGGGCCTCGGCCAACCGGACCTCGCCCTCGGTGGGGGCACCGAAGGTCGTGCCCAGTGCCGCCGCCCGGTCGATCGCCCCGACCACCGACGGGTGGGCGTGACCAAGGATGGAGGCGCCGTAGGACTGGACGAAGTCGAGGAGCCGGTTGCCGTCGGCGTCCCACACGTAGGCGCCCTCGCCGCGCGCCACGAAGTAGGGATGGCCCCCGACCGACCGGAACGACCGGACCGGCGAGTTGACCCCTCCGGGGATGACGCGGCCGGCCCGCTCGAACAGGGCGGCCGAGGCGGGCCGCTCAGCCACCGAGCACCTCGGCCAACTCGCCGGCGAAGTAGGTGAGGACGAAGTCGGCGCCGGCCCGCTTGACCGCCGTCAGCTGCTCCAGGGCCACGGCCCGCCCGTCGATCCAGCCCCGCTCGGCCGCCGCCATGACCATGGCGTACTCGCCGCTCACGTGGTAGGCGGCCACCGGCACGTCGACGGCGCTCCGCACGTCGGCGATGACGTCGAGATAGGTGAGGGCCGGCTTGACCATCACCATGTCCGCACCCTCGGCGACGTCCAGAGCCACCTCGACCAGTGCCTCCCGGCGGTTGGTCGGGTCCTGTTGGTAGCCCTTGCGGTCCCCTCCCTCCGCGATGGTCACCGACGCCGCCTCACGGAACGGCCCGTACAGCGCCGAGGCGTACTTGGCGGCGTAGGCGAGGACGGCGGTGCCGTGGAACCCGCTCCCCTCCAGCGCCGCCCGGATGGCCCCGACCTGGCCGTCCATCATGCCGCTGGGGGCGATGACGTCGGCGCCGGCGGCGGCCTGGGCCAGGGCCAGCTCGGCGTAGAGCGGCAGGGTGGCGTCGTTGTCGACCTGGCCGGTGGTCGGATCCACGACACCGCAGTGGCCGTGGTCGGTGAACTCGTCGAGGCAGCAGTCGGCCATCACGACGACGGAGTCCCCGACGGCGTCGCGCACGGCCCGCAGCGCCCGTTGGGTGATGCCGTCGGGATGGGAGGCCTGGGTGCCGAGGGCATCCTTGTCCTCCGCCCGCGGCACCCCGAACAGGATCACCCCGGGCACGCCGAGACCGGCCAGGCGCTTCACCTCGGTGGCCACCGTGTCGACGGTGTGCTGCACGACCCCGGGCAACGAGGCGATGGGGTGCGGCCGTTCGATGCCGTCGGCGACGAAGAGGGGCGCCACCAGGTCGTCGACGGAGAGGCGGGCCTCGGCCACCAGCCGCCGGAGGGCCGGCGTCCGCCGCAGCCGGCGCGGACGGGTTGCCGGGAACCGCGCCCTCGACGCTGATCCGGATGGTTCGAGGGGGTCGTCGGGCACCGTCGCCCAGCCTACGGCAGGACGATCGTGGCGGTGCCGGGGGTGTCGCCCGGGCTCGGGGGAGCCGGGCGACGCCGGGGAGGCGTGGTCACTGTTGGTGCTGTTGCTGCTGCTCTCGACGGCGCCGTTGCTCCCGGCCGTCACCGGCCAGGGCCGCCACCACCGCGTCGACCAGGCCGTCGATGGTGTGGGGATCGGCCTCCGTCGCCACCAGCAGGCCGGCCGCCCGGGCGGAGGCCGACGTGACCGGCCCGATGGTGACCACCACGGGTGGGATCCCGTCGGTGCCGAGCAGGTCGACCGAGCGGGCCACCGTCGACGAGGAGGTGAACGCGATGGCCTCGCACCGTCGGGCCGAGTCGACGGCCGCCGCATCGGGTTCGCCCCCCACGGTCCGGTAGGCGACCACTTCGTCGACCGACCACCCCTTGGCCCGCAGCCCGGCGGCCAGCGCACCCCGCACCGACTCAGCCCGCGGGAACAGCACCGCGCCACCCGACGGTGCCGGCAGGGGGAAGGCCTCGGCCAAGGACTCGGACACCGAGCGCGGCGGGACGAGGTCTGCCCGCACGGATCCTTCCAGGAGCGCCCGGGCCGTACCCGGCCCCACCGCCGCCCAACGCACCGATGCCGGGACCGTCGCCGGGGCGAGGGCCGCCAGGGCGGCAAGGAGCCGCTCGACGGCGTTGGCCGAGGTGAGCGCCACCCAGTCGTAGGCGCCCGAGCACAGCCGTCCGGCCGCCAGGGCCAGCCCGTCGCCGCCGTCCCGAGGGTCGGCGGCGACGATCACCGGGAGCTCGACCACCGTGGCACCCAGCCCGGTCAGCCGTTCCACCAGCACCGACGACTGCGACCGGGCCCGCGTCACCACCACCCCGTGTCCGCCGAGGGGAGCGGCGGTCATCGTCCTCGCCGTTCACCCGAGGCGAGGACGTCCAGTGCGGCGACCGACCCGACGACGATGGTGGCGGGCGGCGGCAGGTCGACGGACGCCAACGCACCGAGCGTCGCCCGCACGACCCGCTGCCGGGAGGTCGTCCCCCAGTGGACCACAGCCACCGGCGTGTCGGCCGGGCGACCGCCGGCCAGCAGGCCGGCGGTGATGCTCCCCCGCTCGGACATCCCCATCAGGATGACCAGGGTCCCGCCGACCCGTCCGAGCGCCTCCCAGTCGACCCGCTCGGAGCCCGAGTGGTCGCCCACCCGGGCGGTCACCACGCTCACCGAGGTGGCCAGTCCCCGGTGCGTCACGGGGATGCCGGCCGCGGCCGGCACGGCGAAGGCCGAGCTCACCCCGGGCACCACCTGGAAGGTGACGTCGGCCTGGCGGAGGGCCTCGGCCTCCTCGCCCCCGCGCCCGAAGACGAACGGGTCTCCCCCCTTCAGCCGCACCACCCGGCGGCCGGACCGTCCGTGCTCGATGAGCAGGGCGTTGATCTCCGACTGGCGGTCGGAGGTCCCCGGCGCCTTGCCCACGTCGACCAGCTCCGCCCCGTCGGGCGCCAGGTCGAGCAGCCGCCGGTCCACCAGCCGGTCGTAGACGACGACGTCGGCCTGGCGGATCAGCTCGGCCCCGCGCTGGGTCAGCAGGCCGGGGTCACCGGGGCCGGCACCGACCAGCGAGACGGTCACCGGCCCGCGTCACCCGGGACCGGGGACCAGTCGCCGAGGTCCCGCCCACCCGCCTCGTCGAGCAGGTAACGCGCCGCCTGCCGGCCCAACTCGTCGGGCGCGTCACCCTCGGCGGTGTGGCGCAGCACCACGACCCCGTCGGCGCTGGCCACCATGGCGGCCAGGACCACGCGACCGGGGGCCGACCCCGATCCCGGGCCCGACCCGGATCCCGACCCCGATGGCGGCCCGGTCTCCGGACCGGCGTGCCGGTCGATCGCCGCCCACTGGGCATTGGCGCCCACGGGCAGCGTGCAGCCACCGCCGAGCTCGGCCAGGAACGCCCGCTCGGCGGCCACCAGGGCGGCCACGCCGGGGTCGTCGATCGCCTCGAGGGCGACCCGTGTGTCCGTGTCGTCGACCCGGCACTCCACCGCCAGCGCCCCTTGGCCGACCTGGGGCAGCATGACCCGCGGCGCCAGCACCTCGGTCTCCAGCCCCTCCGGTGGCGACCATCCCAACCGGTCGACGGCCGCCTTGGCCACCACCACCACGTCCACCGGGCCGGTGCCGGCGACGGCCAACCGCGTCGCCAGGTTGCCGCGCAGGCCGGCGAAGGTGAGGTCGGGGCGGAGATTGGCCAGCTGCACGCGACGCCGGGCCGAACCGGTGGCCACGGTGGCCCCGGTGGGAAGGGCACCGAGCCGACCGCCGACCAGGAGGTCCCTCGTGTCGACCCGCTCGGGGAACGCCGCCAGCACCAGCCCCGGGGCGGCCAGCGCTGGGTCGGCCGGCAGGTCCTTGGCGGAGTGGACTGCCGCGTCGGCATCGCCGCGCACCACGGCCGCCTGCACCTCCTTGACGAAGACGCCCCGCCCGCCGAGCTGGTCGAGCGGGACGTCGATGCGGCGATCGCCGGTGGTCTCGACGATCACGACCGAGGTGGTGATCCCCACCCGTCCGAGGAGCCCGGCCACCCGATCCGCCTGCCAGAGGGCCAGCGGCGATCCCCTGGTCGCCAATCGGAGTGCCGGCCGATCAGTCACGACGCCGACCGTTCGGACACCGACTACAGGTTGAACAGGGTTCGGAGCGCCTCGACGAGGCGTTCGCCCCGAGGTGTGCCCGCCGCGTCCTTCAGGGCCACGGTGGGCTGGTGCAGCAGCTTGGCGACCATGGCCCGGGTCACGGCATCCACCTGGTCCCACTGGGCGTCGGACAGCTCCGAGTGCTTGGCCCGCTGCCGCTCGAACTCGACCAGCCGGGCCTCTTCGACGCGTGCCCGCAGCGCCGACACCATGGGTGCGGCGTCGCGGGCCCGTGACGCCAGCCGGTACCGCTCCACCTCGTCGGTGACGATGTGGGTGGCGCCGGCCACCTCGTCCTGGCGACCGGACAGGGCGTCGGCGACCGCCGAGCGGAGCACCTCCATGTCCAAGAGCACCACGCCGGCAAGTCCGGCGGCCGAGGGCTCGACGTTGCGGGGCACACCGAGGTCGACGATGAGCAGCGGTAGCTCCCGGCCGCCCACGCCCGCCGCCGCCTCGACCGTCGCCCGGTCGATCAGCGGGTGGGTGGTGCCCACCGAGGTGAAGACCACGTCGGCGGCCCGCATGAGGGGGCCGAGGTCGTCGAGGCCCGCCGTCCTGGTGCGCTCGGCGAGCGGGGCCGGCAACCCGGCCGCCAGCTCATCGGCCCGGTCGGCGGTCCGGTTGGCCACCACCAGCTGGCGGACTCCCAGCCCGTCGAGGGCCTGGACCACCCCTTCACCCATCTCCCCCGCGCCCACCACGAGGACGCCGGCCCCCCGCAGGCCGTCGGGTCGCCGCCCGGCGGCGAGGGCCACGGCTCCGTGCGACAGCGAGGTGATCCCCCGGGCGATGCTGGTCTCCGAGCGGACCCGCTTGCCGGCCTCGACCGCATGCCGGAACAGCGCGCCGAGCACCGGCCCGGACACCTTCTCCGACTGGGCCTTCTCCCAGGCCCTGCGCACCTGGCCCAGGACCTCGGACTCCCCCAGCACGGCCGAGTCCAGACCGGCGGCCACCGTGAACAGATGGTTGGTCACGTCGTCGTCGAAGCGCACCGTGAAGTGGTCGGCGAGCGCTTCGAGCGGGCTACCGCTCATGGTGGCCAGGAATTCCTGCAGGTCGTCCACGCCCTCGTGGAACCGCTCGACGACCGCATAGACCTCGGTCCGGAGGCAGGTGGACAGGATGACCACCTCGGAGAGGTTGGACCGGTCGCGCAGGCGGCCCAACGCCTTGGGCAGCTCGGCCTCGGTCACCGCCACCCGTTCCAGCAGGTCGAGCGGCGAGTGGCGCTGCTCGAGACCGACGACGATCACCGACACGGCCGCACCCCCGTCGTCCCCCTGTGATTCACCTGGTGCTTCACTCGCTCACAGCCTCGATCGGGGGTCATGGTCGGACAAGCCCACCCCCCAATCGTAGAGCCGGGCGGGCGGCATCCGGACAGCGGTACCGGTGGGCCAGCTTCGCGGACCGGGGCGACCACCGCCACTCGGCGGCCGGGACCGCCCGCTCAGGTCGACGACCGTGTCGAAACCCCGACGGAGCGGATGGCCGGCATGTCGGCACTCTCGGGGCTCTCGTCCAGGCGGGACTGGTAGAAGCTCATGACCTGCAGCTCGATGCTCAGATCCACGTAGCGGAGGAGCACTTCGGGTGGGACCTCGAGGACCTGGGGAGCGAAATTGAGGATCGAGCGCACACCGGCACCGACCATGGTGTCGGCCACCCGCTGGGCGACCGAGGCCGGCGTCGTGATCACCCCGATGGACAGCGGAGTCTCGGCGGCGATGCCCGGGAGCTCGTCGGGATGGCGCACGGTCACGCCGTCGACCGATTCCCCGATGATGGCGGGGTCGTTGTCGATCAGCGCGGCGATCCGGAAGTTGCGGGCGGCGAACCCCTGGGAGCGGGCGAGGGCCCGACCCAGGTTGCCGATGCCGGCGATCACCACCGACCAGACGCGGTCCAGTCCGAGCTGCCGATCGATCTGCTCGATGAGGAAGGCGGCGTCGTAGCCCGCGCCCCTGGTCCCGAACGAGCCCAGCAGCGAGAGGTCCTTGCGCACCTTGGACGCGTTGACCCGGGCGGCCGACGCCAGCACCTCGGAGGAGACGGTGGTGGTGCCGGACCGCAGCAGTTCTTCGAGGATGCGCTGGTAGACGGGAAGGCGGGCCACCGTGGCCTCGGGAATTCGCCGCGAGCCGCTGGCGGCGCTCGCCGGGGGTGGGAGCGGCGACGGTGGGGAGGGGTCTCCGGGCACGCGTGGATCGTAGGGCCGTGGGGAGGGACGCGGAAAGCCCGGTGCGTTCCGGATCGGGCCGGAGCGGTTCCGGTGGAGGCGCAACCAGGCCCCGCCGACCGGTACGTGGGCGGGAAGACCGGCGGGTGCTGTCGGCCAACCCGGTCGGAGAACAGCGCTCCACGGGTCGGTGACGGGGAGCGGTCAGTCGGTGGCCCCGGCCACCGCGTCCCGCTCGACCCGCAGCTCGACGGGCGCCCCCGGCTGCGTCACGCCGAGCCGATGGGCGGCCGACGCCCGGTCGAGCACCAGGGCGATCGACCCGTTGGCATCGGTCAGGAGACCGAGCTCACCCGGAGCCAGGTCGGCGAAGGCGCCGACCCACCGGGCCGGGAACGGTCCCGGGAGGCCCCGGTGGCCGCCGTCCGCGTCCGCCCCGGCGTCGACGCCGGTTCCGGCCAGACCCGACAGCAGGTCCACCGAGGCCGTCCCGCCCGGGGCGAGGCCCCATCCGACCAGTTCATCCGGCGTGAGCGTCAGCTGGACATTCCCGAAACGGTCGACCCAACCGACCGAGGTGACCAGCGGGCCGCCCGGTCGGCTCCCCGGGGCACCGCCGGACGCACCACCGGCCGGCGCCCCGTCAATGGGCACCACCTCGGCCAGCGTGTGCGGGTCACGCTCGTCCCCGAGCCGAGCCGGATCACCACCGCTGGCCAGGTAGGCGGCAACCGGAGCGAAGACGTCCCGGCCGTCGAAGGTCGCGCCCGGACGGTGCCCGGACAGCCCACCGGTTGGGCGGGCGACCGGCGGTCCACCACCCGGCACCCGGGTGATCTCGATCACCCGGACGGGACCGCCCAGGACGTCGGCGGCCGGGAGGAGCAGGCCGTTGTCGGGACCGACCAACCAGGCCGGACCTCCGAAGGCCCCCGATCCCGCCGGCCCCGCGGCCCCCGATCCCGCCGTCCCCGATCCCGCGGTCCCCGGCCCACCCGTCGAGGAACCGGTGCCAACGGCCACGGCCCTCCGGGCGGATCCGACGCCGGGGTCGACCACGGCCAGCACCACCCCGGGCCCGAGATGGGGTGCGCTCCGGGCCAGCAACGAGGCGCCGGCGGCGATGTCGAACGGTGGGATCTGATGGGAGAGATCGATGACCTCCACGCCGGGGGCGAGACGGTGCAGCACGGCGTGCACGACGCCGACGAACTCGTCGGCGGTGCCGTAGTCGGACAGGAAGAAGACGGCGGGCGGGCCGGGTTCAGTCGGCACGGGAGTGCCCCCGACCCGTCTCTCCCGGTGCCGGACGACCGGGCACGTGCCCGCTCGCCGCCGACCTCATCGCCCGAGCTGCCTCGAACGCTCCGTGGCGGCCGCCACCGCCTCGATGAACGCCGAGCGGACCGCCTTGAACTCCAGGGTCCGGAGGCCGGCGGCCGTGGTCCCACCGGGCGAGGTCACCGCCGAGCGGAGCACGCCCGGATCGTCACCGGTCTCGGCCATCAGGCGGGCCGATCCGAGGATGGTGGCGATGACGAGATCCTGGCTGACCTCACGGGTCAGGCCGGCCATGACCCCACCCTCGATCATCGCCTCTGCCACCAGGAACAGGTAGGCCGGACCCGAACCCGACAGGCCGGTGACCGCGTCGAGATGCCGCTCCGGCAGTCGGACCACCGTGCCCACCGCGCCGAGCACGCCCTCCGCCCAGTCGAGGTCGGCGGACGAGGCGGCGCTGCCGCCCGACATCCCCGCCGCCCCGGCCCCGATCAGCGAGGGGGTGTTGGGCATGGCCCGGATCACCACGGCGCCGGGGGCGAGGGCCGCCTCGAGGCGGGCGGACGACAGGCCGGCCACGATCGAGAGCACCCGGGTGATCCCCACGGCCGCCAGGGTCTGCAGGACCGCCTCGGCCACATCGGGCTTGACCGCCAACACGGCGCTGTCGGCGGCGACGGGCCCGCCCACCACCTCCAGCCCCGGATGGGTGTCGGCGAGGCGTCGGCGCTGGCCGGGGTCGGGGTCGGTGACCGCCAAGGACTCCACCGGCGCCCACCCCGAGGAGATCAGACCGGTGAGCAGGGCCGAGCCCATCTTCCCGCCCCCGACGACCAGAAGCTTCGGTGCCATGGGGCGACGCTAGCAGCGCGCCCGATCGGCCCCCGGGGTCGGCCGGTCCGTCTCGATGACCGCCACCCCGGACCGGTCAGGTCCGGGCGTCACCCGCCGCCGGCATCCGTTCGGCGGGCGGACGGCGCCGGTACCGCCCCTCGTACCCGATGGCCATCGCCGTGGGGAAGCACTCGTCGGTGTAGGCCAGCGAGGCCCCCATGATGCGGTCCAACTCGTCGTCGTCGACCCGTTCGACCGGGACCCTGCCCACCAGGTAGATGGCGTCCTCGGGGCCGAGGGCGAAGCACATGCCCAACAGGTCGGCGTTCTTCTTCAGCAGGTACTCCCACGTGCCCTCGACGTTGGTCTCGGGGAAGGGCATGAACTGGGCCTCGTGGTGCAGGGTGCGTTGGCGGAGGGTCAACCAGACGGTGACGAACTCCTTCTCGTCGCCCCGCAACCTCAGGTACCAACGCGGTGCCCCGGTCACCGGGTCCCCGCCGGCCTGGCGGTCGACGGCGACCAGGGCTGCCCCCGCCGCCAGCTCGCGCCGCCCCCACTCGTCGATCACGGCGCACACCGCCTCACGCTCGCCCGGCCCGAGCAGGCCGCTCCAGCGGTCGGTCACCGGCACCGGCGGTTCACGAGCACTCGACCAGCCGTCCGACCGTCAGCTCGGCGTAGATCTCGCGCAGGAGCTCGGCGGCCCGGGCCCAGGTGTAGCGGCGGCCCCGCAGGACGGCCCCGGTGCCCAACCGTTCGGCGAGCAGCGGCTCGGCCAGGATCTGCCGCACCCATGCGGCGAAGGCCTCGGGACGCTGGTCCTCCACCAGATAGCCGGTCCGTCCGTGGTCGATGAGGCTGCGCAGCCCACCGACATCCGATGCCACCACCGGGGTGCCGCAGGCCGCTGCCTCCAGGGCGACCAGGCCGAACGACTCGGACCGGCTGGGCACCAGGCAGACGTCGGCCGCCCGGTAGAAGGTGGAGAGCAGCTCGTGGGGCCGTGGCGGCACGAACACGACCCGGTCCTCCAGTCCGAGCTCCTCGACCAGGGCCAGCGTGCGGGCGACCTCGGCATCCCCCTGCGGACCGCTCGGTCCGCCGACCACCACCAGCCGGGCGTCGGCGTGGTCCGGCGAGAGGGCGGCCAGCGTCCGGACGGCGACGGACAGCCGCTTCAGCGGCTGGATCCGGCCCACGAAGAGCAGGAGTGGGCCGGCCTCGGGCAGCGCCAGTGCCCGCCGCGCCTGGAGGCGGTCGCCGGGGCCGAAGAACGCGTGGTCGACGCCCGGGGCGACGATCCGGATTCGCGCCGGGTCGGCACCGTACAACTCGGACAGTTGGGCCGCCTCCACCGAGCACGAGGCCAGGATGGTGTCCGAGCAGCGGATGATGGCCGCTTCGGCCTCCGCCCGCTGGTGGGGGGCGTCGGCCTCCACCTCCTCCGGACTCGCCTCGGCCTTCACCCGGTCGAGGGTGTGGAAGGTGCAGACGAGCGGCAGGTTCATCCGGTGCTTGATGATGTGGCCGGCCATCCCGCTCAGCCAGTAGTTGGCGTGGACGGCATCGAAGGGGAGGCCCTCGTCGGGGCCGAAGCTCTCGGCGCCCTGCATGCTCTTGAGCACCCCGTCGGCGAACTCCTCGACGACGTGGGGCAGCTCCTCTTTGGCCATGGGGACCGGTGGCCCGGCCGACACATGGTGGACCCGGAGTCCCGGCTCCACGCTCACCGTGGCCGGCAGGTCGTCGGCCCACGCCCGGGTGAACACGTCGCACACGACCCCGGCCCGGGCCAGCGCCGAGCACAGTTCACGCACGTAGACGTTCATGCCCCCGCCGTCCCCGGTGCCGGGTTGGGCGAGCGGCGACGTGTGCAGCGAAAGTACAGCGAGGCGCCTCATGCGGGCCCGAGCCTACCGGGGAGGCCCCCTCAGCCGGATATCGAGGCGGCGTCCGGGCTGCTTCCGGCGGTCCGGGTGGGCGCGACCCCGCCGTTGGCGTCCACCGGGTCGAGCCTGGCGCCTCCGGACGCACCGGTGAGGTCGCCCGGCCCGGACGGGTCCGCCGACCCCGGAGTCGGGTCCACCTCGGCGAGATCGTCGTTCTCGTGCCGGAAGGAGAGGTAGATGCGCATCATGGCCTGGCGCTGCTCCTCGGTGAGGTGACGGTCGGCGAAGATGTGCCTGGACAGGTCGGTGTCGCCGTCCGGCTTCTCGAGGATGCCGGCCTGGACGTAGAGGGTCTCGGCCGAGATGCGGAGGGCCTTGGCGATCTGCTGGAGGATCTCGGCGGACGGACGGCGGAGGCCACGCTCGATCTGGCTGAGATACGGGTTGGAGATCCCGGCGAGCTCGGAGAGCCGCCGCAGCGACAGCCGGGCCGAGCTCCGCTGTTCGCGGATGAACGAACCGAGCTCGTTGAACTTCTCCGGCAGTTCCTTCACCAGGTGGGGGCCCTCTCCCCGCTGGTGCTCGGTCACGACAGGAGACCGTCGACCGAGGCCCGTCCCGTCTTGTGGCGCTCCACTAATTCGGCCTGCAGCGTGTCGATCCGCTCATGGAGGGCCCGGCGATCGGCGGACACCCGGGTCTCGATCGCCTCGAGCTGGCCGGCGACGCTGTTCAACTGATCGATGTCGAGCTCCGCCAGCGTGCCGATCTCGTCGGCTCCGAGGACGGCGTCGAGCTCGCCGGTGAGATCGGCCTCCTCGGTGTCCGGGGACAGGAGCTGGGGCAGGTGGGCGGGCCCCGAGGGTCGTCCCGGCCCCGAGGACAGGATGTTCGGGAGGTCGTTGACCAGGGTGCCGAGGTCGCGGAGGGCATCCGAACCCGGGTGCTCGAGGTAGGTGTGGACGATGTCGAGCCGGCCCTGGATGAGGCGGCGGAGGTAGGAGAGGGCCACCTCGGCCTCCTGGCACTCGGTCCGCATGGACCGGATGTCCGCGAGTGTCCGGTCGGCCAGGCCGTCCAGGTAGGTGCTGGTCAGAATACGGTCGAGGTCGTCCTTGTGGCTGGGCATCAGGCCCGATGGTACTCCCCCGGCCGGGGCAGGGGTCCCCTCCTGTGCGGTGGGGCGTATCGGTAGACGGCGGGGCCGACCACCGAGCGCACCGGCACCGGGCCGAAGGTGCGGCTGTCGGTGCTGGCCTCAGCGGCATCACCCTCCACCTCGACGGTGCCCCGGGCGCGGTCCGTGGCGATGACCCTCTTCACGAGGGTGCGACCCGGCCGGCGGGGATCCGCGAGCGCCACGATCCGGCCGGGCCGGGGCCAGTAGGTCCGGGCCCGTGGCCAACGCACGACGATCAGACGGTCTGCCGGGAGGAGCGTGGGCACCATCGACGAGCCGACGACCTCGACGCGGCGGACCGAGCGGCCGAGCCCGGCGACAACCAGCGCCAGCAGCGCGACCGCGGCACCGCCGCGCACGACCGCGGCCCTCGGTGTCATCCGGTGCCCCTGCCCAGGAGATTCGGGCCCGGCATCGTGGGTAAGGTGAGGCCGTCGGGCGCCATCGCCCAAGTCTGTACCAGTAGTCCCCTCCCAACACGAGACCCACGAACACGACACCAAGGAGTTACCGCCAATGCGCATCGCAGACCAGCTGTTCGCCGCCATCGACCGTCTGTCTCCGCCCGAGGCGGTGCACGCCCACTGTGACCTGCCGTGCGGTGTCTACGATCCGGCCCAGGCCCGCATCGAGGCGGAGTCCATCAAGGGTGTCCTCACCAAGCTCAACGACTCGGACGACCCGGACTTCAGGACGCGGGCCATCCTGATCAAGGAGGAGCGCGCCGAGCTGGTCAAGCACCACCTGTGGGTGCTGTGGACCGACTACTTCAAGCCCGAGCACCTCGAGAAGTACCCGCAGCTCCACGACCTGTTCTGGAAGGCCACGAAGAAGGCGGGCGATACCAAGAAGTCCACCGATGTCGCCGTGGCCGACGATCTGCTGGCCCAGATCGCCGAGATCGACCGGATCTTCTGGGAGACCAAGAAGTAGCCACGGCGCCCTGAGGGGGTAGCGGACCAGGGGCAGGGGCATTTCCGCCGCCCGCGTCTCTGGCCGGGTCCGTGGGCATCGGTGAAGACGATGAGGGGATTCTTCACCCGGGACTCCCGTGTGCCCGTGGGTGCTGTCGGCGCGTTCCCACCCGGCCAGCCCACGCTCACAGCGCAGTGCCGCGGCGACCCTCGTCGCCAGCGGAAAACTCCGGGTTGTCGGGGTCGGCCCGGTCGAGCCTCGCTCGGAACCCGCGTGGCCTGGACTGACACTCCACGGCACGGCCTTGCCTCCGTCCCGGAGGAGAACCACGTGACTCCCGGTGCCGCGGTCGGGACGACCACCGGCAGGGGACCCGCTTCGGCGTCGGCCGAGTCTGGCGGCTGCGATTCCCAGTGAGCCGCTGGGAATACGTTGATCGAGCGCCGAGTTGTCAAGGGGAAGCCGTCACCTCGACGAGGAGGCGCACGATGGGGATCTTCCGGAGGAAGAAGGACGAGGGGACACTGTTGCCGGCTCGTCGCGACCCGGACACCGCCCGTAGTTTCCGACCGCGCCAGCAGCTGATCCAGGACCTGCGGGGCGCGGACCTGGCCGGAGCCGATCTGAGCTGGACCGACCTCAACGGTCGCACCCTCGAAGGCGCCAATCTGGCCGGTGCCGTCCTGTCGATGGCATGGCTGGAGAAGGCCGACCTGACCGGCGCCAACCTCGACGGGGCGGACCTGGCGACCGCCTTCCTGTCCGGGGTGAAGTCGTCCGGGATCATCGGGACGCCGCTCGGCCTGCCGTACAAGATGCACCTCGTCGGCGGCCACCTGGTGGGACCGCTCGCCAACCTCCGC
This sequence comes from uncultured Acidimicrobiales bacterium, assembly GCA_963696495.1. Lineage (GTDB taxonomy): Bacteria > Actinomycetota > Acidimicrobiia > Acidimicrobiales > RAAP-2 > Bog-756. Next base: position 10,355 of record CAVOKJ010000004.1, on the reverse strand, counting down.
CGGGCCGAGCTCGGGCGGGCCGACCTCACCGGCATGGACCTGAGCCAGGCGGTCCTGAAGGGCGCCGATCTGAAGGGGGCGGTGCTCCGCGGCGCCGTCCTGCGACGGGCGAACCTGCTCGGGGCGGACCTGGCTGGAGCAGACCTTTCCGACGCCGACCTGGTCGGAGCCGACATGAGCGAGGCCGATCTGACCGGCGCCGTTCTCGTGAACGCCACCATGGGGGTCAGCGGCCTCGACGGGACCGATCTGGCCGGAAGGGCTCTGCACCGGACCAACCTGAGGGCGGCGAACCTGGCGGGCGCCGATCTGCAGGGAGCGGACCTGCGTGGGGTCGACCTGACCACTGCCGACCTCAGTGACGCCGACCTCACCGGCACACTGCTCACCGGCGCCAACCTGACCCGCGCCGTGCTCGTCGACGCCCGGACCGACGGAGCGGTCACGGACGAGACGACGACGTGTCCGGGTGGAAAGCCCGGTCCGTGTTGGACCGGTGGCGGCCCGACGGCTCGCCGCCAGCCCGAGAAGGGGGCATCCTGACCGGATGACCGCCGCGGCCGGCTGCTGTGGCGTCGTGGTCCACCCGACGACTACTCGGCGGTCGGCGGGACGCAACAGGGGCACGGCCGACTCGACCGGCCGACTCGGCTCAGCGGGTCGCCCAACCCTCTGCCGGACCCGCTTCCTGACCCTCTGCCGGACCCGCTTCTGTCAGCCCCGCCTCCGCAGGATCCGCCAGGTCCGGACCCGGCTCTTCGCCCCGTGCGTCCGGGCCGTCCGCTTCCTCGCCCTCCGAGCCGGGAACCGCGGTCGACACAGTCGGTGTCGGCTGCCCGTCGGGATCCGTTGCGCACCGTCCACAGGTGAGCACGGTGGGCTCGGCCGCCAACCTGGCGTCGTCGATGTGGGCGCCGCACGCCACGCAGCGCCCGTAGGTGCCGTCGTCCAGCCGGGACAGCGCCCGTTCGACCTCGTCCAACAACCGGTCGACCTCCTCGATGGAGGCCTCGGGAGCGCCGGCGGCCTGCGTGCCCGGTGCCTCCGTCCGGATGGGGGAGGCCACACCTCCCGGTCCTCCGGTTTCCTGGGTCGGGATGCTGTCGTGCGCCGTCTCGATGTCCATCTCCACCTCCATGGGGACGCAGCGTATCCGCCGCTCCCCGTCAGCACCGTGGGCCGGAGCTGTGGCCCGACCCCGCCGGCCTGTCCGCCGCGGTCTGACCGAGCCGTCCCGGGGGACGCGGCGCCCGAGCGCACGGCGGCCGGCTCCACGGGGTTGACCCGGCGTCGGCCGTACCTCCTCCCGAGCCTCTACCATCAGCGGATGCACCGCCACCCCCAGGCGCCATCTGCGTCGGCCAACGCCCATCGGGGTCGGCGGGCGAGGGCCCCACGACCTTGATGGCGGATCGATGCTGTCGCCGGATGCTGCCGGTGGCCCTCCTGGTGTTCGCAGTCGGCGGGGTGCTGCTCACCGGTTGTGGCTCGGGATCGGCCTCGGCCACGCCGACGACGCCGACCGCCTACGTCACGACCGGGTCGTCGGTGGCCAACCCGGGCGACAAGGTGGCGGTGGTGGACACCGTCACCCCGCGGCTCGAGTCCCCGATCACCACCGGCACCCTTCCGGCGGCCCTGGCCGTCACGCCCGACGGGCGGGAGGTGCTGGTGGCCAACAAGGGCAACGACACCATCAGCGAGATCGACGTGGCATCGGGCGACGTCATCCACCACGCCACGGTCGGTCTCGAGCCCGACGCAGTGGCGGTGGCCCCCGACGGGACGCTGGCACTGGTGGCCAATTTCGGTGACGACACCGTCACCCCGGTCTCCCTCCCATCGCTGCGACCCGGCCGGCCGATCGCCGTCGGCAGCCAGCCGGTGGCCATCGCCTTCTCCCCGAAGGGGACACTGGCACTGGTCTCGAACTACGGAAACGGGAGTGTGAGCCCCATCGCCGTCCCCGCCCTGGTGGCCGGATCACCGGTGCCGGCGGGCGCCGAACCGACCGCCGTGCTCGTGACGCCCGACGGCTCGACCGCACTGGTGACCGACTTCCAGACCGATACCGTCACCCCCATCGACCTGGCCACGATGACGCCCGGGACGGCCATCGCCGTGGCCGGCAATCCCACGGGCATCGCCGCGCTGCCCACCTCCACGTCGGCCTATGTGAGCGGCGGCGACACGCTGACCCCCGTCGACCTCCGGACGCATCTGGCCGGACCCCCGATCACGATCGGCACTCCGGCGGAGGGAGTGGCGATCGCCCCGGGCGGGAGCACCGCGTGGGTCAGCGGGCTCGACGGGGACCTGGTGCACGTCGGTCTGCGAACGGGATCCGTTCTCGGCCATGTCGCCGTGGGCGGTGTCCCCTCGGCGGTGGTGATCGCCGACGCCCGCCGGTAGTCACCCCTGGGGTGGGTCGTGCGGACGGGTGCCCGGCGCCCGCAACAGTCGGAAGTCCATCCGACGACGTTCGACGAAGCCCATGGCCTCGTAGAGGCGGACGGCCCCGGTATTCGTGGCGCTGACATGCAGGAAGGGGGTATTCCCACGCCCGGCGATGCCGGCCGCCACCGCCCTCACCAGTAGCTCGGCGAGCCCCTGGCGCCGGTGGGCCGGCTCGGTGGCCACCGCGCTGATCTCCGTATGGCCCGGAAGGCGCAGCCTCTCTCCCGCCATGGCGATCAACCGGCCCCCGCTCCTGACGCCGAGGTAGCCACCGAACTCGACCGTCCGCTGGAGGAACGGACCGGGTCGGGTCTCGGTGACCAGGGCCAGCATGTCGGCGGCATCCTCGGGGCCCAGGGGCTCCAGCACCCGTTCGGCCGGATCCGGATGTTCCGATCCGCTCCGAGGCGACGGGGCCGAGGTGGTCGCGACCCGGTGACCCACCATCTGGATCCCGTGCCCGTGCCACTCCACCGCCCATCCGGGTGGGATGGGCAGATCCTCCTCCTCCGGGCGGGCCAGCACGACCAGCCCACCGGGACCGGTGACCGCGGCCAGGTCTGCCCAGGCGGAGTCCGTCGGGACGCCGGCCATCGCTCCGAACGGTGAGATCTCGGGGTCGAATCGTCCGGCGAGCCGTGCGGACCGTCCCAGGTGCTGCTGCGATCCCGCCAGCGCCCACCACACCGGATTGTCGAGTTCGATCTCGGATCGCCCGCTCATCGGTCCCCGGTCTTGGTCGTCACTCGTGGTCATCGCTCGTGGTCGTGCCCGGTCGCCTCGGTCGTCGCCGGTCCCGAGAACGCGGTCTGCGTCGGTCCGTCGGACTGTAGCTGTCGTCGGGGAATCGCGGGAAGAGCCGATACGCTCCACGGCGGGCCGTTAGCTCATCCGGTAGAGCAGGGGACTTTTAATCCCAAGGTGGCGAGATCGAGACTCGCACGGCCCACCAACCACACCCTTCGCACCAGGACCTGGCGAGCGGAGATGGACGGAACTCAACCCTCGGCGGTCTCTCAACAGACGATGGATCGTGTCATCAGGTGCGAAGCGAACGTCACCCTCCCAGGTTGGACGGCATCGCGCTATCAGCAATCCGGCCTATTCGAGCAACGCCACCCTTACGGCCTGGCTGGTCACGGCCAACGTCACCCTCAATGAAGGATAAGCACCAGACGAATCATGCGCCGTTTACATGGAAGGTGACGTTGGGGGTGGGCGGGTTCGTTCCGTCAGCCGGAGCCGCATGGCGATGTGTGGCGGCATGAGCTCAACCTCCGCAGCAATCGAGTGGGAAAACTCGACTGTGAGTGGATCGGCATTCAGGCGGTGGTAGACGGCCAACGGTCGTCTGGTTGGCGGCGATGTCTCGAAGATCAATCCATCGAACCCAATCGAGATGATCGACGCGGGAACCAGTGTGGGGCCAAGTCCGGCGGCGGCGAGCAGAGGGGCACTTGCTGTCTGCTCGGCGCGCAGGCCGACCTTGGGGCTAAATCCCGCTTCAGCGCAGGCCTTGTCCAGCAACTCGGCGAGACCGTGTTCAGGGGCAAAATGCACCCAGGCCCGATCAGCGAGGAAGGTCAGCTCAAGTGACCCTTGCCATCCAGCGAGAGGATCATCGCTCGCCAGCACGATGAGCAGCTCTTCGTCTCCGAGGCTCAGGAGATCGCCGGACCAATCATCCGGTGTTGGGCCGATCGCTACATCGGCCTCACCGTTGCGCATGGCAGCGGTCAGTTCGTCGCCGTGCCTGTACTCGTGGAGACCGAGTTGTACCCCTGGATGAGTCTGCCGCCAGCGTCGCAGCGGAGCCGGCAGAAGTCCGAGCGTTGCCGAATGCACTGCAGCCACTTTGAGCTCACCACCTTCGAGCCCAACCGTCTGCCGGGCAGCGGTTAGTGTCCGCCGAGCCTCGGTCAGCGCCGCTCTCGCATGGGGAATCAGTGCTCGGCCGGCAGGGGTGAGGCACACCGTCCGGGGGAGCCGGTCGAGGAGCGAACCACCGACCTCCCGTTCCAACACCGCGATCTGGCTGGAAAGTGTGGGCTGGCTGACGTGGAGCTCGGCTGCCGCCCGGGTGAACGATCCGAGCTCGGCCACTGTGACCAGGTACTCCAGCTGGCGGAGCGTTGGCATTACTCAAGACTATGGCAATCAGAGTTTAAAAGTGTTGGAACTATCACCTCGAAGAGAGAACACTGCTGATATGCCCACAACAGTCCGAGGTGTCGGCGATTGATCACCGAACACCCGGTAGACCCCGACCGACTCACGGGAGTGGTGAGCGCCACCGGTTTCGAGGGTTGGCCTGACGCGGTAAGAGCGGACTTTGTCGCCAATTCTCGAAATTCGCGCGTCGGTTCGAAGCTCCTGTCGACGGACGATCGAGTGAGAGTCTGGAGCATTGAGCTCGAACCCGGTGAGCGCCTCGGTGCCCACCGGCACACGCTCGACTATTTCTGGACGGCTCTCCGCGCGGGGCACAGCCTCCAACATGTCGCTGATGGCTCGACCCGGCTGGTCACGTACGCGGCGAGTGAGACACGCCATTTCGACTTCTCACCGGGCGAGTACCTCCTCCACGACCTCGAGAACATCGGCGTCACGCCACTCGCATTTTTGACCGTTGAGTTCCGGCGCGCTGCCCCGCCCCAATCCGACCCGGCCCACCTCGTTACCAAGGGAGACGTCTCATGACTGCCGACTTGCCCGAGAGCCATGCTGACCTTCTTGAACGACCACTATTCGCGCATCTTGCCACGATCCGACCCGACGGAAGCCCGCAGAGCAGCGTCATGTGGTTCGCTTGGGACGGCCAACGGGTGCGCTTCTCCCACACCAGTACACGGCAGAAATACCACAACCTCCTTGCCGATGGACGGGTCGCATTCCACGTCCAGGATCCCGAGAATGCGTACCGGACTCTTGAGGTCCGGGGTCAGGTCGAATCCATGGACCCCGACACTGATGCGACGTTCTATCGAAGTCTTCAGCAGCGCTACGGGTCCGACGTACCCGTCCTGGACGCCGATGTCCGCGTCGTGATCGTCGTGGAGCCCACAAAGTTTGTGTCCGTATTCGGGGGTTTAACAGAGCCGGAGACAGCTGCACTGACCGCCTTACTGGAACAGCTCGAAGAGGACGTCTGATCCCATCACTACGGCCGCTGGGATCAGCCCTGTCCCCAACCCAATCCAGACCTGCGGTGCCTATCGATGCCGGCGATCATGGGTGATTTATTACTTGACATCCGTGTCTGCCAACTAGATTGATTCCCGTCAACCTTGTTGACAATGCGCTGAAGCGGGCTCAGCCCTCCAATGGCGGTATGAGGTCTGTGAGCATTGTAGGAGTGGACCCAGGGCTCGAGGGCCGCTGAGCGGGCCTCGTTGGTGACGCAGAGCTCCTTGTAGGCGAACTCCTCGAGGAGCGTCCGGTTGAAACGCTCTGCCTTTCCATTGGTCTGAGGTCGATAAGCCCTGGTCCGTTTGTGGGTGATGCCCAGGCGATCGAGGGTCTCCCTGAAGTCCTTCGATCTCCCGTAGTTCATGGCGTTGTCGGTCATGACCCGCTCGATGGTCACCCCGTGCTCGGCGAAGAACTGGGCGGCGTCAGCCACGAACTGGGCGCAGGTCGGTCCCTTTTCGTCAGGCAGGGAACGGACGAAGGCCACTCGGGAGTGATCGTCAACGGCCACGTGGATGTAGTCGAAGCCGACCTTGACCCTCCGCATCTCCGCGGTCCTTCCCATCTCCCGCCCGTGCACCTTCCAGCCGCCACCCTCCCTGATCCGGCCCAGTTTCTCGACGTCGACGTGGAGGAGTTCTCCGGGGGCGGCCCGCTCGTAGCGGACCACCGTCCGGGTCGGACGGTCGATGTAGTCGAGACGAGACAGCCCCTCTCGGCGTAGTACCTCATAGATCGTGGAACGGTGGCGACCCGCACATAGGACAACCGGTGCGGCCCGGTCATGGTCTCGAGCCGGGTGGTCACGATCCGCTGCACTTCCTCCGACCCCAGCCGGTGCGGGCAGTACCGCGGGGCCGACGAACGGTCGGCCAGGCCCTCTGGGCCCTCCTCCCGGAAGCGGCGCAGCCACTTGTAGGCCGTCTGGCGAGAAATCCCCATCGCCCTGGCCGCGTCGGCCGGCTTCCAGCCGTCGATCTCCATTCGATCCACGAGAAGTTGCCTTCCCAGAGGCGTGAGCTTTGCCCTAACGTGCGCCACGGGCCCTCCTTGATTGTTCGGTGTTCTTGGTCGAACCTCAAACGATCAGGTGAGGGCTCCTACTGTCAACAACCTTCACGGGAATCACAACTAGAGGGCAGCCCTGGTGGTCTCCGCAAAGCTCGCAAGCAACTCGGGTCGAGTCCGATTGGAACGTGCGAGCGTTTCGTCGAGTGCCCGTTGGATTGTGATACCGCCCAAGGCTGTATCAGCTGCCTTCTGCGCCGTCTCATAGACGTGCGTAAGCACTGGTCCGATGCTCAAGCCGATCGGACAGTTCGGTGAGGGTGGTGAACTGTGTAGCCCAAACGTGGGACCGTCATCCAGAGCGTTCTTGACGTCGAGGAACGTGATCTCTGCAGCGGGTCGGGCCAGCGTCCATCCGGCAGGAGTCCCTCGATGGGAGAGGACGAGTCCACCGTCACGTAGCCGGCTGAGCAGGCGGCGCACCACAACCGGATTCGTCCGGATGCTCTTGGCAATGTCCTCCGACGTAGCTGGACCTCCGCCGAGCTGGGAGTGGAGATCGATCCAGCCCAGCGCGTGGACCGCGATCGTGAGCCTGCTGTTGGCGCTCACTCGGTCACATCCTGCGAAGCGTCATGAGGAACCCTTGATCTGTTTCGCTGCGCCCCACAGAGAGCCTGGATTCGCCCGACGAGGGTGATGCTTGAGCACGGTCTCGTAGAGTTCGAGGGCTGTCGAGCTCGTGAGTTCAGCGTCGTTGAAGTCCACCAGATACTGAATCGATTCGTCGATCGCAACTGGGTCATCGGGACGGTCGGGATGTTTGTGACCGGCAACCACACTGGTGGGGTCCAATGACTTGATCGTTTCGAGGGACGCGATCCACTCTGTGCGGGAATCCCGAGTCGATTCGGCCAGGTACATGTGTGTGTCGTTGTAGACGACGTCCCCAGCGACCACGAGGCGAGCGTCAGGCACCCAGAGGACGGTTGTGCCTTGCGTGTCCGTGTGTCCCGTTTCAACGACGCGCAATGCCCGTCCCTCCAGGTCGAGCCGGTCGCCGTCAAGGACATCGGGAAGTACGGGCACCGGAATCTGACCGGGGAACAGGCGGCCCCAGAATCCGTCACGGTACTCGTCTCGGGCTTGGATTCGAGACTGAGCAAGGGTGCCAGCGGTCGCCAATGCTCTTGCTGAAGGGAAAGCCTCGAGCAGCTGTCCGATTCCATAGACGTGATCGCCATGACCATGGGTCAGATAGACGTGGGTGAGCCGCCGGTCGTGCTCCCTCACCCACTGGATCAGCTGTTCGTTCTGGTCGATCGTGGTGAACGTATCGACCAGCACGGCGTCGTGGTCACCGAGGATCAGCGTCGCTGAGTTCGTGACCCACCGTAGATCCTCGTTGTCGCCGGGGGGTAGGTCACGCGTGAGTCCCTCGCGCCGCATGAGGAGCGTGTCGTATCGGAGATTCGTCATTGGCTTCCTTTCTAGCTTGATGTAACTATATTGGTTACATCAACCTAGAGCAACTGCTCGACCGGTGCATTGCGAGGCGATGCCCGAGCCGGCTCGACAGGTGATGCGCGGCGGATTCGTCGGTTTCGGAGCCGAGCCGGAGGCCGGGCGGTCACCGACGATCCTGTCGCCGACTGGATGACTCAGCTCGGTAGTTGTGGTCGCTGCGCATTTTGTGAACCGCATCTGTACGCAGTGATGTTCGGTCCTGAACCGGCTGCGTTCAGGCTCGGTGATCCCGCCGACCTCAGGGCGGCCAGGTGGAATTTGATCACCACGCCCCGGTTGGCCGTTTCACCGTTCGACCGATCAGCACCGTGTCGACGTTGCTGACACCGAGGTGGGCAAGATCGCCTGTGATGAATTGATAGAGATGGTCAAGGCTGCGCAACCAGACGGCAATCATCAGGTTGGCGGGACCGGTCGTGGCTAAGGCTCCGTGAACGGCTGGATGTTGGGCGAGGGCACGACCGGCGGTATCGAGTCGCTCTGGGGCCACCTGCATATGCAAATCCGCGTCGACCTGGAATCCAAGTGCCTTGGGATCGACGACGACTTGGGTCACGAGCTGACGACGATCGAGGAGGGTTGCCATTCGTCTACGTACGGTGGACTCGGCTTCACCGATCATGCGGGCGACCATGGCGGCCGAGCGTCGACCGTCGTCCGCCAGGACCCCGACTATGGAGGTGTCCAACGGGTCGAGATCGTCTGTGGACCCAGTCGGATGTTCGCCACCAGTCCGGGGAGTGAGGGCCTGACGTTCTTGGGGGCTCAGGTAATCGGCGACCCATTCAGCGGCGTCGCCGAAGACATGGATCACCGACTGGGCGTCGACGCTCAGTATCGCCGGTGATGTGGGCAGCTCCTCAAGCAGCAATCGGCCGCTGCCGTCCGTCCGAGGCGTGACGACCGCGATGAGCTGGTCGCCGCTCACACTGATATCGATCAACGGGATGTCGTTTCGCCGGGCCAGGACATGACTAAGTGTGTCCACGTTGCCCCGCAGCACCCGAATGCGCACCAGCATCACACCATCGATCGATGGCCGAGGGGGCGAGGCGACGACCCGGACCGCTCCCGTTGCGAGCAACTCCGCCCAGCGCCTCTGGACCACCCGGGTCGGTAGCCCCAACACGGCGGCAGCCCGTTCCGCAGGGACGCGTCCGTCACACTGCAATGCCGCAATCAGCCGCCGATCTCGTTCATCAAAGCTTGATTCCACCGCTGAGTCATTCATTTGTACATTATCGATCACATTCGACGAATATTAGTGACGGCATCGGCCGAACTCTGAAAGGTTCTTCATCACCAAAATCGTCCATCACGGAAGGATCGCTTCAGATGACTGAGTTCTCGACATTGTCGGCGATGGCAGAGGCTGCCACGATCGCCGGCACCCTGATGCCGGACAATCCAAGACCCGGCCAGTTCGACACGTGGGCCGAATTCAAGACGGCCTTCGATGGCGTTGACCATCTGCTCTTCGCGTCCATGCAGGAGCAGCTCGGGGCAATCCGGCCGGGGGCTCCCTGTGTCGACGAGATAGGCGCCAGCCTGCCGGACGGGGAAGCGTGGGTCGTGGACGCTGTCGATGGGGCGATCCAGTTCCTGCAGGGGCTTCCGCAGTGGTCCGTGAGCATCGCCCTGGTCCGCGACGGCGAACCAGAATTGGCGGCGTTACACAGTCCATTCCTCGGCGAGGTCTACACCGCAGCGAGGGGAGGCGGTGCTTTCCGCAACGGCGTCCCCGTGACACCGTCCAGCAAGACCGATCTGGGTCTCACGCTCGTCGGGATGAGCCAACCGCCATTCCCCGCTCGCCAACCCGCTGCCATTGCGGCCACGGGCCGAGCGATGACTGTGCTGCTGCCTGCCGTCGGCGCGGTACGCAATCTTGGCCCGACATCGTGGCAGATCGCCGATGTGGCATCTGGTCGCATGGATTTCTTCTTCGAGTTCGGGCGCGACCCAGGCAACCTGCTGGCCGCCAGCCTCTTGGTCACCGAGGCCGGGGGCATTGTGACCGACGCAGACGGAGAGCCCTGGATGGCCAGTTCCGAAAGCTTCGTCGCCGCCTCAGTCGGTCTCCACCCTCAGATCATCCCCCTGCTTCAAAGCACTCCCTCCTGCTGAATGTCAACTCCACAAGGGACCGAGAGGTAGCAGGGAGGTCGCCTCGC
>CAVOKJ010000003.1:0-722885 GCA_963696495.1 uncultured Acidimicrobiales bacterium | reverse complement strand
GGTACTGCTCGGACGAGCACGTCGTCTTCGCGCCGGAGGAGGGCGTCACGCTGCCGGCGGTCGGCGACCGGGTCGGCGTGCTGCCCGCCCACATCGATCCCACCATGGCCTACCACGAGGCGGCGTGGGTGGTCGAGGGAGCCGACGTCATCGACCGGTGGAGCGTGGACCTCCGGGGCTGGTAGCTGCGGGTCGAGCGGCACCCGCCCCGCTGTCGCCGCCCGGGCAGGGTCACCGATGCCATCACGGTGCTGCCGGGTGGTGGCCGACCGGACGTCGTGAGGCGCCGCACCGTACCGATCGGATTAGCGTGCCTGCAGCACACGACGATGGAAAGGGTGGCTCGCCGGTGATCCGATCGGTGATGTTCGATTTCGGGGGTGTCATCAGCTCGAGCCCGTTCGACGCCTTTGCCCGGTACGAACGGGAGAACGGGCTCGCCGACGGGTTCCTCCGCCGGGTCAACGCCACCCACCCCGACGACAACGCCTGGGCCCGGCTGGAGCGCGGGGAGCTCGACTTCCCGTCGTTCTGCGACGAGTTCGAGGAGGAGGCCCGGTCCCTCGGGTCGGAGGTCGACGCGGTGGCGGTCATCGGGGCCCTGGCCGGGGAGATCCGTCCGCAGATGGTGGAGGCGGTGCGGCACTGCTCCACGCGGTTCAAGACGGCGTGCCTGACCAACAACTTCGTGGCCCTGGAGGCGGAGGCACGGCCGGACGTGGCCGAGGTGTTCGCCCTCTTCGACGCCGTCTTCGAGTCGAGCAAGCTCGGGGTGCGCAAGCCCGACCCCGAGTTCTACCGGGTCGCCTGTGACGCACTGGCGGTCGCTCCCGACGAGGTGGTCTTCCTCGACGACCTCGGGGTCAACCTCAAGCCCGCCCGCCAGCTGGGGATGCACACCATCAAGGTGGTCGCCCCCGAGACCGCCCTGGAGGAGCTCTACGCGCTGATCGGTGATCCCGCCCCGCCGGTGGGGTGAGGGGGCGACCCCCGACGGGCCGGGTGTACGTTCCAGGCCGGGACCACGTCCATCGAATGCAGGAGAGGCACCCATGACGTCGGAGGGATCCAAGCAACAGGCACTCGACCAGTTCGCCCGGTACATCAACCCCCAGAAGGTCCGGGTGATGAAGGCGGCGGGACTCGACATCATCGAGGGGCGGCGCTCGGGCCCGTGGGTGTGGGACGTCGACGGCACGCGGTACCTCGACTGCTTCACCTCGGCCGGGTCGTTCAACGTCGGCCGCCGCCACCCGAGGGTGGTGGCCGCCGCCCACGCGGCGGTGGACCGCCTGGACCACGGCAACTTCCTGCTCTGCTCGAGGGAGAAGGCCGAGCTCGCCGCCCGGCTGGCCGAGCTGGCCCCCGGTGACCTGTCGTGCACCATGTTCGCCACGGGTGGAGGCGAGGCCGTCGACTTCGCCGTCAAGCTCGCCCGTGGCGCCACCGGGCGGCCGCGGATCGTGTCGACGGTCAACGGCTATCACGGCCACACCGGGTTCGCCCTCTCCGCCGGCGGCCGGGCGGCGTTCCGCCAGCCGTTCGAGCCGCTCATGCCCGAATTCGCCCAGGTGCCCTTCGGCGACATCGACGCCCTGGAGGGTGTCGTCGACGGCCAGACGGCGGCGGTGCTGCTCGAGCCGATCCAGGGTGAGGGTGGCATCGTCGTGCCCCCGACCGGCTATCTCCAAGGGGCCCGGGCCCTGTGCGACCGGACGGGAGCCCTGCTGATCCTGGACGAGATCCAGACCGGTCTCGGCCGCACCGGTCGGTGGTGGGCCAGCGAGCACTTCGGGGTCGTTCCCGACGTCATGACGACGGCGAAGTCGCTGGGCGGCTCGCTGGTGTCGATCGCCGCCACCCTGTTCAGCGAGGAGCTCCGCGAGTTCCTCATCCCCAACCCGTTCATCCACCTGTCCACGTTCGGGGGCTCCGACCTGGCCTGTGCGGTGGCGCTCGAGGTGCTGGCCGTCATCGAGGAGACAGAGCTGGTCGCTCACGCCGCGGCCATGGGCGAGCGGCTCTTCGCCGGGCTGCGTCCCCTCGTCGCCAAGTATCCCGACGTGGTCGCCGAGGTCCGGGGGCTGGGTCTCATGGCCGGCATCCAGTACACCGAGGACTCCTTCGGCCCGCGGATGTCCTACCACCTCGCCCGGCACGGGGTCCTCGCCATCTACAGCGGGAACCAGCCGGCGGTGATGCGGCTCATGCCCACCCTCGTGATCGAGGAGGACCAGGTCGACCTGCTGGTCGACGCCCTCGACCGGTCCATCGCCGACCTCCTGTCGGGGGCGGGCCCCGAGGAGCCGGCGCCGACCCGACCCCGACGCAGACCGGTCCGTTCGGCCGGCGCCGCCGCGAGCTGAGGGGCGGGCCATGGCTGCATGGGACGAGCTGGCCGAGGCACTGGCCGACTACACGGTCAGCTGCAACGGGAACGAACGGCTGCGGAAGATGCAGCGGGACTGGTCGAGGACACTGCACTTCGTCTGCTCGGACAACGCCATCACCTTCTCGATGGAAGTCGACCGCGGTGAGATCCTCTCGACACCCGAGGGGCACGTCGGCACCCCCGACATCGTGGTGACGACCCACTCCGAAACGTTCTGCGACATGTTCTGGGGTGACCTGAACCCGGTGCAGAAGTACCTGCGGGGCGAGATCACCGTGCAGGGCTCCCAAGAGGACGTGATGCGCCTGGACGCCATCAGCTCGGTGATCTGGCCCGACGTCTGATGGGAGGTGCAGTGCCGGCGCGCCCGGCCGGCGCGTCCGTGCTCCGGCGATCGGTGGGCACCGCCACCGCCACCGCCACCTCCACCGGGCTGGCGTTCGCCGCCATCGACTACCTGGGGGTGGTGTCGGTGCTGGCCTACGCTCCGGGGGCCACGGCGGCCGTGGCCATCTTCGTCGGCGGCCTGCTGGTCCTGTTGGTGGCGGGGATCTTCTCCGAGTTGAACGGCCTCTACCCGACGGCGGCGGGGATCCGCCTCTACCTCGGCCGGGCCGTGGGAAGCCGGACCGCGCTGTCGGTGACCTTCACCTACATGACGACGGTGGTCCTGGTCATCGCGGCCGACGCCTTCCTGATCGGGGCGGCCGTCCGCCACGTGCTCCACGAGCCGGCGGCCCTGGCCTATGTGTGGATCGCCGTGCTGTTGGGCGTGGCGCTGACCGCCAACCTGCGGGGCGTGCGGCTGGCCGGATGGGTGCAGACGGTCGTCACCTACTCGGTGCTCTCGGGGACCGCCGTGCTCTCGGTGATCGCCCTGTTCCACGTGGGGGGTGCCTTCCGGCACCCCTTCGATCTCTTCGGCCGGGGAAGCTTCTCGGGCGTGCAGGCGGTGGCCTTCGCCCTCTTCCTCTACGCCGCCTTCGAATGGGTCACCACGACCGCCGAGGAGGCCAGGACGCCCAAGGTCATCACCCGGGCGCTGTTCATCGCGCCGGCCCTGATCTGGTTGGTCTCGACGCTGTTCGCCCTGGCGTTGGCCCATCTGGTGCCGTTCGGCCGCGTGCACGGGAGCGCCTATCCCCAACTGCTGTTGGGGCAGGCGGCGTTGGGCACCGTCGGCGAGCTGTGGATGCTGGCCCTGACCGTGCTCACGGCCCTCAACACGTTCAACGGCGGCTTCCTCGTGGCGTCGCGCTTCATCTATGCCGCCGCCCGCGAGGGGACCCTGCCCCGTCAGTTCGCCCGTCTGAACCTGAAGGCCGTCCCCTGGCTGGCCGTCACCACGTTGGCGGTCGGCTCGGCGATCGTGGCCGCTGCGGTCTTCGCCACCGGGCAGTGGCTGCTCCTGGTGTCGGTGGGGGCGGCCATCGAATCGGGGATCTACGCCATCGCCTCCCTGTGCCTGGTGATCCTGCGCCGCCGCGAGACCCGTGAGCGCCCGTTCCGCCTGGTCGCCGGCCGGCCCCTGGCGGCGTTCGGGGCCGTGCTGTTCGCCGTCCTGTTCGTGGCCACCGGGTTCTCCGACCCCAGGGACGCCCGCCACTTCTCCGTCGCCCCGATCGGCGTCATCGCCGTCCTCGGGGCACTGTCCACCACCTACGTCCTCGTCTTCGTGCCCAGGCTGCAGGCGGCAGCCGCCGCCCGGGCGGCGACCAGCCGGCCGCGACGGCGCCCCGGTCGCCCGGCCGGCGAGGGGCGGGACGCCGCAGCGGCGACGGACTCGGAGGCGCCGACGGGCGCCTGAGCCCAGCGGTTGGGCAGCAGCCGGGATCACCTCCGGGGCGTGGGTGGACGAGGGGGCACGGGTAGCGTTCCCTGCATGGACGACCCGTTCGGACCGCCGCTCGAGCACCCCTGGCAGCGGGTGTCGCCACGCCTGGCCCACATGAGGCGGGCGGAGCTCGCCGCCGTCGGCCTACCGGTGGTCGGAGGAGTGACCGGGGTGTTCATCCTGGTGTCGGGGCAGGCCGCGGCCATCGCCGGGACGGTGGGACTGGTGCTCCTGGTGCTGGGCTGGGCGTCCATCGGCCGGAACCTGCGGTCGTGGGGTTACGTGGAACGATCCGACGACCTGGTCGTCACCCACGGGGCGATGTTCAGACGGCTCTGCGTGGTGCCCTACGGCCGGATGCAGCTGGTGGATGTCGAAGCCGGGCCGATCGAGCGGGCCTTCGGCCTGGTGCGGGTGAAGCTCCACACGGCGGCGGCCACCACCGACGCCAAGGTCTGCGGGCTCACCCCGACGGTGGCCTCCGAGCTCCGCGACCGGCTGACCCAGCTGGGTGAGGCCCACGCCAGTGGGCTCTGAGCCCCCGGAGCCGTCGGTCCCGGGAGCGTCGGGCCCGCAACCCGAGCGGGCGGTCGGGCGGGACCCCGGCGACGAGACGTTCAAGCTCCACCCGCTCACACCGCTCGCTCTCGGCGGGAGGATCCTCGGGCTCCTGGTGGTGTTCGCCCTGTTCAGCCTGGGCGGACAGCGGGCGGGGGCGGGCGGCGGGCCGAACGTGACGGCGCTGCTCGTCTATGTGGGCCTGGCCGCCCTCGTGGTGGTGCGCGGGTTGATCGCCGTGGCCGTCACCCGCTACCACCTGCACGGCGGGGAGCTGCGGATCGACAGCGGGCTGCTGCAGAAGCGATCGAAGCGTGTGCGGCTCAACCGGGTGCAGAGCGTCGACGTGCTCGAGCCGTTCACCGCCCGCATCTTCGGCCTGGCCGAGTTGAGGGTCACCACGGCCGGCACGGAGCGCTCGGCCGTGCGGCTCCGCTTCCTGTCCCGACCGGTGGCCCGACAGCTGCGGGCCGACCTGCTCAGCCGGTCGGGGGGAGGGGCCGACGGGGCGGAGGAGGCGCCCGAACGACCGGTGGTCTCGGTTCCCCACGGTCAGCTGATCCGGGCCGTGCTCCTCCAGACGATCTCGTGGCGGCTCGTTCCGCTGCTGATCGGGCCGTTCCTCGCCGTCGTCGGCCAACAGAACAGCCACCGTGCCACCTCGGGACTGGGCATCGCGTTGTTCCTGTGGTTCGCCGTCCTGATCCTCCACGCCATCTGGCAGCGGGTCACCACCCTGTGGGACTTCACCGTCACCGAATCGCCCGACGGCCTGCGGATCCGTCACGGGCTGTTCTCGACGAGTCGCCAGACCGTGCCCCCCGGCCGGATCCAGGCGATCCTCGTCCACCAGCCGATGGCGTGGCGCCTGTTCGGCTGGGCCCAGGTCCGCATGAACGTGGCCGGCTACGTCGGGAACAGCAACTCGAAGGCCACGGTGCTGCTACCCGTCACGGACCGGGCCTACGCACTGGCGCTGGTCGGTTGGATCATGGGTGGGGTGGACCTCGATGCGGTCCCGCTGGACCGGCCTCCCCGGCGGGCGGCGTTGCGGGCACCGCTCTGGTGGCGGCGGCAGTTGGTGGGGTCCGACGAGTCGGTCTTCGTGGCCCAGCACGGACTGTTGTCCCGCACGATCGACGTGGTGCCCCACGAGCGGACCCAGAGCGTGCGCCTGACCAGTGGGCCACTGCAGCGGGTACTCGGCCTGGCGACCGTGCACCTCGACTCGACCCGCGGACCGGTCAGGATCCGGGCGGCCAACCGCGATGCACTGGCCGCCCGGGCCATGCTGGACCGTCAGGTGGACCGGGCCCGGAAGGCCCGGTTGCGCCGGTGGGACCCGACGGCGCTCCCCGCCTGAGCCCCGGCGACGCCCGCAGCGGCGGCGTAGTTTTGGGAGTCAGCGACCGACCGCCTATCGGACAGGAGGGCCATGGCCGGCTACCCGAGGACGACCACCCGTCTCAACCGCATCGAACCGGTGCCGCGACGCATACGGGCCGAGCACGGGGGCGAGATGCTCCTCGACACGACGGACGCGCTCTACGTGTGGGAGTGGTCCAACTATCCGCAGTACTACATCCCGCGCCGTGACGTCCGCGAGGATCTCCTCGTCACCGACGGCATGACCGAGGAGTCGCCCCGCGGGACGGTGCGCCTCTACTCGTTCGCCTCCGCCGCCGGGCCGCACCGGCCACCAGTGGCACGGTTGCTCGTCGACCCGGTCCGCGGCGAGCTGGCCGACACGTTCCGGTTCGAGTGGGACGCACTGGGCGGATGGTTCGAGGAGGACGAGGAGGTGTTCGTGCATCCGCGTGACCCGTACTCGCGGGTCGACGCGCTCCGGTCCACCCGCACCGTGCGCGTCGAGCTGGACGGGGTGGTGCTCGCCGAGTCGTCCAGCCCGGTCATGGTCTTCGAGACCGGCCTCCCGACCCGGTACTACCTCAACCGGACCGAGGTGGAGTTCGAACACCTGGTCCCCAGTCCGACCGTCACGAGCTGCCCGTACAAGGGGACCACCTCGGACTACTGGTCGGTGCGGGTGGGTGGGGTCACCCACGAGGACCTGGCCTGGAGCTACAGCTTCCCGACCCGGCAGCTTCTCCCCATCGCCGGGCTGGTCTCCTTCTACAACGAGAAGGTGGACGTGTTCGTGGCGGGGGCGTTGGAGCAGCGGCCGAGGACCCACTTCTCCGACTGACCACGGCTTCTCCGACTGACCGCGGCGGCGACCGCCTCCCGGTCGTGCCCCTGACGGTACGGCTCTACGCTGGGGTGGTCGTCCCACCGGGGCGAGCGACGACCAGGGCCCGAACCTCACCGGGGTCCGGCATCCGGAAGGAGAGCCACCATGACGACGATCTCCGGTGAACCCGGGACCCGTGGTGCCGTAGAGGGGCCCTCGGGGAGCGGGACGGCGACCGACTGGACCGAGGACGCCCGGTTCTTCGAGTACTCGACCGCCGCCGACCCGATCGGGTCCGGTCACACGACGAAGGTCCCGATCGTCAGCTTCCCCAGCCGGCTCCACCAGGACGGGCCCACGCGGGTCGTGTCGCTCGACCTCTCCGCCGAGCTCGGGATCACGACGGGCCCGGCGACCAGCCCCGGTCTGATGGCCAGCTTCCTGAGGATCGAGGCGGGGGAGGAGCTCACGCTCGCTCCCAATGCGACGTCCCAGCTACTCCATGTCATGGGGGGTCGGGGTCGCACGACCTTGGCCGGGACGGGCGACGTGATCGACTGGGAGGAGGGCGACTTCGTCACCCTGCCGGCCACCGGGGACGGGCCTTCGGCGGCGACCCACCACGCCGTGGGGACGGCCACGCTGTACTGGGTCCACGACGAGCCGCTCCTCCGGTATCTCGGGGTCCGGGCGGCCGGGCCCAGGTTCCGCGCCACCAAGTTCCCGCGGGCCGCGGCCCAGGCGGAGCTGCAGGCCATCGCCGCAGCGCCCGAGGCCGGCGCGCGGAGCCGGGTGAGCGTGCTGCTGGCCAACGCCGCCCAGGAACAGACCCTGACCATCACCCACGTGCTGTGGGCCATGTTCGGACTGCTCCCCACCGACCAGGTGCAGCGTCCCCACCGGCACCAGTCGGTGGCGCTCGACCTCATCCTCGACTGCGAGCCGGGCTGCTACACCTTGCTCGGGGCCGGGGTCGACGACGGGGGTGCGATCATCGACCCGATCAGGGTCGACTGGGAGGCCGGGGGTGCGTTCGTCACGCCCCCGGGCCTGTGGCACGCCCATGTCAACGAGTCGGGCGCGCCCGCCCATCTCGTCCCCATCCAGGATGCCGGGCTCCAGACCTACCTCCGGAGCCTGGACATCCGGTTCGTCCCACCGGCCTGAGCCCGACCGACCGACCGGTCGGTTCGGCGGACCCGGCCGGCGGCTTGGATCCCGGCCGGCGTCGTCTGCCATGCTTCGCTGCATGTTCGATGACCTCCTGCAGGCAAATGCCCACTACGTGGAAGAGTTCACCCTGGCCGGCGTGCCGGCCCGCGCCGCAAAGGCGTTCGCCCTGGTCACCTGCATGGACAGCCGGATCGAGCCCCTGGCCATGCTGGGTCTGGTTCCCGGGGACGCCAAGATCCTGCGAAATGCCGGCGGCCGGGTCACTCCGGACGTCCTGCGCTCGCTCATCCTGGCCACCAACTTCCTGGGCGTGACCCGGATCGCCGTGATGCAGCACACCAACTGTGCACTGGCCCACCGGACGGACGGCGACGTGCGGTCGGACCTTCCGGCCGGATCGGAGGAGCTGTCCTCGCAGTGGGAGTTCCTCACCATGCCCGATCCCGACGAGGCACTGCGTGTGGACGTCGACGCCGTGCGCGCCTGCCCGCTGCTGCCCGACGCCGTCGAGGTGGAGGGATGGCGCTACCGGGTGGAGACCGGCGAGGTCGTCAGGATCCACCCCGCCACCACCTGATCGTCGGTCCCGGCCGGCCCGAGCCCGGTCGACCGGCCGCAGAGCGCCCCACCGCCCCTGGGCTGCCACCCCGAGCCCGGTCGACCGCCAGCCAGGGCCGACCGGCGTGCCGCTGGGGCCGACCCGCCGAATGGGACGGCACCGCCATCATCGGTACGCTGTCCACGTGCCCCTCTCGCACGGGATGCCCTCGATGACCCGGGTGCCGCTCACGGCCCACAACGCCTTCACCCAGTGGGAGTTCAGCCCCTTCGCCCTCCTGGTGCTGGTGGCGGTGATCACCGCTGCGGTCTGGTATCTGCGCGCCGAGTGGGCGGTCACCCTGCGGGGGCGGCACTGGAGCAGCAAGCGGACCGTCTCGTTCATCGCCGGCCTCGTCGCCCTCGATGCCGCCCTCCAGTCACCCGTGGCCACCTACACCATGGACTACTTCCAGGCCCATGTGATCCAGCACCTCCTGTTGATGGTCATCGCCCCACCGCTCCTGGCCATGGGGGCCCCGATGACCCTGGCCCTCCAGACGTCCAGCCGGAGGACGAAGGTCCGTCTCCTGCGGATCCTCAACTCCCGGCCGTTCCGCATCCTGACCCATCCCCTCCCGGTGTGGATCCTCTACTACGTGACGATGTTCGCCTTCTTCTTGACCTTCGCCATCAACTTCGCCATGTTGCACATGTGGGTGATGGACCTGATCAACGTCGCCTTCTTCTTCGCCTCGACCCTGTTCTGGTGGCCGGTCATCGCCATCGACCCGATTCCGCACTGGCAGATGGGGCACGGCGCCAGACTGGCCAGTCTGCTGATCGGGGTGCCGGTCGAGTCGTTCCTCGCCCTCGCGCTGTTGACCAATGCACGTCCGGTGGCGTCGATGTACTCGTTGAGCAGCACCCATTCGGGGGCGGCGATCCTGTGGATCGGTGCCGAGTTCTTCACGGTGCTCGCGCTGATTCCGGTGTTCGTCCAGTGGGTGCGGTTCGAGGAGCGAAAGGCGGCGCGCTACGACGCCCAGCTGGATGCCGAGCTGGCCGCCCGGTCCGCAGCCGGATCCGCCGCCCTGGGCGAGCTTCCCGTCACCGACGCCTAGAGGGCTGCGGCTACCAGCTCGCCGGGTGACGCGGCTACCAGCTCGCCGGGTGACGCGGCTACCAGCTCGCCGGGTGACGCGGCTACCGGCTCGCCGAGGCGGTTACGAGCTCGACGCCGGAGTGAAGGTGTACGTGAAGGGGACGGCGCTCGGGGCGTTGTAGTAGACGGCCTTCTTGTCGATGGTGACGGCGACGACGACCGCTGACGAGCCGACCTCCACGGTCAACGCCCCGTCGGCGGGGAAGGTCAGCAGCTTGCCGGCGGGCTGGACCCCGCTCACCAGCGGCACCGACGACTTGGAGCTGGTGACCTGCACCCAGCACCGGCCCGAGGTGGAGACCGCAACATCGAAATTGTCGGCGGCGACGGTGTAGGAGGCGCTGGACGCGCCGGTGGACGTCTGGACCACTTTCGACGCCTGATGGGTGGCCGGCGCCGCCGTCTGGCCCGCCGCCCCCGCCCCGCCCGGTTGGTGCACCTTGAGGAGGTGGGCCTGCACCAGCCACTTGGGCTGGGCCCGGTAGATGACGATGCCGGCCGCCGCCACCAGGACCAGCACCGCCGCCACCCAGGTGATCACTTTGAGCGACGTGGGCGCCCGCAGCCGGCGGCGGGCCTTGGCCACGGATCGCCGGGACTGCTTCAGATCGTGCTTGGGGACGACCGGGAACGTCCCGGTGGGGGGGCCGGTGGCCATCACACCGTAGCCATAGGCTCCCGACCCGGTCGGTGGGCCGCTCGAGCCGCCGCCGACCTTGGGCACCTCGCCGGTCTGGGTGAAGGCCCGGAGGTGGTCCGGTCCCGAGGTGACGGCGGTCACGACGGTGGTCACCGCCGTACCGGCCTCTGTCGGCGACTCCTGCTTCGGCGATGGGCCGGCCGTCGACCACGCATCGATCATCTGGAGGGCGAGCGCGTCCCCGTCGAGGCCCAGGAAAGCGGCGTAGCGACGGAGCGTGGAGAGGGCCATGGCCTGATCGGGAAGCCTGGCGAGGTCACCGTTTTCCAGCGCCTCGATCTGGGTGATCGGCCGACTCAGCCGATCGTGCACCGTGAGCAGGTCGAGGCCGCGCTCCTCCCTGCTGTTTCGCAGCAAGAGCCCTATTGCCTCGGCGGAGGAGGCCGCATCTTCCTCTTCGTCGTCGCGTCGGCGTGTGGTTCCGCCGCGTGGCCGGATCACGTGCAGTCTCCTGACTTTCCCCAGGCCGTAAGCGTACCTGTTTACCAGCTTTCTTCGGCACACCGGCCGCCCGGCTGAAGGGCGCCGCCACCCCCGACGGGCCCCTGGCGGCGATCCGGAATGTTGCGAGCGCAACTAGTGTTGAGACGACAAAGGGATGTCGCAGGGCCATGATGGGCGGAGCGACCACCTGAGAGATGCAACGGAGGTTGGCCATGCCGGCGGTGACCGTGGACGATGTACTGGCACTGACGAAGGTGGAGCCGTCGGCTGAGGGCGCCCAGCGCCCGGTGTTGTCGGTGACCACCGCACCCCCGGGATTCGAGGGCGAGGGATTCCCGGTGCGGCGGGCATTCGCCGGCGTGGACCGGCGCCACCTGGACCCCTTCATCCACATGGACCAGATGGGTGAGGTGGAGTACGCCCCCGGCGAGCCCAAGGGGACGCCGTGGCACCCCCACCGGGGCTTCGAGACCGTGACCTACATGATCGACGGCACCTTCCGGCACCAGGACTCGATCGGCGGAGGAGGCCTGATCACCAACGGTGACACCCAGTGGATGACCGCCGGTGGCGGGATCCTCCACATCGAGGCCCCACCCGAGGAGCTGGTGGCGAGCGGGGGTCTGTTCCACGGCATCCAGCTGTGGGTGAACCTCCCTCGGGCCGACAAGATGATCGCCCCCCGCTACCAGGACATCGGGGCATCCAACGTGGCACTCCTGGCGTCGCCCGACGGCGGGGCGCTCTTCCGGCTGATCGCCGGTGAGCTCGGTGGGCACGCGGGACCGGGGTCGACCCACTCGCCCATGGCGATGGTGCACGCCACCCTCTCTCCCGGCGCAACGGTGGACGTCCCCTGGAACGAGGAGTTCAACGCCCTCGTGTACGTGCTCGGGGGGAACGGGAAGGTGGGGACCGACGGCCGCCCGGTTCGGACCGGCCAACTGGCCGTCTTCGGCGATGGGGGCGCCCTCACCATCGCCGCCGACACCACCCAGGACTCGCGCACCCCGGAACTGGATGTGCTGATCCTCGGCGGCCGTCCGATCAGGGAGCCGGTCTACGCCTACGGGCCGTTCGTCATGAACACCCGCGAGGAGGTCGCCCAGGCGTTCGAGGACTATCAGGCCGGTCGATTGGGAACCGTCCCGGCTGACCACATCGGGTCGTAGCGGACCGACTCGGCGGCCGTCGCCGACGCGTTCAACGCTTCGGGTCGGACGAGGTCGCCAGGCGTACCGGCCGGCCGGTGCCGTGGTCGCCGGCTCCGTTGCCAGGGGTGCTGCCGTTGTGGCCGGGCTCGCCGACCACCGCCGGCCGGCCCGGTTGCCGCCCGACCAGACCGAGTTCGTCCGGCCGGAGGCGCAGGGTGTCGTACCAGTAGCGGACCGTCCACGTGGGCCAGTTGTTGGTCACCCGGCCCGATGCCGTCTTGTACCAGCTCTTGCAGTTGGACACCCACACGGTGGCGGCCACCATCCGCTGGGTGCGCCGGTCGTCCCGCTCGAAGGCCGCCTCTCCGACCTCCACGCGCGGCGCCGCCCGCCCCTCGGGTCGCCCGGCCAGCGCCCGGGTCTGGACGGCGAGGGCCTGGAGGACCAGGTTGAGCTGCCGTTCCACCATGAACAGGATCGAGTTGTGGCCGAGGTTGGTGTTGGGTCCGTACAGGAGGTAGCAGTTGGGGAAGCCGGGGACGGCCGTTCCGAGGTAGGCCCGGGCGCCGTCCTTCCACTCCTCGGCGAGGCGGCGACCGCCCACTCCGGTGATGGGGATGTGGGCCAGGAAGCCGGTGGTCGAGAACCCGGTGCCGAAGATCAGGACGTCTGCCGGGTGTCGCTCGCCGTCGGTGGTGACGACGGCATCGACCTCGATGTGGTCGATGGGCGCCTCGACCACGGTCACCGTCGGACGCAGCAGGGCGCCGTACCAGTCGTTGGAGATCAGGATCCTCTTGCAGCCGATCGGGTAGTCGGGAACCACCACCTGCTCAGGCAACCGTTCGGAGACCACCTCGGCGCGGATCCCCTTTCTGAACAGCTCGCCCAGCTTGCGGCCCATCCAGCTGTCGCGGCGGAACCACAGCCAGCGGATCTCGAGGGACCAGTAGATCCACCACCGATAGGCCCGTTCCACCACCGTCGAACGGGCGAGGAGGGAGCGGGTCCGACCGTCGTAGGGGCGGTCCTTCTTCGGTCCGACGTAATTGGGGCTGCGCTGGAAGACCGTCAGCCGGGCCGCCCGGTCGGCCACCGGCGGCACGAACTGGATGGCACTCGCCCCGGTGCCCACCACGGCCACCTGCGCCCCTCCCAGATCGACGGTGTGGTCCCATCGTGCCGAATGCCAGTGGGGACCGCCGAACGACTTCAGGCCGTCGATGTCGGGAATGTGGGGCCGGTTGAGCTGGCCGCAGGCGAAGATCACCGTGTCCGCCTCGAGCGTCTCGGGACCGTCGGCAGTGGACAGTCGTAGGCGCCAACGTCCGTCGTCCTCGTCGAACTCGGCGCGGTCCACCGTCGTGCCGGTGCGCAGGTGGGGTCCGAGCCCGAAGTGCTCGACGCACGCCTCTGCGTAGGAGAGGATCTCCGGCTGGTCGGCGAACCGCCGGGTCCAGTCGCACTTGGGGAAGAAGGAGAAGGAGTAGAGATGGGAGGGCACGTCGCAGGCGCTGCCTGGATAGGTGTTGTCCCGCCACGTGCCGCCGACGCCGTCGGACGCCTCGATGATGGAGAACGAGGTGAGTCCCGAGCGGAGGAGCTGCATGCCCGCGGCGAGTCCTGACAGACCTCCCCCCACGATCACGACCGAAGGCGTGGGCGCCCCGCCAGCGTCACGGACCGCCCGTGCGAGCTGCCGTCTTCCGATGTCCAGCGCCATGTGAGCTCCCCGGCCGTCGGACCGGAGCCGGTGGCGGTCCACAGGCGGTCCGCATCGGATCCGCCCGCGATGGTAGACGGGGTTCGGCCGATGGGAACGATGGTGCCCCGCCCGCACGCCGGCTCGCTGTGGCGTGGTCGGACGCGCCCCGGTCCCGGGCCCCGAGGTGGCCGCCCTCCTGGGACGGCGACCGACCCGGTCTTGCGGGTCCGCCCTGCAGTCTGCAGACTCGGGACGTGACCGAGGCTCCGACGAACGGCGCGGTGGGCCCACAGCCGGCCGGCTCTCCGTCGCGGCTCGACCGGGCCCGGGCCCGGGCCCGGGCGGCCTTCGGCGGCGCGTTGCGGGCACTGCTGCGACCCGAGGGCCTGCCTCCCGAGGCTGCCGCCGAGCTCGAAGCGGCCTTCGGGAGCGTCGGGCGCGAGGCGCTGTCCGGCGGCCCGGGTCGAGTCCGTCGGGTGCGTGCCCAGGTCCGGGCCGCACCCCCCCGGCTACTCGACTGGCTGTCGGGACAGGTGGTCGACCATCCGGCCGTTCTCTACGATCAGAAGGGGGTCGAGCTCCTGGCTTCGAGGCAGAGCCGCTCGATCAGCACGGCCATGGGTGCGCTCCAACTGGCGCTGGTCACCGCGGCGGCGGCGTCGACCCTCGAGGGTGGCCCGGTCCTGGCGGTCGCCATCGACGGTGCGGTGGGCCAGGTGGCCTCGGTCGTGCACGGATGCTGCGACTGGTACAACACCGGCTCCTATCTGGTCCGCCGGCTCAACGAACTGGAGATCACCTACACCCGCACCGAGGTACGCCGTCTGACCAATGCCGCGCTGGTGTCGAGGGGGACGTCCATCGACGACCGCACCCTGACCCGCTCGACCGAGCTCCGCCTGATCAGGAGCTGGGTCGGGCGCGGACTCCTCGATGCGCTGC
This sequence comes from uncultured Acidimicrobiales bacterium, assembly GCA_963696495.1. Classification (GTDB taxonomy): domain Bacteria; phylum Actinomycetota; class Acidimicrobiia; order Acidimicrobiales; family RAAP-2; genus Bog-756. Next base: position 708,090 of record CAVOKJ010000003.1, on the reverse strand, counting down.
CGCTCGGATCGTCGCTCGGCCGTGCCTCGTTGAAGGCGGCGATCCGCATCGACGGCTCCGACCTCGGCCACCTCGTCCGCCGCATCCGCGAGGACGGCAGTCCCCCGTCACCGGCGGCTGTGCCCCGGTCCTGAAGGCACAGCGTCGGGCCGACCCGGCCGGCGCCGGGCCGCACGTCGCCCCCACGGGCCCGGGTCCCGCCGAGGCCCGCACAGGACCGCCAAGGATCGCACAGGACCTCAGAGGACCTCAGAGGACCTTCGACAGGAAGGCCCTCGTCCGCTCGTGCTGCGGGGCGGCAAGGACCTGCCTCGGGTCGCCGCTCTCCACCACCACGCCGCCGTCCATGAACACCACCGTGTCACCCACCTCCCGGGCAAATCCCATCTCGTGGGTGACGACGATCATGGTCATGCCGTCCCGGGCCAGGTCGCGCATCACGTCGAGGACGTCCCCGACCAGCTCGGGGTCGAGGGCGGACGTGGGCTCGTCGAAGAGCATCAGCTTGGGGGACATGGCCAGGGCGCGGGCGATGGCCACGCGCTGTTGCTGGCCGCCCGAGAGCTGATTGGGGTAGCTGGCCACCTTGTCCGCCAGTCCCACCCGCTCCAGCAGCACCTTGGCCCGTTCCCTGGCCGATGCGGCCGGCTCGCGCTTCACCCGCACCGGCCCCGATATCACGTTGTCCATCACGCTCATGTGGGGGAAGAGGTTGAACCGCTGGAAGACCATGCCGATCTCCGCCCGTTTGCCGCACACCTCCCGGTCCTTCAGCTCGTAGAGGCGGTCGCCGCCGCGCCGGTACCCGACGAGCTCGCCGTCGACGGAGAGCTCACCACCGTCGATCTTCTCGAGATGGTTGATGCAGCGGAGGAAGGTGCTCTTGCCGGAACCCGACGGACCGATGAGGCAGAGCACCTCGCCCGGATTGACGGTCAGGTCGATCCCCCGCAACACCTCGAGGCGACCGAACGACTTGTGGACCTGGTCGGCGCGGACCATCGGCTCAGTCATGGGGGGCCACCCAGGGTGCCTCGGCCAGCGGTGCGACCGGCGTTCCCCGCACGTGGAGGAACGACTCCCGCACTCGCTGGAAGGGGGTCGGCGGCAGCGTGCGGGTCGAGCCGCGGGCGTAGTAGCGCTCGATGTAGAACTGCCCGATCGTCAGCACGGAGGTGAAGAACAGGTACCAGAGGCTGGCCACCAGCAGCAGGGGAACGACCTCATAGTTGCTGTTCGAGATGTTCTGGGTGGCGGTGAAGAGGTCGGCGACGGCGATGGCGTAGACGAGGGACGTGGTCTTGAGCATCGAGATCGTCTCGTTGCCGGTCGGGGGGACGATGATGCGCATGGCCTGGGGCAACACGATCCGGCGCAGCGTCTGGAACTTGGCCATGCCGAGCGACTGCGCAGCCTCGGTCTGGCCCTCGTCGACCGAGATGATGCCGGCCCGCACGATCTCGGCCATGTAGGCACCCTCGTTGAAGCTGAGCCCCAGGGCGCCGGCGACGAACGACGTCACCAGCACGTTGGCGTTGACGGTGACGAACGAGGGCCCGAAGGGGACACCGAAGGACAGGTGGGGATAGAGGTAGCTGATGCCCTCGTACCAGAAGATGATCTGGACCAGCACCGGGGTGCCCCGGAAGAACCAGATGTAGATCCAGGCCGAGCTGGACAAGAGCCTGCTCGGGGACAACCGCATGACCGCCAGGACGACGCCGAGCACGATGCCCACCACCATGGCGATCACGGTCAGCTCCAGGGTGATCACGATGCCCCGCAGCACCGGGGCGGCGAAGAGGTACTTGCCGACCACGCCCCACTGGAAACGGCCTTCGCGGACACCGCCCCGGGTGACGTGGGAGAAGAACAGGGTGTTGACCAGCATGGCCGCCAACACGAGGATCACCGCGCTGGCGACCCAGCGGCCCGGATGGCGCACCGGCACGATCTTCACGGCAGGTCGGTCCCCGCCTCGGCGGTCAGTGCCGGGCGCGCTCCGGCCTGTCAGATCCGTCATTGGGTGGACGACTGATGTCGGCCGGGCCCCTCAGCTGGTGGCGCCGTTGATCACCGACGAGGTGACCGCTCCGGCCTGGACCCCCCATTTGGTCAGGATCTGGGTGTAGACGCCGTTGGCGATGAGTGCGTTGACCGCCGCCTGCACGGGGGCGGCCATCCCGTTCCCCTTCGGCAGGGCCAGCCCGTACGGCGCCACTTCGAACGCCGTACCGCTGTTCTGGAACACGCCGTTGGAGCTGGCCACGATGTACCCGGCCACCTGGGAGTCGGCGAAGCCGACCTGGGCACGACCGCTCGAGACGGCCAGGTTGGCCTGGCTCTGGTTGCCGAAGGAGAGCACGGTGACGGTCGGCTTGCCGTCCTTGGTGCACGTCTTGGCCGTGGTCTGGGCATCGGTCTGCTCGGTGGTGCCGTCCTCGACGGCCACCGTGTGTCCACACAGGGTGGTCAGGCCGTTGAACGCCAACGGACTGCCCGTCTTCACGTAGAAGCCCTCACCGGCCGTGAAGTAGTCCACGAAGTCGACCACCTTCTGCCGGGCGATGGTGTCGGTGAACGACGACGCACCCATGTCGTACTTGCCGCTCTGGATGCCCGGGATGATCGTGTCGAAGGTGGCGTTGATCAGCTTGGGCTTGAGCCCCAGCGTCTGGCTGATGGCGGTGGCCAGATCGGCGTCCATCCCCACGATGGTCGAGCCGTTCGACGCGATGAATTCGTCGGGTGCGTAGGTGGCGTCGAGCGCGATGCTCAGGTCACCCTTCGACTTGACGGAGGCGGGCACCGTGGCGGCGATGGCTGCGTTCGTGGCCTGGGTAGGGATGGTGGCTGTCGGCAGGGCCACCGACGTGGTGGTGGACGCTGCGGTCGTCGTGGTCGAACTGCTGGAGCTGCTCGAACAGGCGGCGGCCAGCAAGGCGACGCTCCCGATGGTTGCTGCCACTGCGAGCTTCCGGAACCTTCGTTGCTGGCTGAACACGGACCTACCTCCGGCTGGTTGTCGAGTGGGCGATCGCCAAGTGTGCCACGTGGCGCTCGTCCGCGTTATATCCGCCCCGCCCCTTGCCGGCCGCCCGGTCCCGGCGCGGTGCCGACCGGCGTGGGCCGTGCCGACCGGCGAACACCCGGGACACCCGGCCGGCGAGCGCTCAGCCGAGCCGGAACGAGGTCATCGACAGGGATCCCGCCACGTAGCCGTCGACGAGCACCCGGGTCCCGGACCCGTCGGCGGCGGCCATGCCGGCCAGGGGGGCCAGGGGCAGGAAGTGGTCGGGAGTGGGAACGGCGAGGCCGTAGTCCGGATGGCCGACGAGGGCGGCGGTTCGCTGGGGGTCCTCCAGCATGGCCGCCGTGCAGGCCTCGTCGAAGCGCCGGGTCCAGTCGTAGGCGTCCTCCGCGTGCCCCGGGTCCATGAGGGCGAGGTTGTGGACGACGTTCCCACTCCCGAGGACGAGGATGCCGGCACGGCGCAGCGGAGCGAGACGGGTTCCGAGCTCGAAGTGCTCGTCGTAGCCCTCGAAGCCGTTGACGGACAGCTGGATGACCGGGATATCGGCGCTCGGGAAGACGTGGACGAGCACGGACCAGGTCCCGTGATCGAGCCCCCAACCATCGGCGTCGAGCCCGATCCAGCGGGGCCGGACCACCTCGGCGATCTCCGCGGCGATGGCCGGGGAGCCCGGCGCCGGGTACTCCGTCTCGAACAGCTGACGCGGAAACCCGTAGAAGTCGTGGATGGTCCGGGGTGCCTCCATCGCCGTCAACAGGGTTGACCCCACGTACCAGTGGGCGGAGATGACGAGGACGGCCCTCGGTACGGGGATGGAGGCCCCGAACTCCGCCCAGGCCCGGGTGTAGCGGTTGTGCTCCAGGGCGTTCATCGGGCTGCCATGGCCCACGAACGCCGCCGGCATCAGCTCTGGTTCCACGCCCTTCCTCCGTTCGGCCTCCGACAGTGTCCCACGCCCGTCGTGCCGACGGTCCCACGCCCACCCTGGTGGACGGGGTCCCCCCGGCCCCCCGGTTCGGGGTCTCCGCAGGCCCGGCCCCGTACACTGACGGGAATGCGTCAGGTGCGACGAGCGGTGAACGGGGAGCGACGCCATGAGTGAGACAGCCACGGCCGCTGTGCCGGAGCCGGCCGTCGCGCTCTCCCACCGTCGGGTCCTCATCGTCATCGGGGCACTGATGTTGGGGATGTTCCTCGCCGCCCTGGACCAGACCGTCGTGTCCACCGCGCTGCCGACCATCGTGGGGGACCTCAACGGTGCCTCCCACCTGAGCTGGGTGGTGACCGCCTACCTGCTGGCCTCGACGGTGTCGACGCCGCTGTGGGGAAAGCTCGGCGACCTCTACGGGCGCAAGCGCTTCTTCCAGGCGGCCATCGTCCTGTTCCTGATCGGCTCGGCCCTCTCGGGTCTCAGCCAATCGATGATCCAGCTCATCCTCTTCCGGGCCGTGCAGGGCCTCGGTGGCGGCGGACTGATGATCGGGGCGATGACCATCATCGGCGACGTGGTCTCCCCACGCGAGCGTGGGCGCTACATGGGCCTGTTCATGGCCATGTTCGGGGTGACCTCGGTGATCGGCCCCCTCATCGGCGGCGTCTTCGTGGACTACCTGAGCTGGCGGTGGATCTTCTACATCAACATCCCCATCGGCGCCGCCGCTCTGGTGGTGACGGCGGTGGCCCTCCCCGGCAGCCTGAGCCGTGTCCATCGGGTCATCGACTACCTGGGCACCGCCCTCATCGCCCTGGCGGCCACGTCGTTGGTGCTCTTCACCAGCCTGGGTGGGACCTCGTACCCGTGGGGTTCTCCGTTCATCATCGGCCTCGCCGTGGCCGGCGTGGTGTTCACGGTGCTCTTCCTGCTGGCCGAGCGCCGGGCCGTCGAGCCCATCATCCCGCTCCCGCTGTTCACCAACCGGGTGTTCGCCGCCGCCAGTTCGATCGGTTTCGTGGTCGGGTTCGCCATGTTCGGTGCGCTCACCTTCCTTCCCCTGTTCTTCCAGGACGTGAAAGGGATCAGCGCCATCCAATCGGGTGTGCGCCTGTTCCCCCTGATGGGTGGCCTGCTCGTCGCCTCGATCGGTTCCGGCCTGCTGGTCAGCCGGTGGGGCCGCTACAAGGTCTTCCCCGTGGTGGGCACGGCGTTGATGACGGTGGGGCTCTACCTGATGTCCCTCATCGGCGTCAGTACCGGCGCGTGGACCCAGGCCGGGTACATGGTGGTCTTCGGCCTCGGGCTGGGGCTCATCCTGCAGGTCCTGACGGTGGCGGTGCAGAACGCGGTGCCCTACGAGGAGTTGGGCACGGCGACCTCCGGGGTGACCTTCTTCCGCATGATCGGCGGGTCGTTCGGGACGGCGGTGTTCGGTGCCATCTTCGCCAACCTGGTGGTCCGCAACGTGCTGGACGCGCTCCACGTCGCCAAGGCGCCCACCGGGTTCAGCCTGAATGCGGAGAACCCCTCGGTGATCCACAAGCTGCCCCCGGCGCTGCAGGCCGGCGTGATCCAGGGCATCGCCCACACCATCCAGACCATGTTCCTCATCGGGGTGCCGATCGCCTTCGTCGCCTTCCTCCTCAGCTGGACGCTCCCGGAGATCGAGTTGCGTAAGTCCATCCGGACCACGGAGCCGGCCGAGCAGCTCGGGATCCCCGAGCCGCGCACCTCGCTCGGTGAGGTGCAGCGGATCCTCGACCGGGCGGCCAGCCGCGAAAACCGCGCCGAGCTCTACGGGATGCTCGCCGGGCGCGCCGGGCTCGACCTGCAGCCCAGGGCCAGTTGGCTGCTCTACCGGCTGGCCGACCGGCCCGACGCCACCGTGGAGGAGGTGGGTGACCGCCTGAAGGTGGATCCCGTGCGACTGGCCGACGGGGTGCACTCGCTCGAGTCGCAGGGGATGATCGAACGGGTGGCCTGCCCCGAGGGCCACCGGCTGGTGCTCACGGCCACCGGTCACGACGCCATCGAGCGGCTCACGGCGGCGCGGCGTGACTCGATGGTCGAACTGCTCGAGGGCTGGGACCCCGAGGCCCATCCGGAGGTCATCGAGATGGTCCGCCACCTCGCCAAGGCGCTGCTCGCCGATGACGACAAGCTGTTGGCCGACGCCCGGGCGGCCGCCACGGTGTGATCCGGGACCGCGTGGAGCCCCCGGGCGGCGGGTGTCCACCGGCGGCGGACGGTCGGCCGGTCAGGAAGCCGCGTGGGCGTGCCGGCTCAACCGGCTGATGGTGGTGAAGGTGCAGACGTACAGCGCCCCGTCGGCGCCGGCCGCCGGGAACAGCACCGACTGGACGGGGCTGCCGGTATCGGCCCTGGCCAGCTCGGCGCCGGTCTCGATGTCGAGGATGACCACCTGGTCGGCCAGACGTTCCTGGTCGAAATGGCCGGTGACCAGCTCGCCGGTGGTCGGGTAGAGCACGAGGTGGCCTCCGTGCTCCTGGTTCCGCCGCCAGCGCGGGCTGAGCCCGCCGTCGGCGGCGATGTCGAAGGCGCACAGCACCCCGTTGCCGCTGTCGTAGCCGACGGCGATCGATCGGTCGACGTCGATCAGTGGGGGGTTGGCGACGAGGCCGCCCGGCCCGGTGCCCACCTCGGCGCTCGACACGGCCCCCGAACCGACGTCGACCCGGAACAGGCGGAGCGGGGCGGTCGACCGGCCGTGGCCGTGGAGCGTCCCGGAGTAGCCCTCGCTCCCGTCACCGTTGTCGAGGAACCACGCGGCCCCGAGCGCCAGTACGCAGTCCCAGCCGTAGGTCTGGCCGGCCATCGTCCGATACTGCGCCCGGAACCGGCGGTCGGGCCTGAAGCGGCCGGCCCACCGGGCTCGGAGCAGGCTGGTGTCGCCCACCGCGTAGACGGTGTCGTCGTCGGCGGACAGCCGGGCGATCGACGGCTCGTCGAGCTGGAGGCGGTCGACGATCTCGAGGCCCTCGGGCTCCAGGGCCACGAGCTCGCAGGGGCGACGGGCGTCCGGCGGGACGGGGAGCCCCGGACGGGAGCCGGCGAAGTCCTTGGTGATCAGGTGGCCGTCGGGCATCACCACGAACCCGTTGTAGGGCACCGGCCTGGGCAGCGCCGCCGACGCCACCACGGAGAGGTCGGGGGCGAGCCGGTGCGCATGGTTGCCGAACACGACGTAGATCGAGCCGTTGGCGTGGACGGCGATGCTCCCCGGCCAGGTCGGCCCCCCGGCCAGGTCGGGTGAGCGTCCGACCGGTTCGAGGCTGGCCGGATCGAGCCGCTCGACGAAGGAGATGGCATCGTCCCCCGCCGTGTGGCGGAGGAGGTAGAGCTCGCCGGGGTCCCGGGTCACGAGCATGGTCGCCGCCGGAGCCAGCCGCGACACGACATCGAGGCCGCCACCGGCTCCGACGCCCAGCGGGGCCACGCCGCGGGCCGATTGGAGCCGTTGCGGCCCACCGTCCTCGCATGCCCACGGACCGGGCCAGTAACCGCGCACGGGGATCGGCGTCGACGTCAGCTGTTCGGTCCGAGGAGCGCCTCCAGGGCGGTGGCCATCACGAACCTGGCCTCTGCCGGCCCCAGCGCCTGGTCCGCCACCAGGAGCTGGTGGGCCTCGAACGAGCAGATGACGTCGGCCGCCGCCAGTGCCGCCGCCGCCCCGGCCCGGCCCTTGTGGGCGAGCTCGGGTGCGAAGAGCGTCTCGATCTGCCGCCGGAGGAGCGCCCTGTTCTCCCGCAGCCGCGCCGCCAGGATGGGCTGGAACGGCGCCCGGAGCCTGGACACGGTTGCCGCGCTGCCGACGGTGTCGAAGAGACGGAACCGCTGCTCGACCAGGACCCTCACCCGTACGGTCACTGGCGCCGACGGGTCGACGTCGATGGGGAGGAGCGTCACCGCCCGACGCTCCATCCTCGCTATTGCCGCCCTGGTCAGGTCGTCCACGTCGTCGAAGTAGCGGAACACCGATCGGGGCGAGAGCCCGGACCGGGCGGCGATCTCCTCGGTGCTCGGCCGGAGGTTCCCGTCGCCGTACAGGTCGAGCAGGGCGTCGACGACCGCCTCACGGTTGCGTTTCCGTCGTAGTTGGCGACCGTCCGGCCGGTCCACCGGGACCACCGGCTCACGTCCGGCTGCACCGGCACCGCTCAGGGTGTCCGGCATCGAGGACTTCTTGTTGTCGGCGGTGGAGGTGACCATGGTGGTTGGAGGCTACCGTCCGGCCCGGCGTCGATGGTCCGGGTGCCCGCCATCCCGGGCGGCACCGGGTGGTCGCAACGAGCACACCTCGCCCACCCGGGGATCGACCCGCCCGTCGAGGAGCGCACGGTACGCCGACTCGACGGCGTCCGCCCCGCTGACCTCGCGGATGTCCAACCACCCGTCCGTCCAGGGGGAGAACCGGTCCCATGCCCTCGACACGGCCAGTTCGAAGCCGTCGCGGCCCCACTCCTGGCGACGCTTGGCGATCTGGTCCGGGGCGAAGAGGAAGGTCGGGTGGGGCCCCGGGAGCGAGCCGGTCGACGCGGTCGGGCTCTCCCAGTGGGTGTCACCGACGATCATGCTGTAGCGCAGACGGTCCCCCAGGTGGCGGTGGACGTCGCCGGTGACGTCCTGGTTCCCGGCGACGTCGATGTAGCAGGCGTCGACCGGTGCCAGCGACTGCACGTCTGAGTAGGCGAGCACCCGGTCGTAGCAGTCCAGTGAGGAGACGAACTCGAGATTGACGGGCGAGGTGAGACCGACGACCTCGAGACCGGGCCGGCCGGCCAGCAGGAAGGCCGCGGCGATGGACGTCTTGGCCGACGCGCTCGAGATCAGCACGCAGGCGCTGTCGAACATGCCGTGGTCACCGAGGAAGTCGTCGACGACGAACGAGGTGACGAACAGCGGCCAGAGCAGCATCTGCTGCGGCTCACGCCCGGGGTGGTAGACGGGATCCCGGTCCACGAAAGAGTACCGGTTGTAGACGCTCGGAAGGGGCTGTCGGTGGGGAGCCAGGTCGGAGAACCCGGTGCCATCGACACGCCCGGGCCGCACGATCAGCTCATCGGCGAGCGGCAGGTAGCCGTAGAGGCGGGACGCCTCGTCGACGCCGGCCACCGAGGACTCGGTCACCTCGGCGAAGCCCCAGACGGGCAGCCGGCCCCAGTGCGTGCCGTCCTCGTCGGGACCGGGAAAGAACTGCCAGTAGCCCATGGCGTCGCCGAACACGGCGTAGGTGATGTTGTTGGACGTCAGCCCGAACGCGTCGATCCTGAGCCGCACCTCGCCGGGCCCGAGCGGTTCGGGCCCGGCGTCGGCGAACCGGACGTGCCGGAGGTCGCCCCGGTCGACCTCGAGTTCCATGCGGCACCTCTCGTCTCGTGTCCTCGGCCATGACGGGCCGGTGGCGGCAGGGTAACAGTTGACAGTCGAACTGCCAAGTGTTTACCGTGGGACAATCGCCGGGGACCCGGCCCGCACCACGACGGGCCGTCCTCGTCACAAGGGAGAGACCGTTGTCCGGTGAACTCGTGCTCGACTCGCTGCAACGCCGGATGCGGGCGATGCATTCGCTGTACTACGACGCCGTGGCGACGATGGACCTCGACCAGGTCAACCACTTCGAGCGGGAGGGGGTGTTGCCCATCGCCTTCAGCCTGTTCCACATCGTGAACATGATCGACGCGTCGTTCATGCTGATGACCGGGACGACGCCGATCTGGGATGCCTCATGGGAGCAGCGCGTGAAGCCGGCGATCGCCGACCACGGGAAGCACCGGACCGTCTCCGAGATGGTCCATCAGAGGATCGGCGACTACGAGGCCTTCCAGGAGTACATGGCTGCGGTGTTCGACCGGACCGAGGCATGGCTGGACGGGCTGGACCCGGGCGACCTCGGCCGCGTGGTGATCGGACGCCCGCTTCCGCCCGAGGTGGCCAGCACCTACAGCGCCCGCGTGGCCGGGCCCGACGGCGTCACCCTGCTCGACGCGGCCGAATGCTGGATCTACCAGCACGGACTGCGTCACATGGGCGAGATCGAGCTGGCGCGCGGCCTCGTCGGCCTGCAGGGCATGACGTCCTGAGAGCAACCGCGGCACCCATCGACCGCTCGCTCGGCAGTCAGAGAGTCAGACAGTCACCGGGACGCCGGACGAGGGTGCCTCCGTCGGTGGGGACTCGGTGGGCGGCGACTTGCCGTGCGGGTCCGCCTGCGCGGCGAGGTCGCGGTAGTGCTGGCGCCAGATGAGCCGGTAGACCCGGCTCCACCGGGGGATCGAGCGCAGGCCGGGGATGAAGGGCAGCAGCGCCAACACCAGGGTCAGGCCCATCATGATGGCCCAGACCTGGAGGTCGCCGCTGGCCGAGGTGTTCATGGGGGGCACCTGGTACCAGAGCGTGTAGAGCCACAACCAGGCCTGCCCGGGGTAGTTGCCCGTCTCGTTCATCATGCCCCACTGGTCGCCCGAGAGGTGCTGGTTCTGGGCGAGGTTGGCCAGGTAGGTGCCGTCGGCGATGAACAGCAACGGCTTGGTGTAGTCCGTCCCGTAGAACTGGGTGGACTTGAGCAGGGCACCGTCGAGGGCGCCGCTCCTGGCCATCGAGGTCAGCCCGGCGATGATGGTCCCGACCGGGCCGTAGTCGCCGCGAGGCACGGTGAGCACCCCGTCGGCGTACGTCGCCTTGGCCACGGCGGTCTCGTAGGCCGCCGTCCACTTGGCCTGCTGGGCCGCGGACGCCGACGTGTACTCGTTGACCGCCGCCTGCAGCTTCGGGCTGTTCGGCAGGGTCCGCAGCGGGTCGATGACGTAGTCGTTGGCCGTGTCGATGGGATGGTGGACACCCAGCCAGCTCTCCGGCGAGAAGGGCCCGATGGACTGTGAGGAGCCGGGGGTCGAGTTGTACGGCGGGCCGTAGGTGGCGGTGCCGCTGGTACCGTCGAGCTCGGTGATCGCCGTCTGGGCGAAGTCCACCGGGTCCGAGGTCGACCACGACTTGACGGTGACCGGCGTCTCGTCCGGCGAGGAGAACACCACGGCCAGTCCCACCACGAGGATGGCGACGACCACGAAGGCGATGATGAACTCCTTGACCAGGTCATAGGGAAGGTATTTCCCGTGCCACTCCTCGACGTCCCGGTCCGGGTTGAAGGGGCGGTGTCGCTTCGTCCCGGCGCCGCCGCTCATGGCCGGTCCTCGACCTTGGCCGCGGCCACCTGACCGTCAGCCGACCCGGTCTCGTCCTGGTCCGGAGGCGCCGAACCCGGGGGGGCGAAGGGGGGCACGACCCCGCGCCGACGGACCAACAGGACGTGCCCGCCGACCAGGACGACGACGGCCAGGGGCAGGAGGACGATGTGCCACATGAGCATCTGCCCGAAATTGGTCACGTTGAAGATGGCCCCGGCGCCGGTCGAGTTGATCCCGTCCTTGGCCTGGGTGCTGATCCACTGCGAGTCGAAGTTCTGCTGGGACAGGTACCCGGTGAAGGCGGCACCGACCGACACGACGAAGCTCACGACCCCGGTGATCCAGGTCGCCCGCCGCCGGCCACGCCAGGCGGCCATGAAGAACTTCCCCCACAGGTGGACGACCATGGCGAAGAAGAAGACCTCCACACTCCACAGGTGCAGCGAATTGACGAAGAGCCCGGTGGTCGAGACGTGCCACCAGGTGGGCCCGAAGATGGCCAGGACCACGCCGGTCAGGATGACGATGGCGAGGGCGCAGATGGTGATGACCCCGAAGACGTAGATCCACGATGCGACGTACGCGGGCTGCCGGTCGGGCATCAGCCGCTCGGGCGGGAGCGCCTCGACGGCGGCCCGGCGGAGCTTGGCGCTCAGCTGGTCGGCGTCCTCGGGCAGACCGGCGCTGACGTCGGAGCCCTCGGTGCGGGTGGTGGCGTCGATGGTCATTCCCCACCTCCATGGCGACGGAAGGGGATGAGGATGGCCGCCACGAACACGAGCACCATCAACAGGATGAGCACGGCGTTCGCCACCGAGATTTGGATGAATCCCCAGTGGAGATAGTGGCCGGGGTGGTTCAGGTCGACGAGCGCGCCCACCAGCCTGACCATGACAGCTGACAACGGGTCCATAGCGAATTGACCTCCTGGTTGGAGGCTAAGGAGGAAGGGCTTCGCGGACTAGGGCCGAAGGGCCTTTCCGGGGGCGTGAAGTGTCTTTCCAAGGGGAGTGGGTGGGGCCTTTCCACGGCGGCGGGCAGTGGCGGCGGGGGGGACGGGTCGGGGGCGATGCATCGACGGGCGACGTGCCCTCTACCATCGTGCGGCGATGTCCCCTCCCCGACCCGGCGACGAGCCGAACCCTCCCGGCCGCCGACGGTCGCAGCGCCGTGCGTCGGGACGCCGCCGTTCCGGGGCCTCCCACGCCTCCGACCTGCACCGGCGGATCTGGATGGCCGCCGCGCTGGTCGGCGCGGCCACCGGCCTGGTGGCGGTGATCCCGGTGGCGATGGCGGCCGGATCGGCGCCCCCGCACCGCCGGGCGCCGGTCGTGGACTCCTATGTGGCGCTCGGAGACTCGTACACCTCCGGTCCGGCCGTCCCCTCCCAACTCGGGCCCACGACCACCCCGGCGGCCCCGTCCTCCTGCCTGCGCTCGTCCGACAACTACCCGTCCCTGACCGCCAGGGCGCTGGGCCTCGCCCTCACCGACGTGAGTTGCGCCGGAGCGACGACCGGGGACCTCACCGGCGCCCAGGCCGCCGGCGTGCCGGCGCAACTCGATGCACTGCGTCCGACCACCTCCATCGTGAGTGTGGGCATCGGCGGCAACGACCTCGGCTTCTCGCGCATCGTGGACGGCTGCATCTCCGCCACCCCGTGGGGCGGGACCCGGGTGGGCTGGTCATGTGCCGGCCACGACGGCGGAGAGAGCACCGACCCACTGACCACCGGTGTCCAGCAGGTGGGCAGCCGGGTCGCCGCCGTGCTGGCCGACATCCGGTCGAGGGCGCCTCGTGCGCGGGTGTTCGTGATCGGCTATCCGGAGATCCTCCCGACGACGGGATCCGGCTGTTGGCCGTTGCTCCCCTTCTCCGCCGGGGACCTCGGGTTCCTCCGGGAGGTCGAGTCCGCACTGAACACCACGCTGGCCGAAGCCGCCGGTTCCGCCGGTGACACTTATGTCGACACGGCGGGGCCGAGCACCGCCCACGATGCCTGCACGTCGGCCGACAGCCGGTGGGTCGAGCCGGTGCTGTCGACCCGCCACACCTTTCCCCTGCATCCGAGCGCTGTCGGCATGGAGGGCATGGCCCTCACCCTGGAGAGGTCCATCCGTTCGCGCCGCGCCGGCTGACGCCGGAAGCCGCCCGCCCCCTGCAGGTCGCACGCCGCCCCCTGCACGCCGCACGCCGCCCCCTGCACGCCGCACGGCCCCAGATCAGGGCACCTCGAGGGCACCGGACTCGATGGCGTCGGCCAGTTGGGCGTGGTCTCGGTCGTTCTGGTCGGCGTACCGATGGGCGAACGAGGCGATGGCCTCGACGAACTTCGGCCCCTTGCCCATGTAGGCGGCGATGGCCACCGGGTCGCCGGTGCGGGCGTGGGCCCGCGCCAGCGTCTCGCCGCAGGCGGTGGCGAATTCGACCAGACGGGGGGCGATCAACTCGGTGGTGGGGATGATCTTCATGTCCCGGAACTGCCGGACGTAGTAGTCCCTCCCGTGCAGCGATCCCCAGCCGACGAAGATGTCGGTGGCGCTCTGGATGAGCCGCTTGCCGTTGATGACCCGCTCGCCGTGGTGGTCGTGGGCACTAGGTCCGGCGTGGGCCTCGTAGACGGAGGGCCCGGCCTGCTTCACCTGCAGGAACAGGGGGTCGTCACCGCTGCGTCCCTCGAGGAGCACGAGGTACACCCGCATCCCCACACTGCCCACCCCGACGACCTGGCGAACGGTGTCCACCTCGGTGAACCGGTCGAAGAGGTTCCTGCGGTCGTCCTGCAGCGTGAGCCGGTACTGGGCGAGGAGCTGGTCGACCAGGTCCTCCTGCTCCTCGTCGCCGATGGTTGTCCGGATGGGCGGATCCTCGGTGATGCGGGGCCGGCCGTGGGCCATGGTGGTGAGCTTGGCGAAGGCCCCCCGGCTGGTTCGGCGCTCCTTCTTCTTCTCCAGGTGCACGGAGACCCGGCCGCGGTCGGCCGGCTCGAAGTAGCCGAGCAGACTGTCGACGTGCGTGCCGTCGTACCAGATGTCGAGCTCGGGCATCGTCGAGTACCGGCGCATCCGCACCTGGTACGCCTCGACCGCGGCGCGCACAGCCCCATCGGCCCGCCCGCCCCGGAGACCGTTCTCCCGCGCCGCCACGACCAGGCTGGCCGCCAGCCGCTTGACGTCCCATTCGAACGGCCCCGGCAGCGTCTCGTCGAAGTCACGCAGGTCGAACATCAGGTTCCGCTCCGGTGTGGCCCACAGGCCGAAGTTGAGGACGTGGGCGTCACCGCACAGCTGGACCCGCAGCCCGCTGTCCGGTCGCGAGGCCAGATCGCCTGCCATCACGGCCGCGGCACCCCGGAAGTAGTTCCACGGCGAGGCCGCCATCCGCTGGTGACGTAGCGGCAGCAGCTCGGGGACCCGGATGGTGTTCTGGCCGAGGATCGTCCCCAGCGCATCGTGGCCGCGTGCGTCCTCCGCCCAACCCCCGAGGGGTCCCCGCGGCGCCCGGCGCCGGGCCGCCCGCCCTGTGGCGCGGCGCTCGTCGACCGTGGCCGACAGATCGTGGGGCGGTGCGGGTGGGAGCGGCTCGCTCGGTGCGACGGGCTCGGTCATGAGGCTCCTCGTGGGGTGGTCGGCACGTCGCGCCCTTCCCGGGGGACCGATTGACTCTACCGGTGGCGCCCGCGGCGTCCGCCGCCCGACCGGGACCACCGTCGGCAGGCGACCGTCAGGACAGGGGCCGGCCCGGGGGGACGGGCGGCACCGGACCGTCGTCGACCAGCGCCGAACGGTCGAATCGGCGGACGTCGGCGACGCCGGTGAGCCCCATGGCCACCTCCATCTCCCCACGGATGATGTCCAGGACGTGGGCCACGCCCTGCTCACCACGGGCCGCCACCGCGTAGGCCCACGGGCGGCCGATCAGGCACGCCCGGGCTCCGAGGGCCAGGGCCCTCACGACGTCGAGACCGCTGCGGATGCCGCCGTCGACCAGCAGCTCCACCCGATCGCCCACCGCCTCGACGATGGGTGGGAGCGCACTGACCGTCGACGGCACCCCGTCGAGCTGCCGTCCGCCGTGGTTGGAGACGATGATGGCGTCGGCCCCGCGGTCGACCGCCTCACGGGCGTCCTCGGGATCGAGGATCCCCTTCAGGACGAGCGGGCCCTTCCAGTGGTCGCGGACCCAGGCCAGGTCGTCCCAGGTGACGCTGGGGTCGAACTGCCGGTCGACCCAGTGGCGGAAGGCGTCCGGCGTGGTGGCGCCGGGTACGGCCTCTTCGAGGTTGCCGAACGTCAGGGGCTTGCCGGCGAGGGCGACCTCGCGCACCCACCGGGGGTGTCGGGCGAAGTCGAGGCCCCGCAGCAGGGTCTTGAGCAGCGGGAGCCCACCGTCGAGGCCGTTGCGCACGTCGCGGTAGCGCGCCCCGACGACGGACAGGTCGACGGTCAGGACCAGGGCCGAGCAGCCGGCGTCACGAGCTCGTTCCATCAGGTGCTCGGCGAAGGAACGGTCGCGCATCACGTACAGCTGGAACCACAGGGGACGGCTCGACGCCGCGGCCACCTCGCCCAAACCGCAGATGGAGACGGTGGACTCGCAGAACGTGATGCCGGCCCCGGCCGCCGCCCGGGCCGCCTGGACCTCGGCGCGGCCGGCGAACATCCCGGCCAGGCCGACCGGTGCGAGGACCAGGGGGAGCGCCAGCTCCTCGCCGAGGACGGTGGTGCCCAGGGTCAGCTGGGACACGTCCCGCAGGACCCGCTGGCGGAGGTGGACCCGTTCGAGGTCGGCCAGGTTGGCCGCCATGGTCCTCTCCTCGTAGGCACCCCCGTCCACGTAGTCGAACAGCTGCCTGGGTAGGCGCCGCCGGGCCAACTCGCGGTAGTCCCGCACCGACGCCGGGGCGAGGTCCAACGAGCGATCCATCCGTGACGTGACCACCGGCTCGGGTACCCCCTCTGTGGAACTCCTCGGGCCCCCGCTGTGGAACTCCTCAGGCTCCCCGTGTGGAACCCGTCAAGCTCCGGGCGAGGTGAACTCGACCGGTAGGTCCTCGATGGCGTGGACCAGGGCATGGTCGGAGTAGGTGGGCGCCGCGCCCGGCGGGACCGCCATGTCCGGGAACCGCCGGATCAACTCCTCGAACAGTACCCGGATCTCGAGGCGGGCCAGATTGATGCCCATGCACACGTGCGGACCGACACCGAAGGCCAGATGCGGATTGGGGGAGCGGTCGACGAGGAGCCGGTCCGGTTCCTCGAAGACCGCCTCGTCCCGATTGGCCGACTGGTAGAGGAGCAGGACCTTCTCCCCCTCGGCGATCTGGTGGCCGGCGATCTCCGTGTCCTCCGTGGCCGTGCGGGCGAAGCTGATGACAGGACTGACATATCGGCAGACCTCGTCGGCCATGGTGGCGAACGACTCGGGATGGTCGGCGAGACGGCGCCACTGGTCGGGGAACTGGTGGAACGCCCACATGCCGCCAGAGATGGCGTTGCGCGTGGTCTCGTTGCCCGCCACCAGCAGGATCACCAGGAACATGGTCAGCTCGTCGTGGGTGAGCTCGTCGTTGGACTCGAGGACACCGTCCTCGTCGGCGCCCACGAGGACGCTCACCGCGTCATCCTGGAGGGTCCCACCACGCCGGTGGATCAGACGTCGCTCCTCGATCATCTCGGTGAGGTAGCCCACGTACTCGCCGAACGCGGCACCGGCATCGGCGAGGGTCGGGTCGTCGGGGTCACTCCGTCCCTCCCCGGCCATCATCCTGTCGGACCAGTGGCCGAGGAGGACGCGGTCCTCCACGGGGAGACCCATCAGCTCGGCGATGACCACCAGCGGAACGGGAACGGCGATGTCGTCGACGAAGTCGCAGGTGCCACGACCGACGATCCGATCGAGCACCTCGCCGACCACCTGACGGACCCGGGGTTCCATGGCCCGGATGACCCGGGGCGAGAACCCCTTGTTGAGCAGACGGCGCTGCCGCACGTGGCGGTCCCCGTCGAGCCCGATCAGCGAGAGGTCGATCGATTGCTGCGGCCGGATCCCCCGACCCGAACAGAACAGGTCGGCGTGCGTCGACACGTAGGCGATGTCGGCGTGGCGGGACAGCACCCACAACTGCTGGGCGTCATCCCAGTAGATCGGTCGATTGGCTCGGATCCAGGCGTAGGCCGGGTGGGGATCCTGGTAGAAGGAGCGGTCCAGCACGTCGAATTCGCAGCTGGGTCTGGTCTCGGTGGCTGCCATTGCGGGCATCTCCTTTTGTTGCCCCGTCGGGGCACGTCTTTTGTTGCCCCGTCGGGGCACGTCGTGTTGCCCCGTGGGGACGCGCACTCATCCGATCGACCGGGCACCGGCCACGGTAGACAAGAACACGTTCCAGTTTTAGGGTCCTTCGGCCCTAGTTGCCCCGGGGCCACGGGATCCGGACGCTCGACGGGAGCCGATCCGGATCGTCACCCGGCACGCGGAGCGACCACACCGGGACCGTCTGCGGCGCGGTGGCGCAGCTCGGCGATGCCCGACGCGGCCCCGGTTGCCAGCACGCCGATGTCGGGCATGGTGGCGTAGTCCCCGGTGACGCCGAAGGACAATCTCCCGTTGTACGACAGGATCGCCGTCCCCACCCGGAGGCCGTGGCTGATCGGCACGAAGGGGCGGTAGTCGAGCATCTCGTGCCCGAGGCAGTAGAGGGGGAACTGGGGGCCGGGCACGTTGGTGGTCACCGTGTTCAACGACTGCTGGCCGAAGCGGTGCATGGAACGGACCAGCAGCCGGCTGACCGGTCCCACGGCCATCGGTGGGGCGAGGTTCCCGATCGTGGTCACGACCTCGCCCGCCTCGGCGATGTGGGAGGACTTCAGTGCCTGCATCTGGGCCTGGACCAGCTGGAGCCGCTCCACCGGGTCGGCCACCTGGACCGGAAGCTCGTAGAGCAGCGCCGAGACCCGGTTGTCCGGGATGCCGTGGCCGTCGTCGTGGCGGGTCGAGACCGGGACCAGCGATCGGACGACGGCGTGGTCGGGGTCGTCGCCGTGCGCGGCGAGCAGGGACCGGTAGCCGCCGGACACCGCCGCCAGCACGACGTCGTTGATCGTGCCGCCGAAGGCGGATCGGATGGACTTCACGTCGGCCAACCGTGCCGACGCGTGGGCCCACGACCGGTGGGGGCCGATCGAGCCCTCGATGGAGAGGCGCCCGGTCGGTGACAGGTGGCGCAGGAAGCGGCCCGCCCCCTCGGCCGTGGCCACCGCCGACCGGACGGCGGTGGCCGGATGGGCGACCGACCCCGGGATGCCCCGCACGGCGGAGAAGGTGTTGCCCAGCAGGCCGCCCCAGGCGTCGAGCACCTTCACGGGCCCGGATGGCTCGGGACGCGGCGACCACGGCTGCGGCTCGGCGACACCGGACTCGGTGCTGACATCGAGCAGGGCGGTCAGCAGTTCCACTCCGGCGATCCCGTCGACCATGCAGTGGTGGATCTTGAACACCAGCGCCCAGCGGCCACTGTGGAGGCCCTCGACCAGCCAGGTCTCCCACAACGGCCGTTCGCGGTCCAACGGCTGGGACATCAGCCGGCCCATCATCTGGCAGAACAGGTCGTCGCCACCGGGGGAGGGCAACGCCGTGTGACGGAGGTGGTAGCCGAGGTCGAAATGAGGGTCGTCGACCCACACCGGCCGGCCGAGCTCCAGGGGCACCGAGCGGATCCGTTGCCGGTAGCGGGGGATCAGATGCAGCTTCGATGCGATCAGCGCCTCGATGTCGGCCAGCGGGGGTGGCGGGTCGTCGAACACGCAGGCACCGGCGATGTGCATGTGCACGGTGCCGTCCTCCAGATGGAGGAACTCGGTGTCCAGCGCGCTCAGTCGTTCCACCCGGTCCCCCTTCACTGGTCCCCGGGTCGCACCCTACGACCGCCACCGGTCCCTGGGTAGGGCCGTTCGGCAGGTGCGACGGCCACCCGGTCCCCGAGGATCTGACCTTCGACCCTGGAGGCCGGCCCCGGGCTGCCCTAAGTTCGTCGTGGGGAGTCGCGTCAGGAGGAGGGCCCATGACCGATCCGGCCGAGTTGTTCATGAGGGACACGGATGCCTTCTCGTGGTACCTGGAGCACGACCCGGCGCTCCGGGCCACCATCATCGCCGTGGCCTGGCTGGACAGCCGTCCGGACTTCGACGTGGTCGCCGCCCGGCTGGAGCGTGCCACCCGGCTCGCGCCCCGGTTCCGACAGCGCCCGACCGAGGCGCCTGGCCGTATCGCCACACCCCGGTGGGTCGACACCGACTTCGACTTGTCGCTGCATCTGCGGCGGCTGGAGTCACCGAAGCCACACACGCCGGCCACGGTGCTCGAGTTCGCCAGGGTCGAGGCGATGAGCGGCTTCGACCTCTCCCGCCCTCTCTGGCAGTTCACCCTGATCGAGGGGCTCGAAGGGGACCGTGCTGCCCTGATCATGAAGATCCACCATTCGTTGACCGACGGCATCGGTGGGGCCCATCTGGCCTTTCTCCTGTTCGAGACGACGGACTCGCTCGATCCCGGCGACGAGGTCCCCGAGCCCGAGACACACGGGGGTCAGCCGGGCACCGTCGAGCGGGTCCGCCAGTCGCTCGGCTACGACTCGCACCGGGTCTTCGAGACGATCCGACACGGGGCGGCGGAGGCCGTGCCACTGGCCAAGCGCATCAGCCTCCACCCCCTGCGTTCGACCTCCGAGGCGGTGGCCACCGCCAGCTCGGTCGCCCGCTTCGTGCAGCCGGTGTCCGACACCCTGTCACCGGTGATGACCGGGCGGAGCCTCGACCGGTACCTCAACATGCTCGCCGTCGACCTGCCCGAGATGAAGCGGGCGGCGGACGTCGTCGGGGGCACCCTGAACGACGCCTTCGTCGCCTCGGTCACCGGTGGTCTGCGCCGTTACCACCACCGCCACGGGGCCGGGGTTGACGAGCTGCGGATCACGTTGCCGATCTCCCTCCGCAAGGAGGGCGACCCGGATGCGAGCAACCGCATCACGCTGGCCCGGTTCAAGGTGCCGGTGGGGGTGGCCGATGCTGGCGAACGGGTCCGGCTCACCGGCCAACGGTGCCGGGCGGCTCGGGACGAGCGTGCGCTGCCGCTGTCGGACACCCTCGCCGGCGCCCTGAACCTGCTCCCGTCGGGTGTCGTCGGCAGCATGCTCAAGCACATCGACTTCCTGGCCAGCAACGTGCCGGGTGTCCCCGTTCCGGTCTTCCTCGCCGGCGCACCCGTGTCGGGCTATTACGCCTTCGGGCCGACGACCGGCTCCTCGGTGAACGTCACGCTGTTCTCCTACTGCGGCACCTGCTGTGTGGGGTTCACCGTCGACACGGCCGCCGTCCCCGACTGCTCGGTGCTGATGGAGTGCTTCCGCGAGGGGTTCGAGGAGGTGCTCGACCTGGCCGGCCCCCACTCGCCCGTGTCGGAGCCGTTGGCGGTCGGGTCCGAGGAGGGCCCACGCACCGGGGGCCCGTAGGTGTGGTGCCCGAATCGGGCCCGGATAACCTGGTCTTAGGGTCTTCCGGCACTGTTCGGGGTGGGGGCAACGGCTGCATTGTGCAGGGTGGGGTTGTGGGGGGGCTTGGGGGACGTCGAGGCCGGTCGGCCCGGGTGCTGCTGCGGCCCGGTTGCCCGGATGCTGATGCCGCCCGGGCTCCGTGCAGGTTGCGAGGCCGTCGGCCTCGCCACGGAAAGAGGTGTCAGGACATGAAGGAACTCGTCTATCCCAGGCTGCTGCTGCCGCGTGTCGAGCGGCTGTCCGACAAGGTGGCGTTCACCGACCTGACCCGCGATGGGCTGCGGTACGAGGGGACGCTGGGCGATCACCTCGGTCGGGTCCTCCGGCTGGCCAGTGCCATGCGCACCGAACTGGGTCTGAAGCCGGGCGACCGGTTCGCCGTGCTGGCGATGAACGGGCACGAGTTCATCGAGCTGTACCACGCCGCCATGTTCGGTGCCGGCATCATCAACCCGCTCAACATCCGGTTCACGGCGCCCGAGCTGGCCTACGTCCTCAACAATTCCGGATCCAAGGTGGTCTTCACCGACCCGGTGTTCGCCACACTGGTCGAGCGGGCCCGTGGCGAGGGGGCCAAGGTCGACAAGGTCGTGGTCATCGGCGGGGACGGGGACGACGACGCCGGCGAGCACCCCACCATCGGGTACGAGGCGCTGCTGGCTGCGGGCGAGATGGTCATGCCCCCGGAACCCGAGGAGAACGACCCGTGCGTCCTCATGTACACGGGGGGCACGACCGGTTTCCCCAAGGGGGCGCTGCTCCAGCAGCGGGCCGAGGTGCTCAACGTCTACCACGTCCTGTCCGTGATCGGCGCCCCTGAGGAACGGCGGTTCCTGTTCCAGTCGCCCATGTTCCACGCCGCGCTGGTGGCCGGGGTCCTCGGGGTCCCGGCCTCCGGGGCGACCTCGGTGACCATCCCCCTCTTCGACCCGAGCCTGGTCCTGAAGGTCGTCGAGGACCAGCAGATCGACACCACCATGGTCGTGCCGGTCATGCTCTCACTGCTCGAGCAGGTGGTGGGCTTCTCGCCCGACCGGCTGCAGTCGCTCCGACAGCTCGTCTACGGAGCCGCCCCGATCGCCGAGGCCGTCATCAACCGGTGGTTGGAGATGCTCCCCGACACCGACTTCTTCCAGGGCTACGGGATGACCGAGGCGGCCTCCGTCCTCACCTTCCTCGGCCCCGAGGCCCACCGTCGGGGCGGGCCGCTGCTCACGGCGGCGGGCCGGCCCGTGTTCGGCGTCGACCTGCGGATCAACGACTCCCTCGGCAATGCCCTTCCCCAGGGGGAGGCCGGCGAGGTGTGCGCACGCGGGGGCAATCTCATGCTCCGGTACTGGCGCAAGCCCAAGGAGACCAAGGCCGTGATGCAGGACGGCTGGTACCGGACCGGCGACATGGGCTTCATCGACCGGGAAGGGTTCCTCCACCTCACCGACCGCATGAAGGACATGATCGTCACCGGCGGCGAGAACGTGTACTCCGTCGAGGTGGAGAACGCCATGGCCTCCCACCCGGCGGTGGAGGAGGTGGCCGTCATCGGCATCCCGAGTGACACCTGGGGAGAGGCCGTGCACGCGGTGGTGGTCCTCCGGCAGGGCATGCAGGTGACGGCCGACGAGCTGATCGAGTACGTCCGTCAGATCCTGGCCGGGTTCAAGGTCCCGAAGTCCGTCGAGTTCCACGATGGCCCGCTTCCGCTCTCGGGGGCGTTCAAGCCCCTCAAGCGTGAACTGCGACGGCCGTACTGGGAGGACAGCGGCCGACAGGTGAGCTGACGGCGGCATCCCCGGGCCGCGGGGCGGCCGATGTCACCGCGCGGCCGGTCACCGCACAGCCGGCTGGAACCCCGGTCCGGATGTCCCGAATGCCAAGAGCCGGGCCCGGAGGCCCGGCTCTTGGTGCTACTCGTCGGCCCCCGGCCGACCGGCGGACGGCCGACCGACTACCGGGACGCAGTCGCCCGCTTCTTGGCCGGCGCCTTCTTGGCGGCGCCCCGCTTGGCCACGGCCTTCTTCTTGGGCGCCGCCTTCTTGGCCGGCGCCTTCTTCACGGCGCCCCGCTTGGCCACGGCACCCTTCCTGGCCACGGCCTTCCTCTTGGCCGGCGCCTTCTTGATCCGCCCGGTCGCCTCACGGCCCACCTCCGCGGCCCGGCGCGACTGCTCGTTGATCGTCTTGACCAGTTCGCGCACCATGGCGCGCTGGCCCTTCATCACCCGCTCGGCGAAGTCGAACACGTCGTCGACGAGACCCTCCACGTCCTGGGAGATGGGTGGCACGAACCGGTCGGTCTCCTTGCTGATCCCATCTGCCAACTGACGGCTGGCATCGAGGATCTCGTCCTGGGCGCGCTCGATGAGATGTTCGATGTGCACTCGTACGTCCTTGGCTTCGGCCATCTTGACCCTTCCTTCCACTGCTCCGATGTGCGATTCCCCCTCTCGGCATTCTCTTCGCTCGACGGTGGGTTGGCGAGGGCCAAAAGTCACAAGGTATGGCTCGCGGCCGACGTCCGGGCCGACGTCCGGGCCGACGTCCGGGCCGGCCGGGGACGCCGGGCTCACTCCTCTTCGTCGTCGGGTGGTGCGGAGGTGAGGAGGTTGCGCCACACGGCCTCGGGCACATGCGCCGGGGTGGTGGTGTCGAGGAAGTCGTCGAGGACGGCGAGGAAGCGGTCGGCGTCCTGCCACGGGAGGAAGTGGCCCGCCCCCTCGAGGACCTCGAGCCGCGCGCCGGGAATGGCCTCGGCGGCGCGGTAGGCGTGCTCCACGGGGATGATGCGGTCGTGGTCCCCCCACACGATGAGCGTGGGGACCGCCGCGGCGAGGTACAGCCGGTCGTGTGCGCTCACCCGCTGGCCGGCCACGTCGATGACCGACCGGACGGTCTGGACGAAGGCCATCTGGCCGTGCCGGTCGGTGAGTGTCGTGTAGCTGCGCCAGACCTCTGTCAAGGTGTCGCTGGGCCGCCACCCCACCCGGCGGGCCATCGTGCCCGGCCACTCGGCCAGCTCACGGATGCGGGGGTGGAGCAGCACCGGGAGCACGTATTCGGCACCGGGCAGCGTCACGGCCTTCAGCAGCGGGCTCACCTCGGCCCCCAGGCCGCCCGAGGCCACCAGCACCAGTCGTTCGGCCCACTCGGGGAACTGGTAGGCGAACTGCATGGCCACCCCACCGCCCAGCGAGTGGCCCACGAGGGTGACCCGCTCCCGGCCCAGTACGGCCAGCAGGTCCCTGATGCCGCTGGCGTAGGCGCCGAGCGAATAGTCGCCACGGGGCTTGGCCGAGTGTCCGTGGCCCAGCAGGTCCGGGGCGATGACCGTGTAGCGCTCGGCCAGGGAGGGCATCACCGCCCTCCAGGTCGTCGAACTGCCGGCGATCCCGTGGATCAGCACGATGGCCGGACCGTCACCGGCCATCCGGTAGCTCACGTCGTGGCCGTGGATCCGTACCGATCGTGGCCGGAAGGGGCTGGCCGTCGCCGAACCGTCGTCGGCCGCTCGGGGCCCTTGCTTGTCCGCACTGGTGACCATGCCTCCACTGTGGTCCGGATCCGGGGAGCGGACCAGGGACGAAGGTCCCCCGTTCGTGCCGTTCCCGATGGGACCGGGCTTCCGGTCAGGGGGCGGCCACCGGCTGGGTGATGGCGGGCACCTGCTGGGTGATGCAGTGGATGTTGCCGCCGCCGAGGAGGATCTCGCGTGCCGGGATGCCCACCACCCGACGGTCGCGGAACTCGCGGCCCAGGATGGCGGCCGCCTCCTCGTCGTGCCGGGGGTCCAGGAGTGGGTGGACCACCGACGCGTTGGCGATGAAGAAATTGACGTACGACGCCGCCATGCGGTCGCCCGCCCTCCGGGGCCGGGCGTGTTCGCTGCCGTCCACCCCCGATGCCTCCTCCCCGGTGATCGACAGCGGTCCGGGGGAGGGAAGGAGCCCGACCTCGATCCGGCGGCCACGGGCGTCGGACGACGATTCCAGAATCCGGCGCGCCTCGCGGGAGATCGCCGACTGTGGGTCGTCGGGATCCTCGGACCAGGTCAACAGCACTCGGCCGGGCCGGGTGAAGCAGGCCAGGTTGTCGATGTGGCCGTTCGTCTCGTCGTCGACGACGCCCCGGGGTATCCACACGACCGTCTCGACGCCCAGGTAGGCCCGGAGCAGGTCCTCGATCTCGGCCCGCGACAGCCCGGGGTTCCGGTTGGGGTTGAGCAGGCACTCCTCGGTGGTGATGCACGTGCCCTCGCCGTCGACGTGGATGGAGCCACCCTCGAGGACGAGCGGGGCGCGGTACCGCTCGGCGCCCTCGAGCTCGCAGACCTTCGAGGCCACGAGATCGTCGGAGGCCCAGGGGAAGTAGAGCCCGTCGTCGAGCCCGCCCCATGCGTTGAAGATCCAGTCGACGCCGCGACGCCGCCCGAGCGAGTGGTCGACCACGAAGGTCGGGCCGGTGTCCCGCGCCCAGGCGTCGTCGGTCGTCATCTCGACGACCCGGATGCGCCCGGAGCACACCGAGCGGGCGTGCTCCCACTGAGGGGCGGAGACCAGGATGGTGACCGGCTCGCTGCGGGCGACCGCCTCGGCCACGGCGACGAAGGCGGCCTGGGCCGGCTTGGCCCCCAGGCGCCAGTTGTCGGTCCGCTCGGGCCAGACGAGGTAGCACCCGTCGTGGCGCTCCCACTCGGCCGGCATGTGGAATCCGTCGGCCTGGGGGGTGGAGTCGAGCAGGCGAGGGGGCAAGCAGCCGTGCCTTCCGGTGGGCGGTGGGGAACAGGATCCTAGTGCCGGGTACTCTGGCCGATGCTGCGCCGCGGCACCGTCCGACCGGTGCCGCGGGCAGGTCCAGGGGATCGGAGCGGAGAGGCCAGGGAGATCGATGACCGGCAAGGCCGTGGTGGCAGTGGTCCAACGGCAGTTCGGCGAGGACCGTGACGAGAACCGGGCCGCCACGGTCGAGGCCGTCGCCGGTGCGATCTCGGCCGGCGCCGACATCGTCGTGCCCCCCGAGCTGTTCGAGGGTCGCTACTTCCCTCAATACGAGGACCAGGAGTACTTCTCGTGGGCCAGCACCCCGGAGGAGAACCCGGCCATCGCCGCCGTCCAGAAGGTCACCGCCGGCACCGGTGCCGTCGTGCCGGTCTCGTTCTTCGAGGCGGCGCCGCCGGTGTACTTCAACTCGGTGGCCGTGATCGAGGACGGTGTGGTGCTGGGCATCTACCGGAAGGCGCACATCCCCGACGGCCCGGGGTACGAGGAGAAGTTCTACTTCAGCCCCGGCGACACCGGGTTCAGGACCTGGCCCACCCGCCATGGCCGCCTCGGTGTCGGCATCTGCTGGGACCAGTGGTTCCCCGAGGCGGCGCGGGCGATGGCGCTCCAGGGTGCCGACCTCCTCGTCTATCCGACCGCCATCGGCAGCGAGGTGGGCAGCCAGGCCGGCAACGACACCTCGGACATGTGGCGACGGGCGATGGACGGGCACGCCGTGTGCAACCACGTCCCGGTGGCGGCGGCCAACCGGTTCGGCGCCGAGGGCGCCCTGACGTTCTACGGCTCCTCGTTCATCGTCGACCACCGGGGCCGGCCGCTCGCCGAGGCCGGCCGGGTGACCACCGAGACCATCCGTGCCGAGATCGACCTCGAGGCGGCGGCGGCCGATCGGGCCGGTTGGGGGCTGTTCCGCGACCGGCGGCCCGACCTCTACGGGGACCTGACCAGGCTGCACGCCTGAAGTCCCCGACGCCGGCCCGCACCGGCGCCGGGCGGGGACGCACCGCCCGGACCGGATCAGCCTCCGTCGGGAAAGAACCTCGGGAGGTAGTGGCGGTTGGCCGACAGCAGTGTGTCGGCGAGGGCCTCGGCCAGGGGGTACTGCCCCACGAGGGGGTTGGCCACGAGGGCCCGGATCGTGGTCTCCCGGCTCCCGGACAGTGCCGCCTCGACGGCGAGCCTCTCGTACGCCTTGCAGTGGGCCACCAGTCCGGACATCTCCGGGGGCAGCTGCCGCTGGGGCAGGGGATGGGCGCCGTCACGGTCGACGGTGCAGGGCACCTCGACGACGGCATCGTCGGGCAGGCCGGGGAGACGACCGTCGTTGCGGACGTCGACGACCTGCAGGTCGCCGGTGTCGGCGTGCAGGCTGGCGATGAGGCGGACGGCCGCCTCCGAGTAGAAGGCGCCGCCGCGGAAGGAGAGCTTCTGCGGCTTGGTGTCGAGCAGCGGATCGCGGTACTCGGCGAGGAGCTCGGCCTCGAGCTCGGCCACGACCTCGGCCCGTGAGCGCCATCCCGGCTTCGACTGCTCGGCGAGGTTCTCGTCGAGGCAGTAGTAGTAGTGGAGGTAGTACGAGGGCAGCGCCCCGAGCAGCCGGAGGAGCCCGACGGGCACGCCGCTCTCGAGCTCGAGCTCGGGGCCGAACCGGTCGAGCAGCTCGGGCAGCCGGTCGACGCCGTCGACGAGCGCCGATCGCACCCAGGTGAGGTGGTTGAGCCCCACGTGCTCGATCTCGACGGTGTCGGGGTCCACCCCGAGGTAGTGGCCGATGCGACGCTGGACGTGGATGGCCACGTTGCACAGCCCGACCGCCCGGTGTCCCTCGTCGACCAGGGCCTGGGTCACGATGCCCACGGGGTTGGTGAAGTCGACCACCCAGGCCCCCGGTGCCCCGTAGCGGGCGGTGTCCTCGGCGATGTCGATGACGAGTGGGACGGTGCGCAGGGCCTTGGCGAGCCCTCCGGGACCCGTCGTCTCCTGGCCGAGGCAGCCGAGCCCCACCGGCAGGGTCTCGTCGGTGTGGCGGGCCGCCTGGCCGCCGACCCTCAGCTGGACGACCACGAAGTCGGCCCCGTCGACGGCCCGGCGCCGGTCGTCCGTCGTGACCAGGCTTCCGGCCCACCCGTGCCGACGCAGGATGCGACCGGCCAGTCCTCCGACGGCCTCCAGCCGGTCCGCGTCGGGATCGAGCAGGACCAGTTCGTCGACCACCAGCCGGTCCTCGTGGGCGCACAGGCTGTCGACGAGCTCGGGGGTGTACGTACTCCCGCCACCGATGACAGCCACCTTTGTCCCCACCCCTGGAACGTAACATCGGCCCATGCGTGGGTGTCGGGGAGGGCGGTGAGCGGCTCGGCGCCTCCGGGCGCCCGGATCCTGGCGGTCGACGGCGGTGCGTCGAAGACGGACGTCTGGGTCGTCGCCGTCGACGGCTCGATCCTCGGGACGGCACGGGGCGGTGGGTGCAATCACCAGTTCTCCGGGCTCGACGTCGCCATCGAGACCCTCGGGTCCACCATCGGGGCAGCGCTGGCCGACGCCGACAGCCACGCCGACCAGAAGGAAGGGACCATCGACATCGGGGTGTACTGCCTGGCCGGCGTCGACCTGCCCGTCGACGAGGAACGGTTGGGCCGGGCCATCGGGGCACGACAGTGGAGCGAGCAGGACCTGGTGCGCAACGACTCACTCGCCGTCCTGCGGGCCGGCGTGCGATCGGGGTGGGGCGTCGGTGTGGTGTGCGGTTCCGGCATCAACTGCGTCGGGCTCGGACCGGACGGCGCCGTCGAGCGCTTCCCCTCCCTCGGTGAGCTGTCCGGGGACGTCGCCGCCGGGGGATCGTGGCTCGGGGTCCGGACCCTCGGCCTGGCCCTGCGGTCACGCGACGGCAGGGGCGGCCCCACGGTCCTCGCCGAGCTGGTGCCCGCCCACTTCGGCCTTCCCGATCCCGAGGCCGTCCTGAGCGCGGTCTATACCGGAGGGCTGGCCTACGGCAGGCTCCTCGAGCTGGCCCCGATCTGCCTGGCCGCCGCGGCCGACGGCGACGGCGAGGCGACCGGGGCGGTCGGAGTCCTGGCGGACGAGGTGGTCGCCCTGGTCCGGGCGACCGTCACCCGCCTGGGCGTGGCCGGCCGGGAGGTCGAGGTCGTGCTCGGAGGCGGACTGTTCGACAGCGGGAACCGGGGCTTCGTCGAACAGGTCGAAGAGGGCATCCGCACCGTCGAACCCCGTGCACTGTTCCGCCGGCTCGGGGCACCGCCGGTCCTCGGCGCGGCGCTGCTGGGCCTCGATGCGGTCGGCGCCGGGCCGGAGGCGGCGGTGCGCCTACGATCCGAGGCCCCGTCGCCGGAGGTGGACTACTGACTCGCCTCGTCGGAGGACGGTGTCTCGAGAGCAGCCTGCGAGGGCAGCGCCACCAGCACGAGGACCGTGGCGGCGAGGGCGACGACGGCGCCGACGGCGAAGGCCACCTGGCTGCCGCTCATGAACGCGGTGCGCGCGGCGCGGGCCAGCTCGACGCCGGTCGATCCTCCGACGCGTGCGGCGACCGCCAGGGCGGCACCCAGCGACCCGAGGATGGTCCGGGCGACCGGCGGAGGCACGTGCCGACCGACCAACGCCACCGCCAGGTGGCTCTGGTAGCGGGTCAGCATGACGCTGCCGATGACCGCGACGCCCAACGCCCCGCCGACCTGGAGTGCCACGGTATTGGTGGCCGAGCCCATCCCGGAGTCGCCTTGCGGGACCGACCCGATGACCGAGTTCGTGGCCGTCGGCAGCATGAGTCCGGCCCCGAGGCCGATCAGGACCAGGCCCAGGACGGTGTCGCCGTAGGTCGTGTCGAACCGCAAGGACGCCGAGACCTGCCACAGGCCGGCGGCGATCGACAGGAGACCGGCGGCCACCGTGAGCTTGCCGCCCACCAGGCGGGCGGCCACGGGGGACACCGCGGCGCCGGTGACAACCATGACGGCGATCGGGAGGATCCGGAGACCGGCCTGGAGGGGGGAGAACCCGAGGTCGAACTGGAGCAGCTGGGTCGAGAGGAACAGCGCCCCCATCAGCCCGAACACGGCCAGGCTCTCGGCGGCGAGGGCGACCGAGAACCGGCGATCGCGGAAGAACCCGAGCTTGAGCATGGGATGCGTGCAGTGGGACTCCCAGGCGACGAAGCCGCCCAGCACGGCCAGGCTGGCCAGGCCGGCGGCCACCACCGTCGCCGAGCCCCACCCCCGGGTCGGCCCCTCGATGATCGCCCACAGCAGCAGTCCGAGGCCGGCGATCGACAAGGCGGCCCCGACGGGATCGGGGCGCTGGGCGTGCGGGTTCTTCGAGTCGGGGACCACGAGCGCCGCCCCGAGGAAGCCGAGGCAGGCGATCGGGACGTTGACGAAGAAGATCGACCCCCACCAGAACCTGGACAGCAGGAGCCCGCCGGCGATGGGCCCGATGGCGATGCCGAGCCCGATCGTGCCGGCCCAGACGCCGATGGCGCGGGCGCGCTCGCCCGGATCACGGAAGATGTCGTTGATGATGGCCAGCGACGCCGGGATGGTGAGCGCGGCACCGGCACCCATGAGGGCCCGGAACGCCGTGAGCATCGCCACCGATCCGGAGAGGGCGGCGCCGATCGACCCCAGTGCGAACACGGTGAGCCCGATGAGGAAGAACCGCTGGCGGCCGTACCGGTCGGCCAGCGTCCCTCCGACCAGGAGCAGGCCGGCGAACACCATGGCATAGGCGTCGACGATCCACTGGAGCTGGCTCGACGTGGCATGCAGGTCCCGGACGAGGGTCGGGAGGGCCACGTTGAGGATGGTGTTGTCGACGTTGATGATCAGCGCCGCCAGACACACGACGGCCAGGGCCAGCCGCCGGTGTCGATCCCGGTGTCCGGGCACCGCCTCCTCGGGTCGGGTCAGCATGCTCACCGGTCCAGCCCACCACGGCGGGTGCGCACCGGCCAGGGCCAAAGGTCACCAGGTGGCCGGGGCACCGTCCCTGCGGTCGTCGGTGAGGGTCGGTGCGGCAGCCGTCACCGGTGGCTCCCGCGGGACGGAGGTCAGGCCAGGGCTTCGTCGGCGGCGTCGTCGAGGGCCACGCCGACCGCCCCCAGGTTCTCCTCCAGGTGCTCGAGCGACGACGTGCCGGGGATGAGCAGCACCGTGGGGGCCTGGCGCAGCAACCAAGCCAACGCCACCTGTGCCGCCGTGGCACCGAGCCGTCGTGCCGTCTCCTGGACGGCTGGAGAGCCCAGGACCGGGTTCTCGGGGTTGAAGGCCGATCCGAGGGGGAAGAACGGCACGAAGGGCACGCCGTCGGAGCGGCACGCATCGAACAGGTCCTGACCCGACCGGTCGGCCACGCTGTAGGGATTCTGCACGCAGGCCACCTCGGTCCTCGACCGGGCCTCCCGGTAGTGGTCGGAGTCGACGTTGCTCAGTCCGACGCCCCCGATGAGCCCCTCGTCGCGGAGCGCGATCATGAGGCCCACCTGCTCCCCGAACGGCACGTCCGACTCGTGGTGCAGCCGGAGGTTGACCACCGGCAACTGGTCGATGTCCAGCGAGGCGAGGTTCGCCTCCACGCCGGCCCGCAGCTCCTCGGGCCGTTGGGCCGGCAGCCACTGCCCCTGTCCATCGCGGGCCGCTCCGACCTTGGACACGAGGACGAGGTCGTCCGGGTACGGCGAGAGGGCCTCGCGGATGAGCTCGTTGGCGACGTCCGGCCCGTAGAACTGCGCGGTGTCGATGTGGTTCACCCCGGCGTCGACCGCCCTCCGGAGGACGGCCAGGGCCCCGTCGCGGTCCTTCGGGGGCCCGAAGACGCCGGGGCCGGGCAGCTGCATGGCCCCGAACCCCATCCGGTGCACCGGTCGACCTCCCAGTTGGACGATGGCTTCGGTCATGCCCCCGGTATACCCGGCCCCGCCCCGGTTCGATGTGCCCGACCGTGAACTGGGCGTTCGGGCCGACGCCCCGTGACGACCGGCGACCGTCGGCGACCTGTCACCTGTTCGTCACCGATTCGGTGTGGTTGTCCGCAGCTGGATGTGGCATAAGTGGGAGCACCGCAGGACGGCCGTGTGAGAAAGGTGATCTGCTGGGGTGATCAGCACTGAGACTGTCGACCGCGTCGCGCTGACGGGCCCGTTCGTGGTCGAACAGCCACTGGCCGAGCCGGCCGGGGCCGGGCCGCGCCGGCGGAGCCGGTTCCACCGGGTCGGGGTGCACCTCGGCGCCCTCGCCCTCTTCACGCTCCCTGCGGTGTTCCTGTGGTGGAACGCCTGGAGCGGTGGCGCGGCGTCCACGGTCCGGTGCTCGTGCCTCGACCCCGGCCAGCAGGTGTGGTTCGTGGCCTGGCCGGCCTACGCGCTCTCCCACGGGCTCAGCCCGTTCTCGACGACCTGGTTGTGGCCCGGTCACGGGGTGAACCTTCTCAACAACACCAGCGCCCCGCTGGTCGGCCTGACGCTCAGCCCGATCACCTGGCTGTTCGGGCCGTTGGTGTCGACCACCCTGGCGCTCACCCTGACGCCCGGCCTCAGCGCCTGGGGATGCTGGGTGGCGTGCCGGCGCCTCGTCTCCTGGGGGCCGGCCTGCTGGGCAGCGGGCTTCCTGTTCGGATACTCACCCTTCGTCGTCGAGAGCGTGGCCCAGGGGCACGTGTCCACCGGGCTGCTCGTCGTCCCCCCGCTGATCCTCGTGGTCCTCCACGAGATCCTGGTCCGCCAGCGGCGCTCCCCGACCTGGTGCGGCGTGGCGTTGGGGGGTCTCCTCTTCGCCCAGTTCCTCATCTCGGCGGAGATCCTGACCATCACGGCGCTGGTCGCCGCCGGGGGCGTGGCCGCCGCCGCCGCCCTCTCCCCGCGCCGGGCCCTGCGGGCCTCCCCGTTCGCCCTGCGTGCCTTCGGCGTCGGTGCCGCCGTCGCCTTCGTGCTCCTCGCCGGGCCGGTCTGGTACACCGTCGCCGGGCCCCAGCACATCAAGGGGTCGGTGTGGTCGTCGCTGCACGACATCTTCGTCGCCCAGGCGTGGGAGCTCTGGAGCGCCGGGCCCGCCAAGAGCCCCCTGTTCCCCGGGGCACTCCAGGGCCCGCAGCTGCAGTTCCTCGGCTTCGGGGTCATCACCCTCGCCGGGGCGTCGGTGGTGATCGCCTGGCGAAGGCGGACCATGTGGGTGATGGCCATCGTGGCCGTGGCGACCACCGTGCTCTCGTGGGGCGGCATCTTGTTCCTGAGCCCCGACCACCTCGTGGTGAGCCGATGGCTGCCCTGGGGCTGGTTCACCAACCGTGCGATCGTCGACGACATCAACGCCATCCACTTCTCCGCCTTCACCGACCTGGCCGTGGCCATCGTCGTCGCCTTCGGCCTCGACACCCTCCACCGGTCCCCGGCCTGGCACCGGTTGCCGTCGGGCGGGCGGGGCGTGGCCGTCGCCTCTGTCGTCGCCCTGTTGGTGCTGCCGGTCTGGGCCCTCTACCAGGCCCCGTTGAGCGTGCAGCCGGTGCGGGTCCCGGCGTGGTACTCGACGGCCGCCCTCCGGGTGCCGGAAGGGTCGGTCGTCACCAGCTACCCCTTCCCGGCATCGGGCTCGGCGACCTCGCAGCCGATGGTCTGGCAGTCCGTCGACGGGATGCGCTTCCGACTCGCCGGCGGCTACGTCAAGGTCCCCTCGGCCGGCCGGGGGGCGATCGCCGTCGGCCCGCCGGGATCGGCCACGTGGACCTTGGACGAGCTGACGTTGGCGCCGGCCTCGTCGGCGGGGAGCTTCCCGCTCACGCCACAGCAACTCGGTGCGTTGCGGTCGTCGGTCCGGAGCTGGGGGACCAGCTACATCGTCGTGGCCGACACGGGCTCGGTGCCGATCGAGGCGGCCGCGGTGTTCACGGCGGCGACGGGCCTGCTCCCGAGCGTCTCCCACCGGGCCTGGGTCTGGGACCTGGGGGCCGGCGCCCTGCGCGGGGCCTACGACGCCGGCGCCCAGGCCACGGCGTTCACCGAGTGCCGGTCACAGGCACCGGATCTGGGGGAGGTGCCGGGGGGACGGCCGCTGCCGCAGGGGCTCAACCGGTGCATCGCGACAGCGGCCCGGACGGCCGGCCCGCAGTGAGTGCGGGCTGACCATCCGGGCCGGGTGCCGGACGGGTGCCGGACGTCAGCGAACCTTGTTCACGGCCTTGGTGATGGCGGCCGGCAGAGCGGCCTCGATCTTGCTGCCCTGGGCCGCGGTCAGGTTGTGGCTCGCCACCTCGGCGTTGACCTTGGCGTCCGCTGCGCCCACGAGGGCGTTGACCACGGTGGTGGGACTCACCCCGTGCTCGGTGGCCACCTGGGCGATGGACTTGCCCGAGCGCAGTTCGGACACCAGGTCCTTCGAGGAGATGCCGATGGTCTTGGCGCTGGTGGTGACGCCGGCCTTCACGATGGCCCGCCGGTGGGCATGCAGCCAGGCGGCCAGTGGATGGGCGCTCTTGGCGGCGGACGCCGCGGTCCCGGCCGTGGCCGGGGTGGCGGCGAAGGCGGTGCCGGTGGAGGCGATGCCTCCCACCAGGAGGGCTCCGGCGATGGTCACGGGGGCGATGATCTTCTTCACGGACATTGGGGACTCCTTGTCGTTGACGATGAGATGCTCATCCCGATGATCACCGCCATTGCTTAGGGAACGATGCCGAAAGTGTGAGGATTGTGTGACGGCTCGACCGGCGGCAGACGGCCGACCGAGGAGAGCCGACCGAGGACGGCCGACAGAGGACGGCGACAGAGGAGGAACGGTGCCCGAGGTCGAACTCGACGATGTCACGTTGGCCTACGAGGTCCTCGGCGAAGGAGAGCCGCTGCTGCTGGTCGCCGGCTGCGGTCAGCCGGCGGCGGCGTTCGCCGTGGGGCTCGCTCCCGCGCTGGCGGCCGCCGGGTACCGCGTCATCCTCTTCGACAACCGGGGCGTCCCACCCAGCTCGCTGCCACCGGCCCCGTACTCCGTCGCCCAGATGGCCGACGACGCACTCGGCCTCCTCGACCATCTGGGCGTGCACGGTCCCGTGCGGGTGGCCGGGCACTCGCTCGGCGGATGGATCGCCGAGACCCTGGCGATCGAGCACCCGGAGCGGGTGCACGCCGCCGCCCTGCTGGGGAGTGCCAATCGCCCGACCTCGTGGGAGAAGGCCATCACCCTGGTCGAGCGTGACCTGGCGGCATCCGGAGCCGACCTCCCGAGGTTGTTCTACGCGCTCGAGACGATCAGGTACCTGCCCTACCACGACCTCCAGGACGACGACGTGGTCGACGGATGGCTCGAGCTCATCGGTGACCTCGACGTCTGGCCCAACCCCGGCCGCCTCGGCCAATTCGAGGCGGCACTGGCCTGGTCGACCGATCCGGCGCGCACGACCGGGTGGCCGACGATCACCGTCCCCTGTCTGGTCCTGGCGTTCGAGTACGACATCGATTCGCCCCCCCGCCGGGCCCGGGAGGCCGCGGCGGCCATACCGGCAGCCGAGTACGCAGAGATCGCCGGCGCCAGCCACCTGGGATTCGTCACCCATCCCGGCCCGGTCGCCGAGGTCCTGGTCGACTTCTTCGGGAGGCACTGATCCTTCGCCAGGCACCGACCGCCCTGGCCCGGGCGTCGGCGCCCCCCGGCACCTGACGGGCCAGCGGATGGGGGAGCCGGTCCCCTGACCCCGGACGGCCGGGTCACCCCTGTTGGGCGACCCTCACCTGCAGGCCCGGGAAGGCCCCCGGCGAGGGCTCCGGCACGGTGGTCGGGCCATGGCCGAGCCGGGCCTTCAGCTGGAACACGGTGTAGTACTGGACGATGGGCCAGAAGCGCTGGGGGGCCGGGTCGCTCTTCTGGCACCCGTTGATACCGAGCTCGGCCAGCTGGGGCTTGATCAGGTGGTTGGCGACGGCATAGCCGATGAGGCCCCCGCCGCTCCGGATGCCCACGCAGATGTCGGTGTAGGTGTTGTGCCCCTCACCCCCGACCTGGACGAGCGCCCGCGGTCCCGGGAACGCCTTGTACTCGCGATCGATCTGGGCGGTGGGGATGACGCTGTCGCCGGTGGCGCGGATGATCATGACCGGCTTGTGCGAAGGTGACCCCGCCGGCCCCTCGGGCGCCCAGCCGATGGCGGTGTCGACCTTGGGTGAGTCCAGGGCGTCGAAGGCGGTCTGGCCGCCCGCCGAGTGGCCCACTGCCGCGACCCGGCTCGGATCGGCGGTGCCGTGGAGCACCGTGGACGGGTCCGACGACGCCTGCTCCACGGCGGCGAGCGAGGTCATCATGATCGAGCTGTCGAGTGCCGGGGTCGGAGTCGTCGTCGTGCCCAGGACCTGGGCGGCCAGGCCGCGTTCGAGGTAGTCGGCGCTCACCACCACGTAGCCCCAGGACGCGATGCCGGCGAGGAGGTTCGAGTAGTAGAGACGTTCGCCGCCGTAGCCGTGGCTGAACAGCACGATGGGGAACGGTCCGGCCTTGGACCCGGCCACTCCGCCGTAGGCGTCGATCGTCGTCGTGGTGTCGTACCTGGCGGGCAGGACGGCGGCGTACCCGGCCGGCAGGGTCTGGGCCTCGGTGTAGCTGAATTTCGGCACGGAGCGGGCTTGGGACCGGGTGAGGCCGGCGGGATAGAACACGGTGGCCAGCCGTTCGCCGAACTTGGGACCGGCGGACCCGAGGTCGAGGGTGGTCACGCCCACCGTGTCGGGTCCCGTCTCCCCGTAGGCCGGGGTCGAAGCCGTCGTGGCCGCCTGAGCGCCGGTGTCGGAGCCGCAGGCCGAGGCGAGCGCGGCCGCCGCCGCCAGTCCGACGAGGACGGCGGCGATCCCCGAGGTCGGTCCCCGACCCACGGGCCGCCGGCCGGGCATCAGCCGGCCCCGCTGACGAGGGCCTCGATCTCCGGCGGCACGAAGTTGTGCTCGGCGGTCGACTCCGCCTCGGTGAGCTCGACGATCTTCTGCGCCACCTCGGCGGGGTCCATCTGCCCACCGGTCACCATCTGGCCGACGGCCCGGAACAGATCGCTCGCCGACGCGTTGAGGGAGGCGTCGCCGAACCACTCCCACATCGAGTCGGCCATCCGGTCGTTGAATCCCGTCTGGTACGGCCCGGGGTTCAACAGGGTCACGTCGATGCCCAGGGGGGCGAGCTCGCCCCGCATCGCCTTGCCCATGGCCTCGAGTGCGTGCTTGGTCATCGAGTACGGGCCGAAGGTCGGCGCCGAGAGCACGCCGGCGATCGACGACATGATGATGACCCGGCCGCTGCCCCTGGCCACCATCCCCGGCAGCACCCGCTGGGTGACGGCCAGGGTGCCGAACACATTGACCTCGAAGAGGTGTCGGACCCGCTCGAGGGGGACGTCGGCCATGGGCCCGGTCTCACCGACGCCGGCGTTGTTGACCAGGACGTCGATGTCCCACCCCCGGACCTTGTCGACGTCGTCACCGGTGATGTCGAGCCGCTCCACGGTCAGCTGCGGCGCCTCGGCCCGCAGCGCGTCCGCCTGACCGTCGGTCTCGGTGGTGGCGATCACCTGGTGGCCGCGTGCGGCCAGGGCCAGCCCGGCCAGTCTGCCGAAGCCGGATCCGGCCCCTGTGATCATCACCGTGGTGGACATGGCGGCCACGATAGGCCACCGTCGACCGCCGGTCCCGGGGCCTTCAGGCGGGCGGCGGGGCGAACGAGGTGGGCGGTGGAGCGGAGCCGGGGATCCCGGCCGTGCCCGCCCCGGTGGGCGTGGTTAGCATCGTCGCCGTGCCCGACCGAGCTGCGTCCGATCACACTGCCACGTCCGACCCGGCGGTGAGCGACGACGCCACCCCGCCGTTCTTCCCCGCCGGCGACCTCGACGAAGTCGCCCCGGGGGTGTGGCTCCTCCCCGGGTTCGGCAACACGACGATCGTGGTGGGCACCGGGGGCGTGGCCGTCGTCGACCCGGGGCTGTTCGTCAACGGGCCGAGGGTCGTCGAGGCCGTCCGCCGGATCACCGACGCACCGGTCCGCTACGTCGTGTACACGCACGGCCACTACGACCATGCCTTCGGCACCCCCGCACTCATGGACGAGGCGCGCCTCCGGGGCGACGACGAGCCCGTGATCGTCGGGCACCGGAACGTCGTGCGGCGGTTCGAGCGATACGAGCGGACGGCGGGACACCTGGCGATCACCTACGACATGCAGTTCGCCAGCTGGGGGGAGAGGGGGGGCGACGTCGTCCGTCACGCCCGCTACTACCCACCGACCCTCAGCTACGAGGACTCGCTCTCCCTCGACCTCGGGGGGATCACGCTCGAGTGCCGGCACGGCCTCGGCGAGACCGATGACCACACCTGGGTCTGGATGCCGGAACCGCGGGTGATCGTGGGCGGTGACTTCATCGTGTCGTCGATCCCGAATGCCGGCACGCCCTTCCGGGTGCAGCGGTACGTCGTCGAGTGGGCCGGGGTGCTGGAGGAGATGGCCGAGGTCGGGCCGACGGCGGTGATCAGCGGACACGGGGGCGTGTTCACCGCCGACGCCACCGACATGCTGGTGACCACGGCCCGCGCCTGCCGGTGGTTGGACGCCGAGGTGGTGCGACGACTGAACGACGGGCAGTGGGGTGAGCAGATCCTCCACGAGGTCCGGCTCCCGCCCGATCTCGACGGGAGCCGCTACCTGCGGCCGCTCTACGGCTGCACGAACTTCGCCGTCCGTGACATCCTCCGGCGCTACAAGGGCTGGTACGACGGCAACCCGACGATGCTGTTCCCGTCGACCTCGGCCGAGGTCGCGTCCGAGGTGGTGGGACTGGCCGGCGGGGCCGACGCCATCCTCGAACGGGCCGACGCCCTCGGCTCGTCACCGGACGCCGCCGCCGTGCAGCTGGCCCTGCACCTCGTGGACCTGGTGATCGCCGACGGCGGGCCGAGGGCGGCGGAGGCGAGGCGCCGCAAGGCGGAGCTGCTCGAGGTGCGGGCCGGCTCCGAGCCCTCGTTCGTGGCCCGGAACGTCCTCCTGTCGGCGGCGGCCACCGAGCGCCGGGCACTCGACGACTGACGTTCCCCGGGGGATCGCCGGCCTCAGGCTCTCCCGGCGGCCTCACGCCACTCGTCCTCGGCGGGCAGCGGATGGCGGAACAGCCCGGCCGCATTGCCGCCGGCGATCTTGCGGCGTCGGTCGGCCGGCAGGTGGCCGAAGGCCGAATGCACCACCGCCTGGGTGTCCGGCCAGGTCGAGTCGGCGTGCGGGTAGTCGCTCTCGACCATCACGTGGTCGAGCCCGATCCGGTCGAGGAGCGGCGTCACCGAGGGGTCGTCGATGGTGCAGAACCAGAAGTTGCGGCGGAGCACCTCGCTCGGGCGCAGATCGGACTGCCAGCGGGCACTCTCGGTGCCCGAGGCCGAGTGGTCGAGGACGTAGTCGATGCGGTCCATGAGCATCGGCACCCAGCCGATGCCGCCCTCGGAAAAGGCCACGTCCAGTCGGGGGAAGCGGAGCGGGACGCCCGACCACACCCACTCGCCGGCGGCGAGGAGCGCATTGACCGGGAACACCGTGGGGAGCAGCTCGAAGGGGGGGTCGGGCGACGGCAGGGGGGCCCACGCCGACGCGCCGGTGTGCAGGCAGACCACGGTGCCGGTCTCCTCGCAGGCGGCGAGCAGCGGGTCCCAGTGGTCGGTGAAGATCGACGGGTAGCCGAGTTGGGCGGGGAACTCCGGGAAGCTCACCGCCTTGAAGCCCAGCGAGGCGTTGGACCGGATCTCGTCGGCCGCCACGGCCACGTCGTCGAGCCAGGGGATCTGCAGGGGGATGATCCGCTCGGGATGGGCGGCGGCCCAGACCTCGCGGTGCCACCGGTTCCACGCACGCGTGCAGGCCAGCCCGAGGGCCTTGTCCTGTGCGCCGGAGAACACCGAACCGCAGAACCCGGCGACGAGTGAGGGGAAGCAGAGGGAGGCCCAGATGCCGGCGAGGTCCATGTCGGCGATGCGGGCCTCGATGTCGTAGCAGCCGGGCCGCATCTCCTCGAAGCGCGCCGGCTCCATGCTCCACTCCTCGCGGGGCCGGCCCACGACCGCGTTGAGACCGATGTTGGGGTAGTCGCGTCCCTCGAAGCGCCAGAACTGGTTGCCCGCCGCGTCCTCGTGGATGCGGGGGGCACCCGCCCGGAGTCGGTCGGGCATCCGGCCCTCGAAGAGCTCCGGGGGCTCGATGAGGTGGTCGTCGACGGAGATCAGCGGGTCGAAGATCCTCCGGGGTGCGGGGTCGGGGAGGAGGGTGCTGGCCACGCCAGTCGAGAGTAGCGTCGTGGACGCCGGAGCAGCGGGGGCGCGGGGAGGGTGATGGGCGCGACGAGGACCTTGACGACGACGGTGCCCCTGGTCATCGGAGGGGAGCTCGTGCCCGGGGCGGGCGGGAGCTATCCCGTCCTCAATCCGGCCCGGCCCGACGAGGTGGTCCTGGAGGCCCCGGCCGCGTCCTCCGATCAGCTCCGGGACGCGGTCGACGCGGCGACCGGGGCCCAGGCGGCGTGGGACTCCCTCGGCCTCGACGGCCGGCTGGCCCACCTCGAACGGGCCTGCCGGCGGGCCGAGGAGGTGCTGGACTTCGAGGCGGTCGCCGCCCTGCTGACCCGGGAGCACGGCAAGGTGCTCGTCGAGTCGCTGTTCGACGTGGCCACCACGACGGGGATGGTGACGGCCCTCGCCCCCCTGGTGGCCGAGGCGACGGCCACCCGGAGAGTGGGGACGTCGGAGATCGAGCGGGTCCCCCACGGCGTGGTGGCGGCGATCCTGCCGTTCAACTGGCCGGCCGCGGTCATGGGCAACAAGATCCTCCCGGCGCTGCTCGCCGGCAACACGGTGGTGGTGAAGGCCCCTCCCACCTGCCCGGGCGCCGTGCTGGGACTGGCCGGGGCCTTCGCCGAGGGGCTCCCTCCCGGGGTGCTCAACGCGCTCAACGGACCGGACCGGGAGCTGGGTGCCGCCCTGGTGGCCCATCCCGGTGTCGACATGGTCTCGTTCACCGGAGGGGTCACCGCCGGGCGCTCGGTCCTCGCCGCCTGCGCCCCTCACCTCCGTCCGGCCGTCCTGGAGCTCGGCGGGAACGACCCGGCGATCGTGGCCCCGGACGTCGAGCCGTCCGAGGACGTGGCCCGCCGGCTCCTCGATGCCGCGTTCACGACGTCCGGACAGGTGTGCATGGCCGTCAAGCGCCTGTACCTCCCAGCCCGGCGGATGGCCGCCTGGCGGGACGCCCTGGTCGCCGTGCTGGCCACCTCCGTCGTGGGCGACGGCCTCGAGCCCGAGGTCACGATGGGGCCGGTCCACACCGAAGGTGCCCGCGACCGGGCCGAGGCCATGGTCGCCGAGGCGGCCGTCGGCGCCCTCGAAGTGGTCCGACCGGCGACGACCGCCCACCCCGGCTGGGGCTGGGTGGTTTCACCCGCCCTGGTCGTGGCGCCCGACCCGGCCACGGCACTCGTGCGCGAGGAGCAGTTCGCCCCGGTGCTCCCCCTGCTCCCCTACGACGATCTCGACCAGGCGGTGACCTCGGCCAACGACACGGCGTTCGGGCTGTGCGCCTCCGTGTGGAGCCACGACCCCGATCTGGCCGACTCGGTGGGCCGGCGGTTGTCGGCCGGGACGGTGTGGGCCAATGCCCACGGCATGGGCGCCATGGACCACCTGGCCCCGATGGGGGGGTGGGGCGACTCGGGCCTCGGCCTGGAGCTGGGGGTGGAGGGGATGGCGGCCTTCACCCGGCCCCGGGTCCATCGGCGGGGCCTGCTGTGATCGACCTGGTGATCCGGGGCGGGACGGTCGTCGACGGCACGGGGCGTCCGGCCCGGCGTGGGGACGTGGGCGTCGACGACGGCCGCATCGTCGCCGTCGGCGAGGTCACCGACAGCGCCACCAGGACGGTCGACGCAGACGGGCTGATCGTCGCCCCCGGGTTCGTCGACCTCCACACCCACTACGACGCCCAATTGTTCTGGGACCCGAGCGCCAGCCCGTCGCCCCTCCACGGGGTCACCACCGTGTTCGGCGGCAACTGCGGGTTCTCGCTGGCCCCGACGGCACCGGAGCACGCCGACTACCTGACCCGGATGTTGGCCCGGGTGGAGGGCATGCCGCTGGCCGCACTCCAGGCCGGGCTCGACTGGTCGTGGCGGTCGTTCGGCGAGTGGCTGGCCCGTCTGGACGGGGCCGTGGGGGTCAACGCCGGATTCCTGGTCGGCCACTCCACCCTCCGCCGACTGGTGATGGGGGACGGGGCCGTCGGCACCGAGGCGACGGAAGCGCAGCTGGTGCGCCTCGAGTCCGAGCTGCACGCGGCCCTCTCCGAGGGGGCGATGGGGTTCTCCACCTCGAGGGCCCCCACGCACAACGATGGCGACGGCCAGCCCGTCCCGTCACGGTCGGCCGGCATCGGCGAGCTCGAGCGGCTGGCCGCGGCGGTCTCCTCCCATCCGGGCACGACGGTCGAGTTGATCCTGCCGGGGTGCCTCAACGGGTTCGACGACGGCGAGGTGGAGCTCATGTGCCGGATCTCGCTGCTGGCCGGCCGCCCCGTCAACTGGAACGTGCTCGGGGTGTCCGCCTCCAATCCCGACGGGACCGCCCATCAGCTGGAGGCGTCGTCGGCGGCGGCACAGGCGGGCGGCCGGGTGGTGGCCCTCACGCTCCCCCACACCATGGCGCTGCGGCTGTCCTTCGAGCAGGGCGCCATCCTCGACGGGCTGCCCGGCTGGCGCCAGTTCTTCGCCACGTCGGTCGACGAGCGCATCGCCGCGCTGCGCGACCCCGAGGTGCGGCGCGAGATGGACGCACGTGCGCAGTCCGACGAGGCGGGCATCCTCCGTTATCTGGCCAACTGGGGCCAGCTGGTGGTCGAGGAGACCTTCGCCGCCGAGAACCGGGGGGCCCTCGGGTGCCGTGTCGACGCCGTCGCCGCCGAACGGGGGCTCACCCCGTGGGACGCGCTCTGCGAGATCGTGGTGGCCGACCGGTTGCGCACCGGCTTCGCCGTCCCGATCCCCGAGTCCGACGCCGACTGGCGGGCCCGGGCCGAGGTGTGGCGGGATCCGAGGGCGGTGGTCGGTGGATCGGATGCCGGGGCCCACCTCGACACGATGTGCGGTGCGGTGTACTCGACGTCCCTGCTCGGCGACGGTGTGCGCCGGCGGCAGCTGCTCTCGGTGGAGGAGGCCGTCCGCCTGCTCACCGACGTGCCGGCCCGCCTCTACGGGCTGGTCGACCGGGGCCGGTTGGCCGAGGGCTGGTGGGCCGACCTCGTGGTCTTCGACCCGGCCCGGATCGCTCCCGAGCCCCTGCAGACCCGTCACGACCTCCCCGCCGGCGCCCCCCGCCTGTTCGCCGGCTCGACCGGCGTCGAACACGTGCTGGTCAACGGGACCGCGGTCGCCGAGGGTGGCCACCTGACCGGCGCGCTCCCCGGACGGGTCCTGCGCTCGGGCACCGACACGGCCACGGTGGGCGTGCCCGGGAGCCCTCCGGACTGACGCCCGGCGCCACCACGCCGGTGTCCGGGGCGCGCTCACGGCGCGGCCACGGCGCCCTCGTCGGCGTCCGGTGCCCGCAACCAGGCCACGATGCCGATGACCAGCGCCGCCACCGCACCACCCACCACGACGGCGGCCACGGAGGTGGCCGAGGCGATCGCCCCGCCGACCAGCAGTCCGAGGGGGACCGTCCCGCCGAACCCCATGATCCACAGCGCCATCACCCGTCCCCGCACCTCGTCGGCGATGTGGGCCTGGAGGGCGGTGGACAGCGAGGTGACGGTCACGAAGTAGGCCATGCCGAGGA
This sequence comes from uncultured Acidimicrobiales bacterium, assembly GCA_963696495.1. GTDB lineage: Bacteria > Actinomycetota > Acidimicrobiia > Acidimicrobiales > RAAP-2 > Bog-756. The sequence goes on along the minus strand of CAVOKJ010000003.1, from coordinate 664,775 downwards.
GGACGACGACGGGGTAGGCCACCCCGATCTGGCGGATCAGACCGAACGCGGCGAGGAAGAGGGCGAACGTGACCAGGCCGAGCCGGATGAGCACCGTCCGCCGGACCCCGACGAAGACCGTGCCGACCGACACCGCCCCGAGCGCCGCCCCGAGCCCGAACAGCGCGTACAGCCCGCCGTAGAGGGCGCCGGCCGGGTTGATGTGCAGGTCACGGGCGGCGAGCACCGGCATGAGACCGATGAAGGAGAGGCAGAAGAACGACAGGGTGAAGATGGTGACCAGGCAGTACCGCACCAGGGGGTCCCGGCGGGCGACGGCCAGTCCACCGAGCAGGCGGTGGACACCGGAGTCGGCCCGGTCGACCCCGTCCCGGCGCACGCGGGGCAGCCGGGCCCTGGCGATGACGAAGATGGCGAACCCGTAGGTGGCGGCGTTGAGGGCGAAGATCCCCCACGCGGCGATCAACGGCAACAGGAGGCCACCGATGGCCGGTCCGATCACCCGCGAGAGGTTCAGCTGCACCGACTGGAGGGAGACGGCGCCGGGCATGTCGCGTTTCGGCACGAGCACCGGCAGGACCGCCGAGAACACCGGGGCGTTGAGAGCGTTGCCGATGCCCACGGCCAGGACGCACAGGAAGACCACGGTGGTCGACGGATGCTGACGCGAGGCGGCCCAGGCCAGTGCGAGGGAGAACACCAGCTGCTCGACCTGGCAGCCGATGAGCAGCTTCTTGCGGTCCACGACGTCGGCGAGCGCCCCGCCGAGGATCGAGAGGAGGAAGAGGGGGCCGAGCTGGGCGAACCCCAGAACGGCGACATAGGTGGCCGAGTGGGTGAGCTGGTAGGCGAACACGCCGAGGGCGATGTTCTGCATCCACGTGCCGATGTTGGAGGCGAAGGTCCCGAGCCACACCGAGCGGAAGGACCGATGGGACAGGGCCCCGCGGGCGCTTCCGGGCGTGTACGGGAGGTCCCCGTCCACCTGGGCGTCGTCGGCCTGGGCGAGTCGTGCCGGCGGGCTCGCCACACGACCGGCGCGCCGGCCCCGTCGGTGGGGGCCCCTCATCGCCTCGGACCACCCACGCCGACAAGCTAGCCCGGGGGCGTGGGCGGGTTCCCGGCGAGCGGGCCCCGTTCACCCCTGGACCAGGACGAACACCCCGCCGACGCCGAACAGCACCAGTCCCACGGCCGTCCAGACGTACAGCACGACGGAGGGCACGCTGTCGGCGGTGACCGCCTCGATGAGCAGCACCAGCGCGGCGACGGCGAGGAGCACCGCTCCCCGGCGACGGGTCCGGTGCTGACGCGTCGGGGCGAGGGCGGCACCGTCGGGCCCGATACCGGGCACGCCGTCCACCGACACCCCCTCCAGGAGCTCGTGGGCGATGTGCTCGAGGCCCAGGGCCCGGGCGACGGCCATCCCGAGCTCGGGACGCTCGATGACCAGCTCCTGGATCCGTCGGACGTAGGCCCGCCCCCGCGGGACGCCACCGCGGTGGTCGTGGTCGGCGGCCGCCCGCAGCTCCTCGGTCGAGCGGGCGACGAGGTCGGGCTGGTCCTCCTCCAGTCGCTGGGCGGCACGGAGTGTCTCCTCGTGACCCACGATACGGCTCTCCTCAGCCTCTTCTCCGCTTCGTTCCCGGCTTCCGATCGTGCCCGTCCGGCAGGCATGGCCGACGCCGTGGAGAACTCTAAGCCCGTCACGTCCGGGGCGGGCAGCGCCGGCCCGGCGAGGCGCGCCGTCGACCCGGTGGCTGGTCGACGACGCACGCGCCAGGGGTCGCTAGAAGGGCAGTCCCTCGAGATGGACGTCCGCCTCGGGCCATGCCGCGCCGGATGACAGCGGGACCCAGCACGTGGCCAGGGGCATGGTGATGACGCCGTCGGGCTGGTCGACGGTGACGGTGCCCGTGGCCCGGGTCCACCCGAGCCGCCGGTAGAAGTCCAGCCGCCGGGTGCGACAGAACAGCATCCCGACCGGGACGCCGGGGTCGCGCATCTTCTCCATCGCCCCGCCCACCAGTCGGCGACCCACCCCGCTGCCCCGGTAGGACCGACGGACCAGGACGCTGCCCAGCCCCAGGACGTCGACCTCCTGGCCCGACGCCGCGGTGACGCGGGCCGGGACCCAGCCGGCGCAGGCGACGAGGCGCCCCTCCTCCACCAGTCCGACGTGCGCGGTCTTCCCCCGCCACTCGATCCCGAGTTGCTCGGTGCCGAACGGGTCCGGTTCACCGTCGACGATCAGTGCGTACTCCTCGGGGCCGAAGTCGGGAAGGTCGATCAGCTCCACCGTGGCACGGTCCTCCGCCGACATCCGGTGGTGGCGGCGACGGCCCGGGCGGTCGTGCCGCCGGCGCTCCGTGTTCCCATCGACGAGACCCCCTGACCGTGCCGACCGCTCCGTCGGGAAACCTAGACCAGTGGGTGGGACGGGCGGGCCGTGGGCGGGCATCGTGACGGCACCTCAGCCCGTGCAGGTCAGTCCGTGCAGGTCGCTCCGGTGGGCGGCACCGTCCCGTCCAGCAGGTACGACTCGACGGTGGCGCGGACGCAGGGGCTGTAGAAGTAGGCCACATGGCTGTTCCCGTCCCACGTGAGCAGAGCCCCGCCGGACAGTTCCCGGGCCAGGTCGACCGACCACGCGTAGGGCGTGACCGGGTCGCCGGTCGTGCCGACGACGAGGATCGGCGGTGCGCCGGGATCGGTCGCCGCCGACGGTGTCCGGGTCGGCAGGGCGGACCACGTGGCACACCCGAGCAGCCCCCAGGCCAGCAGCGGGCCGAAGACCGGGGCTGTCCGGCCCAACGATGCGGCGAGTGCCGGGTAGACCGACGGATCCCGGTCCACCGGGTGGTCGACGCAGTCGATGGCCTGTTCCGCCGCCGCACCGTTCGACGAGCCGCCCGTCTCGTACCGACTCGACATCGAGGCGGCCGACGTGCCGTCCCCGCCGTCCGCCTGGGCGAGCGTGTCGGCGAGGGTCGGCCACGAGGACTGGGACTCGAGCCCGGCGAGCAGCGCGTCGTAGAGCTCGCCGGGTCCGGCCGTGCTCCCACCGGACACCGACAGGGCCTGGGTGCGGGTCCGCTGGATGAGCTGCAGCAGGGCGGTCGTGGGGTCTCCGGTGGGACGCCACGGACACGCCGCGTCCCCCGCGCACCAGGCGAAGAACGATCCGAGCTCCGACTCGAGGCTGTCCGCCTGCCCCGTGGCGTACTGCACGGTGGTCAGCGCCGGGTCGATGGCGCTGTCGAGCACCATGGCCCGCACGTGGGTCGGGAAGAGCTGGGCGTAGGTGGCGCCGAGGAGTGTGCCGTAGGAGTTGCCCATGAAGGTCAGCCCGGCGTCGCCGAGGGAGGCCCTGATCCGGTCGAGGTCCCGGGCGGCATCGACGGTGCCCACGTAGGGGAGGATGCTGCCGCTGTCGTGCTCGCACTGGGCGGCGTACTGCTGGTCGTTGCGGAGCAGGGCCTGTTGCGAGGCCGCGGTGGTCGGGACCGGGTCGATGAGCTGGCCGGCGGCGACGGTCCCCCCGGTGCCCGTCCCGCCGGTGGCCGCGCAGTCGACCGGGCTGCTGCGGCCGACCCCGCGTGGGTCGAACGAGACGATGTCGAACCGGTCGAGCAGTCCGGGGGAGAGGACGGACAGCTCGTTGGCCAGGTCGTCGATACCGGAGCTGCCGGGCCCGCCCGGATTGATCACGAGCGAGCCGATCCGTTCGGCGGGGATCTCGGCCGGATGCCGGGCGACGGCGATCGGCAGGGTGGGCCCGTCGGGCTCCTGATAGTCGAGCGGCACGGTCACCGTGCCGCACTGCAGGTCGCCGCACGGGGTCCACTGCACGGGGGTGACGGGTAGCGGCGGCTGCGTCGTCGTCGAAGGCTGTGGCGTGGTCGAAGGTGGTGGACCGAGGCGGACGGCCGGATCGACGGTGGTCCGGGTCACCGAGGCGTCGGTCCGAGGCGCTCCCCCGCAGCTGCTCAGCAGCGTGGCGACCCCGAGGAGCGCGGCCACGAGGCCGGGGAGGGCCGATCGGCCGGTGCCGCACTGTCTCGCCGGACGAGCCGCGTGCCCGAGGACCATCGCCGAAGTCTCGCACCGGGATCCGCCACGGCGCGGTCGACGACAGGAGGGGCGCATTCGTGGGACCCACGGTTAGGTGCCATGATCTAGGTGCTTCGTGTCCGTGGCGAGATCTTCTCGCCCCAGGCCTTTGGGGGGCTCATGCGAATCAACGTGCAGCGCATGTCCGTGCCGGTTGCCCTGCTCGCCGTGGTGGCGCTGTGCCTGGGCATCAGCCCGATCGCCGCCGCCGCCGCCCGACCGGCCCGGGCTGCCGGAACGGGTGCCGGTGCCAAGCGGGCCGGGACCGCCGTCGGCCCAGGGCTCCACGCCGGCGGCTCGGTCGACGAGGCCTGGCTGACCGGAGCCGGCCCCGGGGACGAGATCACCCTGGTGCAGCGTCAGAGCGCCGTCACCAACCCCGCCAATCCGAGCAAGGCCGACTCGCTCGGTTCACTCATCATCCGGAACCTGACCCCCGGTCAGGGGTACTACTGGATCGACGACACCACGAAGCAGAGGACGCCCTCGTTCCCCGTTCTCGCCCCCGGCCGGAACCCGGGGCCGCGGTCAGCCCTCTACACGGGCCAGGCGATGCACCAGGGCTTGAACTACATCACCATGCGCGACGGGATCCAACTGGCCGCCACGGTGCGCTACCCGTATGGAGGGACGTGCTCCGCCTCGAGCCCCTGCCCGACGGTCATCGAGTACTCGGGCTACGACGCGGCGGGCCCGACCGATCCGATCCCGTCGCTGCTGGCCAGCGCCCTCCACACGACGTGTGCCGACTGCGGCGATCCGAACCTGCTTCCCGACTCGGCCACCGACGTGGGGGCGGTCCTCGCCCGGGTGTCCGGCTTCGCCACGGTGAGCCTCCAGATGCGCGGCACCGGGTGCTCGGGCGGCGCCTTCGACCTGTTCGGGTACCCGTCCGACTACGACGCCTATGACGCCATCGAGATCGTCGCCCACCAGTCCTGGGTGGCCAACCACAAGGTGGGCCTGGTGGGCATCAGCTACTCGGGCCTGTCGGAGTTCCCCTCCGCCGGCACCGATCCGCCGGGGCTGGCCGCCATCGCCCCGATGAGCCCCACCGACGACCTGTTCTCGACCGGCTATCCCGGTGGCATCTACAACGACGGGTTCGCCGCCAGCTGGATCGGTGCTCGCATCGACGATGCCATGGCGGCCGCCACCCTCAGCGACGGACGACTGGCCCAGCTCTCGGCGACCCCGGTCGCCAACGTGGGCCAGCCATGGACGTACTACGAGATCGACGCGGAGCTGGCGGCCGACACCGGGGCGTCGACCTGTCTGGCCAACCAGGCCCTCCACGACCAGTCGGAGAGCCTCGAGAGCCTGGTGGGCCCGCAACTGGTGGCACCGGGCACCGGGCCGGGCCGCGACCCGTCCCTGTTCGACCGGCGGTCCATGAGCGAGTGGGCGAGCCACATCACGGTGCCGGTCTTCCTGTCCGGCGCCCTGCAGGACGAGCAGACCGGGCCCCAGTGGCCCGCGCTCATCGATGCGATCCCGAAGACCACGCCGCTGTACGCCAACATGGTCAACGGCGGGCACATCGACTCGACCGACCCCCAGACCATCAGCCGCTGGCTCGAGTTCCTCGACATCTACGTGGCGGACAAGGTCCCGACCGAGCCCAGTGCCCTGGCCGCCCTCATCCTCGACGAGTTCACCGGCTTCGCCTCGGGGGTGTCGGCCCAGGCGCCCCTTCCGGCCATCCGGTTCACGGATGCGCCGACGGTGAGCGCGGCCCGCGCCGAGTTCGCGGCCCAGACGCCCCTCGTCCGGGTCCTGTTCGACAACGGCGCCGGACCGGCCGGACCCGGGGCGATCCAGTCGACGTACTCGGCCGACTTCGCCAGCTGGCCACCCGCGGGCACCGTCGAGAAGCTCTACTTCGGCCGACGCGGTGCCCTGGCCACCGCGCCTCCCGGCAGTCAGACGGGCACCACCTTCACCCTGGACCCGGGGGCGCGTCCCCTGACCAGCCTGCCCCCGTCCGGCAATGCGTGGGCGGCCGACCCGGGGTGGGACTGGACGACGGTCCCCTCCACCGACGGCATCGCGTTCCAGACCGCTCCGTTCACGTCGGCGACCACCATCGTGGGGCCAGCCACGCTCGACCTGTGGGTCCGCTCCACGACACCGGTGGAGGACTTCCAGGCCAGCATCACCGAGGTCCGTCCGTCCGCCGGACAGGAGGAGTACGTCACCTCGGGCTTCCTGCGGAGCTCCAACCAGGTCGACCTGTCCGACTCGACCGGTCTGTTCACCGATCCCAACTACACGGCGGGGGAGGCGCAGAGCCTCGAGCCCCGTGCCTACCGGCTGGTCAGGATCCCGATCGACCCGATCGTCCACACGTTCAGGCCGGGCACGGAGCTCCGGGTCGTGATCTCCGCCCCGGGCGGTGACCGGCCGATCTGGGAGTTCGACACCCTCGACGACGGGCAGAGCGCCACGGTGGGGCTCGGGGGCGCGGCCGCCTCGGCCCTGGTGGTCAACACAGTGAGCGGCGTGAGCGCCACCCCGACGCTGCCGGTCTGCGGTTCGTTGCGCGGCGAGCCGTGCCGCGCCTACCAGGCCGAGGGGAACCAGAGCGGCTCGTGACCGTCCGGCGACCGGCGCCGAGGACCCCGCTGTTGCCGGACGGCTAGTGAGCGTCGAAGGGTGACCCGCCCCCGAAGAGGTCGTGCAGGGCCGTTCGCGCCGCGAACACGCCGCACATCCCGTGGACCCCTGCCCCCGGCGGCGTGGACGCCGAGCACAGGTAGACGCCGGCCAGCGGCGTCCGGTAGGGGTTCCACTGCATCGTGGGTCGGAACATCGTCTGCCTCAGTGTGGCGGCACCCCCGGTGATGGCACCGCCGACGTAGTTGGGATCGGCCAGCTCCTCCTGGGCGGCGGTCCTGGTGGCCCGGGCCAGGATCAGGTCGGAGAAGCCCGGGGCGAACCGCTCGATCTGCTGCTCGATCGCCCCGGTCATGTCGACGGTGGACCCTGAGGGCACGTGACAGTAGGCCCACAGGGTCTGCCGACCGGCCGGCGCACGGCTCGGGTCGGCGACACCGGGCTGCACGACGAGGCAGTAGGGCCTCGCCGGGTGGCGTCCTGCCCATACGCCCGCCTCGCTCGCCGCCACCTCGGCCGCGGTGCCCCCGACGTGGAGGGTGCCGGCACGACGGCACACCGCCGCGCTCCAGGGCACCGGGCCGGACAGCGCCCAGTCCACCTTGCAGACGCCCGGGCCGTAGCGGAACCTGCCGAGCGCCCTGGTGTACCGGGTCGGGAGCGCGTCGCCGGCGATGGCGGCCAGGCCCTTCGGCGACGTGTCGAACAGCACCGCGGTCGCCCGTGGCACCTCGTCGAGTGATCCGACCCAGTGCCCGGTCGAGACGGTGCCACCGAGGCGCTCGAGCTCGGCGACCATGGCGTCGGTCAGGGTGGCACTGCCGCCCTCGGCCACCGGCCAGCCCTGCGCGTGCGCCAGCACGGTGAGCAGCAGCGCGAACGCCGCGGTCAGTGGTGCGGTCAACGGCGACATCGAGTGGGCCGAGACCCCGGCGAGGAGGGCCCGGGCCTCGGCGGAGCGGAACCGTCGGGAGAGGGCCTGCACGGGTAGGAGCCCCGCCAGTCCGAAGCGGCCGACGGTGACCGGATGGTCGGGGAGGGTGCGCAGCGGCGCGAGCACGGCGTCGGTGATCTGGTCGGCGTGCTCGACGAGGGGGGAGAACAACCGCCGATAGGCCGCCGCGTCGGCCCCGAGGGTGGCGGCGGTCTCGTCGACCGACCGGTGCGCGGCCGTGGCCGTCTCGCCGCCGAGGGGATGGGCGAAGGGCACCTCCGGCTGGCGCAGACGTTCACGGAGCCCGTCGAAGGACGGATGCCGGAAGAAGGGGGAGGCCATCACCAGGGGATGGGCGATCGAACAGAGGTCGTGGCGGAAGCCGGGGAGTGTCGCCTCCTGGGTGCGACAGCCCCCGCCCACCAGGTCGTCGCCCTCGAGCACCGTCACCGACAGTCCGGCCCGGGCCATGGTGATGGCGGCGGCCAGCCCGTTGGGGCCCGACCCGACCACCACGGCATCGACGGCGCTCATGTCTGCCCGCTGGCGCTGGCTGTCGGAGACTCGGACGTGATCTGCCCATTCTCGGTCACCCGGGTCCGACGCCGCCCGGCGACTGGGCCGACGGCGCATCGCTCCAGCTCAGGGGGGCGAAAGTGAGCCGGTCCTCCCGGGGAGTTCCGCCAATTCAGGTTGCGGGCGCCGGCGGCCGATACAAGACGGTGGAAGGGACGTTCGATGACGGCTGACGACAATCCACTCCCCCACGCGACCGAGAAGATTCGGACGATCGATCCGTCGAAGCGCACGCTGGCGGTCGAGTCGCTGCGCGCCGTCGCCGGCCTGCTCGTGGCGTTCGCCGTCGTCTGGTGGATCAGTCTCCACTTCGGCCTGCAGAGCGGACCCGGTGGCTTCGCGGCGACATCGGCCATCTTTCTCGTCGCCGCCCTCGGTGTCCTCACCTTCACCAGCGGTCTGCCCATCCACAAGGCCCTGGCCGCCCAGAGATGGGAGATCACCGAGAAGGAGGGACGGCTGCGCGCGGCAGCGAGCCGCCACCAGTTCACCGCTGATCTGCACGATGCACTCGAGATGTCCGAGCACGAGCCCGATGTGCTCCAGGTGATCGGGCGGGCGCTCGATCTGGTGTGGGACGGCCCTGGCGAACTGTTGCTGGCCGATTCGAGCCGCACCCACATCCACGAGGCCGCCGCGTCACCGGCCAGCGGGTCCCCGGGCTGCGGGGTCGGCACGCCCTGGGACTGCCCGGCGGTCCGGAGGGGGCAGTCGATCGAGTTCTCGGACAGCCGTGCGTTGGCCACCTGCCCCCACCTCGCGGTGCGCTCGGGCGAACTGTCCGCCCTGTGCGTCCCGGTGACCGTGCTCGGCACGCCCACCGGCGTCATCCACTTCACCGGGCCGACCGGGTCGTCGCTCGACGAGGTGCAAAAGGGGAGGGTCGAGACGTTGGCCACACAGGCCGGCGGACGCATCGGGCTCCTTCGCGCCATGGCGGCCAGCCAGCTGGCGGCGACCACCGACGTGCTCACCGGGCAGATGAACCGGCGAAGCTTCGAGCAGGAGCTCCGTCGGTTGGACGGCGACCGGGCCCCCTATGCGGTCGCCTTCGCCGATCTCGACCACTTCAAGATCCTCAACGACACCCACGGCCACGCCGCCGGCGACCGGGCCCTGCGCCACTTCGCCACCATCTGCCAGGCGTCGATCCGCACCGGTGACCTCGTGTGTCGATTCGGAGGGGAGGAGTTCCTCCTCGCCTACGTCGGCTGCGACGTCACCGAGGCCGCTCCGATCGTGCACCGCCTGCGCAAGGCGCTCCGCGACTCGATTGCCGCCTCGGGCGTCCCGCCCTTCACGGTCAGCGTCGGTCTCGCCGACACCACCTACGCCGGCAGCGCCGCCGAGATCATCGCCCGCGCCGACGACGCGCTGCTCGTCGCCAAGCGGGAGGGGCGTGACCAGCTCATCATCGCCGAGAAGCCCGACCCGCACGACGAACGGCCCGGACCGGCGATCGAGCACGTCGCCGGCCTGGCGTCGGACCCCGACCGCACGGGGGCCGGGCGGCCACCGAACTGAACCGGGCGCCCTCGGGTCTCGCCCCACCGGCCGGCGCCGGACCGGATATCGACCGCCACAACGGTGCCGTCAGGCCGACGTATGGCGGACCCGCAGATGGGCCATCCTCACCCGGTGGACCCTGGGCGTCCGGACCCTCTTCGTCCGCTTCGGCCTCTGCGCCTTGGCACCGGAGCCGCTCGTCGACCCGGAGGCGGCGGCCTTGGCCTTGCCGGTTGTCGCTGCCGTCGCGGCACCGGAGGCCGATCCGGGCTTGGGCGTGCCCTTGCCGGCATCGGCGACCGCTGCGGCGATGATACCGACCACTCCCGCATCCTCTCCGTTCGTCTGTCCGGTCGTCTGTCCAGTCTGTCCAGTCTGTCCGGTCGTCTGTCCTGTCGACTCCCCTGGCGAAACAGGGAGGCCGACCGGCCTGCGGATCCCGCCCACGGAGCTGGCGGAGCCGCCCGGGCTGGAGCTGGTCGCCGTCGTGGAGGTCGTGGACCTGGCCGCCTTGCCGGGGGCCGGGGAGATCCCCGACGATGACATCAGACCGACCGCCGCTACGGCGAGCAGCAGCACGACCACCAGCGAGTAGGCCACGTTCCGCTGCGTCTTGTCGGGCGGCGGGGCTCCGCCGGCGAGCCAGGCCGGCCATTGACGCAGTCCCTCGGCCCATTCCCGCACAGCTGGCGGGACCGGTCCCCCCGCTCTGCTCGGCGCCCCGTTGGCGTCCGCAGTCTGCATCGTCCTACCACCCCCCTCACCATTGCGGGAACTCCCCGGAAGCGGGAGGACCCGACCATTCCCCAGCGGCGCCCGGTCTCCACGAAGAGCGCTGATGAGTCGCACGGCGCTCTGGCGCCGACGGCTCCTTGTCCCCCCTATCGTAGCTGCGTCCGGACCACCGGGCGCTCCCGCCGACGGGGAGCCCCGCCTTCGGAGACCCGCGGCTCGACCGGCAGCGTCGAGCGCCGACCGGGTGCCCCCGATCCTGCTGATGGCAATTTCCGTGCCACCCCAATATTGTGCGGGCAACCTGGATAGATGGTGACGGTGGCACGTGAGGTCAACGGGGACTCACCCGGCGGAGTCCGCGATGAGGTGTCGCTACGCACCCTGGAGCGGGAGGCCCTGTGTTCGCAGACAGCACGTCCGGGGATTGGGACTTCGCAGCCGCCTCGCGGGTGCTGAGCGCCTTGGATCCCGCCGACCGGGCCCTGCTCGCCCGACGATGCGTGGAGCGCCGGTACGGCAAGGGCCAGGTCGTCTACTGCGAAGGCGAGTCGGCCGACTCCATGCTCATTCTCACCGCCGGGCAGATGAAGGTCTCCAGCTACTCGTCCGACGGGGCCGAGCTCCTGTTGTCGATGGTCTTCCCCGGTGAGACGGTCGGCGAGCTCGGCATGCTGTCCCACGCGTCACGGTCGGCCACGGTGACCGCCACGGTGGCCAGTGAGGCGATGACGCTGTCCCGGGCGGTGGTGATGGAGCTCATGCACGAACGGCCCGCCGTGGCCGTGGCCATGTTGGAGCACCTGGCCGACATGGCCAGGAAGACGACCGGCTTCGCCGCCGACCTCGTCTTCTTGGATCTGAGCCAGCGGGTGGCGAAATTCCTGCTCGCCTACGGCCGCGGCTCGTCGGACGAGATCCGGATCACCCAGGCCGAGCTGGCCTCGGCGATCGGCGCCAGTCGGCAACGGGTGAACGCCTGCCTCCAGGAGTTCCAGCGGAAGGGCTGGATCACCCTCGCCTCGAAGTCGATCCGGCTCGACGACGCAGCCACCCTGTCGCTGGCCGTCGACCCCTGACGCCTCCCGCGTTGCGCCCGTCGACCAGTAGGGGTCCGGCCGATGAAGGAGCGTCAGGAGGCGATGCCGACCACCGCCGAGCTCTGGTGCTGACCGCCGGACGACCCGTAGAACGTCGAGTTGCCGAAGCTGAACACGCCGCCGTCGGATGCTCCCAGCGAGTAGCCACCACCGTCCGGTGTCGAGGTGATGCCGACCACGGGGGCGTTCAGATGGAGGCTTCCGGTCGACCCGTGGAAGGTGGCGTCCCCGAAGGTGAACACGCCACCGTCGGAGGCGACCAGCGTGTAGCCGCCACCGTCCGGTGTCGAGGTGATGCCCACCACGGGAGCGTTCAGATGCCTGCCCCCGAGCGACCCGTGGAAGATCGCGTCGCCGAAGCTGAAGACACCGCCGTCCCTGGCCACCAGCCAGTAGCCGTCCCCCGTCGTCGTCGTGGCGATGCCGGCGACGGGGGCGTTCAGGTGCAGGCTGCCGGTCGAACCGTAGAAGTGGGCGTCGCCGAAGCTGAACACGCCGCCGTCGGAGGCGACGAGCCAGTAGCCCGCATCATCGGCGGTCGGGACGATGCCCACGACCGGGGCGTTCAGGTGGATGTTCCCGGCGGACCCGTGGAAGGTGGCGTCCCCGAAGCTGAACACGCCGCCGTCGGAGGCGACGAGCCAGTAGCCACGACCGTCCGCGGTCGAGGCGATGCCGACGACGGGAGCGTTCAGGTGCAGCCCGGTGAGGTTGCCCAGGCACTGTTCACCGCCGAAGCAGGCGACCTGCCCGTTGGCGCTGGCCAGCCGGTACCCGCCGCCGACCCTGGTCTGTCCGACCGTGTAGTGCTGCACGACGGCGGTGAGGGTGCTGGGTGACGTGGTGCTGTCCCCGATGGCATAGACGATGTACACGTCGCCCGGGTCGAGCGTCAGGCTGACCGGCCCGATCAGCGCCGGCGAGGGCGAGGTCGACGGGCTCGTGGTGACGGACACCTGCACCGCGCCGGCCGGGACGGTGAGCGGTCCGGCCGACGTGGCATTGGCCAGGCCGCTGACCACCTGGTCCGAACCGAGGTAGACGTCGACGTCGCCCACATTCGCCGCGTGTCGGACCAGCACCGAGGCATCGCCGGCCGCCACCGGGGCGGTCGGATTCTGGAAGAAGTTGAGGTCCGAGCCCCCGGTGGTGTCCAGGTTGGCGGTGATGGTGGCGTTCTCGTCCGCGGCGAAGGTCTCCGTGGCGCTCACGAGGGTGTAGGAGCCGGCCTTGATGGCGACCGAGTACGTGCCCGGAGCTACCGAGAGCGGTGCGCTGACCGTTCCGAACGTCAAGCCCGCCAGGACCTCGGTCCCGCCGATGTAGACATCCACCACCGGGCTGGCGGGGAGCCCCTGGACGAAGGTGACCGTGGCATCCCCTGGTGCGGTCGCCGCCGCCGCCACCCCGTCCCCGACGAACACGGGGACCGCGGCGACCAGGGCCGCCACTACCGCGAGCAGGGTGAGTTTCTTCCGCATGGTGCACACCTCGGGCCTCTTCGGTCGCCAAGGGACGCCCCCCCCGGCTCTCCCCGTAGCGTAGGCGAGTTCGGTCGTGGGAACCGCGCAGTCCGACCCGGAGGGTGGACCGGTCCCGCCGCCGACGACGTCACGGTGGCGTCACCGGAACTTCTGAAACTCGTCACCCCCTGTTCCGGAACAAGGAGCCAAAGGTTCTCCGTGAGTTCCTCCCGACGTCGCGTGTCCGTAACGGCCTGATCACCCCCGCTGTTTACTGTGCGGACGCATGGACACCCCGTATGGCGAAATCCCGGACAAGTTCGTGCCCGACATGCGTCCGCAGGAGATGCACGACTTCCTGCGCAAGCGCTTCGGTCGTCGGACGGTACTGAAGGCGGGCGCCATCGGCGCGGCCGCGGCGGCCGCCGGCCCGCTGTTCTGGAGGCAGGCGTCCGCCTTCGCCGCCGGCCCTTTCGCCCCATCCCAGTGGATCTCCTACGGCGCCGACCCCACCGCCGACATGTGGATCAACTGGTCGGCGGGCAGCTACAACACCCCGGGCGTGGCCCCCAGTCCCCAGGTCCGGTGGGGCCTGTCCAACGCTTACGGGAACGTGGCCACCGCCACCGGGGTGACGGTGCCCATTCCGGCCAACCCCCCCTGGACGCCGAACAGCGGAGATCTCGACGACACGCTCTACCTGAACACGGAGCTCACCGGGCTGGCTCCGAACACGACCTACCACTACTCGGTCAGCAACGACGGGGTGACGTGGGGGCCGGACACCACGTTCACCACCGGACAGGCCAACCCGACCGCACCGTGGACCTTCGCTGTGACCGGTGACGAGGCCACCAATACGCTGACCACCTCTCCCATCGCCCAGATGATCGCCAATCTCGACCCCGAGTTCACCATCATCGCCGGTGACCTCAGCTATGCCAGCGGTGGGGTGCTCCTCCCCGAGCCGAGCGGGGCCCAGCCCTCGTACACCCCCTCGGCGTGGGAGACCTACTTCTCCTGTATCAGCCCGACGGCCCAGTCCGTCCCGTGGCTTCCCGGGGTGGGCAACCACGAGATGGAGCCACTGACCGACGACGGCTACGCCGGCTTCGTCACGCGGTTCCCCCAGCCCTACGACTCCACCTCGGGCTCGCCGGTGGTCCGGTCGTTCACGTGGGGCAACGTGGCCTTCCTCCAACTCGACGGCAACGACCTGTCCGCCGAGATCGCCCCCAACAACGGCTATACCGAGGGCGCGCAGACATCGTGGCTGTCCAGCGAGCTCTCCAAGTACCGGGCCACCGGGTCGGGGATCGACTTCATCGTGGTCTCGTTCCACAACTGCATGTTCTGCAGCAACCAGACCCACGGCTCGGACTCGGGCATCCGGAACGTCTGGCAGTCCATCTTCGACCAGTACAGCGTGGACGTGGTGTTCAACGGCCACGTGCACGCGTACGAGCGGGCCCACTCCATCAAAGGGACGACCCTCACCCCGGCCCCATCCGGCTCGACCATCGAGCCGGCCTCGGTGGGCACCACCTACATCTGCGCCGGCGGCGGCGGGCAATCGCTGTACACCACCTGGTACGGAACCACCACCCAGGGCGACGCCGGCAGTGCGACGCCGCCGAAGACCAACGTGTGGTCCGGTGGCGACTCCGCCACGGGAGGCACGGGGACGGTCACCGACGGGACGGACCCCTGGCTGGCCGCCGCCGGGGTGTCGTCCTACTCCGCCAACCGGAAGGCCAACTGGAGCGCGCTATCGGTCACGGTGACGCCGGCGACGGAGGGGGGAACGACCACCATGTTCATCCAGGCGCTCGACCCCACCCAGACCAGTGGAGGCATCAGCAGCGTCGCCGGTCCGGCCGTCATCGACACGATCACGCTCTCGCGGACGGCCGGCCCACCGGCGGTGACCCCCGAGGTCGGCAGCACCGATCTGCTGGTGGTGGCCGGGGCGGCGGTGATGGGGGCCGGCGCCTACGCCCTGCACCGTCAGAGGAGCGGGGCCCGTCAGCCGGCGGGCCCGCTCCAACGGCTGAACTGACCGGCGCCGCCGGGCCGGGCCGAGGTGGTCCTGGTACTTCACAGTTCTCTCACATCTGAACGCTAGAACTCACCCGACGAAGTCGGAAGAGCGAGGAGCGACAGATGTCGAGTGAGTACCCGGGGGACCACGCCTGGCGCGAGGGTGCGCCGCACGGGCATGCGTCGCGCCCACGGCGCGGAGCCGAGGGAGGGTCGTCGTGCGCATGAGACGGTGGGCCGCCATCGTCACCATCCCCGTCCTGCTTCTCGCCGGGGTGGGGATCCTCGTGACCGACGCCGGCGCTGTGGGCGGAAAGGAGCCATCCCCGCCGTCGATCACCAGACAACCCCAGGACGCCAGCGTGAGGTTCGGAAAGTCGGCCCACTTCGATGTCAAGGCCAGCGGCACGCCCACGCCGACCTATCGGTGGCGCGTGTCGATCGACGGGGGTCCCTACGCGGACACGGGGACGTCGGCCTCCGCACTGCATGTCACGGCCACGACGGCCGACGACGGGAGCCTCTACGACGTCATCGTCTCCAACCCTTCGGGCTCGGTCACCTCACAGCCGGCGTCCCTCACCATCGAGCCGTCACCCAAGACGACGAAGGTCAAGCCCCTGATCGACGGTCTCGTCGACAAGGGCTCCCAGCAGCCCTACGACTCCTCGGAGCCGTTTCCCGTCACCGATACGGGTGCGCTCTCGGGGTACGCGGCGGCGTTCTCGGGCATCGTGGTGAACGAGACCTGGGCGCAGCTCGAACCCGCCGAGGGCACGTGGGACCTCGCACCTCTCGACCAGTCGCTGGCCGCGGTGAGCAGCTACAACGCACTCGATCCCGCCCACCCTCTGCTCGTGAAGCTCAGGATCTGGGGTGGGTTCACCGCACCACAGTGGGCCAAGGAGCTCGACGGCACTCCGATCGTGGTGGGGGCCGATGCCTCCGGCGACTCGGGCGGCACCTTGGGACGGTTCTGGTCGACCGACTACGACCAGCAGTGGACCCGGTTCCAGGGCGAACTGGCCAAGCAGTACGACTCGGACCCGCTGGTGAGCGAGGTGGCCGTCACCTCCTGCAACACCGCCACCGGCGAGCCGTTCGTGATGACCGGCACTGTGATTGCGGCGCTGTCGGCGGCCGGCTGGACCAGCACCGATCAGCAGCAGTGCCTCCAAGGCGCCCTCGGCGACTATGCGTCCTGGCACCACACGGCTGTCGACTTCACGTTCAACACGTTCGGTGACGTGTCCTCCACGGGAGTACGGAGCCCTGACATGGCTTTCACCGCGGGGGTCATGTCGGCCTGCGCCGAATCGGAGACCACCGGCAGCCTCCCCGAGTGCATCCTCGACAACCACGGGCTGACGGACACCGTCACCGCCCAACAGTCTGCCGTCTATGCGGAGATCGATTCGCTGTGGCAACAGTTCGACCATGCCGTCCCCGTCGATTTCCAGACCGACAGCCCGAACGGGTTCGACCTCTGCGAGGCGGTGGGGATCGGGATCGCCCATCACGCCCAGTCCATCGAAGTGTGGCCACCCGGCGTGGGCTTCGCCGGCTTCGACGAGTACACGCCGACGCAACTCGCCGCGTGGAACGACGCCCTGATCCAAGGGTCCCCGCCGCAGTGCGGCTGAACAGAGCCCCTGGTCAGTCGCCGCCGGTGGAGACGAAGACCTCCCAGGCGGCCCGGTCGCCTGACACGCCTTCGCCGGGCGATTCGTACAGGAGGGCGCCCTCCACCTCCGGCGCCGGTTCGAGCGTCCCGGTGAACGGGGTTGCCGGGGGCGGATCGGTCGACTCGGTGCCGTCGTCCCTGACCAGCGCCGTAGCGGCGCCATCGGAGAACCAGCGTGCTTGGTGGAGGCCGTACGGGTCCAAGTACCAACCCTGAGCTTTACGTTGTGTGAACTCCATGACGCCAGTTTACCTTACGTTCACCTAAAAGTCACCTTTTGGTCATCTTGGGGGGGTGGGGTGTCAAAGTGCCCTGACGCGTCGGCAGGCGCCTGCTGGCGTCGGGAGGCGTCGACCGGCGCCTGCACCGGCCCGGACCGGCGTGGCACAGCCCGTCGCTAGCTTGGCCGTATGCGATACCCCGGGCCTCCCGAACTCGGCAGGGGTGTCGTCGTCCGCGCCGGTGGCGAGCCACCCGGCCCCTGGGCCTCCTGCCCGAGGGTGTCCGTCGGCGATGCCGAGCTCGACGATCCTGCCGGGGCGGTCGCCGCCCTGCATGCCGCGTGGTCGTCCCGCACCCCGGTCGTGGTCGAGCTGGCCGTGGACGCCGGCGCACTGCGGGCTCCCCAGCGCTCCGACCGCCCCGTCCACGAGCTGGACCCGGGCCTCGACTTCGCCAGGGAGCGGCTGCAGTTCCTGGTCTGGGCCAACACCTATGACGCCCGAGACGCCGAGCCCATCTGGTGGCACGGTCGAAAGGCCGCCCGTCGCTGGGCCGCCACCGGGGTGACCGAGGGTGGCGATGCCGACATCACCGACGGGGCCGGCCGGCCCTTCTACATCGACGGCGGTCCCCCTGACCCGCCGCCGGTCCAGTCCGGCACCGGTGTCGTCCACCGTTGGAGCTCCGAGGCCGGGGCGTTGAGCCCGGCCAGCTACGACCAGCCGAGCGCCGCGCTGGCTCCCGACCAGCTCGCCGCGGTGGCCCACGGGTCGGGAGCGGCCCGGGTGATCGCCCCGGCAGGATCGGGCAAGACCCGGGTGCTCACCGAGCGCCTCCGCCATCTCATCGTGGATCGGGGGGCCCACCCGGGCGCCATCACCGCCGTGGCCTACAACGCCAGGGCGGCTGAGGAGATGCGACGCCGGTGCGCCGACTTCCTCACTCCCGACGGGCCCCACATCCGCACCCTGAACAGCCTGGGCCTGCAGATCTGCAACGAACACGGCTCGCCGGACCGATGGCGCGTGCTGGAGGAACCGGAGGTGCGCGACCTGGTCCAGCGCGTGTTCGAGGTGCGGCGACAGGCCAACACCGACACGGTCGCCCCGTATCTGGCGGCCCTCTCGGCCATCCGTCTGGGGCTGATCTCGCCCGCCGCTGCAGAGGAGGCATTTCCCGACGCCGCCGGCATCGCCGAGGGCTTCGACCGGTTCCGGGCGGCACTGGTCGAGGCCGGTGGGGTCGACTTCGACGAACAGATCTATCGTGCCATCGAGATCCTCGTCGCCCACCCTGAGGAGCGACTGGCCGCACAGGCCCGCTGCCGTCGGTTGCTCGTCGACGAGTTCCAGGACCTGAACCCGGCCCACCTGCTGTTGCTCCGACTGCTGGCGGCCCCCGGCTTCGACTGCTTCGGCGTCGGCGACGACGACCAGGTCATCTACGGCTATGCGGGAGCCACCCCCGAATATCTGATCGACTTCTCGAGCTACTTTCCGGATGCGGCCGACCATCCCTTGGAGGTCAACTACCGGTGCGCGCCATCGATCGTCGACGCCGCCCAGCACCTCCTGTCCTACAACCGGCGACGGGTGGCGAAGGCCATACGGACACCCGCCGGCCGTTCCGAGGGTGTGGCCATGGCCGAGGGGCCGCTGGCCGGCGCCGGCCCGGTCGCCGTTCGCACCGCACCCGGCGACAAGCTCGCCGGTCTGGCCGTCGAGACCATCGCCGCCTGGCGACGTGCCGGTGTGGACCCGTCCGACATCGCCCTCCTGGCCCGTGTGAACTCCGCGCTCCTCCCGGTGCAGGTGGCCTGCCTCGAGGCCGGCGTGCCGTGCAGTACACCCCTCGACGGCCGGGTCCTGCGCCGGACGGGCATCCGGACCGCCTTGGCCTACCTCCGGATCGGAACCGATCCGGGTCACATCCACACCGAGGACATCAGCGAAACCATCCGGCGCCCCTCGCGGGGTATCGCCCCGAAGGTGGGGGACATGCTGACCAGGGGTCGGTCGACGTCGATTGCCGACATCCGACGCCTGGCCGGACGCCTGTCGGGTCGCGACGTGCCGAAGTTGGAGAAGTACGCCGACCATCTCGACACGGTGGTCGAGGCATGCCGGCAGTCCACCGCCTCGGCGCTCAGGGCCATCCGCGTGCAGATCGGTCTCGGGGACACGATGGACGCACTCGACTCTTCGCGTGCCGAAGCGGACCGGTCCACCCACGCCGACGACCTGGTCGCCCTCGAATCGCTGGCCGACCTGCACCACGATCCCGCCACGTTCGAGTCGTGGCTGCGGGGGGTGCTCGCCCAGCCGTCGGCGCCCGGCCCGGTCGTGCTGCTGTCGACCGTGCACAAGATCAAGGGGCAGGAATGGGACAGGGTCATCGTCTTCGGGGCCTCGGAGGGGCTCTTCCCCCACCGACTCGGTGACGACGAAGAGGGGGAGCGTCGGGTGTTCCATGTGGCGTTGACCCGGGCCCGGAACCAGGTCGCGGTCCTGGCTGACGCCGATGCCCCGTCGCCGTTCGTGGCCGAGCTCGACGGCCGTGCCCCCAGGCCGGCCCCCGGCGGTGAGCCGAAGCGGCCCACCGCGGCCGTGGCCCGGAGGAGGTCGGGTTCGGGCGCCGGCCGGCCCCGTGCGGAAGACGGCGCTCCGCCGGAGGGGGGTGCCGCCGAACAGGCACTGCGGACATGGAGGTCGGGGGTGGCGAAGGCCGAGGGACTCCCGGCCTACGTCGTGCTCAACGACAAGGAGCTCACCGGCATCGCCGCCCGTGCCCCCGAGACCTTGGCGCAGCTCTCGGACTGTCGGGGGATGGGCCCCATCCGCCTCGAGCGGTGGGGCGACGAGATCCTGGCCGTTCTCGACGAGTCCCGGACACCGGGCCCGGTCGGATCCCCCCGGTAGCTGGGAGGGGCCGAGGGCGACCCCGGGCGCGGCCAGCCAGGTGGCGCGACCGCCCGCGCCTCACCCTTCGGCCGGTGGTCCCTCCGTCCGTCCTACTCGCCGACGTCGACCGGCGGCAGGGCCTCGACATCGCTCTTGGAGAGGTTGAGCTGTATCCCGTCGTCGGTCCCGACGACTGCTCCGATGGGCACGGCCACCTGCCGGCGACCCCAGAGGTGACCCTCCTGGAGGAGCACGTGGGTCACCTGGCGGTTCTGACGGTCCATGGTCAGGCCCTGCACCTTGCCGACCGGACCGTCGGTGGCGTGGACCTCCTCACCCCGGCGCACCTCCACCTCGCCCAGCGGGACGGCATCGTAGGTGATGGCCTTCGAGACCTCGGTCATGTTCGCGCCGACACCGTAGTAGGGCCAGGACATGACCTCCCCCGAGCCGTAGTCGGCGAACCCGGTGCTCCCGGGGAGGAATTGTGTCTCCTCCGCCATCTCGAGCTCGTCGAACTCCGCCAGGGTGCATCCGAGCCGGACCTCCCCACCGGTGGCGTCCACCAGGTCGAGGGGCACGAGTCGGCCGAGGCCCTGCCGGTGCTTCGGCTCGACCACGAGGTGGGTGATCTCCCGGCCGACGGGGTCGATCACGATGCGGGTCACCTCGCCACAGCTGCCGTCGGTGCAACTGGCCTCGGCCCCGATGACGTACTTCACTTCCTCTGTCATGCCACTGCCTCCGTCATGCCCAACGTCGCTGCTTCAGCCAACCCGGCCGCCGTCGTGCCCGACCCTACTGGCAGGACGTCCGTGCCGGAGGCGGGACACGGTCGATGACCTAGGATTCGCCACGTGTACAGCGAGATCGCGAGCAACAAGCGACGGAGTGTCATCTTCATCTCGTTGTTCTTCGTGATCTGGCTGGCTATCGGGGCGGTGTGCGGCCTCCTGTTCCGGGCCCTGTACCGGCACGCGGCGGTGAACGGCTACGCCACTCCGGCGCCGAACTACGGATGGAAGCCGATCATCATCGGCATGATCATCGCCGGCCTCCTGGCGGTGATCGGGATCCTCTACTCCCTGACCTCCGGGGCCAGCCTGGTGCTCCGGGTCTCGGGTGCGGTGCCCGCCGATCCGGCCCGGTACGCACAGCTGCACAACATCGTCGAGGCCCTGGCCATCGGCGAGGGGATCCCCAAGCCCGCGGTCTACGTGATCGACGATCCGTCCCCCAACGCCTTCGCCACCGGGGTGAGCCCGGACAAGGCGGCCATCACCTTCACCACCGGACTGCTCGAGATCATGAACCGGGAGGAGCTCGAGGGCGTGACCGCCCACGAGATGAGCCACATCAAGAACCACGACATCCGCCTGCTGCTCGTGGTGGGGACCATGATCGGCATGGCCGCCCTGCTGGCCAGCATCCTGTGGCGGAGCGCCTTCTTCGCCGGGGCCGGGCGCGGCGGAGGCCGGGGCAATCAGCTCGTCCTGGTGATATTCGTCGGTGGCGCCCTGCTGGCGGTGGTCGGCTTCATCTTCGGCCCTCTGATCCGCCTGGCCCTGTCGAGGCGTCGTGAGTCGCTGGCCGACGTGAGCGGCGTCGAGCTCACCCGCAACCCGGCCGGGCTGCTGGGCGCACTGAAGAAGCTGCAACAGAACGACAAGCCGTTCAAGAAGATGAACCATGCCACCGCGGCGATGTGCATCGACGACCCGCTACAGCACCACGAGACCTGGTATCACCGCCTCTACGACACCCACCCACCGATCGAGGAGCGCATCGCCGAGCTCGAGAAGATTGCCTCGGGTCAGTCCGTCTGACCTCCGGAGGGCTCCGCTCAGCGCTCGGGAGGCGGGCCTTCGGCGCCGGCGGCCGGCGGGAGCCCCTCCGAGCCGCCGGCCAGGGGCGGTCCCGAGGAGGTCGCCGGGCCCGGGGCACCGGCCTCGGAGCCGTTGAAGCTCACCTGGGGCACCGACCGGTCCTGGTCGTCCGCGGCGAAGAACGCCACCGCTTTGAAGCCGAACGGCCCGGCGATCAGATTGCGGGGGAAGGTCTGGAGCGCCACGTTGTAGTCACGGGCGCTGGTGTTGTAATAGCGGCGGGCGAATTCGATCTTGTCCTCGGTCGCCGTCAGTGTCTCCTGCAGCTGGAGGAAGCTCTCCACCGCCCGCAACTGGGGGTAGTTCTCGGCCACGGCGAACAGCGAGCGCAGGGCGCCGGACAAGGCGTTCTCCGCTGGGGCGATCTTGTCCGGGTCGCCGGTGGCTCCGGCCGACACGGCATTGGCCCTCGCCTGGGTCACCGCCTCGAACGTGCCCTGCTCGTGGGCGGCATACCCCTTCACGGTCGACACCAGGTTGGGGATCAGGTCATGGCGCCGCTTGAGCTCGATGTCGATCTCGGACCACGCCTCCTGGGTCCGGTTGCGCCGCTTGACGAGGCCGTTGAAGGCGGCCCAGAGCCCCAGGGCGATAAGAACGACGACCACGACGACGATGACGATGACGACCATGTGGAGAGGACCCCCTTGGAGCTGTGGCCGACTCTATCGGCTTGACCCCCCCACGGCCAGGGCCCTCACCGGCCCGGGGCGGTCGCCCGGACCGCCGGGTGTGCCGTTGCGTCTCTGCCGGCATCGTGGCCGGCGGCAGCGAACACCCGTTCATGGGTCGGGTGGGCCCTACCGTCTCTGCCGGGCGCGTCCCCCTCGCCGTCGTTGCCGTATGCGCCGCCCGACCTCGCTGACGCCCGGATGGGCGATTCGCACCGAGCCGGTGGGGCCGGACTGGTGGACGCGCAGGAGCGGGCCACCGGGAACCGGCGGGTCGAGGGATGCGAGCTGGACGTCGGCGCAGCCGCCCCCCAGTTGCACGGTGACGCCGCACGGGACGAGCAGTTCGATCGCGCCCCACGTCTCCAGCCGGAGATCGGCGTGGTTGCAGTCCCAGCTGGCGGCGGCCAGGTCCAAGAGGGTCGTACCCACGCCCGTGACGACCGTCGTGTCGGCGGCCAATTGCCAGCCTGCGCCCAACCGCAACCCACCGACGGCCGTCCGCACGACCAGGGGGTCGGTGAGACGCCGGGAGGGCGGAGTCCGCCGGACGAGGGACGGCGCCGGACCCATCGCTGCTTCCATCTCCGAATGGCTCGAGGCGGCGATCACGCTCCCCAGGGCCCCCGAGAACTGGTCGAAGGCCAGCGTCCCGTCGCTGTAGAGATCCTGCAGTCGGCTGATGGCCGCGGAACGCCCTGCCTCGTCGATCGCCTCCGCGTTCGGGGGAGGCGTGCCGTCCTCGTCCATGTCGGCCATCTTGGCGCAGGCCCGGGGCGCAGTGGCGGCGGCTCTCGGCCGCCCGGGCGGCCCTAGGGTTCGGACCGAGAGTCGAGGTGACAGGTGGACTCTTTGGTCGATGGTCATGCTGCCTTGTTCCTCCGTTGCTTGTCGAGGACTTCGCGAGGGGTCCTGCCCCGCATGTACTCCCCGTGGTTCCGCCGGCGATGGTGGTAGGTCACGAGCCACGAGTCGGCCTCAACCTGGAGCTGTCGGATCGAGGTGAAATGACGCCGGTGGAAGGCGGGACGCCAGCATTCTTGGAGGATGGTCTGGTGGAACCGTTCGCAGACGGCGTTGTGGTTGGGCGACCGGGCCGGGATCCGCTGGTGGCCGAGCTGTTTGGCCACCAGGTGGGCCCGGAAGCTTCCGTCCACGTATTCGGCCCCGTTGTCGGTGAGCACGGCTCTGACCTTCACGCCGTGGCGTCGGTAGGCACGCAGGATGTGGTCGATGAAGCGAATGGAGTGGGTGTGGTCGACCGGCCCGATCACGATCATGACGATGGCCCACCGGGTGAACACGTCGATGGCACTGAGCTGGTACACCTTGCCCACACCCTTCAGCTTCCCGATGTAGAAGCTGTCCAGGCAGACCAGCTCACCGGGACCCCCGGTGGCCAGGCAGAACCCGAACAGCTGGTCGTCTCGGGCCGCGTCGGTCACCAGACCCGTCGTGGCCGCCGTGATGGCCGCTGCTCGTCCCAGGCGATCCGACCGCCGCCCCAGACCGTGGGCCACCAGGTGCTTCTGTACCGTCGATTTGGCGATGGCAAAGCCCTGGTCGCCGAGCCGGTCGGCGTATTGGCGGCACCCGATGGTGGCTTAGCCACATCGGCCTCGGCCTGGAGCTGGCGGATCGAGGTGAAGTGCCGGCGGTGGAATGCCGGACGCCAGCCCTCTTGGAGGATGGTGCCGTGGAACCGCTCGCACACCGAGTTGTGGTTGGGGGACCGGGGAGGAATCCGCACGTGGGTGAGGTTCTTCGTGACCAGATGGGCCCGGAACCCCGATGCGCCATATTCGGGCCCGTTGTCCGTGAGCACAGCCCGAACGCCCACTCCGAGCCGTCGGAAGTGCTTGAGCACCTGGTCGAGAAAGCGAATGGTGTGGGTGGCGTTCACCGGTCCGAGCACGATGGCGACGGTCGCCCACCGGGTGAAGACGTCGATGGCGGTGAGTTGGTAGACCTTGCCCACGCCTTTCAGGTTCCCGACGTAGAAGCTGTCCAGGCAGAGGAGCTCCCCCGGGCCGCCAGCGACGAGGCAGAACCCGAAGGGATCCTCCTCCCGGGCCGCCTCGGTCACGAGGCCGGTGGTCATCATGGGATCGAGAGGGCGAACCGCGGTGGAGGGATCATGCCGGCGAGCTCGGCGGCATCGGCCGCCGTCAGTGGAGGCGAGAAGAAGTAGCCCTGCGCGGTCTCGGCGCCGATCTCGCGGAGCATGGCTACCTGCTCGGCGGTCTCGACGGCCTCGGCCACCGTGCAGATGCCGAGCGACCGGCACCGTGTGACGATCGTCTCGACGGCGGTCCGGCTCTGGGGGTCGTGGCTGGCCAGTCCGGCGATGAGCGACGCGTCGATCTTGACGGTGTTGACGACGCACTCCCGCACGTTCTCGAGCACCGACCAGTCTGCGCCCACGTCGTCCACCGTGAGCTGGATGCCCAGCCGGGTCATGACGTGGAGGTCGGCGGATGCCTCGTCGTCGGCCAGCGAGGCCTCGGTGATCTCGACCGTGAGGCGGTCCGGCTTGAGACCGGACTGCTCGAGCGCCGAAGCGGCCGCCATGGCCGCCGTTCCCCGGTGGAGGTTGAAGACGGAGCAGTTCACCGCCAGCTGGAACTCCGATGGCCATCGGACCGCCTGCGCGCAGGCTTCGGAGAGCACCCACGCATTGAGATCGTTCATGTGCCCCTGGCTCTCGGCCCAGGGGATGATCACGTTGGGAGGGATGTCGGCACCCGATGAGTCGTGCCACCGGAGCAGAGCCTCGAATCCCAGCAGGCGACCGGTGGTCAGGTCCACGGCCGGCTGGAACGCCAGGGACGGCGCGCCGTCCAGACCGAGGCTCGGGACTGGGGTTACTGAGGCCGCCGCCGAGGGTGACCCCGTGGGATTCGTCACACTGAGGTCATCGGCAGGCCGGCCAACCGTCTTGAGCTGGAATTTGGGCGGTCGATGCGCCGGTCGATGCGCCGATCGATGCGCCGGTCGGCCGCCGGTATGGCCGTCCGTGAACGCCTCAAGAAAACCCGGGTAGCTGTCGACAATGGAAGCATGGCACCTCGACCGTTCTCGCGTCGCCCGAAGGAGACAGCTGAACAAGACGCCTCGGGCAGTCCCAACGAGGTCGCGCAGTTCTTCTCGAACGAGCCCCGTCCGGACGAGCAGTCAGTAGACCTGGCCCTGTCCAACCCGGTGCGGGCCCTCCAGGTCCCGGCGGTGGCGATGCAGGAACAGGCCGATGCCGGCTGGTATCCCGATGCCACCGATCCGGGGTTGATGCGCTACTGGGACGGCTTCCACCTCACCGGCCAGGTCATGCACGTCCACTCGCGGGCCGGCGACGACGAGACACCCCACCCGGTCATGCCGACCATGGACGCCGAAGGGCAATCGTTCAAGCTTCCCCCGAGGGCCTCGGGATCCTTCATCCCTCCTCGGGAACAGGTCATCCCTCTCGCCGACCAGCGGGCGGCCGAGAGGCGCGTCGAGAAGATCGTGCCCTTTCCACCGGTTCCGGTGCAGGCCGGTCCCGAGGTGGTCGAGGAGTCGACCGCGACGGCCGGAGGACTCGGACGCTCCCTCCCGGTGCGACCCCTCGATCTCGGTGACACCGGGCCCGAGGCACTCACCGCCGGGCCCGCGGAGGCCGTGCCGGCGGACCCCGATGGTCCCACCGACGACGGCATGGCCGTCGAATTGCCCGGCCAGCCGGTAGATGCCCTTGCCGACGCCGTGGATGTCGAAGGGCTCGGCGGCCACGACCAGCCGGATGAGGCAGTGGTCGATGCCCCCGGCGAGGCGGCCGACGCCGCAGCCACCGACACGGTCGTCGAGGGGACCGGCGGGGATGACGACGGCAAGGGCGATGACGTTGCCGACAGTGCGCCCGCCGACAGTGCGCCCCTCGACACTGCACCCGCCCGAGCGAACGGGATCGGATCACTCCGGGCGACCAACGGCGCACGCCCATCGGTGGGCGGAGCATCGACGGGAACCGATTCCAGGACGACGAGCGGGTCGGCCAACGGTGTGACCAGAGATGTTGCCGGCCAGGTACCCGATCGGGCGTCCCGGACCGTCATGGCGCCGAAGGCCCCGGCAACGGGCGATCACGACCAAAGGAGCGACGTGGCAGAAGACGAGGCCGACAACTGGGCCATTGAAACCGAACGGGCCGTCTCGAGGGCGAGGAAGGTCGGTACCCCCGAGGCGTGGCAGGAGGCGGCGAAGGCTGCAGCCGTCGTCTCCGAGGTGGCACAGACCATGCAGGCGACGGCCGACGCCATGAAGGCGTCCCTCAAGCTGGCGGACGCGGCCAGCAGGGCGGTGGAGACGGCCAAGGACGCCGAGCAGGCTGAGGCCGACGCCGCCCGGGCCGTCGAGGAGACCACCGAAGCCGCCCGCAAGGCGGCAGAGGCGGCGAGGATGGCCGAGCAGGCCGCCGTCGATGCCAAGCAGGTGGCCGAGCGCACCGCCCAGGCGACTCCCAAGTTCGCCGAGTCGGCACGGATCGCCCAGCAGGCCGCGGCCGACGCCGAGGCGAAGGCCAAGGGACTCGATGAGATCGTGACCGAGGCCCGTAAGGTGAACTCGCCGGAAGCCTGGAGCAGGGCCCTCGAGCTCGCCACGAGGGCGATGGTCCACGAGGTCGAGCCCCCGGTCACCGAAGAGCGGTTCGCCCGCATCCAGACCCCGAGCATGGCCTGGACCACGCCGGACTCCATGGGTCCGGATGCGCCGTCCTCCTCGTCGGGAGTTCCCCAGGGCGGCCGGCAGGCACGCCCCTGAGCGCATCAGGCTCGCGCCCGGAGGGCCTGCACGGAGAGAAGCCGCAGCTGGGCGACGGGTCTGACCTATCGTTGCAGCGTGGTCAACACGAATCGGCCAGTGCGCGACCGTGTGGTCCACGGTGCTCGGGGACACGGTGTGCGACGAGGTGACGGCGGATGATCCTGCTCGTCCGCGCCCTGGTCAAGCTGGTCAAGTGGGCCCTGATCACCGTCGCCTACGTGATGTTGGCCATCGGGAAGGTGGTGGCCTTCCTCGTCGTCCTGGCATTCCTCGGTATCCGGGCCGGGATTCTCCACCTTCGGGACGCCCGGGATGGCGACGCCGAGGAGGAACAACCGAGCCGCGAGTACGAACCCGGCTACCGGTCCTATGGGCACTCGCTCGACTCCTTCGACGCAGACTGGCAGTGGGAACGGGACATGCGCCTCGCCCAACGGCGGACCACGGAACCGGGCGCTGGTGGGCTCGGCGGGATCGGGAATGGTGGCCGATTGCCGTGATCCCGGCGCCACACTGATGATCCTGGTCCACATGAGGACAGCCGGCGCCCGCTGAAAGCCGCGGTTCCAGAACCACCATGGGATAGCTTTGGTCCGCTTCCCGCAACTGCGCACTGGCGTCCGGATCAGGAGAGTTTGGAGCATCGGCGGAAAACGTTTGACGAGAGAGTCAAGGTAATCCATCCATGAAGCGGGTCTTCAAATTCATAGGAATTGCGGCTCTGGTTTTTTCGATTTCGGTCGGCGCCTATATCAGCACAAGCGTGGGCGTGGACTACGTCCACGGATTCGGGAAGGCGTGCGCGATCTACCACAGCGGCTGGCACTTCCATGGCCAGTGCGGTGTGCCGGTACCGCCGGTCCCCTGATGCCCCACTGACGCTACGCCCGAGGTGTCGGGGTCAGGCCCCGAACGCAGGGAGCGCAGCGCGAGGATCCTCGACCGGCCTCCCGTTCAGCTCGACGGAGCCGGCGGAGCCGTCGGACCGTAAAGGGCGTTGAAGGCGGTCGCCGCTGGGTCCGGTGGCCCGGGCGTCGACACCGGGATGCCGTTCTGGATCAAGGTGCCGGCGTCGTTCTGGAAGTTCAGGCCGGCCCCCACCAGCGGGCCGCCGACCGTCGTCGCCACGTCAGCGGAACGGAAGTCCCCGGCCACCAAGGACGACGCGGGGAAGCCGTAGTCGGCCAGTGCGGCGATGGCCCCGTTGACCTCCGGTGCCTCGACGACCCATTCCGCCGAGCTCCCCGTGCCCGCATAGGGCTGGGTCGTCACGAAGCGCCAGGGGTGCGTCGGGGCGGTATCGGACACCGTGATGGTCCACTCGTATTCGGCGGTGGCCCGGCCGCGTCCCGAGGGGACGCCGACCACGGTGGGGGTCTGGACGATGCTCACACTGACGACGTCCCCGGGCGACACCGGCTCCGATATCACCGTCTCGGCTGCCGGGAGGATCTCCCACCAGGCGCTGTAGTGGGGGGAACCGCCGTAGTAGTCCTGCTCGGTGCCGGCCTGTATGAGGTTGCTGCTGTTGAAGCCGTCGATTCCGGTCCACGTCGCCGAGTACCAGGCAGACGTCGGTGCCTGGCGACCGAACCGGCCCCTGGTCGTGGCGCCGGCGCCGGCCGTCACCGTGGGGACGGTCCAGCTGGCGCTGATCGAGGTGTAGTGACCGGCTTCCGCGTACCCGGACCAGTTGGCAGACGACCACGTCGCGCTAGTGCCGCCGCCGAAGGCCGGCAGACGGGCCGGGTGGGTGATGGCAGGAGGCGCCGCGGCCACTCCGGTGGTTGCTGAGCCGAGGAACGCCACCGTTGCCACGACAGTCGTGACGGCCAGTGCTGCGCCGATCAACCGGATCCACCGCCTCGTCATTTCCTTGTGACCGACCCGCTCCTCGAGGACAGGCGACGGCAGCGCCCCGCCGGCAAGAACGGTAGCAGAGGAGCGGGTGCGTGCAAGTGGTCACGCGAGGGGGACGGAGCTGTCACCCGTCCTGGTCGGCGCGGTAGGCCTCCACCCAGGCGGCCGGAACCCGGTCCGGGATGTCGATGACCAGGTCAGAGGCATCGATGGTGCGGGGGACCCGGGATACGGCACCCCTCTCCTCGTGCCGGCTCCGCACTCGCCCACCGCTGGACGGTCCCGACCAGGCAACCCATCCCGACGACGAAGGCGGAGATGACGAGGAAGAATGCGATGGTCACGTCCGGTACCTCCCATCGGCTCACCGCCCGGCACCGGCCTGCTCCCGGACCGGTCACCTTTCGGGACCAATCGTCGGCGAATTCCGCCCTACCGTCCAGGGCCATTGGTCACAGATCGGCGTACGGGGTCGTGGCGGGGGCGACGGTCCCCGGCCGATCCGCGGATCCGGCCACGCGATGACTTTCGGCCCTGGCGGGTTCGGCGACCGGCCCGCATGCTGGTGGTCTGGAACTGACGCGAGGAGTCGTGCGATGAAGGCACTTGTCTATGAAGGACCCGGATCCAAGGGTTGGAACGACGTCCCCGATCCCACGATCACCGACGACACCGATGCCATCGTCCGGGTCGATGCCACCACCATCTGCGGGACGGATCTCCACATCCTGAAGGGCGACGTGCCCGAGACCACCGCGGGGAGGATCCTGGGCCACGAGGCCGTGGGGACGGTCGTCGAGGTCGGCACCGGGGTCAAGACCCTCAGCCCCGGTGATCGTGTGCTGGTCTCGTGCATCTCCTCGTGCGGTCGATGCCGGTTCTGCCGGGAGGGCCACTACGGACAGTGCCTGGGGGGAGGTGGGTGGATCCTCGGCCACCTCATCGACGGGACCCAGGCCGAGCTGGTCCGGGTCCCCTTCGCCGACACCTCGACCTACCCGGTGCCGGCAGGGGTGAGCGACGAGGAGATCCTCATGCTGGCCGACATCCTGCCCACCTCCTACGAGGTCGGGGTCCTCAACGGGAGGGTGCAGCCCGGTGACACGGTGGCCGTCGTCGGTGCCGGCCCGATCGGGTTGGCCGCCATCGTCGCCGCCAAGCTCTTCTCGCCCGGCCACGTCGTGGCAATCGACCTGGCCGACGCCCGGCTCGAGGCGGCCAAGCTCTTCGGGGCCGACGTGACGGTCAACAACGGGAACGAGGATGCCGTGGCCACCGTTCGGTCCCTGACCGACGGGCTGGGGGCCGACGTCGCCATCGAGGCCGTCGGCGTGCCCCAGACCTTCGAGCTGTGCACCGAGCTCGTCCGGCCCGGTGGCCACGTCGCCAACATCGGCGTGCACGGGCTGCCGGCGACATTGCACCTCGAATCGCTGTGGATCCGGAATGTGACGGTCACCACCGGCCTGGTGGACACCTACTCCACCCCCACGCTCCTGCGGTTGGTGGCCGCCCGCCAGATCGAATCCAGCCGGTTCGTCAGCCACCACTTCAAGCTCGACCAGATCATCGAGGCCTACGACGTGTTCGGACGGGCCACGGAGACCGGTGCGCTGAAGGTCGTGTTGGCACGGTGACCGACCGAACGGGCCGATGATGGCCGGGCCCACCTACGTCCGCTTCTTCGAGGAGCTCGGGATCGAGGACGTGCCGTCCGTCGGGGGCAAGACGGCGTCGCTCGGAGAGATGTACCAGAAGCTCTCGGGAGACGGTGTGCGGATTCCGAACGGGTTCGCCATCACCGCCGAGAGCTATCGGTACATGCTGGAAAAGGGCGGAGTGGTGGAACCGCTGCGCGCCGCACTCGAAGGGATCGACCCGACCGACGTCACCGACCTGGCCCGACGGTCCAAGCGGGCACGCGAGCTCATCTATGGCGCGGGTCTGCCGGCCGATCTGGCCGACGAGATCCTCGCCGGCTACCGGCGCCTGCAGGCCCAGTACGGCGAGGAGGTCGGCCTGGCCGTGCGGTCATCGGCCACCGCCGAGGACCTGCCCACGGCCAGCTTCGCCGGCCAGCAGGACACCTTCCTCAACGTCAGGGGTGAGCACAGCCTGCTCGACGCCTGCCGGCGGTGCTTCGCCAGCCTCTTCACCGATCGGTCCGTCCACTACCGGATCGACCAGGGCTTCGACCATGACGAGGTGGCATTGTCGATCGCGGTGATGAAGATGGTGAGGTCGGATCTGGCCTCATCGGGTGTGATGTTCACGCTCGACACCGAGTCGGGATTCCGGGACGTGGTGTTCATCACCGGTGCCTACGGCCTCGGCGAGAACATCGTCCAGGGTGCGGTCGACCCGGACGAGTTCTACGTCCACAAGCCCGGGCTCGCCACCGGCCATCGCGCCGTGCTGCGACGTCTGCTGGGCGACAAGGCGGTGAAGATGGTCCTCGTGGGTGGGGAGACCAAGGCCACCACCCGCAACGTGTCCACGCAGAAAGCGGAGCGGGAGCACTTCTGCCTCACCGACGTGGACGTGCTCGAGCTGGCCGACGCCGCCGTCGTCATCGAGTCCCACTACGGGCGGCCGATGGACATCGAGTGGGCGAAGGACGGGGTCGACGGAAAGATCTACATCGTCCAGGCCCGGCCCGAGACCGTCGTGTCCCAGCGCCAGGCGTCGACCCTCGAGACCTACGTCCTCGACGAGGCGGGAGGCGGCGAGGTCGTCACGCAGGGGCGCTCGGTGGGCGAGCGGATCGCTGCCGGTGTGGCGCGCGTGATCGGGAACGTGGCCGAGCTCCCCCAGTTCCGGCCCGGTGAGGTCCTGGTCGCCGACACGACCACGCCGGACTGGGAACCGGTGATGAAGACGGCGTCGGCGATCGTCACCAACCGGGGTGGCCGGACCTGCCACGCCGCCATCATCGCCCGCGAGCTCGGGATTCCCGCCGTGGTCGGGGCGGGCGACGCCACCGTCGTCGTACCGGGCGGCGACACCGTCACCGTCTCGTGCGCCCAGGGCGACGCCGGGTTCGTCTACCGGGGCGAATTGGGATTCCACGTCGATCGGAGCGAGGTGGAGGATCTGGCCAGACCGGTCACGAAGATCATGATCAACCTGGGCAACCCCGATCTGGCCTTCAAGACGTCCTTCCTCCCCAATGACGGTGTCGGCCTCGCCCGCATGGAGTTCATCATCAGTGAGTCGATCCGAGCTCACCCGCTGGCGCTGCTCCATCCGGAACTGGTGACCGACCACCAGGCGCGCCACGACCTCGCCCAGCTCACCCGGGGGTACGTCGATGGGGAGCATTTCTTCGTCGAGCGGCTCGCCGAGGGGATCGGCACGATCGGGGCGGCGTTCTGGCCGAAGCCGGTGGTGGTCCGGATGTCCGACTTCAAGACGAACGAGTATGCGAACCTGCTCGGGGGGGCGGTCTTCGAGCCGGCAGAGGCCAACCCGATGATCGGCTTCCGCGGGGCGTCACGGTATGCCCACCCCGCCTATGCCGAAGGGTTCGCCCTCGAGTGCCGGGCGATGCTCCGGGTCCGGGAGGAGATGGGCCTGACCAACGTCGTCCTCATGATCCCGTTCGTGCGCCGTGTGGCGGAGGCCGAGCGGGTCCTCGAACGGATGGCCGAACTCGGCCTCCGCCGGGGAGAGCACGGCTTGGAGATCTATGCCATGTGCGAGATCCCCAACAATGTGATCCTGATCGACCGCTTCTCGGCCTACTTCGACGGCTTTTCCATCGGATCGAACGACCTGACCCAGCTGACGCTCGGCGTCGACCGCGACAGCGAGATCGTCGCCTTCGACTACGACGAGCGCGACGAGGGGGTCAAAGAGATGATCCGTCTCGCCGTCGAAGGCTGTCAGCGCAACCACATGCACTCCGGACTCTGCGGGCAGGCGCCGTCCGACTATCCGGACATGGCCGAATTCCTGGTCGAGCTCGGGATCGACTCGATGAGCCTGAACCCCGACACGCTGCTGAAGACGACCCGGCAGGTCCTCGAGGTCGAAGCCCGGCTCGGCCGCTCTCCGGCCGCCGTCGGCCCGTCAGGAGCCGCCGCCGGGGGCTGATCCGCCGGGGGCTGATCCGCCGGGTCCGGTCCTCGGGCGGACATCCGAGAACCGCTGAGCACCCGCCGGCGACGGGGGAGTCCCGGTGTGGGACCGGTGCAGGACCGGGGTGGCAGTCAGTCTCCGCCGGTCTCGACGAATGCCTCCCATGCCCCTACGACGCCCGGGTCCTCTTGCTTCGAAGCGCTCTGCACCGGTCCGCTCCTGACGTCGGCACCACCGTCGGGTCCGACCGGGAGCGGCTCCGGGCTGCCCTCGAAGGGCCTGTCCGGCGGAGGATCGTTCGATTCGAGGTCCCCGTCCCGCACCAACTTGGTCGGCGTGCCGTCCGAGAACCAACGCCGGTCGTGCAGTCCGTAGGGATCGACGTACCAACCCTGTTCATGCATGGGACCTCCACCTGACATTCGGACTCTGTTCCCCCGGAACGGCCTCCCGAGCGGCCGTCACGAGAATGATGCGCCGAGTACGGTCCCGTGTCCAGGGAATCCGCCCACTCGGGTCAAATCAGGCGTGCCCGGCCCGGAGCGTGGGTGTCGAGCCGTCCGAACGGGGCGGGTCAGGACTCGGCATGGGCCCGGAGCTGCCGCCCCGAGATGGCGTCACCACGGATCCGCACCAGCCGGTGGCCCGGCTTGCTCACCTCGGGCTTCAGCCACTCCGCCTCGGCCAGTGCCTGGGCCTCCTCCAGGGCGGGCCCCCGAAGGAGGACACTCCATGGCGCGTCGGACTCTGACGGCCCGGTGGCGGTGCTCGGGCCGTCGATCTGGAAGGCAACCAGCTGCCCGGTCATCCGGCTGAAGAGCCCCTCGCCGACCAGGACGAGCACATCGGGACCGTGGACCACGTAGTTCACGGGAACGACCACCGGCGCGCCGCTCGTGGCGATACCCAGATGCCCGTGACGATGCTCACTGGCGGCCAACGCCAGGAGACGCCGGCACTCTGGCAGCGTCAACACCTCCGAACCGCGCTCATCCAACCACATGGCCCAACCTCCAAGTCTCCCGGCGACACCGGAAGCGAAGCATGCCGCTCCCGACAAATCGTGTTCGCTCTGTTGTCATCCTGCCCGACGAGATTCGAGGTGCCTAGGGCCCAAGGTCACCCGATCGTTGCCTGGAGGACGGCGGTGAACGTGCAGGGTGCGACGCGCAAAGAGCCCCCCGGTGACCTGGGGGGAGGACGTCCCGGGGGGCCTTCGCTCACTGCCGTCAACCGAACCCAGCAATCGAGTAGCTCAGACTTCGGGCCGAGAGCCACTTGATTGCCGGGCGCGTCTGACCTCTTCAGTATCGGACGTGCAGTCCGTGGCCGCTAGGGCCAGAGGTCCCATGACGCGGCATCCGCTCCGGCGGGGCGAACCAGAACTGTTCGTCCGGGACGATCGGGGCCCTCCACGTCGACGGCCGGCCGACGCCGGGCCCCGTGTGCCCTGCCCCGTGTGCCCTGCCCGGGCCGCCCTGCGTGCGCCTCCCTGCCCTGCGTTCGCCCCCCCGCCCACCGCACCGGGCCTCGCAGCTCCCGGCCGGTCAGCGCCCGTTTGCCTCGAGCAGCTGTCGGGCGGAGGCCCGGGCCGACGGCTTGCGGGCGACACGCTCCTCCACGAGTGCGTTGGCGAGCGGGGCGTCACCGGAGCGTGCGGCGGCGGCGATGAGCGTGAGATCGATGATGTCCCGCTGGGCGTGGCTGCCTCCCACGGCGTGGGCCACCGATCTGATGTCGATCAGCAGGTCGGTGGCCCGGTCCACCTGGTCCGCGGCGAACGAGCCGAATCCTTCGAGAAGAGCCATCCCGACGTGCTCGACGACGGCCCTGTTGGTGCCGACGCTCCGCCTTCGGTTGTTGGTCAGGACGACCTGGATCAGGTCCGGCCGACCGGCCAGTCCGAATGCCTGCACGGCGTGCCAGTCGTTGAACACGTAGATCGGATCGCCGACGAGGGGTTCGATGGCGTCGGCGAGCTCCACGGCCCGATCGGCGACGTCGACGCCGAAGAGCGAGAGTCGCCACAAGAGAGCGGCCGCGTCCACGAGGTCGAGCCACTCGCCCGACCCACCGGCCCGGATGGGGCCGTCATAGAGGTCGAGCACCTCGTCGAACTCGCCGAGGTCGAGGTGGAAGAGGGCGCGGTGCCACCAGTTGTGGATGGCGAAGTAGCTCGTCGACCAGTCACCGGCCGTCTCGCTCAGGAAGCGCACCCCCTCTCGTTGTCTCCCTTCCATCTCGAAGACGTGGGCCAGGGCGTGGACGGCCCACACGTCGCGGGGATTCGACGCCAGTGCACTGCGTCCGGCCGCCTCGGCCTGTCGGTAGTCGGCGTTCTCCTCGAGCCCGAAGGCATAGATGCCCTGGACGTAGCCCCAGCCGGGCGTGCCGGGCGACCATGAGGACAGCACCCGTGCGGCGACATCGCGGAGATCCAGCCGGTAACCGAGGAAGAAATAGAGGTCCTGGGCGACCTTCAGGGCCAGGAGATCCCGGGCGTCATGGAGGAGGGCGCGCTCGAGGGCACGGGCCGCCCCGATCCAGTCCCCGGCGGACCATGCCCGGGCGGCCCGGATGTGCAGCAGCTCCCTCTCGTCGACCCTGGCCGCGGTGTGATCGAGGTCCTCGAGGATCTTGACGGCGTTGGCGACGCCCTCCGGTGATGTCCCGTACAGGGAGAGATAGGCCCGGAGGACATGTCCCAGCACGAGGTCGTCGGCGGCGACGGCGACCTCCGCCTCCGCCACCGGATCCCCGGACAGCGTGACGAGTGATTCGACGGCGTCGTCCAGAAGACCCACGGCACGGGCACCCCCCGCCTGCACCGGCGCCCCCCAACGGTCCACGATCGCGGTACTCATCGTCCACCTCCCCTGGTCCGAATATCCTAGTAAATCCATCGAATTTATCAAGAAGTACTTGACAGGCCCGATCCGGCGTAGATACTTAAGCAAGTACATCGACTTTATAGGAAACAGCGAGGGAAAGCGAGCACGATGCCGTTCTTCGATGGAGTCTCCGGCCACGTGTATTACAAGGCGTGGCGTGTCGGGTCACCTCGGGTGGCCGCCGTGGTCTTCCTGCACGGCTTCGGTGAGCACTCGGGCCTCTATCACCGGCTCGGGAACGCGCTCGCTGCCGCCGGAATCGAGCTGTGGGCCCTCGACGAGATCGGCCACGGACTGACGGAGGGCGATCGGGCGGTGATCGGTTCGATCGACGACCTGGTCGAGAACGGCGCCCGCCTGACCGCCCTGGCCGAGGAGGCCGATCCCGACAGCCCCCTGTTCCTCGCCGGGCACTCACTCGGCGGCGTCGCCGCAGCAGTCAGCGTGGCGCGGGATCCGGCTGCCTTCGAGGGTCTCATCCTGTCCGGCACGCCGCTCTCTCCCCTCGACTGGGTCCTCGAGCTCGGGCAGGGGGACGGAGAGGTTCTCGCCCTCGACACCGCCGATCTCTCGTCCGATCCGTTCTACCTCGATGAGCTCGAGAACGACCCCCTGGCGTTCACCAGTGCCGCCGGCGCCACGACGCTGGCCGCCGTGTTGCCCCCGGCGTGGGAGGAATTGGCGGCGACCTTTGCCGATGTCTTCCTGCCGGTCCTGTTCGTGCACGGGGGTGACGACCCGATCGCCCCGATCGACGACGCCCTCGACTGGTCGGCCCGGCTGCCCTTCGGACGGATCGCCGAGTTCGCCGGCGCCCATCACGACGTGCTGAACGAGACCGTGCACCGCGAGGTGGCCACCGCCATCACCGAGTTCGTGCTCTCCGCCGTCGAGGTACCCGGGCCCCAGCCTTGGGCCCTGTCCACGACGCGTTGAGAACCCGCCCCATGCCAATCGAGAACCGAATGACAGGAGAGTGCCGTGACCACCAGCCATGAGGATCTGATCCACTCCCCGACGGACGCCCGGATCGGGCCCACCGAGGACGGCGTCACCACCGCCCAGGCGTCACCGGCGGGTGCCGACAACGACCTGGCCCGGCGGTCGACGACGGGATTCGAGGTATTCGGTCAGTCGTTGGCCGCCACCGGGCCGAGCATCGCCATCGCCGGGACGGTGGCGGTGGTGTTCCTCACCGCCGGCCAGGGCACCATCTGGTCGTACGTCCTGGCGACGTTCGTGGTGGTGCTCGTCGGCTACTCCATCGCCGTGTTCGCCCGTCGCACCGCGGCGGCCGGGTCGCTCTACACCTACACCGCGTCGGGTCTGGGCCGTGGCACCGCCTTTGCCGGTGGCTGGGGCCTCATCTTCGGCTACGCCGGGATCGCTGCCGCCTGCCTCGCCGGCACCGCGCTCTACTTCGGCGCGTTCTTGTCCAAGCTCGGCCTCAACGGCGAGAGCCGGGCGTGGCAGATCCCGCTCATCGTGATCTTCGCCGTGCTGACGCTGGTCCTGCCCATCCGGGGGGTGCGGGTCTCCACCCACGTGGCGGTGATCCTGGAGATCATCTCGCTGGTGGCCATCGCCATCCTGATCGCCGCGCTGTTCGTCCACTACGGGGCCCACATCGACAAGAGCCAGTTCCGGGCCACCGGCTCCACCGGCACCGGCATCGCCCTCGGCACGGTATTCGCCGTCGGCGCATTCGTGGGATTCGAGAGCTCGTCCTCGCTCGGGATCGAGGCCCGCAACCCACACCGGGCGATCCCCCGTGCCGTGCTGCTCACCGTGTTGGCGGCGGGGGTCCTCTACATCATCGCCGCCTACGGTGAGGTCCTCGGCTTCCCCTCCGCCGCCAAGCTGGCCGCGGAGAGCGCCCCGCTGAACGGCCTGGCGACGACCGCCGGTGTGGGCTGGCTGGCCTACATCCTCGACCTGGCCGTGGCCATCTCCGCCGCCGCCTGCGTGTCGGCCTCGTTGAACGCCGCGGCCCGCGGCCTGTACAGCCTGGGGCGTGAGGAGATCCTCCCGAGGGACTTCGGGCGCTCGCACTCCAAGTTCAAGACGCCGCACGTCGCTCTGTACGTCCTGGCACCGCTGGTGGCGATCGCTCCCATCGTGCTCGTGGCGAACGGCACGGCGCCGCTCAGCATCTTCGGCTACATCGGCACACTGGCGACCTTCGGCTACCTCTTGGCCTACGTGCTGGTCGCCATCGCCGCCCCGGTGTTCCTGGCCCGGCGAGGGGCGCTGACACCGCTCCCCGTCGTGGTGAGCATCCTGGCCACGGCGGCCATCGGCTACGTGATCTACAAGAACCTGGTTCCGGTTCCGGCCAGTCCCTACAACACGTTCCCCTACATCTTCCTGGCCTGGATCGTGATCGGGCTCGGCTGGTACCTGATCCTGAAGTTCAGGGATCCCCAGCGCGCCGCCCAGCTCGGCACGTTCCAGGAGCAGGAGGCAGCAGACCTCGAGAGCCACATCGCCGCCGAAGTCAGTGGCTCGTGAGACCGGGGGAGGGAACCACACCGTGGTCCGTACCCCTGTGACGCGCGACACCGCTCCCGGCTCTCCCCCCTGAGCCGGGAGCGGTTCGACGCGGCGCTCGAGAGCCGGGAGCTGACCGAGGTCGAGGTAGCCTGGGCCGATCACCTCGGTCACAGTCTCGGCAAGCGACTCCCGGCCGCCGGGTTCGTCGGGAGGGCCGAACGCGAAGGCTTCGGCTTCTGCGATGCCACGCTCAGCTGGGACGTGGTGGCCGAGGTCCACGAGGGCGCCCGGCTGACCGACTGGCGGACGGGCTTCCCCGACCTCTACGCCATCCCCGATTTCGACACGCTGCGAACGATCCCCTGGCGCCCGGGCGTCGGACAGGTCCTCTGCGATGTCGTGTCCCACGGTGGGGAGCTGATCCGCACGGCACCGCGCACCGTCCTCCGCCGGGCCACCGAGCACCTGGCCGAGCTCGGCTACGAGGCGCAGATCGGCGTCGAGATCGAGTTCTTCCTGCTCGACGAGACGGCACGCCCGCTCGGTGGTCCCGTGCACTGCTACTCCCTCGAGAAGGCCAACGAGCTCGAGCCCGTCCTCTCCCGGGTGACGGAAGGGCTCGTCGGGTACGTACCCGTGGAGGGCGTCACCTCCGAGTACGGACCGGGGCAGCTCGAGATCAACCTCCGCCACGCCGACCCGATCGCCGCAGCCGATGACGGCTTCCGTCTCAAGTACGCCGTGCGGACCCTGGCCCGGTCGGCCGATGCCCGCGCCACGTTCATGGCCAAGCCGTTCCAGGGGCTCTCGGGAAGCTCCATGCACCTCCACGTGTCGCTGTGGCGGGACGGCGAGCCGGCGTTCGCGCCGGACGACGGGTCCGAGAACGCCCTGCACCGGGCGGCGATCGCCGGCGTGGTCAACCACCTGCCGTCGACCGCGGTCTTCGGCGCCCCGAACATCAACTCCTACAAGCGCTTCGAGGACCGGTCCTATGCACCGACCACGGCCAACTGGGGCGGGGACAACCGGACCGCCTCGGTGCGGTCGCTCCTCGAGGACGATCAGTCGACAAGGATCGAGCTGCGCACTCCCGGCGCGGATGCCAACCCGTATTGGGCGACCGCCGCGCTGCTGGCGGCAGTCATCGCCGGCATCGAGGAGGGTGAGGAGCCGACCCCGAAGGGCTCGGGCAACCTGTACGGCGAAGGCCGCCCACTTCCCCGGATCCCGTCGGATGCGGCCGATCTCGCTCGCCGCGACAAGCGGATCACCGACATCTTGGGCGAGGACGCCGTGCACGACTACACCCTGCTGGTGGAGAAGGACTGGCTCGCCTACATCACCACGGTCACCGAATGGGAGCGGGACCGCTACCTCGACCTGGCCTGATGATCGATTCCGTGGCCGGTGACCTGCTGGCGGCTGTCGACCTGTCCGACCACGACGCGTTCGCCCACCGTGTCCCCTACGAATGGTTCGACGCACTGCGTCGCGTCGACCCGGTCCATTGGCAGCCCGAACGGCAGGGACGAGGCTTCTGGGCCGTGACCACCCACGAGGACGTGGTCCGTGTCTCCAAGGACTGGGGCACGTTCTCCTCGCAGATCGGGGCCAGCGCACTCGAGGACCTCGATGCCGACGCGCTCGAGGCCCGGCGGTCGATGATCGACACGGACCCGCCGGCCCACACCGACCTCCGGCGACTGGTGTCGCCATCGCTCACGGCTCGGCGCGTCCACGACTACGAGGCGCTGGTCCGGTCGATCACCCTCGACGTGGTGTCGGACGCCCTGGGCGAGGAGCGGTTCGACTTCGTGGAGAGGGTGGCGACGGCGATCCCCATCAAGGTCCTCTGCCGTCTGCTCGGGGTGCCCGAGGAGGACGAGGGCCGGCTCGTCACCCTCGGCGACCAGATGATCGCCAACACCGACCCCGACCTGGCCGCGGTGCTCTTCGACGGTGCCGACTCGGAGCGGTACCGGCTCCTGCCCTTCCGGAGCCCGGCTGCGCTCGAGATGTTCGAGCTCAGCCGGAAGCTGTCGGCGCAGCGGCGCCTGGCGCCCCGGTCGGATCTGGCGACCGCCCTCGTGACGGGGACACTCGGAGGCGACCCGCTCCCGGAGCGGGAGATCGATGCGATGTTCCTCCTGTTGGTCGTGGCCGGGAACGAGACGACCCGGCAGGCCATGGCCCTCGGCGTGCAGGCCCTGATCGAGCATCCGGACCAGATCGCCGTACTGGAGACCCTCGACGACGCCGGCCGGCGCACCGCCATCGAGGAGCTGTTGCGCTGGACGACCCCGCTCCATCACTTCCGCCGGACCGCCACCCGGGATGTCGAACTGCGCGGGGTGCCGATACGCCAGGGCGACAAGGTCGTCGTCTGGTACACGTCGGCCAACCGCGACGAGGAGGTCTTCGAGGACGCCTACCGGCTCGACCTCCGCCGGAGCCCGAATCCCCACACCACCTTCGGGCGGGGCGGCCCCCACCGCTGCGTGGGCGAGCACCTCGCCCGCCTCGAGCTGTCGGTGCTCTTGGAGGAGCTCCGACCGGTGCTCCACCGACTGGAGCTCGACGGGGCCCCCGTACGCATCCGGTCCAACTTCACCAACGGGGTCAAGCGACTTCCCGTGCGCGTCAGGTGAACGGTGGCCGGCACCACCTTCGGAGACCGTGCCGTCCGGCGGAGCGAATGGCATGCTCTGCGGGGAAGGGGCCGACGATCCACGAGGAGGACCGATGCCCGCACGACTGACCGTGCTCACGGACGGCTACGCAGACGACCGGGTGGCGAGCACGGTGACCCTGGTCCGCGACGGCGACGCCGTCATCGTGATCGACCCGGGGATGGTCGCCCACCGGGATCTCATCCTCGCTCCGTTGCGGGAGCTCGGGATCGATCCCACCGAGGTGACCGACGTGGTCTTCAGCCACCACCATCCCGACCACACCCTGAACGCCGCGCTCTTTTCCGAGGCCCGGTTCCACGACCACTGGGCGATCTACCAGGACGACGTGTGGACCGACCGGCCCGCCGACGGCTACGAGCTGTCGCCGTCGGTACAGCTCCGCACCACCCCGGGCCACACCGACGAGGACATCTCGACGCTCGTTCGCACCGACGACGGCCTCGCCGTGTGCACCCATCTGTGGTGGTCGGCCGACGGGCCAGACGTGGACCCGCTGGCCGCCGATCAGGAGCAGCTGGAGCGATCCCGGGCCCTGGTGTTGGAGCTCGGGCCGGCTCTGGTCGTGCCGGGGCACGGGAGCCCGTTCGTCCCCCGCTGATCCCGACCGGTCCCGGGGACCGACGCACGAAGCGCGTGGCGACGGGGATCGCTCCGCCGTGATGGCGCGGCACATCGCCTTCGTCCAGCACAGCCCGGTCGAGTTGCCGGGGGTGCTCGGCACGCGAGCGGCCGGACTGGGGTTCGAGGTCCGAACCTTCCGGGCCGACCGTGGGCGTGCCGGGCTGCCGGCGCTCCAGGAGCTCGCCGGGGTGGTGGTCATGGGCTCGGTGGAGTCGGTCAACGATCACCGTCTCGCCTGGGTGGGTCCCGAGCGGGAGCTGATCAAAGCGGCCGTGGGTCGGGCCGTCCCCGTGCTCGGCGTCTGCTTCGGTGGGCAGCTGTTGGCCCAGTTGCTTGGCGGGACGGTCGGGCCCTCGCCCGAGCCGGAGACCGGCTGGTCGACGGTCGAGACCGCCGACCCCTCAACCGTGCCCTCCGGCCCGTGGCTGCTCTGGCACAAGGAGTCGTTCACCCTACCGACCGGGGCAACGCTCGTCGCCCGTAGCCGGGTGGCACGACAGGCGTTCGTCAAAGGACCGCACATGGGGGTCCAGTTCCATCCCGAGGCCACGCCGGAGATCGTCGACCGGTGGGTGGCCGAGGCCCACGGACGTGGCGACGTCACGCCGGCCGAGAGGCGGGCGCTGGTGGGCGACATCGACCGTCAGGCGGCGGCGTCGGCGGTCGCCGCCGCCACCCTGTTCGACGGGTTCCTCCGCCGAGCCGGGCTCCTCGTGTCGGCCGGTTGACCATCGCCGCCGGCCGGCCGGGTGGCTCAGCGCTGGACGAGTGCGGCGATGGGCAGGCCCACGGCTTCCGCCGCCGGCCAGGCATCGTCGATGGCCACGACGTCCCTCCGGTCCCGCCGGAGCAGGGATGCCCCGAGTACCGCCCGGTAGCCGGCGGCACAGTGGAGCCAGAGCCGCCCGTCGGGCACCTCGGCGTCGACCAGACGGTGGACGGGGATGTGGTGGGCGCCCTCGAGGTGCCCCTGGTCCCACTCCTCCTGCCGGCGCACGTCGATGACCGTGACGTCGTCGGTCCACTCGGCGGCCAGGTCCCCGAATTTCGCCAGGCGCAGCTCGGCCGACCGGGCCCGGTCCGAGGGGATGGCTGCACCCACCGGCAGGTCCAGGCCGATGTGGGCGAAGGTGTCCCGCGCCCTCGACAGCTGGTCGTCGTCGTCCGCCACCAGTCCGAACGGGGCGCCCCAGGGCATGGTCCATCCGACGTAGGTGGCCAGCGGGCCGTCGACGCCGGCGTTGACCGTCCCCGGTACGTGCGCCGCCGCGAACGCGGCGCGCGGCCGGATGTCGATGACCCACAGCCTGGCGGCCAGCTCCTCCAGGTCTCCCTCGGCGAGCTCGGGGATCGGATCCCGATAGGCGGGTGACACGAGACCGGACCGGTTGCGCTCGGCCATGTGGGCGAAGTAGCTGGGGTACTCGCCGAATCCGGCGAGCAGCGTCTCGACGAAGGCGTCACGGTCGAGGAGGGCGGCGGGGTTGACGCTGCGCTCGGCGTCGATGGTGGTCTCCGTCCCCGTGCACGGTGTGGCCGAGCAGAAGCTGCCGAACCCGTGGGTCGGATGCACCGCGGCGGCGCCGGGCAGGCTGTAGAGCATCCATCGAACCGACGCCCACTGGTCTGCGGCCAGCTCGTCGGCCCGATCGGCGCCCAGCAGATCGGTGCGCCCGACGGAGCCGATCAGGAGGGATCCACCGGTGAAGACGGCACACTGGTCACCCTGGGTCACCACGAAGGACTGGTGGTGGGGGGTGTGGCCCGGGGTGGCTACCACGGTCACGGCGAGGGATCCGATGTGGAACAGGTCTCCGTCGACGGCCCCGTGTGCGCCGTCCACGTGCTCATCGGCGCTCACCGCGTAGGTGGCCCCGGTGGCCCGGGCCAGCTCCGGTCCGCCGCTGACATGGTCGTTGTGCAGGTGGGTGTCCACGACCAGGTCGAGGGCCAGCCCGTGCGCCCGCACGAGGTCGATCACCCGGTCACACGGGCGGGGCGGGTCGATGGCCACCGCCACGACACCGTCGGTGACGAGGTAGGAGCGGTTGCCGAGGTCGGAGGCGTCGATCGGGAGGACCTGCATCATGCGCTCA
This sequence comes from uncultured Acidimicrobiales bacterium, assembly GCA_963696495.1. Lineage (GTDB taxonomy): Bacteria > Actinomycetota > Acidimicrobiia > Acidimicrobiales > RAAP-2 > Bog-756. The sequence goes on along the minus strand of CAVOKJ010000003.1, from coordinate 620,795 downwards.
CCATCGCCTCCATCCGCCACAGGGCGCCGGGGAGTGACGTGGCCTGGTTGCGGATCTCGGGGATGGCGGTCGTCTCCCAGCGCCGGCCACGGCGGAGCGGCCCGAGCAGCCACAGCGTCCGGCCGCTGCCCGGCACGCATCCGGCCTCGTCGGTGTCGAACCCGAAGCCGAGCGGACCGGGTCGGACGACCCGGCGGGCGAGCAGGTTCCTGACCAGAGGGTTGCTCGACTGGCGGACGAGGGCGGTGGGCCCGGTGCAGTTGACGACGGCTCCGAACCGGACGAGGTGGTCACCCACGACCGCCTGGATGGCGCCGGGAGCCTCGTGGGCGCACCGCACGCCACCGGGCACGACGGTCAGCTGACCGGACGCCAGCATGCTCTCGATGCGACGGGCGACGGTCGGCGCCATGCGGTGGCGCTGGGTCTCCCACCGGCGCTGGACGTGCCGGAGCAGTCGCACGCGCTCGTCAGCGGTCATCGCTCCCCACAGGCTGTCGGTCTGGGGCCGCAGCGCGTCGACGACCCGTCCCCAGCCCCCGGCCTCCTCCGCGGTCGCCCGCGCCCAGGCGAACAGCGACCGCGCCGTGGGTCGGGAAGGCGGTTCGATCGGCAAGGGGGGATAGGGATGCTCGGGGTGCGCGGCGGGCAGCAGCCCGTGCCGGGAGGTGGCGACGATCCGGCGATGCCCGGCGGCGTGCAGGCTCAGGGCGGCGTCGACCGCGGTCAGGCCGGTTCCGACGAGGAGGACGGGCTGCTCGGGGTCGGCCACCTCGAAGGCGTCGGGTGACCAGGGGTCGTCGATCCAGCGGTCACCGGGGCCACCGAGTGAGCCGGGCCACGACGGTGGCGACGACCCTGGCGCCAGGACGACCCGGTCGACGGTGCGCCGGCCGCCGTCGGAGAGGTGGATCTCGACCCGGGATCCCGCCGCCGAGACGGAGGTCACGCTGGCCGGGACGTGCTCGACCGGCTCGAGCAGGGACCGGAGGTACACGCCGTACCACGCCCTGGGCAGGAACGACTCACCGTTGACCTGGCTCCTCCCTCGCCCGGCCCATGCCGTGAAGTGGTCGGGCTGGTCGGGGAGCGCGCTCAGACAGCCGGCACGGACGTTGAGGAGATGACCGAGGTCGTCGGTGCCGTAGGCGATCCCCCGGCCGAGTTCGCCCCTGGGCTCGATGATGAGGATCCGGACCGGAACGGGCGCATCGCGTAGCAGGTGGATGGCGGCCAGCACTCCGGATGCCCCCCCGCCGACCACGGCGATCACCTCTGCCCTAGGTGTCATGCCCCCACCTTAACCCTACTTAACCTATCGGTAAAGCCTACATAACCTTATCGGAATAGTCAGGATTCGAAAGGGGGCCGTGGCCGGTGGGGGCGAGGCATGTCCACCAGAAGTTGGATGGCCCGCCCGACGGTGCGGTGTCCCCCCGTCGGGCGGGCCGGACGTGTGTAGCGTCGATCCGGTGCCCCTCGTCGCCGGAATCGATTCGTCGACGCAGTCGACCAAGGTCGAGTTGCGCGACCTCGCCACCGGAGCGGTGCTCGGCACCGGACGGTCCGCCCATCCGCTGACGGTGCCCCCGAGGAGCGAGCAGGATCCCGACGTGTGGTGGGAGGCGGTCGTCGAGGCGATGGCCGGAGCCCTCGGGCAGGCCTCCGATCGGGCCGTTGCCTCCGACGTGGTGGCGATCGCCGTGGCCGGTCAGCAGCACGGTCTGGTCGTGCTCGACCGGGGCGGCGACGTGCTGCGCCCGGCCAAGCTGTGGAACGACACCGAGTCCGCTCCGGATGCCGACCGGCTCGTCGAACGGCTCGGCGCCGCCCGCTGGGCCGACACCTGCGGGAGCGTGCCGGTGGCGGCGTTCACCGTGACCAAGCTGGCCTGGCTCCGGCGTTGCGAGCCGGAGCTGTTCGCCCGGATCGGCCACGTCCTGCTGCCGCACGACTGGCTGACGTTCCGGATGACCGGGCGGTTCGTGACCGATCGGGGCGATGCCTCCGGGACGGGGTACTGGTCGCCCTTCGAGGACCGGTACCGGCTCGATCTGCTGGCCCTGGTCGACCCGGCTCCGGAGTGGGCCGACCGGCTCCCGACGGTGCTCGGACCCTGGGACCGGGCCGGCCCGCTGACGGCGGCGGCCGCCGACTCGCTCGGGCTGGTGCCGGGCACGACGGTCGCCGTGGGGACCGGCGACAACATGGCCGCGGCCCTGGGGATCGGACTCCGCCCCGGTGAGACCGCCATCTCGGTGGGGACCTCGGGCACGGTGTTCACCACGAGCGACCGGCCCGCCGCCGACCCGACGGGTGCCGTCGCCGGGTTCGCCGATGCCACCGGCCGCTTCCTGCCGCTGGTCTGCACCCTCAACGCCACCCTGGTCACGGAGGCCGTGGGCCGCCTGCTGGCCGTGGACCGCCCGGACCTCGACGAGCTGGCGTTGCGCGCCCCCGCCGGAGCGGGCGGACTGGTGCTCGTCCCCTATCTGGCCGGCGAGCGGACCCCGAACCGACCCGGGGCGACCGGAACCCTCCGTGGCATCCGCCCCGACGTGGATCGTGCCGACTTGGCCCGGGCGGCGTTCGAGGGAGTGGTCTGTGGGCTGCTCGACGGTCTCGACGCGCTGCGGGCGATGGGGGTGCCCACCGACGCGGGGCGGCTGGTCCTGGTGGGTGGCGGGGCCCGGTCCACCGCCTATCGCCACCTGGTGGCGTCGCTCTCCAGCCGGCCGGTGACCATCCCGGAACCGGACGAGATCGTCTCGGCCGGCGCCGCGCTCCAGGCCGCCGCCGCCGTGTCCCGCTCGGGGATCGAGGAGATCACCGACGCCTGGGGGCTCCGCGTCGGTGCCCTCGTGGAGCCGGGACCCGACGCCGACGCGTCAGGGGAGGTGAGGCGGCGATACGCGGACGCCCGGGACGGGGGCTGATCGGACGTCCACCCCGGTGACGGCGGGCCCGGCCTCCGCCGATGCCCCGGGCCGTGGTGGTGGGTAACGTTGCCGGGAGAGCGCGACGGTGCTCGATCCTCGGAGCCGACGCCGAGATCCGGAGGAACCCCCGATGCCAGACAGCCTCGCCCCGACCCCAGAGGACCGATTCACGTTCGGCCTGTGGACGGTCGGCAACCCCGGACGCGACCCGTTCGGCCTGGAGACCCGCCCACCGCTCGATCCCGTGGACACGGTCCACCGGCTCGCCGATCTGGGTGCGTACGGGGTGAGCTTCCACGACAACGATCTGGTGCCCTACGGCGCGTCGCCGACGGAGCGCGAGGCGCTGGTCAAGCGCTTCCGGTCGGCCCTCGACGGGACGGGGATGAAGGTGCCGATGGTGACGACCAACCTGTTCTTCCGTCCGGTGTTCAAGGAGGGGGCGTTCACGGCGAACGACCCGGCGATACGCCGGATGGCCGTGGCCAAGACGCTGGACGCCATCGACCTCGGCGTCGAGCTGGGCGCCCGTGTGTTCGTCATGTGGGGCGGCAGGGAGGGCGTCGAGGCCGACGCGGCCAAGGACGTCCGGGGCGCGCTGGACCGCTATGCCGAGGCGGTCGATCTGTGCTGCTCCTACGTGAGGGAGCGCGGGTACGACCTGCGCTTCGCCCTCGAGCCGAAGCCGAACGAGCCACGGGGTGACATCCTGCTGCCCACGGTGGGCCATGCCCTGGCCTTCATCGGGGAGCTCGAATGGCCCGACATGGTCGGGGTGAATCCCGAGTTCGCCCACGAGACGATGAGCGGCCTGCCGTTCTCCCATGCCGTCGCCCAGGCGCTCTGGCACGGCAAGCTCTTCCACATCGACCTCAACGCCCAGCGCATCGGCAAGTACGACCAGGACTTCCGGTTCGGCTCCGAGGGGATCCGGGACGCCTTCTACACGGTGAAGGTCCTGGAGGACGCCGAGTGGGAGGGGATGCGGCACTTCGACGCCCATGCCTACCGCACCGAGGATCCCGACGGGGTGTGGGACTTCGCCCGGGGGTGCATGCGCACCTACCTGATCCTCCGCGAGAAGGTCCGGCGCTTCCACGACGATCCCGACATCGCCGAGGCCCTCCGCACGGCCCGCCGATCGGACATCGACGAGCCCACCGCACCGGACGGGCTCGGCCCCGCCGCCATCGCCGGCCTGCGCGCGGCGGCCGCGTCCTCCGACGAGGAGGCCCTCGCCTCGGTCGGCTACGGCCACGAGCACCTCGACCAGCTGGTGACCGAGCTGTTGGTGGGGGCGCGGTAGCGCCCCGTCAGGGCGAACCGGGTTCGGACGCGCCCGCCGGGGACAGGGCTTCCCGCGGACCGTGGCCCGACCCGACCGGCGAGGGGGCCCCGAGGAAGAGGCCCTGTGCGAAGTCGACACCGAACTCCGAGAGGATGTCCAGGGTGGCCGCGTCCTCCACGCCTTCGGCGACCGTCTGGCACCCGAAACCCTGGGCGAGGTTGACGATGGCCTTGACGACGTGCTGATTGGCCGAGCTGTCGACCAGGCCCCGGACGAATTCGATGTCGATCTTCAGGAAGCTGATAGGCAGCTTCTTCACGTGGGTGAACGTGCCGTATCCCGTTCCGAAGTCGTCGAGGGCGAGCCGGCAGCCGAGGTCGACGACGCCGAGGGCGAACGCGTGCCCCCGGTCGATGTCCCGCATGAGCGCCGTCTCCGTGATCTCGAAGACGAGGTCGGCCGGGTCCGCCCCGGCGCTGCGGACCTCGGCCCGGATGAACTCGAGCAGGTCCAGCGTGGCGATCGACTCGGCGGAGAGGTTGATCCCCACGCTGCGTCCCGTGGCCGCCAGGAGGACCCCCTGCCTGACGACCCACTGGTCGATCTCGGTGATGAGGCCGTACTTCTCCGCCACGCCCAGGAAGGTGCCGGGGCTGATCAGCTCGCCGGCGCGCCCCACCATGCGGAGCAGGACCTCTTCGCTGGGCCGGCCTCCCGACAGGGGAACGATCGGCTGTGAGTAGATCACCAGCCGGTTTTCGTCCAGAGCCTCGCGGATCCTTCCCACCCAGGTGAGCGCGTCCAGTTCGCGTCGGATGCGGAGCCGTTCCGACTTGTCCTCGGTGATGTCCCGGAACACCACGACGACCCCACCGTCCGCCGCTCCGCTGGCCAGCGGTGACGCGGACAGGGCCACCGAGAGGGGGAGCCCGCTCCGGCAGACGAGCACCTGGTCGTCCAGGCGCAGCTGTCGGCCCTCGGACCGGGCGTCGAGGATCTCGTCCCCGGCGCCTCGGGGCTGCTCCGCATCCGCCGGTCGCCCGTCGATCAGGTCCGTGATGCACATGCCACGGAGTTCGGTGGCCGTCCATCCGAGCATCCTCGTGGCCGCGTCGTTGGAGTAGGTCAGCCGCCCGAGGTGGTCGAGGGTGATCACGCCCTCGGCCATGTGGTTCATCACGATCGAGCGGAACTCCTGGGCTTCGAGCTGCTCGGTGACGTCGACGACGACGATGCCCACCCCGATGATCTCGGCGTCGAGATGGACCGGGTAGTAGCTCGCCAACCAGTGGCGACCCCCACCGTGCTCCGCACCGTCCGGCCCGAGCACCGTCACGTTGAGGACGGCCTCGTCACGGTCCAGCACGTGGCGGTACACGTCCTCCACTTGCGGCCAGATCTCCGGCACGACGTCGGCCACCGTCCGGCCCAGCAGCTGCTCCACCGACGAGCCGCTCAGTGAGGCGAGCATCTTGTTCATGCGGACGATCCGGAACCGGCGGTCGACGAACCCGAGTCCGATCGGGGCGGACTCCTGGAGGGTCTCGAGGGTGCACGTCGCCTCGTCCGCCCGGCGGTGGGCCTCGCCCAGGTCCGCCAGCTGTCGGTGGTGGGTGGTCAGGTCGTGGGTGATGGTCGATGCACCGATGGCGATGCCGTCGGCGCCGAGCACCGGCGACACGGTGATCGACACCTGGACGGTCGTCCCGTCCTTGCGGAGCCGGGCCGTGTGGTAATCCTGCAAGGTCTGTCCCGACCGGACCCCGGCGAGGATCTCGTCGAGCTCGTTGGACCGGTCGGCCGGGACGAGCTCGGCCAGGTCGTGACCGAGCATCTCGTCGGAGGTGTACCCGTAGAGCCGCTCGGCCGCTCCGTTCCAGAAGACCACGCGGCCATCGAGCGTCTTGCCGATGATCGGATCGTCCGACGAGTTGACCAGCGCGGCGAGGAAGGCCTCGGGTTCGAGTCGCTGTACCCCGGGCAGCACCGTCATGCGGCTCACCGGGCGGCCGCCGGCCATCGATGCACCAACCGGACGGGCAGGGTCTCGACCGTTGCCATCGCCACACCCTCCTCGTTCCATCCGTTCGCCAGCCGTCACTTGTGCCATCGGCGGATCGGAGGGGGTGGTGGAGGGGGGCTGGCCATACTTGTGTCCGGGGGTAGGCCCGGGGAACCGAACCCGCCGGCCGCCCCGAGCAGCGCCCCGCCCCGCCCGTCCTGTGGCCCGGCCCGCCCGCCCAGTGGTCCGACGCCGCCCTGTTACCGGGACCGGCCCGACCGGCCCGACCGGCCCGACCCCGTCGACCGGGCCGTCACGCCGCGTGGTCCCGGGCAAAACGCAGGATGGCGATGTGCTTCTGGGTGTCCCGCTGCATCAGATCGATCAGGAGACTCCACAGCGTGGTGTCCTTCACGTCGCGCAACTCGTCCTCGAGGCGCTTGAGGTCACGGAGGTCCTGTTCCTCGCGGGCCATCAACTGCTCAGTGGCCGCGAGTACCCCGGCGGCGTCCGCGTTGGCGAAGTCCATCGGCGGGATGATCGTGGACTCGCCGCCCAGCTCCGCCTGGATCTTCAGGGACGCCGCCAACTCGGCAAAGATGCGGTGATGACGGATCTCGTCCTCCACGAGGAGGTTGACGAGATAGGCGAACGCCTCGGACCTGGTTTCGTCCGCCAGCGTCGAGTAGGTCGCCAGCAGGTGCTTCTCCTCTCTGACGTGGTTGGTCAGAAGGTCCCACAGATCTCGCTCCCAGACCGACGCTCCCGCCGGGGCCTGGCCGGCCGCCTCCTCAACCTCACCTGCGCTGGTCATGTCCGCTCTGCTCCCTTCAGCCTCGGCTCACATTCATCGCCGTCCGGTTCCGAGGTAAAGGTAGACCTCCGGTCCCCGGACCGATAGGGCTGAAGGTCCCATCAACCGACCGTGGGCAGCAGCGTGTTCGGGTTGAGCACGTCGTCGGGATCGAGCGCCCGCTTGATGGCGCGGAATGCCGAGATCTCGCTGTCGCTGCGCGACAGGTGGAGCCAACGCCTCTTGGCCGTGCCGATGCCGTGCTCGGCGCTGATGCTGCCGCCGTACGCCCCGACCATCCCGAACACGGCATCGTCCACCCGATCGTCGTCAGGGGCCAGTCCGCTCACGTTCACGTGGACGTTGCCGTCCCCGGCGTGCCCGAACAGCCAGGTCCGCGCGGCCGGGTCGATCGACGACACCTCGGCGGGGACCAGGTCGATGAATTCGGCCAGCGCGTCGAGGGGCAGGGTCACGTCGAGCTTGTGGGGCGGTCCGAGGGTGTTGACCGCCTCGGTGTGCGCCTCCCGGTATCGCCAGAGCTCGGCCCGTCTCGCCGGCTCCGTGGCCACGACGGCCCCGGCCAGGTGGCCGACGGAGCTGGTCGCCTCGGCCAGCGAGTCGGTGGGGTCGACGTGGTCGGCTACCTCCACGAGCAGGTAGGCGTGGTGTCGGTCGGCGAACGGCGCCCGCATGCCCGTCACGAAACACACGAGCTCGAGTCCCGGCGCGAGGAACAGCTCGAGGGCCTCGAGTGAGGAGAGCGACCGTCGGAGGAGCGTCGAGGCCCCGATGGCCGCGGAGACCTCGGGGAAGGCCAGCACGGCGACGGTCCGGAACGCGGTGGAGGGCACCAGGCGCAGACGGGCGGCGGTGACCACCGCCAGCGTGCCCTCGCTGCCGCACAGGAGCGACGGCAGGTGGTAGCCGGTGTTGTCCTTCACCAGCCCGCCGAGGTGGGAGACGACCGACCCTGTTCCGAGCACGGCCTGGACGCCGAGCAGCTGCTGTCGCGTGTCGCCGTGGCGCAGGACGTGGGTCCCGCCGGCGTTGGTGGCCACCATGCCCCCCACGGTCGCCGAGTCGCGGCTGGCCAGGTCCACGCCGTACGCCCAGCCGGCCGAGCCGGCAGCCCGGTGCAGCCGGGCGAGGGTGACACCGGCGCCGGCGGTGGCCTGTCCGGCGAGGGTGTCGATCGGCTCCAGCGCATCCAGGCGTCCGAGGGCGAGGACCACCTCACCGTGGAGGGGAACGCCGCCTCCCACCAGGCCGGTGTTCCCCCCCTGGGGGACCAGGGCGGCGCCGAGCTCCCGGCAGGTCCGGACGACACCGGCCACCTCCTCGGTGTTGCCCGGCCTGACCACGGCGGCGGTGTGTCCCGCGAACCGTCGCGTCCAGTCCACCGTGTACGAGGCGATCACCTCGGGATCGGTGACCACGTGCGGGCCGACCACCTCGCCCAGGCGGTGGACCAGCTCACGAGTGCTCGCCATGGTCCCTACTCTGCCCGACACCGACCCGGGGCCGCCGCTGTCCGGCATCTCCGCGGCCGGCCCGGCGTGACGGCCCGCCGACGCCGACCCGACCACGCTGAGGGACGAGACGCCGCGTAACCGGCGACGGTAGTTTGGCGGTCGACCCCAGAGGAGGGCCCGTGGAGATCGCCATCATCGGAACCGGCTTCATCGGCACCACGCTGGGCCGAGCGCTCAGCGGGGCCGGCCACCACGTCACCTTCGGGTCCCGTCACCCCGATGACGAGGACGTCACCGTGCCCGGCGCCAGCATCGGATCCATCGGGGATGCACTGTCCCGGTCGGATGCCGTCATCCTCGCCGTTCCCGGGTCGGCGGTCGCCGACCTGGCGGCGTCGAACGGGACCGAGCTGGCCGGCAAGCTCGTCATCGACGCCACCAACCGCATGGGCCAGCCGGTGGCCAACGGCCGCTCGTCGTTGCCCCCGACCGTCCGCTACGCCCGGGCATTCAACACCTTGGGCGGTGAGAACATGGCCGACCCCGTGTTCGCCGACGGCCGGGCTGACATGTTCTTCTCCTGCCCCGAGGCCGACCGGCCGACGGTCGAGGCCGTGATCGAGGGGGTGGGACTGCATCCCGTGTACGTCGGTGAGGACAAAGAGGCGATCGTCGATTCGCTCTTCCAGTTGTGGATCGCCCTCGCCATCGGCCAGGGTCGGGGGAGGCGCCTGGCCTTCCGTCTGCTCGACCACTGATCCTCCGGACCGGTCAGATCAGGCCGAGGTCCCGGGCCTTCACGATGGCGGCGTTGCGGTTCGGCACATCGAGCTTCCGGTAGATGTGGGCCATGTGGGTCTTGATGGTGTTGACGGACACGTAGCAGCGCTCGGCGAGCTCGGCATTGGTGTACCGGCTGGGCAGGTAGGAGAGGATCTCGAGCTCCCGGTCGGTCAGCGGGTCCACCAGCTCGGTCCCCGGTATCGGTGTGTTCACCTCCCGGGCCCGCCGGAGGATGTCGGCGCGCAGTGGCCCGTGCCCGTCGTCGAGTGCCGAGATCCGTTGGACGACGGCCGGTCCCGCCCGCACGAAGACGTCGACGAGCGAATGGAGCCCGCCCACCCCGAGGGCGTCGACCAGGTGCGCTCGGGATTCGTCCGCCGATCCCTCCACGTCGCAGAGCCACGACAGGAGGATCTGGTGCTGGACGGCGGCAAGCGGTTCCAGCGCGGCGTCGGGTGGCGGGGCGTCGCCCATCACCTTCCGGGCCACGTCGGGCCGGCCGAGGGTGAGTGCGGCGGCCACCTGCTCGAAGGCCAGGCACGGCATCGGCGACGACACCGCTTCGGCCATGCTCGACGCCAGCTCCGGCTCGCCGCCGAGCCGGAGGAGCCGGCAACGCAGGGCGGTGAGACGGTCGGCCCCGACCGGAGGGGGAGGGGTCCCGAGACTGACCTGGGCGGCCTGCACGGTCGAGGTGGCCTCGGCGACGAGGCCCTCGGAGGCCTGGCGAAGGGCGAGGGCGACGTTGGCGATCCACATGGACTGGGTGCGGCGGTTGGCTGCGGCGCGCACCGTCGCCTCGTGGAGGGGGAGCGCGGCATGTCGGGGCTCGCCCCGCTCGAGTGCGGTCAGCGCGATGGACAGATAGGCGTCGGCCGTCGACGGGTGCGAGAGCATCCCGACGGAGCGGGCGATGGCCAGCGCTTCCAGGGCGAGCGCGTCGGCCCGCTCGGTGCGGCCGCACCAGGCCTCGACCAGGCCCAGCGAACCCAGCACGCTGATCCTCCAGACGGAGTAGGCGGACCCGGGGGAGGCCAGCCCCCGTTCGAGCCACTCCCGGGCCTCCCCGGTGTGGCCGGCGTAGAAGTGGGCCCGACCGCCCGAACCGAGGGCCATCGCCTCGAGCGAATTGGGGTCGCTCAGCCTCATCACGACGGGGATGGGTCCGTCGCCCACCCGGCCGAGCAGGTCCAGCGCCTCGGTGGCGATCTCGATGGACGAGTGCGGGTCGGTGCGCGATTGGACCAGGGCGGCGCGGAAGGTCTGGGCGCACGCCCGCTCGCCGATGGTCGCCCGCGGGTCGGTGGCCACCCGGCGCAGGTCGTCCTCCGCTGCCACGGTCTGTCCCTCCGAACCGATGAGGAAGGCGTAGAGGAGGGTGATCTCGTTCCGTCCCGAGCGATGGGCCTCGGGGACCTCGTTGATCCATCGGGCGACGGTGGCCATCTCGCCGCGCTCGAACACCTCGGAGCCCCGGGCCAGGACGAGGTCGAGTACCGCACCCCAGTCCTCTGCGGCCAACAGGTACTCGACCGCGGTGCCGACGTCGCCCCGTTCCAGATGCCACTGCGCCGCCCGGCGGAGCAGCCGCGCCTCGGCGAGAGGATCCTCGGTTCTGAGCCGGTACCGGAGGAGGTCCCGGAAGAGGTGGTGGAAGCGGAACCGCTCCCGACGGGTGTCCAGCGGGACGAGGAACATCGACTCCCGCTCCAGCTCCTCGAGGATGAGCTGCGCCCCGGCCTCACCGGTCAGGTGGGTGACCAGGTCGGCGGTCAGCTCGTCCAGCACCGAGAGGTGGAGGAGCAGCAGGCGGCGCTCCTCGGGCTGGGCCTCGAGCACCTCTTCGCTCAGGTAGTCGGCCACCAGCCGGTCGTTGCCGCTGAATTGGGTGACGAATTCGTCCGCGTCCTGCTGATGCCGCAGGGTCATGGCGGCCAGTTGGAGTCCGGCGGCCCAGCCCTCGGTCCGCTGGACCAGCGCGGAGACGCTGTCCGATCCGAGCGGGCGGCCGGCGATGCGCTCGAGCAGCTGCGCCGATTCGGTGTCGCTCAGGGCGAGGTCGGCCTGACGGATCTCCGTCATGTCGTACCGCAGGCGGTGGCGGCTCCAGGCGATCGGGAGGTCGACCCGCGTCGAGAGGACCAGGTGCACATGGGGCGGCAGGAGCCCGACCATGCTGGCCAGGTCGGACAGGAGGGTGACGTTGCTCAGACGGTGGAGGTCGTCGAGCACGATGACCGACTCCGGCAGGTCGACCATCTGGGCGGCGAGCGCCTCGAGCAGCGGAGCGCCGAGCCCCCCGCCGTTCATGGAGACCAGTCCGGCCAGCTCGCGGCAGCCGGGATCGACGGCGGCGAGTCCCTGCAGGAACCGCTGGGAGAAGCGCGCCGGGTCGTCGTCGGCGGGCTCGATGTCGAGCCAGACCCAGGACAGTTCGGGATGTGCGGCCGCCCATTGGGCCAGGAGGACCGACTTTCCCGCACCGGCCGGGGCCACCACCAGGGTCAGCGAGCGGCCCAGTGCTTCGTCCAACTGCCGGCGGAGGGCCGGCCGGTCGACGGCGTGGGCCGGTGCCGCGATCATCGTTGTCATCCAGGGGACCTGCTTCCGCCTCCGTTCGACCAAAGTGTGCCATCGCCGGGCGGATCTGGCCAGTGGTGGGACCGGAACGAACGGATCCGCCGACCGGGCCGGACCCCGGCCGATGAGGGGACCGCTCCCCGATCGATCAGTCCCGCCGGCAGTAGGAGTTCTGGAGCTCGTCCTGGAGGACCCGCGCTTCGACGGTCCGGGTGTCGACGAGGAGGTCCGCATCGAGGATCCGTGAACCGTACCGCCAACCCTCGGGCAGGAGCAGGCGGCTACCCAGGTCGCCGAGGTCCGCCTCGCGCAGGGAGGGGTCGACGATCTGGCTGTACGCTTGCATCACGTAGGTCCCGCCCTCGGGGTCGACGAGCTCGTAGACGCGCCGCCCGGCCTTCCAGGTGAACAGGGTGCGGCGATCCACCTTGCTCTCGCGGTACTCCCGCGAGGCGATCGACGCCACGTCGATCCGCACCGACGCCACGCGGACCATGTCGAGGGCCTCGAAGCGGCCGAACTCGATGTCCTCGACGACCGGGGCCCGCAGGAGCTCGTCGATCAACCAGTAGCGAGGCCCGTTCTTGAGCCCGAAGGTCGCACCCCGCTGCTTGGCCAGTTCGTCGACGACGATCGGGTCCCACTGCTCGGCCGGGCAGTCGTTGAGGGTGAACGTGGTCCAGACCTCGGCCCGGACGGTGTCGCCCTCGAGCGTGCCGAACAGCAGCTCGCCGTAGCGGGTGTCGTGCAGCTGGGTCCGTGGCTCGGGGGTCACCCGGGTTGTGGTCATCGCTCATCTCCTCACGGTCCCCACCGACCTGGGACGCATAATTGTCATTGACTGTGACAAAGGATAGCCATTCGGCGGAGGCCCGGAAGGGGCCGACGTCCCGCCCACCGCTACACCGGCACCAGCACCTCGTGGGGTAGTTGGGCGCGTTCCTGTTCGACCAGACGGTCGTGCTCCTCGAGGTCCCGCCGGGCCGAGGAGGGTCGCCACCGTCCGACCAGCAGGAAGATGGTCGGTATGAAGAGGAGCTGACCCCCCATGCAGATCAGCCACCAGCGTTCCCACTGCTTCGGGGACTGCTTCCGGGCGGCCAGCACCTGTCTGCCGTGCGTCGAGAGGAACGCGCGATCCGAGGCCGGCAGGGCCTTGAGGGCCAGGAGGTGCTGGAGGGCCACGGACGCCGTCACGTGCTCGTTCGCCACGATCTGGCGGACGGCCTCGGGAATGGCCGCCTTGTCCGGCGATGTGGATTGGAGTTCCTTCAGCGTGGCCGGTTCGATGGCCTTCGCCGTGGCGATCTCCGGCGCGTAGTGGACCGAGAGGGCCTGGACCTGCGGCGCGTAGTCGACGATCGTCGTCGCCGACGTGACGACGAAGGGCAGCACCAGCAGGGCGACGGCCGTCACCAACCGGACGGTCCATCCCCAGACGGCCAGCCCGGTGGCGACGAGGGCCGGGTTCCGCTTCTCGATCGTCTCGGTGAACGCCGCCATCCACGGTGCGTAGGCCGCCCCCCGACTGGCCGACAGGACGACCAGGATCACGATGAAGCTGTCGTACGACGTCGCCGGGTGGGTGGCCCGGGTGGCGAACACCGCGGTCATGACCACGGCGACGGTGGCCGCCACGATCATGATCGGTTTGCGGACCCCGATCCTGTCGGACAGGAACCCGACGGCGACCACGGTGAGGGCGTCCGCGGCCCAGAACCAGTTCCCCAGCCCGTTGGCCTGCGCCTGGGTGAATCCGAAGACCGAGGAGAAGTAGATGACGAAGAAGGCGACCGCCGAGATGTAGATGAGCAGGAAGAGGGACACGCCCAACGCCGGCACGACGATGTCCCACTGGACCATCTGCCGCCAGGGCTTGGAGATCGCCGCCTGGACGTCGATGCCACGGGCCCGGGCCTCGATGACCACGCGCTCGCGGAGGGAGTAGAGCACCTGGTCCCGTAGCTGCGGCGACAGTTCCCGGAGTGTGAAGAAGGCGATCACGAACATCACGAGGCCGGTCACTCCGGCGATGTGGTACTGGTCCTCCCACGGGTGGAGGGACCGGAGGGTGTTGGAGGCGACCTCCGACACGATGAGGCTGGCGACCACGGGGCCGAGCGTCCAGAACCCCATCGCCGCGCCCCGTCGCACCTGGGGTGAGAAGTCCCGGACGAGTGCCGGCGAGGCCACCAGGATCACACCCTCCATGAACCCGATCACACAGAGGGCGGCGCCGAACTGCCACTCGGTCTTGGCCACGGGGACGGCGAACGCCGTGGTGAGGCTGGCCGCCAGCAGGGCGAAGACGATCATGTTGGCCCGCCCCCACCGGTCGGCCAACCCGGCCAGGAGCGAGGCGGCCATCCCGAACACGCTCGAGGCCACGGAGATCGTGAGGTAGAACCGGAAGGTCATCTGGAAGTGGGCGAGGATCGAGGGCCCGACGGCGCCGCCGACGTACTGCTGGTAGTAGGTGATGATGGTGGTGAACACCACCATGGCCAGCAGGAACCCCCGATATCGCGGGCTCGGGTAGCGGTCGAGCTTGCGGTCCCAGAGGGAGAAGGATCGCCCACCCGGCGGTCCGGGGGGTGGCGGCGCCTGTGCCGGAGCCGGAGCCGGACCGGGAGGCGGAGGCGGGGCTGGAGGCGGAGGTGGGGCCGGGGCCGAAGGCGGAGGCGGAGGCGGCGGGACGGCCGGAGCCCTCGGGACGGTGGACGCATACGTCCTGGCCGGGACCAGTCGGGGTCGCGGCTCCTCCCCGACCAGCCACAGGAACCACTGCCTCAAGCCGTTCAACCCAATGCCCCCTACTCAGCGACCGGCGCCCACAGATGAGCACCCGTCGTCGACCCTGTCGACCCTGTCGACCCCGTCGACCTGCACCGTGACGTCAGTGCCCGGCGTTCGACTCCGGAACCTGTGGACATCCCTGCCGTCCTCTCCCGACCCGATCCGGAGTCCGCCAGGGGAACTTCTACACGACCGCAGGGATTTTGGCAATCGGACTGCCAACTGTTGCTGGGTCCAGAACGAAGTGGGTGGCTGTGACCGCCGCCCGGCGGCTCCGCTACCGAACGAGAATGGTCACGCAGGCATTGGCGCCCCGACCGATGACGTGGGCGAGCCCGACCCGAGCTCCCTCCACCTGTCGCCCGCCGGCCGACCCGTTCAACTGGCGGACGAGCTCGACGACCTGTCCGAGGGCCGAAGCGCCGAGCGGCTCGCCCTTGGACAGCAGCCCGCCCGAGGGATTGACCGGTCTCCTGCCGCCCAACTCCGCACCACCGCTCTCGAGGACCGCCGCCTGTTCGCCGGGTGCGCACAGACCGAGCTCAGCCCAGGCGAGCAGCTCGCGGGCTGCGTCGGTGTCCTGGCATTCGACGACGTCGAGGTCGTCCGGACCGAGTCCGGCCTGGGCGTAGGCATCGGCGGCGGCCAGCGACGTGGGCGGCGTGATCTCCCCGTCCTCGATGCCGCACAGGGGCGAGTCCTCGCCGAGCACGTTGCCCGGGAGGTGCGACCGCAGCGAGATTCCGGCCAGCCTGACGCCGTCATCGTCTCGGCTCAACACCACAGCCGCAGCGCCCTCGTTCGGCGAGCACAGCATGAAGAGCGTCAACGGAGGGCAGATCATCCGTGACGAGAGCACCTCCTCGGTGGTGACGGCCTTGCGGAACATGGCGTCCGGGTTGGCGACCCCGTGACGGCGGTTCTTCACGACGACCTGTGCGAGGTGCTCGATGCCGAGGTCGGCCTCAGCGAGGAGCCGTTGGGCCCGGAGGGCGAAGAACGCAGGGGCCGGGCTCAATCCTGCCGCCTCCTGCCACGGGGCGAAGAACGAGGACCGGATGACCCCCTTCGGCATCTTCTCGATCCCGAAGGCGAGCACATGGTCATGCTGACCGGACCGGATCGACGCCGCGGCGAGCTGCAGCGCCGCACCCCCGGACGCGCAACCCGCCTCGACGTCGTAGATCGGGATGCCCGTTCCGGCGAGAGCGCCGAGGACCCGGTGTCCGGCGGCGACCCCGCCGTAGGCGGTGCCGCAGAACGCCGCCTGCAGGTCGCGGGCCCCGATGCCGGCTTCGTCCAGCGCGGCACGGACGGCGACGACACCCATGTCCGTGCCGGTCGTTCCGTCGAAGCGGCCGAACGGGTGCAATCCGACCCCGGCGATCCGGACGTCGTTCACGGGCGGAACACCCAGGTCACGACGGGCTGGCCGTCGGGGCCGGGAAGCTCCTCGCCGTCGAGGTGCACCCGCGTGCCCGGGGACAGGCCGTCGCCCCGGAGCCGGGTGACGATCCGCAGCGTCGGTTCGCCGTCGAGCTCGACGATGCCCAGTCCGTAGGGGACCGGTCCGGAGTACCCGGGGGGAGCCAGGTGCACCGTCGTGGTGAGCCACACCGTGCCGGTGCTCGGCAGGTCCACCGGCTGGACGTCGTCGGCTCCCGTGAACGGGCAGACCGGAGACCGCGGGAAGTGGCGCCTCCCGCTGGCGGCGGACCAGCCCCCGAGGAGCGTCACCCCGTCCTCGTCGACGCGGAGCACGGAGGGCTCGATCGAGGCGGCAGGCACGTCTGCACTATCCCACAGCGGGTCTGGTCGAATCGACGACTAGCCGACGGGTGCGGCACGGCGGCACGGCGGCACTCAGCCCGGTGCCGGTCGACCGGGGGACCGGGAGGTCCCGAGGTCAGTAGTCGAGCAGGGAGAAGAACCGCTCGGCCTCCTCCTGCTCCTCGAAGAACACCTTGATGTCGGAGAGCAGGCCGTCGGTGTCCGTCTGGACCAGGTACAGGTGGTGTCCGCGGTAGATCATGCCGCGGCCCTGGGCCTGCGCGAATTGGAGGGCGGCGACGTGGGTCTGGCCGACCATCCAGTCGACCCACTTCAGTACTTCGAACGTCCCGCTGGACAACTCGAGGAGCCGGGCGAGGTGATCCCGCACGTCGACCGGACCACGGAAGACCCCGGCCATTCTGCTGGCTCCGGGAACGGTGTAGCTCACGTCGGGCGAGAGGAGGGCGACCACCTCCTCCAGGCGGTTCCGGGACGAGAAGGCCATGAAGAACCGCTCCACGTTCTCGAAGTTGGGAGAGCCAGGCGATGCGGCCATGAGCCGATCCTATGCTGCGGTCGACGAGGCGAACCGGTGCCGCGCGCTCCGCGTCCGGACACGCCGACTCAGCCGGACATGGCCAGGTAGTCGTGGACGCAGCGCACTGCGCTCGAGCCCTCTCCCACGGCGGCGGCGACGCGCTTCATGGAGCCGGATCGGACGTCGCCCACTGCGAAGACACCGGGCACGGACGTCTCGAACGGCAGCGGTTCGCGCCCGGCGAAGAGCGGGTGGTCCCGTTCGCGGTCCTGGAGGGCCCGATCCGTCGGAACGAACCCCTTGCGATCGAGCGCGACGGTTCCGTCGAGCCACGACGTCGCCGGATCCGCACCGATGAAGCAGAACAGCGCCGGACAGTCCATGACCACGTGCTCCCCCGTCGCCGTGTGCTCGACGGTGACCCGTTCCAGGTGGGAATCGCCGTGGAGATCCCGGACCTCGGTCCGGGTCAGGACGTCGATGTGGGGATCGGCCACGATGCGGTCGACCAGGTAGGCCGACATGCTGGCGGAGAGGTCGGCCCTGCGCACGGCGATCGCCACCCGGCATCCCTGCTGGCTCAGGTAGATCGCCGCCTGTCCGGCGGAATTCCCACCGCCGACGATGAGCACGCCGGCCCCCCCGCACGAGCGCGCCTCGAGGTCGGTGGCGGCGTAGTACACGCCGCTGCCCTCGAACCGCTCCAGATCGGGGATGGCCAGTCGCTGGTATCGGGCCCCGGTGGCGATGATGACGGCCCGGCAGGGCAGCTCGCTCTGGTCGGTCAGGGACACGACGTGGAATCCGTCCTCGACGCGGAGCCCGGCGACCTCGCAGGGGCTGACCAGCCACGCTCCGAGCCGCTGGGCCTGGATCGCCGTCCTGGCCGTCAGGTCGGCACCGGATATGCCGTTGGGGAATCCCGCATAGTTCTCGATGCGGGAGCTGGAGCCCGCCTGCCCACCGGGCGCGATGGCATCGAGGGACACCGTGTCGAGTCCTTCGGATGCCCCGTACACGGAGGCGGCCAGGCCGGCCGGCCCGGCGCCGATGACGGCCAGGTCGAAGACGCGTCCCGGAGTCGGATGGTAGGTGAGGCCGAGGTGGGCGGCGAACTGGCCGGGGGTCGGATGGCGGAGCACCGCGGTCGGGGTGATGACGACGGGCGTGTCGTCGAGGCGGAGCCCCTTGCTGGCCAGCAGGACCCCGACGTCGTCCGCCTCCTCGATGTCGACCCACGTGTGCGCCAGCCGGTTCCGGGAGGCGAACGTCCGGAGGGCGAGGGCCTCGGGGGAGTAGCGCGAACCGACGATCCGCACGGCCAGGGCGGCCGGACTCGCCCTGAGCGTCTCCCTCCGGGCGATGAGGGCTCCGAAGATGACGTCGGAGATGGCCGGCTTGGTGGCCATCAGCCGGCGGAACTCGTCGTGGGGAATGACGAGCACCCGGCTGGGCCGGGTGGCCCGAGCCGTGAGGTAGGTGCGTTGTTCGGTGAGCAGGCCCAACTCGCCGATGAACTGGCCCCCGTTGATGTAGGAGACGACCAGATCATCGGACTCGTCGTCCCGCAACACGTCGATCTCCCCGTCGATCAGGACATAGAAGGTGCCGGTCGACTCTCCCGCTCGGTACAGGACCGACCCGGCGTCCGCCTCCCACTCCTGCCCGAACTCGGCCAGCTCGGCGAGCACGTCGGCATCGAAGGTCGGGAACCGGGGGTCCGAGGGCTCGGCCTCGACCATCGGTGCTCTGGAGTCGTCACGCTCCATCGGCCAATCCTTGCAGGATTTCCGCTGCTCTGGTCGGCCGGACCGGGATCGTGTCGGGACGCGGGGCCGTCTCAGGCTCGACAGCGTGTGCCCGTGGCCGGGAGGGCGCCATCGACCAGGTACCGGCCGACCACGCCCTGCATGCAGGCGTTCGCCGACCCGTTGAGCAGCCAGGTGTGGCCGTATCCGACATAGGTGACGAGTCGCCCGCCGATGGTGGGGGCGAGGCGGCGGGCCGAGGCGTAAGGGGTGTTGGGATCGTAGGTGTTCCCGATCACCAGGGCAGTCGGCGCCCGGTTCGGGGCGAGGTGGGCGATGGCACCGGCCGAGGTCCAGCCCGGACAGCCGATGAGGTTGTTCGACACGGCTTCGGCACCGCCGAGCGGGTAGCGCTGCGCCAGTGCGCGGGCCAGAGCGGCCGTTGCGCCGGCGCTCGGGTGGGCGACGGCATCGTTGCAGGTGATGGCCCACAGTGGACCGACGAGCGACTTCCCGTCGAGGTCGGTCTCGAGGCCCAGGGCGACCGAGCGCAGCGGACCCCCGTCCCCGGCGTCAGCCGACGCCAGGGCCTGGAAGTACCCGGGCGTCAGCGTGGGCACGGACAGGTAGAGGAGCGTGGCGGTGGCCAGGTCCCCCTCGGTCACCGGTGAGGTATCGCCACCACCGGGTGCCGGCAGGGGGGCACGGGCCAGCCGTTGCTGGAGGTCACGGTAGGCGCCGACCGGATCGGCGCCCAGCTGGCAGCCCGGTGTCTCGGGGCAGTCGGTCAGCTCGTGCTCGAGCGCCGTGGCGATGGATGGCGCCTCCAAGGTGGCGTCGGTGGCGAGGCTCAGGTTGGCGTCGACCGCGCCGTCGAGCACCATCGACCGGACGTGGTCCGGGAACAGCTGCCGGTAGACGGAACCGAGCACGGTCCCGTAGGACAGGCCGTAGAAGTCGATCCGTCCCACGCCGAGCGCCTTTCTCAGCTGATCCATGTCCCGCGCCGACGTCGTGGTGTCCACGGACGGGAACAGGGTGGGGTAGGCCGCACGGCACGAGCGTTCCAGGCCGGCGAAGACGTGGGCGGCTGCTTCCGTGCCGGCGACGGCACTGGAGGCGGCGGAGGGCGATGGCCCGCACAGCAGCGGCTCGCTCGATCCCGTTCCCCGCTCGTCGAAGCTCACCACGGTGAACCGGTCGCGAACCTCGGCCGGCAGCAAGGAGACCAGTATGGGAAGGATGAGGACCCCGCTCTCGCCCGGGCCTCCCGGATTGAAGACAAGGACGCCTCTGGGGCTGGCCACCGGATGCTCGATCACCGACAGGCGCATTGATCCACGGGACGGCGCCCCGTAGTCGAGGGGGACCTGCAGGGATCCGCACTGGTATCCCGACGAGCTCGGGCAGGGCGCCCAGTCGATGGGGGTGGCGGGGGCCGCAGGAGCCGCGGTGGCGCTTCCGGCGGGCAACGCCCAGGCAGCCAGCATGGCAGCGGCGACTCCGATGGCGGCGAGTGCCCCCGACCCGACGGGACGTCTCCGGCGGGCCCGGAGGGCCGGAGATCGAGGGCACGCCACCACGGCCGGCGACCCTAGCGAGTTTCCGACCGGGTGGCCACAGGATGGTCGGCCGACGTCCGGCGATCGGTGTCAGAATGCGCGCATGGCTCCCGATGGGCTCCGTTGCAGCTTCTGCGGGCTCCGACGGGCCGGCGGAGTGGCGGGACCGACTCCGGCGGTGTACATCTGCCCCGACTGCATCAGGCTGAGCGCCCAACTGCTCGAGGGGCCACCGCTGGTCCGACGGGCCGAGGAGTCCTAGTCCGTACGAGCCGTTCGAGGGGTCCGAGCGCACCCTGGCGGCATCGAGGGCGCCGCCGGGGCTGGCCTGCCCGACCGGACGATGCCCCGCCCGGCGGCGGGCATCACCGTGCATCCAGCATGCGTCGATCCGGGATGAACCACATGATCGCCACCGATGCGTACAGCGCGTAGGAGATCCAGGGGCTGACGAAGGCAAGGCCGATGCCGGCGGCGTAGATCAGCAGTGACACGTTCCCCTTGGTGTCGGACCCGATCGCCCTCGCCACATAGGAGTCCGCCCCGTTCGCCCGCAGGATCGTCCTCACCAGCACGGTGAAGGCAATCGCCGCGCCGAAGGCCACGATCCCGTAGGTGGCAGCCGGCCATTCCTTGCGGTAGTCGGTTCCGACCCACTCCGTGATGACGGGGATCAGCGACAGCCAGAAGAGCAGGTGGAGGTTCGCCCACATCACGCTGCCACTGATCCGGCGGGTGGCCTTCAGCAGATGGTGGTGGTTGTTCCAATAGATTCCGACGAAGGCGAAGCTGAGGATGTAGACGAGGAGGGCCGGCAGCCGATGGCTCAGGGCGGGGAGCCCGGAGCCGGAGGGCGCCCGGAGGCTGAGCGCGGTGATGGTGATGATCACGGCCATCACCCCGTCGCTGAACGCCTCCAGACGGCTCGTGCCGAACCGCGGGCCGACCACACCGTCCTCCGGCTCGCCCGTCCGCTCCGCACCACCGGCTCCGTCCATGCCCTCATTCTGCACGCCGACAGCACCGGGTTCCGGCGGAACAGTGGCGTCCGTGTCGTGCCGGGCCCGGATGGCCCGGGGCGCGGCGCCGAACTCCCGCCCGGCCCGCACGGGTCGGGCGGACCGGACGACCGCCGGTCAGATCGCCTGCCGTTCGGCGGCGAGGACGGTCTGCTCCAACAGCAGGGCGATGGTCATCGGGCCGACCCCGCCGGGCACCGGTGAGATGAGGTCGGCCACGCGCACCGCCTCGTCGAACGCCACGTCACCGACAATCCCGTTGCTGTAGCCGGCGTCGATGACCACGGCACCGGCCTTCAGCCACCCACCCCGGACGAAGTGTGGCCTCCCCACCGCCGCCACCACGATGTCCGCCGACCCCACGATGCCGGGGAGGTCGCCGGTGTGGGAATGGCAGAACGTCACGGTGGCGTCTCGGGCCAGCAGCAGCATGCCGACGGGCTTGCCCAGGATCGGGCTCCGGCCGATCACCACCGCATGGCGTCCCGAGGGGTCGACGCCGTACTCGTCGAGCAGGCGCATGATGCCGGCGGGTGTGCAGGAGGAGAACCCGGGAAGGTCGAAGGCCATGGAGGCGAAGGAGTGCATGGTGACCCCGTCGACGTCCTTGTCGGGGTGGATGGCCTCGAACGCGGCCCGCTCGTCGACCTGCGCCGGCACCGGGTGCTGCAGGAGAATCCCGTCGATGGTCGGATCCTCCGAGAGCCGGGCGATGACCTCGACCACCTCGGCGGTCGTCGACGCCGCCGGCAGCCGGGTGATCAGGGAGCGGATGCCCACCGACTCGCATCGGCGCTGCTTCATCGTGACGTAGGTCAGCGACGCGGGGTCGTCGCCGACCAACACGGCCGCCAGGCACGGGGCCCGGCCGATCCGGCCGCAGAGGTCGGTGGCTCGTCGAGCGGTCCCCTCCGAGATGGTCCGGGCGAGGGCGGTCCCGTCCATGATGCGGGCGATCTTGCCTTCAGCCATGGCACTCCTCGGGTCGGTGGAGACGGCCCAGGCGCACGGCTCGTTGCCGGTGGGCTCCCTGACCGGGCTGTTCCCCCGGGCCTGCTCACCGGGCCGCTCCCCGGTGGTCGTCCACCGGAGCGCCAGTCACGGCCGCCAACAGCGTAGCTGGCGGGCAGGGGGCATCTCTCGCAAAGGTGCCATGCCGTCGCCGCCGGGTGGCACCTCCCGGTGACGCGGTCCGGTCACGCGGTCCGGTCACGCGGTCCGGTCGCGGAGGCCGTCCAGTGCCGTCCGCACGGGAGCCGTCCCGTCGCCCCCCGGGGTGATCTCGATCAACTTCCTTCGACTGAGTGCTCCACGGACGAGCGCCACAGACCGGCGGGGCAGGTCCAGCGCCTCGGCCACGGCGTCGAGCGCCGCGTCGGTCGCCCGGCCCCCCTCGGGCGGCTCGACGACCCGGACGACCAGTGCACCGCCGTACTCCCCGCCGACAGTGGTGGCCGACGCACCCGGCCGGACATGGATCTCCGCACGCACCGTCCCGCCGGTCATCTGGCCGCATCCCGGGCCACGGCTCCGGCCGGCGGTGCGATCCCCCTCACCCTCTCGGACTCGCCGGGGGGAACGGCCCGGACCGACCCAACTGGCCCGGGACCGGATGGTCCAACACCTCCTCCAGCCAGTGGGAGGTGGCCAGCAGGGGTTCCAGGCGAACCCCGGTCGGGATGTCCATCCGATCGAGCAGGTGGACGAGGTCCTCGGTGGCGATGTTGCCGGAGGCACCCGGGGCGAACGGGCATCCCCCGATACCCCCGATACTGGCGTCGATGCTCGACGCCCCGCCGTCGATGGCCGCCAGCGCGTTGGCATAGCCCGTGTTCCTGCTGTTGTGCAGATGGATCCGGACGGGAAGCCCCGTGTCGTCCGCCACCCCGCCGACCAGGGCACCGACCTCGGGCGGGATGGCGCACCCGATGGTGTCGGCGAGGGCGATCTCGATCGGTCCCTCGTCGGCCACCCGCCGGGCCATCTCCCGCACGAGGGACGGGTCCACCCGCCCCTCGTAGGGACAGCCGAACGCCGCGGCCAGGGTCACCGTGGCCCCGACCCCGGCTCCCGCCGCGCCGACGGCGACCCGGCTCCACATCGAGAGTGCCTCCTCCACCCCCAGGGCCTGATTGCGCCGGGAGAACGTCTCGGTGACCAGGACCACCACGTTGATCTCGTCCACCCCGGCGGCCAGCGCCCGGTCGAGGCCCCGCTCGTTGAGGACCAGGCCCGAGAGCCGGACATCCGGACGCCGGGCGACCCGGGCCAGCACCGCTTCGGCGTCGGCCATGGTCGGCACGCGGTCCGGATGGGCGAAGCTCGCCGCTTCGACCCGCACCAGCCCGGCGTCGAGCGCCTGTTCGATCAGCGCCACCTTGACCTCGGTGGGGACGACCACTGATTCGTCCTGCAGTCCGTCACGGGGGGAGACCTCGACGATACCGACGCTCACCGTGGCAACCGGCTCAACGGGGCGGGAGGGCGATGTCCCGGCCGACGTCGCGGGCGTGATCGGATCCCTCCACCACCACCTCCACGACCGGCTCCACCCGGTCGTCGAACTCGGTGCGCAGGGCCCGGGACATCACGGCATGCTGGAGGTAGAGCGACCCGATGTAGGTCAGCTCGAGGATCTCCTCGTCGCCGAGGTGCCCCCGGAGGGCGTCGAAGAGCCCGTCGGGCACACGGCCGCGATCGAACACCAGGCAGTCCGTGTAGGCCAGCACCAGTCGCTGCACGTCGCTGTAGCAAGGGGCGGCCGGCCAGTGGGGCACGGCGTCGACGAGTGCCTCGTCGACGCCGAGGGCCCGCAGCGACTTGCAGTGTTGGGAGAAGACGAACTGGCTGCCGGCCGCCCACCCGGCCCGGCACTGGGCCAGCTCTCGGAGGGTCGGATCGAGGATCCGGTTCGGGCTCTGGTAGAGGCCGAACCCCTGGACGGCGTGCTCCAGCACATCGGGCACGAGGGCGAACACCGTCCACCAGTCTCCCGGCGAGCCGGTTGCGGTACCCGGTTCGGCGACCGGGTCCCGGCCCTCGAAGAGGTAGTCGTACATGACCGTGACGATCGGCGCCTCCGCCTCGTCCTTCCCCACCTGACGCAGGCGCGGCACGCCGGGCCTAGGCCGTCGCCGCGTCGACGGCTCGTGCCGGCCGGTGCCTGACGTCCTCGGGACCGAGTTGCCGGGTCCAACAGGCGAACTCCAGCAGGATCCCGTCGGGGTCCTGGAAGTAGATCGAGCGGATGAAGACCCCCGGATGGGGCTCGTCGGCGATGCCCCACTCACTGTCGTCGTGGTTGGCCACGTCGGTGCACTCGACCCCGGCGATCCGGAGCCGGTCACGGTACTCGTCGATCCGCTCGGGTGGCACCGAGAAGGCGACGTGGTTCATCGAGCCGATGGCACTGGTCAGGCTGCCCTGGTCGGGCCGACCCGTCGGGGCCGACACCCCGGGCACCGCCGGTGGGGCGTCCGGGAACCAGAAGAAGGCCAGGGAGTCGCCCCCTCCGCAGTCGAAGAAGAAGTGCTGGCCCATGCCGGCGGGAAGCTCGATGGTCTTCACCAGGGGCATGCCGAGCACACCGGTGTAGAAGTCGACCGTCCGCGCCATGTCCCGACACACCAGCGCCAGATGGTTGATCCCGCCGAACTCGAACCTGTCCTCCGAAGACGTCATGGCGCCCTCCCCCCCGGCCGGCGGTACACCGGCCGCATCTCTGTCGGCCCGCCGCCATCCCGGGTGCCGCGATCCTCCAACAATACCCGGTCCCCACGCACGGGCCCGGCCCGGCCACCTCGGTCGGCGCGTGGAAGGTGGTCGGCATGGTTCCCTACAATCCTGCCCATGACCGACACCGATCCGGCCGGGCCCCTGGCGGGACTGCGGGTGCTCGAGCTCGGCAATTTCATCGCCGGGCCGTTCGCCGGACAGCTCCTCGGTGACTACGGGGCCGAGGTCATCAAGATCGAGACGCCCGGGGACGGCGACCCGATGCGGACATGGGGCGTGACCCGCGACGGTCAGGGCCTCTGGTGGCCGGCCATCGCCCGCAACAAGCGATCGGTGGCGGTCGACCTGCGGGATGAGGCGGGGCGGGACGTCGTTCGGCGCATCGCCGACCGGGTCGACGTGGTGCTCGAGAACTTCCGACCGGGCCGACTGGACGAGTGGGGACTGGGCTACCGGCACCTCCGGCCGTCCAACCCGGGCCTGATCCTCGTCCATGTCTCGGGCTTCGGCCAGACCGGACCCCGGTCCTCCGATGCCGGGTTTGGCTCCATCGGCGAGGCCATGGGGGGCATCCGGGCAACGACCGGGGATCCCGACCGGCCACCGGCACGGTGCGGCATCAGCCTGGGGGACGCGCTGGCCGGCCTCTTCGCCGTGGTGGGCACGCTGGCCGCGGTGGCGGAGCGGTCGCGCAGCGGCTCGGGGCAGGAGGTGGACGTGGCCATCTACGAGGCGGTGGCCGCACTCATGGAGTCGACGCTGGCCGAATTCGAAGTGGGCGGGGTCACCCGGACCCGGACGGGGAGTGTCCTGCCGGGCGTGGCGCCGGCCAACGCCTACCGGACGGCCGACGGATCCGACGTGCTGATCGCCGGCAACGCCGACTCGGTGTTCGCCCGGCTCTGTGCCGCCATGGGTCGACCGGAGCTGGCCGGCGACCCCCGGTTCGCCGACCATGCGTCCCGGGGCCGGAACATGGTCGTCCTGGACGACCTGATCGGCGGGTGGACCAGTGCCGTCGGCACCGACGAGCTGCTGGCCCTGCTGTCGGCGCACGGCGTCCCGGCCGGGCGCGTCTACACGCCGGCCGACATGATGGACGATCCCCACTTCCGGGCTCGGGAGATGGTGGTTCGGGCTGCGTCGCGGGCAGGGTACGACGTACCGATGCCCGGAGTCGTGCCGAAGTTCTCGCGGACGCCGGGTCGGATCGACGATGTGGGGCCCGAGCTCGGTGAGCACACCCGACAGGTACTGGCCGAGTTGGCCGGCGTGGGCGACGCCGAGTGGACGGAGCTGCTGTCGTCGGGCGTGGTGGCCTGAGCGCCGGACGCGGTGGAGTGCAGGCCGCTACGATCGGCCACCGCCGACCCGCGAGGGGGACATTCGGCACGAACGCAGGGAGGCCGTCATGCCAACCGTCGAAACGGTGTTCGGTCCGGTCGACACCGCAGACCTGGGACGGACGTACATGCACGAGCACGTCTTCGTGCTCACCCCTGACGTCCAGCAGAACTTCCCCGACGAGTGGGGCGACGAGGAGGAGCGGGTCGCCGACGCGGTGACCAAGTTGTCGGCGCTGGCCGCGTCCGGCGTGCGCACCATCGTCGACCCGACGGTGATCGGCCTCGGTCGTTACATCCCCCGGATCCAGCGGGTCGCCGCGCAGGTCCGCGATCTCAACATCGTGGTGGCGACCGGTTGCTACACGTACGGGGACGTCCCGCTCTTCTTCCACTACCGGACACCGGAGATCCGAACGCTGCTCGGCAAGGAGGAGCCCGAGCCGATGGTGGCGATGTTCACCGCCGACATCACCGAGGGCATCGCCGCCACCGGCGTCCGGGCCGGCATGCTCAAATGCGCCATCGACACGCCGGGGCTGACCCCGGGCGTCGAGCGGGTGATGCGGGCGGTGGCCAAGGCCCACCTCGCCACCGGGTGTCCCATCACCGTGCACACCCACCCCGGGACCCGTCAGGGCCTCGAGGTCCAGCGGGTGATGAGCGAGGAGGGCGTGGACCCGAGCCGGGTGGTGCTGGGACACAGTGGGGACACCACGGACGTCGACCACCTGTCGGCGCTGGCCGCCGCCGGCTTCTGGCTGGGGATGGACCGGTTCGGGATCAACGTGGAGACGACGTTCGAGGCGCGGGCGGACACCGTGGTGGAGCTGTGCGCCCGGGGGTTCACCGACCGGATGGTCCTGGCCCATGACGCCGCCTGCTATATCGACTGGATCGAACCGGACGGGCTGGCGCTCCTGCCGCAGTGGAACTACCTCCACATCCAGGCCGAGGTCCTTCCCTACCTGCGGGAGAACGGGGTCACCGAGGACCAGATCACCACCATGCTGGTGGACAACCCCCGGAGGTTCTTCGAAGGAGGTTGAACCGTCGGTGGGTGTCGGGCGGCGGGTGCCGGGCGCTGCGGTGTCCGGTCAGCGCTGGGGCGTCATGGTGGTCAGGGCGAATTGGCCGTGCGCCCGGAGAGTGGAGGCGCCGACCGGGGACGGTGTGGACACCACGGTGCTCCATCGGCCCCGGAGCGGCAGCCCGGTCGCCACCGAGAACCAGGTGTCGGCATCGTTCGAACCCTGCTGGCCACCGGAGAAGCGCACGTCCTCCCGGACCAGGACCGCCCGCTGTCTGCTCGAGCCGACCGGGACGGTCGACGTGGCCACGACGGTCGACGTGCCGAGCATGTGCACCGGCCCGGTCGAGATGTGGTCGTTCGACCCGGTGCAGGTGACCGGACTGCGCACGCCGACGACCACCCGGGCGGGAATGGTGACCGTGGGCGGACGGCAGGTGTAGGTGGAGGTGTCGTCGATCTTGAGCACGACGAAGTCCCACAGGTAGTACCCCGCCTTGGACGAGGTCGCCAGTGCCCCGTTCCGTAGGCAATAGGTCCAGCTCTGCCAGTGGACGTCGGAGAAGTCCAGCCGGAATTCGAAGCAGTCCCCCGGCCGGTCGATCACGGTGCCGGGCAGTGTGGGCCCCTCCGATTGCGTCTTCGGGGGAACCGAGACGGTCTCGGTACCCGAGCCTCGGTAGAGATACACGCCCTGGGCGGGCCCGGGCTGATGGGACGAATCGCCGGTCTGGCGCTGTTGCCGGAATCGCTGGACGGCCATCGACGGAGACAGCGGGTGGGCACCCACGTGCAGCCAGAAGTAGGCGAACGTGGCGGCCATGACGATGACGACGCCGGCGCAGCCCCCGGCGATCCACCGGGCGGTGTGACGGTGGCGTGGCCGGGCCGGGTCAGTGGGGGAGGCCACGGGCCACCAGGTTGGCCAACCCACGTCGCACCGGATGGGCCCGCTCCACGTGGAGCCGGTCGAGGGCGTCCTGCATGGCGCCGGTCACCTCCGCGGCACAGGCGGCGACCACGTCGGGCCGGTCGGCCGCCTCGGGGCCGAAGCCGCTCCAGTCGATCGGTTCGAGGAATTCGACGGTGATCGAGGAGGGCATCGGCAGTGGTGGCGTGATGGCCGTCGTCAGGCCGAACGGTCCCCACAGGATGGGGAAGACCTTGATGTGGAGGGCTCCGAGCCCCAGGGCCCTGGCGATCGCCTCGCCGCGGGACACGACGATGACCGAGTCGTGGCTCCCGTGGGCCACCACCGGAACGACCGGGACGCCGGCCCGCAGGGCCAACCGGACGAACCCGGAGCGTCCGCCGAAGTCGATCGTGTTGCGCTCCGACCACGGCCGGCACGCCTCCCAGTCCCCGCCCGGATAGTCGAGTACGAGGGCCCCCTCGGCCAGCGCGGCCTCGGCCTCGTTCCTGCCGGCCGGGATGGCGCCGATCCGACGGAGGAACGGTCCCACCACCGGGACGGCGAACAGGAGGTCGTAGGTGAGCGTGTACGCAGGATGGTCGGTGCCGCGCCGCTCCACGATGGCCAGGGCCGTCACCCAGGTGTCGGGCATGTAGAAGAGACCATTGTGGTTCCCGATCAGCAGGGCGGGCCCGTCGGCGGGAACGTGCTCCAGACCCCGGACCTCGGGAGAGAAGTAATCGGTGTAGGCCCGGACGGCCCCGACCCAGCGCTCGATGGAGGCGGGGTCACGGTGGGGAGCGTCGTCGTGGTGCTCGTGATCGAGCCGCCGTTGCAGGAGGGAGAGGGGTCCCCTCGTCGCGGTCGATGGCCGGTGGGGGCCGACGTCGTCACCCTCCATGGCGCGGTTGCTCCCCATGGTCTTGTTGTCGCGCCGACCGGCGGTTGCGGCTAGGGCAATTAGGCCTTTGCTGGCCCAGGTGACCCAGGTGACCCAGGTGACCCAGGTGGCCCAGGTGGGTCCGGACTCCCCGCGCTCCGTTCAGCCCGGGGGCGCCACCAAGGCGTTCGCCCGGGCCACGGCCCCGAACCACGACGCGCTGGGCTTCGGATGGCGGTCGAAGGTGGCCGGATCGACGCTGTGGAGTCCGAACTTCGGCCCGAACCCGTTGGACCACTCGAAGTTGTCGAGCAGGCTCCACACGAAATACCCGCGTATGTCGACGCCGTCGTCGAGCGCTCGCCGGACCCCGCGCAAGGCTTCGGCGATGTAGGCGATGCGCTCCCGGTCGTCGTCGGTGGCGATCCCGCTCTCGGTCAGGAGCACGGGGATGCCGGTCATGGCCGCCGCCCGTCGGGCACAGTGCTCGACCCCCTGGGGCCAGTACTCGTAGCCCATCTGGGTGACGGGCACCCCGGGTTCGTTCGGAGCCTGGCCCTCGGGGCCGAAGTGCACACGCGAGTAGCACTGGACCCCGATGAAGTCGTCTCCCTCCGTGGCCCGGAAGAACCGGTCCTCGAGGATCTCCTGGGCCGCCTCGAGCACGCCTTCGCCGCCGGGGTCGGCGACCATCTCGTCCATCGACAGGGTGAGGCCGACCGGATAGTGGCCCGGCCCCGCCCGCAGGGCGTCCACGGCCAGGCGATGGGCACGCGCCACGGAGTCGTTGACCGCCAGGTGGCGGCCGAAGTCGTCCTTCACCCCCGGGGGGGAGGAGCCGAGTGCGTAGCCCATGACCCCGATGAGGTTGAGCTCGTTGAGCGTGCAGGCCCAGCCGATGAGGTCGCCGATGTGGGCGGCGGCCCGGGAGACGAAGCGGGCGAAGACCTCGGGGGCGTCCTCCGCCTCCCAGCCGCCGCGGGCGGCGAGCCAGGTCGGCGTGGTGAAGTGATGGAACGTCACCACCGGGGCGATGCCCCGCTCGCGGCACGCCGCGCAGATCCGGCGGTAGTAGTCGAGCGCAGCGAGGGAGAACTCCCCTTCGGCCGGCTCGATCCTGCTCCATTCGAGCGAGAAGCGGTAGGCCTGGAGCCCCATGCCGGCGACGAGCTCGACGTCCTCGGGCCAACGGCGGATCGAGTCGCAGGCGTCTCCGCTCGACTCGGCACATCCGGAGTCCGGATTGTGCTCCCACGCCCACCAGTCGTTGTTGACGTTGCCGCCCTCGATCTGGTGGGCCGCGGTCGCCGTACCCCAGACGAAGCCCTCGGGGAAGGTGATCTCTCGCCCATCGGTGCCGGGTTCGCTCACGACCGGCCACTGTAACCATCCGGCACCCGTCCGGCGAGCGGCGCCGGCGCCGGGTCGACACGGCGGTGGTCGGGCCGGATTCGATCGTCGTTCAGGCGTCCAATTGTCGGAGGGCCAGCGCGGCGCGCCGTTCGATGTTCCCGTAGCCCTGGGCCGTCGCCGTCCCGTGGGCCCGGTTCAGCAGGTGGCGCGCCCGGTCTCCGTCTCCGGGGGCCCGTCGCTCGACGAGCATCCGGCCCCACGACAGGTCGGTCCGGGCGGCGAAGAAGATCGCGTCGGCCCGCTCGCTGGACGCAGCCGCGTGGGCGAACTGGGCCTCCGCCTCGTCGTAGCGGCGCAGGACGGTGAGCAGGTCGCCGACCGAGCGGCTGACCGGGCCGGAGGTGGCCACGTCCGTGTACAGCCACTGGTCCGAGAACGGAGCGAGGCGCTCCAGCATCGGGCCGGCGAACTCGGGGTCCCGGCATTCGATGGCGGCGTCGGCGTAGGCGGTCATCCCGGTGAGCCACGTGGCGTCCAGGGGCAGATCGAAGTGCATGCCGGCGAAGCCCTGCAACAGACTTCTGGTCTCGTCGGTCCGGTCCGCCTCCGCGTGGGCCAGGGCCAGGGCGGCGACGAAGACGGGCAGACCGGGGTTGTCGGCGATCGCCTGTTCGATGAGCGGCACCAGGGCGTCCAGCGTCCCCCGCCACAGGTTCACCATGATGATCTGGGCGCCGTAGATGATGAAGGCGTCGGGCTCGCCGCCGTCGGTGCCGATCTGGAGGGCCTCGGTGGCCAGCTGCTCCGCCTGGGCGGCGTCCCCGGCGATGAGGGCGCGGGTGGCGCGCTGGAGGGTGTGCACCCAGTTCAGGAACGGCTGGTCGAGCTGCTCCACCAGGGGCCGTTTGATCTCGAGGCACCGGTCCATCTCGGCGACGTCCCCGGCGCACGCGGCCATGAACCGCCGCCCGCTCGCCGCACTGCACAGCAGCACCGGGTCACCGATCCGCTGGGAACGGGTCAGGGCGTCGGTGGCCCGGGTGAGGGACAGCTCGAGCAGGTGGGGAACGGCGAGTGGGAGGTGGACATGGTTGAGCACCCGCACGACGACGAGATCGTCGCCGCTCTTCTCGGCGATGGACAGCGCCTCCTCTGCCAACGACTGCCGCCGACCCAGCGGGCTCCCGATGGTGAGCTCCGAGCACAGCGTCGACAGGACGAGCGCCCGGTCGGGGTGGTCGGGGGGCAGCCGGTCGAGCGCCGTCTCCAGTATCTCGATCTTCTCGGCGTCGACGGTGCTGACGGTGCTGAAGGTCCCGCGGTCGTTGGCCAGGGCGGCCGCCACCAACCGGTCGGTGTCGCCGAGGTCGGCCGCCTGCCGGCATGCCTGCAGCAGCGTGTCGCGGAAGGTGGGATCACCCGTCTGGCGTTTGGCGGTGCCGAGCCCGATGAGCAGATCGAGCTCGAGGACGGGATCGGGGTCACCGCTCTGGGCGTAGAGGTCGAGGGCCTGGCCGTAGTAGCGGAGGGCGTCGGCCGGCGCCAGGGCGGTGAGCGCCGCATCGCCGGCCTGGCGGGTGTAGCCGATCGCCTTCAGGAGCTCGACAGGCTGGATCGCCGCCACCCAGTGACGGGCGAGCTCGCCCACCCGTGGGCCGGGGCGATCCCCACAGAGGTCCTCCAGTGCTTCGGCCACCTGTCGGTGTGCCCGAGCCCGACGGGTCGGGCCAAGGTCCTGGTACAAGGTGTGCTGGATGAGGGCGTGGGTGAAGCTGAATCGGCCGGGCGCATCGCTCAACTCCCCGACCAGCGCCGCCGCCCCGGCGGCATCCAGGATGTCGAGGAGCTCGTCCTCGGTGGTCTTCGTGGCCTGGGCCAGCACGTCGAGATCGAAGTCCCGGCCGATCACCGCGGCCAGGGACAGGACGCGTCCGGCGTCCCTCCCCAGGCGCACGACCCGGCCACCGATGACCTCGCGGACGCTGTCGGGCAGGGCCACGTGTTCGAGGGACTCCTCAGCCACCCACCGGCCGGTGGCATCGCGGTGGATGGCCCCGGTCTCCGAGAGATGGCGCAGCACCTCCCCCACGAAGAACGGGTTCCCGTCGGTCTCCCGGTAGACGGCGTGGGCGAGGTCGACGCCGGCATCGTCGAGGGTCTGCCCCGCGGCGGCCTCCAGGAAGGAGACCACGGCGCCGTCGTCGAGCCCCACCAGCTCGATGCGGCTCACGCCGCGGTGCCGGCGGAGGGTGCCCAAGGTGTCCCGCAGGGCGTCAGCGTGGGCCAGCTCGCTGTCCCGGTAGGTGGCGAGGATGAGCATCCGTCGGATCTGCTCGGTGGCCATGAGATGGCGGAGGAGGGAGAGGCTCCCCGTGTCGGCCCACTGGAGGTCGTCGAGGACGAGGACGACGGGCCGGTGCTCCGAGATCGTGGCCAGCATGCCCACCGCGGCGGCGAAGAGGAGGTACCGCTCGGTGTCGGCGTCGGTCGCCTTCGACGCCGGCAGATCCGGTACTCGGTCGAGCAGTGCGGGGACGAGCCGGGCCAGCTCGGACCCGTGGGCGTCGACGTGGGTCGAGAGCTGCTCCTCGGTGGCGTGGCGGCTGTAGTGCCCGAGGGCTTCGGCAAAGAACTGGTACGGGTGGGCCAGGTCCTCCTCGCAGTGCCCGAAGAGCACGCATGCTCCGTCGTCGGACGCGGCGCGGGCCGCTTCGGCCACGAGGGTCGTCTTGCCCAGCCCGGCCTCGCCGGACACGAGCAGCAGCTCCCGATCGCCGTCGGCCAGCACGCGCTTGTAGGCGTCGGCGATGTCCTCCAACTCGGCGGTGCGGCCGACCACACCGACATCGGGTCGTGCCGCCAGACGACCGGGCAACGGGATCGTGCCGTCGGACCCCGGCGAGGGGAGTGGACGGGCGCCGGCGACGGGTCCCCGGGTCGCGCCGGCGGTCAGGTCCAGCTCGGGAGACTGGTGCAAGATGGCGAGCTCGAGCGCCTGGAGCACGGGGTTCGGGTCGATACCGAACTCCTCGGCCAACACCTGGCGCGTCGACCGGTAGACGCCCAGCGCATCGGCCTGGCGCCCCGAACGGTAGAGCGCCAGCATGAGCTGGCCTCGCAGCTCCTCGCGCAGGGGGTGGGCGAGGACCAGCGCTTCGAGCTCCCCGACCAGCTCACGATGGCGACCGAGGGCCAGATCGGCCTCGATGCGACGCTCGAGGACCGAGGCACGCAGTTCCTCGAGCCGGGTGGCATCACTCCGCCACGAGCCGTCGGACTCGAGTCCGTCGAGGACGGGGCCGGCCCACAGCGCCAGGGCCTCGGCCAGTCGTGCCGACGTCTCGGCCGGCCCGTCCCCGGGCCGTGACTCGGTGGCCAGCTCCTCGAACCGCTCGGCGTCGAGCTCGCCCGGCAGGGTCCGGAGCAGGTAGCCCGGGGACTGGGTGTGCAGCGGGCCGGGGGTGTCCGGAGCCGGAGCCAGGGTCCTCCTCAGTTTGGACACGTGGACCTGGAGCGCGTTGGCCGCTGACCCTGGCGGTCGGTCGCCCCAGAGGGCGTCGATCAGGCGATCGCGGGAGACCACCCGGTTGGCTCCGAGTAGCAGTGTGGCGAGCAGGACCCGCTCCCGCGAGCCGCCGAGGGGTACCGGGCGACCAGCGTCGTCCATCAGCTCCAGTGGTCCAAGAATCCGGTACCGCATCACCACGTCCGTCCCCCGTCATCCGCCGGTCGGTGGGCCAGCCCGAGATCCTATCCGTGCCACCTCACCTGGGCTAATGCCACTTGGGCCCCCGCCGTTCGGCGATCCTTCAGCGGACCGTCAGGGTCCGGTCAGGGCGTGGGCGCATGGTGGACCCACCGGTTCCGCAAGGGAGTCCGGGAGAGCGAACTCCGAGGAGGAGCCATGAAGAATCTGAGCGGGAGCGACAAGGGCAGGGACAACGGGGACAATGGCCAGGGCAGGGAGGGCGGGGGTCGCCACGATCTCGGCCGGCTGGTGCGGTTCGTCGTGATGTGCGCCATGACGCTGGCCGTGGCGATCGGTGCGACGTCGGTGGCGGCAGGGGCAGCGACGCCCCGGGCGACAGCCAGAGCCGCCGCCAGAGCCGCCGCCCGGGCCGCCCTCACCGCCGCCGGGACCGCCTCCCGGCGGACCAGGTCGGTCGAGCCGGTCGGCAGCTACACGGGAGTGAACCCGCAGAACGGTGGTGCGATCGACTTCTACGTCTCGTCGGACCAGAAGAGCCTGCAGGACGTCTCCATCCCCAGCGTCTACCTGGCCTGCACGCCGGGCGGGGGGATGACGGCCGACCATCTCGGGATCGCCTCGGTGCCTCTCAAAGCCAACGGGTCGTTCTCGACGACGACCACCCAACAGGGGGTGATCTCCGCCTTCCCGGCGACGTTCACCTACTCGTTCCAGGGTAACTATGACGGCGTCAACGCATCCGGCGTGCCCACGGTGACCGGAAGGTTCTCCGAGACGATCAAGTACACCGGCTCGGCGCCCACCGTCTGCACGTCGAACATCCAGTCGTGGACGGCCACCCGGGACGCCCAGCCCACCCAGCCGACCTCGGCACCTCCGGTCGGCAGCTACACGGGAGTGAACCCGCAGAACGGTGGGGCGATCGACTTCTACGTCTCGTCGGACCAGAAGAGCCTGCAGGACGTCTCCATCCCCAGCGTCTACCTGGCCTGCACGCCGGGCGGGGGGATGACGGCCGACCATCTCGGGATCGCCTCGGTGGTGCTCGGCGCCAACGGGTCCTTTTCGGCCACGACCTCCCAGCAGGGGGTGTTCGAGGGTGTCCCGGCGACCTTCGCCTACACGTTCGAGGGCAACTTCCACGGCGTGAACCCGTCGGGAGCGGCCCGGGCCGCCGGCATGTTCCAGGAGACCGTCATCTTCGCCAACTCGAAGGTGAACGTGTGCACGTCGGACGATCAGTCGTGGACGGCCGCCCGGGACGCCCAGCCCACCCAGCCGACCTCGGCACCTCCGGCCGGCAGCTACACGGGAGTGAACCCGCAGAACGGTGGGGCGATCGACTTCTACGTCTCGTCGGACCGGAAGAGCCTGCAGGACGTCTCCATCCCCAGCGTCTACCTGGCCTGCACGCCGGGCGGGGGGATGACGGCCGACCACGTCGACATCGCCTCGGTGGCCCTCGCCGCCAACGGGTCGTTCTCGTCGACGACGTCCCAGCAGGGGGTGTTCGAGGGCGTCCCGGCGACCTTCACCTACACGTTCCAGGGCAACTTCCACGGCGTGAACCCGTCGGGCGCGGCCCGGGCCGCCGGCATGTTCCGGGAGTCGGTCACGTTCACCAACAACTCGACGGCGAAGGACTGCACGTCGAACAACCAGTCGTGGACGGCGACCTTGTCGTAGTCACCGATGGCATGACGTCCCAGGGTCCCTTCGGGTCGCCCGGCGCAGGAACCGCCGGCCCCGGAGGGACCCTGTCGCGTCCGGGAGCGGTCGGGGACGCCGGGTGTTCCGTTCGCCGGGTGTTCTGTGCCTTCCGGTCGGCGTCGTCGGCATCACGGGCCGGTGCCACAGGCTGGCCTGCGTCGACCACGACGCTCACGGGTTGTCGTGAGGGAGGACGTCGCCGGGTGCGCTGGAGGGGCGGCGGGACACGCCGTCATTCGGACGTGAGGGACAGTGTGACGGAGCCGCTCGGGTCGGCGAGGAACTCCCCGTCACCCGACACGGAGGTCAGGTCGCCCGAGCCCGCGCCCTCGACGACGGTCAGCCTGGCTCGGGCCGCGCCGTCCTCGTAGGAACCGACGTGCTCGACGACCAGGGTGCCGGCCTTGCCGTTGATCCGACCCCGTATGCGCTCCAGGCCGACGAACGAGGCCGAGCCGTCCTCGGCGTAGGCCATCAGCCACTCCGTGGTGGAGCTCCCGTCGATGTCGCCCGAATAGTCCCCGGCCACGAGGGCGCGGGTCAGCTTCGGGAGGTTCGCCTGGTCGTCGAACGGCGACTCCTCCCAGCTGGTGACTTCGAACTTCGCCGAGACCCGGAAAGCCATCGCACGCTCCTCTCCTCGTGGACGTTGCTACCCAGACCGTCCGCATCGGAAACGCCTCCGCCGAAGCCCCGGGAGCGTCATCCGGTCAGCGAGAAGGGGCCGACCCGCAGGTGGTCGAGGCCGACCAGCGAAACCAACTCGGTGCTCGCTGGGTGCCCGACCCCCTCGGGTCGGAGTGACGACCGACCTGCCTCCCAGGCCCGGAGCAGCCGACGGGTGAAGACGGCCTCGACCTCCTTCAGCGCGGCGGCCCCGAAGAGTACGTCGGCCGCCGCCACCGGGTCTGACTCGGTCAGACCGCCGACCAGGTCGTCCGCCGCGATCTGGGCGTGGACCACGTCGGCGGCGACGTGCACGTCGTAGAACTCGACACCTTCTTCAGCGACCTCCAGCCGTCGAAGAGCAGCCGCATACCTCGACATGGGAACCACCGAGGTCATCTCGAACGCCGCCAGGTGACCGACCAGCGCTCCCCGCCACCGTCGGTGAAGGCCGAACATCGACACGAGATTGTCGGTGGCCAGCGTGACCCCCGGCACCCGGTCGATATAGGCCCCGGGGGCCGGGTCGAGGCCGAGGGCGGTCATGGTGGCGGCGAAGAGCTCGGCGTGCGACTTGCCTCTGACCCCGTTGCCGTACTCGTCGGACTGGAGGGTGACGATGGCATCCTTCGCCCTCCCCCGAAGTCGGGGGATCGCCCAGGTGTGAGGGTCGGCTTCCTTCCGCTGATAGATGCTTCGGTGGATCACGAACTCACGGAGCTGATCACGGTCTCCCCGCTCGAGCATGAACAGTGACAACGACGGACCCGCCCCGTCACCGCTGATCAACTCCCCGAGCCGGTCGGACAGCGACCGGCCGCCGAGGCCGGTGCCGGGCCGGGCCTCCGGCGGTATGGCCGCCACGAGATCGGACAGGAAGCTCGCCTCCAGGTCGGAGCAGGCCTGCACGAGAGTTGCTTCCCACTCCCAGGCCTCGTCCACACCGGCGAACCCGTCGTAGTGGAGCCCGTGGAGCAGGTGGAGCGAGAGCTGCAGGTCCTCGCCTGAGGACCGGACCCCGCCCCGACAGGGCCATCCCCGGATGCGGCCGGGGCGACGCTGCAGGCGGTGGCAGAGGAACTCCGAGATCGGGCCCCGCGGCTCGGGGAGTCGTGGTTGCACGGCACGATCCTGCCCACCGGTCCAGCTCCGAAACCGGTCGATCCGAGGACAGTCGACGTCCGCCGACGGTCGTTCCGTGGCGAGGCCCGGGAGGGTCAGGCCGGCGGAACCTGCCAGTGGACCAGATCGGTGCTCCGGGCCACTCCGATCTTGGCGTGGCCCCATCCGTCGAACCGGGTGAGCTCGTTGCTGCCCGCGTAGAACAGGTAGTAGTAGCCACCCGCCAGGGCGCTGGCGTCACAGAGGAAGGCCGAGTTGGCGTGTTCGTACCCGATGCTGGAGATGCCCGGCCCGGTGTCGAACGACTCGGACGGGACCAGCAACTGGTAGCCGTGGTTCCATGACAGCCATCCCACGGCGCGGTCAGGATCACCGGCGAGCGTGAACATCCACGGCTCGTCGAGATTGTTCGAAGTGGCCACCAGGCGCCATGTTCCGGCCGCTCGCACGAACTCGTAGTTCTCGACGGTGCCGCCGTTCACACTGATGTCCGGCCTTCCGATCAGTCGCCACGGACCACTCGGCGTCGCGGTGGTCGAGCGGGCGATCTCGAACACATCGGGCTGCGAGGGCGATGAGAACTTGAACCCCAGCAGTAGCTGGTGCCCGGTGAAGACGAAGGCACCGTCGATCATCCGGTCGCCGGACGACGGGGCCAGGGATTGGCCCAGGGGGTGGGGAGCCGACCAGGTCTTCAGGTCCTCCGAGGTTCGGTAGAACAGTCGCGCCTGGTCATCTGATCGTCCCGTGTGCCCCCGGGTCTGACTGGTAGGTGACCAGGTAGGCACCGGACGGTGCCCGGACGATGTCGGGCGACGCCACTCCCAGGACCCCCCTCTGGAGCGGCCACGGGTCGGGAGGGGACCAGTGCGCCATGTCCGGGCTCGTGGCGGTGGCGATGTTCCAGCGGATGCCACCGGGGAGTGACGGGTCGTCGGTCACGTAGCTGAAGAGCAGGTGCCACCGGCCTCCCGCCCAGATCGTGGCCTCGTCCTTCACTCCCCCCGTCGGCTCGGCGAAGATCGGGTTGTGGAGCTGCGACCAGTCGACCGTCGGTCGAGGCGACCCGGCGACGATGCAGGCGTGGTCGGATCCCACCGTCGGGATGCCACCGGCGGGGGGAGGGGTGGACGAGCCGTCCCCCGAGTTGGAGGGTGACCCGACCGCACCGGCGCCGCACCCGGCGAGCAACGAAGCGATCAGGACGGCGGCCCACCAACGCGGGCGGAGGTGGACCCCTATGGCCGCGCCCCTCCGGCGGCCCCGGGGCCGACCGCCCTGGTCGCCCCGAACTCGGTGCGGCCGGACAGCACCGGATGATGAGGAGCCAGTTCCGATCGGTGGACACCTCCCACGGCGATGTTCGCAAACGCACACGTGGTCGTACCGACCACCGCTCGTTCATCGTCGCCCATGAACGGGGCTCCGTCCACCTCGTCCCGCACCCCCGATGGTCGTGCAGGCACCCCCCCGATCCTGGGGGGCGGCGCGGTTCAGCATCGATGCGGTCGCCGAGCCACATCTCCTCGGCGTGGGGGCACCTCGCATCGGCTGAGCGGCGAGGGAGCCGGTCCTCGTCGGGTGGTCGGCCGTCCGGGCGCCACCGCCCGTCGGAGATCGCTCAGAGGAGGCTGCTCAGTCCCCCGTCGACCGCGAGCACCTGGCCGGTCACGTAGCTGGCCTCGTCAGACAGGAGGAACACCACCACACCGGCCACCTCCCACGCGGTGCCCATCCGGCCGAGGGGGACGGGAGTCGTGGCCCGGCTGGGCCGGCCCGCCGAGGCCGACCGACCCAGGGGGGTGTCGATGAGGCCGGGGGCGACGACGTTGGCCCGCACCTGGTGTCGGGCGCCCTCGGCGGCCACCTGTCGGCACAGTCCGGCCAGCGCCGCCTTCGACGCGTCGTAGGCCGGGATCCGGCTCCCCGGCTTGAGGCCGGCCACCGAGGACACGAAGACCATGGCGGCCGGCGAACCACTGTGCGCGGCCTCCGACAGAGGGGGCAGGGTCGCCTGGCTCAACAAGAAGTGGGATCGGACGTTGACGGCGAAGGTCTGGTCCCACTGGTCGGCCGTCGTGTGGGCGAGCCCCCGGCCGAGCCCGATGCCCACGTTGAGCACGACGCCATCGAGGCCACCGAGTCCCGCCACCGCCTCGGACGCCGCCTCGGAGCATGCTGTCGCATCGCTCATATCGGCCTCGATGGTGATCCCCTGTCCACCGGCCGCCTCCACCATGGAGAGCGTCTCGGCGGCCGCGGACCGGCTGATGTCCAGGCAGGCGACCGAAGCCCCCTCGGCCGCACAGCGGACACTGATGGCCCGTCCGTTGCCGACCGGGGGGTCGCCGTCGTCGCTCGGTTGCGTGCCGGCCCCCACGACCAGGATCCGACGGCCTTCGAGCAGGTAACCCCGGGTACCGGGCCGACGCGGGGCCCCGGTCACCCCGGGAAGCCCTCGAGGCCGTCGTCGAGCTCGACACCGAAGGCATTGAGGGCCATGGCGACCAGGTGGTAGTGGCCCACCACCATCGGCAGCTCGATGAGCTGCTCGGTGTCGTACCGCTCGGCCAACTGTGCCCAGGTGGCATCGGAGATCGTCGAGGTCACATGCAGCTCGTCCGCGGCTCGCAGGAGCGTCGTGTCGAACGGCGACCACCCCTCGTCGGGCTGCTCGAGTGTGACCCGCTCGACTTCGTCGGCGGTGAGCCCACAGAGCAGGGCGATGCGGGCGTGCTGGGCCCACTCGTACTCCGCCCCACAGTTCCAGCCGGTCCGCAGGATCAAGAGCTCCCGATCCCGGGCCGGCAGCTTGCCGGCGAGCAGCTTCCCGCCGAACGGGAGCCACCGTCGGTAGAGGCCCGGCGCCCGGACCAAGGTGGCGAAGATGTTGGCGTCAGGACCGGTGCCGACCAGTGCCTGGTCGAGCAGCTCACGGGTCTGGCCCGTGCGCTCGGCCGGCGGCACGGGCGGTATCCGCAGCGGCCTCCGGGGATCTGCCATCTCGTCTCCACGGGTCGACTCGATAGGTCGCCTGCATCATAGGAGCGCTCGTCGGGCATCCGTTGCCCACCCACCCGTCCCTCCCCCTCGCCGGCGGTCGTCGCCGATCGCCGGCCGTCGCCGATCGCAGAGCCCTCCGGGGAATGCGTTCGGGATCCTTCGGGTTGGACATGGAAGCGTCGGGGCGCGACAGGGGCGTGTGCGAAGACGCCAGACGCCGCCGCAGTTCGGTTTCCGGTCCGTGAATCCATGACAATCGACAATCGGGCATGACCCATCCCTGACCTTCGGGAGGTCCGCTATGAGCCAGCCACCTGACGCGGAGCAGACGCCCTCCGTCCCACAAGAACCCGATCCACGTCGCTGGTCGATTCTGGCGGTGGTGGTGATCGCCCAACTCATGGTGGTGCTCGACGCCTCCATCGTGACCATCGCGCTGCCGTCCGCCCAGCGCTCGCTGCACATCTCGGTGGCCAACCGGCAGTGGGTGATCACCGCCTACACCCTCGCCTTCGGAGGTCTGCTCCTGCTCGGCGGCCGGATCGCCGACTTCGGGGGCCGCAAGCGGATGTTCATGGTCGGGCTCCTCGGGTTTGCCGGTGCCTCGGCGCTCGGAGGCCTGGCCACCGACCAGGCCATGCTGTTCGCCGCCCGGGCCCTGCAGGGCGGCATGGCCGCGCTCATGGCGCCGGCCGCCCTGTCCATCCTCACCATCACGTTCCAATCCG
The DNA here is from genome assembly GCA_963696495.1 of uncultured Acidimicrobiales bacterium. Lineage (GTDB taxonomy): Bacteria > Actinomycetota > Acidimicrobiia > Acidimicrobiales > RAAP-2 > Bog-756. Next base: position 579,307 of record CAVOKJ010000003.1, on the reverse strand, counting down.
ACCCCGCAGAGCGGGCCAAGGCCTTCGGCGCCTACGGAGCCGTCTCGGGGGCCGGGGGCGCCATCGGGGTGTTGGCCGGGGGCATCCTCACCCAGTACGCCTCCTGGCGCTGGTGCCTGCTCGTGAACGTGCCCATCGCCATCATCGCTGCGTTCGCCGCCTCCCGGGTGGTGCACGAGAGTCGGGCCGGCGGCACCACCAGCTACGACCTACCGGGGGCGATCCTGTCGACGGCGGGACTGGTCAGCCTGGTGTACGGCTTCACCAAGGCGGAGTCCGACGGCTGGGGGTCCTACCCCACCCTCATCCTCCTGTCGATCGCCGTGGTGCTCCTGGTCACGTTCGTGATCGTCGAGTCCCGGTCGCGGAACCCGTTGCTGCCGCTCCGGGTGGTGGCCGAGCGCAACCGCGGCGGGGCGTTCATGGCCACGTTGCTGACGGGGGCCGGGCTCTTCGCCATGTTCGTGTTCCTCAGCTACTACCTGCAAGAGGTGCTCCGGTACTCGGCCCTCCGGGCCGGCATCGCCTTCCTGCCCTTCGCCGGCGGCCTGGTGGTGGCGGCCGCGCTGTCCACGACACTCGTGCCCCGTGTCGGGCCGAGGATACCGATGAGTGTCGGGCTCCTGATCGGGGCCGGGGGACTCGGATGGCTGACACAGATCGGCGTGGACACGTCGTACTGGACCCACGTGCTCCCGCCCGAACTGCTCATGAGCTTCGGACTCGGCCTGGCGTTCCCCGCATTGAGCAGCACGGCGCTCATCAGGGTGGCCGACCACGACTCGGGGGTGGCGAGTGCCCTGGTCAACACCACACAGCAGGTGGGGGGCTCGCTCGGGACCGCCCTGTTGAACACCGTCGCCGCGTCGGCCACCGCCAGCTTCATCGTCGCCCACGGGCGGGGCTCCGTTGCCGCCGGCACCGTGCACGGATTCGCTGTCGCCTTCGCACTCGGTGCCGGGTTCCTGGCCCTCGCCGCCATTGTCAGCGCGGTGTTCGTCACGGCGCACGGCGACGACCTCCCGGCGCAGGCCGCGACCCCCACGACGACTCCGGAGCCGGCGTCAGCCTGACGGGTGGTACGTCGGGGGACCTCGGCCCACCGGATGCGTCCCCGGACCGCCGGCGCTGTGCCTCTACACCGACTGGAGCACCCAGATGCGGGCGGTGCAGGGTTCGCGCAACGGCCACCCCAGGCCATCCTCCATGAGCGCCGCCCCCCGGCGTCGTCCGCTGTCCGTCCGAGCCGCGTCCGAGCCGCCGGCGAGATCGACGGCGATGACCTGGTACGACCGTTCCGGATGGAGGCCGCCTGGACGGAGCGGTCCGGGGTCGCTCGTGCGTTCGGTGAGCTGGAAGGCGAAGACGACCGCCCGATCGCCGTCAGCGGACACGTAGGCGAGCGCGGCACCCTCACCCGGATGGACCAACCGCCACACGTCCCCCTGTTGGACGAGCGGCCGGATGTCGCGGTAGAGCTCCACCGCTCGGCGGCAGACGGCCCGCTCCTCGTCGGTGAGACCGGCGAAGTCGAGGTCGAAGCCGAACCGTGCACTCATGGCCACCGCGCATCCGAAGGCGATCGGCCGGTCGCCTTCCCGGGTGACGTGGGCGGCGACCAGGTTGGCGGGCAGGAAGTGCGAGGCGGCCCACTGCATGCGCACCCTGTCGACGGGATCGGTGTTGTCCGAGAGCCATGCCTCGTGGAACCAGCGCAGTGACCCGAGGTCGACGCGCCCGCCGCCCGAAGCGCACAGCATGAGCGTCTGGTCGGGATGGCGCCGGGCCACCGTCTCCATCAGGCGCCAGGTGGCCCGGACGTGGTCGACCCAGTAGTTGGCCTGCCGGCCGGCCCCGAGGGTCGGGGACCCGGGATCGGTCAAGGGGCGGTTGGCGTCCCACTTGAGGTAGCTGATGCCCGGGTTCTCCGCCAGGACCCGGTCCACCACGCCGACCACGAACTCGGCGACGTCGGTCTGCAGGACATCGAGAACCAGCTGGTTCCGCCATCGACGTGGCCGTCGCGCCGGCTGGCCCACCACCCAGTCCGGACGCTCGGCGTAGAGGGTGGACTGCGGATTGACCATTTCCGGTTCGATCCACAGCCCGAACCGGACGCCGCGCTCGTCCGCCCGCTCGATGAGAGGACCGAGGCCACCGGGCAGCTTGGCTTCGTCGACCTGCCAGTCGCCCAGGCCGGCCGTGTCGTCGTCGCGGGGGTGGGTGTCGCCGAACCAGCCATCGTCGAGCAGGAACAGCTCTGCACCGAGCTCCGCGGTGTGGTCGATGAGTCCGAGGAGCCGCTCCGTGTCGAACGAGAAGGAGGTCGCCTCCCAGTTGTTGACGACGATCGGGCGCAGCTGGTTGCCGTCACGGGTGGCGTGCTGGCGCACCCATCGGTGGAAGCGACGGCTCAGAGGTCCCGCGCCCTCGGTCGACCAGAGCCAGATCTGTTCGGGGGTGACGAACGTGGCACCGGGGTCGAGCACGTACTCGGCGGCCGCCGGGTTGTGCCCGCACCAGAGCCGCACCGTGAGGGCGCTCGTGCGCTCGAAGGCCAACCGGGTGTTGCCACCCCAGGCCAGGGCCCCGGCCAGCACACTGCCGCTCGACTCTTCGGGCGGCCCGTCGGGAGCCAGCAGGAAGAAGGGGCAGGACCGGAGGTGGGGCTGCACGCCGCCTCGCGAGTCGACGACCTTGGTCCCCGGCGTCAGGGATTCGGTGGTCTCGGTCCACTCGGCGCTCCAGTCGCCTCCACCGAAGTGGGTCAGGTGGGGTGAGCCGGCAGCGAGCAGGGGTGAGGCCGCGGCGACCTCGTGGAGCGTCACCGGTCCGGACTGACGGTTGGTGACGCTGACCCACTGGCGCAGGACACCGTGGTCCCCGGCGTCGAAGGACATCGTCACCTCGAGCGGGCAGTCGGGGTCGACCAGCAGCACGTCGGTCCGAGGCCCGATCACCCGGATGTCCTCCACGCGCAGGTGGGTGGTCGTGGTGCCGTCATCGTGCGTCACCCGCAGCGAGGGCGCTCGGGTCGGTTCCTCGTCGTAGGCCGGATAGGCCAGGGGATAGAGGGCCGGCGGCACTGCAGCCCGCAGCCGCCCCATGTGGGCACCGATGTCCGGCCCGAACCCGGCCTGGTGGAGCAGTCCCCGTTCGTCGACGAGGAAGCCGTAGCCGGCGCCCCCGGACGACACGACGATGCTGGTCACCGGTTCACCATTGCAGAGCCCGGGCATCGGACCAAGTGCGACCGGCGGGTCCGGTCCGGCGAAAGAGAGCATTCGCCATCGGCCGTCGTCTGTGGGACCGTGGCCACATGGTGGAACGACAGGAATCCGGGAAGCTGGTCCGGGACAGAATCCCGGAGATCATCCGCGTGAACGGGGGCGACCCGCGGGTCGTCATCCTGGATGACCGGGAGTACGCCCTGGCCCTCCAGGCGAAGGTCCACGAGGAGCTCGAGGAGCTCCTGGCCTCCCCGGTGGACAAGCGCGTGGGGGAGCTGGCGGACATTCTCGAGGTGCTGTACGGCCTGGCCGAGCACTATGGCATCGACTGGGACACCGTCGAGGAGGCCAGGCTCCACGCCAAGCACGAGAGGGGTGGCTTCGAGGGTCGGGTCTGGATGCGGCCCTGACCGGTGGGGGGATCCCTAGGTTCGTGACGGATAATCTCGGGCGAGCAGCGCTTGCAGTGCGGCCAGCACGGGCAACCACGTGTTCTCGGCCTCCTCTTCCGTGTCGGCGCATTCGGCCCGATCGACCTGGAGACCTACCGTCGAGCCTCCGGGACAGGGCCGGAGCTGCCAGGTGAGATAGGTGCACGGGTCTGCCGGTCCTGAGCTCAGGAGGTAGGAGAGCCAACGACCGGGCTGAGCACAGAGCACTCGACCCACCAGTGCGAGGGGGACCTCCGGCTGGACCGGGACGGCCCGGAAGCGTATCGGGGCATCGGCGCACCACGACGAGTCGGCGACGAGCCCGTGCAGGTATCGGGCTGTCTGCTCGCCATCGGTCAGGGCGGCCCAGACCCTGGCTGGATCGGCCGGCGTGAAGCACCGGAAGCTGTGTGTCCCGCCTGACATGACGCTCATCTCGTACCGCCGTTACTGGATGGCCGGGCGCTGTTCGGATGTGGCGATCTCCGCCGACGGATTCTGCCACCCCGGCGGCCGCCCTGCCGCTGGACGGAACCACGACCAGGATCGCCTTCGGTCAGGTGCCAGCCGGCGGCAGGGTGTCTAGACCCAGTGGACAGCCAAGGGTCACCTTGATGTGTAGCCACGGTGAACAGCCTGGTCGTGCCGTCATTCGGCCCCGACGGACCAGCTCGATTGTGCGAGGGTCCGACTCCGAAAAGTGCAGGGTGCCTCCGGTGCGGTCAAGGGTGTGCGCCTTCTCAGCTGACTCTTAAGGTGGATCGTGCGCAGCCAGGCATCGGGCAGGGGCCGCGCTGAGGAGATCCGATTCCATGACTCGTCTGCGTCATTCTGCGTTCAAGACGGTGACCGGCTGCGCGCTGGTCACCATGCTCATGGTCGCTTCACTGTCGATCGTGACCACACCGGCGGCGGCGGTCACCGCTCCGCCCGAGCTCAGCCTCAACGTGCTCCTGATCGGGAGCGGCTCCACCGATCCGACCACGGCTGCCTGGCAGGCGGCGCTGTCGAGCGAGGGCGTCAGCTACACCTTGGCCACCGCGGCGGGTACCTACGGCGCCGAGACGGTCACCCTCCCGGCGCTGACCACCGGTTCGGTGGGCAACTTCAACGGCGTGGTGATCGCCGACTCGCCGGCGGCCTTCGCATCCGGTCAGCTGACCGCGCTGTACTCCTATGAGTCCACCTACGGCGTTCGCCAGCTCGACGGCTACACCGCCCCCTACACCGGGGTCGGGGAGAATGCCTCGTCCACCACCGCCGTCCTCGACGGCACCAACGGGACGTTGACGGCGGCGGGACTCGCCGGGCTGCCCGGACTGGCCGGGACGGTTCCGTTCTCCACCGGCTCGCTCGGTTACCCGGCGACCGCCATCACCGGCGCGGCGTTCACGCCGTGGCTCGACTCCAGCACCGGGGCCATCCTCGCCGGCGTCTACCAGCACCCGAGCACCGACCCGCAGGCCAACGTCTCCGAGCTCGCCCTCAACTTCGACTACAGCTCCACCATGCTCCAGTGGCTCCTGCTGGCCCCCGGGCTCATCAACTGGGTCACCTCGGACACGCACCTCGGCCTCGATCGCAACTACGTCGAGATGGACATCGACGACACGTTCACGCCGGACAACGCCTGGAGCACGGCGGTGCACGACAACGACTACTCCGATGCCGACTCGCTGCGCATGCAGCCCGCCGATGTCGTTACCGCCGCCAACTGGTCGGCGGCCAACGACTTCCGCATGGACCAGCTGTTCAACTACGGGGGCACCGACGAGTACCAGGCCGGCGAGCTCGACCTGCCCGGTGACACCGCCGGTCCCGATCCGTTGCTGGCGGAGTTCCAGGCCACCGACCCGGCCACCGGCAAGTCCTACGCCGACGACTTCGGCTGGCTCAGCCACACCTACGACACGCCCTATCTGGACGTGGGCTGTGCCTCCCAGAACTACATCGAGGCCGAGCTCAACCAGAACACCTCCGAGGCGGCGGCCGCCCCGGGAGCCACCGCCGGCACCGGCGGCCTCGGCCTGACCGAGTCGACCGACACCTCGGACGCCCTCGGGTACGAGAACCCACAGGTGTTCGTGCCCGGCAACCACTCGGGATTCGCCGACCTCGAGCCGGGTACCCCGGCCACGGTCGATCCGCCGGACCTCGACACCGAGACGGTCAATACCACCGGGGGGACGCTCGGCGCCGGCACCTACGAGTACGCGGTGACCGACCAGTTCAACTCGGCCGACTCCACGAGCATCGACCAGTCCCAGGCCTACGTGACCGACCCGCTCACCGTCCCGGCCGATGGCTCCGTCTCCCTCGTCTGGCAGGCCATCTGCCATGCGGACAACTACATCGTCTACCGGGCGCCGGTGACCGGCACCACGGTGGGGGCCTGGTCCCAGATCGGCACCCTGTCCACCCCGTCCTCGGCCACCCTGCCCGACAACAGCTCGGGCAACCCGAGCTCCACCACCAACGTCTCGGGTGGTGGCGAACTCGAGCTCACCTACACCGACACCGGGGCGGTGGGCACCGCCGAGCCGGCCGGGTGGACCCCGCCCATCGTGGAGAACGCCCAGGAGACGCCCTGGGAGCAGAACCCCTACTTCATCCCGGCCCTCGAGGCCGTGGGGATCACCACGGTCGGGGCGGACGCCTCCAAGGCCTATCCCGACCCGGCGGATGCCACCTTCGGGACCGGTGACATCTCCGGGGGCACCAACACGTCCTACACCGGTGCCACCTATGCGGCCGGCGTCCCCTTCGTGGACGGGACCTCCGAGGTCGCCCCCCGCCACCCGATCAACATCTTCTACAACGCCTCGACCGAGGCCCAGGAGGTCGATGAGTACAACACCCTCTACGACGCCGATGCCCCCGACAGCCAGTGCAAGTCGACATCGGTCACCACGTGTTCGACCACCCCGTTCACCTTCGCCGACATCGTGAACCAGGTCGTGACCGGCATGCTGCAGAACATGCTGTCCAACAACCCCGAGCCCAGCTACGTCCACCAGACCAACCTGATGGGCACGCCCCCGGCCGGTGCGGCCACGGCCGGCACCCCGCCGGCCACGGCCGACACCACCGGTGACGGCCTGCTCTACTCGGTGCTCAACCCGCTGTTGGCCGACTATCACACCTACTACACGTCGGCCACGCCCTACGAGCAGCCCACCCTGGGGGCCATCGGCTCCATTCTCGCCGACCAGACCAACTGGACGACGGCCCTCGGTGCCGGGACGGTCAAGGCCACCGAGCAGAACGGCGTGGTCACGGTGACCAACTCGGGCACCGGTGCGGTCAACGTGCCGGTCACCGCCCCGGCGGGCACCACCGTCGGCGGCGTCGCCTACGGCACCTCCTACGCCGGTGAGCTGTCCACCTGGACGAGCGTCGCCGCCGGCGGCTCCCTGGTCCTCGACGAGAACGGTGCCCCGGTCATCACCAGTGCCGCCACCGCCAACTCCATCGTCGGTGCGGCCTTCACCACCACGGTGACCACCACCGGTGAGCCGGCACCCGCCCTCTCCGAGACGGGGGTGCTGCCCTCGGGCCTCACCTTCGTCAACAACGGCAACGGGACCGCCACCATCTCGGGCACCCCGGCCGCCGCTTCGGGCGGGAGCTACCCGATCACCATCACGGCCACCAACACGGCGGGGACGACCACCCAGGCCTTCACCCTGACCAACTCGCAGGCGCCGACGATCACCAGTGCGGCGACGGCCACCTTCTACTCGGGGACGGCCAGCACCTATACGGTGACCACCACGGGCTTCCCGGCCGCCACCCTCACCGAGGCCGGCACCCTGCCGACCGGGCTGACCTGGACGGTGCCCTCTCCGGCGACGGGATCGGCCACCATCACCTCCACCACGACGGCCGTGGCCACCGGGTCCTACCCGATCACCATCACGGCCACCAACTCGTCGGGGTCGACGGCCACCTTGCCGGTCACCATCGCGGTGGATCCCTCGGGGCCACCGACCTTCACCAGCGCCGCCACCCAGGACTTCCCGGTGGGGAAGGCGGGGGAGATCGCCGTGACCGCCACCGGGGGTCCCGCCGTCACCTCGATCACCGAGTCCGGGGCACTCCCGGCCGGATTGTCCTGGTCGGCACCGGCCCCGGTGGCCGGGGCCAACGCCGAGGCCCTGATCTCGGGGACCCCGACGACCACGGGCACCACCACCATCGTGGTCACGGCCACCAACGCCTACAACGGGACGTCGACCACGACCCAGGCCCTGTCCATCGTGGTCACCGCGCCGCCGGCCATCACCAGTGCGGCCTCGGCCGGTGCCGCGGCGGGCCAGGCGTTCTCCTTCACCGTCTCCAGCCAGGGGTATCCCACCCCGTCGCTCGGGTGGACCGGGTCGCTGCCCAGCGGGCTCGCCTTCGTCGACCACGGCAACGGGACCGGCACCCTCTCGGGGACGCCCACCTCGGCGGGCACCACCCACCTCACCTGGGAGGCGGCCAACGCCAGCGGCGAGGTCAGCCAGGGCTTCACGCTGACCGTGAACCCCAAGGTGACCACCACCCTGGCCGGTGGCAACCGGCTGGCGGCCACGCCGGACGGACTCGGCTACTGGATGGCTGGGTCCAACGGCTCGGTGGCCAACTACGGGACGGCGGCCAACTACGGCTCCATGGCCGGCAGGCACCTGAACGACCCGGTCGTGGGCATCGCCGCCACGCCGGACGGGAAGGGCTACTGGCTGGTCGCCACCGACGGCGGGGTGTTCAGCTTCGGTGACGCCCAGTTCTACGGCTCGACCGGGGCCATCCGGCTCAACCAGCCCATCGTGGGTATCACCAGCACCCTCGATGGGAAGGGCTACTGGCTGGTGGCCTCCGACGGCGGGGTGTTCAGCTTCGGTGACGCCCAGTTCCACGGCTCGACCGGGAACATCCGGCTCAACAAGCCGGTCGTGGGTATGTCGGCCACGCCATCGGGGAACGGCTACTGGCTGGTCGCCTCCGACGGCGGGATCTTCACCTTCGGTGACGCCCAGTTCCACGGCTCGACCGGGAACATCCGGCTGAACCAGCCGATCAACGGCATGGCTCCCACCCGGGACGGCCGCGGCTACTGGCTGGTCGCCTCCGACGGCGGGATCTTCACCTTCGGGGACGCCTCGTTCCACGGATCGGGAGGGAACGCCGGGCTCGAGGCGGTGGGGATGATCGTCTCCCCGACCAGCACCGGGTACTCCCTCATCGACGCCAACGGGGCCCGCAACAACTTCGGGTTCTGATTGGGCGGAGGACGCCGGGTGGCACCCAGTCGCTCGTGCCGAAAGGCCGAGTGGGCCACCCGGCGTCCTTTCTCTTGTCGTGCCCGGGCAACCGGCATCGCCGGGCACCAAGGAACCTTGTGAGCTCGAGGGTCGACCCACCCGTGTCGGTGGGCGGCCGTCAGCCGGGAAAGCAGGCTGGCAGACTGGGCCTATGCAGCTGATCGCTTCGCAGCCGGTGATCCCGACCGGGGGATCGTGAGCCCGGACGCAGGCAACGCAACCGTCCTCCTCATCGGTGCCTCCCGCGGCCTCGGCCTTGCGATCGCCGCCGAGTACCTCGACCGAGGGTCTCGCGTGGTGGCGACGGTCCGCACCCCCGGCCGCACCGCGTTGCACGAGCTGCAGGACAGCGCCGGCGGGCGGTTGGAGATCGAACACGTCGACATCAACGCACCGCTGGAGGTGCAGGCCCTCGCCGACCGTCTCCGCACCCGCAGGTTCGATCTCCTCTTCGTCAACGCCGGTGTCACGACCGGTCCGGGCCAGACCACCGCGACCGTCACGACCGAGGAGTTCACCCGCCTGATGGTCACCAACGCGCTGAGCCCGATGCGGGTCATCGAGGCCCTCGCCCCGTGCATCGACCCGGGTGGCACCCTCGCGGTCATGTCCTCGGGCCAGGGCAGCATCACCAACAACCAAGGCGGCGGCTTCGAGATCTACCGGGCCAGCAAATCTGCCCTCAACCAGCTCATGCGCAGTTATGCAGCCCGGCACCACGACGACCGGCGAACGCTCCTCCTCCTGGCACCGGGCTGGGTCAAGACCGAGCTCGGCGGCCCCAACGCCCGCCTCACCGTCGGCGAGAGCATCCCGAACCTCGTCACGACCGTCGACGGCCAACGCGGCCGCCCCGGCCTCCACTTCCTCGACTACCTGGGTCAGACCGTCGCCTGGTGACGGGTGGACGCGGCGGGGGGTGACCCGATCAGGGTGACCAGGGCTCGTCCCCGGCGTAGTCGGCGACGAGGTCGGGGCGCCGACGGGGGCGATCCACGAGGAGCAGGGTGGCGCCGGCCAGGATCAGGGCGGCGGCGATCCCGAGCAGGGACCGGACATCGGCGCCCGTCGCCGCCAGGCGTCCGTCAGTCACCCCCGCGTCGGTGGCCGCCACGCTGCCCGTACCGGTCGGGGCCGTGGTCGGCGCCACGGTCGGAGCCGTCGTCGTGGTCGTCGTCGTGGTCGTGGCCGGAGGTGTGGGGGTGAAGGCATTGGTGAAGGCGCAGGCCACCTGGGGGTCCGTCACGGTCAGGGTGACCAGCACGTCGCTGGAGGTCGGGTCGGAGCTGACGCCGTTGCAGGTGATGGCCTGCGGGGCCCAGGAACCGCCGGCGGTGTCGTCCGGTCCCGACTCCACGATCGAGTACTGCCCGAGGTCGAGCGAGTCGAGGGAGTAGTCGCCCGAGACCTGGCTGGCCGTGACCGGCACCCCGACCTCGGTGGTGGTCGCCGAGTAGACCGGATCGGCGGTGTCGCCCTGACCTTCCGGCGTCGTCGGGACGATGGCGAACTCGGTGGTGCCGGTGCCACCGGTGGTCGTCTTGGTGATCGTGATCGAGCCCGTCGGGGTGAACGAGTTGATGAACAGGCAGTCAAAGGGCGTGTTCGCCCCCACCGACACCGGGATCTGGACGGTCTGGGTCGTGCTCACCGGGAACGCCGGCTGGCCGCTGCAGGCGAAGTCCGCCACCGACCACGACCCGGCCGAGGTGGCCGACGGGAGCGTCTCGCTGATGGTGTAGGTGGCCGGCTGACCCACGATGTGGTCGGTGGTGGTCGCAGCCAGGACGGGTGCATCGGCCGCCGTGGTCGTCGCGCTCCCCTGCACTGCCGGGCCGGTCGGTGGAGTGACGGTGATCGGGAACGGGCCGCCGAAGCCGCCCGTCGTCGCCTTGAACACGCTCAGCTGGGTCACGTTGGGGTTGTCGACGTAGGTGCACGTGGTGTTGTCGCCCGCGCCGAGCACCAGATCCGCCACTTCCGGATCCGTGGTCGAGACGTAGGGGGTGCCGGCGCTGAACGCCGTCCCGTTGATGGTGCTGGTTCCGAGGGTGCTGGTGCAGGTGACCGAGGCGAAGTTGAAGTCCGGGCTGGCCAGGTCGGTCGGGTCGCCGGGGTAGTTGGGGTTGTTGGGCACGATCTCACGGAAGTTCCAGGGTGTGGCCGACGCCCGCGTGAACGTGATCGAATTCGCCGTCGACACGTCGAAGTCGCCGTTGGCGTTGTACGAGATGTTGCCACGGAAGTGGAACGTCTCGGGGCTGGTCGCCCCCAGCCCCAGTTGCTTGACGATCGTGACGGTGGCTGCCGGCTGGGGCAGGGTAACCGCGTAGTAGTAGCAGAAGACGTGGGTCTGCCCCGAGGGGAAGCCCACCCACTCGACGTTGTCGCCGTTCAGGTTGTCCACCGCACAGCGCAGCGCACCGAATCCGTGCGTGCCGGCGCCGAAGGTGGCAGCACCCAACGGGTCGGTCGTGGTGCCGCCCTGGACCCACAGGTTGTGGTTGGCGGCCTGGCTCACCTGGGCCTGGGTGAGCGTGGTGGTGACGGCCCCGGCGATGGTGGATCCGGTGGGGTTGCCGTTGACGTCGAGGAGCGGGACCGAAGCCTGCGTCGTGAACGGGGGAGACACCGGGTTGGCTACCTGGGACAGGTTGGTGCCCGGCGTCGTGCCGTTGATGCCGTTCCCGAACTGGAACTGCCAGTTGGGAAGAGGGGTGCAGTTGGGCTGGTTCGACGCCTCGATCGAGGGTGCGATCGGTTGGCCGAACGCGTAGGCGGTGTCCGCGCCCAGGTCCTGCAGGCTCTCCTGGATGTTGTTGCGGGCCAGGTTGGCGGTGATGTCCTGATAGGTCCCGCACTGCCGGGCCACGAAGGTGACCGAGTAGGTGGGTGGGGTGGCCGCCCGGGCCGGTGGCGCCGCGGCCAGGGCGAACAGAGCCGCCACCGGGGCCATGGCGAGGAGGGCGATGCCGACGGATCGGGGTCGGTGGGCGCGACGGGGGCGAGGCGCGGACCGGGCCGGCGCGTGTCGTTGCGGGTGCACTGTTTCCGCATCGGCCCGTTCCGGTGCCGGCTTTACCCCGGATCTCGCATCGTGGCCCGGGTCGGCCTATGTTCCCGGCGCTTGCTGGTACCGGGTCGACGCCTGGGGAGCCTCGGCCCCAACTCGCCGGAGGGACCGGCCGGTCCTCTCGGGACCCATCGGCGGGGGAGCGGGCCGATCGTCGGTGGTGCCTCAGTGGCCGGCGATCTGGCCACCGTCGATGTGCAGGACCTCGCCGGTGATGAACGGCGACGATTCCAGGAAGAGGATGCCGTCGACGATGTCGCCGATCTGACCCACGTGCCCGACCGGGGGGAGCTGCGCCCCCAGTTCGGCGTAGCTCTCGGCCGGATGCGTCTGGATGACACCCGGGGAGACGGCGTTCACGCGGATGCCACGGGAGGCGTACTCGATGGCCAACGACCTGGTCGCCGAAGCCAGGCCGCCTTTGGTGAGCGAGGTCAGGACGGAGGGCGCGCTCGAAATGGCGTAGTCGGCCACGGTGGCGGAGATGTTGACGATGTGGCCGCCTCCCCGTTTCAGCATCTCGACGATGGCGCGCTGGGTCAGCATGAAGAATCCAGTGAGATTGACGCCGACCACCGCGGCGTAGTCGTCGGCGGTGTAGTCGGTGAACGGCTTGGAGATGTAGATCCCGGCGTTGTTCACCAGGGTGTCGATGCGGCCGAAGCGCCCCAGTGCCCCGCTGATGATCCGGTCGGCGGTGGCGGCGTCAGCGATGTCCCCGTCGATGGTGAGAACCGCGGGATCCTCATCGGGCTCGATGGTCCGGGACGTGGCCACCACCGCCCAGCCGCGCTGCCGGTACCCGGCGGCGAGGCCGGCGCCGATCCCCTGGGAACCTCCCGTGACGATCACGACCTTGCGGTCCTGTCCGCTCATGACCCCTCCCGTCGTCGAGCGCCGGTCAGCGCCGGCTCACCGGTGTCGGGCAAGCGGTGTGCCCGTGCCGCTGTGGGCCCAGCGGAGATGATGCGACTCCGGCGCCAATGCTCCCCCGGGAGGTGGGAGGGCCCACTCAGTGCCTGCTCGAGTGTTGAGCGACTCTCGACGATCCGCGGGATCCGTCGGCGCCGGCTCCGGATGGCCTGGCGGCGTCTGCGCCCGATGCGCCCGGGCCGCCCGGGCCGGCCGCTGCGCCGGCCACGATCTGGTTGTGGAGCGCTTTGAGGGTGGCGACGTAGATCTCCGAGAAGGTGGGGAACGGCTGGATGGTGTCCCGGAGCACCCCGAGGGGCACCTTGGCCCGGATGGCCAGTGTGGCCTGCTGCAGCCACTCGCCCGCCTCGGGTCCCAACGCGTAGGCGCCGGTCAACCGGTCGCCGTCGCTGAGGAGGGTCAGAAAGCCGCTCGATTGCGCGTAGGCGTGGTTGTACGTGGCGGTCTTGGCCACCTCGGAGAGGGGGGTGGTGGCGCTGAAGGGGGCTTCTGCGGCGCCCACCGACGCCGCCTGGGGGTCCGTGTAGACGACGTCGGGAATGGCCTCGTAGTTGGCGTCACGCGCTTCGCCGAGGATGTTGGCGGCGACGACCTCGCCCTGGTACTTCCCGACGTGGGTCAGCAGCCGCACGCCGGTGACGTCGCCGATGGCCCACAGACCGTCGCCGGCCCGTAACCGGGCGTCGACCGGGATGCCGTGCCGGTCAGGGTGGACGCCGACGGTGTCGAGGCCGATCCCGTCCACGCGTGGCCGCCGGCCCGTGGCGACGAGCAGGTGGTCGCCACGGAGCTCTCGTCCGTCACCGAGGACGAGGACATAGTCGTCGCCGTCGCGTCGGGCCGCCGTCGCCTGGACGCCCACCATCAGTTCGACCCCGTCGGCGCGCAGCACCTCGCCCAGCTGCTCGCCCAGCGGCGCCGGCTCATGGGCGAGCAGGCGCGCCGCCGCTTCGACCAGGGCCACCTCGCCGCCCAGCCGGCGCACGGCCTGGGCCATCTCGGCGCCGACCGGCCCACCACCCAGGATCAGCAGGCGGCGTGGCACCGCCTTCATGCCGGTCACCTCGCGGTTCGTCCAGACACCTTCCAGGTCGGCCAGGCCCGTGACCGGCGGCACGACCGGATCCGAGCCGGTCGCCACGACGATGTGTCCGGCGCGGTGGGGCACACCGTCCACGTCGACCACACCCGGCCCGGCCAGCCGGCCGGTGCCGCGCAGCAGGTCGATGCCCTTGTCGGCCAGCCAACGCTCCTGGCCGGCATCGGAGTAGTTCGAGACCATGAAGTCGCGATAGGCCAGGGCCGCTTCGACATCGACGTCGGCACTGGCCGCCGCGTCGCGTGCCTCCTGGGCCGCCTCCCCTGGGCGCAGCAGGGTCTTGGACGGGATGCACGCCCAGTAGGAACACTCGCCGCCGGCCAGCTGGCGCTCGACCACGGCGACCCGGAGTCCGCCGTCGGCCAACTCGCCCGCGCAGTGCTCGCCGGGCGAACCGGCGCCCAGGACGATGACGTCGTAGGTGCTCATGCGCTCGCCCCACGGCCGGCCTGACCCGAGGGTCCGGACTGTTCGTCCACCATGTACTGCGCGTACCAGGCCGGCCAGTCGGGATCGGGATGCCCGATCTCCTTTTCGTGGCGGCCGTGCGCCTCCTCGGCCCGGCGCAGTGCGGCAGCCAGATCGATGGCGGAATCGTAGGTGGTTGGCATCGGGGTTCCTCCTGCTGATCGGGGGCGGCCGGCCCGGCGAGTCTCAGCTCTCCCTGTGGTTACCGCCCCGGAAGGCGCGTCGTCACCTCTTGCAGGAACCAGCCGTTGCCGTCCGGATCACTGAACGAGGCAAACGACCCGTAGCTCTTGTGCTCGGGAGCGGGGCCCGGTGCCCGTGCCTCGGTGCCGGCGTGGTGGAACACCCCACCGGTGTCATGGAACACCTCGCTCACGTCGGCGCCACGGTCGACGAGCTCGGCCCTGGCCGCCTCGATGTCGGCCACCACCAGCTGCAGGCCATCGGCCGAACCCGGTGCCGCCGAGGTGACGCCACTGCCGAAGATGATCGAGCACCCGGAGCCGGGCGGCGTCAGCTGCACGACCCGGAAGCCGTTCTCGCCCGGGAAGTCGGCGTCGAGCCGCCATCCCAGCCCCTCATAGAAGTGCTTGGCCCGGTCCACATCGGACACCGGCACCACCACCACTTCGAGCTTCAGGTCCACCACGGCACTCCCCTCCGTCGGGGTCGGTAGCCACTGCCACTGCCCTGCCCACAGGAGCCGCTTCTCGCAATACTGTCGCGCTGCTCGGGGTCGAAGTCCAGGGCCGTCAAGCCGGAGTCCGATCTGACGGACCGGACGGCCCCGGGGCCGTTCCGCCCGGTGAGTTCTGTCGGAGCTCGGTCTCGGAGATGGCCCAGGCCGCGTTGACGAGCCCGATGTGGCTCAGAGCCTGGGGGAAGTTGCCCAGGAGGTCGCCGCCGACAGGATCGACCTCCTCGGCGAGCAGGCCGACGTCGTTGACGAACGCCACCGCTCGCTCGAACACGGTACGGGCCCGAGCCGTCTGCCCGGTCCGGGCCAGGGCTTGCGCCAGCCAGAAGGTGCAGAGGAGGAAGGTGCCCTCTTCGCCCTCGAGCCCGTCGTGGGACCGGTAGCGGTAGACGAGCCCCCGTTCATCGGTGAGGCGTTCTTCGGTCGCGTCGATCGTGGCCAGCACTCTGGGCTCGTCGGAGGGGAGGAACCCGACCAGTGGCAGCATCAGATTGGAGGCGTCGAGCTCGTCCGAGCCGAACGACTGGGTGAAGGCCCCGGCCCGATCGCTCCAGCCTCTCGTCAGGATCGCCTCACGGATGTCGGCCTGGGTCTGAGACCATTGCTCGACCCGGTTGGAGGCGTCGAGTCGGTCGGCCAGCGCCACCGCCCGGTCGAGGGCCACCCAGCACATCAACTTGGAGTACAGGAAGTCACGGGGCTCGCCCCGGATCTCCCAGATCCCTTGGTCCTTCTCCTGCCAGCGCCGGGCGGCGGTGTCGGCCAGTTGGACGAAGAACCGTCGTGTGGCCGCAGCCAGGTCGGTGGGTGCACCGGGCTGGTGAGGGGCGGCCGTTGGCCCGACCTGTCGGGAGGCGTCGTCGAAGACCTGGTCCGAGAGGCGGTGGACGGCGCTGAGCAATTCGCCGTAGACGTCGAGCTGGCGTTGGTTCCAGGCACCGTTGCCGACCCGGACGGGGACGGAGTGCCGCCAGCCCTCCAGGTGCGGCAGCTCCCGCTCGGTCAGATCCCGCTCGCCGCCGATGCCGAACATGATCTGCAGGTCGCCGCCACCGTCGAGCGAGCCGGCCGCCGAGGAGGTCATGTAGTCGAAGAACTCGTTGGCCTCGTCGGGACAGGCCGCCACCCAGAGGGCCTCGATGGTGAAGGATGCGTCCCGGACCCAGGAGTAGCGGTAGTCCCAATTCCGGCTGCCGCCCACCGCCTCGGGCAGCGACGTGGTCGCCGCCGCGCAGATGGCGCCGGTGGGTGAGAAGGAGAGCGACTGGAGCACCCGTCCGCTGTGGTGCACGAGGTCCCGCCACGGCCCCACATAGGCCTGGTGGAGCTCGGACCACGACTCCCACGCCGACACCGTGTCCTCCAGCCGTGCGCCAATCTCGGACTGGCTCCAGGCCCGGGCCGGACCCGCATCGGCCCGCCGGCTGTGATGCAGGGCGAAGCCGGCGCTCTCGCCGTTGGCCAGCCGGAGCTGGCCCGAGACGGTCGACTGGTCAAGGGTCAGGTCGACGGGAGAGGAGAGGACGAGCACGTCGGCTCCCCCGAACGCCGTCACGCTGCCGTCGCCCGGATCGAGCAGGGGATGGACCAGCCCGTACTCCGGGCGCGGGACGTACTCCAGGGACAGCTCGACTTCTCCCTCGAGGCACGTCGCCCGTCGCAGCAGGAGGTGCGGCGCCTCCCGGCCGAGCTCGTGGCCCCGGTTGCCGTCGCCCATGGCCAGGGCGTCGGTGATCGAGACCGTGCCCGTCGGTGTCGTGAAGGTGGTCTCCAACACCATGGTGCGGTCCAGGTAGCGGCGGGTCACTTCGCTGGCGTCCGTCGCCCGGATCGACCAGTGGCCGGCCCCGTCGCCGAGGAGGCGACCGAAGATCGACGGGCTGTCGAAGCGTGGGAGGCACAGCCAGTCGACCGACCCGTCCCGGCTGACCAGGGCTGCGCTGTGCCGATCCGAAAGGAGCGCGTAGTCGGCGATGGGAGTCGTGCTCACGTGGGCTCCTTCTCCCGTACGTCCGCGGGATCGGAATCTGGACACTCCGGTAACGGGCCGGCCCCCGCCCATTGTGGTCGGGCACCGTGGGTCTCGCCTTCCCTGCCCGTCCGCTGCACGAGCCCGGCACCCCCCGGGTGCGGCCCGAGCAGGCGACCGCGCCATGCACGGCTGCACGAACAGTGCTGCGCGGTCAGTGTAGGGCCGGTTCACCGGTCGGTCATCTGGCCGCTCGGCCCCGACCACCCCGAGCCCTTGGACCACCCGCGGAACGCACGAGGATGCCTCCCTGTCGGGGGCGAATGGGAGATGAACGGGAGATGACGTGGGCATCGCCAAGGGATAGTGTTGCGAAGGCAAGCTCGCCCGTGGTGGGCAGGACGGGCCGGAGTCCACCGCCAGGGTCGCGCGCCTGAGGCGAGGGAAGAGGCGGTGATCCATGCGATCCGACATCAGACCGGGCGGCGCCTTCCCCGACTACGCGCTGCCGGATCACACCAGCACGGTGCGCAAACTCAGTGAGATCCAGGGCGACGACCCGCTGGTCGTCACGCTGGCGCGGGGCAACTACTGCCCGAAGGAGCACCAGCAGCATCTCGAGCTCGCTGCGAACTATCCGAAGTTCGCCGTCGCCTACACCCAGATCGTCACGATCTCGACCGACGACCACCACTCCTCCCAGGAGTTTCGGGCATCCGTCGGCGCCCAGTGGCCGTTCCTCTCCGATCCGGAGCGCACCGTCCAGCGGGATCTCGAGATTCAGGAGTACACCGACCCCGAGCACGACCCGATGGTTCCCCACACGCTGGTCCTCAAGCCCGGCCTGGTGGTCCACAGCATCTACAACGGGTACTGGTTCTGGGGGCGCCCGTCGTTCTACGACCTCTGGCGTGACCTGTGCGCGGCCACGAGCGAGATCCGGCCCGACTGGGACCTGAGCAAGCCGGGGCTGCGTGAGGCCTGGGATGCGGGCGATTACACGAGCTTTCATGGATGGAACAAGCGGGCTCCCCAGTCGAGGCCGTCCTCGTATACGTCATAGCCGCAGGTGGATCCGGCGACGTGGCCGGACGGTCCACGTCGAGCCCGAGAGCCGGCAGTGCCGGCCGGAGCGACAGGGTAGGTGGTAATGGTGCGAACGCCGGTGTGCGACCTGCTCGGGATCGAACAGCCGATCGTGCAGGCGCCGATGTCGGCGGTGCCCCAACTGGCGGCAGCGGTCTCCGATGCCGGCGCGCTGGGCATGTTGGCGCTGACGTGGTCCACACCCGCCGGAGATGTGGTTCGAGAGACGGCGGCGCTCACCGATCGTCCGTTTGGCGGCAATCTGATCCTGGGCTCCGACCAGCACCGTCGCCTGGACGAGGCCCTGGAGGCCGGCCTGCGCATCGTGTCGCTGTTCTGGGGGGATCCCGCCGGCTACGTCGAGCAGGTCCATGACGCCGACGGCATCGTGCTGCACACGGTCAGCAGCGCCGACGATGCACGGCGGGCGGCCGCCAGCGGTGTCGATGTCGTCGTGGCGCAGGGTTGGGAGTCCGGTGGGCACGTGCGGGGCCAGGTGGCGACGCTCCCCTTGGTGCCCGCGGTCGTGGACGCCGTTGCGCCGGTGCCGGTGATCGCCGCCGGCGGGATCGGGGACACTCGCGGCGTAGCCGCCGTGCTGGCGCTGGGCGCGCAGGCGGCGTGGCTGGGCACCCGCTTTCTGCTCGCCCGGGAGATGCCCGTCCACGAGGAGTATTGCCGTCACCTGCAGGACGCGGCCGAGACCGACCCGCAGTGGTATGCCGACCTCTACGAGGTGGGTTGGCCGGATGCGCCCCATCGCGCCATCCGCAACTCGACGGCCGAGGCGTGGGAGGCGGCGGGCCGGCCACGGCCGGGGAGCCGGCCGGGAGAGGGCGATGTCATCGCCCACTTCGGCTCCGGCGAATCGATCCTGCGGTACGAGCCGGCGGCACCGATGGTCGGAACCACCGGTGACATCGAAGCGCTCTCGATGTGGGCCGGACAGAGCGTTGCGCTGGCCCGGCAGGTGCAGCCGGCGGCGGAGATCGTGGCCGAGCTGGTCTCCGGCCTGTGACCGGGGCCGCACGCCGCTGGCGTCGATGGCGCGGTCGGTCGGGCGATGGAGAGAGTGTGCACATTGGACGTAGGGGGGCTCCGCCTGGCGGGTCCGCTCTACCGAGGATTCGGAGCAATGCGTGAATTTTCAGGGTGTCGTGATGAACGTGGCCGACCTCAGCCGATCGATCGACTTCTATCGCGAGGTGCTCGATTTCAAGCTGCTGTCCGAAAAGGAGCAACTGGCGGCCATGAGTGCCCCGGGCAGCGACCGAGCCCAGATCATCGTGCTGCGAGCGTTTGGGAGCAGTCCCATGGGTGGAGGTCGCCACGTCGGTCTGCGAGCCTTCCTGTTGGACGTCGAGTCGGCCGATCAACTGGAGCGGATCGCCGGCGAATTGGACGCTCGGAAGCTCCTGGTCAGCCGGCGTGACCACAACGAGTGGACGGCAGTGGTGGGTCGTGACCCGGACCGGATGGCCGTCGTCGTGGCCTGGCACCCCGGTGGGTGGGGGAACACCGAGGACAGCTGGAGGACCCTGGACGACATCCTGTACGGAATCGGCGAGTAGGGCACCGGAGCGCCCTTCCGATGACGGACCTGGGTGCCGGAAGACGGTGGTGCGAGCGCCGGCCTCGCCGGCCTCGCCGGCCGAGCAGGCGTCGCAGGCGTCCGAGATCCCGCAGCGAGAATGGGGAGGACTGAGATGGCATCCGGCTACGGGACCCCGCTGTACCTGCTCGCCTTCGACCACCGCTCCTCGTTCGAGCGCGGCCTCTTCGGCGCCACGCCTCCCCTCTCGGCGGAGGTGCGTGACGGCATCGTCAGAGCGAAGCAGATCGTCTTCGAGGCCAACCAGCTGGCGGTCAGATCCGGCGCGCCCCGCGATCGGGCCGGGGTCCTCGTGGACGAGGAGTTCGGCTCGGCGGTGGCCCGACGTGCCCTCGAGTCGGGCGTCCCGCTGGCCATGCCGGTGGAGCGTTCCGGCCAGGACGAGTTCGACTTCCAATACGGTGACCACTTCACCGAGCACATCGAGGCCTTCGACCCGACCTTCGTGAAGGTGCTCGTCCGGTTCAACCCCGAAGGCGACCCGGATCTGAACCGCCGCCAAGCCGAACGGTTGGCCTGGCTGAGCGAGTGGCTCCGGGATCAGGACCGAACCTTCCTCTTCGAGCTGCTCG
This sequence comes from uncultured Acidimicrobiales bacterium, assembly GCA_963696495.1. Taxonomy (GTDB): domain Bacteria; phylum Actinomycetota; class Acidimicrobiia; order Acidimicrobiales; family RAAP-2; genus Bog-756. Next base: position 558,831 of record CAVOKJ010000003.1, on the reverse strand, counting down.
TCCCGGCCACCACCGCTCAGCTCGACAGCTTCGAAGGCCACCAGCAGGACTACGACCGGTACCTGCGCCCCGAGCTCGTCCTGCAGGCCATCGCCTCGCTGCAGGGCGGTGGGGTGGAGCCCGATATCTGGAAGATCGAGGGGCTCGATTCCAAGGACGACGCCGGCGCCGTGGTCCACCAGGCGCGTACGGGGGGAAGGGACCACGTGGTGTGCATCGTCCTCGGACGGGGTGCGGACTGGGACAGCGTCGTCCGCTGGCTGGAGGTCGGTGCGAGCGTGCCCGGGTTCGCGGGCTTTGCCGTGGGCCGGACCCTGTGGCACGACGCACTGGCCGACCACCTGGCGGGCCGGTCCTCGGACGCCGAGGCGGCACGGATCATCGCCGACCGTTACCGAAGGCTCATCGACGCCTACGACGCGGCCGCAGATGGAAAGACCGAGGCCCCGACGTGACGCCCCCCATCCGCCTGATGCTGGCGGACGTGGACGGCACCCTCGTGACCCAGGACAAGGTCCTCACCGACAGGGCGGTCGCCGCCGTGCATGGCCTGCGCGATGCCGGCATTCTCTTCGCCATCACCAGCGGACGCCCTCCGAGGGGAATGGCCATGCTCATCGAGCCGCTCGATCTGCAGACGCCCATCGCCGCCTTCAACGGGGGCCTGATCGCCGACCGCGACATGGCCGTGATCGAGCAGCGCGTCGTCCCCGAGCACCTGGTCAGCCCCATCGCCGCGCTCATGGCCTCGTTCGACCTGAGCGTGTGGCTCTATCGTGGCGCCGACTGGTATGTACCGGACCGGAAGGGACCACACGTCGACCGTGAGGCGTGGACGGTCAAGTTCGAGCCCAAGGTCATGAAGAGCATCGAAGGTCTCACCGGCGACGTGGCGAAGATTGTTGGCGTGAGTGACGACCACGAGGCCGTGTCGAAGGCTTCGGCCGCAGCCCACGAGCGCTTCGGGGATCATGTCACGGCGGCGGCGTCCCAGCCCTACTACCTGGACGTCACCCACCCCGACGCCAACAAGGGGGCCGTGGCCCGGTACCTGGCCCAGCGCTACAAGCTGTCCCGGGACGAGATCGCCACCATCGGCGACATGCCCAATGACGTGTTGATGTTCGCGCACTCAGGCCTGAGCATCGCCATGGGCAATGCCGACGTCCAGGTGCAACGAGCGGCCCGTCGGGTGACGGGGACCAACGAGAAGGAGGGCTTTGCCGATGCGGTCGAACGCTTCGTCCTGCCGACAGCGCCGGAGCCACCACAGCGGCGAAAGGGGAACGGTGGGGACACGGCCCCGGACGCTTAGCCGCCCCTTCTACGAGCAGCCTGCCGAGACGGTTGCCGGGAGTCTCATCGGGAAGGTCTTCTCGTACGGGCCGCTGAGCGGCCGCATCGTCGAGGTAGAGGCCTACGACGAGATGGAGCCGGCGAGCCGTGGCTTCTCCGGACCCCGAAAGGGGAACGCCACCTTGTTCGGTCCACCTGGGCACCTCGAGGTCTACCTGACGTACGGGATCAACTACCTGGCGAATGTGGTCTGTCAGCCGGTCGGCATCGGATCCGGCGTGCTCATTCGGGCGTTGGAGCCGTTGACCGGGGTCGACGTGATGAGAGCCAACCGGGGCCGTCCCAAGGACCCGGACCATCGACTGTGCAGCGGGCCCGGTCGCCTCTGCCAGGCGTTCGACCTGACTCGGGCCGACAACGGCACCGATCTTGTCGTCGGGAAGGTCCGCATCCTCGACGACCGTGTCGAGCTGCCGTACGCCAGAAGCACTCGAATCGGCCTATCGGTGGGACAGGACCTCGAGTGGCGGTTCTACGTCGAGGACAGTCCGAGCGTCTCGGTGCGGCGCGGCCCAACCAGGCGCACGGGGCCGGCCATGCCATCACCGGCGCCGACGCCCCGATCATCGCACCATCGGCTGCAGACCCCGTGGTACGCGGGGGATGAGCCCCAACCAGAGGAGGTACCAGATGGCCGAACCCACACCGCCCGCAGAGGGAATTCTGCTGGCCCACTTCATCGTCTCGGACGATGTCGAGCGCTCGAGGCGCTTCTACAGTGAAGTGCTCGGCGGCAAGGTGGTCTTCTCCGGAGATGTGACCTATGTGGCCCTGGCCAACAGCTGGATCATCATCAACGTCGGCGGGGGTCCCACCGACGACAAGCCCGAGGTCACCCTGGAGACGCCACGCGACCCCGACCGGGTCAGCAGTTTCCTCAATATCCGGGTCAAGGACATCGAGGCCGTGTACGCCGAATGGAGCGCCCGGGGTGCCCAATTCCTGACGCCGCCGAAGCAGCACCAGTTCGAGATCCGTTGCTACATCCGCGATCCCGACGGCCATCTGATCGAGGTGGGCCAGACCACCGACCCGCAGGGGGACTGGGCGCCCTGGTCCTGAGTGGTCCCCATCGGGCGTCGACGGTCGACAACGGATCGGTTGCCGCCGCCCTAGGCCGACCCGCTCGACTGGCGCTCGTAACGCACGATGGCCGAGGCGGGCGCCTCCGGAAGCGAGAACGCCAGGCCCTGGCGCATCAGGCTCTTGCCGGACACCAGGTCCTCGCCGGTCCGGTCGAAGTCCTCGATCCGGTACTGCCGGCCCGCTTCGAGGCCCTGCAAGGCGAACCGCATCGTTGCCGCCCGGGCGTCGGGCCGTCGAAAGACGAGGACGACGCCGCTCCCCGCCGTGGGACGGTCGAATTGGAGGGCCATCCAGACGTCGTTCCCCAGGCTGAACTCCGTCAGAGGATAGAAATCGCTGTACAACAGGTCGTCCTGTATCCGCACGAATTCCTCGTTCATGCTACGGAGCAGCGCCCAATCCTCCTCGCTGGCAGTCCCCACGTCGACGCTCGACGCATAGCTCGGGGCCAGCGAGCTCCGGACCACGTACTGGCCCGGACCCCAGGCACCGTCGTTGGTGCTCTGGGGCCCCACCCCCGTCCCGTAGTAAGGGAACCAGAGGGACAGGCCGTAGGTCTGGCACTGGTTACCGGTCGGCTCGAACTGGTAGTCGCTCCGCAGCAGGGGAATCGAGCGGCGCATCGTCTCGAGGTCGTTGCGACGGCCGCCGGAAGCGCAGCTGTCGATCCAGAGGTGCGGGTGGCGCCTGCGCAGCTCGTCCCAGAAGGCGAGGTGGCCGGTCACGTGCTTGACCTGTGTCATACCGCGGCGGCCCGGAACATCTCTGGCGTTCCAGTAGTCGAGCGGATCCATGTTGAAGTCCTGGCGGAACACGTCCACTTCGTGGCCCCGGGCGGCCTGGTCGGTGATGATGGACTCGAAGCGCTCCAATGACCAGGCCCACGCGTCGGCGTTCCCGAAGTCGAGGAGATAGCTGGCGTCGGCGTTGATGTCCGGCGGCGGCGTGAGCCAATCCGGGTGCTTCTCGAACAACTCGGTGCCAACCCCCACCCGCTCGGGTTCGCTCCACAGCACAGACTTCATGCCGTGGTCGAGGGCCCGCTGGAACGTGGGTCTCATGCCGTTCGGGAAGCGCTCCGGATCCGGGAACCAGTTCCCCACGCCATTGGACCAGTTCTGGGGGAGCACGCTCGGAATGGCGTACCAGCCGGCATCCACCCACCAGTGCGTATAGAAGCCACCGCGATCCCTGGTGGTTCCCCGTTGCACATAGGAATCGATGGCGGCGAGCTCTTCGGCGTGGTTGGGCAGAAGGCTCAGTCCACCCGTCGTGGGAGTGATGGGTTCGGGAAGGCTGCCTCCGAAGCGAGGCAGGTTGTAGTCGATCATCCATCGCCGCCACTTGTTCTGTGCGAGCAGCCAGCTGTCGGCGCTCCACGGCATGAGGACGATGAGGGGGGTCCGCACCTCCTCACCCGGTTGCAGGGAGGTGTCCAGGAGCATGGCGTCGACGATGTCGTCGTAGCCGTCGAGCAGAGGGTCGGCCGAGGTCATCCCGGCTCTGAGGCGGAGGCCGGACTGCTCGTCGACCAGCAGTTCGGCGGTCCACTGCCCCGGCCATCCGACGGCGACCATGACCCCTCGGTCGGCCCAGGCGATGTTGAAGTAGGGCCACGTGCCGTTCGAGGGCCGGCCACCCAGAGGGAACAGCAGTTGTGCCTTGCCCGGCGCCAGCGGCGAGGTCTGTGGCGCGTAATCGTCGGCTTGCTGTGCGCTGCCGTTGAAATGGTGGAGAACGTAGGTCGCGGTGGGTGATCCGTTGACGATGGTGTCGGCGGCCAATACCTCGCTCAACTGCTGTGAGGTGGTCGAGGAAGGGTTGGCGAAGGACACCGTCCACTCGGTCGCCCCGAAGCTCTCGTAGACAACGACCTCTGCCTGCACCTGCAGCTCTCCGGAGGGCGCCCGCCACGTGACGCTCTCCTCGGTGCGTCCCGGTGAGGAGCTGGCCCTGCGCCTCACGGGGTGCCACTGTGGCAGGAGACCCGCCGACGGCTGTCCGGCGTACGTGAACGAGAAGGGCGGGTTGGCCACGAACTCCGACACCACTGTGTCGGCCGTGTCAGCGGCCGGAGCGGCTTGCGCCTCGGCCGAAGTCAGAGGGCCGTAGTCGGCGGCCAGGGCCGCGGAGCCGGCGCCTGCCCCCAGCAACTTGAGGAAGTGCCTACGGTCCACCGATGCCCCCAGAGCCCGGCCCGTGCCCGTCCCGGTGCCGCAGTGCTTGCTGGCCGCAACGACTCGGATCGAGCGTGCCGACGGGGAGCGGCATCGATGTCACAACTCCTGGGAGGCCAGTCGGGCAAAGGTGGCGGCAACAGGCCTGGCCCGTCGGTGGACGTCGAAGAGTCCGACCTCGGTCACCGCGCCTTTCGGATCCACCAGCTCGCTCTGCCAGTCGAACTGATCCCCCCGGCTGTACCAACAGAGCCCGCGGACCGGCAGGCCGTCGTTGCGCAGGCCGCGCAGCCCCTCGGTGAGCGACAGGAGCCACGGGATCTGGTCGTCAATTCCGAGGGACAGATTCGAGGTCTCCGCCACCCAGAAGGGAACGTCATATCGGTCGTGCCACCGTCGGAATTCAGCGAGGGCGAAGGCGACCCGCTCGTGGATCGACCACTCGGGGGCAGCGCCCCCGACCGGAATGACCGAGGTGGGGTAGAAGTCGAGACCGGCGATGACCCGGTCGGTCACCGCCAGAGAACGGATGCGTTCGAGCAACGTGGCATCCACACAATCGAGGTAGCGGGCGGACTCCGCGACAGGGTCCCGGCCGAAATGCAGGTCCCACACGAGCCAGGCCCATGCCCGCAACGCCCGCACGTCGGCATCGGCCTGCGGCTCGACCGCCACCGGAACCGGGAATCCCTCGGACCCGATCCACCAGCCCTGGCGATCGCCACGGATGCGCGCCAGAGCCTCGAGGTTGGCCAGGACGATGTTGGTCAAGATCCGAGCGTGGTCCCGCCGTGACGCCAGCCGGTCGTTCCACATTCCCAGACAGCCCGAGTTCTCCGCCGTGACGCCCGGCTCGTTGATCGGTGTGAACCATCGCGGTTCTCGGTAGCGGTGGAGGAATGCTTCGACGTATCGACTGAACGAGTCGACCCACCGCGGATCGGCGAAGCCGCTGAACGAGTCGGGGAGACCGAAGTGCAACAGGTCGACGACCGGCTCCAGGCCGTGCTCAGCACATCGGGCCAGTGCCCGATCCCAGATGGTCCAGTCGTAACGCCCGGGTTCTGGCTCACTCAGCCTCCATGGCACGCCGTATCGAACGATCGTGATGCCGAGAGCGGCAATCGAGCGGAGGTCGTCGTCTACATGCGAGTAGTGGCCACTTTGCGCGAACTGGTCCTGCCGATAGGGGACTCCATCGGCAAGGACCAAAGGATCGGACCCTTCCTCGCCGACGGCCCACGCAAAGTCAGGGAATCCGACCTCGCCAATAGTCGCATCCAACATAGGGTTGCGAATCTAGCGGAGCCTGCATTTCGTCTGCCCGGTGGCCGGACCAGGACTGTCGGGTGGGATCCAGCCGGCTACGTTCGGGAGAGGACGGTGACGAAGTCTCGGGTCCATCCTACCTGGTACTGATCGGCCGGCCGGTCCTGACCGGGGATGCCCGTGACCAGCGGACCGCCTGGGAGGGCTACCTCTTCCTGACGGTCCGCTTGGCCGCCTTGCGGGCCGGAGCCGTGCGACCGGCAACCTTCTTGCGCAGATTGGCCTCGTGGGCGGCGACCTGCTTGCGCAGGGCCGCGACCTCCTTGCGCAGGGCTGCCTCGCTGGCGGTGATCTTCTTGGCCACCGCAGCTTTGCGCGCCGTGGCCTTCTTGCGTGCCGCGGTCTTGCGGGCCGGAGCCTTCTTGGCCGTGCGCTTGGCCGCGGTCTTGCGTGCCGCGGTCTTGCGGGTCGGAGCCTTCTTGGCCGTGGCCTTCTTGCGTGCCGCGGTCTTGCGGGCCGGAGCCTTCTTGGCCGTGCGCTTGGCCGCGGTCTTGCGTGCCGCGGTCTTGCGGGCCGGAGCCTTCTTGGCCGTGGCCTTCTTGCGTGCCGCGGTCTTGCGGGCCGGAGCCTTCTTGGCCGTGCGCTTGGCCGTCGACTTGCGGGCCGCGGTCTTGCGGGCCGGAGCCTTCTTGGCCGTGCGCTTGGCCGTGCGCTTGGCCGTCGACTTGCGGGCCGCGGTCTTGCGGGCCGGAGCCTTCTTGGCCGTGCGCTTGGCCGTCGACTTGCGGGCCGCGGTTGTCTTCTTTGCCGGAGCCTTGCGGACTGCTCTCTTGGCGGCAACCTTCTTCTCTGCCATCGATGCCTCCTCCTCGGGATTCATCACCAGATGTGAATGCAGCATCATGTCTGCTGGTTCTTGCCTATATCCACAAGGTATCGGACGAGTACGACAATCTCGGCGATGATCGAATTGGTGCGAACTCGACTGTGTGCAGGTCGGCTCTCGCAGCCAGCGGCCCGGGCGTTCGCCGTGGCGGTGCAACAGGTCATCGACAACCGTTGGCGGGTTGTTGGTGGACTCTCGACACATCGTGGTCGAGCTGGGTCGACTGCCACCCGGCCGGAGCCAATTCCCACGCCATCGCGCCGGATTCCCACACTGTCGTTGGTCCGACGAACCATGAGAAGTGCCAGGTCGGTCACAGCGGACGACCCCGTTGGTACCCACAGGTTCAACGTCAATGACGAGGTCCATCGCGCCGACTCGCGTAGCTTCTTGGGCAACGGATGGGAATGAGTATGAAACGCACCACTGCTACCGCATTGATTGTCGTCGTGGTCGGTCTGTCCATCTCGCTCTCTCCCGCCACCCTCACGAGAGCCGTGGCGGCCACCGGGACGTCCAGCGGGTCGGCCTCCACCAGCTGCATCAGGTCTTCGTTCCTCCTCGAACCATTGACCCAGGCCAAGGACCAGGCCGAGAAAATGCTGAAGCGGATGACGCTCGACCAAGAGATCAGCCTGATGCACGGCATCGGGCAGCTGAAGGCCCCCTCGGGCACCGTCGGAGCCACCGCGGCCATTCCCAGCCTGCATATCCCTGCCGTCAATCAGCAGGATGGCCCAGGCGGCGTTGGTGATGGCGTGTCGGGTGTCACCCAGCTCCCAGCTCCTGAGGCGCTGGCGGCCACCTTCGATCCCACGGCCGCGGCCTGTTATGGACAGGTCATCGGCGCCGAGGCGCGGGAGAAGGGGATCAACCTCATCTACGGTCCGACGGTGAACATCGTCCGGGTGCCGCAGTGGGGTCGGGCGTTCGAGACCCTGGGAGAGGATCCCGATCTGACCGGGACGCTGGCGGCGTCGGAAGTGGACGGCATCCAGCGGGCCGGGACGATGGCACAGGTCAAGCACTATGCCGTGTACAACCAGGAGACCAACCGCAACACTCCCGAGGACGACGCCATTGTGAGCGCCCAGGCGCTCCAGGAGATCTACCTCCGTGCTTGGGACCCGATCGTCAGCGCCGATCCCAGCTCGGTCATGTGCTCGTACTCGACCATCAACGGCTCCCCCGCCTGCCAGAACAAGGCGCTGATCAGCGGATACCTCGACACGACCCTCGGGTTCTCGGGCTTCGTCGGCTCCGACTATTTCGCCACCCACTCCACGGTGGACGCAGTCGACGCCGGGCTGGACCAAGAACAGCCGGAATCGACATACCTGGGCGCGGCGTTGGGAGCTGCGGTCGAAGAAGGGCAGGTGAGCCGGGCCGCCATCGACGATGCGGCATTGCGGGTCCTCACCCAGATGTACCGGTTCCGGCTCTTCACCGATGACACGAAGGGGAACATTCGCCACGACGCGGCGACGCCGGCCGACGCCGAGGTGGCCAACGGTGTGGCCGAGGAGGGTACGGTCCTGCTCAAGAACGTCGACAACACGCTCCCGCTGTCCACGAGCGAACCGGGCGGCATCGCCGTCATCGGCCCGGCTGCCCAAGCTGAACCGATCACCGTTGGCGGCGGCAGTGCGACGGTGACCGCTTCACGGGTCGTGACTCCACTCGCCGGCATCCGAGCCGCCGTTCGGGCGAAAGCACCGGTGACCTATACCCAGGGTCTCCCACAGGCGCGGGACTTCGTCACCATTCCTCCCACGCACCTGAGCGCCCCCCACCCCACGACCGGTGACGGCGGCACCCTCTCCGCCACCCTCACCGCCCCGCAGACCGGCACCTATGAGTTGGCCTACTCCGAACCTCCCATCTACGTCCCGGTGACACTCTCCCTCGACGGGACGCCAGTCGCGGTGAATCCGGGCACCCTGCCGCGTACCACCTACACCGCCACGGTGCAGCTCATCGCCGGCCGGACCTATACCCTCACCGGTCCCGTCCAGGGGCTCACCTGGGTGACCCCGAACCAGATCGATGACTCCATGCTCCCCGCAGTCAGGGCCGCCAAGAGGGCGTCAGTGGCGGTCGTGGTCGTCAGTGACGGCCAAGAGTCCGAGGCGAGTGACCGGGTCAACCTGACACTTCCTTCGGACCAGGACGAACTGGTGAATGCCGTTGCCGCAGCCAACAAGCACACCGTGGTGGTCATCGATGCCGGGGGACCGGTCACGATGCCGTGGTTGGGCGGGGTCTCATCGGTCCTCGACGCCTGGTACCCGGGCCAGACCGATGGAACAGCTCTGGCGGCGTCGCTCTTCGGCGATGCTGATCCATCGGGGCATTTGCCGGTCACGTTCCCGAGGTCCTCGACGAACGGCCCCGCGTCGGATCCCGCACAGTTTCCTGGCACCGGTGGAACGGTCGACTACGCCGAGGGCGTCGACGTCGGATACCGGTGGTACGACTCGACGGGTACCACGCCACTGTTCCCGTTCGGCTACGGACTTTCGTACACGACGTTCCGCTACAGCGATCCCAAGGTCCAGGTACGGATACGGAGCGGTCACCCGACGGTGGAGGTGACCGTTCGGGCCACCAACACCGGCGACAGATCCGGCGCCGATGTCGCACAGCTCTACCTCGGGCAGCCAGCGGTGGCGGAGAACCCCCCACGACAGCTCGAGGCATTCCGGCGGCTCTCGTTGGCACCCGGTACGTCCGAGACGCTTTCCTTCACGCTCAGCGACAAGCAGCTTGCGTACTTCGATGCATCCGGAGATACCTGGCGCGTGGCCCCTGGGACGTACCGAGTCTGGATGGGTGACTCGTCGGCTCTCGCACAGCTCCCCGCAACCAGCGGCTTCCGTCTGCTCCGGTCGGTGACGCTCGGCCCGTGACGCTGAGTCGGTTTGTGGTCGGTGTGGCCATTTGGCTCTCCCTCGCTCGCTGACTACCCGGGTGGCAGCGCCACCAGCTCGACGATGTCTGGGGCACCCGCCCCGATCACGGTTACCTCGGTCAGTGACGTGGCCGTCAGCACGGACCCAGCGCTCGATCTCCCATAGTGCCGTACGCCCAGCCAGTCGTACCTAGCACTCGGCCACGGAGACGGACGAAGCTTCAGGACCCACGGGCTTAGGGATCGCCGACCGGAGCCGATTCTCTTTCTCGAACGACCCCGGGCCCGGGACGCTCCTCCTCGTGCGGGCGAGTCTTGATCGACTGAAGGGCAACTTCGTAGATGGCCAGGAGTGCGCCGATGATCAGGAAGCTCCACCAGGAGATACTGACGATGAGCAGGAGTATCCCGGCCACCACGGCACCCGCCAATTGGAGTCCGTCCGCATGAGCGCTCACCCAGGCCGCCGATCGGGCCCGTCGTTCGCTGCTCATGGCCTCGATGCCTCGTTGCCAGAGTCCGGCCACGAGGTGTCGCAGGGCCACCGCCCACCGATACGGCCCGGTCACCAGGGCCACGACCAGGACGACGAGAGCGATGACTAGGAGCCAGGCGGTCAGGTTGAAGAATCCGTGGAGGAGCTGACCCAGCACGATCTGGGCGACCTGGTGGTTGTTGGCGTCGTTGGCGAGCGCGCTCTGTTCGTAGATCACGACACGCCGGAGGATGATCAGGAGGAGCGAGCTTCCGACCAGGAGCTGGACGAGAGTCCGACGTCGGGACACCGACAGCCACAGCGAGAGGGCGATCAATGCCAGGGTGAGAAGGGGCAGGATGATGGTCAACCGGTCGAAGGCCCTGACGCCGCGCTGGGCGATGGCGAGATGGCTCGATCGCACCAGCGTGATCTGGCCGTAGTTGGAGGGCAGCTGCACCCCGAGCGCCTTCGACAACTTCTCCACCGCCTGCTTGGGCGGCTCGGCCGAGGTGATGGTGGGCAGGGAGACGTTCTTGCCGGTGAGGTTGGAGGCAAGCCCGGAAACCGATCCCAACGCCTTGTTGATCAAGGGGACCGTGTTGAGGACGATGTAGCCATTCGTGGTGGAGATTGTCGCGGTGCTCTTGCCCCGTAGTACGGCGACCACGGTCTCATGGGTGAAGGTGAGCGCGTTGATCCAGACCGTCTGGAATCGGTCGGATCCCAACACCTTGGCCAGTTGGCCCGAGACATAGCCTTCGGTGGCACCGGTGATGGGTCCTGCGGCGAAGCTGACCTTGGCGGGCAGGGCCTCGCGGAGGCGCTCCTGGAGTCGCAGCTGGGTGAACAGCTGATCCGTGGCGCGGGTGGCGACGGCCGTGTCCACCGCAGGGTGCTGAAAGACCGGACCGACGGTGTGCACGAAGGTGTCGGTATTGAGCACGGTCCGATGTGCCCACACGACCGTGGTGGACATCACCACCAGGATGCAGGACAGGGCGACCAGGACGCCCACGATCCCTCGGTGGAATCGCCGCTTGCGAGGGGCTCTCAGCCGCTCTACCTCTTTGGCGAGTGCATCCCGCTCCGTCTGAAGACGTTCGACCTCCGCCGCCTCGAGATCTCCGGCGGGCTCAGGCTCGGTACCATGATGGACATCACTCATCCTGTCTCGACCTTACGCCACGGGGCCACCAGGACGACGCCCACCGAAGGGTTCCCGGGTCGCCGACCATCGCCATGGTGATCGTGACGCGGCCTCGCTCGGGGACCACCGACGTGGCAGCCAGGCCTGACTGGACGCCGCTCACAGCGACCGCCGACGAGATGACGATTACTGCGATTGCCAGCAACAACTAGGACCAGGCCCGACTGCACCCACTGTTCCGAGCGGCAATCGGTTCATTGGCGGGAGAGAGACAAGCTTTCCGCTACTCCTTCAGCGAAATTCCGGGCTTCGACCAGGTGGTAGCCCTGAAGGTTGGTGGGCGGGATCTTCACGCCGTGGTACTTCTCGCGATACTCACCAGTGCCCAAGTAGCTGAGCAGTGAGAAGAGCGACCGGACCTGCCCTCCTTGGTACCGAAAATGTATGCCCTCGGTGTACTTGCCACCCACCTCTGTCCCCAGCCGTCGAACCGTCTTCATATTGTGCTTCCAGTAGCGGCGGCAAGTCACTGCCGCAGTGAATGGCTTGTCCTTGAGAACTCGGGCGGCCGTGGGTGACTCCATGAACGATCGCATCGGAACATCGGTAGAGAGCCACCAGGTGGGCGCACCGACGATCACGAAGTCGTAGCTGCCCTCGCTCACCGAAGTGGGGATCCCGATGGTGGCCGGCCGACGACGCAGCTCAGCCGGAATCATGCCAACAACCTCCAGAAAAGGCCGTTTCATGGGAAAATGATGGAACCGCTTCTCGTAGCGCGGTTCAGTGAACTCAATGGCTGCCTTGGTCACGTCGCAACCTCGGCTCTCCAGCACTTCGGCCATGGTGTCGACCACCTTCTGGGTCTGGCCTGTGTAGGAGAAATAGACGAAAAGCACAGACGCTCGTCTTGTCGTCATATCGAGTGACCTTCTTGTCAGGTAGAGATAACGGTTCGGTCCTGGTGTTCATCTGATGATGTAGCCGCGGTGAGGCTCCGTCCTCACCCGGCGAGGATGATTTGCCCTCCCGGTCGGCAGGACACGGCGCAACCGGGCAGGTTGATCGCGGTCCGATTCGATGGCGAAACTCGCCGGCGGCGTCCGGCGGCGTCCGGCGGCGTCCGGCGGCGTCCGGCAGCGTCCGGCAGCGTCCGGCAGCGTCCGACGGCGCCGATGAGCACGGCTGTGAAGGGCCTCGAATCCACCGGTCCGCCCGGGGTGGCATTTCCGGAGAACGCCGTTGCTGGTGGGCAGACGAAGCCATCGGGGTCCAGCGCCTCCGGAAAGGACGCCGTATGGCCTTCCCTGACTTCGCGAGACTTTCATCGAATGTTCAGACTTGAGGGATGCACTCCTCGGCCACCGCACCACCTGGGAGAACGGACCGTTCGGTGGCCGATATCACTCCTGGAGGGTGATGCAGGCCGAAATCAGGGATAGCAGACTGGGCTCGGAGCGATTGCACAGGAGGCGACCCCATGACATCCGTCGAGACCGAAATGATCGAGGAAATGTTCGTGCAGGTGGCGCGAGGTTCGACGAGTGACGGTGCCGAGCTCACGCTGACGGGAATCTCCCCGACGACGCTCTACTTCTCCGACAGGCCACAGCGGGTGGTCGGTCACATGACGACCGACCAGTTCGTTGGGCTGTGGTCGGATGAGGGCGAGAACAGCTTCGCCGTCGATCCGCCCAATGCCGTTCTCTCGTTTGTCGACGCCGGCGGGGACCGACCGGACGAATGTGTCGTGATCCTGCGCAATCCCCAGTCGGAGGATGAGTCGGTCACGTACGACATCGACGTGCTGGAGGGCTCCGTTCCCGCGGCCTCCGGTTCGTGCACCTTGTTCATCGATCCCCTCGGTCGTCCGCTCTCGCCGGTATCGGTGGCGGGAATGCGTCGTCGCGACCGACGAAGGTAGATCAGCCGGCGGTGAGATCCCAACCATCAACGAATTGAGTTGAACGTCCCTCGGGACGGCGTCCAAAGAAAAGAGAGCACGATGGCATCCAACGGACACAGTGGTGGACCAGATTCCGATCAATACAGGCTTGCTCACGGCGGCAGGTGTGGTTGCGCTGTTGGGCTGTCTGCTGTTGGGGATCGCTGCACTCATCGGATCGAACGTGGTGATCTCGGCGGTGCGTCAGTGGGCCAACCGGCAAGAGGTGCCCCCGAGCGAGTCCGCCAAGTCGGTGATCAGGATGCTCCACAACGCGGCACTCGCTGGTACGACCGCTGGTGCAGACGCCTGGCGCAACGAAATCGCCTCATCTTCACCGGAATGATGGTCGTGGGCGTGTCGTCGCTCAATCCTCCCTCTGTGCAGTCGCTTGGGTAGTTGTCTGGTTCTTGCCCAGGACAGTGTCCAAGGGGCCATCAGGCAAGATCCCGGCGACTGTTCCACCGGAGTGGGTCGAAGAGTATCGCCAGGGCCGATAACTGAGAGAACGCCACCGTGGGCCCAACCCTGGCATTTGTGGCCGCATGTGCGTTTGCACTCGGCACTGTCCTACAGCAGAAAGGTACGCTCGACACCACCGATGAGGGTGGTGACTCCTCATGGATGGTCCAGATTCTGCGCAAGCCGGTATGGCTGGCCGGAATGCTGCTCCAGGCGGCCGGATGGATTCTCCAAGCGGTGGCACTCGACCTGGGGCCTCTGATGGCCGTGCAAGCGATCACCACACTCAGCCTGGTCATCGCCCTGCCGTTCGGAGCCTGGTTGACCCACCAGCACATCGACCGCGAGGTCGTGTTCGGGGCAGTGGCGATCGTAGCGGGTATCGTCTTGTTTCTCTCGGTCGGATCACCCCAGGGCGGCACTGCCCACCCGAGCGCACAGACATGGTGGTTGGCCTGTTTGATCGTTCTCGCGTTGGTGTTGGCCGCGGCGACGTTGGGTCGCAGCCGCCAGGGTGCGACCAGGGCGCTGCTCTTCGGCGCGGCAGCCGGATTCGGCTTTGCCCTCCAGACCGCGGTGACCAAGACCTTCGTCACCGAGGTCGGGAGCGAGGTGTTGGCCCTCTTCGCTGACTGGTCGATCTACGTGCTCGTTGCGTCGGCTGTGGTCGGCTTCGTCCTCCAGCAGTCCGCCCTCAAGACCGGCGTCCTGGCCCCGGCGATGGCGTCCAGCAACGCCGTCAGCCTGTTCGGGGGCGTGACCTTGGGCGCGGTCGTCTACGGCGAGTCGCTGAGCCACGGTAAGGGCCATTTGGTCCCCGCCATCATTGGACTATCGGTGGCCGTCGTCGGCATTGTCATCCTGGCCCGCGCCCAGGGCCCCAGCTCTGCGGAGCTAGTAGGCGGTAGCGGAGCGCCATCTCCCGCCCCGACCTCGTGAGATGGTGGGGCGGCAATGGCCAACCATCCACTCGCGTTCGTCACTGAGCATCGACGCCGGCGCCCGCCAACGTTGCCGGGACTCTGAGCGTGGGCCTGATCGTCTCGGTCCTGTTCCTCGGGCTACTGGCCAGCCTGTCCCCGAGCACGATCGTCGTGTTCATCCTGTTGCTGGCCACGACGCGGGCGCCAGCCAATGCCGCAGCATTCCTCGTTGGGTGGTGTGTATCGCTGGTCATCGTCTTCACCGCCAGCTATGCCCTCGGTGGGGCAGAGGCCAATCAACATGGGAGCGGACGCATAGTGGTGGACGTCATCGAGATCCTGCTCGGTCTCGCCTTGTTCGCCGCGGCCGTTCGTCAGTGGCGGCGACGGGACATACCTCGCACCGGTTCCGAGGTCACGAGGAGGCTCACCGAGCACCTCGAGCAACTGAATCCGTGGCAAGCGGCGATTGTCGGCGTCCTCGAGCAGCCGTGGACGCTCACCGCCGCTCTGGCGGTGGTGCTCATTCGTCACCATGCAGCAGCGATCATCGCCTTGGTCGCCTTTCTCGTCTTCACGGTGGTCTCGACCGCGACGGTCGGGTTGATCTTCCTGTATTACGCCCGACGACCGGGAGAAGCCCAATCTCGGCTGGCCGCGCTCAGGGATCGCGTCGTGAACGCCGGCCCCATCGTCTTCGCTGTCGTCTCGATTCTGGTCGGCCTGTTCCTGATCGCCGACGGCATCCTCGGCATCGTGGGCAGCTGATCCTCCGGACTCGGGGTCGGCTCTCGCCGGCGACGGCCAACGACCTCGACGAGTTCGCTCCCAGACCGAGCGGGCGCTGGCCGATGCGAGGAAGCGGACCCGGACGGTCCGGATGTACCCAGAGGGAGCCGGGTGAGCAGGCGGAGTAGCCTCGTCCCGGCGGTGGGGCTGGTCACAGGCCGACGAAAGGACCATCCGATGGACCTGAAGGGCTCGATCACTTACGACGCGACGGTGGACGCCGTAATCGCCATGCTCCGCCAGCCGGAGGTCACCCGCGACCTGTACGAGAGCCTGGGCCACCGGGACGTAGAGGTCCTCGAGTGCGGGGAGGACGACGGCGTCCTCCGCGTCCGGTCGTCACAGGTCGTCGACGCCGACCTGCCCGGCTTCGCCAAGCGAGTTCTCAAGCCGACCAACACGATGGTCCAGACCGACGAGTGGCGGAAAGGTGCCGAGGGCGCATGGAAGGGCACCTTCGATGTGGAGGTCAAGGGTGCGCCCATCCACATCTCGGGAACGATGCGCCTCGCCCCCGAGGGGAAGAAGTGCAAGCACGAGATCGACATCGACGTCAACGTCAAGGTCCCCCTCATCGGAGGCAGGATCGCCGAGTGGGCCGGCAAGGGTGAAGTGCAACAGACCCTCGACGGGCAGTTCGCCTTCTACAAGGACTGGCTGGCCGGGCACAACCAGGAGTGAGCGCCCCAGGCACTGTGCGTTCTGAACGGGGCGGAGTCCCTGTCCGGGCTAGGGCTGCCCGGGTAGGGGCGACGTTGACTGCCATCAACGTGTCGCCGAGGCTGAGCTGCACGCCTGTCCTGCCTGTTCCTGAATGTCGGCAAGACGGCTACTGCTGAGGTCCCTATTCGAGACCGAGTGCCTCACCGACCGCACGGATCCCGGTGGTGTCGCCGAAGGCGAAGCTGAAGATGACCTCGTCGGCACCGGCTTCGATGTGGTCTGCCACCAAACCCGGGATCTCGTGAGGCTGGCCGACGGTGAATCCGGCGGTCTCTTCGGGGGAGCCGCCTGCTGTCAACATGCCTCGCATCTCGGCGGTGCTCTCTTCGGAAGTGGTGAGGATCAACGGGCTCATCCACGTGATGTCCACTTCGGCAGGGTCACGGCCAACTTCGGCACAGTGACGGTGGAGGACCTCGATCTTGCGGGCGAGCGTGCTGGCGTCGCCCGTGACGTTGCACTTGTCTGCGTAGCGGGCAACCAGCCGCAGGGTCCGCTTCTCACCGCCTCCACCGATCATGATCTTCGGTCCTCCGACTTGGACGGGTCGGGGCAGATTGCGGGCGTGGTCGAGGCGATAATGGCTCCCCTCGAAGCTCACGTCATCGGCGGTGAACATGGCCCGGCACACCTGAACCGCCTCTTCGAGCATGTCCAGGCGCACCCGGTCGCTCGGGTACTCGACACCCAGACCCTGGTGCTCGACGTCATACCACGCGCCTCCGATCCCGAGGATGGCTCGGCCCCGCGACACGATGTCCAAGGTCGTCACGATCTTGGCCAGGATTCCGGGGTTGCGATAGGTGACCCCGGTGACGAGGGTTCCCAACTGCACCCTTCGGGTTCGGGCGGCCAAAGCGCCGAGCAGCGTGTACGCCTCGAGCATCGGCTGGTCTGGCCCACCCAGGGGCGGCAGCTGGAAGAAGTGGTCCATGACGTACACCGCGTCGTACCCGGAATCCTCCGCCGCCGTAGCGAGATCGGCGACGTGATCAAACAAGTCCGCTGGATCGACTCCAGAGAAATTGGGCAGCTGGACACCGAATCTCGTCATAGGGCCAGGGTAGCGCCGCGCCAGAGATGTTCGAGGCGGAGTCGGGGTCCACCTGGCTCGGCTTGACCCCCTCCTCGGTCGGGGGCGGGCAAATCGGCTCTTCTGGCCCGCTGATCCGGAACGCCCGGACTCCGCTCGGTGTCGGCCCCATGCGGATGTCGAGAGGCCTGGGCCGTCGTAAAGCAGAATGACATCGTGATGGACGGGGGGGAGTTCACGGTGGTCGAAGCGACCGACTCGGACACCGATGCGCTACTCAGGCTGCGCGACGACGCAGCCCGATGGCTCCTGTCCCGAGGGATCGACCAGTGGCAATTGGGCGAGATCCCCTACTCCTGGGAGCGGGGTGACGACTACTTCGTCTTTGTCCTTTGGCACGGGCAAGATCGGGTGGGGACGGTCACCATCCTGTGGGACGACCCCGTGATCTGGGGCGAGCAGCCTGTCCCGGCCGGTTACGTCCACAACCTCATCGTGGCCAGGCCCTTTGGCGGACAAGGCTTGGGTCTTCGGCTTCTTCAGTGGGCTGAGAACTACGTGACCGAGTCCGGTAGGAGCCTGGCGAGGCTCGACTGTGGCTCTCGGAGCCGCGAGCTGCGCGACCTGTACGAATCAGTGGGCTATCGATGGGTGCGGGACCAGCGATACACCTGGCTGCAACCCGACCTGGCGCTCGCGCTCTACGAGAAGGAATTACAGGACGATGGTCCTACTTGAATTTCGGAGGAGAAGAGTTCAGCCCCGAGGGAAAGGCCTGCGGTAGCGGGCCGACAAGAGTCGCTGAGGCTAGGTTCCTCAACTCCTGATGCCGGATAACGATCGGACAGGTCGTGCCCACTCGTGCCGTTCATCCCAGGCATGGCTGTCGCCGTCGGAAATCTTGCCGATCCAGACCTTCCACCTCCTATGGCTGAACCACATACCCCTTATCGTCACCGGTGGGTGCAACCGGTTGACGGGGCCGAGCAGTTCGAGGGCTTCCGGACCAGTTAGCCCACCTGGGGACCTGCTGGCGGCAATCGGCGGTCGGGTAACTTGTCCCACCCACCCGGGGTTGTTGACTTCAGATCGACGGTGGGCCGAGAATCCGATCCATGTCTCGTTCCGAGGTCGACAGCTACTTGGCGGATGTCGAAGAACCGAAACGGTCCACACTCCAGCAAGTCCGCCAGACGATCCTCGAAGTCATGCCTGAAGCCGAAGAGGGGATCTCCTATGGACTCCCTGCGTTCAGGTTGAAAGGGAAGGTCATCGCCGGATTGGCGGCGTTCAAGAACCACCTCAGCTACCTGCCTCACAGCGGCTCCGTCTTTCCGGTACTACGGGACGAGGTGGCCCCATACAAGACATCGACCGGGGCGCTTCAGTTTCCAATCGACTCGCCGCTGCCGAAGCCCCTCGTACAGCGTTTGGTCTTTGTGCGAATCTCCCAGGCCTTTCCGGAGGATGAGCGCTGATCAGTCAACCCTTCAGGAGTGGTGATACCGCCACTCTCAGGAGTGATGGGGGGCAGGCCCGATGGCCACGGAGTCCGAGCTCGCAGAAGTCGCTCATGACCTGTCGGCGCCATTTCCGGCGATGGACTCTGGCCACCTCCTCAATCTCCGAAGCGCACCGAAGATGTCGACGTGCGCTGCCCGCTTGACGCAATCGCTTGGTTGCCATAAAGTAGCAATCAGCGGGTTGCAATATTCGCATCAACTCAAGGAGGCCCTCGATGACCACCAGCACCGACTACCGCATCAGCGTCCGGATCAATGCCCCCGCTGGCGTCGTCTTCGATGCCGTCACCACGACCGAGGCGCTCGCCGCCTGGTGGAGCCAGGTGACGGGGTCGGGCACGACCGGCGGCGAACTGCGATTTCCCATGGTGGTGGATCAGCGGCCGCTTCTCATCCACGTTGACGAGGCAACCCGACCGACGACCGTCCGCTGGACCGTGACCGAGTGCACCTTCATGGAGGACTGGGTGGGCACCCAGCCGACGTTCACCATCACGCCGATCGACAACGGTTCCTGCGAGCTCAACTTCGAGCACCGCGGTCTCGACGACCAGCTCGAGTGCAAGGACATGTGCAGCCGCAGCTGGGACCACTTCGTCGGTACCAGCCTGCGCGAATTTGCCGAATGCGGCACCGGCGCTCCCAACCGCAGCCCCCGCGACCTCGCCCGCCGCGCCGCCGAGGAGAACAATTGATCCTGATACCGGGCTCCGGCAGATCGACCAGGCGGCCCCCAGGGCCGGCGACCCGTGTTCGGCACAATTCGTAGTCACCCCACAGGAGGAAGTCATGGCATTCCCCGACCGCATCGAACGGACGGTGACCTTGAATCGCTCGCCGAGTGAGGTGTGGAAGGCGCTCACCACCGCCGACGGCCTGGGCGCATGGTTCGGCGAACGTGCGACGATAGATCTTCGTCCCGGTGGCGCGGCCACGATGACCTTTGCTGGGGGCATGACTGTCGACATGCGCGTCGAGCGCGTCGAGGAGCCCACTGTGTTCGCATACACGTGGCGACTACCCGACTTGCCAGAGTCCGACCCTCGACGTACGTACGTCGAATTCACCCTGGAACCCGACGGTGACGGCACCCGTCTGCGCCTTGTCGAGTCGGGATTCGCCCAGCTTCCCGTCGACACCCGGCGCGAGACCTACGACTCCCACGGTGAAGGTTGGTCGCGCGAGTTGGCAGAGCTTGCGGAGCACGTCGATGGCACCTGACATCGAGGCTGTCGCCGAGCAGGTCTTCGTCGCACTCGCCGACCCGACCCGCCGGAGCATCCTCGCTGCCCTCGCCACAGGCGGCCCCTCCACGGCCACCGAACTGGCCGCTCGACTTCCGATCACGCGGCAGGCCATCGCCAAGCACCTCGCCCTCATGACCGACGCCGGCCTCGTCTCGCCCGAGCCAGGTGAGCGCCGCCGGGTGCGCTACCGATTGAGGTCCGCACCCGTGCAGATCGCCCAGCAGTTTCTGGCCGCCTTGGCCCATACCTGGGATGACCGCCTCGACGCCCTGGAGAGCTATCTCACGGTGCCATGACCACCCGGCGATGCTGCCGTCAACCAGGAACTTCGCCGAGGAAGGTTGTGGTATTCACAGTTCTGCTGTTCCAAACCTCACCAGCCAGTGAGCACCGGGTGGTTGCCCGCCCGGTGCCGGGGTGGAGCACCCACCGGCAATAGGCGACAGTTCCCGGAAGCGCTTTCGGCAACGCCGTAGGTGGTCTACCCTCGCTGCATGACCCACGTGCAGGCCAACTACCAGGTGGTGTCGGCTGGCTTTGATGCTGCAGTCGAGTCCGTCGCTCCCGACCAGTGGGGAACGCAGTCCCCGTGCGAGGAGTGGACCGCCCGCGACATCGTGGCCCACATCGTTGCGGGTCATCGGAACGTGCTCTCCGGTCTCCGAGGTGAGGAACCCGAGGGCCTCGGTGTTGATGAGGACCCCACACAGGCATGGGAGGACGTTTCCCAGGCGGTCGCGGCGATTACCCAGGATCCCGATGTGGTGCGGAAGGAAATCGACGGACCGGTGGGCAAGATGTCCGTGGGGGAGGTCATCGACCGGTTCGTCACCATGGACCTGCTCATCCATACCTGGGACCTGGCCAGGACGGTCGGGGCAGACGAGCACCTCGACGAAGACGCCGTCGCCCGGGCCTACGAGGTGCTCAAGCCGATGGACGAGATGATCCGGCGACCGAACTTCTTCGGCCCCAAGTTGGACCCCCCGGTCGATGCCGACCTGCAGACGGAATTCCTCTACTTCGTCGGTCGACGAGCCTGAGCACCCGAAAGCTCCGACCGACGGCCAACGACAGTTAGGACACCTTTCCAGCAAGAGCAGACAGAGCGAGAGGGAAGCGTGGTAGGTCGGAAGTGGTGGGGAGGTTCCGCTCAAGTAGGGAAGGGCACTTGTGTCGCTTCCGCCAGGAGCGACGCTCGATCCGCCGCAAGGATGTACCCAGCGGCAATGGCCCGGTTGAGGTCGGAGGTGTAGGCGGCGACGTAGCCGGCCTTCGTCCCATAGAGCGCCACCAGCGTCTGTGAAGTGAACGGGACCGTCGACCCGAACAGGCCGCAGAGCTCGCCGCTGCCTTGCGGTGGCGCACCGCTCAACGTCGACACCGGCACGTCTACCGCGGGGGTGCGGACACCTCCCACCACGTTCCCGTGGGCGTCCAGCGCCAGCCGGGCGGGGTCGGTGGAGGAGAGGGCGAACGGCTTCGGCGAGGGTGGCTGCGTCCCGTCGTCCACCCAGTGCAAGAAGGCGACGAACGCGGCCTGAGCCACCTCGTGCTGAGGCCCGGAGTTGACCGCGGTGCTGCAGCCGAGGAAGGAAGCGGCCGACCCTACTTCGTAGGCGTCGGCATGGGATGTCCCGGCCACCTCCCAAGTCCGGATCCTGGAGGTGTTCGGCTGGCGTGCCGCCGCGTAGCCGAGCTGGATCAGGTCCGTCTGGGTCTCGAACATGAAGACGGGGACGTCGAGGTCGGTGCGGATACGCACGTCGCCATTGATCGACGAGGTGACGGCCTCGCCGTTGATGGGGATGGCGCCACCTCCGCGCGAATGGATGAAGATCCCCTGGTACGCGTGGTCGAGCGGCTGGATGGCGTCGGCGTAAGTGGTCAGGTAGAACGCCGACTGGGACTCGCCGATGGCCAGAACGTGTGATGGTCGTAGCCCGCCGAGGACCGACGGTGCGGAGGCCCGCAGTGCCTGACCGATCTGGGCGAACATGTCGAGGGAGTACTGGTCGCCGGGGTGATGCAGGCTCCCGTACCGGGCCGGCTCATCCTGCGAGAGCCCGGGGCTCGACCCCGAACTGAGGAGAGCCTTCCCCCCGTTGACGGCGAGCGCCTGCGCGGAGACCGCCACATAGGCGGCGCCCGAGTCCATGAGGGCCGGATCGAGGTAGTCCCAGTCGGGAGCTGACTCGCCGGCAGACACGTTCATCCACTCCACGACGACGTTCCCGTCGAACCTCGCCGGATCGCTCGGGCGCCGCACGATGATGCGCGTGCGGTAGGGCGCCGATCCCGAGACAGCGATTGTCCACTTCCCGTCTGACGGTGAGGTCCGGCTGGTGAAGGAGTATGCGGTGCCCGACGCGAAATACTCCTGCTCCTCGTAGCCGTGAGCGGCCAGATCGGTGGGATTGGCGGACAGGGGTTCGATGACGTGTCCGGTGTCCGGTGGACTGCTGAACAGGGCTGGCGCTCGCCAACCGGTCGCCACCGCCGCTGTCGTCGCCGGGGAGGACGAGGCCGCGCTCCCGCATGCGGCCAGGGTCCCGGCAACGATCAGGATGACGGCACCCCATTTGCCCTTTTCGATCGCGGTGCGGTTGTCCACTGAACGTTCCAGTCCTCCTCGAGGATCCCACGAGCCGCAACGACCTGGCTCGGATCCAGGTGCAGAGTAGCGCCCGCGTGCGGGCCGCGGCTGAGCGCTAGCCAGTGGCACGGCTGGTGATAACCACCGGCTACCCGGTGCTGTAGGCGACCCTCACTCCGGGAGCACTCTGAGCTGCGACTCTCACCGGGAAGGTCGAGAGGAGAACCTAACGACGTCAGGCCAAGTCATCCATCGAGATACCGCAGCACGGCCAATACCCGCCGGTGGTCGGTAGACGAGGCGGGCAGGTCCAGTTTGATGAAGATGTTGGCAATGTGCTTCTCCACGGCCCCTTCGGAAATGACAAGACTGGAGGCAATGGCGGAGTTCGTGCGGCCCTCAGCCATCAGCGCCAGGACCTGGCGCTCGCGGGTGCTCAGTCCGGACAGAGCGTCCTGGCGGGAGGCCCCCATCAGTTGGGTGACCACTTCGGGGTCGAGGGCGGTTCCCCCCGACGCCACCCGGAGCAGCGCATCGACGAAATCGGCGACGTCGGCCACCCGGTCCTTCAGCAGGTAGCCGATGCTGGCGGCGCCGCCGGCCAGCAGCTCGGCGGCGAACCTCGTCTCCACGTACTGCGAGAACACCAGGATCCCCACGTCGGGATGGTCCGAGCGCAGCCGGATGGCGGACCGCAGCCCCTCGTCGGTGAAGGTCGGTGGCATCCTGATATCGACCACGGCCACATCGGGCAGGTCCTCGGCGACCGCCTGCTCGAGGCCCACGGCATCGGCCACCGCCCGGACCACGGTGAACCCGCGATCCGACAGGAGCTGGTGGAGTCCGTCCCGCAGGATGGCGGAGTCCTCGGCGATCACCACCCGGATGCCGTCGGCGTCTGGCACGGTCACGCGAGGGTGGGCAGGTCCACGGTGACGACGGTCGGGCCACCGGACGGGCTGGCGATGCTCAGGTGCCCGTCGACCACTCCAACGCGGTCGGCCAGACCGGCCAGACCGCTCGATGACGAGCCGATCCGGTTCACGGCGGCCCCGCCGTGTCCATCGTCACGCACGACGATGCGCAGCCACGGGCCGTGCTGGGTGCAGCTCAGTGACGCTCGTGACGCCTCGGAGTGCCGAGCCACGTTGGCCAGCAGCTCAGCGGCGCAGAAGTAGCAGATCGCCTCGATGGCCGGACTGGGTCGGGCCTGGACGGACACGTGGACGTCGGTCGGGACCGTGGAGCGGGCGGCGAGCGTGGCCAGCGCGTTCTCCAGGCCGGTGTCGAGCGCCGGCGGGTGGATGCCACGAGCCAGGTCCCGCAGGTCCGTGATGGCCTCCTTCGCCCCGCGATGAGCCTCGTCCACCAGCCGTCGGACCACCTGCAGGTCAGCGGCTTCGTCGGCCTCGACGTCGATTCCCTCGAGCCGCTCCTTCGCCTGCCCGAGGCGCATGGCGAGGGCCACCAGTTGGGCCTGGGTGCCGTCGTGGAGATTGCGCTCGATGCGCTGGAGCGTCTCCGTGGCCGCGTCGAGTGTCCTCGTCCTCGACACCTCGAGGCTCTGGACCCGGGACGACGTGGCGCTCGGCCCGAGCAGGAGGTGCATCATGCGCCGATCGACCCAGACGACAAACCGCATGGTCCACGGAGCGAGAAAGAGGAAGAGAACGCCGACGGCGAATTCAGTGACGTGGGTAGACGGGCTCGGCGGTCCCGCGGGGGACCCGGCGGTTCCGGCGGCGTGGCCCAGCAAGCCGAATCGTGTGGTTCCTCCGTCGCCGAGGAAGGGTGACGCGATGCCGAGGACCGCCTCGACCCAGACGCTGAGGGCGAACCAGACCCCGAAGAGGGTCAGCGGGACCTTGGCCACGAAGTAGAGCACCGACCGCCAGGAGGCGCCGTCGCCCAGCGTCGCCCGCAGCCATCGGAAGGGACCCGGGGCCGGGCTCAACGGCTCGGGCTCGGCGAGCTCCTCGCCCAGCGTCGCCCAGGCCAAGGAGCGCTGCCAACGACCGAGACCGCTGGCTACCCGCAGTCCGCCGCCCAGGATGAAGATCCCCACCAGGGCAACGGTGAGGATCAGGCCCACGAAGCCGATGGCACCGAGTACAAGGACCGCGCCCACGGCCAGCGCCGAGGCGGCCAGGAAGTACCCCAGCTCCGCCCAACTGCGCTTCTGGAACGGCTCGCGCAGGACGATCTGGGCCAGCCGTCTGACCTGTTCGGCCCGCTCCTCGGGGATCCGGATCTGCACCCAGCCGACCTCCGCACCCGGATCGCTCAAGCGTCGCGCCTCACGAAGAGCACGGCTCCGAGGGTGAGGGCGGCTGTGGCGTAGAGGACCATTAGCAACAACCCTACGACCGGAGCGAGGGGAGGGAAGGGCCCACCCTGCCCCTGACTGACGGTCGACATGATCGAGTCGATGAGGATGTTGGTCGGCAGAAAGCGGACGGTCGATTCGGAGATGCCGTGCATCACCAGAGGGAGCACGAAGATCACCCCGGCGAAGGCGGCAATCGCTGCGGCGGTGCTGCGGAAGATGAGCCCGAACCCGAAGGACATGAGCGAGACGAGACCGATGAACAGCCCGGTCAGGATCACCGCCCTGGCGGCGCCCGACGAGGCCAGGGTCGCCGTCGGCGCCCCGCCGCTGGAGAGGATGGCCTGTCCGAGGAAGAACGAGAGGAAGCTCAGCACCACGCAGAAGACCATGATCAGGACGGTGGTGAGGCCCAACTTGGTGGCGAGCAGTAACGATCGCTTCGGTGCGGCGGTCATCGTCGTGCGGATGGTCCCGCTCGAGTACTCCCCCGTGATCAGCAGCGCCCCGAAGACGCCGCCGGCCAAAGCGACGGTGATCATGCCGGTGAGAGCTTCCTGGGTCGGATCGAATCCCTGATAGAAGCCTGGTCCGTGGTGCAGGGCGGAGTGGGTCACCAGCCCCGTCACCAAGAGACAGGCGAAGACGGTCAGGCCGGCGGTGATGGCTGTTGAGCGCAGGGTCACGATCTTGGCCAGCTCGGACCGCGCGATGTGCTTCGGGCGGTAGTGGCCTCTCGGGGCGTCCAGCAGAATCTCGGTGGTCATCGTCAGACTCCTCGTTCGGCAGCGAACTCGCCGGGCATCATCGATGGGCGGTACTCCACCTCGTCCTGGGTCAGCTCCATGAACGCGTCCTCCAGGGATGCGGTCACCGGTGTCAGCTCGTAGATCCGCAGTCCATCGCGGGCGGCCAGATCGCCGATCTGCGGTGCGACCAGGCCCGTGACCGTTAGCGCCCCGTCGTCAGACACGACCGCGCCACCGACCGCCGTCAAGCCCGTCGTGAACGCGTCCGCATCCGGAGTGACCAGGCGTATCGCCCCGCCCCCGCTACGGGCAACGAAGTCGGCCACGCTCGTCTCGGCGATTAGGCGCCCCCGACCGATGACCACCAGGCGGTCGGCGGTCAGCGACATCTCGCTGATGAGGTGGCTGGAAACGAGCACCGTGCGACCCTGTCGGGCCAGATCCCGGAGGAAGTGGCGGACCCAGCGAATACCTTCCGGATCGAGCCCGTTGACGGGCTCGTCGAAAAGCAGGACGCCGGGATCGCCAAGCAGGGCCACGGCGATCCCCAGACGCTGGGTCATGCCGAGGGAGAACTTCCCGACGCGCCGTCCAGCTACCGACGTGAGACCGACCTGGTCGAGGACCTCGTCGACCCGACCGGCCGGGATGTCGTTGGCCAAGGCCACCCAGCGGAGGTGATTCCGAGCCGTACGAGCCGGGTGGAACGCCTTGGCATCGAGTAGGGCGCCGACTTCACGAAGGGGCCAGTCCAGTTCGCAGTAGCGCTTGCCGTCGATCAGGGTCGATCCCGAATCAGGGAGATCGAGCCCCATGATCATCCGCATGGTCGTCGATTTGCCCGATCCGTTCGGCCCCAAGAATCCGGTGACCTCGCCCGAGGGGACCTCGAAGGTCAGGTGATCTACGGCTGTTGCCTCGCCGTACCGCTTGGTAAGTGAGTGTGCAGTGATCATCACTGGTCAGGGTATTGCGGAAACCCATCGACCGTAATACCGCTAGTCGGCGTCTTCACGGGGGGCTAACCCCCCACAGAACCAACTGGTGCAGTGAGTTTTGTCGCTGCGATCTGCCCCGTTTCTTCGGAACCCCGTGGTTAAGTTAGTTGGCTGGTTGCGTAGTGGGCTACCGACATGACTCGGTTGACCCGAGCTGACTGCGACTGGTCGCAGTCAGCTCCCACGCTATTGCTCTTGCTTTCCCACATTGTTGTGGGCACAACTACTACCGGGAAGGCCCAGCATCCGGGCCGGATGGATGGTGCAAGAGTGTTCGCATGAGCTACCGAGTCGTTCAGTGGGCGACTGGCAACCAGGGCGTGGAAGCGATTCGGGCGATTCTGGACCGGCCCGACATGGAGCTCGTTGGGGCCAAGGTCTATAGCGAAGACAAGGTCGGCGTCGACGCCGGGGTCCTGGCAGGTCGCGAGCCCTGTGGTGTTGTGGCCACCCTGGATGTGGACGAGATCTTGGCTCTCGGTGCTCACTGCGTGGCCTACTTTCCACGGATCGCGTCGCTCGATGAGGTCTGCCGGCTTCTATCCAGTGGCGCCAACGTTGTCACCACTGCGTTCCTCTTTCATCCCCGTTCACTTCCGGCGGACGATCTGGCTCGGTTGGAGGCAGCCTGCGCGAGAGGTGGCTCGTCCGTGCACGGCACCGGCCTCAACCCTGGAAATCTGAGTGGAGTGCTTCCCCTCGCCCTCTCCGGAATGTCCCGGACCATCCAGAAGATCACACTGCAGGAGCGGGCCGACTGGTCCTTCTACGAATCGACCCATATCACGTTCGACAACATGCGCTTTGGCCGGGCACCAAAGGACGTGACCGAAGAGACCAGCGATTTCCTGCGATTCAACAGCGGGATCTTCCAGGAAATGGTCGCCTTGCTCGGTCAGGCTCTGGGGGCGGGTCTCGACACGATCACATCTTCGGTCGAACTTGTGACGGCTGAGACGGATCACGACATCTTCGGGATCACGTTGGTTGCCGGGACGGTCTCCGGGCAGCGGTGGCACTGGCGGGGGCTCCGAGCCGGCGACACCCTCATCGAGATCGAGACGCTGTGGACAGTGGGGGGAGAGTACCCAGCCCATTGGCCAACGCCGCTCGATGGATGGACGTTGACGCTGGAAGGTGAACCTTCGATCCAAGCCCACCTGCTAACGCTCATGTCCTACGAGCGGCCGCTGCCCCTCGCTGAGCACGTTCGAGCGGCGAGCGTGGCCACCGCGATGCAAGCCATCAACACGATCCCCGCACTCTGTGCGGCTCCGGCTGGGGTGCAGACCATGGCCGACCTGCCACTGGTGCGGGCGGGGCTTGGGTTCGGCAACGTGGCTCCCGAGCCCTACCAACCTGAGTAAATGTGCATGAGGGGCCCCGAAGGCCCCCCTGTGCGCCCTTGGAACGACCACCCCTTGTTGACGGTCCGTTCGGCTACCTTGCGGGCCGGAGCCTCGCTGGCCGCGACCTTTTGCCCGGTTGCGGCAATCGCTGCCGATGGCGGGCCTGCGTCGTTGGCCGAGGCCACCAGGGACCGATTGCCCTACCTGGCCCGGCCACCGGGAGGAAGTCGGGTCCTCCTCCGGCGCAAGCGACTGCCCTCGACGGGCACGACTTGTGGTTGCAACCTCCAGACAGGCAGGGATCTGAAAAAGGAGCGGTGGGGACCTATGGCCCTATCGAATGGACCAGTCTCCCAGCAGTGTGGGGTAACGGCACGAAGAGTGTCATCGGCGAATTACTGGGAGGGTACATGTTGATTGCCTATAGCTTTCCGCTGCTGAGTGTCTTTTGGAGCTTGCTGATGTTCGCGCTGCTGATCCTTTGGATCTTCATAGTCATCTGGTGCTTCATCGACAACTTCCGCCGCCGGGACCATCATGGCGTTGCCAAAGCACTGTGGTTCCTCTTCATCGTCTTCGTCCCCGTGATCGGCGTGCTGGCCTACATCATCACCCGGCCGTCCACTGAGGACGTCGAGGTGATCTGAGAACTCGGCTTCGCCATTTCTTGTCCAGATTGGGGCCTCTGGGTAGCGGTCAAGCTGTCTTCGGGGTCCCTTCTTGACCAACGCGAAATGACACCAGATGAGACGCATCGTAGTGCTGGCCGTGATGATCTCCGCCGTGGTGATCGCGGACCTCACGACAGCGAAAGCACTCCCCCCCATACCAGTCACTTGGGCTATCCGCTGTGGACGTGAGGTCCCAGGTCATGAATCGGGCCGCTGGCTCAGCGAGCGCTGGGCCGTGCTCCGAGGGTCCACTTCGACGGACCGATCGACAACGGCGTTGAGGCGACTGGCTGGCTGGTGGCTGCCTGATCTGGCCGGCTGGGCCGTGGTGGTTGGTTTGGTGGGCTACCGACAAGACCCGGTTTGGGCCCGGGCAGACGGCGCTCCGTTCAGTGCTTTTCCCCAGCTTTGCTCTCGAATTCGCACGTAGTTGTTGCCGCGACTAGTTAGAGTCCCAGTTCAGACGCGCTCCTACGAGCAGCCGAGGCTCTCGAAGGCAGTCTTGGTCGTGTAGGTGCCCGTCGGGAGATAGCTACCCATCACCGCGGACTCCTGCCCGGCTTGGGTGACGTCCTGAATGGCGGAGCTGAAATTTGGATTCGGCAACATGTTGCGCAGGATCAGCATGCCGTCGTCGAGATGGCCGGCCCCGTCTCCGTTCTTGGGCCATTCCAGCCAAGCAACCCCGCACGCCGCTGTGGCGTTCTTCGGCCGGTCTTTGGCGGTGCTGGTGACGATGGTGTAGTTGCCGTTGGCGTCGACAGGGACCTGTTCGTCGTCGACACAGCTGGCCACCTTCGTGGTGGCCAGGGACTCGTTCTGGCACAAAGACCAATACCTCATGTCGACATCCGAGGCCATGGTCGGCTCTCCAGCGACGGTCTCCGGAGTTGTTGGCATCGTGCCGTGCAGGACGAGGACCGGCCCATCGGAAAACCCACGGTTGACCATGGCGATTGCGTACGCGTTATCGAGATTGGAGTATTGGCCCGGCGCCAATGTCGGTGTACCACCACACGAGCCGAGGTAAGTGCAGTCGACGAAGGAGCTGATACTGAACTCCCGCCAAAACGTCGGCGGGTCGGTGGCCGGGAACGTGGTTCCGTCGCCCCGCAAGGACAGATAGAGACTGAGCGGAAACGCCTGGGATGGGGGGAATGATTTGCTGGCACTGATGGCTTTGCAGGCTTGGTTGCCGGAGAGGGTGGTTCCATCGGGCAGCGTGACCGACATGCCAGGGAGTCCGACCCCGCCAGTTAGTCCGGTACCGTCGTCGCCGACGTAGACGCGGTAGATCAGGACTTCAGTGGTCTGGCCACTCACACCGGCATAGAGCGTGTTGGCTGCTGGGGAAGCCGGTGTGGGCTGATCGAGAACTGACAAGCTGTAGCTCCGCGCCGCGGTGGTCCTGTCCGCCCCGGGCTCGAAGGGATTGGTGGACCCCGCACTGGGGGTGATGGCGACGTCGTCGATGCTCGACGTTGCCACCCCACTCGTGTCGTAAGAGTTGTACGACATGTAGCGGGCATGAGGGTAGGAGCCGTCGATGTTCAGCTGGGCCCCCGTGGGTAGCGAGAACATCGCTGTCCAGTAGGTGGCGTTCAGGTCGGGGAATGCAGAGTTGGTCTTGCCCTTGCCATCCAGCGGACCACGCCAGAAGCACGACTTGAGGGGTATTCCCGTGGCGTTCACCATGGCAGGTGCGCTGTTCAGGCCGGCAGCGTTCGCAGGCCCACCCGACGACACGGCTATCGCTCCCCCGACCATCACCAGTAGGACAACCGCCAATCGACTCGTCCCAAATCTCATCGCTGCCACCGACCTTCCCGCTCGCGTCCACTTCCCCACAAGACATGAGTTGGGGGACCGCTCCACCGTCCCATCAAATGTATCATCGTGATACATTTGATGGCAAGTGATAAGGGGCCTCCGCAGCTCACGAAGGCTCGATGGGCATCGATCCGATCTTTCGGGCAATCGTGGTCATCTCCTTGCGTAGCTCGTCCACCGAATGGTCTTGCAGCTTCCCGGCAGCGATCAGGTAGGGCTCGAGCAGCCGCCACCCAAAGGCCAACGCAACCACTTGTGCACCCCGGATGCGCGAGCTGGCTTCGTCGAGTCCAAGTTGTGCCTGTGCGGTCTCGGCAAGCACCAAGACTGGATTCCACGTTCTCGCGGCGACACGTTCCCTTCCACCGATGACCTGAGCCATGATCCGGATCACTCGACTGATTGATGCGTCAGGGTCATGACTGAGGTCGCCCATCGGTGCATCTTCCAGCTCAACGACAATCTGTGCGCCCAGATCGTCGATGACAGCGGACACGAGCGCGTCGCGTGAGCCGATGTAGCGATTGATGAGGTTCGGATCGACATTCGCCGCTTGGGCAATCTCCTTGCGGGTCGTGGTCGCTACACCTCTGTCGGCGAAGAGCTCAGCGGCAGCATCGAGAACGGCTCGGCGGACGGCATCAGGGCCGACCGGCGCTTCTTGGGGGCGCCGAGGTCCCCGATAGCGCATCCTTGCTTCAGAGTTCGGACTGCTCTCATTCATTGCTCTGCAACGTAGACGAGGTGTGCGTGCCTCCACGTGCCTGCTCCGCGCCTCGACTCGGGTCTGATGCGGCCGTCCGCACCCGGAATCTTTACCGTTGGCGCTGTCGTTGCCTCAGAGTTCGTCGTCGCAAGTGGCGCATTCTTGTCGGACCCTGTGGTGGTGGTTGGGGTTGATTGGTGTGGTGGTTGGTTGGTGGGCGAGGGGGGACTTGAACCCCCACATCCTTTCGGACACAGGAACCTGAATCCTGCGCGTCTGCCAATTCCGCCACTCGCCCGAGCGACCGCTAGAGGCTACCCGATGATCCAAACCACCAGTTCACGCGAGAAACGGGCCCGGCCGGGTCCCGGTCGCCGTGGGGAGGGTGGCTGGCCAGGGAGGATCCGCGGGGGCCAACCCCTATTTCGGAGTCGGCACCGGTAGGCTGACGTCCAGCATGGGACTTCAAAGGTTCGAAGGGCGCCTCGAGCGCATGGTAGACGGCACCCTTTCCAAGGCGTTCCGTGGCGACCTCCATCCGGTGGAGATCGGCCGCCGGCTCACCCGGGAGATGGACCTCGAGCGCCGGGTGGGCGTCAACGGGCTGATCTCCCCGAACGCCTTCGTGGTGCATCTCTCGCCCAACGACTTCGACCGGTTCGAGAGCTTCCTCGACGCGCTGGTCCGCGAACTCGAAGAGGCCGCCCGGGACCACGCCCGGACCGAGAACTACCTCTTCGTCGGCCCGGTGACCGTGTCGGTGGTCGAGGACCCCCAGCAGCGTCGCGGCCGGTTCGACATCGTCTCGGACGTCCACGAGGGTCCTTCGGGGCTGCCGGCCGCCTCCATCGTCACATCCGACGGGGCCAGGGTCGTCCTCGGGCCCGAGCCGATCACCATCGGACGACTGCCGGAGAGCGCGGTCATGGTCAACGACCCCAATGCCAGCCGCCGGCACGCCGAGATCCGTCGGGTGGGGAACGACGTCGTCGTCGTCGACCTCAATTCGACCAACGGGACCCGCGTGAACGGAGCGGCCATCCGGGAGAGGAAACTGGTGGACGGGGACCAGATCGTGATCGGGACCACCGTCCTCCGGTTCGAGACCTCGTGAAGGCCGGCGCCTGAACGCCAATGCATCTCATTCTGGTTTCGCTTCCCGGACCCACCAACAACACCCCGGTTCTCCGAGCACTCGAGTACGGGGTCATCATCCTGCTGTGGCTCTTCTTCATGTGGGTGGTCAGAGCGGTCTGGGTGGAGGTCCGGCCCCTCAAACGCAAGCGTCGGCGTGGCGGTGACGCCGATCCCGTCGTCGACGGCAAGAAGCGCAAGGCCAAACAGCTCCGGCTCCACGTGATCCGGCCCGAGGACATGGCCGGGCGGATCTATGACATCGGTGACGAGGTCACCGTGGGCCGGGCGCCGGGCTGTGGGGTTCCGATCGACTACGACACCTACTCGTCGAGCCTGCACGCCCGCCTGTTCCGACTCGACGGCCAGCTGTGGGCCGAGGATCTGGGCTCGACCAACGGGACCTGGGTCAACACCGTTCGCATCGACGACCGCACCCGGTTGGAAAAGGGCGATCTCCTCCAGGTCGGCGGCACCGTCTTCGAGGTCGGGAAGTGAGATGACCCTTCTCCGATCCGGTTCAGCCACCGACACCGGGCTGGTCCGATCTGTGAACCAGGACCTGGCCGTGGAGACGTCCAACCTGTTCGCGGTGGCCGACGGCATGGGCGGCCACGCCGGCGGCGAGGTGGCCTCGCGGCTGGCCGTCGACGCACTCTCGGTCGCCTTCGGGCGGCAACCCACCGGCGCGGGGCTGTCCGAGGCGGTCACCGAGGCCAACACCGTGGTCTGGCAGCACAGCCAGGACAATCCGGACCTCCGGGGCATGGGGACCACCCTGACGGCCGTGGCGCTGGTCAACGAGGACGGGAAGGACGTGCTAGCGCTGGTCAACGTGGGCGATTCCCGCTCCTATCGGTTCCACGACGGCGAGCTCACCCAGATCACCACCGACCACAGCCTGGCCGAGGAGATGGTCCGCACCGGCGAGCTCACCTCGTCGGAGGCCTCGGTCCACCCCCACCGCCACATCCTGACCCGCGCCCTCGGTGTCTCCTCCGGCGTCGCCGTGGACCTGTGGAGGATCCAGCCGGTCCGGGGTGACCGGTACCTGCTGTGCAGCGACGGGCTCACCAACGAGCTCACCTCCGACCAGATCGCCGAGGTGCTGGCGTCGGTCTCCGACCCGCGCCAGGCCGCCGACCTCCTGGTCCAGGCGGCCCGTACCCACGGAGGCAGCGACAACATCACGGTCGTGGTCGTGGACGTGGTGGTCGGGGAGGAGGGCGACGAGTCTTCTCCGACCGTCGCCGCCGTGTCCTCCGACTTCGTCAAGCCGTTGGCCCCGGTCCAGGGATTCACCCCGGCGAGCGACGACTTCGTCGCCCCGGTCGCCCCGGTCGCCCCCGTCGAGACCGAGCAGCCCGCCCCCGGCCGCCGGGAGCGCCGCCGGGCCAAGAGACGGGCCAAGCGCATGGCCCGGGGCCGGCGGCTGATCACCTTCCGCACGCTCCTGTTCGTCGTGCTGGTGGCTGCCGTGCTGGCCGGCGCCTACTTCGCCGTGCGGTGGTACGACACCAACTCGTACTACGTGGGGATCGACAACAACGAGCTGGTCATCTACCAGGGTCGGATCGGCGGATTCCTCTGGTACCACCCGGTCGAGGTCGAGCGGACCGGGGTCACCACGGCGGACGTGCCCGCCATCTACCTGCCCCCGCTGCGAGCCGGCGTGCAGGAGTCGTCGGTCACCAACGCCCGGCTGTACGTGGGCAACCTGGTCTCCACCCGGCAGTGCCAGCTGAACCCGGCCTCTCCGTCCTGCAGTTCGCCCACACCGTCCACCACGGCGCCGTCCCCCTCTACCACTGCACCCTCCGGCACCACCACGACCACGAGGGGGGCCTGATGGAGAAGCGCATCCGGCGCCTCGGGATCTTCATGGTCCTGTGCTTCATCGCCCTGTTCGTCCAGCTGAACAACATCCAGGTGCTGAAGGCCAACTCGTTGGCCAACAATCCCGCCAACCCGAGGGTGGTGTCGGTCGAGCTCAGCCAGCCGAGGGGCGACATCCTGTCCTCGGACGGCGTGACCCTGGCCAGCTCCGTGCCCAGCAACGGTGGCGTCTACAAGTACCAGCGCGTCTACAACCCGGACACCGCCGTCCTCTTCTCCCAGATCGTGGGGTACGACTCGCTCAACTACGGGCAGACCGGCGTCGAGGCGGAGTACAACGACTACCTCAAGTCGCACACCAGCTCGCCGGTGAGCAGTTCACTGATCACGACCCTGCACAACCTGCTGGTCAACCACACCGGCACCGACAACGTCACGCTGACCATCAACTCCCACCTCCAGAGCGAGGTGGCCG
The DNA here is from genome assembly GCA_963696495.1 of uncultured Acidimicrobiales bacterium. Taxonomy (GTDB): domain Bacteria; phylum Actinomycetota; class Acidimicrobiia; order Acidimicrobiales; family RAAP-2; genus Bog-756. The sequence continues at coordinate 524,206 of CAVOKJ010000003.1, read as the reverse complement.
CGGTGATGGACCAGGTGAGCCAGCAGGACGGTGCCCCGGTGGAGGGCGCCGTGGTGTCGAACGTGAAGACGGGGGCCATCGAGGCCATGTACTCGAACCCCACCTTCAACCCGACGGGGCTGGTGTCCCAGAGCTCGAAGGTCGAGTCCGCCACCTGGCAGGCGCTGGACCCGACCAGCGACGAGAGCCCGCTGGTGTCCCGCACCTTCCAGTTCGGCTTCCTGCCCGGATCGACCTTCAAGACGGTCACCTCGTCCGCCGTCTACGACCATCAGCCGGCCCTGGCCAAGGTCGACTATCCGGTGGTCGGGTGCATCCCGCTCCCGCAGTCCAACCGCCAGCTGTGCAACTACGGCCACAACGGCCCCAACGGACCCGAACAGTGCGGCGGCGTCCTCACCACCACCCTCCCGGCGTCGTGTGACACCGCGTTCGCCCAGCTGGGCATGGCCCTCGGTGCGCAGAGCCTCAACAGCGAGGCCCAGTCGTTCGGGTTCAACCAGCAGATCCCCCTCGACCTGCCCGGGGTGGGGATCTCCAACTTCCCGACGGTCGCCCAGCTGACCGGCAACAAGCCCATGCAGGCCTATTCGGCGTTCGGCCAGCAGGACGTGGTGGCCACCGCCCTGCAGATGGATCTGGTGGCGGCCGGCATCGCCGACCAGGGGGTCATCATGACCCCCCACGTGATGGAGCAGATCCGCGACACCCAGGGGAACCTGGTGACGGCCTACGCGCCCAAGCCGTGGCTGACGGCCACCAACCCGCTCACCGCGGCGGCCGTGACCTCGCTGATGCAGGCGGTGACCACGACGGGCACGGCCAAGGGCGTCTTCCCGCCCAGCTGGAACGTGGCGGCCAAGACCGGGACGGCGGAGACGGGGCCCAACGCCACGCTCACCAACGACTGGATGATCGCCTTCGCCCCGGCCAACGACCCCAAGGTCGCGGTGGCGGTGGTCGTGCCGAACCAGCCGGGCAGCGACACCGGCGCCACGGTGTCCGGCCCCCCGACCCGGGCCATCCTCGGCGATGCGCTGGGCCTGACGCCATGACGAACCCGCCGACCGACCGCACGACGACCCGACCCGACGAGCCCATGACAACGAACGGGGGATCGATGAGAACCCCGGACCCGAGCGAACGCAGGTTTAGGCTTTGACCCACATGGAACCGAACGAGCCGCCCCGCGTCTTCTCGGAGCGCTACGAACTCAACCATCTGATCGCACGCGGAGGCATGGCCGAGGTCTACCGGGCCCACGACCGCCTGCTCGACCGCCCCGTGGCGCTCAAGGTGCTCTTCCCCGAGCTGTCGGTGGACCGGTCGTTCGTCGAGCGGTTCCGCCGCGAGGCCCAAGCCGCCGCCAACCTCTCCCACCCGAACATCGTCCCGGTGTTCGACTGGGGGGAGGACTCGGGCACGTACTTCATCGTCATGGAGTTCATCGATGGACGCCCCCTCTCGTCCATCCTCAAGTCGGCCGGGCCCCTGTCCGCCGACCGGACCGCCGACATCGGTGCCCATGTGGCCGCCGCCCTCGGCTACGCGCACAAGCACGGCGTGATCCACCGGGACGTCAAGCCCGGCAACGTGTTGATCACCGACGAGGGCCAGGTGAAGGTGACCGACTTCGGCATCGCCCGGGCCATCAACACCGAGGAGAGCCTGACCCAGACCGGAGCGGTGATGGGGACGGCGACCTACTTCTCGCCCGAACAGGCAGAAGGCGTCGGCGTCGACGCCCGGAGCGACATCTACTCGCTCGGCGTGGTCCTCTTCGAGATGGTGACCGGCCGGCCACCGTTCCTCGGGGACACGCCGGTGGCGGTCGCCTCCAAGCACGTCCGCGACCACCCGCCGGCTCCGAGGGAGCTCAACGCCTCCATCCCGCCAACCTTCGAGGCGATCATCCTGAAGGCGATGGCCAAGGATCCGGCCCATCGCTACGCCACCGCCGAGGAGCTGCGGGCCGACCTCCTGCGCTTCAACGAGGGGCGGACCGTACTGGCCATGGACGACGCCACCGCCATGCTGGCGGCAGCCGGGGCCACCCAGGCCGTCGGCACGGTGGGACGCATGGACGACACCAGGGCGGTGACCGCCACCGGGGCGGTTCCCGCCGACGAGGAGGCAGCCGACGAGCCGACCTCCAATCGCACCCGCACGTACGCCATCATCCTCGCCCTCCTGATCGTGGCCCTGCTGGTGGCGGGATTCTTCCTGCTGCGCAACCTCGGCTATCTGGGGGGGAGCGCATCGTTCAACCTGCCCAACGTCACCGGTCAGCCGGTGGCGACGGCGACCACGAAGCTGGAGACCGATGGGCTGGTGGTCCAGATCACCCACCAGGACTCGACCTCCACCCCCGGAACAGTCCTGTCCACCGATCCGGCCGGAAACAGCCTGGTGAAGAAGGGCGACACCGTCACCCTCCACGTCGCCCAGCCCGCGCCGGTCAAGAAGGTGCCCGTCCCGAATGGCCTGGTCGGGAGCACCACGAGCCAGGCCCAGTCCATCCTGCAGAGCGACGGTCTGACCGGGACCGTGGTGGACAAGGCGAGCAACTCCATCTCCAAGGGCATCGTCATCAGCACGACTCCCAATTCCGGCTCGAACGTGGCCATCGGTGGCTCGGTGACCCTCTACGTGTCGTCCGGGCCCGCCAACGTGAACGTGCCCTCACTCATCGGGCTCAGCTCCGTGGCCGCCGGGGCGCAACTGACCCAGGCCGGTCTCCAGGTGGGATCGATCAACCAGGTCTCGTCGAACCAACCGGCCGGCACGGTGATCGACCAGAACCCGGGCGCCGGGACCCAGGTGGCCCCGAACACCGAGGTGAACCTGGCCGTGTCGACGGGACCGGCGGCGACCACCACGACCACCACGTCGTCGACCACCACGACGACCACGCCCGACTCCTCCTCGACCACGTCCAGCCCCTCGGCGTCGACTGACGAAGCGGTTCGCCGGACCGCTTCGGGCTGAGGTTCGGTCCCCGTGACGCCGGCCTCAGCCTGCGCTGCTGCCGGCCAGGAATTAGTGGCGGCGGCCAGGAAGTTGGAGAGCAGCGCCGGCCCGCTGGGGGTGAGGAGCGATTCGGGGTGGAACTGGACGCCCTCGACCGGGAGGGTCCGGTGGCGCAGCCCCATGATCACCCCGTCGGAGGTGGCGGCGGTCACCTCGAGCACGGCCGGCACCGACGCCGGATCCACCACCAGGGAGTGGTAGCGGGTGGCGACGAAGGGCTCCGGTAGCCCCACGAAGAGGCCCTGGCCGTCATGGTGCACCGAGGAGGTCTTGCCGTGCATGAGGGTGGGGGCGGCGACCACGGTGCCCCCGTAGACCTGGCCGATGGCCTGGTGACCGAGGCACACCCCGAGGATCGGGAACTCCCCGGCCAGCTCGCGGATGACCGTTTCGGAGATGCCGGCGTCCTCGGGCCGACCCGGTCCCGGCGAGATGAGGATGGCGTCGGGGGAGGCCGCCCGGATGCCGTCGACGTCGATGGCGTCGTTGCGGTGGACGACCGGGTCGGCACCAAGCTCCCCCAGTTCCTGCACGAGGTTGTAGACGAACGAGTCATAGTTGTCGATCACCAGTACCCGCGTCCCCATGGACCGTTGATCGTACTGCTCCACCGGGGCAGGGCGGCCCGGCGCCGGGTGGGGGCCTCGACTCGCTATCCTTCGGCCATGGCAACCAAGGCCAACTCGAAGGGGAACGCGAAGGCGAGCTCGAAGGGGAACGCCAAGGCGAGCTCGAAGGCCGGCCCGGGCAAGGCCCAGAAGAAGGGCCGCTCGTCGGGGCGGACGACGAGCTCGGGACAGTCCGTTCAGAGCCAGCGCTATACGCCCCCCGTTCCGAAGAGCGTGAAGACGAGCTCGCGGTGGCACGGTGTCCTCATCCTCGCCATGTTCCTGCTGGGCGTGCTGATCGTGATCCTCAACTACGCCGGGCTGCTGCCCGGTGGCGTCAACAACGCCTGGCTGGTGGCGGCGATCGGGGCCATCTTCGTCGGCCTGATCCTGGCCACGCGCTACCACTGAGGCCGGACGCGGAGAACCGGCCCGACGGGCCGGTTCTCCGCAACCTGTTCTGGTCGACCACCGGCGCTGTGGGCCGCCGGTCCGCTCGAGGCGGAATGGGCCTCGAGCCTGCCCGCCCCGGTCAGCCCAGGCGCTCGATGATGGTGGCGTTGGCCATGCCGCCACCCTCGCACATGGTGAGCAGGCCGTAGCGGCCCTGGGTGCGCTCGAGCTCGTTGAGCAGCGTGGCCATCAGCTTGGCCCCCGAGGCTCCCAGCGGGTGGCCGAGAGCGATGGCCCCACCGTTCACATTGACCTTGTCGAGGTCGACACCGAACTCCTTCTGCCAGGCCAGCACGACCGAGGCGAAGGCCTCGTTGATCTCGATGACATCGATGTCGTCGAGCGTCAGCTTGGCCTTCTCCAGCACCGACTTGGTGGCGGGGATCGGACCGGTGAGCATGGTGATCGGGTCACTGCCGGCCACGGCGAAGGCGTGGAAGCGGGCGCGGGGCGTGAGCCCCAGCGATGAGGCCTTCTCCTCGCTCATGATGAGCACTCCCGAGGCACCGTCGGTGATCTGCGAGGAGTTGCCGGCGGTGATCCTGCCGTTCTCGGGACGGAAGGCCGGCTTCAGGTTGGCCAGCACCTCCTTGGAGGAGTCGGGGCGGATGCCCTCGTCGGTCGTGATGAGCTCGTCGGTGTCGGCGCGGTCGTCGTCCTTCACCGCGACCGGGATCAGCTCCCGTTCGAACCGACCCTCGGCCGTGGCCTGGGCGGCGCGGTGGTGGGAGCGGACGGCGAACTCGTCGAGGTCGTCACGGCTGATGTCCCACTGCTCGGCGATCAGCTCGGCACCCTCGCCCTGACCGACCAGTCCACCACGCTCGGCGTAGCGGTTCATCATCCGCGGTCCGAACGGGTAGCCCAGGTCGCGCACGACCGAAGAGCCCATGGGCGTGCGGGTCATGACCTCGACGCCACCACCGATGACCACGTCGTAGGCGCCGGCAATGACACCCTGGGCGCCGAAGTGGAGGGCCTGCTGGGACGAGCCGCACTGCCGGTCGATGGTCGTCGCCGGCACCGACTCGGGGAACCCGGCGGCCAGCACGGCGTTGCGCCCCACGTTGAGCGACTGCTCGCCGACCTGCATGACGCAGCCCATGATGACGTCGTCGATCAGGGCGGGGTCGAGGTCGTTGCGCTCCACCAGGGCCTTCAGCGGTTCGGATCCGAGGTCGGCGGCGTGCCAGTTGCGGAGCTTCCCGTTGCGCTTCCCCCCCGGTGTGCGCACTGCGTCGACGATGACTGCGTCGGTCATGGCTGATCTCCTTCCAGGGTCCGGCGGCTCGATGGCCTACCGGCCCGTCTCGGTGTTTCGTGGGTCGATTCAACTTCGGCAAAAACTTGACCGCTCGGTCAAGTTTCCGTCGCGGTCCGATCGTAGTCGGAACGACGGGTGCGTCGGGCCCCGACCCGCTGACGTGGGGTGATCCACCCGGCCGCTACGGTCTGGGGCGTGACCGGACCCATCAAGGACATGGACCGCTGGCTGGGCGACGGAGGCATGGAGCTCATCGCCACCGTGGGCGGGTCCTTCGACGAGTACGGGGTGGACGGCGAGGACCTCGGTTGGGTCCTCGGCGTCTTCGTCCCGGCCCCCCAGGCGTGCAACCCCCACGGCATCGTGCAGGCGGGGGTGCACGGCCTCCTCCTCGACGCGGCGATGAACTTCGCCATCAACGCCGCTCTCCCCGGCCGGGACCGGACCAAGGCCACGTTGGAGATGAAGGTCGAGACCATGCGCCCGGCGCTGGTCGGTGACGAGTACCGGCTCCGGGGGGAGGTGGTGCGGATGGCCCGCCAGGTCGCCTACGCCGAAGCGACGGTGAGCGACGGCGGGGGCCGAATGGTCAGCCGGTCGACGGGCACGTTCCTGCTGCACCGACAGGACGACGGCCAATCGCCCCGGACGGGTCCGGGTCCATCCGCGAAGCGCTGATCCGCCCGACCCGCTCGCGGCCCCCATCGACGGGTGCCGCCGACCACCACGCCGGCGTCTGCCGCCTCCGAGAACCGAGCCGTCCGATGGCCCCGATCGCCCCGCTGCTCCCCCGGGCGGGGACGGGCATGCGTCCCGCTGGCTGCTGCGTCTGTGGCGGCCAGATCCACGGACCGTTCGCCCTCTGCTTCTGCTGCACGGTGGTGGCCGGCCAGCTGCGGATGCCTCTCGTCCCACTGGTGGCCGCCGTCGACTACCGGGTCCACGACGGGATGCACCGGCGGCTCCGTGGCTACAAGGACGCCGTCGTCGCCGAGCAGCGGCAGCGGTACCGGCGGGAACTGGCCGGCCTGATCGGTCCCTGGCTGGAGGCCAGCGCGCCCGGCCTGCGACGGCGGTTCGGATCGGGATGGGACGTGGTCACCACGGTGCCCTCGTCACGCCGTCCGGCGGGATCGCCGGTCGACGCCGTGGTCAGGGAGGTCCCTGCGCTGCGCACGCTCCGACGACCGCTCCTGGTGTGCGGTCCGTCTCGGACCGACCACCTCGTCGCTGCCCGCCAGGGGTTCGAGCTCGCCCGGGGCGTCGACCTATCGTGGCTCCGGGGCCGGTCCGTCCTGATCGTGGACGACAGTGTCACCACCGGGGCGAGGGCCCAGAGCGCGGCCGCCGCCCTCCGGATCGGTGGCGCCCGTGTGCCCGGCATCGTGGTCATCGGCCGGGCCGTCGCCGCCTGACGGCCCGAGCCACCGGGGCGACCCGGCCAGTCCGACCCGCTGCCCCCGGCACGGCGCACTCCACCCGTCGCAACAGAGGCGGGGCTCGGCTAGACACGGAGCATGCTTCTACGGATCTTCACCGAACCCCAACAGGGTGCGTCCTACGGCAGGCTGCTGGCCGTGGCCCAAGCCGCCGAGCGCCTGGGCTTCGATGCCTTCTTCCGGAGTGACCACTACCTGTCGATGGGCGACGCCGACGGCCTGCCCGGTCCGACCGACGCCTGGGTCACCCTGGCCGGCATCGCCCGCGAGACCCAGACGATCCGCCTGGGGACCCTGGTCACCTCGGCCACGTTCCGGTTGCCGGGACCGCTGGCCATCTCGGTGGCCGAGGTCGATGCCATGAGCGCCGGCCGGGTCGAACTGGGTCTGGGCGCGGGTTGGTACGACGCCGAGCACACCGCCTACGGGATCCCCTTCCCTTCGCTGGCCCACCGCTTCGAACGCCTCGAGGAGCAGCTGGCCATCGTCAGCGGCCTGTGGGCCACCCCGGCGGGGGAGACGTTCACCTTCGAGGGGGAGCACTACGTGGTCGTCGAGAGCCCGGCCCTCCCCAAGCCCGTCCAGCGGCCGGGTCCCCCGATCATCGTCGGCGGTAGCGGATTGCGGCGGACCCCCCGCCTGGCGGCCACCTATGCGTCGGAGTTCAACCTCGCCTTCCGGTCGCTCACCGACACCTCGGATCAGTTCGAGCGGGTCCGGGGCGCCTGTGACGCCGCCGGCCGGGATCCGGAGTCGCTCGTCTACTCGGCCGCCCAAGTCGTGTGCTGCGGCCGCGACGACGCCGAGATCGGCCGCCGGGCCGCCGCCATCGGGCGGTCGGTGGACGAACTGGCCGAGCACGGCCTCTGCGGCCGGCCCGACCAGGTGCTGGCCAAGCTGGCCACCTACGGGGAGGCCGGCGCCACCCGTGTCTATCTGCAGGTCCTCGATCTGACCGACCTCGAACACCTCGACCTCATCGCCGACGAGGTACTGCCCCACTGCGCCGACCTCTGACACGGCGCCGACCTCTGACACGGCGCCGACCTCTGACACGGCGCCGACCTGATGTGGACGACCCGGATCTGGACGCCCTGATCCCGGCCGGCGCGACACGTCGAGCCCCGGAAGGTCGCCGTTCAGGCGGCCGAGGACGAGCTTCCCGAATCCATGGTCCACTGCTCGGCGACCAGGGACAACGACCTCGCCCGTGTCTCGAACGAGTGGGACCTCGTCGACAGCATGATCTCGTCGGCGTCGGTCCGGCGCTCCAGGCTGATCAGGCCGTCACGGACCTGCTGGGGATCGCCGATCAGGTGGGTGGCGGTCGTGGCGTCGATCAGGGCCTGCTCCTGGGGAGAGAACCGGTAGGCGGCAGCCTCCTCGGGCGTGGCCAACGGGCCCAGCTTGCCGGTGCGGAGCTGCAGGACGGCGAGGGCCGACGGACCGGCCAGGAAGCGGGCCTCCGCCTCGTCGGGGGCGCAGACCACCGACACCGCCACCATGGCATGCGGCCGGTCGAGGAGCACCGAGGGCCGGAACTTCGAGCGGTACTGCTCCAGCGCCAGGTCGACCTGGTCGGGGGCGAAGTGGTAGGCGAACGAGAACGACAGTCCGAGCAGGCCGGCCAGCTGGGCGCTGAACGTAGACGAGCCGAGCAGCCACATCTCGGGCAGGTAGCCCCGGCCCGGCATGGGCGAGGGGTGGGTCGGTGGACCGTCGCTGTCGATCAGGTAGTTGATCAGCTCGACGACGTCCTCGGGAAAGGAGTCGGCGCTGAGCCCCCCGGCCCGGCGCAGCGCCCGGGCGGTCGCCGGGTCCGTTCCCGGAGCCCGGCCGAGGCCCAGGTCGATCCGTCCCGGGTGGAGGGCGACGAGCGTGGCGAATTGCTCGGCGATCACCAGCGGGGCATGGTTGGGGAGCATGACGCCGCCGGCGCCCACCCGGAGGGTGGTGGTGGCGTCGGCCAGGTGGCCGACCAGCACGGCCGGTGCGGAGCTGGCCACCATGGGCATGCCGTGGTGCTCGGCCACCCACAGCCGGCGGTACCCGAGCTGCTCGACGACGGTGGCCAGCCTGGTGGTATCGGCCAGGGCGTCGGCGGCGTTGGAGCCGGACGCCACGGTGGCGAGGTCGAGGACGGAGAGTGGCACCATGCCAGGCTCAACACCGGGGGCAACCCGTCCCTTCCCCACCCCGACGAGGCTGCCCGGGGCCGACTCACGCCCGGGGCCGCCTCACGCCCGCTCGGAGGTGACCTCCTCGAGGCGCTCCAGGGTCTTCTCCATGTTCGACCGGGTGGTCTCGGCCAACTTGCCCTTCTTGAGGAAGGACCGCTGGTGGTCCTGGGAGATGTCCCAGCTCTCGCGGACCAGGGTGCCGTCGCCGGCCGGCTCGAGCTCGTAGCGCCAGATGCGCCCACCGAGGAACTTGCCCAGGAAGCCCGGCGGGACCGACTGCCAGGCCAACCGCTTGTCCTTGTCGAACTCGATGACGGTGCTGACCATCGGGTAGCTGATGCCCTGGCGCATGGACATCCCGAATGTCGATCCGAGCTCCAACCGCTGCGGGTTGCCGTCTTTGGCACCCTTGACCGTCCCGGACCCGTCGATCTCCGGATGTCGGGAGGCGTCGGCGATCACGTCGAAGATCGCCTCGGGGGATGCGGGGATGACCCGCTCCACGGATACCACGTTGCCGTCCACATCAGCCTCCATAGTCGTCGGTTCGGTTCGGTCAGATCGGACGGGAGTCGCGGCGCCCCGACTCCCGCAGGGGTCAGAGTCCGGGGCTGCTCTGCATCAGGCCCCCGTCGGCGAAGATGGTGGTGGCGGCCAGGTAGCTGGCACCGTCACCGGCCAGGAAGGCGACGACGTTGGCGATCTCTTCGGGCTCGGCGAGCCGGCCGATCGGGATGGCGGCGTCCAGCTTCTTCAGCAGCGCCGGGTCGGCGACGGTGGCCTTGTTGATCGGAGTGTCCACCGCACCCGGTCCGACCCCGACCACCAGGATCCCGTGGGGGGCGAGCTCGACCCCCGCCGTGCGGGTGAGCATCCGCATCCCGCCCTTGGACAGGCAGTAGGGGGTGTTGCCGGGCATGGGCCAGTCCTCGTGAACCGAGGTCATGTTGATGATCCGTCCCCCGCCCCCCTGGGCGATCATCTGGAGGGCGGCGAGCTGGGTGCCGAAGAACGCGCTCTTCAGGTTGATGTCGAGCACCTTGGCGTACTGCTCCTCGGTGGTGTCGAGGATCGAGGTCCTCGTCTCGATCCCGGCGTTGTTCACCATGATGTCGAGACGCCCGAACGTGCTCACCGCAGTGGTCACGAGGGTCCGGAGGTCGTCGATCTTGCTGACATCGGCCTTCACGCCGACGACCTTGTCGCCCAGGCCCTTCACCTCGGCCTCGAGGAGCACCTCGGCGTCCTCGTCGGCGATGTAATCGATGACGATGTCGGCGCCCTCCTTGGCCAGGGCCAACACCACCGCCTTGCCGATGCCGGTGTTGCCGCCGGTCACGACGGCCACTTTTCCGTGCAGACTCATGTCGCTCCTGTCGGGCGGAGACGGCCAGTCCGAGCTCGGCGAGCCGCCCTCCGCCCTCGGAGCCGGCCGCGGGGTGAAGCCTAACGGGATCCGGTCCACCCCTCCCGACGGGGGTCCGACGGTGACAGCCGGCCGGTCCCGGTGGCATCATCGTGCCCGTGACGAGGCCCGCACTCACCGACGCCGCGGCCTCGCTCATGGAACGGGACGAGGTGCTCGATGAGCTCATCGATCGGCACGGACCACCACCCCGCCGCCGGCCCGTCCGGACCTCGCAGCGGTTCGGTGATCTGGCCGAGACGATCGTCTACCAGCAGCTGGCGGGCAAGGCGGCCGCGTCCATCCACGGTCGGTTCGTGGACGCCCTCGGCGGGAGCGTCACCCCGGGCTCGGTCCTCGCCCTGTCACCGGAGCGACTGGCGTCCTGCGGCCTGAGTGCCGCCAAGGCCGCCTCCATCTCGGACCTGGCCGAGCGGGTCCTGGACGGCCGGGTCCGGCTCGACCGGATCGGCCGTCTGACCGACGACGAGGTCGTCGAGCACCTCACCCAGGTGCGGGGCATCGGTCCGTGGACCGCCCACATGTTCCTGATCGGGGCGCTCGGCCGCCTCGACGTCTGGCCGGTGGGCGACTACGGCGTCCGGGCCGGCTTCGCCCGGGCGTGGGGCCTGGAGGAGATCCCGTCCCCCAAGGCGCTGCTGGAGCTGGGCGAGCCGTTCCGGCCCTACCGGACCGTCGTGGCCTGGTACTGCTGGCGGGTGGTGGACGACCCGTCGGCTGTGGTGTGACGATCGGCGCCCACTCCTCCGGCCGGGCGCCGGCGGGCCGAGGCCGGATCAGTCGGGCTGTCGCCAGCCCCGCTCGAAGGGCAGCCGCCAGGCCCTCGGGGCGATGAGCTCGTGGATGCCGGGAGGGCCCCACGACCCGGCCGGGTAGAACTCCACCCCCGGCGGCCGCTCGAGCAGTGGCGCCGACAGCTCCCACAGGCGCTCGATGTCGTCGGCCGCGGTGAACAGCGTGTGGTCCCCGCTCATGGCGTCGTGGATGAGCCGTTCGTACGCCTCCAGGACGTCGGTCTCCTGTCCGGTCTCGTGCAGGGCGAACTGGAGGCTGAGCTTGTCCAGCTGCATGCCCGGGCCCGGGCGCTTCCCGTAGAAGGACAGTGACAGCTTGGACGAGTCGGCCAGGTCGAAGGTGAGATGGTCCGGTCCGTGGGCGCCCATCCCCGAGTCGGAGGGGAACATGCTCTTCGGCGGTTCGCGGAAGGCGATCGAGATGATCCGGGCCCCCTGGGCCAGGTGCTTGCCGGTGCGCAGGTAGAACGGCACCCCGGCCCACCGCCAGTTGTCGATCTCGCACTTGAGGGCGATGAACGTCTCCGCCTGCGAGTCGTCCGGGACGCCGGGGATCGCCCGGTACCCCTCGTACTGCCCCCGCACGACCTGGGAGACGTCGATGGGGAGCATCGACCGGAACACCTTGTTCTTCTCCTCGCTGATCGAGCGGGGGTCGAGCGAGGTGGGTGGCTCCATGGCCATGAACGCCAGCACCTGGAACAGGTGGGTGACGACCATGTCACGGAACGCCCCGGTGTCCTCGTAGAAGCTGGCGCGCGAGTCGACCGAGAGGGTCTCGGGGACGTCGATCTGCACGTGGTCGATGTGGCCGCGGTTCCAGATGGGCTCGAACAGGCCGTTGGCGAAGCGGAACGCCAGGATGTTCTGAGCGGCCTCCTTCCCCAGGAAATGGTCGATCCGATAGACCTGTTCGGGGGCGAAGATGGCGTGGACGGCGTCGTTGAGCGACTTGGCCGTGGCGAGGTCGGTGCCGAACGGCTTCTCCATGATGATGCGCGACCGGGCCACCAGCCCCGCCTCACCCAGGGTCTGGACGACGGACTTCGCCGCCGAGGGAGGGATGCTCAGGTAGTGGAGCCTCCGGTTCTCCCTGCTGAGGAGCATCTCGGCCCGCGACACGGCATCGGCCAGACCGACCGCCCCCTGGCCCTGGGGCACGTAGCGGAGCCGGTCGCAGAACGTCCTCCAGTGGTCCTCGACGATGTCCCCCCGGGCGAACTCCTCGCACGCCTTGAGGGCGAAGGCATGGAACTCGAGATCGTCGAAGTCCTCGAGTGAGGTACCCACGATCTGGCACTCGGGCAGCAGCCCCGAGTGGGACAGTCGCAGCAGGCCCGGGAGCAGCTTCCGGCGCGCCAGGTCCCCGGTGGCGCCGAACAGGACGATCACATGGGGATGCACGAGGGCCGGGTCGGGCAGGGGATGGTCGTCGGCGGCGGAGAGGTTCGCGTCCGTGATGGTGGCCATGGGTGTGCGTCACCCCCTTTTGTGTTGATCCTGACCCACGGTAGGGGCCTCATGTTTCGACTTGATGTCGGGCATGAGAGAGCTGTGTGAACGGCCGGCCCCGGCGGGAGGCGTGCTCCGACGGGCGGGCGTTACACGCACCACGTGCGCTCCCGGGGCCAGGAGGCCGGTGGTTCCGGGCAGTGCCCTCAGACGGCGGCCCTCAGACGGCGGCCCTCAGACGGCGGCCCTCAGATGGTGGTGCTCAGGTGGTGGGCAGGAGTTCGGCAATGGCCGTCGACACCTGCTGCACGGTGGGTGAGTCGACAGAGCCCGGGACCCGGAGCCTTCCGGCGATGAGCTGCGGCCACGCCACGCAGACGTTCCTGATCTCGACGGGCGACGCGAAGCCCCATTCCGCCCGGGTCAGGCAGAGCATGGCGTGCACCGGGATGTCCGTGCCCCCGGGCACGGACTCGAGCGCAGCCCGGACCGCCTCCATGTGCTGGCCGACCAGGTCGACGGACGGGGTGCAGTCCTTCCGGCCCACGTGGAGCTCGTCGGGCCCGAGGTTGGAGATGGGCCCGGACCGCCGGGTGTGGACGAGGCCCCTGACGTGCTTGGCATCGATGACGAAGACCCCCGCCGACGAGACGGCGATCCTGTTGATGCCCTCCCGCATGCCCGGCGCCCGCCGGTCGCTGAGCACGATGACCCCCTCTCCCTCCAGCAGGCGCAGGCGAGCCGACGCCCGTCGGTCGCCCTCGGCCCGCCGCACCCAGCTCCGCCCCCCGTGAGGTCCGGGGCCGGGGCCCGTCGGCTGCGCTGGCTGTCGACCCGTCTGCATTCCGGACATCGTAGAGACGAACGACGTGAAAGTGGGTGTTCTCGTCTCCGACGGACCGGCGATGTGCCGGGTCAGCGGCCCGTCGGACGGTGGGAGAGCGGGAAGGACCGCTTCAGGGACTGCCGTGCTCCGGTCGGGTCCGACGCTCGGACAGGCGTGCGGCGTAGGCCGCGGCCTCGGACCGTCGGCCCATTCCCAGCTTGGCCAGCATGTTCGACACATAGTTCTTGACCGTCTTTTCGGCCAGGTACAGCTCGTCCCCGATCTCGCGGTTCGTCCGGCCGGCGGCGATCAGCTCGAGGATCTGGCGCTCCCGGGCGGTGAGACGATCCAGTCCCGCCCGCTCCTGGTTCAATCGTTGCAGGCCGCGGAGCACCCGCTCGGTGGTGGCCCGGTCGATCAGGGTGTGCCCACCGGCCACGGCACGGATCGACGCCACCAGCTCGTTGCCGTGAATCTGCTTGAGCACGTAGCCCGAGGCCCCGGCCATGACCGCCTGGGCCAAGGCCTCGTCGTCGGCGAAGGACGTCAGCATGAGGCAGGCCACCTCGGGGTGGAGGGAGCGGATCTCGCGGCACACGCTGATCCCGTCCCCGTCGGGGAGGCGGACGTCGAGGACGGCCACATCCGGCCGGGCCCGGGCGATGAGGTCCAGCGTCTCGCCGGCGGTGGAGGACTCGCCCACCACGATCAGGTCCCCGTCCGCCTCGAGCAGCAGGCGCACGCCCTCACGCACGATCTGGTGGTCGTCGAGGAGGAAGACCCGGATCGGCATCGTGCCAGTCTGGCCGACCTGGCTGGGCGGGGTGTGCGTGGTGGCTGGGCAGGGCGCACGTGGCGGGGCGCACGTGGCCGGGGCGTGGGTGGCGGGATGGGAGGATGATCCGGTGCCGCACCACGCCATTCGGGACCCCGAACAGATGCAGGCGCTGCTCGACGCCGTGCTGTCCATCGAGTCCGACCTCGACCTCCCGAAGATCCTGCGACGGATCACCGAGGCCGCCTGCAGGCTCACCGGCGCCAGGTACGGGGCGCTCGGCGTCATCGACCCCGACGGGTCGGGACTGTCGGACTTCATCCACGTCGGCATGGAGGAGGCCGTCGTCGAGAAGATCGGCGACCCCCCGGTCGGCGAGGGCATCCTCGGCGTGTTGATCCTCGACCCGAGGCCGCTCCGCTCGGCCGACCTGACGGCGCACCCGGACGCCTGCGGCTTCCCGCCCGGCCATCCTCCGATGCGGTCGTTCCTCGGCGTGCCGCTGGCCGTGCGCGGCGAGGTCTTCGGGAACCTCTACCTCACCGACAAGCAGGGGGCCGCCGGATTCTCCGCCGAGGACGAATCACTCGTCGTCGCCCTCGCCGCCGCCGCCGGCATCGCCGTCAACAACTCCCACATGCAGCTCAGGCTGGGTGCGCTGCGCCTGGCCGAAGAACGCGAGCGCATCGCCCGGGACCTCCACGACTCGGTGATCCAGCGCCTGTTCGCCACCGGGCTGTCCCTCCAGTCGGTGATCCCCGGGATCGCCGACCCCGGCGTCCGCGGCCGCCTCGAGGAGGCCGTGTCCAGCCTCGACGACACGATCCGCGAGGTCCGCACCACGATCTTCGCCCTCGAGCCCCCGTCGGTGGCCAACGGGGCTATCCGGAGCCAGGTGCTCCGTGTCTGTGCGGAGGCGGCCGAGAGCCTGGGCTCCGAGCCCGAGGTCCGGTTCGTGGGTGCCGTCGACCGCCAGGTGACCCCGGCGATCGCCACCCAGCTGCTGCCCACACTGCGGGAGGCCCTCTCGAACGTGGTCCGCCACTCCGGGGCCGGGCACGCCGAGGTCGAGCTGTCGGTCGGGGACGAGGTCCGGCTGCGGGTCACCGACGACGGGTCCGGCCCCGAGATGGAGGCGGACGGGCCGGAGCAGCGGGGCCGGGGGCTGGCCAACATGGCCGGGCGGGCCGCCGCCCTCGGTGGGTCGATGACCCTGTCGGCCGGGCGGGAGGGCGGAGCCGAGCTCGTCTGGGAGGTCCCGCTGGAACCCCGGTGAGCCGGCGGCGTCGGGTGGACGACGCCGTCCGCGGTCCGGGCGTGACGTCGGGCCCCTGCCCAGGAGTCAACTTCATTGCAACTTGCCCCGGGGTGTTTCCTTTGGGGGGACGCGGCGCGAGACTGGGGGTCCGGGCGCCTCAGCGGCGGGGGGAACAGTGCAGAGGAGACTCTGGGAAGGGAATAGTCCATGCTTGTTTCGGACCTGCTGGGAGTGAAGGGCTACGCCGTCGCCACGATCAGGGGCGATGCCACGGTCGGCGCCGCCGTGGCCGACCTCGCCCGTCACCGGGTGGGGGCGCTCGTCGTCTCGCCGGACCGCCGCACCATCGACGGCATCATCTCGGAGCGGGACATCGTGCAACGGCTGAGCGAGCTCCACACGGACCTCCTCGGGGAGGCGGTGGCCTCGATCATGTCGACCTCCGTGCACGTGTGCTCGCCGGTGGACGACGTGGAGAGGATCATGAACCTCATGACCGAGCAGCGGATCCGCCACGTCCCGGTGGTCGAGGGCGCGTTCCTGTGCGGCATCATCAGCATCGGCGACGTCGTCAAGAGCCGGATCGGGGAGCTCGAGAAGGATCGGAACGAGCTCATGGAGTACATCACCGCCCGGTAGATTCCGGAGGGGTCGGGACGGGGCATCCCCCGGGCCCTCCCGGGGACCGTGGACCGGCGTGGGTGCCACCGGTGGGCTGTCGTTGCTGGTGGGGCCGACTGTGCGGGGCCTACCCGTCAGGCCCGGGTGGGCGGGCCCGCAGCAGGACCAGCTGCTCGACCAAGGGGGCCCGGTCGCCGATGGGCCCGAAGAAGGACCGGTCGCACGCCTCCACCACCAGGTTGGCGCGGTTGGCCAGGTCCCGCCCCCGGGCGGTCACGGCCACCTTCCTCGCCCGACGGTCGTCGGGATCCGTGGTGCGCTCGACGAGGCCGCGTCCCTCGAGCGACCGGAGCACCTGTGAGGTCATCATGGGGTCGGTGCCTGCATGCTCGGACAGGATGCGCTGGTTGAGTGGGCCGTCCGTGCGCAGCCAGGCGAGCGAGGCCAGCAGCACGAACTGGACGTGCGTGAGTCCCAGTGGCCGCAGTGCCGCCCGCTGTGACGCCTGCCACCGGTTGGTGACCTGCCACAGCAGGAACCCCGGGCTCTCGTCGGCCGTGTGGAACTCGCTCTCGAGGCCCCGACCCGGGGTCACCGGCCCACCATGGCCTGGCGTATGGCCGCGAGGTCCTCGGGAGAGAGCTCGACGAGGCTGCGCCGAAGCTGGTATCCCCAGTTCGGACGGCGGGTCAGCTCCAGGGTGGCCGTCAACGGCCGGACGGAGGTCTCCACCGCCCCGGCGAGGTAGTCGACCCGCCGCCGCCACGGTCTGAAGTCGCCTTCGTCGGCCTGCCAGATCTCGTCGTCGACGATCTGGCCGATCGCCGTGAACGCCTGCAGCGGCTCCTTGTCCCCGAGGGTGGCCCGGGGCGAGTAGTAGACGATCCAGTCCTGCGGGTGCATCCGCGCCAGGCCGGCGCGCCGGCCGTGACCTATCTGGGCGATGCCCAGTTCGACCCCCCGGCGCACATGGTCGCGTGAGGCGACGCCGAGCCACGCCCTCACCGCCTGCCGCCCGCCGTTCGCATGGAGAATACTATGTGCGCATAGTAGTTTCCCTGTCAACCGGGTCGGCCACCGGGGTCGGTCGACCGGACCAGGTCGGTCCCCCCGGTCGTCCCCGCCAGAGAGGCGCGTAGTCTCCTCGGGTGGCCCGACTCCCCCCACTCACCGGCGCCGACGAGCCGGGCGCAGCGGGCGCGGGCGTGATCGGCGTGATCGTCGTCGATCACGGTTCCCGCCGTGTCGAGGCCAACCAGCGCCACGAGGCGTTCGTCGGGACGTGGGCCGAGACAGTGCCTTTCCCGGTCGTCGAGGCCGCCCACATGGAGCTGGCCGAGCCGTCCATCGCCACGGCCTTCGATGCCTGCGTGGCCGCCGGAGCGACGACGGTGGTGATCGCCCCGTACTTCCTGTGGCCGGGCAACCATTGGGCGGTCGACATCCCTGCCCTCGCCGGGGCGGCGGCATCCCGGCACCCGGGAGTCCGCCACCTGGTGGCGGCGCCCCTCGGTCCCCACCCGCAACTGCTCGCCATCGTGGGCGAGCGGGTCGACCGCTGCCTGGCCCACGTCGCCGGTGAGGCGTCCGAGTGCGAGGTGTGCGCCGGCGGCGGAGGCTGCCGACTCCGGTGACCGTCCCCGGGTCCAGCCGGTGACCGATGTCGTCGTGGTGGGTGCGGGCCTGGCCGGCCTCACCTGTGCGCTCGACCTGACGCGTGCCGGGATCGACTGCCTGGTGGTCGAGGCTTCCGACGGCATCGGAGGGCGGGTCCGCACGGACAGCGTCGACGGCTTCCTCCTCGATCGGGGGTTCCAGATCCTGCTCACCGCGTATCCGGAGGTACAGCGGCGCCTCGACCTCGACGCCCTCGCCCTCCGTCGGTTCGAGCCCGGCGCGCTGATCCGGCGCGATGACAGCTTCCATCGGGTTGCCGACCCGCTTCGCCGGCCGCTGGATCTGCCGGCGACGCTGGGTGCGCCGATCGGCACGGTGGCCGACAAGCTGCGGCTGGCCCGCATGGTCGTCGACGTCCGGGCCCACCCGGTCGGGGACCTGCTCCGCCGGCCGGACCGCACGACCTCCGAGCGCCTGGCCGACGCCGGGTTCACCGGTCGGATGGTCGAGTCGTTCTGGCGCCCCCTGTTTGCCGGGATCCAGTTGGACCCCGAACTGCAGGTGTCCAGCCGCCGGTTCGACGTGATCCTGCGCATGCTGGCCACGGGTCCGACCGGGGTTCCCGCCCGGGGCATGGGTGCCGTCCCGGCCCAGCTGGCGGCGGCACTGCCGGCGGGCGCGGTCCGGCTCGCCGCCCCGGTGACCGGGGTCGGTGGCTCGGGTGTGGTTCTCGATGACGGGGAGCGCCTCGGTGCCAGGGCGGTGGTGGTCGCCACCGACGGCCCGACGGCCCACCGGCTGCTCGGTGACCGGGTGCCGGACCCGGGCTCGCGTGCGGCGACCTGCTGTTGGTTCAGCTCGACGGTGGCGCCGGTGAAGGGGCCGTGGCTTCTCCTCGCCGGCGACGCCGGCGGAGCCGGCGGTCCGGCGAAGAACGTGGCGGTGATGAGCGAGGTGTCCCCGTCGTATGCGCCCTCGGGGCGTTCGCTGATCGCCGCCGCCGTTCCGGGCGTCGTGCCGGACGCCGGATCGATCGTCCACCAGGTGCGGCGCCAGCTGGCCGGTTGGTTCGATTCCTCGGTGGGGGACTGGGAGCACCTGCGCACCGACGTCATCCCCCACGGACAGCCCCGACAGTCCCCGCCGTTCGGGCCGAAGCAGGCGGTCGACCTCGGCGGCGGCGTCTTCGTCTGCGGGGACCACCGCGACACCGCCTCGATCCAGGGTGCGATGTTCAGCGGCGGGAGGGCGGCCTCGGCAGTGGTCGGCTTCCTCGGCGGGTAGCCGGTCCGTCCGGATGCTGTCCGCCCCCTCGTGGGCTCCCCGGCTTCGCCGCCGGCCCGGCGCCACCGGGGTGGGGCCGGCCGCCTCCCTCATCGCCTACGCGCTGCAGCGGTCTCCCAGCCACGGCTGCTCCCCGTCGAGCGCGAACAGCGCCACGGCGACTGCGTCCTGGTCCGGCTTGGATGCCGTGTTCGGCGGCACGCCGACCAGGCTGGGCAGCCCGGCGGCCTGGGCCGCCGTGTTCCACGTCGACTGGCTGAACTGGAAGGCACCCATGTAGAGCCCGTTGGGCGATACGGCGCCGTAGTCGCCGCCGGACTCGGCCTGGACGACGCACTGCAGGAAGGAGTTGAGGGCGGGATCAGCAACGCCGGTCGACGGGGCCGCAGACGTCGGGGCCACCGACGTGGCCGCGGTGGGCTGCGACGACGCGCCGGTGGAGGATCCCGACGTGGCCGGCGGGATCGACGGTGAAGCGTTCCCGGAGTGCGACGCCGGCGCCGGCGGGGCGGCCTTCTGCGCGGCAGCGACGGCGGCGGCCGCAGCGGCGGCTCGGGCCCCCGCCTGCTGGGCCACCGCGGCGGCGAGCTGGCCGGTCACCTGGGAGTTGAGGGACGTCAACTGCTGCTCGGTCCCGTTGGCCTGGCTCAGGTAGGTGGCCTGGTGGTTCAGGTCCACCTGGTTCTGCTGCTCCTGCTGGCGCAGGGCCGTCTGCTGGGCCTCCAGCGTGTGGCGGGCGGATCGCAGTTGGTCGAGCGCGGTCGTGATGTTGCCGACGGCGATGGAGGAGTACTCGCTGGCCGCCTGGGCCGCCTCCTCGTTGCCGCTGAACAGCGCCGAGTCCGTGCTCGACGTCCCGGTGCCGTAGTCCATGTAGGAGCGGATTGCCTGGGTGCGGACCAGGGCGGTCCGGGCCGTGATCTGCTGTTCGTCGCCCTTGATCTGCTGTCCGATCTGGGCGATGGACCGGGCGTCGACGGCGGTCCTGGCGGACGCCACGGAGTACTGCTGTTGGTAGGCGCCGACCTGGAGCTGCTCCTCGAGGAGCTTCTGGGCGATGCTTGTGGCCTGCTGTTTGAGGTTCGAGACCTGGTCGGCTCCCGCCGGTCGGGGGCGCGCCCCACCGTGACGACGGTGGTGGCGACGAGAGTCGAGAGGAGCGCGGTCGCGAGGACGATGAGCCGGCGAATGTGCGTTCTCGGATGAGATCCCGCCATCGGTGTGAACCGGGCGTGAAACACAATGGTTGCAAAATTTAGCCGCCGGGGCGGCAATAGACAAACGGGACCCCACCCCACCAGGGGTTTTGGCTGTGACGGGTCGTCAGGAACCTCCTTTTCGGATGGATACCCGTGCGCCGATGCGCGAACCTGGGCCGGTGATCGAACTCCGGCGTGACGGCGAACTGTTCCTCCTCGACCTCGGCGAAGGGGACCACCGATTCAATCCCGAGTCGATCTCCCGCATCCACGACCTCCTGGACCAGGTCGAGGCGGCGCCGGAGCCCCGTGGCCTCGTCACGGTCGCCACGGGCAAGATCTGGCACAACGGGCTCGACCTCGACTGGTTGGGCGCCCACGGCGACCAGCTCTCGGAGTTCCTGGCCGATGTGCAGACCCTGCTGGCCCGGCTGCTGGTCCTGCCGGTGCCGACGATCGCCGCTGTCCAGGGGCACTGCTTCGCAGCGGGGGCCATGTTCGCCCTGGCGCACGACGCCCGGGTGATGCGCGCCGACCGGGGCTTCTTCTGCCTTCCCGAGATCGACATCCGGATGTCCTTCACCCCGGGTATGGCGACCCTCATCCAGTCGCGCCTCTCCTCCTCGGTGGCCTTCGAGGCCATGACCACGGGGCGGCGCTACGGGGGCAAGGACGCCGCCGCCCTGGGCATCGTCGGGTGCTCCTTCGCTGAAGACGAACTGCTGCCCGCCGCGCTCGAACTCGCGCGTGCCAATGCGGCCAAGGACGCCGGCACGTTGGCGGCGATCAAGCGGATGGCGTGCGCAGTGCCCCACGCGGCCCTGCTCGCCTGACCCGGAGGTCAGCCCGGACCCGGCCCGGGGGGCCCACCGGCTGCATACCTTCCGAACGTTATTTTCAAAACCAATCGGCCGGCGCTCCCGCAACGACCCTCCCGGCCGCCGCCGTCGGTGTCGGCGCCGCCGCACCCGCACCCGCACCCGGAGCCATGCCGGCGCGACCCGCCCTCGAGGCGCCGCCGCACCGCCCCGTCAGGGGATCCGACCCTCGCCCTTCACGTTGGCACCGATCCGGTTCATCTCCTCGTAGTGCTCGGCCACGCGCCGGAGCTCCTCCGCACCGGCCTGAGACTGCTGCTCGTCGGCGGCCGCCTCCTCCTCCGAGGTGGGCGGTCGGTCCGCCACGTGGGTCCGGCCCTCCTCGCTGTGCTCTGCCTCCAGCGTGGAGTCATCGGGCTCCGTGCGCTCGTCCATGGTTCGCCGCTCCTGTCGTCGTCCCCGGGATGGGGTCTGCTCGTAGGGCGCGTACCCTGCACGGGCCGCCTCAAACCAGCGGCTCGAACCGCCGCCCGGACGAGAGGCCGCCCGTCGGAGGCCCATGCCATACTCACGAGGCTCCGAGCAGTGCCCGAGCCCCAAGCGAGGCCGCCATGCCCATCGTGACCACCGACGACACCGAGCTCTACTACGAGTGCACGGGGGACGGCCCTCGCCTGCTGTTCCTCCTCGGGTCCGGCTCCACCGTCGAGGGATCCCGCCTTCTCCTCGACCTGTTCGGCGCCCGCTTCCAACTCCTCGTTGCCGACTACCGGGGCATGGGTCGCAGCGGCCCGACCGGCGGGCCGTACGACATGGCCACCTGCGCGTCGGACGTGCTGACGGTGGTGGACGCCGTCGGGTGGGGCTCGGCCCGCGTCTGCGGGCTCAGCTTCGGGGGGATGGTGGCCCAGGAGGTGGCGGTGACCGCGCCCGACCGCGTCGAGCGGCTCGCCCTGCTGTGCACCTCGGCGGGGGGAGCCGGGGGTTCGTCCTATCCACTCCACGAGCTCGAGGAGCTGGACCGGGCCGACCGCGACCGGGTCGCCCGCCGATTGCTCGACACCCGCTTCGACGACGAATGGCTGGCGGCCCACCCGGACGACCGGGCCCTCTGCGAGATGCTCGCCGCCAGGGCCGACGGAGCCGGCGCCGAGTCGCGGCGCGGCGCGGCCGAGCAGTTCGAGGCCCGGCGCCACCACGACGTCTGGGACCGCCTGGGTGCGATCACGTGCCCCACCTTCGTGGCCTGCGGTCACTACGACGGCATCGCCCCTCCCGGCAACAGCAGGGCGATCGCCTCGCGCATCGAGCATGCCGAGCTGCACGTCTATGACGGTGGCCACGCCTTCGTGGCCCAGGACCGCACGAGCCTGCCCGAGGTGTTCCGGTTCCTGTCCGGACCGGTCGCCACCCCTCCGCCCCCGTCGTCGGGAAGCCGAGGATGACCGGGCGGCGGGTGGCGCTGGTGACCGGGGCGAGCCGGGGGATCGGGAAGGCGATCGCCGTGCATCTGGCCCAGGCCGGACTCGATGTGGCCATCGGCGCCCGGACCCGGCGCGAGGGCGAGCGGCGCGAGCACTCGTCGACGGTCGCCTCGTCCGACACCACCGCGCTGCCCGGTTCGCTCGACACCACGGCCGGGCTGGTGGAGGCGTGCGGGTCGAGGGCCCTGGCCGTGTACCTCGACCTGTTGGACCGGACCTCGCTCGGTTCGGCGGTCGCCACCGTCATGGAGCGGTGGGGCCGGATCGACGTGCTGGTCAACAACGGCCGCTACGTCGGGCCGGGTCACATGGACCCGATCCTCGACACCGGGGTGGAGTTGATCGACCGCCACCTCGAGGCCAACGTGATGGCCCCGGTCATCCTGACCAAGCAGGTGCTCCCGTCGATGGTGGCGCGGGGCTCCGGCGTGATCATCAACCTGGCGTCGACCTCGGGGGCCACCGATCCGTCGAAGCCGGCCGGGAGCGGCGGCTGGGGCCTCGGGTACGGCATGTCCAAGGGGGCGCTGCACCGGCTGGCGGGCATGCTGGCCGTCGAGCTCGGCGGCAGGGGGATACTGGCCTACAACCTCAGCCCCGGCTTCATCGCCACCGAGCGGATCGCCATCGACATGGGCGGATTCGGGTTCGATGCCTCGGCCGGGGCGCCGGCCGACGTGGTGGGTGCGGTGGCCGCCTGGCTGGTGACGGCACCCGAGGCGCGTGAGCGCAGCGGTCAGTGGGTGGAGGCCCAGCCCCTCTGCCGGGAGCTCGGACTTCTCCCCGGGTGGCCCTGAGCGGTGGCCGTTCCGACCTCCACGCCGGACCGGTTGCTGGACGCGGCGGCACGGCTGTATGCCGAACGGGGCATCGACAACGTGTCGCTGGCCGAGATCGTGCGGGCCGCCGACCAGCGCAACGCCTCGGCCGTCCACTACCACTTCGGCAGTCGCGACGACGTCCTGGTGGCGCTGCTGTCCCGCCACGTCCCGGTCATCGCCGCCCGTCGCCACGAGCTGCTGGAGCGGGCCAGGTCGCGGCCGGCCGGTGACGTCCGGGCGGCGGCCGAGGCCGTCGTCCGCCCGATCACCGAGTTCGCCCAGCGCGGCTGGCGTGAGCGTGCCTATCTGCAGATCGGGTCCGAGATGGCCGGGGCCATCGACCGGACGACCCCCGACATCCGCCGCCTCCTCTCCCAGACCGACGGGCACACCGCCTGGGAGCTCCTGGAGGAGCGCTGCCCGGAGGTGCCGCCCGACCTGTGGCGGGTGCGCCGGGAGATCTGCATCGCCTTCATCGGGCGGGCCGCCGCCGACCGGGCCCGGCTCCTCGACCGGGGGGATGCCGGCCGGACCGACGACGTGCTGTCCGACGACCGCTTCGTGGACAACCTCATCGACATGGTGGTCGGGGCGATGACCGCCACCCACCCCGGCAACTGACAAGCTGTCGACCATGGGGAGCAGCGACCGGGTCCCGACCACCGACGAGCTCGACGCCATGTACGAGTCGCTGAAGAACTGGGGCCGCTGGGGGGAAGGCGACGAGCGGGGGACCCTCAACCACCTGACGGACGCCCGACGGGCGCGTGCGGTGGCCACGGTGGTCAGCGGCGAGTCGGTGAGCCTCGCCCACAACCTCGCCACCGAGCCCCGACCGGAGCACCCGTACCCGGTGCAGCACCACATGCTGGCGTCGGGGGACGCACGCGATTCCCAGGGCATCCCCGGGTACGAGGCGGCGCGCGACCACCTCTCCCTCGACGTGCACGGTCTCCTGACCACCCACGTCGACGCCCTCTCCCACATGTTCGTGCGGGGACAGATGTACGGGGGCCGGCCGGCCAGCGACGTGCGCAGCGACGGCGCCTCGTCCAACACGGTCCTCTCCATGGCCGACGGTGTGGTCGGCCGCGGGGTGCTGCTCGACATCCCCCGGGCCGTCGGGAGCGCCTACCTCGACACCGGCGAGGTGGTCACGGTCGACGACCTCGAGACGGCCGAGCGAGCCGAGGGCGTACGGGTGGGGGCGGGTGACGTGCTCCTGGTGGCCTGGGGCCGTGCCGCCCGTCAGGCGGCGAAGCAGGGCTTCGACGGCTTCGCCGGGCTCCACGCCGAGTGCCTCCCCTGGATCCAGGAGCGCGAGGTGGCCGTGCTCGGCAGCGACGGCATCTCCGACCCGATGCCGTTCGTCGGGACCCCCCGGTGGCCCTTCCCCGTCCACCAGATCGGCATCACCGCCATGGGCCTCCCCCTGATCGACAACATGCGGCTCGCACCGCTGGCCCAGCGGTGCGCCGCTGTCGGCCGGTGGACGTTCCTGTTCACGATGGCCCCGCTCCGCATCGCCCGCGGAACCGGCTGTCCGGTCAACCCCGTCGCCGTCCTGTGACCGCCACCGATGACATCAGGGCCCTGTTGCAGCGGTTCGCCCGGGCCGTCGACCGGCGGGACGTCGACGCCCTGGCCGCCCTGTTCCATCCCGATGCCACCGTCACCGGCGCCCGAGGGTCCCAGACGCTCGACGAGTGGCTGGGCACCATGCGGGCGCCCCGGGCGTTCCCGGTGAGCATGCACCTGGTGGGCGATCCACTGATCACCCACGAGGAGGGCTCCGACCGCGCCACCTCGGACGCCTACGCCGTCGTCTTCCAGCTCGGTGACGGCGCCCCGGGCTCGAGCGACCTCACCCTCGGGATCGACTACGTGGACGAGCTGGTCCACGAGCAGGGTCGGTGGCTGATCCGCTCCCGGGCCGCCCGGACCCTGTGGATGCGCTGACCGCCGGCCGGCCCGGGCCGCCCGCCCGCCCTCCAGATCGCCGGCGTCGCCGGTCCGTCACGCAGATCGCCGCCGGAGGAGACGGCCCGGCGTGGCCCCGGTGGGATCGCCGTCCCGGAGCGTCACCTGGCCGTTGACCAGCGTGCCGCGGAACCCGTGGGACCGCTGCTCCAACCGCCGCCCGCCGGCGGGGAGGTCGTCGACCAGGGTCGGGACCGCCGGGCCCACCGTGGTCGGGTCGAACACGTTGATGTCGGCGACCATGCCGGCACGGAGCAGTCCCCGATCGGCGAGTCCCCAGGCCAGCGCGGGCGCCAGGGTGACCATCCGCACGGCCTCCTCCAGGGTGAACTCCCGGCGGTCCCGGACCCAGTGGCCGAGCAGGTGGGTGTGGATCGAGGAGTCGGCGATCTGACTCAGGTGGGCGCCCGAGTCCGAGAAGGTCATCACCGCCCTCGGGTGGCGCAGCGCCCGGAGCAGCACCGATTCGTCCTGGGGGTAGAGGCTCGGCTGGATGAACAGCTGGTCCCCGCCCGACTCGACGCACAGGGCGACCATGGCCTCCGCCGGGTGGAGGTTCCGCTGGCGTCCGATGTCGGCCACCGAGGGGTTCGGCGGGAGGCCCTGCCGGTAGACGCGGATGCCCTCGAAATCGGGGGGCCGGGCCTGGGCGCCCACGCCCGCCCAGCCGGAGTAGTCGGCCCCGATGGCCGCATCGACGAACGGGCGCCGGAGCTCGGGGTCGCCGAGGACGCGGAGCTGCTCGCCCAGCTCGAGCCGGCGCAGGGCGCTCCACTCGTCCAGCAGGTCGAAGGGGAGGCGCGTCTTGAGCGAGAGCAGCACCGAGATCCCCCGGCAGTGGGTCTGGGCGATGAGCCGGCCCCCGGCTTCCGCCGACTCGTCGAGGAAGTCGAGGAGGTAGTCGGACCCGCGGGTGGCCACCAGGCCGAACGTGATCGGCACCTGCGTGCGCACCGCCAGGTCGCGGATCCGCGCCAGGCCCTGTCGGCGGCGTTCCGGATCCGGGTCGGACATGGCGGCGTCGGCCGTCTCGAAGATGCCCGTGCCGGCGGAGCCCATCACGCCCACCAGCTCGGCGACCTCCTCCCACGAGGCCAGGCGGGACGCCACCGGACGGTTGTCCGAGGTCTCGTGGTGGCGGGTGCGCGAGGTGGACAAGCCGATGGCCCCGGCGTGAAGGGAGGCGGCCAACTGCCCCTTCATGGCCGCCAGGTCGGCGTCGGTCGACTCCTGTTCGAAGGCCCGCTCGCCCATGGCCCAGGTCCGCAGGGCCGAGTGCCCGACCTGGGCGGCGAAGTTGATCCCCTTGGGCAGCCGGTCGACGGCGTCGAGGTACTCGGGGAACGTCTCGAAGCACCAGTCGATGCCGGCAGCCAGGGCGGCCGGGTCGATGTCCTCGGCCCGTTCGAGATTGCGGACCACCAGTGAGCGCTGGGCGGTGCGCACCGGGGCGAGGGTGAACCCGCAGTTGCCCATGACGGCCGACGTGACCCCGTGGAAGCACGAGCTCGACCCGGTGGCGTCCCAGAAGACCTGGGCGTCCATGTGGGTGTGGCCGTCGATGAAGCCCGGGGTGACCGCGTGTCCCTCGGCGTCGATCTCCGTGGTGCCCCGTTCGTGGATGGGCCCCACGAAGGCGATGCGGTCGCCCACGATGCCGACGTCGGCCCGGAACGAGCCGAGCCCCGAGCCGTCGACCACGGTGCCGCCCCGGATCACGATGTCGTAGGCCATGGACCCCCTTGCCGGAACGGCGAGTAATGAGCGTATATTAGGCGAGATGGCCTCGTCCCCCGAGATTCACCGGCGCCTGGGTCATCCGGTCATCGACATCGACGGCCACATGGCCGAACACCTGCCGCTGCTGGCGCCCTATCTCGAGCAGGAGGGCCTGTCGCTCGAGCACCCTTCGCTGCGCCGGATGGTACCCCCCGACGGCGGCACCGACCGGACCTGGCACGAGCAGACCGCGGCGGAGCGGGCCGACACCCGGACACCCCGGGGCCCCTGGTGGAGCGCCCCGGCCGCCAGGACCATCGACCTCGCCACGGCCCTCTTCCCCGGCCTGCTCTACGAGCGGCTGGACGAGATCGGGATCGACTTCGGAGTCGTCTATCCGAGCCTGGGGCTGGTGTTCCTGCACACGGCGGACGAACGGTACCGGCGGGGAACCTGTCGCGCCCTCAACCGGGCCAACGCCGAGACGTTCGCTCCGCTGTCCGACCGGCTCACCCCGGTGGCCGCCATCCCCATGCACACCCCGGAGGAGGCGGTGGCCGAGCTCGAGTACTCGGTGCACGAGTTGGGATTCAAGGCCGTCGTGTGCGCCGGCTACGTGCAACGGCCGTTCGGCGCCCTCGCCGGCCGCGACCCCGAGCTGTCCCGGTACGCGTTCTGGCTGGACCAGTTCGGGGTGGACTCGGCGTTCGACTACGACCCGGTGTGGGCCACGGCAGCCGAGCTCGGGGTGTCGATCGCCTTCCACTCGGGGTTCATCGGGATGACTCCCTACCGGTCCATCTCCAGCTACGTGTTCAACCACCTCTCGATGCTCGCCGAGGGCCAGCAGTCACTGGCCAAGTCCCTCTTCCTCGGGGGGGTGCCCGCCCGTTTCCCGAGCATGAACTTCGTGTTCCTGGAGGGCGGGGTGGCCTGGGCCGCCGCCCTCTACTGCGACCTCGTCGGCCACTGGGAGAAACGGAACGTCGCCGCGCTCCGCCAGCACCTCGACCCGTCCCTCGTCGACCGCGCCGTCATGGCCGAGATGATGGTGCGCTTCGCCCCCGACGCCCCCCGCCTGCCGCCGTCGCTCATCCGTCGACCGGTCGAGTCCGACGACACCATCGACGAGTGGTCGGCCTGCGGCATCGAGCGGGCAGAGGACATCAAGGCGCTGTTCTGCGACCGGTTCTACTTCGGCTGCGAGGCGGACGACCCGCTCACCTCGATGGCCTTCAACACGCGGGTCAACCCGTTCGGTGCCGAGCTCCGGGTCATGATGGGCTCGGACATCGCCCACTGGGACGTGCCGGACGTCACCGAGGTGCTGGAGGAGGCGTACGAGATGGTCGACAACGGGTGGATCGACACCTCCGAGTTCAGGAAGTTCGTGTTCGAGAACCCGGTCCGCTTCTACACCGGCACCAATCCGGGGTTCTTCCGCGGCACCGTGGTGGAGGGGGCCGTCGACCAGCTCCTGTCCGGAAGCTGACGTGCTGGACCTGGCCCTGCGGGGCGGCACGGTCGTCGACGGGACCGGTGGACCGCCCGTCGTGGCCGACGTCGGGGTGCGGTCCGGTCGGATCGTCGCCGTCGGATCGGTGGACGAGGCCGCCCGGCGCCACCTCGATGTCTCGGGGCGGGTCGTCTGTCCAGGGTTCATCGATCTCCACACCCACTACGACGCCCAGCTGCTCTGGGACCCCACGGCCGGGCCCTCGGTGCTCCACGGGGTGACCACGGTGCTCGGAGGCAACTGCGGCTTCTCCCTGGCACCGCTGGGGCCGGGTGACGCGTCCTACGTGCAGCGCATGATGGCGGTGGTCGAGGGCATGCCCCTCGGGGCGCTCGAGGGAGGTGGGCCGTGGGACTGGGGACCCTTCGGCCAGTACCTCGAGCGGGTCGACCGGGGTCTGTCGGTCAACGCCGGCTTCCTCGTCGGCCACTCGACGGTGCGCCGGGCGGTGATGGGCGACCGCGCCACCCGCGGCGACGCCTCGGCCGAGGAGGTCGCCGCCATGGTCCGCCTGGTCGGGGAGTCGCTGTCCGGGGGGGCGATCGGATTCTCGTCCTCGCTGGGCGAGGGGCACCTCGACGGGGACCACCGGCCGGTCCCGTCCCGGTCGGCGACCTTCGACGAGCTCGTGGCCCTGGCCGGTGCGGTGCGCGACCATGCCGGCACCACCCTCGAGTTCATCCCGACGGTGGGCCCGATCCCCGCCGACCGGATGGGACTGATGGCCGACATGTCACTGGCCGCCGACCGGCCCCTCAACTGGAACCTGCTGGGCAGCCTGGCCTCCGAGGAGATCTACGAGCAGCAGCTGGGGGCGTCCGACGTGGCTGCCGCCCGCGGGGCGCACGTGGTGGCGCTGGCATTGCCCGACATGATGCGGATGCGGGCCACGAACCTTCTCGGTGGCCTGGACGGCTGGAGCGACGTTCTGGGCCTCGACCCGTCCGCCCGCCGTTCGGCGGTCCTCGACCCCGGGACGCGGGCCGCCCTGCGGGACGGGGCGGAGCGGGCGGCCCGACGCTCCGTGGGCGTCCTCGCCGATTTCAACCTCATGGAGGTGGTCGACCCGACGTCGCCGTGGGCCGGCCGGTCGCTGGGCGAGATCGCCGTCGCCCGGGGCACCGATGTCGTCGATGTCCTCATCGACGTGGTGCTGGTCGACGGGCTCACGCTCTTCCTCGTCCTGCCCTCGCTGACGCCGTCACTCGGTCGGTCCGACGAGGGGTGGAGGGCCCGCACCGCGGTGTGGCGGGACCCGAGGGTGGTGCTCGGGGGCTCGGACGCCGGCGCCCACCTCGATCTCCTGTGCCATGCCAACTACCCGACGGTCGTGCTCGGCGAGGTGGTGCGGGACCGGGGGCTCCTGGCCCTGGAGGAGGCGGTCGAGATGATGACCGACCGACCGGCCCGCCTCTGCGGACTGCGGGACCGGGGAAGGGTCGCCGACGGCTGGTACGCCGACCTGGTGGTGTTCGATCCCGACCGGGTCCGGACGGATCCGGTCGGGATCCGGTGCGACCTGCCCGGGGGCGGCGAGCGGCTGTTCGCCGGCTCCCAGGGCGTCGACCACGTCTTCGTCGCCGGACGTGAGGTGGTGACGGCCGGGGTCGTCACCGACGAGCGGCCCGGCCGGGTGCTGCGATCGGGTCACGACACCGAGACGGTCACGCTCGCCGACGTCAGGCGGTGGCGGCCCCGTCGATGACGAGGGTGGTCCCGCTCACCGTGGCGGCGTCGTCCGAGGCCAGGTAGGCGACGGCCGCGGCCACCTCGGCCGGTTGGATCACCCGTCCCATGGGCGACGACGCCCGGGCGAACAGGGAGAGGTCGGCCCCCTCGGGCACCACGAAGTTGGCCAGGAAGTCGGTGGCGACCGACGCCGGGCACACGGCGTTGACCCGCACGCCGGCCTTGGCCAGCTCGATGGCCATCGACTTGGTCAACATGATGACGCCGCCCTTGGACGCGCAGTAGGCGGCGTTGTAGGGGGTGGCCCGCAGGCCGGCCACCGAGCCCATGTTGACGATGGTGCCCCTGGAGTCGAGCAGGGCCGGCAGGGCCGCCTGGGACAGCAGGAAGGTGCCGGTGAGGTTGACGTCGACGATCCGCCGGAATTCCTCGGGGTCCACGTCGGCGATCAGGCTCGCCGTTCCGATCCCGGCCACGTTGGCCAGGATGTCGAGGCGGCCGTGGTCGGCGAGCACCTGGTCGACCGCGGCCGCGCATGAACGGGGGTCCCGCACGTCGCACACCAGGCCGCCCGGCACCCCGCCGGTGTCGATGTCGGGGTCGATGTCGCAGCCGACCACCGTGGCGCCCTCGGAGGCCAGCCGGCCCGACACGGCGGCCCCGATGCCCCGGGCGGCACCGGACACCAGCGCCACCCTCCCGTCGAACCGGCCCATCCCCAGAACGTAGCGGCACGGCGTCCCCACTACTGTGACGTCGCATGGGAACCCTCGAGGGGAAGGTCGCCGTCGTCACCGGGGCGGCGATGGGCATCGGGCGGTCCTCGGCCCAGATCTTCGCCCGCGAGGGGGCGAGCGTGGTCGTCGCCGACATCGACGAGGACGGTGGGCGCGACACCGTCCGATCCATCGAGGAGGCCGGCGGCCGGGCCACGTTCGTGCGCACCGACGTGAGTGTGAGGGAGGACGTCCACGCCATGGTCCGGTGCGCGGTGGACACCTACGGGGGCCTCGACTGTGCCCACAACAACGCCGGTGTCGCCGCACCCATGGCCCCGCTGGCCGACTACCCCGACGACGGCTGGGACCGCACCCTGGCCGTCATGCTCACCGGGGTCTACCACTGCCTCAAGGCGGAGATCCCCGTCATGCTGGAGCGGGGGGGAGGGGCCATCGTCAACACCGCCTCGGGCGTCGGCCTGGTCGCCTACCCGCAGCAGGCCGCGTACACCGCCTCCAAGCACGGGGTGATCGGCCTGACCAAGGTGGCCGCCCTCGACTACGGGTCCCGCGGCGTCCGGGTCAATGCGATCTGCCCCGGTACCGCCCGGACCCCGATGGTCGACGACGCCATCCGACGGGACCCGTCGATCAGTGCCCATCTCGAGGCGCTCCACCCCATCGGGCGCATCGGTGAGGCCTCCGAGGTGGCCGAGGCCGCCGTGTGGCTGTGCACGCCCGCCG
Organism: uncultured Acidimicrobiales bacterium; assembly: GCA_963696495.1. Lineage (GTDB taxonomy): Bacteria > Actinomycetota > Acidimicrobiia > Acidimicrobiales > RAAP-2 > Bog-756. Next base: position 492,490 of record CAVOKJ010000003.1, on the reverse strand, counting down.
CGTCGTTCGTCCTCGGGGTGGCCCTGCCGGTGGACGGCGGGTACGTGGTCCCTTGAGGTCGACCGCGGCGTCGGGGACGCTGTCGCGACTGGCGGCCCAGGGGCACCTGATCGGTGACCGCTGGCAGGTGGGCGACGGTGCGGGCACCTATGCCCACCGCTACGCGGCGACCGGACGGGTGCAGGCCGACGTGGGCCTCGCCGGGCCGGGCGACGTCGACGCCGCCGTGGACGCGGCCCGATCGGCCCAGCCGGCGTGGGCGGCGGCCGACCCGGCCGAACGGGCGGCGGTGCTGGTCAGGCTGGCCGACCTCCTCGATCGCCACGCCGACGAGGCGGCCGAGCTGGCTGCGCTCGACAACGGGACCCCGGTGGGGGTCATGCGTCCGGGGGACTACACGGCCCGTTGGGTCCGGTACTACGCCGAGTGGTGCGACAAGCTCCACGGCGAACCGATCCCCCAGGGCCGCGGTGCCGCCCACGTGCGCCTGGAGCCCTACGGCGTGGTGGCGGTCATCCCCCCGTGGAACGGTTCGATGATGGGGATGGGCCACAAGGCGGCACCGGCGCTGGCCGCCGGGAACGCGGTGGTGGCCAAGCCGCCCGAGCTGTCGCCCTTCGGTGCGCTGCGCTTCGCCGAGCTGGCCCTCGAGGCCGGGCTGCCCCCCGGTGTGCTGAACGTGGTGGTGGGTGGCGCGGCCACCGGTTCGGCGCTGGTGGCGCACCCCGGCGTGGGCAAGATCAGCTTCACCGGCGGGAGCGCCACCGGGCGGCTGTTGATGGCCGCCGCCGCCGTCAACCTCACGCCGCTGACCCTCGAGCTCGGCGGCAAGTCGCCGAACATCGTGTTCCCCGACGCCGACCTCGAGGTGGCGGCATCGGTGGCCGCCCGCCTGGGCACGGCCCTGCTGTCCGGTCAGGGGTGCGCCCTGCCCACCCGCCTGTACGTGCACGACGACGTCTATGACGACGTGGTGGACCGGCTGCTGGCCGTGCTCTCGACGCTCCCGGTCGGCGATCCGCTCGACGGGGCCACCGCCGTCGGGCCGGTGGTGTCCGAGCCGGCGATGACCCGGATCCTCGGTGTGGTCACCGCCGCCGTCGCCGACGGGTCCACGCTGCTGGCGGGAGGGCACCGGCTGGGCGGGGACCTGCGCCACGGGTGGTTCGTCGCCCCCACCGTGCTGGGCGACGTCGACCACCACAGTGACCTGGCCCGTCACGAGGTCTTCGGCCCCGTGCTGGCCGTCCTCCGGTTCAGCGACGAGGACGAGGTCCTGGCCAAGGCCAACGACAGCCCGTTCGGACTGGCCGCCTACCTGCACACCCGCGACCCCCGGCGCATCGAGCGGTTCGTCCGGGAGCTGGAGACCGGGACCGTCCACGTCAACGGGACGGGACGCGCCACGCCGGCGGCGCCGTTCGGCGGCACCAAGCAGAGCGGGTTCGGGCGCGAGGGTGGCCGGGCCGGCATCGAGGAGATGGTCCGGACCAAGGCGGTGTTCGTCGCTCCCTGAACGGCACCGGCGCGGCGGTCACCGCTCTGACCAGCATCGCGGCCAGCAGAGCGCCGTCGTGCCCGGCTCGCCGGCATCCGGTCGGTCGATAGACTCGGCCCGGGGTTGAAGCGAGCGGCAGCAAGGAGACATGGTGTCCGTGACCGGCCTGGCCAACCTGGCGGTGAAGGTGGCCGACCTCGACGAGGCGGTGGCGTTCTACGAGGCATCCGGGGCCGAGGTGCGCGACCGGATGCACTGGCGGAACGGCGAGCGGGCCGACGTCTACCTCGGGCCGGTGATGATCACGCTGTTCACCCGGGCGATCTACGAGGACGAGGTCGACCTGCCCGACGAGGGGTTCCTCCATCCGGCGCTGTTCACCGACGACCTCGACGCCCAGTTGGAGGGCCACACCGTGATCTGGGGACCCGAGACCGTGGAAGGGGCCTTCGGCACCCGTCGGATCGCCTTCGTCGACGCCCCCGGTGGGATCAGGCTCGAGTTCATGGAGCAGCTGCTGCCGCCGGACGGTCCCGGGGGGAACCCCCCGTGACCGGGATCTGAGGTCGGGGTCCGATGGTCTACGCCCTGGCCCTGGCCGCCGCCCTGTCCAACGCGCTGACCAGCCTCCTCCAGCGCATGGGGGTGGAGGACGCCCCCGAGGAGTCGACGCTCACGCTCAGCCTGCTCACCCACGCCCTCCGGCGCGGGGTGTGGCTGCTCGGCTTCGCCTTCATGGTGGCCTCGTTCCTCATGCAGGCCGTGGCCCTGCACCTCGGGGACCTGAGCCAGGTCCAGCCCATCCTCACCACCGAGCTGCTGTTCCTCGTGGTGCTGCTGGCCACCTGGTTCCGGTTCCGCATCGGGCTGCGGGAGTGGCTCGGCTGCCTGGCCGCCGCCGGGGGCCTCGCCGGGTTCCTCGTCTTCGCCCAGCCGGGGGGCGGCAACCTCTCCCCGTCCACCCTCGGCTGGATCGTCGCCGGCTCGGCCTGCGGGGCGGTGGTGGTGGTGGCCGTGCTGGCCGCCCTGCACGGGCCCCGGTGGTGGCGGGCGGCCATGTTCGGGGCGGCCGGGGCGGTGGGCTTCGCCTTCACCGCCGCCCTCATCAAGAAGGTGGGCGACTACGTGGCCACCGACTGGGTCCACATGTTCTCCCACTGGGAGACCTACGCCCTGGCCCTGTGCGGCCTGGGCTCGGTGTTCCTGGCCCAGAACGCCTTCCACGCCGGGCCCATCGCCGCCTCCCAGACCTCCCTCGTGCTGGTCGACCCCCTGGCCTCGATGGCCATCGGCATCGGGCTGTTCGGGGACAACCTGCGCACCAGCGGGGTCTACGGCCCCCTGGAGGCCCTGTCCCTCCTCGTCATGTTCACCGGGGCCGTCTTCATCGCCCACTCCCCGCTCATCTCGGGGCTGAAGGGCGACGACCAGCAGTACACCGAGATGCTGTCCCTGCGCTCCCGGTCCAAGCGGTTGGTGGACGCCGTCCAGGACCAGATCCCCGAGGACGTGTTCAAGAGCCTCCCGCCCGAGGTGATCCAGCACCTGCCCACCGATTGAGCGCGCCGGCGCCGGCGCCGGCGCCGATGCCGGCGCCCCGGCGTGGGGTGGCGGTTTGCCCCGGGCCCTAATTCGCGGAACGCTGGGAGTGGCGAGACGTGCTCGCCGATGGTGCAGGTCCGGGGGGACGGCAGTGGGGGAAGGGTCGGGCGACAGCAGCGGCGCGGCGGCATTCGACCGACGCCGGTTCCTGGGCGGTGCCGTGGCGCTCGGCGCCGGGGCCCTGGCCGCGGCGTGCGGGTCTCCGGCCACCATCGCCAAGGCCTCGGCCGTCAAGCCCGCCGGCTCGGACCTCGGGGCCATCGAGCACGTCGTCTTCCTCATGCAGGAGAACCGCTCCTTCGACCACTACTTCGGGTCGTACCGGGGCGTGCGGGGCTTCGACGACCACCCGGGTGACAGCCTGGGCGCGTTCGCCCAACCGTACGCGGCCAACACCACCCGTCATCCCACCGGGCAGCAGTGGCCCTTCCACCTCGACACGTCGACCGGCATCGGCGAGTGCACCGACGACCTCGACCACAGCTGGCTCCCCCAGCACCTGTGTCGCAACGGGGGCTCGATGGACGCCTTCGTCAGGACCCACGCGTCGATGCAGTACGAGGGCCCCGGCCACGGGCTGCTCACCATGGGCTACCACACCCGGTCGGACCTCCCCTACCACTACGCGCTGGCCGACGCCTTCACCATCTGCGACGGCTACCACTGCTCGATCATGGGGCCCACCCATCCGAACCGGCTGATGGCCCTGTCCGGCACCATCGACCCCGAGGGCCGCAACGGCGGGCCGGTCCTCATCACCAACCCGTCGCCCGACGCCCGCTTCAGCGTGGACTGGACGACCGTCCCCGAGCTCCTCGAGGACGCCGGCGTGTCGTGGAAGACGTATTCGCCGCCCGGGAGCATCTACCAGGTGAGCAACCCCGAGGTGATGGCCATCTCGGACGCCATCCTCCCGTACTTCTCCCAGTACTCCGATCCGTCCTCCTCGCTCTACCGGAAGGCCTTCGTCCCGACCTTCCCCGACGACTTCGGCCACGACGTGAAGAGCGGGTCGCTGCCCAGTGTGTCGTGGATCATCCCGCCGCTCGGGTACGACGAGCACCCACCGGCGCCGCCGAACCTCGGCGCCTGGTTCATCGACCAGGTGCTCCAGAGCCTGGTGTCCAACCCCGAGGTGTGGGCGAAGACCGTGCTGTTCGTCATGTACGACGAGAACGACGGGTTCTTCGACCACGTGGCTCCCCCGGTGGCACCGCCGGGCACGGCGGGGGAGTACGTCACCGTGACGCCCCTGCCCGGGACGGCCAACGGCGTGGCCGGACCACTCGGTCTGGGGTTCCGTGTGCCGATGCTGGTGGTCTCACCGTTCAGCCGGGGTGGCTACGTGTCCTCCGAGGTGCTCGACCACACCTCGCAGGTGCGATTCCTCGAGGAGCGGTTCGGAATCCACGCCGACACCATCTCGGCCTGGAGGCGCAAGACGGTCGGGGACCTCACGTCGACGCTGCAGATGGGCCGGGCCGACACCGCGGCGCCGCAGCTCCCGGCGACGTCGCGCTACACGACGGCCGAGGTGGCGTCGCTCGGCTGTACGACGGCCGACATCGACGAGATCGACATCGACGAGCCCACCTATCCGCTGGCCTCCGTGCAGGTGATGCCCACCCAGGAGCCGGGCGCGCCCCGCCGCGTCCCGGTTCGGTCCGTCTGATCGATCGTCGTCCCTCCGGCCCCGATCGGCCCGAGCCGCCTCACACGAGGCGGCGGTCGGTGGCCCACTTGGTGAGCTCGTGCCGGGTGGAGAGCTGCAGCTTCCGGAGCACCGACGACACGTGGGTCTCGACCGTCTTGGAGGAGATGACCAGGTCGCGGGCCACCTCCTTGTAGGTGTAGCCCCGGGCGATGAGCCGGAGCACCTCCCGCTCTCGAGGCGAGAGCTGGTCCAGTTCGGGGTCGAGGCCCGCCGCCGGCACCGAACCACCCCCTCCGTCGGCGAAGGCGTCGAGGACGAACCCGGCCAGCCGCGGCGAGAACACGGCATCGCCGGCGCCGACGGTGGCGACGGCCTGGAGCAGCTCCTCCCCCGAGATGGTCTTGGTGATGTACCCGCGGGCGCCGGCGCGGATCACCGCGATCACGTCCTCGGGCGCATCGGAGACCGACAGGGCGAGGAAGCGCACCTCGGGGTGGTGGGGGCCCACGCCCCGGAGGACGGCAAGGCCCCCGCCGCCGGGCAGGTGGACGTCGAGCAGGACGACGTCGGGTGTCCGTTCGTTGATCAGCTCGACGGCCGCCTCGACCTCGTCCGCCTCGCCGACGACGTCCACGGCGTCGCCGAGCTCGGCCCGGACCCCCGAACGGAAGACGGCGTGGTCGTCGACCAGGAAGATGCGCAGCCGGCCGTCGTCGCTCACGCCCGGCGCTCCGCCCGGGGCATGGCCAGCTCGACCTCGGCCCCGGCGCCGGGGGAGGACCGGATGACGGCCGAACCGTCGAGCCGCTGCATCCGGGCACGGATCGACTGGGCGATGCCCTGGTGGTCGCCGGACACGGCCGACGGGTCGAAGCCCCGGCCCCGGTCGCGCACGAACACCATGACCACGTCGGCGTCCACCTCGGCGTACAGGGAGACCTGCGTCGCCCCCGACCACTTGGCGGCGTTGACCGTGGCCTCACGTGCGGCCTCGAGCAGCGCCCGCAGCCGCTCGGTCAGCGGGCAGTCGCCGACCACCACCACCTGGACGGTGATGCCGTGGTCGGATTCGACCTGACGCTGGATCAGCCCGACGCCCTCGGCCAGGGTGGACGCCTCCTGGCCGATGGTGCCGGGAGGTCGGCCCTCGAACAGCCACGAGCGGAGTTCGCGTTCCTGGGCGCGGGCCAACCGGACCACGTGGCGGGGATCGTCAGCCGACCGTTGGATGAGCGCGAGCGTCTGGAGCACCGAGTCGTGGACGTGGGCGGCCATCTGCGCCCGTTCCTCGGCCATGGCCCTGGCCTGGCGCTCGGACATCAGGTCGCGTACCAGGCTGATCCACCAAGGACCGAAGACGACCACGATGGACGCCATGACCAAGAGGGCGCCGCCCACCGGGCGCAGCGCCGCGCTGGTGGTGTGCCCGAGGATCAGGACGAGCAGCCCGCCGATGCCGAGCAGCACCCCGACGGCCACGCGGAGGATGACCGTGCGACGGGTGTGCCGATCACGGCCGGTCTGGAGCATCGGCATCAGGTCCTGGTTGATCCAGACCCGCTCCTGCTCGCTGGCGTTGCGTCGGATCAGGATTGCCCCACCGGCGGCCAGGAAGACCGGCCAGCTGATCGAGCCGAGGTAGCCGACGTGCAGCGAGGCCGTCACGATCTGGATGACCACCAGCAGCGGGATGATGGCGATGACCATCCGGATGCCCCGGCGGTCCGTGACCGCCCGCGACAGGATCGAGGTGGACTCGCCCTCCAGGGGCACCAGGAGCCAGGCGAGCGCGTAGGCCAGCAGTCCCACGCCCGTCCCGAGGGTGAGGAGGGCGAAGGCGATCCGGACGAGCGTGACGTCCACCCCGGTCGCCGCCGACAGGCCACCGCACACGCCGGCCAGGACCCGGGCGTCGGGGCTCCGCCGGATCGGTCCCCGCAGATGCCAGTGGGGTCGTCCGCCCCGGCCCCCGCCGTGGTGGGACCATGCCGGGGGCCCGGCCCAGCCCGTGGCCCGAGCTCCTGAACCGCCACCACCTGCCGGGGCACCACCACCGCCCACCGGGGCACCGCGACCGCCCGCCGGGGCACCGCCACCCGCCGGACCCGGCCGCCTGCCCGCCCGGCCGCCGGGGCCGGGGCTCGCGCCGGAGGTCGGAACCCCCGACGCCGTACCTGCATTGGTGGATTCGGCGATACCCGATGATCGCGCAACCCGGTTCGGGCGGCCATCAGGGATGTCCCTGATCGTCCCCGGGTCCTCTCAGGGTCCGACCAGGGTGATTCCCGATGTCGGCCGGCGGACCCGACCGTCATGCTGGCTCCATGAACGCTTCCACCCCCACCACCGGCACCCCTTCCGGAGGGACCGATGATCGTCCCGGCGGTGACGGTCCCGCCCGGTCCGGCCCGGCGCCGCAACCGTCGTCGCCGATGGACAGGCTCCATCGTTGCCGGGACCGCCGGATCGTCGCCGGCGTCGCCGCCGGCGTGGCCGACTACCTCGGGGTCGACGCCACCCTGGTCAGGATCGGGTTCATCGTGCTCGCCCTGTTGGGCGGGATCGCCGTCCCGCTGTACCTGGCCGGCTGGCTGCTGATCCCCGACGAGGGCACCGACTACTCGATCGCCGAGGATCTGTTCGCCCCCGACGGCCCCCGCTGAGCCGGGGATCCACCGAGTCGACCCCCCGAGAGGACACGCCATGCGCTACCGACTGGACCCCCCCTACCCGGCCTACGGACACCGCGCCGCGTCGACCCCCGACCGCGACCTGCGGGCCTCGGACGCCGAGCGGAACGAAGTGGCCGACCGGCTGTCACGGCACTTCGCCGAGGGCCGGCTCGACGAGGCCGAGTTCAAGCTCCGTCTGGACCGGGCCATGGGTGCGGTGACCCGGGGTGACCTCGCCGGGCTCTTCGGGGACCTGCCCCGGCTGGCCGAGGACCCCGAGCCCCGCCCACCGCGCCGGCGCCGGCACCTGATCCTGCCCGTCGTGCTCCTGGTGTCGGTGCTGGCCCTGGCGGTCGGATCGACGGCCTCCTTGATGCGGGTGCCGTGGGTGTTGGTGGTGCTGGCCGGCCTGTTCCTCTGGTACCGGGCCCGGCGGCGCCACGGCACCCCCCGGGCACGGGGACAACTCGACCGTTAGCATCGCCGGGGAGGCCGACCCCGGGCCGGCCGTCCAGTCCGGCCGCCCGTGCCCTGCCGGCGCAACCACCGCAACGCTCCGGTCACCCACCGGAGACCCGAACGTCCGACCACGGCCGGGACGGTCCCGGCCCCGGGCCGCCCGGTCCGACCGAGCCCGGCAAGGAGGCGCCTGCATGGCATCCACCGAAGTGACGCAGTCCGATCAGGCGGGGCGGGAGGCGTCACCGGCCGCCCGTGCGGTCGACCTGGTCAGGACCTACGGCCGGGGCGACGCCGCCGTGCACGCCATCAACGGGATCACCGTCGAGTTCGAACGGGGCCGCTTCACGGCCGTCATGGGCCCGTCCGGATCGGGCAAGTCGACACTGATGCACTGCATGGCCGGGCTGGACACCCCCACATCGGGGCGGACATTCGTCGGTGACCAGGAGATCGGCCTGATGGACGATGCCGCCCTCACCCAGATGCGGAGGGACCGGATCGGATTCGTCTTCCAGTCCTTCAACCTCGTCCCCACACTGACCGCCGGCGAGAACATCACGCTGCCGGCCGACCTGGCCGGGACCAAGGTGGACCGTGCGTGGTTCGACTACCTGGTCGGCCAGCTGGGCATGGGGGACCGGCTGGACCACCGCCCGAACGAACTGAGTGGCGGCCAACAGCAACGTGCCGCCTGCGCCCGCGCCCTCATCGGACGACCCGACCTGGTCTTCGCCGACGAACCCACCGGGAACCTGGACTCCAATGCCTCCACCGAGATGCTCGAGTTTCTCCGGCGCTCGGTCGACGAGCTCCACCAGTCCATCGTCATGGTCACCCACGACGCCCGCGGGGCGGCCTTCGCCGACCGGGTCGTCTTCCTCGCCGACGGCAAGGTGGTGGGCGAACTGGGCGCGCCGACCGCCGACTCCATCCTGGAGCAGATGAAGGCCCTGGGCGGCTGAGGTGTGGAAGGTCACCGTCAAGGGACTGCTGGCGCACAAGCTGCGGCTGGCGCTCACCGCCCTCGCCATCGTCCTCGGCGTCACCTTCATCTCGGGGACGCTCGTCCTCACCGACACCCTGCACAACACCTTCAACACGTTGTTCGGCCACATCTACCAGAACGTCGACTTCGAGGTCAGGGGCAAGGCGGCCTTCTCGCCCAACGCGGAGAACGGAGGGGCCGGGCGCAGGGCCGTCCCCGAGTCGGTCCTGGGCTCGGTGCGCGGCGTCCCCGGCGTCGCCTACGCCGCCGGGTCGGTCAGCGGCTACGCCCAGTTCGTGGCGCCGGACGGCAAGGCCATCAGCACCGGTGGGGCGCCCACCATCGGCACCTCCTACGACCCCAACCCGCAGCTCTCGGCGCTCCACCTGTCGGCGGGGACCGCACCCACCACGCCGTCCGACGTCCTCATGGACCAGGGGACGGCACAGCACTACCACTTCGCCGTGGGCCAGCACGTCCGCATGCTCCTGTCCGGGCCACCCCAGACCTTCACCATCACCGGATTCGTCAAGTTCGGCACAGCGGACAACCTGGCGGGAGCCACGCTGGCCGCCTTCGACCTCACCACGGCGCAGCAGCTGTTCGGCGAGACCGGCAAGTACAACGCCGTCGACGTGTTGGCCAGGCCGGGGGCGGACAAGGCGTCGCTGCAGCGGGCCATCGCCGCCGTCCTTCCGGCCGGGATCGAGGTCGTCACCGGCCAGACGGTGGCCAACGAGCAGTCGAGCGACATCAACCAGGCCCTGTCGTTCTTCTCCACCGCCTTGCTGGTCTTCGCGTTCATCTCCCTGTTCGTCGGGGGCTTCACGATCTTCAACACCTTCTCGATCATCGTCGGCCAGCGGACCCGGGAGCTCGCCCTGCTGAGGATCGTCGGGGCCAGTCGGCGTCAGGTGTTCCGTTCGGTCATCGTGGAGGCGGCCCTGCTCGGGTTGCTGGCATCACTGGTCGGTCTGGGCCTGGGCGTCCTGGCCGCGGTGGGTCTCGAGGCGCTCCTCAAGGGGTTCGGCATCACGCTGCCCACGGGGCCGCTGGTCTTCGAGGCGCGCACGGTGATCGCCGCGCTGGTGGTGGGGGTGGGTGTCACGGTGGTGTCCGCCATCAGTCCGGCCCGCCGCGCCGTCCACATCCCGCCGGTCGCCGCACTGGCCGACTACCGCTCGGATCAGCGCGAGTCCTCGCGTCGGAGGATCATCAGTGGGAGCGTGATCACCGCCCTCGGGGTCGTGGGCCTGCTGCTCGGACTGACCAAGCCGGCGATCCAGCTGGTGGGGGTGGGCGCGGTCGCCGTGTTCATCGGCATCGGGATGCTGGCGCCCATCGTCGCCCGCCCGATGGCGAGCGTCCTCGGTCGTCCCCTGGCCTCGTTGTTGGGGATCTCGGGCAAGCTCGGCCGGGAGAACTCCATGCGCAGCCCCCGCCGGACGGCACAGACCTCGTCGGCCCTGATGGTCGGCCTGGCGCTCGTCTCCACCATCGCCGTGTTCGGGGCCTCCCTCTCCACATCGGCGACCAGCAGCGTCGACGAGGCCGTCAGCGCCGACTACATCATCACGGCGTCCGGATCGGGACCGGGTGGCTTCAGCAATTCGGTGGCGCCGACGGCGGCGAAGGTCCCCGGCGTCACCGCCATCTCCACGGTCTACGGCGGCCAGTTCGAAGTCAGCGGCTCACTGTCCTCCCTCACCGCCGTGTCGTCCGCCCACCTGCCCGAGACGGTCATCCTCCGGATGGTCGACGGTGCGGGCGCCCCGTCACTGGCGGCCGGCGAGCTGCTGATCGACTCGACCACGGCGAACACCAAGCACCTGTCGGTCGGCTCGGTGGTCCCGGTCAAATTCGCCGAGACGGGTGGCTCGACGATGAGGGTGGGCGGTGTGTTCAAGCCCAACGCCCTCCTCGGCAGCTACGTCGTCGGCGACAGCTACTTCCTCTCCCACTTCGCCAATCCGCTCCCGCTCGCCGTGCTGGTCCGCTCCCGGGCCGGGAGCGACATCGGGCCGGCGCTGGACCGCGGCCTGAAGGAGTACCCGAACCTGCAGGTCCAGACCCGTGCCGCCTTCGAGAAGTCCCAGCAGCAACAGGTGAACGAGTTGCTCGGCCTGGTCTACGTGCTGCTGGCCCTGGCCATCGTGATCGCCCTCATCGGCATCGTGAACACGCTGATGCTCTCGGTGTTCGAGCGCACCCACGAGATCGGCCTCCTGAGGGCGGTCGGCATGCGCCGGCGGCAGGTGCGGTCGATGATCCGCTCCGAGTCGGTCATCCTGTCCCTGTTCGGGGCCATCATCGGCGTCCTCATCGGAACCGCCCTGGGTGTCGCCTTCGCCTCCTCGCTCAAGCAGCAGGGGATCACCGACATCGTGGTCCCGGTGGTCACCCTCGTGGTCTTCCTCGTCCTGTCCGGGCTCCTCGGCCTGGCCGCGGCCAGCTGGCCGGCGCGCCGGGCGGCCCGGCTCGACATTCTGGCGGCCATCGCCACCGAGTGAGGCGGCCGGCCCGGGGCTGTCCGCCGACCGTCCTCCGACGACCGACCGTCATGTCCGATTCCCGCTCGCGGGCGGGGCCCCGACGTGCCACGATGCCTGGGTGATCGAAGACCCCGACCGGTGCTACCGGGCCGCACAGGGAAAAGACGCCCGCTTCGACGGGTGGTTCATCGTGGCGGTCACCTCGACGGGCATCTACTGCCGGCCCAGCTGCCCGGCCCGCACCCCCAAGCGGGAGAACGTCCGCTTCTACCCGACGTCGGCTGCGGCCCAACAGGCCGGGTTCCGTGCCTGCCTGCGGTGCCGCCCCGACGCCTCCCCCGGATCACCCGAGTGGAACCTGCGGGCGGACACCGTGGCGCGTGCCATGCGGCTCATCCGGGACGGCATCGTCGACCGCGAGGGGGTGCACGGCCTGGCCCAGCGCCTGGGCTATGGCGTCCGCCAGGTCAATCGGCTGGTCACCGCCGAGGTCGGGACGGGACCCCTCGCCCTGGCCCGCGCCCAGCGGGCCCAGACGGCCCGGGTCCTGCTCGAGACCACCGACCTGCCGGTCGCCCGGGTGGCATTCGCCGCCGGCTTCGCCAGCGTGCGGCAGTGCAACGACACGGTGCGCCAGATCTTCGCCGACACGCCGAGTGGCCTCCGGGCCCGCTCCGGATCGGTGAGGGGGCGGCGTGGTGGCGAACGGGACGGCCAGGGCATCCGCCTCCGCCTGCCGGCCCGCCAGCCCTTCGATCCCGGCTCGGTGCTCGGCTTCCTGGGCGCCCGGGCGGTGCCCGGGCTCGAGGAGTTCGACGGTGCGACCTATCGCCGAAGCCTCCGCCTCCCCCAGGGGCACGCGGTGGTCTCCCTGGTCGCCCGGCCGTCGGGACCGGACAGGGTGGTGTCCGTCGATGCCGACCTCGTACTCTCCGACCAGCGCGACCTGACCACCGCGGTGGCCCGCTGTCGACAGTTGCTGGACCTCGACGCCGACCCGGTCGCCGTGCTCGACGCACTCGGTGGTGACCCGGCCCTCGGCCGACTGGTCACCGCCGACCCGGGCCGGCGGGTCCCCGGCGCCGTCGACGGCTTCGAGCTGGCCGTGCGGGCCATCGTCGGCCAACAGGTCTCGGTCGCCGGGGCGCGCACCGTGGTCGGGCGCCTGGTGGAGTCGGCCGGCGACCCGCTGCCCGAGCCGTCCGGTGGCGTGAGCCACCTGTTCCCGACGCCGGCGGCACTGCTCGCCGCCGCCGAGGAGGACCCCTCGTGCTTCGCCATGCCCGCGTCCCGCCGCCGGGCGCTGGTGGCGCTGGCCACCGCCGTGGACGACGGCTCGATGGTGATCGATCCGGGCACCGACCGCCAGCAGCTCCGCGCCGACCTCGTGGCGCTGCCCGGCGTCGGGCCCTGGACGGCTGAGTACGTGTCCATGCGCGCCCTTCGCGACCCCGACACCTTCCTGCCCTCCGACCTCGGGATCCGACGGGCCGCCGCCGCCCTCGGCCTCCCTGACGGCGCCGCCGCCCTCGGCGACCTGTCCGAGGCCTGGCGCCCGTGGCGCAGCTATGCAATGGCCCACCTCTGGTCGGTCCCGGTCCTGCCGGCCCGCCGAACCAGTACCCCGACGAAAGGACATCGTGCCGCATGAACACCTGCACCGTTCCCATGGACACACCGATCGGCCGCCTCGTGCTGGAAGGGGACGGCGACGTCCTGGTCGGGATCTGGCTCCCGAACGATCCCCGGCCGCTCGGCACCGACACCCAGGCCTCACCGGTGGTGAAGGAGGCGGCGACCCAACTCGAGGAGTACTTCGCCGGTGAGCGGAGGACGTTCGACGTCCCGATCGAGCTCGACGGCACGGAGTTCCAGCGCCAGGTCTGGGCCGAGCTGTCGCGTATCCCCTACGGCCAGACGATCACCTACGGGGACCTGGCGCGCCGGACGGGACGCCCGCAGGCGTCGCGTGCGGTCGGACAGGCCAACGGGAGGAATCCGGTACCGGTCATCGTGCCGTGCCACCGGGTGCTGGCCTCCGGCGGGATCGGTGGCTACGGCGGCGGACTGCCGGTCAAGCGGGCCCTGCTGGCCGTCGAGGGGATCGCCTCCTGATCGCCGACTTCGCCGGGGGCGCCGTCAGATCGGCGCGTCGGGTGCCCGCCATCAGTCCGGGGCCGAACCGGTCAGTCGGACGACCGCCTCGTGGGTCGGCAGCTCGGCGAGGTCCCGGTAGGCGGCGACGGAGCAGAGCGTCAGGGTGTTCATCCGGTCCACGTACAGCAGACCGTCGAGGTGGTCGATCTCGTGCTGGAGGATGCGCGCGTGCCAACCCCGGACCCGACGGTGCCGGGGTCGGCCGGCCGGGTCGGTGAACTCGACGTCGACCTCGTGGAACCGCTCGACGGCCGCGCTGTAGCCCTCGACGCTCAGACACCCCTCGAAATGGGTCCGGGTCTCGTAGCCCACCGCGGTCAGCGTGGGGTTGATCAGCACGTACGGCTCGATCGGCTCCCGCTCGCGTTCGACCAGCTGGAGGTCGGTGAGCGCTTCGAGGAACTCCGGCAGGTCGTGGACGACCACCACCCGCCACGGCTCGCCGATCTGGGGCGCCGCCAGTCCGACGCCGGGCACGGCGTCCAGCGTCTCCCACATGCGCTCGATCAGCCCGGCGACCTCGTCGGAGGTGATCCGATGGGTCGGGACCTCGGCGGCCCGCCGGCGGAGCACCGGGTCACCGACCTGCACGACGGACCGATCGACCATGACCCGGATCACCGTACCGCCTCGGTGACCGGCATGGCCGATCCGGCGGAGCCGGCACCGTAGGGTTGGCGCCTATCGGAGACGGCTCTCCGTCCACGACCGGAGGTGGGAACCAGCGATGCGCCCTGGACGGCTCGAGGCCCTCGTCGACGGCGTCTTCGCCATCGCCCTCACGCTGCTGGTGCTGGACCTGCCGAAGCCGGTCCTGTCGAGGCACCTCGGGCACGCCCTCGCCCACCAGTGGCCCTCCTACGTGGCCTACCTGGTCTCCTTCGTGACCATCGGGATCCTTTGGATTGAGCACCACGGGATGATGAGCGCCGTCCGGGGGATCGATCGCCGGTTCCTCGAGCGCACCCTGGCCTTCCTGCTCTTCATCTCGATCATCCCGTGGCCCACGGCCCTCGCCGCCAGCTACGCCGACCAGGGGAGGTCGGACGCGCGGGTGGCCGCCGTCCTCTACGCGTCGACCATGCTGGCCATGGGCCTGACCTTTGCCTGGGGCTGGCGCTACCTGACCACCCACCCGGACCTGGTGGCCGAGCCGGCCCGGTCGGCGTTCCCCGCCGGGACGCGGCGCGCCCTGCTCGGCGGCCTCGTCTATCTCGTGGCCATCGCCCTGGCCGTCCTCAGCCCCACGGCGTCCTTCGCCGTCGATGCCCTCGTCGCCGTCTACTTCGCGCTGTCCAAGAGCGAGGTCCCCGGTCTCATCGTCCGGTCGGCGGGCTCGGGGGCCGGCTGAGCGCCGAGCCGTCCACGCCCGGCCGGTAGTCCCGCCTGGTCACGGGAGCAGGAGCCCGGACAGACGTCGGGCGGTGACCCAGAGCCCGACCGTGCCCATGGTGGCCAGGTACAGGACGTGGCCGAGGAGCGACCAGCCGAACAGTCCGAAGTCGAGGCCGCGCAGCAGGGCCACGCCCTGGTAGAGAGGCGTGCAGCGCACCACCGCCTGCAGCCAGCCCGGGTACACGGTGATCGGGTAGAAGGTGGCGGAGAACAAGAACATGGGGATGATGGCCAGCGACACGAGGTCGAAGTCCTGCCAGCTCCGCATGAAGCTGGTCCCGGCCATACCGGCGCCGGCGAAGGCGTAGGCGACGAACAGCGCACCGGGCCAGCACAGGAGGGCCCAGGGTGAGTAGGCGTAGCCCAGGGCGCTCATGACGGCGAGGAACGCGCCGGCGTACACCCCGGCCCGCATCATCGACCACGACAGCTCTCCGAGTACCACGTCCCCGACGCCGAGCGGCGTGGAGAGTACGGCGTCGTACGTCTTGGCGATCTTGAGCTTGAAGAAGATCTGGAAGGTGGAGTCGAGGAGGGCGCCGTTCATCGCCGACGAGGCGAGCAGCCCCGGTGCCACGAAGACCGTGTACGGCATCACCAGGCCGTTGACGTGAAGGGGGCCGACGAGGGTGTTGAGCCCGAGCCCGACGGACAAGAGGTAGAAGAAGGGCTCGAAGACGCCCGACACCAGCAGGATCCAGTGGCGCCGGTACACGAGCAAGTTGCGCTCGAGGACCCGGGCGGCCCGACGACCGCCGAGGAGCGCGCCCGGCGTGATGCGCAAGGCCGCGGCCGCGGCGGCGCTCGGACCTCCCTGCCGCGTGGGCGCGCCGCCGTCGCCCGGGTGGACCGGGGGCTTCCCGCTCATACGACCAGCCTCCGGGCGAACGTGCGCCGGCCGGCGAGGAAGCCGAGGAGGACCAGGCCGGCGAGGTAGGCCACGTCACCCAGGGCCGACCGGAGTCCGAGCGAGCCGAGGACCAGGCCGCGGCACAGCTCGACCCCGTGGTAGAGGGGAGTGGCGTAGGCGACGGGCTGGAGCCACCCCGGGAGCTGGCTCACCGGGAAGAACGTGCCCGAGAAGAGGAACAGCGGGATCAGGGCGAACCGCGAGATGGTCGAGAAGGCGATGTCGCCGTCCTGGGTGGCGGCGAAGGCGGCGATCGGTGCGGAGAAGGACAGCCCCGTCAGCATCGCCGCCGGGACGGCCAGCACCGCCAGGGGCGAGGCCACCACGCCGAAGGCGGCGATCACCGCCAGGTAGGCGCCCGAGACGATCGCCACCCTGGTGGTGATCCATCCGAGGTGGCCGATCAGCACGTCGTCGACCCGCAGGGGCGTCGCCAGCATGGCGAAGTAGGTGCGGAGCCACTTGATGGCGCCCATCACCGGGTACATGGCGTCGT
This sequence comes from uncultured Acidimicrobiales bacterium, assembly GCA_963696495.1. Lineage (GTDB taxonomy): Bacteria > Actinomycetota > Acidimicrobiia > Acidimicrobiales > RAAP-2 > Bog-756. The sequence continues at coordinate 476,167 of CAVOKJ010000003.1, read as the reverse complement.
TGGCCCCGATCTGCATGGCGGTGGCGGCCAGCAGCCCCGGGGCGATGAAGTCGAGGTAACTCACGCCCCCGACCGCGTGCGAGTGCTTGTCCACCAGCGAGCCGAGGCCGAGCCCCATCCCGGCCAGATAGAGGACAGGAAAGAGGAAGCTGGTGGTGATCGAGCTCCGCCACGTCTTCTTGTACTGGTAGGCCCAGTAGCAGTACCCGCGCCACCACAGGGGCGTGGCCCGGTGGGCGGTCGGGCTCGGCGCTCGGACGGCGGGGACGGTCACGGGCTCAATCGACCAGGGACCGTCCGGTCAGCCGCAGGAAGACGTCCTCGAGGGTGGAGCGGCGCACGAGGGCGCTCTCGGGCACCAGACCCCGCCGGTGCACCTCGGACAGGCTGGCGTCGCCGTCGGCCGTGTAGAGGAGCAGGCGGTCGGGCAGTACCTCCACCCGCTCGGCCACGTCGTGGAGGTCGACGGCCCGGGCGTCGTGCTCGCCCGACCGGAACCGGAGCTCGACCACCTCGCGCGTCGAGTAGCGCTCGATGAGGTGCTGCGGGCTGCCCTCGGCGGCGAAGCGGCCGTGGTCCATGACCACCAGCCGGTCGCACAGCTGCTCGGCCTCGTCCATGTAGTGGGTGGTGATGATCTGGGTCACCCCCTCCTGCTTGAGCCGGTACAGCCGGTCCCACAAGAGGTGGCGGGCCTGGGGGTCGAGCCCGGTCGTCGGCTCGTCGAGGATCAGCAGCTCGGGGTCGGAGATGAGCGACCGGGCGATGGTCAGGCGGCGCTTCATGCCTCCCGACAGGGACTCGACCCGGTCGTGGCCGCGCTCGGACAGCTGGGCGAAGGCCAGCAGGTTGTCCGCCCGCTCCCTGATCACCTTGCGGGGAAGGTCGAAGTAGCGGCCGTAGACCATGAGGTTGTCGAGGACGGTGAGCTCGAGGTCGAGCGTGTCCTCCTGCGGCACCAGCCCGATGCGTGCCCGGATGCGCGGCCCGTCGGTGGCCGGGTCGAGCCCGAGGATCCGCAGGGTGCCGCTCGTGGCCGGGGACATGCACGAGATCATGCGCATGGTCGAGGTCTTGCCCGCCCCGTTCGGCCCGAGGAACCCGAACGACTCGCCGCGCTCGATGTCGAACCGGACCCCGTCGACGGCCACGAAGTCACCGAACTTCTTGGTGAGGGCGCGCGCCGACACGAGAGAGCCCGCGCCCGGATCCTCGGGCGACACGTCGGGAAGCGGGGAGGGACGCAAGGGGATCAACGCTACCGTTCGGGACGATCCGCTCCGGCCTCCCGGGGAGGGCCGAGCGGGCCGCCGGGAAGGAAGAGTCTGACGTGATCGGAGCGGATGCAGGGACCCGGGCCCGGGCGGTCCGACGGCGGTAGTGTCCCGGGGGTCCGCCGAGCGGCGGTCCCGGTCCACGCTGGCGACGCCGAGCCGGCGGGCCGGCTCCGATCAGGGCCGACGAGTATGGGGAGTGGCGATGGATGGCTATGTGCTCACTGTCGAGCGACCGATCCGTGCATCACCGGAGGCGGTCTTCGATGTACTGGCGGATCCCTCGAAACACCCGCTGTTCGACGGGTCCGGCATGCTCCAGGGGGCGAACGGGGCAGGGTCGCAGCGGCTGGCCCTCGGGACGACCTTCGGCATGGACATGAAGATGGGGGTCCGCTACTCGACGGTGAGCACGATCGTCGAGTTCGTGGACAACCGGGTCATCGCCTGGCAGACGGGGCCCAAGGGCAAGCTCGAGCGCTACGTGGCCGGGCGGATCTGGCGCTACGAGCTCGAACCCCTGGACGGCGGCACGCTGGTGCGGGAGAGCTGGGACATCACCACCGATCACCAGCGGGGCCTGTTGAAGCTGGGCGACCTCTGGTCGGGCAAGACCCGACGCGACATGGAACTGACCCTGGCCCGACTCGACACCCTGCTGACGGCACCGACACTGACGGCACCGACACTGACGGCCGACCCGTCCTAACCGAGGCGCGGGCCGCCCCGTGCGCACGGGACTGGGCGGCGGGTCAACCCCCGGCTCCGGTGTGGACGGTGGCGAACAGGTCGATCCCCTGGCCGGTCGCCCGGGCCACGAGGACCCGGCTGACCAGGGTCGACAGCGCCCGGCGATCCGCCATTGGGAGGCCGTCCAGCATCGTGCGGACGTCCGCCTCGAAAGCGGTCCCGACCTCGGACACGAGTCCTCGACCGGCGTCGGTGAGCCGGACCAGCACCGCCCGGCGGTCCGCCGACGAGGGAATCCGTTCCACGAGGCCGCGTCGCTCAGCCCGGTCGATCAGCCCGGTGACGCTCGACTTGTCGAGCTCCAAGAGCTTGGCCAGCTCGTTCATGCCCGGCTGGCGGTCGCGCAGGACGCCCAGCAGTCGTGTCTGGATCAGTGACAGGCCGTGGTCGTTGGCCTGACGCGTCAGGGCGTTCTGCACGAGGAAGGAGAGCTGGACCAGTCCGTCCACGGCGCTCAGCTCGCTTCGGGTCCTGCCTCCGGAGGCGAGGGACGATCGGGACGCCATGACCGGAGTCTACTTGAAGTAGTTCGTGTCACCAACTAACTTAGTACGTGGAACCAACTACTTCTCATCGAGAGCGAAGGAGCCACACCGATGGAGCGGATGCATGCGGCCGTGGTGACCTCGTTCGCCGAACCGCCCCACTACCGGGAGTTCGACGTTCCCCAGCCGGCCACCGACCACGAGATCCTCGTCGACGTGCTCGCCGTGGGCCTGCACCCGCGGGTCCGGTCCGGCGCGGCGGGAGCCCACTACACCACCACCGGCGACCTGCCCATGATCCCCGGGGTCGACGCCGTCGGCCGGCGACCGGACGGCAGGAAGATCTATTTCATCGCCGACGACGGTGCACTGGGCACGCTGGCCGACAAGGCGGTGGCCGACGTGCGCCGGTCCATCGAACTGCCTGACGATGTCGAGGTGGCAAAGGTTGCGGCCGCCATGAATCCGGCCATGTCGGCGTGGGTGGCACTGCGCCGACGAGTCCCGATCCGGTCGGGCCAGAGCGTGCTCGTCCTCGGGGCCACCGGCAATGCCGGAGCCATGGCCGTCCAGGTGGCCAAGTTGCTCGGCGCCGAACGGGTGGTCGGCGCCGGGCGGGACGAGACCCGGCTCGACGCGCTCGCCTCGATCGGGGCCGACGAGGTCGTCCGGCTCACCGAGAACGATGACGAGACGGCCCGGGCCCTGAGTGCCGCAGCCGCCGAGGTCGACATCGTCATCGACTACCTGTGGGGCAGACCGGCGCAGCGGGCGATCCCGGCCCTCCTCACCGATCGGTCCGATCGCAGCCGCGCCATCGACTGGATCCAGATCGGCGCGGTGGCCGGCCCGACCATCGAACTGCCGTCGGTCGCCCTGCGATCCGCCAACTTCCGCATCCAGGGCGTGGGCCAGGGTGCCGTCTCGGCGGAGACGTACCTCGCCGAGCTGCCGGCCCTGGTCGACGAGATCGATGCCGGCACCATTGCCGTGGCGATCAACAGCCGGCCGCTCGCCGACGTGGAGCGGGTCTGGCAACAGGCGGACGTGCCCGGGGAACGGAGCGTGCTGGTCCCCTGACGCCCGTCCCCACCTGATCCGCATGGCCGCCTGACCGGTGCCGAGCCCAGGAGCGCCAGTCGCCTCAGGATCCGGAAAAGCGCTCCCGGAGCTCGAACTTCAAGACCTTGCCCGCCGGGTTCCTCGGGAGGGCGTCGACCACCTCGATGCGGGTCGGCAACTTGTAGCGGGCCAGGCGCTCACCGGCGAAGTCCCGGAGGTCGTCGAGGGTCAGGTCCGCACCCTCGTGCGGGGCCACGACGGCCACCACGGCCTCGCCCCACCGCTCGTCGGGCAGCCCGATGACGGCGACGTCGGCGACACCCGGGTGCTCGTAGAGGACGCTCTCCACCTCGGCGGGGTAGACGTTCTCGCCCCCGGTGATGACCATGTCCTTGACCCGGTCGGCGATGAAGAGGAACCCGTCCTCGTCGACGTACCCGACGTCGCCGGTGTGGAACCAGCCCTCGGCGTCGATGGCCGCCGCCGTGGCCTCGGGCCGGCGCCAGTAGCCCTTCATCAGGTTGGGGCCCCGGTAACAGACCTCCCCGTTGACCCGGGGTGCGGTGATCGGCTGGTTGGCCTCGTCGACGACGCGGATCTCGCCGAACAGCGGCGCCTTGCCGGCCGACCCCAGCTTGGCCAGGGACCACTCGGGGGAGAGGAAGCTGACCATGGGGGACGTCTCCGTCAGGCCGTAGCCCTGGTTGATGGGAACGCCCCGGCCGTTGAACAGCTTGATGAGCGGCTCGGGCACCGGGGCGCCGCCGCACACCAGGGTGCGCACGGTGGTCAGGTCGGCCTGGTCGAAGCCCGGGACCTGGCTCATGAACAAGAACATGGCCGGCACGCCGAACATGCTCGTCACCCCGTAGCGGGGAATGTCCTCGACGCAGGCCACCGGATCGAACATGCGGTGCAGCACGACCTCGGCCCCCTTCTGCCAGGCCAGCAGCGTGGTGACGTTGAGCCCGCCGATGTGGAAGAGCGGGGCGACCACCAGGGTGACGTCGTCCTCCAAGACATCGAACTGCAGCATGGCGTTGGTGTTGTTCCACCAGAGGTTGGCATGGGTGAGCATGGCCCCCTTGGGCCGCCCGGTGGTGCCGGAGGTGTACATGATGATGGCCACCTCGTCGGGGTCGATCGGTTCGGCGCCGGCCAGCGGCCGGCGTTCACCGTGCAGCGGCTCCCACCCGTCGGCCACGGCGTCCGAGAGGTAGCGGCGCACGGGGAGCTCCGCCCGCACGGAGTCGGCCACCGGCCGGTGCAGCTCGTCGGCGACGAGGGTGTGGACGCCGGCGTCGGTGATGATGAACGCCAGCTCGGGACCGGTGAGCCGGAAGTTGAGCGGCACGAAGATGGCCCCCAGCCGGGCGGCGGCGAACATCGTCTCGAAGAACGCCGGCTGGTTGAGCCCGAGGAAGGCCACCCGGTCGCCGTGGCATACCCCGCCGTTCTGGAGGTCGGCGGCCAGGGAGTCGATGCGCCACAGCATCTCGCCGTAGGTCCAGGTGGTGCCCTCGAAGGTGAGGGCCCGGCGGTCGGGGGTGTTGGCCGCCCGGGCGGCGAACCAGTGGCCGAGGCTGAGGTCGGGCTGCATACGGCAACGGTACCGCTGTCGACGATTCCGCGGGAGCGTCCGCCGGGCCACGGCCCCCGGCGATCGCCCACCAGCAGAGAGCCCGCCGGTGGCCCCGGGCTACCAGAGATGGGCGAACTGCAGGGCCACGGCGTGGCCGTGGCCGGTGGCCAGGGCGACCAGGACCGCGACCACGACGACGGCGAGCGCGAACCTGATGATTCGGATGAGGATCCCCAGGCCCAGCAAGCCGGCGGCGACGGCGATGACGATCACCATGGTGATCCAGTACCCAGGAAGGGCTCTCGGCACACGGCCATCCATCGACCGATCCCGCTGATGGACCGGCCCGGATGCATGCATCCCGGCGGGTGGGGGTACCGTCCCTCCCACACGGGAGGTCGCAGCAGGTGGCGCCGCCTGCCGGGCCGCCGGGGTCCGGGGCGTGCGCCTCAAGGCGCGCGACGGTGGGTGCGGTAGCCGTCTCCATCGACCTCGGGAGGTCGCTGGCCTCCTTTAGGCGCCCGTGACCGCCTTCGGCCCGGTTTCGATGGCGGCCAGCGATGCCTCGTCGGCGGCGATGGCGGTCTCGAAGTCCTCGTAGCTCCAGCGGAGCGAGCCCTCCCGCAGGTCGTCCATCACCCCGTCCACCCACTGCAGCTCGGCGTCGGTGACGGCCCGGAGGTACTCGGTCTCGAGCAGCGTCACCCGGGGAAGGGAGCCCGAGTGCTCCGCCAGGTTGCGATCGTGCCCGGCCACCAGGTCGCGCAACGTCTCCGCCCGCTCCTCCAACACGGCCAATGACTCCTCGGGAGTCAGTCCCATGATGAACGACATCGCTGCGGGGAACTCGGGGAACTCATTGCGCGGTGTCGACAACATGGTGGTGAGCCACTCGCGCGACGTGAGTCGTCCCTCGTCGGTCAACTCGTAGACGGTGCGTTCCGGGAACTGCTGATCGCGTTCGGTCTGGCGGACGGCGATGAGCCCGGCATCGTGCAGTCGGTTGATCATCCGGTACAGGTTCGCCCGCTGCCCGACGTTCACCACCTGGTCCTTGCCCCACAGCTTGATGAGGCGCTGGATCCCGTAGGGGTGGAGCGGTCCGACCTGCAACAGACCCAGCACGGCCAACCCCAGCGGCGAGGGGCGGAGAGGGGCACTCATGGTTCCAGGGTACACACGTTCTGCTTTCGTACTAGTGGATGACAAACTAGATTATAAAGATCTAGTTGCAAACAGACTAGTATGTTAGATACTATAGACGGGAGGGGCCACAGGGACGGGGCCGCACGGAGGGAAGAAACGATGACGACACCACTGCTCGAGGCGATCGACCTCACCGTCACCTTCGGGAGCGTCAGGGCCCTGGACGGCCTGAGCCTGGACGCCCCACCCGGTGAGGTGTTGGCCATCCTCGGTCCGAACGGCGCCGGCAAGACCACGTTCGTCCGGACCATCGCCACGCTGGCGGCGCCGACGGCCGGGACCCTGCGGGTACAGGGCGACGACGTGGTGCACCAGCCCATGGCCGTCCGCCGGAACATCGGCCTGGCCGGTCAGTTCGCCGCCGTCGAGCCGACCATGACCGGACGCGAGAACCTGGTCATGACCGCCCGGCTCTTCGGACAGCCCAAGAGGGCCGCCGGCCGTGCGGCGTCGATGGTGATCGAGCAGCTCGGCCTGGAGGAGGTGGCCGATCGGCGCTGCGCCACCTACTCGGGTGGCCAGCGCCGACGGTTGGACCTCGGTGCCAGCCTGGTCGGTGCGCCCCGACTGCTGTTGCTCGACGAGCCGACGACGGGACTCGACCCAGCCGGCCGAGGTGAGGTGTGGGAGGCCGTCCGCCAGCTCGTCGCCGGCGGGACCGATGTCGTGTTGACCACCCACTACCTCGACGAGGCCGACGAGCTGGCCGACCAGGTCGTGGTGATCGACCACGGCAGGACCATCGCATCGGGCACCCTCGGCGAGCTCAAGACCAGCATCGGTCAGGACGTCATCGAGATCGCCCTGACCGACCCGGCCCGGCTCGACGACGTCGGAGGGATGCTGCAGGAGGTGACCGCGACCTCGTCCAGGTTGGACCGCTCCGGGCGTCGCGCCAGTGCGTCGACCACCGACGGCGCCGACCAGCTCTCGGCCATGGTCCAGCGTCTGCAGGACGCGGGTATCGGCATCGACGAGATCGGCTTGAGGCGACCGACCCTCGACGAGGTCTTCCTGGCGCTTACCGGCGACCACCCGGCGCCAGCGGACGCCGCGGTCGCCGCGCCGGGAGGTGGCGTCTGATGCCCGGGTCCATCGCCGCTCCGACAGCCGTCCCCGGCGCGACGCGCGCCAGCATCGAGGTCGCCCGCCGGGCCCTTCGCAAGTACTTCAGGACGCCCGGCCTGTTCGCCATGGGCATGGTGCAGTCGATCATGTTCCTCTTCATGTTCCGATTCGTGTTCGGCGGAGCCATCGTCACCGGATCATCGAGCTACGTCGACTTCCTCGTGCCCGGCTACGTTGCGACCATCGTGCTGTTCACCGGAGGCGGCATCGCCGTCGCCGTCGCCGACGACCGGGCCCAGGGCTTCACCGACCGGCTGCTTTCCCTCCCGATCCCACGGCGTGCCCTCGTCCTGGGCCGGACGGTCGCGGACTCGATGACCAATACCTGGTCGATATGCACGACGGCGGCCTTCGGCTTCCTGATCGGGTTCCGCCTCGAGGGGAGCCTCGACGAGGGACTGGCCGCACTGGGCCTCTGCCTCGTCTACGGCGTGGTGTTCACCGTCGTCTTCATCGTCATGGGCCTCGCCGCCCCGAACGGGCAGGCGGCGCAGGGCCTGTCCCTGCTGGCGTTCGTCTTCGCGTTCATCTCGAGCACCTACGTCCCGGTGAGCTCGATGCCCGGGTGGCTCCAGCCATTCGCCAAGTACCAGCCCATCACGCCGATGGTCGACGCCGTCCGCTCCCTGCTCGTCGGCTCCACCAGTGACGTGGCGCTGGCCCTGGGATGGTCCGCACTGCTCGTCGCCGTCTTCGCCCCGATCGCCGTGCTCCGGTACCGCCGCGCATGACGCTCCGGTGGTCGATCCCCATCGGGACGTCGTAGCACCGCCTCATCGACCGAGCTGAGGGCCCGCACCCGCCCTGGTCCATTGACCCGGGGTGCGGGCCATCCCAGGAGCGGGCGTGGGGCACCACCCCGGGCCACCGGGCGTTCCTACTCCATCGGGCGGGTGGAGATCGTCGACGGGTCCCGTCCCGCCAGCAGCCAGCCGACAATGGTGGCGACGACCGGCATGGCGATCACGATGAGGAAGAGGTTGTTCCAGGGAATGTGGTCGACGATGTCGGACAGTATCCGCTCCCGATGGGTCGTCTCCCTTCGAGGGAATTCAGGGAGCGGCAGTGTTGCCGGCAAGTGTCCATCCGACGAGCGCGTTGGCGTGACCGTGACCCATCTCGTAGTCGGACTTGAGGTGGCCGACTATCGCCATGTGCTTGTCGAGGCCGCAGTCGGCGATGATCCTCTGCCACTCCGCGATCGAACGACCGTACTTCCTCTCGATCGAAGGGAAGTACGACGCAGGTCCCTGATTCGGCCATGGCGCACGTTGGTCAGCCACGTTGTGCCTCCTTGCTAATGGCGGTGGTCGCCCGTCATTGATGTTGTCCGACTTCCTCAGCTGGCCGTGATGTTGACCTGCCAGCCGATTCCGAACCTGTCGACGAGGGCGCCGAAGATGTCGCCCCAGAACATCTTCTCCAGCGGGGCCTTCACGGTCCCGCCCGCACTCAGACCGTCGAAGATCTTGCGCAGGTCTGCTTCGTCGGTCCCGACGATGGTCAGTTCGACCCTGGTCTGTACTTCGTCCGTCGCGTCTTGCCGGTCGCTGGCTCGCAGTGTGAATGGCCCGGCGTCCAGCGCGGCATTGATGACAAGGTGCTTTTCGTCCTGGGACGCCGTCTGGTCGACGTCCCCCCGATGGGTGATCGACAGATCGCCCCCGAGGACGCTCTGGTAGTGGTTCATCGCCTCCTCGGTGTTGCCGGGAAAGAACAGGTACGCCTCGAGTTTCACGGTTGACCCCCTACGGTCGTCGAATTGGGAACTAGACCGTATAGTACTGTATTGGAACTGGTCCGTCTAGTACCCTCTTCGGGATGGCGGCAATGAACCCTCCGGAGCAGACCGAGCGCAGTTCGGACAGGCGCCACCGCGAGATCCGCGAAGCGGCCATCGGCGCGTTCCTCGCCAGTGGATACGAAGGCGCCACGATGGAGGAGATCGCGGCGCGAGCCGGAGTCTCCAAACAGACCGTCTACAAACACTTCACCGATAAGCAGCACCTCTTTGCTGACATCGTGCTGTCGACGACCGACGACATGAGTGGCTTGATCGGCATCATCGCCGAGAAACTGCCGACAACCACCGACCTCTCCGGAGACCTGGAGCACCTGGCCGAGACGTTCCTGGTGGCACTGATGCAGCCGCGCGTACTGCGACTCCGGCGGTTGGTGATCTCTTCGGCGGATCGTTTCCCCGAGATCTCGACCGCCTGGTACGAGAAGGGGTTCGAACGCGTCCTCGCCGCGCTCGCCAGCAGTTTCCGGGCCCTTGCCGATCGCCACTTGCTCGCCGTCGGCGACGCAACTGCGGCAGCTGAGCACTTCGTCGGCCTGTTGTTCTGGATCCCAGTCAACAAGGCCATGTTCACCGGTGACGACGACTACGCGGCCACGCACGATCTCGGTCCTGTCGCCAGGGCGGCGGCTGCGGCGTTCATGAACGCGTACGGGACCCGTTGATGCGATGCGCGGGCCCACGAGATGGGAAGAGCGGGGTCGAAGGCCGTGTCGGCTCCCTCACCGAACCTGGCGTCGGCGATCGCCCTCGGCTCGTGGCCGCGAGCGGATGTCCACGGGTTCGCACATCTCCATCTGCCTCGGCGGGCGAGATGGAGATCGAGGACCCGCAGCTTCCGGGGCAACCGCTGTAGTACACGACATCCGTGGACGTCATGGGACCATGTCCCAACGGGTGGAGATGACGGGACTCGAACCCGTGACCCCCTGCTTGCAAAGCAGGTGCTCTAGCCAACTGAGCTACATCCCCGTGCGAGGCCGGCCCACGGGACCGGCTCCGAGGGCCCGACCCGATTCGGCCCACGTCGCCCACCGTTCACCGCCCCCGGGTGGGGAACCTGTCCGCCGGGCCGGCAACCAGCCTATACGGCCGGTGTGGGCCACCTTGAACCTCTCAAAGCCTGGTGGACGGCTCAGTCAGATCCGATAGGGTTGCCGGGCGGCGAGGGGCGTCCCACATTCGCCGGCGCCACACCGAACCGAACCCCAGGGACCGAGAACGATCAGCGGAGGAATGATGATGGCTGTTTCAACTGGCACCACCGAAGCGCTCTTCGGCGTCGCTCGCCACGACGCCAGCGCACTCGAGAAGCTGTTCGAGGCCCGCCTCGACAATCTCGCGGCGTCCGGCCTCGACGCCAAGACCTACTCGTTGGCCAACATCGCCGCGCTGATCGCCGCCGATGCCGCCCCGGCCTCCTACGTGTTCCAGGTCGGCTTCGCCCTGGAGGTCGGCGTGACCCCCGAGGAGATACTGGGGCTGCTGGTCGCACTCAACCCCACGGTCGGCAACGTCAGGATCGTGTCCGCGGCGGCGGAGATCGCCTTCGCGCTCGGCATCGATCTCGACGACGAAGAGGGTTGAGGAGTCCGGGATGCCATTCGTTCGCAGACGACCACTCCTGAGGGCTGCCGCCGTGGGCGGCGTCGCCTACATGGGGGCGAAGGCCGGCACCAACCGGGCCATGGCACAGCAGGGAGGACAGCCGGCGGCGCAGCCCGCTCCGGCCCCGGCCCCGGCCCCGGCTCCCGTGGCGGCGGCACCAGGCGAGGACGACACCATCACCCGTCTGCAGAAACTCGCCGACCTGCACGCCTCGGGTGCGCTGACCGACGAGGAGTTCGCCGCGGCCAAGGCCCAGGTCCTCGCCTGAGCCGATAGCGCCAGGACAGGCCCCAAAAAGGCCCGGGTCTGGCTGACCGGGCCGGGCCCCCTCAGGCTTCGGGCGCCTTGGCCCGCTCGAAGGATCGCTCGATCTCGTCCCAGGCGGCGTCCACACCGTCGAAGCCGCCCACCTTGGTGAGCTTGTCCGGTTCGAGATCCTTGTAGACGTCGAAGAAGTGGGCGATCTCGAACGTCAGGTGGGGGGGGAGCCCGTCGAGGTCGTGCACGGTCTCCCACATCGGGTCACCGACGGCGACCGAGATGATCTTGGCGTCCGGGCCCTTCTCGTCGGTCATCCAGAACACCCCGACGGGGCGGCACTCGACCAGGCAGCCCGGAAACGTGGGCTCGTCGAGGAGGATGAGGACATCGAGCGGGTCGCCGTCCTCGGCCAGCGTGTCGGGGACGAACCCGTAGTCCGCGGGATAGAACGTGGCGGAGAACAGGCGTCGATCGAGGCGGATGACGTGGCGCTCGTGGTCGTACTCGTACTTGTTACGGCTCCCCCGGGGGATCTCCACGATGACTTCGATGGTGCGGTCGGTCACGGCGGACACCTTTCGTCCCCGGCTGCCCGTCTCGACCCGGGCTGCTCGTCGCCCATTGTGGCCCACGTCGGGGGGTGTCCCCGACGCGGCCGGTCCGATCCGGACCCGTCGACCTCGGGATACCTGGTTTCGTGGCCGGCGGTGGTTGCTATCGTTGGTCGATGAGCGTCGAGACCACCAGGGGGCCTGCGGAAGGCGCCAATTCGGAGGCCGACCAGAGGTACTTCGCCCGCCAGCTCTCCGATCTCGACTTCAACGACAGGCTGCTCGACCTGGTCGCCGACCCGGACATCCCGCTGCTGGAGCGGGTGAAGTTCCTGGTGCTGTTCAGCGAGCGGATCGACGAGTTCTTCCAGGTCCAGGTGGCCGGGTTGCGCCGGCAGGTCGTGGCCGGGATCAAGAGCCTCGCCCTGAACGGGAGCACCCCGGACAAGCTCCTGCGGGACGTCCGGGCCTCGCTGGAGCGGATGGTTCGCCGACAGGAGGACCTCCTGCTCAACGAGGTGGGCCCGGCGCTCCGGTCGGAGGGGATCGAGCTGTGCGACTGGGACTCGCTCGATACACCCGACCGGTCGTATCTGCACGAGGTGTTCGATCGCCTGATCCTGCCGGTGGTGACCCCCCTGACCGTGGATCCCAGTCACCCGTTCCCGTATATCTCCAACCTGTCCCTGAACGTGGGCGTGGAGGTCCGTAACCGCAACGACGACACCGCCCGCTTCGCCCGGGTGAAGGTCCCGCCGAACGTCGCCCGGCTGCTGCCCTTGCCCGGTGGGGACCGGTTCATCCCCCTGGAGCAGACCCTGGTCGCCTTTATCGACGCACTGTTCCCGGGGATGGACGTGGGACAGCCGTGCATCTTCCGGGTGACCCGCGACGCCGACCTCGCCCTCGACGACGATGCCGCCGACGACCTGCTGCTCGCCCTGCAGGAGGAGTTGCGGCGGCGGCGGTTCCTTCCGGTCGTGCGGCTCGAGATCGACTCGAAGACGTCCGAGGGGCCGGTGGCCCGGCTCACCGAGGAGCTCGGGCTCGGTCCCGACGACGTCTACCGCTTCGCCGGGCCGTTGGGCCTCGACTGCCTGTGGGCCCTCCATGCGCTCGACCGGCCGGACCTCCACGACGAGCCGTGGACGCCGCTCATCCCCCAGCCGCTCACGACGGTGGAGCGTGACGAGGAATCCAGCATCTTTTCCGTGCTCGACCGCCAGGACCTCCTCGTCCACCACCCCTACGACTCGTTCTCGGCCTCGGTCGAGGAGATGATCAACGAGGCCGCCGACGATCCCCACGTCCTGGCCATCAAGCAGTGCCTGTACCGCACGTCGGGTGACAGTCCGGTGGTGGCCGCCCTGGTGCGGGCGGCGGAGCACGGCAAGCAGGTGGCCGTGCTGGTCGAGGTGACCGCCCGCTTCGACGAGGAGGCCAACATCGGGTGGGCCCGCGCCCTCGAGGAGGCGGGGGCCCACGTGATCTACGGGCTGATGGGGCTCAAGACCCATGCGAAGACCACCCTCGTCGTCCGCCAGGAGGGTGGTGCCGTCCGTCTCTACTGCCACGTCGGGACGGGCAACTACAACCCGAAGACCGCCCGGATCTACGAGGACCTCGGGGTCCTGTCCTCGAGGCCGGCTCTGGGCGCCGACGTCACCCGCTTCTTCAACTACATCACCGGATTCAGCCAGCCCCCCCACTACCAGGAGCTGGTCACCTCACCCGGCGGCATCCGCGACCGGGTCATCGACTGCATCGACGAGGAGGCCCTCGCCGGACCCGAGGGGCGCATCGTGATCAAGGTGAACGGGCTCGACGACGTCGCCGTCATGGACGCCCTCTACCGTGCCTCCCAGGCCGGAGTGCCCATCGACCTCATCATCCGGGGCATCTGCTGCCTCCGACCGGGGGTTCCCGGGCTTTCCGAGACCATCCGGGTCCGCTCCATCGTGGGGCGGTTCCTCGAGCACTCCCGTATCCTCCGCTTCGGTGGCACCAACGGCCGGCCGGCGAGCTACTACATCGGCTCGGCCGACCTCCGGCGCCGGAACCTGGACCGGAGGGTCGAAGCGATGATCCCGGTGGGCGACCCCGACGCCGTGGTGCAGCTCGAGGAGATCCTGGAGCTCAACCTGGCTGACGACACGCAGTCGTGGTCGCTCGACGCCGACGGGGATTGGCACCGGATCCCGACGGTCAACGGGGTGGCCACCCAGGACTCCTTGATCGTGGCGGCGTTGGAACGCAGCTCGCTGGTCGACGAGAACCGGCGGACCGACAACGCCTAGTGGGGGACCCCTAGTCTGGCGGTGTGGATGCGGACGATCCTCTTCCTTCGACGTCTGATCCCGTCGAGTGGGCCAGCCAGGAGGAGGGCCGGCGGCGGGGCCGGCGCATGGCCTGGCTGTACACCGCCGCGGCCGCCGCGCTCCTGCCCTGGATCGTCTTCCTGGCCGTGACGTTGCCCCGGCACCAGTACGACCGCCACTACCGGGCGGCCTGGGTCGGGTTCGACATCATCTTGGTGATCGCCATCACCCGCACCGCCTACCTGGCCTTCCGGCTCGACCCGAGGGTCCAGTTCCCGGCGACGGCCACGGCGGTGCTCCTGTTGGTGGATGCCTGGTTCGACGTCACCACGTCGGGGAGCCGGACCCAGACGCTCGAGGCGCTGCTGCTGGCGGTCCTGGTGGAGATACCGGCCGCCCTGTTCACCCTCTATCTCGCCCACCAGGTCAACCGCCGGGTCCTCGAGCTGGCCAAGCTCGACGGGTACGTGGACACCCGAAAGCGGCGAAGGTCCCGCCGCCGGGACACGACCGTGCTGGTGGAGGAGGTCCCCACCGGTGCCCTGGACCAGGGAGCCGAGGAGCGGGACGTCAGCGGGTGACGGAGTCGATGGCCGAGAGCACCTCGTCGGTGAGCTTCGGGAGGACCTCCAGGGCGGCGAGGTTCTCGTGCACCTGCTCCACCCGGCTGGCCCCGGTGATCACGGTCGAGACGTGCGGGTTCTTGGCGCACCAGGCGATGGCCAGCTGGGCCAGGCTGCAGTCGAGCTCCTTGGCGATGGCCTGCAGCGAGCGGACCTTCTCGTTCCGCTCGGGATCGGTCAACAGGCCCTTCAGCCACTCATAGCCGGGGAGGGTCGCCCTCGAGCCCTCGGGGACCCCGTCGAGGTACTTCCCGCTCAACAGGCCCGAGCTCAGGGGACTCCAGGTGGTGAGGCCGAGGCCGATCCCGTCGTAGAGCGGCGCGTACTCCTGCTCCACCCGGTCCCGCCACAACAGGTTGTACTGCGGCTGCTCCACCACCGGCTTGTGCAGGTGGTGCCGGTCGGCGATGTCCCACGCCTCCCGTAGCGACTCGGCGGACCACTCCGACGTTCCCCAGTAGAGGGCCTTGCCGCTGGTGATGATGTCCGACATCGCCCACACCGTCTCCTCGATAGGTGTCTCGGGGTCGGGCCGGTGGCAGTAGAGGATGTCGACGAAGTCGAGCCCGAACCGTTCGAGCGAACCGTCGATGGCCTGGAGCAGGTACTTGCGATTGAGCGTGTTGCGCATGTTGACGTTCTGGTGGACCCCCCAGAACAGCTTGGTCGACAGCACGTAGGTGTGCCTCGGCCAGCCGAGGGAGGCGATGGCCTCGCCCATGATCCGCTCCGACTCGCCGGCCGAGTAGGCCTCGGCGTTGTCGAAGAAATTCACGCCGGCGTCGTAGGCGGCGGCCAGGCAGTCCTCGGCCAAGCTCCCGGCCAGCTGCGGTCCGAAGGTGACCCATGAGCCGAACGAAAGCACGCTCACTTTCAGTCCGGTCCGGCCCAGGCGGCGATACTCCATCTCCACTGCGCTTCCTCCCCGTGCTCGTCTGCCCCGATCCTAAGGTCCTCCGGCGGGCACCCGGTCAGCGCCGGCTACGAGCTGGGGCCGACCACGGTGACCAGGGTGCCGATAGGGGTGAGGGGCCACACCTGCGCCGCTTCGGCGACGGGCATCTCGACGCACCCGTTGCTCTGGTAGGAGCCGTAGGTGGCCCGCACGAATCCGTGCAGGGCGTCGCCGCCGTTGAAGTAGCTCGCCCAGGGGACCGCCGGGTCGTCGTAGGTGGAACCGTCAGGATTGGTGCCCTGCATCCGGGAGCTGACCACGTGCTCGAAGACCGGATAGGTGCCGTCGGCGGTGTCGGCCCCGGGGGCGCCGGTGTTGACGGCGATGTTGACGATGGTGGGTGTGCCGTTCTCGAACAGGGTCAGGGCCTCGGGAAGCTGCTTGGAGACGAACACGTACGTGTAGGGATCGGCGTTCGCCTTGCCGGCGGCCACGTCGGCGAGGAGTGCGCTCCAGACGCGCCCGCCGGCCAGTCCGTCCACCGTGAGCCCGTTCTGGTTCTCGAAGTTCATGACGGCGCCCTTGGTGATCACGTTCTCCGAGCCCTCGGTCCACAGGGACGTGAGCGATGCCGGCTGGTTCGGCCACCGCCACGCGAAGTTGCCGTCCTGGGCGGTCGTGGCCTCGGCCGGGGAGCTCAGGGGGCCGGCGGGTGTGAAGGAGAGCGGGAGGTAGCCGAGCTGGGCGAGGAGTTGCTGCAGCCGCTCGGTGCTGGCCTGGGCGACGGCGAACGAGACGGTCACCGGCCGGGCGAGTGTGGCGCCACTCGTGCTGTGGGGTCCGTCCGCTCCCGACGGGACGGTCAGCGTCTCGGTGGTGGTCGGCACGAATGGGGCCGCCGCGGCGAAGGCGAGGGTCGCCGGACCGACCTTGTGCCACGTCCCGGCGACGGGCGGGTCGAAGCTCGGTTGGCCCAGTGTGGCTCCGACCGCTGACGACAGCTGGATGGTGACCGTCTGGTCCGACGGCACGTCGGGGGTGCCGTCGGCCGGCGTGGTGGCCGCCACCGTGAACCTCGTGGCCACCCCCGCCCGGGCACGGGTGTGGCCGGACTGCGTGGGGCCGGTGGCGGCGTGCCTCCCGGCCACGAAGGCAACGGCTCCGACGGCGACCAGGACCGCCACGGCCAGGACCAGGACCAGCCAGACGGTCCGGCGCCGCCTGGGCGGTGGCTTGAGGATGGTGTACTCGATCGTTCCCCTGCTTCCAGGTACTCGGGACGGGAAGGGATCGCCCCCAGGGTCGGCCGGACTGCTCTCGCCAATCGAGGGTAGTCACTGAGAGCGCGTTTGAGCATTCATCCGCCGCAGTCCGTTGGGTCCGGGGCGCGTCGCACCACCGTCGGCCCAGGTGCAGCGGTCACCGGCGCCCACCGACGCGCCCGTCTGGTCGGGACCGACCGGCCCGTCCGGACTCAGACCAGACGGTCGGTGGCGGGGTCGGGGCTTCCCCCGAAGTACCGGTCGAGCACCTGCTGGAAGAGCGTGGCGGTCTCGTCGGCACGCAGGAACACCGTCATCGACGAATGCAGCTTCTGGGCGTCGACCATCCCGAAGATGCGCACGGCGCTGTCCGCCGCGCTGGCGGCCACGATGCCGGTGCATTCCAACAGGCGCGGCCCGAGCAGCGGGTGGCCGAGGTAGGCGCGGGCCTCGTCCAGCGACGAGAGTGCGAACCGCTTCGACGTGGCACTCTGTCCGAGGCCGGCGATCTGCGGGAAGACGAACCACATCCAGTGGCTCTGCTTCCGGCCCTGCTGCAGCTCTCCGACGGCACGTTGGTAGGTGCCGTCGGCCTCCTGGGCCGTGACGAATCGATCCAGTCGGTACGGATCGGACGGTGGCACCGTCGTCTACCGCCCGCCGGGGAGCTCCCGTAGGGCGGGAACCACCCGGCCGGCGAGCTGTGAGACCCAGGTCGCCGGGTCGGGCCCGGGCGGGGACACCCACACCGTCCCGATCCCGAGGGCGGCGTAGACGCCCATGTCGGCGATGAAGGCGTCCACATCGGTGGACGGATCGGCGTTCCAGATGATGGTCTTCTCGATGGAGGCGGGGTCACGGGCCTCCGCCTGGCAGTGGCGATCGAGCACCTCCAGCTTGTGGGCCACCACCGACGGGTCGCCGGCGAAGAGATTGCAGGCGTCGGCGTACCGGGCCACCAACAACAGGGTCTTGGTCTCGCCACTGCCACCGATGAGGATCCGGGGGCCGGACCCCTGGATCGGCGGGGGCGAGCAGATCGTCTCCGCCAGCTGGTAGTGCCGTCCCTCGTAGGGCCCGTCGTCGTCGCTCCACATCTGGCGGCAGATCTGGAGGGCCTCCTCCAGGCGTTCGAACCGCTCGCTCAGCGGGGGGAACGGCACGCCGAGCCCGAGATGCTCATGCTCGTACCACGCCGCCCCGATCCCGAGGAAGGCCCGGCCGCCCGACAGCACGTCGAGGGTGGTCACGATCTTGGCCAGCAGGCCCGGATGCCGATAGGTCACACCGGTGACCAGGGTTCCGAGGGCGATCCGCTCGGTCTGGCCGGCCAGGAACCCGAGCGAGGTGTAGCCCTCGAGCATCGGGTCCTGCGAGGTGGCGAGCTGCTCCATCTGGAAGTAGTGGTCCATCAGGGTGAACGTCGAACAACCACCCTCCTCGGCGGCGCGGGCCGTGGCGGCCAGGGTGGGCGCCAACGACCCCGGTCCGCCCGGCAGGGTGAAATTCGGAAAATGCACGGCGAGGTCCATGGCGGCCACCTTATGGTGCTCGGCCGCCGTCCTCGTCGGGCGGGGCGGTGGTCCGGTGGGAGCACTCGCTTCCAGGAATGGGCGGTGGTCCGGTGGGAGCACTCGCTTCCAGGAATAGGGCCTCTCCCACTCCTCGCCGGCACCGAATCCGTCGATAGCACGGACAGGTGACCGGCACTGCGGACAGATGACCGGCAGCGGTGAGGGAGTCGGACATGGCAACAACTGGCAATGGTGGGGGGCCGGATTCCGTGGCGACCATCGAGGGTTCGCGGCCGCCCGGCCTCATGGACGAGGTGGCGGAGTACGAGGGTCCCGGACAGGCTCCGAACGCCTTCCTCGTCGTCATCGACGACGAGGGAATGCTCCTCTACGCCAGCCTCACCGCACTCGCCGCCTTCGGGCTCTCCCAAGGGGACGCCCTCGGAACCAGCCTGTTCCGCTACGTGGAGGCGGGCGACCTCGAGCGGGTGCTCGTCCACCATTCCATGGTCCTGCAGTCCCCCGAGACGGTGGTCGGCGACTCGGTCCACTTCGTGTCGGGGACGACCGAGGCCAAGACCTTCGAGATCGAGACATCGAACCGCCTGCACCATGCCGAGGTGACCGGCATCGTGATGAGGGGGAGGGAGGTCACCGAGCGCGACCGGTTCCGCACGAGCCTCCGTGCCAGCCTCGACCAGGGGAGTGATGCCGTTTCCAAGGTCATGCACAGCGCCGACCCCTTCACCGCCGGGCACCAGCAACAGGTGACCGCCATCGCCACCGCCATCGCCTACGAACTGCAACTGGGCAGCGACGCCATCCGGGGTATCGAAGTGGCAGCGGCCCTCCACGACATCGGGGAGATCGCCGACACCTCCGGCGCGCTGACCCGACCCGGAGCCCTCTCCGGCCCGGAATTCGAGAAGGTGAAGCTCCACGCCGAGGCCGGCGCCCAGATCGTCTCCGGGGTGAGCTTCCCGTGGCCGGTCGCCGACATGATCCGCCAGCACCACGAACGACTCGACGGCTCCGGCTACCCCAGCGGGCTGAGTGGGGACCAGATCCTCCTGGGGTCGCAGATCATCGCCGTGGCCGACGTGGTCTCGGCGATGTCCTCCCGCCGCCTCTACCGACCGGCCATCGGGGTCGACGCCGCCTTGGCCGTGGTCGAGGCCGGGAGGGGCAGCCAGTTCGGCGCCGATGTCGTCGACGCCAGCCTGCGCCTGTTCCGCGAGAAGGGCTTCCACGTCAGACCGGTCGGCTTCGAGTGACCCGACCGGGCCGGTCGGGTCGGGCTCACGCCGGGTCGGGCCCCGAGGGTAGGGGCCGATCGATCACGTAGAGATGGCTGGGCCCGCGATCACTCGGATCCTCCGAGTCGAGCACGCCGCTCCACGTGCGCCGGAAGCCCGCTCCCTCGAGTGCCCTCCACGAGGCCTGGTTGTCCTGCTGGACGGCGACGACGACCGCCGAGACGTCCGGGTACCGGCTCCACGACTCCTCGACGAATCCGGTGATCATCCGACGACCGATCCCGCGTCCGGTCATGGATGCTTCACCGATGAGGTAGTCGATGCCTGCCGCCGGCGTCCGTCCCATCCCGACCGAGACGGTCGACCGCCAGTCCGGATTGTCGTCCAGGCGGTAGCGCTGCAGGAACCCGATCGGCACGCCGTCACGGCAGGCGATGAACGCCTCCGTCGGGTCGGATCCGTCGACGACGGGTCCGTAGGTCGAGGTGACCTCGGTCAGGTCGGATCCCTCCGGCCACCACCTGGCCACGTGCGGACGGGCGAGCCACTCCGCCAGCAGGGGGAGGTCCTTCACCACGATGGGTCGGTAGGTGATCGGCACCGTCGATCCGCCCCTCAGTCCCGATCGCCCGGCCCAAGCTGTCGGGCGATCGCTCTTCGCTGCATCTCCTGTGGTCGGGCTGCCCGGATTTGAACCGGGGACCTCTGCGTCCCGAACGCAGCGCGCTAACCAAGCTGCGCCACAGCCCGTCGTCGAGATCGGGGATGAGACCGACCCTGACCAGCGAGATGTTACCCGACAGTCGCCCGGCCGATTCCGGGGCCCGTGCCGGCTCCGGCTGCAGGCCGTCGACGGGGGTGGGGGTTGCCGTGCCGTCCGATCCGACCAGAGCAGACGCTTCCCGTTGTCCCGCCCCGCACCGGGGTCGTCACCCGACAGCGGTGCGCTGGTTCCCCGCGTCGCCGCCGGAGGGCCCGCCGCCCGGCGGGGAGGCCGGCGGACCGAGCCGTTTGGCCACCACCTTGGCGATCCGGTGCTTGTCCATCTCGGTCACCTCGAGCTCCCATCCGTCGACGTTCAGCGACTCGCCCTCGGCGGGGATGTGACCGAACCCGTCGAACAGGAACCCCCCGAGCGTCACGTACTCGCCCTCGGGCAGGTTGATCTCGAGCCGGTCCCGGACGTCGTCCACGTTCATCCGGCCGTCGACCAGCCACCGGCTGCCGTCCACCCGTACGACATCGGGCTCGTCGTCGGAGTCGAACTCGTCGGGCAGGTCGCCGACCAGCGCGCCGAGGAGGTCCTTGACCGTCAGCACGCCCTCCACCCCTCCGTGCTCGTCGACCACCACGGCGAAGGCCCGACGCTGCCGGCGCATCTCGGCGAGGACCTCGAGCACGAGATGGGACTCGGGGACGAGGAACGGTTGGCGCAACCGCCGCGAGATGTCGATCGGGTCCGGGGCTGACGGGCCGGCGGGCGTCGGGCCGGCGGGAGGAGTCTCCGAGGACGTCCCCGCCGCTGCCGGCGCCGTCTCGCCACCGGCCTGTTCGGTCCCGGTCACCTTCCAGCCGGCCCGGAACAGGTCGTTGACGAAGAGCACGCCGATCAGGTCGTCCAGGCTCTCGCCGCAGACCGGGAAGCAGCTGTGCCCCGATTCCCGCACCGCCTGGGTGACCGCGTCGACCGTGAGGGGGATGGACAGGGCCACCACGTCGACCCGGGGGGTCATCACCTCGCCCACCACCGTGTCGCGCAGATCGGTCAGTGCCTCGACGATGAATGCCTCCTGGGCGTCCGCCCCACCGTCGGCCCGCCCCGTGGCATCGGCAGCCGACCGGCGGGACCGCCCGCGTATCCCCGGGGCGCGGCTCTGCCGGCCCGATGGGCTCGGCTCGTCTTCGTTTCGTCGGAACACGGACACGCTGGTGAGCTGTCTGTTCGGCCGGAGCCGTCAGGCGCCGGCGGGTGCGGGCGAGGACACGACGGAAAGCGGCTGGTAGGACTCGTCGTAGTAGGTGCCACCGTCGAGGAGCGCGGTGATCGCCCGGCGCAGCCGGATCGGGTCGAGCGGCTTCACCACCCAGCCCTCGGCACCCGACCGACGGGCGAGGAAGACATCGGGACGACGGTCCAGGAGCATGAGGACGGGCACGTGGTCGAGCTTGTCGTAGGAGGCCTCCAACCGGAGTTCGAGGCACACGGCCATGCCTCCCATGTTCCCCATCTGGAGGTCGACCACCACGAGGTCGGGGAGCGACTCCGCCACCTCGGCCATCACCGCCGGCCCGGAGCGGG
Source organism: uncultured Acidimicrobiales bacterium (assembly GCA_963696495.1). Classification (GTDB taxonomy): domain Bacteria; phylum Actinomycetota; class Acidimicrobiia; order Acidimicrobiales; family RAAP-2; genus Bog-756. The sequence continues at coordinate 454,292 of CAVOKJ010000003.1, read as the reverse complement.
CCTCGCGGATGGTCACGTCCGGCGTTCTGGCGATCGCCGCCACCTCGGCCCTGACCGACGGTGCGTCGCTGGCGACGAGGATGGTGCGCACGCCCGCCAGGTTAGCGCTCCGGGAGGTGGGCGCCCGTTGGGCCGGGGTCGACGGCCCGGCCCGGCCCGTCACCGGCGAACAGCAGGTCGGCGATGGTCCCGAGACCGCCCACGTCGTGGACGTCGCCGTTCAGCAGCGGCACGCGGTAGACGGGCGCCGGGGCCACCTTGGTGACGAGGTCGGCGGTGGCCTGCTCCTCCCGATCGGACGCTGCCGTGTACCCCCGCAGGTTCTGGACCAGCTGATCCAGCGGGCCGCAGCCGTCCGGCCCGGCCGCCCGCGTCAGCAGCGCCAACTGGTCGTCGTCGGCGAAGCGCGGCTGCACGCGGTTCACGACCAGCGCGGTGACGGACATCTCGGACTCGGCCAGCTTGCCGGCGAAATGGACCGCCTCGTCGACCGAGTCCGGCCGGGGCGAGGCGACGAGCACGAAGGCGGTGTCGTCCTGGGCCAGCAGCTCGCGCACCCGCGCCGCCCGGATGCGAAAGCCCTCCTCCATCCCCTCGAAGGCCTGAAAGAACGCCACCGCATCGTGGACGATGTCCGCCCCGGCCACCTTGGAGATGGTGCGCAGCAGTGCCTGGGCCGCCACGCCCATGAATTTGAGCCCGGCCCGGGTGGGCTTCATCAGCGCCTGGAAGATCCGGTTGCCCAGGAAGTGGGTGAGCCGGCGAGGGGCGTCGAGGAAGTCGAGGGCGTTGCGCGAGGGGGGCGTGTCCACCACCACCAGGTCGAACCCGCCTTCTTCGACCAGCTCGTAGAGCTTCTCCATGGCCATGTACTCCTGGGTGCCCGACAACGTGCCGGTCAGGTTCCGGTAGATGCGGTTGCGCTTGATGTCCTCGACCTGTTGGGCCGAGTCCGAGTACCGCTGGACCAGGTCGTCGAACGTCCCCTTCGGGTCGAGCATCATGGCGTGCAGCTCGCCGGGCCACGGGCCGTCGATCCGTGTCGGTCGGTTGGTGAGGTCGTCGAGACCGAGGGAGTTGGCCAGCCGCCTGGCCGGGTCGATGGTCACGACGCAGGCCGTCCGGCCCCGCCGGGCCGCCTCCAGGGCGAACGCCGCCGCCGTCGTCGTCTTGCCGACCCCGCCCGAACCGCAGCACACGATGATCGACTTGTCGGTCACCACCTGCTCGATCGAGGTGGGCCCAGACGGCGCCGCCCCGTTGGCCGTGGGCCCACTCATGACGGCACCGTGCTCGGGTCGTTGAGGGCGCTGACCGCATCGCCCAGGGCATCGCTCAGCGCATCGAGCTCGGCGGGGCCGATGACGTCGGTGAAGAGGAACGGCACCCGCAGCTGCGGCAGCGGGAGCTCGTGGGCCAACCGGTCGAGCTGCTCCGCCTGGAGCTGCTGGCGGGTGATCCGGAACCGGCGGGCGTCCTCGAGGGCGGCGACCAGCCCCGGCTCGAGTGTGACGCCGGCGGTGCGGGCCGCCTCGACGGCCGTCACCTCCAGGCCGTCGAGCACCGGGTAGCAGGCGTTGACGATCACCGGACCGAGGGCGATGCCCACCTTGTCCTCGAGCTGGTAGGCCGCCTCGATGACCTCGTTGACCGGCATCTCCTCGGGCAGGGTCACCAGGGCGACCTGGCAGCGTTGGGGGTCGGACAGCAGGTCCACCACGTCGGCCGCCTGGGCCCGGATCGGGCCTCCCCGGGCGGCGTCGAGCAGCCCACCGGCCGACGACAGGAAGGTCATCGTGTGGCCGGTGGCCGGCGCGTCGACCAGGATCAGGTCGGCCACGCCACCGCGTTCGAGCTGCTTGACCTTCCCGAGCACCAGGATGTCCCGGATGCCGGGGATGGCCCCGGCCACCAGGTCGATGATCCCCGACGACATGAGGCGCTTGGACACGCGCTTCAGCCCGTGGTCGGCCAGGTACTCGAGCAGTGCGTCGTCAGGCGTGATGGTCCTCGCCCGCACCGTCCCGGCCGGCACGGTGCGGGGCTGGTCGTCGTCCCCGTCGTCGGCCGGGGTCGCCCCGGCCGCCCGGAGCAACGAGCCGGCATAGTCGAGCTGGTCCTCGCTCCCGAACGCGGCGGCCACCCCGGACCGGCCCTCGAGCTCGACGACCAGCACCGACAGGCCCGCCCCGGCGGCCAGGTGGGCGAGGGACGCCACCATGGTGGTCTTCCCCACCCCACCCTTGCCGGCGACGATCAGGACCCGGCTCTGCCTGCAAAAAGCACTGATGTCCATGACCCATAGGAGCGTAGTGTCCGGGTCCGGCCCAGCTGCCCATGGGCTGGGACGGCGGGCCCCCTTCGCGCCGAAGCCGCCACGGAGCGTCACGATGAGCGGCGGGAGGTCGGAAATCCTGGTCAGACCCCTTGTTTCGCGTCACCGGTCGGAGTACGTTCGCTGGGCGGAGGATTCAAGGGGTGGTTGAAGGGGGAGAAGGCAACGTGGAGCAGGCGCTTGATACATGGCAGGTCAGAGCGTCGTGTCGTGGGCCGCAGGCGGAGGTCTTCTTTCCGCCCGCCCACGCCGAACGCAAGGACGAGAAGCTGCAGCGCGAGGAACGGGCCAAGTCGATCTGCAGGTCGTGCGTGGTCCGGGTGCAGTGCCTCGACTACGCCATCCGCATCCAGGAGCCCCACGGGATCTGGGGCGGCCTGAACGAGATGGAACGCAAGCAGATGACCGATCGGCGGGCCGGCTGACGGCCTGACCGGCGGGCACCCCGGCCGGCGCGGTCGACCTCGGGCCGGTGGGTCACGCCGGGACGAGGGTGGCGGCGGCCGACCGGACGCCCCGGGTGGCGCACACCCGAGCCGGCCGTTGGCCGGTGGAGGCGCAGATGCCGGCGGTCAGCTGGTTGGCGGCGGCCACGACGGCCTGGCCGGCCGACCCCTGGGCCTGGGCCAGGTCCCCGGCGATCGTGGCCTGGGACAGGTGCGACAGCACCGCGGGGCTGAAGGCCGCCGTCGAGGTCACCAGCCTGTTCCCGATGTCGACGAACGGGAACTCCCCCGGCAGGGTGCCCGGTGACCCGGCGCCCCGGTAGCGGTCGACCAGGGCCTGCTGACCGGGTGTCAGCGAGGCGATCCGCGTGAAGGTCCCGTTGGGGTCGGTGCCGTCGGAGTAGAGCTCCACGCCGGTCAGGGTCACGTACCGGCTCGTGTAGCCGACCTTGGCGAAGGTGAAGGTCTGGGTGCCGGGGAAGACCGAGGTCGGCGCCGACTGCATGTCATGGAGCTTGGTGAAGCGGCCGAACCTCGAGAGCGCCACGATCAACGGCCACCGTTCGGCCGCGCAGAACGGGCAGAAGGCGGCCCCGACGAAGAGGACCTCGGGCTTGCCCGAGGCGGTCAGCAGCGGTTGGCCGGTGAGCAGGGTGGGGGGGACCATCGGCACCGACGGCGTGGGGGTGGCCCCCACCGAGTCGAACGTGGCCGCCGGCACCGAGGAGAGCTCGGAGACGATCCCGGCCGCCGTCGGGGCCGGATGGGCCTCGCTCTGCGCCGGCGTCGTGCTGGTCAGGGCGTAGACCACGAGGGAGATGACGGCGATCAGGATCACCACCACGGCACCCCAGGCGAAGCGCGCCGTCCGGTTGCGCGGCCCCACGCCCGTCCGCTCCGGAGTCACGGCGCTGCCGGTCCCACCGTCGGGTCCGGTCCCACCGTGGGGTCCGGTCCCACCGTCGGGTCCGGTCATGCCGGACGGCGCCCCGGTGGGGCCCGGCCCGGTCACCGAAGGACCAGGATCTGGTGTCCCCTCGGTCCCGCCGGTCCCTCGGTCGCGCCCGCCCTCACTCACCTTCGCCGTCGGTGCCGTATCCCCGGGCCAGCACGACGGGCGAGGCGGTGACGATGATCACGAACAGGACGAAGGTGATGACGTGGACCGACGAGCACCAGAGGCAGATGGCCTTGATGACGAAGAGCTCGGCGATGATCAGGTAGAGGATCATCCCGACGCCGGTGATGGAGAGGGCCAGACGGGCCACGTGGATCCACCGGTTGGCCGACCGCCAGGCGGCCGGCAGGCACAGGAGGATCATGGGCACGAAGAACGCCAGGCCGAGCACGGCCACCGGGATGCCCAGGATCACCGACTGGGGGCTGGTGGTCACCTTCTCGCAGTTGATGGTCCCCGAGTTGGTGCACACCGGGGCGATCTTGTCGTAGTGGGTGATGGTCAGGTAGATGGAGACGCCCAGCCCGGCGAGGCTGAGCAGGAGGGTAGCGATCGGTTGCCACCGGGGTGTGGGCACGGTCCGCCTCCGCCGTCCGGGTCAGCTCAGCTTGAGGGCCTTGGCCGCAGCCTCGACCCCCGAGCTGGTGCACACCGACGCCGGCGCTCCCTTGCTGCTGGCGCAGATGGCGGCGGTGATGTAGTTGGCGGTGGCCACGATGGCCTGGGTGGCCGGGTTCGTGGGGTCGGAGAGCCCGCTGGCGATCTGGGACCAGGTCTGGCCGGCCAGGATGCCCGGGTCGTAGCTCGGCCCGGTGATGAGGGCCACGTTGTTGATGTTGACGAACGGGTAAGCGATGGCGCCGGGCTGGTAGGTCTGGGTGTACTGCGAGGCGTCGTTGGCGTACACCTGGGCCTCGGCCTTGGTGAGCTTCCCCAGGTTGGTGTACCCGCCGGCGGCGGTGGGCACGTTGCTCTGCAGCTCGAGCCCGATGAAGTTGATGTACGAACTGGTCAGGCTGGCGCCGTAGTAGCTGAAGGTGTGGGTGATCGGGTCGGTGTCGGTGTGCGACGAGGCGGTGATCTTGAGGCCCGACCAGGTTCCGAAGCGCGAGAGCGCCGCGGTCATCGGCCAGCGCTCGGCGGCGCAGTAGGGGCAGTACTCGGCCCCGATGAACAGCATGGTCGGTGCCTTGCCGTTCAGGGTCAGGGGAGGTCCGCCCTTCAGGACGGTCGGCGCGTTCACCTGGACGGTCGGCGAGTTCACGCCGACCTCGTTGTAGACGGAGGCGGGGATGTTGGTGACGTCGTTCACCACCGATGCCGGGGCGGCGGTCACCGGCGTGTAGGAGCCCGGCCCCGTGGCGGTCGTGGAGTTCGAGGTCACCTTGACGATGACCAGGATGCCGATGATGAGGATCACCAGGGCCACCGCGCCCCAGGCCCACACCGCCCCCGGGATGGGCCCCCTGGTGGGTTGCGGGGCGGGCCGGCCACCCGGCCGGGGCTTGTTGCCGCCCTTGGCGCCGCCGCTCCCGCCCGCCGAACCGGTCCGGGCAGCACCGCCGGCCTTGCCCGACTTGCCGGTCGGCGCCTTGCCCGACACCGGCCGGCTCTGGGCGCGGCTCTTGTCCTTGGCGCTCTGGCCTGGCTTTCCGGCCGGAGCGTTGGACGGCTTCGGCTTGTTCCCCCCAGTCGGGGTCTTGCTCTGGTCCGTTGCCATCGTTCCACTGTCCCTGGCTCGTGGTCGTGTCGGAGGCAGCGTAACCGCCGTGCCAGGGTTTCAGTGGTCACGGGGGTCTCCCGGCCGTGGCGCCGGCCAACCGCCCACCTCCCAGCCACCGCCGCCCCCATCGGGCTACCGGTCGATGAACAGGCATACACTGAGCCGCGATGCCGGAAGAAACACACGTTCCCCACCCTGCGGAACGGGGCGGCCCCGTCGTCGACGGCGTCGGCCGTGCCGACCGGGTCGCATGGCGCAAGGCCGACGTCTACGGACACCCCGTCCGCTACGCCACGGTCGGGTCCGGTCCCGCCGCCCTGTTCCTCCACGGGTGGGGCCTCCGTCCCAACGCCTACCGCCGGACCATCGAGGCCATGAGCCGGGCGGGCTGCCGGGTGTACGCCCCCGCGCTCCCCGGGTTCGGCGGCACGCGCGAGCTCCCGCCCGAGCAGCGGACGTTCGCCGGCTACGCCACCTGGGTCGGACGGTTCCTCGACACGATCGGCGAGCCGGACGTGGCCGTGGTGGCGGGGCACTCGTTCGGGGGAGGCGTGGCCACCGCCTTCACCTACGAGGCGCCCTGGCGGGTGTCGGCCCTCCTACTGGCCAACGCCATCGGCAGCCCGACCTGGGCCCTGTTCCCCAACGAGGTCCGCACGATGGTCCAGCGCCCGTTCTGGGACTGGGGCCACCACCTGAGCACCGACCTCCTCCACTCACCCGGCGTCTTCCGGCTGGTCCCCACCCTGCTCGAGGACTTCGTCCCGAACCTGGTCCAGAACCCGCTCGGGATGTTCCGCACCGGTGAGTTCATCCGCCGCGCCGACCTGGTCCGCGAGGTCCGGTCCATCGCCCGCTGGGGCATCCCCGTCACCGTGGCCTGGTCGGACCGCGATCGGCTGGTCCCCCGGTCCGCCTTCGACGAGCTCCGTCGCGCCGCCGGCGTCGACGGTGTGGTCGTGGACGGCGCCCACGCCTGGTTGATCGCCGAGCCCGCCGTCTTCGGCGAGCTGGCCATCAGCGCGCTGGTCGACTCGAGGACCCACCGGACCGATCGCCCGCAGTCCTCGGCGTCGTCGGCGTGAGGCGGGGCGAGGCGACGCCAGGTGGCGCCGGCACCCGTCGGTAGCCTGAGCCGGTGACCGTCCCCACCCGCGATGCCGCCACCGTGCTGCTCGTCCGTGACGCCCTCGACGGGCAGGGGGACCAGGGCGTCGAGGTGTGCATGTTGCTGCGCAACCTCAACTCCGACTTCGTGGGCGGGGCCTACGTGTTCCCCGGGGGGTCGGTGGATCCGGCCGACCGCCATCCCGACGTGGAGTCGCTGTGCCGGGGGCGGAGCGATGCCGAGGCGAGCACCGTGCTGGGGATCGAGGCGGGCGGTCTGGCCTTCTGGGTGGCTGCCCTGCGGGAGTGCTTCGAGGAGGCCGGGGTCCTGGTGGCCCGATCTGTCGACGGCCGGGGCGGCCCGGGCCCGGACGGCCCGGGTGGGCTGCTCGACACTTCCGAGCCCGAGGTTGCCGCCCGTTTCGCCGGCTACCGGCAGGCGGTCTACGCCGGCAGCATGGGCCTTTTGGACGTGTGCCGCCTCGAGGGCCTGGTGCTGGCCGTCGACGAGGTCTTCTACGTCAGCCACTGGATCACGCCGGACCTCGCCCCCAAGCGCTACGACACCCGCTTCTTCCTGACCGCGGCCCCGCCGGGCCAGGTGGCCAGGCACGACGACGGGGAGACCGTGGCCAGCGAGTGGATCCGGCCCGCTGCCGCGCTGGCCCGCTGCCTGGCCGGGGAGATGGAGCTGCTGCCCCCGACCATCGCCAACCTGCGGAGCATCGAGGGCTTCGCCACGGCCGCCGAGGTGATGGCCTGGGCCGCCACGGTCACCGACGTCCCCCGGATGCTGCCGGTCGTCCTCATCCGCGACGGCGAGCTCCTGATCCTGCGACCCGGCGACGAGGGGTACGAGGACGCCCTGGCCGAGCGCGAGGCGTCAGGTGAGGTGGATCCGGCCCTGGCCGACGCCACCCGGTCGGTCTGGGGGCCGAGGCCGGACCCGGGCTGAACCCGGGCCGGCCCGGGCCGTGGGACGGCGCCGCCCGGTCGACCCGAGCGCCGACCTGGGGGTGGCCCGGCGGTGCCGCTCAGTCGGTGCCGCTCAGTCGGTGCCGCTCAGTCGGTGGCGGCCACGGCCGCCTCGATGTGCTCGAGCATCCGGGCGCTACAGCCCTCCATGGGAACCACCGGGGCGATGGTCGTGATGACCGCGTCGGCGATGCGGTCGAACGCCTCGACCAGCGGGCCGTCCTCGGCCAGCGCCACCGGTGCGCCGGCGTCGCCGCCGGCGGCGACCGAGGGATGGAGGGGTATCCGGCCGATGAGCGGCACGCCCACCTCGGCGGCCAGCCGGTCGCCCCCACCCGATCCGAACAGGGCGTAGGTCCGGCCGTGCTCGCAGGTGAAGTCGCTCATGTTCTCGATGACGCCGGCCACCCGCAGGTAGCCCTTCCTGGCCATGTCGGCGGTGCGCGCCGCCACCTTCTGGGCCGCCACCGGCGGGGTCGTCACCACGACCACCTCGGTGCGCGGCAGCATGCGGGCCAGGCCCATCTGGATGTCACCGGTGCCGGGTGGCATGTCGATGAGGAGGTAGTCGAGGTCGCCCCAATGGACGTCCTCCAGGAACTGCTGCACGGCGCGGTTGAGGATCAGCCCGCGCCACATGATGGCGCTGTCCTCGTCGGCCAGGAACCCCATCGAGAGGACCCGCAGGACCCCGGACCCGACGCGCCGCTCCAGGGGGACCATCTTCTTGTCGCGTGCCTCGACCTCTCCCTGCATGCCGAGCAGGCGCGGCACCGAAAATCCCCAGATGTCGGCGTCGAGCACGCCGACGGTGAGGCCGCGTCGGGCCATCGCCACGGCGAGGTTGACGGTGACCGAGCTCTTGCCGACCCCGCCCTTGCCCGAGGCGATGGCGATGACCCGGGCGGTGTCGGGGATGTCGGTGGCCGGCCGTGGGTCCCGGGCCAGGAGCCGCGCCCTGGCCATGACCGCCTTGCGCTGGTCGGCGTCCATCACCCCGGTGGTGACCGCCACCGAGGTCACGCCCTCGACCGCTCCGACGTGGGACTCGACGTCGCTCTGGATCTGGCTCCGCAGCGGGCAGCCGGCCACGGTGAGCGCCACCTCCACGTCGACGCTCCCGGAGGGGCCGATCGTGACGTCGTTGACCATGCCCAGCTCGACGATGTCGGCGCCCAGCTCGGGGTCGACCACCCCTCGCAGGGCCGCCCGCACGCTCTCTTCGGTCGGCCCTGCCTCCGAACCGGTACTGTCGGGCCTGGTCACCTCCCGAATTCTAGCGGGAGGGCCCGTCGCCCTGGCCGAGTCCCTCCGGCCGGATGCCGCACCGTGGCCGGCCGGGCGCGGTTACCATGGTGGCAGGGAAGGCCAACCCCGCCGGTGGGCACCCAGATGGGTGTCGTCGGAGCCGAGACGTGCTCCCGTGGCGCCGGGGTACCCAGTCTCATGATCCAGGAGGAAGACCGATGAGCACCACCATGCAGAACGTCAGCATCGGGAAGAAGCCCAACCCGGTGAATCTGACCGATGTGGCGGCGAGCAAGGTCGCCGAGCTCCTGGCCCAGGAGGACGTCGAGGGACTGGCACTCCGGGTGGCCGTGCGGCCGGGTGGCTGTTCGGGATTCAGCTACGAGATGTTCTTCGACGCCGACGTGGCCGATGACGACATCGTCCGCGAGTTCGGCACCGTCAAGGTCGTCGTCGACTCCACCAGCGCCGACCTGTTGAAGGGCTCCGTGCTCGACTACAGCGACGGGCTGCAGGGGGCCGGGTTCCACGTGACCAACCCCAACGCCAGCCGGACCTGTGGCTGCGGCTCCTCGTTCAGCTGAGCAGCCGAGCTCCTGAGCCAGTGAGCTCCTGATCCACTTCCGCGTCGACGGCGTCGACGTCGAGTTCACCGACGCCGGGTACTCGCTGCTCGACGTCCTGCGTGACCATCTCGGGATCACGACGGTCAAGGACGGGTGCAGCCCCCAGGGCCAGTGCGGCTGTTGCACGGTCTGGGTCGACGGCTCGCCCCGCGTCGCCTGTGTGACCCCGGCGCGCCGACTCGACGGTCGCGAGGTCACCACCCTCGGAGGGCTCGAGGAGCCGGTCCGTCGACGGTGGGCCGACGCCCTGGTGGCCAGCGGCGGGAGCCAGTGCGGGTTCTGCACCCCCGGGATCGTCATGAGGCTGGCCGCCCTGGCCCCGGTGGGGAGCCACGAGGAGCAACCGCCCTCCGGCACCGGACCGGTGCCCGGCGCGCCGGCCCCTCCGGCCCGGCCGGCGTCGTCGGACAGGGTGGCCCAGGCCCTCGTCGCCCATCTCTGCCGTTGCACGGGCTGGCAGACCATCGTGGAGGCCGCCTCGAAGGTGCTCGGGCCGACACCCCCCGAGCCCACCGGCCGGTCCGAGCGCGACCTGGCGGCCGCCGCCGCCCGGGCCGGCATCGAGGGGGGCGTGCCCCAGGTCGTCGGGCCCCAGGTGGTACTCGGTCGGGCCGGGTTCGCCGACGACAGCCGTCCGGCCGGCGCCCTGGTGGGGGTGCCCGACGGCCGGGGCGGCTACGCCGTGGCCGAGTCGGTGGCCGCCGCCCGGCGAGGGGCCGGCAAGGTCCAGGGACGGAGCAGCTCGCTGGCGCCCGGGCACCCCGTCGAGGTGCCCCCGGGCCGCTGGGATCTGGTGCTGGCGACCACCTGGGTGGAGCCGGCCTACGTGGAGCCGGACGCCTCGTGGGCGGTCCCCGGCGGGGAGCCCGCCTCCCCCTACGGCAACGGCGGCGCCTTCGGGGGGAAGCTCCACTCGCCGGTGGGCCAGGACGCCCGGCGGCTGGCCGACGAGCACGGCCGGGCGGTGGGCGTCCAGTGGTCCCGTGAGGACGTGGTGCGGATGGGCCCCAAAAGACCGCCGGTCGCCGGGGGGATCGACGGCGACGGCGTCGGCGTCCTCCGGGTCGGCCTGACCGGGGACGGTCCCTCGGAGGACCGGTGGGCGTCGGTCGCCTCGCTGGTGGCGTCGGTCGCCCCGGGCCTGGTGCTCGAACCCGTGTCCGTCGTCGGGCCGCCGGTCTCCTTCGATCTCCGGGCCGCCGTGTGGGCCGAGGCCGCCGTGCTGGCGGCGTGTGCCCGGGTGATCAGCAGGGTCGGGCCGGACCGGCCCGTGCACGGCGTCCCGGTCGAGGTGACGTCCCCGGGTGGCGGGCGCGCCGTGGCCCGTGCCGAGGTCGACGGGACCCTGCACGTGGCCGTCGACGCCGGCGACGTCCTCGACGAGGTGGTGCTCCGCTCCTACGCCATCGGGGCCACCCACCAGGGACTGAGCTGGGTCCGTTCCGAGGGGGTCGCCGTCGACGCAGAAGGGGTCGTGCGCGACCTGACCGTGCGGTCCTTCGGCATCCTGCAGGCGCGGGCCATGCCGCGTGTCGAGTTCAGCATCCTGCCGGGTGCGGACGGGCCCCCCGTGAACGGCTCGGACGCCGTGTTCGCCGCGGTGGCCGCCGTCAGTTGGCTGGCCGCCGGGCTCCCTCCCCGGTGGCCGACCGACCGGGCCGGTGCCGGGCGTCGCTGAGCGGTCGTCCCGAGTCCGGGTGCAGACCCGCCGGTAGGCTGCTCCACCGCAGCCTTCACTCCCGACCGCGCCACCCAGCCCGGGACCCGCGCCCCCAGCCCAGGAGAGCAAGTGATGAGCACCCCGATCGGCCCCTACACCCCTATCGTGCGGGCCGGGCCGTGGCTCATCTGCTCGGGCCAGCTCGGTCTGCGCCCGGCCGCCGCCGACGCCGGGCCGGCGGATCCCCCGGCGCCCGCGCTGGTCGACGGCGGGGCGGCCGCCCAGTTGACCCAGGCACTGGCCAACGCCGCCGGCCTCCTGCAGTCGCAGGGGGCGACTCCCGCCGACGTGGTCAAGACGACGGTCTTCGTCACCGACATGGGCGGGTACGCCGCCGTCAACGAGGCCTACGCGGCCTTCTTCGGCGACCACCGGCCGGCCCGCTCGGTGGTCGGGGTGGCCGGGCTGCCGATGGGTGCGGAGGTCGAGGTCGAGCTGTGGGCCTACGCCCCGGGCGGCGGATGAGCGGTCACGGCGTCCAGGTGGTCTGGCCGAAGCGGTAGCCGACCGAGCGCACCGTCTGGATGAGGTGCGCGTGCTCCTCGCCCAGCTTCGCCCGCAGACGACGCACGTGGACGTCCACCGTGCGCGCCCCTCCGTAGTACTCGTAGCCCCAGACGCGGCTGAGCAGTGTCTCGCGGGTGAAGACCTTGCCCGGCCGGGCGGCCAGGAAGCGGAGCAGCTCGTACTCCATGTAGGTGAGGTCGAGGACCTTGCCGGCCACGGCCGCCTGATAGGTCTCGAGGTTGAGCACCAGGGGGCCGTGCTCGAGGAGGTCGGGCCGGAGGCCCCGACCGGTGCGCCAGAACAGATGGGCGAGCCGCGCGCTCAGCTCGTCGGGGTTGATCGGCTCGAGGCAGATGTCGTCGAAGAGGTCCTCGCGGAGCTCGAGCTCGGCCAGCTGGTCGAACGGCACCACCACGATGACCGGGGCCAGGGGGACCTCCCGTTTGCGGAGGTGCCGGCACAGCAGGAAGGCGCCCACGGGGTCCGCGCCGCTGCAGATGACCGCCCCCGACCAGCCGTCCTCGGGTTCGTCGGACTCGGCGGACTCGGGTTTGTCGATACCCCGCCACGGGTAGCCGGCGCGGTCGAGGACCCCGGTCACCGACGGGGGAGGGGCGGCGGGGAAGCACAAGAGCGGTTCGATGGCGGTCGTCCCCCATTCCTCTCGTGATCGGATCGGTCGGTGGCCGGCTAGAGCAGGGGCAGGTAGCGGTCGAGCTCGAACTGGGTCACCTGGGCCTTGTAGGCCGACCATTCGGCCCGCTTGTTCCGGATGAACCATTCGAAGACGTGCTCGCCCAGTGTCTCGGCCAGGAGCTCGGAGGTCTCCATCAGGCCGAGGGCCTCGTGCAGGCTGCCCGGGAGGTGGAGGATCCCCTTGTTGGCCAGCTCCTCGGGGCTGAGGGCGAAGAGGTTGGCGTCGGCCTCGGGCGGCAGCTCGTAGCCCTTGTCGATGCCCCGGAGGCCGGCGGCCAGGATCACGGCGAAGGCCAGGTAGGGGTTGCAGGCGCTGTCCGGCGACCGGTACTCGACCCTGGTCGACTCGTACTTGCCCGGCTTGACCACCGGGACCCGCACCAGGGCCGAGCGGTTGTTGCGGGCCCACGACACGTGGATGGGGGCCTCGTACCCGTCGACGAGGCGCTTGTAGGAGTTCACCCACTGGTTGGTCACCGCGGTGATCTCCGGTGCGTGCCGGAGGAGGCCGGCGATGAACCCGTCGGCCACCTCGGACATCCCGCCCGGCCGGTCCAGGTCCACGAAGGCGTTGTTGTCGCCCCGGAAGAGCGACATGTGGGTGTGCATGCCGGAACCCTGCACGCCGGCCAGCGGCTTGGGCATGAAGCTGGCGAACACCCCCTGTTGTCGGGCCATCTCCTTGACCACCAACCGGACGGTCATCACCGTGTCGGCCATGGTGAGCGCGTCGGTGTAGCGGAGGTCGATCTCGTGCTGGCTGGGGGCGTCCTCGTGCTGGGCGTGCTCGACGGGGATGCCCATCTCCTCGAGCGTCAGCACGGTGCGCTGTCGGATGTCACTGGCCCGGTCGGCCACGGTCAGCTCGAAGTACGAGCCGGTGTCGAGTGTCTCCGGCCCGCGGGTCGGGTCGCCGTCGGCGAAGTAGAAGTACTCGATCTCGGGGGCGGCGTAGAAGGTGAACCCGCTGTCGTGCGCCCGGTCGAGCGCCCGGCGCAGCACGTGGCGCGGGTCCCCCTGGAACGGTGATCCGTCGAGGTCGACGACGTCGCAGAACACCCGGGCCACCTGGGCCTCGGGCGGTGTCTCGCCGACGCTCCCCGGATGGCTGTGCCCGTGCCAGGGGAGGAGCTGGAAGGTGTTGGCATCCGGCCGGGCCAGGACGTCGCTCTCCTGGACGCGGCTGAACCCGTCGATGGCCGAGCCGTCGAAGGTCATGCCCTCGTCGAGCGCGTTCTCCAGCTCGGCGGGGGTGATGCTGAAGGTCTTCGGAGTGCCGAGGACGTCGGTGAACCACAGCTGGACGAACCTGATGCCGCGCTCCTCGACCGTCCGGAGGACGTACTCCTCTTGACTCCTCATCGGGTCAGGCACCTCCGAGCGGCTCGGGGTCTCGGGTGGGGGGTTCGTCGGTCCGATGCCAACAGTGTCGCATTTCGCCGGGGTGTCGGTCGACGGTGGTCGCCGGGATCCGGACCCGGGATGCGAACAGAGCCGGATCCTGACGGATCCGGCTCTGTTCCTGTGGGACGTCGGGTGACCGGGTCCCGGACGGCCGCCCAGGGGGGAAGGGCGGGTCCGCCGGGCGGGACTCCGGTCAGCTGGCGGCGTCCTCGCAGACTGTCTCGGTGATGACCGCCGTCACCTGGTAGGGATCCATGTTGGCGTTGGGCCGGCGGTCCTCCAGCCATCCCTTCTTGGCCTTGGCCACGGCCCAGGGGATCCGGATCGAGGCGCCCCGGTCGGACGTGCCGTAGCTGAACTTGGTGAAGTGGGCCGTCTCGTGCGCCCCGGTCAGCCGGCTCTCGATGCCCACGCCGTAGACGGCGATGTGCTCGTCGATCCTCTTCCCGATGGCCTCACAGCCGGCGATGATCGCGTCCCAGCCGCCGTCCTCCCGCATCGCCTTGGTCGAGAAGTTGGTGTGGGCGCCGGCGCCGTTCCAGTCACCGAGGATGGGCTTGGGCTCGAGCGTGGCGTAGACGCCGAAGTCCTCGGCGATCCGGAACAGGAGCCACCGGGCCACCCACAGGTGGTCGGACACGTCGAGCGGGGACAGCACGCCCACCTGGAACTCCCACTGACCCATCATCACCTCGGCGTTGGTGCCCTCGATGCCGATGCCGGCGTCGATGCACGCCGCGGTGTGCAGCTCCACGATCTCGCGTCCGGGCATCTTGTCGCCGCCCACCCCGCAGTAGTACGGACCCTGTGGCGCCGGATAGCCGAGGGTCGGCCAGCCCAGCGGACGCCCGTCCTTGAAGAAGGTGTACTCCTGCTCGATGCCGAACATCGGCTCCTGGTCGCCGTACTTCTCCACCACTTCGCGGAGTCTGGCGCGGGTGTTCGTCGGGTGGGGGGAGAAGTCGGTGAGCTCCACCTCGCACATCACCAGCTTGTCGGCGGGCCCCCGCAAGGGGTCCGGGACGATGAACACGGGCCGGAGCACGCAGTCGGAGTCGTGGCCGAGGGCCTGGTTCGTGCTCGAACCGTCGAAACCCCAGATGCCCGGCTCCTCGTTGTCGGCGATGACCTTCGTCTTGCTCCGGAGCAGCGGCGAGGGTTCTGTCCCGTCGATCCAGATGTATTCAGCTTGATAAGGCACTCATGCTCCTTTGTTGCTCGTCGGCTCGACAGCCTCGGGTACTCCCACGCCCTCTGCCCGTGTTGCCCGCAAGCCATCTGCGGGATCCCCCCGGGCGGACCAGGCCCACCCCGGTGGAAATCTACGACTCCCGGGGACACATCACTATCGCAGCAGGCCATTTCCCGTGCGTTTCCCAACTGTAAACGGAGGATGAACAGCAGCGCTCGGCCGGCGGTGCCCGCAAAAGTCCAGGCGACGACCCCGGTAGGCTGGGGGGATGGCTCGAGTGCGCGTGGCCGCCTGCCAGATCAACACCGTGGTGGGTGATCTCTTCGGCAATGCGGACCGGATCCTCGCCGCCCTGGCCGAGGCGGACGGCGAGGGCGCCGACCTGGCGGTCTTCCCCGAGCTCACCGTCACCGGCTATCCCCCCGAGGACCTGCTGAGCCGGCCGGCGTTCGTCGCCGACAACCAGCGGGCCTTCGCGAGGGTCGCCGCCGCCACCGGATCCTGTGCCGCGGTGATCGGCTACGTCGACACCGACCCGGTCGGGCGTCTGGTGAACGCCGCGGCCGTCTGCCGCGAAGGACGGGTCGTCGGGACCTACGACAAACGGCTGCTGCCGAACTACGGGGTGTTCGACGAGCAGCGGTGGTTCACCCCCGGACAGGGCCCGCTGGTGCCCTACGTGGTGGCCGGGGTGCCGCTGGGCGTGACCATCTGCGAGGACATGTGGTTCGCCGGGGGGCCGATGGTCGACCAGGTCCGAGCCGGCGCCCGGCTCCTCGTCAATCTCAATGCCTCCCCCTATTCCCAGGGCCGACGCGAGGAGCGGCTGGCCGTGCTGGGCGACCGTGTGCGGGAGACGGGCTGTGCCGTCGTCTACGTCAACCAGGTGGGCGGCCAGGACGAGCTGGTCTTCGACGGTGCCTCGCTGGTTATCGGAGCAGATGGTGCCGTCGTCGCCGCCGCCGGCCAATTCACCGAGGAGGTGATGATCGTCGACGTCGACGTCGACGTCGAAGCCGGCGATCGGGCCACGGTCCCGTCGGTGCCCGATCCCGTCGTGGTGACGAGGACCTCGCGCCGGCCCGCCGCCGCGCCGCCGGCGACCCCCCGGGCGGTCCCGCTCCCGTCCGATGCCGAGGTCTACGAGGCGCTCGTGCTCGGCACCCGGGACTACGTGGCCAAGAACGGCTTCACCGACGCGGTGATCGGGCTGTCCGGCGGCATCGACTCGTCGCTGGTGGCGGCGGTGGCCGTCGATGCGCTGGGACCGGACCACGTCCACGGGGTGACCATGCCGTCCCGGTACTCGAGCGGGGGCTCGGTGGCCGACGCCGTCACCCTCGCCGCCCATCTGGGCATCGACATCGCCACCCTGCCCATCGAGCCCGCGCACCACGCCCTGGCGTCGACGCTCGCCCCGCTGCTGGACGGCGAGCCGGTGGGCCTCACCGACGAGAACCTCCAGTCGCGCATCCGGGGCGTACTGCTCATGGCCCTGTCCAACGCCAACGGGTGGATCGTGCTGACGACGGGCAACAAGAGCGAGATGGCGACGGGCTACTCGACGCTCTATGGCGATTCCGCCGGTGGGTTCGCCGTGATCAAGGACGTGCCCAAGGTCCTCGTCTACGAGCTGTGCCGTTACCGGAACCGGCGAGCCGGGTCCGACCTCATCCCCGACCCCGTGCTGACCAAGGCCCCGTCCGCCGAGCTGCGGCCCGACCAGCGGGACGACGAGTCGTTGCCCCCGTACTCCGTGCTCGACCCGGTGGTGGCCGGCTACGTCGAGGGTGACCGGTCGCCCGACGACCTGATCGTCGAGGGCTTCGACCCCGAGGCGGTCGGACGCGTGGTGGCGCTGGTGGACCGGGCCGAGTACAAGCGGAGACAGATGCCACCGGGGGTCCGTATCTCGCGGAAGGCCTTCGGCAAGGATCGGCGCATGCCCATCACGAACCACTACCGTCCGACCGGCGGGGCACCGGCCCCTTCGGACGGTGCGGGTGGACCGGCCGGGGAGACGCCGGCCGTTGTCTGAGCCCGTGCAGTCGGGCGGCCAGGGGCCGGCACCGGGCCAGGCGGCGGCGCCGGCGCCGTCGGGCGCCGGTCCACCGGTCGGCAACCGGGAGGGACTGCCCCTGCGCCTGGGGGAGACCGCCGCCCTGGTGGGGGAGTACCGGTGGATCGAGAACGCGCTGTACGGGCTCCTCGGCGGGTGGGTCACCGACACCCCGGTGGCCGCGGTGCAGCTCCACCTCGACGCCCAGAGCATGCGCCACGCGTGGCACGCCGAGCTGTGGTCCGAGCGGCTGCCGGTCCTGACCGGGGCCGACCCCGACGGACTCACCGTGCCGTCCGCTCCCAGCGCCACGCTGTTCGCCGCGCTGTCGGGCACCAATCTGGTGACCGACGTCCCCGGTTCGTCCTGGCCGCCCGCCGCGGAGGTTCCGGAGCGTCCGGGCGTCCTCCCCCGTCTGGCCGCTCTGTACCGGATCGTCCTCCCCCGACTGGTGACCAGCTACCAGCGGCACCTCAGGGTGGCGACCACGGTCACCGACGGACCGGTGGCCCGGGCGCTGCGACTCGTGCTCAACGACGAGATCGAGGACTGGCAGGCCGGGGAACGCATGGTGCAACGCCTGGTCACGAGGCCCCACGACGTCGTCGCCGTCTACGAGTTCGCCCAGCGGCTCGAAGTGCTGGTGGTCGGCGCCGGCGCCCGGTCCGGCCTGGTGTCACCCCCGCCGGCGGTGCCCGACGATTGACGGCCGCCCGGGCTGGGAGGGGCGCCCGGCCGGCGCCGACCACCGGTTCCGTCTGGAGGGCTTGACGCGTCCGGTAAACTTCGAGAGCAGCAATCGTTGCGCCCGAAAGCGCCAGACCTGAATCTGCGAGTTCCCCACGTAGCCGTGGGGCTCTCACCAGGTCGGCCATCCCCCGCCCACGGTGGGGAGAACGAAGGACCTGGTGAAGTTGGCTAAGGAGCGCCTCGAACGAGACGACGAAGATCTGGTTCGGTTGTATCTGACCGATATCGGGCAGTATCCATTGCTCACCAAGGACGACGAGGTCCGCCTGGCCCAGGCCATCGAGGCCGGCCGGGAGGCGGACGCCCAGCTGGCTGCGGCACCAAAGGGGCTCTCCCCGGCGAAGAAGCGGGAGCTGCGCCGGACCACCCTGCAGGGCGAGGGGGCCCAGCAGACCTTCGTGCAGTCCAACCTCCGTCTGGTCGTGTCGATCGCCAAGAAGTACCAGGCATCCGGGCTCCCGCTGCTCGATCTCATCCAGGAGGGGAACCTCGGCCTCATGCACGCCGTCGAGAAGTTCGACTGGCGCAAGGGCTTCAAGTTCTCCACCTACGCGACCTGGTGGATCCGCCAGGCCATCACGAGGGGCATCGCCAACACCGGCCGCACCATCCGTCTGCCGGTGCACGCCGGTGACACCCTGGCCCGTGTCCAGAAGGCCCAGGCCCGGCTGGAGCTCAAGTACGGCCGCCCGGCCACGCTGGCCGAGCTCGGGGCCGAGGTGGAGATGCCCGAGGACAAGCTGGTCGAGGCCCTCCGCTTCCGGGCCGAGCCCCTCTCGCTCTCCGAGCCGCTCCGCGAGGACGGCGACGCCGAGCTGGGCGACGTCGTGGAGGACCGGTCGGCCGAGTCCCCGTTCGAGGTGGCCGCCGTCTCCCTGCTGCCCGAGGAGATCGGACGGCTGCTCTCGCCGCTCGACGAGCGGGAGCGGGAGATCCTCCGCCTCCGGTTCGGCCTGGACCGGGGCGAGCCGCGGACGCTCGAAGAGGTGGGTGAGCACTTCAACCTGACCCGGGAGCGGATCCGTCAGATCGAGGCGCGGGCCATGTCCAAACTGCGCCATCCCTCCTCGGACACCGGGGCGCGGGACCTGCTCACCGTCTGAGCCGACGGGGAGCCCGACCCGTCGGCGATTCGGCCGCCCGTCGACAGCGCGTGGACCGAGCGGGTAGCATCACCCCCCATGAAGAAGCTGCTGATCCTCGCCATCGTCGTTGCCCTGGGTGTCGTCGCCGCCAAGCGGCTCCGTCCTTCCTGAGCAACCGACTGACGCGGGGGCGCCCCCCGATCAGCCCCGGCAACGAATTCGTCTCACGGATCACGGGGTTCTGACGCGCCCTGGGTCACAGCGGTCGGGTTCAGGCCCTCCGGTTCAGGCAGTCGGGTTCAGGCAGTCGCCCGCCGGGCCAGCCGCCACGCCACGAGGGCACCCACCGAAGCCGCAGCGGTGACACCGGCCGCGGCGGCGGTGATCGACAGGCTCGGAACGCTCACCCGGTCCCGTAGCCGGATGGGCTTGGTGAACTGCATGACCTCCCAGTCGCGCTCGCGCGCCAGCTTGGCCAGGACCCTGTCGGGATTGACGGCCACCGGGTGGCCGACCGCCTCGAGCATCGGCAGGTCGGTGTAGGAGTCCGAGTAGGCCGACGACTCCGCGAGGTCGAACCCCTCGGACTCGGCCAGCTCCTGCATGGCCTCCGCCTTGAAGGGCCCGTAGGCGTAGAACTCCATCTCGCCGGCGTAGCGTCCCTCGTCGTCGACCTCGACCCGGCTGGCGATGGCACCATCGACCCCGAGGTGCTCGGCCAGGGGGAGCACGATGTCCTCGGGCGACGCCGAGACCAGGTACACCTTGTACCCGGCGGCCCGATGGGCCTCGATGAGGTCCAGGGCCTCGGCGTAGATGATCGGCTCGACGGTGTCCTCCAGCGCCTCCCGCACGATCTCCCTGATCTGGGCCCGGTCCCAGCCCTTGGTCAATGTGAGCATCGACTCGCGGACCCGTGCCAGCTTCTGCTCGCTGGCCCCCAGGTGGAGGTAGATGAGCTGGGACACCACGGCCCGGGCCACCAGGCGCCGGTTGATGAGGCCCCCCCGGTACAGGGGCCGGCCGAAGGCGGCGATCGATGCTTTGGCGATGACCGTCTTGTCCAGGTCGAAGAAGGCGGCCCTCATCGGCTCAACGACCCACCAGCAACTGCTGCACCACGTCCTCGGCGTCGGCGGTCACGAGGACGAGGACCTCGTCACCGATGGCCAGGCGGGTGTCGCCCCTCGGCACGATGAGCCGGTCGTCGCGCACGACGGCCACCACCGTCGCGTCCCTCGGTACGCCGAGGTCGACCAGGGAGATGCCGGCGGCCGGCGAGTCCTCGGCCAGCGTCACCTCGACCAGGTGGGCGTTCCCGCCCTCGAACCGCAACAACCTGACCAGGCTCCCCACCGACACCGCCTCTTCGACCAGGGCGGTGAGGAGCTGTGGGGTGGACACCGACACGTCGACGCCCCAGCTCTCGGTGAACAGCCACTGGTTCTTCGGGTGGTTGACGCGGGCCACCACGCGGGGCACCGCGAACTCCTGCTTGGCCAACAGGGACACCACCAGGTTGTCCTCGTCGTCGCCGGTCGCCGCCACGACCACGTCGACCGTCGACAGCCCGGCGGCGTCGAGCGAGGAGACCTCGCAGGCGTCGGCCACGACCCAGGTGATGTCGAGGTCGCCCCGGATGCGGGCCACGAGGTCGGGATCCTGCTCGATGAGCAGGACGTCGTGCCCCCCGGCGTGCAGGTCCGAGGCGATGGCCGTGCCCACGCTGCCGGCGCCGGCGATGGCGACCTTCATCCCGGCCTCCCGGTGACGGTGTCGGACCCGACCGGTGTCGCCCCGTCGTCGTCCGGGGGGCCGGCGTCCGCCGCCGGTCCGTCGACCCCGCGGCCACCGCCCACGTCGGCGTCCTGGGCCAGTCGGGCCTTCAGCCGGTCGAATGCCCGGTCGGTCACCAGCACGTGCAGGATGTCCCCGTCCTGGCCGACGAGGTCGGCGAAGTCGAGCCGGGCCACGCCGGCCCTCGTCACCGACACGACGGTCATGTCGCCCGGCACGGACACATCGGCCAGTCGCTTGCCGGCCCAGCGCTCGGGCAGCTCCCGCTCGACGAGCGACAGCGTCCCGGTCGGGTCGGACCACTCCGACTCGAGCTCACCGGGTACCAGGCGCCGCCGCACCTGGTCGATGGTCCACGACACGGTGGCCACCGTGGGGATGCCCAGGCGGAGGTAGATCTGGGCCCGTCGGGGGTCGTAGATGCGGGCCACCACGTTGGGGATCTCGTAGGTCTCGCGGGCGATGCGGGCGGTGAGGATGTTCGAGTTGTCGCCGCTGGTCACGGCGGCCAGCGCCGTGGCATCGGCGGCACCCGCCCGGTCGAGATCGTCGCGGTCGAAGCCCGACCCGACGACCGTGGTCCCGGGCCACTCGGGGGGGAGCCGGCGGAAGGCCTTGGCGTTGCGGTCGATGATGGCGACCGAGTGCCCCTGGCCGGTCAGCCCCACGCCGAGGCCCGACCCGACCCGACCACACCCCACGATGACGATATGCACCCGACCCATGCAACACGCATCGACGGTCGAAGACAACTCACCCCCGGAGTCCCGGGGCTGCCGGCGGGTGGCCCCCTCTCCGTTGGCCAGGACTTTTCCGATCGGCGGCTGGTCGCGGCCGGCCGGCCCCCATGATTTACTGATGGGGTGGAGCCAACGGTGACCGGAGAAGGGAATCCGGCCGACCAGGTGAGCCCACCGGCCGGCCTCACGGTGTCCTCGACCCCTCCGGTGTCGCCCCCCGGGTCGCCGCGACGCCCGGCACCCGGCATCGTGGCCAAGCTCGATCTGCCCGAGACGCTCCGGTACCGGCTCAAGAACAAGCTGCTCGGCCCACCACTGATCAACGAGCAGCTGAGCGGCGAGCGCCTGGGCCGCCCCTCGGCGCTCGGCGTCCTGGCCCCGGACTGCATCTCCTCGTCGGCGTACGGCACCGAGGAGATGCTCACCGTACTGGTCCCCGCCGTCGGGCTCGCCGGGTTCGCACTGGTCGTGCCGGTCACCATGGCCATCCTCGGCGTGCTCTTCTTCGTCACGCTGTCCTACCTCGACGTCATCCGGCTCTACACCAAGGCCGGCGGCTCCTATGTCGTGGCCCGCGAGAACTTCGGTCCCAAGGTGGCCCAGGTGGCCGCGGTGGCGCTCCTCATCGACTACACGGTGACGGTGGCCGTCCAGACGGCGGCCGGGACGGCCGCCCTCACCAGCGCCTTCCCCTCGCTGGTCCCCGAGACGGTGCCGATCACCATCGCCGTGGTGCTCCTGCTCCTCTACGGCAACCTGCGCGGCATCCGCGAGGCGGGCAAGTTCTTCGCCTTCCCCACCTACTTCTTCATCGTCAGCCTGGCCTTCGTGGTCGTCGCCGGCTACCTGAAGAAGGCGATGGGCACCCTGTCGGTCCACGCCATCCCCCAGCATGCCGGCACGGTGCCCATCGGGCACCCGGGGTCCGGGCTCCTCTACGGCGCCTCGTTCATCATCATCCTCAAGTCGTTCGCCAACGGCGGGTCCTCGCTCACCGGACTCGAGGCCATCTCCAACGGGGTCGGCACCTTCCGTGAGCCCACCTCCCGGCACGCCCGCCAGACCCTGGTGGTGATGAGCAGCGTCCTGGCCTTCCTCGTGCTCGGTGTCACCCTCATCGCCCACTGGACCCATGCCGTGCCCTACCTGGCCGGGTCGCCGACGGTGGTCTCCCAGGAGGTCCACTACGTCCTGGGGGACGGGCCCGTGGGCAAGCTCCTCTTCTACATCGTCCAGTTCGCCACCATGCTCATCCTCTACACCGGCGGCAACACCAGCTTCAACGGGTTCCCGTTCCTCGCCAGCTTCGTGGCCGAGGACGCCTACCTCCCCAAACAGCTCACCCGCCGGGGCCACCGTCTGGCCTTCTCCAACGGGATCATCGTGCTCACCGTGGTGGCCGTGGCCCTGCTGCTCGCCACCGGCGCCAAGGTCTCCAGCCTGGTGGCCCTCTACGCCATCGGGGTGTTCACCGGCTTCGCCATGGCCGGGGCCGGGATGGTCAAGCACCACCTCGACAACCGCGAGGGTCATTGGCGTCGCGGCGTGGTGGTGAACGGCTTCTCGGCGTTCCTCACCGCGCTCATCGTCCTCATCTTCGCCACCGTGAAGTTCACCGAGGGCGCGTGGGTGGTGGTGATCGTCGGTCCCCTCATGTACTTCGGGCTCATCCGGCTCCACCGCCAGTACGTCGACGAGGAGACCCAGTTGGAGGCGGGCGCGGCCGAGGCCGCCGAGGCGCCGGTGCTGACCCGCCACGTGGTCATCGTCATGGTCGACCAGCTCGACATGGCGACCGCCCGCGCCCTGCAGTACGCGAGGACCCTCCATCCCGACGAGCTGCGCGCCGTCCACTTCGTGCTCGACACCAAGGAGTCGGCCACCCTCGAAGCCGAATGGCGGCGACTCGGCCTGGCGCAGCTCCCCCTCGACATCGAGGAGTGCGAGGACCGCCGCCTCACCCGGGCCGCCCTCGAGCTCGCCGCCGAGACGGTGGCCGACCAGCAGACCGAGCTGACCATCCTGCTGCCCCGCCGGGGATTCGCCGCCGGCTGGCAGCGGGTGCTCCACGACGCCACCGCCGACCACATCGCCGATGCCGTGGGCCAGCTCAACCACGTCAACGCCACCGTCGTCCCCTACCAGCTGACCGGGGGATGGTTCTCCCGCCGTCGGGAATGGCGCCGCAAGCCGGTCGATGCCACCACCGGGGCCGCGGCCGGCCGGGCGGCCCGGTCCTCCGACCGTGCCGCCGGCAAGGAGGCGGCGGCCAAGGCTTCGTTCGACCGGATCGCCTTCGGGGAGCGGGCCCGGGGGACCACCCCGATCGGTGACGCCCAGTGGAGGAAGCGGGTGCGGGTGGCCGGCAAGGTGAGGTCGGTGCGCGTCCAGCCCCGGGCCGGCACGTCCAACCTCGAGTGCGTCCTGGTCGACGACACCGGGAAGCTGCTCTTGGTGTTCCAGGGCCGTCGACGGATCCCCGGGATCCAACCCGGCGCCCGCCTGGTGGTCGAGGGCATGGTCGGGGACTGGGCCCGCCGCCAGGCCATCCTCAACCCCGACTACGAGCTCATCGCCGGCCCGGAAGCCGGGGTGGAGCCCACATGACCGCAGCGGACCCGGCCCCTGGTCGGGGGCCCGGGACCCCCGGATCTCGTGCCTTCCTTGCTCATCGGCCTCATTTGTCGGTATGTTCTGGCCCCGTTGCCGGGTTCGGCGTGCCAGCGTGGCGCGCCCCGGCGCACGGCCAAACCGCCGTGACTTCGCTCGGGGGAGACGCCTCTTCGTTCCTCCGGTTGGTCGCGGTTGGGGAAGCCGACGAGATCGCAGACCGAGATCGTCTCGACGACCGCGTACACCGAAGGGAGCCTCATCGATGACCCACCTCCTGGCTGAAGGGGGTTACCAGATCTTCACGCTGCACAGCAGTGAGAAGATCTGGCTGTACTTCGCACTCGTCTGCGCCGTGGCCTCCATCGTCGTGGCCCTCCTGCTGGTGCGGGGCGTGCTCGCCGCCGACCAGGGCACCGCCTCGATGAAGGACATCGCCAAGGCCATCCAAGAGGGCGCCGAGGCCTTCCTGGCCCGTCAGTTCAAGACCATCGGGATCATCATCGTCCCCCTGGCCGTGCTCATCTTCTTCACGGCCCAGAAGGTCACCCACACCACCTACCTGTGTGCCGGCGCGGTGACCAGCACGTCGTTCCACATCGGCTGCATCGGCCACACGGTGACCGACCTCTCCTTCGCCCAGGCCGGCATCTACCGGGTGATCTGCTTCCTGGCCGGCGCCCTGTGCTCGGGCCTCACCGGCTTCATCGGCATGAGCCTGGCCGTCCGGGGCAACGTCCGCACCGCGGCGGCCGCCCGTGAGGGCAAGATGGCCCCCGCCCTCAAGGTGGCCTACCGCACCGGGGCGATCACCGGCCTGCTCTGTGTGGGCCTCGGCCTCCTCGGGACCACGGTCATCGTGCTCATCTTCCAGAACACCGCCACCGCAGTGCTCATCGGCTTCGCCTTCGGGGCCTCGCTGCTGGCCCTGTTCATGCGGGTGGGCGGCGGCATCTTCACCAAGGCGGCCGACGTGGGCGCCGACCTGGTGGGCAAGGTCGAGGCGGGCATCCCCGAGGACGACCCCCGCAACGCCGCCACCATCGCCGACAACGTGGGCGACAACGTGGGCGACTGCGCCGGCATGGCCGCCGACCTGTTCGAGTCCTACGTGATCACCATCATCGCCGCGGTGATCCTGGGCGTGACCGCCTTCGCCTCCATCCACCGGAGCGGCGACGCCGCCAAGACGGTGATCTTCCCCATCGCCATCCCGGCCGTCGGCATCCTCGCCACCATCATCGGGGTGTTCGTGGTCCGGGCCGGCAAGAACGACAAGAACGCCATGGCCCCCATCAACCGGGGGGTCTGGACGGCGGCCATCCTGACCATCGCCGGCTCGGCCGTGGTGGCCGGGGCCTACCTGCACTACTGGAAGGCGTTCTACGCCATCCTCACCGGCGTGGTCCTCATGCTGGTGGCCAGCCAGATCACCGAGCACTTCACCTCCACCGAGCGGGGCCCGGTCAAAGAGGTGGCCGAGACGGCCCGCACCGGACCGGCCACCCTGACCCTCGCCGGACTCGCCCTGGGCCTCGAGTCGTCGGTGTGGGCCATCATCGCCATCGTCCTGGCCATCGCCGTGTCCATCGGCCTCGGCGGCGGGAACATCGAGCTGACCCTCTACCTGGTGGCCCTCACCGGCATCGGGCTGCTGTCGACGGCGGGCATGATCGTCTCCGAGGACAGCTTCGGCCCGGTGTCGGACAACGCCGCCGGCGTGGCCGAGATGTCGGGGGAGTTCACCGGCGAGGCCGAGCGGGTCATGGTCAGCCTCGACGCCGTGGGCAACACCACCAAGGCCGTCACCAAGGGTGTGGCTATCGGCTCGGCGGTCATCGCCTCGGTGGCCCTGTTCGCCTCGTTCATCGAGACGATCGGCGAGCAGCTCAAGCTTCCCCAGCTGGGCAACGCCCTCTTCAACCTGCCGGAGACCTCGATCAACGTCTCCCACCCGACCACCTTCATCGGCGTCCTCATCGGCGGGTCGATCGCCTTCATCTTCTCCGCCCTGGCCATCCGGGCCGTCGGCCGCTCGGCCGGCACCGTCGTCCAGGAGGTGCGCCGCCAGTTCCGCGAGCACCCGGGCATCATGGACTACACGGAGAAGCCCGAGTACGGGAGGGTCATCGCCATCTGCACCACGGCGGCCCAGCGCGAGCTGGCCACCCCGGCGCTGCTGGCCATCCTCAGCCCGGTCATCGTGGGCTTCGGCATCAACTACTTCGCCCTCGGCGCCTTTCTGGTCGGGGCCATCCTCACCGGCCAGCTGATGGCCAACTTCCTGTCCAACTCCGGTGGGGCCTGGGACAACGCCAAGAAGTACATCGAGGACGGCCACGAAGGGGGCAAGGGGTCCGAGGCCCACAAGGCCGCGGTCATCGGGGACACCATCGGCGACCCGTTCAAGGACACCGCCGGGCCGGCCCTCAACCCGCTGATCAAGGTCATGAACCTGGTGTCCCTGCTCATCCTCCCGGCCATCATCTCCCTGCGCCACCACACCGGGGCCCGTCTGGCCATCGCCGGGGTGGCCCTGGTGGTCCTGCTCCTGGCCATCGCCTTCTCGAAGCGCAAGACGGACTCGATGGACAGCGAGCTCCCGGCCCGCGAGGTGTCGGCCATCGACGAAGCCGCCACCGTGGCCATGGAATCCTCCCACGACTGAATCCCCAGTTCAGAGGGGTCCTGAGGCACCGAGGACCAGGGCCCGGGGTTGACAAGGGCTCACTCCACCGTTCACCCTGGGCCCACAGCGATGCCACCCACCGACCTGACAGAGACGACCGCCGAGAGCGGGGCCGACGACGACGCCCCCGGGGCGTCACGCGGCCGGGCGGGGGCGAAGCCCCTGGTCATCGTGGAGTCACCGGCCAAGGCCAAGACGATCGCCGGGCTGCTGGGACCGGGCTATGTGGTGGAGTCCTCCATCGGGCACATCCGTGACCTGCCCCGACGGGCCGACGAGGTCCCGGCCGCCTACAAGGGCGAGGCGTGGTCGCGGCTCGGCGTGGACGTCGACAACGGGTTCAAGCCGCTGTATGTCGTCTCGACGGAGAAGAAGTCCCAGGTGGCCAAGTTGAAGCAGCTGGTCAAGCAGGCCAGTGAGGTGTACCTGGCCTCGGACGAGGACCGCGAGGGAGAGTCCATCGCCTGGCACCTGCTCGAGGTGCTGGCCCCCCGGGTGCCGGTGAAGCGGATGGTGTTCCACGAGATCACCAGGCCGGCCATCGAGCGGGCGGTCAACGAGTGGCGCGACCTCGACCGCCGCCTCGTCGACGCCCAGGAGGCCCGCCGCATCCTCGACCGTCTCTACGGCTACGAGGTGTCCCCCGTCCTGTGGAAGAAGATCATGCCCCGGCTCTCGGCCGGCCGGGTCCAGAGCGTGGCCACCCGGATGGTGGTGGAGCGCGAACGGGCACGGATGGGGTTCCGCTCGGCCGGCTGGTGGGGCATCGACGGCTCGTTCACCACGGCCGACGGCCGGTCGGGGGTTACCGAAGGGACCCCCCGCTCGTTCACCGCAGCGCTGGCGAGCCTGGACGGCGTCAACCTGGCGTCGGGTCGTGACTTCGACGACACCGGGTCGCTGACCTCGCCCGGAGCAGTGGTGGTCCTGGGCGAGGAGGAGGCCCGGGCCCTGGCCGCCGGCCTCGCCGGCGTGCCCTTCTCGGTGAAGTCGATCACCCACAAGCCGTTCCGACGCTCACCGTCGGCACCCTTCATGACCTCGACCCTGCAGCAGGAGGCCGGCCGAAAGCTCCGGTTCAGCTCCAAACGGGCCATGCAGATCGCCCAGCGCCTCTACGAGGACGGGTGGATCACCTACATGCGCACCGACTCGACCACCTTGTCGAGCCAGGCGCTCGACGCGGCGCGGTCGCAGGCCGCCGCCCTCTACGGCCCCGAGTACGTGCCCGCCCAGCCGCGCCGGTACGAGCGCAAGGTGAAGAACGCCCAGGAGGCGCACGAGGCCATCCGGCCGGCGGGGGAGTCCTTCCGCACGCCGGACCAGGCCGCCCGATCGCTGTCGGGCGACGAGTTCCGGCTCTACGACCTGATCTGGAAGCGCACTGTCGCCTCCCAGATGGCCGATGCCACTGGGACGAGCGCCCAGGTGCGCCTGGTGGGCACCGCCGGGGGCCCCGAGGGGGTCGGGGGTCGGGAGGCGGAGTTCTCCGCGTCGGGCAAGGTGATCCAGTTCCCCGGCTACCTGCGGGCCTACGTGGAGGGGGAGGACGATCCCGAGGCCGAGCTGGCCGACCGCGAGGTCCACCTGCCCCCGATGGACGAGGGCGATCCCCTGTCGGTGCACGATCTCGAGCCGGGCTCGCACGCCACCCAGCCGCCCGCCCGCTACACCGAGGCGTCGTTGGTCAAGGCCATGGAGGAACTGGGCGTCGGTCGTCCCTCGACCTACGCCAGCGTCATCGCCACCATCCTCGACCGGGGCTACGTGTGGAAGAAGGGGACGGCGCTCGTGCCCTCCTTCACTGCGTTCGCCGTGGTCGGTCTGCTCGAACGGTACTTCGCCGACCTGGTGGACTACGGGTTCACCGCGTCGATGGAGGACGACCTCGACGCCATCGCCGCCGGCAGCGAGGAGTCCCTCCCCTGGCTGACCCGCTTCTACTTCGGGACCTCGGAGCCGGCCCCCACCAACGGGAACGGGTCGTCGGGCGACCACGGCACCGCCAACGGCAACGGGACGGTGGGGACGGCCGGTGCACCGGTGGTGGCCCACGCCACCGGACTGGGCCTGAAGCGTGAGGTCAGCACCTACCTGGGTGAGATCGATGCCCGCGAGATCAACTCCATCCCCATCGGCACGGGGGCCGACGGCGCCGAGATCGTGGCGCGGGTCGGCCGCTACGGCCCCTACCTGCAACGGGGGGAGGACCGGGTGTCCATCCCCGAGGACCTGGCTCCCGACGAGCTGACCGTCGAGCGCGCCGAAGAGCTCCTCGCCGCGCCGTCGTCCGACCGGGTCCTGGGCGAGGACCCCGAGACGGGCCTGCCCGTGCAGGTGAAGGCCGGTCGGTTCGGGCCCTACGTGCAGTTGGGGGAGCTGGTCGACGGGGGGCCGAAGCCCAGGACCTCCTCGCTGTTCGCCTCCATGTCGCCCGCCACCCTCACCTTCGAGCAGGCGCTCGAGCTGCTGGCGATCCCCCGCGTGGTCGGCAAGGACCCGGCGAGCGGTGAGGAGATCGTCGCCCACAACGGCAAATTCGGCCCCTATCTGAAGAAGGGCAGCGACACCCGCAGCCTGCTCACCGAGGACCAGATCCTCTCGGTGGGGGTCGACGAGGCGGTGGCCCTGTTCGCCCAGCCGAAGACGCGTGGCAACCGCACGGCCAAGGGGCCGCTGCGCGAGATGGGCAACGATCCCGACACCGGCCTGACCATGGTGGTCAAGGACGGCCGCTTCGGGCCCTATGTCACCGACGGCACGACCAATGCGTCGTTGCGGCGCGGTGACGACGTCGAGAGCCTGACCGTCGAGCGCGCCTCGGAGCTGCTGGCCGAGCGCCGGGCCGCCGGGCCGTCGACCCGCAAGAAGGCGGCGGGGCGTAAGGCCCCGGCGAAGAAGGCCGGCGCCAAGAAGGCCGGCGCCAAGAAGGTGGCGGCCAAGAAGAAGGCCCCGGCGAAGAAGGCCGTGGCGAAGAAGGCCGTGGCGAAGAGGACCAGTACTCCCGAGTGACGGGCGGGCCACTGGGTAGGGGTGGGCTCGTCGCATTCGAGGGCATTGACGGCTGTGGCAAGACCACCCAGGCGCGACTGCTCGCCGAACGACTGGGTGCCCTTCTCACCTTCGAACCCGGGGGCACGAGGCTGGGTTCGTCCCTGCGGGGCCTGCTGCTCGACCGGGACCAGCCCCCGGTCGACGAGCGCACCGAGGCCCTCCTCATGGCGGCCGACCGTGCCCAGCACGTGGCCGAGGTGGTCCGACCGGCACTCGACGACGGCCGATGGGTGGTGACCGACCGGTTCTCGGCCTCCACGCTCGCCTACCAGGGCTACGGCCGGGGGATGGCGCAGGCCGAATTGGCCGGTCTGATCGAGTGGGCCACCCGGGGACTGAGCCCCGACCTCACGGTGCTGGTGGACGTACCGGTGGACGAGGCGGCCGCCCGGCGCCGGGGAACCGACCAGGACCGCTTCGAGCTCCAGGGGAGCCGGTTCCAGCAGCGGGTCGCCGACGGCTACCACCGCCTGGCCGAGGAGGCGTCCGCCGGGTGGTGGGTGGTGGACGGCACGGGCACGGTCGACGAGGTGGCCGCCGCCGTGTGGACGGGCGTGCGGCAGTTCGTCGACCGGGCTCCCGCGGGCCTGGCCCCGCCCAGTCGCGTCCTGTCGGCCGAGGTGGTGGCCGACGGTGAGTGACAGCCGGCCCGAGTCCGGGTCCGAGGGGTCGGTGGCCTCCGTGGCGTCGGACGGGACTCCGTCAGCGGTGCTGTTCGAAGAGGTCGTCGGTCAACCGGCGGCGGTGTCCCAGCTGATGGCGGCGGCCCGCCGGCCGGTGCACGCCTATCTGCTCCACGGCCCCCCCGGTTCCGGTAAGAGGGCGGCCGCTCGGGGACTGGCGGCCGCCCTGCTGTGTCCGGACGGGGGCTGCGGCCGGTGCAATACGTGTCGGAGGGCGCTGGCCGGGACGCACCCGGATCTGGTGATGGTCGAGCGATCGGGTGCGTCGCTCGAAGTCGACGAAGCCAGGTCGATCGTCACCCGGGCCCAGCGACGTCCGCTCGAGGCGGCGCGTCAGGTGCTGATGGTGAGCGACGTCCACCTCGCCACCAGAGCGGCGCCGGCACTCCTCAAGACGGTCGAGGAGCCGCCGCCCGCCACGGTGTTCGTCCTGTTGGCGGACGAGCTGGTCCCCGCACTCGCCACCATCGCCAGCCGGTGCGTCAAGGTCCCCTTCGGACCGGTGTCCCGCCAGGACGTCGTGGCGTGGCTGGTGGATCGCGGCGTCGACCCCGAGCATGCGGACTCGGTGGCGGAGGCCTCCGGAGGACGGCTCGACCGGGCCCGGCTCCTCGTCGGTGATCCGGGGTTCGTCGCCCGCCAGCAGCAGTGGCGGTCGGTGTCCTCCCGGCTCGACGGCACCGGTGCCGTCGCCGCCGACGTGGCAACGGAGCTGCTCTCCTCGGTCGACGAGGCCCTGGCCCCCCTGCGCGAGCAGCACGCCCAGGAGTTGGCGGCCCTCGCCGAACAGGCCGATCTGGTGGGGGCGAAGGGCATCCCCGGCCGCAAGCAGGTGGAGGACGCCCATCGCCGTGAGGAGCGACGTTGGCGCACCGACGACCTGCGATTCGGCCTGGCGGCACTGGCCGAGTCCTACCGCGACCGCCTGGTCGCCACCGCGGGTGCCGAGGGTGGGGCCACCGGCCACGGGGCGGGGACCGAGGCCCGGCGGGCCGTCCACCAGGTGGAGGCCATCCGGGAGGCGTCGCTGGCCCTCGAGAGGAACGCCAACGAGGCGCTGCTGATGGACGCACTCATGATCGAGCTCTCCGGGATGGGTGACTGATCCCCCACTGACCGTTCCCGGCCCGTCCTCCCTGCCTGGCCTCCGCCGGATTTCGTACCGGTCCACCCAACCTCGAGCGCCCATCCCTCCTCCGGCAGCAATTGTCATGCATCCACCTTTCGGTAGGGAACGTCCTCGTGGGCCCGCTCTCCTCGGCCGACCGGTGGGTCCCCGGCGTCGCCCCACTGGCCGCTCCGGGATCCGGGCACCAGGGTCCGGCACCCGTCACGGGAGATCGGGGACCCACGGGACCGGGCCCGTGTCGCGGTTCGGATAGCGTGTCCCTCCACGCCTGGGTAGCTCAGTCGGTAGAGCAACGCACTCGTAATGCGTAGGTCAGGAGTTCGATTCTCCTCCCAGGCTCCACGGGGGCGCCGTCGATCCATGCATCGAAGTCGTCAACGATGCGACGGCATGACCGGTACCTCCGGCTCATCCGCTGGGCAGACCCCTCGCCTCCCAAGGACGAGGTCGGCGACCCGGCCGTCCGGGGTAGAACCCCGTTCTCCCCAGGGTGCACCAGGGCCGCGGCGGGAGGAGATCGGTCGTATACCCGAGATCGGATACCCTTTCCAGGGTGGCCAGACAGTCGAAACAGGCGGTGGCGGCCGATCCGCCGGAGTCGGAGGCCCTGAGTTGGCGGGAGCAGGCGGTGGCCCGGTCCCTCGACTCGGCCCGGCTGCGGGCCGAGACCCGGGTGCAGCGCTTCCTCGACGCCGCCACCGAGCTGTTCAACGCCGGCTCGGGCAAGGACTTCACTGTCCAGGAGGTGGTCGACCGCTCGGGCCAGTCGCTGCGCAGCTTCTACCAGTACTTCGGCGGCAAGCACGAGCTGCTCCTCGCCCTGTTCGAGGAGTCGGTGCGCTCCACCACCGAGTACCTCGCCGAGCAGATCGAGGCGGACGGCGATCCCCTCGGGCGCCTGCACACCTTCGTCGTGGAGTACTACCGGCTGTGCCGGCCCACCACGGGCGACGAGCCCGGTGCGGTCCGCCGGGCCCCGTTCATGGCCGAGTTCGCCCAGCAGCTGCTCACCCAGTACCCCAAGGAGGCGGCCCGGGTCTTCTCCCCGCTGGTGGCCCTGTTCGAGCAGGTCCTCGACGGGGCCACGGCGGCCGGGGCCGTCCGGGCCCGCCGGGGCCCCGTCGTCGGCGTCGTGCTCGAGGCCATCATGTTCAACTCGTTCTCCCAGACCATCGGCGGGATGTCGGCCCGCACCCAGCGGGACGGGACGGCCGAGGACCTGTGGGACCTGATCATCAACGGGATCGGGAGCGGCTCGGCGAGCTGAACGGCGGGTCGGCACGGTCATCCTCGTCCGGAGTCGCCCCTCAGAACCGGGGCCGTCCGTCGGGGTCAAGGCTCCAGCCGGTCGAGTAGGCGTTCCACCGCCGCCCTGGTGTGGTCGTGCGCGGTGGCCATGCCGAGGTTGGCCTCCATGGCCAGGAATTGCCCGACACCGGCGAGCGCCACCAGTACCGCCTCCGGCGGGCAGGCGTCGGGATCCTCGTCCGACTGCTCGAGCGCGGCTCTCACCGCGTCCAGCTCCAGTTGGCGGAATCGCTCGGCGTACGCGGCCAGTTCGGCCCGGATCGCCTTCCTGTGGTTGGCCAGGGCGACGAACTCGAGCGTGAGGGCCGTTCCGGCCGGATCCTGGCTGAACTCCCAGATCGCCCGCAACGGCGGGCCCGACGCCAGGGCTTGGGCGTGCCGTTGGAAATTCGCCTCCGCCCCCTGTCGGAACAAGGTGAGGAACAGGTCCTCCATGGTCCGGAAGTAGTAGTGCACGAGTTGGGGCTTGAGCCCGGCCCTCGCCGCCACGCGGCGGGAGGTGACGGCGGCGTACCCCTCCTCCAGCATCAGGCGCCGGGCGGCGTCCAACAGGGCGGCGCGCGTCTTCGAGTCCTCCGAACCGATCCGACGAGAGGAGGCCGCCTGGTTCGACTTCGTCACAGGGCGACCCTACCGGTCGGAGTCGTCACCCGCCCTCGACACCGATCAGCCGGTGCGATGACACCGCGACCTCAGGCGAACGCGGGAAGCACCTCGTGCTCGAACAGCCGCAGGCTCGACCAGGCCAGCTCGATCGGCATCCCACCGCACAGGGGATGGAAGAAGGCAAAGGGGAACGAAGAGGCCTTCAGCTCTTCGACGTACCGCTCCGGCGTGACCACCCGGTACTGCCCGGTGGTGCGGAGGGCATCGACATCGGCGACGGTCTGGTAGGGGCTGGCGATGTCGTCCTGGGCCTGCCAGGCGCCGTAGGCGTTGGTCTCGTGGAGGAAGTACGGAGCCATCTTCTCCCACCCCTCGTCCGGGTCGGTGGCCAACGCCACCACTTCGTTGTCGCCGATCGGGCACGGGCCGGGATCCGGCCGCCCCAGCCGTTGCACCTCGGCCCGGTAGAACGTCCACACCTCCGGTTTCGACGGGATGAATCCGTCGGCGATGCGGGCGGCCCGCTCGGCCGCTGGCTTGCTGCTCCCACCGAGCGAGATCGACGGCCCACCGGGGCGGAACGGCACCGGCGTGATGTGCACTTTCCGGCCGTGGTAGTCGAAGGGTTCGCCGGAGAAGGCCGATCGCAGCACGGCCACGAGCTCGGTCACCCGCTTGCCCCGATCGCTCATGGGTACGTCGAACATGGCGAACTCCTCGTGCACGTAGCCGCCGGCCACGACGAGGTCCACCCGACCCCTGCTCAGGATGTCGAGCACGATGAGGTCCTCGGCCAGGCGGAGCGGGTCGTGGAACGGGGCGATGAGGGCGGCGACGGTGAAGCGGACGTCGGCCGTCCGAGCGGCCATGGCGGCCAGCATCGGGATCGGGCTGGGCAGGTAGCCGTCAGGGGAGCCGTGATGCTCGGACACCGCGATGCTCACACAGCCCAGTCGGTCGGCCCACTCCGCCATGTCGAGGGCGGCCCCGTAACGATCGGCCATGGAGGTGTCGGCGAACACCGGATTGCGGAAGTCGAAGCGAAGTCCGAAGAACATGGCGTGAGCCTAGACCTGGGGATCGCGCCCGCCGCTGGCCGTCCCGAGTTGGAAATGGACCGGTGAACCCGTCCTAGGCCGGCGTGAACTCCAGATAGAGCCGCGTCAGTCCCCGGAGGATGAAGGTCGGCACATAGTGGTAGCGGCGGTCGCCCGCGGGCCCGTGATGGGACTCCGAGATATGGATCTCGCTCGTCCGATCGAGGAGGCGCTCGATGCTCACCCGGGCCTCGGTGCGAGCCAGTGGTGCGCCCGGGCACGTATGGATGCCCCGGCCGAAGGCCAGGTGATGGCGGGCGTTCTCGCGCTCGACGTCGAACGTTCCCGGGTCGTCGAACCGTCTGGGGTCGCGATTGGCCGCGGCATTCAACAGCATGACCGTGGTACCGGCCGGGAGGTCGACACCCCCGACGGTGACCGGGACCCTCGACAGTCGGAAATCGCCTTTGATGGGGCTCTCCATCCGCAGGGTCTCCTCGACGAAGTTGGGGATCCGCTCTCGCTCGCTCCGGAGGAGCTCTTGGAGTTCGGGGTCCTCGGCCAGGAGCTGGAGCGCCGACCCGAGGAGTCGCACGGTCGTCTCCTGGCCGGCCGCGAACAGGTTGGCCGCCACCCGGACGACGTCCATGACCTCGGGGGTCGAGCCGTCGGGGAACGTCGCCGTGGCCAGCCCGGTCAGGACGTCCTGGCGCGGGGTGAGCCGCCGGTCCTCGACGTAGGCGGCGAACTGCTGGTAGAGGTACTCGAGCGGGGTGAGCGCGATGGTGTCGTCGCCGGTGCTCCCGATCGTGCCGTGCTCCGTCTGGCCGTGGAGGAGCGCCGCGACGAACCGAGGGTGGTCCTCTTCAGGAACGCCGAGGAGGTCGGCGATCACCAGCATGGCCAGAGGACTGGCGAACTCGCCGATGAATTCGCAGGCACCCCGGTCCAGGAACGTGTCCATCTGGCGATCGGCGAGGCGCCACATGAACTCCTCGTTCCCCCGGAGTCGCTTTGGCGTGATCAGCCGCATCAACAGGGCCCGGTGATCGGTGTGCTTGGGCGGATCCAACGTGGGGAGCTGGTCGCTCATCGGGAGCTCGTCGCGATGCGCCTCGATCAAGGCGCTGATGTCGTCGCCCTCGAGCGGCACGGGGAACCCCGGGAACGGACCGGTCACCGAGGTGCACGAGGAGAAGCGCTCGGCATCGTTGTAGATCGCCATCACCTCCTCGTACCCGGTCACCATCACCACGTCGTGATGGGGTTCGCGGCGCACCGGGCCTTCGGAGCGGAGGGCCTCGAAGTAGGGATAGGGGTCGACGAGCATGTCCTCGTCCCTGAAGAAGTCGACTGCGTCGGGGTCTGTCACTGTCGTCACCGATCTCCTGGATAGCTCATCGGTTGCTGGTCCTCCGGCCGGGGCGGGGCTCCTCCACCGGACCGTCCGACCCCGAAGATCGAAATGATACTAGACAAAGAATTGCGTTCTCATGGACCGGAACGGGAATCCCACGATGACCGGCGAGCCCGTCGGCCCGGTGCCGGGGCCCGGACGACCGCCAGGGCATCCCGCTGCTGGCGCAACCATGGCCTCCGCGGGCGCCTCCCGTGCTCGTCCCGTTGCAGAGGGATCCGTCCTGTCTACGAATCAAAATGTGGTTCTCCCAATTCAACAATGGGACTGGCGAGGTCGGGTGCGTCATGCGACAATGGCAGCGATCGAGACAGAGCCGGCTTGGGGGAGCAGCGTGGGGGAACGGAGCAAGGACGTGCCTGAGCGCTGGCAGCTGCGGTCGGTACCCGACGGACTGGCCACGGAGTACCGGGCCGAGGGCTGGTGGGACGACGCCTCCCTCGGAGCGATGGTCGCCGACGGGCTGGGGGCCCGGGCCGCCATGGCGTTCAACGTCCGCTCCGAGGTCCGTCCATGGCGGGGCACGTTCGGCGACGTGGACCGGGGCGCCCGGGCGCTGGCCGGCTCGCTCCGGGCCAAGGGGGTCGGGCCCGGCGATGTGGTGGTGATCCAGCTCCCCAACTGGGTCGAGGCGGGCATCGCCTTCTGGGCCGCCGCCTACCTGGGGGCAGTGGTGGTGCCGATCGTGCACTTCTATGGGGCGAAGGAGGTGGACTACATCCTCCGGGCCACCACGCCGGACGTCATCATCACCGCCGACCACTTCGGTCACGCCGACTACCTGGAGACCTACGGGAGCCTCCTGGCCGCCGGCTCCAACGGCGCCGAATGGCTGGTCGTCGGCGAGACGCCGGCGGCCGACCTGCCCGCTCCGGCGACCGCGTTCGGTTCGCTGATGGAAGGGGATCCCGTCGCCGGGCCCCTCCGGGTCGACCCGGACAGCCCGGCCATCGTGGGCTTCACCTCCGGGACCACGCGCGACCCGAAAGGAGTCGTGCACTCCCACCGCACGATCGGGTGCGAGGCCCGGCAGCTCAACCGATTGTTCCCGACCGGTGGGCCTCCGCAGATCACGGGGGCGCCGGTCGGCCACTTCATCGGCATGCTCAACGCCTTCCTGATCCCACTGCTGCGCGAACGACCCGTGAACCTGATCGATGTCTGGGACCCGGGCGAGGTCCTGCGCATGATGCGGGAAGAGGGACTGGCCGTGGGTGGCGGAGCCACCTACTTCCTGACCAGCCTCCTCGACCACCCCGACTTCACCGCCGAGCACCTGGCCCTGATGCCCTTTGCCGGACTGGGCGGGTCGGCGGTGCCGGTGGCCGTGATGGAGCGGGTGACGGCCATGGGGATCAAGGCCTTCCGCTCCTACGGCAGCACCGAGCATCCTTCGATCACCGGTTGCTACGTCGACGATTCCGAGGTGAAGCGCCTCACCACCGACGGCCGGGTGCTGCCCGGCGTGGAGATACGACTCGACGAACAGGGACAGATCCTCAGCCGCGGCCCGGACTGCTTCCTCGGCTACACCGACGCCGAGCTGACGGCCAAGGCCTTCGACGACGGCGGCTGGTACCGGACCGGCGACGTCGGCCAGCTCGACGGTGAGGGCTACCTCACCATCACCGACCGCATCTCCGACATCATCATCAGGGGCGGCGAGAACATCAGCGCCGCCGAGATCGAGGAACTCCTCCTCGGGCTGGACTCCGTTGCCGAGGTCTGCGTGGTGGCGGCACCGGACGAACGGCTCGGCGAGCATGCTGCCGCCGTGCTGCGGGTGCGTCCCGGGTCGGCGGTGCCGAGCATCGAGGAGGTCCGCATCCATCTCGGCGCCGCCGGGCTGGCCCGCCAGAAGTGGCCCGAGTCGATCCACGAGGTGACGGACTTCCCGCGGACGGCGTCGGGCAAGGTGCAAAAGGTCGTCCTCCGCCAGCAGCTGCGCGATGATCGGCTCATCGGGGCGGAACGGTGACGGCGACACCGGACGAGCCGCGGCTCCGGCCCTTGCCCCCCGAGGAGTGGCCGGCCGGGATGCGGGACGCCATGGCCGCGCTGCGGGTGCCGAATCCCCGCCACCCGTTCCCCCCCCGGGACGCCCGCCGGCCCAAGGGGCTCAACGCGTTGGGAACGCTCGCCCTGCACCCCGACCTCACACGCGCCTATCACACGTTCAACGGCCACGTCCTGTTCGGCACGACCCTGACACCCCGCCAGCGTGAGCTCCTGGTGCTCCGGGTAGCCGCCGTGCGGCGCTGTGAGTACGAATGGAGACAGCACGCGGTCCTGGCCGGCGATGCCGGACTCTCGCCGGACGACCTGGCCCGTGTGGTCGAGGGCCCCGACGCACCGGGATGGTCCCCACCGGACCGGGCCATGGTGGCGGCCGTCGACCAGCTCCTCCGCGACGCCAAGATCGCCGACGGCACCTGGGCCGAACTGGTCGGGGAGCTCGACGAGCAACAGGTCATGGACCTGGTATTCACTGTCGGTGCCTATGACCTTCTCGCTATGGCCTTCCGATCATTCGGTGTCGAGTTAGACGAGGATCTCCTCTGAACGGAACGGCCTTCTCTTTTACGGGAAGTAACTGTTAGTATCCAGATGTCGAACGACGGGAGGAACGAACGCCCATGCCGCACTTCACGAAACCCGCCGAAGGGTCCTGGACCGAGCACTTCGGGCTCGGCACCGAGCCGGTCTCCTACGAGGACTCGATCTCCCCCGAGCATTTCGAACTCGAGCGTGACGCCATCTTCCGGCGCACCTGGCTCAACGTCGGGCGCGTCGAGCAGCTTCCCAGGAAGGGCAGCTACTTCACCAGGGAACTCGACGCCGCCCGCACCTCCGTCGTCATCGTGCGTGACAAGGAGGGGGCCATCCGGGCCTTCCACAACATCTGCCGGCACCGCGGCAACAAGCTGGTGTGGAACGACTACCCGCGCCAGGAGACCAGCGGGACCTGCCGCCAGTTCACCTGCAAGTACCACGGATGGCGCTACGGCCTCGAGGGCGAGCTGACCTTCGTCCAGCAGGAGTCGGAGTTCTTCGACCTCGACAAGTCCGAGTTCGGACTGGCGCCGGTCAAGGTCGACGAATGGGCGGGGTTCATCTTCGTCAACTTCGATCCCGAGGCCCAGCCGCTCGAGGACTACATGGGACGGCTGGGAGCCGGAATCGAGGCCTACCCCTTCGACAGGATGACCCAGGTCCACAAGTACCGCGCCGAGGTCGGCAGCAACTGGAAGCTGTTCATCGACGCGTTCATGGAGTTCTACCATGCACCGGTCCTGCACGCGAAGCAGGCCACCGAGGAGGAGTCACGCAAGCTGCAGGGGTACGGCTACGAGGCCCTGGCCTACGACGTCGACGGGCCGCACGCCGTGGTGTCCTCGTGGGGCGGGATGTCGCCGCCGAAGGACCTGGCCATGGTCAAGCCGATCGAACGGGTCCTGCGCAGCGGCCTGTTCGGTGTGTGGGACGCCCCGGACATCGGCGAGCTCCCCGAGGGGCTCAACCCGTCGGGCCACCCCGCCTGGGGTGAGGACTCCTTCCTGTTCTTCCCCAATTTCATGATCCTCATCTGGAAGCCGAACTGGTACCTCACCTACCACTACTGGCCCACGTCGTACAACACCCACATCTTCGAGGGCACGCTCTATTTCGTGCCCCCGACGAACGCCTTCGAGCGCCTCCAACAGGAATTGGCCGTCGTGTCGTTCAAGGAGTACGGCCTCCAGGACGGCAACACCCTGGAGGCGACGCAGTCGATGATCGAGTCACGCGCCGTCGCCGAGTTCCCGCTGTGCGATCAGGAGGTCATGCTGCGCCACCTCCACAAGACGTGCCGCGAGTACGTCGCGGACTACGAACAGTCCAGGCCCGGCGCCCCCGTTCGGGTCTCGGCGGCGTCCTGAGGGGTCGGTGTGGCCATCCTTCCCACCGAATTCGCCGACCTCGAGCCGTTCAGCGACTGGGCGTTGCCGAGCGAGTCAGACCGGTACGGCAAACGACTGGCCTCCTCGATGGCCGACCTGCAGGCCTTCTACGACGCCGCCTTCCCCCGGCTCGAGGACGGGACCGAGTACCTGAAAGGCGTCCGGCTGGAGGGGATCTCCGAGGAGGACCGCAACCTCTTGTGGCTGTTCTCCGCGCTGGTGACGGTGTCGTTCCCCGTGGAGGTGTGGCGTCAGCCCCGGGTGCCGGACAGCGGTGCATCCAGCATCGACGTCGTCGTGGAACCGTCGCCCTAGCCGGCCGGCTCCGCGGCGCGACCCCGTGGAGGTCGACGGGTCGGTGGTGGGGCGGCTGCTCAGTCCGTCGGCGTGAACTCGAGGTGGAGCCGGTCGTGCCCGCGGAGCATCCAGGTGGGTGTGTGCTCCCACCGGCGGGCACCGACGGGGCCATGGTGCGCCTCCGAGATGCGGATGTCCACCATCCGGTCGAGCAACCGCTGCAGCGAGACGTTGGCCTCGGCCCGGGCGAGCGGAGCACCGGCACAGGTGTGGATACCGTGACCGAAGGCGATGTGCTGGCGGGCGTTCTCCCGGTCGAGGCGCAGCTCGTCGGGTTGGGCGAACTCGCGCGGGTCGCGGTTGGCCGCGGCGGGCAGGACCATCACCGTGCTGCCCGCCGGGATCTCGGTCTCCTCGACCGTGGTCGGTGTCCGCGACAGCCGGAAGGTGCCGTTGATCGGGGGCTCGAGCCGCAGCGTCTCCTCGATGAACGCCGGGACGAGGCTGCGATCGTCGCGCAGCCGCTGCTGCAGTTCGGGCCGCTCCCCGAGGGTCTGCAGGGCCGTGCCGAGGAGTCGGGCCGTCGTCTCCTGCCCGGCGGCGAAGAGGTTGGAGGCGATCTTCATCACGTCCTCGACCGGGGGCAGGGTGCCGTCGGGGAAGGTGGCCGTGGCCAGCCCGGTCATCACGTCGTGGCGCGGTTGACGGCGCCGGTCCTCGATATAGCGCGTGAACTGGGCGTAGAGGTACTCGAGCGGGCTGTGGGTCATTTCGAGGTGCTCGTTGTGCATGAGCTTCTCGAGGAACTCCCCGTGGTCCTCCTCGGGCACGCCCAGCAGGTCGGCGATCACCAGCATGGTGTAGGGCTGGGCGTACGCCCCGATGAACTCGCACTCGCCGCTGTCGTGGAACTGGTCGATCTGGTTGTCGGCCAATCGCTGCAGGGACTCCTCGTTCTCCTTGAGCCGCTTCGGCGTGATCAGCCGCATGAGGAGCCCGCGCTGGGCGGTGTGCTTGGGGGGGTCGAAGGTGGGGAGCTGATCGCCGAAGGGGAGGTCGTCCCGGTAGGTCTCGATGATCTCGGTGACATCGTCACCCTCGAGCGGCACGGGGAATCTGGCAAAGGGCCCGATGGCCGAGTTGCAGTTCGAGAACGTCGTCTGGTCGTGGTACACCTCGACCGCCTCGTGGTAGCCCGTCACCATGTAGACGTCGTGGAACGGCTCCTTGACGACCGGGCACTGCCCCCGCAGGTGCTCGAAGTACGGGTAGGGGTCCTCGATGAGGTCCTTGGTGAGGAAGAAGTCGATGGAGTCGTAGTGTTCGTCGCTCAATGGTGCTCCAGGCTGGTGACGGGTGGCTGCCCTGATCGGATCGGTGCGAGGGTCGGGTGGGTGCCTCGGGGGTCGGCCGCCCGGGCTATCTTCGGTTGCCGCGTCGGACCGTCCGCAGCCGACGATAGGTGGCCAGGGACCGGGACCGCCCCCCGGTGACGGACGTCGGTCGAAAGGAACCGCTGGACATGGGCCAGGAACTGTCGGAGAAGGTCGCCGTCGTCACGGGAGGCGCCGGCGGCATCGGCCGTGCCACCGTCGAGCTGTTCGCCGCGCACGGGGCGAAGGTCGTCGTGGCCGACGTCGACGCGGAGGGGGGCGAAGCGCTGGCCGCCGGCCTCGGTGAGGGGGTGGCCTTCCGGCGGACCGACGTGTCCGACCCCGACGAGGTCCAGTCGTTGGTCGACTTCGCCGTCGGCACCTTCGGCGGTCTGCACATCATGGTCAACAACGCCGGGATCTCCAGCTCGTTCCGCCGGTTCCTGCGCGACGACCTCCGCGACTTCGACCGGGTCATGTCGGTCAACCTGTTCGGCGTGATCGTCGGGACCCAGCGCGCCGGTCGGCACATGGCCGAGCACGGCGGCGGCTCGATCATCAACACCTCGTCCATCGGTGGCCTCACCGGTGGTGGTCCCCCGATCGCCTACCGCACCTCCAAGGCGGCGATCGTCCAGTTCAGTCGTATGGTCGCCGTGGACCTGGCCGAATACGGCGTGAGGGTGAACTGCATCGCCCCCGGCCACATCCCCACCGGGATCACGAGCTACGACCTCGGCCCCACCATCGAGCAGGACCAGCCGCTGCAGCGCCGGGGATCGCCGCACGACGTGGCCGAAGCCGTGCTCTTCCTGGCCGGTGACCGTTCGGCGCAGATCACCGGCATCGTGGTCCCGGTCGACGGCGGGACCGTGGCCGGGCGCCCCGTCCCCCAGGCGATGCGGGGTCCGGTGCGGCCGGGAGCCGGGGGCGCCGGCTGACGGCCACCGGCCGGGACGGCGCCGGCCAGGGGCCGGAGCGACCGTCGCCATCGGTGGGCGCATGAGGATCATCGGGGGCCCCGCCCGTCCCGGACGGCTTGCTCCACCAGCCCGATGACCCAGGCCATGCCCCGGACCGCCCGTTCGTGATCGATCTCCCAGTCGACGACGAGGCGCTCGTAGGAGGCCACGCTCCACAGGACGTCGAAGACGGCGGCCGCCACCTCGCGATCCTCTTCCGACCACGCCGTGGTCCGTTCGGCGAGGGCCCCGAGGAGCGCCTCGTGTTGGCGTTCCTTGGCCGCCGCCAGGGTGGGGTCGAGTGGCGGCCGCGCCTCCCTCGGGTACTGGGCGACATGGTCGAAGATCTGGGTGGCCACCGTGGCGATCCCCGGGAGCTCCATGCCGGCCAGCTCGATCCCTGCCTCCTGTTCGTTCCGGTGCATGACGGCGTCCCGCAGACCCCGCTCGCTTCCGAAGTAGCGGTAGACGGTCCGCTCGTTGACCCCGGCCCGTTCGGCCACGGAGCGGACGGTCAGCTTCTTCCAGTCCCGCACCGACGTGCGGTGGATGAGCTCGGAACCGGCATCGAGGATCCGCTCCCGCGTCTCCGCCGCCCGCTGACGTCGTAGCTTGCCGTCGTAGGTGCGACCAGGGGGCACCGGGTGATCCGTCGTGGGCTTCTTGGCGGTGGTCACGGCGTCCATTCTGCTAGGCCAGCTTGGCCGACCAGCCTCCGTCGACCGGGATGACCGCACCGGTGACGAACGAGGCCCGATCGGAGGCCAGGAAGGCGCCGACCTCGGCGACCTCGTGCGGCTGTCCGGCGCGGTCGAGGGCCGCCTTCGCCGCGATGTCCGGGATGAAGTCCTCGGCACCCACGGCCATGATCTCGGTGAGGATGAAGCCGGGGCAGATGGTGTTGACCCTGATCCCCCTGGTGCCGTACTCGATGGCCGCCGACTTGCCGGCACCGATGATCCCGTGCTTGGCCGCCTGGTAGACGCTGGTGAAGGCGGAGCCGTTGAGGCCACCGACCGAGGACCAGTTGACGATGGAGCCACCGCCGGTGGGGAGCATGGCGCGGATGCCGTGCTTCATCCCGAGCATCACCCCGCGCAGATCCACGTCCATCAGCCGGTCGTAGAACTCCATGGTGAGGTCGGTGAGCGCACAGCCGTCGGCGATGCCGGCCACGTTGAGCACGGCGTCCACCTGTCCGAACTCCTCGACGGCGGCGGCCATCAGGGATTCGACGTCGGCCTCCTTCGAGACGTCGCAGTGCACGGGGAGGACATCGCCGTCGGCCTCGGCGGCGATGTCCCGCTCGGCCCCGCTGATGTCGGCGGCCACCACCCTGGCACCCTCACGGATGAAGACCTCGACCGACGCCTTGCCCATGCCCGAACCGGCCCCGGTGATCACGGCCACCTTGTCGTCCAACAACCCCATCAGGCGCGTGCTCCGCCGGTCACCGCGCCGCGTCGGCCGGCGTCCCCGACCGTCACGAGGTGAAGACCGGAAGCGTCTCCCAGCCGCGGACCGTCGATGTCGGCGCCAGCGTGGCCCGGTCGCTGTCGACCTCCCAGGTGGGGAAGCGGTTGAGGACCTCGTCGAGGGCCACCCGGCCTTCCAGGCGGGCCAGCGCCGCTCCGAGACAGAGGTGGATCCCGTAGCCGAAGGTCAGGGGCTTGCCGTCGTTCCGGTGGATGTCGAAGCGGTCACCGTCCGGGAAGTGACGGTCGTCGTGGTTGGCCGAGGCGGGGATGAGCATCAGGATGCTGCCCTCCGGCACCGTCCGGCCGTGGATCTCGACGTCCTGGGTGACGTATCTGGCCGCGTGCGGCGCCGGTGTCTCGAACCGGAGGAGCTCCTCGATGGCACCGGGGATGAGCGACCGGTCCTCCACAAGCTCCCGTCGTTGGTCCGGATGGTCGGCCAGGACCTTGCCGGTCCACCCGATCAACCGACCCGTCGTCTCGTTGCCGGCACCGCTGATGACGCTGA
This sequence comes from uncultured Acidimicrobiales bacterium, assembly GCA_963696495.1. Taxonomy (GTDB): domain Bacteria; phylum Actinomycetota; class Acidimicrobiia; order Acidimicrobiales; family RAAP-2; genus Bog-756. The sequence goes on along the minus strand of CAVOKJ010000003.1, from coordinate 409,832 downwards.
TGTAGGTCAGGAGCTCATCACGGGTCAATCGGCGGACGGTCCCGGTCTCGTCCTCGAACTCGGCCTGGAGGAGCTCGGTCATGATGTCGTCCGAGGGGTGGTCGGCCCGCCAGTCGATGTACTCGCCGAACATGTCGGTGGGGACGAAGTTCTCCGACACCTCCATGGGCTGGCCGGCCTCGGTCCGCAGGTTGGCGTCCACCTTGTCCCGCACGGCCTCCTGGTCCTGCTCGGGGATGCCGAGCAGCATGCCGATCACCCGCATCGGCATCTGGGCGCCGAGGTCGGCGATGAAGTCGAACTCCTCGGCCCCGACCAGCGGGTCGAGGCTGCGGGCGCAGAACTCCCGGATCCGGGGCTCGAGGGCCGCCACCCGGTTGGGGGAGAAGACCCGCGACATCAGCCGCCGGTGGATGGTGTGGACCGGTGGGTCCTCGAAGATGAGCACGCCCGAGGGCATCTCGATGTTGGCCCGGATGAGCTCGATGATGCCCCCACGTCCCGAGATGAACGTCTTCGGGTCGAGATAGGCGCGCTCGACGTCGGCGAACCGGCTGAGCGCGTAGAAGTCGTGGGGCTCGTTGTAGTAGAGCGGTGCCTCCTCCCGCATCCGGCGGAACACCGGGTACGGGTCGGCGTCGATGTCCACGTCGTACGGGTCGTAGTACACGTCGGCGGCGTCCTGGATCGTCACGCCCCACCTCCCCTTGCTTTCATGTCGTACTGTGACACTAAGGTGTGGGACGGTCAAGCGCGGCGTGATGCCGCCAGTGGGAGGCGCGATGCTCATTGCGGGGAGCGGTCGAGGTATCGGAGGCCGATGAAGACGCACGCGGCAGTCCTGTGGGGACGCGAGCAGGACTGGCAGATCGAGGAGATCGACCTCGACCCACCCAAGGCACACGAGGTGCTGGTCCAATGGGCGGCCGCCGGCCTGTGCCACTCCGACGAGCACCTCCAGTCGACCGAGATGGGCTCCGAGGCGGGTACCGGCGAACCCGTGAGGGCGGGACTCTTCCCGATGGTGGGCGGACACGAAGGGGGAGGTGTCGTGCTCGAGGTGGGCCCGGACGTCACCAGCCTCCGCCCCGGTGACCATGTCGCCGCCAGCTTCTTCCCGATCTGCGGGCGGTGCAAGATGTGCATCACCGGCCACTCGAACCTGTGCGACCTCGGGGCGGCCACCTTCGCGCCCGGCCAGATCTCCGACGGCACCGTTCGCTACCACCTCGACGGCCGGTCGCTCAACGTGATGTCCAAGCTCGGCACCTTCGCCGAGCACGGCGTGAGCCATGAGGCGTCGTTGGTGGCGGTCGATCCCGACCTGCCGCTGGCCGCGGTCGCCCTGGTGTCGTGCGGGGTGGCGACCGGGTGGGGCTCGGCGGTCTACCGGGCCCGGGTGATGCCCGGCGACACCGTCGTGGTGGTCGGCGTCGGAGGCGTCGGCATGAACGCCGTCCAGGGGGCCAAGATGGTGGGGGCGCGCAACATCGTGGCCGTGGACCCGGTGGAGTTCAAGCAGAAGTCGGCACTCGACTTCGGTGCCACGCACACGGCCGGGTCCATGGAGGAGGCCCTGCCCATGGTCACCGAGTTGACCCGGGGTCAGATGGCCGACGCGGTGATCATGGTCCCCGGGGTGATGTACGGCGACCTGATGGCTGGTGCCCTCGCCCTGACCGGCAAAGGTGGGACCTGTGTCGTCACCGCCGTCGCTCCGCAGACGCAGCGGGACGCCAGCGTCAACCTCTTCGACCTGGCCATGATGCAGAAGGAGATCAAGGGGGTGATCTTCGGGGCGGCCAACCCACGCTTCGACATCCCCAATCTCCTGGCCCTGTACCGGTCGGGTCAACTCAAGCTGGACGAGCTCATCACCAGGACGTACCCGCTCGACCAGATCAACCAGGGCTACCGGGACATGCTCGACGGTGTGAACCTCCGAGGCGTGGTCACCTTCGAGTGAGCGCCGTGACCGCCGGCCCCAGGAGGAGCCCATGCCCATGAGCCTCGACATCGACCCGCTCGACCTGGTCGATCCGACCCGGTTCGCGCTCCACGGCTATCCGCACGACGTGTGGGCCCGGTTGCGGGCGGAGGCGCCGGTGGCCTACATCGAACCGCCCGGCCACCCGCCGTTCTGGGCGGTCACCAAGCATGCGGACGTCCAGTACGCGGCATCTCAGCCCCAGCTGTTCTCGAGCGCGCAGGGGATCACCTTGGACATGGACCTCAGCGGGCTCGACGTGACCCCGGAGATGATCGTCTATCTCGATCCTCCCGAGCACGGGCCCATGCGGCAGGTCGCCAACAGGAAGTTCCTCCGGAGTGCGGTCCGCGCCCGGAGCGAGGAGATCGAGCGGATCGCCGCCGACCTGGTCGACCGGGCGTCGACCGGGGGCGAGATCCGGGAGTGCGACTTCGTCGAGACGTTGGCGGCTCCGTTCCCCGTTGCCGTGATCTCGTGGGTGCTCGGCGTGCCCCACTCCGACTGGGAACACCACTTCCGCTGGACGAACGAGATCATCGGCAAGGACGATCCCGAGTACCGGCGCCCCGGCGAGAGCCCCGAGCAGACCTCCGTGCGGGCCCGTGGCGAGCTGCACCGCTACTTCAAGGAGATGGTGGCCGATCGCCGGGAGCATCCGCAGGACGACCTGGTCACCGAGCTGGTGCAGAGCGAGATCGACGGCACGCCGCTGACCCGGTCGCAACTCATCTCGTACTGCGAACTCCTGGTCGAGGCGGGCAACCAGACCACCCGCGATGCCATCGCCGGCGGCATGCAGGCCTTCTGCGAGTTCCCCGCCCAGTGGGAGAAACTGCAGGCCCACCCCGAGCTCCTGGGCGGTGCCGTCGAGGAGATCCTCCGCTGGGTCACGCCCATCAGCTACTTCTCACGGACGGCGACGCAGGACTGTGAGCTCCACGGGCAGCAGATCCACGCCGGCGACAAGGTGGCGCTGTACTGGGCGTCGGCCAACCGGGACGAGGAGGTGTTCGAGGACCCCTTCGAGTTCCGCATCGACCGCGCACCGGGCCAGCCCGTCGTCTTCGGCTTCGGCCCGCACCTGTGCATGGGCGCCCACGTCGCCCGGGCCGAGCTGACGGCGATGTTCGGCCTCCTGGTCGACCGCTTGGAGTGGTTCGAGCAGTCGGGGCCGGTGGAGCGGCTGAACTCGTCGGTCAACGGCGCGATCAAGCACCTGCCGATCCGGTACCGCCTGGCCTGACGGCGCGGCGGCCCGGCGCCAGCCGGAGCGCCGGTCGCTGACAGTGCCGCGAAGCACCGATTCGGAGAGGAGGGGAGGCAACGAGATGGACGAGACGAGCATCTACTCCTGCGACGACCATCTGGACCTGCGCGCCGTTCCACGGGATCTGTGGCGGTCCCGTCTGGCGAAGGGCCTGGTCGACCGGGGCCCGAGGGTGGTGACGGGCGAGGGCGATCCGATGTGGGTCTGCAACGACCGGGTCCTGGGTCGAAGCGGACTGCCCAGCGGGGACAAGCTGCAGGTCCTCAGCGCGGTCAGCCGCGCCGGTCTCGAGGACGACGGCTTCCGGGTCAGCGACCCGAAGCTGCGGTTGGCGGACATGGACCTCGACGGGGTCTGGGCCTCGGTCATCTACGGGCCCATCCCGCTCACCCTCTCGATCCCCGAGCCGGACCTCCAGAACGCCTGCTACGCGGCGTGGAACGACTGGGCCATCGAGGAGTTCAACGCCTACGCGCCCGACCGACTGTGCGCCCTTCCGTTCCTGCCCAGCCATTCGCCCGACGCGGCCGTGACCGAGCTCGAGCGGGTGGCCGGCCTGGGCCACCGGGGCGCCATCATCGACGTGTTCGACTTCGATGCCGGAGACCCGGCATGGGAGCCACTGTGGGCGGCCGCCGAACAGACCGGGCTGCCACTCAGCTTCCACATCAAGGAGGGGGCGTCGGCGAGGCTGAGCTACCAGGTGGGCAAGTGGCAGTCGGCGGCGTTCGCCACACTCCTCCCCCTCCAGCTCGACGAGGCGCTGGCCATCATGGTCTTCTCCGGTGCCCTCGAGCGGCATCCCGGGCTGACGATCGTGCTCGCCGAGGCCGGTGTCGGATGGCTGCCGTACTTCCTGAGCCGGATGGACATGGAATGGGAGCACCTCCGGGACAAGGTCGACGATGCCCCCGAGGTCAGGCCGAGCGAGCTCTTCCGACGACAGGTCTTCGCCACTTTCGAGGAGGAGGAGCTGGCCTACCAGTCCATCCCGCACCTCGGGGCCGACTCGTGCATGTGGGCGGCGGACTTCCCCCACACCGACAGCACGTTCCCCGAGTCGCGGCAGGCCATCGCCGAGACGCTGGGCGCCCTTCCCGAGGGGGACCGCCGCAAGATCACCGCACTCAACTGCGCCCGGCTGTACGGCTTCGACCATGTCGCCTGACCGGGCCGCGCCGACGTCGGTGGGGACGGCCACCGACGCTGATCACCCGGCGCTGGCGGTGCGGGCGCCGGTGGTATCGAGTCCATCCCCTACCCGGACGAGTCGAAGGAGCAAAGCAGATGGCCGCTGACCTGGTGATCCGTGGTGGAACCGTGTTCGACGGGAGCGGTGGCCCGGGTCGCGCCGCCGACGTTGCCATCTCCGGGAACGTGATCGAGGAGATCGGCCCGAAGCTCGACGGCGCCGTCGAGCTCGACGCGTCCGGATGCGCGGTCGCCCCGGGCTTCATCGACATCCACACCCACTTCGACGCCCAGGTGTTCTGGGACCCCGAGCTCAAGCCGTCGTCCTACCACGGGGTGACCACGGTGGTGGCGGGCAACTGCGGCTTCTCCATCGCGCCCTGCCGGCCCGAGCACCACGAGGTGATCGTGCACACCCTCGAGAACGTCGAGGGGATGGACGCCGCCTCGCTGTCGTCGGGGATCGCCTGGGAGTTCGAGACGTTCCCGGACTACCTCGACCTGGTTGGCCGGCGGGGGACGACGCTCAACTTCACCGCGTACATCGGACACACGGCCTTGAGGCTCTACGTGATGGGGGACGCCGCCTACGAGCGGGCCGCCACAACGGAGGAGATCGAGCGCATGTGCCGGCTCGTCGGTGAGGCGATGGAGGTGGGGGCCGCCGGGCTGTCCACCAGCTTCTCCTTCGCCCATCGGGGGGTCGACGGCAAGCCGGTGCCGAGCCGCTTCGCTGAGATGGACGAGGTCGAGGCACTGTTCATGGCCGTGGGGAAGGCGGGCAAGGGTGTGGTGCTCGCCACGCCGGGCTGGCAGTGCGAGTACCAGGATGTCTTCACCTGGCAACCGAGGGTCGGCCGGCCGTTCACCTGCCCGCTGTTCGCCCTGTCGAGCGGGAAGCACCGTGACGTCGTCCGGTGGCACGAGGAGGCCCTGGCCCGGGGCGCCAACGTGTGGCCCCAGGTCACGCCGCGTCCGCTGACCATGCAGTTCACCCTGGCCGATGCCTACAACCTCAACGTCGGCGAGGTGTTCGGTGAGCTCATCAAGGTCAGTCCCGAGGTGCGGCGGGCGGCCTACCGCGACCAGGAGTGGCGGACGCGGGCGTACGAGGACCTCGAGCGCGGCGAGACGGGCATGAAGCCCCGCTGGGAGACCTTCGAGGTCTCGGAGTCGGAGCGGTTCCCCGAGCTGTTGGGCCGGCGGGTCACCGACATCGCCCGTGAGCGGAACGCCAGTCCCCTGGACGTCATGTGCGAGCTCTCACTGGCGGAGGACCTCACCACGCGCTTCCGGGCCTACATCGCCAACGATGATCCCGACGAGGTGGGTCGACTGCTCACCGAGGAGCACGTGGTGCTGGGGCTCACCGATGCCGGAGCGCATGTGGACCAGCTGTGCGATGCGCCCCAGCCCACCGACCTCCTCGGCACCTGGGTGCGCGAGCGCGAGATCATGCCCCTCGAGCGGGCCGTCCGGAAGTTGGCGGGTGAGCCCGCCGACATGTTCGGCTTCGAGGGCCGCGGGTACCTCCGCCCGGGCTTCGCCGCCGACGTGACCGTGTTCGATCCGGCGACCGTGGCCCCCGGGCCGCAGGTCCGCCTCCGGGATCTTCCCGCCGACGGCGAGCGCCTGACCAACGAGGAACCGGGGGGCATGCGCCATGTGATGGTCAACGGCACCCTCATCCGGACCGACGAGCGCCAGCTGGACCTCGAGCAGCGGCCCGGGACCCGTCCCACGCTCGTCTGAACGCGCCCGGCGGCAGCTCAGCGCGCCGTGCGGAAGTAGCGACGGAGGTCGTCGACGAACAGCTCGGGCTGCTCCAGGGCCGGGAAGTGACCACCGCGGTCCATGACGGCCCAGTGGACGACGTTGTACTGGCGCTCGACCCAGGAACGAGGCCACCGCAGCACCTCCTTCGGGTAGCGGGCCACACCGGTGGGCACGCCGACGAACGGGGGTGGCCCGGACCCGCTGTGCTTGGTCTCCCAGTACAGGCGGGCCGAGGAGGCACTCGTCCGGGTGACCCAGTACACCATCACGTTGGTGATGAGCTGGTCGCGGGTGAAGCAGTTCTCCGGATGCCCGTCGCAGTCGCTCCAGGCCCGGAACTTCTCGACGATCCAGGCGAGCAGGCCGGCCGGCGAGTCGTTCAGCGCCGCACCGAGCGTCTGCGGCTTGGTCCCCTGCTCGTTGGCGTAGCCGGACTCCTCGTCGGCGAAGTGCTTCATGGCGGCCAGGTCCGCCTGCTCCTCCTCGGTCAGCGGCTCGGGAGCCTGGGGTCGGATGCCGAGGGCCATGTTGAGGTGGATGGCGGCGCAGTGCGCGGGATCGAGCGCCCCGAGTCGTGTGGTCACCTGGGAGCCCCAGTCGCCGCCCTGGGCGACGTAGCGCGGGTAGTCGAGCCGTCCCATGAGCTCGGCGAACGCCTCGGCGATGCGTTGGACGTCCCAGCCCGGCGAGCGGGGTGGGTCGGAGAAGCCGTAGCCGGGCAGCGAAGGGGCGATCACATGGAAGGCATCGCCGGGCCGACCACCGGAGGACTCCGGATCGGTCAGCCGGGGGATGACATCGAGGAACTCGCACACGGACCCCGGCCAGCCGTGGGTGAGCAGCAGTGGAAGGGCGTCGGGGTGGGGGGACCGTGCGTGGATGAAATGGATGCCCTGGCCGTCGACGGGGGTCCGGTAGTGCTCGAAGGCGTTCAGCCGCGCTTCCTGCTCGCGCCAGTCGTAGGCGTCCAGCCAGTACTCCACCAGCTCGCGCAGGTAGTCGATCGGGATGCCGTACTCCCAACCGGTGCCCTCGATCTGATCCGGGAAGCGGGTCCGCTCCAGTCGATGGCGGAGATCGCCGAGGACCCGGTCGTCGACCCGGACCTGGAACGCTTCGATCGATGTCCTCACCGTGTCCTCACCGTCACCGTGTCCTCACCGTGTCCTCACCGTCATCGTGTCCTCACCGTGTCCTCACCGTCACCATGTCCTCACCGTCACCGTCTCTCCGGGCGCCGCCACCTGGACTGCGATCCGTACCGCCTCCGACGCTGCCGAACCTCCTTCGCTCGAGTGAACGACGGCGGGCTCGGATCGTCCTCCCCCGGGGGAAGGACGCCATCAGGCCCGTCCGATCACGTCCTCGCCGTAGCGGGCCAGCGACGAACGCGGGTCATCGCCGAACAGTGCGGCGGGCACGAGGATCCGAGTCGCCCCGGACTCCTGCAGCACGGCCACCTCGGCCAGGGCGTCCACGCCGCCGGTGGAAGTGGCGGGCATGGTCACCTCGATCGCCGCCGGGTCCCTTCCCGCCTCCTCGGCACTCGACCGGACGAGGTCGAGCAACGGCGCCAGCTCGGCCGGGCTGACGCCCAGGGGGAAGAACCCGTCACCGATCCGCCCGGCCCGCCGGGCGGCGGCCCGGCTGTGCCCGCCCACGTGCACCGGTATGGTCCCGCCGGGCGGCTGTGGCCGTAGGTAGCAGTCGGCGAAGCTCGCCGTGCTGCCCTCGAAGGTGGCCTGCTCCTGGCTCCACAGGGCGCGCATGGCGGCGATCGACTCCTCCATGCGCTGTCCTCGACCGGCGAAGGGGACACCGAGGGCCCCGAACTCCTCCTCCAGCCAACCGACCCCGGCACCGAGGATCACGCGCCCGCCCGAGAGGTGGTCGAGGGTCGCCAACTCCTTGGCCAGCACGAGAGGATTGCGCTGCGGTACGACGAGGATGCCGGTGCCCAGCCGCAGCGCAGAGGTCCCGGCCGCCACGTAGGCCAACCAGATCAGCGGATCGGGGAAGACCGTCGCCTCGCCGGACGGGAGTCGGCCGGATGGATCGTAGGGGTACTCGGACCGGTACCCGCCGGGTACCACCACATGGTCGACCGTCCAGATCGATTCGAATCCGGCCCGCTCGGCCACCTGCGCGAGTTGGATGGCGCGGGCCGGATCGACGAATGCCCCGATGTTGGCGAAGGCGACACCGAACTTCACGCGTACACCTCCGCGCTCTCTGGGTTCCCGACCGTCCCGCCGGCCGGCTCAGCATACGGTATGCCGTTGCGCCGAACCGCCCTGTTAGCCTGCACGGATGACCGACGCGTCGGGGGCATGACGATGGGGGAGCTACCGTCGAGAGCCGTCGTGGACCGGGACGCGTGCATGGGATCGGGGAACTGCGTGTTCTGGGCACCGGGTGTCTTCGACCTCGACGACGACGGTATCGCTGTCGTCCGCGGCGAGCTCGCCGGTCGAGAAGAAGAGGTCCGCAAGGCCGCCGCCAACTGCCCGACCTCGGCAATACGGATCGAGGGGGCCGTTCGCTCCTGAGCGGTCGGTCGACGGCTGCCGGACCCTCGGCCGTTGCGCCCGTACCTCGTTACACTTGCGCCGGCCGGCCCGGACCACGGGACGGGCGGTAGCGGAGGCACCACATGGGCACCTACAACCACACGGGACTGGTCGTCACCGATCTCGATCGGTCGAAGCGCTTCTACCAGGAGGTATTCGGCTTCGCCTTCTGGTACGAGATCTCCCCGCCCGACGGGCCGACGGCGAAGCTCAGCGGTCTCACGCCACCGCTCGACACCACCGCGTCCTATCTGACGCTCGACGGCTTCGTCCTCGAGCTCATGCACTATGCCGCGCCCGGCGCCACGGCCCCGTTTCGGGTCCGCACGATGAACGAGCCGGGGCTCACCCACCTCTCGATCTCCGTCGACGACGTCCGTGCCGCCGCCGACCGGGCCGTCGAGTTCGGCGGGGAGATCATCGCCGACAGCGACCTCGGGGTGGCCCTGTTCATCCGCGACCCCGACGGCCAGCTCATCGAGCTCCTCCCGGTCTCCTACCGGGACGGCCTACCGCCGAAGCCCTGACGCAACGAGCGCGGCCAGGCCGCTCGTCGCCGGCCCGTCGCCGGACCGGACCGGACCCGGGGCGTGTGGCTACGCTGGTCGAGGCCACCGGCCGGCCGCCCACCGGGGCAGTGCGGGACCACGGACGGGCAATGCGGGACGAGACGAGGAGGGTACCGACGTGACCTTGACCGGCGAGACCACGGTGCCGCTGCGACATGCCGACCGCTTCTTCATCGACGGCGCGTGGGTGGCGCCGTCGTCCGACGCGACGTTCGAGGTGATCGACTCGGGGACCGAGCAGGTCTACTTCCGGGTGCCCGAGGCACAGCCGTCCGACATCGACCGCGCCGTCTCGGCGGCCCGACTGGCCTTCGACGAGGGCCCCTGGCCCACCATGAGCCACACCGAACGGGCCGGGTACCTCGAGGGCATCGCCGCCGGCCTGCGGGAGCGTGCCGAGGACATCGGGCAGATCTGGCCCCGCGAGTCGGGCGCGCTGTACTCGATGGCCCGCAGGGGTGCGGTCGGCATTGCCGCAAGCTTCGACTACTACGCAGGACTGGCGGAGACCTTTCCGTTCGAGGAGTTGGCCCGGCCCAGCATGGGGGAGTTCGGTCTCCTGGTCCGGGAACCGGTCGGCGTGGTGGGAGCCATCATCCCGTGGAACGCGCCGATCGGGTTGATCACCTACAAGCTGGCTCCGGCGCTGCTGGCCGGGTGCACCGTCGTGCTCAAGTGCTCGCCGGAGGCGCCGGGCGACGCCTACGTCGTGGCCGAGATCGCCGAGGCGATCGGCCTGCCGGCCGGGGTGCTCAACGTCGTCACCGCCGACCGCGAGGTCTCCGAGCTGCTGGTCCGCGACGCCCGGGTGGACAAGATCACGTTCACCGGCTCGACGGCGGCCGGCCGACGGATCGCCTCGATCTGTGGCGAGCGGATCGCCCGCTGCACGCTCGAGCTGGGAGGGAAGTCGGCCGCCCTGATACTCGACGACATGGACCTGGACGAGGCGGCGGCCACGCTGGCCAGGGCCGAGTGCTCACTGTCCGGCCAGGTCTGCTCGTCGCTGACCCGGATCGTCGTGGCCCGTCGGCGTCACGACGATCTGGTGGAGGCGCTGGCCGGGGCGTGCTCCCGGATACAGGTGGGCGACCCGTTCGATCCGGCGACCCAGATGGGCCCTCTGGTCTCCGCCCGTCAGCGCGACCGGGTCGAGGGCTACATCGCCAAGGGCCTGGAGGAAGGAGCGGTCCTGGCGGCGGGGGGTGGGAGACCCGGACACCTCGACCGCGGCTACTACGTGGAGCCGACGGTATTCGGCAATGTCGACAATTCCTCGACGATCGCCCAAGAGGAGATCTTCGGGCCGGTGCTGTCGGTGATCGCCGCCGATGACGAGGACCACATCGTGTCCATCGCCAACGACAGCATCTACGGCCTCAACGCCTCGGTGTTCACCCCCGATGTCGATCGGGCGCGGAGCGTGGCCCGACGGCTCCGGTCGGGGACGGTCGGCCACAACGCCTTCCGCACCGATTTCGGCATCGCATTCGGAGGGTTCAAGCAGTCCGGCATCGGCCGGGAGGGGGGAACCGAGGGCCTCCTCCCCTTCCTGGAGACGAAGACCGTCATCCTGGAAGGCGTCCCGGCCGAGTACCGCTGAACCGTCCGGTGGCGGTCCCCGCGGTGCGGGGTCGATGGCGGCGGCGCAGGTGCGTAGGATCGTCCACCTTCGGGATTCGTGGGTGACCCCGCCGCCCGAGGGGAGGCAACCCCATGGGACCAGCAAGGATCGAGGACTGATGGACCACCCGCCGTTCAAGCGAACCACGATGGCTCGGGTCGGCCGCACCTCCGTCCTGGCACTGGCGAGCGACAAGGTCAACGCATTGGACGTCGAGGTCCTGCGCGAGATCACCTCGTTCGTCGAGTACTGCGAACAGGACCCGGAGGTCGGCGCGCTGGTGCTGACCGGCGAGGGCCCCCTCTTCTCCGCCGGTCTCAACGTGAACGAGGTGCTGGCCCACGACCCGGACTACGCCGGGGTCCTGCTGGGCGCCCTGAGCGACGCGCTGCTCGGGGTTTTTCGGTGCCCCCTGCCGACCGTTGTCGCCGTCAACGGCCCGGCCATCGCCGGAGGCTGTCTCCTGGCCTGCGTCTTCGACAAGCGGCTGATCGCCGAGGACGCCCGGATCGGTGTCACCGAACTCCAGGTCGGGGTGTCGTTCCCCGTGTTCGCCGTCGAGCTGCTGAGGCATGTCTGCGGTTCGGGCGCCGAGCGGGTGATGCTCGACGCCGAGCTGCTCGATGCCGCAACGGCCTGTCGGGAGGGCCTGGCCCACCGGGCCGTCCCGCGATCGGAGCTGCAGGCGGCGGCCATGGCGGAGGCCGAACGGTTGGCCTCGTTGGATCCCCGTGCCTATGCGCTGGCCAAGACGTCGTCGCGCCGGTTCGTCCTCTCGGCCATCGGAGCCGAAGGGGGCCCGGCGCTCGACGAACAGGTCCGTGACCACTGGGGGGAGGATCGGACGCGGGCCAACCTGGGACGGCTGGTGAAACCGAAGGGCTGAGACCGGTTCCCACGATTCGGGTCGCCGGTGTCGGTCCGGCAGCCGGCGGCGCGGGATCCGCTGCGGTCGGCCCGCCGCCGGCGGCGAACCCGGTATTTGCTCGTGATATACGGTGTTCGGTGGGGGCAGAAGATCGTTTCGGAATGGGCAAGCGGCATCTCCTCTTTTGATATACCGTGTTGCGCGGGAGCAGAGGGGATGTTCCCGCCACAGAAAGGGGAGGGCATGAGGAAGGTTCCTTGGTCGAGCGGCAGTGGGATCCGAGTGTCCCCCGCCTCTGCCCAGAACGACCGCCCCGGCGACGTCTGCAGCGCATCCGGCGAGCCGCCGGTCGAACGGTCGGCGGCCAGGAATTCGCCGGTCATCAGGTAGTCGACCCGCCACCGGTCCGACGGCCTGCCCATGGGCGGTCGGCGCGGCGGAGGGTCCGGGGGGTGCTCGGGGGACGGACCGGGCCCGCTCCACCAGGTAGGGCTCCAGGGGGCCAGGAAAGGAGACCGAAGTGCTGCAGTTCGTGATCGCCGGGCTCGTACTCGGGGGCATCTACGCCATCGCGTCCGCCGGCCTGGTGATCACCTACACGTCGTCCGGGATCCTCAACTTCGCCTTCGGGGCACTGGCCTTCTTCATCGCCCGCTTCTACTACTACCTCCACACCCAGGAGTCCTGGGCCATCGTGCCGGCTGCCGTCGTGGCCATCGGGATCGCCTCCCCCGCACTCGGGGTGGTGCTCTACGCGGTCCTCTTCCGGCACCTGCGGCTGTCGTCACCTCTGATCAAGGTGGTGGCGACGATCGGCCTGGCGGTGGCCATCCCCTCGCTGGCCACGCTGATCTTCGGCAGCCAGGCCATCCAGCAGGCGCCAGGTCTGGCCCCCCAGCCTGTCCACGTCTACCAATTCCTCGGTGTGCCCGTCACCCTCGACCAGATCATCGTCTACATCTGTGTCATCCTCACCGTGGCCGTCGGGGCGGTGATCCTCCGGTTCACCGAAGTGGGCCTCAAGGTGCGGGCCATGGTCGACTCGCCGGCGATGACGGACCTGTCGGGAACGAGCCCGACCGCCGTGTCGATCGGGGTCTGGGCGGTCAGCACGTTCTTCGCCGGCCTGGCCGGCGTGCTGGCGGCGCCCATCATCGGACTCGACGCCGCCAACTTCACCCTCCTGATCGCCGCCACGTTCGCCGCGGTGATCGCCGCCAAGCTCCGCAGTCTCCCCATTGCCGTGGGGGTGGCCCTCCTGATGGGCATCGCCACCTCGCTCATCCAGCGGTACCTCCCGCCGGCCAGCGCATGGACCAGCGAGATCATCGATGCCATCCCCTTCATCGTCATCGCCCTGGTGCTCATCTACAACCTGATCCGTCGAGGGAGGGTCGGGGAGGTCGACGGGTGGGGCGGCGCGCTCGACCGCGCCATCACGCCACAGGGCGAGAGCAGGCTCGCCGGGTCGACGAGCAATGTCGTCGAGACCGCCTCGCTCAACCTCCTCGGCCGATACGCCGGTCCCGTGGCGCTCATCGTGCTGGCCGCCGCCCTGCCCCTGCTCCTCGGCGGCTACTGGGTGGGCCTGGTGGCCCAGGCCTTCGCCTACGGCGTGATCTTCCTCTCGTGGACGCTCGTCACCGGCGAGGGCGGCATGCTCTGGCTGTGCCAGATCACCTTCGCCGGGATCGGGGCACTGACCACCGCCCAGTTGGCCAACCACTACGGATGGCCGGTCCTGGCCGGAGTGGTCGTCGGCGGCCTCATCGCCGGAGCCATCGGCGCCCTGGTCGGCTTCTTGAGCATCCGGCTCGGCAACCTGTACGTCGCCCTGGTGACCCTCACCTTCGGGCTGCTCGTCGAGAACCTCGTGTTCACCCTGCCGAGCTTCGTGAACCAGGGCCTCGGACTGAACCTGAACCGACCCGGCTTCGCCACGTCCGACATCTCCTTCTCCTACCTGTGCCTGGTGGCCTTCGTCATCGTGGCGCTGTTCATCGTCAACCTCCGGAGGTCGACGACGGGCCTGGCGTTGAACGCGGCCCGCTGGAGCGAGGCGGGTGCGAGGACGTCGGGCATCAGCGTGGTGCAGATGAAGGTCCTCGCCGGGGGCATCGCCGCACTCATCGCCGGGATCGGGGGAGGGCTGCTGGCCCTGGCGCAGACCACGTTCCAGCCCAGTGAGTTCGCCACCTTCGCCGGCATCATCTGGCTGGCGGTGCTGGTGACCATCGGCATCCGGTCGAACGCGGCGGCGCTGGTCGCCGGACTCGCTCTCGTGATGCTGCCCGCGCTCCTGCAGGCCTATGCACCGAGTTGGACGGCCAACCTGGTGCCGGTGTTCTTCGGGCTCGGTGCGATCTCGGTGGCCCGGTACCCCGACGGCGTGCTCGCCGAGCAGGCCCGCCGCGCCCGCCGACTGCTGGTGCGTGTGGCGCCGGACCGCCTCGGAGACCCGCAATTCCTCGACCAGATGGAGGCGGGATCGGACGCGGTGCAGCCGGTCGACGCCGCTCCGGTGATGGTGGAGCAGGCGTCCTGATGGCGGCGGCGGTCGATCCTGTCGGGCAGGCCGGCACCGACGTCGGCACGCTGTCGCTCGACGCCAACGACATCACGGTGCACTTCGGGGGACTGACGGCTCTGTCGGAGGTGAGCCTCCACGTCCCACCGCGGAGCATCGTCGGGCTGGTCGGACCCAACGGAGCCGGCAAGTCGACCCTGCTCGGTGTGCTGTCCGGGCTTGTGCGGCCCAACAGCGGCACGGTGCGGCTGCGCGGCGAGGACGTGACCCACGCCTCGGTGCGCGCCCGGGCCACCCGGGGGCTGGCGCGGACGTTCCAGCAGCCGGAACTGTTCATGGGACTGAACGTCCGTGAGCACCTGGTCCTGGCGTACCGGGCCCATGTCGCTCCGTGGCGGATGTGGCGGGACATGATCGATCCGCGATCGCTCCTGCCGCCGTCGAAGGCGGAGGACTACATGGTGGACGGCCTGCTCGGGCTCCTCGGGCTCACCAGGGTGGCCAAGGCACCGGTGGCCGCCCTGCCCCTGGGTGTCCTGCGGCTGGTGGAGGTGGGCCGTGCCCTGGCCAGCGATCCGCACGTGCTGCTGCTGGACGAACCGCTCTCGGGTCTCGACATGCACGGTTCGGAGAACCTGCTCTCGGTGTTCAGGCGCCTCGTGGGGCACGAACAGGTCGATCTCTCGATCGTCATCGTCGAGCACGACGTGGCCGCGGTGCTGGCCCTCTCGGACTCGGTGGTCGTCCTCGATTTCGGCAAGCGGATCGCCGTCGGGAGCCCCGAGGAGATCCGCCACGACCCGGCCGTTCGTGCCGCGTACCTCGGCGACGGCGAGCCGCCGCAACGACTGGCCCCCGACGCGCCGCCCGGTGATGCGTCCATCCGACGGGACGGGCCATGACCGAGCCGCTGCTCAGCGTCCGGGACGTCGACGTGTGTTACGGGCCCTCGCAGGCGCTCTTCGGGGTCTCCGTCGACGTGGTGCCGGGCACGGTGCTCGCCGTGCTGGGGCCGAACGGAGCGGGGAAGAGCACGCTCGCCCGAGCCGTCTCCGGCCTCGTGCCACCGACGGCGGGTCGTATCTGGTTCGACGGGCAGGACATCACCGGGGCCTCCGCCCACCACGTCCGTCGACTGGGCCTCACGTATGTTCCCGAGGGCCGTGGCATCTTCCCCGGCCTCTCCGTGATCGAGAACCTGCGCATGGCGGTGGCCCAGGAGCCCCGCGGCGAGCGGGGGACCGCCATCGAGCGGGCGATCGAGCAATTTCCGGTACTGGGCACGCGCACTGCGCAACGGGCCGGGAGTCTGTCCGGCGGTGAACAGCAGATGCTGGCCCTGGCCCGGGCGCTGGCCGTGTCCCCGAAGCTGGTCATCGCCGACGAGCTCTCGCTCGGTCTCGCCCCCCTCATCACGGAGTCGGTCTTCCAGAGCCTGGAGGAAGCCCGTCGGTCAGGCATCACCATCGTGTTGAGCGAGCAGTTCGTGCACCGGGCACTGGCCATGGCCGACGACTGCGTGATCCTGAGCCGTGGTCGGGTGGGATGGTCGGGCCCGGCGTCGGAGGCGGGTCAAGAGGTGTTGGATCGGTATCTAGGAGAAGGTGAAGCCGCGACGTCACCTGTTGCGGCTGGCCAGTTAGAGTGAAAATCCGCTCGCTCCCGGTGCCCTCGGCGCACCGCGCCGGGGGGTCGGCGACGAGCCTGAGGAGGGGATCCTGAAGTGACAACGATGAGTCCGGCTGCCAGTCCGTCTGGAGCCCAGTCCGTGCACAGGCGTGCACACCCTGGAGGAAAAATGTCCGTGATCCGTTCGTTGGGCAAGGCGACGCTGGCCGTGCTGGCCCCCTTGCCACTGGTGGCGCTCGGAGCGACCGTGACGACGGCGACGGCGGCCTCGGCATCCCCCGCCCCGATCACCATCGCCTACATCACCGACCTCAGTGGGGAGGGAGCGTCGGAGAACGCGACCTCTCCGGCGGGATTCAAGGCGCGGATCGCGCTGCAGAACGCCGAGGGCGGTGTGAACGGGCACAAGATCGTCCCGTTGATCATCGACGACCAGACGAGCCCGACCGCCATCGCCACGGCGGTGCAGGACGCCGACTCGAAGGCCCTCGGGATCGTCTCCCAGAGTCCGTTGTTCTTCCTCGCCGCCAAGTACCCCCAGCAGGCGGGTGTTCCGGTCACGGGCACGTACGACGACGGACCCGAGTGGGGCGAGCAGCCGTACACGAACATGTTCGCGTCGGACCTCGGGAGCGTGGACCCGAAGTATCCGGTCAACACGCTGTTGGGCACCTTCCTCAAGCAGCACGGCGGGACCGTCCTCGGCTCATACGGGTACGGCATCTCGCCGTCCTCCACCCGAGCGGCGATCAGCACGGCGGACGCCATCAAGGACGCGGGGGGCAAGGTCGGGGTCCTGGACACCACCGTTCCCCTGGGCGGTGTGGACTTCACGAGTGCCGCGCTGGTGGCGAAGCAGAACAACATCAATGCCATGGTGCCGGCCATGGACAACAACTCCAACTACGCCCTGGCCACGGCCCTCAAGCAAGCCGGCGTCAAGCTCAAGGTGACCTTGTTCGCCACCGGCTACGAGCCCAGTGTGATCCACTCGCCGGTGTGGAACACCCTCCAGGGTGACTACTTCCTCTCGTTGTTCCGGCCCTTCAACCTTCCCAATGCCGGCACCAAGCAGATGCAGGCCGCGCTGGAGAAGTACGAGCACTTCTCCTCGAGCCAGTTCCCGAACTTCGGGCAGTACGAGTCGTGGGCGGGAGCCGACCTCATGATCAAGGGCCTCGAGCTGGCGGGGAAGAACCCGACGCGGCAAGAGGTCATCAAGGACCTCAGGGGGCTGAAGTCCTACAACGCCAACGGGCTGTTGCCCGACACGATCAACTACTCGACCATCTTCGGTCACGACTCGCCCAACTGCACCTGGGTCATGAAGGCCGAGCCGAACGGATTCGCCCCGATCTCCCCCACGCCGACCTGCGGGAAGGACGTCGCGGGGACCTCGACGGCGAGCGCGTCGTGACCGAGGGGTCCCTGGTCTCCTAGCGCCCCGGGGCCCGCCCGTCCGGGAAACGCCCGGCGCCGGCGGTCGCCGTCGGGCGTGCGGGACGGCGGGCGGTCGCCGGGATCGTCGGTGGGCGGGTCGGCGGCATCGGTCCCTGTCGGTCGGCGCCCCGTCGCACGGGCGCGCGTCGCACGGGAAGGGCCGGGGAGGCCGGGCGGGCCCGGCCTCCCCGAAATTCCGCCGGCTCCCGGACGGTCCGACCCGGCGGAGGGCTCCATGGCCGGCGTCGCCGGTGGCCGGGCGCTGCTATAGGATCATTATGCGATTTGAAGAACAGTATTCTCGGGGAGGGCCCATGCCGGATGTTGACGATCTCATCCTGATCAGTGTCGACGACCACGTGATCGAGCCACCCGACCTCTTCGTCGGGCACCTCGACGCCAAGTACCAGGACCGGGCACCGAAGCTCTCCAGGAACGCCGAGGGCTCCGACGTGTGGACCTTCGGCAAGGTGGTGATGGAGACGGCGGCCCTCAACGCCGTGGCCGGTCGGCCGAAGGAGGAGTACGGCCTCGAACCCCAGAGCCTCGACGAGGTACGACCCGGCTGCTACGACGTGCACGAACGGGTCAAGGACATGGACGCCGGCGGCGTGCTGGCCTCGATGAACTTCCCCTCGTTCCCCACCTTTACGGCCCGCGTCTTCGCCAGCGACGACGCCGATCTGTCGCTGGCCCTGGTCCGTGCGTACAACGACTGGCACATCGACGAGTGGTGCGGGGCCTACCCGGAGCGCTTCATCCCCATGGCCGTCCCGGTGATCTGGGATGCCGAGCTGACCGCCGAGGAGATCCGGCGGGTGGCGGCCAAGGGCTGTCACTCGCTCAGCTTCACCGAGAACCCGGCCGCCCTCGGCTATCCGAGCTTCCACGACGACTACTGGGACCCGGTCTGGCGGGCGTGCTGCGACACGGGCACCGTGCTCTCCATCCACCTGGGCTCGTCGGGGAGGCTGTCCATCCCGGCGGTCGACTCCCCACCGGACGTGATGATCACGCTGCAGCCGATGAACATCCAGTCGGCGGCGGCCGATCTGCTGTGGTCCCGGGTGCTGAAGAACTTCCCGGACCTGCGGGTGGCGCTCTCCGAAGGGGGAACCGGGTGGATCCCCTACTTCCTGACCCGGGTCGACCGGACCTTCGAGATGCATCGCGCCTGGACGTTGCAGGACTTCGGGGGCCGGCTGCCGAGCGAGGTGTTCCGCGAGCACTTCTTGACCTGCTTCATCAGCGATCCGGTGGGCATCCAGCTCCGTGAGGCCATCGGGGTCGACAACATCGCCTGGGAGGCCGACTACCCGCACAGCGACTCGTTGTGGCCGGGGGCTCCCGAAGAGCTGCACGCGGAGTTCGCCAAGAACACCGTCCCCGACGACCAGGTGCGGAAGATGACCCACGAGAACGCCATGCGGTGGTACTCCTTCGACCCCTTCACCCGCCTGGCCAAGGAGGACGCCACCGTGGGCGCCCTGCGGCGTCGTGCCGTGGGTCACGACGTGTCGACCATGGCCCGCAGTACCCGGATCCGTACCGCCGACGAGAAACTCGAGGGTTTCCGCGTCAGGGCCCGGCGGGCGGTCGCCGCCACCGGTTCCTGATCCGACCGGGTCAGCCGACGGTCACGGCCCCGGTGGCTCCTCCGGTGTCCCGTCCGTGTGCGCCCGCAGCCAGTCGCCCAGGGCGGCGCCGGCATCGAGCACGTGCGACTCGGTGAGCGTCCGGGCGGTGGTGGCGTCGCCGCGGTCCATGGCCTCCAGCAGGACGGCGTGATCGGCTTGGCTCCGCCGGACCTGCTCGGGGAAGAGCTCGAAGTAGCTGGCGGGCACCACCCGGACGGCCTGGCGGAGGTAGGTCAGCAGTCGCGGCGACCCGGACAACAGGTTCAGGGCGCGGTGGAAGCTCCAGTTCGCCGCCACGACATCGTCGGCGCCGCCGATGGCCAGGGCCAGCTCGCGCAGGCCGTCCAACTCGGACCGGGTGACCCGCTCCGTCGCCCACTCGGCGGCCTTGCCGGACAGGGTGGCCAGCACAGCGAAGTTGTCCACGGCGTCCTCGGGCGTGATGCCGAGCACGGTGATCCCGCTCCGGGGGGTGACCGAGACCAGGCCCTCGTAGGACAGCTCGAGGAGCGCCTCGCGGACCGGCGTGCGGCTGGTCCCGAACTCCCGGGTGATGCCGTCGAGGTCGATCCTCGACCCGGGGGGCAGCCGACCGGTGAGGATCCGGTCGCGGAGCTCACTGGCGGCGCGGGCCCGGACCGTGCCTCCGATCGATTTGAAATCTGACATATCAGATATTACATTGCAGCGGTGGGACGGCGCCAGTGTCGGGGCGAGCAGGGGCGACGAGGAGGGTGGTGACGATGGCGAAGCGCCAGATGTCGTTGGTGGGTTTCATGCAGGCGGGGAGCACGACCGTCTATGCCGGGTCGTGGCGCCATCCTGCCACCGACCACGGGTTCCTGACCGCCGGCTACTACGCCAAGCTCGGGCGGACCCTCGAAGAGGGCTGCTTCGACATGATGTTCTTCGACGACCGGCTGGCCATGCCCGGGATCTACGGCGGCTCCGTCGCCGACGCCGTCCGGTTGGGGGCCCGACCGGTGAAACTGGACCTGAGCGTGGTGCTCGGCATCGTGGCTGCGGCCACCGAGCGCATCGGGCTGGGGGCGACCTACTCCACCACGTACTACTCGCCGTTCCACGTGGCCCGCACCTTCGCCACCCTCGATCATCTCTCCGGCGGCCGGGCGGCCTGGAACATCGTCACCTCGGTCAACGACAGCGAGGCGCAGAACTACGGATTCCAGGAGCACCTCGACCACGACACCCGTTACGACCGGGCCGACGAGTTCCTCGAGGTGGCGACCGGCCTCTGGGACACCTGGGAGGACGACGCCCTCGTCCTCGACCGGGCCAATGGCATCTTCGCCGACCCCGACAAGGTCCACGAGCTCGACCACGAGGGAAAGTGGTTCAGCGCGCGCGGCCCGCTCACCGTCCCCCGCTCACCGCAGGGACGCCCGGTCCTGCTCCAGGCCGGCTCGTCCGGCCGGGGTCGCGACTTCGCCGCACGCTGGGCCGAGCTGATCTTCACCGGCGACCCGGCGATGGACATCGCCCGTGCCCACTACCGGGACCAGAAGGACGCCATCGCCGCCGCCGGGCGGGATCCGCACTCGGTGAAGATGCTGCCCATGGTGTACACCGTGGTGGGGGAGTCGCACGCCCACGCCGAGGAGCGCGAGGACCTGTTCCTCCACTCACTGGTCGATCCGCAGGCCTCGTTGACGCTGCTGTCCGAGCTCATGAACTACGACTTCTCGGGCCTGGCCCTCGACGCACCGATCACCGACGAGCTCATCGGGTCGGTCTCGGGCATCCGGGGTCTGGTGCAGAACCTGAAGGCGCACATCGGGGGGGACACCGTCACCCTCGGCGACCTCGCCGGCCACCGGGCCACGCTGCTGCAGGGGCCGCGTTTCGTCGGGACGGGGACCGAGGTGGCCGACCAGATGGAGGAGTGGATCGAGGCCGAGGCATGCGACGGGTTCACCGTGGCCGCCACCCACTCACCGGGTGCCTACGAGGATGTCGTCCGGTTGGTGGTGCCCGAGCTCCAGCGCCGTGGGGTGTTCCGCCACCGCTACACCGGGGAGACGCTGCGCGACACCCTCGGGTTGGATCGCCCCGAGCTGGTGCGCCATGGCTGAGGCGGACGGACCGCTCGGCGGCGTCCGGGTCGTGGATGCGGCGACCCTGGCGGCCGGCCCGCTCGTCGCCACCGCCATGGGCGAGT
This sequence comes from uncultured Acidimicrobiales bacterium, assembly GCA_963696495.1. Taxonomy (GTDB): domain Bacteria; phylum Actinomycetota; class Acidimicrobiia; order Acidimicrobiales; family RAAP-2; genus Bog-756. Next base: position 388,565 of record CAVOKJ010000003.1, on the reverse strand, counting down.
TCGGGGCCGACGTGATCAAGGTGGAGCAGCCCGGGGTGGGCGACCCCATGCGCACCTGGGGTGACCGCAAGGACGGGGTGGGGCTGGTATGGAAGAGCATGAGCCGCAACAAGCGCTGCGTGACCCTGGACCTCCGCCAGCCCGATGGTCGGGATCTCCTCCATGACCTGCTCGACGTCAGCGACGTGCTCATCGTCAACAACCGGCCGAGCGCCATGGCCCGTTGGGGGATCGACTACGACTCGGTGCACGATCGGCATCCGCAGCTGGTGGTGCTCCATGTGAGCGGGTACGGCCGGGGCGGGCCGAAGAGCGACCGACCGGGCTTCGGCACGCTGGCCGAGGCCATGAGCGGGTTCGCCCATCTGACCGGGCAGCCCGACGGACCACCGACGCTCCCGCCGTTCATGCTGGCCGACGGTGTCGCCGCCCTGGCGGCGACGTACGCCGTCATGATGGCCCTCTACCACCGTGACGTGCACGGTGGCGGCGGCCAGCTGGTCGACGTCAACCTCATCGAACCGCTGGCCCGGCTCATCGAGTCGGCCACCCTGGCCTATGACCAGTTGGGGACCGTCGCCGGCCGGGTGGGCAACCGATTCGACGCCAGCGCACCGCGCAACGCCTACCGGACCGCCGACGACAGGTGGCTGGCCATCTCCAGCGCGTCCCCGAACATCGTGGCGCGGGTCTACCGGGCCATCGGCCGGCCGGATCTGGCCGACGACCCGAGCTACGTCGACCCCGTCCACCGCCGGCAGCGGGCCGCGGAAGTCGACCAGCTGGTGGCCGACTGGGTCCGTCCCCGGACCTTGGCCGAGGCCATGGCGGCCTTCGAGCAGGCGTCGGTGGCCGCGGCACCCGTCTACGACGCCGAGCAGCTGTTGGCCGACGAACACCTCCGTGCCCGGGGCACCTTCGTGCTGGTCGACGACCCCGACCTCGGCGCCATGACCGTGCAGGCCCCGGTGGCCGTCCTCACCGGCACGCCGGGACGGATCACCCATCTCGGCCGCCGACTGGGTGCCGACAGCGACACCGTCTTCGGCGACCTGCTCGGCGTCCGTCCCGACCGCCTGGCCGCCCTGCGGGCGGCGGGCGTGATCTGACCGCGACCGTTGGAGGCAACTGTGCGAGGATTCCGTGCCCGTCGATCCGAGCTGGCCACGCCGGCCAGCAGCGAGCGGATGTGCGAGAAGGCGGCCGGCTCCGGTGCCGACCTGGTCTTCTTGGACCTCGAGGACGCCTGTGCCCCGGTGGCCAAGGAGGCGGCGCGTGGCACTGCCGTCGCCGCGCTCACCGGCTTCGACTGGGGCCGTACGGTGCGCGCCGTGCGGGTCAACGGGCTCGAGACGCCCTGGTGCCACGACGACATCATCGAGGTGGTGACCGGGGCGAGGGAGTCCCTGGACGTGCTCATCGTGCCCAAGGCCCGGTCGCCGCGCGACGTCTGGTGGGTCGACGTTCTCCTGACCCAGCTCGAGACCAAGTTGCGCCTGACCAAGCGCATCGGGCTCGAGGTCCTCATCGAGGAGGCCGAGGGACTGGCCCGGGCGCCGGAGATCGCCCGGGCCAGCGACCGGCTCGAGGCCGTCATCTTCGGGGCCGGCGACCTGTCGGCCTCGCTGCGGGCGCGGGTGGACGGCAACTTCGACCCGGTCGGCGAGTACCCCGGTGACTTCTGGCACTTCGCCCGGGTCCAGGTCCTGACGGCGGCCCGTGGGGCCGGTATCGACGCCATCGATGCGCCCCACCCGGCGTACCGGGACCCCGAGGGCTTCCGGCGGTCCGCCGTCCACGCCAGCCTGCTGGGATTCGACGGTAAGTGGGCCATCCACCCCGACCAGGTCGCCGTGGCCAACGAGGTGTTCGCCCCCACGGCCGAGGAGATCGCCGAGGCCCGGTCGTCCATCGAGACCTACCGCCGCGCCGAGGCCGACGGTGTGGGAGCCATCGGTCGGGACGGCAAGCTGGTCGACGCCGCGCACAGGCGGCTGGCGGAGAACGTGCTGTACAAGGCATCACTGGCCGACGGTGCCACCCCGGCCGGCGACGGACCGATCGAGGAGGGGCGGTAGTGCCGTTCGACGAGGCCTCCCCGCTCCGCGTGGTGCAGTGGGCCACCGGCAACATCGGCACGCGCGCACTGCGGGGCGTGATCGAGCACCCCGGGTTGACCCTGGCCGGGGTCTACGTGTTCTCGTCCGACAAGGCCGGCCGTGATGCCGGCGATCTCTGTGGGCTCGAGCCGACCGGCGTCCTCGCCACCCAGGACCTCGACGAGATCCTCGCCCTCGGCGCCGACTGCATCCTGTACATGCCGAGGACCCTCGACGTCGACGCGGTGTGCCGGCTGCTCGAGTCGGGGGCCGACGTCGTGACCACCTGCGGCGAGTTCCACCATCCGGCCAGCATGGATGCCCGCACCCGTCAGGACGTGGAGGCGGCCTGTGGGCGCGGCGGCACCTCGATCCACAGCACCGGCAGCAGTCCCGGGTTCATCTCCGAGGCGGTCGCCCTCGTCCTCACCTCGATCCAGCGGCAGTTGCACCGCCTGGTGATCGAGGAGTTCGCCGACCTGTCCAAACGTGACTCCCCCGATCTCCTGTTCGACCTGATGGGCTACGGCCGAGATCCGGGCTCGTTCGACGAGGGTCGGTGGTCCCACGGGGCCACGAGCTTCGGTCCGTCGCTCCGGTTGGTGGCCGAGGCGATCCACCTGCCGCTCGACGCGGTGGCGGCCACCGGCGAGGTCGCCGTGGCCCGTCGGACGACGGAGATCGCCGCCGGCACCCTCGAGGCCGGCACGGTCGCCGCGCAGCGGATGAGGGTCACAGGCAGGCGCCAGGGCCGCGAGCTCCTCGCGTTCGCCGCCACCTGGTACTGCACCGACGACCTCGAACCGGCCTGGGACCTCCGCGCCACGGGCTGGCGGATCGCCGTCGAGGGCGACGCGCCGTTGGACGTCGAGATGCGGCTGGCGGTCCCCCTCGAGGAGATGGGCCACTGGTCGCCCGCTTATACGGCCAACCGTGCCGTCAACGCCGTGCGGGTCGTGTGTGACGCACCTCCCGGCATCCGCACGACCGTCGATCTGCCCCAGGTCATCGGGATGCTCACCGATGGGGCCCCGGCTCCGTGGTCGGGCTGAGGGGAGCAGCCCGGTGAGACCCCTGCCCGAGCTCACACCGGCCACCGAATGGTTCTGGACCTCGGGCGCCGACGGCCGCCTCCGGATCCAGGGCTGCACGGCGTGTCGCACCCTCGTCCATCCGCCCGTCACCATCTGCCCGGTGTGCCGGAGCAGGGCGTGGGAACCGACGGAGGTCTCGGGTCGGGGCACGATCATCGGCTACACGGTCAACCAGCACCAGTGGCATCCGGCCTTCCCGCCCCCCTACGCCGTCGCCGTGGTGGCGCTGGCCGAGGACCCCGGGGTCCGCCTCACCACCACGATCGTGGGATGTGCCCCCGCCGAGGTGTCCATCGGGCAGGAGGTGTCCGTCCGGTTCGAGCACCACGAGGATGTGTGGCTCCCCCTCTTCGCGCCGACCGGTGAACGGACCGCTGACGACCCCGTCGCCGAACCCGAGAGGCCCCGGCCGCGCCGCCCCGTCACCGAGGACCGGTTCGAACACCGCTCGGTGCTGTCCGGCGTGGGACGGTCGGTACTCGGTCGGCGGCTGCTGGTCGACCCGCTCTCCCTGACGGTGGACGCCTGCGTGGCGGCCGTGTCCGACGCCGGCCTGACGCTCGAGGACATCGACGGGCTCTCGACCTACCCCGGTGCGGCCGGGATGGGTATGAGCGAGGGTGGGATCGCCGCGGTGGAAGAGGCGCTCCGGCTCCACCCCACCTGGGTGAACGGGGGAGGGGAGCTCCCCGGTCCGGGCGGAGCCGTCATCGCCGCCATGCTGGCTGTCGCCTCCGGCCTCTGCCGTCACGTCCTGTGCTTCCGGACGGTGTGGGAGTCGTCGTACGCCGCCCTGGGCCTCGGCGGCCCCGGTGGGGGCCGGTCGTCGGGTCCCTCGGCGTGGAGGGCGCCGTTCGGGGCCATCTCGGCGGCGAACTGGATCGCCATGAACGCCCAGCAGTACCTGCACCGCTACGGGGCGCCTCGGGAGATGCTCGGCCTCATCGCCCTCAACGGGCGGGCCAATGCGGCGCGGAATCCGGCGGCCATCTACCGGGAGCCGATGAGCATGGACGACTACCTCTCGGCGCGTCCGATCACCTCCCCCTTCGGGCTCTTTGACTGCGACGTCCCGTGCGACGGCTCGATCGCCGTCGTGGTGTCGGACGCGTCGACGGCCGCCGACCGGCCGCGGCCGGTGGTCCGCATCGAGGCGGTGGGCACCCAGATCATGGAGCGCGTGTCGTGGGACCAGGGGACGATCACTCACGAGCCCCAGGTCCTCGGCCAGGCCGCCCACCTCTGGTCACGGAGCGGCCTCCGACCGGCCGACGTCGACCTGGCCCTCCTCTACGACGGCTTCACCTTCAACGCCATCTCGTGGATCGAAGCCCTCGGCTTCTGCGACTTCGGCGAGGCCAACGACTGGCTGGACCGGGGACGGAGGATCGCCCCCGACGGGGAGCTGCCGGTCAATCCCCACGGCGGCCAGCTCTCCGAGGGGCGGACCCACGGCTTCGGGTTCCTCTACGAGGCCGTGCAACAACTCCGGCACGACGCCGGCCCCCGACAGGTCGCCGACGCCACCACCGCCGTGGTCACGTCGGGTGGCGGCGTGCCGTCGGGCGTGCTCCTCCTCCAGCGCGACGGCTCGTGACCGCCAGGCCGTCGACCGTCCCCGCCCGTTGACCGTCACGGATGGCGGGGCCACGGTCACAGCCCGGTGGCCAGGGGCAACGAACGCTCTGTGGTTCGGGAAGCAGCACATCCAAATAGACAAAACCGCATTTTCAGGTTAATTTCTGCCTCTGGTGTCGCCGCGGACGCGGTCACCGCCGGGTGGCAGCCAGCAGGGCGGCCGCCCGGAGAACCAGCAGGGCCGCCGCAGGGAGATGCCGAGGACGACGGGGAGTAGGGCGAGCCATGTTGCTGGCGCTGAGTTCCGATCAGGAGCTGTTCAGGGAGACGACGGCGAAGCTCCTCGAGGAGCTGGTGCCGGTGGCGGAGCTGCGGCGGCGGCGCGACCATCCCGCCGGCTTCGACCGCGACTACTGGCGTCGCGGTGCCGAGCTCGGGTGGACGTCGCTCCTCGTCGGTGAGGACCACGGGGGCGGATCGCTCGGGGACCACGGTCTCGTCGACCTCGGACTGGTGGCCTACGAGTTCGGCCGTCATGCGTCGCCGGGGCCGCTGGCCGTGACCAACGTGGTGGCGGCCACACTCAGCGAGGTCGGCGGCCCCGCCCACAAATCGGTGATCGCCGACCTCGTGTCGGGGGAATCGGTGGCGACCTGGTGTCTCGCCGAACCGCCGCCGACCGGTCGGTTCGACCGCGTCACCCTCGAGATGCGCCTCGACGGGGACGACGTGGTGCTCAGCGGGGTCAAGCGACCGGTCGAGTCGGCTGCCGATGCCGACCATCTGCTCGTCACCGGCCGCGCCGGTTCCGGGCTGACCCAGGTCCTCGTCCCGGCCGGCACACCGGGAGTCTCCGTCAGCCCCCTCGAGTCCATCGACATCACCCGCCGGTTCTCGACGGTCAGGTTCGAAGACGCCCGGGTGCCCGTCGGAGCCGTCGTCGGGGGCATCGGGGACGCCGCCGATCAGGTCGAGCTTCAGCTCCAGCGGGCGCTCGTCATCGGGAGCGCCGAGTCGGTCGGGGCCATGCAGACCGCCTTCGACATGACCCTCGAGTGGGCGTTCGACCGGTACTCCTTCGGTCGACCTCTCGCCTCCTACCAGGAACTGAAGCACCGGTTCGCCGACATGAAGACCTGGCTGGAGGCGAGTCATGCGATCAGCGACGCGGCGACCGGTGCCGTGGCTGGCGGATCCCCGGACGCCCGTGAACTCGTCAGCGCGGCCGCCTCGTTCATCGGCGAGTACGGCAGCGAGCTGTTGCAGGACTGCGTCCAGATCCACGGGGGGATCGGGGTGACCTTCGAACACGATCTCCACCTCTATCTCCGACGCCACACGCTCGACCGCGCCCTCGACGGCACGCCCTCGGACCACCGCCAGCGCCTGGCCGCCATCGCCGAACAGCAGGGGGGCGGGGCATGACCGCGCCGGACGCGCCGGGCGCGCCGGACGCGCCGGACGCGCCGGACGCGCCGGATGTCGAGACCTTCCGGCGCCGGGCCCGCGCCTTCGTCCGTGAGAACCTCCGGCCGGTCGTGGTCGGCGAGTCGATCGGCCCGCTGCGGAACCAACGGAGCGACGACGAGGAGCTCGCCGCGGTGACCCGGGAGCGGGAGGTCCAGCGGATGCTGTTCGACGCCGGCCTGGCCGGTATCTGCTTCCCCCGGGAGTACGGCGGACAGGGGCTCACGCCCGCCCACCAGCGCGTCCTCAACGAGGAGCTGGTCGGGTACGAGTACCCGGCGCGGATCCAGGCTCCCACCCTGTCGCCGTGCGCCGCCGTGCTGTTGGACTTCGGGACCGAGGAGCAGAAGCTCGCCCACATCCCGGCCATCCTGAGGGGGGACGAGATCTGGATGCAGTTCCTGTCCGAGCCCAGCGGGGGCTCCGACGTGGCCGCCGCCCTGACGAGCGCGTTCCGGGACGGTGAGGAATGGGTGCTCAACGGGTCGAAGATCTGGACCACCGGGGCCTGGTGGTCCGATTGGGGCCTGTGCCTGGCCCGGACCAACTGGGACGTCCCCAAGCACCGGGGCCTGACGGTGTTCATCCTCCCCATCCGGCAGCCCGGTCTCGACGTCCATCGCATCGAGATGCTGAACGGCTCGAAGGAGTTCTGCCAGGAGTTCCTCACCGACGTCCGGGTGCCCGACTCGGATCGCATCGGGGACGTCGACGACGGGTGGACGGTGGGCACCCGGTGGATGTTCCACGAGCGGATGCTCACCAACTCGCCGCTGGTGACCGTCCCGGCGGGAGCCAGGCACGGTGGCTCCGGCACCCCGATGGCCGTGGTGGCGAGGGAAGCCGGTCGTCTCGGCGATCCCCGCGTGCGGGACCTGGTCGGCGAGGCGCGCATGCTCGACGTCGTCGGGGCCAAGCTCCTCGGCCGGATCGGCCAGGGGATCGCCACCGGGGCCATGGCCGACCAGTCGGCCGCCATCGGTCGGCTCTTCGGCGGCGTGGCCACGGCCCGCGCCCGGACCATCGCCTTCGAGCTCGCCGGTCCGACCGCCGCCGCCTGGTCCGCCGACGACGGGGAGCTGGCCTTCGGCGGGACCGACTTCCTGATGCGACAGGTCTCGTGCATCGGCGGCGGCACCACGGAGATGGCCCGCAACGTCATCAGCGAACGCGTGCTCGGGATGCCGCGCGAGCGCTCGTCCGACCGGGACGTGGCCTTCCGCGACGTGCCACGCGGCGGGTCGTCCCCGCCGTGAGCCGGTGACCGCCCCCGGCCGCCCGGCATCCGAGATCGCCCCGACCCGATCGGGGTGGTCGAGCCCCTGACCCCCTTGGGGGCTCGAACCCGCGCCGGCCGGGGCACGGACCCACCCCCCGGTCCGAGTCCCGGCTGGCGCCGTTTCTCCCGGTGGCCGCCGGCCCCCGGCCTGACGGCCCATGGCACCCACCTCCCCCATCCTGTGGTCCCGGCCGGTAACAACGTTCCGTCGGGTAGATTTCCGCCTGCGGGTAGTGAGATTGCAAATTGAGGAGATGATGGTTATCGTTCCGCCGAGCGACCGTCGGGACGGGATGCCCCCATCCCGAGGAGAAGGGACCCGCGAGATGCCCTCGAGCGATGAAGGAGCGCCCCGCACCGGGCACGGCGGAGGGGGGCGAGCGTCAGCGTCCCGACCGGCGGCGGTACGGTGGACGACGCCGATCGGCGGGATGCCGGGCCCACGTGCCGTCACCGCACTCACCCATCACAGGAGAAGCCGAACACATGCATGAAGCGGTCATCGTCTCGACGGCACGCAGCCCGATCGGGACCGCGTTCAAGGGATCACTGGTCGACGTCGACCCCTTCGAGCTGGGCACGACGGTCGTCGCCGAGTCTGTCCGGCGGTCGGGCATCGATCCGCTCCTGGTCGACGACGTCGTCTTGGGGGAGAGCCTCTACGGCGGGGGTGACATCGCCCGCTACGCCGCCATCGAGGCCGGGCTGGTCCACGCCCCCGGTGTCGCCCACAATCGGCATTGCGCCTCCTCACTGGCCGCCGTCCAGAGCGCGGCGGCCTCCATCGGCGCCGGCATGGACCGTGTCGTCGTGGCCGGGGGCGCCTACTCCCAGTCCACCTCGCCGCGTTCGACCCGCCGGGTACCGGGCACCGACGACTGGACCGACTGGATGTCGCCCAGCCACCGGGACAGCCCCGAGGCCCCGAACCTGGACATGTCCATCACGGTGGGTTGGAATGCCGCCGTCAGCGCGGGAGTCACCCGCCAGGAGATGGACGCCTGGGCCCTGCGATCGCACCAGCGGGCGGTGGCGGCCATCGATGCCGGCAGCTTCGAGGACGAGATCGTCCCCGTCGAGGTGACCCGCCGCGACGGGTCGACGTTCACCTTCGCCGTGGACGAGCACCCGAGGCGGGACACCAGTCTGGAGAAGCTGGCCTCGCTGAAGCCGTTGCACCCCGAGATCGAGGGCTTCAGCATCACCGCGGGCAACGCCGCCGGGACCAACGACGGCGCCGCCGCCATGGTCCTGGTCGACGGGACGCTCGGCGCGGAGCTGGGTCTCGAGCCGTTGGCGGTGGTCAGGGCCTGGGCGTCCGCCGGCGTCCCACCGGCCGACACCGGCCTGGCGCCGACCATCGCCATACCCAAGGCCCTCGACCGGGCCGGCCTCCGAGTCGACGACGTGGACCTGTGGGAGATCAACGAGGCGTTCGCGTCGATGTGCGTCGCCACCACCAGGATCCTGGAGATCGACGACTCCATCGTCAACGTGCTCGGCAGCGGGTGCAGCCTCGGCCACCCGATCGCCATGACGGGTGCCCGCATGGTCATCTCGCTCGTCCACGAATTGCGGCGCCGGGGCGGGGGCACCGGGGTGGCGGCGATGTGTGCCGGCGGCGGCATGTCGACGGCGCTCGTCCTGGATGTGGCCCCCGACCGCTCGGCATCGTCGGCCGCCTGACCCGCCTGACCCGCCTGACCCGCCTGACCCGCCGGGGCGCGCCCGGAGGCGGCCCGGCCCGGAGGCGGCCCGCCCGGCCCGCCCGGGGCCGGCTCCGCAGCAGGAATCCGATGGCGTGGAATTCGATGTTCCGAAAATAAAGAAGTAGATTCTCGTCGGCGTCCGACGGTGCCGGGAGGAGTCAGCGGGATGCGCATCGGCTTGATGATCGGCCCGGAGCGTGGCCGCTACGGGACCAAGGTGCCGCGGCTGCAGGCCGACGCCCGTTGGGCCGAGGAGGCCGGGCTGGCCACGGTGTGGATCCCGCAGATCCCGGACGAATTCGACGCCCTGACCGCCGCCACCCTCGTCGGCACCGACACCGGCCGCATCGAGATCGGGACGGCGGTGGTGCCGGTCCAGCCCCGGCACCCCATCGCCCTGGCCCAGCAGATCCTCTCGGTGCAGACCGTCTGCGAGGGGCGGCTCTCGGTCGGCCTCGGCGTCTCCCACCACTGGGTCATCGAGGAGATGCTGGGGCTCGCCTACGAGCGCCCGGTGGCCACCATGCGCGCCTACCTCGACGTGCTCGACCAGGCCCTCGCCGGACCCGGGACCGTCGACGTCGAGAACGACTTCTTCCGGGTCCACAATCCGTTGGACATCACCGACGTCACGCCGACCCCCGTGCTCATGGCCGCGCTGGGCCCCCGCATGCTCGAGCTGTGCGGTGAGCGGACCGACGGGACCATCCTGTGGATGGCCGACGAGCGGGCCATCGGCACCCACATCGTCCCCAACCTGGCGCGTGCCGCCGAGCGGGCCGGACGGCCGGCCCCCCGGGTGGTCGCCGGGGTGCCGATCTGCCTCTGCGGCGACGGGGAGATCGACACCGCGGTGGCCCGGACCAACCGGATCCTGGCCGAGGCCGAGGTGTCGCCGAACTACCAGAAGCTGCTCGGGCACGGCGACGCCCGGAGCGTCGGCGACATCCTGGTGGCGGGGAGCGAGTCGACGATCAGGAAGCGCCTCCAGTCCTTCGCCGATGCCGGCGCCACCGACCTCTCCGTCAGGGTCGTGCCGATCGGGGACGGCCGCGACGAGCTCATCGAGTCGTCGAAGCGCACCCGCTCGCTGCTGGGCTCCCTGGCCACGTCGTTCTGACCCTCGTCCCGGCCGCCGCCGGCGGCCGGTGGGGAACGGGGTCCGGCACGGCTCGCAGGCTCAGAGGGGGGGAGCGGCGGGAGCGTCCCGGTGGCGAGCAGCTGGCGACCGAGCTCCCGGGTCAGTGACGCAGCCGATCCGAACAGTTCGTCGAGCACCAGCACGCGCCGGAAGGAGCGGTGGAACCCGTGCTCGGTGGTGAACCCGATGCCGGCGAGCACCTGCTGGCCGTGGCGGGCCGCCACCCGGGCCGACCGTCCGGCCAGTGCCCTGGCCATGGCGGCGGACGCCGGCGACCGCTCGTCCCAGGCCGACTGCAGGGCGGCGTCGGCGGCCTCGACGGCCACCAGCGCGTCGGCCAACCGGTGGCGGACGGCCTGGAAGGAGCTGATCGGGCGGCCGAACTGGATCCTCTGGAGCGCATGCACCCGGGCCTGGTCCAGCATGCTCCGCGAGGCCCCCACCAGCTCATGGCCGACGGCCAGCCGGCACAGGGCCACCGCCTCCGGCCAGTCGCCGGCGTCGAGGTCCTGGCGCGCCGTGAAGGGCACGTCCGTGCCGACCACCTCGACCAGCCCGAGGTGCGGGGCCACTCCGGCCACCGGACGGAGGGTCAGGTGGGCGGCCGACACCTCGACGACGACGTCCTTCCCGCCCGCCCTCGTCGCCACGACGACGGGGGAGCCGTCGGAGCCCCGGGCGGTGGTGAGCCCGCGGACGGTGAGGGCCGCCCCCTCCAGCGTGCCCGGCGGGCCGGCGTGCCCGGGCGGAGGGAGGAGGACCCGGCCCGTCCGGGCGGACGGCCACCCGAGGCCGTGACCGAGGACGGCGGCGAGGGCCTCCGAGTCGGCATCGGTCGCGCCCTGGAGCTCGAAGAGCGCCGACACCGCGGTCCGCGGGTCCTCGTCGAGCGCCTCGTGCCATCCGAGCGCACCGAGTGCCTCGTCGAGGTCCGCTCCGGTCCCGGGGTCCAGCGCGTGACGGAGGCCCCGCTCGAACAGGACCCGCTCCGTCTCCTCCATCAGTGATCGGACCCGAGCTCGAGCAGCCGCCGGGCGATGATGTTGCGCTGGATCTCGGCGGTGCCGCCGTAGATGGTGGCGGCGCGCGAGTAGAGGAACTCCCGTCGCCACCGGTCACCGGCCGGATCGTCGGCGAGGACCACGTCCGGCCCCAGCCCGTCGAGGACGAGGTCGAAGACCGCCTGCTCGGCCGTGGCCACCAGCACCTTGTCGATGGAGGTCTCGGGTCCGAGGTGCTCGCCGGCGGCCAGCCGGTACTGGGTGGCACGGGAGCGGGCCCGCAGGGCATAGAGGAGCTGGGCGGTCTCGCCCACGGCGACCGGGTCGAGCGCGTCGGGCGGAGCCGTGGCGAGGAGGCTCGCCAGCCTGGCGTGGAGGTAGGCGGCCCGGTGCCAGAGCGCGGTGCTCCGCTCGCTGGGCAGCAGATCCATGGCCACCGCCCAGCCGCCCCCCTCGTCGCCGAGGGTCCGGTCGACGGGGACCACGACGTCGTCGAAGAACACCTCGGAGAACTCCGGAGCCCCGTGCATCGTCTCGATCGGCCGTACGACGATGCCCTCACTGTCCATGTCGACGAAGAGGGCGGTGATGCCCCGGTGGGCCGACTCCGCCGGTCCGGTCCGGGTGAGCAGCACGCAGCGATCGGCGTACTGGGCGAGGCTGGTCCAGACCTTCTGCCCGGTGACGCGCCAGGCACCGCCGGACCGGGTGGCCCGACAGCGCAGCGCGGCGAGATTGCTGCCGGTTCCCGGTTCGGAGAAGCCCTGGCACCACGTCTCCGCGCCGCTGAGCAGTCGGGGCACCATGGCCGCCGCCAGCCCGGGCTCGGCATAGTCGATCATCGTCGGTGCCAGGACCTCGGTCATCGAGTAGATGCCCGGCTCGACGAGGTCCCGGGAGGTGAGGGCCTCACCCAGGTAGGCGCGGAGGAGCGTCGAGCCACCGAGGCCGCCGACCCGCGGGGGCCAGCCCCACCGCATCCACCCCGCCTCGTAGGTGAGCCGCTTGACCTCGGCCAGATGGGCCATCTGGCCGTCCAGGGTCCGCTCGGCCCCCGGACCGGGCCGGAGGTCCTCCTCGTGTCGGTCGAGCCAGGCGTCCAGCGACACCCGGAACTCGTCGAGCTCCATCAGCCCGCCGTCGGGGTGGGTCGGCTCGGGTCGTGCTCCCGCCCGGCGTCACGGGCCCCGCTCCTGCGCAGGAAGGTCATCGATCTCGTCCGGAGCCGCCAGCCGTGGGCGGTGCGCCGATAGGTGTCGGTGTAGTAGCCGATGCGCATGTCGTGGGTGGTCTGGTCGACGAAGCACAGGGGCTGCTGTCCGGTGCCCTCGTCCCCGTCGATCTCGAGCACCGCCGGCCCCACCAGGAACAGGCCCTTGGGGGCCGCCGCCACCAGCGCCGGGAAGTCGACCAGGGGGTAGGTGTCCCCGAAGGCGCTGTAGCTGCCGTCCGGGGTGAACACCTCCATGACCGCCTCCACGTCGTCCTTGGTCATCCCGACGGCGTAACGGGCCAGCAGCTGCTCGAGCTCGACGGCGTCCTCGACGGACGGCGGTCCCATCATCCCTCCTCGCAGTCGTAGGACACCTGCACGGTGGCACTGGTGGGCAGCGCCTGGCAGGTGAGCACCCAGCCGTCCGCCACCTCGTCCTCCGTGAGTGCGTTGTTGACCCGCATCGAGGCGGTGCCCCGGATCAGCTTGGCCATGCAGGTGGCGCAGCTCCCCGATTCGCAGGAGGACGGAGGGGCCAGCTCCATCTGCCGGGCGGTCTGCAGGATGGTGGTGCCGGGATAGTGGTCGGCCGACGCGGTGCGCCCGCCCACCTCGATGGTGAGGTGCGTGGTCGTCGCCGCGTCCCCGTCCGCCTCGGCGATCGCCGGCAGCTCGTCGGGTGTGAACCGCTCGATGTGGATGCGGGGCGGCTCGAACCCGTCGGCGAGCAGCGTCCGCTCCACCACGTCCATGAAGGGTGCCGGGCCGCACACGTAGCACTCGGCTCCCACCGCGCCCTCGGCGAAGGCACGGACGGCGTCGGGTCCGACCAGCCCGTTTTCGACGTCGAGGTGGTGGGCCACCGTGCAGCGCTCGCCGAACCGGTCCACCAGGTCGTCGAGTTCGTCCCGGAAGATGACGGCCCGGTGGTCCTGGTTGGCGTACAGGAGCCGCACCCGTCGCGAGGTGGTGGCCAGCGCCGACTTGACCAGGGAGAGCACCGGGGTGATCCCGCTGCCGGCGCTGAAGGCCATGAGGTCGCGTTCCTCCGCGCCGAGACGGAAGAAACCCGCGGGTCTGGCGACGTCCACCATGCTCCCCGGTGCGAGGTGGTCGTGGAGCCAGTTGGACACCGTGCCGCCGGGGACCCGCTTGACCGTCACCCGCAACTCGTCGTCCACCGCCGGGGCAGAGGACATCGAATAGCAGCGCACGTGGGGCTGGCCGTCGACCCAGACCCTGAACGTGCAGAACTGCCCGGACTCGTAGGCGAACGCCGAACGAAGGTCATCGGGCACCTGCAGCACGAACGAGATGGCCTCGGCCGTCTCCCGGGCGACGCTGGCCACCCGGAGGGGGTGGAAGCGGTGGTCGGGGGCCACGCTCGTCGGCGGCGCCGGCGACTCTCCCGACGCCACGCTCCTGGGCTCGGAGAGTGACATGTTGACAAATGGTAACGCAGTTCTCATTAACAGGCAATGGAACTGGGCCGGTCGGCCTCCCGGCGGTGGGCGGGTCGGGCGTCCCGGGATGGGGCGGGTGGAACCTCGACGACGGTGCCGGTCGGCGGATCGGCGGTGCACCCCCGCTGGCTGCTAGACAGTGAAAACACGATTCTGGCCAAGCAATAGCGATCCTCCAATCGAACGCCCGTCCTGAGCAGATGCCACAGCCAGTGCCCCGTCCACAGCCAGTGCCCCGTCCACAGCCAGTGCCCCGTCCCGAGGAGGTCCCCATGCCCGTGCCCACCGCCGCGCCGCGCCGCCGCGCCGCCGCTGACCGGCCGGTCCGATGACGACCCGCCGGACGGCGATCGTCACCGGTGGGGGGTCCGGGATCGGACTGGCCATCGCCCGGCGGTTGGCCTCCGACGGTCACCCGGTTGCCCTGTTCGACCGCGACGGTCCCTCGGCCGAGGCTGCGGCCGCGGCGATCGCGGCCGTCGGCGGCACGGCCGCCGGCCTCTCGGTCGACGTGACCGACCGGGCCCAGATCGACGCCGGGGTCGATCGGGTCAGGGACGAGATGGGACGGCCCACCGTCCTGGTCAACAGCGCGGGCCTCGACGGCTTCGACCCGTTCCTCTCCATCACCGCCGAGAAGTGGAACCGGATCCTGGCGGTCAATCTCACGGGGACCTTCGACTGCTGTCAGGCGGTCGTGCCCGACATGATCGAGGAGGGGTGGGGCCGCATCGTGAACATCTCGTCGTCGAGCGCCCACGGCGGGCAGCCACTCATGACCCACTACGTGGCGTCCAAGGCCGGGGTGATCGGCTTCACCAAGGCCCTGGCCCTGGAGCTCGGTCCCAAGGGGATCACCGTCAACACGATCCCGCCGGGCTTCATCGACACGCCGATGCTCCGGGCGTCGGAGCGCAAGGGCCTGCTCGGCAAGGGCGTCGAGTACCACGCGTCGTTGACGCCGGTGCGGCGGGTCGGGACACCCGAGGACATCGCGGCCACCTGCTCGTTCCTCGTCAGCGAGGACGCCAGCTACATCACCGGTCAGGTGATCGGGGTCAACGGCGGCCGGAACACCTGACCCGGGCCGTCCTCCCCGGGGGCCTGATCCGGCCCCCGGGGGCACGAGCACCAGGTCGAAGGGGGTGCGTGCTTCCTCGGGTACGCTCTGGCCAGTGACCAACAACGATCTGGCGACTGAGGCGATCGAGCCCGAGGGACCGAGCCGGCGAGAGCAGGCGGTGGCGCGTTCGCTGGACTCGGCGCGCCTCCGGGCCGAAGGTCGGGTCCAGCGCTTCTTGGACGCCGCCATGGAGCTGTTCAACGCCAGGCCGGGCCGCGACTTCACCGTCCAGGAGGTGGTCGAGCGCTCCGGCCAGTCGCTGCACAGCTTCTACCAGTACTTCGGCGGGAAGCACGAGCTGCTCCTCGCCCTCTTCGAGGAACAGGTCCGTTCGACGGTCGATCGGCTCCGTCAGGTCATCGCCCGGGAGGACGATCCGCTCGAGCGTCTGCACTCCTTCGTGGTGGCGTACTACCGGCTGTGCCGACCGACCGATCGACCGACCGACGACGGCGGGGACCCGCCCGGCGAGTCGGGCACGACCGAGACCAGGCGGCCGAGGCCCCTGGGCATGGCCGAGTTCGCCCAGCAGCTGCTCACCGAGCATCCGAAGGAGGCCGCCCGGGTCTTCTCCCCGCTCGTCGCCCTGTTCGAGGACGTCCTCCAGGAGGCCACGGCGGCCGGTGCCGTCCGTGCGGATCTCCGCACCGGGCCCATCGTCGGCATCGTCTTGGAAGTGATCATGTTCAACACCTTCTCGTCCACCATCGGTGGCATGCCCCTGCGCAGCGATGACGGCGATTCGGCCGAGGACCTCTGGAACCTGATCCTGAACGGCATCGGCACGGGATCCGTCGCCTGAGCGCTGCCGCCTCCGGCAGAGGTCGCCTCAGGCCCCCGTGTCCTCCCGGCGGTAGACCTCGCCGCCCTTCATCACGAACCGCACGTCCTCGGTGACGCCGATGTCGGCCAGCGGGTCCCCCGGGACGGCGACGATGTCGGCGAGCAGGCCGGCCTCGAGCCGCCCCCGATCGTCGACGTCGATGAGCTCGGCGGCCACGGTGGTGGCGGCCCGGATGGCCTGGAGGGGGGTCATCCCCCGGTCGACCAGGGCCACGAGCTCCTTGGCGTTCTTCCCGTGGGGTATCGCCGGGGCATCGGTCCCGCAGGCGATGCGGGCCCCGCGGGTGATCGCCTTGCGGATGGTCTCCTTGGCGCGGGGGAACACCTCGGCCGCCTTGGCCTGCAGCTCCGGGGGGGCGTGGGACACGTCCATGCCGTCGGCCAGATAGGTGGTCGGCACCAGGAAGCGATCCAGCCCGACGAGGAGGTCGAGGGTCCGGTCGGACATCAGCGAGCCGTGCTCGATGCAGTCGATCCCCGCCTCGAGGGCGGCCCTGATGCCGTCGTCGCCGTGGGCGTGGGCGGCGACCCTGAGGCCGGCGCGGTGGGCCTCGTCGACGATGGCCGCCAGCTCCTCGTCGGAGTACTGCTGGGCGCCCGCCGGCCCGGTGTGGGACATCACCCCGCCCGAGGCGCACACCTTGATCAACCGGGCGCCGTACTTGATCTGGTAGCGGACGGCCTTGCGGACCTCGCTCACGCCGTTGGCGATGCCCTCTTCGACGGTGAGGGGCATGATGTGCGGTGCGAGGGCCTGGAACATGGTTGGATCGAGGTGACCGCCGGTGGGGGTGATGGCGTGGCCGGCCGGGACGACACGGGGGCCTTCGAACCAGCCGAAGTCGATGGCCTTCATGAGGGCGACGTCCAAGAGGAGCCCACCGGTCTGGATGAAGAGACCGAGGTTGCGCACGGTGGTGAACCCGGCCCGGAGCGTCCGCCGGGCGTTGGCCACGGCCCGCAGGGTGCGGAGGGCGGGATCGTCCTGGACGGCGTTGAGGGGACTCCGGTGGTCGGGGCCGCCGAGGAGCAGGTTGACCTCCATGTCCATCAGCCCCGGGATCAGGCACACGTCGCCGAGCTCGATCTCGATGGCATCCCCGGGCACCGACGTCGGCGCCACGTCGAGGATGCGGTCACCGGCGACCAGGACGGATCCGGGGGTGGTCAGCGCACCACCGACGACGTCGAGCATGCGGGCGCTGCGCAGATGGATGTGTTCCGGGGTGCGGGGGCGGGCCACCGGGTCCTCCTTCGACTCCTGTGAAAGCGGGATTGTCCCGATACCAGTACACAATTGTTGAAATGCAAGAGTCGGAATACCGTAGCAAGCCCCGGCGAGCGGTCGCCGGGTGATCGGAGGACGGATGGACGACGACCTCGGCACGGCGATGCTGCGCTTCGAACGGGCGGGGCCCGTCGCCTGGTGCGTCATCGACCGGCCCGGTGCGAGGAACGCCCTCACGCCCGCCATGTACTACGGCCTGAAGCGGGCGGTCGGCCTGGTCAACCGCGATCCCGGGCTCGCCGCGCTCATCATCACCGGGGTCGGGGACGTGTTCTCGCCCGGTGGCGATCTCGGCGGGCGGTCGGAGCCGGGGGAGTCGCTGCCCGACCACGTGGGGAGTGACGCCCTCCCGTTCCTCGCCATCCGCGACAGCCGGGCACCGGTCATCGCCGCCGTGAACGGGATCTGCCAGGCCGGTGGGCTCCTGATCGCCATGCTGGCGGACATCGCCGTGGTCAGTGACCGGGCGACGTTCCGGGTGCCGGAGCTCCTCCGGGGCATCCCCGATGCCACCTACGCGGCCGTCCTGCCCGCCCACGTGGGTGTGGCCGTGGCCCGGGACCTGCTGCTGTCGGCCCGGCGGTTCGATGCCGCCGAGGCCTGTCGCCTCGGCCTGGTCTCCCGGGTGGTCGCGCACGATCGGCTGCGGTCGGCGGCGTTGGAGGCGGCCCACGAGGTGCTCCAGACGGCACCGTCGGCCCGGGCGCACGTGAAGCGCATGCTCAACGCGCGGTACGGCGACATCGACTACCAGACGATGTTCTGGGCCCTCGAGCACTCGGACGAGCCGAGGGAGGGGATGAGGGCGTTCATGGAGAAGCGGCCGCCGAGCTGGGTGCCGCCGGCGTCGCCTCCCGGCTGAGCCCGCCGCCGGCGGGGCGACCTGCCCGTCGGCCCCGGTCCCGTAGTTGAGAATCGCAGTCTCTCGAAGCTAGAGTCACATTTTGCCGCCTCTGGGGAGCCCGACTCCGTCCACCCGACGCCGTCCGGCGCACCTCCGACCCGGCGTCAGTGTCAGGGGGGCCGCGGATCCGCTGTGCCCTGCGGTGCCGAGATCGTCGGAGGTAGAGAGTGACCGCTGTTCTGCAGGGCGTCCGGGTGCTCGAGGTTGCCGAGCACACCTTCGTGCCGGCGGCCTCGGCGCTGCTGTCGGATTGGGGCGCCGAGGTCATCAAGATCGAGCACGTGCAGCGGGGCGACGCCATGCGCGGGCTGGCGTCGTCCGGTCTGGCCATCGTGCCGAGCGACGTCCATGCCCTGCTGGAGCACTCCAACCGGGGGAAGAAGAGCCTCGGCCTCGACCTGACGTCGCCCGACGGGCTCGAGATCCTCTACAAGCTGGCGTCGACGGCCGACGTGTTCCTCACCAACAAGCTCCCGAGTGTGCGCGACAAGCTGAAGATCGGCGTCGAGGAGATCCGCGCCGCCAGCCCGGCGATCATCTACGTGCGCGGGACCGGCCAGGGCGAGCGCGGCCCGGACGCCGACAAGGGCTCCTATGACGCCCTGGCCTTCTGGGCCCGGTCGGGCATCGCCGTCGGCGCCAAGCGGCCCGAGTACGACCTGGTGCCGGTCCCGCCGGCCCCGGGCTTCGGGGACTCGATCGGGGCCATGACCATCGCCGGGGGGATCATGGGTGCCCTCTTCCACCGAGAGCGGACCGGCGAGTCGACCGTGGTGGACGTGTCCCTGCTCGGTGTCGGCCTGTGGGCGATGGGCCAGGCCGTGGCCCTGTCCCTGGTGCTCGGGACGCCGTGGACCCCGCCTCCGGCCGACCGGGTGGGGTCCAACCCGCTGTCCCGGAACTACGAGACCGGGGACGGGCGGGTCCTGGCCTTCACCTGTCTCCAGCCGGCCAAGTACTGGGCGCCGCTCTGCGAGGCGGTCGGGCGACCCGAGCTCGCCACCGACCCCCGGTTCGCCGACTACCAGGCCCTCATGGGCAACAGCGATGCGGCCGTCGCCATCCTCACCGACGTGTTCGCGTCGGCCACCCTGGGCGAGTGGCGGGCGCGCCTCGACGAATTCATCGGGCAGTGGGCCGTGGTCCAGGACACGCTCGAGGCCGCCGCCGACCCCCAGACGGTCGCCAACGGCTACATCCAGGAGTGCCGGACCGCCACCGGGACACCGTTCCGGCTGGTGGCCGCCCCCGTCCAGTTCGACGAGGAACCGGCGAGGCCGACACGGGCGCCCGAGTTCAACGAGCACGGTGACCGCATCCTCGCCGACATCGGACTGGGCGAAGATGCCATCATCGACCTCAAAATCCGTGGCGTGGTCGCCTGACCGCCATCGGGATCCAGACAGGAGAACACGACATGACGCTCTTTGACGCTTTTCGCTACGACGGGAAACGGGTCCTCGTGGTCGGCGGGGCCACCGGCATGGGCGCCGCCACCGCCGAGCTCGTGCGGGACGCCGGCGCCGAGGTGGTGGTGATGGACTTCGCCGAGGTCACCCTGCCCGGCGTCCGGGCCATCCATGTCAACCTGGCCGACCGGGCGTCGATCGACACCGCCATCGAGGAGTGCGGCGGCCCGGTGGACGCGCTGTTCTCGTGTGCCGGGGTCGCCGACGGCACGCCGGGCATCGAGCGCATCAACTTCATCGGGCACCGCCACATGATCGACCGGCTGATCGCCGACGGGACCCTCGGCCGGGGTTCGGCCATCGGGTTCATCTCGTCGGCGGCCGGGCTCGGCTGGGAGGCCAATCTGGAGTGGATCCAGGAGCTCCTGGCCACGCCGGACTGGGACAGTGCGGTCGCCTGGGTGGAGGCGAACGGCCGGGCGGACTACATGTCGACGAAGCAGGTCATCTGTGCCTACGTGGCCAGCCAGGCCTTCCCGCTCCTGCGCCAGGGCATCCGCATCAACGCCATCTGCCCCGGACCGACCGACACGCCGCTGGCCCAGGCCAACAAGGACATGTGGCTGGGCTTCGGCGCCGACTACCGGGGGGAGATCGGGATCGAGCCCTCCACCCCCCTGGAGCAGGCCTACCCCCTCGTCTTCCTGTGCAGCGCCGCCGCGGTCGCCGTCACCGGGATCACCATGATCACCGACGCCGGCTACATCAGCGCCGGTCTCACCGGTGCGTTCCCCGACGCCACGCCGGTCGCCAACTTCCTCCTGTTCCGCTGAGCGCCGCGCCCCGGGTCGTCAGCGGCTCGTCGGCGACCGCGGTGATCGGTGGGTAGCCTCGGTCACCACCCCGCCCGGTCCGGCGGGGTGGGAGGTCAGACGGGCGGCCGGGGAGTGACGGCCACCGAGGGCACGTAGGCACTGGCTCCACAGCGCAGCACCGTGTCCACCACCCGCACCAGCTCGTCGACCTCCATCAGGCTGCCGGCCAGGTAGTTGCGGGACTGCCAGATGGGATGGAATTGGGCGGCCAGGTCCCAGTCCCACTCGTTGGCGAACTCGGTGCCCGACGGACCCTCTCCGCCGGCGCAGTCGCCCACGATCACCCGGGTGAAGCCGACCGCCGGGTGCTCGGCGCGCCACGCCTCGATCAGGGTCTCGAGGGCGGCCTTGCTGGTGGCGTAGGCCCCCAGACCGGGCCAGGGCGGGGTGAACGAGGCGCTCACCGAGGAGAGATAGGCGGCGACGCCCCTGGTCTCGGTCAGGTGGGGCATGGCGGCCGCGGTGATCAGGGCCGCCCCGATCACATTGGTGTCGAACGTCCGTCGCCAGGTCTCGGCGCTCACGTCGACGAGATGGCCGAGGGGGCCGACAGCGGGGGTGTAGACGAGGGCGTCGATCCCGCCCAGTCCCTCGGCGGCATCACTGATGGCCGACCGGCACGATGATTCGTCGGTGACGTCGCAGACGATGGCGAGAGCGCCGTTGCCCGCCTCCTTGGCCGCATCGACCAGCCGGTCGTTGCGCCGCGCCAGGAGGGCGACGGTGGCGCCCCGCTGCCCGAGACCCGTGGCGATGGAGCGGCCGAGCCCGCTCGAGGCACCGACGACGACAGTTCTCATGGGGTGGGCGTCCTCTCTGGTGGTCACGACGTCAGTGTGTCAGGGGATGACGACCGGGAGCTTCTCCCAGCCGCGCACGGTGGACGTCCGCGCCTGCACGGCGTGGTCCCAGTCCACCTCCCAGGTGGGGAAGCGTTGCAGGATCTCGTCCAGGGCGACCTGGCCCTCCAGCCGGGCCAGCGCTGACCCCAGGCAGAAGTGGATGCCGAAGCCGAAGGCCAGGTGGCTGTCGATGGCGCGGTGGATGTCGAACCGGTCGCCATCGGGGAACTTGCGTTCGTCACGGTTGGCCGAGCCGTTCAGCAGGAGGACGGCGCTCCCGGCGGGAACGGGCTGCCCGTGGTGCTCGACGTCCCGGGTCACGTACCGGGCCTGGACGGGCGAGGGCGACTCGTACCGGAGGAGCTCCTCGATGGCGTTGGGCACGAGGGAGCGGTCCTCTGCCAGCTGGCGGCGCTGGTCCGGGTGTTCGGCGAGGACCTTGCCCGTCCACCCGATGAGGCGGGTCGTGGTCTCGTTGCCGGCCGCGGCGATCAGGTTGACGTAGCCCAGGACCTCGTCGCGCGTCAGGCGCCGGACGGTTCCCGTCTCGTCCTCGAACTCGGCCTGGAGCAGGTCGGTCATCAGGTCGTCCGACGGATGGGTCGCCCTCCAGTCGATGTACTCGGCGAACCCCTCGGCCATGCCGGCGCCCTCGGCGAAGGCGCTGTCGAAATCGGGCATCGAGCCATCGGTCAGGCGGAGTCCCTCGTCGATGCGATCACGGATCGCCTCCTGGTCGGCCTCGGGTATCCCGAGCAGCATGCCGATCGTGCGCATGGGCATCTGGGCGCCGATGTCGGCGATGAAGTCGAAGCCCCCCTGGTCGACGAGGGGGTCGAGGCTCCGGGCGCAGAACTCGCGGATCTTGGGCTCCAGCGCATTGATGTTGCGGGGGGTGAACACCCGCGAGAGCAGGCGCCGGTGGATGTTGTGGGCCGGGGGATCCTCGAAGATGATCGAACCGGGGGGGATCTCGAAGTCGCTCTTGATGAGCTCGAGGAGGGTCCCCTTGCTGGAGATGTAGGTCTCCCAGTCCCGGGCGCAGAGGTCGACGTCGTCGAACCGGCTGAGGGCGAAGAAGTCGTATCGCTCGTTGTAGTAGAGGGGCGCCGAGTCACGGAGCCGCTTCCAGACCGGATAGGGGTCGGTGTCGATCTCGAAGTCGTAGGGGTCGTAGTACAGGTCTGACTCCATGGTGGTCATCGGTCCCCCCTCTCGCGGGCACGGGTGGTCGTCGGCAACGTTCTGCGGGTCGGGCAGCCGGCCAAAACCAGCATGGCACACAAAAAAGAAGAACGTTCTCACCTCAGCCGGCCGCTGGCGGGACCCGGGGTGCCGGGGCCCGGGAGGCCACTGGGGCGTCGGTGGGACACGGAGGACGCCGTCGGGCGGCCGGTGGCATGAGGGGAGAAGAAATAGTACTCTCCGAACTGCAAAGTGCCATTCTCACCGTCGGGTCGTCCACCGACGAGCGCCACCGGGAGGAGGGTGACCATGTCGAAGCCAGCGCCCAGCGTTGCCCTGTCCGATGCGGACGACCACCGGGGCAACCCGGCCGCCCTGATGAACGTCACCGAACCCGTCCCCCGATGAACGTGGCCGTCGGCGCGTCCCGACCGACCATTCCCGCCATCCTGGCCGATGCCGCCGACCGGTTCGGCGGGCGCACGGCCATCGAGGACGGCTCGTCGCGGCTGACCTGGGCCGAGCTCTTCGAACGATCCCGCACGTTCGGCGCCGGGCTCGTGGCGTCGGGCATCGAGCCGGGGGACCGTGTGGGCATCTGGGCCTTCAACAGTGTCGAGTGGGTGGTGTCCCTGCTCGGCCTGTCACAGGCGGGCGCCGTGCTCGTGCCCGTCAACACGCGATTCAAGGGGGCAGAGGCGGCCGACCTGCTCGCCCGGAGCCGGGCCCGGGCCCTGGTCGCCGTCACCGACTTCCTCGGGGCTGACCACCTGGCCATGCTGCGGGGCGCCGGCGAACTGCCGGACCTCGACACGGTGATCGTCGCCAGCGGTCCGACCCCGCCGGACGCGGAGCCGTGGGACGGGTTCATGGGCCGGGCCGGCCGGGCCGACCGGGCGGCGGTCGAACGACGGTGCTCGGGGCTCGGACCCGACGATCCCTCGGACATCCTCTTCACCTCGGGGACGACGGGCTCGCCCAAGGGGGTGGTCATGACCCACGCCCGGACGCTGGCTGTGGCCACCGACTGGGTGGCGATGACCGGGCTCGGCGTCGATGACCGCTACCTGATGGTCAACCCGTACTTCCACATGTTCGGGCTGAAGGCGGGGATCCTGGCCTGTGTGGCGAGCGGTGCCACGATGCTCCCCGAGCCGGTGTTCGACGTGGACCGCATCCTCGACCGCGTCGACCGGGAGGAGGTGACGGTGCTGCCCGGCCCGCCCACCCTCTACCAGTCGATCCTGGACCATCCCCGCCGGGCGGACCACCGGCTGTCGTCGCTCCGCGTGGCGGTCACCGGCGCCGCCGACATCCCCGTCGAGCTCATCCGCCGCATCCACGACGAGCTGCCGTTCTCCACGGTCATCACCGGCTACGGGCTGACCGAGGCGGGCACGGCCGCGGCGACCTCGCCCGGTGACGACCCCGAGACCATCGCCACGACCGTCGGCCGGCCGCGGCCTGGGTTCGAGCTCCGCATCGTGGACGACGGGGGCAACGTGGCCGCCGGGCGGGCCGGTGAGGTCGTCGTGCGCGGCGGAAGCGTGATGGCCGGCTACCTCGACGACCCCGAGGCCACGGCGCTGGCCCTCTCGCCCGAGGGCTGGCTCCGCACCGGCGACATCGGCGTGGTCGACGACGCCGGCTACCTGCGCATCGTCGGACGGGCCAAGGACATGTTCATCGTCGGCGGATTCAACGCCTATCCCGCCGAGATCGAGAACTTCCTGCTGCGCCATCCCGACATCCGGCAGGCCGCGGTGATCGGTATCCCCGACGACCGCCTCGGCGAGGTGGGCATGGCCTTCGTGGTGACCGGTCCGGGGACCGCTTCCCCATCCGACATCATCGAGTGGTGCCGGAACGAGATGGCCAACTACAAGGTGCCCCGGGTGGTCGAGCTGGTCGACGAGATCCCCGTGAACGCCGGCGGCAAGGTCATGAAGGACGTGCTGCGCCAACGGGCCGAGCACCGTCACCGGCCGGCGGCCAGGTGAGTACCGGCTCCCCGCCGGGTCTCTCCGCCCTGGCCGGCCTCCGGGTGGTCGAGATGGGGGTCTGGGTGGCGGCACCGTCGGCGGCGGCGCTCCTGGCCGACTGGGGCGCCGACGTCATCAAGGTCGAGGCGCCGACGGGCGACCCGATGCGACAGGTCTTCGGGTCGCTCGGCATCGACAGCGACATGCCGAACCCGGCCTTCTCCCTCGACAACCGGGGCAAGCGCAGCGTCTGCCTCAACCTGCGGGAAGGCGAGGACCGCCAGCGGCTCGAGGACCTGTTGGCCAGCGCCGACGTCTTCATCAGCAACCTCCGTCCCGACTCCCTCGACGGCCTCGGTCTCGAGCCCGCCGCCACCGTCGACCGCCACCCGCGGCTGGTGTACTGCAGCATCAGCGGCTACGGCCTCCGGGGCGACGACCGGGATCGCCCGACGTACGACATCGGGGCGTTCTGGGCCCGGTCCGGCCTGTCGATGCAGATGGCCGACGCCGACGGCAACCCCCTGAACGCCCGGGGTGGGATCGGTGACCACATCACCGGCCTGGCCGCGCTGGCCGGCCTGCTGGCCGCGGTGCTGGAACAGCGCCAGACCGGACGGGGCGGCGTCGTCGAGGTGTCGCTGCTGCGCACCGGCACCTACGTGCTCGGGTGGGACCTCGGGCTGCAGATGACCCTCGGCAAGGTCGCCCGGGCCGAGTCGAGGGACCGGAACCAGGCGCCGCTCATGAACCCGTACCGTGCCGGTGACGGGCGGTGGTTCTTCTTCACCGGACTCGAGGCGGCCCGCCACATCCCCGCCGTCTGCCGGGCGCTCGGTCGTCCCGAGCTGATCGACGACCCGCGCTTCGCCGACGCCGCGGCCATCCGGCACAACCGGGTCGAGGTCATCGCCGTCCTGGACGAGATCGTCGCCGGACAGCCCCTTTCGGTCTGGGCCGAGCGATTCGACCGGGAAGGTGTGTGGTGGGCCCCGGCCCAGACGCCGGCGGACGTGGTCGCCGACCCCCAGTTGTCGGCCAACGACGGGATCGTGGAGATCGACGGGGGGACAGCGGGCACCGTGCAGCGCTCGGTGAACGGCCCGGTGAGCTTCTCGGAGGTGGCCGGTCGCCGGTACGCCCCGGTTCCGGGGCTCGGACAGCACACCGACGAGGTGCTCCGCGAGTTGGCCGACCGGGCGGATGGCCCGTCGGTCCGGCCCTAGGGTCCCGGCGTCCCCGGGATCCCGTCCGGCGCCCTAGGACGAGGGGAACCGGGCCGGGGTGGCCTCGAACACCCGGACGTCGGAGGAGAGCACGGCGACGGGTGAGGGGGCGGGAGCCGACGCCCTCAGCGCGGCCAGATGGGCCCCGAGGTCGGCCATCGAGTCCCACAGCTCGATGAGGCGCACCCGTCCGGCGTGCACGTCGTCCGCCGAGAAGGCGTACTCCCGGCAGCCGGTCTCGAGGAGGGTCCGGGCAGCCTGGTCCGCTTTGGAGTCCAGGTAGGCCCGGCGGTCCTCGTCGGCGACATCGAAGTATCCGGCGACGACGATCACGACGCCTCCCTCCCGGTGAGTGGAGTTGTGTTTCCCATTGGTGGTACAAACCTGGATACTACGGATCGTCGGGCGCCGAGCGCAGGAGGAGTCACGTGGAGCAGTCGGCATTCGCGGCACGACCGGACTACCGGGTCGACATCCTCGCCCGACGCAACCGGGTCACGGTGTCGGTGGGAGACCAGGTCCTCGCCGACAGCGACCGCTGTCTCCTGGTCGACGAGCAGGATCACGGGCTGGTCTTCTACTTCCCGGCCGCCGACACCCGGTTGGACCTCTTCGTCCCCGACGACCGGACCAGCGTCTGCCCGTTCAAGGGTGTGGCCACCTATCGTCGGTATCCCCATGACGGGGGGGACGTGTACCTCTGGTCCTACGAGGAGCCGTTCCCCGAGGTGGCCAGATTGGCGGGGTACGTGGCGTTCTTCCAGGACGCCGTCGACCTGCGGGTCGGCGTGGCCACGCCGGCGGTGTCCGGTCGATGAGTCGATGAGTCGATGAACGACGATCGGGCGGTGTCCACCCTCGAGCACATGATGACGGTGTTCGACGTCGAGGCCGTGGGCGGCCATCGGTACCGCGGAACGAGTGACGGAGGATCGCGACAGGTGGTGGACGGGAGTCAACTGCTGTCCCAGGCCATCGTGGCCACCGCCAAGTCCCTCCCTCGCCACTCGGTCCGCGCGGCGCACGCCGTCTTCGTGAGGGCCGTGGACGCAGAACGGGAACTCGGGTTCGCCGTCGACGTGCTCCACGCCGGACGGACGTTCGCCAGTGCCGTCGTCACGGTGAGCCAGGGCGGACGGCGCTGCGCATCGGTCACCGTCCTTTCCGACGTGGAGCAGGACGACGTCATCACCCACCATCATCCGATGCCGGACATCGGGGCCCCGTCGGATGCCGTCCCGTGCCCCATGCCGATGGTCGGGCGTGAGCTCCGACTGGTCGGGATCACCGACCCCAACGATCCCGACGAGACCGGGCCGCCGACCATCGACGCATGGCTGCACTACGACCCCGTCCCCCGACGTCCGGAGCTGGCCAAGGCGCTCGTCGCCCATTTCACCGGTCACCTGTCCATCTCGGCCACGATGCGGTGTCATCCCGGCATGGGGACGGCGATGGCGCACGACACCGTCTCCACCGGGGTGATGGGCATCTCCGTCACCTTCCACGAACCGGTGGTGTGGGAGGGCTGGCTGCTCTACCACCACGAGAGCACCCAAGTCGGCCGGGGCATGAGCTACGTGCGGGGCCAGGTCTTCACCGAGGGGGGAGCACTGCTCGCCTCGTTCACCCAGGACGGCATGATCCGGGCCTTTGCCGCCGACGGTGGCGACGTCACCCGTCCCGTGTCAGCCCGGCTCTGAGCGCCACGGGCCGGCGGTGGTCACCCCCGGGGTTCGTCCCCACCGGGGACCCTTCTGCGGGCCCTTCTGCGGGCCCTCCTGCGGGACCTACCGCCGGAACCTACCGCCGGGACCTACCGCCGGGACCGGGCCAGCAGGCCCCGGGCGATCACCAGCCGCTGGATCTCGTTGGTCCCCTCACCGATGACCATCAGCGGGGCGTCACGGTAGTAGCGCTCGACGGGCAGGTCCGTGGTGTAGCCGACGCCACCGTGGATGCGCATGGCCTCCGTGGCCAGCTCGAGCGCCGTCTCGCTGGCGAACAGCTTGGCCATGCCGGCCTCGACGTCGCAACGCAGCCCGGCCATCTTCCGTTCGGCGGCGCTCCGGGTGAGGAGGCGTGCCGCCTCGAGGTGCGTGGCCATGTCGGCCAGCTTGAGCTGGATGGCCTGGTGCTCGGCGATGGGCTTGCCGAACGTGGTCCGTTGCTGGGCGTAGCCCAGCGCGGCGTCGAAGGCGGCACGGGCCACACCCACCGCCCGCGACGCGATGTTGATCCGGCCGACCTCGAGGACGCCGAGGATCAGGGGCAGGCCCCGACCGGGCTCGCCGATGAGGTTGGCCGCCGGGACCCGGTGGTCGCGGTAGGCCATCTCGACGGTCTCGACGCCCCGATAGCCGAGCTTGCCGACGTGCCGACCGACGGTGATCCCCTCGAAGCCCGGGCCCGGCTCCTTCTCGACGATGAATGCGGAGATGCCCTCCTCGGTCCGGGCGGCCAGGGCCACCACGCCGGCGCGCTCGCCGTTGGTGACCCACGCCTTCGTCCCGTTCAGCACGTACTCGTCGCCGTCCCGCCGGGCCCGGCAGGCGATGTTGCGGGTGTCGCTGCCGGCGTCCGGCTCGGACAGCGAGAGCGCTCCCCGCGGTGCCCCGGTGGCCATGGCCGGCAACCATCTCCGCTTCTGTTCCGCGCTGCCGTGGGCCATGAGCAGGGTGGCCGCCATGGTGTGGGTGTTGATCACGCCGGTGAGGCTCATCCAACCGTAGGCCAACTCCTCGATCACGCCGATATAGGTCAGCAGGTCGAGGCCGAGGCCGCCGTAGTCCTCCGGGATGGTGATGCCGAAGAGCCCGAGGGAGCGCATCTGCTCGACGATCTCGGTCGGGTAGCGGTCCTCGTGCTCCAGCCGGGAGGCGACCGGGGTGACCTCGCGGGCGACGAAGGTGCGGACGGTGTCGATGATCGCCTCCCGCACGTCCTCGCTGGTGGTGGGGTTCGGTTCCTGGGTCGGCACGGTCGGAAGTCTAGCTCTGCAAAATGTTGACGGTCGATCTCAAAATGGAGAAGAATGTTTCCGATGGCAGCGCCCCTGATGCACGACGCGCTCAGACGGGCCGCGGACCGACTCGGCGACCGCCACGCGGTCCGGAGCGGGGACGAGTGCTGGTCGTTCCGTGACCTCGACGGCCTGAGCAACGCCTTCGCCCGCCACCTGGTCTCCCGGGGCGTCGTCGCCGGCGACCGCGTGGCCACGATGACGACCAACCGGGTGGAATTCCTCGTCGCCGTCGAGGCCATCAGCAAGCTCGGGGCGGCAGCCGTCCTCGTGAGCCCGGCGTGGAAGCGGACCGAGGTCCGCCACGCCCTCGACCTGACCGGACCGGTGCACGCCGTGGCCGACGGTGACGCCCCGGAGCTCCTGGCCGACCTCCTCGGGCCGGCGGCGGTCACCGACCTCGACGACCCGTCCGAGGATCCCTTCGCCCACCGTCGTGAGCCACTGGCGGACGGCGTGGCCGGGGTGGGCGACGAGGCCGTCCTGGTCTTCAGCTCCGGCACCACCGGCCTCCCGAAAGCCGTGCGCCACACCCACGCTTCGATCGGCCTGGCCACCGAGCACTGGGTCACGGTGCTGGGCCTCGGTGAGGACGACCGCTTCCAGGTGGCCACGCCGCCGTCGCACATCCTCGGGCTGTTGAACCTGCTGGCGGCGGTGTCCGCTGGGGCCACCGTCCGCCTGCACCGGCGGTTCGACCTCGACGAGGTGCTCGACCGGATCACCGGCGAGCGGATGACGCTGGAGATGGCGGTGGCGCCGATCGCGCTGGCCCTGGCCAACCACCCCCGCCTCGAGGAGCACGACCTGTCCTCCCTCCGCTACATCATGTGGGGAGCGACACCGGTGACCGAGAGCGTCGCCGAGATCGTGACGGCGCGCACCGGCGTGCGGTGGTTGCCGGCCTACGGGGCCAGTGAGGTGCCGGTCATCGCCGCCAATCCGGTCGACCGGCCGGACGAGTGGCGGCTGGACTCGGCCGGGTTGCCTCCCCCCGGTATCGAGCTCCGGATCGCCGATCTCGAGACCGGGGACGTCCTGCCGCCCGGGGAGATCGGCGAGATCCAGGTGATGAGCGCGTCGGTGATGGCCGGCTACCTCCCGGACGAGGCGTCGGTGACCGCCTTCGCCGACGGCTGGTACCGGACGGGCGACGTCGGGTGGCTCGAACCGGAGGGCTGGGTCCATCTCACCGACCGCTCGAAGGAGATGATCAAGGTCAACGGCTTCCAGGTGGCGCCGGCCGAGGTGGAGTCCGTGCTGCTCCGTCATCCGGCGGTGCTCGACTGTGCCGTCTTCGGCGTGGCCGACGAGCGGGCGGGCGAGGTACCGGCCGCGGCCGTGGCGCTGGCCCCGGACCGGCCGGTGGCCGCCGGTGAACTGCAGCGGCTGGTCGCCGACTCGCTCGCCACGTACAAGCAGCTCCGCTACCTCGTCGTGGTGGACGAGATCCCGCGCCTCCCGTCGGGCAAGGTGCTGCGGCGGACCCTCCGGGACGAATGGCCGGCCCGGCGGCTGGCGGCTCGGTCCGTGGGCTGATGGACGTCCGCCTGTCGACCGAGCAGCAGGCCCTGCGGGATGCAGCCGCCCGGCTCGTCGACCGACTGGGCCCGCACACCGTCGGAGACCTCGGCGACACCGAGCGCACGGCCACGCTCGATGCCGCCGTGACCGCCGCTGGCTGGCGGGAGCTCCGGACCGCCGCCGACGGCGACGCACCGCTGGCGTCGGGGGTGGAGGTCGGCATCGTCGCCGAGGAACTGGCCCGGGGGCTGGCCGACGTGTCGTTCCTGGGGCCGACCATGGCCTGCGAGCTCCGGCGCCTGGCCGGCGCTCCGGCGGTCGCCGAGGTCGAGACCGTGGTCCTCCGCCCCGATCTGTCCTCGGTGGTCCGCATCGCCGACGGCGACGTGCCCGCCGGCGTGGCCGTCGACGGGCACGGCTCCTCGAGGGCACTGCTGCTGGTGGCCGGAGCCGACGGCGATCACGTGGCCCAGGTGGACCTGGACGAGGTCCCGGCGGGGGTCGATCTCACCCGTCCTTCGTCGACGCCCGACCGGTCGGCGGCCGCCGTGCCCCTGGACGGCACCCGGCCGATCACGGACGAGGGCCTCGACCGGTGGACGGCGCTCGGTCTCTCCCTGGCCTGTGCCGATCTGGTCGGTGCCATGGGCGGCGCGGTGCGGCTGGCCGCCGCCTACGCCGCCGAGCGCCGGCAGTACGGGGCGGCCATCGGCTCGTTCCAGGCCGTCCAGCACCTGCTGGCGGACGCCTTCGTCCTGACCGAGGGCGCCCGGAGCGCCACCCTGCACGCCGCATGGGCCGTGGACGAGCTCACCGCCGCCGACGCGCTGGCCGCGGCTTCGGTGGCCAAGGCCTACTGTGCCCGTGCCGCCCGCCAGGTGTGCGAGACGGCCATTCAGGTGCACGGCGGGATCGGGAACACGTGGGAGTGCGTGGCCCACGTCTACCTCCGGCGATGCCTGCTGTCGACCGACGTCTTCGGCGATGCCGGGTCCAGCCTCGAGCGCGTGCTCCGCCACGCGGGCATCGGGGGTGGTCATGGACTTCCGTGACTCGCCCGCCGAGTCGGCCTTCCGGCTCCGGCTCCGGGAGTGGTTGCGGACCAACAATCCGGGCCTCCCGACGTCGTCGACCGATGACGACTACTGGGCGGGCATGGCGGCGTGGCACCGGTCGCTCTACGACGCGGGCTTCTTCGGCATGTCGTGGCCCACGGCCATCGGGGGCCAGGAGCTGTCCACCGTCTACGAGGTGATCGTCGACGAGGAGCTCGCCGTGGCCGGTGCCCCGCCCCGGCCCAGCCTGGGCTACCTGGTCCAGGGCATCCTCGAGCACGGGAGCGACGAGATCCGACAGCGCTTCCTGCCCGGCATCGTCAACGGCCGCGATCGCTGGTGCCAGGGCTTCAGTGAGCCCGACGCCGGGTCGGACCTGGCGGCGTTGCGCACCCGGGCCGAGCGTGACGGCGACGACTTCGTCATCACCGGCCACAAGGTGTGGACGAGCTACTCCGACGACGCGGCGTGGTGCCTGCTCCTGGCCCGGACCGACCCCGGGGTGGCCAAGCACCGCGGCATCTCGGCGTTCGCCGTGCCCATGGGGCAGCCCGGCATCGAGCAGCGGCCGCTGCGGATGATCAACGGGGTCACCAAGGAGTTCGGCGAGGTGCTCTTCGACGGGGCGCGGGTGCCGAGCGGCAACATGATCGGGGCACCGGGTGAGGGCTGGCCCCTGGCCATGACGGTGGTGAGCCATGAACGGGAACCGGGGGAGTTGGGTTACGTGGCCCGCTACGCCAAGGTGGTCAACGACCTGACCAGCAGGGTGCGGAGCCATCCCGAGGGCTTCCGGCCGGACCAGGTGCGGGAGCTCGGATGGGCGATGGTGGAGGTGGAGATGCTGCGGTTGCACGTGCGGCGCCGGCTGTCCGAGCGGCTCGACGGGATCACCCACGGGCCGGAGGGCTCGGTCGACAAGCTGCTCATGACCTGGGTGGAGCAGTCCGTCGGGCACGCGTCGCTGGCCGTCGGCGGGATCGCCCACGGCGGGGGGGACGACACCCCGCTGCGGACCTACCTCTACAGCCGGGCCCAGAGCGTCATGGGCGGGACGTCCCAGATCCAGCGGAACCTGGTGGCCCGCCGGATCCTCGGGCTGCCCGGTTCCTAGGGGCGGCGGGGCGGCACCGTGGTCCGACCCGGGCGCTGACCACCGTGGAAACACCATTCTGGAATGAGAATATCGATGCTATCGTCAGTCGCCAGCGAACGGGGAGGACGACCATGGAGCGCCGCACCGAGCCAGACGAGCCGGTGGCTCGAGCCGTCCCGGGCGTGCCGTCCCCATGACGACCTATGACGTCCCCGAGGAGCTCGAGGTCCACGCCGACGGGCCCGTGCGGGTGGTCAGGCTCAACCGACCCGACCAGCTCAACGCCACCAACCACGAGCTCCACCGCGGCCTGGCCGGACTGTTCCCCCAGATCGACGCCGACGACGGGGCACGCGCCGTCGTGCTCACCGGGAACGGGAGGGCATTCTCCGCCGGTGGGGACTTCTCGTACCTCGACGAACTGAGCCGCGACACCGATCGGCGTCGCGAGACGCTGGCGCACGGTCGCCAGATCGTCACCGGCATGGTGGGATGCCGCGTCCCGATCGTGGCCGCGGTGAACGGGCCCGCCGTCGGGTTGGGCTGCAGCCTGGTCGCCCTCTCCGACATCGTGTTCATGGCCGCCGGCACCCACCTGGCCGATCCTCATGTGCTCATGGGTCTGGTGGCAGCCGACGGCGGACCGGTGACGTGGCCGCTCATGATCAGCCTGCAGCTGGCCAAGGAGTATGCGCTCACCGGCGAGCGGA
This sequence comes from uncultured Acidimicrobiales bacterium, assembly GCA_963696495.1. Lineage (GTDB taxonomy): Bacteria > Actinomycetota > Acidimicrobiia > Acidimicrobiales > RAAP-2 > Bog-756. The sequence continues at coordinate 355,437 of CAVOKJ010000003.1, read as the reverse complement.
TCCCCGCCCAGCGGGCCGCGGAGATCGGCCTCGTCAACCACGTCTGCCCGGACGACGAGGTCGTGGATCGGGCCATGGCCTGTGCCCACCGCATCGCCGAGCTCCCCCGACGGGCCGTGGAGGACACGAAGCGCATCCTCAACCTCCACCTCCAGCGGGCGGTCGTCGCCACCTTGGACTTCGCCCTGAGCGCCGAGGACCGCTCGTTCACCTCGCCGGAGCTGCGGGCCAACCTCGACCGCCTCCTCCCCAAGGACGAGGCCGGCGACCCGGCCGTCCGGGGGTAGAACCCCGTTCTCCCCAGGGTGCACCCGGGACGCGGCGGGAGGAGATCGGTCGTATACCCGAGATCGGATACCCTTTCCAGGGTGGCCAGACAGTCGAAACAGGCGGTGGCGGCCGATCCGCCGGAGTCGGAGGCCCTGAGTTGGCGGGAGCAGGCGGTGGCCCGGTCCCTCGACTCGGCCCGGCTGCGGGCCGAGACCCGGGTGCAGCGCTTCCTCGACGCCGCCACCGAGCTGTTCAACGCCGGCTCGGGCAAGGACTTCACCGTCCAGGAGGTGGTCGACCGCTCGGGCCAGTCGCTGCGCAGCTTCTACCAGTACTTCGGCGGCAAGCACGAGCTGCTCCTCGCCCTGTTCGAGGAGTCGGTGCGCTCCACCACCGAGTACCTCGCCGAGCAGATCGAGGCGGACGGCGATCCCCTCGGGCGCCTGCACACCTTCGTCGTGGAGTACTACCGGCTGTGCCGGCCCACCACGGGCGACGAGCCCGGTGCGGTCCGCCGGGCCCCGTTCATGGCCGAGTTCGCCCAGCAGCTGCTCACCCAGTACCCCAAGGAGGCGGCCCGGGTCTTCTCCCCGCTGGTGGCCCTGTTCGAGCAGGTCCTCGACGGGGCCACGGCGGCCGGGGCCGTCCGGGCCCGCCGGGGCCCCGTCGTCGGCGTCGTGCTCGAGGCCATCATGTTCAACTCGTTCTCCCAGACCATCGGCGGGATGTCGGCCCGCACCCAGCGGGACGGGACGGCCGAGGACCTGTGGGACCTGATCATCAACGGGATCGGGAGCGGCTCGGCGAGCTGAGGTCGGCCGGGGTCACCCGGGATCACCGGGGGTGGACCGCCCCGTCGTCGATCTCGAGTCGAGCCGGGGTCACGGCCCCGCCGTGCATCGAGCAGCCGGTCCGCCAGCGCGGACGCCCGAGGCTGAGCCAGGAGGACACTGCATGAGCGAACCGGCCACCGACGTGTGGGCCGTGATGTCGACGGCCCGGACCATCCGCCGCTTCACCGACGAGCCGGTCGGCGACGCCTGCCTCGCCCGGTGCCTCGAGGCCGCGACCTGGGCACCGTCGGGTGCCAATGCGCAGGGATGGCGTTTCGTCGTCCTGCGGTCCCCGGAGCAACGGGCGGTCGTCGCCCGGGCGGCGGCACAGGCCCTGGAGGTGATCGAGCCGGTCTACGGCATGTCGCGCCCGGGCGACGACGACCACAGTCGTCGGGCCCGGACCAACCGCGCCACCTACGAGCTCCACGATCGGGCCGGCGAGTTCACCTCCGTCCTGTTCGCCCAACAGCGGTACCCGACGGCCTCGGAGCTCCTGCTCGGGGGCTCCATCTTCCCGGCGATGCAGAACTTCCTCCTGGCCGCCCGGGCCCTCGGGCTGGGCGCCTGCCTCACCAGTTGGGCCTCCTACGGGGGCGAGCGGCTGCTCCGCGATGCCGTGGGCGTGCCCGACGACTGGATGCTCGCCGGTCACGTCGTGGTGGGGTGGCCCCGGGGCCACCACGGGCCGGTCCGCCGCCGCCCACTCGCCGAGGTGGTGTCCCTCGACCGCTGGGACGAGCCGGCAACCGCCATCGTCGACCGTGGCACGGAGCCCCCACCGGGCGGAGGTCCGGTCCGGTCCAGGGGCGATCTTCCGCCTCACCAGTAGATAGTTCTGCTCTCAACCAAATGGGATATCGGAATTTCACCCGTCACGCTCTGGCAGTTGTAAGTAGGCTTCTGCTCGCTCAGGGCACGGTGCCCGAATCAATGAGAAGAGGAGTAGGGGGAAGTCCCATGCGAAAGATTGTTCCGTTCCTTGCCGCGGCCGTGATTGCCACGTCGGGGGTGTCCATCGCGCTCTTGTCGACCGGCAGCGCCGGGGCCAAGACGCCCAAGCCACCGGTGACCGCCACGTGCACCAGCAGCAGCCCGTCCGGCGCCGGTTCCGAGTCCGGCACCGAGACCAACCAGTTGTTCGTGGGATGTGTGGGTTCGTCCTCGAAGGCCAAGGTGACGGCGACCGGGTCTGTCGTCCCGGATGTGGCGACGTCGTCGGCCACCGTCTACTGGACCAACAACAAGACCACCACTGAGTCGTTCAGCTATGCCGCCGGCGGGACCTGCCCGACGTTTCTCGGACTGACGGCGACGACGGCGGTCACGGTCACCGCCACGGTGACCGGTGGGAACGCCGGCCTCACGGTGGGCCAGGTGAACTCTTCGGTGAACTGCCTCTATTCGGCCGGCGGGGACCTCTACGTCGAGAGCGCCGGACCGGTCAGCCTCTGACCCGGCGGGATCGACCACGGACCCGGTAGGGGTCCGACCGTACGTCGACGAGTCAGCCTCCGGGGTCACCCCGGGGGCTGACTCGCGTCTTGTGCATCTCGCACCGACGGGGGCGCCCCGGTGCGGGCCGGCGGGGACCCGAAGACCGGAGGCGGGGACCCCGAGGACTCGAAGTGGAGGACGACGGGAGTCCCCTCTGATCCAGCGACCGCTATGACGAGCCCCGGTGACGCTAGATTCTGGTCTCGAAGCCAGGTGAGGAGTCAGCGATGAGCCGCGGAATACCGAAGTCGGTGCTCGAGATGCTGTCGGCGGTGCCACTCTTCTCCACCTGCACGAAGAGCGAGTTGCGCACGATCGCCAATCTCGGCACCAGGGTGCACGTGGCCGACGGAGCGGTGCTGATCGAGCAGGGCAAGCCGGGGCGTGAATTCTTCCTGCTGGTCGAGGGCGGCGCTCGTTGCATCGTGGACGGTGAGCAGGTCGCCATCTTCGGGGCCGGCGACTTCTTCGGCGAGATGGCCCTGCTCGACCGCCGCCCCCGGAATGCGACGGTCGTCGCCACGGCCGATTCGGAGGTCCTCGTCCTCAGCGCCTCGGAGTTCCATGGCCTGCTGGACTCGGCGCCGACCATCACCAAGAAGCTCCTGCTCGCCGTGGCCGAGCGCGAGCGGGACCCGAAGCTGGTCGAGGCGGACTGACAGCGATCCGGCGCGACCCCGTTCACCAGGACGCGGCAGCGGCCCCGTTCACGGGGAGGCGGTGGTGACCGCTTCGATCCACTCGTGGTCGCACTCGGTGCACACCCAGTGGCGGTGGTCGTCCTGTTCCGTGCCGGCCGGACAGTCGTGGTGCGTGTACTCGTCGGGCCAGCCGGAGGCGCAGCGTGGGCACGGTGGGGGTTTCGCCATTGGGTACACGATCCTTCGATTCGGAGTGCAGCCGGAGGCGACAGGACACACCCGCAGCACTGCCGCGGACCGTCCAGCCGAACAGCGTTGCTTCGCCCGTTTGTCCGAACAATGCGAGAGCTCCCACTGGCTACGTTCTAACCGACGGACATTGTAGGCAGGCGGAGGCGCCGCCGCCTGCCTACTCCCGCCCGCCGCGTCGATCCGGTGCCGACCGTGTCCGGCGGCCTCCGTGTCAACCCGGTCCCACCGTCGTTCGTAGCTACTGGTGCCGGGGCGAGGGTCCCGGAGCAGACGGCCAGGACAGGGAGCTTGCCATGACCACGGTTGATCCTTCGGCTGATCCTTCGGCGCGCCAGGGTTCCGCCCCGACGCGACCACGGTGGCAGGGGCGTGGAGGGACCGTAGGACTGGTGGCCGCGCTGGCGACGCTGGCCGTGGGGGCGGCGGCCTGCGGGACCAGTGCCGGGGCCACGACGACCACGACCACCTGCTCGTCGGGGGCGGCGACGATGACTGTGGACGCCGCCGGGCAGGCGTCGGCGACACCCGACACGCTCACGATCACCATCGGGATCACCGTGTCGGACCCGACGGCGGCGTCGGCGCTGTCCGACGCCAACGCCAGGGCTACGACGTTGACGACAGCGCTCGGCTCCTCGGGAGTCGCGTCATCGGGCATCCAGTCGACCGACTTCTCCATCGCCCCCGACACCACCCCGACCGGGGTCATCACCGGCTACCAGGTCTCGAACACGCTCGTGGTGACGACCCACGACCTGTCGACGGCCGGCCGGACGATCGACACGGCGGCCGCCTCCGTCGGCAATGCCATCCGCATCGACGGCCTGTCCTATTCGGTCAGCAACACCCGTGACGTGGACGGCCAGGCCCGTGCCGTCGCCGTGGCCGCTGCCGCCGCCCATGCCCGCTCGATGGCGGCGGCGGCGGGGGAGTCGCTCGGAGGCATCTGCTCCATCAGCGACTCGACGGACGGCGTGGTGCCGATCGACGCCAACTCGAGTGCCTTCGGTGCCGCTTCTCCGACGACCTCGGGTTCGCCCGTTCCCCTCGAGCCGGGGACCCAGCAGGCCACCGCCGAGGTGAGGGTCGTCTACCGCATCGCTCCGAAGTAGCGAGGTCGTTGGCGGGAGCACCCGCTACCGGGGTTGCTCGGGTGCCTGCGGGGCGCACAGCTCGGCTACCCGGGCCACGAGGGTGAGGTTCAATTGGGTGAGCGCCCGACCGAGGGCCAGGCGATCGGCCTCGCTCCAGTGGGCGAACAGGTCGGTGAGCACCTGGTGTCGGGCGCGCTCGACGTCCCGCATCACCTGACGTCCGAGTTGGGTGACGGACAGGTCGGACGACCGTCCGTCGGTCGGGTTCGCCCTGCGCTCGACGAGCCCGGCCCCGACCAGCACCGTCACCTGCCGGGTGACGGTCGAGGCGTCCAGCGACAGGGCATCGGCCAGGACCCTGGTCGGCACCGGACCCATCCGGTCGAGGGCGCGCAGCGCCACGTACCCGGCCCGGTCGACCCGGTCGTAGAGGGCACTCCGGCGGCCGAGCGTCTCGAGATTGCGGGTGAGGGTGAGCAGCTCGAGCTCGATCGTGCGGATGGGGTCCGAGCCGGGCGCGGTGCCGATCGGTCGCTGTGGTGCTCCGGGTAAACTTTTCATAAGTACCTGTATCGTACATGGATATTACCGATGGGCTCCTGCAGGCGTCGGGCCCGCCGGCACCGCGGCGGCCCCGCCGGGGCGGTGGGGGCGACGGATCGTCCGGCCGGCCGCAGACGGAGAGACGGAAGGAACCACCCGATGACCACCGTGGAGACCGGGACGGAGGCCGAGCCGCACGGCGATCACTACAAGTGGGTCGCGCTCTCCAACACCACCCTCGGAATCCTCATGGTGACGATCAACACGTCGATCCTCATCATCTCGCTGCCCGCCATCTTCAGGGGCATCGACCTCCAGCCGCTGGCCCCGGGCAACACGTCGTACTTCCTCTGGATCCTGATGGGGTTCCTGCTGGTCACCGCGGTGCTGGTCGTGAGCTTCGGCCGGGTGGGCGACATGTACGGCAGGGTCCGCATGTACAACCTCGGCTTCGCGGTGTTCACCGTCTTCTCCATCCTCTTGTCGGTCACCTGGATGACCGGAGTGGACGGGGCCCTGTGGATCATCCTGATGAGGGTCGGCCAGGGCGTGGGCGGCGCGTTCCTGTTCGCCAATTCGAGCGCCATCATCACCGACGCGTTCCCCGAGGACGAGCGGGGCAAGGCCATGGGGATCAACGGGGTGGCCCTGGTGACCGGGTCGTTCCTCGGCCTCATCCTCGGTGGGCTCCTGGCGCCGATCGAGTGGCGGTTGGTGTTCTTGGTGTCCGTCCCCTTCGGGCTGTTCGGGACGGTCTGGGCCTATCTGAAGCTGAAGGACAACGGGGTCCGCATCGAGAGCAAGATCGACTGGCTGGGCAACATCACCTTCGCGGTCGGGCTCATCGCCCTGCTGGTCGGCATCGTCTACGGCATCCAGCCCTACGGCGGCCACACCATGGGTTGGACGAGTCCGTTCGTCCTCGGGGCGGTGATCGGCGGCGTGGTGCTCCTCGTGGCGTTCGTGGTGATCGAGACCAGGGTCGCCAATCCCATGTTCCAGCTCCACCTGTTCCGCATACGGGCCTACACGGCCGGGGTCCTCGCCATGTTCCTGTCGGCCATGGGGCGCGGCGGCCTCCAGTTCATGCTGATCATCTGGCTCCAGGGCATCTGGCTGCCCCAGCACGGCTACGACTTCGCCCAGACGCCGCTGTGGGCCGGGATCTACCTCGTCCCCCTGACCATCGGCTTCCTGGTGTCCGGGCCGATCTCCGGCATGATCGCCGACCGTCACGGTGCCCGCGTGATCGCCACCGTCGGCCTGGTCGGCGCCGGTGTCTGCTATCTCCTGCTCGACACGCTGCCCATGAACTTCGATTACCTGCCCTTCGCGGTGATCGTGCTGTTCTTCTCGCTGTTCTCGGGCATGTTCTTCTCGCCGAACCAGATGGCGGTGATGAACAGCCTGCCCCCCGACCAGCGGGGGGCAGGTGCCGGCATGAACGCCACCTTCATGAACTCGGCCCAGGTGCTGTCCATCGGGATCTTCTTCTCGATCGTCACCCTGGGGTTGGCGGCATCGCTCCCGGGTGACCTCTATCACGGGCTGGTCGCCCAGGGCGTGCCCGTGGCCCAGGCCCAGAAGTTGTCCCACCTTCCTCCGATCGGCAGCCTGTTCGCCGCCTTCCTCGGGTTCAATCCGATCCAGACCGAGGTCCCCCACCACGTCCTGGCCAACCTCGGTCCGACCCGGGCCGCCTATCTGACCGGGCGCAGCTTCTTCCCCAAACTGATCTCCCCCTCGTTCGAGAACGGCCTGCACCTGGCGTTCGACTTCGCCGCGGCCACGAGCTTCATCGCCGCGGTGGCGTCGTGGCTGCGCGGCGGAAAGTACGTCCACACCGAGCTCTCCCTCACCGACGACATGGGCGTCGGGATGCTCGAGGCCGGTGACCTGGCGTCGGCCGAGGTCGGTGCCGGGGCGATGGTCGACCGATGAAGACCGGGATCTGAGGTCGGGGTCCGATGGTCTACGCCCTGGCCCTGGCCGCCGCCCTGTCCAACGCGCTGACCAGCCTCCTCCAGCGCATGGGGGTGGAGGACGCCCCCGAGGAGTCGACGCTCACGCTCAGCCTGCTCACCCACGCCCTCCGGCGCGGGGTGTGGCTGCTCGGCTTCGCCTTCATGGTGGCCTCGTTCCTCATGCAGGCCGTGGCCCTGCACCTCGGGGACCTGAGCCAGGTCCAGCCCATCCTCACCACCGAGCTGCTGTTCCTCGTGGTGCTGCTGGCCACCTGGTTCCGGTTCCGCATCGGGCTGCGGGAGTGGCTCGGCTGCCTGGCCGCCGCCGGGGGCCTCGCCGGGTTCCTCGTCTTCGCCCAGCCGGGGGGCGGCAACCTCTCCCCGTCCACCCTCGGCTGGATCGTCGCCGGCTCGGCCTGCGGGGCGGTGGTGGTGGTGGCCGTGCTGGCCGCCCTGCACGGGCCCCGGTGGTGGCGGGCGGCCATGTTCGGGGCGGCCGGGGCGGTGGGCTTCGCCTTCACCGCCGCCCTCATCAAGAAGGTGGGCGACTACGTGGCCACCGACTGGGTCCACATGTTCTCCCACTGGGAGACCTACGCCCTGGCCCTGTGCGGCCTGGGCTCGGTGTTCCTGGCCCAGAACGCCTTCCACGCCGGGCCCATCGCCGCCTCCCAGACCTCCCTCGTGCTGGTCGACCCCCTGGCCTCGATGGCCATCGGCATCGGGCTGTTCGGGGACAACCTGCGCACCAGCGGGGTCTACGGCCCCCTGGAGGCCCTGTCCCTCCTCGTCATGTTCACCGGGGCCGTCTTCATCGCCCACTCCCCGCTCATCTCGGGGCTGAAGGGCGACGACCAGCAGTACACCGAGATGCTGTCCCTGCGCTCCCGGTCCAAGCGGTTGGTGGACGCCGTCCAGGACCAGATCCCCGAGGACGTGCGTGACCGCCTGCCGGCGGCGGCGACCGAGCACCTGGACCGGCCCGGCCAGCGGGTGTCCGGACGCCAGAACGTCGGCTAGGCCGAGCGCCGGTCAGCCGCCGGGAGGCGTCGGCCCGGCCCGGCGACGTCGGGGCTCGGAGTGATCCCAGTCGGCCAGCAGGGTGCGCAGCGCGGTGAGCAGGATGAGCGGCTGGTCGAGCATGGCGTGGTGACCGGCCTCGGGCAGCTCGATGACCGGGGTGACACGGCCCAGCTCGTTGTACATGAACCGGCCGATGTCCGCGGTGACCAGACCGTGCTCCGACCGGAGGAGCGCCAGCCGGCACCGGACCTGGGACAGGTAGGGGAGGGCGACGCCACGGATGCTCCCACCGAACTGCTCGAACACCCGCGGGTCGAACTTCCACTGCCAACCGCCCTCGACCGGGCGGAGGGAGTGGTGGGCCACATGGTCCATGACGTAGGACAGATAGTGGTCCTGGGCGGGGATGGTGCGGAAGTGGCGGACCGCCTCGTCGACGCTGGCGTAGGTCCGGGGGTGCCCGAACGCCTCCCTCAATTGGTAGGCCTCGATCTCGGGATCCGGCTCGGTCACCGGGGAGTCGCAGATGATGGCGCCGCTCAGCTCGCCCGGATGGCGGGCGGCGGTGGCGATGGTCACGAAGCCGCCCATGCTGTGGCCGACGACCACCGGCGGTCCTTCGATCCCCCCGGCCACCGCACAGGCCGTCACCTCGTCGGTCCACTGCTCGAGCGAGTAGGTCGAGCGGCCTCCGCTGTCGCCGTGGCCGGACAGGTCGAGGGCCACCACCCGGAATTCGGCACTGAACAGGGCGGCCACGTGGGTCCACCAGTGGGCATGGGCGCCGCCGCCGTGGACGAAGACCAGTCCCCGAGTCCCCGGTCTGCCCGAGACCATGGCGTGGATGGTGCAGCCGTCGACGGTGAACCCGATGTCCGTCTGGGGGATGTCCAGTGCCCGTCGGAACCAGGCCGGCGAGTCAGCGGGCGGTCGGTACTCGTCCATCCATCAGATCTGACCACATCTCGGGCACGTGACCGGCCCGACGACCGTCACGCCGGGTCCGGCCTCACGCCGCGCCGGCCGCCCTGGTGGCGGCGGGCTCGGCGGCGGGCTCGACGACGGAATCGACGGCGGGCTCCGGCGACGTCGGGCCCCCGGGCTGTGCGATGGCGGCTGACGGCGACGAGGGGCACGGGGCCTGCGAGGCGATCGTCCAGGTGTTTGCCCTGCTCGGGAAGCGGTGGAGCGGGCTGATCATCGTGACGCTCCTCGACGGTCCCCTCCGGTTCTCGCAGATCGTCCGGCATGTGCCCGGCATCAGCGACCGGATCCTCTCCGAGCGGCTCGGTGAGCTCACCGAGGCCGGCCTGGTGGCGCGCCAGGTCGACGAAGGCCCGCCGATCAACGTCAGCTACCGGCTGACGGCCCGGGGCGAGGGCCTGCGCCCGGCCCTGGCCGAGCTCGAGCTCTGGGGAAGCGAGCAGCTGCTCGGCATCGACTGATGCCGTGTCATCCACCGTTCGGCTGCTCGGGGGCGCGTGGGAGACCCACCGCCGGGGGGACCCTTCCTCGGATCAGTGGGACCGACGTTGGCGCACGGCGGCCACGGCCTTGGCCAGCTGAGCGTCGAAAGCCTCGAGCTGCTCAGCTTCGGCGGCGCTGGCGACGAAGGCGAGTCGATCGCAGGCTGTGCCCCCGCGCCATATCCGCTCGATGGCGCGCGTCTCGGTGATGTCCGTCAACGGGTCGCCGGACACGAGGACCAGGTCGGCGCGCTGCCCGGCGGCGACACGTCCCCGGTCGGCCAGGCCGAACACTCGTGCCGGTCCGGCCGTGGCCGCGGCCAGGGCCTGTGCCGGGCTGAGGCCGCACCGGACGAGGAGTTCGAGCTCCCGGTGCAGGCTCGCCCCGAACACGGTCCCCGGGTTCGGGGCATCCGTGCCCGCCAGCAGTGTGATCCCCGCATCGGCCAGTCGTCGCACGTTGTCCTCGGCCCGCGAGAAGGGCGGCAGTGGCCGGCCGTGCCAACCCGACGTCTCCGACGTCAACCGGCGTACCCAGGTGTCGCCGAGCACCTCGGCGAGCCGTGGGTCCCCGGCGACTGCCGCGCCCCCCGGTTCGCCGAGGGTGTTCTCGATGGTGGCCAGCGTCGGACCGACCACGATTCCGGCGTCGGCCATGCGTTGGACCAGGGCCTTGTCCAGCTCGGCGTGGGCGGGGACATGGGCCACCACATCGACGCCGGCGGATACCACCTCTTCGACGCCGGCCGTCGAGCTCACGTGGGCGACGACGATCAAGCCGCGGGCGTGGGCGGCAACGACCAGGGCCTGGATGGTTTCGGGGTCCAGCGAGGGCCAGAGGCCCCCGGTGCCGGAGATGACCTTCAGATAGTCCGAGCCCGCAGCCATCCGTTCCGCCACGAATTGCTCGGCCTGGTCAGCGGCGGTCAACGTCGGGAACGGGGCGTACATGATCGACGGGTGCCCACCGGGCGCGGTGGCACCGACACCCGAGGAACGCACGTCGGCCACGTCCGGACGGGAGCCGGCCTGCTCCTTGGCGCTGGCCACGAGGTCGGGCTGGCTGAACATGTCGAGAACGGTGGTGACGCCGAAGGTCAACGATTGCGCCAGCGCGCCGGGAACGAGGTGCACGTGGGCGTCGATCAGACCGGGAAGCACCGTCCCCCCGCCCGCGTCGATCACGTCGTCGCCCTCTCGGGCGGCCGAGGCGACCGAGCACGTGGTGATCAGGCCGTCGACGAACCGGACCGACGTCCAGTCCTGCGACTTCGTCCCATCGAATACCTTCGCATTGACGATCGTCGTTGCCGTGCCCACGGCGTCCTCCCCAAGGGATCCCCGACAGCCTGCATAGTAGAGGAAGGGCGTGGAGCGTCCCGCGGCCGCGACCGGCACTGTCGACCCGGCCGATCCGACCGTGGTCCCGTCATCGGCAACGCCGGTGGCGGGCGGGGCGGACCGGTGGTCTGCTTGAATGCCAGTTGTGACCGAGACCTTCCGCCGTTACCTGCTCGCCTCCCGGCCCACCGGACTCGTCGACGAGGGGACGGTCCGCCTCGACGACGCGGCGAGCGTCCCCGAGCCGGCCGACGGTCAGGCGCTGATCAGGGTCCGCTACCTGTCCATCGATCCCACCATCCGGACGTGGATGGACGACGCACCGGGCTACCTCCCCCCGATCGCCATCGGCGAGGTCGTGCGCGGTGGCGGGATCGGTGAGGTGGTGACCAGTCGCAGTGCGAACTACCGGCCGGGGGACCTCGTCTTCGGCATGACCGGCTGGCAGGAGTACGTACTGGCCGACGAGGGAGCGGCGGCCATGACGACCCTGCCGGCCGGTGTCGATCCGGCGGTCGCGCTCAGTGTCTTCGGTGTCACCGGCCTCACCGCCTACTTCGGGCTGTTGGATGTGGGCAAGCCCCGGGCGGGTGACACGGTCGTCGTGTCCGGTGCGGCCGGCGCCACCGGTTCGGTGGTCGGCCAACTGGCCCGGATCGCCGGCGCGTCGAACGTGGTGGGGATCGCCGGTTCGGACGACAAGTGCGCATGGCTCACCTCGGAGCTCGGGTTCGACCACGCCGTCAACTACCGCTCCGAACCGGTCGGCCGGCGGCTCGCCGAGGTGTGCCCGGGCGGGATCGACATCTTCTTCGACAACGTCGGCGGGGAGATCCTCGACGCCGCCCTGGCCAACCTGGCCATGAAGGCCCGGGTCGTGCTGTGCGGCGCGATCTCGCAGTACAACGAGGCAAGGCCGGTCGGGCCCCGGAATTACCTGAGCCTGATCACCCGGAGGGCTCGCATGGAGGGCTTCCTCATCCTCGACTATCTGGACCGCTTCCCCGAGGCCCAGGCGACCATGGCCGGATGGGTGATGGACGGGTCGATCCAGCACCGCGAGCACGTGGTCGAAGGGCTCGAGCACTCGGTCGAGGCCCTCAATCTGCTGTTCAACGGCGGCAACACGGGCAAGGTCATCGTCAGCATCTGACCGGTCCGGGCCCGGGGCCCGGACCGGGGCCCGGTGTGACCCGGTCGGGCCCCGGTCAGCGACCGACGAAGGTGGCCGTCCGTTTCTCCATGAAGGCCGTCGCGCCCTCGCGCGCGTCCTCACTCCCGAAGATCGAGCTGTTCTCCTCGGGAGTGGCGAGTCCGGCGGCCTCGCCGCGGGCCACCGCGCCGCGCATGAGCCGCTTGGTCAACTGGACGGCCAGGGGACCGTTGGCCGCCACCTCGTCGGCCAAGGCGATGGCGGTGGTCACGAGGTCGGCCGACGGGACGACCTGGTTGACCAGGCCGTGGCGCTCGGCCCGGTCGGCGCCGATCAGGCGGCCGGTCAGACCGATCTCGAGGGCGAGGGCCTGGGGGATGCGCGTGGACAACAACGTGCCGCCGCCGGCCGCGTAGAGGCCGCGCTTGACCTCGGGCAGCCCGAACCGGGCACGGTCGCAGGCCACCACCAGGTCGCAGGCCATGACCAGCTCGAGGCCTCCCCCGACGGCGGCCCCGTTCACCGCGGCGATGAGGGGTTTGGGATAGGTACCACCCATGAAGTCGGCCAGGGCCGCGGCGCCGGGCCGGTCATTCCCCGGGCCCTGGTCGTCCCAACCACCGAGCGAGCTCAGGTCCATCCCGGCGCAGAACACGCGGTCGCCCGCCCCGGTGACCACGACGGCCCGGGCATCGACGTCGTCGAGGATCTGCTGCAATGCCAGGCCCAGCTCGTCCATCAGCGGTGGGTTGAGGGAGTTGGCCGCCTCCGGCCGGTTGAGGGTCAGGACCTCGGTGTGGCCGTGTCGTTCCCTGAGTACGAGCATGGTGATCTCCCTTGCGTGACGGGATCCGGCCCACGTCCGGACGCCTCCGTAGTCGTCGCCCGGTGTGCCAGTATGAGAACGACCATTTCCGGGCCGACAGGAGCGTACATGGACAGCAACCCGCCCGAGGACAGCGGGGGAATGCTCTCGTTGATGGACGAGGAGACGGCGGCCAATCCACAGCCCCTGTTCAAGCAGTTGCGAGACGCCACCCCGGTCATGTCGCTCGGTGAGATGGGCGTCCTCGTGACCTGCAAGTCGGAGGCCGACGAGGTCTTCCGCCACCCCGAGATCTTCTCGTCCAATTCCGACGCGGTCGACCTGAAGAACGTACGCCCCCTCATCCCCCTCCAGATCGACCCTCCCGAGCACAAGAAGTACCGCAAGCTCCTCGATCCGATCTTCGCCCCCCGCCAGATGGCCCTGATCGAGGAGTCCGTGTCCCGGACGGTGAACGACCTGATCGACCGGTTCATCGACCGTGGCGAGGTGGACTTCGCCAGCGAGTTCTCGATCCCGTTCCCGTCCCGGGTCTTTCTCGACCTGCTCGGCCTGTCGTTCGACGAACTGCCCCGCTTCCTCGCCATGAAGGACGGGATCATCCGACCGCACCTGGTCATCGGAGCCCAGTTCGACAGCGAGGAGGCGAAGGCCCATCAGCAGGAGACGGCGGACTCCATCTACGGGTACTTCAACGAGATCCTGGACCAGCGGGAGCGCCAGCGCGAGGACGACATCCTCAGCCGGTTCCTCGACGCCGAGGTCGAAGGGAACCGGCTCACCCGTGAGGACATCCTCGACATCTGCTTCCTCTTCCTCATCGCCGGTCTGGACACCGTGACGGCGACGCTCGACTGCATGTTCGGCTACCTCGTGCAACATCCCGACCAACGCCAGCGGATCGTCGACGACCCGTCGGTCATTCCGGCGGCCATCGAGGAACTCCTCCGGTGGGAGACGCCGGTCCAGGTCGTCGCCCGGGTGGCGATGGAGGACACCGAGGTGGCCGGCTGCCCCGTGACCAAGGGCGACAACGTCATGGTCCTGCTGGGATCGGTCAACACCGACGAGAGCGATCTGCCCGATGCCGACGAAGTGCGGTTCGACCGTGAGGTGAACCGCCACGCCGCCTTCGGCGCCGGGGTCCACCGGTGCCTCGGCTCCCACCTCGCCCGTCAGGAGCTGCGGGTCGCCCTGCGCGAGTGGCACCGGCGGATCCCCGACTACGAACTGCCCGCGGGGCACAGGCTCGTCTACACGCCGGCCATCCGGTCCATCGACCACTTCCCGTTGACCTTCACGGTGGCGGGTGCCTGAGCAGCAACGGTAGGGTTGCCGACCCGGCCGTCATCGCTCGGTGTCGGCCACCGGCCCGTTCGCAGACAACACACCAGGAGGAAGCATGGATTGGAGCAAGCGGTCCGCCATCGTGACCGGGGGGGCAGGTGGGCTCGGTGCGGCGACCGTGCGCCGTCTCACCGGGATCGGTATGCAGGTGGTGGTGTTCGACCGTGCCCTGGAGGCCGGTGAGCAGCTCGTGAAGGAGCTGGGCCGGGGCAGTGCGGTCGGCGGCGACATCAACCACGACGACGACGTGCACGCCGCCATCGACGCCGCCTCGTCGCTGGCACCGTTGGCCGTCGTGGTGAACGTGGCCGGTGGGGGAATGGGGGGACGCACGCTCTCCCGCGACAACGTGCCCATGGCCATGGAGGCGTTCCGGGCCACCATCGAGCTCAACACCCTCGGCACGTTCAACGTGACCCGGCTGTGCGTCGCCCGCATCGCCGGCAACGAGCCGGACGAGTCGGGCCAACGGGGCGTGGTGGTCAACACGGCCTCCATCGCCGGGTACGAGGGCCAGACGGGCCAGGTGGCCTACGGGACCTCGAAGGCCGCCATACTCGGCATGAGCCTGCCCTTGGCCCGGGACCTCGCTCCCGTGGGCATCCGGGTGTGCGCCATCGCTCCGGGGACCATGGGCACGCCGCTGATGCAGAGTGCCCCCGAGGAGCTGAAGGCCAAGCTGGTGGAGAACATCGTCTTCCCCCGGCGGATGGGCGAGCCCGACGAGTTCGGCCAGCTGGTCGAGAGCATCGTGGTGAACCCCTATCTCAACGGGGAGAACATCCGCCTCGACGGCGCCCTGCGGTTCCCTCCCAAATAGCCTGCGGTTCCCTCCCGACTAGGGGGTGACCACAGGCGCTCGCCCCGGGCGACGTCTCGCCCCTCCCGATGTCCACGCGGCGCCACCGTGCACCGTCCACGCGAGGCCACCGTGGACGGTGGCCTCCGGCCCGCTCAGAGGATGGAGCCGGCGTCCTTGGCGGCCACGATCTCGTCCCATCCGAGTCCGAGTTCGAGGAGGATCTCCTCGGTGTGCTGGCCGTGCTCGGGAGCCGGCACCAGCCGGTCGCCGGTCTCGTCCATCTGCACCGGATTGGTCACCAGGTCGTACTCCTTGCCGTCGTCCCGTTCGACGTGGGCGAGGTAGCCGTTGGCCCCCACCTGTGGGTCGTCGGCCAGTTCACTCGGCAGCTGCACCGGGGCCCACACGCCCTCCAGGGTGGCCAGCGCCTTCTTCCACTCCTCGTAGGTGCGTGAGGCGAAGACCTCGTCGATGATGGCCACGCACTCCTTGCCGTTGGTGTAGCGGGCCGCGCCGTCGGCGAAGCGGGGATCCTCGATGAGGTCGGGTCGGCCGATGTGGTTGCAGAAGTCGGGCCAGAACCGGTCGGACTGGAGCATCATCAGGGTGATGAACCTCCCGTCACTCGTCCGGTAACTGCCCACCAGCGGGTTGGGGGAGACGCTCCGGTCGAACTTGGGCATCGGGTCGCCGCCGTACAGGCCGGAGGCCACGATGTCCGGGGACAGCATCCACATGGCGATCCCCAGGAGGGAGACGTCCACCACCGGAGCCTCACCGGTGGTGGCCCGTTGCAGGAGGGCGGCGGCGATGCCCCCGGCGATGGCCATGCCCCCGGCCAGGTCCCCGAAGCCCGGGCGGCCGCCGATGGGGTACTTGGCGTCGGCCGGCTTGAGGGCGCTCCCGACTGCTCCCCGCCCCCAGAACGAGGCGCCGTCGTACCCGCCCTTCTCGCGATCGGGTCCGAGCGGCCCCTGGCCCGTGCCCCGGGCGTAGACGATGCGGGGGTTGACCTCCTTGATGTGTTCGACGTCGATCTTCAGACGCTGGCGCACCGCGGGGAGGAAACTGGTGAGGAACACGTCGGAGGTGGCGGCGAGCTGATAGAGCAGGTCGCGCCCACCGTCGGTGCTGATGTCGATGCCGATGCTGCGTTTGCCCCGGTTGGGCTGCTCGATGATGTAGTTCACCGCACCGTCACCCCCGGGGATGAGACCCATCGAGGACAGGCCGCGTTGGGGGTCGCCGGTGACCGGGTGCTCGACCTTGATCACGTCGGCACCCCAGTCGGCCAGCACCGCGCCGGCGGAGGGGACGAACATCCACGAGGCGACTTCCAGCACTCTGAAGCCCGAGAGGGCGTTGGCCATGATCACTGTCCTTTGGTCGACGCGCCGGGCGCCGTGGTGGTTGGTCGGGCGGTCGGCGCCGTGGGACGCCGTCCGGTGGGCTCAGTGCGAGGAGGAGGCGGCGGACAAGAGGTCCACCGACCGGGTCCCCCGCTTGCCGATGCTCGACATCTGCCGCGACTGGATGGAGACGTCGTGGCCGACGGCCCGTTGGCGGAGGGCACCGACCGTGCAGTTCTCCTTGCCGCCCAGCGCGGTGAACGGGTCGTAGTGGAAGTGGCGCATGGCGTTGAGGTGGGTGATCCGGTCGATGTCGTCGTCCGAGATCCCGGCGAGGCTCTCCGCCAGGGTTTCCGGTGCGGTCGGCCACGTCGAGTCGGAGTGGGGGTAGTCGCACTCCCACATCACGTTGTCCATGTCGAGGTACTGGCGGCTGGCCACGCCGAAGCGGTCGTCGATGAAGCAGGTGAGCACGTGCTTGTTGAAGACTTCGCTCGGCAGCTCGTTCCCGAACTCCTGCCCGGTCCAGGCGTGGTGACGGTCGTAGTTGTAGTCGACCCGCTCGAGGAAGTACGGCACCCATCCGATGCCGCCCTCCGACAGCGCCACCTTGAGGTCGGGGAACTTCCGGAGGACCGGTGACCACACGAGGTCGGCCGCCGCCTGCACGATGTTCATGGGCGTCAGGGTGATCAGACAGTCGATCGGGGCGTCCGGCGACGTGATCACGATGTCGGACGACGAGCCGATGTGCAGGCAGGCCACGACCGCCTCGTCGCTGCACGCCTTCCAGAAGGGATCCCAGTAGTCGGAGTGGATGCTGGGCCATCCCAGCTTGGACGGATTCTCGGAGAAGGTGACGGCGTGCGCCCCCTTGGCCGCGGTGCGACGCACCTCGGCGGCGAGGATCTCGGGGTCCCAGATCGCCGGGAGGGGGCAGGGGATGAAGCGGCCGGGGTGCGTGCCGCACCATTCGTCGATGTGCCAGTCGTTGTAGGCCTGGAGCAGCGCCAGGGCGAGGTCCTTGTCCTTGGTCCGGGCGAAGAGCTGGCCGCAGAACTGGGGGAAGGAGGGGAAGCACAGGGACCCGACGACCCCGTTGGCGTCCATGTCCTTCACCCGCTCGTCGATGTCGTAGCAGCCGGGCCGGAGCTGCTCGAAGGACGTGGGCTCGAGCCCGTACTCCTCACGGGGCCGGCCGGCGACCGCGTTCAGCGCCACGTTGGGGAGGATGTTGCCCTCGTAGAGCCAGGCGTTGGTCCCGTCGTCGTTGGTGACGAACTTGGGGGCCAGGTCGACGTACTTGGCGGGAAGGCGCCCTTCGAAGAGGTGCGGCGGCTCGACCACGTGGTCGTCCACGCTCACCATGACCATCTCGTTGATTTCCATTGCTGCTCTCCTTCTCCCCGTCTCCGCACACATCCCCATCGGGGTGCCGGCCGAGGCGTCGAATGGTTCCTGTCGATCGAATGGATCAGCCCGGCGCGGTCGTCCCCTTCAGCATCCCACCCGCGCCGAGTCTCGGATTTTCTTGGCGTCGAGGTCGTCCGGGAGGTTGCCGGCCCAGCCGGCGGAGTGCTTCCCGTCCCGGTGCCGTCCGTCCGCGGCGCCGGTGGATGCGACCCTCCCCTCGAGCATTTCCATCCTGGTCCCTCCCAGTGCCGACGTCCCCGGACTCCGTGGCTCAGGCTACATGAGAAAGGCTGTTCTCGAACACCGACGCTGCGCTCGGATGTCCTGCGGCACCCCTCACGCAGGGCTTTCCTCGAAGTAGTACCGGAGCAGCAGCTCGGCCACGCAGGCCGGCTTGGTGGCCCCCTCGACCTCGAAGGTCAGCTCGAGGCGCACCTGCACCCCTCCGCCACCCAACTCCTCGGCCCCGCGGAGCACCGCCCCGAGGCGGATCCGCGAACCGACGGGCACCGGCGAGGGGAACCTGACCTTGTCGAGCCCGTAGTTGACCCCCATCCGGATGTTCTCCCACGTCAGCACGTCGTGCAGGAGCTCGGGTCCGAGGGACAGCGTGAGGTAGCCGTGGGCGATGGTCCCGCCGAACGGCCCGTCGGCCGCCCGCACGGGGTCGACGTGGATCCACTGGTGGTCCCCGGTGGCATCGGCGAAGAGATCGACGCGTTCCTGGGTGATGTCGACGAACCCGCTGTAGCCCAGTTCCTGGTCGATGAGTGGGGTGAGGTCGCCTGGCGCGGTGATCGTCTGCATGCCCGACGATATCCCCCCCGCCTGGCTGGTGGCGCCTGGCCCGTGCCGACCGGTACGTTGACCACGGATGGACCATGGAGGCCGGGGCACCGACGGCACGGAAGCGACGGGGGGGCCGCCGGACGGCAACTCGACCCCGTCGGGCGTCGACGCGCTCACCGCGCTGTCGGGCCGGCCGGACGGCCCGGGTCTCCCGCCACCGGCCGGACTGGTGGAGGCCGTCGGGCAGCTGGGCGTCGAATGGGGACGCCGGTCGGCGCTCCTGGGGGTCGGCGCACCCGCCGACCCGATGCGGATGCTGGTGGAACGGGCGGCACTGACCGGACTGCGGCGTCTCGGCGCAGTGAGTTGCGGTGGGTCGGCCCGCCTGCTGCGGTCGGCCGACGGATGGCTGGCCGTCAACCTGGCCCGACACGACGACTGGGACCTGGTCGATGCCTGGCTCCAGCCGGATCGACCCATCCGGTCGGGACAGTGGGCCGCAGTCGCCAGCAGGGTCGCCGGCGTCGGCAGCGCATCCCTCGTCTCGCGCTCGACGCTGCTCGGACTGCCGGTGTCCGCACTCGGTGAACGGAGCCCGAGCGCCACGGCGCCTCGGACCCAACCCCGGGGGGCCCTCGGGTTGGAGGGGGTCGGTGCCCGCCGGTGCTGCCCCGGTGAGCCGGCGGCGCTGGACGGCCTGGTGGTGGTCGACCTCTCCGCGCTGTGGGCTGGACCGTTGGCCGCCGGCCTGTTGGCGGCGGCGGGTGCGAGGGTGATCAAGGTCGAGTCGCGCCGTCGGCCCGACGGGGCCCGGTCCGGGTCGAGGGCGTTCTTCGCCCGGTTGAACCACCGCAAGGAGTCGGTGGCGCTCGACTTCGGCACCGCTGACGGCCACCGCCGGCTGGGCGAGCTCGTGTCCTCCGCCGATGTGGTGGTGTCGGCGGCCCGTCCTCGTGCGCTGGAGCAGTTGGGCCTGGTCCCCGACGACCACCTCCGTCGGGGAGGTACCCGCGTGTGGCTGTCGGTCACCGGGTACGGCTGTTCGGGCCCGGCGGCCCAGCGCGTGGCATTCGGCGACGACGCCGCCGTCGCCGGGGGACTGGTCGTCTGGGACGACGAGGGACCGTGCTTCTGCGGCGACGCCATCGCCGATCCGCTCAGTGGGATCACCGGGGCGGTCGCCGTCCTGGCTGCGCTCGAGCGAGGAGGAGGCTGGAACGTCGACGTCTCGATGGCCGATGTCGCTGCCGGCTGCTCGCGAGCGGGGGCCACGGTGGCCACCGGGGGCCCGGTCGCGCTGTCCCCGGCCGTGCCGGGGCCGGGTCGGTCCGAGCCCGATGGTTCCGACGGGACCCCGCGGCCCCTACCGGCGCCGGCGCTCGGTGCGGACACCGGCTCGGTCCTCTCCTCGCTGGGCATCCGTTGACCTGCCCGTGGGTGTGAGTGTGAGCGGACGGTGTCGCCCGGACCGGGCACTCCCGTCCGGCGCGGATAGCATCGGCCGTCGGCCCGAGCCGGGTCGCCGGGGCACGGGGACGTGGACGTGATGAAGACCGAGGCAGCCATCTGCTGGGGCGTCGGGAAGCCCTGGAGCGTCGAGGAGATCGAGCTCGACCCGCCGGGTCCGGGCGAGGTACTGGTCCGCATGGTGGCATCGGGGCTGTGCCACTCCGACGACCACGTGGTCACCGGTGACACCCCCATGCCCACGCCCATCATCGGGGGCCACGAGGGGGCGGGCATCGTCGAGACGGTGGGCGCCGGGGTCACCGCTCTCGCTCCCGGCGATCACGTCGTCCTGGCCTTCGTCCCGTCGTGCGGGCGGTGCGGGCCATGCTCGACCGGCCACCAGAACCTCTGTGACCTGGGGGCGTTGATCGGTACCGGTCGCCAGGTCGACGGGACCTCCCGGCATCACCGCGGTGACGAGAGCCTGAACCTCATGTGCTTGGCCGGGACCTTCGCCCACCATACGGTGGTGAACGAGGCCAGCTGCGTCAGGATCGACCCGTCCTACCCGATGCGGACGGCCTGCCTGGTCGGGTGCGGAGCGGTCACCGGCTGGGGGTCGGCGGTGTACGCCGCCGAGGTGCGGGCGGGCGAGACGGTCGTGGTGGTCGGGATCGGCGGCATCGGGGCCTCGGCCGTCCAGGGGGCGCGGCTGGCGGGTGCGGGAACCATCGCCGCCGTCGACCCCGTGGCGTTCAAGCGGGAGACCGCCGAGCGCTACGGCGCCACGCTGGTGGCCTCCTCCATGGAGGAGATGTTCGGCCCGCTCCGTGATGTCACCCACGGACGCATGGCCGACAAGGTGATCATGGCCATGGGCGTGGGGAGCGGCGAGCTGTTCTCCAAGGCCATGGCGCTGACCGCCAAGCGGGGGCGTGTCGTGGTGACCAACATCCATCCCTACACCGAGAAGCAGGTCACCCTCAGGATGGCCGACCTCACCGGGATGGAGAAGCAGGTGGTGGGTTCCCTCTTCGGCTCGGCCAATCCCCGGTCGGACATCCCCAAGCTGCTGGACCTGGACCGGCGCGGTCTGTTCGACCTCGAGGGGCTGATCACCCGGAGCTATCCCCTCGAGGGGGTCAACGACGGCTACCGCGATATGCGGGAGGGACGCAACATCCGGGGGATCCTGGTCCTGGATCCGTCCGAGGCCTGACCGGGGGGCCGGTCATCCCGGACCTCACGCCCCGGTGCCGTCGCCGGCCCGTCCGTCGGTCAGCGCCCGCCGTTCGGTGATCACCCAGCGACCGTTCCGGATGCCGTAGGTGTCGACATAGCGACCCCAGTGGTCGAGGCCGTGGGGCATCAGGACGGCGAAGTAGCTGCGCCCCCGGGCGTGGGACTCGTCGTCCACGTCGATCTGGTGGGTGGCGACGAAGTGGCGGACGTGATGGCCGGCCCTCCCGGCGCCAGACCCTCCCGTCGACCCCGCCAGCGCGTCCCAGGACGCCTTGGTCGCCGTGAAGATCGTGGCGATCCGGTCCCGGCCCTCGAAACGGCGGACGGCACCGTCTTCGGACTCCAGCTCCATCACGGCGTCGTCGGCGAACACGTCCAGCATCTGCTCGAACCGCCCGCTGTCGCCGTTGGCGTTGTACCGGGCCACCAGGTCCCGGATGCTCTCGCGGGCGACGAGCTCCCACAGCTCCATGCGCTCAGCCCACCGTCACCGGAACTCGGGCACCACGTGCTCGGCGAAGAGCTCGAGGGTGCGACGGTCCGCCCGGTCATGGGTGAAGAACACGAACGTGGTGATCCCCTTGTCGACCATGGTGGCGATGCGATCCGCCACCTGAGCCGGGTTGCCGACGAAGCCCCCGGCCTCCAGCCCCCAGCCCGGTGCGCCGTACCGCCGCCCGGCCTGGGCCTTCGCCGTGTCCAGCGCCGACCCGTCGGGGGCGACCACCAGCACCGCCTCCTGCGATCGGCGGAGCGAGGACGGGGCGCGCCCGATGGCTTCGCACTCGGCGTCGAGCAGGCGACCGCTCTCCTCCCACCCGGACAGCCCGTAGGTCGGGATGCTCCAGACGTCCGCGTACCGCGCCACCAGCGGCAGGGTGCGCCGGGGCCCGATGCCGCCCACGTGGATGGGGGGCCGGGGGCTCTGCACGGGCTTCGGCAGGTTGGGTAGGTCGGCCACCCGGAAGTGGTCGCCGGCGAACGTGGTCGGGGAGCCGGTGAACATGCGGGTGAGGATCTCGAGCGACTCGGCCAACCGTTCCGAGCGCTCGGCTCCGGTTCCCCACGGGAGGCCGGCGCGGTGGTGCTCGTCGGACACGGACCCGCTTCCGAGGCCCAGGTCGAGCCGGCCTTCGGACAGGACGTCGAGGGTGGTGGCCATCTTGGCCAGCAGCGCGGGATGACGGAAGTTGTTGCACAGGACCAGGTGACCGACGCGGAGGTGCTCGGTCTGGGCCAGCAGGTAGGCGGCCAGGGTCCATCCTTCGAGCGAGGGTAGGTCGGGTTGACCGGGGCTGTAGAGGTGGTCGTAGAGCCACAGCGAGTCGTAGCCGAGCGCCTCGACGGCCCGGGCCCGGTCGATCAGCTGCGTGTAGTCGAACGAGACCTGCGGAAGGTAGATGCCGAATTCGACACGGTCCGGCCGGCGGCCCTCCTCGGGCACGGCGTCCTCGAGCGGGGCGTCCTCGGGCGGGGCGTCCTCGGGCACGTCCTCTCCCGGCATGGGTCGTCTCCCCGCCTACCGGCCCGGGGGCGACGGTCGCCTGCCCGGCCCGTCCGCCACCCGGGCGATGACCAGCGCGGCCAGCCGGTCGTCACCGCCCACGTCGCGCACCTCGGCCCGCACCAGCCCGTCACCGATCATCACTGCGGTGGCCCGACCCGGCCCCACCCGCACGCCGGCCAAGAAGCGGACGTCGAGGTCGAGGGCGGGCATCCCGGTGAGCGACTCGGCGGCGGTCTCGCCGAGCAGGGCCACGATGCCGCCCTGCAGCGTGTCCGAGGCCTGCACGACGAACCGACGCCGGTCCAGCTCGGTGACGCCGGGAGCGACGGTGCGGAGTCCGACCCGCCGGGCGAAGTCGACCGGGAGCGAGCCGCGGAACGCCATGCCCTCGGGAATGGGCGGGGAGACGTCCTGGGGTCGCGGGGAGGCCATGAAGGTGAGGTAGCAGAGAGCGACGAGCTCGTCCGTCCCGGCGTTGGTGAACCGCACCTCGCTCGCCACGATGTTGCGCCCCCGCTTGAGGACGTCCGACGTCACTTCGAGCTCAGGGCCGACGTCGTCGGCGACGATGCGCACCGCCATGTCGAGGGTGACCGCCAGGTTGGGCGACGACACGTGCATGGCGGGAACGCCGGCGACGCAGTCGGCCACCGTGAGCAGGATCGACGGACGCGGCAGTGCGCCGGACGACCACATCATCGGGGTGATCGACACCCGGCCCCTCCCCTGGGATCCGTCCCCCTCGATGTCGAAGTCGAACGACAGCTCGTTGATGAAGCTGCCGGTCTCGGACAGGATCCCGGCCGACTGGCTCACGGCGAGGGCCGGTGGGCCGGCCGTCTCCGGCACGGTGGCCGCTGCTGACGGGTCCACCGCGTCGCCGAGTCGGGTCATGACGGAGGGAGGTTACCCGGGCGGTCAGATCACGCCGTCCGAGACCAGCGCGCCGAACTCGTCGGCGGTGAGGCCGACGAGGTCGCACCAGACCTCACGGTTGTGCTGGCCGAGTGCGGGGGCCGGGCTCGGGGCCGAGGGGCGCTGGCCGTCGAGCCGGGGGAACGGGGCCTGTTGGAGATGGGGGCCGGCCGCCGGATCATCGACGGTGACCAGGTCCCCCCGGGCCGCCACATGGGGGTCGGCGAGGATGTCCGTCGCGTCGTTGATGGTGGCGACGGGCACGCCGTGCTCGATGCAGACCGCCTCGACCTCGTCGGCCGTTCGCGCCGCCACCCACCGCTCCACCATCCCGTTGATCTCGTCGGCGCCCTCGGCCCGTCGCGCCAGGGTCGACCACCGGGGATCCTCGAGGAGCTCGGGGCGGCCCATGGCCGCACACAGTCGGGCGAAATTGGCATCCGAGCCGGCCACGATGCACACGTAGCGTCCGTCGGCCGCCAGGTAGTTGTCGAGTGGCGCGGAGTTCGCCATCCGGTTGCCCTCCCGCCGCCTGGTCACACCGAGCCGGTCCTCGGCGGCGATGGTCCATTCGAGGATGCGCAGGACCGATCCGTACAGCGGGGCGTCCACCACCCCGCCGAGACCGGTACCGCCGTCGGCACGGTCGCGTCGGTAGAGGGCGGCGGTGACCGCCTCGGCGGCGAACACCCCGGTCAGATAGTCCGACACCGTGACACCCGTCCGGACCGGTGGCCCGTCGGGGAATCCGGTCAGTCCGAGGAGGCCGCCGAAGGCCATGCCGATCCGGTCCAACCCGGGCCGACGGGCGTTGGGGCCGTCCTGTCCGAACACACTGATGCGGGCCCACACCAGCCGCGGATCGCACTGCTCGGGGCCGATGCCCCATCCCTCCATCGTGCCGGGCCGGAAGTTCTCACAGACGACGTCGGCGCGCCCCGCCAGGTCCCGGAAGAGCTCCTGGCCCCGGGCCTGGCGGAGGTCGAGGGTGACGCCCCGCCGCCCCCGGCCCTCGACTGCCCACCACAGCGAGTAGTCCGCGCCGTCGCCCTCCCCGGGCACGAAGGGGCCGATCGAGCGCATGAAGTCACCCCCGCGCGGGTCCTCGACCTTGATGACCTCCGCGCCCATCTCGCCGAGGAGCCCGGCGCAGAACGGCGCACTGATGCGGGTACCGACGTCGATCACCCGGAGCCCGGCGAGGGGCGGGCGGGCCTCAGTCATCCCGGTGCTCGGCGAAGACCTCCTTCATGGAGGACTTCGCCTTCCGGGCCTCGAGCGCGTCCAGTGCCGTCGCCGTGTTGTGCATCCAGTGGTGGGCCATGAAGTGGTACTTCCACGACTCCTCCTTGCCCATGAGGGTCGCCGTGTTGTTGATGGTGTCCTTCACGACCTGGGCGGTGGCCGGCGGGACGAGGGCCACGCGCTCGGCCAGCTCGCGGGTGCGTCCGGCCAGCTCGCCGGCGGGGACCACCCGGTTCACCAGGCCCAGCCGCCAGGCCTCCTGGGCGTCGATCTTCTCGCCCGTCCACAGGAACTCCTTCGCCTTGCGGATGCCGAGCTCCCAGGGCTCCACCAGCAGCTCCACCCCGGCCCCCGTCATCCGGAGCACCGGGTTGGAGAAGACGGCGTCGTCGGCGGCCACGATCAGGTCGCACATGCACGCCAACATCAGGCCGGCCGCCACCACCGAGCCCTGGACCTGGGCGATGGTCGGCTTCCGGAAGGCGTAGAGGCGCTTGCAGCGCTCGTAGTACATCACCTGCTCGTGGCGGAACTTCCCCTCGGGGGTCTCGCGCATGGCCCGCCAGTAGTCGGGCCCGTCCCCCGCCACCAGCTCCTTCAGATCGTGTCCGGCGGAGAAGTGCTTTCCCGACCCCGCCAGTACGACCACCCGGACCTCGTCGTCGGCATCCGCCTCGTCGAGGAAGTGGTCGATCCCGTCGATGAGCGCGGTGTCCTGGGCGTTGGCGACCTCCGGCCGGTTCATGGTGATGATGGCCACGTGGCCGGTCACCTCGTACAGGACTGGCTGCTCGCTCATCGTTCTCCTCCTGATGTGTCGGCGCCGGCCCGGGAGAGGCGGTCGCCGCCGGGGGACGCGGTCCGCTCCGGACGCCTCGGCGCCCGGGGCAAGCCGAGCACCCGCTCGGCGATGACGTTACGTTGGATCTCGTTGGTGCCGGCCCAGATGGACGAGGCCTGGTAGTACAGCCAGGCCCGCTGCCACCGCCCGTCGCCCGGGTTGTCGGTGGCGCCCCGCCACAACGGTGCTGCGTCCCCCACGACGTCCATGGCCGTCTCCTGGAAGCGCTTGGACATCTCGCTCCAGTACAGCTTGAGCGCGCTCCCCTCGGGCCCGGGGTCGAGCCCGTGGGACAGCCGGCTCACACTGCGGAGGTTGTGCAGCTGGAACAGCCGGATCTCCACGTACGCCTGAGCCAGCGCACCGGCTGTGGCCCGGTCGTCGGCGGTCCCGTTCTCCTCCGCCAACCGGAGGAGCTCCTCGAGCAGCTGCATGTGGATGACCAGCTGGCGGGGGTTCGTGCCCCGCTCGTGCGACAGGGTCGAGTTGGCGACCCGCCACCCCTCGTGTTCCGGTCCGATGAGCTGGTCGTCGGGCACGAACACATCGGTGAGGAAGACCTCGTTGAACTCGGCCTCACCGGTGAGTTGGACGAGTGGGCGGACGTCGACGCCGGGGTGGTGCATGTCCACCACCAGGTACGAGATCCCCTTGTGCTTCGGCGCCCCGGCGTCGGATCTGGCCAGGCACACCCCCCAGTCGGCGAACTGGGCGTAGGAGGTCCACACCTTCTGGCCGTTGACCAACCACCCGCCGTCCACCCGGTCGGCCCGAGTGGCCACGCCGGCCAGGTCGCTCCCGGCCCCCGGCTCGCTGAACAGCTGGCACCAGAGCTCGTCCGCGGTGCGGATCTTGGACAGCCACCGTGACTGCTGGTCGTGCGTCCCGTGGGCCAGCAGGGTCGGGGCGGCAAGGTTCAGCCCGATGCGCCCGACCATCTCGGGGGCCCGGGCCCTGGCCAGTTCGTCCTGCACGATGTAGTGCTCGACGGGACCGGCGCCGCGTCCGCCGTACTCGGCCGGCCAGGCGACGCCGACCCAGCCCCCCGAAGCCAGGAGGCCCTGCCAGCCGCGGAGGAACCTCACCTCTTCCTCGAGGTCGTCGAAGCGCGGCGGCAGGCCTTTCCCGTACTCCCACGGGAGGTTCGAGACCAGCCATCGGCGGATGTCCGACCGGAACGACTCCTGGTCTGCGGTGGGGGTCAGATCCACCAAATCAGCTTCGCACACGGGGTCGGCCTACGATGCTGCTCGTGGATTTCGAGCTCTCAGAGGACCAGGTGGCTCTCCAGGAGGCGGCCAGGGCGTTGCTCGACGACCGCGCCGACCACGATCACGTCCGGGCCCACCTCTCCTCCGGTCTGCCGTTCGACGACGGCCTGTGGCGCGCCATGGCCGAACAGGGCTGGTTGGGTGTCGCCCAGCCGGTGGAGGCCGGTGGGCTGGGGGCCGGCTGGGTGGAGGCCGCCGTCCTCCTCGAGGAGATCGGGCGCCACACCGCGCCGGTGCCGT
This sequence comes from uncultured Acidimicrobiales bacterium, assembly GCA_963696495.1. Lineage (GTDB taxonomy): Bacteria > Actinomycetota > Acidimicrobiia > Acidimicrobiales > RAAP-2 > Bog-756. The sequence continues at coordinate 328,124 of CAVOKJ010000003.1, read as the reverse complement.
TCCTCCCGAGCCTGCTGGCTCTCGAAACCCTGACCGCGTCCGGACGCGGGCGGGACGGGTGGGTCGAGGACCTGTCGACGGGCGAGCGGATCGGCTGTGTCGGGTGGGGTCGCGATCCGGGCGCACTGTCTGCCGAACGCGCCGGTGACGACTGGACCGTGTCCGGCCGACTCGGACCGGTCGAGGGTGCCGCGGTGGCCGACATCGCCGTCGTCGTCGCCTCCGGCCGGGTGTTCGCCATCGACCTCGCGGTGGTAAGCCGCCCGGCGAGGGAACCGGCGATGGACGTCACCCGCTCGCTGTCGTGGTTGTCGTTCGACCGGGCGCCGGCGGTGCACCTCGGGGACGACGAGTTGGCGGACGGCCTCCTCGACCGCGGGGCCGTCGGTGCCTCGGCGGAGATGCTCGGTGGGGGTGGACGCGTGCTCGAGCTGGCCGTCCAGTACGCCAAGGACCGGATCCAGTTCGACCAGCCGATCGGCAGCTTCCAGGCCATCAAGCACCGGTGCGCCGACATGGTCGTCGACGTGGAGGGCATGCGGTCGAGCACCTGGTATGCGGCGTGGGCGCTCTCGGCCGGGGAGGAGGACGCCTCCATCGCCGCCTCGACCGCCAAGATCTGGTCGAGCGACGCCGCCAAGCGGGTGATGGCCTCGGGACTGCAGGTCCACGGAGGCATCGGCTTCACCTGGGAGCACGATCTGCACCTCTACCTGAAGCGCTCCCAGTTCGACCGCGTCAGTTACGGCGACGCGGCGTTCCACCGCCAGCGCCTGGCCCGGCTCCTGCGGGGCCGCCTGGCCGACGCCTCCGGCATCTTCTGACCGACATCCGAGATCAGCGGTGCCACCGACGCACCGCCGCACAAGGGGGACAGCGTGCAGGATCACAGATTCGACTTCACCGTCGACGGTACGCCCGTGGAGGTCTGGGACGCCCTGTGGGCGTACACGCGCCGGGACATCAAGACCCCCACCGTGACGATCGAGATCCTCCACCCCGGCGACGAGGCGGGCAACGGACTGGTGCGCCACTGCACGTTCCCGGTGCCCAGGTACCTCCTCTCCGGGGGGGTGGCCCAGTCGTGGGAGTGGATCACCGGGGCCGAGCGCCCCGTCGGCTGGCGCTACGACGCCATCGGCAAGCCTCTCTGGTCGAACGCCACCGGCTGGACGCGTTTGGAGGACGTGGGCGGAGGGAGGACGAGGGTGTTCTTCCGTGAGACCTACGAGGCTCGGAACCCGCTCGTGCGACGGCTCCTCGAAAAGAGGGTGCACGACTTCATCTCGAAGGACAACGACCGACTGATCGAGGCGTCACTCGTCCGGACGCTGGAGAAGCTCCGCTCACGACGCAACGCCGGCTGACCGCCCGGTCAGGACGGCGCCCGGTCAGGCCGGCGCCCGCTCGTCGGTCAGTCGGGCGACGACCGTGCGGCGGAGGAGCTTCCCGGTGTCGGTGCGGGGCAGTTCGGGCCAGAACTCGATGGCTTCGGGGGTCTTGGAGGAGCGCAGCCGGCTGCGCACGAGGGCCTGGAGCTCGGCGGCGCTGACGTCGCCCCCCGCTCCCGGCACGACGACGGCCACCAGCCGCTGTCCCCACTGGTCGTCGGGCAGCCCGACGACCACGGCGTCCTGGACGGAGCCGTGGGACACGAGCACGTCCTCGATCTCGGCCGGCGCGATGTTCTCGCCGCCGCGGATGATGGTGTCGTCGGCCCGGCCCTCGATGAACAGGTAGCCCTCCTCGTCGACCCACCCGCGGTCGCGGGTCGGGAACCAGCCGTCGTCGTCGAGGAGGGCCACCCCGGCGTACTCGCCGGAGATCTGTTCCCCACGCAGGAAGAGGAGGCCGGTCCGGCCGGGGTCGACCGTGCCGCCGTTCTCGTCCCGTACCTCGAGCTCGATCCCCGGCACCAGACGGCCGACCGAGGCCAGACGGGCCCGGGCGACGGGGTCCTCGGCCTCGAACGCCGCCCGGTGGTCCTCGGGTCCGAGCAGGGCGATGGTGGAGCTGGTCTCCGTGAGTCCGTAGGCGTTGACGAATCCGGTGGTCGGGAACAGCTCGAGGGCCCGGTGCAGCACCGGCAGGGGCATGCGGGCTCCCCCGTAGGAGAGGGCGCGCAGGCTGGGCGTCTCCGCATCGCCGGCGTCGGCCAGGTAGTCGACGATGCGGGCCAGCATGGTGGGAACGACCATCGCCTGGGTGACCTTCTCGTCGCGGACGACCTCCAGCCACCGTTCGGGTTCGAATCGGTCGAGATAGATGATGCGTCGGCCGGCATAGAGGTTGCTCAACAGGTTGGCCACGCCGGCCACGTGGTACGGAGGGACGGACACGAGGGCCACGTCCCCCTCGTCGGCGCTGGCGAACTCCACTGTGCCGAACAGGTACGACATGAGGTGTCGGTGGCGCAGGACCGCCGCCTTGGGGGCCGCGGTGGTCCCGCTGGTGTACAGCAGCACGCAGGGCAGCTCCGGATCCTGCGGAGGGGGCGGTTCGGCGCTGGTCCGGTCCAGCGAGTCGAGGAACGCCTGCCGCTCGGCGGAATGCTCGGGATCGGCGAAGGAGGGGGGCTCCCCCTCGTACAGCACGAACGATCCGGGGTGGGCGTCGATCTGGGCGGCGAGTTGCTCCGCCCCCAGTCGGTAGTTGAGGGGGATGAAGGGCACGCCGGCCCCCGCAGCTCCGAACAGCGCGACCGGATAGGCGATGTGGTTACTGCCGAGGTAGACCACCGAGGGGACGCCGAGCTGGGCGAATCGGGCCGACGCCGCCCACGAGCTCTCCGCCAGTCCGGCGTAGTCGACGGAGCGGCCCTCGGCGGTGACGGCAACGCGGTCGGCGAACCCCGAGTGCGCCATGTCCAGGACGAGACCGAGATGCACCGGGCCTCCTCAGTCCGAGGAGGGGAGGGGCTTGGCGCTCTTCACCTCGAGGGGCTGGCCGTCGAGCGCCAACGCGCCGTCCCCCGGCTTGGTGCACAGGACCTCGATGGAACCCGCCTCGTCCACGTAGCGCTTGCCCAACAGGACCGACCCCTCACTGCCGGGTTCGACGCCGCCGGGCACCACCTCGTCATCGCGGCCGACCATCGGCAGGCCTCCCGAGGTCAGGGTGGCCGGGTGCTCCGGTGCCCGGATCACCACCACTTCGGTGGCACCCACCGCGCTCCGCAGCTGCGTCCCCGCTTTCAACTCCATGGACCATCCCTTCTCGTCGTCCGGTCGTCCCGGGGCCGCACCACCGTCGGAGGAAACAGGTGGCGGTCGCATCGGGGCCCGACCTCGCGGCCCGGCCGAGCGGAGACCCCTCGGTTCCCCGCCGTCCCCGGTCGACGACCCGCATTTTCGGCGTGATGCTACACCGGATCGGGAGAATGACCCTGATCGGGAGGGGCGATCCGGTCGACGAGGCCCCACTCCGCCGCGGTGGGTGTCTCGAGTACGTTTCCGCTGATGGCCAGGTACGCGGTGCGCTGCCGGCCGATGCGACGCGGGAGGCTGACCGTGCCGCCGGCACCCGGGATCAGTCCCATCGCCACCTCGGGCAACCGGAAGAACGTGTCCGGGTCGGCGACCACCGACCCGGCGAAGGCGGCCAGCTCCACCCCGGCACCGATGCAGGCGCCGTGCACGTGCACGGTGGTGCGGCCCGAGCACCGATCCATCCAGATCGCCGCGCCCCGGCTGACCCGGACGGCATGGGCGGTGACCGGATCGGGTGCGCTTCCGAACTCCCCCAGGTCCCCGCCACTGCAGAACGACGGGCCGACCCCCGTGATGTCGACCTGTCGGACGCTCGGGTCGGCGTCGGCGACCTGGAGGGCGGCCGAGAGCCCGTCCCGCATCGCCGTGTTGTAGGCGTTGTGGACACGGGGCCGATCGAAGCGGATCGACAGGACGTCGCCGTCCCGGGTGGTGAGCACCGCGTCGGGTTCACGGCTGGCCATCGCTCCCCGGGGCGCCGTGCGTGGCCCGCTCCGCGGTGGCCGAGCCGCCAGCCAGGCGCGGTGCTCCGGTCCTGCCTGCAGCATGGAGTAGACGAACGACTCCGCCACCAGGGCGTCGGGTACACCCAGCCGGGAATTGAACCGCAGCAGCTGAGCCAGGGCGATGGATGCCAGCGGGGAGGCCCGGCAGGCGGTTCCGAGCGCGTCGAGGGTCGATGGGAGGTCCCCGCTCCTGATCCAGGGTGGTCCCGCCTCCTGGTCGTCGGTGACGAGGAGGTCGACGTCCGGAGCGTGGATGCCGGCGACGGTGCCGCTGGCCACCCCGGCGACCACGCAGGGGAGGAACCGGGTGAGCGGCTCGATGTCCGGTCCGTCGTCGAGCTGGACGATGCACAGCGGCTGACCGGCGAACGGTCCCCATTCCTCCTCAACGGCACCCGGTCGGAACGTGGAGCGGAACGTGTCGGCGGTCATCGTCGGCAATGGGTCGGTTCGGCCGTCTGCTCCCACGGCGTGAGCGTAGCGCTGCCCGTTCCGGGCACCCCCTGGGAGGTGGAGCACACCCGTTCACGGCGGCGACCGGCGAGATAACATGCGGCCAATGTGCCGGTCGGACAGCCGGCGAGGAGGGAAGCCATGACGACTGTTGGTTCCACGGAGGCTCTGCGGGGCGAAGAACGGATGTTGATCGACGGCAAACTGACCGAGGCCAGGTCGGGAGCGGTCTTCGACAACGTCAATCCGGCCACCGAGGAGGTGCTCGGCCACGTGGCCGACGCCGGACACGAGGACATGGACGCGGCCATCGCCGCCGCCCGCCGGGCATTCGACGAATCGACCTGGGCCACCGACGGCAAGCTCCGCCAGCGGTGCCTGCGCCAGCTCCAGGATGCACTCGTGGAGGAGCAGGAGCTCCTGCGCGCCGAGCTCGTGGCCGAGGTGGGGACCCCAGTGCTCCTCACCTACGGCCCCCAGCTCGACACGCCGCTGTCCGACGGGCTGCTGTGGCCGGCCAACTTCATCGACGAGTTCGAGTGGGAACGTGACCTGCCCGAGGGGACGGCGTTCGGGACCCGGAGCTGGCGCAAGGTCAGCAAGGAGCCGGTCGGCGTGGTGGGCGCCATCGTGCCGTGGAACTACCCCTTCGAGGTCACCGTCAACAAACTGGGGCAGGGCTTGGCCACCGGGAACACCGTCATCCTGAAGGCCGCGCCCAACACCCCCTGGAACGCCACCCGTATCGGCCGGCTGGTGGCCGAGCGCACCGACTTCCCGCCCGGCGTGCTCCAGGTGGTGACCACGTCGGACAACGCGGTGGCCGAGGACCTGGTCACCGACCCGCGGGTCGACCTGATCTCCTTCACCGGCTCGACCGCGGTCGGCCGTCGGATCATGGAGAAGGGGGCCCCGACGTTGAAGCGCCTCTTCCTCGAGCTGGGCGGCAAGTCGGCCGACATCGTCCTCGAGGATGCCGATTTCGAAGCGAAGCTCTCCTCGGCCTGGACCGTCTGTGTGCACGGGGGCCAGGGCTGCGTGATGCTGACGCGGCTGCTCCTGCCCCGGTCACGCTACGAGGAGGGGATGGCCATCATCGAGGCCGGCTTCCGGACCGTCCCCTACGGCGACCCCACCGATGCCTCCAATTTCCAGGGTCCCCAGATCAGCGCCCTGCAACGTGACCGCGTCCTGGGGTACATCGAAAAAGGCAAGGAGGAGGGGGCCCGGCTGGTGGTCGGCGGTGGGCGCCCGGCCCAGTTCGACAAGGGCTACTACGTGGAGCCCACCCTGTTCGCCGACGTCGACAATTCGATGGCCATCGCCCGCGAGGAGATCTTCGGTCCCGTGCTCGTCGTGGTGCCGTTCGACGATGACGACGATGCGGTGCGGGTGGCGAACGACAACCAGTACGGACTGGGCGTGGGCGTGACGTCGGGTTCCGAGGAGCGCGCCCTCGCCGTCGCCCGACGGGTCCGGGCCGGAACGGTCGGCGTCAACGGTGGCATCTGGTACGGCCCGGATGCGCCGTTCGGTGGCTACAAGGCCAGCGGCATCGGCCGGCAGAACGGGGTCGAGGGCTTCCAGCAGTACACCGAGACCAAGACCTACGCCGGCGGGTTGCCACCGTTGGCGTAGTGGGCCCGATCGGGTCGGCCCGGCCGGGGCCGGCGGCGGTCTCCCCTCAGAGCACGACCCCTTTGACCTTGAGGTCGAGGATGGCGTCCATGTCACGTCCCAGCTCGGCCAACAGCTCGTCGGTGTGTTCGCCGTGGCCGGGGGCCCGGGTCAGGTCGGGTGGCGTCTCGTCGAATTGGAGCGGGGAGGGGACGATGCGGAACACCGTTCCCGACGCCGCCTCGATCTCCCGGATATAGCCGTTGGCCAGTGCCTGGGGGTCCTCCAGCACCTCGCTCGGCGTCTGGACCGGGGCCCACACGCCTTTGGCCTGCAACAGGATCTCCTTCCATTCGGCGAACGTCCTCTCGGCGAAGATCCCGTCGAGCGTCCGCACACAGTCCTGGTTGTTCTGGGCGCGGGCCGCGGCGTCGATGAACCGCGGGTCCTCGGCCAGTTCGGGATGCCCCATCAGGTTCACCAGGTCGGCCCAGTAGCGATCCGACTCCAGCATCACCAGGGACAGGTAGCGACCGTCCGAGGTGCGGTAGTTGTTGACGATCGGGTTGGGCATCTTCGTGCGGTCGCCACGTGGCATCCGGTCGATGCCGAACAGTCCCGCCGCCAACGAGGACGCACCCGTGGCCCACATCGAGGTGGCCAGCAGCGAGTTGTCGACGACCAGGGCCTCTCCCGTTCGTTGCCGGTGGAAGAGGGCGGCGGAGATCCCCCCGGCGATGGTCAGCCCACCGATCACGTCGCCGAAGGCCGGGCCCGGCTGGGAGGTCGGGTAGTCCTCCGGGTCGGAGATGATGTCCGCCGGGCCGCCCCGGCCCCAGAACGAGCTGTTGTCGTAGCCGCCGCGCTCGGACTCCGGGCCCCGCTGGCCCTGACCCGAGCCCCTGACGTAGATGATGTCCGGATTGACCGCCCGGACGTCCTCGACGTCGATGGCCAACTTGCGTCGCGCCTGCGGCCGGAAATTGGTGAGGAACACGTCGGCGGTGGCGACCAGCTCGAGGAGGAGCGCGTGCCCCTCCTCGGTCTTGAGGTCGAGCCCGAAGCTCCGTTTGCCCCGGTTGGGCAGCTCCATCATGTGGGCGACGCCCCCGGGACCGGTGGGGATGAGCCCGGAGGCGACCAGGCCCCGCTGGGGATCGCCGGTCTCGGGATGCTCGATCTTGATGACGTCGGCTCCCCATTCGGCCAGGACGGCACCCGCCACCGGTACGTAGGTCCATGCCGCCACCTCGACCACCCGGATACCGCTCATCACTCCCACGACGCACACTCCCTTGGCTCGTCCGAACTGCGTGTCGCCCGACCTGCGGGCGTCGCCCGACCTGTCTAGCGCGATCCGGTCCGGTCCGGCCGGAGCGGGGGGGCCTGCTTCAGCGAGGCAGGCCGAGACCGTGTTCGGCCAGGATGTTCCGGTTGATCTCGCTGGTGCCGCCGGCGATCGACGTCTGCCGCGATGCCGAGAGGTTGTGTGCCCACGGGCCGCTGAGCGCTTCGAGGCCGAGGAGGTCCACGGCCAGCTCGGACAGGTCCTGCTCGATACCAGACCACATCAGCTTGGCGATACTCCCCATGCTCGCCGACGGCTGGCGGCCGAGCCCGACGGCCTCCAGCTCGCGGGTGGTGGTCCATCGCATGCAGGCCACCCTGGCGTAGACGGACATCAGCCGGTCACGGAGGAGCGGGTCGGTCAGGGCCGAACGGCCCTTGGCGTCCGCCAGGAGTCGCTCCAGGCGGCCGCTGATGGACAGGTGCAGCCGGGCGACCCCTGCCCGCTCGTGGCTGAGGGTGGTCATGGCCACGCCCCAACCTCCGTGGAGCGGCCCGAGCAGGTTCTCCCTCGGCACGACGACATCGGTGAAGAAGAGCTCCGAGAACGTGAGCTCGCCGGCCATGGTCTTGAGCGGTCGCACCTCGATCCCGGGAGTGGTCATGTCCACCAGCAGACAGCTCAGGCCCTTGTGCTTGGGAACATCGGGATCGGTCCGGACGTAGAGCTGGCACCAGTCGGCGTGTCGGCCCAGGCTGTTCCAGGTCTTCTGGCCGTTGACCACGAAGACGTCCCCTTCGAGGCGCGCCGTCGTGCGCAAAGACGCCAGGTCGCTCCCCGCGTCCGGCTCGGACATCCCCTGGCTCCAGATCTCGTCTCCCCGCAGCATGGGGGCGAGGAAGCGCTCCTGTTGCTCCGGTGTACCGAGCGCCATGATGGCCGGTGCGATATTGGAGACACCGATGACGTTGACCGCCCCGGGCGCTCCGGCTGCCGCCATCTCCTCCAGCCAGGCCAGCTGCTCGGCGATGTTCGCTCCGCGGCCACCCAACTCCTTCGGCCACGCCGGGGCCGCCCAGCCCGCGTCGGCGAGGGTCGCGTTCCAGCGCCGCAGGATCTCGAGGTTGTCGTCGGCGTCGGGACCGGCCCGTCCGGCATCGATCACGTCCGGGGTCAGGTGTTCGTCCAACCACCCGGCCAGCTCGGCGCGGAAGGCGGCGACCGGATCGAGGTCGTTGTTCTCGGGGCCGGTCATGGTCCCACCGCGGCCGCGGCCCTTCCTCGACCGATGCCCGTCCCTCTCGTCGCCGGTCGACCCGGAGCCGCGGCCCGTCGCCCGCCCGTCACCCTGGTTGCATGGTCGCTGGCATGTTCGTCGATCACTCGTCGATCACTCGTCGATCCTGAGGCACCCTTCGGGGCAATTCTGGACAGCGGTCCACGCCTGGCCCTCGAGCCCGTCCGGCACGTCCTCGTGGAGGAGGATGCTGTGGCCCTCGTCGTCGCAGTCGAAGAGCTCCGGGGCGAGGGAGTAACAGCGGCCGTGGCCGGTGCAGCGATCGGAGTCCAAGACGAGCTTCACGGAATACCACCCTATCCGTGGAGAACGGCTGTGGTCGGGCCGGCCCGGTGCCGTCTCGGCTGTCTCCTCCGGCCAATTCAATTTCCAAATAACATTCGATTGGTATGTTATTTGGAAAACAAATGCGCCGACGGACACCCCGGTCCGGCTCCTGACACCCCGGTCCTGCTCCTGACACCCTTCCCGGTTCCCGGTTCCCGGTCGCCGGTACTCCGTCCGCCCGGGCGGCGGTCAACCGGCCGGTCAACGGGCCGGTTGACGGGCCGGTCAACGGGGCGTCCCGACCGGATGGGCGCTGATCTGGGGGAGGACCTCGTCGGCAAAGCGCCGGATGCCGTCGAGGGCTCCCTTCGTGCTCTGCCACGGCTTCACGAGGGCCCTGCCCACCCCGGCGTCCGCGTGGCGCCGGAGCGAGTCCAAGTCGGCGCCCCCGGCCCCCAGGGTGATCTCGACGACGCCGGGCCGGCCGGCGCGCTCGCGGAGCTCGGCCATCCGGGTGGCAGCCACCGGGATGGCCTCGAGGGTGTGGTTCATGGGGATCCAGCCGTCGCCGACAGTGGCCGCCCGGCGCAGGGCGGCCGGTCCGTCGCCACCGACGTGGAGGGGGGGCCACGGGGCCTGATCCGGCTTGGGCTCGAACATGACCGGGCCGAAGTCGAAGAACTCGCCGTGGTGTTCCACCACGTCCTCGCTCCACAGCCTCTGGCAGACCCCGATCGATTCGTCGACGCGGCGGCCGCGGCTGTCGAAGTCGAGTCCGACCGCGTCCCATTCCCCGCGCAGCCAACCGGCACCGATCCCGAACTCGAACCGGCCCCCGGACACGACGTCGACTGTGGTGACGGCCCGGGACACGACGAAGGGATGGCGGAGGCCGATGTTGTACACCTGGGTCCCGAGGTGGATCCGCTGCGTCCTCCCGGCCAGGAAGCCGAGGTAGCCGAAGACGTCGAAGACCGGCACATCGGCCGGAATCGGGGGATGGTCGGATTCGGCGAAGGGACTCCCGGCCAGCTGCACCGGGATCACCAGGTGCTCGGGCATCCACACCGACTCGAACCCCAGCCGGTCGGCCTCGCCGGTGATCTCGGTCCAGGCCGAAGGTCGGAGCGTGCCGAGGGACAGCCCGACCTTCACGACGCCTCCTACCGCCCGAGTGGCGTGGTCGACGCCAATTCGGCCGCGGCTCGCATGGTGTCCAGTACGACATACTCGTAGGCCGCCATGCTCGGATTGTCCGCCTCGCCGGCCACCACCCTGGCGTAGCCGGCCTCCAGGACGATGGCCAGTTTGAACCGGGCCAGGATCACGTAGTAGTCGATCTCGTCGACACTGCGTCCGCTGACGGTGGCGTAGTGGTCGAGGACCTCGGACCGGCTGGGTAGCCCGGTGGCGTCCACGTACCCCTTGGTCCGGTCCTCGCCGGGGTCGGACCATCCCATCATCACCCAGCCGAGGTCGAGCAACGGGTCTCCGACGGTCGACATCTCCCAGTCCACCATCGCCGCCAGCCGGGCCGGTGCCCCATGCGAGAACATCACATTGGCGAACTGGTAGTCGCCGTGGATGATGCCCGGCTCCCAGTGGCTCGGCTTGTGGGCGCGCAACCAGTCCGCCGTCACGTCCAGCCCGGGAATCTCGCGGAATTGGATCGCCCCGAGGTGGGCCAGCCACCGGTCCACCTGTCGGTCGTGGAACCCGTCGGGCTTCCCGAATCCCTCGAGCCCCCGGGAACGCCAGTCGATCCGGGACAGGCGGGCGATGCCGTCCACCAGTTGGATCCCGAGCCCGTACCGGGCCTCGAGATCGGTGTCGAACGGGGCCGGCCACCCGTCCATGTTCATGGGGGACCAGCCGTCGACCAGGCTCATCAGGTAGAAGGAGGCCCCGATCACGTCGGGGTCGTCGCAGGCGGCGTAGGCCTCGGGGTGGGGCACATCGGTGCCGTTCAGCGCCTCGAGGACCCGGAACTCGCGCAGCATCGTCTCGTTCCGGCCTCGCGGCACGACGCGGGGAGGCCGGCGGAGCACCGCGTTGAAGTCACCCCTGGTGATCTCGAAGATCTCGTTCGAGGCGCCACCGCTGATGAAGCGGGACGTGACCGCCTCGCCCTGGGCGGGAAGGCCCTCTGCGTCCATCCACGCACCCAGCCGGGCCACGTCCACCAGCCCCTCCGTCCGCGCCTCGGCCGCCGCCAGCTCTTCCTTTGTCTGCTTGACCACCGGGTCAGCCTCCTTCGTCGTCGGGATAGGGCTCTTCGAATCCGGCCACCGGCACGTGCACCAGTCCGTTGAGCAGGTCTACGGGCGGGGGCTCGGACGCGGGTGCGGTGCTGCGGGTGGCCATGATCCCCTCCCGCTTGCGCAGCGCGTACATGCTCTCGCGCCGGCCCGAGTACCCGGGGGGCTGGCGAACCATCCAGACGATGCCCTCCGCCGCCACCTCGGACGGCTCCCACGTCGAGTGGTCGATCCCCGGGGTGTTGGCCACGAACCCCTCCGAGGCCACGGCGACGTCGATCCGGAAGCAGTTGACGGCGATGTTGTCCGCCGCCAGCTGCGCCGCCGCGTCCACTGTCAGGCGCTCGAGGCCGATCTTCGAGATGCCGTAGGCCAGCAGGGAGGAGTGGGGGAACAGGGCCGCCACTGACGACACGTTGATCACGACCCCTCCGCCGACGGCGCGCATGGCCGGCACGGCTTCACGGATGGCGATCAGTGGCGCGCGCAGGTTCACCTGCATGATCAGGTCGTAGCGGTGGAGCGGGATGTCGAGGTCGCCGACGAAGGTGATCGCCGCGTTGTTGATCAGGATGTCGAGGCGTCCGAAGTGCTCGACGGTGGTCGCCACCATGGCTTCGACCTCTTCGTCGACGGCCAGGTTGGTGGGGACGGCGAGCCCCCGACGTCCGGTCTGCTCGACCCTCGCCACCGTCTCGTCGATGGTGCCCACGGTCCGCTGGGGATTGGCGCGGGTGGCCCGGGCGGCACAGGCCACGTCGCAGCCGGCTTCGGCCAGGGCGACGGCGGTCGCCGCGCCGACCCCCCGACTGGCCCCGGTCACCAGGGCCACCTTCCCGTGGAGATCGTCCATGGCCTGCCTCCCACGCTCCCCGCGGCGGCTCGTCCGCTGCGGCTCTCCGGCGCAGGTGACGCCGGAGCAAACAGTATGTATGTTAGATACGTGATGAATCAAGCGAACCCGCGGCCGTCGCCTCCGGCGTGCCTGCCGGTGGCTGGACGCCACAGAGGATGAGACGGGAGGCCACGGTGGACGAGGAGTCCGGCGTCGGGCTGAGCGACGTCGAACCCGCCGTCCGGCGGGAGGGTCTCCGCGCCGCCCATGTGCGCGACACCCGAGAGGCGCTCATGGCGACCGCCCGCGAACTGTTCACCCGCAACGGGTTCCAGGCCACGAGGACCGAGGAGATCGTCCAGCGCGCCGGGCTGACCCGGGGAGCGCTCTACCACCACTTCCGCGACAAGGAGGACCTCTTCCGCGCCGTGCTCGCCGAGGTGGCGGGTGAAGTCGACCAGTCGCTGTGGCGCCGTTCGGGGGACCGGCACGACGACGCCTGGTCGCTGTTCCGGGCCAACAGCGAGGTCTATCTGGACGCGGCCTCGACCAACGAGGCCTATCGGCAGATCGTCCTCATCGACGGGCCGGCCGTCCTCGGTTGGGGCGCGTCCTCGGACCGCGGGGACGGTCCGACGGACAAGATCGTCGAGTATCTGAGGGACGCGGTGGCCCAGGGCGCCCTGGAGCCCCAGCCGGTCGAGCCGCTGGCCCATCTGCTGTCGGCCCTCGGGGTGGGCGCCACGATGTACGTGGCCCAGGCCGAGGACCCGGCCGCGGCCCGCCGGGAGATCGGTGAGTGCTACGGCCGGCTGCTCTCGGGGCTCGGCGTCGACCCGGCCGGGGGCGTGGACGGGTGACCGGACGACTGTCGCAGGCACTGACCGAACGAATGAGTGGAAGCACGAAAGGACCCTGATGGCCTGGGATTTCTCGACCGAACCGGAATTTCAAGCGAAGTTGGACTGGGCTCGCCAGTTCGTGACCGACTGCGTCGAGCCCCTCGACCTCCTCTACCCGCACCGGCAGTTCCATCCGCTCGACGACGAGCTGCGGCCGATCGTGGATCCGATGAAACAGGCCGTGCGCGACCAGGACCTGTGGGCCGCCCACCTCGGGCCCGAGCTGGGTGGGAAGGGCTACGGCCAGGTGAAGTTGGCTCTGCTCAACGAGATCCTGGGCGTGTCGAGCTGGGCTCCCATCGTGTTCGGCACCCAGGCGCCAGACACCGGCAATGCGGAGATCATCGCCCACTACGGGACCGAGGGGCAGAAGGCCAAGTACCTGCAGCCGCTGCTCGACGGCGAGGTGTTCTCCTGCTATTCGATGACCGAGCCCCAGGCCGGTTCGGATCCCCAACAGTTCACCACCCAGGCGGTCAGAGACGGCGACGAATGGGTGATCAACGGCTGGAAGTACTTCTCCTCCAACGCCCGGACCGCGGCGTTCCTCATCGTGATGGCGGTCACCGATCCCGACGTGAGCATCTACCAGGGCGCATCGATGTTCCTGGTGCCCACCGACACTCCCGGTGTGGACATGGTCCGCCACGTGGGGCTGGCCGGCGAGTCGGAGGACGAGGGGATGCACGCGCTCATCCACTACGAGGACGTGCGGGTCCCGGCCGAGAACCTCCTCGGCGGCGAGGGGCAGGCCTTCGCCATCGCGCAGACGCGCCTGGGTGGGGGGAGGGTCCACCACGCCATGCGCACGGTCGCCACCTGCCAGCGCGCCCTCGACCTCCTGTGCGAGCGGGTGCTCAGCCGTGAGACCCAGGGGAGCCTCCTGGCCCGCAAGGAGTTCATCCAGGGGGATATCGCCGACTCCTACGCCGAGCTCCAGCAGTTCCGGCTCCTCGTGCTGTACACCGCCTGGGAGATCGACCAGGTCAAGGACTACCGGCGGACCCGCAAGAACATCGCCGCCATCAAGGCCCTGACGCCGAAGGTGATGCACGACGCGGTGTGGCGTTCGATGCACGCACACGGTGCGCTCGGAGTCTCGAACGAGATGCCCTTCGGCGGCATGTGGATGATGGCCCCCATCATGAGCGTCGTCGACGGGCCCACCGAGGTCCACAAGGTCACCGTGGCGAGGGAGGTACTGAAGGACTACGAGCCGGCGCCCGGCCTGTGGCCGACGGCCCACCTCCCGGCGCAACGGGAGGCGGCTCGCCAGAAGCTGGCCTCCTATGTCGAGCACGTCGTCGGCAACGAGTGATGCTGCTGCTCCCCGAGGCTGCCGGACCTCATGACCCGGTGCGCGTCACCCCCGCCCGGTCGGCCGGCTCCGTTCGCCGGACGGCGAGCATCGACACGTCCCGTCCCGACGGGATCCGCGGCGACCTGGTGATGGTCGCCCGGGCCAGGGACCTCCTCACCGACGCCGCGGCGACGCCGAGGGTGGTGGGGGAGGCCGAGCTGCGGCTTCGCCTCGACGGAGCCAGCCGCCAGATCCGCTCGGTCGTGAGCACGCCGAGACTCGAGGGCCTGGAATCACTGGTGGGCGCGTCGGTCGGCCCGGGGTTCCGGGCCCGGCTCAACGACGCCCTGCCGGGGGAGCAGGCGAGCGGGTCGCTGCTCTTCCTCCTCCTCGACGACCTACCGGGCGCCGCCCTGGTCTCCGGCTACGCCATGCAACGGGCCGGCCTCCTCGACGGGCCACTGGTCACCGATGGCGCGGAGCACTCGACGACCGGCGCCGGTGGGGACGACCGGCCCATCCGGTTGACCAAGGCCCAGCTGCCCTCCGAGGACCTCTGTGCCGGGTGGGCGCACGACGCCATCATGATGGTGACGATCCGGGCCAAGGGAGAGGTCCCGACCCCGATGGGCCCCCCGGCTCCGCTGCTCGAGTCGGAGGACGACCCGTCGGGCTGGCACGCCATGGACCCGTTGGGGCCCCACGCCATGCGCCGGCGGCGCCGGCTCGACCTCTTCGCCGCCGAGGGGAACCCTGCGAACCAGCGCGTCGACGCCCACTTCCGCGACAGCCACAGGGACCCTTCGGGCCTCGAGACCGTCGTGCACGAGTACTCGCTGGTCGGCTCCATCGACGCCGCCGAGGGACGGGTGGTGGAGCTGTCGGCCCGGGCCAACGTGCTCCCGTGGATGGAGTGCCCCGGCGCCCTGGCCAGCGCCGGCCGGCTGGCCGGCATGCCGCTGGCCGAGCTGCGCCCACGGGTCCGGCGCGAGCTGACCGGGTCGTCGTCGTGCACGCACCTGAACGACATGCTCCGGTCACTCGGGGACGTGCCCGCCCTGTCGGCGGCGCTGGACGGCGCCGGCCCGACACCCCCGGGACGGGCCCGATCCCGCCGTGGCTGACCGGTCGTGCTCGACCCGGACGTACCGGCGTGTGACAAGATCCCCGCTGCGACCGACCGACCGGCCGACCTGCACGGCCACTGCACCCCCGGAGGGAGTACCCGCACGATGACTGATCTGGCCGGCCTGGTGAAGGTGCTCGATCTCGAACCGACGGGCGAGGGGCATTTCCGTGGCGAGAACTTCGTCACCGGCCAGGGCGGTGGCGTCGTCTTCGGAGGACAGCTGCTGGCCCAGTCGATCGTGGCCGCATCGAGCGTGGATCCGACGAAGGAGGTCAAGTCCATCCACACCGTCTTCGCCCGGGGTGGAGCACTCGACCAGCCGCTGGACATCGAGGTGGATGCCATGCACGTCGGTCGGGCATTGGCCAGCGCCACGGTGACGGTCCGGCAGGGTGAGCGCCTGTGCACCCGGTCGTTGGTGCTGTTGAGCGCGGTCGAGCCCGACCTGATCCGACACGGAACACCGGCGCCCGACGTCGGAACGCCCGCGGATGCGGCACCGATCGGCGGGGAGGGCGCCTTCTGGGAGATCCGCGTGGTGGGGGGCATCGATCTCTCGGACCCCGACGAGGTCGGCCCGGCGGAGCTCGGCGCATGGGTGCGGTTCCCGGGGGCCGAGGCCCGGGGTGTGACCGGACAGGCCCTGCTGGCCTACGCCACCGACGGCTTCCTCATCGGGACGGCCATGCGCCCCCATGCCGGGATCGGGCAGTCGATGGCCCATGTCTCCATCTCGACCAGCGTCCTCAGCCACACCCTCACGTTCCATGAGCCCGTCGACGCGGGCGAGTGGCACCTCCTGGCCCACGAGAGTCCCTACGCCGGCCGCGGTCGCACCTACGGTCGGGCGAACATCTTCACCGTGGACGGGCGCCTCGTCGGATCCTTCGTCCAGGACAACATGGTCCGGGCGTTCTCCGATGCCCAGCGACCCTCGACTGGCGGACGGTCCAATTTCTGAGGGATGCGGCGGTCTCCGGGCGCAATCCCGTAGGCGACGGACCGGCGGCCCGGAGGTCGCCGCCCGTACCATCGGGGACAGCGGTGACCGGCCGGCGCAGCCCGTGCCGGCGCCGACGACAGCGGGGCCCGCGGCGCGGGCACCGGGAAGGGTGAACGGATGACATCGGGAATCGGCTCATGGGGCGTCTACCTGCCGTTCTGGCGACTCGAGCGCAAGGCGATCGGTGCCGCGCTCGGAGGCCCGTCCGGGCGCGGCGCGAGAACGGTCGCCTCCTACGACGAGGACACCACCACCCTGGGCGTGGAAGCAGGTCGTCGGGCGCTGGCGCTCCCCGCCGGGCCTCCGCCCGAGCTGCTCCTCTTCTCGACGCCCGAGCCCTCCTACCAGGACAAGACCAACGCCACCACGATCCACGCCGCCCTCGGCCTGCCCCAGCGGGTGGCCGCCTTCGACATGGTCGGATCGGTGCGCTCGGCGGCGGGTGCGCTCAGCGCGGCGGTGGGACTCGCCGACCGCGCCCCGACCCTGGCCGTCATCGCCGAGGTGCGGACCGGGCTCGCCGGCGGGGCCGACGAGCGCGACTCGGGCGACGGTGGGGTGGCGTTCGGCTGCGTCGCCGAGGGAGCGGTGGCCGAGCTGATCGGACGGGCCTCGGCCAGTGACGAGTTCCTCGACCGCTGGCGGGTGCCGGGGGAGTCGAGCTCCCATCAGTGGGAGGAGCGCTTCGGCGAGCAGGCCTACGTTCCGCTGGCCCGGGCCGCGTTCGCCGACGCCCTCAAGTCTGCGGGGATCGGCGTCGACGACGTCGACCATCTCGTGGTGGCCGGCCTGCACGCCAGGGCCACCCGGGCCACCACCGCGTCGTTGGGTGTCCGCTCCGACGCCGTGGCCCCCGACCGATCGGCGTCGATCGGCAATCTGGGGGCGGCGCAGTTGGGCGTGGCGCTCGCCGACGTGCTCGAACGGGCCACCCCGGGCCAGGTCGTGGTGACCCTGCAGCTGGCCGACGGGGCCGACGCCCTGGTGTGGCGGACCACCGACGCGCTGCCTGCCGTCCAGCTGGCCCGGCGCCAGGCCGGCCTGGGCTCCGTCGCCGAGCAGGCTGACGCCGGCCGCTCCGACCTCTCCTACGCCTCCTTCCTCACGTGGCGCGACCAGCTCCACCGGGAGCCGCCCCGCCGGCCCGAGCCCAGTCGGCCGGGGGCGCCGAACATGCTCCGGACCGAGGGCTGGAAGTACGGCTTCGAAGCCAGCCGCTGCCTGGTGTGCGGCTTCCGGCACCTGCCCCCGACCAGGGTGTGCCTCCGGTGCAAGTCGGTGGACCAGATGGAGCCGGACCGGCTGGCCGATGTGGAGGGGACGGTCGCCACGTTCACCATCGACTACCTGGCCTACAGCCTCGCCCCTCCCACCGTCGGCGTCGTGGTCGACTTCGACGGTGGCGGCCGGTTCCGGTGCGAGCTGACCGACTGCGACCCGGCGGCGGTGAGGATCGGCACCCGGGTGCAGATGACCTTCCGCCGGCTCTACTCGGCCGACGGGATGCACAACTACTTCTGGAAGGCCCGCCCGATCGGCACGGCCCCGGACGGGGGTGACGGGGCCAACGATGCAACAATGGAGGCCGACAGTGAGGGCGGCGCGACGACGCCCCGTCAGGGCAAGGAGGCATAGCTGTGGCGAGCAACGGAATCCGCGACAGGGTGGCGATCGTGGGGATGGGCTGCACCCCGTTCGGCGAGCTGTGGGACAAGGGCGCCGACGACCTGCTGGTGGATGCGACCAAGGATGCCATCGCCTCCGCCGGGGTCGCCCTCGACGACATCGACGCCTTCTGGCTCGGGACGCTCGGGTCGGGGAACAGCGGGCTCACCTTCTCCCGCCCGCTCAAGATCGACTACCGGCCGGTGAGCCGCGTCGAGAACTTCTGCGCAACGGGTTCCGAGGCCCTGCGGAACGCCAGCTACGCCGTGGCTTCCGGCGCCTACGACCTGGCCATGGCCATCGGGGTGGAGAAGCTGAAGGACTCGGGCTTCTCGGGGTTGACCGGCATCCACCAGGTGGGTGACGGGACGGGTACGTCGCTGACCTCGCCGGCGGCCTTCTCGTTCCTCGCTCCGTCGTACGCCCACAAGTACGGCGTCGACCCCGAGGAGCTGAAGGAGGTCCTGACCAGGATCGCCTGGAAGAATCACTACAACGGGGCCCGCAACCCCCGGGCGCAGTTCCGCAAGGAGGTCTCGCTCGAGACCATCTCCAAGTCGCCTCGCGTGGCCGGCGAACTCGGCGTCTTCGACTGCAGCGGGGTGGCCGACGGCTCCGCTGCCGCGGTGATCTGTCGGGCCGAGGATGCCCACCGGTACACCGACTCGCCGTTGTACGTGAAGGGGCTGAGCTTCGTGGCCGGACCGGCGGCCGGCCCGATCGATCCGGACTACGACTACACCACCTTCGAGGAGGTGGTCCGCTCGGCGGCGGACGCCTACCGCCAGGCCGGCGTCACCGACCCACGATCCCAGCTGGCCATGGCCGAGGTCCACGACTGCTTCACGCCCACCGAGCTCGTGCTGATGGAGGACCTCGGCTTCGCCGAGCGGGGGACCGGGTGGAAGGAGGTGCTGGCCGGAACCTTCGATCTCGACGGCGAGTTGCCCGTCAACCCCGACGGCGGCCTGAAGAGCTTCGGACATCCGATCGGTGCCTCGGGGCTCCGCATGATGTTCGAGTGCTGGCTGCAGCTGCGCCGTCAGGCTCCCGAGGACCGGCAGATCCGGAGCGTCACCGAGGGTGGTCGGACGCTGGGCCTGACGCACAACCTCGGAGGCGGGCCGGGCGAGTGCGTGAGCTTCGTCAGTGTGGTGGGCTCGGAACCCTCGGCCTGACCCCGTCGACCGGCCCGTCGACTCGCCCCCTACGACCGGGCCGAGTCCTGGCTCAGACCACCGGGCATCACCATGCCGACCTGCTGGAGGTGCTGGCCCAGCATGGAGTCGAACTGATCGGCCAGCGTCTCGACGTCCCAGCCGCCATCGCGGTGCATCCAGGCGATCTGCTTGGGGTGCTGGAACAACGTGTAGGCCCAGTCGGAGCGGCCGAACAGCTGGCCGTTCACCCCGGCGGCCCGCTCCGAGGCGAGGTAGACGACGATGGGGGCGTTCAGCGCCGGGTCGAGGGTGGCGGGGGGCTCCTCGCCCTCGGCGTAGAGGGAGGCGGTCATCCTGGTGGCGCCGGCCGGTGCCATGGCGTTGACGGTGATCCCGGACCGGCCGAGTTCCAGGGCCCACACGAAGGTCATGCCCATCAGCCCGGCCTTGGCCGCCGCGTAGTTCGTCTGGCCGAAGTTGCCCCGCAGCCCGGCCGAGGAGGTGATGTTGATGATGCGGCCGTAGCCGGCCTCCTTCATCGGGGCGACGGCGTGGCGGGTGCAGTTGAACGCCCCCTTCAGGTGGGTGGCGATCACCGCGTCGAAGTCGTCCGGCCCCATCTTCACCAGGGTGCGGTCCCGGACGATGCCGGCGTTGTTGACGAGGATGTCGATGCGCCCGAACCGGTCGAGGGCGGTCGCCACGATACGGCCGGCGGCGTCGTAGTCGGCCACCGAGTCGTGGGCCGGGGCGGCTCGCCCCCCATCGCCTCGATCTCCGCGCAGACGTCGGCCGCCGGGTCTTCCCCGGTCTCGTCCCCACGGAGTCCCACGCCGATGTCGTTGACCACCACGGCTGCGCCCTCCCGGGCCAGGGCCAGTGCGAACTCGCGGCCGATGCCGCGTCCGGCGCCCGTCACCACCGCTACTCGTCCTTCCAACAGCATCGACACTCCGATCACCAGTGGCACCAGGGATCTGGCGGCCGGCTGCCGATACTATTGGCTGACACACCCCATCGCCCGCTGGGGTGTTCCCGTCGAAAGTGGTGACAATGGCCGGAGCCCACGGTATCGACCCGATGGCGGAGAGCGAGGACCAGTCTGCCCTGCGGCGCCTGGCCCGTGACGTGGCGGCGCGTGAAGTGGCACCGCGGGCCGGCGCCGGTGACGAGACCGGCGAGTTCCCCCAAGCCGCGGTCAAGGCCCTGGCCGCTGCCGACCTGTTCCGGGTGACCATCGGCGAGCAGTGGGGCGGTCTCGGATTCGGTGACGTCGAGGCGGCGATCGTGCTCGAGGAGGTGGCTCGCCACGACGTGTCGACGGCGATCTGCTGTCAGCTGGCCTTCAACGGTCCCCCGCGCGGCATCGAGCACCTGGGCAGACCGGCCCTGCAGGAGCGGTGGCTGCCCGCCGTGGCCGACGGTGAGGCCATCTTGAGCATCGGCATCACCGAACCCGACGCCGGCTCGGCCGTACAGGCCATGCGGACCGCACTGACCGGGGACGGTCCGGGACGGTGGCGGCTGAACGGCTACAAGAACTACTCGACGTTGGCCCATGTCGCCGCCGGCGTGCTCGTGTGGTGCCGCTGGCCGGGGGGGGACGGCGCCAAGGGCATCGGCGCGGTCGTCGTCCCGATGGATCGCGACGGCGTGTCGCTGACCGGCCGTCACCGCGGCATGGGAATCCATGCCGCCACCGAGTCGGAGATCGCCTTCGACGACGTGGCGGTGACCGAGGACGACGTGCTGTTGGCCGGCGACCCGGCCTCGACCGACGCGTTCAAGGTCCTCCTGGCCCACCTCAACCACGAACGGTGCGGCAATGCCGCCATGTGCGTGGGAGCGGCTCAGGGCGCGTTGGAGCATTCGGTCCGGTATATGAACGAGCGCGTGGTTGGGGGGAGGCCGATCGCCGCGCTGCAGGGGCTGCAGTGGAAGCTGGCCGACATGGCCGTCGCCGTCGACGGCGCCCGGTTGCTGTTGGGCCGGGCCGTCCGGCTGGCCGGCCCGGGGGGCACGCCCCCGGCGCTCGAGACGGCCATGGCCAAGACGGCGGCCAATCTGGCGGCCAAGCTGGTCTGTGACGAGGCCATCCAGATCCACGGGGGGTACGGCTACAGCCGCGAGTACCCACTGGAGCGTGCCTACCGAGACATCCGCGGGTTGTGCATCGGAGCCGGGACCATCGAGGCGCAACGCAACTACATCGGGGGCAGCGTGTCGCGCGGCGCGCGTTCGGCGTCGCCGGGCTGGCTGGATCCGCTCGTCGACTGACCCGGCGATCGGGCAGTCTCGCCGCTGCGGCCGGTTCGGCCGGCCCTGGGGGGTCAGGCGGTGTCGGGCCGCAGGAAGTTCCCCCGCGGATCCCACCGACGGAGGGCGTGCACGTGGGCGTCCTCGGCCGGTGCCAACTCGACCAGGCCGGGGGCCACGTCGAGTTCCCAACCGCACAGCGATCGGATGGTGGCGACCCTCTCGTCGACCGACCCGGACCCCGGGGCCACCGACGTCAGTACGAAGGTACCCCCGTCGCCCTTCTCGAAGATGCCGAGATCCGACACGAACGCCCGCACCCGGGCGCCCGGCGAGGTGATGTAGGGGACGCGGTCCACGGTCCGGCGTCGGGTCAAGGTGGCCATGACCACCACCTCGTCGGCCCGGGAGGCGACGTCGTTCCCTCCCCCGGAGCCCACGAGGAAGGAGCGCCCGGGGATCACCGTCGAGTTGATGTTGCCCGACCGGTCGATCTGCGCCGCCCCCAGGCAGGCCAGCAGCGTGGTGCCCGGTGACCCGGCCATGAGCCCCAGGATCTGCTCACTGTCCGAGAGCATCGTGGCGGTGGGGAAGCTTCGATGGTTGAAGACGAACGGGTCGGCCGGCGTCGGCTCGTAGCCCCAGAGCCCGAGTTCGGCGGTCAGCTCCACCTCCGCGCCCTGCCCGCGTGCCAGGTGCACGCCCAACCAACTGGCCAGGTTGGCCACGCCCGCACCGGCCAGGACGGCGTCCGCCCGACGGGCCACGATGCGCTCGGCCAGGTAGCGGGCACCGAAGACCGCCGCCTGCTCCCAGGCCCCGACCGGGGCATCCAGGTCCGGGGGGTTGGCCGCCTCGTCGACGCGCCACGAATCGGGATCGGCCCGGGCGGCCAGGGCCTCCTGTCGCTCCGGGCCGAGGCGGGCCAGGTACTCCGCCTGGTCGGCCGGTTCGAGGACCCAGTGGTCGATCCAGGCGTCGAACCCGTCGGTACGGCTGACCCGCTGGACGTCGGACCAGAACTCGAGGTCCTCACCGTAGGGGCTGGCCGGCGTGTCGCGGGCGAACAGACCCCCGGGGTGGGCGCCCATGGTCGCCTCGGTGACGGCGAGCACCCGGTGGGCGGGGATCCGTACCAGGTGGGACCACGGGCGGATGTCGTCGACGACGCGCTCCACGGTGACCACGGCGCCGCGCCTGGCAGCCAGTGCTCCCCACACCCCCTCCAGCACCGGGGCGTTGAAGGCGACGTTCCCCTCCCGGTCGGCCACCGGGGCGTGGAGGAGGGCGATGTCGGGGGCGTACGGGGCGAGGAGGCCGACGGTGCCACCGAACGGTGAGGGGACCTCGGCGAACCCCGGGTTGTCGGCCATGCTCGAACCGGCCAGCGAGCCGGTGACCGCGGCGGGCAGGCCCCGTGCGGCGGCCTCGAGGCGCTGGAGAAAGGTCAGGAACGACCAGTGCTCCACCTCCACCTCGCCCCGGAGGTAGGCATCGGAGAACCACGGGTTCGGCGTGAAGTTCGGGAACACGTCGCCCGAGTACCCGGTCACCACCTTGCGGACGAGCCCGCCCCTGAAGAAGAGCGTGCCCAGACTGGACAGGCTCAGCATCACCAGCGTGAACCCCGGGTCGCGGCCCCACCACTGCCGGACGAGGTGACGGGCGGCTGCCGTCCATCGTGAGTGGTTGGTGACGATGTGGACCGAGTCACCCGGCTGCACGTGTGACACCGCGGTGTCGAGATCCACTACCTTGTCCATACCGGTGGGCCAAGCTACTCGACAGCAGAATCGGGCGCGAGGGCCGGGCCCACCGGGCGCCGACCGGCTGCCGCACCACCGGGGGCGTACCGCCCGCCGGCCGCACCACCACCACCGTCGAGGAGACGCCATGGGGAGCACACCGTTCAGTTCGCAGGCCCGGGGTTCGACGTGACCCGCACGCTGTTCGACGAGGTGCACGAGCAGTTCCGGGCCACGGTGAAGCGGTTCGTGGCCAATGAGGTCGTGCCCGGCTTCGACAAGTGGGAGCAGGAGGGCATCATCGATCGGTCCCTGTTCGTCAAGGCCGGCGAGCTCGGCCTCCTCGGGATGGCCGTGCCGGAGGACCTGGGCGGCGGCGGCGTCGACGACTTCCGCTACAACGCCATCGTCAACGAGGAGCTCTACGGTGCTGGCTGCAACGGGGTGGGACTCGGGATCGCGCTGCACAACGACATCGTCCTGCCCTACTTCTTGGCCTACTGCACCGAGGAGCAGCGGGAGCGGTGGCTCCCCGGGATCGCCTCGGGCGAGCTGATCACCGCGGTCGCCATGACCGAACCGGGCATCGGCAGCGACCTGGCGTCGATGTCCGCCACCGCCATCCGCCACGGTGACACCTACGTGGTGAACGGGACCAAGACCTTCATCACCAACGGCATCAACGCAGACCTGGTGGTCACCGCGGTGAAGACCGATCCGTCGGAGCGGCACCGGGGCATCAGCCTGGTCGTGGTCGAGCGGGGGATGGAGGGGTTCGAACGGGGGAGGAACATGGAGAAGCTGGGCCTCCACTCCCAGGACACGACCGAGCTGTTCTTCGACGACGTCGCCGTGCCGGTGGAGAACCTGCTGGGCACCGAGGGCCAGGGCTTCGTGCAGCTGGTGAGCAACCTGCCCCAGGAGCGCCTGTCCATGGCGGTGTCGGGGGTGGCCGCGTCCCGCTACGCACTCGGGCTGACGCTCGACTACTGCCGGCAGCGGACGGCGTTCGGCCAGCCGATCGGCTCGTTCCAGAACAGCCGGTTCGTCCTGGCCGAGCTGGCCACCCAGGTCGAGGTGGCGGCGGCGTTCGTGGACGCCTGCATCGCCGAGTTCCTCACCGGCACACTGGCCCCCGAGCGGGCGGCCATGGCCAAGTGGTGGTGCACCGAGCTCCAGCAGCGGGTGACCGACCGCGGTCTGCAGTTGCACGGCGGCTACGGCTACATGAGCGAGTACCCGATCTCCCGTGCCTACGCCGATGCCCGGGTCACCTCGATCTACGGCGGCACCACCGAGATCATGAAGGAGATCATCGGCCGTTCGCTCGACCTCTGAGCACCGCTGACCGAGTGAGCGCCCGACGGTCGGCGACGGGTCCGGTCAGGCGGTCGGCTGCGCCCTGAGTGCCCGCTGGGCGAAGTCGGTCAGCCGCCGGCTCGTGGCCGCGTCGGGCGCCGTGCCGTTGATGAGATGGTGGTGCACGGTGTGGGCGGTGCAGCCGAAGATGATCTGGGCGTCGCCAGCCGGATCGGGGCTCTGGCCCTCGCCCGACTCGACCGCCGCCCGGATCTCGCGCTCGAGCAGGGCGATGATCGCGTCCTGGTTCCGCTCGAGCTGCTCGGGGAACATGGCGGCGATCCGACCGAAGCCGAGCGTCCAGGGGAGTATCCGCCGGGCTGCCGACGGGTTGGCCGCCTGACGGAGACTGGCGTCGATCCACTCGCCGATCTTGGCCAGCGGGTCGGGCACCCGAGCCATCCGGTACTCCAGGTACTCGACCAGCACGTTCGAGGCGCGGTCGAGCGCCACCAGGAGCAGTTCGTCCTTCGAGCGGAAGTGGCGGTAGAAGGCCTTGGTCGAGAGCCCCGCCTCCTGCAGGATCTCGCGGACCCCGGGTTCGATGCTTCCGGTCCGGGCGGCCACCGCCCAGGTGGCGTTGATGAGCAGTTCCACCTCGGGGCCGTCCCCCGCCCCCGACCGTTCGTCCCCCGACCGTTCGTCCCCCGGGCCCTCCTCGTCCAGGGCCGGATTGGTGGGGCTCTTGGTGATCACGGCGGAAGCTTATCGGGGGTCCTGTGCGACACGCTGGCCCGACGTCCGGCCCCGACGGATCGTGACCATCCGCCCGTCCGCCGGAGGATCGTGCCCATCCACCCGGTCCTCGACGGGTCGACGCCGCCCGCCCCGGCCGGTCCCTGCCGCGGCGCGACCGATGGTCGGGGAGAACCGAGATCGACCGGGCAATTTCGTCGGGCTTTCTCTCCCCAACCGAGCACTGGTACAGTGTGGAAAACAACTGTTAACCCAGCGCTCGCCTGCTGGCATGCCGACGATTCGGTAGGCCCGGGGGGCAGCGAGCCGGAAAATAGGGAGGGACCCATGCCGTCACGGAAGCTCGATTTCCCGGTGTTCGATGCCGACAACCACATGTACGAGACGACGGACGCCTTCACCAAGTACCTGCCGCCCGAGTACGACGGACTGATCAAGTACGTCGAGGTCAACGGTCGCACGAAGATCGCGGTGAAGAACCTGATCAGCGACTACATCCCCAACCCCACCTTCGAGCGCGTGGCGGCCCCGGGCGCCCAGGAGGAGTACTTCAGGATCGGGAATCCCGAGGGGAAGTCCCGTCGGGAGATCCTCGGTCGGGGCATCGACGCCCTGCCGGGCTTCTCGAGCCCCGAGCCGCGGTTGCAGATCATGAACGAACTGGGCCTCGACCGCGCCATCATGTGGCCGACGCTCGCCAGCCTGCTCGAGGAGCGCGTGCGTGACGACCCGCCGGCGGTCCACGCCGTCGTGCACGCCCTGAACGAGTGGATGCACGAGCACTGGACCTTCAACTACGAGAACCGCATGTTCCCGACGCCCGTCATCCATCTGGGCATCGTCGACCGGGCGATCGAGGAACTGGACTGGGTCGTGGAGCGCGGGGCGCGGATCATCCTGATCCGGCCGGCGCCGGTGGTCGGGTACATGGGCCCGCGGTCCATCGCCCTGCCCGAGTTCGACCCGTTCTGGTCCAAGGTCGCCGAAGCCAACCTGCTGGTCGGCATGCACGCCTCCGACAGCGGATACCAGCGCTACATGAACGAGTGGGAGGGCATCCGCGACGGGGAGATGACCCCGTTCAAGGGCGGATCAGGCTTCCAGGCCATCATCGGGCACCAGGGCCGTCCCATCATCGACACCGTGGCCTCCCTGATCGGCCACGGCCTGTGCTCACGGTTCCCCACCCTGCGGTTCACGCCCGTCGAGAACGGCAGCAACTGGGTGCGCCCCCTCCTGATCGACATGGAGCACGCCTGGGAGTTCAGCCCGAACGCCTTCGAGGAGTATCCCGTTGACGTGTTCAAGCGGAACATCTACGTGCACCCGTTCCACGAGGAGGACCCCAAGGGCCTGGTCGAGGTCCTCGGTGCCGACCGCGTGCTGTTCGGGTCGGACTACCCCCATCCCGAGGGCCTGGCCGATCCCCTGACGTTCGTCGACGACCTGAAGGGCCTGCCCGACGAGGACATCGAGAAGGTCATGGGCGGCAACCTGAACCGTCTCATGGGCCTGGAGGGCAAGGCGGCCTGAGACCCGCCTGGCCCTGAGCCCGGCGGGAGACAGCGCGAGCCCGCCGGAGGCGCCGTGCGCGGGGCTGGCGACCGGACAGAACCGTCCGACCCTGGCCACCGGCCCCGGTGTGACCTGAGTGGACGCGGGCCGGCCGACGCATGCTTGCCCTCCGTCACCGGTGCGAGGCACCAGCCCTTCCGGGCCCGCTGAGCAGGGCCGCCGCCGATAGGGTTACGGCACTCGCGGGGGAACCGGTCGGCCCCCCGGTCCCAGGAGGAGGGGTCGATGCCGGTGTTGGGCACTGTGCTGGAGACGAAGGGCGGAGACGGGCGCGGCCCGGTCACGCGTTGTCCCGGGGGCGGTTCCCCGTGGTCGCTCCCATGACGGCGCGGGGGATCTCGGCGATCGCCGCCGACACGCCGGACCGGTTGGCCCTGGTGGCCGGGGACGACCGGATCGCCTACGCCGACCTCGACGCCTCGGCCAACCGGTGGGCCAATTACTTCGCCCGTCAGGGCGTGGGCCACGGCGACCGGGTGGGCGTGATGCTCGGGAACCGTCCGGAGGTCTTCGCCTGCTGGTACGGGGCGGCACGCGTGGGGGCCATGATCGTCCCGATCAGCTACCGGTTCACCGGCGCGGAGGTGGCCTACCTCCTCGAGGACTCCGGGGCCGTCGCCTTCGTGTACGAAGACCCCGACCTGCTCGGGGCGGTGTCCCCCGGGACCGGCGGACTGCGCGTGGCAGTGACGGCCGACGACCCCGCCGTCGAGGCGTCGTCACCCGACACCCTCGAGTGGGACTTCATCGGCTCACCGACCGTGTTCATGAACTACACCTCGGGGACCACCGGCCGGCCGAAGGGCATCGCCCGAGCCCGGCCGGTGCCGTCCCGCCAGCTGCCGGCCCAGCCGTTCGCCGACTACTGGGGCTTCACGAGGGACGACGTCCACCTGCTGTGTGGGCCCGCTTACCACACGGCACCGGGGAACTATGCGGTCATGCACCTGAACGAGGGGGCCCCCGTGGTCATCATGGACAGGTTCTCCGCCGAGGAGTGCCTGTCGCTGATCGAGCGGGAGCGGGTGACGACGTCGCACATGGTGCCGGCCAACTTCATCCGGATCCTCGAAGCGGACTGGACCTCCTACGACCGGTCGAGTGTGCGCAAGATCCTCCACGCCGCCGCCCCCTGCCCCGTCGCCGTCAAGAGGCGCATCATGGAGGTGTTCCCGCCCGGGTCCATCTGGGAGTACTTCGGGATGAGCGAAGGGTTCGGGACCACCATCTCGCCCGAGGAGTGGCTGGCCAAGCCGGGCAGTGTGGGCCGACCGTTCCCCGGGCTGTCCATACGGATCGCCGGTGATGACGGGGAAGTGCTCGGTCCGGGAGAGGTCGGGGTCATCTACGTCTCATCGTTCGCCACCCACCGCTTCAGCTATCACAACGCCGAGGAGAAGACCGCTGACGCATGGAAGGACGACTATTTCACCGTCGGCGACCTCGGCTACGTGGACGAGGACGGCTACCTCTTCATCGCCGACCGCCGGGTCGACCTCATCCTCTCGGGCGGGGTGAACATCTACCCGGCCGAGATCGAGCAGGCCCTGGCCGAGCATGTCGACGTCGTGGACTCCGCTGTGTTCGGGCTGCCGGACGATCGCATGGGTCAGCAGGTGTTCGCCCTGGTCGAGCCCCGTCCCTCGGCTGGGCTGACCGAGGAGGCACTGTTGGAGCACCTGGCGGGACGACTCGCCCGCTACAAGCTGCCGCGGCGGATCGAGTTCGTCGACGAGCTACCACGGGAGCCCAGCGGCAAGGTCCTCAAACGCCGGCTCCGCGACGAGCGGATGCCGCACGCTGACGATGGACAGCCGGACGCCGGCGGAGGTTCAGGGGGCGCAGCCGGATGAGCGGGCTCCGGCGCACGGACGGGGCACCGCCGGGCCTCGCCCCCGGCCACGCCTTCGAAGCGTTCGAGATGAGGACCGTGGAGGTGGCCGGAACCGACTGTGCCATGGAGATGGAGGTCACCCCCCAGGTCGTCAACGGCTCGGGCGTGCTCCAGGGAGGACTCCTGGCGACCCTCATCGACATGGTGGCCGGCACGGCGTTACTGCGGGGACCCGAGCCCTACGCCAGCGGGGCGACGAGCGAGCTCCAGATCAGCTTCCTGGCCGGGGCCCGGGTCGGCCCTGTGCTGGCGAGGGCCCAGGTCCTCCGTCGGGGGAGGCGGAGCGCCGTGGTGAGGGTCGAGGTCCACGATCGAGGTGCCGACGATCTCCACGTGGCCACGGCGACCCTCACGTTCGCCGTCCGCCGCGCCCCGGACGCGGCCCCTGGCCGCTAGTCTCGGCCCGCCGGGAACGCCACGCAGTCGGTGGACCTGTCGGCCGGCCGTATCAGCGACCGTCGGGCCCGAAGCGGTCGACGTCCGATCGGATGAGGGACTCGAACGGCGCGGCCAACAACAGTCGCGCCGGCGAGGCCCCCCACGCCTGCTCGACGAGCGGCGAGAGGCGGGCGCCGACGGTCGCCGGGTCGTCGTCGAGGTAGCACACGACGATGCGGTGCGCTCCTTCGGAGAACATGGGTCGCCGCAGCTCCGCAGATGTGGAGTAGCTCCACGCCCCGGCGACGCCCGCCACGCCGACCAGGTCGGGCAGGACGTCGGTGTGCAGGCGCTGCAGGAAGGCGCTCTGGGGAGCGCCGTCCTCGGGCTGGTCGACGATGACGTACGCCCCGAGGTGGGGGCGGAACGGGACGACCTCGGCGGACACGAGGACCCTCGGCGCGGCCACTGCTTCGAGCAGGCGCAGGCCGCTCCGGTACTGGGAGGGGAGCGCGTGGGGGAAGCGACCCTGTTCGGCCAGGTGACGCCCGAGGGTGAGGAACTCGTCGACCGTCTCGTCGACCGGGTTGCCCATGAGGTAGCAGACGACATGCTCGACCGACGACCACGAGTCGACCTCGGCGGCGCGCGCCGCCCGACAGGCCGGTGTCGATGCCCAGCGCTGCCCGAGCAGCATCCCCGGCAGCTGGTACTGCTCGGGCATGTGGTCCAGCCGGTGCCACGTGAGGTACGGGCGGTCGTCGCCGGACGGCGAGTGATGCGTGAGCGAGAAGAACCCGACCTTCACCCGGTTCACTGTCCCTCCGTACCTCGGTCGAGGTGTGGTGGCGCGGATGCGGAGCGGTCGGTCATCCGAGGGTCGGAAGGATCCGGTCGCGCAGGAACGTGACCACTGCGTCGGAGAACGCGTCATTGCGGTCGCCGGCGATCATGTGCGATGCCCCGGCCACGTCGACCACGGTGGCATCGGGCATTGCCGCCTTGAAGTGTTCCACCCCCTCCTCGGTGACCACGTCGCTGAGGAGGCCCCGCACCAGCATGGTGGGCACGTGGATGTTGTTCACGGCGACGTCCAGAAGTCCGATCAGATGGTCGGGGACGACCTCGGTCCGCCCGTGGCCGATGAAGGCCGGGTCCCAGTGCCAGTACCAGCGCCCGTCCCGCTGGCGTAGGACCTTCCCGAGTCCGGCGGGATTGACCCGCCGGGTGCGCTGTGGCGTGTAGGCGGCGATGGCGTCCGCCGCCTCCTCCAGGGATCCGAAGCCGTCGAGGCCTGACTCCATGAACGTCCGGATGCGCTGGATGCCCTCCACGTTGGTCTTGGGGGTGATGTCCACCAGGATCAGACCGCTCGAGACCGTGCGGTCGCTGGTGCCCTCGGCCAGGAGTGCCGACATGCCACCCAGCGAGGCCCCCACCAGCACCGGCGGCCGGCCCAACTGGTCGACGACGGCGACCACGTCCCCGCCGAAGGCGGTGAACGAATAGTCCCCGTTGGGGGCCCACTGGCTGTCCCCGTGCCCGCGCAGGTCGATGGCCACGGTGCGCCAGCCCTCGGACGCCACCTTCTCGGCGGTCGAGCCCCACGCATGACGGGTCTGGCCTCCTCCGTGCAGCAGGAGCACGGGCCACGCGTCGGGGTCGCCCCAGACGTCGGCTGCGAGCTGCAGGCCCTCGAACCCCTCGAACACCACTCGCTCCGCGTCCACCACGTCATCGTGGCATGGCTGACGCTCCGGGCGCTCGTCCGGCCATCATCCCGGGCCGCCACCGCCTGGATACACTGCCCCCATGCGCGTGATCGTCGACTTCGACCTGTGCGAGTCCAATGCCCTGTGCATGGCTGCTGCGCCCGAGGTGTTCGAGGTGCGTGACGACGATTTCCTCTATGTGCTCCAAGAGGAGCCACCCGAGGAGCTACGGGAAAAGGTGAGGGCGGCCGCACGGTCCTGCCCGAAGGCCGCCATCACCGTCGTCGACTAGGTCGGGCGGTCGTCATGCCGGCTCCGGGGTCCCGGTCCGATCGGGCCCGGCACGGTGGCCGGGCCGGCGACGACCCAGAATGAGGACGAACAGGGGGAGGAGCAGATGGCAGTGATCCCAGTCGAGGGCGGCGTGCCCTACGGGACGCAGATCCACCAGGTGGCCGAGGACCTCGGCGACCGGGTGGCGATCGTCTTCGCCGCCGAGGACGGCAGCGAGCGGGAGGTCTCCTACCGGGAGCTCGACGAGCGGTCCACCCAGCTCGCCCACGTGTTCGCCGACCGGGGGATGCGGGCCGGCGAGTACCTCGCCGTCAGCCTCCGCAACTCCCCTGAGCACCTGGTCGCCTGTTTCGCCGGCTGGAAGGTGGGGGCCACGGTGATCCCGATGCGGTGGGACCTCCCCGAGTGGGAGCGGGGCCGTGTGCTGGCCACCATCAACCCGCGACTGATCGTCGACGCCGACCACGCCGACCTGTTCGACGACAGCCTGTCGGCGTCCCGGGAGCCACTCGACGAGGTGGTCTCCCCCCGCGGCTGGGGCGTGTGCAGCTCGGGCTCGACGGGAACCCCCAAGGCGATCGTCACCAAGAGCCCCGCCCTCTACGTGCCCGGCTCGCCCACCTCGTCCGTGGTCGAGTCGTACGGGGCGCTCCCCCGACCCCAGCGGGTGCTCGTCCCCGCGCCGCTGTACCACAGCAACGGATTCACCGCCACGCGCAATCTGATGGGTGGGGACCAGATCGTCCTCCTGGAGCGCTTCGATGCGTCCCGGATCCTCGACCTGATCGAGCACCAGCGGATCACCGGCTTCATCGCCGCCACCCCGATGCTCCAACGACTGGTCCAGGTCGACGACATCGACCAGCGCGACCTCTCCTCGCTTCAGTGGGTCCAACAGGGCGCGTCGGCGCTCCCGGTGTGGCTCGGCCGACGGTGGTGCGAGCTGGTGGGCCCCGAGCGGTTCTTCCTCAGCTACGGGGCGTCGGAGATGCTCGGCATCGTGGTCTGCCGGGGGGACGAGTGGTTGGAGCACCCCGGCACCCTCGGCCGCGGCTTCACCGACACCGAGATACGGATCCTCGACGCCGACGAGCGGCCGTTGCCCCCGGGGGAGGTGGGCAGCATCTACATGCGGACCGCGACCGGTCCCGCCGCCTACTACGTGGGCGACGACGTGGCCCCGATGCCCCGCACGGAGGACGGGTTCTTCACCGTCGGTGATCTGGGCTGGCTGGACGACGAGGGCTTCCTCTATATGGCCGACCGACGCTCCGACATGATCGTCACCGGGGCGGTGAACGTGTTCCCCGCCGAGGTGGAGGCGGCACTGAGCGAGCACCCCGACATCGTCGACGTGGTGGTGATCGGCCTGCGCGATCCCGAGTGGGGCCGACGGGTGCACGCCATCGTGCAGCCGGTTGACCGCGCCGATCCTCCGGACCCCGACGACGTCATCCTCTTCGCCAAGGCCCGGCTGGCGTCGTACAAGGTGCCCAAGACGGTCGAGTTCATCGACGTCATCCCGCGCAGCGACGCCATGAAGCTGAGCCGGAGTGCCTTCGTCGCCGAGCGGGACGGGCCCGACGGCGGCGGGGCCGGGGTGGGCCCGGTGCCGGCGGGAACCTGAGGAGCAGGTATACCGTAGGCCGGTCGCAGGGCGGGCCTCCGATACGAGATCAGCGAGGCCCCGGCGAACCGGTCGTCCATCACCAGAGGAGAAGTTCACCACCATGCCCGACTATGAGTTCCTGCAGTTCGAGTCGCTGGACGAGGGCCGGATCGTCCGCATACTCCTCGATCGCCCCGACACCCGGAATGCCCAGAACCGCGGCCTGCTGGTCGAGCTCGACGACGCGTTCCGTCGCGCCGAGGAGGACGACGAGGTCCGAGTGGTCATCCTCGGCGGCACCGGTCCCCTGTTCTCCTCGGGGCACGACATGGGCTCGGCCAAGGCGCAAGAGGAGCGGGTCTCCCACCCGACCACCAAGATCGACGGTGCCACCCGTGCCGGGGCCGAGGCGCGCATGCTCCAGGAGTGGCACTACTACTTCCAGAACACCCTCCGCTGGCGCAACCTCCGTAAGATCACCGTCGCCCAGGTCCAGGGGACCGTCTACGCGGCCGGGCTCATGCTGATGTGGGCGTGCGACCTGATCGTCGGAGCCGAAAATGTCCTCTTCGCCGATGTGGTGGGCACCCGGCTCGGCATGTGCGGCATCGAGTACTTCGGCCATCCCTGGGAGTTCGGTGCCCGCAAGACCAAAGAGCTCATGCTCACCGGGGACGCCATCGACGTCCACGAGGCCCACCGTCTCGGCATGGTGAGCAAGGTCTTCCCGACCGACGAGCTCGACGAGCAGACGCTGGCCTTCGCCCGGCGGATCGCCGAGCTGCCCACCATGACCGCCCTCCTCATCAAGGAGTCGGTGAACCAGACGGTCGACAACATGGGGTTCTACAACTCGCTGCAGGCCTGCTTCAACCTGCACCAGCTGAACCACGCCCACTGGGCGGAGATCCACGAGAACCACTACCCGGTCGCCGTCCCCGAGGACGGCGTCGCCGACTGGAAGGACCCGACGCCGATCCGGATGTCCGTGCCGGACGCCGTCGAGGGACCCGTCCCCTCGCGCTAGCCGACCCGGACCGGTGGGGGCGTGGGCCGTGTCAGGCTGCGGTCCCCCGTCCGGCCCGTCGGGTCACCGGCGCACCGGGCCACCTGGCCACCGGGCCACCGGGCCACCGGGCCTTCGGGTCATCGGACCCGGTGCACCGGGACGCTCGAGTAGCCGGCGACGTTGGACATCTGGACCCGGAGACAGCTGGCCTCGTCCACCTCGAAGCGCGGCCAGCGGAGCGCCAGCTCCTCGATGGCGATCCGGCTCTCCATGCGGGCCAGGGCGGCGCCGAGGCAGCTGTGGACGCCGTACCCGAAGCCGAGGGCCAGGCTGGCCGGCCGGTCGATGTCGAAGGTGTCCGGATCGTCGTAGAAGCGCTCGTCCCGCGATGCCGATCCGGTGACCAGGATGGTCGGGTGCCCGGCCGGCACGGTGACGCCGCTGTAGGTGGCATCCTGCACGGAGTACCGCCCCTGGTACTGGGAGGGGGGGAAATAGCGCAGGATCTCCTCGACGGCGGCGGGTGTCCTCCCGGGATCAGCGACCACCTTGGCGTACTGCTCGGGATTCCGATGGAAGAGGACGGCGGCGTTGCCCACCAGCTTGGTGACCGTTTCGGCCCCGGCCCCTCCGAGCAGGGACAGGAAGCCGGCGATCTCGGCATCGTCGAGCTGGGTCATCTGGCCGTCCCCCCGGTCGACCTCGACCTGGGTGAGCCGGCTGATCATGTCGTCCGCCGGACGTCGCCGGCGCTCTCGGGCCAGCTCCAGGAAGTAGACGCCGGCCTCCAGGGCGGCCTGGACGCCGTCGGGGGTCGGGTCCATCTGGCCCGGCTCGCGGTGAAGCATGAGATCGAGCCAGTGCCGGATCTGCTGGCGCTCTCCCTCGGGCACGCCGAGCATCCGGCAGATGATCTCGACGGGGAACGGGCCGCTGAAATCCCGCACTGCGTCGAAGGAGTCGGAGCCGTCGAACGGCGCCAGGTAGGACTGGATCACCTCGCGCACCATGGGCTCCAGGGCCCCGACGGCCCGAGGGGTGAAGACCCGGCTGACCAGGGCACGGTGACGGTCGTGCTCGGGGGGGTCCATCATGATGATCAACCGGAACGACCTGATGGTGTCGGGATCATTGCTGAGCGTGGACAGGTCGACGCCGTGTGCGCTCGAGAAGGTCTGCCAGTCCTTGTGGGCGGCACAGACGTCGTCGTAGCGGAACAGGGCCCAGAAGCCGTACTTCTCGTTGTAGTAGACGGGAGCCTCGTCCCGCATCCGACGGTAGAGGTCGTAGGGATCGTTGAAGTACTCGTCGGAGAACGGGTCGAATTCGACAGCGGGCCGGTCGACAGGATCCTCGGGCATGGCGTCCTCTCTCCTCTCTACGAACCCGGGGTTGGCGACGGGTCCGGCGCGGTGTGGACCTCGTCGAGCCGGGTTCCTCCGGGCGCCCTCCCGATCGCCCGGCCGGCCCGGTCGTCGACAGGGCCGATGCCGAACGCGATCATGCAGGGCGACGGTACTCGTTGTGGGGCCCGTCTGACGAGCTGCTGCTCCGGGACCCGCGGCCACTCCCCGTCCCTCCGCCTTCCCCGGCACTTGTCCGCGGCTCCCGTCCGTCGGGCGGTGCCGGTGGCCGCTGACCAACGGCCGGGAGCGCCGACGCCGGGCCGGCCTGAATTGCGCGGTCGTAGTCCACGGTGGTACTCCATTGCCCCGGGGAATGGGGAATGGCCCCGGGGGAGTGGGGAGCCACTGCCTGCCCACGACCGACCCGCTGACGAGGTCGATCGGGACACTCCCCTCGAAACGGGTCTCCGCCGTCCCGAGCCGGGGCTCACGAGGAAGGAACCGAGCGATGGACCTGAGCCCTTCTGCCGAACAGCAGCAGTTGGTGGACGCGTTCTCCGCGCTCTACGCCAAGGAGTCCTCGACCGATCGGGTGCGCGCCGCCGAGGCCTCGGGCCACGATCCCGCCCTCTGGCGGCGCCTGGCCGAGGTCGGCGTGCTGGAGATGGCGGTGGGCGAGCAGTCCGGTGGGTGGGGTGCCTCGCTGTCCGACCTCGGGCTGGTGGCCGAGCAGCACGGCCGCCACCTCGGGTCGGCGCCGCTGATCGAGGCCCAGGCCGCGGCACGGCTGCTGGCCCGCGTCGGTGGTGACGCGGCCTCCGGCGTCCTCGCCTCCGCACTGGCCGGCGACGCGCTGGTCACGCTGGCCCTGCACCCACCGCGGAACGGCGTGCTGGGCCTGGTGCCGTCCGGCGCGGTCGCCGACGCCATCGTGTTCCTGGACGGCGACCGGCTGGCCTGCGTCGAGCCGGCGGGGCAGCGGGATCGGATCGCCACGCTCGGATCGATGCCCGTGGCCGATGTGCCGATCGCCGATACCACCGTCGAGCTGGCTGTCGGCGCCGCGGCCCGGGCGGCCCACGATCAGGCCCTGGACGACTGGATGCTGCTGATGGCGTCCGCGCTCGTCGGCATGGGCTCCCGGTCGATCGAGATAGGGGTTGAGTACGTGAAGGAGCGCCACGCCTTCGGGGTGCCCATCGGTTCCTTCCAGGCGGTCGCCCACGGCCTGGCCGACGCCGCCACCGCAGTCGAGGGCAGTCAGCTGCTGACCCGTGAGGCGGCATGGTCGGCCGGCGCCGACCCGGCGCGTTCCTCCGAGCTCGCCGCGTCGGCCTTCGCCTTCAGCGCCGAGGCCGCACGAGAGGCGAGCTACCGGAGCCTCCACTACCACGGCGGCTACGGTTTCATGCTCGAGTACGACATCCAGCTCTACTTCCGCCGGGCGAAGGCATGGCCCGCCCAGTTCGGAGAACCCCGTCTCGCCTACGCCCGGGCCGCCGCCCGGCGCCTCGACCGCACCGGCTCGGCGGGCTGACCGTGGACTTCTCACTGGGTGAGCGCAGCGACGCCTTCCGGGCCGAGGCCCGGCAGTTCCTCGACGAGGTGTTCACCGACGAGATGCGCGCCGAGATGCACCGCACGGGCGTCCGTCACAACTGGGAGTTCCATCGGGCGCTGGTCGAGCGGGGCTGGTTGGCTCCGGGTTGGCCGGTCGAGTACGGGGGCCAGGGACGCGACCCCATGGAGATGCTGGCCTTCGCCGAGGAGTTCCAGCGGGCCGGCGCGCCCACCTATGGCGTGGGGACGACACTGATGGTGGCCAACATCATCCGCCACGTCGGGACCGAAGAGCAGAAGCGCTCGATCCTTCCCCGTGCCCTCGGTGGGGAGATCATCATCGTCCTCGGGTTCACCGAGCCCGAGTCGGGGTCGGATGTGGCCGCCGCCCAGACCCGCGCCGTCCGCGATGGTGACGAGTGGGTCATCAACGGGCAGAAGATGTTCACCACCAACGCCCAGGAGGCCGACTACGCCTTCATGCTCACCCGCACCGACCCCGAGGCGCCCAAACACCGGGGACTGACCACCTTCCTCGTCCCGCTCCGTCAGCCCGGTGTCGAGATCCAGCCGGTCTTCACGCTCTCGGGCGAGCGCACCAACCTGACCTTCTACTCCGATGTCCGGGTGGACGACAGCCTGCGCATCGGCGAGGTGGACGGGGGGTGGGACGTGATGGGCGTGAGCCTCACCCTGGAGCGGGCCGGCGCCCAGGGCGGAGAGTCGGTCCGCATGCTCGCCGCCCTGGAGCGGTGGGCCACCTCCGCCGTGGACGCGGAGGGTCGTCCCCGGTCCGAGGATCCCGACGTCCTGGCCCGGTTGGGGAAGGCGGCGGCGGAGAACGAGATCAGCACGCTCCTGGCCCGGCGCACCGCGTGGGTCCACGTCTCCGGCGGGATGCCCGGGGTCGAGGGTTCCATGGCCAAGCTCTTCGCGTCGGAGGCGCTCACCCGCCAGTCGGCTGACTTCGTCGACATGCTCGGGCCCGACGGGGTCCGCAGCGCCGGCGAGCCGTCCTCGATCGGGGACGGTGCGGCGGACTATGCCTTCCGCTTCGCCCTCGGGACCACCACCTACGGCGGGACCAGCGAGATCCAGCGCACCATCATCGCCCAGCGGGGCCTCGGACTGCCCCGGGGATAGCGGGCTCAGCCCGGGGCCGGCATGTCGGCCACCAGGGCCAGCATCGCCTCCAGCTGCTCGACGTAGTGGTCGAGCGAGTGGTGGACGAACGACAGCTGCAGGCCGGTGGCGCCGGCCGTCGTCAGGCGCTCGACCATCCGGCGGGCCCCGTCGGGATCGCCGGACGGATCGGCCGGCCTCCCGTTCTGGAGGAGGACCTCGAGTGGTCGGGTGCGCTCGGCCCAGGCCGGGGTCCGACCGGCCGCCGCCAGCCACTCGGCGATGTCGGCGGCCCTGGTGCCGAAGGGCACCCAACCGTCGGCGAGGGCGACGGCACGGCGGAGCGAGCGGGCCGACCGTCCCCCGATCCACAAGGGGACCCGGGATTGGCGGGCACACGGGTCGAGCACCACGTCGGAGTACCGGTAGTACCGCCCGTGGTACTCGGGGTGCTCGGTGGAGAGCGAGGACCGGAGCGCGGCGATGGCGTCGTCGGCCCGCGCCCCCCGGTCGGCGAAGGGCGCCCCCAGCAGCTCGAACTCCTCCTCGAGTGAGCCCACCCCGAGCCCCAGGATCAGCCGGCCTCCCGACACCTGGTCCAGGGTGCCGTAGCGCTTGGCGATCTCCAGGGGGTGGTGGTAGCCGAGGACGAGGACGTTGGTGGCGAACCGGATGTGCGAGGTGACAGCGGCCAGATACCCGAACGTGGACAGGGGGTCCCAGTAGCGGCTGCCGCGCGCCTCGGCCACGTCGGTCGGGATGACGACGTGCTCACTGCAGGTGAGGTAGTGGTAGCCCAACCGGTCGGCCGCCCGGGCCACCGTCGCCACGTCGTCGATGGTGGCGGACCGCTCCCACGACGCGTGGGCGTGGGGGAGCATGGTGAGCACCGGGGTGGTGATGCCCAGCCGCCAGGTCCGGGCCGCGTCCGGTGCCGGCGGGGTTCGCCCGGGTCGATCGTACGCTGACGTCACGGTGCCTCCCCGGGCGCGGCCGGTGGTTCGATCGAGGCAAGCTAGCACCGCCGACCGGACACGGGCAGGTGCGGGCACGACCGTTCTCCGCCGGTAGTGTTTGCTTCCCGATGAGGCTTCGCCCCACCTACCGGCCACCGGCCGCCACCGCCTACCGGGCGCCCGGCGGACCGTGGGACGTCCCGACGCTCGACGCCGTGCTCAACCCCCGGACGGTCGCCGACCGGGTGGCGATCGTCGACGGCCCCCTCCGGCTCGACGCCGCCCGTGTCGAGTCGATGGTCTCGGGCCTGGCGGGCGCCCTACGCCAGCGGGGCGTCCGGCGGGGCGATGTGGTGACCTGGCAGCTGCCCAACTGGTGGGAGGCCGTCGTGCTCTACCGTGCCTGCTGGCGCTGTGGCGCGGTGGCGGCCCCGTTGCACCATCAGGTCGGCGCCGCCGAGGTCGGCGCCATGCTGGACGTGCTCGAGCCGAAGGTCGTCCTCGCCGGGCCGGGCCTGCCGCTGGCCGCTCTGGACGACGTCGTCGCCGTGCGGGGGGAAGGGTCGTGGCCGGGGGGCGGGGCGCCGTTCGAGGCGCTGCTCGCCGGCCCGGCCATCCGGACCAGCCCGAACCGTCCGTCCGACCTCGCCGCCGTGATCTTCACGTCGGGCTCGACGGGCCGCCCGAAGGCCGTGCTCCACACCCACCGGGGACTGGCCTACAAGGCGCGGTCGATGACCCGTGTGCACGGGCTCTCGGGCGGTGACGCCGTGCTCATGCCGGCGCCGCTGGCCCACATCTCGGGACTGCTCAACGCCGTCCTCGTCCCCGGGGCGGCCGGCATGAAGGCGGTGCTGATGGAGCGGTGGGACGTCGGTGCGGGGCTGCGCCTGATGGAGGACGAGCGGATCAGCTTCATGATCGGGCCGCCCTCGATGTTCTCCGCCGTCCTCGAGGACGGCGGCTTCAGCCCCGGGAAGGTGGCGAGCATGCGGGTGGTGTCGAGCGGGATGATGGGGGTCAGCCCCGAGTTCATCGATGCCGCCCGGATCGGGCTCGGTGCCGTGGTCAAACGCAGCTACGGTTCGTCCGAGGCCCCGACCGTCTCGTCGTGCACCAACGACGACCCGCCCGAGCGGTGCCGTGACACCGACGGGCGCGCCCTCGGCAGCGCGGAGATCCGCATCACCGACCCCGTCACCGGCCGCCGGCGCCGTGCCGGCCGGGAGGGCGAGGTCTGGATCCGCGGCCCGGAGCTCTTCGCCGGGTACGCCGACCCCGCCGACACCGCGGCGGCCGTGCACCGCGGGTGGTTCCGCAGTGGCGACCTCGGTGTGGTGGACGAGCAGGGGTGGTTGACCATCACCGGACGTCTGAAGGAGCTCATCATCCGCGGTGGTGAGAACATCTCCTCGGCCGAGGTGGAGCGGGCCCTCGAGGCCCATCCCGACATCATGAGGGCGGTGGTGGTCGGCGTGCCCGACGCCAGGCTCGGCGAACGGGTGGCGGCCTTCGTGGTGGCCCGCCGTCCGATCGACCCCGAGGAGTGCCGCCGATGGTTCGCCGAGTTCGGCGTGGCCCGCTTCAAGACCCCGGAGATCGTGGTGCCGATCGACGAGGTGCCGCTGCTCCCGGCGGGCAAGCCCGACCGTGGCGTCCTGAAGGCGCGTGCCGCCGCGCTCGGCGCCGGACCATGATCGTGGTGACGGACAGCAGCTGTCGGGCGGATCCAGCCGTCGGACCGGGCGAGGAGGCCTCAACGTGGACCTGGCGCTGAACGCCGAGGAACGGGAGTTCCGTGACGAGGTGCGGCGTTGGCTCGGGGCCAACGTGGACCTTCCCCCTTCCTTCAGCTCGCTCGACGAAGAGTTCGAGTGGGGTCGGGTCTGGCAGGCCCGACTGGCCGCCGACCGGTGGGTCGGGATCCACTGGCCCGAGGAATACGGGGGACGGGGGGCATCGCCCCTCCAGGTCGCCATCTTCAACATGGAGTACGCCCGGTCGGGTGCTCCCCAACCGGTCAACAGGAACGGCATCAACCACGTCGGCCCCACGTTGCTGGCGCACGGCACCGACGACCAGAAGAGGCGCTGGCTGCCTCGGATCCTCGACGCCCAGGACATCTGGTGTCAGCTGTTCAGTGAGCCCGGCGCCGGGTCGGACCTCGCCTCGCTGACCACGCGTGCGGTGCCGGTGGACGACGGCTGGGTCCTCCAGGGCCAGAAGGTCTGGACGAGCTACGCCCAGTTCGCCCGCTGGGGGATCGCCCTCGTCCGGACCGACCCCGACGCGCCCAAGCACCGCGGGCTCTCCTACCTCGTGGTCGACATGCGCGCGCCGGGCATCGAGGTGCGGCCGCTGGTCACCATCACCGGTGAGTCCGAGTTCAACGAGGTCTTCTTCGACGACGCCTTCGTCCCCACCGACTGTCTGGTCGGTGGTCTCAACCAGGGTTGGGCGGTGGCCAACACCACGCTGGCCCACGAGCGGGGCACGGCCTTCCCCTTCAAGGAACAGGTGGTCCACGAGGTCTATCTCGAACAGCTCTATGCCCTGGCCGACCAGCTCGGCACGCTCGACGACCCCGACGTCGCCGAGGCCCTGGCCGAGGCCACCGTGAAGCTCCGGGTGTTCCGACTCCACAACTGGAGGACGCTCTCGAGGTTGACCAAGGGTCGGGAGCCGGGCCCCGAGTCGAGCGTGGTGAAGCTGAGCTGGACGGACATGACCCAGACGATGGCCGAGGCCGCACTCCTGGTGGTGGGCGACGCCTCCCCCCTGTGGGGCGACGCCACCGACAACCCGATGGCGGGCAAGTGGCAGCGCCAGTGGTTGTGGTCGAAGGCGGCGACCATCGCCGGTGGGACCAGCGAGATCCAGAAGACGATCATCGGGGACCGCATCCTCGGCCTGCCGCGCTGACGCCGAGGTCGGGTTCCGACAGGACGCTCCGCTCGACGCCCCTCACGCGACGAAGGAACCGCCGGGGGGGAGAGGCGGTTCCTTCGTTCTGACACACCGAGTGCGGAGGGGTGCTCCTGCAACCTGTGGTCTCGGGCAATCCTACGGGTGGTCCCCACCATCAGTCAAACAGGTCGATATGAATCAGGACATCGCTCCCGGCGATGATCGGCCGGACCTGCCCCGACCCGCCGATCGCCGGGGCCCACGGGCCGGACCCCGGGGTCCGACCCCCTGCGGTGGCACCATGGGACCGTGGACGAGACGGTGGCCGGCGACGAGCCCGGACGGATTGTCATCCTGAACGGGGCGCCCCGCTCGGGGAAGTCGAGTATCGCCGAGGTCATCCAGGCGACATTCGACGGCCCGTGGATGAACCTCGGTGTCGATGTGTTCTCCCGTGAGGTCACGCCCCCCCGCTACCGACCGGGGATGGGGCTGCGCCCCGGCGCAGACCGCCCGGACATCGAGGCACTCATCCCTTCGCTCTACGCGGCGTTCTACGATTCCGTCACCGCACACAGCCGTCGGGGCCTCAATGTCGTTGTGGACGTGGGTCACCACGACGACTACTCGGTGCCACTCCCAGTGCTTCGTCACGCGGCCGGGCGACTGGCCGGGTTGCCGGTTCTGCTCGTCGGCGTCCGCTGCCCGGTCGAGACGATCATGCAGCGGCGCGTGGCCGGCCAGCAGGGTCGCGAGGGCCACTACGTGACCGGCTCCCCCGGCCTGCCCGTCCCCGAGGCGGTCCGGCGTTGGCAGGAGGAGGTCCATCTCCCCGGGATCTACGACCTCGAAGTGGACACGTCGGCGATGACACCCGAGCAGTGCGCCGCTCTCATCGGCGCGCGCCTCGAGGGTCCGCCACCGTCCGCCATCGACCGGCTCCTTTCGCTGCCGGCGTGACCGGACCGTGCCGGCCGGTCGCCGTCGGCCTCCGACCCGGCGCGGTCGAGACCGGCGGGGCCCGGGCCCTCGGCGTCGCTCACCACGGGTTGGCGTACCGATCCCGGTGGGTGCGCTCGCTCACCGGGAGGCGGCGGGGCGGTCCGGGTGGCCGGGCCGGCCAGCCGATCGGCACCACCGCCATCGGCCTGACGTCGGCCGGCATGGCCAGGAGTTCGCGCAGCTCGTCGGTGAACAGCGTGGCCAACGTGGTCATGGCCGAGCCCAGCCCGAGGGCCGTCGCCGCCAGCAGCAGGTTCTGGACGGCCGGGAACACCGACGACGGCAGCGTCGATGCCAGGGCCACCGAGGAGTTGCCGCCCACCACGATGATCACCGGCGCGGCGGCGATGCCGCCTTCGGCTCCCCGGTGCACCTCGTCGAGGAGCGACGGGTCGAGGCGACCCTCGGAGTGGCGCCGCCCACCGCCCTGCCAGGCCCGGCTGGTGAGATCGCCGATGGCGGCGCGCCGTTCGGCGTCGCGTACGACGACGAACTCCCACGGCTGCAGGTTCTCGGCACTGGGGGCGTGGGTGGCCGCCTCCAGGCACCGCTCGACGAGGTCGTCGCCGACCGGGCGATCGGCGAAGCGCCGACAGGCGCGTTGGCTGAGGACGACGCTGAAGAACTCGGGGGTGCCTGCTTGCTCGTCACCGGTCATCGCTCATCCTCGGCTGATCGGTCCCGGTGGCCCCGGACGGACGGGTCGGTCGACACCCGAATCTAGTCCGGGTGCCGTGGCACCCCGGGGTGGCGCCGGTCCGCACGGCGTCAGGTCGCCAGCCGGTCGGCCCCGGGTTCGCCTACGTTGTGCCGATGATCCGATACCGAGTGGACGACGGCGGAGTGGCTCATCTCGTTCTCGACCGGCCCGAGGCGAAGAACGCGCTGAGCATCGAGATGCGCGACGAGATCGTCGCCCGGGTGCGCGAGGTCCGCTCCGACCCGGCGGTGCGGGCGCTGTTGGTCACCGGCGTCGGGGACGCGTTCTGTGCCG
The DNA here is from genome assembly GCA_963696495.1 of uncultured Acidimicrobiales bacterium. GTDB lineage: Bacteria > Actinomycetota > Acidimicrobiia > Acidimicrobiales > RAAP-2 > Bog-756. Next base: position 284,542 of record CAVOKJ010000003.1, on the reverse strand, counting down.
GCATGGACCTGCGCGCCTCGACGGTCTCCCGCGCCGGCGGTGAGGGTTTCGACCCGAGGGCCACGAGCGAGGCACTCCGCGTCGGGGTGCAGGCCTTCATCCGCGAGCTGTGGGAACTGGACAAGCCGACCGTGGCGGCGGTGAACGGCACGGCGGTGGGCCCCGGCGCCCATCTGGCCCTGGCCTGCGACTTCGTCCTGGTCTGCGAGCAGACCCGGTTCGTGTGGTCCTTCGCCAAGTGGGGGCTGGTGGTCGACGCCGGCGGTGCCTACCTCCTCCCACGGCTCGTGGGGCTGCCCCGGGCCAAGGCCATGGTGCTGCTCGGCGAGGGGGCCCGCGGCGCGGAGGCCGTGGACATCGGACTGGCCTACCGCTACGTGGCCGACCCGGACGGGCTGGCCGAGGAGGCGTCGGCCCTGGCGGCGCGGCTGGCCGCCGGCCCGACCCGGTCGCTCGGGCTGTCCAAGCAGCTCCTCAATTCGACCTTCGAGAGCGATCTGGCCGGGTCGCTCGACCGCGAGGCCCAGGCCCAGGCGATGGCGACCGTCTCGCCCGAGATGGCCGAGGGGATGGCGGCCTTCGCTGAGCGCCGGGCTCCGGACTTCCGTACCGCCCGCTGAGGGTCGGCCCCGGTCACCCCGCTTCGGCCCCGATCAGGTCCCGGAGGGCGTTGCGGTCGGGCTTGCCCAGCGACAGCACCGGAAACGCGTCGAACCGGCGCACCAGCTCGGGGATCTTGAACCGGGCGATCCCCTGGTCCGCACACCACGCTCGGCACTCCCGGAGCCCGAACGACCCGTCGGCCACGACGCAGGCACCCACCCGCTGGCCGAGGTGGTCGTCGGGATAGCCGACGACCACCGCCTGCCGGACCGCCGGGTGGGCCTCCAGCACCCGCTCCACCTCGGCGGGGACGACGTTCTCCCCACCGCGGATGATGATGTCCCTGGTCCGGCCGACGATGGTCAGCCACCCTCCGGCGTCGACGGTCGCCAGGTCGCCGGTCCGGAACCAGGTGCCGTGCATCGCCTGGCGCGTCTGGGCGGGATCGGCATAGCCGGCGAACAGCTCGGGGCCCCGCAGCTCGAGCTCCCCGGGCACGCCGGGGCCGAGGGTGCGACCCGACCGCGGGTCGACCACCCGCAGCTCGGCGTCGCCCACCACGCGGCCGTCGGTGTCGCGGGCGCGGTCGGCCGGATCGTCCCACGCCGACGTGGTGACCGTCGGGGCCTCGGTGGAGCCGTAGGTCCGTTTGACGGTGGCGTCGAACGCCTCACGGGTGGCGTCGACGAACTCGGGGGCGATGGTCATCGACCCGCAGGAGATGATCCGGAGGCTGGCCATGTCCTCCGTGGAGAAGTTCGCGGCGGCGGCCATCCCCGAGAAGTACGCCGGCGGTCCGATCATGAAGGTGATCCCCCGGTCGGGGACGAGGCGGTTGGCCCGTTCGGCGTCCCACCGCTCCATGAGCACCGTCCGCATCCCGACCTCGGCGGGGAGCAGCACCCCGCTCAGCAGGCCGGAGATGTGGGCCAGTGGGGCCGGCATGAGCACGGCGTCGCTCGGGCGCAGGCCGTGGGCGTCGGCCATGGTCCGTGCCTTGCCGGCCAGCCCCCGGTGGGTGTGGAGCACCACCTTCGGCTCCCCGGTGGAGCCGGAGGTGAACAGGGCGGCGGCCACGTCGGCACCCCGGGCCACGCCGTGGCGTACCGGTGCATGGCCCAGCAGCTCGGTCCACTCGGAGCTGGCGCCGTCGACGGTGAGCGCCCCGGGGCGTTCCCCGAGGGTCGAGCCCGGGCCGGCCAGCACCAGGCGGGGATCGAGGGAGCCCACCATGCGGGCCACGTCGGCCGGGCCGGCCTGGTGGTGCACGGGCACGGCCACCGCCCCGATGCGCCAGCACGCCCGGAACAGCAGCACGGCCTCCACCCGGTTGGGGAGCTGCCACACGACGGCGTCCCGGCGACGGACCCCGGCGGCCCGCAGCCCGCCGGCCAACGCGTCGACGCTCGCCTCCACGGTGGCGGCGTCGAGCCCGGCCGAGGAATCGGCCAGGGCAATGCCGTCCGGCCGGGGGGCGATGGCGGCCAGGCCGTCGAGGGTCGGCACGTCCCAGGCCCCGCCCGGGCGGAGGTAGCGGGAGGCCGATGCCTGACGGAGCGTGGTGCGCAGCCTCACCGGACGCCGGCCCGGGGCGAGGTGGCCGGTCCCGTGGTGACGGTCAGGTCCCCGTGGAGACCAGCATGCACCCGCACGTGTTCCCTCCGCCGGCGGCCACGGCGGCCACGGTGGGGCCGGAGGCCACCTGGCGCTCCCCGGCCGTGCCCCGCAGCTGGACGCAGGCCTCGTGGAGGAACCCGTAGCCGTGGAGCCGGCCGCCCGACAGCTGTCCCCCGTGGGTGTTGAGGGGCAGCGGGCCGTCCCGGGCGATGCGGTGACCGCCCTCGACGAACGGCCCGCTCTCGCCCATCGGGCACAGACCCAGCGCCTCGAGCCACAGGAGGGTGAGGAAGCTGAAGCCGTCGTAGATCTCGGCCAGGTCCACGTCGGCGGGGGTCAGCGCCGTCCGGGACCACATCTGGGCGGCGGCGTCGGCCCCCACCGTGCGGGTGAGATCGTGGATCTGGTCCCAGCTGGGCCGGTCGCGCATGGCCGTGCCGATGGCCTCCACATAGACGGGCTGACTGGCCAGGTCCTCCGCCAGTTCGCGACGGGACACGATGAAGGCGGTGGCTCCGTCGCAGGGGACGTCGCAGTCGTACAGGCGGAGCGGGGTGGTGATCATCCGTGAGGCGAAGTAGTCGTCGATGGTCATCGGATCGCGGTAGATGGCCTTGGGGTTGAGCCCGGCGTTCCTCCGGGCGTTGAGGGCGATCTGGGCCAACTGCTCGGGTGTGGTGCCGTACCGGTGCATGTGGGCCTGGGCGTACTGGGCGACCCAGCAGGCGGCCGAGGCCGCACCGAAGGGGAGGTTCCACTCCATGAAGCCGGAGGCGTAGAAGCCGCTCCCGCCTCCCCCCATCCCCACGCTGGCCCTCCCCGCCGACCCCTGGGCGCTGCCCTCCCATACCGAGCGGAAGCACAAGACGTGGTTGGCGAGGCCCGCCCCGACCGCCAGGCATGCCTTCATCACCGATCCGAGCTGGCCGGACGTCTCGGTCCCGCTGTCGTGCCAGTCGGCGTTGATCCTCAGGGCGTCGATGACGTCGATGGCACCCGCACCGGTGAAGCCGCGGGGAGCCGACATCATGCCCGGGTAGGTGGAGACCCCGTCGATGTCGGCCAGCGTCAGGCCGGCGTCGTCCACCGCCGCCAGGCAGCCGTCGAGGGTCAGCTCGAGGGGGTCGATCCCGAGGCGGCGGCCGATGGCCGACTGGCCCACCCCGCTGATGGCACACCGTTGTTCGACCGGCCGGTCAGGCATCGTCGTCCCCTGTCGCCGCGCCCCGGGTCGTCCCTCCGCCGGCGACCGGCTCGAAGAGGGGCAGCCAGATGTCCCCGTGGACGTCCTCCCGGTGCTCGAACACCACCTGGACCTCCATGCCGATGTGGACCGCCTCGGGGGGGCAGTGCACGATGTTGGTGGTGAGGCGCAGTTCCGGCTGCTCGACGATCGACACCAGCGCGATGACATAGGGGGGGTCGAAGCCGGGGATCCACTGGTGGTGGTTGACGGTGAAGCTGGCGACGGTGGCCCGACCGCTCACCGCCTCGGGGGCGATGTCCTTCGACTGGTCGCGGGGGCAGATGGGGATGGGCGGGTGGAGGTAGTAGCCGCAGCGACAGCGGAGGAAGACGAGCTGACCGTCCCGGCCTCCCTGCCAGAAGTGGCGGTTCCGGTCCGTCAGCTCCGGCAGTATCCGAAAGGGCGTGTCGGTCGTCGTCATCGTTCCCTCCTGTCCCACCGAGTCCACCGGCCACCGCACGTCGTATGCGCTCCGTCCGGTCGTCGGACCCGTCGGGTCCGGCGGGGAGGATAACCGCGATTCTCGCGGGGACCGGCGCCGGCGCGCGGCGGACCGAGGACGCCGGTGGGACGGCGGCCGCCCGTGGCCGTCGTGCCGGCCGGACCGGAAAACAGACGTGCTACCTTGGCGACGCCGAGGGAGCGCAGCGGGCCCGACAGGGAAGCCCGGTGGTCGCCCGGATGACCGGGAGGGGGTCCTGGATGGACATCGACGAATCAGGTCGCGCCGCCGAGAATGGCCGCGCCGGGACCGGGCTGACCTGCGGATTCGACCTCCGCGGGGTCGGCTTCCGCCGGATCGACAGCCTCCGCCTTCGTCTCCTCCCGTCCGGCGACCGGTGAGCCCACCCGGGCCCCAGGGCCGTCCCCTTCTCGAGCCCGCGTTCGAGCCCGAGGCCGGGCGCGTGCCCGACCGCACGCGGCCCTGAGGGGACCCGAGGGGAACGGATGGAACTGCAACTCACTGACGACCAGGTGCTCTTCGACGAGACCACCGCCCGGTTCCTCGATACGTCCTGCCCCGTCACCACGGTGCGCGAGTGGGCGGAGAAGGAAGCCGCCGGCTTCCCGCTCGACTGGTGGCGACGCGGTGCCGAGCTGGGCTGGACCTCACTGCTCCTCACCGACGACGACGGCGGAGGGAGCATCTCGGGCCACGGTCTCTTGGACCTGGTACTCGTGGCCGAGGAGATGGGACGGCGGGTCTCGCCGGGCCCGCTGGCGCCGACCAACCTGGTGGCGTCGGCGGTGGCGCAGTCGGGCAGCGGGGACCAGCGCCACTCGCTCCTGCCGGGCATCGTCTCGGGCGAGACCATCGCCAGCTGGTGCCTCGCCGAGCCCGGGGTGCCCTGGGCGGACGGCGCGACGCTCGTGGCCGCCCCGAGGGCCGACGGCTTCTCGCTGAACGGGACGAAGGGGCCGGTCGAGGCGGGAGCCGAGGCCGACTGGCTGCTCGTCGCCGCGTCGGTCGACGGGTCACCCACCCACTTCCTCGTGCGCGCCGATCTTCCCGGGGTGACCGCGTCGCCCCTCGAGTCACTGGACCTGGTCCGCCGGTACGCCACCGTGTCCTTCGACGGGGTCGAGCTGTCCTCGACCGACGTCGTCGGGGAGGTGGGGGGCGCGGCCGACGAGATCGAGCGGCTCACCGAGATCGCCGTGGTGCTCCAGTGCGCGGAGATGGCCGGTGCGGTCGACCGCATGTTCGGGCTCACCCTCGAGTACGCGTTCGACCGCTACTCGTTCGGCCGACCCCTCGCCTCGTACCAGGCGCTCAAGCACCGCTTCGCCGACCTCAAGCTGTGGGTGGAGGCCTGCCTGGCCACCGCCCAGGCGGCCGCCCGCGCCGTGGACGGGCGGTCGACCAGAGCGGCCGAGCTGGTCAGCGTGGCCAAGTCCTACATCGGGGACCACGCGCCGGCCATCCTCCAGGACTGCGTCCAGCTCCACGGCGGCATCGGGGTCACGTGGGATCACGACCTGCACCTCTACCTGCGTCGGGTCGTGCAGGACACCGTGCTCCACGGGACGCCCACCGACCACCGTGAGCGGATCGCCCGACGCCTCGGCCTCGAGCCGGGCCAGGAGGTCGACGGTGGCTGAGCCGAGCGCGGGCGACCACGTGGTCCCGGCCACCGCCGATCCGGAGGAGGTCGAGGAGTTCCGCCTCCGGGCCCGCGCCTTCCTGGCCGCCTCGATGCCCCGGCTCGAGGATCGCAGCAACTTCGAGCTGATGCGCGAGGACGAGGACGGCACCCGGGCCCGTCGACTGCAGAAGACGCTCTTCGACGGCGGCTTCGCCGGCATCTGCTTTCCCGCCGAGTACGGCGGGCTGGGACTCTCCCGCGCCCACCAGACCGCCTTCAATCAGGAGGCGGCCCCCTACGAGATGCCCATCCTCTTCAACGTGCCCACGTTCGGCATCATGGCCGCCACCCTGCTCGACTTCGGGACCGAGGAGCACAAGCGCCGCCACATCCCGGCGATGCTCGAGGGAGCCGAGCTGTGGGTGCAGTTCCTGTCCGAGCCCTCGGGCGGGTCGGACCTCGCCGGCCTGGTCACCCGGGCGACCCGGGACGGGGACGTGTTCGTCCTCAACGGCTCGAAGATCTGGAGCTCGGGGGCCCACCGGTCCGACTACGCGCTGTGCCTCGCCCGGACCGACCCCCACGCCACCAAGCACCGGGGGCTCACCTGCTTCATCGTGAAGATCCACCAGCCGGGGATCGAGGTGCGCCAGATCAGGATGGTCAACGGGTCCAACGAGTTCTGCCAGGAGTTCTTCGACGACGTGGCCATCCCCGCCTCTGACGTCGTGGGCCAGGTCAACGACGGGTGGACGGTCGCCTCCCGGCTCCTGTACCACGAGCGTGACGCCGTCGGCGGCGGATCCCCGTACAGCAGCGGCAGCGGTGGACGCGGCGACCGGGGGGGTGGTCGGAACGAGCTGGTCGAGCTGGCCAAGGCCACGGGCTCGACCCAGGACCCCCGCGTGCGCCAGCTGCTGGCAGAGGCCCGCGCCAACGAGCTGGTCGGCGCCCAGCTCATCAGGCGGGTCACGACGGGGATCCGCACCGGCGCGTTCCCGGGCCCGGCCGGCTCACTGCCCCGGCTCTTCGCCGCCAACAACTCGGAGCGCCGTTGTGACATCGGCCTGGAGATCGCCGGCGCCAGGGCCGGCGTCCACGAGCCCGACGACCCGGCGGGACAACAGGGCATCGAGTTCCTCCTCCGCCAGGGGGGCAGCCTCGGAGGGGGGAGCAGCGAGATGCAGCGCAACATCATCAGCGAACGCGTCCTCGGCATGCCCCGGGAGTACGCCGCCGACAAGGACAAGCCCTTCGACGAGGTCCGGCACAACCCCTCGCCCACCCGGTCCAACTGACCGGCCGCCGTGGGCGCCGTCGTTGGTGCCCGCCGGCACCCGGCCGTAAGATCGCCGGGCTGCCGCACAGCCACACCCCAGCGGGAGCCGATCACAAGGAGCGCATCATGCGGAAGTCACAGAGCAACCGATCGGGATCGGACGTGGCGGCGCTCATCCTGCGGCTGACCATCGGCCCGATGATGGTCGTCCACGGCATGAACAAGGTCAGAGGCCCCGGCGGCCTCGAGGGGACCACCAAGTGGTTCGCCTCCCTCGGTCTGGAGCCGGCGGCCGTGCACGCCCGCATGGCGGCGACCACCGAGATCACCACCGGCACGCTGCTCACCCTCGGGGCGATGACGCCGCTCGCCTCGGCCGGCGTCATCGGGGTGATGACCGTCGCCGCCGCCACCGACCACAAGGGCAAGGGGTTCTTCATCTTCAAGGGCGGCTGGGAGTACGTCGGGGTCGTGGGCGGCACCGCCGCCGCCCTCTCGGCCCTGGGGCCCGGCCGCTACTCGCTCGACGGTGCGAGGGGGAAGTCGCGCGGTGGCCTGCGACCCTCCCTGTTCTCCACGGTGCTCGGGGTCGGCGCCGCCGTCGGCATGCTGGCGGCCAGCCGACGCGGCGACGGGCCGGAGGCCGCGTCGGAGGCCTGAGCTGCCGGCTGCCGGCTGCCGGCGCGGCGGGTGGCGCCGTCGGGTGTCGGGCCTAGTGGGCGGCGACCCCGGCAGCGGCGGCCAGGCGGACCAGGCCGCTGCCCGAGAGCCGTGGCCCCCCACCGTCGTCGGAGATCCATCGGCCGCCGGCCACCAGGTGGGCGGTGCGGTCGTCCATGGCCAGGCGGGGGACGGTGACGGTGAACACCGAGCCGTCCGGCCTCAGGACCTTGGACACGCGGTCCCCCCGGTGCCAGGCGCTGCTGAGGACGACGGGACGCAGCTCGCCGTCGGCACGGACGCCGCCGCTGGGGACTCCGCGGCTGCGGCCTCCGCCGCTGGGGGACGGGGTGGGACTGAGGAGGGAGCGCTCGTTCACAGTGCCCATCATGCCCGGCGCGAGGCCGCCGGTAACGGACCCGTGGTGGCAGACGGTGCCAGGCTGTGTAGGGTGCTTGCATGGCCGATCAGGCGGTGTTCTCCGATCTCGCAATGGAGTACATGCCCGCCCTCTACACGGCCGCGCTCCGGATGACGCGGAATGCGGCCGACGCCGAGGACCTGGTGCAGGAGACCTATCTGAAGGCGTACCGGGCGTTCGCCACCTTCGAGCTGGGGACCAACCTGAAGGCATGGCTCTACCGGATCCTGACCAACACCTACATCAACACCTACCGGGCGAAGAAGCGCCGTCCCGAGATCGCCGATGTGGAGGACGTCGAGGACCTCTACCTCTACCACCACCTGTCGGGCGACCAGAACGCCGGGTTGGGCCGGAGCGCCGAGGACGAGGCCCTCGACCGGTTCACCGACGCCGACGTCAAGGCGGCCATCGAGTCGCTCCCCGAGTCGTTCCGGATGGCCGTACTGCTCGCCGATGTGGAGGGATTCTCGTACAAGGAGATCGCCGAGATCACCGACGTGCCCATCGGAACGGTCATGAGTCGGATCCATCGAGGAAGAAAAGCGCTGCAGAAGGCGTTGGTCGATCGTGGTAGGACACGGGGCCTCGTAGGGGCGACCGACGAGGCCAGGTAGGGAGAGCGCCAGCAGTGGGAGACAGCGAAGCGCCGGGGAATCCGGCAGTACCGAGCGGTGGTGAGGCCAGGCCGGCCGGATTCGTCGGTTGTGACGAGACCATCGAGCGCCTGTACTTCTATCTCGACGGGGAGCTGACCGAGGAGCGGCGGGCCGAGATCAGCCGGCACCTCGACCTGTGCGGCCCCTGCGTGGGGGCCTACGGGTTCGAGTCCGAATTGCGCAAGGTCATCGCCAGCCGGTGCAAGGACCACGTGCCGGAGGAGCTGATCACGAGGGTGGCCGACGCTCTGAACGAAGAGCACAGCCGCCAGGCCAACTAGCGGATTTCGGGGCCGGTCGGTGAGGGGGGCACGCTCGACCGGCCGGCGCCGTCGGCGGTCCCTACACTGGACCCCGTGACCGACACCGCGACCGAGCCAGCCAGCGATCCCGTCCCGTCGGCGTCCGGCGGTTCGGGGGCCGTGGCGTGGGACACCGCCGAGCGGGTGGCCGGCTGGGTGGGCAACCGGAGTCATCTGCCCGCCCCCTACCGCCCGGATCTGCTGCAGGCGGACTTCGAGGAGCTCACCGCCCAGGCCGAGGAGCTGGTGGCGGAGTCGACCGGGCTGCGTTCGTCGTCGGGGCCGGCACGGGCCCGGGTGACCGACCGGGCCGGGTGGGTGCACGCCAACGTCTCGAGCTTCCAGCGACTGGTCGGTCCCCACCTCGACAAGCTCGACCCGATGCGGCTGCCGGTCAGCAACCGGGTCACCGAGGCCCTGGCCGGTCCGCTGGCCTCCGCCGGGAGGGTGGCCACTGGCACGCAGATGGGGTTGGTGCTCGGCTGGCTGTCCACCCGGGTGCTCGGTCAGTACGACCTGCTGCTCACCGAGGATGCCGTCGAGGACCAGGACATCGTCTACTTCGTCGGTCCCAACGTGGTGGCCCTCGAACAGCTCCACGGGTTCGAGCCGCGCGAGTTCCGGCTGTGGCTGGCGCTCCATGAGGTGACCCACCGGTGCCAGTTCACGGCCATCCCGTGGATGCGTGACTACTTCGTCTCCCTGGTCGAAGAGGGCATCGGCTCCCTCGAGCCGGACCCCTCCCGGTTCGCCGAGGCCCTCAAGCGGATGACCGAGGAGATCCGGGCCGGTCGAAACCCGCTGCGGGACAACGGGGCCCTCGGGCTCGTCGCCACCCCCGAGCAGTTGGAGGGCCTCCACAAGATCCAGGCGCTCATGAGCCTGCTCGAGGGACACGGCGACGTGACGATGGACCGGGCCGGTGCGGCCGACATCCCCAGTGCCGCCCGTTTCAGCGAGGTGCTGCGCCAGCGTCGCAAGCAGACGCGGGGACCGGCGAGGCTCCTCCAGCAGCTGATCGGCCTCGAGGCCAAGCTGCGGCAGTACGAGGAAGGCGAGCGCTTCATCGCCGCCGTCGAGGACTCCGGTGGGCCCGAGCTGCTCGACCGGGCCTGGCGGGGACCGGAGTGGCTTCCCTCACTGCTCGAGATCCGCGATCCGTCCGCTTGGATCTCCCGTGTCGGAACCACGCCCGCGCTCTCCGGCTGAGCCGGGGGCGGATCGGCCGGCCGCGGATCTGGCGGCCGACCCCGTGGTGGCGGAGCTGGTGGCAAGGACGACCTTCCCCGCCCGGGGCGCCGCCCTCGTCTGCGGGGTGTCGGGCGGGCCGGACTCCCTGGCGCTGCTGGCGCTGGCGGTGGCCTCCGGGTGCGAGGCCACCGCGGTGCACGTCGACCACGGGCTCCGCCGAGGATCCGGGTCGGAGTCCGAGGTGGTCGCCGGGGCGGCCCGTCGGTTCGGCGCCGCCTTCAGGTCGGTGCGGGTCGAGGTGGACGAGGGACCCAACCTCGAAGCCCGGGCCCGGTCCGCCCGGCTCCGGGCGCTGGGCGTCGGGGCGGCCACCGGCCACACCGCCGACGACCAGGCGGAGACGGTGCTCGCCAACATGCTCCGCGGCGCCGGCGTGCACGGGCTGGCCGCCATGCGGGCCGGGCCGACCCACCCGCTGCTCGGGCTCCGACGGGCCGACACCGTCGCCCTGTGCCGCCACCTCGGCCTCGTGCCCGTCCACGATCCCTCGAACGACGACCCGCGGTTCGTGCGAAACCGCGTCCGCCACGAACTGCTTCCCCTGTGCTCGGCCATCGCCGGGCGCGACGTCGTCCCGGTGCTGGCCCGCCAGGCCGACGTCCTGGCCGGCGACGCCGAGGTGCTCGACGCCCTGGCCGCGCTGGTGGACCCCGGGGATGCCCGGGCGCTCGCCGCCGCCCCCCTCGGCGTGGCCCGGAGAAGCGTCCGGGAATGGCTCACCGGTGAGGGGCCGTACCCACCCCCGCTCGACGCGGTGGACCGGGTCCTCGACGTGGCCCGGCAGCACGCCGGGGCCACCGAGGTCCCCGGGGGCGGTCGGGTCACCCGGTCGGGGGGCCGGCTCCGGCTGGCCGAGCCCGAGCCGGCTCGGACCCGGTCGGTCGGCCACGAGTCGGCGCCGCACGCCACTCCGGTACAGTCGGGCCGTGATCAGCGGAGCGGATGAGTTGGCCGACGCACCGGATCATCTGGAGGGCCGCGCCGACATCGGTCGGGTCATCGTCTCGTCCGACGACCTCCAGACCCGCATCCTCGAGCTCGGGCATCGGATCTCCGAGGACTACGCCGGCCGACCTCCTCTGCTCGTCGGAGTGCTGAAGGGCGCATTCATGTTCATGAGCGACCTGTCCCGGGCGATCTCGCTCCCGGTCGAGGTCGACTTCATGGCGGTGTCCTCCTACGGCAGCGCCACCCGGACGTCCGGGGTGGTCCGGATCGTGAAGGACCTGGACGTCGACCTTGCCGACCGGGACGTGCTGGTGGTGGAGGACATCGTCGACAGCGGCCTCACCCTCAACTACCTCCAGCGCTACCTGCTGGCCCGCCAGCCGGCCAGCCTCGAGGTCTGCGCCCTGCTCGTGAAGGAGGGCCAGCAGCGCACCGCGCTCGACCTCCGCTACGTCGGTTTTCACATCCCTTCGGAATTCGTGGTGGGATATGGCCTTGATGTCGACGAGCGCCTGCGCAACCTCAAGTCCATCCATGCCTATGCCGGTCCTGCGTCGTAGGGCGGGGCGTGGGCCTGGGATGACGATTTGAGCGTCGACACCGAACGCATCGAACGAGCCGTCAACGAGATCCTGGTCGCCATCGGCGAGGATCCCGGGCGCGACGGGCTGCTCAAGACCCCTCACCGGGTCGCCAAGATGTACGAGGAGCTGTTCTCCGGGCTCCAGGAGAACCCGTCGGACCATCTCGAGGTCACCTTCGAGGCCAACCACGACGAGATGGTGATGGTGCGGGACATCCCGTTCGCATCCCTGTGCGAACACCACATGGTGCCCTTCATCGGCCGGGCGCACGTCGCCTACATCCCCGGTGAGGACGGCCGGATCACCGGGCTGTCGAAGCTCGCCCGCCTGGTCGACGGCTTCGCCAAGCGCCTCCAGGTCCAAGAGCGGATGACCACCGAGATCGCCGACGCCATCGAGGAGGCGCTCGAGCCCCGGGGGGTGCTGGTCGTCGTGGAGGCGGAGCACCTCTGCATGTCGATGCGCGGTGTGAAGAAGTCGGGCACGACCACCGTGACCTCGGCCGTCCGGGGGCTGTTCCGGACCGACACGGCCACCAGGTTCGAGGCCATGCAGTTCGTTCGCGGCCACTGACCGGAGGCTCGGCGGCCCGCTCGGCCGGTCGCGGGCCTCTCCGGGCTGGTTTACGCTGTGTCGTCATGCCCGAACCGACCAGCGAGGACCGGCCCTTGGTGATGGGGGTCCTCAATGTCACCCCCGATTCGTTCTCCGATGGCGGGCAGTGGTTCGAAAAGGAACAGGCGATCATGAGAGGACATGAGATGATCGCAGAGGGTGTCGACATCGTGGACGTGGGTGGCGAGTCCACCCGCCCGGGTGCCGAGCCGGTAACCGGGACCGAGGAACTGCGGCGGGTGGTGCCGGTCATCGAGGCCTTGGCCGGCCACGTGCGGGTGTCGGTCGACACCACCAAGGAGGCGGTCGCCGAGGCCGCCGTCGACGCCGGGGCGACGCTGATCAACGACGTGTCCGCCTCGTTGTGGGCGGTGGCGGCCCGCCGCCGGGTGGGCTGGGTGGCCATGCACCGGGTGGGGACGGCGGCGACGATGCAGCACGACCCCCGGTACGAGGACGTGGTGGCCGAGGTCTCCACCCTGCTGGTCGACCGGGCCGGCCGGGCACGCGACGCCGGCGTCGAGGAGGTGTGGATCGACCCGGGGATCGGCTTCGGCAAGACGCTCGAGCACAATCTCGCTCTGCTCGGCTCCCTCGACCGCCTGGTGGCCACCGGCCTGCCGGTGATGGTCGGTACCAGCAGGAAGAGCTTCCTCGGCGTGGTGGCGCCGATGTCGGACGGCGAGCCCGCACCGGTCGGGGGCCGGCTCGCCGCCTCGTTGGCCACGGCGACGTGGGCCATGGAGCAGGGCGTGCGCATGGTGCGGGTGCACGACGTCTCGGCCACGGTGCAGGCGGCGGTGCTGGTGGGGGGACCGCCGCCGACCCCGGTGGGGTCCGACCATTCGACTGGCACCAGCCGGTGAGGCCGGTGCGATGACAGCTGAGCATGCGGAGGTGGCAACGTGAAAGGGAAGTGGGCTGCGGGCATACCCCCACGCAACTTCACCTGGGTCATCAGGGACCGGCTGGCCATGAGTGAGCGCCCCGGTGGATTCGCGCCGAACCACCGGAAGGTGCGCCGGCAGGAGGAGATCATCTGGCTGCAGGTGCAGGGCTTCACCCGGGTCGTCTCCCTGCTCCCGTCGTCACACAACCTGCAGGCCTACGAGGAGCGCGAGCTGGCGAGCGTCCACTTCCCGCTGCCCCCGTCGGGGGACACCCGCGGGGTGCTCGGCGACATCTTCCGCGAGCTGCACCAGTGCCTGGCCGCCGGCGAGAGGATCCTCATCCATCAAGAGGAGCTCGGCGACCGGGTGGCCGGCGTCGTGGCCGGCTACCTGCTGTGGTCGGAGCGGCTGCCGAGCGGGCCCCAGGCGATCACCGTGCTCGAGCACATGACCGGCCATCCCATGGGCCCGAGCGGCCGGGAGCTGGTGGCCTTCGCCGCCCAGCTGACGCCGGCCGAGGTCCCTCCCGGTTCGGGCGACGACCTGACCGCGAACGGGTGACCGGGCCGTCGGCGCCGTCATCCGGCCCCGGGGCGACCGACGGTGACGACGGGGACCGGATCCAGCTCCGGGGGATCCGGGCGTTCGGCACCCACGGCGTGCTGCCCGAGGAGAAGTCCCGGGCCCAGCCGTTCGAGGTCGACCTCGATCTCTCGGTGGACGTGGCCGTGGCATCGGCCAGCGACCGTCTGGAGGACACCGTCGACTACGCCGGGGTGGCCGAGTCGGTCAGCGCCATCGTGTCGGGGCCGACCTCCTATGAGCTGCTGGAAGCGCTGGCCGGGGCCATTGCCGTGGCGACCCTCGCCTCGGATCTCCGGATCGAGGCGGTGACGGTCTCCCTGCGCAAGCTCCATCCGCCGATGGCCATCGACGTCGACACCGTCGGGGTCCGGATCACCCGTCGCCGGTGACGGATCCGCTGGCCAGTCCGCCCACGGTGAGGGCGTTCCTCGGCCTGGGCTCCAACCTCGGGGACCGGTGGTCCCACCTCCGTCGGGCCGTCGACCAGCTGCGGGCGGGGAGCCGTGCCCCGGTCACGGCCGTGTCGCAGGTGTACGAGACCGAGCCCGTCGGCGGTCCCGATCACCAGGGCCCCTATCTCAACCTGGTCGTCGAGCTGGCCGTGGCCCCCGGCGCCGACCCCTATCGGCTGCTCGAGGAGTGCCGGCGGCTCGAGGCTGCGGCGGGCCGGGTGCGTGCCGCCCGCTGGGGACCCCGGACCCTCGACGTCGACGTGCTCTGGATCGACGGGGTGTCCCTCGACGATCCGGAGCTCACGGTGCCCCACCCCCGGTGGCGCGAGCGGAGGTTCGTCCTGGCCCCGCTGGCCGAATTGGCCCCTGACCTGGTCGACGACGGGGCGCTGTTGGACGCTGGTGGTGAGGTGGCCGTCGTGGGTACACTCTGAGCGGCAGCATCCAGATCTTCTGACGCGAACGGCACCCATCCGGGGCTGGAACGTCGAAAGGGGTCTCGTGACCACATTCCGAATTGTCGGGCCCGGCAGGGCCGGCCGATCGCTGATGGCCGCCCTCGACGCGGTCGGAGGGTTCGAGTGCCGGGGAGCGCTCGGCCGCCATGACGCCCTGGCCCGCGCCGCCTCCGGCGTGGACCTCCTGGTGATCGCCACGCCCGACGCCGAGGTGGCCCGGGCCGCGTCGCAGGTCGTCCCGGTGGAGGGCACCGTAGTCGTGCACCTGTCCGGATCGCTCGGGCTCGACGTGCTGGCGCCCCACGCCAGGTGCGGCTCCCTCCATCCCCTGGTGCCGCTCCCCTCCCCCGACGTGGGTGCCGTCCGCCTGCGGTCGGGCGTCACCTTCGCCGTTGCCGGTGACCCGATCACCGTGGTGCTGGCCCGGGCACTCGGGGGGACGCCCCTCACCGTCGACGACGACCGACGTGCCTCGTACCACGCGGCCGCATCGATCGCCGCCAACCACCTGGTCGCGCTCATCGGCCAGGTGGAGCGGGTGGCCGCCTCGGCCGGCCTGCCGCTCGATGCGTTCGCCGGCCTGATGCGGGCGGCCACCGATGACGCCTTCTCGCTGGGCCCCCGGGCGGCCCTGACCGGACCGGCGGCCCGGGGCGACTGGGACACCGTCGAGCGGCACCGTGACGAGTTGGCCGCCATGAGCGGTCACCGCACCGAGCTGGCGGCCTACGACGCCATGGTGGGACTGGCCCGGCGGCTCTCGTTGGACACGGCCCTCTCGTTGGACCCGGCCCTCTCGTTGGACACGGCCCTCTCCCCGGACCCTGCCCTCTCCGCGGTCGAGGCCGACGCCCGCGCCGCGGCCGGGTCCGTGGACGGGCGGGAGCCGATGGACGGCGAGGTGCGGGTCGCGTGACCTCCACGCTCGGGCGGTCGCCGTCCGGACCGGGCCCGGCCCCGACCGATGGCGGCCTGCGTGTGTTCCGCACGGTCGCCGGCTACGCCGCCGCCCTCGACGCCGTCCGTCGGTCGGGCCGGACGGTCGGAGTGGTGCCGACCATGGGGGCGCTCCACGAGGGGCACCGCTCACTGATCGAGCGAGCCGCCGCCGAGTGCGACGTCGTGGCGGTGTCCATCTTCGTGAATCCCACCCAATTCGGCGATGCCTCGGACCTGGCCGCCTACCCGCGGACCTGGGAGGCCGACCTGGCCGCGGTGATGTCGTCCGGGGGGCGGCTGGTGTTCGCACCGTCCGTCGCCGAGATGTACCCGGACCTGGACGGTGGTGCCACCACCACGGTGTCGGTGCCGGCGCTCAGCAGCCGGTGGGAGGGCGCCTCCCGACCCGGCCACTTCGACGGCGTGGCGACCATCGTGGTCAAGCTCCTCGATGCCGCCGGCCCGTGCCGGGCCTACTTCGGGGAGAAGGACTTCCAGCAGCTCGCCCTGGTCAGAACGGTGGTCCGGGATCGGTCCCTGCCCACCGAGGTGGTCGGCTGCCGGACCGTGCGGGACGCCGACGGCCTCGCCCTGTCGAGCAGGAACGTGCGGTTGACGCCCGACCAGCGCCGGGCCGCACTCGCCCTCTCCCGGGCCCTGCGGGCCGGCGCCGCCTCGATCGCCGGTGGCGAGCGACGGGTCGGTGCCGTCGAGGCGGCCATGGCCCAGGTGGTGTCCGGCGAACCTCTGGTGGCGCTCGACTACGCCGCGGTGGTGCACGCCGACGATCTGGAGCCCGCCGCCACCTGTTCGGACGACCGGCCGCTTCGCCTCATCATCGCCGCCGTCGTGGGATCCGTCCGGCTGATCGACAACCTCGACCCGGCCGAGTGCGCCCAGCCGCGTGGCGACCTGTCCGCCGTGGGGTCGGACGGGCCGAGCCGGGCATGAGCGGCACGGCGCCGCCACCGGGCCGGCTCGACGTCCTGGTGCTGGGGAGCGGCGTGGCCGGGTTGTCGGCCGCCGTCCGCCTGGCTGCGCCCATGGCCCCCTCGGGAGCGAGCGGGGCGTCACCGGGGACCGGTCTCCGGGTCGGGGTGCTCACCAAGGCCGAGCTCTCCCAGTCCGCCACCAGATGGGCCCAGGGTGGCGTCGCCGCCGTCCTCGGGGGCGACGAGGACTCGACCGACCTCCATCTGGCCGACACGCTGGCCGCGGGAGCCGGCCTGTGCGACACCGACGCCGTGCGCGTCCTCGTCGACGAGGGCCCGACCCGTGTGCACGAGCTCATCGCCATGGGCGCCGTCTTCGACCGGCAGCCCGGTGGCGCTCTGGCCCTCGCCCGGGAGGGCGGTCACTCGACGGCGCGGGTCGTCCACGCCGGCGGAGCCGCCACCGGGGCCGAGGTGGAGCGGGCCCTGGTCGACGCCACGTGGGCCAGCGCCGCCGCCGTCCTCGAAGGATGGTTCGCCCTCGACCTGATCGTCGAGGGGGGGCGCTGCCTCGGTGTGCGGGCCCTCAGTGCCGGTGGCGAGGTCGTCGAGGTCCGGGCCGACCAGACCGTCCTCGCCACCGGCGGGGCGGGTCAGCTGTTCGCCGTCACCACCAATCCGGCCGAGGCCACGGCCGACGGCCTGGCCATGGCGCTGCGGGCCGGTGTGCCGGTGGCCGACGTGGAGTTCATGCAGTTCCACCCCACGGCCCTGCACCATCCGGCCATGCCCCGGCCGTTGCTCTCGGAGGCACTGCGCGGCCACGGGGCGCTGCTGCGTGATGCCGACGGCGAACGGTTCGTCGACGAGCTGGCCCCCCGTGACGTGGTCAGCCGGGCCATGGCCGATCGCATGCACCGTCAGGGTGTCGAGAGCCTGTGGCTCGATGCCACCGCCCTCGACTCGTTCGATGCGCGCTTCCCGACGATCACCGCCTCGCTCCGGGCGATCGGCCTCGACCCCACACGGGACTGGCTGCCCATCGCCCCTGCCGCCCACTACCTCTCCGGTGGCGTCATCACCGACCTGTCCGGGGCCACCGCCCTGACCGGCCTGTGGGCGGCCGGCGAGGTGGCGTGCACCGGGGTCCACGGCGCCAACCGGCTGGCCTCCAACTCGCTGCTGGAGGGAATGGTCTTCGGCGCCCGGCTGGCCGAGTCGATCCTCGCCGGCGACGAGGGGGCCTCGCCCACCGGAGTGCTGGGCGCCTATCTGGAGGGCGGCGCGGAGCCGGTCGACCCCGGGGAATCGGCACCGTGGTCCACCTCGACCGACGGGGTCGCCGGTCAGGAGTCCTGGCCCGACATCGCCAAGGCCCGCGAACACCTCCAGCGGCTGATGACCGACGGGGCCGGGGTGGTCCGGAGCGAGGAGTCCCTGGTGGCCGCCGGCCGGGCGGTCGAGGCCATCGGGGAGGCGACCGGCGGTGCCGCCCCGACCGATCGGGCACACGGCGAGCTGGCCAATCTCGTCACCGCGGCGAGGAGCCTGCTCTCGTCCGCCCTGGTCCGCTGCGAGACGCGCGGCGCCCATGCCCGGAGCGACCATCCTGTGGCGATGGAGCAGTGGAGACGGCGGATCGTGCAGGTCGGAGGCGGGTTGACCCTGCTGCGGCGGGAGCCCTCCCCGGAGTCGGGCTCCGGCGGGACGCACTCCTCGGGCCCGCTCCCCACCGCGTCGGACCCCGGGGGCCCTCAGCCCGCGGCCCATCCGGGCGACCGTCACCACACGGCCCCCGACCGCTGATGGCGGCGACGTCCTCGGGTCGTGGCCCTCTGGTCACGACGACCCCGTTCGACCCCCCGCACCCGGCGGTCGCCGACGCGGTGGCGCGGGCGCTGGCCGAGGACCTGCTGCCCCTCGGCGATCTCACGGCGGCACTCGTCCCGGCGACCACCTCGGCCACGGTCGGGATCGTCAGCCGTGCCGACGGCGTCATCGCCGGCCGTGCCTGCGCCCTGGAGACGTTCGCTCAGGTCGATCCGGCCCTCGACGTCCGCTGGGCGATCGGTGACGGCGACGACGTGCACTGCGGCTCGGTGGTGGCCACGGTCACCGGGCCGTTGCGGTCGATCCTGACCGCCGAGCGCACGGCCCTGAACTTCCTCGGGCACCTGTCCGGGGTGGCCACCCTCACCCGGCACTACGTGCGAGCCGTCCGGGCGGCCAACCCGGCCACCCGTGTCCTCGACACCCGCAAGACGACGCCCGGCCTACGGGCCCTGGAGAAGGCCGCCGTCCGGGCCGGTGGGGGCCACAACCACCGGGGGAGCCTCTCCGACGCCGTGCTGGTGAAGGACAACCACCTCGGCGGTACGTCGATCGGCGACGCCGTCGCCCGGGCCAAGGCCCTCTGGCCGGGGCGCATGGTCGAGGTGGAGTGCGATCGGGCCGAGCAGGTGTCCGAGGCGGCGACGGCGGGTGCCACCGTGATCATGCTGGACAACATGGGCCCCGACCAGGTGGAGGCGTGCGTGGCCCTGGTCCGGGCCGCTGGCTCCGATGCCCTGGTGGAGGTGTCGGGCCGTGTGTCGCTGAACTCGGCCCCGCTCCTGGCCGGGGCCGGCGCCGACCTCGTCTCCGTCGGCGCCCTGACCCACTCCGCCCCGGTCCTCGACCTCGGGTTCGACCTACCGCCGGATCCCGGGGGGAAAGGCTGATCATGCTGCTGGCCATCGACGTGGGGAACACCGAGACCGTGGTGGGGCTGTTCACCGACGACCCCGGCGCCGACCTCGTCGACCCCGGACCCCGCGACGGCAACGAGCCGAGCGGACTGGCCCACCACTGGCGGCTCTCGACGGTGGCCGAGCGGACGGCCGACGAGCACGCCCTGCTGCTCACCCAGCTCCTCGACCTCGACGGACTGGACATCGACGACGCCGTGTCGGGCATCGCCGTGACGTCCTCGGTGCCACTGGTGACGGCCAACCTCCGCCAGATGGTGGCCCGCTGGTTCGACGTCCCGGCCGTCGTGCTGGAGCCGGGCGTGAAGAGCGGGATGCCCATCCTCTACGACAACCCGAAGGAGGTGGGTGCCGACCGGATCGCCAACGCAGTGGGCGCCCACGACCTGTTCGGTGGCCCCTGCGTGGTGGTGGACCTGGGGACGGCGACCACGTTCGACGCCATCTCCGAGGCCGGCGAGTACCTGGGTGGTGCCATCACCCCCGGGGTCGCCATCAGCCTCGACGCCCTGTTCGCCAACGCCGCCGCCCTCCGCCGCGTCGAACTCGTGGAGCCGCGGAGCGTCATCGGCAAGTCGACG
The DNA here is from genome assembly GCA_963696495.1 of uncultured Acidimicrobiales bacterium. Classification (GTDB taxonomy): domain Bacteria; phylum Actinomycetota; class Acidimicrobiia; order Acidimicrobiales; family RAAP-2; genus Bog-756. The sequence continues at coordinate 264,686 of CAVOKJ010000003.1, read as the reverse complement.
GTCGAGTCGATCCAGTCGGGGGCGCTCTACGGCTTTGCCGGACAGGTGGACGGCCTGTGCCGGCGGTTCGCCGCCGTGCTGGGGGAGTGCACGGTGGTCGCCACCGGCGGACTGGCCGAGCTGATCTCGCCCTACTCCGAGGAGATCGAGTACGTGGAGCCGTGGCTCACCTTGCACGGGCTCCGGATCATCTTCGACCGCAACTCGGTGTCCCGCCCGCCCCGGAGGGCCTGACCCGGATCAGACAGGTGCCTCGAGCACGAGCTTCGGGGTCCGCTTCTCGGGCTGGTGGTCCCACAGGTCGGCGACGAGGTCGTGACGGACGGCCGCCACCGCCGGATCGTCCCACCGGTTGACCCTCTGGAGCGGATCGTCGTCCAGGTCGTAGAGCTCACCCTCGGTCCCGTCGTGCGAAGTGCCGGGAAGGTAGGTGCTGCACACCCAGTTGTCGCGCATGATCGTCCGCAGATGGACGTCGACGCCGAACAGCTCGCTGTCCCACTCGGTCAGGACCCGCTCGAAGCCCCGGGCCGTGGCGTCGACGTCGTCCACCGGAAGGGCCTCGCCCTCCATCCACGGGGGCGGTGCGATGCCGGCGATGGCACAGAACGTCGGGGCGAGGTCGACCAGGCCGACCGGGCGGCTGACCACCGACGGCGGGGTGGCGCTCGACGGCGCCGGCCGCCAGATGAGGGGCAGTCGCATCAGGGCGTCGACATGGTAAGGGCCCTTGAACAGCAGCCCGAAGTCACCCTGGAGCTCGCCGTGGTCGGTCGTGAACACCACGTCGAGGTCGTCGGCCCAACCCCGCTCGGCGATGCGGGCCAGCACCCGCCCGAGGGCCTCGTCGATGAGCTCGCACTCGACGGCGTTCCGGGCATTGACCTCACGCACCTGGTCGGGGGTCAAGGTGGCCGGGACCCACTCGGCCGGCGCCTCGTAGTTGGACACCAGCGTCCCGTCGTACCAGAGCCGCCAGTGCCGGGGCTTGGCGTCGAGGATCGCCTCTCGCTCGGCCCGGTCCTCGGGGTAGCCGGCCGGCAGCGGCACCTCGCGCCAGTCGACCCGTCCCACCTCGGACTCGGGAGGGTCCCACGGATGGTGGGGATCCGGGAAGCTCATCCAGCAGAACCAGTCCTCGTCCGCCCCCAACGTGTCCAGCCAGCCGATCGTCCGGTCGGCCACCCAGTCGGTGTGGTAGATCCCGCGCTCGATGGGATTGACCTTCACCTGGGGAGCACCGGTGTCACCGCCGCCGGCCGCGTTGACCTGGAGCGACCCGTCGAGGGCCGGGTAGAACCCGCCGAGGGCCTCGGGGTGCTCGGCCATCATCCACCTGGCGTAGTGGAGCGGCCCGATGGCTCCGTGGGTGGCCATCTCCAGGTGCTCGAACCCCCGATGGAGGCCACCCGGCGGCACCGACCCGTCGGTCGTGGCCATCGAGTTCTCGGTGAAGCGGAAGAAGGGATCGAGGAACGGCTCGAAGTGCGCCTTGCCGAGCAGCGCCGTCCGGTACCCGGAGCCGTGGAGGACGTCGGCGACCGACGGGGCGTCGACCGGAAGGGGCACCCCGTTCATCCACACCCCGTGGGTGCTCGGATGCTGGCCGGTGAGGATGGTCGAACGGGACGGCATGCACACCACCGACTGGGGATGGGCCCGTTCGAAGCGGATCCCGTCTGCGGCCAGTGCGTCGATGTTCGGGGTCGACGAGAGCTGCCCGCCGTTGCATCCGAGCGTGTCGTACCGCTGCTGGTCGGTGGTGACGAGGAGGATCTTGCGGCCCATCAGTGGGTTCCTTTCCGGGTTGCGACCGGCCCCGACCGGGGGTCGGCCGCCGTGCTGGGGCGCTCGGCGCCTTCGAGACCGAGTCTCAGGGGGAGCTGGGAGAGCGCGTTCCTGGCCGCACCGCCGATGACCAGGGCTAGTGGGGCCGGGTCGGCGTCGGTGCTGTAGACGACCAGGCTGGTCCCGTCGTCGAGCCCGTGGACGTCGAGCGTCCCGAGGTGTTCTTTGAACATGGGGGCCACGATGCGGTACTGGAAGCGCCGCAGGACGTTGTCGACGGTCAACAGGTGTTCGGGCATGGGCAGTCCCGATCGGGTGACCACCGTGCGCTCGTCGCCCTCGACCGTGCACGACTCGATGCCGGGGAACCACTCGTGGATGCGGGCCGGATCGCCCACCAGCGCCCACACCCTGTCGGGCGGGCACGCCAACTGGACGGCGTGCCGCACACTTCCCCGGGTGGCCGTCACCGGCACCACACTACGGTCACCGTCACCACGGCGGGGAGGTGGTGCGGCGGGGCGCCCGGGCCGGCGCAGCGGGACAGGTCCTCGGTCGCTTGCCTGGCCTGGGCGCTGGCCCGGGCAGAGGCACTGGCAGAGGCATGGGCAGAGGCATGGGCAGAGGATAACAAATGGCAGTCACTATGTCAGTTGTACGGGCACCGCTGCCCGAGGACGCCGCTCCCGGCCGACCGGTGGCGTCCCGCCGACGACCTTCCCGCCCTCGGTGGGCCCGACGGCGGGGCTCGGGGGGGGCGACGCCGGCCGGCCATCACCGGGTCCTAACATCCCCATCATCGCCAGCACATGGCGGCCGACGATAACTGGAGGAGAAGCCGGAATGGCCGGCCGAACCAGGAAGTAGGAGAACCCATGACGAAACTGATCCCCGCTGGAAAAGCGCTGGTGGTCGGCGCAGTGGCTGTCGGAGCCCTGACGCTCGGGACGGCAGGCATCGCCGGTGCCGCCGCACCGGGTACGTCCGTGTCGGCCTCCTCGGTGACCCCCGCGGCACTGGCCCGCTTCAATTGCGCCAACGCCACGAAAGCCCTCACCCGGATCGAGAAGGTCGAAGGCCGCGTCAGCGCCGGGCTGCCCAAGCTGAAGGCGGCCGAGGCGAAGGCCAACCAGGCCGGGCGTACCCGACGGGCCGCCCGCATCGAGAAGCGGATCAAGCGGTTGGAGAGCACCACGTTCGGCACTCGCCTGACCAAGGCCTCGGCGGCCATCGAGGCCAAGTGCCACGTGGGGGTGCCCACCTCCTAGGCAGTTCCAGGTAGTGGCCGGCCCGTCACCGTCCGTGGGACAGACGGACGGGCCCGGGGCGGCGATTGGGACGGGCCCGGGGCGCCGGTTCGGACGGGCCCGGGGCGGCGGTTCGGACGGGCCCGGGGCAGCGGTTCGGACGGGCCCGGGGCCGCGGTGAGGGAGCGCCGGCCGACTTGTTTCGCGAATTACCTACGGTCGGTATGAGCGGTTCGGCGCCGGCGCCGGGCCCGCGACGGGGCGTCCGGCTCAGGCGACGGGCCGGCCGGGGGCCCGGACGATCAGTCGGCCGGGAGGTCGTCGACGAGTGAGTGGGCCAGGCTGGCGAAGCCGTCGCCGAGCTCGGTGGCCAGCCCCGAGACCGCGGCGTCCGCCGCCAGGTCGGCATAGCGACGGGCCACGGTCACGGACCGGGGGATGGCGCCCGACTCGGCGACGATCGATCGGGCCTTGTCCCGCTCGGGATGGCCGAGGGGCTGGCCGAGCAGCGGTCGCAGCTCCGGACCGACGGCCGGGTCGGCCAGGGCCAGCAGCACCGGCAGGGTGTAGATGCCCTCCGCCAGGTCCTGCCCGGCGGGCTTGCCCAGCTCGGCCTCGGTCCCGATCACGTCGAGGATGTCGTCGCGGACCTGGAAGATCATCCCGAAATAGCGACCGAACATCGTGTAGGCGTCGACCTGGCCACGGGAGAGATTCCCGGTCAGGGCCCCGATCCGACAGGAGGTCGCCATGAGCGACGCCGTCTTGCCGGCAATGGCGCTCGAGTAGCTGTCTTCGGTCCTGGCGATCTGGAATGCGTCGTGCACCTCGGCCACCTGGCCCCGGCAGAGCTCACCCAGCGTGGCGGCCAGCAGGCCGGCTATCTCGGTCCCGAGGCCGGCGGCGATCTCCGCCGAGCGGGCCAGCAGGAAGTCGCCGGCGACGATGGCCACCAGGTTCCCGAATCGTGCGTTGACGCTCTCCACGTTCCGGCGCACGGTGGCCTCGTCCATGACGTCGTCGTGGTAGAGCGAGGCGAGGTGCACCAGCTCGACCGCCACCGCCCCCAACAGGTCCTCCTCGGAGGCGTCGCGGACGCCGGAAGTGGCTGTGGCCAGGGCGAGGACCGGCCGGAGGCGCTTCCCGCCGGCTGACAGCAGGTGGGTGGTCACCTCGTCGAGGAAGCCGTCACCAGTGATCACCGACTCGACGAGCAGGGGCTCGAGGCGTCTCAATTGATCTTCGAGTGCGGGAAGCCCGAGGAGCTCTACGACGTTCACTTCCTACAGACGATAGGCCAGGTTGCCGATGACTGAGAAAAGGGAATCCAAAATAGGGAAACTGTGCGGGTGCGGGGCGCACCGTCACCTGTAGACTTCGGTTAGTTACTGACCGCGGATGGAGGCGGTGGAGTGTTCGAACGATTTACAGACCGAGCTCGTCGAGTTCTTGTGCTTGCGCAGGAAGAGGCGCGGCTGCTCAACCACAGCTTCATTGGGACAGAGCACATCCTCCTGGGATTGATCCACGAGGGTGAAGGAGTCGCGGCCAAGGCGCTCGAGTCGCTGGGCGTCTCGTTGGAGGCCGTCCGGGAGAAGGTCGAAGAGACAATCGGACTGGCCGGCACCGCGCCGACGGGCTCGCCCCCGTTCACGCCCCGGGCGAAGAAGGTCCTCGAGCTGTCCCTCCGTGAGGCGCTCCAACTCGGCCACAGCTACATCGGCACCGAGCACATGCTGCTCGGACTGGTCCGTGAGGGTGAGGGCGTGGCGGCCCAGGTGCTCCAGAGCCTCGGTGCCGACCTCCCCCGGGTCCGCCAACAGGTGATCCAGCTGCTCTCCGGCTATCAGGGCAAGGAGTCGGTCGGTGCCGGCGCCCCCGGCTCGCAGTCCTCCGACGCCCCGACGGGCTCGCCGGTCCTCGACCAGTTCGGCCGCAACCTGACGGCGCTGGCCCGCGACCACAAGCTCGATCCGGTCATCGGCCGTGAGAAGGAGATCGAGCGGGTCATGCAGGTGCTGTCGCGCCGCACGAAGAACAACCCGGTCCTCATCGGAGAGCCGGGCGTCGGCAAGACGGCGATCGTCGAGGGCCTGGCCCAGCGCATCGTCGCCGACGACGTCCCCGAGACGCTCACGGGCAAGCAGCTCTACACCCTCGACCTCGGGGCCCTGGTGGCAGGCAGCCGTTACCGCGGTGATTTCGAGGAGCGCCTGAAGAAGGTGCTGAAGGAGATCCGCACCCGCGGCGACATCGTCCTGTTCATCGACGAGCTCCACACCCTGGTTGGTGCCGGTGCCGCCGAGGGCGCCATCGACGCGGCGTCCATCCTCAAGCCGATGCTGGCCCGCGGCGAGTTGCAGACCATCGGGGCCACCACCATCGACGAGTACCGCAAGCACTTGGAGAAGGACGCCGCCCTCGAGCGCCGCTTCCAGCCGATCAAGGTGGAGCAGCCCAACGTGGCCCTCACCATCGAGATCCTGAAGGGGTTGCGCGACCGTTACGAGTCGCACCATGCGGTGACCATCACCGATCAGGCCCTCGTGGCCGCGGCCAACCTGGCCGACCGCTATCTGGCCGACCGCTACCTGCCGGACAAGGCGATCGACCTCATCGACGAGGCCGGCAGCCGCCTCCGTATCCGCCGGATGACCACACCGCCGGCCTACAAGAAGCTCGAAGAGGACATCACGAGGCTCCGGGCCGACAAGGAAGCCGCCATCGAGAAGCAGGCCTTCGAGCAGGCGAAGAAGCTTGCCGAACAGGAGAAGGAGCGTCTGGACTCCAAAGAGGCGATGGAGGCCGAGTGGCGCGCCGAGGGCGTCGATCTGTTCGACGTCGTCGACGAGGAGGTCATCGCCGAGGTGCTGGCCAACTGGACGGGCATCCCCGTCTACCGGCTCACCGAGGAGGAGACGGCCAAGCTCCTGCGCATGGAGGACGAACTCCACAAGCGGGTCATCGGCCAGGAGCCGGCCATCGCCGCCCTCGCCCGGTCGATCCGTCGGACGCGGGCCGGCCTGAAGGACCCGAAGCGCCCGAGCGGCTCGTTCATCTTCCTCGGGCCGACCGGTGTCGGCAAGACCGAATTGGCCAAGACGCTGGCCGAGTTCCTCTTCGACGACGAGGACGCGCTCATCCAGCTCGACATGTCCGAGTACATGGAGAAGCACACGGTCAGCCGACTCGTGGGGTCCCCTCCCGGCTACGTCGGGTACGAAGAGGGTGGCCAGCTCACCGAAGCGGTCCGCCGCAAGCCGTTCTCCGTGGTCCTCTTCGACGAGGTCGAGAAGGCCCATGCCGACGTGTTCAACACCTTGCTCCAGATCCTGGAGGACGGTCGGCTGACCGATGCCCAGGGCCGCTCGGTCGACTTCAAGAACACGGTGCTGATCATGACCTCGAACCTCGGGACCGCCGATCTCCGCAAGTCGTCGGTCGGCTTCGCCAAGACGTCGGAGGCGGTCACCTACGAGCGCATGAAGACCAAGGTCAACGAGGCGCTGAAGGCCCACTTCCGTCCCGAGTTCCTCAACCGGATCGACGAGGTCGTGGTCTTCCACGAGCTGTCGAAGGTCGAGGTCGTCGAGATCGTGGACCTGATGATCCAGCGGGTGTCCAACCAACTGGAGCTGCAGGGTCTGAGCCTCGTGCTGACCCCTCCGGCCAAGCAGCTGCTGGCCGACAAGGGCTACGACCCCCAGCTGGGCGCCCGGCCGCTGCGCCGTGCCATCCAGCAGATGGTCGAGGACCCGTTGTCCGAGCGCATCCTGTGGAAGGAGTTCCGGGTCGGCGAGACCATCGTGGTCGACGTCGAGACCATCACGCCGGAGGCCGCCGCGGCCTATGACGTGAAGGGCGCCCCCCCGCTGATCGCCGGCGAGCAGCAGTTGACCTTCACCGCCATCGAGGGCGTCGAGCCTCCGCCGCCGGTGGAGCTGGCCGGCGCCGACTCGTCGGCCGACTGACACTCCGGGACGGCACGACGGGGCCGCCCCGATAGGACTGCAGCGACATCACCCCACCGGACCTCCGGTGGGGTGATCCGCGTCCGGCGATCTCCCACCGCGCCGGGGTCCGGCGATCTCCCACCGCGCCGGGGTCCGGCGACGATCACACCGGACGTCACACCCAGTCCCTACCATCGGTCCCATGGCCAAGACGGCGAAGCGCCACCGCTGCATCGACTGCGGGTCGACGACCGCCCGCTGGGCCGGTCGCTGCCCGACCTGCGGCGAGTGGAACACCCTGGTCGAGGAGGCCCAGCTCGGGCCCCTGGTTCGGGCCGTGGACGCGCTCGACCTCTCCTCGATGCCAGTGCCCCTGGCCTCGGTCGACGTCTCCGAGGCCGCGGCGGTCCCCACCGGCGTGGAGGAGTTCGACCGCGTGCTCTCCGGTGGACTGGTCCCGGGGTCGGTCACCCTCCTCGGCGGCGAGCCGGGCATCGGCAAGTCCACCCTGCTCCTCCAGGTGCTGGCGGCACGGGCCGCTGCCGGGCACCGGGTGCTCCTGGTCTCCGCCGAGGAGTCGGCCCACCAGGTTCGCCTGCGGGCCGAGCGGTTGGGCCCGATCCCACCCGGGCTGCTGATCCTGTCGGTCACCGACATCGGTGCGGTCATCAGCGCCGTGGTGGAGGCCGAGCCCGACCTCGTGGTCATCGACTCCATCCAGGCCGTGGCCATCGGCCCGGCGACGCTCGGCGAGCGCCGGTCCACCGGCGTCCCGGGCAGCGTCACCCAGGTGCGGGAGTGTGCCGACCAGCTGGTCGGCCTGGCCAAGTCCCGGCAGGTGGCAACGGTGCTGGTCGGCCACGTGACCAAGGACGGTTCGCTGGCCGGGCCCCGGGCCCTCGAGCACATGGTCGACACGGTCCTGAGCTTCGAGGGCGACCGCCACCATTCGCTCCGCCTGCTCCTGGCGGTCAAGCACCGGTTCGGTCCCACCGGCGAGCTCGGGCTGTTCGAGATGGGCGACCAGGGCCTCAACCGAGTCGACGACCCCGGCCGCCTCCTGCTGGGGGACCGTTTGACCGGGGTGCCGGGCGGGGTCGTGCTCCCCGCCGTCCAGGGACGGCGCACCCTGATGGTGGAGCTCCAGGCCCTCGTGACCCCCATGGGCCAGGCCCAGCCCAAGCGGTCGGTCGTGGGCCTGGACAGCGGCCGGCTGGTGATGACCCTGGCCGTCCTCGGCCGGCATGCCGAACTCCCGGTCCTGTCGATGGACGTGTTCTCCTCGGTGGCCGGTGGCATCCGGGTGACCGAGCCGGCGGCCGACCTGGCGGTCGCCCTGGCCGTGGCCTCGGCCGCCACCGGGCGTGCGCTGCCCGCCGACCTGGCTGCCGTCGGCGAAGTGGGGCTCGCCGGTGAGATCCGCCAGGTGACGAACCTGCCGCGGCGTCTCGAGGAGTCGGCGCGGCTGGGGTTCGCCCGGGTGGTCGTGCCGGCCTCGACCCCCGAGGGACCGCCCGGAATCGAGCTGATCCGCGTCGATACGGTGCTCGAGGCGGTGTCGCGCTTCGGTTGCGGGCCGATTGGCTGAGCCCCGTTCCTGGTCCGGCGGGTACGATTCCCCTGTGACTGCCCGCCAGAGTTCGCCACTCAGCGAGTCCCTGGCGATGGTCGCTCCGGGCAAACCCCTCCGGGACGGACTGGACCGGATCCTGCGGGCCAAGCGCGGGGGCCTGGTCGTGGTCGGCGACGGCCCGGGCGTGCTCTCCATCTGCTCGGGGGGATTCCTGCTGGACGCCGAGTTCAGTCCGCAGCGGCTGTCCGAACTGGCCAAGATGGACGGGGCGATCATCCTGGCGCCGGACGCCTCGCGGATCGCCCGGGCCAACGTCCACCTGATGCCCAAGGCGACCATCCCGACCTCCGAGACGGGCACCCGGCACCGCACGGCCGAGCGGGTGGCCCGTTCGATCGACGTCCCGGTCCTGTCGGTCTCGGCGGCCATGTCGGTGATCGCCGTCTACCGGAACGACCACAAGCACACCGTGCAGCCCACCGGTTGGCTCCACGACCGCACCGACCAGGCCCTGGCGACCATGCAGCACTTCCGCAACCGGTTCGACGTGGCCCTCAACGGGCTCTCCGTCCTCGAGGTCGAGGACACCGTGTCGGTCGGGGACGTGGTGTCGGTGGTGCAGGCGGCGGAGATGGTGCTCCGGATCGCCGGGGAGGTGGAGGGGTACCTGGTCGAGCTGGGTGAGGACGGACGACTGGTCGGGCTCCAGTCCGCCGAGTTGATCGACGGCGTCGCCGGCACGCTCCACCTGGTCGTCCGCGACTACTGCGCCAAGCCGCCGGTCAAGTCGGACCGCCTGTCGTCGGTCCGTCACGCCATCAACCAGCTGGCGGACCTCACGCCGGACGAACTGTCCGATGCCAGCCGGGTGGCCGAGATCCTCGGCCTCCCCGGGGCGTTCAACGACACCGAGTCGGGGGTCGAGCCCCGCGGCTACCGGCTGCTCTACCGACTGCCCCGGTTCTCCGACGCCATCATCGAGCGCATCGTGGACCGGTTCGTCAACCTCCAGCAGATCATGCGGGCATCGCTGGGCGAGCTCGAGCAGGTCGACGGTGTCGGCCAGGCGCGTGCCCACTCGGTCAAGGACGGCCTGGCCCGGCTGGCCGAGGCCAGCATCTTCGAGCGCTACCAGTAGGCGGACCCGTCGCGGCCGCCGTCGGGGTGGCCGCCCCGGCGACGGGAACGGTGGCTTCCGCCACCGCTGTCGATGCGCCCGGTCCGGGCGGGCGCCACCACCGTGTACCATTACATGCTTCGCCTACGCGGTTCCGATGAAGCGAACCAGCCCCGGGACCAGCAGAAACGCCAGGAGGAACGGTGTTCGACATCGGTGACAAGGTCGTCTATCCGCACCACGGCGCGGCAGTAGTCGAACGACGGGAGACCAAAGAGGCCTTCGGCAAGAAGCAGGAGTACCTCGTGCTCCGCCTGGCCTACGGGGACCTGACGCTCATGGTCCCGGCCGACAACACCGAAGGTGTGGGCCTTCGCGAGGTGATCAACGACGAAGAGGTCGAAGAGGTGTTCGCCGTGCTCCGAAAGAAGGAGGCACGGATGCCGACCAACTGGTCGCGGCGGTACAAGAACCACTCCGAGAAGCTCCGCTCGGGGGACATCTACCAAGTGGCCGAGGTGGTCCGCAACCTCTCCATCCGGGACAAGGACAAGGGCCTGTCCGCCGGCGAGAAGCGCATGCTCAGCCGCGCCCGCCAGATCCTGGTCTCCGAGCTGACCTTCGCGCTGGGCGTCGACGAGGAGGCAGCCGAGGTCCGGCTCAACGAGGCGCTTCCCTGAGCCGAACGGGATCCGTCTGGGTCATCGTCGTCGCCGGTGGGTCCGGCCGGCGGTTCGGTGCGCCCAAGCAATTCCTCCAGCTCGGAGGGCGTGCGGTCGTGGAATGGTCCGTGGAGACCGCCCGGTCGGTGGCCGACGGCGTCGTGCTGGTGGTGCCGCCGACCTCCGGTGAGGATGTCGGTCGATCGTCGGCCGCCGGTGACCCGTGGCCCGGGTGGGGAGCGGACCGGACGGTGGCCGGTGGTGAGACGAGAGCGGCGTCGGTTCGGGCCGGCCTGGCCGCCGTGCCCGACGAAGCGGCCGTCATCGTGGTCCACGACGCCGCCCGACCCCTGGCCCCCGTCTCCCTGTTCGAGGTCGTGGTCGACGTGGTGCACTCGGGGCGCGCCGCCGGGGCCATCCCGGTGCTGCCCGTTGCCGACACCCTGAAGCGGGTGGCGGGGGAGGTCGTGCAGTCGACGATCGACCGGGAGGGCCTGGTCACCGTCCAGACACCCCAGGCATTCGAGGCGGCAGCGCTGCGCGCCGCGCACGCCTCCTCCGGGGAGGCCACCGACGACGCCGGGCTGCTCGAGCTCCTGGGCGCTACCGTGCGCACCGTGCCCGGTGACATCCGCAACGTGAAGATCACGAGGCCCGAGGACCTCGCCGTGGCCGAGAGGCTCCTCGACGGGGCGGGCCGGTGACCACGGGCGCGACGGAGGGCCGAGCAGGGGCCGTCGACCTCCCGCCGCTCCGGATGGGCCAGGGCATCGACGTGCACCGGTTCTCCGGTGACCCGTCGCGGCCCCTGGTGCTGGGCGGCGTGGTGATCACCGGCGACGGGACGTGCGGCCTCGAGGGTCACAGTGACGCCGATGTCGTCGCCCATGCCGTGGCCGACGCCGTGCTCGGGGCGGCGGGGCTCGGGGACCTGGGCAGACACGCCCCGGACGACGACCCGGCGTGGAGGGGTGCCGACAGCATCGATCTCCTCACCCGCATGGTGGCGCTGGCTCGGGAAGCCGGGTGGGACCCGGTCAACGCCGACTGCACCGTGGTGGCCGAACGGCCCAGACTCGCCCCTTTCGTCGGGGCCATGGCGGAGCGACTGACCGGCGCCCTCGGCGCTCCGGCCAACGTCAAGGCCACCCGGGCCGAGGGCCTGGGTGCGCTCGGGCGCGCCGAGGGGATCGGCTGCACGGCGGTCGTGCTCATGACGCGACGGCCTCGGGGCGGCCAGTCAGGCGGGACCCGATGAGCCCGGCCCGAGCCGGCGGAGCCCCGGGCAGACCCGGTCGCGGTCGCCAGGGATCGGGTCGCCCCGGGTCGCCCCGGGCGGCCACGGGCCGGTCCGGGAAGCCGGGCCGGCGGGGAGTTCCGTCCCACAAGTCGGGACGTGCCGCGGACCGGGGGGCGGCGTCCTCCCGCGGCGGGGGCGACAGGGGGGGCGCCCGCAGTGGCCCGGTGGGCCGTCGCGGCAACGACACCGTCGGTCTCGGGGGTGATCAGGTCGAGGGGCGCCAGGCCGTCCGCGAGCTGCTGGTCGCCAACCGACGTCCCGTCCGTTCGGTGGCGATGGCCGAGGGGATGGACGCCGCCGCCATCCTCGACGAGATCGAGTCCCTGGCGGCCACCCGCCGCGTCCGGGTGGAGCACGTGTCACGTCGCCGGCTCGAATCGCTGGCCCGGACCGAAGCCCCCCAGGGCGTGGTGGCACTGGCCCGACCGGTCGAGGAGACACCGCTCGAGGCCATGGCCGGAGCGAACCGCCGCGGGCGCGTGCCCTTCCTGCTGGTGCTGGACGGCATCACCGACCCGCACAACATGGGTGCGCTCCTGCGGAGTGCCGAGTGCGCCGGGGTCACCGGAGTGGTGCTCCCCAGGCATCGATCGGCCCACCTGTCCCCGACCGTGGCCAAGGTGGCGGCCGGGGCCATCGAGTACTTGCCCATGGCCCTGGTGGCCGGGGTGCCGGCCGCGCTCCAGCGCCTGACCGGTCTCGGGGTCTGGACGGTCGGCCTGGTGGGGGAGTCCCGGCAGTCCCTCTACGAGCTTCCGCTCGGCGACCAGCCCGTGGCCCTCGTGCTCGGCTCCGAGGGCAGCGGATTGGCCGGTCTCACCAGGAAACGGTGCGACGCCCTGGCCGCCATTCCCCAGCACGGCTCCCTGTCGTCGCTCAACGTGTCGACCGCCGGCGCCATCGCCTGTTTCGACGTGGCCCGACAGCGATCGAACGGGTCCCGCTGAGCCGGTCGGTCGGCTCAGACCTCTTCGACGGTGACACCCTTCCAGAAGGCGACGCGGTCGGTGATCTCCTTCGCCGCCTCTTTTGGCTCCGGATAGAACCAGGCGGCGTCGTCGTTGCGGGCGCCCTCCACCACCACGCTGCGGTAGCTGGCCTCACCCTTCCAGGGGCAGTGGGTGTGCGTCTCGCTGGGCTCGAAGTACTCGCTGAGGACGTCGTCGGCGGGGAAGTAGTGGTTCCCCTCCACGACGACGGTCCGGTCGCTCTCGGCCAGGACGGTGCCGTTCCATGTCGCTCGTATCGTCATAGGCCGTTCAACCCCGTCGGGGCGGCGTGTGTTCCCCGGGCCACTGCCGGTGGCCGCCCGGCCCCCGGGGGGCACGACGGGGCCCATCCGGCCGGCCCAGACCGGCTCGACATGCTTGGCGGGCCCACCGGTGGGATAGAACCGGAGGGTGCCGGGTGACCGGCACGGCTGGCGACGGGTCCGCACGGGTCCGGTCCATGCCATCGGATCGAGACGGAGGAGCGGAGCGTGAGCGAGCGTGCGGATGTGATCGTCGTCGGCATGGGCCCCGGTGGCGAGGATGTGGCCGAGCGGTTGGCGACGGCCGGCCTCGACGTGGTCGGGATCGATGGCGAGTTGGTAGGCGGCGAGTGCCCCTACTGGGGCTGTGTGCCGTCCAAGATGATGATCCGTGCCTCCGACCTGCTGGCCGAGGCCCGCCGGGTGCCGGGCATGGCCGGGAACTCCCAGGTGGAGGCCGACTGGGCCCCGGTGGCCCGGCGCATCCGCGAGGAGGCCACCGACAATTGGGACGATGCGGTCGCCGTCGAACGCTTCGAGGGCAAGGGGGGTCGCTTCGTGCGGGGCTGGGGCCGCCTCGAGGGTGCCCGCACCGTGGCCGTCGGAGAGCGGGTGTTCGAGGCCGACCGGGCCGTGGTGGTCAACATCGGGACGAGGGCATCGATCCCGCCGGTGGCCGGCCTGGCCGACACGCCCTACTGGACCAACAGGGAGGCGATCGAGGCGGAGCAGGTGCCGGCGAGCCTGGCCGTGCTCGGGGGTGGGGCCATCGGGGTCGAGCTCGCCCAGGTGTTCCGACGGTTCGGCTCGGACGTCACCGTGCTCGAGGTGTCCCCGTCCCTGGTGGGCCCCGAGGAGCCGGAGTCCGCCGACCTGCTGACCGAGGTGTTCGGCGCCGAGGGCATCGTGGTCCGCACCGGCGTGGAGATCGAGTCGGTCCACCATGACGGCCACCGGTTCGCCGTCGCCCTGGCCGAGGGAGAGCCGGTGGTGACCGACCGGTTGCTCGTCGCCGCCGGACGCCGGGCCGACCTGGCCCAGCTCAACGTGGCGTCCGTCGGTCTCGACCCCTCGGCCCGCGTGCTCCCCGTCGACGACCACCTGAGGGTGGAGGGGGTGGAGGGGCTGTGGGCGGTCGGGGACGCCACCGGCAAGGGCGCGTTCACCCACGTCTCGATGTACCAGGCCGACATCGTGGTGAACGCCATCCTCGGGAACGAGGTGGTCCCCGCCGACTACCGGGCCGTGCCCCGGGTGACCTTCACCGACCCGGAGATCGGTTCGGTGGGTCTCACCGAACGCGGGGCGCGGGACCGGGGCCTCCGGGTCCGGGTGGGACGGGCCGAGGTGCCCTCGTCGACCAGGGGTTGGATCCACAAGGCGGGCAACCGGGGGTTCATCAAGCTGGTCGAGGATGCCGACCGGGGCGTCCTGGTCGGTGCCACGTCCGTCGGACCCTGGGGCGGTGAGGTCCTCGGCCTCCTCGCCCTGGCCGTCCACACCGAGGTGCCCACCATGGCGCTCCGGCACATGATCTACGCGTACCCGACCTTCCACCGGGCCATCGGGGACGCGGTCAAGGACCTGCTCGGGGGTTGACCGGCGGTGGCCGGCGGTGACCGGCCCGAGGGGTCGGCCGACCGTCAGCTCGGGCGGGCCATGGTCAGGAGGAAGTCGTCGCCCTCCGACGGCCACATGGCCTCGACCTCGAACCCACAATCCGACAGCTCGGACTCGAGGGCCTCCGCCGAGAACTTGGTGCTGATCTCGGTCAGCATCTCCTCGCCCGACCCGAACGAGACGTCGAGACCGAGGTCGCCGACCCGGATCCGCTGGTCCTCGTCCGAGCGCAGCCACATCTCGATCCGCTGGTCCTCCTCGTTCCAGCGGGCCACGTGGGTGAACTTCTCGGGGTCGAAGTCGGCACCGAGCTCGCGGTTGAGGACGTGGAGCACGTTCCGGTTGAACTCGGCGGTCACGCCGGCGGCGTCGTCATAGGCCCGGACGAGGCGGCCCCGGTCCTTGACCAGGTCGGTGCCGAGCAGGAAGTGGTCGCCGTCGGCCATCACGCCGGCCAGCCCGCGGAGGAAGGCCCCGCGCTGCGCGGGGTCGAGATTCCCGATGGTGCCCCCGAGGAAGGCGAACAGGCGACGACCGTCCGCCGGGAGGATGTCGAGGTGGGCGTGGAAGTCGGCCACCACGGCGTGCACGACCAGACCCGGGTACTCCTCAGCGACGGCGGTGGCGGCCTCCCACAGGGTGGTGTCGCTGACGTCGAGGGGGACGAACCGTTCGAGGCGCCCGTTGGACTGCATGGCGTCGAGCAGCAGGCGCGACTTGTCGCACGTCCCGGCCCCCAGCTCGACCAGGGTGTCGGCGTCGGAGCTCTGGGCGATGTCCTTGGCCCGGGCGTCGAGGATGGACCGCTCGGCCCGGGTCGGGTAGTACTCGGGCAGCCGGGTGATCTCGTCGAACAGCCTGCTGCCGCGATCGTCGTAGAAGTAGACGGGGGGCAGCTGCTTGGGCACGCCGGTGAGTCCGGAACGGACGTCACGCTCCATCGAGGCGCGCAGGTCGTCAGCGGTCAGGTGGACGTCGATGGTGGGGGGGATGGCGATGGTCATGGGCTCCCTAGGGCGGATGGTGGAGACAAGGGGATGGCCCCCGTCAGTAGTTGCGGGCCAGTCGCAGTCCGGAGAAGGCCCAGCGGGCGGACGGGGGGAAGAAGTTGCGGTAAGAGGCCCTCACGTGGCCCGGCGGCGTCACACACGAGCCTCCCCGGAGCACGTACTGGTTGACCATGAACTTGCCGTTGTACTCGCCGACGGCCCCGGGGGCGATCTCGAACCCCGTGTAGGGGCTGTAGGAGGAGGAGGTCCACTGCCACACGTTGCCGAACGGGCCGTTGCCCGGTCCGGCCTCCGCGGCCGGCACCGGCCCGGTCACCGGGCTCGGATGCAGGCGGCCCCGATCGAGGAAGTGGCCTTCGACGGGCAGGGGGGAGGCCGCCACCTCCCACTCGATCTCGGTCGGCAACCGGTATCCGGCCCAGCGGGCGAAGGCATCGGCCTCGTAGTAGCTGATGTGGCAGACCGGCTGGGCCGGGTTGACGTCGATCGGTCCGCCGAGGGTGAACTCCCGCCACCCGCCGTCCGCCGGTATCCAGTAGAGCGGACTCTCCCACTCCTCGGCCATCACCGTGGCCCACCCGTCGGACAGCCAGAGCTCGGGGCGGTGGTAGCCGCCGTCGTCGATGAACTCGATCCACTCGCCGCCGGTGACCGGGCGGTTGGCCATCGAGAAGTCGGCGAGATAGACGCGGTGTCGCGGGTGCTCGTTGTCGAAGCTGAAGCCCGATCCCTGGTGGCCGATGTCGTACGTCCCCTCGCCATGGCTGTCCCACCCGACCGGTGACGGGGTGCCCGGTGCCGGCAGGCACACGGTGTCGTACGCCGGAAGCAGGGGATTGCGGGAGAGCACGTGCTTGATGTCCATCAAGAGCAGCTCTTGGTGCTGCTGCTCGTGTTGGATGCCGAGCTCGACGAGCCCCATCGTGGACTCGCTGCCCGGGTCCTCGAGCAGCCGGCCCATGTCCCGGTCGATGCAGATCCGGTACTCGGCGATCTCGGCGATGCCCGGCCGGGACACCAGGCCTCGATCGGGTCGGGGGTACCGCGGACCGATCCCTTCGTAGTAGGAGTTGAAGAGGTATCCGTACTCGGGGTTGAACGGCCGGTAGCCCGGTTGCCGCGGCTCGAGGAGGAAGGTCTCGAAGAACCAGGTCGTGTGGGCCCGATGCCACTTGGTCGGACTGACATCCGGCATCGACTGGACAGTCTGGTCCTCCGCCGACAGTGGCGCCGACAGCGACTCGGTCAGGGCCCTGGTGGCGACGAACCGGTCCGTGAGCGTCTGGTCGTCCAGGCCGATCAACAGGTCCGTCATCTCCGCTCCCTCCACGACACCTCGGCGGCGGTGGTCGGCGGACCGCCCGTGGATCAGGCACCCGCCAGCAGAAAGAACTTACCCGGTCGGCTCAGGGACCAAGCGCGCGAGGCGTGAAGGGTCGGGCCTCTCGTGAGCGAGCGGGGGATTCCTGGCGGCGGGCCACGCCTGGAGCCACCCGGGCCCACCCGGGCACGCCGGGGTACGCCCAGGCACGCCTGGAAGCGCCGAGGCACGCCTGGTCGGGCACCCGGGTGGGACGCCGGACCGGGCACGGGCGTCCCCAGGCGAGCAAGGGCGTCCCCGGGCGAGCACGGCCGTCAGTCGCCCGCACCGTGACCTGCTGTCCATCCCGGCGGCCACCCATCCGGGTCCGGTCGGTCAAGCTACGGTCGGTCACCGGACGATGAAAGGGCCCCCGGCAGCAGGATCCGGCCGGACTCCTGCTCAGTCCGTCACGGTCCCGACGGGGCGGCGGAGGGGCTGCACGGGGGCGATGCGGACGAGGGCGTTGTAGGTGACCAGGGCGATGGCCAGATGCATCACCATGAGTACGGCCACCGCCTGGCCCGATTGACCCTGATGCAGGATGTAGAGGTCGGGGAGCCACAGCACCAGCGTCACGAGGATGGCCAGGCGGAAGAACAGCCATCGTGGCGCTGACGACACCCTGGCGACGACGGGCCAGGCGACACAGGCGATGAGCACCCCGATGACCGTCAGTTTGCCGTAGTCGGAGAACTGGAAGTGCACATAGCCCTTGGTGGTGGGGAACACCCGGGTCCCGATGGCGACGAGTACCGCGTCGGCGACGAGTGACCCCACGAGCGAGACGATGGTGGCAATCACCACCCGCAAGGCCGATGGCGGCCGATGCGAGGGTGCGAAGTCGATCCGGGTCCATCGCATGAGATCGTCGAGCAGGGTTGACTGGGGCACGGAAGGCTCCTCGTGAGGACTAGGCGGTTGACGACTGGGTGGACGGGCCGGTGCCATCGGGACGTTCGGCTGCCGTCGGCGGCTGGATGTCGTTGCGGGTGATGACCAGGTAGGAGACGAGGACGACAACGGCGAGGTTCAGGACGACGGCGGTCGGCCCATCGCCGAAGGCGAGCCCGCTGACGGCGTGGGGCTTGCTGAAGTAGTCGGCGAAGGAGGCGCCGAGGGGCCGGGTCACGACGTAGGCGAACCAGAAGGCGACCACCTCGTTGAGCCCGAGGAATCGCCAGGCCACTGCGGGGATCACGATGAGGACGGTGAAGGCGACCCCGGAGGCCAGGTAGCCCAGTCCGAAGGTGGTCGCCGTCAGGTCACCGAGCGCGGTGCCGAGGGCGAAGGTGGCAAAGACCGTGGCCCAGTAGTACACCTCCCGTCGGCGCGTCACGATGCTGTGGATCGACAGTGTCCGCTCGCTCCGGTGCCAGAGCCAGAAGATGGCGCCGAGGACGACCGCCCAGAAGCACGTCGTCCCGGCGTAGGGAATGCCGAAGGTGAGGTGCATGGTGTCGGACACGCCGGTGCCCGACGTGGCGATGGCCAGCGCCAGGAACCAGTAGGCGGCGGCGGCATAGCGCCGGGAGTGGAACTGGAACCAGAGCCCCAGGACGACCAGCAGGATCTCGATGGCCCCGCCGATCACGTGATTGCGCAACGAGAGATAGTCGGAAGTCGCCTCGCCTCCGGCAGTGGTCAGGATCTTGATCACCCAGAACAACAGGGTGATCTCGGGTACCTTGGCGGCGATCGGCTCGGGGAAGACCCGGTCGATGAGCGCCGCCGCCCTACTCCGCTGTGTGTTCTCGTCCACGCGCCGCGTCAGGAGTCGATGCCGGGTCGGACGAGGCCGATCTCGTAGGCGAGGACGACCACCTGCACCCGATCGCGGAGCCCGAGCTTCGAGAGGATCCGGCCCACGTGGGACTTCACCGTCGCCTCGGAGACGTACAGCTGCTCGGCGATCTCCGCGTTGGACAGACCGCGGGCCATGGCATCGAGCACGTCCCGCTCACGGTCGGTGAGCTCCGACAGCTCGGGGCACCGGTCGCCGACCTGGTCGGTATCGCCCCTGGTCCGCCGGGCGTACTCCTCGAGCAGCCGCCTGGTCACCCGGGGCGACACCACCGCATCCCCCGTGGCGACGGCGCGGATGGCGGTTGCCAACTCGCCAGGGCGTACGTCCTTCAGGAGGAACCCGCTGGCTCCGGCCCTGATGGCGCCGAAGGCGTACTCGTCGAGATCGAAGGTCGTGAGGGCGAGGACGCGTACGCCGGGGTCCTCGGCCACGATTCGACGGGTGGCCTCGATGCCATCGGTGTTCGGCATCCGGATGTCCATCAGGACGACGTCCGGAGACGCCACCTCGGCCAGGGTGACCGCCTCGTCACCGTCACCGGCCTCACCGACGACGACGAGATCGTCCTCGGCCTCGAGGATCATGCGAAAGCCGCTCCGGAGGAGGGGTTGGTCGTCGACCAGCAGCACCGAGATGGTCATGCGGGCACCGGGTGGTGACCGGAGAGGAGTGTCGTGGTCAGGATCCAGCCACCTTCTACGGCGGGGCCGGCGCGCAGCGTGCCGCCATGGAGCGCCACCCGCTCCTTCATGCCTTCGATACCGTGTCCCGCGCTCTGCGAACGGGGAGCGGCCCGGCCGTTGTCGACCACCCGGACCTCGACCGTCGAGGCTCCGTACCCGATGGTCACGCGGGCGCGGTCGGCTCTGGCGTGCTTGAGGGTGTTGGTCAGCGATTCCTGGATCACCCGGTAGATGGTCAGTTCGGTGCCCGGCCCGAGCGGGACCACCGTTCCTTCAGTACGGAACTCGACCGAGAGCCCTGTGGCGCGGAACCGGTCGAGGAGCACGTCGAGCTGGCCGAGGTCGGGCTGGGGGGCGAGCTCGGCCGCCGGCTCGTTGGTGCGGAGGACGCCGATCAGCGCACGCATGTCACCCAGGGCCTGCCGCCCCACCTCGGAGACCTGCGCCATCGCCCCGGCGGCACGGGCGGGATCCGTTGTGTTCACGACCGACGCCGCATCGGCCAAGGTGATGACGACGGAGAGGCTGTGCGAGATGATGTCGTGCATCTCCCGGGCGATCCGCGTTCGCTCGGCGGTGGCAGCGATCGTCGCCTGCTGGTCACGCTCGAGCTCGAGTCGCTCGGCCCGCTCGGCCAACCAGGCGAGGTACCTGCTCCCGGACGCCACCGTCAGTCCGGCGAACAGTGCGGCGACCACCGTGGCCGACAAGAACAGGAGTGAGCGTGGCACGGTGCCGGCCGGCTGCCACCGGATGGCCGCCAGTACAGCGCCGAGTTCCAGCACGGCCGTGGCCCAGGCGGCCCGGGCCCGCGATTCGTGCACGGCCACCGTGTACAGCGCCACCAGCAGGGCCACATCACCGATCAACTGGATCCTCAGCAGGAGCTGGATCAACGCGACGCCGCTCACGACGACGAAGACGCCCGAGGGATGGACCCTCCGCCAGGCGAGCGGCACGATGAGGGCCGCCTGCACCAGCGCAGCGTCGCGTCCGGCGAAGGGGGAGTTGGCCAGCCACGCCGTCGAGACGGTGAGCAGCGCCAGCACCAACACAGAGTCGGCCAGGACGGTGTGCGCGTGCACTGCCCGTCGTGCCACCGCGAACAAGCCGCCGTCGGGTCCCGTCGTCGGGTCATGCCCCGGGGCCCGTGCGGGGCCCCGATGGGGTTGGCTCACATCGATCGTGGTGCTCACGGCATGTCCTCCGCGCTCGCTCTCCAACGAGCGTATCCCCCGGTTGTCGGCCCGTGGGAACACGGTGTGCGCCCGTTTCCCCAGCTAGCGGGGCATTTCCGGCCCGGTGATCCGACTTGAGGATGAGGAGCGGGTGGGCCAGATTCATCCTTGAGGAGGTCGTCGCCCCGGGGGCGACGACCTAGTGTCGGTCGGCGATGGACAAGGTGATCGTGAGCGACGACGTCAGGCGCAGGCTGACCTGCGGCCCGGTGGAGCGCTGGATCGAGTTGGGCCTGCTGCCGGTGGTCGTGGCCGGCCTCATCGTGGCCGCCGCCGTTACCGGTTGGTAGGCCGGCCCTCCGGCCGGGGACGGAAGGCACCACCCGTGACTCACACGCCGGCGTAGCGGTACATCGGCTGGCGAAGCCCCGCGACCTGACCGGACCGATCGGAGCGCCTCACCGGCGCCCGAGGGCCGTCGAGTACGTCCCCGGCGGTAGGAGTGTCGCGGGTGCTTGTGCCGGGCGTGGTGTGGACTCGGGCGTCCGGACGTCACGCAGTCTCCGCCCTGCTCCACAGTCTCCGTCCGCGCTGTCAGAGTACGCTACGACATCCGCCGCCTGCCCGAAGATGACAAAATCTGACATGGATCGTTCCGGGGGGGCTCGTCGGAACCGTCGCCTGGACGGTTTCGACTGGGGCGTGCTGGCCGTGCTGGCGGCACTGTCGGTCTGGGTGATGGTCGGCTTCATCACCCATCAGACGGCGAACCGGATCTGGACCGGCACCGACGGCCCCTATGTGGCTGATCAGATGAACTACCTCGGATGGATCGCCGTGTCGGCGCGCCACGTGTTCATCTCTGATCCCTTCACCATCGGGGCATCTCCTTCGGACTACCTCCACCCGGGCATCGCCGTCTCCGGGCTGCTGGTCCGATGGGGGATGACACCCGGTTGGGCCTACCTGGTGTGGGAGCCGGTAGCCGTCGTGGTGCTGTTCGCCGGGTCGCGTCGCTACGTGCGTGCCTCGATCGGCGGCCTGTGGAGTCGGCGCATCGCGCTGGTTCTCTGCCTCTTCTACCTCTCACCTGCCTGGGTCCTGGTGAACGGCGCCCACCTCACCCACTGGGCGCATGCCTCACTGCTGCAGTCGATCGACACCGAGATCTGGCCCGTGATCTATCTGTGGGGCTATCCCTTCACGGCGATTGCCGTCGGGGTCTTCGTCTTCGCCCTCCTGGCCTACGAGCGCGATCGGAGGATGCACCGGGTCGGGGTGGTTGCACCTCTGCTGGGACTGGTGTGCGCCTGGCTGCAACCCTGGCAGGCCGCCACGCTGATCGGGATGGTGGTGTTGACCGAACTGCTGCTCCGCCTGCGGGGGGAGCGGGGCCATCTCGCCCTACCGGTGGCCATGGTGACGGCCACCGCGGCCCCCCTCGTCTACTACACGGTGCTCAGCCACGTGGATTGGACGTGGGCGGTCGCCAACCACGCCAACCTCACCGTGTTGCCGTACCTGCCCTGGCAGTCGATCCTGTTGTCCCTGGCCCCCCTGGGGATCCTGGCGGCCTTCGCCTACCGGCCGCCGAAGGTCACCTTCCATGAGCTGGCCATCCGACTGTGGCCGCTCATCGCCCTGGTCCAGTATCTGGCCATCTACTTCGGGCACGTGGGAACGTTCCCCCTGCACTCACTGGACGGGCTCAGCATCCCCTTCGCCGTGCTGGCCGTGACCGGAGCGCGGCGGATCGGTACGGCATTCCCCAGGCGGGCCATGGCGATCGTCGCCTCGGTGGTGGTGCTGGCTCTGGTGATTCCTTCGGGCATCCAAGAGTTGCACGCGGTGTGGGGTGTCCAATCGACGGGGGTCCTCGGCCCCCAACCGGCCCTGATCACCCCGGACGAGTTCGATGCCCTGCACTACCTGAAGAACGACCCGACCCCCGGCGGGGTCCTGACGCCGTTCTATCTGGGACAGACCATCCCCGCCGAGACCGATCGGAACACCTGGCTGGGTGCGCTGTCGTGGACGCCCGACTTCTTCGCGAGGCTCGGAACCGCCGGCCGGCTGTTCTCCGGCGACCTCCCCACCCCGGCCGCCGTCGAGTTCGTGAAGTCCACCGGGGCCCGTTTCCTGCTCTCGGACTGTGGCAGCCATGCCGATCTGAGCATCCCCCTCGCACCGATCCTGCGCTCGGTGCACCACTTCGGGTGCGCCACCGTCTACGAGGTGCGGTCCGGTGCCTAGGGATCCCGGTCACCCGGCCACCGGGGACCGCTCCCGTTGGAGTCGGGCCATGCCCGACGTGGTGGGCCTGGCCTACGTGATGGTGGCCGGGGTCGTGCTGGTCGTCCCCGCCCTGATCCACGGTTCCCATCTCGGTCCGTTCGACCTGCTGGCCCAGGACGGGCTCCTCCAGCAGCCCGGGGTGGTGCCTCACAACACATGGACCGGGGACCAGGTGGCGTCGATGATGCCCTGGACCACCCTGGCCTGGACCCAGGTCCACCACGGCCAGCTCCCGCTGTGGAATCCCTACAGCGGCCTCGGGATGCCGCTCGCCTTCAATTGGCAGTCGGCACCGTTCGGCCTTCCGGCCCTGGTCGGCTATCTCGTGCCGGTCCAGTACGCCTACACGGTGGGCATCGTGGTCACGGTGGTCGTGGCCGGTACCGGGGCCTACTTCCTCGGTCGGTTGCTCCACCTCGGAGTGGTGGGATGCGCCATGGCGGCCACGGGGTTCGAACTCAGTGGGCCCTTCGTCGGCTGGCTCGGATGGCCACACGCATCGGTGTTCTCGTGGGCCGGTTGGATGTTCGCGGCCGCGCTGCTGATCGTGCGCGGCCAGACCCGGGTCCGGGCCGTGGCCTTCTTCGCGCTGGTGGTGGCCCTCGCCCTCTACGCCGGACAGCCCGAGGTCTTCTCGGTGCTGGCGTTCGCCCTCGTCGTCTTCGTGGCGGCGCTCCTGGTGCACACCGCAGTGCGCAGCGGGGCCGGTGCCATGCTTCGACCCGCCGGCGACCTGGTCGTCGGGGCCATCGCCGGGGGAGCGCTGGCCGCCCCCCTGGCGCTGCCCGGCCTGCAGGTATTCTCCGGATCGTTGCACAGCAAGACCGCCGGGGTGGTGGCGCTCCCGGTCGAGAACCTGCTGCACGTGGTGTTCCAGGGCTATGACGGCCTTCCCATCGTCGGCAGTGCGAGGTTCGATGCCGACGGCTACTTCTACCTGCCGGCGTACGTGGGAGTGATCGCCGTGGTGGTGGCGGTGGTGGCGGTCGTCATGCGCCGTCGGCGGCCCGAAGTCGTGGCGCTCACCGCCGTGGCGTTGGTCACCGGTGGGGTCGTGTTCATCCCCTTCCTCATCTCGATCATGGACGCCTTGCCGTTCTTCGGATCGGTGGGGTGGACCCGATCGCTCCTGCCGATGGCCTTCGCCCTGGCCATGCTGGCCGGAGTCGGGGTCGACGCCCTGGTCCGAAGCGGGCGCACGCGGGTCTGGCAGTGGACCGGCGCCGGCTTCGCCGCCGCCGGGGTGGGGCTGGTGGTGCTGTACCTCGCCACCGTCCCCGGACTCTCGGCGGTGGACAGGAGGATCCGGTCGCACAGCTTCGTGTGGCCGGCCATCGAGGTCGGGGTGGGGCTGGTGGTGGCCTTCGGATCGGTCCTGGCGTACCGACGGGCCGGCCGCCCGGACGACGGTACCGCCCGCCGGTTCCGTCTCCGCGCCGGGATGGTGGCCGGGTTGGCGTTGCTGCTCTGCCAGACCGCCTTCTTAGTGGTGGCCGGTGCTCCCCTGTTCTCCTCGAGCGCCACGTTCTTCGCCACCACGCCGCCCGTGAGCGAGCTGCAACAAGAGGTCGGATCCTCGCTGGTCGGTTGGGGCCCGAATCCGGGCTATTTCTGCGTCGGGCTGGGAATCCATCCCGACGTCAACTCCGTGTTCTCCGTCCACCAGCTCGCCCTGTACGACCCGATGGTGCCCCGTTCCTACTTCAGCGCCTTCGAGTCCCTGGCTCACCGGCCGGCCGGCGATCCGGCTGCCAATGACTACTGCCCGGCACTGACCACGGTCTCCCAGGCCCGCCAGTACGGCGTGGCCTACATCCTCGAATCGGCCGGCGTCGCCGGACCGGCGGGAACCACCCTGGTGGGTCGGGTGGGGAACGAGGATCTCTACCATGTGCCCGGTGCCTATCCGGCTACGCTCACCCCGCTCCTGGCCGACGGGAGTCTGCCGGCCGACGGCGCCGACGGCACACCGGTCGCCGTGACCCACCACGACCCGGCCAACTGGAAGTTGGTCACCCGGTCGGCCACTCCACAAGTGCTCCGGCTGCGACTCACCGATTTCCCCGGGTGGCACGCATCGATCGACGGCAAGCCCCTGACACTGGAGAGCTACGCCGGGGTGATGCTCCAGGCCCGCATACCCGCCGGGCGCCATCTGGTGGAGCTCCACTACTGGCCGACGACGTTCAGTGTCGGCATCATCCTCTGTGTCCTGGCGGTCGCCGGACTGGCCACCGCCCTGGTGCTCGACGGGGTCAGAAGGCAGCGGCGCGCCGCCCAACGCTGACCCGACCGATGCGGGTCCGTCGTCAGTGTGCGCAGCGGTCACCTAGCCGTTGGCGAAGACGTTCAGGCGATGCTCTTCGAGCGTCTTGGCCTGCTCCCGAATCCATGATGGCGGCTTGGACACGATGAGGCCTCGGATCAGCTCGGTGTCCGAGACGTGATCGATATTCCGGAGCGTGGCGGCCGCCACGATGTCGTTGGCATGGTCGGTCCTCGCCCCATGGACCCCGTTGTAGATCCCCAGTGGCACCTGGACGACGATGGCCGACAGCACGACGACGCGCGCCCAGGGGAGGAGAACCCGGTCCCACCGCCCACCTCCTGCTTGACGGTCCGGTCGGCGCCAGGTCGATGGCGAACTCCCGAGGCTCGTGGCCGAAGGGCCGGCGTCATGTACACGTCGACGACCGAGCAACGCCAAGTAGACACCCAGGAGAGCGAGCAGATCGAAGGTGGTGTACCGAGAGAAGCCGGCGGCTTCGTAGCCATACAGAATGCGGCCTTGTGTGATCATGACGGCAAAGAGAACTCCGTAGCAGATCAGCGCCATGCCGACGGGACTGCCGGAATGCTCATCAGGCCTCACGCCACAGATGAGCACCGAGACCACGGCCAGAAGAACGACGAGCAGTCCGAACACCATGACCATGGTGTCCTGGTATCCCCACGTTCCGTCGGCGATCGGCTTGCCCACCACGTCGCCGAGGGCGAGAAGGAAGAACTTGAGGGCAATGCCGGGATGCTCGATTGCGAATCGGGGATCCGGGGTCACGGAGTGGTAACCGCGGAAGTACAGAAGTGTCGATGCGATGGCTCCCGCCATCCAGACACCGAACTGCGCCAAGGAGCGACGCCTGAAGTACAGGAGGACGAGGCCGGTCGGCCAGATGAGCAATCCCTGGAGGGACGAGAAGCTGCCCACGATGGCGACAGCCAGCGCACCGGCGAGGGCGACCCAGGTGAGCACCACCCGGTCGAGGAGGAGGATGGCTGCGGCCAGGGAAAGGAGCACCAGGTACCACGCCAACTGGAATCCCCAGATGGTGTTCCCGTACTGGACGACCGAGAAGGCGAGGAAGGCCACCGGGCAGTAGTAGAGCCAGGGAGTGGAAGGCGAGCGTCGCTTGTGGGCCCACACGATGAACACCACCGCCGCACACAGCATCACGGCACCCAGATACTCCTCTACCTGAACGCTGAAGTGATCGACATGGACGAGGAGGAGCAGGATGATGTTCGGGAAGAAGATGCGATTCTCGTTGTGCTGAGCCCACATGGGGCCCCAATCGAAAAAATGGACGTACGACTGCCTGATCATCGGGATCAGGTCCCATTGGTCCCCGACCACGGCGTTGACGCTGTAACGCTCGAGGAACCAGAAGTACCCGGCGACCGGCAGGCCGAACCCGAGTGCGGTGAGGGCGTCGACGAGTCTCGGGTTCAATCGGTCGACGATTCGCGTTCCCGTGGTCGGCTGCTCATCGACTCGAGCATCTGGTCCCCCTTCCGAGATCCCGTTCACTGCCACTGTCCTCCGCCCCTCCTGCCGGCCTATTGGGAATTGGCAACCCTAACGCCTCGTCTCCCGGCGAGGGACGCCCAGGACCACCGTCCGACCCGAGACGTGCCTCATCGGTTCCGAGCGGGACCCTGGGGTTGGCTAGCTGCCCGTCGCCCCTGTCCTACAATGCCCTACGCCCACGAACCCCGGATGCCGCCCAGTGATCGGCAACGTACGGAGCCGTTTGAATTGATCAGAAGCCGAAGTCCCCTCTTGATTCGTTCGTGTGGGGCGTGGACCGCATGACGCACGTGACAGACGAAGTGTCTCGCGGCGAAACGATGACCCGGGAGGAGACGGGGCCTGCTCCGAGCGAGCGCTTCGTCGACCGGATCGATCCCCGAGTGGTCAGGGTGTTGACCGTCCTGGGGTTCGGGCTCCCGGTCCTCGGATACCTCTGGCTGCTGGTCCGCTACAGCGTGAACACCATGTACGCGGATCAGTGGTCCGACGTCGCCGTGATCAAGCAGTCGTATGCCCACTTCTTCCCCTGGGGCCCGATGTGGCTTCAGCACTTCGAGAACCGGGTCTTCTTCCCGAACATCGTCGTGGTGCTGCTGACCCACACGGTGCACTTCAACGTCCAGGTGGAGGAGTACCTGGGTGCCGTCATGCTGTTGGCGTCCTCCGTCATCATCCTGTGGGCCCACAAGCGCCGTGCCCGGTCCCTCCCGTGGCTCTACTACTGCCCCGTGGCCTTCCTCGTCTTCTCGGTCGTCCAGTACCAGAACACGCTCTGGGGATTCCAGCTGGCCTGGTTCATGGTGTTGCTGGCCCTGGCCACAGCCATCGTCCTGTTGGATCGCCGCAGCCTCTCTTGGATGCTGCTGGTGGGAGCCATCGTCGCCGCCGTCATCGGCAGCTTCTCCTCCCTCCAGGGACTGCTCATCTGGCCGACCGGACTCGTGCTCCTGTACTACCGACGCCGGTCCCTCCCCTACGTCGGCGTGTGGATCGCCGCAGCCGGGGCATCAGCCATCCTCTACTTCCACAACTATGACTTCGCCGTCACGCCGCAGTCCCAATTCGCACGCCATCATCCCCTGGCCACGGTCAAGTTCTTCCTGTTCGCCATGGGGGACGTCGTGGGAAAGCCGGTGTCCTTGGGATCGACCGACCCCGACAACAGGTATGTGGTGCTGTTCGGACTGGTCATCGTGGCCTTGGCCGTCGGCACGGTGGTGATCGTCGGACTGCGGCGCGACGTGACGTCGAGCAGTCCGGTGGGCGTCGCCCTGATCTGCTACGGCCTGCTCTTCGCGGCGCTGATCACCCAGGGTCGATCGTTCCTCGGATTCGGAGGTGCCAGTTTCTCTCGCTACACCACGTTCGACGTCCTCATTCTGGTGGGCATCTACCTGGCGTTGCTGGGTCGGGTGCCGGGGGCGTCGCTCGACCTGACGACGGCCGAACCTGAGGTCGGGCGGGCCGGGCCGACCCGACCTCGGCGCACACGCAACGGATGGTCGGACCGAGTGGCACTTCCCGGTGCCCTCGCTATCGTGCTCGTGGCCATTGTCGTGCAGATACCACTCGGGGCCTACAACGGGGTGCAGGGAGCTCGATCCCTTCACGCGTCGGACCTGAAAGCCGCCAGTGTTCTGCGGAACATCGACCATGCCTCGGATGGCCAGATCGCCGACGCCCTGTACTTCCTCGAGCCGCCCTCGGTGATTCGCCAGCAGGCGAACACGCTCAGAGAGCACCGGTTGAACGTCTTCGCCGGCGGTTAGAGCTGCGGATGGGGCGCCGGTGCACTGTGGCGATGGATATGGAAGAGAACATCTGTTACGTTTCGAGGTCCCTGTGGCATCCCAGTAGACCAAGGAGTGGCGTCATGCCCAGGCGAGTGTTGCTGTTCCTCATCGCGGCCGGGTCGGTGCTCCTCGCTTCCTGCGGGACCTCCTCCAATGCGGATCCGCAGACCTCGTCGTCGGCGAGCAGTACGCCCGGAGTGCCTTCCGAGTCGGCGTCCGGAAGCCGGCTGTTCGTATCGGACGGGACGTTCGTGGTGAAGCGGGCAGGTATCTACAACGTTCTGACGGTGGGCGGCGGCGGCGGCGGAGGCGGCGGAGGATCGGCGCTGGCCGTCGGCGGGGTCACCGACCAGGCCGGGGGAGCGGGAGGCGCGGCGGGAGGGGTGACCATCAACAGCTTCGTCGGACACGTGGGTGAACGGTTCGCCATCGTGGTGGGAACCGGCGGGACGCCGGGGACCGGCGGGGCCGCCAACGGCGGTTCGGGCGGGCGGGGTGGTGCCGGCGGCGAGTCGAGCTGTGCCGGTATCGCATCGGCCGACGGTGGATCGGGTGGTGCCGGATCTCCCGGGAACAGCGACGCCGTGGTCCCCAATCCGATCGGGCCGGGCAACTCGAGTGACGGCACCGGCCGCTCACCCGGGTCCGGCGGTGGTGCCGGGCCCTCCGGCGGAGGCGTTTCCGGTTCCGCCTACCTCTACGCCTGGCCCGGGGGTGGGGGTGGTGGAACGGCCACGGCGATCAGGGGTGGGGGCGGAGGCGGTGCCGCGGGAACCAGTGGGACCGACTCCCCGGGCGGTGGAGTCGGAACCATGCCGGGGCCGACCGGTGGGAACGGAGCAACCAACCACATCTACACCAGCGCGGCCGGGGGCGGAGGCGGAGGCGGGGGCGGCCCGGGAGGCGCCGGGGGACAGGGCGGCCCCGGGGTCGCGGGATTCGTCGCCATTTCCTACTCGGGGCCCCTGGCCGGGTCGTGACCGGCTGTCCGGGCACGGGATCCACCGTCGTTCGTCGCGGCAACCCATCCAACCTGCCCGGGCACGCGAAGACTCGGGCGTCCGGGCGTCCGGTCCGTCGTGGGATCCGGCAAGCGACGGACTCACCCGGTGATGGTGGGGGTACAGTGGGGTGATGGGGCGGCGCACCATCCGTTTGATCATCACGGCCCTGGTGGCCACGGTCCTGGCCGTGGTGGCGGTCACCGTGGTCGACTCGGCGACGAAGGCGGATGGGGGTACCAGTCAACCGACGGAGACCTCGCTGACCATGCGCGCCCCTGTCCCCTATACCCCGAAAGCACCGCCGGGGGCCACTGACGACTACCACTGCACCTTGCTCAACCCCCACTTGAAGAAGAACGCCTTCATCGTCTCGAGCCTGTTCAAGCCCAACAGCCCCGAGGTGCACCACGCGGTGATCTTCGTGGTGCCGCCCTCGCTGGCCGCTGAGGCGAACGCCGCCAACGTCGACAACAAGGGCTGGACGTGCTTCGGGGAATCCGCGCTGCAGGGAAACGGATTCACCGGAGAGTTCGCCGCCGCCCCGCAGCTCACCGTGTGGGCACCCGGACACGGTGAGGACGTCGAACCGGCAGGAACCGGGATGCCGTTCCTGGCCGGAAGTCTGGTGGTGATACAGGAGCACTACAACCTGTTGGTGGGCGACCACCCGGTGTGGTCGTCCTTCCAGGTCAACATGGAGCCGTCCACGACACCGCTGCGGCCGCTGACCCTGCAGCAGCTGCCGGCTCCTCCGGACGTCCCGTGTCCCACCGGGTCCACCGGCCCGATGTGCTCCCGTTCCGCTGAGCTGGCCAGCGTCGGCCAACGGTTCGGCCTCCTGCAGGAGGCGTTCGTGTCGGTGCTGGAGAAGATGTGTGGGCGAAACCCACTCGATCCGCCGGTCGGTGACTCCACCTCGTGCGTATGGCCGGTGACCAAACCCGGCCTTGTCGTCCGGACGGTCGCTCACATGCACCTACTGGGTCGATCGCTCAAGATCGTCCTCAATCAGGGGACCCCGAGCCAGAAGACCCTGCTCGATGTGCAGAATTACAACTTCCACTACCAGCGCGCCTACAACCTGGCCAAACCGGTTCCTGTCGTACCCGGCGACAGCATCACCGTGACGTGCACGTACGATCCGACACTCGAGCTGGAGACCCCGATCCTCCGAAGGGTCCCCGCCCATTTCGTCACCTGGGGCGACGGATCGACTGACGAGATGTGCCTCGGCACGGTGATCACCGAGCCGGACAAATCGGTGCCGGAATCAGTGGCACTGGCCCAGGCCTTCGGTCACTAGGTCCCCGAGCGGGTGGGCCGACCAGTCACCGGGAGCCGTGGCATGTGCCGCCGATTGCCCCTTGTCCTGCTGCTCGGTGGCTCGCTGCTCCTTGCCTCGTGCGGAGCGGGGGCCGGCTCCGGTCCCACCACCACGTCCAAGCCGACGGTGCCGGTGACGGTGTCGCACAAACCGTTGATCACCGCGGCCTCCGGCAGCCAGCTGTTCGTGATCAGCGGGA
This sequence comes from uncultured Acidimicrobiales bacterium, assembly GCA_963696495.1. Taxonomy (GTDB): domain Bacteria; phylum Actinomycetota; class Acidimicrobiia; order Acidimicrobiales; family RAAP-2; genus Bog-756. The sequence continues at coordinate 233,710 of CAVOKJ010000003.1, read as the reverse complement.
CGTTCCGGGTACCGCACAACGGCCTCTACACGGTCGTGGCCGTGGGGGGAGGCGGTGGGGGCGGTGGGGGCGGTTCCTCCCTGACTGCCGGGGGCATCTCTGATCAGGTGGGAGGGGCGGGCGGTGCCGCCGGGGCGGTGACCATCAAGAGCTTCTTCGGCCACACCGGTCAGCACTTCGCCATCGTGGTCACCCCCGGGGGGGCACCCGGAGTCGGCGGTGCCGCCAACGGTGGAGCGGGTACCCCGGGTGGCACCGGCGGGAGAGCCGCCTGCGTGGGCATCGCTTCGGCTGACGGGGGTGTCGGAGGTGCCGGGTCGCCCGGGAACAGCGACGCCACGGTGCTCAATCCGATCGCGGCCGGCAATGCCAGCTACGGCACGGCCCGGGGGGTCGGCTCGGGCGGCGGCGCGGGGGTCCTCGGGGGCGGGGCGTCCGGTTCCGCCAACGTCTACGCCTGGCCGGGAGGTGGAGGTGGTGGCACGGCCTCGTCGACCAGAGGTGGGGGTGGGGGCGGGTCTGCGGGTACGAGCGGAACGGTCTCGCCCGGAGGCGGCATCGGAACCATGCCCGGTGCCAACGGTGGTGATGGCTCCACCAACCGCATCTACACGAGCGGTGCCGGTGGGGGCGGTGGAGGCGGTGGCGCTCCCGGCGGTCGGGGGGGCTATGGAGGCGCCGGGGTGGCTGGCTTCGTGGCCGTCCTGTACGGCGGCTATGTGGCCGGCTAGGACCCCTGGTGCTGATGACCGTTCGAGACCGGGTCGTCCCGTGCGCAGAGGCAGGTGCTGTCGCCGGTGTCGTCGCCGGTGCGGACCCGCGTCACTGGGTCGCAGGATCGCAGTGAATGGCGGTGGCCGGTAGGGTGATCCGCTGAGCATCGCCATTGATGATGATGATGGACACCGACGAGTGGATCGATCTTCCTGCCGCCACTGCAGTCGTTCCGAGCGTGTTCTCTGAGTAGTTGCCGGTCGGACCGTCAGCGTTGACGACGCAGGCCGGAACGGCAGCTGTCGAGCTGATATTTTCGATGGTGTAGGACACCTTCACCGCAAACGGGTTGACGGCGATGATCTGGTCGGTCGATGCGCGGAAGACGGCGGGCTCGGAGGCGTCGATGGAATCAGTGAGTGCGGCGACGGCCAACGCGAAGACCAGTACCATGAGGCCGGCGATGACCCAGTCCCTTCGAGCTGCCCTTTCAACCCCAACCCTGTTCAGAGCCATGTTGTGTCACCGGTTCCAGCCCCACTGATGCTGCCAGTGAGATGACGAGGAGCGTAATCCCAGCGCGGAGCCTACCTGGCGGTGGAGGCGCCCTTCGGGTTCCCGTCGGGCAGGGCGTGTGTCTGGCGCGATCGCTGGAACGAATCGTCGGTGACCAAGGAAATGGCGGAGCCCAGCGAGGTGGAGTCAGCCACCGATCGAGGGCGGAAGGGCAACCCCCGGTCATCCCAACGGGCAGTGCGGAATGGGGTGGGGACCGCTGACGTCCGAGACACTTGAGAGCCCTTCGGAGATCGGCGCCGGTGTCGCGACCGTCGACCCGCCGAGCGGACTCCGGCGTTTTCGAGCAGCGATGGCCCTGGCCATCGTGGTGGCAGGGGTGCCCTACGTGTGGGTGCTCTGGGATCTGTGGATGCCGTCGATCAATCCACTGCAATCGGGCACTCCCGGGGCTCTCTCCCGATCGGCCTACGACGTGCAGGCTCGAGCCATCATGGGCGGTCATTTCATAGTGCCGAACGGCAGTATCGGTACCGAGGCATTTGTCCACGACGGACACCAGTACACCTACTTCGGGATCTTTCCGTCGCTGTTGCGCATACCGATCTTTCTGTTCACCCATGCCCTCGACGGCCGACTCACGGCCGTCTCCATGCTGGGCGCCTGGCTGGTCACCGCCCTGTTCAGCGCGTTGTTGCTGTGGCGGATCCGGATCGTCTTCCGGGGGAGGCTCTCCTCGGTTGGGGCGAGACGATCTCGTACGGGATCCTCCTCGTCTCGCTTCTGGCCGGCTCCGTGCTCCTCTACCTGGCCTCCCAGCCCAATGAGTACTCCGAGGACCTGGTTTGGAGCGTTGCGCTCGCCTCGGCCAGTCTGTTCGCCCTGTTGGGGGTGGTGGAGCGCCCTTCGTGGGGACGGGTCGTGGCGAGTGGGACGTTCGTTCTGCTCACCAATCTCAACCGGGCCACCACGGGCTACGCCTGCGTCATCGCCGCGCTGTTGATTGCCGTGTGGTTCGGACTCGGTCGCGCCGGACCCGACCGGCGGCGATGGTGGATCCCGATGTTGGTGGCGGGACTGGTGCCGATGGCCGCCGGGATGGCCGTCGACCTGGCCAAGTTCGGCATTCCCTTCGGAGTTCCCGTCTCGGCGCAATTGCTGTTCAGGGCGGGCGGCTACATCCACATCAACGGGGGCCACTACTACAGCCTCCGTTTCGTCCCCAGCGCCCTCCAGGCGTACGTGGACCCCACGAATCTGCGGTTCACCTCGCTCTTCCCGTACATCACGCTCCCGGACATCCCGGTCCCTCCGGTGGCCCACACCACGCTCTTCACCCGGGCACCGACGGCCAGTGTGATCGCCACGACACCCCTGCTGGTCGTGGCCGGGGCCTGGGGCGTGATCACGACGTTCGCCCGGCATCGAGACATCGTGCAGCGATCCTTGCGGATTCTCCTGATCGCCATGGCCGCCACTGCCGGCAGTGCGATGATCGACGGATGGATCCTCGAGCGGTTCGTCGGCGATATCCTGCCGCTGCTCATGCTGGCCAGCATGATCGGTACGGTCGACGTCTGGCGCCGTCTCGCCGACAGACGACGAGGCCTTCGCCTCTTCGCCCTCGCCGTGCTCGTCCTGCTGGCCCTGTTCGGCGCGGTGGCCAATGTCGGGCTGGCCGTCACCCCGGCCACCGACTGGACTCAGGGACAGCTGGTCCGCTACGTCGAGGTCCAGCGTGCCTTCAGCGACGTCACCGGCCACCCGCTCAGCCGCGATGTGGTGAGGGGCAGTTCCTATCCCCGTCCGGCTCCCATGGGCCAACTCTTCATCGAGGGCCGGTGTGACGCGCTCTACGTCGCCGACCAGGCCCCGCCGAACGGGTTCATCCTTCCCGATCTGATCTGGCTACCGGTCGAACGCGCCCCCGATACGCCGATCTGCCACTCGCTCATCGGGTCGGCGAGGGTGATCGCATCCCCGCCGCTGAGCACGTCGATCGTCGCTCCGCCCCGGGATTCGGAGATCACCGGGTCCGATGTGGCTGTCATCGCGTCGACCACGGGGACGATGAAGGTCGCCTCGGTGCGCATCCTTCTGATCCGGACACCCAAGAACTCCTTGACCATCCTTGGCCGCGCAACGTATGTCCACCCGGATTGGACCTTCTCGTGGGACTCCCTTGGTGTCCCCAACGGCACGTACGACCTGAGGAGCCTGGCCACCGGTACCTCCGGAATCACCGTGGTCAGTCCCACCAACCCGGTCACCGTCGACAACCGATCGTCGGGACCGTGAGCAGCGCCGGATCACCGTCCGGTGAGAGAAGAGGGATCGGGCAGCTGCACGGTGTCGGGCCCGGCTCGGTCAGCCGTGCTCGAACAAGCTCAGATGGTGCTCTTCGAGCACCCGAGCTCGTGCTCGAACCGATGCCGGCGACTCGAGGAAGAACAGATAGAAACTGACCTCACCGTTCGTTGCATGATCGATGTTCCGCAGTACGTCGGCCGACTTGATGTCGTAGACGTACTGACTCCGGCCTCCCTGCACCCCGTGGTAGATCCCGAGGGGGACCTGAATCACGATGGCGATCAGCAGGACGATCCGAGCACCGGGGAGGGCGACCCGGTCCAACCAGCGACGGACGTCTCGGGGGTGCTCGTCGTCGTCTGACGTCTTGGAGACCGAGTCGTCCATCCGGCCCTCGCCGACCGGATCCGGATGACGATCCAGCAGGGCCAGGTAGATCCCCACGAGGATCAGGATGTCAAAGGTCGTGTACCGAGAGAAGCTGGCGCCCCCGAGACCGAGGTAGGACCGACCCTGGGTCACCAGGGCGGCGAACAGGAGCCCGTAGCAGATCAGCGCGACGCCCACCGGGCTGCCGGAACGTTCATCGCGGCGGAGACCGCAGATCACGATGGTGGCGACGGCCAGGGCGACGATCACGATCCCGAACAGGATCACGAATTTGTCGTCGGGGCTGGAAGTCCCCAGACCGACGGGCTTGCCCACCACGTCACCGATGGCGAAGAGGAAGAACTTCAAGGCGCCCAGAAGGTGCTGACGGGCGTACTGAGGGAACGGGGATTCAGAGAATCTGTAGCCGTGGAAGTAGAGGACGGTCGAGGCGGCGGCCACGGCGATCCAGACACCGAACTGCGTCACGGTTCGGCGGCGGAAGTAGAGGAGGACCAGACCGGCCGGCCAGATCAGCAACCCCTGCAGGGACGAGAAGCTGCCCACCACGGCGGCGGCCAGCGCACCGACCAGTGTGATCCAGGTCAGGGTGACCCGGTCCAGAAGAAGGACGGCGGTGGCCAGGGAGAGGAGGACCATGTACCAGGCCAGCTGGAATCCCCAGATGGTGTTCCCGTACTGGACCACGGAGAGAGCGAGGATGGCCGCGGGGCAGTAGTAGAGCCACGGCGTCGAGGGTGAGCGGCGCTTGTGGGCCCAGATGATGAACCCCGTTGCTACCACCAGCATGACTGCGCCCAGATTCTCCTCCACCCGGATGTTGAAGTGCACGGTATGGGCGAGCAGCACCACAATGATGTTCGGGAAGAAGATGCGGTTCTCGTAATGCTGGGCCCACATCGGTCCCCAATCGAAGAAATGCACGTAGGACTGCTTGATGACGTCGACGTCGTCCCACTGGTCGCCGATGATGCTGTTGACGCTGTAGTGCTCGAGGAACCAGAAATAGCCGATCACCGGGAGACCGAACCCGAGCACCGTCAGGACCGCCACCAACTGTGGACTCAGGCGGTCGACAAGCCGACGACCGCCAGGAGCGTTCGGCGCGGACGGGACGGCCGACTCGGTTCCATGGACCTCAGACGTGGACGGCGTCATCATCGCATTTCCGGACTTGTTCCGAAGCAATCGTGTCGGCTCGCGTTCACTGCACAACGACCCGGTGGTTGCCGGCGGCCTCAGAACGATCTACCGACCGACATCGGTGCGAGGCATCCTAGCTTGGTTGGACCTTGCACTTGGCTCCGAGAACGAGGCTCGTCACCAGGTCGTCGACCGCCGGGCCCGACGCGTCCGTGGCACCGTGACGTGCCCGTCGTGGAGAGCAGCGCCCTTCGTTGAGAGCAGCCGGTGATCCGGATGGGTGGTCGTCAGCCCCGGGCGACCGATCGTTCCCGTCAGGTGAGCGCCAGGACCGTGATGGCCACGAATCCCCCCCCGCCGGAACCACCCTTGCCTCCGACACCGGTTGGAGCGCCTCCGCCTCCGCCCCCGCCCCCGCCGCCGCTCGTATAGACCCCGTTGGTTGCACCGGTTCCTCCATCGGCGGTCGGCATATCACCGACACCACCCCCGGGCGAGTCGTTGCCGCCATCTCCCGACGTTCCGCCTCCGCTCCCGCCCTTGCTGCCACCCGAAGCACCCCCACCTCCGCCACCGGGCCAGGCATAGAGGTTTGCCGAGCCCGAGACCCCCCCGCCGGAGATCCCGGCGCCGCCGCCCGATCCCGGTGCTCGGCCGGTACCGTCGCTCGAGTTGCCCGCGGCGATCGGATTGAGCACGGTCGCGCTGCTGTTTCCCGGAGACCCGGCGCCGCCGGAGCCACCATCGGCCGTAGCGACATTCGGGCAGCTGGAGGTTCCTCCGGCACCACCACGCGTTCCCGATCCGCCGTCGGCCGCGCCGCCAGCTCCCCCGGTGCCGCCTGATCCGACGATGACGGTGATGCGCTGGCCGGCACGACCGAAGAAGCTGTTGATGGTCACGGCACCGGCAGCACCACCGGCTCCGCCCACCTGGTGGGAGACGCCATCGGCACCGCGGGCCGATCCGCCGCCGCCGCCGCCTCCCCCTCCTCCCACGGCGAGCACCGTGTAGGCCCCGTTGTGAGGAACCACAAACGTTCCGTTGGCATAGAACAGCTTGCCCTGATAATTGCCCCCTGGGGGCGTCTTGGTGCCTCTCGGGTCCGTCTTGGTGGACGTAATCGAAGAATTGGTGCCGGCCGTGGAACCTCCACAAGAAGCAAGAACCAATGAGCCGCTCAGTACCAACACAACCAGCAGTCGTCTGGGCACGAAATGGGCTCCCGAGGGCGAGGATTGTCTTCAGCGGATGCAGAGCAACGAAGTGCGACTCGAGATCCGAGCGCCACGAAAAGCTATGGCGTGCGCGAGTTGCTGTCAATTGGGTTCTTCGGAGTTGACCAGGGGTTCTGACGGGGGCGAGTCGCACCCAACCGGGAGTCGCGCCAGAGGGCAGCGATCGGATCCCGTAGTTCCAGAACGGCGGCACTCGGCAATGCGACGCCATGCCCGTCGGCACTCCTGCACCCCCATCCGTCCGACCGATCGACCTAGGGTGGCGGACGCAGGTCTGCGTCCCTGAGGTCGGTTCGAACTGGGGAGGGGTGGTGGCAAGCAGTCCGAACGTCAACCTGAACGAGATCGCCGGCCCCGGTGTCCGGTCCGACGACAACGAGCCGGCGAGCGTGGTGGCCGGTTGGAATCCGAGACTGGTGCAGGCGCTGACCGCAGTGGGGTTCGGACTGCCCCTCATCGGCTACTTCTGGCTGCTGGGCCGCTTCAGTGTCAACGTCCTGGTCGGGGACGACTGGGACGTGGTGCCCGTCATCGGGCAGTCCTACGTCCATTTCTTCGATTGGCGTCTGTTGTGGACCCAGCACAACGAGAACCGCATCTTCTTCCCCAATCTCATCGTGGTGCTCATCGCCCACACCTTGCACTACGACATCCACGTGGTGGAGTACCTGGGCGCCGTCATGCTGGTGGCCTCCACCCTGTGCATCGTGGTGGCGCACAAGCGGCGATCTCCCTCGACACCGTGGCTCTACTACTGCCCGGTCGCCTTCTTGACCTTCTCGTTCGTCCAAGAGGGGAACACGCTCTGGGGCTTCCAGATGGCTTGGTTCCTGGTGCTCCTGGCCCTGGCTACGACGCTGCTCCTCCTGGATCGGGCGAACCTCACGTGGCTGGCCCTGGGCGGCGCTCTCGTCGCGGCGACGGTGGGAAGCTTCTCGTCACTCCAGGGGCTCCTCATCTGGCCCGCCGGTCTCGTGCTCTGCTGCTACCGGAAACGGACATGGAACCAGACCGGAGTCTGGATCGTGGCCGGGACCGCTGCGACCGCCGTCTACTTGCGCAACTACCACTTCTCGGCCACGCCCTACCCTCGGTTCGCCCTCCAGCACCCCCTGATCGCCGTGAAATTCTTCTTCTTCCTGGTCGGCGACGTTGTGGGAAAGCCGGTTGCGCTGGGCTCCACCAATCCCGACAACACCCTGGTGGTCCTGTTCGGAATCCTCATCGTCGCCCTGGCCATCGGGACGGTGATGCTCTGCGGTCTGCGGTACGACGAATGCACCGGCAGCCCGATTGGCGTCGCGTTGCTGTGCTTCGGCTTGTTGTTCGCCCTCGTGGTCACTCAGGGACGGTCGTACAACGGCTACGGGGGTGCGAGCGCCTCCCGCTACACCACCTTCGATCTCCTCGTGGTGGCCGGTATCTACCTGGCGTTGCTCGGTCGCCGGCCACTGTGGCGCGGTGAGGTCAGCGACGAGGCGGAATACTCGGCCGCTCGGAGATCGATGATCCGTCGGCCGCCCGCCGGGCACGGAAGTGGGAGGATCAGCGGAATCGCCTACCGAATTGCCGTCGTTCTGGTGGTGGGGGCCATGATGGTGCAAATCCCGCTGGGGTTCCACTACGGCCTGAGCGCGGCCCGGTCGTTCCACGCCTCCCAGGTCTTGGCGGCCGAGACCCTCCGCGACATCAACCACGTCTCGAACCAGGAACTGGGGTCGGCTGAGTTCTTTGTCAACCCATCGGAGATCCGACGACAGACCCGAGTCCTCGAGGAGCACCGCCTGAGCCTCTTCGATCAGTAGCCGGTGACGCCCACCGGGCGAGATCACGTACGTGCGGCCCGGGGTCACCACGGAGCGGCGAGACCGAGTCCGATGATGGGATGTGCAGCAGTCAACGGCGAGCGGCAGAGCTACGCTTTTGTGCATGGAGGCCGAGGATTCACCGGAATCGCTCGCTCCGGCTGACGTCGTTACTCGAACGAGGCGTTGGTATCCCCTGTGCGCGCTCGGAGCAATCATGCTTGCCTTCGTGGCCCTCGCCTCGTTCATCGCCATCCGGACACCGGCCTACGAATCGGCCGACGAGCCAGGTCATGTCCAGAACATCGAGACGCTGGTCCGCGGTCACTGGTATGGGATGGACTCCCGGTGCGAGAAGCTGAATCGGTACTGCTCGGGCACCGAGGCTCACCAGGCGCCCCTCTACTATTTGGCCCTTGCCGGCTGGCAATGGGTGGCGGGGGTGCCGGCTCGGGCCACCTACCATGGCCAGTCCCGACTCTTCGATGCCCAACAGGGCACGTTCTTGCACCACAGCAACGCTGACCGGCGGTTCCTCCTCTGGCTGCGGCTTCCCAATGTTCTCCTCGGTGCGCTGACGGTGCTCGTGGCGTTCTTCGCTGTCCGGTTGGTCACGTCGGACCCTTGGACTCCGGTCGTCGGTGCGGCAGTCGTGGCGTTCTTGCCGCGGTTCGTCTTTCTCTCGGCGTTCGTGACCAACGACAACTTGGTCGACCTGCTGGGCGCGGTGCTCGTGTTCGTGGCCCTGAGGTTCACCCGAAGGCCGACCGGTTGGAGAATGGCCTTGGTCGGATTCGTCTTCGGGCTGCTGGTTGCCACCAAGCTGTCGGCACTTCCAGTTGGTCTCGTCCTCATCGTGCTCGTCCTCATGGTCCAGGGATGGAGGCGCAGGTGTGGCTTCTTGGCGATCGGTGCCCTGGCGGCCTTGGCCTCTTGTGGCTGGTACCTGATCCAGAACACGGTCCGCTACGGAGATCCGTTGGCTCGAGCAGCGTCGGCCCGTTATCTGGCCCAGGTCGGGGGACTCGGTACCTTCTTCACCCCCTATGTGGTCAGCAACCCGTTGAGTCTCGTGTTCGTCCACGTGCCGCAGAGAATCATCGACGGGCTCTGGTACGTCTCAGGATCGGTGGGACAGTTCCACTGGTCATGGCCGGTCAACCTTCTCTTCTGGGCGGCGCTGGCGGCGGCGATCGCCGGGCTCTTCGGCCGGCACATCGACCGCCGGGCCCTGGCAACGCTGCTCACGGTGGCGGTGGCCGGCCTGCTGTCGGTGTGGATCGTGGCGTTCCAGACATCGACCTACGAGGCCCGTTATGTCTATGTCGGCCTTGCCGCCGCCGCCGCGTTGGTCGCTCTGGGCCTGGAGCGTTGGAAGCTCCCCGTCCGGTTCATCCTGCCAGCGATGGGTCTCATCGGGACCGTCGTGGCCATAGAGCAGAACGTGGTGGCCGTGCACTGGAGCTGATGCTCGGGCTGAGGCAGGAGGTCCGTCCGTGGTGCTGCCATTCAGTGCCGCGGGCCGCTTGGAAGGTGCAGCCGGAGCAACATCGTCGCCAACCGCTCGGTCTAACGGCTTGGGGGGTTGGCGAAGAGACTGAGGTGGTGCTCCTGGGCTATTCGCGCCTGTTGTCGCACGAACGACTCCGGATAGAAGGGGTCCAGGGGAAACTCGACAGTTGCATCGGTCGTGTGGTCGATGTTTCGCAGCACCCGCACCGATACTTCGCTGCTGGCGTGAAGCTCACGTGCCCTCGGCAGTCCGAAGTAGAGGCCGGAGGCGATCTGCACGACGATCACGGCTGCGAGCACCCAGCGCGCCACCGGGATGGCCACGGTGTCGATCCACAAGGGACCACGCCGTCCCTCTCGGATCGCCTGGCTCAGCATGCCATCGGCATCGGAGGCCGACGGACGGGGCTCGGTCCCCAGAACCGGTCGTACCAGCAGGGCCAGGAAGATGCCGATCGGGACCAGCAGGTCGAAGGTCGTATATCGGGATTGACTGGCTGCAGGAAGGCCGAAGATGACCCTCCCCTCGGTGATCATGGCATCGAAGAGCAGACCGACACAGACGAGCGCCACTCCGATCGGGGCCGGGCCGTTCCGATCCCGGCGCCCGCCGTACAGGACCAAGGTGAACAGCGCCAACGCCAGGAGGACCACGCCGAAGATCAGCACGCCCGGGTTTCCCGGCTGGCCGTTCTGTTGGGCGTAACCGAGCACATCTCCGACGGCGAAGACGAAGAACTTCAGCGCGGCAAGGGGATGCTGGAAGGCATAGGCGTGACTGGGGGAGCCCTCGCTGGTGTTGAAGTTGTGGAAGTAGACAATGATCGATGCCACCGCACAGACGATCCAGACGACCACGAAGGGTGTCCCTCGACGACGGTGGTAGAGGAGAACCAAGCCGGCAGCCCAGATGAGTAGTCCCTGCAGCGATGAGAAGCTGCCGATCACCGCGGCGACGATGGCTCCGGCAAAGACGATCCAGGTCAACGCGGCGCGATCGATGAGCACAATGGTCACGGCCAGTGCCAGGTACACGAGACACCAGGCCATTTGGAATCCCTCGAGCATGTTCTCGTACTGCACGACGGAGAAGGCCAAGATGGCGACGGGGCAGTAGTAGAGCCACGGCGTCGTGGGGGAGCGCCGTCGGTGGGCCCAGATGAGCAGCGCGGTGGCCACGATCAGCATGAGGGTGCTCACGTACTCCTCGATCTGTGTGTTGAACGACGTGACGCGGGCCAGCACCAGTACGATCAGGTTGGGAAAGAAGATGCGGTTCTCGTTGTGCTGGGCCCACAGAGAGCTCCAGTCGAAGAGATGGGTGTAGGAGTGGGCGATCACGGTCACGTCGTCCCACTGGTCGCCGAAGATGACGTTGACGCTGTATTGGCGGAGAAGCCAGAAGCAACCGAACAGCGGGAGGCCAAAGCCCAGGACCGTCAGGAGGCGGACCAGTCCGGGGTTGAACCGGTCGATGACCCTCCGCTGACCGTCGGGCCCGTCGACGCCGTGCGAGCCTCCGGTCGTGGGGTCAGAGTCTGCTGACGTCACCGATCCTGGTGGGGTTGGCACCTATGCGCCTCTCGTCTTGTGCTGCAGGCCGCCGCCGGTCGACGCCCACGAGGTGCCGGTGAGCGCTCGCCCGCCTGCCACCTCGACCCCCCCGGCGACGTGCTCGTCGACACGAGCAGTCGATGTCCCGTCCATGGCCGCCGACACTACCGGAACCCGGTTGCGGCGACGGCCTCGAGGAAGAATCGAATCGGGTGCAATTCGACAACGCTCCGGCGGCCGCCATCGCCGCTCGTCCGGCATCACACCGATTGTGGATACCCCGGGGTGCCGCTCCGCGGGCGACGGATCGGGGGGGGGGAAGCATCGGGGCCATTGGTGACCGGGTGGTCCGACGTTCCGCTGCGGCTCCCTGACGGGAAGATCATGTGAAACTGAAGGGCGTGACGACATCGACTGAATCCGGCGATGAGGTGACAGCAAGGCATTCCCCTGGCCTTACCACGCGTCTGTCGCTGGTCATCCTGGTCGTGGCGTATCTCTCCCTGGCACTCACCTTCAGTCTGTTGACTCGTGCCTACGAAGCCGACGACGAGTCAGCGCACACCGACTACGTCGAGTACATCGTGCAGCACCACTCGCTCCCACATATCAGCGTGGCCAACGGAGGGGAGTCCCATCAGCCTCCCCTCTACTATCTGCTGGAAGCAGGTTGGCAACAGCTTCTGGGGATTCGGGCATTTACCCCTCAGCTCGCCTTCGTCAAGGGACCAATCGAGCCGAACCACCTGGTGTTGTCCCATGACTACACCCCCACCCAACATGAAGATGCAGTACACCTCCACGAGTTGCGGCTGCTCTCGGTCCTCTTCGGCCTCGCCACCGTCCTGTTGACCTATGCGGGGGCCAGGGTACTCGGCCTCCGTCAGCCGATGGCGCTCTGTTGTGGGCTCGTGGTGGCGCTGCTGCCGAGGGAGTTGGTCCTCTCGTCCGACCTGACCAATGACGCGCTGATCATTCCTCTCTGCGCCCTGGGGCTGACCCTCTTCTTGCTGGCTGAACGCGCCAGGGTCGAAGGCCGTCTCGGCCACCGGCGCCTCCATCTGCTGGGCATGGGCCTGGCCCTTGGGCTCGGGGCTATCACAAAGTTCAGTGGCCTACCTGTTGCGGGGATATTGCTCGTACTGGCCTTCGTGCCAGCGATCACGCTGTCACCATCAGAGGTTCATCCTCACGCGAACGGACCAGCAACCCACTGGTACGACACCAGACAGGTCGGGATCGCACCGCGCTTTGTGGTGGATGGCATCATCGCCGTAGTCGGATTCTTCGCGGTGTCCGGATGGTGGTTCATCAGGAACAAGATCCTCTACGGTCAATTCCTGGCCAGCAGCAGGAGCGAGGGGTACCTGAAGGCCTTTGTGGGAGGTGCCCATCCCGTCGCCTGGAGCACACGCCTCCTCTTTCACCAGGTGCCGGCAGTGTTCTGGCAGACCACCTGGTACGGTCAGCCCAATCTGTCCTTGCCGGCGGTGGTGAACGACATCTTGGCGGCAGTCGGTCTGTTGTGCCTCCTCGCCGGGGCCTGGGTCCTCGTCACCCGTCAGCGGCCGAAGCGGCTCACCGTGCCACCGCTGTCCGCCGCCGCGCTGCTCGGGTGCATGGTGGGTGGACTGATCGCGGTGATCATCAACATCAAGACCACGTCGATCGGCGATGCTCGGGTCGCCTTCGTCGCCATCGCCGCCTTCGCCATCGTCTTGGCGCTCGGGAGCACACGCCTGGTCGAGCGGCTCAATCCCCGCTGGTCGCCGATGGGCACGTGGGCGTGGCCAGCAGTGCTGCTCGCACTGGACGCCTATGTCGTCGCCCGCTTTCTCATCCCGCTGGGGGGTCTCTGACCTCCCCGGGCGACAGGCAGGATCCAACCGTCACCCCCGTCCGGCTGCCGACGACGAGCCGGCTCAGCGCGACAATTCGGCATCGGTGCGAATCCGACGTCGATGCCCGTGGTCGATGGCGAAGGAAACAGCGGCGACCACACCGACGGCGGCCAGGACGGCAAGCGAGGGCTCGGCGGCTGTCCGCATCCTGGTGCTCCCGTAGAAGATGGCCGAATTCAACGCCACCCCCACCAGGGGTACGGCGATGACGACAAATCGCTTCCAGGAACGTCTGACCAGCACGGCCATACCGAGGATCACAAAGGGGAGCAGGATCCAGTAGACGATCCTGCCGGCCTTCTCGTAGCCGGGAATACGGCCTTCAGCGGTGCCGAGGGACAGCTGGAAGTCCTGATTGCCGAACCCCCATACGGACAGCTCACGGGCGGCGATGAGGCCTGGCATGTCGTCGAGATGACCGAGGGCAAAGGTCTCGGCTCGACTGGTGGCTGCCTGGTTGAGCGTCAATTCCGTGTAGGCCTTGGCTCCGTCGGGAGGCCGGGTGTGTTTGATGAGGACGATGTACTCGCTGATCGCGCAGGCCGTGTTGAAGCTGCCGTAGCTGGAATTGTTCGGATCCAACGCAGCTGGACAGTAAGACCCGGCCAGGGTCACCCCACCGTTGGTCGACAATGTCGCCCCGCCCAACTGAATGTCGTTTCGGACCAGCCAGGGCGTGAGTACGAGGAGGAGGCCCACCACGAACGCCATGCCCGTCTGGAGCCGCCTCCGCCAGCCCGACGTGGCGATGAGGACCACCGGAACCCCGAGGAGGACGGTGAAGTCGATTGCCTCGCTCCGAATCAGGGTGGCGATGGCGATCAGGAGCCCGAGGACTCCGAATCGCCAGACGGCAGGGCGTCTGATGCACCCGAGCGCGACCAGCAGAATTCCCGGGATCACGATGAGGTACACGCTCTCGCTCATCAGAATTGCGCTCGATTGGAACCAGTTCGGGTTCACCGCGGCGATGGCCGCGCCGACGAGCCCGACCGCGGGCCCGGCCACCTCCCGGCCGACCAAGCCGAGCAGCAGGACACCCGCGCCGGTCAGGATGGACACGGCAATGCGTTGCTCGCCGATCGAGTGGAGCCCCACGAGGTCGAAGAAGGCCAATACCAACGAGAAGACAGGTGGGTGATCGGCGGTCGGATCACCCGAAAGGGTCTCATAGCCCTTCCCACTCGCCAGGAACGCCGCAGACACGTGGAAGAAGTGGGCATCGGCGGTGAGCCCACGGGACCAGATCGAGAGGGACAGGGCGATCCTCACCAGGACCCCGATCACCACAACACCGAGGAGGACCGGCCAGAACCAGACGGGATTCCCCCGGGAGGGATCTCGAATTGTTCGATCGTCCTGTCCGTTCCGGCCGGCAGGCTCCACACTCGTCGACCGGGTGTCCGACGTCATCGGGCGCACTCCGAGGGAGGAGCGACGGTGCCCCTCCAGACGTTCGTCCGATGTGGCCTCACCCGGTACCCACCGCCGGCTCGGATGGACCACCGGCCCCACCCCCGGCCGCTGCTCTGCGTGCTTCGTCCCTCGCCGACAGCTTCTTGCTCCAACGCATCAGTGGCCGTTCCATCAGGAACCACGAGAGAAGGGTGAGCGCCAGCGTGATCGACAGGGCGACGACGACCCGCACGACATCGTTCCAATGCGCGTCGTAGTGGGCGACGGCGAAGAACACCGGAAGATGCCAGAGATAGAAACCATACGAGACGAGCCCCAGCGCCACCAGGGGCCTGAACTCGAACACGTGACGCCCGATCCATCGGCCGTCCAGGATGGCCAGAAGGATGACCGCGCAGGAGATGTCAATGCCCACGAATCCCCCCCAGAACACGAACGGGCTGTACTCGGTGGTGAGGAACAGGCAGCCGAGCAGATACGCCGACGCAACCAGTGCGGCGAATCGGATACCTCGTTTGGGCTCCTTGCCGCGGATCCAGAGGTGGGCGACGAGGGCTCCCCACAGGATCGCATCGGCCCGGGTGTCGGTGCGGATGAGGATCTGCCACCACCGGTGGGTCTCTTGGAACAAGAGGAAGCGATGGAGGGCAACCAGGGCGATCAGCGACAGGAGCACGATGACCACCGTCCGGAGCCGCGTCCGGATGGTTAACAAGACGATCGTGATCCACGGCCAGAATACGTAGAACTGCTCCTCGAACGACAGTGACCAGAGATGTTGGAATCCGATGGTCAGTTTGGGAATGCCGAAGGGACTGGGATCGGAGGCGGAGTAGTAGTTCGAGTAGTAGAACACGACCGAGAAGATCGATTGTGTCTCCGTGTGCTGCCACTGATGGGTGAAGTAGGCGAACAGAGCGGTGACCAGAACCATGACATAGAGGGCCGGCAGCAATCGCAGCACTCGGCGCCGATAGAAGGGAACGGCGCCGATGGTGCCTCGTTTGGCCTGCTCCTTCAAGAGCAGCGCGCTGATGAGGAATCCGCTGAGCACGAAGAAGGCGTCGAGCGATGCCGTTGCCCCGGGTATCACCAGCAACGCGTGGACCGGCAGCAACACGACCATATGGGCGATGACGATGGTCAGGACCGCGGCACCCCGGACTCCATCGAAGCCGGGGACCTGGCCAAAGCTGCGAGACGGCACGAGGTCGGAAGGGGGCTGCTCTTCTCGGGCCACGGGTCACCGACTACCCAGGGCAACGACGAGGCCAACGGTCACGTCGACGCCACCAGGTGTTGGCGGCGCAACCCCCCGGTGGGACGCGTGCGGCTCGAAGTCCCCGTTGTCTCGGCATGCGGTTGTATCGGCATGCGGCAGCCGGTGGTGCGAGAGCCCTGACCTCCCCGACCGTATGGACGTGTCGCCGGCTGAGGCCATCATGCTTCTCTCTGATCCGCCGGATTGTCCAGACGGGGAACTGACTCCGTGATGACCATTGTCGATGATACCCACGAAGTGCTGACGAGCGACGGGAGCACCGACCGGCAAGCCCCGGTCATCCGTCCACCCTGCACAATGGCGGCCACCATTGGCCCGCAATTGTCGCGTCCGCTCCATCCAGCTCATCCGTCCGTGGTCGGCGACGCGGTGGGTGAGCAGGTGGCGCTGGGGCGGCAACCGGTCGGCTCCCGACTCAGAAGAGGATGCCGGCCAGCGTCGGGAGTTGTACGTCATAGGTGTGGGTACCGGCATCCCGGACCCTGATCACGATGCGGGGGTCGGTGGGTGCGTGGAGCACCGGGACGGGTCGGGACCCTCCGCCCGGCGTCCGCTCGGTGACGGTGGTGAAGTGGTTGTAGCTGATGGGGAGGGCCAGCGCCGTCGGCCCCTCGCAGTGCACCCGGTAGGTGGCGCTGAGGGACTCGAAGCCGGTACCGGCGGTTTGGACCACCGAACACGGGACGGAGCTCAGCGAGGCCGCTTCGCGGTGGTCCCGGTGCAGCTGCTGATAGATCGAGGTGGCGAACGGGAGCGTCCGACCGTCTGGGGCCTTCACCTTCGGAAGGTACTCGGCGAAGAGCGGACCGAGCGGATTGGTGGTGAACGTCGTGGTGTTCGGCTCGGTGAGCACGCCGATCGGTACGAAGGGCAGGTCGGGGTACTTGCCGGCCACGGGGGCAGGGGCGCGGGCCACGATCGGCGAGATGGCCACGAAGAGAACCAACCACAGGGCAGCAATTGCGGCGGGTAGCCGCCAGGTGGAGTCGGGCCGCCGAGCCCGGTACAGACGGAGGTACCAGTCGGCCACGACCCCGGCCAGCACGAAGGCCAGGGGGATGCTGAAGGTCATCATCCGGAAGGGGTAGCCGATCACCTTCAGTTGCCAGAATCTGCCCCAGGCCGACAGGGACAGTCGGAACTGCATGAGCTGATAGATGACGAAGCTCACCACCAGGACGGTCACGACGACCCGGTTGACGTCGGGTACGTCGGCGGCAGCAGCATGTCGAACATGCGTGCGGAACCACAGCACCAGCACGGTGACGAGGCCGAGGATGAGGAGGAGTGTGACGGCCACGTCCAGCTGGAGGTCGAGACCGAACGGGACCGCGGCATTGACCGATCTCGACAGCCAATGGAAGGAGGGGTTGTAGAGCACCGCCCAGGGTTTGACGAAGGTGAACGATGACACGAAGGTGTTCTCGGCGATGATGGTGGACGCCGGGTCGTAGTACCTGCCCATCCTCACCTCGGCCAGCAGCCCGGGGGCCAGGATCAGGACGGTCAGGACCACGGAGACGGTCAGGCGGTAGGCGACGGCGCGCAGGCCGGCCAACCGGTAGCAGACGAGGAAGGCCACGCCGGTGACCACCAGCATGATGACGGCCAGCAGGGCCACGGTGTTGTGCGCCCACACCAGCACCACGACCACCGGGACGATCGACCAGGACCACCGTCGGTCCCGGATCAAGGTCAGGCACCAGTAGATGAGCCACGGCACGATCATCAGCGCCGAGAATTCGGCCAGGTCGGCCCGGAGGAACCACTCGCTGAACGTCCAGTTGCTGATCAGAAATCCCGCTGATCCCACCACCATCACCAGGCGGCTCCGGGTCACCAGGCTGAGGGCCTTGCGCATTCCGTAGGCGCCGATGACCATGAAGATCCCGATGGTGACCACCAGCGTGGCCTTGAGTGACCCGCCGAGCAGAATGAAGACCACGCCTCCCACGGTGAAGAAGGCCCGCTGATAGAAGAGGAGAACCGGGGTGCCCATGCCGTAGGCATCGCTGCTCGACCACACCGGGTACAGATCGCCGTGGCGGAAGTGAGCGGCATAGATCTGCACCAGGAGCGGGTCGGGCGGTGTCTGTCCGAACGACCACCCGGCTCGTCGCCCGGCCAGACTCAGGGCGAGCGCGGCGGCGCCGAGGACGAACACCAGAAAGACGAGCTCGTAGGTCCAGTCGATACGGCGGAGCCGGACCAGATATCGGCTCGCACGGTCAGAAGTCTCCGCGCTGTCGAGCTCGTCGCCCGAACGTGTCGGGTTATCGGTGAGCGTCAATCCAGTACCCCTGTCGCCTCGGTGGCCCGACGTTACTGTAGAGCCCGTGCCCGGTCTGGTCCGACTGTCGGTCCCGGGGGGTCGGCCGACGGCGAGGTGGACGCCGCGTGTCTGTCCTTCCGCCGGCGCACCCACTCGACGACGACGGCGGCCACCAGCCCGGCGGCGCTGATCGCCGCCAGGATCAGCCCGGCGGTGAAGGTGGTGGGCCAATAGCGGAGCACCACGTGGTGCCGGCCTGGAGGCACCCGGGCCTGGAGCATCACGCCCGAGTACTTTTCGAGCGGGAGGGGCCGGCCGTCGATGGTGGCCTGCCAACCCGGTACGTCGGTGATGCGCAGCCGGAGCACCTGGGGTGAGTCGGCGTCGGTCACCAGCTGCCAGGTGGCGGGATCGGGTTGGTGCACGGTGACCGGGGTCCCCGTGGCGTCGTCGGGGGGCAGTGCCGTGTCGTCGGGGGCGGGTACCAGGGTGGCGGAGGCGGCGCCGGGGATCCGGTAGAGCTCCTCGCCGCCGACCGAACGGACGAAGACGCTGCCCGGCGGCCCCGGTTGGCCGTGGAACTCGAGCACATAGCTCACACCGAACCGCCGGGCGGCGGTGGTGGTGGTGACCGAGGGACAGAACAGGTAGTAGTAGGAGCTCCCCCCCGAGGTGCCGGTGAGGTGCTGCCAGGACGAGAAGTACCCGCTCGGTACCAGGGGATCGTAGATGGCCAGCTCGTGCACCTGGAAGAGGATGTTGGACTCCGGCAGGATGCCGAGCTCGGGAGCACCGAGGAAGGTCGAGGCGATGCAGGTGCCCGACCCCAGGCCGACCAGCGACGATCCCACGGTCTGGCGGAGCGCCGTCACCGCCGGGGTGGGGACCGGGACCTGCGAACTCGATGACCACAGGGGGACCGCCGCGGTCACCAGGAACGCCGTCTCACTGACCAGAAGGATCCCGGCGGCGAGATGGGCCGTGCCGATCCGCACGGCTCCCCGGTGCTTCCGCGCCGTCCAGGTCAGCCACGCCACCACCGCCAGGCCCACCAGGGCGCCGATGGCCGGCCAGAGGAAGCTCGCCTCACGGATCCGCACCTCGTCCACCGGCAGATGGCCGCGTCCGAACAACCAGAGGACCACCAACACCAGGGCGGCCACGCCGAAGCCCCCACCGGCCCAGCGTCGGATCTGCGCCGATCCCGGTTCCCGGGACAGCGCGTCGATACCGATGCCGGCCAGAACGGCGAGACTGAACGCCAGAGGGACCAGGGCGCGGGTCAAGATGACATTGCCGATGAGCGGGAGGCCGTCGAGGGCCGACGCCACGCTCGGCACCAACGCCAGGACGGCCGTGACCACCGCCACCGCGGCCAGGCCGATCACCTCTGGTCGCCTCCACCGGGTCCCGAGCGCCACCACGGCCATCACCACGGCGGTCAGTCCCACGTAGTTCGCCGTCCACTGGTAGGAGACCGAGCCGAACCAGTGACTGCCGGCGACGGGGAGTCCGTCGAATCCCTGGAAGATGAGCTGGAGGACCGCATGGTCGGGGACCGTCACCGATCCGTAGTTCCCGGTGGAGGTTCGACCCGACAGGGCCAGCAGCTGCATCCCCGGCAGCAGGAGTGGTGCGCTCAAGGCCACCCCGGCTGCGCCGGCGATGGCCAGGTCGATCACCGGCCGGAGGATGGGCCCGGTGCCACCGAGGCGCGGCGCCCGCTGGATCAGGACGACCACCAGGAACAGGGCCAGGCCGGCCCCCAACAGGAGCGTGGTCTCCGGGTGGCCGGCGAAGACGCTCATGGCCAGCGCCACGGCGAACCCGGCAATGGCGAGGGCCCGTCGTCGTCCCCGCACGATCAGCACCGCGGCGGCAAACAGCCAGCCGGTCCACGAACTGACCGACGTCGACGACCATCCGACCAGTGACATCACCGGACCGCCGAGGACGAAGACGGTGCCGATGAAGGCCGAGGCCACCACACCCAGGTGGAGCACCCGGCCGAACACGTAGGCGCCGGTGCCGGCCACGGCCACCGTCACCAGCACGCCGACCGAGTAGGCCAACCGCAGCGGCACGAGGTATCCGATCAGGGCGGGGAGCCCGAACGGTGCCGACTCCCAGTTGAAGGCCAGCGGCATCCCCAGGCCGCTGAACGGGTTCCACAGAGGAAGATGGCCCTGGTGCACCTGGGTCCAGACCTGGTCGGTGAAGGGAATGAACAAGGAGGTCAGGTCGCGCATCGACGAGTTGTGGACCACCACCCCGTGCTGGGCGGTCAGTCCGACCGTCGAGAGAATGTCGTAGGGCCCGAGGTAGAGGCCGTGGATCAGCGCGGGAAGCAGGACGGCCACTCCGGCGGCCAGCACCCACAGGACGCCGAGGACGTCGGGCAACGGCGATCGTCCGCCGGCCCCGGCCGTGACCGGTTGGCGTGGGGGCCCTCCAGGATGCCTCGCCGCGCTCACGTCGGCCTCGAGGTCGGCACGCCCTCCGGGCGCGGCGTCAACGGACGGCATCGTGAGTGGACGGCTCGGCGCCCGGCCCGGCCCCGACCACCGATGGCCCGGTGTCCGGCCGGCGCCGACGGCGGAGCGGCTCCACCGAGAGGGCGCCCAGCAGGCAGACCACCGCGCCGGCCGCCAGGACGATGCCGACGGTGAAGGACGAGGGCCAGTAGCGCAGACGGATGGTGTGGCTTCCGGGGGGCACATCGACCTGCAGCATCACCCCGGCGAAGCGGCGCATCGGAACCGGCCGGCCGTCGATGCTGGCGTGCCAACCCGGCAGATCGGTCAGGCGGAGCCGGAGCACCTGGGGCACGGCGGATCGCGTGGTGATGTCCCACGCCGCCGGGTTCGGATGGGTCACCGGGACCGGTGAGCCCGGGGCATCGGTGGCCGGCAACCGGCCGTCGGCGTCGAGCGGGGTGACCGTGGCCGCTCCCGAGTCGGGTATCCGGTAGAGGACGTCGTCCCCCACGTGCCGGACCAACACCGAACCCTGTGGGCCCGGGGCCCCGGCCGGCTCGACCACGAAGCTCACGCCGTAGAGCCGGGCCAGGCTGGCCGTGTTCACGCCGGGACAGTACACCGAGTCGTTGGGGATCCCGGCCGAGCCCTGCCCGTTGGACTCCCACGCCGAGTAGTAGGACCGGGGGATCATGGGGTCGTACACGGCCAGCTCGCGGATGCCGTAGGCGATCTGGGCATTTTCGGGAATTCCGAGGCCCGGGGGCAGGAAGCAATAGGGCAGTCCCAGTGCGATCTCGGACGATCCCACCGCACTCTTCAGGGCCCCGACAGCCGGGGTGGTGGCGAACGGCGTCGAGGTGGCGGTCCACAACGGTGCTCCGGCGGTGACCAGAAAGGCGGTCTCGCACACCAGCAGGGACACACCGACCAACCGGCCGATGCCCCCCGGCACGGTGCGGTCCGGGCCGCCACCCCTCCGGCTGCGCCGGTCCGCCCAGACGAGTGCCCCGACGGCCAGCAGTCCGAGGGCCGTCTCGACGACGGGCCAGATGAAACTCCTGGCCCGGATGGAGGCATCGGTCGGGTCGAGGTGCCCCCGGCCGAACAACCACACCACGATCAGCACCCCGGCGGCGGCGGCGAAGCCGGCGCCGGTCCACCGACGGACGGCTCGCAGCCGGTGGTCACGCACGATGGCATCCATCCCGACGCCGCCCAGTGCCGACAGGCTGAAGGCCAGCAGCAGGATGGCCCGCTGCCAGAGGACCGTCCCGATGAGGGGCAGCTTGTCGAGGGCCGACACCACCAGCGGGACGAAGGCGATGGCCAGCATCACCACGGCGAGGGCCCCGAGAGCGACCACTTCGGGTCGCCGTCGGCGGACACCGACGGCCGCCACGGCCAGCACCATGACGATGACGCCCACGTAGGCGGCGGTTTCGGAGTAGCCGTTCGGATAGCCGAACCAGTGGTTGCCGGAGATCGGCAGGCCGTCGAATCCCTGGAACAGGAGGTGCACCAGGTTGTGCACCGGAAGGGGTGGATTACCCACGATCAGCTCGCCCGGGTCGGCACCGGGCGCGCCGCGTTCCGAATTGGTGATGACCTGGAGGCCGGGCAGCAACAGGGGGGCACCGAGGGCGCCGCCGGCGATGATGCCCAACGAGAGGTCGAGGACCGGTCGGCGGATCGGACCCGAGCCGCCGAGGAACCGCCACCGCTGCGCCAGCAGCGTGACCAGGAACACCAACAGCGCCAGTCCGGACAGGGTGAGGACCTCGGCCTGTCCCGCGTAGACCATCGCCGCGATGACCAGTGCCAACAGGGTGACCGAGGCGGCACGCCGCTGGCCGCGGATGACCACGAGCGCGGCGGCGAACAGCCACCCGCACCACGAGAGCACGGCGGCGTGGGGCCATCCCAGCCACCCGAGCATGGGACCGCTGAGCTCGAACACGGTGCCGGCGAAGACGGACGCCAGGATGCCCAGACGAAGGACCCGGGCCAGCGCGTACATGCCGGTCCCGGCGATGATCAGCGTCACGACCACCTGCACGGTGAACGAGAGATCGAGGGGGAACAGATAGCCGATCAGGGCGGGCACGCTGAACACCACGGTCTGCCAGTTGAAGGCCAGTGGCATCCCCAGCCCCTCGTAGGGGTTCCACAGAGGAAGCTGGCCATGGTGGATCTGGGTCCATGCCAGCGTGGTCCAGGGGATGATCTGGTCCGACTGGTCACCGGCCTGGAGGTTGTGGATGACCACCCCGGGCTGGCGCAGCACGCCGAACTGCGACAGCACGTCGTAGGAGCCGTAGGAGGCCCCATGGGTCAGCGCCGGGACGAGGACCAGAGCGGCCACCACCACCAGCCAGGACACGGCCGCCACCTGCAGCCAGCGATCGGGGTGCCCACTCCGGAGCGCCGGATGGGATGCCGTGACGTGCCCCTCGCCTTCGGTTGGTTCCCCCGACATTCGTCTCCCCGCCCCGTTTGGCGTGGCTGGAGTATAACGAAGGTTGTCTGGAGAGAGGGAGCGCGACGGGCCACGACCTGGGCTTCTGTGGCCGGATTCGGTCAGGGGGCCGGTCGGGCTCCTTGTGGCGCTGTCGTTGATTCGTCAGCGGTCCCGGACTCTCGAGGATCGGCACCTGGGTCTGTTCGCCCACCGGTTGTGGATCGGCCCCCTCCACGTCGGGAACGGACCCGTGCCCGAGTCCGGCGCCGCGCCGCCACGATCGATGCCGCCACCAGTACGACGAGACAACATCCGGCCACGATCAGACCCGCGGTGAACAGTGGTGGCCAGTAGCTCAGTACGATCACATGGTGCCCGGCGGGGATGCGGGCCTGAATCATCACGTCGGCGTAGGTGGAGATGGCCAGCGGCCGTCCGTCGATGGTGGCGTGCCAGCCGGGCTGGTCGGTCAACCGCAGTCGCAGCACCTGGTCGCTCTGCCCGGTGGTGACCACTTCCCACGACGACGGGGAGGGGTGGTGGACCTCGACCGGCGTCCCCACCGCATCGACCGGGGGGATGCCGCCCTCGGGCGTCACCGGGGTCACGGTGGCGTCCGAGGACCCGGGGATCCGATAGAGGTCCTCACCCCCGATGGTCCGGACGAAGACCGCACCCTCCGGACCGACGGCACCGTGGAAGACCAGGACGTACTGCACCCCGAAGCGACGGGCCTGGGAGGCCGTCATCAGTTGGGGGCAGAAGGAGTTGAAGACCGGGACGCCGGCTCCGGTGTGGCTCACTCCGGCCCACGCCCTGACGTAGCTCCGGGGCAGAATGGGGTCGTAGAAGTCGAACTCATGGATCCCGTAGAGGATGTTGGCCTCCGGGAGGATGCCGAGGGCGGTGGTCGCCGGCCCGTCGAAGCAGGTGAAGGCATCGAAGCCGACGGTGGCCGTGCCCACGGTGCGTGCCAGCGTCGAGACGGGGGAAGGGGCGGTGATCCCGTGGGCGGACGACGACCACAGGGGGGCACCCGAGGCGATGAGAAAGGCCGTCTCCACCAGCAGGAGGAGGCCGGCGGCGACCGACCCGACCGAACGCCACGTGGGTGTCACCGACCGGGACGGTCCCGCCCACCGCGTCCACGCCACCCGGCCGGCCACGATGGCCAGCGCCAGCCCGGTGGTGACCAGGGGCCAGATCAGGCTCTGCCGGCGGAGCGAGGCCTCGACGGGGGAGAGTCCGGAGGACCCGAAGGCCAACAGGGCCAACAGGAGCACGAAGAACGCGGCGAGCAGGCCACTCAGCCACCGGGAGGTCGACCGCTCGGCGACGCGGTGGGCCACCGCGTCGATGCCGACGCCGGCCAGGACGGCGGTGCACAGTCCGAGCATCATCAGGTCGCGGTGCCAGTCGATGGTCTGGATCTGCGGCAGATGGAGGAACAGCGCCTCGACCGGAGGCGCGAACACGATCACGGTCGTGACCACGGCCAGGACCGCCACGGCGATGATGTCCGGTCGACGCCAGCCCCGGATCACTCCCACGACGGCCAGGGCGACGGCGACCGCCCCCACGTAGGTGGCGGTGTCGAAGTAGACGGCGTCGCCGAAGACGTGGCTCCCGGCGATCGGGAGACCGTTGTAGCCCTGGACGAGGAGGTGCAACAGATCGTGTGGGGGCAGTGACTTGCCCACCTCGGTCGCCGCCACCAGGGTCCCACTGTTCCGGGTCGAGCCGGCCAGTACCTGAAGACCGGGTAGGAGCAGGGGGGCACCGAGGGCCGCACCGGCACCGATGCCGAGGACCAGGTCGACCAGCGGACGAA
Source organism: uncultured Acidimicrobiales bacterium (assembly GCA_963696495.1). GTDB lineage: Bacteria > Actinomycetota > Acidimicrobiia > Acidimicrobiales > RAAP-2 > Bog-756. The sequence goes on along the minus strand of CAVOKJ010000003.1, from coordinate 208,888 downwards.
GAGAGCCGTGCACGCTTCCCTTGGTGATGGCCCCGATGACCACCATGGTCACCACGACGACCACCGCGGAGGCCACCACCATGGTGAGTATCTCCGGCTGCCCGGCGTAGACGGCGAGCGCCGTGATCGCCGCGAACAGGAAGATGTTGCGGACCCGGTGTCCGCCGCGCACGATGAGGACGGCCACCGCCAGCAGCCAGCCGGCCCAGGACATGACCGACGCATGGGGGTAGCCCAACCATCCCATGAAGGAGCCGCTGAGCTCGAAGACGGTACCCGCGGTGGCGCACCCGATGACACCGACATGCAGGACCCGGGCCAGGACGTAGGCCCCGGTTCCGGCGACCACCATGGTCACGATGATCTGCACCGTGTAGGCCAGGTGCAGCGGGAAGGCGTAGCCGATGACCACCGGGAGGCTGAACACCCCGGACTGCCAGTTGAAGGCCAGGGGCAACCCGAGACCGCTGAAGGGGTTCCACAAGGGGAGGTGGCCCTGATGGACCTGCAACCACGCCAGGTTCGACCAGGGGATCATCTCGGCGATCTGGTCTCCCGTGGAGGAGTTGCGGACCGTCACCGTGGACGACTGGTTCAAGCCGGACTTGGACAACAGGTCGTAGGGCCCGAGCGAGAGTCCGTGATGGAGGGCGGGCAACAGCACCAGCACCGCTGATCCGATGACCCACGCCAGACCCACGACATGGGGAAGGGCGGCGCGCCACGACGGTTCGGTCCTCGGCGCCACGTGGCGACCGGCCTGATCGTCGGATCTCACGCGTGAGGACCAGGGATCGGTCGGTGCTCACTTCCCCATCGACGCCACGGGGGGAACCTCGCCGACGAGGAGGGCGACGGGCGACCCGGTAGCTCCATGTGCACCCCCCTTGGCCGGAGGTCGATCAGGCATGGCCGACCCGGCAGTCGAACAGAAGAAGCACGCATCGTAATCGATGGGTCGGCCGGCCACGTGGCGTGACAGGGGGCGCGATCGGTCGACGCGGTCGCCCGAGAGGCCGACCGGGCCTGCGTCCGGCGACCTCCGATCCTGCTCAACCCGAAGGCGGGGGCGCAGTGGTCGGGGCGGGCGCCAGCGCTTTGCGCCGCCACTGCATGAGCGGCTTCTCGATGAAGTACCAACTGGCCACGACGATGGGAATGACGATGGCCAGCCGCACCACCTGGATGACCCACATGGGCCATCCGACCGTGGTCGGGCTGACCGCCACGAACACCGGGAAGTGGACGAGATAGATGGTGTAGGTCATGTCGCCCACCAGCACGAGGGCCGAGATCCCGATCAGCTTGGTGCCCCATCCCTTGGGCTGCACGATGAAGTAGACGATGATGATCCACGAAGCGATCTCGCCGATCGGGACCCACACCAACGGCAGGGACCGCGATCCCACGTTGACGCTGAAGAGGATCCAGACCAGGATCGCCGCCGAGGCCATGGCTGCCGCGGAGACCACCCGTCTGGTCCTGGGTGTCCAGTCCTCGAGGTTGCCACCGGTGGCGATCAGCCCCAGGAGGCATCCGAGGAAGAGCGCATCAGCGCGCGTGTCGAACGAGTAGTACACGCGGTCGCCCACCGACAGCGTCCAGTGGGGGGCGGCGAGGACGACGAGCGTCCGGTCGGCCGCACTGAGGAGGATGCCGGCGATGGTCAGTGCGTAGGCGATCTGGCGTCGTCCGAACTTGAGGGCGACCAGGAGGAGGGCGGCCCAGATCAGGTAGAACTGCTCCTCGACGGCCAGGGACCAGCACTGGGTGAGGAAGCCGGAGTAGAACGGATCGTGCTCGAAGGCCTGTCGGTAGTCGGAGTAGAAGAGGGCCGACACGCTGTCTCCCCACACCCGCTGGGAGGCGTCGGGCACCGAGACCAGGGCGGCGTACACGGCCAGCAGGCCCACCGTCATCACCAGTGGGGGAAGCAGCCGCACCCCCCGCCGTGAGTAGAACTTGGTGAGGCTGATCCGACCGTTCCGCTGATGCTCGCTGGCCAGCATGGTGGTGATGAGGAAGCCGCTGAGCACGAAGAAGAACTCGAGAGGCATCCAGGCACCCTGGAGCGCGGTGGCGCCGGCGTGGTAGGCGACCACGGGCACCATCAACAGTGCCCGGACGCCGGTCAACGCCGGCCGGTTGCCCAAGGAAAACGGCGTCGCCTTGGTCGACGGAGCAGGCTCCTCCGTCTTTCCCAGCTCCACGGTCCCCTCGGAGTCACTCGGCGCGATGGTGCTGCCCCCAGCCTCACGCTCATCCCTCATTGGCGACATTATGTCCCACCCGGGGCCGGACCGAAGCTTCACCGATGGTCGCGCATCGACGTCTTCGGTGGGTGGGTCGCCATGGATCCCCGGGCTGGCCCACCGGAGCACAGCCGGCACGGCCAACCGGAGCACAGCCGGCACGGCCAACCGGAGCACAGCCGGCACGGCCAACCGGAGCAGAGCCGGCACGGCCTACCGGAGCACAGCCGGCACGGCCAACGGGTAGGGACGGCATGCCCCCGGGGCCTGAGCGGCACGGCCTATCGGGGCAGGGGAGCGGCTACGCTCAGCGCATGTTCGGGGGCGAATTCCATGACGGCTGACAAGCTCTGGGTCGTTTGCCCGAGCTATGCCGACGTTGCCGCCTTCGCCATCCTGCGCGAGAGGATCCTCGCCGTGGTGGCGGCGAACGAGGCGCTGCGGCCCATGCGGATGCAGTTCGTCCTGGTCGACGACACCGCTGGCAACGATCCGGAGATAGCCAGTCTGGCGGGCCTCGGCGACGTGTCCATCGTCACCCCTCCGTTCAATCTCGGCCATCAGCGTGCGCTGGTCTACGGGCTGCGCGTCACGGTGGCCGACATGTACGACCACGATCTGGTCGTGACGATGGATGCCGATGGCGAGGACAAACCCGAGGACCTGCCCCGGCTGCTCGCCCCACTCATCGACTCACCAGGTCAGCGCAACATGCTGTGTGTCGCCCGGCGCACCGAGCGTCAGGAGTCGCTCAAGTTCCAGGTGATGTACTTCTTCTTCCGAATCATGTTCCGCACGCTGACCGGGGTGACCGTTCGCAGCGGCAACTATGCCGCCTACCGAGGATGGTTGGCCCGCCGCATGCTGCTCCATCCGTCCTTCGACATCTGCTATTCGTCGACGCTGGTCAGCCTGGACATGCTGGTCACACCGGTCCCGTGTGCCCGAGGCCACCGGTACGCGGGTCAGTCGAGAATGAACGTGTTCCGTCTGTTCATGCACGGCATCCGGATGCTGGTTCCCTTCACCGACCGTATCGCCGTTCGGGCACTCTCGGCGTTCGCCGCCATGTTCGGCCTCGGGGTCCTGCTGTCCCTCGTCGTTGTCGCCATTCGCCTGTTCACCAATTCGGCGATACCCGGTTGGGCCACTGCGACTCTCCTCGGCGTGCTGACACTGTCATTCGTCGCCTTGGGGAACTTCCTGGTTCTCTTCGCCGTGTTCTCGCATTCGCGTGGCATGTCGCTGGCGGGTTTGGAGGAGATGGCGGGCCCGGTCGATCGCACGTCGGGGAAGCTGTCCGACTGAGCCCGGTCGACCGGCTAGGAGGACGTCCGACGCCGGAGTCCGATGGCCACCACCTGCCAGAGGGCGGCGAAGCCTTCAGTGGCTCGCAGATGGGATCCGCCGACGTCCTTCCACGAGTTCAGTGGCACCTCGAGCAGGGCATCGACGGCGAGGCCGGGTGAGGCCGCCGTTCCGGTGAGGAGTCGTCCCAGGAGCTCGACGTCGAAGGCCCACCGGGAGGCGAAGGGCTCGGCAATGGCGTCGACGAACGTCGGGGTCACCCGGAAGAGCTTGAGGCCGCACTGGGTGTCATACACCTGCACCCCGAGGGCCCAGGACGCCGCAGTGGCGTAGATGCGTCCCACGTAGTGTCGCAGGTTGGTCCTTTCGATGATGCTCCCGAGCCGGGCCACCCGGGAACCGAACACGGCCTCGATCTCGGGTCGAGCGTCGATGACGGTCAGGAGGCGCAACAGCTCGTCAGGTGGCGTGGCCAGGTCGGCGTCGTAGTAGCCGACGATGGATGCCCCATGGGTGACCGCTTCGAGGAGCCCAGTCCGGACAGCCTCCGACTTTCCCTGATTGCGGGGCAGCGCGCACACGCCGATGGCCGACGAGGCATCGGCCAGGCGGAGAAGGGTGGTGTAGGTGGGATCGGTCGATCCATCGTCGACGAAGAGAAGGTTCAGCCGGCCGGATTCGGCCAGCGCGACAAAACGGGCTTCGTCCAACCGACGCGCCTCGTTGTAGCACGGAACGACGATCGTCGGAAGGGCGTGGTCGTCGCTCACGTCGGGGCGGCCTCACCTCGACGACGGCAGAAGGCCCAGAAGCTGAGGCCCGGAAGCGAGAATCTCGACTTGGTGGCGATGGCCAGGGAGAGTCTCGACTCCGCCTCCAGCGACCGTTCGATGGCACCGCTGAGGCGCGGTCCACCGGTCCAGGCACCGACGCCGGTGGAGCCGGTCTCGGGGCTGTGCAGCTTCTCCTTGGCCGCCTGCAGTACCCGCACGATCAACAGCGACGGGAACAGGCTGCCCTGGGCCTCGACGGTGAGTCCGGCTGCCTGCAGCACGGATACGCACTGGTTGGGGGAGTAGCGCCGGTAGTGCTTGAGGGAGACGTCGTGCGAGGTGAAGAGTCGTTGGTAGGCCGGCACGCTGACCAGGATCCACCCGTCCTCGGCCATGTTGGACTCGACGACGCTCGAGACGAAGGTGAGGTCGTCCTCGAGATGCTCGATCACATCGAGCATCAAGACGCCGTCGAACCTGCCGGCCGGTGCCGTCGTGACGAGGTGGAGGTCGTCCCGCTGGGCCAACGGTGAGATGAGCTCGTCGCTGGAGTAGTTGGCGTCCCAACAGGTGATCTCCGATGACGGTGGCAGACGATCGAGCGCCTGCTGGGCGATCCACCCGTCGCCGGCCCCCACGTCGAGCCAGTGGACGGGTGCCCGGTCCGCACCGAACTGGTGGAGGAGGCGGAGGAAGAACGCACAGCGCGCCATCTCCCAGGGATGGCGGACGGCCAGGTCGCCGTAACGCTCACTGAGGTCGATGGGACTCGCCTCCCTCGTGGGGGTCGTCGGGAATGTGCATGGGGATGGAGAGACTACCTCCACGGGCGGGACACGACCCCGCTCCGGACACCCATCCCCGGTGCTCTCGAGCCGGGCCGGACCGCGATCTGGCGGTGGCGCGACACGCACCGTCACCTCCAGGACCAAAGCCGGTGCCTCGGTGATGGCGACCGGCCGCCCTCACCCGCCGTGCCTGTCGATCGGGGTCGTGGTGATCCGTCCGGTCACCGTCGGCAGTCAGGGATCCGGTGGCCCGGCGGCGTCCACATTGCTCGACGTCGGGGTGGTCTCTGGTGCCGGCGACCGCGAAGCAGTCTCCGGCGCCGACGAACGGGGAGGGCCGTCGGGGGTCTGGAGCGGCCGGGCCGGCGACGGATCGGACGGGCCGGTGGGGCCGGATGGATCGGACGGACCGGTGGGACCCGCGGGGCCGCCGGCCGGCGTGCCCGCCTCGAGGGTGGTCCGCCGTTTGTCCTCCAGACGCTTGCTCCACCTCATGAGCGGCTTCTCCAGGACGAACCACGACAAGAGGGTGAGAGCCAACGTGGCGCCGAAGGCCACCACCACCCGGACGACATCGTTCCAGTGCGCATCGTAGTGGCGGACGGCGAAGAAGACCGGAAGGTGCCACAGATAGAAGGCATAGGAAACCACCCCCATGGCCACCAGGGGTTTCAATTCGAACAGGTGCCGTCCGCCCCAGCGGCCGTCGAGGATCGCCAGCAGCAGCACGCCGCAGGCGATGTCGATGGCATCGAATCCGCCCAGATAGAGGAAGGGTCCGTATTCATTGGTGAAGATCAGGACGAAGACGAGGAACGCGGCTGCGATCCATCCGGCCAGGGGGAACCACCGTGTCGGTTCTTTGTGGCGCATCCAGATGTGGGCGAGCAGGGCTCCCCAGAGGATCGAGTCGGCGCGGGTGTCGGTCCGGTACAGATAGGACCACCAGCGCGGGGCCTCTTCCCAGAGGATCGCCCGGTGGACGCCGACCGCGAGGATCAGGATGAGGATGACGATGACGACGGTGCGCAGTCGGAGCCGGATGGTGAGGAGGGCGATGGTGACCCACGGCCAGATGAAGTAGAACTGCTCCTCGAACGCCAGCGACCACATGTGTTGGAATCCGGATGCCAGTTTGGGGGTCAGCGGACCGGCGGCGGAGGCACTGAAGAAGTTGGAGAAGTAGAAGAGCACCGAGAGTATCGACTCGGTCTCCGTGTGCGCCCATTGGTGGGTGAAGTAGGCGAACAGCGCGTTGGCCAGTACCACCACGTAGAGGGCGGGGAGAAGGCGGAGCACTCGCCGCCGGTAGAAGGCGCCGGTGCCGATCTTTCCGAACCTTCCCTGCTCCCGGAGCAGGAGTGCGGTGATCAGGAACCCGCTGAGCACGAAGAACAGGTCGAGCGGTACCGCTGCCCCGGGCACGACCAGGAGGGTCTCGATGGGCAGGATCACCTCGATGTGGGCCACGAAGATGATGAGGACCCCGACGCCCCGGAGCCCGTCGAATCCGGTGATCTTGCCGAAGCTCCTCGGCCGGTACGACTGGTCGGTGCTCGCCTTGGTTCCCTCGGCTCCGCCCGGTTCACCAGCGGACGGATCGGGCGCGGCCGTCGTCACGTCGGTTCCGATCCCGGCAATACCGGGCCGCGGCGTGGGCGGGGCCGACTCATGGGGATCCGGTGGATCGGGGAGGAGGGTCCGACCCACCGGTCAGCGCCACCGTCAGCATGTCCAGGCCCCCGGTGATGTCGGCACCACCCCACGACGCGGTGAGCACTCCCGCCTCGGTGTCCAGCATCATCAGGGCGTTGGCGCCGGTGGTGTCGGAGGCGATCTGGTGCCAGTCCGGGGACCCCGGGCCCTGGGGCCTCACGTAGATGGAGGTCCGGAAGGCGAAGGCCACGTCCCCGGCGGACACCGGCTGCTCGGTGGTGAGGTGGGGACGGTCGGCCCCGAAGGTCCGCCGGCCCAGGCTCTGCACCTCCAGTCCCTTGGGCAGGTTGGCCAGCTCGAGCAGCAGACAGGCCAGCTGTTGGCTCGCATTGGAGAAGGTGGCGGTGAGCGTGGTCGGTCCGCCGACCGCCGAGTCGCACACCCAGCAGGAGATGTTGATGCCCGTGTGATCGTCGGGACCCGACTGACCGGCGTGGCTCCAGACCCCGCCGGCCGAGTCGGTGACCGACACGATGGATCCGCAGTCGATGCTCGGGTTGTAGATGGCGCCGTTCATGAAGGCCACCAGCGTATTGCCGGGCGTGGGGTTGACCGGGTACGGCTGTGACTCCCAGCTGGCGTGGCCGGCACCCGCCGGCAGGATGGCCGAGTCGGTGTAGCTCGACTGCACCAGGCGCCGACTGTGCCCACTGATCCCCTTGGGTACGAAGGTGGCCATGATGGCGGCACCCGCACCCGCCCCGTCGAGCCCGGACCACTCGACCCGCAGTGGTGAGCCCGCGCTCGATCCACCCGTGTCCAGGTTGTCGGCAATGAAGAACTGCTGGGAGGGGCGGCTCAGCCGGGAATTCCAGCCCGTCGGGGGAGTGGCTCGGGTCATGTCACCGCTGACCACCGAGATGGCCAACTCGTGATCGGCGGTCAGGTCGAAATTGGTGGTGGCGACGGCCGACTTCCCGGTGATGTCGGCCTGGCAGATCTGATCGCAGAGCTCGAAGCCCGAGGAACCCGAATACTCCAACAGCACCATGCTCATGCCGGTGATCCCCGGCAGTGGTGGATACCCCAGGCCGACCCCGGTGACGGTCGGCCGGTTCCCGCCGCCCGCCGACTCGCAGTACCAGAGGTCCAACCCGTAGTGATCTCCGGCAAAGTACTCCACTGCCTGGCGCCAATGGTTCCCCTGGTCGTCTGCCACCTGTCCGATGGTGGGGGCCAGAACCTCCGTGGAGAGTCTCGACACCACCGCCACGAGCAGGCTTCCGGCCCTGACCGTGTTCGGGTAGCGGGCGGTCACGGTTCGCCCCGAGGTGACCCGGGGCCCCTCGGTCGATTGGAGCAGGGCGAAGCCGGTCGGGGGACTGCTGCAGGCGGCGAGCAGGCCGGAGCCCGCGAGCCCCAGCCCCGCGCCGAGCAGCTGTCGTCGAGTGATCCTCACCTGCCCCCCTGCTGCACGGGCCCGGCACCCTGGGAGGTGCATTCCGTGTGGGAGGGAACTATAGGGGCTGGTGGGCCGCCGACTGCGGTGGTGGTCATCCCGGTTCGTGCTGGGCGCTCGGGCCGCGACGCCGCCGAATGCGGTCCACGACCAGGGCGACGATCAGCCCGATGGCGCTGATCACCGCCAGGAGCAGGCCCAAGGTGAAGGTGCTGGGCCAGTAGCGCAGCTGCACCAGGTGCCGGCCGGCGGGAATCACCGCCTGCAACATGACCCCCGAATACTGCTCGAGGGCCAGCGGGTGACCGTCGATGGTGGCCTTCCACCCGGGCACATCGGTGAGCCGGAGCCGGAGCACCTGGGACGTCGAGGCGTCGGTGGTGAGGTTCCACTTGGCCGGGTTGGTACTGACGACGGCCACGGGTGTGCCGGTCGCCGTCGGTGACGGCAGTCCTCCCCCCGGTGGGACCGGGGTCAGTGTGGCCTGGCCGGCACCCGGTATCCGGTACAGATCCTCGTCGCCCACCCGGGTGTCGAAGACGCCGCCGACCGGGCCGCGGACCCCTCGGGGTTCGAGCACGTAGGAGATGCCCCAACGCCGCGCCACGGCTGCGGTCGTCACCACCGGACAGAACTCGTTGAACGGGGGGATGCCGCCCACCTGGCCGGTCTGGTCCTTCCACGCCGAGTAGTAGGTCTTGGGGATGATCGGATCGTAGATGCCCAACTCGTGGACGCCGTAGACGTCGTTGACATTGGGGAGGATGCCCAGACTCTGGCAGATCCTCGTACCGCCGAACCCGACCGTCGAGGTTCCCACGGCGCGCTGCAGGGCGGCCACTGCGGGTGAGGTGGTCATCCCCTGCGGGCTCGACGAGACCAGTGGCGCTCCGGCGACGACGAGGAACACCGTCTCGAAGGCCAACAGGGTGAGGCCGGCCCACCATCCGCCCCGGAACCACGGGGCCCGGGCGTCGCTCGGGCCGCCGTGCCGCACGGGATGGTGGCGACGCCGCCGCTCGGCGAGGGAGAGGGCCACCACCACCAGCAGCCCGACCACCACATCGACCGTCGGCCAGATGAAGCTCCGGTCCCGCAGCGTCACCAGGCCGGGCACGATGTGACCACGGTCGAACAGCCACCAACCGGCCAGTCCCAGGGCGGCGACGAGGAATCCACCGCCGACCCACCGTCGGATCCGGGCCTCCCCGGCACCCCGCACGAGTGCGTCGAGCCCCACGCCGGCCAGCACGGCGAAGCCGAAGGCCATGGTCATCAGAGACCGCAGCCAGTTCACGCCGCCGACGCCGGGCAGCTTGTCCATGGTGGAGGCGACGCCGGGGACGAAGGTGAGGGCGAGCATGGCCACGGTTGCCGTGGCCAGTGCGACCACTTCTGGTCGTCGCCACCGAACGCCGATGGCCACGACCGCCAGCACCACGGCGATCACGCCGACGTAGGCGGCCGTCTGGTTGTAGAAGTAGGTACCCCCGAACGGATAGCTGCCGGCAATGGGGAGTCCGTCGTAGCCCTGGAAGATCACGTAGGCGATCTCGTGCGCGGCCAGGGCGTTGATGCCCGACGCCGCCTGACGCACCGACAGGCTGGCCAGTTGGAGCCCGGGCAGGGCCAGCGGCGCGGCCAGGGCGGCGCCGGCGACCGTCGCCACCGCCAGGTCACCGACTGGTCGGACGATCGGCCGGCGAGACGTGGCCGAGCGCGCCCGGAGGGGGATGATGATCACCAGGACGATGGCGAGGGTGAGCACCAGCACCACCATGGCCTCGGGCTGCCCCCCGTAGATGGCGCAGGCGAACACCACCGCGAACAGGGCGATATCGCGGACCCGGCGCCGTCCGGCGATGATCAGGAGGGCCAGGGCGAAGAGCCATCCGGCCCATGCCATCACCGTGGTCAGCGGGAATCCGAGCCAGCCGGTGATCGGTCCGCTCAGTTCGAAGACGGTGCCGGCCATGGTGCTGGCCAGCACGCCCAGCTTGAGCACCCGCCCCGCCAGGAAGGCCCCCGTCCCGGCGATCATCAGCATGGCCAGGACCGACACCGTGTACGCGTACTGGAGTGGCACCAGATAGCTGATGAGGTTGGGGACACCGAAGGGAGCCGACTGCCAGTTGAACGCCAACGGCATACCGAGCCCGTTGTAGGGATTCCACAACGGGAGCACACCGTGGTGGACCTCGGTCCACGACAGCATGGTCCAGGGGATCATGGCATCGATCTGATCGACGTTGTCGAAACGGTGGAGGATGACGCCGCTCTTCGCCTGCAACCCGTACTGGGTGAGGAGGTCGAAGGGGCCGATGTGCAGCCCGTGTACCAGTGCCGGTGCCAGCATGGCCACCGGTGCCGCCAGGACCCACAACACGCCGATGAGGTCGGGCAGCCAACGGCGGGACAGGACGGCAGGTGTGGCTGCCGTCGGTACGGCCGGCGCCGGATCCGAATCAGCTGGTGCGGTCGTACCGAGCGTTGACACGACCAGTCACCATAATCCTTGTCGACGTTCGACTGGCTCGCGGTTCGGCGCCACGCGAGTCAGGCCGGCGGTACCCCGGTCGTCCCGGGCTGCCGGAGTGGAGACCCGTTACGATGACCGTTGATGACGAGCAAGGCTGAACTTGGGCCACCGGACGGTGTCGAGGAGCCCTCCGAATCGGGGATCGCCGGCCAACCAGCTGAGCCGGTGGTGATCCGGCCACGCCACTTCGCCTGCTTCGACGGACTCCGGGCTATTGCCGCAGTGTCGGTCCTGCTGCTGCACACGGCCTGGAGTTCGGGGTTCACCTTGCGATCATCACTGGGCGCGTACACCAGCCGACTGGAGATCGGCGTCTCGGTCTTCTTCCTCATCTCCGGGTTCCTCCTGTACCGACCGTTCGCCGTGTCCCATCTCTCGGGTCGCGCCGCACCCAATACCCGCCGGTTCTGGGAGCGCCGGCTTTTGCGGATCGTGCCGGCCTACTGGCTGGCCCTGACCGTCCTCACCTACGTCTTCCACGCCACCTCGATGGGTCCCGGTTGGCGGGGGGTGGTGATCCACTACTTCTTCCTGCAGATCTACTCGCCGACCCAGATCTTCTTCGGGATCACCCAGGCGTGGTCCCTGTGCACCGAGATGACCTTCTACCTGTTCCTGCCCCTCTATGCGGCGATCGTGGTGATGCGTCGTCGTTCGCAGGCCAATCAACTGGTGCGGGAGCTGGTCGGTGTGGTGGTCCTCTGCGCCATCAGCTTCGTGTGGAGGTACTGGGCCCTCAACCAGCCGCTGATCACCGTGCGGGGCGGGAAGTTCGTAGCCATCTGCGCCCCGCACTGCCTGACCAGGGCCACCTACGCCACGCTGCTGGTCGACTGGCTGCCGGCGTATCTCGACCTGTTCGGACTGGGGATCCTGTTGGCGGTGCTCAGCGCCTGGTACGCCGAACGCGATTCGGAGCCCCGGTGGCTGAGCCACCGCCTCATGCCCTGGCTCAGCTGGGCCGGGGCCGCGGTGGCCTTCGTGGTGGTGTCGCACGTGGACACCAATCACGACATCCTCAATTTCGTCGTTCCCCGCGTCAACCTGGAGAAGCAGACCCTGTACGGGATCTTTGCCTTTCTCCTCCTGCTGCCGGCGGTGTTCGGGCCTCAGGACCGCTCCCTCATCCGACGCTTCCTCCGGACGTGGCCCATGGTCAGCCTCGGGGTGATCTCCTATGGGATCTATCTGTGGCACCTTCCGCTGATCACCCAGACCTTCACATGGACCGGGTGGACGACGGGCATGGTGCCGTTCTGGCTCTTGGCCATCACTGTGCTCGGCATCTCCGTCGCCTTCGCCTCGGCGAGCTACTTCGGTCTGGAACGTCCCGTCCTCCGGCTCAAGGGCCGCATCACGTGGTGGGATCGGGGGTCGGGCGCAGCCGGCGCAACGCCGGACGTCCGGACCGAGTGAATCCCGCCCGCCGGCGGTGCTAGCTCGGGGGACCCTTGCGACGCAGGCGGTCCCAATGCCCGAGCACCCTGCTCGCCGTCTGGTCGGAGAGACCGAGGCGCCGTTTGGCCCAGTCGTAGACCCGCAGCATCCGGGTGTCGGCGAAGATCAGGATCGAGCGCGCACCGTCGCCGGGCCTCGACCGGTACTCGGTCGACCGCACCGGCGGATCCTCCTCGACGCTGAAGTAGTAGAGGGCCAGGGAGCGTCGGGCCCTGTCCTCGGGGCACGGCATCGGTTCGGGGTGGCCGTGGTACGAAGTCGGATCGGTGGAGAAGATCAGCGCCCGGTTCAAGACCGGACTGACCCGCTCGACGCACTCCTTCATGTCGGCACTCCACAATTCGAGGTCTCCGCCGTACTCCTCCTTCCAGTCCTCGTTGAGGTAGAGGAGGAGGTTGGCCCGGCGCTGCCACTTCCGATTGTGGGGATGCACGGTGAAGTCGGCGTGGATGTTGAGGAATCCGCCGGTGGTCGACTGGTGGAGTCCACCTCCCTCCAGTGAGGGGTCGGCGATCAGGTCCTCCTCGCCGAGCAGCGTGCCGACGAACGCCACGAAGCGAGGCGAGTTGAGCTCCTCGAGGATGCGCTGGAGGGTGGGGCCCCAGGTGGTCGGATCGGTGTGGGAGAACTTGCGCTCGTTGGTGTGGAGATAGTTGTTCCAATGCTGCGGGTGAAGCACCTCGAACTCGGAGGCCGCCGCTTCGGCCACTCCGGGCTCGAGAAAGTCGTCGATCACGATGTGCGGGAACGGACGGGCGGACTGGTACCGCGACCGCAGGTCTTCGCCGTCGCGCTCCAGGCGGTCGATGTCCAGCACCCGTTGGGTCGTCTCGGTCTCGGATTCGGTGGTCACGGTCGCGTCGTCCCCGCTCCCGTCCACCCGGTCGGGGGGACCCGGGATGCCGGCGGCGGGGGCCCGCCACACGCCCATCGGGAGTCGGCCGGCCGCTGGCCCTGCCGGACGGCACCGGGTCGGTCGTCGAAGATGTCCATCGTGATCACGATCCCCCCATCGGCCGCACGTTCGATGTGAGGCCGGTCCTCCCAACTGGCCAGCCAAGACTACCGGGTTGCGACGCTGGTGCGTCGGGCTGGTTGGCTACACTCCTGCAGAATGGGGGAGCATGGAGGCGTCGCCGTCGGGGAGGTGCCTGTCGTGCCGACCGGTCCCGTCCCCGGTACCGCCGACCTGCCCTCGACCGAGGAGGACCAGCCTCCGGCCGACCGCGGTGGGAGCCGGGCGGAGATCGACGCCGGTCGCCGCCGGTTCACGCTCGCCGCCCTCGTCGCGCTGGCGTGCACCTCGGTCCCGTTCGTCTGGATCCTCTGGTCCTTGTGGGGGCCGACCCAGCCGCTGAGGCCGTCCAACTATCAGGACAACTTCTACGATCTCCAGGCCCGGGCCATGTTCCACGGCCATCTGTGGCTGGCCAACGGTTCCCTCGGGATCGAAGGGTTCGTGCACGGCGGTCACACGTACACCTACTTCGGCCTGTTCCCGTCGATCATCCGCATGCCCATCCTGGCCGTCACCGGCAGTCTCGACGGCCGCCTCACCGCACCCTGCCTGCTGGCCGCCTGGCTACTGACCGGACTGTTCGCGACGTTGCTGTTCTGGCGGGTCCGCTTCCTCGTCCGCGGTGACACGGTGGTGGGCCGGAGCGAGGCGACGGCCTACGGGGTCCTGGTGGCCACCGCCATGGCGGGAACGATCTGGATGCTGTTGGCCTCCACGCCCTTCGTCTTCAACGAGGACATCGCCTGGAGCGTGTGCCTGACCGTCGGCAGTCTCTTTGCACTCCTCGGGGTGATCGAGCGACCGTCGTGGGGCCGGGTGATCACCAGCGGCGTCCTGGTCCTGTGCGCCAACCTCGACCGGTCGACGACGGGGTGGGCGTGCGCCGTCGGTGCCGGACTGATCGCTGCCTGGTTCCTCATCGGTCGCGGCGGACCGGAGAACCGCCGGTGGTGGTGGCCGGCGCTTCTGGCCGGCCTCGTTCCCGTGGCTGTCGGATGTGCGGTCAACTATTCCAAGTTCGGTGTCCTGTTCGGCGTGTCGAACTTCGAGCAGGTCTGGACGCACGTCAATGCCTACCGGCGCAAATTCCTTGCCGCCAACCACGACGCCGAAGAGGGCATCATCTTCGTGCCCACCAACTTCGTCACGTACCTGCGCCCCGACGGTCTGCGCCTCGGCTCCATCTTCCCCTTCATCACCCTGCCGGCCCATCCGCCGGCCGCGCTCGGCGGGGTGCTCTTCGATCGGAGGTACCGGACCGCCAGCATCACCGCGTCGACGCCACTGCTGTTCGTTCTGAGTTGCTGGGGGATGGTCACTGCGTTCCGACCACGGCCGGTGGGGAAAGTGGCACTGACCCGACTGCTGCTCCTCGCGGCGGGCAGCGCCGGGGCCGCCCTGTTGCTGTGGGGGTACATCGCCCCGCGGTACCTGGGGGACTTCGTGCCCTTTCTGGTACTGGCCAGCGCCGTGGCCATGGCCGACATCTGGCGGCGGCTGGATGGCAAGTCCCGTCGACTGCGCCTCGGGACGCTGGGGGTGCTGACGGTCGCCGCCCTGTTCAGCATCGTGGCCAACGTCGGTATGGCGGTCACCCCGAACGAGGAGTGGGCGGGCAACCAGCCCCTCCACTACGTGGAGGCCCAGAAGGCCATCGCCGGTCTCACCGGGCAGTCGCTCCGATCGCGCGTGGTGCGGGGCGCCACCCTCCCGGCGTGGGGTCCGGCCGATCAACTCTACGTGGTGGGTGACTGCGACGGCCTCTATGTCTCCAACGGGGAGGACTACTCGACCGTGCCGAGCCAGCAGTTCATCCGCACGACCTGGGAGGTGGTCGAGCGCGGTCGCGCCTTCGAGCACAGCTTCCGGCTGACCGTCCGTCCGGTGACGGGCGCAACCGAGACCCTCCCCCTGGTGAGCGCCGGGGACAGCACGGTGGTGATCAGTGCCGCCAAGACTGCGAACCCGCACAACGTCGAACTGACGTACGGCCTCGACAGCCCGGGCCAGGAACAGGTCGGGAACTCCTTCGAGGTGCCGGCGAACTCGACCCACACGGTGGACGTGATCACCGATCCGGCCAAGCGCCTGGTCCAGGCCACCACCGACGGTGCCGTCAACCTGGAGAAGGGGGCCTACGTCGAGCAACCCATCGTGTCCGACGCCGCCCACGCCCACTCGCAGGGGGTACCCCCGGCGCTGACCGCGGTGGACACCACGAGTTCCCTGCCCTCGCCGACCCTGTGTCAGAGCCTGATCGGGCGATGACCGGCTGTCAGCTCAGCGGTTTGCGGGCCTCGAAGTCGATGATGCCACCTTCGTCACCCAGCCAGGCCACGCTCTCGTAGGGGAGGGAGGCGAGCAGCAGACCGGCGTAGATCGGCGTCTTGCCGTAGTGCATGCGGGGACGCCATCCCCATCGTACGAGGGTGTTCTGGAGTGAGATCGTCGTCAGGATGTGGGGAGCGGTCTTGATCTTCACGTGATCGAACCCGACGTCGGCGAGCAGCTGGGCGAGTCCCGACCTCGAGGGGATCTGCAGGTGGCGGGGATAGTGGTAGCCGCCCCAGTTGCGACCGAAGATCTTCAGGTCCCAGGACGAGACCGTGGGCAACTGGCCGATCACGCTCCCACCCGGATGCAGGAGGTCGTAGGCGCGCTCCAGCATGATCCGCGGGTAGATCACGTGTTCGAGGATGTGGTTCATCGACACCACGTCGTAGGTGCCGACGTGGCCGGACAGGTCGGCGGTCTCGAGCGTGCCCTCGAGCACGTCGTAGCCTCGCGCCCGGCCCTTGGCCGCGATGTCCGGCTGGATCTCGATCCCCGCGCATTCCAGATCGAGGAATCGGCGCAGCTCGTCGAAGTGCCGGCAGTCCCCGGTGCCGACGTCGAAGAGCCGGCCCGGCCGGTTGGTGATCAACCGCCCGTAGTAACGGGCCCGAGCGCGGGCCCGGACCTCCACCAGGAGCCGGGCCAGGCTCCCGTGATTCTCGTTGTAGGCGTGGTAGTCGCTCGGATAGAACGGGGGGAGCTCGGCCTCGGTCGGGCGAGGGCTCAGGAATTCCGAGCCACAGTCGTCGCAGCGCTGAATGTTGAAGGTGCGAGGTGTCTCGACGAAGTACTCCAGGTCGACGACATCGGTCCGGTGGAGTCGTGTCCGGCCGGAATCGCAGATCGGGCAGGTGACCGGGGAGCCGGCGTCACCGGACGCCTCCTCGGACCGGGCCGTGCTCACCGCGTCCCTCTGCACCGACTCCATGGATTGGTCCTCTTCCGATTGATCGGCTTCTGGTTCGTACTGTACAGTCGCCTGGGGGAGGATCTCGAATTATGGCTACACAACGGGGCAACGGGGGTTCCGCCGGCAAGGAGCGAGTCTGGCGGGAGCAGGTCGAAGCTCTGGTCGATCCCGACGAGTTGCGGTCCCTGGCCCAGCCGTCGCTGTCCGACAGCATCATGGCCACCGCAGTGCTGTGGCTCGAAGTCGTCGTGCTGCTGACGGCGGCGAACCTGCTGCCGCGTCTGCCACTGGGGTGGGCCATCGTCGGAGGGATCCTCATCGTCGGGCTGATGGGACTGCGCATGAACGCCTTCGGGGTGATCGTGCACGAGGGGTCACACGGTTTTCTGGCCAAATCCCGCAAGCTCAATGACCGGCTGTGCAACTGGGCGGTGGCCTTTTGGACCATCAACTCGGTGGAGGAGTACCGCCCCACCCACCGGCTGCACCACCGCTACCTCGGACAGGAGCGTGACCCCGATCGAACCTTCTACCTGGTGCCGGCCCGCCGCGGCGCCCTGACCGGGCTCCTCCTCCAGGATCTCCTCGGGGTCACGGCATTCCGCCGGGCGACCAACCGGATCGCCGGGACGTCACAGGAGTCGGGAGCCCCGGCGAGCCTGTTGGCACGGCCGCAGCTCCTGATCGGGAAGGCCGTGACCCAGTTGGTCGTCCTCGGTCAGTTCCTCCTGTTCCAGGGCGTGCTGCGAGGCGTGCTGTTCTACGTCGTGTTCTGGCTCCTGCCGATCATCTGCATGTACCCGATGATCCTGCGGCTGAAGACCATCACCGAGCATTACGACCCGGGTCTGCGCGACCCGGCGAACATCCGCTGGACGGCACGGACGAGCGTGGCTGGCCGCATCCAGAACCATCTGGTGGGAGCCCGCATGGAGTACCACTTCGAGCACCACGTGCTCCCGGCCATTCCTTACCGCGGGTTGAAGCGCCTGCACGGACAACTCGGCCAGTCGGGGGTGTTCGACAGTCATGGTGAGGTCCTGTCGGGTGGCTACGTGCACTATCTGGCCCGGGCAGTGACGGCCAGCTTCGGGTCGGCCAGACGCACGAAGGCCACCGCCGCCAACGCCGCCAACACCGCCAACGCCACCGCCACTACCACCGCGGCGACGTCCACCGCCGCCAATGCCACCGCTCCGAAGAACGGCTCGACGGCGGTGAGCCCGGCCGCGGCGAGCACTGCGGCCGGCGAGTCCCGGACTCCGCCGCGCTGAAGTCCGGCCGACCGTCGGCGTCGACGTCGACGGAGGAGCCCGATCGACGTCGACGGCTGAGGGACCCATCCGGTCCCCGTGGGTGGGGTGGGGATTCCGGGGCGCGTCCGTGAGGCAGTCGCCCACGGTCGCTCAGGAGCCGTCGCCCTCGGGATACTCCCTCCGGCCGTCGGGCCGATGAGCGAACCGCGGCGCCGAACGCGGATGTACCGGTTCGGCGGTCGGCCACGGCCACCCGCCGAACCCGGTGCGGTGGTAGTCGCGGTAGGCCTCGTCGATCTCCGTGCGGGTGTTCATCACGAAGGGTCCGCCCATGGCCACCGGCTCGCCGATCGGCCGACCCTGGAGGACGACGGCCTCGGCGCCGTCCCTCCCGGCCTTCGCCACGACCGGCGAATCCGACCGGAGCACGGCACCTCTCGGTGCCTCCAGTGCCCGTCCGCCGATCTCGACCGAGCCCCCGAACACGTAGAGGGTCCGGACGGTGTCGTCCTGGGCGGTGGGAGGAAGGACCCACTCCGATGCGGGCTCGGCCACGAACTGCCAGATGGCCACCTCGGCCTCGCTCTTGGAGGCCCAGGAGTCCGGAGGGCTCGGCAGCGGTCGGATGTCCCCGAAGGCCCCGGCCACGACCATCACCACGGTCGACTGTCCGGCCCCGTCCTTCAGTACTGTCCCGGGCAGGTCCTCGCGCCAGAACATGGTGAAGTACGGGTCGACCATCTTGTCGGCCGCGGGCAGATTGAGCCAGATCTGGAACAAGTCCAAGGTGTTGGGCGCCCCCTCGTGCCGGAGCGGGAACATCTCGGCGTGTCGGATCCCGCTCCCGGCGGTCAGCCATTGCACATCTCCCGCTCCGTAGCGGGCCGTCGCCCCGAGGGAGTCGGAGTGATCGACGGCACCCGCCCGGACGAAGGTGACGGTCTCGAAGCCGCGGTGTGGGTGCCGGGGGAACCCCGGGACGACGTCGCCGTGGTACATGCCCCACCCCGGTGACGAAACGTCCGCACCGGGATCCCGTTCGCCTCGGCGCGTCGCCGGGCCCATGCCCGGGCCACCCGCCGGATAGTGGTCGAGGTGGTGTACGGCGACGATGAACGGGTCCATCGTCGTCCATGGGAAGCCGAGGGCGACGGTGCCGAGGACCACGTCCTCGGGCCCGCTCCCGCCGCCGGCTGGCGTGGCACCGGTTCTGGCAGCCTCCATGTCGGTACTCCTTCGCCTACCCCCTGGCTGTCCGTCCGCCTGCCCATCCTAGGCACGTCCCCGGGTCCCCTCACCGTGGCCGGCCGACCGTTCGGTGTCCGCGCCGGGGAGCATACGGGCGTTCGACGTCCGCCCCGATGAGAATGAGCGGGCTTCTACGTCGGACCCGATGGGAATGTTCCAACGTCTGATCGGAGGGGTACGGGTAGTGTCGCTCGTGAGCACGCGTCACCGGGGGACGAGGTACGCCATGCCGGAGTCGAATCATGGGGATCCAGGGGCAGCCAGGTCCGGCCCGGATCCCTTCACCGGCGAGACAGGGGAAGGGGTCCGGTGACCGCCATCACTGTGCACAATCTGTCCAAGCGCTACGGCGACAAGGTGGCGGTGGGCGACGTCAGTTTCGAGGTCGAGAAGGGAGAGGTCTTCGCCCTCCTGGGCCCGAACGGTGCCGGCAAGACGACGACCATCGAGATACTCGAAGGCTTCCGCGACCGCACAGCCGGACGGGTCGAAGTCCTCGGTGTCGACCCGGCGAAGAAGCAGACCCAGCTGTGGCTCCGGTCACGGATGGGGGTCGTCCTCCAGGAGCTGGCGGTGGAGCCCTTCTACTCGGTGCGCCAGGTGCTGACCCGCAACGCCGGGTACTACCCGTCGCCCCGTCCGATCGGCGAAGTCATCGCCCTGGTGGGACTGACCGAGAAGTCCGATGCCAGGATCAAGACCCTCTCGGGCGGACAGCAACGTCGGCTGGACGTCGGCCTCGGCATCGTGGGCAACCCCGAATTGCTCTTTCTCGACGAGCCGACGACGGGGCTCGACCCGTCCGGTCGCCGGGCGACCTGGGAGCTCATCCGCAAGCTGGCGGCCGAGGGGACCACGGTGTTGTTGACCACCCACTACATGGACGAGGTCGAGGCCCTGGCCGACCGGGTGGCGGTGCTCTCCCGGGCCGAGATCGTGGCGACCGGGACCCCGCAGTCGCTCGGGGGGCGGGACCTGGGTGCGGTGACGATCCGCTTCGGGCTCCCCGACGGCGTGGAGGTCGGCGAACTTCCGGTGCCGATCGGCGGGTTGTCCGAGGGGGTGGTCGAGATCCACACCGAAGACGAGCTGACGGTCCTGCACACGCTCAGCGGGTGGGCGCTCGAACGGAGGCTCCGGTTGCCGGGGTTGTCGGTGGCGCGGGTCACCCTGGAGGACGTCTATCTGCGATTGACCAGGGAGGAGCCATGAGCGTCACCCCTACCCTCGGGGCGTTCGACGGACCGAGGGATCTCAAGTTGGTGGGCCGCCAGGTCCACTACGAACAACTCTCCTTCTGGCTCAATCCGATCGGTGCCGCGTTCACCATCGGGTTCTCGCTCGTCTTCCTCATCCTGTTGGGTGCTTCGGCCGGGAACTCGAGGATCTCCTACTACGGCAACATCAAACTGATCCAGTACTACGTCCCCGGATTCGTGGCGTACGGCGTGATGGCGGCCTGCTTCAACATCCTGGCCATCACCATCGTCAACCGCCGGGAGATGGGGCTGCTCAAGAGATTGCGGCTCAGCCCGCTGCCGACGTGGGCGCTGCTGGTGGCGATCGTCGTGAGCTCCATGATCATCGCCGCCATCCAGGTCGTCGTCCTTCTGGCCGTCGGTCGGATCGGATTCGGCGTCCACCCTCCCAACAATGTCGGCGCCTTCCTGGTGGCCGTCGTCGTCGGGATGATCAGCTTCAGCGCGCTCGGCCTGGCCATGAGCACACTCATCCCGAATCAGGACGCAGCCGGCCCGGTGGTCAGCATCGTGTTCTTCGTGCTCCTGTTCCTCTCGGGACTGTGGTTTCCCCTCAGGCCCGGATCCGGGCTCGCCCAATTCTCGTCCTACTTCCCCGTCCGCCACTTCATCTCGGCGGTGTTCGCTCCCTTCGACCTGCAGAAGGGTGCGTCACCGTGGGCGTGGCACGACCTGCTCGTCGTCGCCCTGTGGGGAGTGGCCGGAGCGATCGTCGCCGTACGACGGTGGAAGTGGGCCCCCCGCCGGAATTGATCCCCGGCCGCCGACGGGCGGCTCTCCCGCGGTAGGGACCTTCTGGAGAGATTCAGCAGGAGATGCACTGGAAAATTTGGAGCCGGCGGTGGGAATCGAACCCACGACCTGACGATTACAAGTCGTCTGCGCTACCAACTGCGCCACACCGGCACGGTCCCGGGAACGACCCGGCGCCGAGGCCATCCTACGGCCGGCGCGCGCCCGTTCGATGACGTTGCCCGAAGGTGCCGGGTCGACGCGGCGGTCCTCGGATCGGAAACCCTTGCTTCCCGGGCCCCAGGTTGGCAGGCTGGCACGCAGTGGCCGACCCTTCTGAGCGTGACGGACAACCATCGGGGGCACGCGGCGGGCGTGGCGGTGGGCTGCCCCCGCTCCGCGCCTTGATCGTGCTCGTCGTCTTCGTGGCGGCAACGGTGCTCTTGTTGGGGGTCATCCATCCGTCGACCACCACGACCGGCTCCGCGGCCGCACCGACCTCACCGACCACGACCACCACACCCGCCCATCCGGTGCCGACGACCACCACCGTCCCACCGAGCCGGGTACCGGTGTTGGTGGCGAACGCCTCCGGTGTGACCGGGGCGGCAGCCGCCGTCGCCAACGAGCTCCAGCCGGGCGGTTGGGACCTGCTGCCGCCGACGGATGCCACGGCGCAGGCGTCGGCATCGGACGTCTACTACGTGGCCGGCTACCAGCCGGAGGCGAAGACCATCGCCACGACGCTGCACCTGGCCCCGACCGCGGTCCTCCCCTACACGACGGCTGCCCCGATCAGCTCGATCGGTACGGCCCAGGTGCTCGTGGTGGTCGGTCCCGACCTGGCGGCCAAGGTGGCGCCCACCACCGCCACCACCGCCACCACGGCCGCCGCCACGGCCGCCGGCTGACCGGCGATCCGTTGACGGCGGGAAGCGCCGGGCCGGCCGGCCCGCCGACGGCGTCGGTGCGCCGCGCGCTGGCGCCACTGTTGGTCGATCCGGCTGCCACGGCCATCGTCTCCGACTTCGACGGCACGCTGTCGCCCATCGTCGACCGCCCCGGCGACGCCCGCCCCCTCGACGGGACCGCCGAGCTGCTGGTGGCGTTGTCCCGCCGCTTCAAGACGGTGGCGGTGGTGTCGGGCCGCCCGGTCTCCTTCCTGGTCGAGCATCTGACCGGGCGCGCCTCGGTGCCCGGTACCGGTGAGGCGTCCCCGCTCTTCGTGGGCCTCTACGGCCTCGAGGTGGCGACGGCCGACGGCCGGATCGTGCCCGACCCGGAGGCCGAGGGGTGGCGACCGGTCATCGACGAGGTGGTGGACCGGCTGCGCGCCGGCGCACCGGTGGGGACGCTGGTCGAGTCGAAGGGACTCGCCGTCACCGTCCACTGGCGGACGGCCCCGGCCGCAGCTTCGTGGGCCTCGGCGGCCGTCGGCGACGAGGCGGAGCGCACCGGGCTCGTGCCCCACCCGGGTCGGTGCTCGCTCGAGCTGCGTCCACCGTTGGCCATCGACAAGGGGTCGGTGACCGAGCGGCTGCTGCAGGGCTGCTCAGCCGGCTGCTACCTGGGGGACGACCTGGGTGATCTGCCGGCGTTCGCCGCCCTGGCCCACGCGGCCACGGTCGGGGGGACCGTCACCGTGGCGGTGGCGGTGGCGGACGACGAGAGCGCGCCGGCGGTCCTGGAGGCGGCCGACCTGGTGTTGGACGGCCCTGTCGAGGCGTTCGCCGCGCTGCGTTGGCTCGCCGGGGAGGCCGGCGGGTGAGCGGTCTCGGTCAGGCAGCTCAGCCGGCGGCGTCGAGCTGATCGGCCAACCAGTCCGACGGCTCACGGGCGAGGACGGTCCCGCGGAGCGTGGCGGCTCTCGTCCCCCGCTCCCCGGCTTCCATGTCGAGGGCACGGGCCAACACGGCGGCGGTCCCCGAGACATCGAAGGGATTGATCTCCAGAGCCGCTCCCCCGAGCTCGTCGAACGCGCCGGCCTCCCGCGACAGGGCCAGCACGCCGTCCCGGGCGTTGAGCAGCGGGCCCTCCTTGGCGACGAGGTTCAGGCCGTCGCGGACCGGGTTCACGAGGAGGACGTCGTAGCGGGTGAGGGCGGCCAGCGACCGGTGGTAGTCGTCCTCGACCTCGAGCACGATCGGGGTCCAGCCGGGCATGCCCCACCGTTCGTTGATGCGGGCGACGGTGGATTCGACCTCGTTCTGGTAGGCCAGGTACTCGGGTAGCCCCTGCCGGGTCGGGTAGGCGAGCGCCACGAAGACGACACGTTCGCGCCGCTGCGGCTCGAACTCGAGCAGCTCCTCGAAGGCCCAGAACCCCCGCAGCAGGTTCTTCGACAGCTCCATGCGGTCCACCCGCACGATGGCCTGGCGGTCGCTCCCGCCGATGAGCTCCTCGATGCGGGTCAGGGCCAGGGGCACCGACGGGTCGGACGCCTCGGCCCGGAGCGAGATCGGGTCGCTGGAGAGCGGCGACACGAACGTGGGCATCGGCGGGCCGGTGTTCCTCCCGCCGACGTCGGACTGGCAGGCGCGGTAGGCCGCCGCCCACCGCTCGGTGTGGAACCCACAGGTCCCGAAGCCGGCCATGCCGGTGAGCAGCTCGGCGCCCACCGACGTGGGCAACATCCGGAGCACCGACGGGTCGGCGAACGGCGTGTGGGTGAAGTGGGTGGTCCTCAGGTCGGGCCGCAGCCTGGCCAGCTCGGAGCCCATCAGCGCCAGGTGGTAGTCCTGGACGAGGACCCTCCCACCCTCGGGTGCCACCTTGGCCACCCGCTCGGCGAACAGCTGGTTGAACTCGCGATAGCCGTCCCAGGCCTCCATCCACCTCCGGTCGGCCCGGGGCCGGCGGGCGGCGTCGAAGAGGTGGTGGTGGCAGAACCAGAGGATGGCGTTGGACACCACGTTGTAGGCCATGTTGTAGATGTCGGGCTCGGGCTCGACCAGTTCGATCCGCAGGCCCTCCTCGGTCATCAGGCCCGCGTCGACGGCGGCCCGGTCGGCCTCGCTCATCGTCGAGGCGACCCAGGTGGCCCCGGTGCCGGTCACCAGCGGATGGAGCGATCCGGCCAGGCCTCCACCGACCTCGCCGACCACCGGGACGCCATCCTCGAAGTGGAAGGCGAGCGGTCCCCGATTGGACACGAGCACGGTGTCCGCCAGCGAACCGTCTCCGGCCAACTGGGTCCGGGCGGCGGCCATGGGGGCGACGCTACCCGTTGGGTCGCCACCGGACCAGACCGGACAGACCCCCCTTGACAAGGTAGTGATTGACCACTCACAATAGGAGCATGATGGTGTCCACCCGGCAGACCGCCCAGGAACGACGAACCTCGGTGCTGGCGGCGGCCATCTCCGAGTTCGCCCGGTCGGGGTATGCCGGCACGTCCACCGAGGCGATCGCCGCCCGCGCCGGAATCTCCCAGCCGTACCTCTTCCGGCTGTTCGGGACCAAGAAGGACCTGTTCGTCGCCACCTACGACCTGGTGGGGGACCGGATCATCAACGAACTGACCCGGGTCAGCGAGGGCCTGGAGGGTGAGGAGGCGCTGGCCGCCATGGGCACCGCCTACGTGGAGCTGATGCAGGATCCCGAGCTGCTCCAGGTGCAGCTGCACGGCTTCGCCGCCGCTCCGAGCGACCCCGACATCGCCCGCAGCTGCCGACGGACCTTCGAGGTCCTCCAAGAGGTCGTCGTCGAGCGGACCCATCTGAGTGACGAGGAGCTCCGCGAGTTCTTCGCCATGGGAATGCTCATCAACGTGATGGCGGCGATCGATCTCCTGTCCCTGCCTGACCGATGGGCACAGAATCTGTGCCAGGTACCCGAAAAAGTAGAGGCCATCAAGGCCGTCACCAAGGCCCTCGAGGCACAGCACCGTGCCGACGGGGCCGCGAACGCGGAGGTCCCCGCATGAACCAGCCCTTTGCCGTCCCGCTTTTTTTGCCCCGTCAATCTAGTGATCACTCACAAACAAGATCGTGGCGGACCGCCTCCGCCGCCCGCCGTCGGGCCCGGAGGCGGTTGGGTGTGCTCATGGAGACGGCGAGGGTCCGCCGGGCCTCGGGTCGCCCGATGACCGACGTGGTGCCGGCTGCCGCGCCGGCCCCAGCCGCCACCGTCGGCACGCTCGCCACCGAAGGGAGCCTCACCACCGAAGGGAGCCCCGCCACGGGAGGGAGCCCGGCTTCCGACCCTGGCGCCGTCCGACCCGCCGCCGGTCGCTCGGACCGGTCGCGGGCCGTGTGGGCCATGGTGATCACCGGCATGGCGCTGTTCATGGCGTCGCTGGACAACCTGGTGGTGTCGACCGCCCTCCCGGTGATCCGGGTGCACCTCCACGCCGGGCTCTCGGGTCTCGAGTGGACGGTCAATGCGTACACCCTCACCTTCGCCGTCCTGTTGCTGTCGGCGGCGGCGGTCGGGGAGCGGTTCGGTCGACGGCGCACGTTCGTGACCGGCATCGCCGTCTTCACCGCCGCATCGGCGCTGGCGGCCCTGGCCCCGACCATCGGGATGCTGATCGTGGCCCGAGCCATCCAGGGTGCGGGCGGGGCGATGATCATGCCCCTCTCCCTGACACTGCTCAGTGCCGCCGTGCCTCCCGAACGCCGGAACTTCGCCCTCGGCATCTGGGGCGCCATCGGAGGGGCGGCGGTCGCACTCGGTCCGCTGGTCGGCGGCGCCGTCACCTCGGGGTGGTCGTGGCAGTACATCTTCTGGCTGAACGTGCCGGTGGGGATCGTGCTGGTCCCGCTGGCCTGGTGGAAGCTGTCCGAGTCGAGGGGAGTGGCGTCGCCGCTCGACCTGGTGGGCGTGGGGCTGGTGAGTCTCGGGTTGTTCGGCGTGGTGCTGGGCCTGGTGCGGGGGAACAGCAACGGCTGGTCGAGTGCGTCGGTGGTCGGGTCCTTCGTCGTCGGAGCCATCGCTCTGGCGGGATTCGTCCGGTGGGAGCTGCGCTCCTCGCACCCGATGTTGGACATCCGGCTGTTCCGCCATCGCGGCTTCGCCTCCGTGAACGTGACGGCCATGCTCTTCAGTTTCGGCATGTTCGGGGCCATCTTCTTCCTGGTGCAGTTCCTCCAGGTGGTCCAGGGCCTCTCGCCGCTGGCCGCCGGGATCCGGATCCTGCCGTGGACGGCCATGCCGATGCTCCTGGCCCCGGTCGTGGGCAACCTCGCCGAACGGTGGGGTGGGAAGCCGTTGGTGGTCACCGGTCTCTCCCTCCAGGCACTCGGACTCACCTGGCTGGCGACCGTGATCACCCCGACGACGCCGTACGCCGACGTCGTGGTCCCGTTCATCATCTGTGGCGTCGGGATGACCCTGTTCTTCGTGCCCCTGGCCTCGTTGGTGCTCGGGGCCGTGCCCCGTGCCCTCGAAGGGGTGGCCTCGGGCGCCAACGCCGCCTTCCGGGAGCTCGGAGGGGTGCTGGGCATCGCCGTGCTGGGTGCCGTGTTCAGCGCTCACGGCGGCTACGCCTCGGGAGCCGACTACGTCCACGGGATGACGGCCGCCGTGTACGGCGGGGCCGCGGTCGTGGCCGCCGGTGTCATCGCCGCCCTCATCGTGCCCGGCCGTCGCCGCCAAGCCGCCGACGTCGGAGCGGTGGAGGCAGCGGTGGAGGCGGCGGTGGCCACCGGAGCCGCCAGCGCGGGGGCCGACAGCCCCACGGCCGTCACCGGGCTCGGTGACGAGCGGGACAGCGGTGCCGACGGGGACAACGATGCCGGCCGGCCAGGACGACTCTGCGGGGTGGGGTCGGCCACGGCCACGGCCTAGGGAGCGACGCCCGCGTCCGGCTCATTAGTCGGGAGTGACGAGGGGAGCCCGGGCCAGTGCGGCCCTCAGGATGTCGGTGGCCTGGGGCCGCAGCTCGGCCAGGGGGCGGTTCCGGTGGACCCGGGTGCCGAGGTCGACCTGGGCGACGGTGGCTACGCCGAAGCGGGCGGCGACGTCGATGAGGAGGGCCAGCTCGACCGCGTACCCGTCGGCCAGGCCACACTTCTCCAGGACCCACCGCGGTGCCGCCGTCTCCCCGGCCAGTGGTTGCTCGATCGACGCCAGGTGGGGGAAGAGGAGGTCGATCACCGGCTTGGCCATGAGCTCGGTGACTCGTCCCCCGCCGTCCGGTGCGCCGTGGAGGGGTCGCTCGTAGCAGCCCTTCACCAGGCTCACCGAGTCGTCGGTCAGGAGGGGCCCGAGCAGACCGGTCACGAAGTGGGGGCCGAAGTTGGTGACATCGGCATCGACGAAGGCCACGAGATCGCCGCCGACCGCGTCGACGGCGGCCCGCATGGCCTGTCCCTTCCCACCCCCCTTCGACCCGGTGGACAGGACCCGGGCCCCCGCCTGCCGGGCGATGTCCGCCGTCCGGTCGGCCGACCCGTCGTCGATGACGACGACCTCGTCGACCAGCCGCGGGCCACCCTCACCGGCCAGTGCGGTGACGACGGCGTGGACGATGGGCCCGACGGTCTGGGCCTCGTTGCGCGCCGGGATGCAGACCGACACACGGCGGTCGCCCTTGGCCTCGGCCAGGTCGTCGGCTCGGAATCGGCTGTGCTCGTAGCGACCGGCCCACTCCTCGGGCATGCGAGCGATCGGCATGCTGTCATCATCGCTCAACCGGGCCATGTGCGGGAATCGACGAGGGTCCGACGGGCGCCATCGGGTGCCCGCATTGACGAGCCGTGGCCCGTCGGCAAGAATGGCAGCCATCATCCAGAGCGGCTGAGGGATCGGGCCCAGCGACGCCGCGGCAACCAGTACGTGATCTTCGACGGTCCGTACCAGGTGCCAATGCCCGAGCGATGAGGAGACCACCGTGGAATTCGTTTCTGGGCTGCGCTGCCGTGAATGCGGGCGCGGCTATCCCGCCGAAGCCCTGCACGTCTGTGACTACTGCTTCGGACCCCTCGAGGTGACCTACGACTACGAGCGCGTGGCCGCCACCATGACCAGGGAGCGCGTCGAGGCCGGGCCCCGGTCGATCTGGCGTTACGCCGACCTGCTGCCCGTCGAGGACGCCACGCCGGTCGACCTCGGGGCGGGGTTCACCCCCCTGACCCGGGCCGATCGCCTCGCCGCCGAACTCGGGCTGGGCGAGCTCTGGATCAAGGACGACACCGCCAACCCCACCGGCTCGTTCAAGGACCGGGTGGTGTCCGTGGCGCTCACCAAAGCCCGGCAGCTGGGATTCAAGATCGCCGCCTGCGCGTCCACGGGCAACCTGGCCAACTCGGTGGCGGCCCACGCCGCCCGGGCCGGCATGGACTCCGTGGTCCTCATCCCCGACGATCTGGAGACGGCCAAAGTCACCATGACCGCGGTGTACGGCGGGCGGGTCATCGCCGTCAAGGGGAGCTACGACGACGTCAACCGCCTGTGTGCCGAACTGGCCAGCGAGCAGCCGTCGTGGGCGTTCGTGAACGTCAACGTGCGCACGTACTACGCCGAGGGCTCGAAGACGCTGGCCTTCGAGGTGGCCGAGCAGCTGGGCTGGCGCACACCCGATCACGTGGTGGTGCCGATCGGCTCGGGGAGCCAGCTGACCAAGGTGGCTAAGGGCTTCCGTGAGCTGTGGCAGGTGGGCCTACTCGACGAGGAGCCGGTCGTCCGGATCTCGGGGGCGCAGGCGGAAGGGTGCTCACCGGTGGCCACCGCGTTCGCCGAGGGGACCGATGCCATCCGTCCGGTCAAGCCCCATACCATCGCCAAGTCGTTGGCCATCGGCAACCCGGCCGACGGATGGTACGCGCTGGACACCATCCGGGCCTCGGGCGGTTCCTGTGCGTCGGTCACCGACGAGGAGGTGCTCGAGGGGATCCGGCTGTTGGCCCGGACCGAGGGCATCTTCGCCGAGACGGCCGGGGGCGTGACCATCGCCACCTTGGCCAAGCTGGCCGCCCAGGGGGTGATCCGCTCCGACGAACGGGTGGTGGCCCTGGTGACGGGCCACGGCCTGAAGACCGTCGAGGCGTTGTCGGGCACCGAGCGGCCGACCGCTACGATCGCCCCTACGCTCGAGGCATTCACCGAAGCGATGGAAGCCGAGCGCGCAACGGAGAACGAGCAAGCCCGAAGGAGCGATCGATGAGCGTCAAGGTCCGAATCCCAACGCAGCTGCGTACCCTCACCGGCGGGAGTGGCGAGGTGATCGTGGAGGGATCCACCGTCGGCGAAGTGCTGAAGGCTCTCGATGCCGCCCACCCCGGGTTCGGCGACCGGCTGTTCGACGACACCGGGGAGCTCCGGCGGTTCGTCAACGTGTTCCTGGTGGACGAGGACGTGAGGTTCCTCGACGGACTGTCCACTCCGGTGAGCGACGGCGAGACCCTGTCCATCGTCCCCGCCGTCGCCGGGGGCTAGGCCCGGCGGCAATCGTCCCGGTCGGAGGGACCGGGCAACCGACCGGCACGGGTGGGCCGAGGAGCGGGGACCGGGTCTCTTCCGGAACCCGGAGTTGGTCCGGAACCGGAGTTGTGCCGGAATCGGCGCGGTACCGGAATCGGCGCGGTGCGGGAACCGGGTCAGGCGGTTCCCTCCGGGCCCAACCCGTGCAGGATGAAGGAGCAGATCCGGGCGGCCACCTCGGGGGCCGGCCTGGGGACCGGGTTGCCGGCCCGCACCGCCATCGCTCCGTAGACCTGCTGGCCGATCAAGTCGACGGCCTCGTCGGGGTCGATGCCCCGGAAGATGCCCGAGGCGACACCGTCGACGTAGAGGTCCTGGATGAGCCGGGCGATGTTGAGGCTGATCAGCGCCAGCTCGTTGCCGACCGCCTCGCCGCCCTGGATCACCGCCCCCTGGGTGACCAGTGCCAGTCGGAAGAACGCCGGGTCGTCGTCGATGCGCTCCAGCAGTCCCTCGATCAGCCGTTCGAGCCGCTTGGCCGGCTCGGCGTCGTGCTCCCACGAGTCGGCGATGTCCTCGAGCAGCTGATCGTGCATGCCCTTCAGGCAGGCCCGGAGGAGCTCGTCCCGGTTGGCGAAGTAGACGTAGACGGTGGAACGGGCCACACCGGCCTCGGCGGCGATGTCGTCCATGGACACCTCGGTGGTGCCACGCTCCCCGAACAGGCGCCTGGCCACGCTGACCACCTGCTCCCTGCGGAAGTCCCTGATGACCTCCTTCAGGTCGTCCGGTGCCCGTCGAGGTGACACCTAGGCGGACAGGCGGGGGGCGGGCGGGAAGGCGACCGGAATGTGCTTGACGCCGTTGATGAACTGGGACTGCAGCCGCTGCACGGGGCCGTCGAGCCGGATGTCGGGCATCCGGTCGAGCAGGTGCTCGAACATGACCCGGATCTCCATGCGGGCCAGGTTGGCGCCCAGGCAGAAGTGGGGGCCACCGGCCCCGAAGGCGAGGTGGGGATTGGGGTTGCGGGTGATGTCGAAGGCCTGCGGGTCGGTGAAGACCGCTTCGTCCCGGTTCGCCGAGATGTGGAAGAAGACCACCTTGGTGTCCTCGTCGATGTGTTGGCCACCGAGGTCGAAGGCACTGGTGGTCTGGCGTCGGAAGTTCATCACCGGGCTCACGTAGCGCAGCATCTCCTCGACGGCCGACGGGAGCAACGAGCGGTCGTTGCGGAGGAGCTCCCACTGGTCGGGGTGGTCGAAGAAGGCCGCCATCCCGCCGGAGATCAGGTTACGGGTGGTCTCGTTGCCGGCCACGGTGAGGAGGAGGAAGAACAGCTCGAGCTCGATCTCGTTGAGCTTCTCCCCCTCCATCTCCACCTCGGTCAGCACGCTCATGAGGTCTTCGTGCGGGTCGATCCGCTTGGTGGCGAACAGCTCCGACGCATAGGCGTAGAGCTCCATGGCGGCCTGTTGCGAGGCCTCCTCGCCGGTCTGGTACTCGGGGTCCTGGCTCCCGATCATCGTGTTGGACCAGTCGAACATCCGGTGGCGGTCCTCGTGGGGGACGCCGAGGAGGTCGGCGATGACGACCAGTGGCAGCTCGGCAGCGATGTCGGTGACGAAGTCGGCCGTTCCGGTCTCGATGACCGAGTCGATGATGTCGTCGGTCGCCGCGTTGATCCGCTCGTGGAGCTGGTTGACCATCCGGGGTGTGAACCCCTTGTTGACCAACCGCCGGTAGCGGGTGTGCAGGGGCGGGTCCATGTTCAACATGAGCATCTGCTGCTGGGCGAGGTCGTCGTCGGGCAGCTCCCAGATGAAGGTGGCCTTGCGTGCGGAGGAGAAGTGCTCGTAGTCCCGGTTGACCGTCGTGCAGTCGGCGTGGGAGGTCACCGCCCAGAAGCCCGGCCCGTCCTCCTCCTCCTGCCACCACACCGGGGCGTTGGCCCGGAGGAACGCGAACCAGTGGTGAGGCACACCGTCGGCGAACGGCGTGGAGTCCACGAGGTTGATGTCGTCGAAGCCGACCTGGCTGACGTCTAGCTGAGTCTGCGACATGTCGGATGCCCTCTCCATCGAATCGGACGATGCGTCCGATTCGATGGATCGTAAGTCCGATCTGACGGCGTGTCAACTATCGGGCACGCCCGGGCCGGCACGAGCGCGCGGTGGTCGGCCCCCGGTCTGTGGGCGGTGTGGCCTCAGACCCGGACGGCGAGGCCGGGGTCGAGCGGCACCGCACCGGGGTGGACGATGGCGGCCAGGGCCTCCACGCCGTCCACGAGCCGGGGGCCGGGTCGCACGAAGGCGGCGTCGGCGTCGACGGCCCAGACCGGGACGCCGGGGGGGAGGCGGCCGGCGCCGACCAGCTCCCGGGCCAACGCCGTGGCCCCGTCCAGCCGGAAGCCGCAGGGTGCGACCACGACCAGTGCCGGGTCGGAGGATGCCACCTCGTCCCACGTCACCTGTTCGGAGCGGCTCCCGGACGCGCCCAGCGCACACCGGCCGCCGGCCGCGGCCACCATGTCGGGCACCCAGTGGCCCGAGGCGAAGGGTGGGTCGGTCCATTCCAGCACCGTCACGTCCGGCCGTGCCCGTCCAGCCGTCGCCCTGGCGACGGACTCGAGCCGGGCGCGGAGGCCGAGGACGACGGCCGTCGCCGCTGACTCCCTCCCGGTGGCGCGGCCGACCTCCCCGATCGAGGCCAGCACCTCGTCCAGGGTCATCGGGTCGAGGGTGAGGACATCGGCCCGGCAGCCCAGGTGTTCCAGGGCGGCATCGACCTCCTTGATGTCGACGGCGCACACGGCGCACAGGTCCTGGGTCACGATCAGGTCGGGGTCGAGCACCCCGAGCGCGCCCTCGTCCAAGGCGTAGAGGTCCTCGCCGGCGGCGATCCGGGAGCGCACGGTGGCGTCGATCTGCGACGGTGTGAGCCCGGGGGGCAGGGCCGTGGTCGAGACGATCCGCCGGCTCCTGGCCTCCTCGGGGAAGTCGCATTCGAAGGTGACCCCGACGACCTCGTCACCGGCACCGACGGCGAAGAGGATCTCCGTGGCCGACGGCAGCAGCGAGACGATGCGCACCGCCCAACGGTACCAACCGGGGTGTGCCGACCCCGGTACGCCGGCCATGGCTCGCCGACCGCCGACCGCCGCCATCAGGACCGCCGACCGCCGCCATCAGCCCCGCCGACCCCGGCCGGCGTCGGGGCCGAGCGGCTCAGGCGCCCCAGTCGACGGCGCCGTCGATGACCACCCACGGCTCCTCGGTGAGGACGAACTCGAGGTGGTCGGTGTCAAGGAACTTGGGGAGGTCGGCGAACATGTCGGGGGAGTCGGACTCGTTCATGTGGGCGTAGTACTCGTCCATGGAGGCGAACCACTGCACGGTCACCCCGTCGTACCCCGAACGGTCGTCGTCCCCGCGGTAGTCCCCGAGGGGCCTCGGGTTCTGCTCGTAGCGGATCACGTGGCTGCCGCATCGGCCGCCGGCGATCAGGGGTCCGTGGTTCTGCCGCCAGTAGGCCTGGAACTCGGCCGGTGTCATGCCCTCCTTGCGCTTGAGCAGACAGGTCAGCTTGATCATCGACTGGTTCCTCCCGGGATGTCGTGTGCGCAGCGATCGTAGGTGTCCGCACGGTACCGCGGGCCCGATCGGGACCGGAGCGGTGTCGGCCGCCGCCGATTCGGTGGGGGTGCCGGTGCGGTCCGGCGGCCGCCCCTGGGCCCGGCGGTGGTCGCAGTATTCTCGGGAGCCGGGCTGTCCGTTCCCCCGACGGTCCAGGAGGATCCCGTGTACATCGCCCCAGCCGACTGCAGTCTCGGTGAACGGGAGTGGCGGCCGTTCCTCGCCGAGCATGCCTTCGGCCACCTCGTCGCCGCCGGCTCCGGACGGGTGGTGCCGGTGGTGGTGCCCACCCAGTTCGTCCTGGACGGGGACCGGATCCTGCTCCACCTGGCCGCACCCAACCCGATCTTCGCCGCCATCGCCGAGCAGGACAGGGTGGTGATGAGCGTCGCCGGGGACTGGGCCTACATCCCCTCCGACTGGAAGGTCGTGGACGGCGAGGACCCGATGCTCGGGATCCCGACGACCTACTACGCGGCGGTCCAGGTCGAGGGGAGGGCGACCGTCCTGGCCGAGCCCGACGCCGTGGCGGCCGTCCTGCGGGCCCAGTTGTCCGATCTCCAGCCCGATACGCCGGTCGCCGACCCGGAGGTGGCCCACGGACCGAGGCTCCGGGCGATCAGGGGCATCTCCATCACGATGGACACCGTGCGGGCGAAGTTCAAGTACGGCGGCAACGTCGACGTCGACCACCGGCACGCGGTGATCGACCGGCTGGCGTCACGTGACGGTCCCGGCGATCTGGCCGCGGCGGCCCACGCACGTCGACGGGAGGCCGACGCGGGCGGCCCACCCTCCGCCGGGTGACTCAGCGCGTCACCCGGGCGCAGAACAGGTCGGCCACGTAGGGCATGGCGATGGGTTCGCTGAGGGTCGCGGCGAACGCCGCCACCTGGTCGAGCAGCGCCCTCCGATCCACCGGAGCGAGCACCTGGACATAGCTCCGTGACGCCACCTGGTCGACGAAGGTGTCGCGCTCCAACCACTGCACCCACTCGTACTTGGTCCGCTCCACCGGGCCGAACAGCCCGCTCCGCCCGACGACCGCCCCGAAGTCCATGCCGACCGGGTACGGCGCCGAACGATCCCACCTGCTGATGCGGACCAGCTCGGCCACCATGGGGTCGGTCTCGTCCCGCTCGTTCCAGATCAGGCCCAGCCATCCACCCGGTCGCAGGACCCGCGCCATTTCGGCGAGGGCGACGGGTGCGTCGAACCAGTGGAAGGCCTGGGCCACGACGACGGCGTCGACGGCACCGGTCACCACCGGGATGCGTTCGGCGGTCCCGCCGACGACCGGCACACCGTGGACCGTCGTGGCGAAGACCTCGCGCATGGAGGCGGAGGGCTCGACCGCCAGGCACCTGGCGCGGCGCGCCTGCAGCTGGCGGGTGAGCTTGCCGGTGCCGGCGGCGAGGTCCAGGACGCGCCTGGCGGGACCGATCCCGGCGAGCCCGGCCAGGTGGGCCACCGCCGCGTCCGGATAGCCGGGCCGGGCGCGCTCGTAGGTGTCCGAGCCGGTCTCGAAGCCGACCCGACCGAGCGGGCCACGATCGGTGCCAGCCTGGTCCCCGGCGCTCGTCACGGGACCAACTCTATGGAGGGCTCCGCCGGTGGGGCGAACCGTCCACCGAGGAGGCCGGGAGCTCCCGACGGCGTCCCACCGGGCACACGGGAGGCCCCGACACCGGTGATCGATTCCCCATCGCCGGGGTGTGGGGCGATCAGGGTGGGGGGCGATCAGTTAGCGTCGCGGGGTGACTGCTGCCAGCCCCGACCCCTCGGCTTCGTCAGGATCGGACGATCGGGCCCGGTCGCTCCCCCCCGGCATCGAGCACCTCCCGCCGGCGGGGGGCGGGGCAGCCGGGCGCCGCCCCAGCGGCCGCCCCAGCTCCCACCGCCTGATCAACGCGGCCATCCATGCCGGTTGGAACTGGGTCTACCGCCACGGGGCCGTGGGGCCCGGTGACGTGATGGCCGACCGGTTCGGTGCGTTCGGCAGCGGGAGCTGCCTGGTGTTCCCGCCCGGGGCCATCTTCGGGGAGCAGTGGATCCGGATCGGCAGCGACACGTTGATCGGACCGCACGTGAGCATCTCGGCCGGCATGGTCCCGGGCCAGCGCATGATCACCGACCCGGTGGTGCGGATCGGTGACCGCTGCATGATCGGCCGTGGCAGCCACATCGTGGGTCATTTCGACCTGGAGATCGGTGACGACGTGCACACCGGCCCGTACGTGTACATCACCGACCAGAACCACGGCTACGAGAACCCCGACGAGGTGGTGCACACCCAGTGGCCGACCGATGTACCGGTGCACATCGGGACCGGGAGCTGGCTCGGCACCGGCGTCGTCGTGCTACCGGGCACCGAGCTGGGCAGGAACGTGGTGGTGGGTGCCGGTGCCGTGGTGCGGGGCGTCTTCCCCGACCATTCGGTGATCGCCGGGGTGCCGGCCAAGGTGGTCCGGCGCTACGTCCCCGGCTCGGGCTGGGTCAACGGGGACGTGGCCCCCGAGGGCGCGGTCGAGGCGGCCGACCCGTCCCCGTCCGGTCCGGCGAACGGGGTCCGGCCGGCATCGGCACCGGCCTCGGACCCGTCACCCACGCCGGCCGCCGGCACGGAGCCGCCGGGCGTCGCCCCGTTCAGGTCGCCCGATCCCGACCCCGACGCGAGCCAGCCGCTCCCGTAGCGCCGCAGGACCTCCTCGGCCTCCCTCCGACCCTCGGCGATCAGGTTCTCGGTGGTCGAGAAGTCGTCGAAGTCACGGGTCCCGCTCTCGTTGCCGCTGCAGACGACGACCTCGACGCCGGGGGGGAGTTGGGCCATGTCCCGGGCGAACCGGGCGTGGATGGAGATCAGCAGGGCGTTGAGCATCGCCTCCACCGGCCTCCGGGTGGCGACGGGGGAGTAGACCGGAGGGGCGCACAGGAGGACGACGATCCTGGTGGCGCCACCGTCGATGGCCCGACGGATGGGGACGTTGTCCACCACCGCCCCGTCGATGTAGCGCTCACCGTCGATCTCCACCGGCGGGAAGATGGTCGGGATGGCCGACGACGCCAGGGTCGCCTCGACGGCGGGGCCGAACGTGAACCACCGCTCCCGGCCGTCGGTCAGCGAGGTGGCGACCACCTCGACCGGGATCACCGCGTCCTCCAGGCGCTCGAAGCCGATGCCTTCCTCGACCACCTTGCGCAGGCCCTCGTTGGAGTAGACCGAGTCCCGCTGGCGCACGTAGAGCCAGGGTCCGTGGAGGCGCCCCTGGGGGTAGACGGTGTCGCGGGTCAGCCCCGTCCAGATGTGGGTCATGCGCTCGACGCCCCGGCGGGTCGGGTCGCCGGCGAAGGCCACCCCGTTCATGGCACCGACCGAGCATCCGTAGATGCGGTCGGGGACGAAGCCGAACTCGGTGAGCACCTGGAGCATCCCGATCTGCACCGCCCCCCGGGTGCCTCCCCCGGCCAGCACCAACGCGGTGATCGGACGGCGCTCCTCGTCTTCATCCCCGTCGTCCCCGGCCGCCCCGTCCGCGTGGTCCCCGTCCCGGCCGTCCAGCCACCGGCTCCTCGCCGCCGCCGCCCGCTGCAGCGTGAACCGCACCACCAGGACGAGCAGCGTCAACGCGGCCACGACGAACACGGTGAAGACGACGGTGAAGGCGGTATCGGCAGCCTCGGTCGTCATCGGTGGAAAGGCTACCGGCGGCACCGGGTCCGCCCCGACCGGGTGTTACACCCCCCGTGCACACTGGCGCCATGGTTGTCGTGGACATGGACCGCACGCCGGCGGTTCCCCTGGGGGCCGACGTGGTCGGCGCCGGCACCGGGGTGCCCGGGCCGGAGGGCGCTGGGTCCGGCACCGGTTGGCCGCCACCGCCGTCAGGACGCCCGACGGCCGGGTGGCGACCGTTGGGCGGCGGCGACCTGCTCGATCGACTGCGGGTGACCGGACGGCGGCGCCCGGACGCCGACCCCGAACTGGCGGACCGCCTGCGGTGCGCCGTCGAGCGGGGCCTCTCGAGCGGGGACACCAGCGGCTGTGGTCGGTCGGGCGAACCGGCTCCGTCGGTTCCGGCCCAGCCTCGGTCGGTCCCTGCGTTGGTGGTCACCAAGGAACGGCTGACCCGTGCGCTGGCCTGCGAGGTCCACCGGACGGTGACCGGGCCGGGGGGTGGCGACCCGACCATCGCCATGGCGGTCGGTGCGCTGGTCGACGTCCTCTTCCGGCAGCTCGTCACCGTGGGCTCGATCGACGACCCCATGGCTGACGGCATGGCTGCGCTGACCGTGGACGGCCGTCAGGATCCCCTGACCGCGTGGATCGAGCGCCTGGCGCCCGGAGACCGGGCCGAGCTCCGGGTCGAGGTCGAGCGCCAGGTGCATGCCCTGCGCCGCCGATGGCCCCGGTTGGATCCGGGTTGGCTCCCGCGCACACAGGAGTCACTCCGCACCCGATTGGCGGGAGGGGCCGTCGAGCTGGCGACCCGGGTCGACCTGGCCATCGGCCGACCGGCCGTGCACGAGGCGTCAGTCGCACTCGTCGAGGTCAAGTCCGGGGCCCGGTGGCAACAGCACCGGGCCGACCTTCACTTCTCCGCGCTGATCGAGACACTGCGGAGTTCGGTGCCTCCCTTCGTGGTGGCGACCTACTACACGCGGACGGGTGAGCTCGATGTGGATCCCGTCACCGAGGAGCTGCTCTCGGCAGCGGCCCGGCGGACGGTGGTCGGCACCCGCGTCCTGATCGACCGGGCGCGAGGGATCGACGGCCCGGCGCCCACGGGATTCTGCGCGACCTGTGCGGCACTGCCGGACCTGGGGGACCACTGGTATCCCGATCCCGACGGGCGTCGGGCGACAGCCGGGTCGCCCCGATGACCACGGCCGTCGACCGCACGATCGACCTGCTGGCGCCGCCGCTGCCCCCGGTCGACGATCGGTCACGGACCGGGGTCCGGGACCGCCTGGTGGCCGCGCTGGCC
This sequence comes from uncultured Acidimicrobiales bacterium, assembly GCA_963696495.1. Taxonomy (GTDB): domain Bacteria; phylum Actinomycetota; class Acidimicrobiia; order Acidimicrobiales; family RAAP-2; genus Bog-756. The sequence goes on along the minus strand of CAVOKJ010000003.1, from coordinate 170,914 downwards.
CCGCTGATGGAGGAGCTGCCCCCCGGTGACCAGGTGGTGGTCAACCCGGCGCTGCTGCGACGGGCGCGAGCCGATCCGCGCCAGCTGGTGGTGGACGAGGAGCCGTTCGCGTGGAAGCCGGCCTTCGCCCGTCGTTCGTTGGGCCTTGCCGTCGTGAGCGCCTGTGCCTCCGGGCGGTTCCGGACGCCGGCCGATGCCGTCGGACCGGTGGCCGCCGAGGCGGTGGATCAGTGGAAGCGGACCGGCTGGAGGACCTTCCACTGGGAGCCGTGGCTGGCCGGCCTGCCGACCGGTGCCCGGGTGGCCGTGCTGGCCGACGCCTTGACCTGGGCGACGGCGCTGTGGTCGTCGTTCGATTGGCGGGCACTCCCCGCCCCGGTGCAGATCGGGGGGGTGGACGACCAGTGGATCTGCCCGGCGGCGCGGACGATGCGTCTCAAGGCCCGAGCCGAGCTGCGGGTCCCGTTGGCCGGCCGGCGTGGTGGTGGGCCGGGGCGGTGTCCGCCGGGCCCGGCGCTGGTGTCCGTCTCGGGCGGCTGCCCGGGCGACGGGTGGCCGGAGGAGCTGGGCTACCTCGCCCTGGTGGCCGGATTGCGTTCCCCGACGCGGCCGGTCCCCTCCCGCGTCCTCGGGCTCTGGCCCGATGCCGGATTCCACTCGAGCGTGGAGATCGACGGCGAGGTCCTGCTCGGGGCGGTGGACCGGGTGGTCACCACTGTCACCGCCGTCGTCGGGGCCCGCCGGGCGCCGGCCGGATGACCGGACGGTGCCGGGCCAAGCCCGGGGCCGAGGACGTCCGAGGTGGCTCCGATACGCTGCCACCGGCACGGTCACCGAGTGGTGACATGTCTCCTCGAACCGGTGATGACAGACAGGAAGCGTGGCTCCCGAACCTGAACCCGATCAGCTCGGTCTGCGGCAGCGGGCGGCTTTGCCCGTCCTCGTCACCGTCGCTGCCCTGGTGGCGATCGTCTCCAGCCTGGGGGCTCCCCTCATCCCGTCGATCGCCCGGTCCGACCACGTCTCCCTGAGTGCGGCGGAGTGGGTGCTCACCGCCGCGCTGATGACCGGGGCGCTGGCCACGCCGGCCATGGGCCGTCTGGCTGACGGTCCCCGCAAGCGCAGGGTCATCGAGGTCGCCCTCTCCGCAGTGCTGGTGGGCTGCGTGCTCTCGGCGATGTCGACCGGTTTCGTCATGCTGGTGGTCGGACGAGGCCTGCAAGGAGTGGGTCTCGGGCTGCTCCCGGTGACGATGGCGATTGCCCGGAGTCAGTTCTCACCGGGGGACGCGGGCCGTGCCATCGCCACGCTCTCGGTGAGCGCGGCGGTCGGGGCGGGCCTCGGCTATCCGATCACCTCGTTGATCGCGCAGTTCCTCGACTACCGGGCTGCCTTCTGGTTCGGTGCCATCACCGTGGCCTCGGCACTGGCCCTGGTGGTCCTCGTGCTTCCCAACCGGTCCGACGGCCGTTCCCGGCGCTTCGACCGGCTGGGGATGGTCACCCTCGGCGCCGCGGTGATCGGGGTGTCGGTCCTGCTGAGCGAAGGAGGGGGCTGGGGATGGACGTCACTGCGGTCCCTCTCCCTGGCCATCGGCAGCGTGGTGCTGGTCGGCCTGTGGATCGCCCACGAATTGAGGGTCACGGACCCGCTCATCGACGTCCGCCAGGTGCGGAACCGCTCCGTCCTGACCGCCGACGTGTCGGCGTTCCTCATCGCCGTGGCCATGTACCTGTTCCTCCCCATCATCATCGAATTCGTGCAGATCCCGGTGGCCAGCGGTTACGGCTTCGGCACCTCCGTCCTCGTCTCGGGCCTGGTCTTCGTGCCCTTGTCCGTCGGTTCCTTCGCGGCCAGCCGCTGTCTGGGCGCCTACACGGAGCGCTTCGGCGTCCGCAGCATGATCCCCTTCGGGTCCTTGACGTTCGCGGCATCGACCCTGTTCTTCGCCGTCGAGCACCGGGCCCTGTGGGAGGCGTTCGTGGCCTCGGCGATGGCGGGCATCGGGATCGGCTTCACCTTCGCGGCAATGCCCGGATTCGTCGTGCGGGCCGTCCCGGCGTCGGAGACCGGAAGTGCCATGGGTCTGTACCAGGTCCTGCGCAGCATCGGGCTCTCGCTGGGCAGCGCCCTCGCCGCCGCCGTGCTCATCACCTACACCGCGCCCGGCGCCACGTACCCGAGCTACCAGGGCTTTCGGGTCACGCTGATCGTGGCGACCGCACTCTGTGTGATGACCGCCCTGCTCAGCTACCTGTTGCCCGGGAAGTCGACCGGGCCGTCGACGCTGCCGGAGGAGGTGGGGGAGATGATGGCCGAGGAGGCCGAGGTCGAGGGTGCGGGCCTGATGCTGGCCGACGATCCGCTCGGCTCCGAAGCCACCGGCTCCGGCGGGTGACCGCTTCCCCCCGGGGGGAGCGGTCAGAAGAGCGCCTTGGCCGCCTTGGCATCGGGCTTTCCCGCTGCTGTGAGGGGGATGGCCTCCACGACGAGCAGCTGGCGGGGGACCTTGTAGCCGGCCACGTGGATACGACAGTGGGCCTGGAGGTCCTCGAGGGTGGGCGCGGCGGCTCCCCTCCTCGGGAGGACCACCACCGCCACCCGCTCGCCGAACCGCTCGTCGGGCAGTCCCACCACGATGGCGTCGAACACGTCGGGATGGGACTTGACGGCGGCCTCGACCTCCTCGGGGAAGATCTTCTCGCCACCCGAGTTGATGGAGGCCGACCCGCGGCCGTGCACGACGATCGTGCCGTCCGGCTCGACCGAGGCCAGGTCACCCGGCAGCGACCAGCGCACGCCGTGGGCGTCGACCGGGAACGTCGCCGCCGTCTTGGCCTCGTCCTTGTAGTAGCCGATGGGAATCCTGCCGCTCCGGGCGAGCCGGCCGATCCTCCCGTCGCCGGGTTGGAGGGGGACGAGCTCCTCGTCGAGTACCGAGGTGTCCTCGGACATCACGAAGCGGGGCCCGGCCGCCCCGACCTCCACCGCACCCTGGGCCCCGCTCTCACTGGAGCCGAACCGGTCCATCACCAGCACGTCGGGAAGCAGCTGGTGCAGTTCGTCCTTGACCGTCGAGGACAGCATGGCGCCCCCCGAGCCCACGACCACCAGGGTCGAGGTGTCGTAGGTCCCGGGCTCGGCCGACGCCAGCGCCTCCGCCAGGGGACGGGCCATGGCGTCACCCACCAACCCGACGGACACGACCCCCTCCGCCCCGATCAGGCGCCACAGCCCGTCGGGATCGTAACGGTGGTCGGTGTAGAGCACCGCCGTGCCGCCCATCATGAACGCGCTCCACATCACCCATTGGGCGTTGCCGTGCATGAGGGGTGCCACCGCCAGCATGACGACCCGTCCGGCCTCGTCGGTGTTGATGCGGCCGGCCAGCTCCTCGGCCCGGCGGATCGGCTCGGCCCCCCACCCGCCCCCGCCCATGGCGGCGAAGAAGATGTCCTCCTGCCTCCACAGCACACCCTTGGGCATCCCGGTCGTGCCCCCGGTGTAGAGCACATAGAGATCGTCGGGCGAACGCGGCCCGAAGTCCCGCCCGGGCGACGCCTCGGCCAGCGCCGCCTCGTAGGGCAGGGCCTCGTGGCGCAGCCACTCGAGGCCGACCACCGCCGGCTCGGTGCCGTCCTCGACCACCAGCAGCTGCAGCGGCTGCTCCGCGTCCGGTCCGTCGGTCGAGTCGGCGACCAGGGGGGAGAGCGCCCGTTCGAAGACGAGGACCTCGAGGTCGGCGTTGTCGATCACGTAGCGGAGCTCGGCGGCGATGTAGCGGTAGTTCAGATTGACGGGGACGACCCGGGCCTTGTAGCAGCCGATCATGGCCTCGGCCCACTCCGCCCGGTTGTAGGCGAGGATGCCGACGTGGGCGCCCGGGTCGATGCCGCTGTCCACGAGGTGGTGGGCGAAGCGGTTGGCGCGCTCGTCGAGCTGGCGGTAGGTGAGACGGGCCGGGCCCGCCACCAGGGCCAGGCGGTCGGGCACGGTGTCCACGACCACCTCGAACAGGTCGGCCAGGTTGAACTGCCTCGGACTCATCGCGCCTCGTTCCTCCCGTCTGGCTCGGCGACCGGCCGGCGCCGGTCGGGGTCGGTTCCCGAACCGTGCCGGGTGTACGCCGGCCGGCGCCCACCCCTAGCATGCTGCAGTCGGTCCGACACTCTGTAGCACGTCCCACCACCACGGGGGAGTGCCGTGGACGACCACGAGTTCGGGGAGGAGCGATTTTCGTGAGCAGGGGAACCGGCAACCGGGGTGGCATCGAGGGCCTGGCGGCCCTGGTGACCGGAGGGGGGAGCGGCATCGGGCTGGGATCGGCCGTCCGGCTGGTCAGGGACGGAGCCCACGTGACCATCTGCGGCCGCTCCGAGGAGCGTCTCCGGGCGGCGGTGGACGTGCTGGAGGCGGCGGCCGCCGAGGAGGCGGATGCCGCTCGCCGGGGGACCGCCGCCTACGTCGTCGCCGATGTGACCGTGGAGGACGAGGTGGCGGCCGCGGTGTCGGCCGCCAGCGCCGAGCGGGGACGGTTGGACATCCTGTTCGCCAACGCCGGGGGGGCGATGCACATGGGGCCTATCGCCGGCGCCGACGCCGACCAGGTGCGGGCCACGGTCGACCTCAATCTGATCGGCACCTTCCTCTGCATCAAGCACGGCGCCCCGCTCATGGCGGCGGGCGTGGGCCAGGGCGTCGACGGGGACCGGGCACCCGGAGGCTCCATCATCGGCATGTCGTCGGGGGCCGGGGCCTTCCCCCACCGGTACCTGTGGGCCTACGGGTCGGCCAAGGCCGGCATCGACACGCTCTGTCAGTATGCGGCCGAGGAACTGGGCCGGACCGGCGTGCGGGTCAACTCGGTCCAGCCGGGGATCGTGGACGACGAGCTGATGGCCCCGATCACCGCCGGCGGCCCGCTCCTCGACGACTATCTGGCCGAGATGCCGATCAGCCGACTGGGAACCGTCGAGGACATCGCCGCCGCCGTCCGGTTCCTGGCCGGCCCGGAGTCGGGGTGGATCACCGGGGTGAACCTGGCCGTCGACGGCGGCCACCACCTCCGCCGCGGGGCCAACTACGGCCTCCTGCTCGGGGAGTAGGCGGCGGTCGGACGGGGTCCGGCCGAATCCGGATGCCGGCCGGCGGGCGGTAGCGTCGGGCCGATGAGAAGAAGCCGGGGACGCTGATGCCGGGCATGGGGACCCCGTCGGGGTCCGGCGGCTCGACGGTCGTCTCCGCCTTCCACAGCGCGCTCTTGAGCCAGGGGGCGCTCATCCTCCTGGTGGCGGTGCTGCTCCTCGTGGTCTGGAACGCCCTGCGTTCGCTCCAGTACCGCCGGGCGGTGGCCCGGGGCGACTCCTACCCACCCCCGCGCCGGCCACTCGGGGTCGAGCCCTACGCCCGCCGCGTGCTGCGGCTCGGGTTCGGGTTCCTGTGGATCATCGACGGCCTCCTGCAGCTGCAGCCGGGTATGCCGCTCGGCATGCCGACCGACGTGCTCCAGCCGTCGGCTGCCAGTGCACCCGGGTGGGTCCAGGGACTCGTCGGGTTCGGGGTGACCACGTGGTCGCGTCACCCGTCCGAGGCGGCGGCGTCCGCGGTGTGGATCCAGCTGGGGATCGGCGTGTTCCTCCTCGTGGCCCCCCGGGGTCGGTGGTCCCAGGCGGCCGCGGTGATGAGCATGGGGTGGGGACTGGTGGTGTGGGTCTTCGGTGAGGCGTTCGGCGGCATCTTCAGCCCCGGCCTGACCTTCCTGTTCGGCGCCCCCGGCGGGGTGCTGCTCTACGTGGTGGGCGGCGGCCTCCTGGCGCTTCCCGAGCGCCTCTGGTCCCACCGGCACCTGGGCCGCACCATCCTCGGTTCGCTCGGCGTCCTCCTTCTGGTGATGGCCGGCTTGCAGGCCTGGCCGGGCCGGGGCTTCTGGCAGGGGATGACCTCGGGGCGCCCCGGCACCCTCGCCGGCATGGTGCAGCAGATGGCGGGCACCCCTCAGCCCCATCCGCTCTCGTCACTCGTCTCCTCGTTTGCCTCGTTCGACCAGGCCCACGGTCTGGCCGTGAACCTGTTCGCGGTGGTCGTGATGGCCGCCATCGGCCTCGCCCTGGTGTGGGGAGGGAGGTTCGCCTTCCCCGCGCTGGTGGCACTCGTCGTCTTCGCCGCCGCCGACTGGCTCCTCATCGAGGACATGGGGATCTGGGGCGGGACCGGGACCGACCCCAACTCGATGATCCCCCTGGTGCTGCTGGCCGTCAGCGGCTATCTGGCCGTCGTCCGTGCCCCGGCGACCGAGGACGCCGCCGTGACGGAGGTGTCCCCGGCGGCTGCCATCGCGGCTCCGGCGCCGGCCGGGACCGGTCCCGACGGAGAACCGCTCGCACCCCGTCCCTGGTGGGACCGCCTCGACCCCGGCCATGCCGGGCGCATCCTGGCCGCCGTCGGGGCCGTGGCCATCGTGCTGGTGGGGACCGCTCCCATGGTGGCCGCCTCCGTCAACCCCCATGCCGACACCCTGCTCGCCCAGTCGGTCAACGGACCCCCGACGGTGATCGACGGTCCGGCACCCGCCTTCCACCTGATCGACCAGGCCGGCCAGGCCGTGGCGCTGTCGGACCTTCGGGGCTACACCGTGGCCCTCACCTTCCTCGACCCGGTCTGCACCACCGACTGCCCGGCCATCGCCCAGGAGTTCCGGGTGGCCAACCAGATGCTCGGTGCCTCGGCCAGCGACGTCCGATTCGTGGCGGTGGTGGCCAACCCGACATACAACTCGGTGGCCTCGGTGGACGCCTTCGACCGTCAGGAGCAACTCCAGGACCAGTCCAACTGGCTCTTCCTCACCGGTTCCCGGGGGACGCTCGAGAACGTCTGGAGCGACTACGGCGTCAACGCCTCCATCGAGCCGGCCGGGGGGATGGCCTCCCACGCCGACCTGACCTATGTGATCGACGCGCATGGCAACACCCGCCGGGCGATCGACTCGGATCCGGGGGACGGCGAGGCGGACGAATCCTCCTTCTCCACCCTGCTGACCGAGCAGATCACCCAAGTCATGCATTCATGAGGGGCCGGACACTGGCGGTGGTCGTCGGTGTGGCCCTCGTCCTGGTCGTGGTGGTCGTCATCGTCCAGAGGTTGGGGAGTCCACCGACGGTCGTCCCCGACCCCGGGCAGCCGGCGCTGCCGCTCGTCGCCTCGACCACCACCGGCGTCCAGTCGTCCATCGTCCTGCCCATGGGCCATCTCGACGATCCCCTCAACACCTTCTGGCAGCTCTTCCTCCGCCCGACCGGCCGGTCCTCCTGGGTGCTCCGCACGCCCCCCGGGGTGGCGAGCAACGGGGGCCTCGTGGTGGCGGCCCCGCCGACCGGAGCGCTGACCGCGGGCTTCCTCACGTCGGAGAGCCTCACCTTCTCCCCGCTGGCCCGGACGGCGACCGGCGGGATCAGCTGGTCGTCGGGCCAACTCCCGGCCGCCCTGGTCGGTGCGCCGGACGGGCTGGCGGCGGCGCCGGACGGCAGTCTGCTGGCCCTGGTGTCCGGGGCCGGCCAGACCGTGCTCTCGAGCACGGGGAGCCTCTCGTCCTGGGATCCGATGGTCTCGACGACCGCGCTCGCCCGGCGGCCGACCGGCTGCCGGGTCACCGCCATCACCGCGGTGGCCTTCGATGCCACCGGTGAGCCGCTGGTCGGAGCCTCGTGCCACTCGGGCGGCCGGCTCGGGCTGCTGAGCGGGGACCGGTCGTCGTCCGGCGACCACGGGTCGGCCTCCTGGGTGGGCGTGGGCCCGTCACTCGCCACCGCAGCCGGTCCGGTCGGCCAGTCCTCGGTGGTGCGCCTCGAGCCGACGACCGGGGGGGACGCCGGGCTGGCCAGCGAAGGTCCGGGCTCGGGCACCTCGTTGGTCGCCTTCTGGGGACAGGGCGCCCCCACCCGGTGGACCGTGTCGTCCCGACAGCCGGTCCCCTCGTCCTGGAGGCTGGCCGCCACCGCGGTCGGGGGAGGAGGCGGCCAGGAGGTCACCGCTCTCCTGGCCTCGGGAAGACGGCGGCAGCTCGCGACCATCGGCGGCCCGGGCGGCTCCTGGGTGACGCTGCCCACCCCGCCTCCGGGGACCGGGGCGGTGGCCGCCGTGGGACCCGAGACGGACGCCTTCGTCGTGTCGGGCTCGAAGCTGACGGTGTGGACGCTCGGTGCCGGGTCGGCCCGCTGGACCCGCTCGAGCACGATCACCGTTCCCGTGCCCTACGGCTCCTCCTCGTGAGGACCCGCCCGCCCGGGTAGACGGCGACCGGCGACCGGGTGGCCGGGCGCACGGGGCCGGCCGGACGCGGATGGGTGGACGGAGCAGGTGGGCGGGCGGGGCGCTGGGGGGGCGGCCGGAGCCGGGTGGGTAGAGTGGGCGTCGGTGCTGGGAACATGAGCTGATGCCGATCCCGCCGATGTGGCAGATCACCCCCCTCGGGGTACTGGCCCTGGCCATCGGGGTGGCCCACGAGATCGGGCTGAGGAGGTTGGCGGCCCGCCAGAGCGAGGCCCACCGGCGCCGGACCCGGCGGAGGAGCCTGGTGTTCTACGCCGGCCTGCTAGGGGTGGCCGCCGTGGCGTCGGGTCCGCTCGAACGGTGGGCGATGCCGTGGCTGAGCGTCCACATGGTCACCCACGTGCTCGAGATGTTCTACCTGCCGCCCCTGCTCGTGGTGGGAGGAGCCCGTGTCCCGCTGCTGTTCGCCCTGCCGGTCGGGGCGCGGCGGCGCTTCCTCACCGCCTATCACCGGTCACCGGCCTGGGCCTGGCTGCGGGGCACCGGCTCGTTCCTGGCACTGCCGGTGGTCGCCATCGTCCTGTTCAACGGGGTCATGGTCCTCTGGCACATCCCGGCCGTTTTCGACTGGGCCTCGTGGAACGACTGGACGATGAACTGGTTGATGGCGCCCAGCTTCGTCGTGACGGGCTATCTGTTCTGGAGGATCATCCTGCCCTCGCACCCCTCACCACCGAGGGGTGCACCGTCCATGCAGATCGCCGCCATCGTGGTGACGGCGTTCGAGATGCTGGTGCTGGCCATGGCCATGGCCATCTTCACGAAGACCCCGTGGTACTCGATGAACGTGCTCATGGACGGCCCGGTCGCCGCCCTCCGCGACCAGCGGTTCGCCGCCGGCATCCTGTGGGTGTGCGGCGACTTCTGGGCCATCCCCGCCCTGGTGCTCGTGGCCTATCGCCTGTACGGCTCCGAAGGCGGCATCTCCGCGTCGCTCGAGCGGGCGCTGGGCCGCGTGGGGGGCTGAACCGAGCGGCCCACGGGTCGACCTCGCCGCTCAGTCCGGCGGCTCGTCCTCGCCCTCGGCGGCCTCCATGTCCCGGAGATAGCGGTTCCATGCCTGCAGGTCCTCGTCCCCGTCGCCGGGCGCCCGCTGGCCCTGGCCGTGAGGGGTCGGTTCCCCCGGGCGGCTCGGGCCGTCGTCGCGGACCGGCGCCGACGGGGAGGCCGGTCGACGCCGGTCGTGGCCGTTGAGCAGGCTCCACCACATGTAGAGGGCGAACCCGGCGAACACCGGCCACTCGAAGACGTAGAGCCAACTGAACTCGTGGCCGCCCAGGGCACGCAGCAGCTCGAACGTGAATGCGGCGACGCAGAGCGCCAGACCTGCGGCGAGGGTGAGATGGAGGCGCAGTGCGTCGGCCCCGGTGAGCCGCTCTCCGGTCGCCTTGGCGCCCGATGGGGCTCTGCCCACCTTGTCCCCTCCAGCTCCGTCCCCTCCAGCTCCGTCCCCTCCAGCTCCGTCCCCTCCAGCTCCGCCCCCTCCCGTTCCGGCCGGTCCGCCGGGCCGGTCGCCGGGAGCTGCCGCTGGGTCGGTCCGTGGCACCGTTCCCACCTTACCGACGCCACCCCGGTCCCCCCGGCCGTCAATTCCTGGATCGCACCGGTAATTCCGAGCATTTCCGAGGCCGCGCCGGTCCGCTCGGAGGTCCCAGCACAGAAAGTCCCCGCATCGGACCCAAAGGCTTGCTACCTTGTCGGCCGAGAGCTAAACCGTTTACGAAAGTCTTATTCGGATTTGGTCGGGTTCTCGCCAGTTTCGACGAGGTCCCGTCGATCCGTCAGTGCCGCAGTAGCAGTGGAAGTAGGTGACATGGCCGAAGAAACGGCGCAGCCCGGGTCGGCCAGCGAGGCGGAGCTGGCAGGTTCTCGACCAGAGGGGGACGGTCGGGTGCGGCCCTGGGGCCTCATCGCAACCTTCGTGGTGGCGCTGGTGGTCATTGGGGGCGTGGCCGCCTTCTTCTACTCCGAGACCTACAAGTCGCCGTCGGGCACGACCGTCGCCCAGCCCGTCGGCACCTTCCTGGTGAACGGTCACGCCATCCCCCACGTGTCGCTGGCGTTCAACACGTACCCTGACTCCACCGGCAGCGTCAACGGTGTGCCGATCCACCCGAGCGGCAACCCGAGCTGGCCGGCCTACGGACCCTCCAACGTCTACCAGGTGCCCGCCCACGCGCTGGTCACCGTCACCGTGCACCAGTACGACTCGGGCGGGTCGCTCAACGATCCGTTCTTCGCCACGGTGCGAGGGACCGTCGGAGGGGTGGCGCGCTTCAACGGCAAGCTGAAGACGTCGATCGACCCCAACAACGTCGGCCACACGTTCACCGTCCGGGGCGTGCCGGGCTACGACTCCAAGTTCTTCCTGAACGTGCCGCTGCCCGCCGTCGGTGGCGACAACCAGACGGACAACGGCCAGTACAACACCGTGGTGTTCAGCTTCGTCTCGGGCGGCAAGGGAACCTTGGCGTGGAACTGCGAGTTCCCCTGCGGTCAGATGGTCGCCGGGTTCGGAGGGACAATGGGAGCATTCGGGTTCATGTCGGGGTTCATCCATGTCGTTTGAGCAACAGGCTGACGACATCGAGCACACCGTGCTGAGCGGCAAGCCGTTCTTCTCCCGCCCCGGGGGCAAGATCTTCATCATCTGGCTGATCATGACGGCCGTCGGCGTGCTCATCGGGTTCTACGCCCCCCACCACCTCCTGCCGACCATGCTGTCGAGCACCGGCACGGACGTCTTCAACACCATGGTCTTCTTCACCGTGCTCGCCGCCCCGGTCGCCGCATTCGTCTACGCGGTGGGGGCCTACAGCCTGGTCGCCTGGCGGCACCGGGGCAACCAGGACGAGCCACCGCCCGACGGCCCACCGATGCGGGGCAACGGCCCCATGACGGTCGTCTGGCTGGTGTCGTCCACGCTGCTGGTGATCGTGCTCCTGGTCTGGGGCCTGGCCGTCTGGAGCTCGCAACAGGTGACCCATCCGAACACGCTCCAGGTCAACGTGACCGGCCAGCAGTGGGTGTGGACCTTCTCCTACCCCGGCACCGGTGTGGAGACCCGGGCGCTGGTGCTCCCCGTCAACCGGCCGGTCGAGTTCAACGTGACGTCGGTGGACGTGACCCACGGGTTCTGGCCGGTGCAGCTCGGTACCCAGGTGGACGCCAACCCGGGAGAGACGACGGTGATCCGGACCACGCCGAACAAGCTGGGCACCTTCGAGGTCCGGTGCAGCCAGCTCTGCGGCCTCTACCACTCGTTCATGGACGCCCCTGGCTCGGTGGTCACCCCCACCCGGTTCTCGCAGTGGCTCCAGACCCAGGGGGCGAGCGCGTCGTCGGCCGCGCTGACGGCGAGGATCGGTTCATGACGCAACTCGAAGCACGACCCAGCATGAGGCGCCGACGCCTCGATGCCGTTGGATGCGGCAACGAAAGGGCACAACCGTGACGACAGCCATCGCACCACCACTGCTCGAGGACACGCCCATCGGACCCAAGGCCGGCGGGTTCTACCGCCACCAGAACATCTTCACCGGGCTCGGCTTCGGCATCTTCCTCGGCTTCCTCGGCTGGCTGATCTCCCACGCCCTGCTCCAGGGTTCGAACTGGGGAACCGACATGGTGGTCACCGTCACCATGGTCGCCTGGGTGGTGGGCTTCAACGTCGGGATGGGCACGTTCAACGCCCCGATCCGCTGGGCGCTGGGGCACGACCAGACCCACGAGGACGAGCTCTACGCCGCCGGCGTCGGCCAGGGCAAGGCCCGCTACTGGAAGTTCTGCACGGACCACAAGGTGGTGGGGACCCAGTACCTGGTGCTGGTGATGGTGCTCTTCGGGGTCGGCGGCACCCTGGCGATGATGATCCGGACCCAGCTGCTGAGTCCCCACTCGAGCTTCCTCGACCCGCAGACCTACAACTCGATCGTGACCATCCACGGGATGTGCATGATCATCGCCACCATCATCATGGTGACGGGTCCCTTCACCAACTTCGTCATGCCGATCATGATCGGTGCCAAGGACATGGCCTTCCCCCGCCTCAACGCCATGAGCTTCTGGGTGGTGGTGTCGGCCGTCCCCTGCCTGCTCGCCACCTTCGCCCTGGGTGGGGTGAACGCCGGGTGGACGACCTACGCGCCGCTGTCCGTGCAGGCCCCGCCGGCCATGGACGCCTTCGCCATCACCATCATCACCTTCGTCGTGTCGGTCACCGTCGCCGGCATCAACAACATCGTGACCGTCATCACCATGCGGGCCAAGGGCATGACCATGGCCCGGCTGCCCATCTTCACCTGGGGGTCGATCCTCGGGAGCGCCCTCGGCCTCTACGCCATGCCGGCCTTCCTGCTGTCCATGACCGGCATGATCACCGACCGGGCCACCGGCACCTCGTTCTTCGTGGCCGCGGTGGGCGGCTCGGGTTGGCTGTGGGAGAACGTGTTCTGGATCATGGGGCACCCCGAGGTCTACGTGATCCTCATTCCTCCGGTGGCTGCGCTGTTGGAGATCTGCAGCACCTTCGCCCGGAAGCCGGTGTTCGGCTACAAGGTGCTGGTGGCCGCGTTCGTCGCCGTTCAAGCGCTCTCGATCATGGTGTGGGCCCACCACATGTTCACGACGGGATGGGCCCCCGACCTGGCCGGCCCCTTCATGCTCACCACCGAGTTGATCTCCATACCGACGGGGATCATCTTCCTGTGCCTGATCGGCACCCTCTGGAAGGGGAGCATCTGGACCCGGCTGCCCATGTACTTCGTCTATCTGTTCCTGTGGAACTTCATCATCGGTGGGGTCACCGGCATCTACCTGTCCGACGTGCCCGCCGACCAGTACTTCCACGGTGACATGTTCGTCACCGCCCACTTCCACTACACGCTGCTGGGCGGGGCCATGATCGGCGCCACCGCCGCGCTCTGCTACTGGTTCCCGAAGATATCCGGCCGGATGCTCAACGAACGGATCGGGAAGGTGGCCTTCTGGATGATCGCCATCGGCATCCAGATCACCTACTTCGGCCAGTTCTGGGAGGGGTTCCAAGGAATGCCCCGACGGATCGCCTACTACGACCCGATCTTCCTCCACGCCAACCAGATGTCGACCGCGGGCGCCTATCTGCTGATGGCCGGCTGGCTGGTCCTTCTCTACGCCATCCTGCATTCCATCCGGCACGGCAAGATCGCCCCGGCCAACCCCTGGCACTCGAAGACCCTCGAGTGGAAGGTGCCGACTCCTGTCCCGCTGGAGAACTTCCTGGTCGACCCAATCGTGACCTCCGACCCCTACACCTACGGTGAGCCGGTCCCCGACGGCCAACGGGAGCCGGGTGCCCCTGACCAGGAGCCCGAGCTGGTACCGGCCGGTTCCAACGAGCAGACCGACGGCGGGGGTCAGCCCTCATGACCGTCACCACCACCGACCACGATGATGCCCACGACGACGGAGGCGACCACGCCGAGGGTCACGAGGGCGGCCACCACGAGAGCCCCGTCAAGAAGGACCACAAGGAGCGCCTGGCCCTGTGGCTGTTCATCAGTGGCGACGCCCTCTTCCTGCTACTCGAACTGTTCACCTGGTTCTACCTGCGGGCCCTGAACACCGAAGGGCTGTGGCGGGGGGCGGCCTGCTCGAAGGCCAATCCCTGCACCGACGGGCTGGGCAACCCGATCGTCCAGGAGATCCAGAAGGCCAACCCGGCCTACTCGGTGGGCGTGGCCGCCCTGGCCGTGGTCTCGGCCCTGCTGGTCTGGCTGGTGGAGCGGTCCGCCCGCAACAACGAGAGCCGGAGCGTGATCTCGGGCGTCGCCCTGCTGGCCTTCCTGGCCCTGCTGGCGACCGTCGGCTTCCAGATCTACCAGTTCCAGGTGCTCCCGTTCACGACCATCGACGGCAGCTACGCCTCGACCTACATCTTCTTCATGGGCTCGACGCTGGCCCACCTGATCCTGCTGACCTTCATCGGGTTCGGGCTGTGGATGCGCGCCCACCAGGGCAAGTACGACGACGGCCGGTGGTTCCAGGTGAGGATCATCCGGTTCTTCGCCGTGTGGATCGCCGTGTCGGCCGTCATCCTGACGGTGGTCAGCTCACTGTTCGCCTGACCGGCCACCCGCCCCGAACCGGAACCGGTCGGCATTGATCCCCGGCTCCTCTCCTCACGACGACGGCGATCCCGTCGTCCGTGCCCGCTGACGTGCCGCTGGTGCTCGCCGTCCCCGACAAGTTCCGGGGGACGGCCACGGCCGGTGAGGTGTGCGAGGCGATCGCCCGGGGGGCCTCGGCCCGGGGTTGGTCCACCCGGGCGGTGCCGCTGTCCGACGGCGGCGAGGGATTCCTCGACACCTTCGCCGAGCTGGGTGGTGACCGTGTCACGACGGTGGTGGAGGGCCCGCTCGGTGCCCCGGTGGAGGCCACCTGGCTGTCGGCCGACGGCGTCGCCGTCATCGAGATGGCCCGGGCGTCCGGGCTCGCCCTGGCCGGGGGGGCCGAGGGGAACGATGTGATGGGCGCCTCGACGCGGGGGACCGGCCAACTGGTGGTCGCCGCGTCGCGGGCGGTCGCCTCGGCGGGATCGGCCGACGCGGCCGGGACCACCGACCCGGGCCCGGCCGGGGACGCCTCGCCGGCCACCCCTCCCCGTTCCGGACGGCGGGGGACGGTGGTGGTGGGCCTCGGGGGGTCGGCCACGACCGACGGTGGACTCGGCGCGCTGACCGCCGTCCGGGAGGCCGGTGGTCTCGGAGGGGCGGAGCTGGTCGGCGCCTGCGACGTCGACATCGGGTTCGTCGAGGCCGCCCGGGAGTTCGCACCGCAGAAGGGGGCCACCGGGGCCCAGGTGGTCGAGCTCGAGGACCGGCTGCGATCGCTGGCCGAACGGTACCGGCGAGAGCTCGGGGTCGACGTGCTCGACGTGCCGGGCGCCGGTGCCGCCGGCGGCATGGGCGGGGCGATCGTGGCCCTCGGCGGCCGGCTCCGCTCCGGCTACCAGGTGGTGGAGGAGGCGCTCGACCTCGACTCGGTCATGGGGCAGAGCTCCCTCGTGGTCACCGGGGAGGGTTCGCTCGACGCGATGTCGTTCCGCGGGAAGGTCGTGGGCTCGGTGTTGGCCGCCGCCGGCCGGCTCGGCGTCCCGGCGCTGGTCGTGGCCGGCCGGGTGTCGTCGGAGGGATGGCGGGAGGCGGAGCGGCGCGGCGCCCATGTCGTGTCCCTGAGCGACCGATTCGGCGAGGACCGATCGGTCTCCGACACCGCGGTCTGCGTCGAGAAGACGGTGGAGGAGTACCTGGCCACCGGTCCGGTCGCCTGAGCACGCTCGACGGGATCTGAGGATCAAGCTGATCGGGCCCCCCACCCCCATCGGTGCCCGGGGCGGGCCCGGCCGGTCTGTGCAAGTGTGGGCCACGGCCATCTGTGTGGCGAGCGCTGGGCCGGGTATGGGAAGTCGGCGGCCGGCGGCGCAAGCGGCGAGCGGCCGGCCGGCCGGTGCCGGTTGACAGTGCCGGTGCCGGTGCCGGATCACGGTGAGGATGACGGCAGAACGATGGCGGCAGACGAGGAGGAGTGGCGCATGCACGCAGACGCACCCGGAGGACCGGTCCCAGCAATCGGCCTGAACGACGGCCGCAGCATCCCCCAGCTCGGGTTCGGGGTGTTCCAGGTGCCGCCGGAGGACACTGCCGAGGTCACGGGCAAGGCGCTCGAGATCGGATACCGGCACATCGACACGGCCGAGATGTACCAGAACGAGCGCGGGGTGGGCGAGGCGCTGGCCACGTCCGGCCTCGATCGCTCCGAGGTCTGGGTGACCAGCAAGCTCAACAACGGGTTCCACCGGCCCGACGACGCCCGGCGGGCCTTCGAGGGCACGCTGAAGGAGCTCGGCCTCGACTTCGTGGACCTCTTCCTCATCCACTGGCCGTTGCCGACGCTGTACGGCGGGGACTTCGTGTCCACCTGGGAGACCCTCATCGAGTTCCAGGACGACGGTCGGGCGCGCTCCATCGGCGTGTCCAACTTCCAGCCCCACCACCTCGACCGTCTCCTGGCCGAGACCGACACCGTTCCCGCCGTCAACCAGGTCGAGATCCATCCCTATTTGAGGCAGGACGACCTGCGTGCCTACGACGTGGCGCACGGCATTGCCACGGAGGCGTGGTCGCCGATCGCCCAGGGCAGGGTGCTCGACGACCCGGCCGTGCTGGCGGTGGCCGGGAACCTGGCCCGGACGCCGGCCCAGGTGGTGCTGCGCTGGCACCTCCAGCGCGGCGACATCGTGTTCCCGAAGTCGGTCACGCCCGCCCGGATGCGGGAGAACTTCGAGATCTTCGACTTCGAGCTCGGCCCCGACGACATGGCCACCATCGACCGACTGAACCGAGACGAACGGACGGGCCCGGACCCGGACACCTTCGACTACGTGCCGGGCTGACGACGCGGGAGGGGACGGGCCGGTGGGCGGCTACCGGGGCCTGAACCCGAAGGTCGGGCCGGGCAGCCGGAACATCCGGGCACCGGGGGTGGCCACCCCGTCGGCGAGCCCGTAGGCCACCGCCTCCCCGGCGTCGAGGAACCGGCCCGCGGCGGCGTCGTGCAGGAGCTGTTCGGTGGGCTGCCCGGTCGCCTCGGCGAGCCGGGTGCAGAAGGCCCGCCATTGCCGGAGGTGGAGGGCCGCCATCTGCTCCAGCTGCCCGGCGCTCCCCTCGAGCTCGACCCGCGGCTCGACGAGCCGGATCACCGCATGAGGGGAGACCACCCGGTGGTGACAGACGGCCAGCACGCCGACGGCCGGCCCGACGGCCTGGCCGGTGCAGCCGACGTGGACGGGCACACCGAGCAGGTCGATGACGTCCATCAGGGTCAGCGCGGCGGAGACGGTGCCCTCGCCGCTGTCGATCTGGAGGTTGACGGGCTCGTCCCCGGTGGCGTCGAGGGTCATCAGGCCGGCGCCGAGCCTGTTGGCCGCCTCGTCGTCGAGACGGCCGGTCAGGGTGACGATCCGGCGTTCGAACAGCAGGCGGTGCACCGACCCCCGGGGGTCGCCCGGATCGAAGGGGTCCGTGCCGGTGGCGGGTGGCACCCAGGATCCCCGGGTGGTGGGGACCCCCCGCTCCCGATCCGAGGTCGGGCTCACCCGGCACCCTCTCCGAGGGTCCACTCCAACCGTCCACCGAGCGCGGAGGCATAGCGCTCGACGGTCGACAGCAGCACGTCCGACGACCCGGTCTCGAGGCGGGCCACCGCCGACTGGGACGTCCCCATGCGGGCCGCCACCTGGGTCTGGGACAGGCCGAGGGCGCGCCGGCGCTCGACCAGCTCCTCGCTCAGGGCCTGTCGGCGCTCGGCCATCTCGCGGAATCCGGGGAACACCGTCTCGTGACGCCGTTCGCTCATGACTGCTCCATCACCCTTTCCGATCCCCCCATTGACCGACGGCCCCGACGGCCCCGATGACCCCCCGGCCCCAATGGCCCCGACGGCCCGACGGCAAACATATCCCGATCATGATATCTCACGGATGAGATATCATCCAGGGCATACCCCGGCGGAGCGTCCGCCGGAGCCGGCCTCGGGAGGCATGCGATGACCGTCCACCACTCACTGGTCCCCACCGTCCTCGAGGAGTCGAGCCGGGGCGAGCGGGCCTTCGACATCTTCTCCCTGCTGCTCCGTGAGCGGATCGTCTTCCTGGGCCAGGAGGTGGACGACCAGGTGGCCAACCTGATCATCTCCCAGATGCTGTACCTCGAGGCCCAGGAGCCGGAGAAGGACATCTTCTTGTACATCAACTCGCCCGGGGGCATGGCCTACGCCGGCATGGCCATCTACGACGTCATCCAGCATGTCCGGCCCGACGTCTCGACCATCTGCGTCGGCATGGGGATGTCCGCGGCCGCCATGGTGCTGAGCGGCGGCGCCCCCGGCAAGCGGCTGGCCCTTCCCAATGCCCGGATCATGATCCACCAGGGGAGTGCGGGCACGCGCGGCGTGCCGAGCGACATGGAGATCCAGCTGCGCGAGGTCCTGGCCCTCACCAGGCGGATGGCCGAGATCATCGCCCACCACAGCGGCAGGTCGGTCGAGCAGGTCGCCGCCGACATCGACCGCGACTTCTTCATGACCCCCGAGGAGGCGATCGACTACGGGCTGATCGACGGCATCATCGCCCCACGCAGCGGGCTGGCCGCGGCACCCGAGGAGATGGCGACCGTCTAGCCCGGTGCACCGCCCGGCACCTCCTCGGGCACCGTCAGCGCCGGCACGACCTCGGTGATGAACCGTCGCAGGGTCTCGTCCCCGGGGAAGTCCCGCAGCCACAGGATCAGGCCGCGGCACCCGGCGTCCACGAACGCCTGGGTCTTGTCGACCACCTGGTCCACCGTGCCGACCAGGTTGCCCGCCAGGTACTGCTCGACGGGCGTGCCACCCCACAGGTCGCCCCCACCCTCACTCCGGCACCAGGCGAGTGTCTCGGCCTCGGTGTCGAAGAGTCGGCAGTCCGGACCGTGGGTGCGGACGATCTCCTCGAAGGGCCGTCCGATCTCGTCGCAGTACGAGGCCAGGAGGCCCGACTTGCGGGCGAACCCCTCGAGTCCCACCTGCCAGTTGGTGAGGTCGGCCCGCCGGGCGGCTATGCGCAGGTTCACCCGTTCGCCGCCCCCGCCGATCAGGACGGGCGGCAGCTGCTGGACCGGCTTGGGCTCGCAGAAGGCCCCGTCGAAGTGGAGATGGGCGCCCTCGAAGGTCACGGTCTCCTCGGTCCACAGCCGCCGGACGACCTCGAGCGTCTCATCGAGCACGGCCAGGCGCTCGCCGTCGGAGAGGTACGGGTAGCCGTAGGCGTGGTACTCCTCGTGGAACCACCCGGCGCCGGCGCCGAGGATCAGACGGCCACCGGAGTACACGTCGACGCACGCCGCCTCCTTGGCCAGCAGGCCGGCGTTCCGGTAGGAGGCGCAGGTCACCAGCTGGCCCAGGCCGACCCGGGTGGTGCGCTGGGAGAGCGCGGCCAGCATGGTGTAGGCCTCGAAGACGTGGGTGGGCTCGCGGCGGGGGACGGTCTCGACGTGGTCGTACACCCACAGGTGGTCGTAGCCGAGCGACTCGGCCAGCCCGGCCAGCTCGACGGACCGGGCCCAGGCGTCCGGCCCGCTCCACCCGGTGTACTCGAGCTTCCAGCCCTGGGGCACGAAGACGCCGACCTGCAGGCCGCCGGCCCGTCCGACGCCGCCGGGGACGGCGACGCTCACGAGACGAACTCCCACCACTGGACCTCGCACAGCATGGGCAGAAGATAGCCAACGTAGACGGAGTGGATCTTGACCATCTTCTGGTCGTCCACCTGCAGGTCGACCAGATCGACCCGCTCGTCGTGGTCCCGGAAGGCGGCGGCCCGGTCCCGGACGCCCCGGAGCTCCTCGAGCGACCCGACGGCGAACCCGAAGTGGTCCATCCGCGGGCAGCGCATCGGCTGGTCGTCGGCGATGAGGAAGATGAACTGGTCCCAGTGCACACAGGACAGGATGAGGCGGCGCCGGTCCTCGGTCATGGCCTCCATCTCCTCGAACCCGAAGACCTCGCTCCAGAACCGGCAGAGGTCGGCGCGGTTGCGCTCGTCGAGCAGGTCGGCGGGCATGCTCATGGCCACGTGGTTGAGGTGGGGGGTGCCGGTCGGGTAGTAGGGGTGGGTCATCGGGCCTCCTCGGTCGGGTCGGCGGCGGTCCCCTCGGCGTCACCGGACAGGCGGGGCACGACCAGCACCTTGCCGGCGTAGCGGCCCCCCGCCAGACCGGCCAGTGCGTCGCCCAGCCGGTCGAGGGGTACGTCCTCTGCCTCGATGAGCCGGTCGACGGGAAAGCCGTCGGAGGCGAGGAGCTCGAGCGCCCGGGAGAAGCCGCCCTGGTCGTAGAGGAACGAGCCGACCACGTGCAGCTCGTTGAGGACGAAGCGGTTCGGATCGAAAGTCGGGTGGTCCATGCCCGCACCCACCAGCGCCAGGGTCCCGCCCCGGCGCAGCTGGTGGAAGCCGGCCTCGATGGCGTCCTTCTTGCCGGAGCACTCGAGCACGGCGTGGACGGAGCGTTCGGCGAGGCGCTCGGGCTCCCACGGGGGGAACCGCTCGAGGTCGCCGGGCTCGATGACCTCGGTGGCTCCGAGGTCCCGGGCCAGCTCACGTCGACGCTCCCCGGGCTCGACGGCGATGATCGGCCCGATGCCGTTCGCCACGAGGGCGGCGATGGACAGGGCGCCGATGGGCCCCACGCCGATCACCATGACCCGGTCGCCCTCGGTGATCCCCGCCCGGCTGATCCCGTGGAGGGCCACCGCCATCGGCTCGGCCAGCGCCGCCTGCCGCGAGGTGAGCCCGGCCGGCAGGGCGAGCAGCGACTCGGCCCCGATGACCACGAAGCCGGCGAACGCCCCGTCATGGCCGCCCCCGACGATCGAACCCTGGTTCTCGCACTGGGAGGGCTTGCCCTCCAGGCAGCGGCGGCACCGCCCGCACCGGGGGGACGTCCCGCCCACCACCGGTTGGCCGACCTCCCAGCCCACGACACCTTCCCCCAGCTCGGCGATGCGGCCGGTGAACTCGTGACCGGCCACGAGGCCCGCACTGCCCCAGCCCTCCACCAGCAGATGGATGTCGGTGCCGCAGATGCCGCAGTGCTCGACTTCCACCAGCACCTCGCCGGGCCCGGCCCGGGGGACCGGCCGCTCCTCCACCACCACTTCGCCCGGCCGCCGGTAGACGGCGGCCGGCATGGCTGCGGGCAGATCGATCATGACAACTCCTCCCCCCGGTCGAACGAAGCCCGGGTCTCCGTTCCCCCGGCAGGCGGTCGGCCCGGCGCCACTCTAGGCCAGCCGGCCCTGACCGTCGCCCGGGCCGACGGCGGTCGTGCCCCGGGTGCGGGCCGCGGTGATTGTCTACGTTGGTGCCGTGCCCTTCGACCCCGACCCACGACGCTACGAACGCATGGAGTACCGGCGGTGCGGCCGCAGCGGCCTCAAGCTCCCGCTGGTCTCGCTCGGCCTGTGGCAGAACTTCGGCGACGCCCGGCCCCACGCCGAGGTCGACGCCATGCTGACCCGGGCCTTCGACCTCGGCGTCACCCACTTCGATCTGGCCAACAACTACGGGCCGGCCTACGGTGCCGCCGAGACCAGCGTCGGCCGGGTCCTCAACGGGTCGCTGGCCGCCCACCGGGACGAGCTGGTCGTCTCCACCAAGGCGGGCTACGACATGTGGGACGGCCCCTACGGCGACGGCGGCTCGCGCAAGTACATGCTGGCCAGCCTGGACGCCAGCCTCCGGCGCATGGGCCTCGAGTACGTGGACATCTTCTACTCCCACCGGTTCGACCCCGAGACGCCGCTGGAGGAGACCATGGGGGCCCTCGACACGGCGGTGCGCCAGGGCAAGGCCCTCTACGCCGGGATCTCCTCGTACCCACCCGAGCAGACCGAGGCGGCCGCCGGGATCCTCGACGGGCTGGGTACCCGACTGCTCATCCACCAGCCGCCGTACTCGATGTTCAACCGGTGGATCGAGCACGGTCTGCTCGACACCTTCGGCCGGCTCGAAGTGGGCTGCATCGTCTTCTCGCCGCTGTCGCAGGGCCTGCTCACCGACCGCTACCTGCAGGGGGTGCCGGCAGGGTCGCGGGCCAGTCAGCCGGGCTCACTCGACCAGAGCCAGCTCGACGAGCAGATCCTCGACAAGGTGCGGGCCCTCAACGATGTCGCCCAGGGCCGCGGCCAGACCATGGCGCAGATGGCGCTGGCGTGGACCGTCCGCGACCCCCGGGTGACCTCCACCCTGATCGGTGCGAGCAGCCTCGGCCAGTTGGAACAGAATGTCGCCACCATCGAGAACCTGGAGTTCTCCTCCGAAGAGCTGGCGGAGATCGACGCCATCCTGACGCTCCGCTGACCAGAACCGGTCGGACAGAGCCGGTCGGACAGAGCCGGTCGGGCAGCTCCGGTCGTGGCAGAGCCGGTCGTGGCAGAGCCGGTCGGACAGAGCCGGTCGGGCGGCTCAGCCCCCCTCGGACACGCGGTCGGGCCCGGGGTCACCGCCGGATGCCGCTACGGCCAGCCGGCCGAGGTAGTGGTCCCAGCCCTTCTCGTGGTCGCCCACGGCGTCGTCGGGGAGCCCCCGGTGGACGAGCCGGACCCGGGTCTTGTCCCCGTCGGGGGTCAGGGTGATCTCCACCTCGGTGGAGCCGGCGGGAATGGGGTGGTCGGGCTCGTCCCACCCGAAGGTGAACACGACCTTCTCGTCGGGGACCACCTCGACGAACTCGCCGAGGGACGGGTGGACCCCCCCGACGTTGACCCGGTAGGCACCGCCGGCCCGGGCGTCGAGCTCGGCTTCGGTCCCCATCCACCGGAGGTGGAGCTCAGGTCGGGTGAGGTACGGGAATATCGTGGCCGGGCTGGCGTCAACCACGACCTCTCGCATCAGTTCAGTCATCGGTCGTGCCCTTTCTCTGTTGGTCGGCTTCTCTCTGTCGGTCGAGATCTCTCTGGTCGGATTCGGCGAGCCGCTGCAGGCGGTCGAGGCTGTCGGTCCAGAACTCGTCGAGGAACCGGCGCAACTCGGCCATCCGGGCGTGGTTGGCCCGGTAGAGGTGCCGGGTCCCGTCGCGCCGGTCGAGGACGAGCTCGGCCTCACGCAGGACGCCCAGGTGCTGGGAGATCGCCGACCGGGTGACGTCGTCGAACCGGGCGGCGATGCGGGCGGCGGGGAGCTCCTCGGACCAGACGATCCGGAGGATCTCGCGCCGGCGGGGTTCGGCCAGGGCTTTGAGGGCGGCGTCCACCCTCTTACTGTAAGCATTCACTAACGTAAGTGTCAACTAACCCAATGGCGGGCACGGGCGGCTCACCACGGCGTCGGCTCGTCCCGGCGCGTCGACGGGCCCCTCCGCCGTCAGGGTCCTGCCCGGGTGGGGCGGATCGCCACGGGTGTGCCCCGGGATTCGAAGGCGAACTCGGCGCCGGTGCTGAAGCGGGTGAGGACCTCCTCCTCGGGCATCGGGACGTCCCGGTCCGCCGTCACCACCTCGACCACCAGACCGGACTCGTCGTCGGCGACCGCCTCGCACCGGAGGCGCCGGTCGACGGCCTGCACCATGGCATCGAGGGGCTCGAGGTGGTCGGCGGCGAGCATCGCTGGCCAGGCCCCGTCCGCCTCGGCCGCCGTGTGGCGGCCGAGGCGGAGGACCAGGCGGTCACCGAGCTCGAGGTCACAACCGACGTAGGCACGCGGCAGGAGCGCCGGGTGGACGGCGAGCAGCCGCGCCGCGTCGGCCAGCGTGGGGCCGAGCCCGAGGGCGACGCGGAGCCGGGCGGCCACCACCCCGGCCACCCCGGTGAACTGCCGGCGTCCGAACTCGACGGCCGAGGCGTCGGTGTCGGTCCTCGCCCGGACGGCCCGGAGGAAGGCCAGCGCCAACAGATGGCCCTGGAGGCAGACCTCGTCGAGGATCCGTCGCAGGGCCGAGGAGGACCACTCGGAGAACGGGAGGTCGTCGAGCAGCGGCCCGGCGTAGTCGTGCCGTCCCGGATCGTCGGGATCGATGGCGGGAAGACCCAGCCGGGCTGCCCGGGTATCGGCCATGGCCAGGGCCTCGGGCGGGTCCGGCAGCTCCGGGTGCGACTCGTCGATGGTCACCCGCCAGTGGCAGTGCGGCACCCGGTCGGCCGGCACCCGGGGAGGCCGGTGGACGGGCCGGACCTGCGCTTTCGGGTTGCTGGCCGTGGCCGTCGCCTCGAAGGTCGGGTCCTCGATGTCGTGGCACATGGCCACCACGTAGTCGGGTCCCATCGGCTCCACGTCCATCAGGGCCCCGCAGTGGTCCAACCAGAACTCGCCGTGATCGTGGTCGGCCACCCGGTAGCGGAAGTCCATGAACTGGGGAGGGGCCCCGACATCGATCTGCATGCCCTTGAAGATGGTCTCGACCGAGTCGCCCTCGAACCCGAGCGCCCGCTGCATGCGCTTGGTGTACACCGGGCTGGCACCCATCCACTCCTCGATGGCGATGTCACGCATCACGTCCCGGCCGAAGGCGCCGATCACGTGGGGCATGGCCGCCCGATCGATGAGGTGCCCGGCGAGGAGGTACTCGGGGACGAGCATGGCGAGCCGCTCCCTGTCCAGGCGATCGAGGCCGAACTCGGTTTCGGGGGTCATGGACTCCCTTTCTACCGGTCGCCGGGCCGGCATGCCCCGGCGCGGCGACCGGGCCGGCCGGGCGGGCTACCGGCGGCCACGTGCCCGCACCGCGAACCCGTCGAGCAGGGCGCGCATGGCGGCGGCCACCGAGTGCCGGGTCACCACCGGCTCGCTGGAGTTGGCGATCAGCATCGCCCCCCGCGTCAGCGCACCGAGCAGCAGTCGCGTCAAGGTCTCGGGGTCCTCGATGCTCAGCCGTCCCGACCGCACGGCCGCCTCGAGCGACGCCACGATGGCGGAGAAGACGTACTGCTCGTCGAGCTCGGTGAAGCGCGCCAGCCCGAGCACGGCCGGTGCGTCGATGATGACGATCCGTTGGATGTCGGGCTGCAGCACGGCATCGAGGAACGACTCGAAGCCCCTGGCGAGGAACTCGACCTCGTCCGGGGCCCCCTCGGCGGCGCCGGCCGACGCTTCCAGCAGCTCGAGGTGGGCCGCTTCGAAGACCGCCTCGAACAGTGCGGCCTTGGTCGGGAAGTGGTGGTAGAGGGCACCGGTCGTCACCCGGGCCTCCTGGGCGAGGTCCTCGACGGAGGTCCCGGCGAAGCCGTCTCGGCCGAACAGGCGCCGGCCGGCGGCGATCAGCGCGGCCCGGGTCTGGGCCACCTGCTCCTCGCGGAGGGAGATCGGTCGGCCACCCGGCCCGGAGGATTCTGGCACTGCCCCTGTGTAGCCGGTCGGGGCCCGGACTGCGACGACGGGCTCACTCACATAATGTTACTATGTAAAAAAGGACCATTACGTAAAGGAGCGGGTGATGACGACAGCAGTGGATGGACTGGCCGCCGATCGAGCAGCGCTGTTGGAGCTCTGCGGGGAGCTCGGCGATGGTGAGTGGCGGGCCGAGAGCGGATGCCCGGGCTGGTCGGTGCAGGACGTGGTCTCCCACATGGGTGCCCTGTTCTGGATGGTCGTCGACCCGTCGAAACTCCCCGACACGGGTGACGTGCCGACCGAGCTGGCCCAGGAACGTCTGGTGGCGTCCCGGCGCTCGATGAGCGCCGAGGAGGTGGTGGACGACTACGCCGGGGTCAGTCGTGCCGCCCTCGAGGTGTTGGCGGGCCTCGAGGGTGCAGACGCCGAGGTGCCGCTCGGCGACCTCGGGACCTACCCGGCCTCGTTGGTGCCGACGGCGTTCAGCTTCGACCACTTCGTGCACATCCGCGCCGATCTGTTCGCACCGAGGGGACCGTTGACCGGTCCGGCGCCGGAGTCGGACGAGTTGCGGATCGGCCCGACGCTCGAATGGATCGAAGCCGCGCTCCCCCAACAGAATGTGGAGGCGGTGGCGGCGCTGACGGGATCGGTCGAGTTCGTGCTCGACGGTCCGGGGGCACGCACCATCGGCGTCGGTACGGGCCCGACGCAGTGCCGGGTGAAGACCGGGGCCGACGCCTTCGTCCGTTGCATCACCCAGCGGTCGGACTGGGACCGCGCCGACATCGAGGTGGTCGGTGACGGGCCGGGTCGGGCGGCCCTGCGGGGCCTGCACGTCTTCTGACCGTTCGACCCCCGTTGCCCCGGGGTCCCGCCCCCGGCGCCTGGGTCGCGCGCCGGTCCGAGGGTCCGGCCTCCGACACCGCCGAGGCAACCGACGGCGGGAGCGGGGCTACGCCGGGGTGCTCATTCGGTGAAGCCGATGGACGCGTGGCTGGCATCGCAGAACGGCTTGTTGGCCGATGCGCCGCACCGGCAGAGCGTCACCCGGTTCCGCACCTCGTAGACCTCGCCGTCGGCCCCGGTGACCGGGATGCCCCCGCGCACCCAGATGGGCCCGGCCACACCCTCGACCGGGTCCGCCACGATGCCGATCGAGGGCTCGAGCTCCGGTTCGACGGCCGTCCTGGTCCGCCTGTCCCAGGCCACCAGCCGGCCCGAGGGGCAGAGCGCCGCCTCCTCCGCCGTGCGACGGGCCGCCTCCTCGCCCTCCTGCTCGACCAGGTTCCAGACCTGTCCGGCCACGTCGCAGAACCGGGCGAAGGCACACAGCGTCTGGGCATCGGTGAGGGTCAGCGACGGGCCGTCCTGTTCGGCCGCCTGGGCCAGGTAGGGCTCCCGGCTGGCCGTCTCCGTCCCGTCGAACCCGACCCGGACGTGGGAGCCGTCGCAGTACGGCTTGGTCCCGGACTGACCGCACCGGCAGAGGGCACAGCTCTCCTTCGTCTCGAGCTCGGCGTCGGTGCGCCACCCGACGGAGTTGCCCTCGGTGTCCGACACGATGGTCTGCCTGGTCAGGGGCACCGCCCCTTCCACCAGATAGGGACCGTTCCTCGTGACCGTGATCCTCATCCCGTCGGCAGGCTCCATGGCGGCCCCCTTCTCTCGCTCCGGCCAGCCTGCTCCGGCGGCACCGAGGCCGCAAGCGCCCCTCGGGCCGGGGCCATCGGCGCGGCGCCGGCGACCCTCGACGAGCCCGGCCGCCGTCGGCCAAGGACTGCCCTGACCGCTGGGCCCGGGGTCGGGTCAGGGCGTCGGGACGGACACGTCGGGATCCGCCCCGGTGCGGCCCGGGGACGCCTCGGGTTCGAAGAACGACCCGGTCGATCCGGCGCCGACCTCGACCATGGCCACGTCCCCCACCTCGGCGAGGCCCTCCTCCGTCTCGGTGGCCAGGGAGCGCATCACCGTCGACTGGCCCGAGCCGCGCATCCACGAGAATGCGGCGCCGATGAAGCACAGCACCGCCGCCAGCACGAAGGCCAACCGGAGCCCGTGGCCGAAGGGTCCGGCGATGAGATCGGGGAAGAAGGTCCGTCCGGTGAGGTAGCCGGCGTGGACGCCCGGCAGCGACAGCAGGTGGGCGCCGAGCAGCTGGTGGATCGGATTGATGCCGAGGAAGGCGGCAAAGAGGCTGCCGATCGGGGAGAGGTGGGAGATGGCCTGGGCCTGGGCGGCGGGGACGCCCTGTCCGGTCAGGCCGGTGAAGAGCGCGTGGGGCAGGGTGGAGGCCAGCCCGAGGGTGATCATGGTGAAGAAGAACCCGATGGACAGCACCGCCGCCGAGTTCTGGAAGGTGTTGAGCATGCCGCCTCCGGCTCCGCGCTGGTCGGGCGGGAGGCTGTTCATTACCGCGCTGGTGTTCGGGGCGGCGAACAGTCCCATGGACAGTCCCACCAGCAGCAGCATGAGGGCGAAGAGCGGATAGGGGAAGTCCGTCGGGAGGGCTTGGAGGCCCAGCAGGCTGAGACCGGTGAGGACGAGCCCGGCGGTAGCGAACGGCCGGGGGCCGTGCCGGTCGGCCAGCCGTCCGGCCAGCGGTCCCGAGATGAAGAACCCGACGGTGAGGGGGATCATGTAGATGCCGGCCCACAGTGGGGTGCGCTCGAAGCTGTAGCCGTGCAGCGGGAGCCAGATCCCCTGGAGCCAGATGATCAGCATGAACTGCAGGCCGCCCCGGGCCAGTGCGCTCATGAGGCCGGCGAGGTTGCCCATGGCGAAGGCCCGGCTCCGGAAGAGATGGAGCTGGAACATCGGGTCCTCGACGCGGTGCTCGATGGCCACGAAGCCGGCCAGCACGGCGATCCCACCGACCAGGCAGGCGATCACGAAGGGACTGGTCCAGCCCATGGTGTGGCCGCCGTAGGGCTGGAGCCCGTAGACGATGCCGGTGAGGATGGCGATCAGGCCGACAGCGAAGGCGATGTTGCCGATCCAGTCGATGCTCGCCTTGATGCGGGTGCCGTTGTCATGGAGGCGGAGGTAGGCCCACAGGGTGCCGAACACGCCGAAGGGCACCGAGACGAGGAAGACCAACCGCCATTCGATCGGGGCGAGCAGGCCGCCGATCAGCAGGCCGAGGAAGGAGCCGCCGATCGCCGCCACCCCGTTGATCCCGAGGGCGAACCCCCGTTCGTCGGCCGGGAAGGCGTCGGTGATGATGGCGCTGGAGTTGGCGAAGATGAACGCCCCACCCACCCCCTGCCCGACCCGCATGACGATGATCCAGAGCGCCGCCGGCGACCCGGTCATCCAGGTCACGGACAACAGGATGGAGAACGCCGTGAAGATGGCGAAGCCCAGGGTGTACATCTTCACCCGGCCGAAGATGTCCCCGACCCGACCGAGGCTCACCACCAGCACCGAGGTCACCAGCAGGAATCCCATCAGGATCCAGAGGAAGTACGACGTGTTGCCCGGCGACAGGGGATTGAGCTCGATCCCGCGGAAGATGTCCGGGAGGGCGATGAGCAGGATCGACGAGTTGATGGTGACCATCAACAGTCCGATGGTGGTGTTGGTCAGGGCGATCCACTTGTAGTTCTTCGACTCGACGATCGACGACATCACTGCTCCCGTGAGTTCCGGGCCCGCGGTCCGGTGGCTGGTCACTTCGTCGGCAACCCCCGTGCCCGTGAGGAGTACTTGGTTGCCTGTAACTAACTATAATGGTTGGTGACGGCGGTGGTACAAGGGAGGACGATGAACGGCTCGACCAGGCTCGACAGCACGACGACGGTGGACGAGGCTTCCGGGCTCCGGGTGGCGTTGGTCAGGATCTACCGGCAGCTGAGGGTGCGGGCCGGCTCGGGCATCACCCCGTCGCAGTCCTCGGCGTTGGCGCGGATCGAGCAGTCCGGCCCGATCCGGCCCGGGGCCCTGGCCGAGCTGGAGGGGACGACGGCGGCCACCATCAGCCGCGTGGTCGACAGCCTGGAGGAGCGCTCGTTGATCGAGCGGGTTCCCGACCCACTCGACGGGCGGGCCAGCCTGGTGCGGCTGAGCCGCGACGGGGGAGCGGTGCTCCAGGACATCCGGGCCCGCAACACCGAGGTCCTGCGGGGGGCCCTCGACCAGCTGGACGAGGAGGAGCGCACCGCCGTCCGTGACGCCATCCCGGTCCTCGAGCGGCTGAGCGACCTGCTGCACGCCGTGGACAAGGGCGAGGTCACCGACCAGCGATCCCCGGGAGCGGGCCGGAGCGGGCGCCGCACGGATCCGTCGTGATGGACCGGGCGGCGGACCCCCGGTCGCCGGCTCCGGCCGTCCGGGACTGAGCGGACGCGGCCCGTGGCCGAGAAGCAGGAGATCGGCGACGTCATCACCTCCGGGCTGGCCGAGTGGTTCCGGAACCGGCGTGAGCGGGCCGACGTGGTACTCGGGGGGTTCGACCGCCCGTCGGGGGGATTCTCGAGTGAGACGGTCTTCTTCGACTGCACCTGGATGGCGGAGGGGGCTCCCCGCCGGGAGCCACTGGTCCTGCGAACCGCGCCCCCCGGGCCGGCAACCTTCAGGCGCTACGACCTCGGCGCGCAGTTCGAGGCGCAGCGGGCCGCACGGGCCGGCGGGGTGCCCGTCGCCGACCCGATCCTCGAGCCGGATCCCGAGTGGATCGGCACCCCCTTCATCGTCATGCCCCGCGTCGAGGGCCACGTCGTCGACGGCGTGACCCATGGTGACCGCTGGCTCCGCCGGCAGACCGACGAGGACCGCCACGAGCTCTACCGCAGCCTCGTGGACGCCGTCACCCGGATCCACCGGTCGGACACCGACGGCTGCCGCAGCGTGCCGCGGCGGGACAACGCCGCCGAGCTCGACTTCTGGGAGGCCTACCTCCAGTGGTCGAGCGACGGGCACCCGGTCGGCATCCTCGCCGAGGTCCTCGGATGGTGCCGCCGGCACCGGCCGGTGACCGATCCGGAACCCGTGCTCCTGTGGGGGGACGTCAGGTTCGAGAACGTCGTCTTCGGCGACGACCTCGGGTTGCGGGCCGTGCTCGACTGGGACATGTGCTCGATCGGCGCCGCCGAGCACGACCTGGCCTGGCTCACCAGCCTGGACTCGACGATGGAGCGGCTCTTCGGCAGCCGGGTGCCCGGCTTCCCGGGCCGGCAGGAGACGATCGGGCTGTTCGAGGGGCTGGCCGGCCGGCCGGTCCGGGACTTCGAGTGGTACGAGACCCTGGCCATGGTCAAGAGCACGGCCATCATGACCCGCATCGGCTATCTGCGGAGGGATGCGGGCGAACCGCCCATGCTGCCGATCGACGACAATCCCATACTCGATCTTCTGCGGGAGCGACTCGGACCGTCCTAGGTGCGGCCGCCCTCGACCGGGCATGCGGAGGGGTGACGGCCGCATGGGCCGATGGGCTCCGGCCCTCAGTCGATGAGGGAGAAGCCGCCGTGACCTCCCACCGCCATCTCGTAGCAGAGGGTGTCGTAGGGCTCGACGATCCCGAAGGTCACCTCACCCTCGCTCTCGAACCGGGCATGGTGCTGGTCGAGACCGCAGATCCTCGCC
This sequence comes from uncultured Acidimicrobiales bacterium, assembly GCA_963696495.1. Lineage (GTDB taxonomy): Bacteria > Actinomycetota > Acidimicrobiia > Acidimicrobiales > RAAP-2 > Bog-756. The sequence continues at coordinate 140,103 of CAVOKJ010000003.1, read as the reverse complement.
CTCACCGCCGGGTCGTTGGCGTCGTAGGTCTCACCGGTGACGACGCCGTCCCCGACCTTCATCCCCTGCCAGACGTCGCCGTTTGGGGTCCCGCCGTTCGGGCCGCCGTACATCCCGCACCGGAGGAAGGCGATCTGGTTGCCCAGGCGCTCGAACGTGGCGGTCCGCTCCGTCCCGTCGGCGAACACGTAGTCCACCTCGCCGGACACGAGGAGGTGGGTGTCCGGCTCGAACCGGAGCCGGTGTCGGCGGTCACGGAGGGTGCCGCTCCCGCGTCGCTCGTCGCCCAGGTTGTAGAGGACGTGGTCCCCCCAGATCCCGTAGTCCGAGAACTCGACCCACTCCCCTGAATACGGGTGCTGGTGTCCGCTCCACTGGGTCGGGCCACCGACCCCGTCGCGGGTTCCCCAGTGGTGGTCCCTCGTCCCGAGGTAGCCGGCAATATCGAGTTCGAAGTGCTCGTCGCCGACGGTGACCCGGCCCGACTGCCGACCGAACCCGTCGTAGCCCGCCACCCCTCCGAACGGCCGTGTCCCGGCGATCATCCCGCCACCGATATTGCGGTACACGGGCCGCTTCGTGTCGAACCAGCTGATGTCGAAGCTGATGCCGTGTTCGTTGTCGTCGAGGCGCAGCCGCCACTGCCGGAAGGCTTCGACGAGCTCGAATCGGAGCGGCCCGACCGCCATGTCCATGCGGTTGAGGCCGAGCTTGCGGTGGGCCCGGACCGTGGTGTGGCGGCCCCGGAGGTTGACGATGGCGAACGCCTCGGCGGTGCCCAGGTTCGGGTAGATGCCCATGCCGGTGACGACGAGCAGGTCTCCGGTCCTGTCCTGGCAGGTGAACCACATGCGCTCGTAGGCCCGGATGTCGGACGTCCACATCACCCGCACGGGGTTCGGGTGGTTGTGGACGAGGAACTCGTCGAGGCCCGACATGGGATAGTGCTCGATGTTGGCGTCGAAACGATCGGTCATGTCGGTATCCCGTCGATCACCTTCGGCTCGACGTCACGACGGGCCGCGGCTGCGGCACGATCGACGTCGGCGGGTCCGGCGCTGGGCATCCTGGCGATGACCTCTTTGGACCTCTGCATCGCAGCTAGGCGAGGGCGGTCGCCACGTGCGGGAGGGCGAGGACCGCCTCGAGCGGCTCCCCGACCTCGTCGCCCAGCGAGCGTCGGGCGAAGGCGGCAAGCGCCTCCTCGTGGGCGACGTACGCCTCGGCGACCTCACGCTCGACATCGTCGGGGGCGAGCTCGACCAGTCGGTGGTACGTGACGAGGAACTGCTCGGTCACCGGGAGTATCGAGGCGACGAACTCCTCCCAGGTGATGCCGGACACCGCCGCGGCCAGCTCCCGGGCGGCCGCCAAGGTCGCCGGGGTGTCGCCACGATCGAGCCCACGGCGGTCGAACACCGGATCGGCCAGCTCCTTCGTGGTCCGTTCGAGCAGCGTCAGCACTTCGAGCTGGTGCCGGCGATCAGCATCGACCTCGCCCTCGGCCAGTGCTCCGAACACCGCCTCACCCAGCACCTCGCCCTGATAGGACTCGACCCACAGCTCAGCCGCGCTCACGGTCGCACTCTACGGGGTCGCGGTGGGACGTGCCGGGACGACCACGACCACGGTGCCTGCCCTACCATTCGGCACCGGAGGTGTGTGATGGCTCGAGTCGTCGGCCGGGGTGAGGGCGTGAGGCGGTACTCCGCCCGCGGGAGCGCCATGTTCTTCAAGGCACTGGCCGAGCAGGACGGTGGGGACTTCTCGTTGATGGAGCGCACGCTGCCACCAGCTGGCCGCCGTCCTCCGCCGCATCGTCACACCAACTGCTCGGAGGCCTACTTCGTGCTGGACGGCCTGGTGTCGGTGATCGTGGAGGGCGACGAGCTCACCCTCGGCCCGGAGGGATTCGTCCTGATCCCACGGGGCACGGCGCACACGTTCGGCAATGCCGGTGACGTCCCGGCGCGGCTCCTGGTCATCCACGCCCCGGCCATGGACGCGTACTTCGCCGGCCTGCACGAGCTGTGGTCGGGTGACGAGCCACCCACTCCCGACGAGGAGCGTGCGCTCATGGCCCGGTTCGGCATGGATCCCGCCTGACCGGTCGGGACACGGCGACGGCGAGCCGGGATCACTGTGCTCCCGGCATCGCCTCCCGGGCCAGGACCCGGGCGCTGGCGCGCACGGACCGGTGGCGGTCGATGATCCCGAAGGAGACGTCGTAGCCGTGGAGCCACTCGTAGTTGTCCACCGCCGTCCAGTGGAACAGCCCGCGCACATCGACGCCGCGGAGAACGGCGTCGTGCACGACGGCGAGGCCCTGGGTGAGATAGTCGGCCCGGGCGGCATCGTCGTCGGTGCCGATGCCGAACTCGGCGACGAGGACCGGGGTGCCGGGCAGCTCCTCGTGGATCCGGTCGAGCACGAGTCCGAGGCCGTCGGCCCAGATTCCGTAGCCCAGGGGCGAGCGTGGCGCATCCGGCGGGTGGATGTTCAGCCGACCGTCCCGGACGCCCATGGTGCCGTAGTAGGAGAACCCGATCATGTCGACGAAGCCGACGAGGTCCGGTCGCTCGACCGGGCCGCGGCCGGGGACCCGCAGGACGCCGTCGCGGAAGAGCCCGATCCAGGGGGCCCAGTGGTAGTCGAACAGGGCCTGGGACATCGACACCGTGGCCGGGTCGTCGTCCTGGGGCACGATCGGGGACAGCCCGAAGATCGAGGAGACCGGTGCCCCCGTCTGACCCAGCCGCACGGCGGCCTCGGCGTTGGCCAGGTGCATCGCCTCGTTGACCGCCGCCACCTCGGCGGGATCATCGTGGCCGGGCGGCCATCCGCGGCCGCCGTAGGCGGCCCGGGCGTAGTAGTTCGTCTCGTTGACCGGCTTCCAGCCGACCACCAGGTCGCCGAACGTCTCGGCCACGAAGTCGACGTGGCGGCGCCAGACCTCCGTCCGGTTGGACTCGACCAGGAAGCCGCCCGTCGCCAGGAACCACCCCGGCAGCGTGAAGTGGTGGAGGCTCACCCACGGTGAGACGCCCGCATCGTGGGCGGCGGCCAGGACGTCGCGGTAGTGGCCGACGGCTGCTGCATCGTGGACGCCCGGCTCGGGCTCGAGGCGCGCCCACTCCACCGACAGGCGGTGGTGGGTCAACCCCAGTCCGGCCAGCAGGGCGAAGTCCTCGGCGTACCGGCGGGCGAAGCCGTTGCCGTCACCCGACGGCGGCGCATGACCCGACCGCTCCCAGTCCCACCAGTCCGACGCCGGTGCCGCACCCTCGCACTGCGTCGACGACGCGCCGGTCCCCCACAGGAATCCTTCGGGCCATTGCACGCGACGAGTTTCACACAGGGACCCCGCCGATGGTGTCGGCCGACTCCCTCAGGGGATCACTCGAGAAGGCGGGCTCCCGGAGCGCCTACGACTCGACGGCCGTCCCTCCCACCGAGCGTCGCATGGCGGCGTGGAGCCGGTTCGGAGTGAGGACACCGAGATACCGGTCGTCCTGGTCGACCACCGGCAGCCAGCGCATGTCGTGGAGGAGCATCTCTCCGAGAGCGGCTCGCAGTGTCGTGCCGAGGGGCACCTGCGCCGCGAACGGCTCGACGTGGTCGCGCACCAGGCCGGTCTCGGTCCCGGCCAGTGGGATCCACCCGGCCAGGACTCCGTCCTCCCCGACCACGATGGCCGTGTGGGCATGGTCGTCGCCCCCCGATTTGCGGGCCACGTCCATGGTGGACGTCGGGGAGACGGTCGGGGGCTGTGCGAGGTCGGCGACGTCGACGCCCACCACCGCCAGGCGCCGGACGCCACGATCGGTGCCGACGAAGTCGGCCACGAACGGGGTGCCCGGCCGTCCGAGGATCTCGGCCGGGGTGTCGTACTGCTCGAGCACCCCACCCTTGGAGAGGATGGCAATGCGATCGCCGAGCTTCGCCGCCTCCTCGATGTCGTGGGTCACGAAGACGATGGACTTCTTGAGTTCCTTCTGCAGATCGAGAAACTGGTTCTGCAGGCGCTGGCGCGTGACCGGGTCCACGGCGCCGAACGGCTCGTCCATGAGCAGGACCGGTGGGTCCGCCCCGAGGGCGCGGGCCACGCCCACCCGTTGGCGTTCACCACCGGACAGCTCATGGGGGAATCGGCGTCCGTAGTCAGCAGGCTCGAGGCCCACCATCTCGAGCAGCTCATTGACGCGGCGGTCGACCCGATCGCTGTCCCAGCCGAGCAGCCGCGGGACCACGGCGACGTTGTCGAACACGCGGCGGTGGGGGAACAGCCCGCCCTGCTGGATGACGTACCCGATGCCCCGGCGCATGATCACGGGGTCCTTGGTCAGGACGTTCTCGCCGTCGATGAGTATCCGCCCGGAGGTCGGCTCGATGAGCCGGTTGATCATCCGAAGCGTGGTGGTCTTGCCGCAGCCGGACGGGCCCACGAGGGCGGTGAGCTCCCCGTCCCCGATCTCGAGACTGAGGTCGGCGACCGCCACCTGGCCGGAGCCATAGGACTTGGAGACCCCTTCCAGCGTGATCATGAATCCCCACGCTAGCAATCGGTCATGTGGGATTGATCGGGATCGATCACGCCCGAAGTACTCTCGTCGCATGGTCGCGGCCCAGCCGTTCTTCCAGTGGAGCTACGTCACGGGCCAGTGGAGTCAGATCTGGGCCGATGTGGTCCAACACGTGTCACTCAGCCTGTTGGCACTGGCCATCGGCACGGCCATCTCCATCCCCCTGGCCCTGCTGGCATGGCGCTACCGGATCGTCAGGGTGCCGGTGTTCGGGGTGGCCAGCGCGCTGTACATCATCCCCTCCCTGGCCCTCTTCGCCATCCTCGGACCGATCACCGGCTATGTGGCGTCCTATCCGACGGCCGAGTTCGCCCTGGTGGGCTACACCCTGCTCATCCTCATCTGGAACACCGTGGCCGGCCTCGACGCCGTGCCCGCCGAAGCCCGTGAGGCGGCGGTCGCCATGGGCTACACCCCGACATCGGCGCTGCTGCGTGTGGATCTGCCGTTGGCCCTTCCCTACATCTTCGCCGGCCTGCGCATCGCCGGGGCCACCGTGATCGGTCTGGTGACGGTGACCGCCCTGATCGGCTTGGGAGGCCTGGGACAGCAGATCACCTACGGCTTCAACATCGGCTACTACACCCCCATCATCGTCGGGCTCGTGCTCTCGGTGGCCCTGGCCGCCCTCTTCGACCTCGTCGTGGTGGGCGTGCAACGCCTGGCCATCCCGTGGACCCGGACGTCCCGGCGGGCGCGGGCGAACTGACGTGCAGGTCTGGGACCACTTCCGCCACTTCATGGCCAGCGTCTGGGACTGGTTCGCCACGGCGGCGAACTGGAAGGGATCGAGCGGGATCCCCGAGTTGGCCTGGCACCAGCTGGAACTGTCCTTCGCCGTCGTGCTCGGCGCCGTCGTCATCGGCGGGGGTCTCGGACTGGTGCTGGGGCACACCGGCCGGGGCGGCCTGGTGGCCATCAACGCGGCAAACGCGGCCCGGGCCGTGCCCAGTCTCGCCCTGCTGACCCTGTTCGCCATCATCCCGGCGATCTCCCTCCGATGGGGAGGGTTCCTGGCCGCCTTCCTGGCGCTGGTCATCCTGGCCATCCCGCCCATCCTCACCAATACCTACGTCGGGATTCGCGAGGTGGACACCGACGTGCGGGAAGCCGCGTCCGCCATGGGCCTGACCGCCGGCCAGGTCCTGCGCCGGGTCGAACTCCCCCTGGCCATCCCGGTCCTGATGGCCGGGGTCCGGACCGCGTCGATCGAGGTGGTCGCCACCTCCACCCTGGCCGCCTATGTGAGCTTCAGCGACCTCGGCACACCGATCATCGCCGGGCTCAATACCAACGACACCGTCGAAGCCTTTGCCGGTGCGCTCCTGGTGGCCGCCCTCGCCGGTCTGGTGGCCTTCGGCCTGGGTGCCGTGCAGAGGGCCCTGACCCCGGCGCCGCTACGACGCCAGCTTTCGGGATTGAACCGGGCGCCGCGGGGTACCGTCCCGCAGGTTGCGGGGAGGGCGGCGGCCTGAGCGCTCGCGCGGTTGCGTCAGGTTGCGATTGTGTTACTATTGTAAGCTGATCGACTTAGTCGACAATGCAACCGCCGTTCTACGAAAGGGCCCTGATGTCACACCGCCGTGCGATCCTGATCACCGCCGCTCTGATCTCCTCGACGATGGGGATCGTCGCCCTCGGAGGCGTGGCCGGGGCCAGTTCGAAGCCGACCATCACCATCGGGTCGACCAACTTCGAGGAGCAGGAGATCGTCGCCAACATGTACGGGGACGTGCTGTCCCACGCCGGCTACCCGGTGAAGGTGGAGCCGGCGCTGGGCACCCGGGCCATCGTGGTGCCGGCGATCGAGCACGGCCAGATCGACCTCGAGCCCGACTACGCGGCATCGCTGCTGGGCTACCTCCACGGGGGGACCCCGCAGCCGGCCGGTGACCAGATCACCACGGCCATCGCCGCCGACAACAAGAAGCTTGCCGCTTCGCACGTCACGGTGCTGCCGGCGTCCCAGGCGCTCGACACGAACGTCTTCGCCGTCACCAAGGCCACGGCCAAGAAGGACCACCTGACCACCCTGTCCAGTCTGAAGCCGTATGCGTCGAAGCTGACGCTGGGTGGACCGCCGGAGTGCCCGACGTTCGCCGGCTGTGAGCCGGGGCTCAAGTCGGTCTACGGCCTCAAGTTCGCCGGGTTCAAGTCCACTGACGAAGCCGGGCCGCTCAGCGTCGCCGCCCTCAAGAACAACGAGGTCCAGGTGGTCGAACTGTTCTCGAGTGACGGCAACGTGGTGGACAACAACTTCGTGGCCCTGACCGACAACAAGCACCTCGAAGGGGCCGACTACATCGTGCCGGTGATCCGCACCTCGGTGGACACCTCGGCGGTGAGGGACGCGCTGGCCAAGTTGAACGGGAAGCTGACGACCAACGCCATCTCCAAGCTCAACGTCGAGGTGACGTCCGACAAGAAGCAGCCGGCAGCGGTGGCCGAGTCCTGGCTCAAGTCCCAGGGACTGCTCTGAGCGGACGCCGGTCCACCGGGTGTCTCCGATGTCTTGACACACCGGTCTCCGGTGTCTCGAGGCATCGTCGCTTATGTCTCGCGACATCACACAGCGGAGGGAGTGGGATTCGAACCCACGGAGGGTTTCCCCTCACGGCTTTTCAAGAGCCGCGCATTTGTCCGCTCTGCCATCCCTCCGAGAGACGGCCAGGCTACCCGCCGGGTCGGTGGCCGAACGGGGTCAGCGGATCCCGCCCGGTTCGATCTCCGCTGTCAGGCCGTCCAGCCACACCCCGGCCTGGCGCATGGAGGACTCGACCTCCCGCCGGATGGCCGGACCTCCGGCGCCGGCCGCCGGATACGACCCGAGGAACTTGACGCCGGCCAGTTCGGCGTGGAGGTCGCGGAGGCAGTCGGCGACGACCGCGTCGGCCACGTGGCCGTCGAAGTCGATGATGAAGCAGTAGTCACCCAGCGCCTTCTTGGTCGGCCTCGACTCGAGCTTGCACAGGTTGATGTTGCGGGCGGCGAAGTGACCGAGGATGGCGTAGAGGCTTCCGGGGTGGTCGGCACTCTGGAAGCAGGCGATGCTGGTCCGGTCGTGGCCGGTGGGCGCGGGGATGCCGGTGCCGGCCACCGAGACGAAGCGCGTCTGGTTGTCGGGGTGGTCCTCCACGTCCTCGACCAGGATCTCGAGGCCGTAGAGCTTGGCCGCCAGCCGGGGTGCGATCGCCGCGGTGGGCCGCACCGACATGGCCGGGTCGCCTTCGCCGAGCAGCCGGGCGGCCTCGGCCGTCGAGTTGGTGGCCAGCGTCTCCGCCTGCGGCAGCCGGCCGGTCAGGAATCCCCGGCACTGGGCCGTGGCCATGGGGATGGACGCCACCCGCTCGACGGCGTCCAGGTCGGTGCCCGGGGCGGCCATGAGGTGGAGGTGGATGTCGAGGACCACCTCGCGCTGGATGCGCAGGTCGAACTCGAACACCAGGCTGTCGACGATGTCCCGCACCGTCCCCTCGATGGCGTTCTCGAGCGGGACGAACCCGAGGTCCTCGCGTCCGCCCCGGACGGCGTCCAGCACCTCGACGAGGGACCCGTAGGGGGTGATCCTCGCCGCGGCGTAGTCGGCCTGGCTGAGCAGGGCCTCCTCGGTGAAGGTCCCCTCGGGCCCCAGGAACCCGATGCGCGGCGGTGCACCGGTCACCGGCTCCGGGGATGCGTCTGACGCCATACCCAGGCAGGATAGTGAACATCATGGATGAACCCGTACTGCTCCGCCTGCTCGCCGACGTCCGCACCGGGGCGTGCACGCCCGATGAGGCCGTCCACCGTCTCCGGCGCCTTCCCTTCGCCGATCTGGGGTTTGCCAAGGTCGATCACCACCGGGGGCTCCGTCAGGGACTGCCCGAGGCCGTCTACGGGCAGGGCAAGACGCCCGAGCAGTGCACGGCGATCGTGGGCGAGCTCATCGGAGCGGGTGCCGAGGAGGAGGACGGTGCCCCGACCGAGCGCTGGTCTGCGGCCGGCCCGGTGATCCTCACCCGCGCCGACGCCACGCAGGTCGACGCCGTCATGGCCCGCCACGCCGGGGGCCGGCGCACGGTGACCGGCACCGCCACCGGCGCCGACCAGGTGCGAGGTCAGCTGTCCACCGTGGTGTGGCGGCCGTCACCGCCCCGCCCGGTCCGCACGCTCGTGGTCACCGCCGGCACCTCGGACCTCCCGGTCGCCCGGGAGTGCGAGGCCACGCTGGTCGCCCTCGGGCTCCGGCCCACCCTCCTCCCCGATTGCGGTGTGGCCGGCGTGCACCGCCTGCTGGCCTCGGCCGACGAGCTGGCCGAGGCCGACGCCATCGTCGTCGTCGCCGGCATGGAGGGCGCGCTCGCCAGCCTGGTCGGGGGCATCACCCCGGCGCCGGTGGTGGCGGTGCCCACCAGCACGGGCTACGGCGCGGCGCTCGAGGGCGTGACCGCGCTGCTGGCCATGCACGCCTCGTGCGCGGCGGGGATCGCCGTGGTGGGCATCGACAACGGCTTCGGAGCCGCCTGCGCCGTGGCCCGGATGCTGCCGTGACGGGGGTCGACGGGGGAGCCCGGCCCCGGGTCCCCGTGCCGGGTACGGCCAACGTCGCCTGGTTCCACTGCTTCGCCGGGATCGCCGGGGACATGGCGCTGGGCGGCCTCCTGGACGCCGGCGCCGACCTCCCTGAGGTGCTGGCCCTCCTGGAGCGTCTGCCCCTGCCCGGCTGGGGACTGGAGGTCGAGCCGGTCCTGCGGGGTGGGGTCGCCGCCTCCCGGGCGGTGGTGACGGTGGACGACAACGTGGTCGTCCGCACCCACGCCCACATCGTCGGTCTGATCGAGGAGGCGCGCCTGCCCGAACGGGTGGCCCGGCGGGCGCTGTCGACGTTCGCCGCGCTGGCCGACGTCGAGGGTCGCCTGCACCGCCGCCCGGCCGACCAGGTCCACTTCCACGAGGTCGGCGGGCACGACACCATCATCGACGTGGTGGGGACGGCGGCCGCGCTCGAGGTACTCGGGATCGACGAGGTCCGGGCCAGCCCGGTGGCCACCGGGCTCGGCATGGTCAGGGCGGCGCACGGCCTGCTCCCCAACCCGGCACCGGCGGTGGTGGCGTTGTTGGAGGGGATCCCGACCTGGGGCCGGAGCCTGGCGGTGGAGCTCACGACTCCGACCGGTGCGGCACTGCTCGCCGCGCTGTCGTCGGGGTTCGGCCCGCAGCCGCCGATGCGGGTCACCGGACAGGGCTTCGGCGCCGGCACGCGGGAGCTCGGTGAACTTCCCAACTGCGTCCAGGTGGTGACCGGGACCAGGGTGGACCGGCTGACCGGCCAGGAGCTCGACAGGGACGGCGAGGACGGGCCCCGGTCGCATGCCGGCATCCTCGGTGACGAGGACTCGGATGCCGGCCAGCCCGTGGCGCTGCTCGAGGCCAATGTCGACGACGTCACCGGCGAGCAGCTGGCCCATGCGGTGGCCGTGCTCATCGAGGCGGGGGCCCACGACGCCTGGCTCTCGCCGGTGGTGATGAAGAAGGGGCGGCCGGGAACCGTCGTCCACGCCCTGTGCGACCCGTCGCAGGTCCCGGTGATCCGCGACACCCTCCGCCTCTCGACCGGATCGCTCGGCGTCCGGGTGTCGTTCGGGGAGCGGTGGCCGGCGGCTCGGACGATCGAGTCGGTCCGGGTCGACGACCAGCTCATCCGGGTCAAGGTGAGTGGGGGACGGGTGAAGGCCGAGTACGAGGACGTCGCCCGCGCCGCACGGCGATCCGGCAGTCCGCTGCGCGAGGTGGCGTTCCGGGCCGAGGCCGCATGGCGCGAGCAGCGCGACGAGCCCGCGGTGGTCGGCCTCGTCACCGAGTTCCCGGCCGGGGGGGCACCGGCCGCCCGCCATCCGACGGGACCCCCGGACGTGCCCGTCAACGGTCCGGTCGATGACGACGGGGACGAGCCGGCCTGATGGCGGCCGACCCGCCCGGGAAGGGCGGGTGGCACCCACCACCGCCGATCGCCGACTACCGTCTGGCCTGCCGGGTGGACGTGCAGGCGCACCGTGCAGCGCCATCCGGGCCAGGCCATCGTGCCCCGACGACCCCGCCGCCGAAAGGATCCCTCATGCCTCGTGTCCGAACCTGGTCGATCGCCGTCGCCGCCGTCTCGGCACTGGCCCTGGCCGGCTGCAGCAGCAGCTCCTCATCGAGCACCACCTCGACGTCTGCCACCGCCACGGTGTCCTCGGCCACCATCCCGGTGGCCGACCGCTCACCGGCCGGCAAGGCCGGCACCCAGCCGGCGATCGTCGTGCCCCCCGGCGCGGCGCCGACGAAGTTGGAGACCGCCGACCTGATCGTCGGCTCCGGCCCCAAGGCCGAACCGGGGGACACCGTCACCGTCCAGTACGTGCTGGCCACGTACTCCGCCGACAAGGAGGTCCAGTCCTCCTGGACGAGCCAGCCCTTCACCTTCAAGCTCGACGCCGCCCCGGAGCAGGTCATCACCGGGTGGGACAAGGGCGTGGTGGGCATGCAGGTGGGGGGGCGGCGGGAGCTGATCATCCCCCCGAGCCTCGGCTACGGCGACCAGTCGCCGGGCGCGGGCGTGGCCGCCAACGACACCCTGGTGTTCATCGTCGACCTGTTGAAGATCAACTGACCCACGCTGCCCCGACGGGGTCGACGGCGACCGTGCCGGTCAGAGCGGACCGGACAGGGCGAGCATCCCGAGGGCGGCGGCCATGGCCAGCGGGACCGAGATCAGGCCGAGGACCACGGCGCGCCTGACCGGCGGGACCGCTCCCGTGGCGCGTGCCGTCCGCCACCACAGGATCCACGCCAGCGAGCCGGTGACGAAGAGGTTGGGGCCGATGTTGAGCCCGACCAGCAGGGCGTAGGGGTGGGGAGGGACCCGCGACGCCAGCAGCGCCGCCGCCGGCAGGTTGTTGAGCACCGCGGTCGATCCGGCGGCCACCGCCGCGGTGCCGACGCCGTCGAGGTGCGAGAGCAGCGTGGCCGGCCCTGACCACGCCCGGCCCAGCGTCCCGAGCGCCGTGGCGATGCCGAACAGGCCGACGAGCACCGGCGCGCCGAGCACTCGGCGGACCCGGCCGAGCTCCTCCCGCCCGGTCAGCATCCTGAGGGCCACCACCACGATGCCCACCCCCGCCACTGGCAGAGCGGGGGAGCGCAGCGCCACGACCAGGACCGTCACCGTCGCCACGGCCAGTGCGCCCAGGCCCAGCGTCGCCCGACGGGGTCGGTCCGGCTCGCCGTGGCCGGCGCGCAACGACCGCCGCTCGCCGACGCCGACCACCGCCCCGGTGACCACCACGGCGGCGACCCACGGCAGGGCCATGTGGCTGAAGAACTCGCCGCCGGAGAGATGGAGGTGGCCCAGCACGATCAGGTTGGTCAGGTTCGAGCCCGGAAGAAGCAGGCTGCCGGCGTTGGACAGGAGCAGGCAGCCGATCAGCAGGGCCGCCCCGCTCCGGCCCCGGTGCCTCCCTGCGTGGACCAGCACCGGGGTGAGGAAGACCACCGACGTGTCCAGGTTGAGCAGTGCGGTGACGACGGCCACCAGGGCCGCAGCCCCGGCGAAGAGCACGGAGCCAGTGGGGGCGAGCACGGCGAGGCGGTGACCGGCGGCGGCGAACAGCCCGTCCTGGTCGGCCACCATCCCCACCAGGAGCAGTCCCGTGACCAGCACGAACGGAGGCCACACCTGGGAGGCGGCCGATCGGGCGTCGGACGGGTCGGCGGCCAGGGCGGCGGCGGCGGCCACGACCCCGAGCCCGGCCAGCCCCCACGTCGCCAGACGGGCGGCGGGCCCGATCGGGACCGACCCCACGTCGCCGGTCTGGTCGGTGGCGGCCATGCCCGTAGAGCATGCCCCAGTCCGAAGGGGCCAACCGGCCCTCGGGCTCCCGGCCCACCGACCGGTCGACGGTCGGGCGGTGGCTCAGTCGGCGAGGCCGACGAAGGACCCCATGGCGTCCAGCGTCTCGTCGAAGAATTGCGGCGCGCTGCGCACGGTGTGCCGGTAGTGGCCGAAGAGCTCGAAGCTGAGGAAGCCGAACAACTCGGCCCACACCATGATGCTCCGGGCGAGGACGTCGCCGGGGACGTCCGGCATGGTCACCCGCAGGTTCCCGACCTCCAGGAACCGGTCGACGCGGGCGTCCTCCCGTGGGTCCGACGGGAGGGAGCGGGCCGCACAGGCGTCGTTCACGATCCCGGCGATCACCATGGTGACGCGGGTGGCGGCGGCCACCGTGTCCTCGGGTGCGTGGTACCCGGGGACGGGCGATCCGAAGAGCAGGGCGTACTCGTGCGGATGGCCGACGGCCCACCGCCGTATCGCCCGGCCGGCGGCGAACCATCGGTCCCGGACCGCAGACCGGTCGACGCGACCCTCGGCCCGCTCGGTGGCCGCCCCCAATTCGTCGTAGGCGTCGAGGATGAGCGCGGTGAGCAGCTCGTCGCGGTTGGCGAAGTAGCGGTAGAGCGCGGACGACGTCTGGCCCATCTCGCGGGCCACCTCCCGCAGTGACAGCCCGGAGGCTCCGTGCTCGGCCAGCAGGCGGCGCGCCGTGGACTTGATCAGGACGATCTGGTTGGCACGGGCGATGGCCCGCGGTGACGACTGGTCCATGGGGACAGTATCGCACCTCCCCGTCACTTCGGAGAGCACTGCTCTTGCTTTCTCGGGCGCCAGGGGTCATGCTCTATGGGAGAGCGCTGCTCTCGCAAATCCGAGGAGTGGACATGTCGAAATTCGTGGTGGTGGGCGCCGGGGCGACCGGGAGCCGTGTCGCCGAGGAGCTGGCCCGGGTCGGTCACCAGGTCGCAGTGGTCTCGAGGCACGGTTCGGGCCCGAGGGGCGAGGGCATCAGCCTCGCCCCGGGTGACGCGTCCGACAGCGGGTTCCTGACCGAGATCACCCGTGGCTCGGCAGCGCTCTTCAATTGCGCGAACCCCCCGTACCACCGGTGGTCGACCGACTGGCCACCCATCTCCGAGGCCCTGCTGGCCACGGCCGAGCAGACCGGTGCGACGCTCGTGACCCTGAGCAACCTGTACGCCTACGGACAGCCGACGGGGCCGATGACGCCCCACGACCCCCTGGCCTCGACGTTGCCCAAGGCCCAGGTCCGGGCGGCGATGTGGAACGACGCGCTGGCCCGGCACGAGGCGGGGAAGATCAGTGCCGTCGAGGTCAGGGCCTCGGACTTCCTCGGGGCCACGACCCAGAGCCAGTTCTCCCGTGTCGTGCCGCGTCTGGTGAGGGGGAAGGGGGTCCGCGTGGTCGGGGACCCCGACGCCCCCCACTCCTGGACGTTCGTCGGGGACGTCGCCCGCACCATGGTCGCCTGTGCCGTCGACCGGTCGACCTGGGGCCGGCCGTGGCACGTCCCGAGCAACGAGCCGCGGTCGTCGCGACAGGTGGTCGAGGGCCTGTGCGAGGCCGCCGGCGTCGCCCCGGTGAGCGTGGCGTCGGTGCCGCCCACGGCCCTCCGGGCCCTCGGTGTCTTCAGCCCCTTGCTGCGCGAGGTGCCGAAGACCCTCTATCAGTTCGAGTCGCCCTTCGTCATGGACGACAGCGAGACACGTCAGGAGCTCGGCCTCGTCCCCACCGCGTGGCCGGACGTCCTGGCGGCGACGGTTGCCCCGTACCTGCCCGGCGACCGGGACGCCCGCAGGACCGCGGAGGCCGCTCCCACGGGGGAGTGAACGTCGAGCCGTCGCGGTCAGGGACCGCACTGACTCGCACCGACCGCTCCCAGCCTGCCCTCAGTCGGGCGGTTCCAACGGATACCGGTACACGTTGGTCGATCGGGACTCGAAGCCCAGGCGCTGGTAGAGGCGGTTGGCCGCCTCGCGGCTGGGACGGGAGGTGAGATCGACCGATTTGGCACCGGCCCGCCTCGCCCGGTCGACCGCGGCGAGGACCAGCGCCTCGCCGGCCCCGGCCCCCCGTGCCCGCTCGTCGACCACGACGTCCTCGATCCACGACAGCACGCCGGTCGGGACCCGGAACACGGCGAGGGTGAGGGATCCGACGACCCGACCGCCCGCATCGCGCGCCACGAGGAGGATCGAGGCATCGGAGCCGACGATCTCGGCCAACTGGTCGTGATCCGGCGGGGGCGAGGACGAGGACAGCTGCGGGATCAAGCGGGCGAACGCCTCCACCAGGTCGGCATCCACCCCGGTGACCTCGCTCACCACGACGGCGGACGGTGTCGAGGGCCCGTCGGCGGCGCCCGGCCCGTCGGTGCCGTCTGGGCCCGGTGTCGTCACGGAGCGCGAGTGTAGTCACCGGTTCGCCGGCCCCCCGGTTCATCGTCCTGGCGGGGTCACCGCCCCCCGGTCGGGTCGAGTGGGGTCGGTCAGGCCCGGTCCGGATCGCCACGCCAGATCGGCGAGCGCACCGAGTCGTAGAGCACCTCGACCGGTTCGCCGCGGAGAGCGGCGAACACGTGCTCGCCCCAACGCTCGGCACCGGCCAGGGGGAAGGGGAGCTTGTCGAGGGCGAACCATCCGACGTCGGAGCACTCCAGGGGATGCGCCTTCAGCTCGCCACCGACGGCCCGGCACTGGAACACGAGGGAGTAGAGGGGGATGCGGCTGATGCCGATCCGGAGCCCGTCGAGGACGGCGATGAGCCGGACGACCTCGGCCTCGATGCCGGTCTCCTCCTCGACCTCCTTGACGACCACCTCGGCTGCCGAGTAGCCGATGTCGGCCCACCCGGTCGGGTAGAGCCAGACGCCGGAGTCGGCCCGCTGGACGAGGAGTATCTCGCCCTTGTCGTTGCCCACCGCCGCTCCCACCGCCACCTTCGGGGTCACGTAGCCGGGCACGCCCTTGCCCACCAGGCTCAGCCACTCCTCCACCAGGCCCTCGGCGTCCTCCGCCCCCTCTGTTCCGTGGTCGGCCGCCACCCGGATGTCGGCGGCCACCCGGAGGATCTCCTCGAAGCGCTCCTGCTCGTAGAGGGACTCGGTGAAGCCCAATCCGGTCCGGGCGATGCCGGCCAGTGCCTCGCTCCATCGCAGGAGCTGCTTGGTGGAGGGATTCGGATCCACGTACCGACGCTACCCCTGCCAACGCTTGGTCGCGTCCATCGGGCAGAATGGGGTGTGGCCGTGAACGAGGACTGTCGCCATTACATCATGCAGACCACCGCCCACGAGGAGAAGCTCGAGCGGTGCCGGGTCGGCGCCAACGAACAGATCCCGTTCGCGTGTCCGGAGGGATGCCTGTTCTACGAGCCACGCAAGGTGTCCGGCGCCGGTTGGACCATCCGGACGCCCGACGAGTCCTGACCCGGGCACCCGTCCGGCGGACTCAGCTCTCCACGATGTCGCCGAGGAGGTCCACCTGGACACCCTTGCCCTCGAGCCAGGCGACACAGCGGTCGACGGTGCCGGCGTCACCGTCGAGCTCGCAGATGATCCAGCCGCTGTCCTCGCCGACGTCGGCCCGCCGGATGTTGGGGACGACGTCGAACTCCTGCACCAATCGGGCGATCACCGGCTCCCGCACCAGCTCCTCGGGGAAGGTCAGCTTGACCCGGACGCCGATCACCGGGCCGACCGGCCCGTCGTCAGTGCGTCGTTCAGATTTCCGGAGCGGAACCCGTCCAGGTCGAGGGTGACATACCGGTAGCCCGCCTCGTGGACCACCCGGGTGACCTCCTCGCGGCAGGCGACGACGTTGACCAGTTCCGCCGCTGGGACCTCGATGCGCGCGGTGTCGCCGTAGTGCCGGACCCGGAGCTGGCGGAAGCCCAGCGACCGGAGCCCCGACTCGGCACGGGTGACCGACTGCAGCGTGCCCAGGGTCACCGGGGTGCCGTAAGGGACGCGTGACGCCAGGCAGGCGGCGGCGGGCTTGTCCCAGGTGCGGAGGCCCAGCCGGCGCGACCAGGCCCGGACGTCCGACTTGGTGAACCCGGCGGTCACCAGGGGAAAGCACGCACCGTGCTCGAGGGCGGCCTGCTGACCGGGTCGATGGTCCCTCAGGTCGTCGAGGTTGACCCCGAGCACGACCGTCGCCGACCCGGACCGGCCATCGCCGGTGGCACCGCCGGTGGCGATGGGCCCGAGGGCCTCCATGAGGGACGTCTTGCAGTGGAAGCAGCGCGAGCCGTCGTTGGCCGAGTAGGCCGGATCGGCCAGCTCGTCCGTCTCGACCTCGTCGAAGCGGAGCCCCCACTCGCTGGCCAGCCGGCGGCAGTCGGCCAGCTCCTCGGGGGCTAGCGACGGCGAGACGGCGGTGACGCAACGGACGTTCGCCGACCCCAGCGTGTCGGTGGCCACCCAGGCCAGGAAGGCCGAGTCGGCGCCGCCGCTGAACGCCACCACCATCGGACCGAGGCGTGTCAGCTCGGCCCGTAGGGCACCGAGGTCGCCGCCGGGGGAAAGGTCACTCATCCATGGCCACCTGGGCCACGACGACCTCCACCGGGGCGACCATGCCGGTGAGGAACGGGCCGAACTCGGCGAACCGGGCCGAGCCCTCGTCGAACCGCATGGTGTAGACGCAGTCCTTCAGGTCGTCGGGGTGCACCCCGAAGAGGGTGACGCCCCACTCCCAGTCGTCGATGCCGGTGGATCCGGTGATCACCTGGACGATCCTTCCCTTGAAGGCCCGTCCGGCAGCACCGTGCCCGTACATCATGGCCTTGCGGTCCTCGAAGGGCATGGAGAACCAGTTGGAGCCCTCCGTGTCGCCGCGTCGCTTGGACATGGGGTAGAAGCAGAACGCCGTCATGCCCTCGGGAGGGAGGTGGGGGTACAGCCGCGCCTGCTTCATCTCGTCGGGGATCCCCTCTGCGTACTCCGACACCTCGGTCAGCGACACGTACGAGTCGACGACGACCAGGCCGGCCGCCTGCAGGTCCGACTGCAGCCGGCGCAGGCGCCACAGGTCCGCCCCGAGTGCCATGAAGCCCAGGTCGGCCTTGTGGCCGAGCATGGCCACCGTCACCACCTGGACGCCATCGGCCTCGGCACGCTTGACCGCCTGGGTCACTGCGGCTGCGTCGAGGGCCCGGTCGGCCGGCCGGCCCCGTGCGTCGGGGCGCTTGCAGAACAGGTGGAGGACGCCCCAGCCGACTGATGGAACGAGGGGTTCGGTCACGGACCCAGTGTAGGGAAAGAACAAAGGGCGCCCCACCGGGCGCCCTTTGTTCCACATCTCTTGTCCCTCATCTGTCCGCCGTCCGGCGGAGCCGGTCGACCTAGAAGTCGTCCATGCCCCCGCCGGGAAGGGCGGCGCCACCCTCTTCGGGCTTGTCCACGATGACCGCCTCGGTGGTGAGGAACAACGCAGCGATCGAGGCGGCGTTCTGCAGGGCGGAACGGGTCACCTTCACGGCGTCGATGACGCCGGTGTCGAACAGGTCGACGTACTCGCCAGTGGCAGCATTGAGTCCCTCGGTGGGCTTCTTCAGGTTGCGCACCTTGTCCACGATGACCCCTCCTTCGAGGCCGGCGTTGACGGCGATCTGCTTGAGGGGCTCCTCGACGGCCCGGGCCACGATGCGGGCACCGGTCGCCTCGTCGCCCTCCAGCTTCTCGGCGGTGTCGAGCACGGCGGACTGCGCCCGGAGCAGGGCCACACCACCACCGGGCACCACGCCCTCCTCGATGGCGGCCTTGGTCGTGGACACGGCGTCCTCGATCCGGTGCTTCTTCTCCTTCAGCTCCACCTCGGTGGCGGCACCGACCTTGATGACGGCGACACCCCCGGACAGCTTGGCCAGCCGCTCCTGGAGCTTCTCGCGGTCGTAGTCGGAGTCGGTGTTGTCGATCTCGGCCTTGATCTGGTTGATGCGGCCCTTGATCTCGTCCTCGGAACCACCGCCCTCGACGATGGTCGTCTCGTCCTTGGTCACCACGACCTTGCGGGCGGTGCCGAGGAGGTCGAGGCCGACGTTCTCCAGCTTGAGCCCGACTTCCTCGGTGACCACCTGGCCGCCGGTGAGGATGGCGATGTCCTGGAGCATCGCCTTGCGACGCTCACCGAATCCGGGGGCCTTGACCGAGACGCTGCGGAACGTGCCGCGGATCTTGTTGACCACCAGGGTGGCCAGCGCCTCGCCCTCGAGGTCCTCGGCGATGATGACCAGCGGCTTGCCGCCCTGCATGACCTTCTCCAGCAGCGGCAGGAGGTCGCGTACGGCGGTGATCTTCGAACCCACCAGCAGCACGTAGGTGTCCTCGAGGACGGCCTCCATGCGCTCGGGGTCGGTCACGAAGTAGGGGGAGATGTAGCCCTTGTCGAAGCGCATGCCCTCGACCAGGTCCATGTCCATGCCGAAGGTCTGGGACTCCTCGACGGTGATGACGCCGTCCTTGCCCACCTTGTCGATGGCCTCGGAGATCATCTCGCCGATCTCCGAGTCGGCGGCCGAGATGGACGCCACCTGGGCGATCTGACCCTTCGAGTCGGTGTCGCGGGCGATGCCCCGCAGCGAGGTGACCGCAGCCTCGACGCCGGCTTCGATCCCCTTCTTGAGGGACATGGGGTTGGCGCCGGCGGCCACGTTGCGCAGACCCTCGTGGACCATGGCCCAGGCCAGGACGGTGGCCGTGGTGGTGCCGTCACCGGCCACGTCGTCCGTCTTCTTGGCGACCTCTTTGACCAGCTCGGCGCCGATCCGCTCGAAGGGGTCCTCGAGCTCGATGTCCTTGGCGATGGAGACGCCGTCGTTGGTGATGGTGGGGGCGCCCCACTTCTTGTCGAGGACGACGTTGCGCCCCTTGGGTCCGAGGGTGACGCGTACGGCGTCGGCGAGCTTGTTCATGCCGCTCTCGAGGGACCGGCGGGCCTCCTCGTCGAACGTGATCAACTTGGCCATCTGGTGTTCCTCCGTGGTGGTTAGCACTCTGCACTGTCGAGTGCTAACAGCAAACCACGTCTGAGCGTGGTGCGCAACAGCGGGCCCGGGTCCGAGGTCGGCACCGATCCGGCCGGGACACCCCGCCGTCGCCCCGAGTTCTCCGGCAGGGGACGAGAGAAGGCCAGCTCAGGGGACTTGTCGACCGGCCCGTTCGACGAAGCGGTCGAAGAGCTGCCGGGCCTGAGCCTCGGGCCCTGTCCCGTCCGGCCCGAACCCGGCGAGCAGCTCGGCGGCGGCCGCTGCCTCGAGCGAGCCGTCGCGTCGGGCCTCCTCCACCCAGTGGCGGACGATTCGACGGTCGGCCTCCGGATGGAACTGCACCCCGGTGTGGGCACCGAGGACGAAGGCCTGGAGGCAGTCCTCGGTGCGGGCCACCGGCTCGGCGCCGGGCGGGGCGCTGAACCGGTCCTCGTGCCAGCTCACCCACGGGCCGGGCGGGATCCGTCCCGGATCGGCGGTCTCGACCAGGCGCCAGCCGATCTCGGGCGAGGGGGCCCGGTCAACCTGCCCGCCCAGTACCTGGGCGAGCAGCTGGCCACCGAAGCAGACGCCCAGGACCGGGACCCCGTCGGCCACCGCCCGCCCGACCAGGGACCGCTCGGAGCCGATCCACCCGACCGAGGCGTCCGTGACCGATCTCACGGATCCCATCACCACCAGGAGATCGAAGGTGCCGGGCGCCGGGAGGCCGGGCCGGCCGTGGTCGGCGCGCCACGAGCTGACGGAAAGACCCAGCTCACGGGCACGTTCGCCGAGGATGCCGGCGACATCCCCGTCGCTGTGCCCGAGGAATGCCACCCGATCCGTCATCGACCGTCCCCGTCCGGTTCTCGCCACCGGGTGGCGGACGCCGGTCCCGGACCGGCCACGGCCGGGTCCCACCACCCCACCACGGCGGGCGCCGGCCGGCAAGAGGACCGGGAGGAAGGGTGCCCCGGCGCACCGGGGCACCAGCCGGAACTCCTGTGACGCTCCACGGTTTCGGGCGCAGCGGTCCCCTCGGCCCTCCTCAAGCAGGTCGTCGAAAGGGCCGATGGAGAGCTATGTCCGACATCGGCGACTTCGTCGCCACACGCTCGGTCGGCGGGAGCGAGCACCTCCTCGCCCGTCTCGTCGACGAGTTGCCCGACGCCGTGATCATCATCGACGCCCAGGGCCGGGTGCAGTGGGCCAACCGGACAGCGGTGGAGATGTTTCCCCGCTCGATGGCCGATTCCATCGGGGCGAGCGGCCTCGATCTCGTCCATCCCGACGACCTGGAGTTCGTCCTGCTGTCGCTGGCCAGCGTGCAGAGCAAGGACGTCGGCGCACCGATCGAGGTCCGGTTGCACACGAAGTCGGGCTGGCGGCTGACCGAGATGATCGGGTCACCGGTCCCCTGGCTGGAGGACGGTGCCGTGCTCCTGACCATCCGAGACGTCACCCAGCGG
Source organism: uncultured Acidimicrobiales bacterium (assembly GCA_963696495.1). Lineage (GTDB taxonomy): Bacteria > Actinomycetota > Acidimicrobiia > Acidimicrobiales > RAAP-2 > Bog-756. The sequence continues at coordinate 119,203 of CAVOKJ010000003.1, read as the reverse complement.
CGGCGCTTCGAGCTGGTGCACGACCACGACGCCCGGCTCCGCTCCCTCGTCCACAACTCGGCGGCGATCACCATGCTCGTGTCGCCTGACGGCTGCGTCGAGTCCGTGTCCGGGGCGATCACGAGGCAGCTCGGCCACGACCCGGAGTTCATCGAGGGTCAACCGCTTTCCCACCTGGTGCCCGAGGCCCACCGTGAGGATCTCGAAGGGGCGTTCGAACGGGCGTCGCGCGGCGCCTCGGTGGCCGGTCCGGTGACGGTGACCATCCCCCTCATCCGCCACGGGAACAAGGAGACCCTCCCCTTCGAGCTCTCCTTCGTGAACCTGGTGGACGACCCGACGGTCGGCGGGTACGTCGTCACCGGCCACGACATCACCGAGAGGAGGACGGCCGATCTCGAGCTGCGGACGGCGCTCTCCCTGTTGAAGGCCACCCTCGACTCCACCGCCGACGGCATCCTCGTGGTCGGGACCGACGGGCGGGTGGTCAGCTTCAACCAACGCCTCGCCGAGATGTGGCAGGTCCCCGAGACGGTCCTCGAGGGCGCCGATCGCCCGGCGCTCACCGCCTACGTGCGCGACCAGCTGTCCAGTCCCGCCGAGTTCGTCGCCAAGGTGGAACAGGTCTACGAGGTGGACGGGACGGAGAGCAGCGACGTGCTCGAATTCAAGGACGGCCGGGTCTTCGAGCGCGTCTCGAAGCCACAGACGGTCGACGGCACGATCGTCGGGCGGGTGTGGAGCTTCCGGGACATCACCGACAGGAAGAGGCTCGAGGAGCGGCTGTCCTTCCAGGCCTTCCACGACTCGCTGACCGGGCTGGCCAACCGGGCGCTCTTCCAGGACCGTCTCCATCATGCCGTCGCGAGGATCGAGCGCACCCGGCACCATCTCGCCGTCCTCTATCTGGATCTCGACAACCTGAAGGTCGTGAACGACACCCTCGGCCACTCGGCAGGGGACGCTCTCCTGCGCTCGGTGGCCGACGTCCTGCGCGGCTGCCTGCGCAGCTTCGACACCGTGGCGCGTCTGGGCGGCGACGAGTTCGGCATCCTCGTCGAGGAGATCAAGCACCCGGCGGAGGCCGTCGGGTTGGCGGACCGGCTCTTGCGGGCGATCCGCCGTCCGCTGGTGGTGGTCGGCCAGAACGTCGGTGCGACCGCCAGCATCGGCATCACCTTCGATGCGCCCGGGCTGACCGGTGATCAGCTCCTCTGCAATGCCGATCTCGCCATGTACCGCGCCAAGGAGCTCGGGGGCGACCGGTACACGGAGTTCGACGACGGGATGCTGGTCACGCTGCTGGCCGCCACCTGACCGCCCGCCCCATCCCCGGCACCGGGAACGTGGTCAGTCCGGTTGCTCCTGGTCGGCGCTCCGCCCGCGCATGAGCTCCTCCACGTCGTGGGGCACGACGACGTGGGGCACCCGGTTGTGGGGATCGAGCAGGGGATTGAACGGGTTCGACTGGGTGCGCAGGAAGATCAATGCGGCGTTGACCCGGCGGTCGACGAGGCTGTGGTCGACGAGCCCGAGCTTGCGGAAGATGATCGTGACGTACTTCTCGACCGCCTTCATCGAGATGTTCAGTGCCTCGGCCACGGCCCGGTTCGACAGTCCGTGGGCGATCTGCTCCAGGACATCGACCTCGCGCGGGGTGAGCTCGTCGAGGGCGGTGCCGCCGCCCTGCTTCACCAACAGGTCCACGACGCTCGGGTCCAACACCGACTGCCCCTCGCGCAGCTCCCGGAGCGCCCGGATCACGGTGGTCGTGCTGGGCAGCTGCTCGTCGAGGAGGAAGGCGATGCGTGACGCCCCGCCCCGCAACAGCTCGAGGGCGAACCCGTTCGCCCGCTCGGAGATGACCACGATGCCCAGCTCCGGGTAGTCAGCGCGCAGGCGTCGGGCGATGTGGATGGTCTCCATGGTGGAGATGACCGGGCTGCGGATGCTGATGATCACCGCCTCGGGGTCCAGCTCGGCGGCCAGGGCGAGCAGCTCGGTGTGGTCCCGCGCCCGGCCGACCACCTCGACGTCCGAGGTCTCGCCGAGGAGCGCTTCCAGACCGTCTCCGATGAGGAAGCTGTCGGAGGCGAGCAACACTCGTATCGGATCCTGATCCCGGGCCGTTGACATGTCTGGTCTCCTACCGGCGGCGCAAGGCCGACTGCGACCGACACCCCGGAGCCAGGTCACCCGCCGGTATCTCCAAGGTCGTTCTCATCCTATGACCATCCCGGTTGAGTTTCCCTCGTGGACGGGGCGTGCGACGGCCATGGGTGCCTGCCCCACTGCGGCCCGAGGGCCTGCCCCCCACGGCCGCAACCTCGGCGGCCGCCGGTGAGCACCCGGGCGGCCGCCGGTTCCGGTGGCCGGGGCTCCGCCGTCGCCCGGGATCCTCCATGATGGGACGGTGGCGACGATGGAATTCGCGGTGCTGGCCGAGCAGATCGTGGGACGCCGCCACCCGGGCGACCGGCGATGCCGGGTGGTCGGGGTGGACGGCTGGTCCGGGGCGGGCAAGACCGGCTTCGCCCGGCGGCTCGCCGCCGAGCTGTCCGCCCCGTGCATCAGCACCGACGATCTCGTGCCCGGCTGGGACGGGCTCCGCGCCTCGCTCGACCTGGTGGCCGGGGGGATCCTCGCCCCGGTGGCCCGCGGCGAACCCGGCCGGTGGCAGAGGTTCGACTGGGTGGCGCAGCGGCCGGCGGAGTGGGTCGAGGTCCCGCCGGGCGACGTGCTGGTCGTCGAGGGGTGCTGTACGGGCGTACCCCCGATCGCCGGGTACCTCTCGTACCTGATCTGGCTCGAGGCTCCCGACGCCGAGCGTCTGCGGCGCCTCCGGGCACGGGAGGACTGGGAGGCGTATGCCCCGTTCTTCGACCGGTGGAGGGCCCAGGAGGTCGCGCTGCAGTCCGGGGCGGGGACGCCGGACCGTGCCGATCTGGTCGTCGACAACAGCGAAGTCCGACCGGCCGATTCGTGGGGAGACCGGTTGGTCGTCGACGACCGCCCACCGGTACGGTCGGGCGCCGGATGATCCGCACCGTCCGAGCCGGCATGGCGACCCGGCTGGGATCGCCACCGAACCGGGTCATCCACCGTTCTGGGAGAACTCCCCCCACGACGACATCGCCGACTGCAGTTCGCGTCGCAGCCGTTGCTCGACGGCCACGAAGGCGTCCCGCTCCTGGAGCGCGACCGTCCTCGGCCTCGGCAGGTCGACATCGATGACGGCGGTGATGCGACCGGGGCGGGGACTCATGACGTAGATGCGGTCCGAGAGAACGACCGCCTCGTTGATGTCGTGGGTGACGAGGACCACGGTCGAGCCGACCTCGGACCAGACCCCGCCCAGCCACTGCTGCAGGTCGGCGCGCGTGATGCCGTCCAGCGCGCCGAACGGCTCGTCCAACAGGAGGAGGGAGTGGCCGGCGATGATGGTGCGCAGGAACGCCACCCGCTGGCGCATGCCACCGGAGAGCTGCCAGGGCCAGGCGCGGGCGAACCCCCCGAGCCCGAACCGCTCGAGGAGCGGCAGGGCCCGTCGGCGGGCCTCGCGTCGGCGGATGCCCTGGAGCTCGAGGGAGAGGGCGATGTTGTCGACAACCCGCCGCCAGTCGAGGAGTGCGTCGTGCTGGGGCATGTAGGCGCTGGCCCCCAGCCGGTCCGCGAGTGCCTCCCCGTTGATCAGGACCCGTCCAGCGGTGGCATCGTCGAGGCCGGCGACGATGTTGAACAGCGTGCTCTTCCCACAGCCGCTCGGTCCGATCAACGACACGAACTCGCCGTCTCCGGCCACGAGGTCGACCCCGTCGACGGCCAGGACGTCTCCGTCGTTCGCGGTGTACCGCTTGGTGACCCCGGCCAGCTGGAGCGTCGGCTCGGGGCTGCTCATCGCTTCGGTCGCCAGGGCATCGACAGACGTTCCACCAGGCCGACCAGGGCGAAGAGGGTGATGGTCAACACGGCGATCACCAAGACCGCTCCGAGCACGAGGTCCGTGCGGATCGGGGCCGCCCTGATGGCCGTCGTCATGTACACGCCGAGCCCCTGTTGGGCGCCCACGAATTCCGCCACGATGGCCGCACTGTACGCGTAGGTCACCGAGATCTTGAGGCCGGTGAAGAACTGGGGGAGCGCTCCCGGGAGCCGCACCCGCGTCAGCAGCTGCAGCCGGCCGGCGCGCATCGTGCGGAGGAGGTTCATGGCGTCGGGATCGGCCGACGCCAGGCCCTGTACCAGACCGACGGAGATCGGGAAGAAGCTGAACAGTGCGACCAGCACGATCTTCGGGGCCAGGCCGAATCCCCACCAGACGAGCACCAGTGGCGCGAGGGCGATGATGGGGACCGTCTGGGAGGCGACGATGAGCGGGTACAGGCTCCCCCGGACGGGCCGGAAGGTGTCGATGGCGATCGCCGTCACCGCGCCGACGACGATGGCGAGCACCATGCCGAGCACGGCCTCCTCGGTGGTGACCCCGATCGCCGGCCAGATGTCGACCCGGTCGTTCCAGGTGGAGCGGACGATCGTCTCGGGGCCTGGAAGCAGCTGAGGGTCGACGTGGTGGAGGGAGACGAACAGCTGCCAGAGCACCAAACAGGCCACGACCACCGCCAGGGGCGGCAGGACGACCCCGAGCCGACGCCGCAGATGGACCGCCCCCCGACCCGGGGCCGGTGACGGAGCCCGCGGGGACGAGAGCGGGTCGCCCCCCGTGCCGGTGCTTCCTTCGGGTCTGGTCAGCGAGGTCATGCCCCACTCATGGTAGAGCATGACCGACAAAACCCGACTAAAATAGTCAAGTTTTATGACCCCGGACGGCGTCGGGCTTTCGCCCTGAGGCGCCACCTAAGCTTGCGGCGGCGGTGCGCGGCCCGACCCGTCGAACCAATCGAATGGATCTCCCAGGATGCCCCGATGCTCCCGACGCTCCCGACGTATGGCACTGCCCCTGCTCCTCACCCTGTTGGTCGGGGTGACGGCGGCCGCCTGCAGTACGAGCGGTTCGGCCTCGCCGACTTCGTCGTCGGGTTCGTCGTCGACTTCGTCGTCGGGTTCGTCGAGTAGCTCGGGAGGCCTGCGAACACTGCGCATCGCATTGGACTGGACGCCCAACGTCGACTTCCTGGGCATCTACGCGGCGATCGACAACGGGTACTTCAAGGCCCAGGGCATCAAGCCGGTGATCATCCCCTACTCGGGCACGGCCGGCGAGACGCTCATCAGCGCGGGCAAGACCGATCTCGCCTTCACGTACCCTCCCAACATCCCGGCCTACCGGGCTTCCGGACTCAAGTACCGGGCGGTCGCCGGCCTCACCCAGGTGAACACCATCGAGCTCGCCGTGCTCGAGTCGTCCCCCTACACGTCGCCGGCCCAACTGAGCGGAAAACTCTACGGCGGGTTCGGGGTCCCGAGCGACCCACCGATCATCAAGACCATCTTCCAGAGGGTCGGAGTCGCCGATCCCGTCTACCACGAGGTCGTCCTCAACGGTTCCGCCTACCAGGCCCTGGCGGCGAAACGCGTTGCCTACACCACCATGTTCGGAGGCATCGACGATGTCACCGCCGAGCTCCAGGGGGCCAAATTGAGGCTGTTCCCGATCCGCGACTACCTGGGTGCGGCGGCCAGCTTCCCCGACGACTCCCTGGCCGCCAGCGACGCGGAGATCGACCACGACCCGTCGCTGCTCCGACGCGGCCTGGCCGCCCTGGCCGACGGCTACATCTTCGCTGCGCACCATCCGGCCCAGGCCGAGCAGGACCTGATCCGTGACAACAAGACGGCACTGGCGCACAGTGCCAACATCATCGTCGCCACCGGCAACGCCACCGCCCCGACATTCCTCGACGCCGCCGGGCAGTGGGGATCTCTGTCGGATGCCAGTTTCGCCGGCATCACCCAGATCATGGCCGAGGGTGGGCTGTTCAAGAAGGCCACGCCGCCTCCGGCGTCAGACGACTACACCAACGACCTCCTTCCCCAGGGTTGATCGTCCGGCGGGTGTCCACCCCGTCGGAGTATTAGGGCCGCCCCCACTCCACCGCCCACCCGCCCCGGTCGATACGTGCATCAATGCGCTGAGATCCGAACGGCCCACCACGACGTAGTGACACCGCCCGAGAGGAGCGGAACGGCGGGGGTGATCGAGGTGCATCCGACGTCGTCCACCGGGGAGAGCCAAGTGAACAGTTTGGGGCACGTCACGTCGAGGCTGATCCCGAGCAAAGCGGTCCACCCGATGCCCGCCCGATCACGATGGGTGTTCGACGACCTGCTCGACCGGCGCTTCCTCAAGCCCCGTTACGAGCCGATCGTCGATCTGATGAGTGGCGTGCCGGTGGGCGCCGAGGCCATGGCGCGCTGGCCCGAATTGGGGATCCTGCCCGGGTCGGCCCATCAGTGGGCCGTCACCCAGGGCCGGCTGGCCGAGCTCGACGAGGCGTGCCGCAATGCGGCCATCGACGATGCCATCGACCGCGGCCTGGCCTCGCCCCTCTGCCTCTTCGTGAACCTCGACCCGTCGGTGATCGGACCGGGGACAGCCGCTCGTCTCCTGGAGCGGGTGGTGGACCACGCCGCCTTGGTGGTGGAGATCATCGGGCCGGCCGGCATGGGTCGGTCCACCGCGCTGCTCCGGACCGTCGAGCAGCTGCGGGAGTCCGGTTGTGCGATCGCGCTCGAGGACGCCGGTGCCTGTGTCGGTGGGACCCTGGCGCCCTCCATCGAGCCGGACATCATCAAGCTGGACGTCTCGGTGGTGCAGGGCCGGTCGGGCGACGGTGACGCCGCCCTGGCTGCCGGCATCTGCTCGTACGCCGACCGCACGGGCGCCGCGGTGCTGGCCGAGGGCATCGCCACCGAGGCACACCTCCACCGGGCATTGGCCTTCGGGGCCACGCTCGGCGAAGGGTGGTACTTCTCCCGGTGGACCCCCTTGGGCACCTGACGACCTGCCGCCGGTCCGGGTCGGCCGCGCCGGATGAACCAGCCGCCGGTCCGCCGGTGGACTCAGCGGGAGGCCCGCCCCCGGGTTCCCGGCGAGGTACTCCTCGACGCGGGGGTCACATCAACTGCTGTTCGCTCGGGAAACCCGAGCCGAACGGGTCCGGCTGGCCCCGGAGGAACCAGAGGGCGGCGGTCACCCGTCGGTCGACATGGCTCCGGTCGACCAGGTCCAGCTTTCGGAAGATGGCCGTGATGTCCTTCTCGATCGCCTTCACCGAGATGTTCAGTTCGCCGGCGATCGCCCGATTGGAGAGGCCTCTGGCCATCTGCTCCAGCACCTCGGGCTCCCGACTGGTGAGTCTGCCGACGGGGATCCCCTCGTAGTGACTGACCAGGGAGTCGACAACCGTCGAGTCCAGTGCCGAGTGACCGGAGCAGACGTCATGGAGGGCATCGAGGACGGTCTCGAGGTCGAGCAGCCGCTGATCCAAGAGGTAGGCGACCCGTGACGCACCCCCTCTGATCGCCTCGAGTGCGTCGCCGTCGTCGTGATCGGAGATGATGAGGATCCCGAGGTTCGGGAAGTCCCGCCGGAGCTGGCGGGCGACGGCAATGGTGGCCAGGGCGGTGCGGTGCGGAGCGCGGATGCTGATGATCACCGCCTGGGGACTCGCCTGATCGACCATGCCGACCAGATCCAGATAGTCCGACGTCGTCCCGACCACGTCGACCCTGTCGACGTCGGCCAGCAGCGAAGTGATCCCGTCCCCGATCAGGGGACTGTCGGTCGCCACCACCACTGACGTCGATCCTTCTGTACGGACCACCATTGGGAACCCTTCCGCCGGCGCACGGTTCGCACCGACAGACATTGACACGCTGATTGCAGTCACCCCTTGTTGTGACCCTACGCCCATCACCGCCGATTTGGTCGATGGATTTCGTCCCGCCGACTCGGCCCAGGCACGAAAAGGACTTACCCCCCAAAGGATTTATGGCCTGCTCCCTCTACCGGGGCGGGCGATCGGGCGATATTCGAATGGATGGACGGTCGAGGCCGCCCGCGGCCCGCCGGGACCGGTGGGCGGACGGAGGATGCGGACCAATGTCCAGGAATGGAAGGTGGGGCCGGTGCCACTAGTCAGTCCGACGTTCGGCGAGGGTCCCGGCATCAGGGAACGCCTCGCCGCGGGGTTCTGGGCCCTCGACCGTCTCGACGACGCCGCGGTACGGGCCGAACTCGATCAGCTCGGCGACGGTTGCGCCCCCTTCGACCTCTGGCCATCCATCGCGTTCCTCGGTGCCGAATATGCCTTGCACACCGGGGGTGCCCCCGACGCGTTGGATCAACTCGATCGGGTGGAGGCGGCCCACGGCGGAGGGCTGTGCCGGACCGGGGCGTCGCCGGACCTGCTGATGCGTGCTCGGGCGGACCTGCTCCTGGCGTGCGGCTGCGGGGGGCAGGCGGACAGGGTCGTCAGGGCCCGGTGGGGACCGTTGGCGCTGGTGCCGGCAGCGAGGCTCCGCGCCCTGAGCGGTGGCGACGCCGTGTGGGCAGACGATCGGGCGTGGGCGGACGATCGAGCGCTCGTGGACGATGACACCGGGGTCCATGGGCCGTCGAGCGGCGACAACCTCGAGCTGCTCCTCCTGGACGCGGTCGCCGCCTCCCGCGGCGGTGACGACCGCGCTGCCCGTCGGCTGGTGATCCGGGCGGTCGGCCTGCACCGTCGCACCGGGATCCTTCGGCCGTTCGCCGCCATGGCGACCGCCGACCGGGTCCGGCTGCTGGTGCTGGCCGGCGAGACCCTCGATGCCCGGGACGCGGCCAGGCTGGCCGAGCGGGCGCCTGTCTACCCCGTCCGGCTGGTGCTCGTCCGGCTCAGCCGGTGCGAGCAGAACATCCTCGAGGCGTTGGCCGGGACGAGCTCCAGGCAGGCCATCGCCGACTCGCAATTCGTGTCGGTCAACACCGTCAAGAGCCAGCTGAGGAGCATCTATCGCAAGGTGGGCGGCACCACGCGGGAAGCGATCCTCCGCCACGCTCGCGACGAGGGACTCCTTCCCATCCGAGCAGGACGGTGATCCCTCGGCGCCTGTCGGCGACGGCCTCGGACAGCGTCGGTCCGCCGAAATTCGGAAGGCGGGCGGGCCGGCGACGGGTGGACCGTCGGGCTGCGGTGGCCCAACTGAATCGGGAGCGGTCAGATCGCCGTGCGGACGGTGGGACGGGAGGCGCCCGATGGACCCCCGCCTGCAGCCGGGGAGCCCCGGACGTGGGCACCGTGGCCGCACCGGGCGACGGGCACACCGAACCAGCGGACCGGCCGTGATGCCGTCACCTTCGGCACGAGGCGGGCCGGCGGTCCGGCCGGCCGACGGGCCACCGACTCGGTTCGTGGACACCCCTGTGGAGATCGCCCTGCTGGACCGCGACGGGGTCATCGTCGCCGTCAACGGCGCCTGGGACTCCTTCTGTGCGGCAAACGGCGGCGAACCGGAACGATCCGGTGTCGGGCTGTCCTATCTGGACGTCTGTGCGGCCTCGGAGGGCGATGGCAGCGCCGACCACGTCGCCGCGGCCATCCGGGCGGCGCTGGCCGGTGACCTTCCCGCGCCGATGCTGGTCGAAGTGCCCTGTCACAGCTCGAACCAGTCCCGCTGGTTCGACACCCTCGTCTCCTCCCGGCTCGACGACGACGGCCGTTGTCTCGGCGCCACCGTCACCTTGTCGTTGTCGTTGGCGACTCCCCGTCCGACGGCACCGGGCACAGGGGGAGCACCGTCCACCGCTCCGACCCCGGGGTCGCCACGGGATGCGGAGGCCGTCGACAGGGTCGACCGTCGCCCGCCCGTGGGTGCCGGCTACGCCCATCCGCACGAGCGGCTGGGCGACGGATTCGCCCAGGTGGTCCTCGAGCTGGCCCCGACCGGCATTCTGGTCGTCGGCGACGACGGGATGATCCTCAGCGCCAGTCGCCGGGCCGGCGAGATGTTCGGCTACAGCCGGGACGGCCTCGTCGGTGCCTCGGTGGAACGACTGCTGCCCGGATGGGTGACTCCATCGGGCTCGCCGGTGGGCGATGACACGGGGACCACCCGGATCGGTGTCCGCGCCGACGGATCGCATCTGCGCCTGCACGTCGAGTCCGGCCCCGTGGCGCTGAGCCGCGGTTCAGGAACGGTCATCGTGACCACCGAGGCAACGGAGGAGTGCGTGGTGACGCCGTCGGTGCGACTCGCCCGGCTCGAGGACCAGGCCCACCGGATGTCCGTGGACCTCGATCGCGTCGTCCGCCGGCTGTTCGCCTGCGGCCTGACCGTCGCCGGCATCCGGGCCCGGCACCGGCCCGACAGCGATGTCGGTGACGATCTCCGCCTCGTCACCGACGACTTGGACGACGTCGTCAAGGAGATACGGACCGCCGTGTTCCGGCACGGTTCGCCCTAGCGGACGACGCGCACCGTCGACGGCCGACGGCCCCGGATTCAGCACCGCGGCACTCGGTCCCCGCCCACCACTCGTCAGTCCCCGCCCGCCACTCCTCGACCTGCCCCGACCGGCGCGGCACCGGCCAGGAGCGCGAACCCGCGCCAGCGCCAGAAGCAGTCGACACGCGTGAGCCCGGCGCTGCGCATCCACCCGAGCTGGGGCTCGATCCCGGTGAGTCGGTCCTCCGGGTCGTCATCGGGTCGCCCGATCAGCGCCAGGAACTCACGGTGCAGCTCGGGGGTGGCGGATGCCACGACCTCGAGGTTGGCGAACAGTCCACCTGGCTTCAGCATCCGGGCAACCTCCCCGAGCAGCGACCGCTTGCGCCCATCATCCAGGTGGTGGATGGCGAACCCCGAGACGATGACGTCGAACGCGCCCAGCGGGACGAGTGGGTCGGCCAGATCCCAGGAGCGCACGGTGACCCTTGGGTCACCGTCGAACCTCGCCCGGGCGTGATCGAGCATCGCCGGCGACGAATCGACGGCGACCACCGATCGGATGCCGGGACACGCATCGACGACCCGGGCGGCCAGCCTGCCGTCACCGCATCCCAGGTCGAGCAGGGAGTCCGGAGCGGTGGGCAGCAGGGACAGCAGGGCCTGCTCCCCGGCGATCCGGGGCTCGAGTCCCCCGACGCGGGCCAGGTATCCCTCCACCTGCTCCGGGTCGCTCCAGCTGGTGACCCGATGATCCTCGGACCCGGCGGGGGTGGCCATGCCCCAATACTTGCCGATCAGAGGACGGGTGTGCCCCGGTCCGGCGCGCGGTCCGCGGCACCGGACCTGCCGTACCGGCGCCAGATGACGGGGGCCACCGGCCCGGGCCGTCCGGAACCGGTCGGTGGCAGACTGTCCGCGTGATCACGGGCAGCCACGCCATCGTCTATGCCGAGGATCCGGAGGCGGCGCGGTCCTTCCTTCGGGACATCCTCGGGTTCCCGTTCGTCGATGCGCACGCCGGCTGGCTGATCTTCAAGCTGCCGCCCGCCGAGCTCGGCGTGCACCCGGCAGGGGAGTCGGCCGAGCGGGGAACCGGAGCGGCGTCAGGCAGGCACGAGCTGTATCTGATGTGCGACGACATCGACGGCACGGTCGCCGAGCTCGGGGCCAAGGGTGTCGAGTTCGTCGGCCCCGTCGAAGACCAGGGCTTCGGGAGACTCGTCCGGATGCGGGTCCCCGGCGCCGGTGCCATCGGTCTGTACGAGCCCAGGCACGCCACCGCCCATGACCTCGGAGCGGCACCGCCGGCAGGCCCGTCGGGAGCGGCATGACCGGACGACCCGTCTTCCACCTGTCGGTCCCGGTCCGGGACCTCGGAGAAGCCGTCGAGTTCTACACGGCGCGGCTCGGTGCCCGCATCGGTCGGCACACCGACTCCTTCGTCGACGCGCTGGTGTTCGGTGCCCAGGTGACCCTCCAGAACGATCCGGCCGCCGTGGACACGCCGATGCCGCGTACCCGGCACTTCGGCGCCACATTGCCCTGGGACGAATGGGAGTCCGTCGTCGCCCGGCTCGGCGCCGTGCCCTACGTCGAGGAACCCACCGTCTCGTTCGAGGGGGAGCGGACCGAGCAGGCGAAGCTGATGATCGCCGATCCGAGCGGGAACCTGATCGAGATCAAGGCCTACCGTCACCCCGACGAGGTGCTGGCACCGCGTTGATCAGGCAGATGTCCGCAGTCGGGCCGACCGGGCGGCCAGCACCCGGCGCGCTTCATGGCGACCGGCGCGCATGAACTGTGGCCACTCCTCGTTGTTGAGGAACTGGCGGTAGAAGCCGGACCCGCGGACCTTGGCGTAGGGGACCGGCTCGATCATCATCACCTCGACCTCGCTCTCGAGGCGGGCCAGGTTCACCCGGGCCAGCTCCGCCTGCTGACAGGTGCGCACCTGGCTGGCGATGGCGAGGATGCTGTGTCGGTGGTCCTGCCACCCGGTGGCATCCTCTCCGACGAACCGGGGGGGATAGAAACCGTTGATCGCCAACGCCACGTCCGGTGGGTCCTCGATGTCGAGGACGGGCCGCACCGGGAAGATGTCCACGATCCCCCCGTCACACCAGTAGCCGTCCCCCAGGCGCACCGGCTCGATGAACAGCGGCAGGGCGACGGCCATGTGGATCGCACGCGCCACGGGCAGGTCAGGGTGGGTCCGCGGGCCGATGAAGTCGAGCCGGTTCTCCTCGATGTTCCAGATCGGGGCGTAGGCGGGGATGGGCATCTCCTCGAGGGTCATGTCGCCCACCAGCCGACGGTAGAGCACCTCGATGTGGGCGCCGCGGATGACGCCTCCGAATCCTCTGCCCATCCGGGGGAGGGTCGAGGCCAGCAGCCCCCAGTCGACGTCCACGTACTCGTCCGGCCTGATGCCGAGGGTGAAGGCCGCCACCTCATCGGCCGGGATGCCGGCGGCGATCGGAAACCCGAAGAGCGCGGACCCCGAGCAGAGCGACAGCATCGACGGCCGGATCCCCGCCTCCTCCAACGCCCGGGCCGCACCGACCACCGAGGCGAGGGCACCGCTGCCCCCGGTGGCCAGCAGAGCGAGTGAGTGACCTTCGAGATCGCCGACGGGAAGGTGCCGTAACGGTGGGAACGGCTCGAGGACCGGGGGAGCACTCTCCTCGAAGGGCAGCGTAACGAGGGCGCGCCGCATGTCGTCGAGCAGCCCGGCGTCCTCCCGGATGCCCTCCACCAACTGCCGGGTCCTCGTGATGACGTTGAAGTACTGACGAACCCGGAACACATCGAGCGCACTGTCGAGCATGGATCCATCTTCCGACCGGAGGGTGCCGGTGGCTAGGGTCCAAAGACTCGTCCATCGGCTCGGCTGAGCCCGCACGGCGGAAGGCCGGCCCCCCTCCCGCGGTGGGGGTGCTCCCTGAGGGCGATCTGCCGATGATCCTGCCCGTGGGGTCGTCGCGTCGGGTAGCCACCAGTTCGACACGGCCAGCCAGACGGACTTCCCGTATTCCGAGGGCAGCGAGGGCGCCTTCGGGGACGGGACGCGGGCACCGGATGGGCGATTGGGCGAGGATGGCACCCGTGGAGCTGTCCGAACCATGGGCCGCGGCGCTCGAGCTCGCTTGGGAGGCGATGCTGGCGGGGACCACTCCGGTGGGGTCCGTGGTGATCGACAACGGCGGAAAGGTCGTGACCCGGGGACGTGGACGTCGGTACGTCCGTGACGCAGCGCAGGGCCAGCTCTCCGACAGCCACCTCGCTCATGCGGAGCTCAACGCGCTGGCGCAGCTCCCACCGACTCGGCGCTACGAGGACCTGACCGTGCTCACGACCCTTGAACCGTGTCTCCTGTGCGTGGGAGCGGCGGTCATGGCGACGGTAGGAAGGGTCGAGTACGCCGGAGCTGATCCCTACGGAGGAGCCGCCCATCTTCAGCTCGAAAACGCCCACACCCGCCGCCTGATGCCAACGATCGTCGGACCGGACAACGGACCCCTGGGCACGGTCGGGGCACTGATCCACTATGCGTTCTATCTTGAACGAAACCCTGAGGGAGCTGTTGTGGATGCCTACCGGCAGGACCTGCCCGACTTCGTGAGAGAAGTCGATGAGACGGGCACCACGGCGGAGGTGCTCCGACTCAAGGCGGAACAGCGTGAATTGTCACAGGTGTTGGCGCTCCTCCCCTGACCTCGGTCGCCGGCCGCGGGACCCAGAGAACCGCACCCGCTTGGCGCTATAGGCTGTAGCGGCGAGGAGAGGTGCGAGAGCGGCCGAATCGGACTCACTGCTAATGAGTTGACCTGGGTAACTGGGTCCGAGGGTTCAAATCCCTCCCTCTCCGCTCACCGGCGTCGCTGGCCCCGGGGTCCGCGGCCCAGCCGGCCTCGAGCGGACCTCGTGGCTGCCGGCCACCGCCGTTGCGACGGGTGGGCCGGGACGCCGGTCGGACCGTCGTCCGTATCCGGTCGGGCCGGCTGTTTCGGGCTCCCGGCCATGCCGCACCCCCGCCCACCGGTAGATTGTCCTGGTGGCCGAGCGGTACTGGATCGAGACATTGGGTTGTCCGAAGAATCAGGTCGACTCGGACAAATTGATCGGAACCCTGACCACCGACGGTTTCGAGGCGGCAGAGAGTCCCGGCCAGGCCGACCTGGTGGTGGTCAACACCTGTGCGTTCATCGAGGCCGCCCGGCAGGAGTCGATCGACGCGGTGCTCGCCCTGGCCGATCTCCGACGACCCGACGCCCGCCTGGTGGTCACCGGGTGCATGGCCGAGCGGTACGGGGAAGAACTGGCCGAGGCCCTCCCCGAGGTGGACCTGGTCGCGCCGTTCGGTGCCCCGCTCACCGGGCCGGCCGTGGACGGCGAGGAGGTCCCGGTCGCCGGCACGCCGATCCGGCTGGGACGAAAGCCGGACGGGTCCCGTGCGGCGGCGTCGGTGCCGTCCTTCGACCTGTTGAACCTCCCGCGACCTCCCTCGACGGCACCGTGGTCCTACGTCAAGGTGGCCGAGGGTTGCGATCGGAACTGCGGCTTCTGCGCCATCCCTTCGTTCCGGGGCAAGCAGAGGTCGCGGACGACCGGTTCGATCCTCGCCGAGGTGGACCAGCTGGGAGCGTCGTCCGGAGCACTGCGCGAGGTCGTACTGGTCGCCCAGGACCTCTCGTCGTTCGCCCTGGACCGGTCGACGGGACGGACCGAGCCCCTGCTCGACGGCCCGGCATCGGGCGGCCGGCGCCCCATCGTGGACCTGGTCGCCGCCGTCTCGGCCCGGGTGCAGTGGACCCGGCTCCTCTACCTCTATCCCTCGACGCTCGACGACGCCCTGGTCGACACCATCCTCGCCACCGGGGTGCCCTACTTCGACCTGTCCCTCCAGCACGTCTCCCGCCCTCTCCTCAAGCGCATGCGCCGGTGGGGCGAAGGCGAGCGGTTCCTCGAGCGCATCCGATCGATACGGGCATCCGAGCCGACGGCCGCCTTCCGGTCGTCGTTCATCATCGGCTATCCGGGGGAGACCGAAGCCGACCACGACCGACTGCTCGAGTGGATCGACGACGCCCAGCTCGACTGGGTCGGCTTCTTCCCCTTCAGCAACGAGCGGGGGACCTTCGCCACCGACCTGCCCGACCAGGTGCCCGCCGGGTTGGTGGCCGAGCGCCTCGACGAGTGCACCGCGTTGCAGGACACCATCACGGCCTCACGACGCGAGCAGCTGATCGGCACCACGGTGGAGGTGCTGGTGGACGCACCCGGGGAGGGACGGACCTACCGCGAGGCACCCGAGATCGACGGGATCGTCACCGTGCCGCTCGAGGCCGCGGTGGGCTCGTTCGTCGACATGGTCGTCACCGGCGCCGACGGTCCGGACCTGATCGCCGCCTCGGTCGACGACGCCACCGCCGTGGCGTCGGCGGGTGCAGCCCGGTGAGCGACGGCGCCGTGCGGCCGGGACCCACGGGCACCCCCGTGCCGAACGTCCCGATGGCCGGTCCGACCACGTTCGGCCCGTCGGCCGTGCTGACCCCGGCCAACGGGATCACCGTGCTGCGCCTGCTGGCCACGCCGGTGCTGATCGCCCTCATCATGCTGTGGGGGGCGAGCTGGTTCACCTTCGTGTTCGGCGGCCTGCTCGCCCTGTCGGACGGCGTCGACGGGTGGCTGGCCCGCAAGCAGGGCACCACCCGGTCGGGAGCGTTCCTCGACCCGCTGGCCGACAAGGTGGTGGTCCTCGGCGCCCTGGTCGCGCTGGTGGCGAAAGGGATCGTGTGGTGGCTGCCCGTCGCCATCATCGCCGTTCGGGAGGTGGCCATGAGCGTCTACCGATCGGTGGTCGGACGTCACGGGATCTCCATCCCGGCTCGGAACACGGCCAAGGTGAAGACCCTCCTCCAGGACCTGGCCATCGGGCTGTGCCTGGCCCCGCCGCTGGCCGGTCACCGGGCGATCCTGTCGACGGCGATCTGGGTGGCGACGGCGATGACCGTCTTCACCGGGGGTCAGTACCTGATCGACGGTCGCCGCATGGCCCGGGGTGGTCAGGCCGGCACCCCGGCCAAGGCCGGTCCGGTCGACGGCGCCAGCTCGGCGGCCTGAGGCCATGCGGATCGAGATCGTCGCGGTGGGGACCGAGCTGCTGCTCGGGCAGATCGCCGACACCAACTCCCAGTGGCTGGGTGAGCACCTGGCCTCGGCGGGCGTGTCGTCCCACTTCCACCAGGCGGTGGGGGACAACCACGACCGGATCGTGCTGGCGTTCCGCACGGCGTTGGCCCGCAGCGACGGGATCATCGTGTGCGGGGGGCTGGGGCCGACCCACGACGACATCACCCGTGAGGCGATCGCCGAGGTGATGAACGTCGGACTGCGCCGGGACCCCGGCGCCGTCGAGGCGATGCGGGCGATGTTCTCGAGCCGTGGCCGCGAGATGCCCGAGAGCAATCTCCGGCAGGCCGACGTGCCGGAGGGGGCCACGGTCATCCCCCAGACCAAGGGGACCGCTCCGGGCCTCATCTGCCCGGTCGGGCACAAGGTCGTCTACGCCGTCCCCGGCGTGCCCTACGAGATGGCCGACATGTTCGAGCGCGGCATCCTCCCCGACCTCCGCCACCGGATGGCGGAACGAGGCGAGCTGGCCGGGGTCATCGCCAGCCGGGTCATCAGGACGTGGGGGATGAGCGAATCCGGCCTCGCCGAGACCCTGAGCGGCCACATCGCCGGACTGGACGCCCCCGCCCCCGGACCCGACGGGGGGGCCGGCGACGACGGTGCCGCCGCCGCCCCCGCCCCGGCGACGATCGCCTTCCTGGCCAGTGGCATCGAGGGGATCAAGGTCCGGGTGACGGTCCGGGCCGACGACGAGACGGCCGCCGCCGCCCTCCTCGACGCCGAGGAGAGGGAGATCCGCCGGGTCCTCGCCGACGCGGCGGGCGATGTCGTGTTCGGGATCGACGACGAGGCCATCGAGGACGCCGTGGCCCGGGTGCTCACGGCGAGTGGGCTCACCCTGGGGCTGGCCGAGTCGCTGACCGGCGGTCTGGCCGCATCCCGACTGGTGAACGTCACCGGTGCCAGCGCGTGGTTCCGCGGGTCGGTCGTCTCGTACGCCTCGGAGGTCAAGTTCGACGTGCTGGGGGTGCCGGAGGGTCCGGTGGTGTCCGAGCCGGCGGCGCGGGCGATGGCCGACGGTGCCCGCCGCGTCCTCGGATCCGACGTCGGCCTGTCCATCACCGGGGTGGCCGGCCCGACCCCCCAGGACGGCCAGCCGCCCGGCACCGTGTTCGTGGGGCTGGCCCGGCCCGGCGGGGACACGGAGTCGTTCGCCTTCAAGGTGCCCGGCGACCGGGACCGTGTCCGTCAGTACGCCACCATCGCCGCGCTCGACCTGCTCCGTCGCCAGGTCGACGGTCCGAACCCCACGTGACACCGCGACGCTGCGGGTAACGCCGTGGCCGTCGCGCCGGCTACGGGGTGGTGGTGGTCGGGGTCGATCCGGAGGGCGTCACCGGGATCCCCACCGGCGCCAGCTCGACCCAGGTGTTGCCGGGTTGCAGCGTGATGGGTGAGCCGTTGGTTGCGGTGAGCGTGGCCGGCTGGGTGAGGGTCGCACGGCTCCACGTGCCGGCGATGGCGCGGCCGTTGCGCATCACCACGGCCGGCCCCGTGCCGGTCTGGGTCACGACGACCTCGTGACCGCCCTCGTCGTTCTCCACCCAGGGGCCGGTCGAGGTCGGCACCGTCAGGACCACCACATTGGCGGCGGCGGTCTGCCCCCCGCCGAGCAGCGTGTCGGGGGAACCCGAGTAGTAGCGCAGGTACTTGCCGGCCGACGCGCTCCACTGCCAGGTCACGTCCGACGTCGACGAGAAGGGGATGTGGACGCTGGTCCCCGAGCCGGCGACCGATCCCGATGGAGGGCTGGTGGAGTAGGTGAACACCGGGGGCGGAGCGGTGGTGTCCGTCGGGTCGAGGGCCCACAGCGTGGCCGTGTTCACGAAGGTGGAGTAAGGGGCGACCCGGTTCGGCTGGAGGATGATGGCCGACCCGTTGCCGCCCGAGTACAGGTTCTTGTCGATCAGCGGAGCGGAGGCGAGCAGGTTGATCACCGGGATGATCCCGCCCGCGTGTACGAAGAGGGGATCGGCGAACTGCGAGAGGATGCCGACGTCGGGCTCACGCGCCGACCGGAGGTCACCGACGAGCGACGACTGCTGGCACTGGAACACGGCCACCAGGCGGGTGATGGCCCCCTCCACCGGCTCCTCGAACACGATGTCGGCCTGGTTGAGCCCGGCTGACGGGCGGTCGCCCGTGTAGTTGCCGATCTTGATGCCGAGGGCCGGTCGGTTGGGCACGCTGCCGCCCGGCGCGGGCAGACCGGTCAGCGGGCAGGTGGCACCCGGCGTCGTCGGGGCGGTGGTGGCCGAGGCCGCGGCCTTGGCCGTCGTGCTCTTGTCGCCGTCGGTGACCAGGGCGGCCACCACCACACCGACGACGACCAGCGCGACCGCGCCGAGGACGTACCACCGGGTGCGCGACGGGGCCCTGGCGGCGCCTCCCGACCGGGATCCGGACGGTGGTCGGTCGGGAGGCATTGGGGGCCGAGGCTACTGCCAGGCCCCGGTGAACTCGCGGACCGTGGAGGGCCCGGGCCGATCCCGATCTACGCTTGACCGCAGGGATCCGAGGGTCCATCATCGAACATGCGTTCGGGTCTAGAGTGACCTCGTCGTGCAGAGCAATTCGCAGTGATCGGCGCCGGATCTGGGTCCGGGCCCACCAATCGGGTGTCACACCTTCTCCATAGGGTTGGCACGGTCAAGTGAGCGACAGCATCGAGGAGAGTAGAAGACATGGAACGTGACAAGGCACTCGACATGGCCCTGGGTCAGATCGAAAAGCAGTTCGGCAAAGGGTCCATCATGCGCATGGGGGAGAACCTGCACATGAACATCGAGGCCATCCCCACCGGGGCGCTCGCCCTCGATCTGGCGCTCGGTATCGGCGGCCTCCCCCGGGGCCGGATCGTCGAGATCTTCGGGCCGGAGTCGTCGGGGAAGTCGACCTTGGCGATGCACGTGGTGGCCGAGGCCCAGCGCAACGGTGGGATCTGTGCCTATGTCGACGCCGAGCACGCCATGGACCCCGTCTACGCCAAGGCGATCGGCGTCAACATCGACGATCTGCTCATCTCGCAGCCCGACACGGGCGAGCAGGCCCTGGAGATCGCCGACATGCTCATCCGGTCCGGAGCGCTCGACGTCCTGGTCATCGACTCGGTGGCCGCGTTGACGCCACGGGCGGAGATCGAAGGCGAGATGGGGGACTCGCACGTCGGCCTCCAGGCCCGTCTGATGTCCCAGGCGTTGCGCAAGCTCACCGGCACGCTCTCGAAGTCGCGGACCATCGCCATCTTCATCAACCAGCTCCGCGAGAAGATCGGGGTGATGTACGGATCGCCCGAGGTCACCCCGGGCGGCCGGGCCCTCAAGTTCTACTCGTCGGTGCGCCTGGACATCCGTCGGATCGAGACGATCAAGGACGGGGCCGACCAGGTCGGGAACCGGACCCGGGTCAAGGTGGTCAAGAACAAGTGCTCGCCTCCGTTCAAGCAGGCCGAGTTCGACATCACCTTCGGGCGGGGCATCAGCCGCGAGGGCTCGCTCCTCGACGTCGGCGTGGAGCTCGGATTCATCAAGAAGTCGGGCGCCTGGTTCACCTACGAGGGTGAGCAGCTGGGCCAGGGTCGCGAGAACGTCAAGACGTTCCTGACGGAGAACCCGCAGCTCATGGCCGAGGTCGATGAACGGATACGGGAGCACCTGGCCGCCCTCAACGCGGTGGAGGCCGAAGAGGCCTCGGCCGCACTGCCCGACAACGGCGAGAGCCTCTCCCTCGACGACCAGCCGATCACCCTCAGCGAATGACCACGCCGTCCGGGATCCGCTACCGACGAGGGGCTACAGACCGACCGGTTTGATGCCGACTAGGCCAGGGTAGTTTTCAACGTTCGCCGGCCCGGGACGCAATTCACTGCGTCCCGGGCTGCTGCGTTCCGGCGCTCCGGTTTGGTCACAGGCCCTGACTGCACCGGTCATCGGTGTCAGGCGGTCTCGTCGGATACCGGCGTCGGGCCCGACGAAGACCCGGCACCGTAGGTGGTCCTCCAGCTGCCCTGGGACGGGTTCGTCAACGAGGCCGGTCCTGACCCGATGACGGTGTAGAGGTTCCCCATGACGGCGAGCAGGGCGTCGGTCACCCCCGGGGTGGCGGCGGGGAGCACGTTGGGCGGGATCAGGTCGCTGTTGGACAGCGCACCCACCCAGCTGGCGTTACCGGTGGCGAACACCCCGCCGCCGCCGCCCGGCACCGTGTACCACGTCACGTCGGAGAAGTTGTTGCCGCGGTTGGCCACGACCGAGTGGGCGATCACGTCCAGATTGGTGGGGCCCGCCCCACCCGGCACGTACCGGTCGAACTCCCCTTGGACGACCTTGGGGAGCCGCAGGTTCGCCGGGAGGTCGATGTGCTCGAACAGCCACGACCCGGGGTCCACGACCACCATGTCCGCCTGGGCCTCGACGTCCTGGTAGGTGGAGCCGATCAGCTGGCTCTCGGGCCGCGACACCGGGGCGTCGGGCCAGTTGACGGTGACCAGGGCCGGGTCGACGCCGGTCATCGGGTCCTCGGCGGCCGACTTGTAGCAGACCTGCAACCGGTTGGGACCCACGGACGACGCCTCGAGGCGGATCTGGCGGTAGCAGGCGTTGGCGCCCAGGAAGGCCAGGTTCACCCCGGAGGCCAACGCCGAGGCGGCGCCGTCCCGCATGGGCTGGGACCAGTACTCGTCGTGCCCGAGGCTGACCAGGGCCCGGTGGTTGGTGAGCAGCTCCGGCTGGACGTGGAGGTCGATGTCGGTCCAGTAGGTGACGTCGAGGCCCAGCTGCTCGGCCTGGAAGAGGACCGGGAGCTCGTTGCCGACGAAGTCGGCGGCCCCCGACGCCCAGTCGTGATCGTAGGGCCGGTCGAACGAGACCACCCGTGCCCGGTCGGCGAAGGTCCCGCCTCCCGGCTGGTGGGTGTAGGAGAGGGTGCCGTCGCGGTTGCCGTAGTAGAGGCTGTAGCCACCCCACCGGTTGTAGGCCTGCCAGGTGGTCACGCTGTGCTGGATCACGATCGCCGCCCGCGAGGCGTCGTCTCGAACGCACAGCGGGACGAACTGCTGCTCGCCCGTGGCGCCCACCAACTTGAGCAGGTAGGCACCGGGTGGCCAGTGTTGTCCGATGGTCACGGCGAGGGAGGGGTTCCACCGGCACTCGATGGTGTTGGTGGGCTGGACCAGCACCGGTGGGCTCTGCGTGGTCCCGGGCAGTTCCGCCGAACTCCAGACCAGGCGGCCGCCGATGCCCTGGTAGTAGCCCATGCGGTAGGCCTCGACATGGAACGAGCTGGCCTTGGTGCTCACGAAGAGCTGGACCGTCTCGCCGGCCACGGCACTGACCTGGCTGGCGTACCCCTCGATGTCGCCCGGTTGCTGGGGTGTCGTCACCCACCAGGCGTGCCCGGTCTTGGTGTTCTCGGCGATGATCGCCGGTGAGAGGGGCAGGGTCGGGGCGTCGGACTGCTTGATGTGAGGTCCGACCTCGTCGATGGGCCCGGGGGCCGACCGACCGGTGGTCAGGTGGTCGCCGGCAGCCTTCCGGTGGCCGGGGGAAGCGGCCGGCCCGCCGTCCTTGTCGGTCGCCTCGACGATGCCGAATGCCGCGGCGGCGATCGCCGCGCCGCCGGCTGCCGTCCAGCCGATGAACCGGCGTCGGTCCAGACGCCCGGGCTCCCCGGGGGCCGCGTCCCGGCCGCGGCGGGTCTTCCGATGGGCGGGGCCCTTCGGTCGCTCCTCGGGCGGCGGTCCACCCTGGTCTTCTGGCTCTTTTGTCATGGACGGTTCGTCGTCCGACGGGCGAACGACTCCACCGATTCTCCCATGTGCCGCCCCCGGCCGCCGATCATGAGTGGCCCGGCCCTGCACCCCGCACGCTCCCCGGCCGGCCCGCCGTTCGGTGCCGACGCCGGCGCCGGTTCCCCGTTCCGTTCCACCCCGCCCTGGTCAGGTGGTACTTCCCCGACGGTGCCGCACCGATAGGGTCGGGCCGACACGTCCAGCCGGCGAAAGTGAGCGGTCCATGCAGTTCGGCATCATCCCACCCGTGCGCGCCGGGGTCACCGCCGACCCGGCCTGGATGACCTCGTTCGCCCGCCATGCCGAAGCCTGCGGCTTCGAGTCGGTGGTGCTGGTGGAGCACGCCGTGGTGGTGTCGGGCTACCAGAGCGTCTATCCCTACGCCTCGTCGGGGAAGATGCCCCTCCCCGACGACTGCCGGATCCCCGACCCGCTCGACCTGATGGCCTACCTGGCCGCGGTGACCGACACCATCCACCTCGCCACCGGCGTGCTCGTCGCCCCGAACCACCAGGCAGTGGTCCTGGCCAAGCGGGTGGCGACGGTCGACGTGCTGTCGCGGGGGCGGGTCCGCCTGTGCGTCGGGGTGGGGTGGATGGACGAGGAGCTGCGGGCCACCGGGGCCGAGCCGCGCAGCCGCGGGCGCCGCACCGACGAGACCATCGCCGCTCTGCGGCTCCTGTGGTCCGACTCGGGCCCCGACGGTGCCACGTTCGAGGGCGAGTTCGTGTCGTTCCACCACGCCCACTCGTTTCCCAAGCCCGCCCGGGCGGACGGTGTCCCCATCCACATCGGCGGCCACAGCGCCGCCGCCGCCCGGAGGGCCGGCCGGGTGGGTGACGGGTTCCAGCCCCTCGGTCTCGACCCGGCCCTGCTGGCCACCCGGATGGACCAGCTACGCGTGGCGGCGGAGGGTGCGGGTCGTGACCCCGGCGCCGTCGAGCTCACCCTGTCGGGCTACCTCCCGACCACCACCGAGCAGGTCGTGTCCGAGGCCGAGGCCCAGGGGGCGACCCGCCTCGTCCTGTCCACGTCCCTGTCCGGCGACCTCGACACGATCGCCGAGGAGCTGTCGGATTTCGCCGATCGGTTCGGCCTCCGGGACCGGGGCAGCTGATGGGCGATGGCACCGGCCCTGGCGCCCGGGGGGACGACGACCCAGCGCCGGACCGACGGGAGGACGAAGAGGACCTCCGGGCCCTGTCCGTCGCCTACGCGTCGGCGGTCGATGACCGGGACGGCGTGCGATTCGCCGAGTTGTTCGTCGCCGACGGGGCCCTGGTGGTCCCGCGGTACCCCGAGGAGCTCGAACCGGTCGTCACCAGGGTGGGCACCGAGGCGCTCCGCACGATCCCCGAGGGCCTCCGCCGATTCGATCGGACGTTCCACCAGGTGACCAACGGGCAGTTCACCGTGGAGGGGGACCGGGCCTCGGGCGAGGTGCAGTGCACCGCCCACCACCTCACCGCCACCGGGAGGGCCGGCGGTCCGCCGGGCGGCCCGGGGCCCGAGGCGGTCGACTCGGTGTGGTTCATCCGCTACCGCGACGAGTACGTGCGCACCCCGACGGGGTGGCGGATCGCCCGACGCGTCCTCGACCTCCAATGGGTCGAGGAGCACCCTGTCGCGCGGATGGCGGCCGGCCCGCGCCCCGGCGCTCAGCGGGGCGGGACGGGCTGGGGCGGGGGTGGGCCCACGTAGCGCGCCGCCGGTCGGATCAGACGGTTGTCGCCGGCCTGTTCCATCACGTGGGCGCACCAGCCGATCACCCGTCCGGCGGCGAAGGTCGGGGTGAACATGGACCGGGGGATCCCACACGTGTGCATCACCACCCCGGCGAAGAACTCGACGTTCGTGTAGAGCCGTCGCCCGGGCTTGACGTCGGCCAGCACCCCGACCGTGGTGCGCTCGACGTCCTCGGCGAAGTCGACGAGGTCGCCGCCGAGGCCGCGGGCGACCTGGCGGAGGAAGACCGCCCGGGGGTCGTCGGTCTTGTAGACCCGGTGCCCGAAGCCCATGATCCGGTCTCCCCGGGCGACGGCGTCACGGATCCAGGCCCCGGCCCGGTCCGGGGTGCCGATGGCATCCAGCATGTCGAGGGCGCGGCTGGGTGCCCCGCCGTGCAACGGTCCCGACAGCGCGCCGATGGCCCCGACGATGGCCGCGGCCAGGTCGGCTCCGGTGGAGGCGATCACCCGCGCCGCAAAGGTGGATGCGTTGAAGCCGTGGTCGAGGGTGAGCACCAGGTACTGCTCGATCGCCCGCACGTAGGCCTCGGGTGCCTCCTCCCCGGTCAGCATCCACAGGTAGTTGGCCGCGTGGGAGAGGTCGTCACGCGGAGGGACGGGTGCCCGGCCGTCGGCCAGCCGGTGGACGGCCGCCAGGATGGTGGGTACCGCCGCACATACCCGGAGGGCCTGGGACCGCAGCTCTTCGTGGCCGATGTCGTGTCCCGGCCGCCACCCGAGTTCGGCCCCGAGGAGGGAGACCGCGGTGCGGAGGGCGTCGAGTGGTGCGCCGGCGGAGGCGATCGCCGGAAGCAGGGCGGCCACGCCCGGCGGCAGCGCGCGCCGGGACGCCACCTCGGAGCCGAACCTCGAGGCGCCGCCCCGATCGGGCAGCGAGCCGTCGAACAGCAGCTGCCAGACGTCCTCCAGCGAGCGTCGGGCGGCGAGGTCGGTGGCCGAGTACTGCCGGTAGTGGAAGAACCCCTGCAGCCCCCGCACGTCACCGATCGACGTCTCGGCGACGACCACGCCCTCGAGGCCCCGGGGCACGTCGGCCCCGGCCTCGTCCGTCGGGCGGATCTGGGCCACGGCGAGCAGGTCCCGGATGGAGACGACACCCACCAGCGAGCCCCGGTCGACCACCGGCAGGTGGCGGTAGTGGTGATGGGAGAGGCCGGCCCAGGCCGCGCCGACCTCCTCGTCGAGGGCGACCACGTCCGGATCCGGGGTCATCCACCGCCGGACCGGCTCGACGGAGGGGTCGACCCGGGCGGCGGACGCGCGGAGCAGGTCCCGCTCGGTCAGGATCCCCACGACGGCGGGGCCGTCGGTGATCACGACCGAGCCGATCTGCTGCGCGTCCATCATCGAGGTTGCCTCGGCCAGCGGGGCGCCGGCCGAACACGTCACCGGAGGGGAGGACATCAGATCGTGGACGGCGGTGGTCATGGTTCTCTCCCTCGTGGTCAACGGCCCGTGGTCAACGGCCCATGGTCAACGGCCCATGGTCGACGGCCCTGTGGTCGACGGCCCGTGGTCGACGGCCCGTGGTCGACGGCCCTGTGCCGCATCCCGGGCCTCCGGTCCTGTGCTTGCCTCCCAGTGTGACGGCTCCACGGAGTGAAGTAAACGTTGATCAAGTCAATGTCACCCGATCAGGTCAATGCCGTAGAGTGGGGACCGTGGCGCGGATGCTGGAGAGCGAGGAGGCGGCCCGGCGCTTGGGCGTCAAGGTCAACACGCTGTACGCCTACGTGAGCCGTGGGCTGCTCGTCTCGCGTCCGGCACCCTCGGGGCGCCGGCGCAGCCTGTTCGACGTGGACGAGGTGGAGCGCCTGGCCCGGCGGTCCCGGGGGGAAAGTCCGTCGAGACCAGGATGGCCACCATCACGACCGGGATCACCCAGCTCACCGATGACGGGCCGATCTACCGGGGACGGCCGGCCGTCGAGCTCGCCACCACGGCCACCTTCGAGGAGGTGGCGACGTGGTTGTGGCGTGCGGAGGGCGAGGTTCCGCCGTGGGTCCCCCTCGATGTCGGTCCTCCCCCGTCGGTCGGCCCGTCGGACCGCATCCGGTGGGCGGTGGTCATGGCCGGGGCGCTCGACCGGTTGCGGGCCGATCTGCGCCCCGAGTCGGTGCAGCGACGGGCGGCGCAGTTGGCGGCGACGATGGTGGGCGTGCTCCCGGAGCCCGAGGGGGGCATCACGACGTCCGGGGACCGGAGCACACCGGAGCGCACCGCGTCGATGGCCGATCGGCTGGCCTCGAAGTTCCTTCCGGCCCCCGGTGAACCCATGGTCCGGTGGGTGAACGCCGCGCTGGTCCTGATGGCGGACCACGAGCTCGCCACCTCGACCCTGGCGGTGCGGGTGGCGGCGTCCACCCGTTCCGATCTCTACGATGCGACGCTGGCCGGCCTCGGCACCATCGCCGGCCCGCTGCACGGGGGGGCGAGCCAACAGGCGCACGGGCTCCTGGTCGACGCCGAGCGGCACGGGGTGGAACGGGCGGTGGACGAGACCCTCCGGTGGCAGGGCGTCCTGCCCGGCTTCGGCCATTCGGTCTACAAGCGGGGCGATGCCCGGTTCGACCTCCTCCTCGAGCTGCTCGAACCGCTGATGACCCCCGGCCAGTGGGCCATGGTCTCCTCGATGATCCAGCTGACCGGTGACCACGACATCCCGCCCCCCAACGTCGACCTCGCCCTGGCCGCCGCCGCCTGGGCCGCGGGGATGCCCCCCGACTTCGGCCGCACCCTCTTCACGGTGGCCCGCGTGGCCGGGTGGACGGCCCACTATCTCGAGGAGCTCGAGGAGCGGCCGCTGCGCTATCGAGCCCGCGCCGTGTACTCCGCCACGGCGAACGCCACGGAACCGGCACCGGCCGTGGGGCCGGAGACGGTGCCGGGCCCCGAGGATGCGACCGGTTCCCGAGGGCCGGCCCCCGAGGAGCCGGCCCGCCGGGGGCGTACGCTTCGGGCATGACCCTCCCCGCCCCGCACCCTGACCGCACCTGTCTCGTCACCGGCGCCTCGTCGGGCATCGGCGAGGAGATCGCCCGCCTGTTGGCCCGGCGGGGGCTCGGGGTGACGCTGGTGGCCCGACGCGAGGCGAAGCTCCGGTCCCTCGCCGACCAGCTGGCCGCGGAGAGCGGGGTCCGGGCGGAGGTCATCGTGGCCGACCTCACCGACGAGGCGTCGCGCTCCCGCATCGCCACCGAGCTCGAGTCCCGGTCGTTGGCGGTGAACGTGCTGGTCAACAACGCCGGCTTCTCCACGAGTGGCCCGGTCTACCGGGCAGACCCGGGCGCCGAGCTGGCCATGGTGCGCACCGACGTCGAGGCCGTGGTGCACCTGTGCACCCTCTTCCTGCCGGGCATGGTGGAACGCCGGAGCGGAGCGGTGCTCAACGTCGCGTCGACGGCGGCCTACCAGCCCCTCCCCGGCCAGGCGGCCTACGGTGCCTCCAAGGCGTTCGTCCTCTCCTACACCCATGCCATCCGGGGGGAGCTCCGCCCGACGGGGGTGACGGCCACGGCGCTGTGCCCGGGGCCGGTGGAGACCGGGTTCGCCGAGGCGGCGGGATTCTCGGACGAGGAGTTCACCGGTGCCCTCCCCAAGATCATGCTGGTGCCGGTGGCCGACGTGGCCAAGGCGGCGGTCGCCGGCCTGGATGCCAACAAGTCGGTGGTGGTCCCCGGGGCGGCCAACCGGGCCTCGGCGTCTGCGGCGTGGCTGACCCCCCGCCGGCTGCTGGTGCCGGCGGTGGCCCGGTTCCACCCCGCCCTCGGCAAGTGAGCAGCGTCACCGGTTGACCACCCGGTCCTGGCGCCGGTGCCTGGTGGCCGCCGGCCTCGACGTCGCCTGCGTCCTGGTGTTCGTGGTCATCGGCCGCTCGGCCCACGGTGTCGGCCTCACCGCCTCCGGCGTCGCCTCGACGTCGTGGCCCTTCCTGGCCGGTGCCGCGGTCGGGTGGGCGGCCGTCCGCGCCTGGCGGGGGCCGTTCGAGGTCGTGCCCACCGGGGTGGGCGTCTGGCTGTCGTGTGTCGCGCTGGGCATGGTCCTGCGGGTGGTGGCCGGGCAGGGGACGGCGGCCGCCTTCGTCGTGGTGGCCCTGGCCTTCCTCGGAACCGGGCTCCTCGGCTGGCGGCTGTCGGTGCGCGTCGCCCTGCGGCACCGTGGTCCGGTCGGGGGACCGAGCGCCGCACGGCGCTGAGCCGCCGAGCGGTGGGATCTCCGTTCCACCAGGGGTCTCGGTAGTTTTCCGCCGACTCCAGCGGGTAGGGCAAGCGGTGAGGAGGGGGTGCGCAGGCTCCGCCTGAAGCGACCGTGCCCGT
This sequence comes from uncultured Acidimicrobiales bacterium, assembly GCA_963696495.1. GTDB lineage: Bacteria > Actinomycetota > Acidimicrobiia > Acidimicrobiales > RAAP-2 > Bog-756. The sequence continues at coordinate 90,764 of CAVOKJ010000003.1, read as the reverse complement.
CACATCATGAATGTCACGTTCTTCATCGTCATCGCCATCCTCGCCGTTGCCGTGGTCATGGTGCCGATCGTCCTGATGACCCGAGCCGAGCACAGGGAGCTCCACGGGTCGGCGGAGGAACGACCCCGCCGGTTCCGCAACCGGAAGGTACCGGTGGCGGACAAGCTGGCCGTCTACACCCAGACCAGCGAGCCGGAGTTCCAGGACAAGCTGTAGTCCGGCGGCGCGCCGGATCCGCCGACAGCGATCCGGCGTTACTCTGGCGCCGTGTCCGAGTCCTGCTGCGCGCCGAATCGTGGATCGGGTGCGCAGGGAGCACCCGATGCGGTGCCGTCGAGATCGCCGGGCCGGGTCCCGAGCACGCTGGTGGCCGTGCCCGGCGGCCGGTTCCAGATCGGCGACACCTCGGAGTGGGCGTACCCGGGGGACGGCGAGGGCCCGGTGCACGACGCCGTCCTCGCACCGTTCCGGATCGACAGCGTGGCGGTGACCAACCGGCGCTTCGCCGAGTTCGTCGCCGACACCGGCTGGCGCACGGACGCCGAGCGGTACGGGTGGTCCTTCGTCTTCGGCGGACTGCTCCCCGACGAGTTCCCCCCGACCCGGGGCGTCGAGAGCGCCCCGTGGTGGCGCCAGGTGATGGGGGCCGACTGGCGGCATCCCGAGGGTCCCCAGTCGGACACCGACGCCCGTGCCGACCACCCCGTCGTCCACGTGTCGTGGAACGATGCGACGGCCTACTGCGCCTGGTCGGGCACCCGTCTGCCCACCGAGGCCGAATGGGAGGTGGCGGCCCGGGGCGGGCTGCGGGGAAAGCCCTTCCCGTGGGGCACGACCCTCGAGCCCGGCGGTGGGCACCGGATGAACGTCTTCCAGGGCGAGTTCCCCGGCGGCAACACCGCGGCGGACGGCTACCTCGGCACCGCCCCGGTGGATGCGTTCGACGCCAACGGGTACGGCCTCCACAACGCCACCGGAAACGTCTGGGAGTGGTGCGCCGACTGGTTCGACGCCGCCTACTACGAGCAGGCTCCGATCGATGCACCCACCGGGCCGGCAACGGGGACCTTCCGGGTCCAGCGCGGCGGTTCCTACCTGTGCCACGCCTCGTATTGCCGGAGGTACCGGGTGTCGGCCCGGCTCGGCAGCGAGCCGGACAGCTCGACCGGCAACGTGGGGTTCCGCGTCGCCGCCGACGCCGGCGACGCCGACACTGCGTGAGGCGGCCGGGGGTGGTGCGCGGCCCATCGAGCGGGAGGAGTCCGCACCGCCCGGTGCCTCAGGACTCCTCGGGGACCATGTCGATCGCCCCGCAGGGGCATTCGACCATGCACAGGCCGCACCCCTTGCAGAAGTCGTAGTCGAACTGGTACCCCTTCGGGCCGCCCAGCTTGATCACGGCGTTGTCCGGGCAGACACCGAAGCAGTTGTCGCAGTCGAAGCAGTTGCCGCACGAGAGGCACCGCCGCGCCTCGAAGAGGGCGTTCTCCTCGGTCAGCCCCCCGACCACCTCGTCGAAGGTGCCCTGCCGCCTCGCCTGCTCCAGCTCGGGCCGCCGCGAACGGGGAGCATCGGCGAAGTACCAGGTGTTCAGTCGGTCGAAGGTGGCCAGGTCGCGGGGAGCCTCGTCGACCGGCTGCGCTCCCGACAGGAACGCGTCGATGCTCGCCGCCGCGCGCCGACCGTGGCCGATGGCCATCGTCGCCGTCCGTAGCGACGGCACCGAGTCGCCGCCGGCGAACACGCCGGCCCGCTCGGTCATCATCGTGGGGCCCACCTGCACCAGGCCGTCCTCGACGCTGACGTCGGGGACGCCCTCCAGGAGCGAGAGATCGGTGTCCTGGCCGAGGGCCAGGACGAGCGAGTCGGCACCCAGTTCCTCGAACTCCCCGGTCGGCACGGGTTTGCCGTCGTCGTCCAGCGTCACCTTCTCGACCACGAGCTTGCCGTCGGCAAACCGGTCGACGGTCGAGAGCCACCGGACGGTCACACCTTCGGCCAGCGCCTCGTCGAGCTCGTCGCCATGGGCGGGCATGCGGTCGCGGTTCCGCCGGTAGACGACGGTCGATTCGGTGGCGCCGAGCCGACGTGCCGTGCGGGCGGCGTCGAGCGCGGTGTCGCCCCCCCCGTAGACGGCCACCCGACGCCCGAGCCGGGGAGGCTCGCCCTCGGCGACCTGGTGGAGGAGGGAGATGGCGTCGAGCACCCGTGCCGAATCCCCCGAGGGGATGTCGACCCTCCGGGCCAACTGGGCGCCGACCGCCAGGAACACGGCGTCGAAGGAGCCCTCGGCGCGCTCCCGCTCGATGTCGTGGACGGTGTGGTCGAGCTGGACCTCCACGCCGAGGGCCACGATCCGGTCGATCTCGGCGTCGAGCACGGCACGCGGGAGCCGGTAGGCGGGGATGCCGAACCGCATCATGCCCCCCAGGGCGGGGGCCGAGTCGACCAGGCGGACCTCGTGGCCGAGCCGGCGGAGGTGGTAGGTGGCGCCGAGGCCGGCGGGCCCGCCCCCGACCACCAGCACCCGCCGGCCGGTGGGCGCCGGGGCGGCCGGCAGGGCCCAGCCACGGTCGATGGCCAGGTCGCCGAGGAACCGTTCGACGGAATTGATGCCCACCGCCTCGTCGAGCTCGGCCCGGTTGCACGCCGTCTCGCAGGGGTGGTAGCAGATGCGCCCCATCACCGCGGGGAACGGGTTGTCGGCGACGAGTTTCCTCCACGCCGACTCGTAGTCGCCGGGCTCCGCCTGGTAGAGCCAACCCTGGATGTCCTCGCCGGCCGGGCAGGCGTTGCTGCACGGGGGGAGGCGATCGACATAGACCGGCCGGTTGACCCGCCACGATCCGGTGTGGTTGGCGTGGCTCGAACCGACGTCGAGGGTGATGGCGAACGGAGGCTCCATCAGGGGCCCCTTCGTGGTGGGTCGGATTCCCCGGACGGGGCGTCGACGAGCCCGTAGGTGGCGATGTTCCTGTCGGCGATGGCCTGGATGCGGGCGATCACCTCCACGCTCGGGTGTATCGCCGAACAGGTGGGCGTAGCGTCGCTGGATCGACAGGTAGTCCTCGACGGGCACCTGGTGGCGGATGGGGGACACCCCGGTGACCGTGCCGCGCTCGGCCTCGAACACGGCGAAGAGCCCGCTCTCCACGGCCAGCCGGGCCACCCGGATGGTGTCGGACGACGCGGTTCCCCACCCGAGCGGGCACGGGACGAGGACGTGGAGATAGCGGGCACCGCGGAGCTCCATCGCCCGTTCGACCTTGGCCTCGAGGTCGTGCAGATCGGCGACGGTGGCCGTGGCCACGTAGGGGATGTCGTGGGCCATGGCGATCCGGGGGAGGTCCTTGCCCTGGCCGAAGGTGTTGCCCGGCTCGGGGCCCACCGCCTCGGTCGTCGCCGTCCGGGCCGCCGGTGGGGTGGCGCCCGAACGCTGTACCCCGGTGTTCATGTAGGCCTCGTTGTCGTAGCAGACGAAGAGCACGTCGTCGTTCCGCTCGAACATCCCCGAGAGGCACCCGAAGCCGATGTCGACCGTCCCCCCGTCCCCGGCCTGTCCGACCACCCGCACGTCGGTTCGGCCCTTCACCTTCATCGCCGCCGCCACCCCGGTGGCCACGGCCGGGGCGTTGCCGAACAGCGAGTGCAGCCAGGCGATGCGCCAGGAGGTCTCGGGGTAGGGGGTGGAGAACACCTCGAGGCACCCGGTGGCATTGACGGCGATGAGCCGGCCCTGCGTGGCCCGCATCGCCGCGTCGAGGGCGTAGCGGGCACCGAGGGCCTCGCCGCAGCCCTGGCAGGCCCGGTGGCCCGAGTCCAGCGAGTTGCTCCGGCCCGGATCGGACTGGACGGTCCGCTCGTGCTCGTCGACGAGACGGTTCCCGACGGCGAAGCTCCCGGTCTGGTAGAAGCGGACGGGCTGCGATCTCATGGCCGGGGCCCTCCCAGCCACCCGGTCCCGGCGGCGACGTCCCTCAGCATGTGCTCGGCCGACGGGCCCGAACGCCGGGTGGTGGCCATCCGGGCGCACTCACGGTCGACGACACCGTGGTCGAGGTCGAGGAAGGTGAGGTCGGGCAGCTCGTCCCGGGCGGCCTCGGCCAGCATTCCCTCCAGCGACCGTCGCGTGATCGCTCGACCCCCGAGGCCGGCGACGACGGTGCGCAGGCTGCACCCGGCATCGTGGGTGGCCATGGCCACATCGGTCGAGAGCACGCCACCGAAGCCGATGCTGAACGCCTTCTCGACGACGACGACCCGTCGGGCGCCGGCGAGCGCCTCGCGCACCGAGTCCTTCGGGAACGGACGGAACGACGTGATCCCGACCACCCCCATGCGGTCACCCTCCTGGCGGCGGGCGTCGACCGCGTCCTTGATGGTCCCGAGCACCGAACCGAGGGCCACGACGACGGTGTCGGCGTCCTCGGTGCGATAGGAGTGGAGCAGCCCCCCGCTCCGACGGCCGAAGCAGCTCTCGAACTCGGCGGCGAGATCGGGGATCAGCTCGAGGGCCTCGAGCTGACGCAGGTGGGCGAGGTAGCGGACCTCCTCGAACGCCTCGGGCCCGACCATCGCACCGATCGACACGGGATCATCGGGGTCGAGCACCTGGCGCGGCTCGTAGGGAGGCAGGAAGGAGTCGACGGCGTCCTGGTCGGGCACGTCGACGGCCTCGACCGCGTGGGTGAGGATGAATCCGTCCATGCACACCATCACCGGGAGGGACAGCTGCTCGGCCAGACGGAAGGCCTGCACGTGCAGGTCGGCTGCCTCCTGGTTGGTCTCGGCGAACAGCTGGATCCAGCCGGCGTCCCGGACGGCCATGGCATCACTGTGGTCGTTCCAGATGTTGATGGGTGCCCCGATGGCCCGGTTGGCCAGTGTCATCACGATGGGCAGGCCGAGCCCTGCGGCGTTGTAGACGGCCTCGATCATGAAGAGGAGGCCCTGGCTGGCGGTGGCCGTGTAGGCGCGGGCGCCGGCGGCCGACGCGCCGATCGACACCGACATGGCGGCGAACTCCGACTCCACGTTGATGAACTCGCACGGCGCCAGCGCGCCGGACTTCACCAGGCCGCCGATCGCCTCGATGATGTGGGTCTGGGGCGAGATCGGATAGGCGCACACCACCTCGGGCCGGCAGTGGGCCACCGTCTCCGCCACGGCACGGGATCCCTCAATCTGGCGCAGCACGGGCAGTCTCGATCTTGGTGGCGTTGACGTGCCGGAACGCTGCGGTGGCCGCCACGACATTGCGCTCACCGACGGCCCCGGGAAACCGCTGGCGGATCGCCTGGTCGACCGAGGCCAGGGCGAGCATCCCGGTCAGCGCGGCGAACCCGGCGATCAGCGCGGCGTTCGGCAGGGGCCGACCGAGCTGCTCGAGGGCGATGTCGGTGGCCGGGCAGTTGGCCAAGTGGTCGGGGGGCAGCTGGCGGCCCACCGCACCGAGGCCCAGCTCCTCGAGCGTCCGGGCCGTGTTGACCAGCAGGTAGCCGTCGGGAGAGAGCCCGGCGAACAGGTCGACCTGGTGGATGAGGGTGACATCCTGGATGATCAGGGCGTCGGGCTCCATCACCGGCTCGCGGGTGCGGATCGGGTGGTCGTCGATGCGGCAGTAGGAGACGACGGGCGCCCCCATCCGCTCGGAGCCGAAGCTGGGGAACGCCTGGGCGTACCGGCCCTCGTCGAAGGCCGCCACCGCCAGCAGCTCCGCTGCCGTGACCACTCCTTGGCCGCCCCGGCCGTGGATTCGAACCTGGAACATGGGAGTGGTGGCGAACTCGGTGATGTCGTCTAGCGGGTCGGGCCGGCGCCGACGATGACAGCCAGATCGGCGAGGCGGCTCGAGTACCCCGACTCGTTGTCGTACCAACCGAGCACCTTGACCAGGCGTCCGTGGGCCATGGTGAGCTCCGAGTCGAAGGTGCACGACGCCGGCGACCCGACGATGTCCGACGACACCAGCGGCTCCTCGGAGTACTCGAGGAGCCCGGACAGGCGGCCCGAGGCCGATGCGGCCAGGTAGGCGTCCTTGACATCCGTGACGCTCACGTCCGCGCCGACGTTGGCGACGAGGTCGACGATCGACGCGTCGGGGACCGGCACCCGCAGCGCCAGCCCGTCGAGCGAGCCCGCCACGCTCGGGAGCACGAGCCCGGTGGCCCGTGCCGCCCCGGTGGTGGTGGGGATGATGTTGATCGCCGCGCCACGCGACCGCCGGGGGTCCTTGTGCAGTGAGTCGACGACCGGCTGGTCGCCGGTGTAGGCGTGCACGGTGGTCATGAAGCCGTCCACGATGCCGAAGGCGTCGTCGAGCACCTTGACCAGGACGGCCAGGCAGTTGGTCGTGCACGACGCATTCGAGATGATGAAGTCCTTGGCCGGGTCGAACTCGTCCTCGTTGACGCCGATCACGAAGGTGGCATCGGGATCCTCGGCCGGTGCCGAGATCACCACGCGGCCCGCGCCCGCCTCGAGGTGCGCCGAGGCCTTGGCCCGGGTCCGGTTCTTGCCGGTCGACTCGATGACGACGTCGACGCCCAGGTCGTCCCACGGAAGGGCCTTGGGCTGGGGCTCGGCGAACAGGGCGATGCGGCGCTCGCCGATGACCATGGCGTCACCGTCGGCGCGCACCGCTTCCGGGTACCGCCCGTGGACCGAGTCCCGGGCGAACAGACGGGCCAGTGCCTCCGGTGCTCCGAGGTCGTTGATGGCCACCACCTCGAGGTCGCGTGATGGCTCGAGCGCCGCTCGGAGGAGTGAGCGACCGGTCCTCCCGAAGCCGTTGATAGCCAGACGAACCGTCATCGCTGCTCCCTCTCATCGATCGTGCCGGGCCGACTTCGCCCGTGACCCCCATCCTCGGCGCCATCCGTCGCCGGGGGTAGGGCCAAACGTCCCGTGTGGAGCGGTGGACGGCGGATCCGGCCCGCCGGCGGGGCCTCTGCCACCGGCGGGGTCTACCCCACCGTCAATTGGCGGGCCACCTCGAGGATGTCGGGGGAAACCGGACGCGGCCCCGCCGCCACCTCGTCGAGTGGCACCAGGCCCACGTCGTCCCCCACCGCCGACACCAGGTGACGGAACGCCCCGCGGTGGGCCGCCTCGACGGCGGTGACGCCGAATCGGGTGGCCAGCAGCCGGTCGGAGGCGATCGGGGGCCCGCCCCGCTGGGTGTGGCCGAGGACGGTCAGTCTGGTCTCGTACCCCGTCACCTCGGCGAGACCGTTCGACGCGGCCATTCCCGGCGACTGGTCACCGGTGGCCGGGTGGCCCAGGAAGCGGGTGCCCTCGGCGACGACCACGACCGACGACGTCGCCCCCCGGTCGTGGCGCCTCTTGATGGCTCCGGCCAGCTCGTCGAGATCGACCGGCTCCTCGGGGAGGCACATGGCGTCGGCGCCGGCCGCCAGCCCGGCGGAGATCGCCAACCATCCGGTGGTCCGGCCCATGACCTCGACGACCATCAGGCGATCGTGGCTCTCCCCGGTGGTGTGGACACGGTCGATGGCCTCGGCCACCGTCGCCACCGCGGTGTCGAATCCTATGCAGCGCCTCGTGCCGCTCACGTCGTTGTCGATGGTCTTGGGGATGCCGATGATCGGCACACCCAGTTCGGCGAGGCTCAGCGCGGCCCCGAGCGTCCCGTCCCCCCCGAGCACGACGAGCGCGTCGATGCGCAGGTCCTCGACCGCCGAGGTCGCCGCCGACAGTCCGCCCTGATGGAGGTCGGGGTGGTAACGGGCGGTGCCGAGGATGGTGCCACCCTGCTGGAGGATCCCTCTCGTCTCGTCCGGTCCCAGCAGCCGGTACTCCCGGTCGACGACCCCCCGCCATCCGTGTCGGAAGCCGATGACCTCGTCCCCCTGGGACGTCGCCACCCTCACGACGGCCCGGATCGCCGCATTGAGTCCGGGGCAGTCCCCGCCGCCGGTGAGCAGACCGATCCGCATGGTCATGCCGGTTCCCTCCTCGCATGGTCGGTGGTCCCGCGACGGCCGCGGAGCAGGCCCAGGGTACGGGCTGCGTCGGCCAGGTGGTCCCGGGCCCGCGGATCGGCCACCTGGTCGATGATCAGATGGGTCTGGGCGTGCTCGGACCGCCCGAACAGCTCGGCGCAGCCGTGCTCGCTGATCATGGCCGTGTGCTGGAAGGATGAGACCGGGTTGGTCAGGAGCGGCACGACCGCCGAGGTGTCGGTCTTGGCGTGCCAGGAACGGAGGGCGACCAGGGCGTGCCCACCCGAGGAGTGGAGGGCGCCGGCGACGAAGTCGGGTTGGCCGCCGAACCCCGAGTAGATGGATCCCTTGATGAACATGGCGTTCGCCTGGGCGAACAGGTCGACCTGCAGGGCCGTGTTGATCGACAGCATGCCAGGATGGGCGGCGATGCGATCGGGGCTGTTGATGATCTCGGTCCGGCCCATCTGCAGGCGCGGGTTGAGGTGGGCCCACTCGTAGAGCTCCGGAGAGCCGAAGAGGAACGAGGCCCGGATCGACCGGTCGGGGTCGAGGGCACCCGCCCGCTCCAATCTCAATACGCCGTCGCTGATCATCTCGGACCACACGCCGAGCCTCCGACGGGAGATCAACTCGCCGGTGGCGACGTCGGGGATCTCACCGATGCCGAGCTGCACGGTTGCCCCGTCCTCGGCGAAGCGTGCCACCTGCTGGCCGATGGCGGTCTCGGCATCATCGGCCACGTGGGGGGCCGGCACCTTCAGCGGCTCGTCGACGTCGACGGCCAGGTCGACCCAATCCACCGGGAACTCGCTGTCGCCGAAGGTGTAGGGCATGTTGGGGTTCATCTGCGCGACGACGAGGCCGCCCCGGCGGTGCGCCCGCTCGATGGCGGCGGGAAGGAGGTTGACCTCGATCCCCAGCGAGACCTTTCCGTCCCTCGGGACCGACGTGTGGACGAGCACGGCGTCGACCGGTCGTGTCGAGTCGAACAGCCGGGGGACGAGCGACAGCCGCATGGGGAGGTAGTCGAGCTCCGGATCGTGGCGCATCCCCGGCCCGACGAACGGGGTCTCGTTGATGAACCCGGGGAATCGGGGCCAGTCCGGCTGGGCGTTGATGGTGAAGAGCCGGCAGCGCTCCCGGGCCGAACCCAGAGCAGCGAGCAGGACCATCGGCGAGGCGAAGTTGCCGGAGACGACAATCCGGGGCTCGGGGCCGGGCAGGGCGGCCAGGGCGGCCACCAGCGACCGCTCGGAGACGCGCTTCATGGCCGCCCCGCCCGGGCTGCCGGCCGGGGGCGCGCCCACCCGGGTCGACAGGCGCCATCGATGAATGGTCCGACCTTGGCCCACGCCGTCTGCACGGAGCGACTCCTTTCCCCGCCGGGTCGTCCCGCGCGGCGGGGGCGATGCGTGCTCCCCGGTCCATTGTCCCGTTCGGCGATGACCGGCCGCTAGGGCCGAAGGTCACCGCCCGGCCGGCGCGCACCAGGGCTGGTCGCAGGGGCCATGGGATGATCGGTCCGTGCTCTGGGTCGTGCTGGTGCTCGCCGCCGCCTTCGGGATCGTGAACGGCGTCCACGACGCGGGCAACGCCATCGCCGCCCCCATCGTGACCGGTGCCCTCCGGCCCGGTCCGGCGGTGGTGCTCGCCGCCGTGTTCCACGTGGTGGGTGCACTCGTGCTGGGCACGGCGGTGGCGGCCACGGTGGCCGGGATCATCGACGTGCCCGAGGACCGGATACTGGCGGTCCTGGGTGCCGCCGTCCTGGGTGCCCTGGTGTGGAGCCTGGCCACGCTGTGGTGGGGCCTCCCCTGCAGCTCCGGTCACTGCCTGGTGGGCGCACTGGCCGGCGCGGCGCTGGCCGAGGGCGGGGTCGGCGCCGTCCACTGGGGGGGACTCGACGGCATCCGACCCGAAGGCGTGTTCGGCTCACTGCTGTGGCTGCTCTTCTCCTCGGCCGTCGCGTTGCCGGCGGCGATGATCGGCATCCGCGTCGCCCGCCGGGCCCTGCGCCGCGGCACCCGGGCCATGGAGGTGCCGGTGCGTCGAGGCGAGGTGGCGACCTCGGCGACGCTGGCGTTCGCCCACGGGTCCAACGACGCCCAGAAGACCATGGGCCTGATCACCGCGGCGCTGGTCGCCGGCGGCCGCCTCTCGCACTTCGCCGTGCCCTTCGGCGTGGCGCTCGCCTCGGCGCTGCTCCTGACCTTCGGGACCCTGCTCGGGGGTTGGCGGGTGGTGCGCACCCTGGGGAGGCGGATCTACCATCTGCGCTCGCTCGACGGCCTGGTCAGCCAAGGCACATCGTCACTGATCGTCGCCGCCGCCTCCGTCGTCGGGGCGCCCGTCAGCACGACCGACGTCGTGGCCCCCTCCGTCGTCGGCGTGGGCTCGGGGGAGCGATGGCGCCACGTACGCTGGGCCGTCGTGGGTGAGATCGGGTTGGCATGGCTCGTCACGTTGCCGGTCAGCGCCCTGTTGGGCGCCTCGTTCTTCGCGCTGTGGAGGTTGGTCGGATGAGGCGGTGGTTCCTGCCCGCATCCCCTGATCTGCTCGGGCTCCTGGCCGAACAGGGGGAGGTCACGGTCAGAGGCATGGACGCGCTCGGCGCCTGGGCGAAGGGCGACGCCCCCCAGGGCGCTTCCGTCCGGGGGCTCGAAGGCGACGGTGACCTGGCCGGCCGGAAGGTGCTCACGGCGGTCAAGAGCGCGTTCGTGACGCCGGTGAGCCCCGAGGACATCTACGAGCTCTCCGAGCGACTCGACGTGGTGCTCAACGCCGCATCGAACCTGGTTCGCGAGGCCGAGCTGCTGGGCATGGAACCCGATCCTCCGATGGCCGAGATGATCGACCTCATCGCGCTGGGGGTGCGGGACCTGGTGCGGGCGTTCCCCGATCTGGCGTCCGCTCCCGACAAAGCCACCGAGTCCGCCGACGCGGCCGTCCGCCACCAACGGGCCATCGAGCACGTCTACCGCCGCGCGATGTCGGCGCTGCTCGAGGTCGACGATATCCGTCTGGTCACCGGCCGGCGGGAGCTGTACCGACGGTGCGCCCGGATGGGGGACGGCATCGTGGGGGTCGCCCATCGGATCTGGTACGCGGTGGTCAAGGAGGCCTGAGCCGCCGGCATCCGTGGAGACGCTCAGCCGATGGCATCCGAGCCGCGGTCAGCGACGTGATCGGGGCGTGGTGGTGGATGGAGCGCCGCCTGCTCCTCGGCCCGCGCCCCCATGAGCACGAAGAGGCCGATCAACAGCAGCCAGAAGTCGTAGAAGAAGCCGACGAGGATCATCGCCATGCCGAGATAGCGGGCGACCCGGCCGGCCACGAGGGTGGCCTCGAGCGCGCTCCGATGGCGCGCCAGCGCGGCCCGGAGGACCCGACCTCCGTCCATGGGCAGTGCCGGCAGCAGGTTGAAGGCGCCCAGGAGCAGGTTGAGCCAGCCGAGCCGTGCCCACCAACTGCCCACGAACAACGTGGGGGGCCACACGTGGGCCCCGAGGACCAGGCCGGTGACGAGGAACATCGTCCCGAGGCCGAGGCTGGTCAGTGGCCCGACGATGGCGATGGCCAGCTCGTCCTCGGGGGCCTCGGGCATGGACTCCACACGAGAGAGGCCACCCAGCGGGAAGAGGACGATACCCAGCACACGGGCGCCCCGTCCCCGGGCCACCACGCAATGGGCCACCTCGTGGACCACGACTGAGGCGAAGAGGGCGACGAGCCAGACCAGCCCGCCCACGACGGCATCCACCCCGAGGCGCCAGTCCAGGGCCACCACGAAGGGAATGAGCAGGAAGAACGTCCAATGGAGGCGCACCGGGATACCCAGCACCCTGCCCATCGCCACGCTGTGCCCGTGACCGGCGACCGGCGTGTGGGGACTCGGCCGGGGCGGTCCCTTCGGGCTACCCGTGCCCTTCCGATTCGGCCCGGCATCCTCCGTCACCGCTCCAGCGTGCCCCGGCCACCCTCGACCGGGTAGGGCCGAACGTCACCATCGCCCCGGTGGCGCGGGCGACCAGGACCCGTCGACCGCCGCCGGCTACTTCTTGTTGATCGGCACCTGCCAGGTCAGCACCGTGCCACCGGACTCGGGGCTCTCCAGCGTGAACGTTCCGTCCAGCTTCTCCGCACGGCGTCGCAGGTTGACGAGTCCGAGCCCTCCGGAGCTCACGCTCTCCTGACCGGGATCGAGGCCGCGGCCGTTGTCGGTGACCTGGAGCAGGCACCGGCGGCTGTCGGCACTGATCGAGAGCATGGCCTCGGTGGCCTCTGCGTGGCGCCCGATGTTGGTCACCGCCTCGCGGATCGTGGCCAGGAGATGCTCGGCGATCTGGTCACCGATGGCGGTGTCGACCGGGCCCTCGAAGGTCACCCGCACGTCGAATCCGACGACGTCGCTCAGCTCGTGGACCACGGACAGGACGGCGGACCGGACCCCCTGGTGGAGATCGTCCGATCCGAGCTCGAAGATGCTGGTCCGGACCTGTCGGATGGTGTCGTCCACGTCGGTGATCGTCGAGTTCAGCCGGTCGGCGATGCTGGCCGCCGCCGGATTGCCGGCCATGCTCTGGAGGGACAGTCCGATGGCGAAGAGCCGCTGGATGACGGTGTCGTGCAGGTCCCGGGCCAGGCGGTCCCGTTCCTCGTAGACGGCGACCTCCTGGACCCGGCTGTGGAGACGGGCGTTCTGGATGGCGATGCCGGCGGTCACCGCCAGCGCGCCGACGAGCGACTCGTCGTCGGCGGTGAACTCGGACCAGCCGAGCTTGTCCGTGAGGTACAGGTTGCCGTAGACCTCGTCCCGGACCTTGATGGGGACGCCGAGGAACGACGTCATCGGAGGATGGCCCTCGGGGAACTCGTGGCTCTCCGGGTGCGAGCCCAGTGACGCCAGGCGGAGCGGCTGCGGATCGGTGATCAGGAGGCCCAGGACCCCCCGCCCGGTGGGCCGGACACCGATGCGGTCCTCGGCTTCGTCGGTGAGCCCGACGGTGATGAACTCGGCCAGCGCCGTCCGTTGGTCGTTCAGGACCCCGAGCGCCCCGTAGTGCGCATTGGTCATCGAACAGGCCTCTTCGACGATGTGACGGAGCAGGGAGGGGAGCTCGAGATCCGCCTCGAGCAGCAGTGTGGCCTCGAGGACACGACGGAGCTTTACGGGATCTTCGATGGATCGATACGGCACGGAGTCCTCCATCGCCAGGAGCAACTAGGATCACCCAGGTCACCCGCGATCAACACTAGCCCTGCTGAGAACCGGGCGGATCCAGGGCAGCGGCTGCAGGCGTGACGAAGGTGAAACGGTGAAATCGGTGACCGAAGGCCCCGGACGGGCCTACGCGTGAGGACGGTGGCGTGACGACGATCGGTGTCTTCCTCCTCGATGATCACGAGATCGTGCGAACCGGGCTGCGGTCACTCATCTCCTCGGCGGACGACCTCGTCGTCGTGGGCGAAGCCGGGACGGTTGCTGAGGCACTGGACCGGATACCTCCCACCAAGCCGAATGTGGCGATCCTGGACGTGCGCCTGCCCGACGGCAGCGGCATCGAGGTCTGCCGTGAGATCCGGTCGAACTGGCCGGAGATCGCCTGCGTCATGCTCACCTCCTACGCCGACGACGAGGCGCTCGTCGCCGCCATCATGGCGGGAGCGGCGGGATATGTGCTGAAGCAGGTAGCGGCCACGGACCTGGTGGGCGATATCCGGCGCGTGGCCGGAGGGGAGTCGCTGCTCGACCCCGAGCTCACCGAGCGTGTCCTCGAGGGAATCCGTAAGGGCGTCGAGCAGGATCCCCTGCTGGCCACGCTCACGCCACAGGAACGTCGGATCCTCGATCTGATCGCCGAGGGGCAGACCAACCGCCAGATCGCCAACACGTTGTACCTGGCGGAGAAGACCGTGAAGAACTACGTGTCCAACCTCCTGGCCAAGTTGGGCATGGAGCGCCGCACCCAGGCGGCCACCTACGCCGCCCGGCTGGAGGAGCGGTCCGAGCTGGAACGTCGGACGGACGCCACCGGCACCTGACGGGCCGCCCCCGCCCCCGTGCCCTGCCGGACCCGGGCGTACCGGCGCACCGGCGCACCGGCCGAGCGGTGGCACACTGCCGGCGCACCGCCGAACGGATGTCACTTTGCGGGACCAATGGCCCTATGCCTCGGGGCGGAGCTGACGTGAAATAGGGGAGTGGCACACGTGTGTGCCCGGTACCCGAGGAGGCAGTCATGACACATCCGAAGCATGGCGGTCGTTTGCAGGCGGGCAGGCACCGTTCGAACAGTCCGGCACTCAGCCCCTACCTGATCGAGGACGTCGCCATGACGGCCGACGAGTGGAAGGCCGCCCGAGCCGGCCGGCCGGAGATCGTCCGGACCCACTGAGGGGCGCGCCTGAACCAACCACGGGCAGAGATCGCGAAGGGACCGACATGTCGTACGACGGCCAGCACGGACAGGGCAACCAGGACGGACGGGCCATCGTGGTCGGAGTCGACGGGTCGGCGCACGCTCGGCTGGCGCTCAAGTGGGCGGCCGACGAGGCCAAGCGCCGTGGCTCACTCCTCAGGATCCTCTTCGCCGAGGTCGACGAGGTCGAGAACGTGCCCGGCTGGTACGAGTCCGGGTCGTCCGGCGTCACGCCGGCCGAGGCCGTCGTGGACGAGGCGGTGGGGCTGGTGGCCACGAGGCACCCGTCGGTCCTGGTCCACAGCGAGGTGGTCAAATGGCCGGCGGCCATGGTGCTCACCAGCGCCAGCCGGTCGGCCGAGTTGCTCGTGGTCGGCTCCCGCGGTCGGGGAGGGTTCGACGAGCTGCTCCTCGGGTCGGTGAGCGACCAGTGCATCCAGTACGCCCAGTGCCCGGTGGCCATCGTCCACTCGGACGCCGATGACCCCGACTTCCTGCCGGCGAGACCCCGGATCGTCGTGGGCATCGACGGCTCGCTCGGTTCGACGCGGGCCCTGCGGTGGGCGCTCGACGAGGCCCACGTCCGCTCGGCGTCGGTCGAGGCCGTCTTCGCCTGGCAGTCCCCGCCCATCCACGCCATCGTGGCGGGGCCGGAGCAGGGTTACGACGTGGTGGCGAAGGAGATCATCGACGCCGCCACCGAGCATGCGGAGCGGCTGGCGCCGGACGTCCCGTTCACGGTCCAGGCGGCGTTCAACGCCACGGTCCCGGCCCTGCTCGAGGCGTGCCAGGACACCGATCTCCTCGTGGTCGGCTCCGAGGGCCACGGTGGCTTTCGGGACGCCCGCCTCGGCTCGGTCGCCCATCAGTGTGCCCGCCATGCCCACTGTTCGGTGGTCGTCGCCCGCCCCCATGCCGCGGCCTGACGACCCATACGCCTGACAGGATCCGCCGGTACGAACCGTCCACGGGCCGTCCATCGGCGTATGGCCGGTCGCCGCCCGCTCGCCGCCGGCCGGCCCGAGTTCCCGGTGATCACCGCATCGTGATCACCGCGCCGTCATCCCCGCGTGGTCAAGGTCTCGCCCACGATGGTGCCGTCGCGCATGTCGATGATGCGGTGGGCGTGAGCCGCCACCTCGGGGTCGTGGGTGACCATGACGATGGTCATCCCCTCGTCGCCGAGCCGCTCGAGCAGATCCAGGAAACGGCCCGTCGACGCCGAGTCCAGACTGCCGGTGGGCTCGTCGGCGAGGAGGATCCTCGGTTCGTTGGCCAGCGCACGAGCGATGGCCACCCGCTGGCGTTCGCCCCCGGACAACTCAGTCGGGAGCCGGTGTTCCCGGCCGCCGAGGTCCACGTCCCCGAGCAGGAGACGGGCTCGGGCTGTCCGCTGACGGCCTGACCGGTGGGTGCCGAACATGGGCAGCTCGACGTTGTCGAGTGCTGACAGCTGCGGCAACAGATTGTGGAACTGGAAGACGAGGCCGACTTCCCGCCGACGGTACCCACTGGGGTCGCGCACGGTGGCCAGGTCGTTGCCGGCGACGGTCACCGTGCCCGCCGTCGGTGTGTCGATGGCGGCCAGCAGATGGAGGAGCGTGGACTTGCCGCAGCCCGACGGGCCGGTGATGGCCACCGACTCACCGTAGGCCACCTGGAGGTCGATGCCGGTGAGCGCACGGACGTCGCCGGGGTAGGTCCGGCTCACCCGGGAGGCGTCGACGGCGAGCTCTGTGCCGGTCGGGCTACTCATAGCTGAGTGCCTTGAGCGGGGAGAGCAGCGCCGCTCTGGTCGTCGGATAGAGGGCGCCGATCAGGGTCATGACCAGGGCGGTGAACAGGGCCCTCCAGAACGCTCCCTCGGTGAAGTTCGGATGCAGGACCCCGCGCAGCTGGGGGGCGCGGGACAGCACCGCGGCCACGACGAAGGAGAGCCCCACGCCGAGCGCAGCCCCGACGAAGGCCAGCAGCAGACTCTCGCCGAGCAACAGGCCGACCGTCCGTTTCCGGGTCCACCCGATCGCCCGCAGGAGCCCGAACTCCCGGGTCCGCTCGAAGAGGGACAGGAGCATGGTGTTCCCCACGATGACCGCACCGATGAGGATGGCCAGGATCGTGCTCCCGTTGACCGCCGCCTGCAGGTAGACCAGGTTCTGATCGGCCCGCCCGAACTGGGATGCGGTCCTGATGGTCGTCAGCTCGGGCTGGGCGTAGTCGATGTGGTCGGCGACCGCCCCGATGGTGGCGCCGGGTTGGACCTTGACGAACGCCAACGTGACGATCCCGTCGACCCGGTTGTATCCCTGGACGGCCGGGAGCGGAAACATGGCCCCGGCGTCGCCGAACGAGTTGCCGGTCGAGAAGATCCCCACGACGGTGTTCGACGTGCCGTTGGCCTTGAACTGATCGCCGACCCGAAGCCCCAGGTTGGCCGCGGCCCGCCAGCCCAGCATCACCTCGTTGGTGGCTGTCGGCGAATACGGCCGGCCGGAGACCACCTTGACCCCGAACGCAGCGAGATCGCCCGGATTGATGCCGATCTCGATGAACACGGGATTGTCGGCGTTGATGTCCTGGGTCTCCACCAGCACGCCCACCACGCTGGCCACGCCCGGCTGTTGCGCCAGCTTGGTCAGTTCCTCGCGGTCGATGGTGCTCGCCAGGATGTCGGCCGCCCCCTTCTGCGACACGGTGAAGTCGGCCTTGCCCACCGAGATGACGGCCGCCGCCGACTGCTCGAGTCCACTGCTGGTGACGTCCAGGGTGACGACCGCCATGACGGCGATGGCCACGGCGAAGGCCAGACCCAGGGAACGGGCCTTCTTCGCCCAGAGGTTGCGGAGGATCAGCCCGACGAAGGTCATGGCACCGTCATCGACCGTCCGGCACGGCCCGGGAGGCGGGGGTCCGGCGCCGGCTCACAGATCCATCTGCCGTCGCTCGCCCGGGCCGAGCTCGGCCACGTCACCGTCCAGGCCGACCAGGACGGTCCCCTCACCCCAGTCGCCGAGCTCCACGGTGAACCGACCCTGCTCGGCGCTGACCGTCAGCCATTGCCGGCGGTAGCGGATGCCGAGTGACAGGCTGCGCACCTCGGCGGGGAGCAGCGGATCGAACCAGATGACGCCGTCCCTCATCTCGATGCCCAGGTAGCACCGGCCCAGCAGGTCCACCGTGCCGGCCATCGCCCCCAGGTGCACGCCTTCGGCGGTGGTGCCACCCTGGGTGTCGTCGAGGTCGCTCCGGAGGGCGTCCTCGAAGAACTCCCAGGAGCGCTCGCGATCGGACCGGGCCACCACCCAGGCGTGGACGACCCGGCTGAGGGTGGATCCGTGGCTGGTGCGCTGCAGGTAGTAGTCGATGGTCGTCGGGATGCACGCCTCGTCGAAGTCGTACCCGAGCCGGTCGAAGATGGCCTGGAGCTCGTCCGCCGACAGCAGGTAGAACAGCATCAGGACGTCGGCCTGCTTGGACGCCTTGTACGAGTTGGGGCTGAGGTGCTCCTCTTCGAGGATGCGGTCGAGACGGGAGATGTCTCCGTATCGGTCGCGGTAGGCGTCCCAGTCCAGCTCGGCGAGCGCCTCGTACCCCTCGAACTGACTGATCACCCCGTCCCCGTGGCGAACGACCCGCATCTTGTGGCTCACGTCCTCCCAGAGGGCCAGTTCCGCATCGTCGAGGGACAGCTCCTCGCGCAGTTCGCTCCGTCTCGGCTCGGGGAGCAGCTCGATCAATTCGAGCGCCCGGCACAGCACCCACACGGCCATCACGTTGGTGTAGGCGTTGTTGTCCAGCCCCGGTTCGGGAGCCCCGGCGTAGCCGTCGTGGTACTCGTCGGGACCCATCACCCCCTTGATCTCGTAGCGGTCCAGGCCGGGGTCGTAGCGGGCGACACTCGCCCAGTACCGGCTGATCTCGAAGATCATCTCCGCTCCGTAGGAGATCATGAACTCGAAGTCCGCCGTGGCCTGGAAGTAGTGCCAGATGTTGTAGGCGATGGCCGAATTGATGTGTCGTTGGAGATGGGAGGCGTCGGGCAGCCACCGGCCGGAGAGCGGGTTGAGGTGCAGTGTCTGGGTCTCCTCCCGGCCGTTGCTGCCGCTCTGCCAGGGGTACATGGCCCCGGAGGCGCCGGCCTGTGCCGCCGCCCACCGTGCCTCGGGCAGCCGGCGGAAGCGGTACAGCAGCAGCGACCGGACCAGCTCGGGGAGGTGCATGGTCAGATAGGGGAAGATGAACAACTCGTCCCAGAACACGTGGCCCCGGTAGGCCTCACCGTGCAGGCCCCGGGCGGGGACTCCGACGTCGAGGTCGATGGTGTTGCGCGACGTGGTCTGGAGCAGGTGGAAGATGTGGAGGTGGAGCGTCAGCTGCGTGAAGCCGCCGTCCCCCTCCATCTGGAGGGAGAAGCGTCTCCAGAGGTCGTCCCAGGCCTCCACGTGGGCGCGCAGGAGCTTCGAGAAGTCGGTGGCGCGGGCGATCCTGGTGAGCGCCTCGAGCAGGGGCTCGCTGATCGAGCGGTCCGACGAGGTGAACAGCGTCACCACCTTCTCGATGGTGACAGCCTCGGCGGCCTCGGCGTCGATGCCCAGGTCCAATGCGATGAATCCCGGCTCCTCGACCACCGTGCGGCTCGGTTCGACCGGCAACCCTCCGCGGGTGATGCTGGTCCTCGCCGCCTCGGCGACGCGGACGTTCGACTGAGTGGTGCGGGTGACCAGTGTCACGGTCTCGGCATCCACCGCCTCGGTGGCGGTGTCGACCAGGTGGACGGCGTCGAGATTGCGGTAGCGGGGGACCCCACCGTTGACGACCCTTCCGTCGATGCCCGAGCGGACGGTCAGGTGGCCCGACCAGTTCTCGGGGGTGATGACGGTCTCCAGCCCCGCAACATGGGGGTCGGACATGCTGACGAACCGGCGCTGTTCGATCTGGGTCTGGTGACCGTCCCTGTCGCGGACCCGGATCCAGCGACTCAGGACCGATCGCCGGAGATCGAGCTCCTGACGGAAGTCGAGGACGTCGACCTCGGCGAGGTCGAACCACGGGCCGTCGTCGATCTTGAATCCGGTGACGAGCCAGTTGGGGAGGTTGACGTTGCTCTCGTTCTCCACCTCCCGATCGGCCACCAGGGTCGACAGGCGGTTGTACAGCCCGCCCACGTAGGTCCCCGGGTAGTGGACGTCGTCGGCCACGGCCTCCGGCGCCGCGCCGCGGGTGGCGAAGTAGCCGTTCCCCAGGGTGCAGAGTGATTCCCTCAGCCCCTCGCTGGCCGGTTCGACCTTGCTGTAGCGGAGCACCCACTCGTCGACCACCTCGGGGTCGCCGTTCGGGTGGCCTTCGGTCTCGTCCACCCGCCGTTCGCTCACCGTGACCCCTCCGAGGGGGAGAAGCGCCATCGGAGTGCGGACAGATCCCCGACGACGAGGTCCGCCCCCTGGGCCAGCAGCTCCTCGGCATGGTGCCCGCGGTCGATGCCGATGACGAGCCCGAAGGACCCCCGGCGCCCGGCCTGGACGCCGGCGATGGCATCCTCCACGATGGCGGCGCGGGACGCCGGGGTCGACACGGCACGTGCCGCGGTGAGGAAGATGGTGGGGTCGGGTTTGCCGGGCAGATGGAGGGCGTCCGAGTCGATGCCGTCCACGATGGCATCGAAGAGATCGTCGATGCCCGCCGACTCCAGCAGGGCCCGTGCATGCCTGCTCGACGAGATCAGCGCCGTGCGGACCCGGTGGGCCCGGAGGGATCGGATGAGGCCGACGGTGGAGTCGAAGACGGTCACGCCGTCCTCCGCCACCATGCGCTCGAACTCACGGTCCTTCAGGTTCCCGAGTGCGCAGACCGTCCCGTGGCCCGGCGGGTCCGACGGTGACCCGAGCTCGAGGTGCAGATGTCGGGAGGCCAGGAAACTGTCCACGCCGTCGTAGCGTGGCTTGCCGTCGACGAAGCGCAGGTAGTCGTCGTCGTCGAACGGGCGGAGATCGGCTCCGGCCGTCTCCGGGAGGCTCCCCAGATAGTCGTCGAAGACGAGCTTCCAGCAACGGGAGTGCAGGGACGCGGTGTCGGTCACCACCCCGTCCATGTCGAAGATCACCGCGGCGACCTGTTCGAAGGGGAACGGCGGGCGCGACGTCGGTGGGGCTTCCTGTGGTTCGATCATGGGGAGCAGTGGGTCAGGACGGAGCCGGGACGTCGACCGGCTCGACACCGGCCCAGGACCGCCCGGACCCCTCTATGGTGCGTCGCAAGCCGACCTGCTCGTCATCGTGGACCCCCGCCGGTCGTTTCACTCCCGAAATGTTGGACCGTGGCATCGGACCCCGGAAAGAAGATCGCCTCGTGTCCGCTGTCGCCCCATCGAACGAGGTACGGCGGGGCCCCGCTTTGGCCCTGCACCTCCAGGATCTCACCGTCACGGTCGGGCTCCCCTGACCGGTGTCCGTGGATGATGATGCGGTCTCCGACGTTCGCATACATGTCATTCTCCTCCATGGGCCCGCTGGCGTGGTCATGGTCGTTCTGCAGAGGGGGGTCAACGAAGTCGAATCCCCCGCCGGCCATGCGGACGGGGGACCGCGGCACAAACCCTGCCGCAGGCCTCACCGCCGTGGTGCCGGCAGAATGCGGCCTTCCCTCCGCTCTTCCCTCAGCTCGCTCGGCTACGCCGGACCACGGCCTCGGCGCTGTCGTACGCCTGGCGCAGATCGCCCAACAGCTGCTCCACCCCCTGGCGGACCGTGCCCAGGTTGGCGCCGGCATCCTTCTGGGCGTCCGACAGCCGCGACCGGGCGGCGAGGTAGACGTTCTGCGCCGTGTCGAGCCGCTTGCGGATCTCGTCGCGCACGTCGAGATCCGCCAGGTCGAGCTGGACCCGGAGCTCGTCGATCTTCGCCCGCCACCCGTCGAGGGCGTTGCCCAGTTGTTGGAGGAGGTCGCCCCGGTCCTGTCCGGCGCCCCCCGACCCGCCGCCACTGCCGTTCGTTCGTGTCCCAGCCATCGTGTTCCTCCTCGTGCGAAGCTCTTCACGCAAGCCTGAGGCAACGGCTGGTGCGACGCTAGGGCCGAACGTCCTTACGCCCACGGCCGCCCCACACCGGGGTCGGATGGACCTTCGGCCCTGCCGTTGCGGGGGACGCCCCTCGACAATGGGAGCAGCGGAAGGGTCCGGCTGCCCGAGTATCGGCGAAGGGCGACGGAGCGATCGGCGGAGTTCATGGGCGGAGGCAAGCGATGAGCGGAGGCACGGAATGAAGGCAGGCAGCGAGGAGGAAGGCGGTGGTCCGGAAGGGGCCGGGCATCCTGGTCGCATCGTCGTCGGCGTGGACGGATCCCCCGGCGCGTCCTTGGCGCTCGACTGGGCCGCGGCGGAGGCCGAGCGGGCCGGTGCGCCGGTGACCGTGGTCGTGGCCTGGTCCTTTGGGGGGATCACCGGAGCCATCACCAAACACGAGGATGCCCACGATCTGGCCAGGGAGGCCGAATCCCGGCTGGCGGCCCAGCATCCCGGTGTGATCGTCGACCACGTCCTGAGCGGGGAAGCCGCCTCGTACGCCCTCATCGAGGCGAGCCGGGGTGCCGATCTCCTCGTGGTCGGGTCACGTGGCTTCGGTGGCTTCCGTGACCTGCTCCTCGGTTCGGTCGGCCAGCACTGCCTCACCCACGCTCCGTGCTCGGTTGCGGTGATCCGTCCCCCGGAGGCAACGGCTCCGGGGGACCGGGGGGAGGGGAGGAGCCGTATCGTCGTCGGGGTCGACGGCTCCGCGGGCTCGAGCCGGGCACTCGACTGGGCCATCGACGAGGCCCGCCGAAGCGATGCCCGCATCGACATCGTCAGCTCCTGGGTGTTCCCGGGGACGTCCGGGTTCGTCTACAGCGTGGATGTGGGGATCGCCGAGCGGGCCTCGCTGGTGGTCGACGCGGCGGTCGACCATGTCGCGGCCACCGCCCCCGGGTTGGTGGTGGCCGGGACGACGAGCGAGGATCCGCCTGCCGTGGCCCTGGTCGAGGCCAGCCGTTCGGCGCAGCTCCTCGTGGTCGGCTCGAGGGGCCTCGGCGCATTCGCCGGGCTGCTGCTCGGCTCGGTCGGCCACCATCTGGCCATCCACGCCCACTGTCCGCTCGTGGTGGTCCGGTCGGCGGATCGGGCCTGAGCAGCGGCACCGGCCCGGGAGCGCCGATCCGGGCAGCCTCGTTCAGGCCTCTCCGGCGTCGGGTTGCGCCGATGTGTGCAGCTGGACCACCAGACCGTCGGGATCGATGACGTCGAGGAACCAGCCCAGGTGGCCCTTCGTGACGGCGCTGTGGGTCGATCCGAGCCGATCCAGTCGGGCGATCCACGGTTCGAGGTCGGCGGTGCTGGCCACGGCGAGGCCCACGACGCTGAAGCCGCGGAGCGCGGCCGCCCTCGTCGGCTCGATGTGCAGGGCGAGGACGACTCCCGTGGGGTGGTGGAGGATGGCACCGATGGGTCCCGCCTCCTCCTCGACGTAGAGATCGAGCTCGAAGCCGAACACCGACGCGTACCAGTCCGTGCTGGTGTCCAGGTCGGTGACGGGAACCCGGACGTGGTGCAACCCGGTGATGGCGGTCATGGCCCCCATGGTGCCACCGAAGTGTCGCGGTGACGGGGCCCGCCCCGGGGATCGCTGATCCCGGGGATGGGACCTTCGGCCCTGGTTCGGGGGCCGGCGCCGTATCTACCGTGGAACGGAGAGCAACGCACCGGCGATGTGACGCCGAATCCCCGTGGATCCGGTCTGGCCGGCTCGTCGACGAGTGGAGGACCCCATGACACTGACCACAGACCAAGAGACGGTCGAGACCCCGACGGCGGCGGTCCCGTTCGTGGCGCCCGGCCGGCCCGGCAGCATCGTGGACGTGAAGCCCCGGTACGAGAACTACATCGGGGGCGAGTGGGTCGCCCCCGTCGAGGGTCGCTACATGACCAACGTCAGCCCGGTCAACGGCAAGCCCTTCTGCGAGGTGGCCAGGTCGACCAAGGCGGACGTCGAGTTGGCACTGGACGCCGCCCACCGGGCGAAGGACGCGTGGGGCGAGTCGTCGCTCACCGAGCGTGCCGCGGTCCTCAACCGGATCGCCGATGCCCTCGAAGCCAACCTCGAGATGCTCGCCGTCGCCGAGAGTTGGGAGAACGGCAAGCCGGTGCGGGAGACCCTGGCGGCCGACCTCCCGCTGGCCGTCGACCACTTCCGGTACTTCGCCGGTGCCACCCGGTCGCTCGAGGGCCGGTCGACCGAGATCGACAAGGACACCGTCGCCTACCACTTCCACGAGCCACTCGGAGTGGTCGGCCAGATCATCCCGTTCAACTTCCCGATACTGATGGCGGCGTGGAAGATCGCACCGGCGCTCGCCGCCGGCAATTGCACCGTGGTCAAGCCGGCGTCACCCACCCCGTGGTCGATCCTGAAGCTGGCCGAGGTGATCGGGGACGTGGTCCCCCCCGGCGTGCTCAACATCGTGACCGGTCCCGGTGGTGAGATCGGCAAGGCCCTCGCCTCGAGCCCGCGCATCGCCAAGATCGGCTTCACGGGGGAGACGACCACCGGACGGCTGATCATGCAGTACGCGGCGGAGAACCTCATCCCCTCCACCGTCGAACTGGGCGGCAAGTCGCCGAACATCTTCTTCGCCGACGTGATGGACGAGGACGACGACTTCTTGGACAAGGCGATCGAGGGGCTGGTGCTCTATGCCTTCAACAAGGGCGAGGTGTGCACCTGCCCGTCACGGGCCCTGGTGCACGAATCGATCTACGACCGCTTCATGGAGCGCTGCCTGGCACGGATCCGGCTGATCACCCAGGGGAACCCGCTCGATCCGGCCACCATGATCGGCCCGCAGGTCTCGGTCCAGCAGATGGAGAAGATCGCCTCGTACGTGGACATCGGCCGCCAGGAGGGTGCCGAGTGCCTCATCGGTGGGAACCGGACCGAGGTGGGCGGAGACCTCGAGGGCGGCTACTACTACGAGCCCACGGTGCTCAAGGGCCACAATGCCATGCGCATCTTCCAAGAGGAGATCTTCGGACCGGTGCTGGCCGTCACCACGTTCAAGGACGAGGCAGACGCGGTGGCGATCGCCAACGACACCCTCTACGGCCTGGGGGCCGGGGTGTGGACCCGCAACGGCAACCTGGCCTATCGGATGGGCCGTGCCATCAAGGCCGGCAGGGTGTGGACCAACTGCTACCACCTCTACCCGGCCGGTGCCGCCTTCGGCGGCTACAAGATCTCGGGCGTCGGCCGGGAGAACCACCAGATGATGCTGGAGCATTACTCCCAGACCAAGAACCTCCTCGTGAGCTACAGCACCAAGCCACTCGGCTTCTTCTGAGCCGGAGTCCGGTGCCGATGGCAGGGAAGGGGACGGTGGAGCGCGTCACGGCGACGTCTGCCGCGCTCGAGGCGATCGGCCGGCTGGAGTCCGAGCGGGGTCCTGTCATGTTCTTCCAGTCCGGGGGATGCTGCGACGGGAGCCTCCCCCTGTGCTTCGAGGACGGTGAGCTGGTGATCGGCGATCACGACGTGCTGCTGGGACGCGTCGGCGGCGCCCCGTTCTACATTGATCGGCGCCAGTGGGAGGTCTGGAAGCACACCCAGCTCATCGTGGACGTCGGCGAGGGGGCGCCCGAGGGGTTCTCCTTGCCGGCCGGCGACGACGCGCACTTCGTCATCAGGTCCCGGGTGTTCGACGCGGACGAGATGGCATCGATGGTCGAGGATGCCCCTGACTGAGGTGGGCTGGCCCAGGTCCCTCGACCCCGGCTGATCCTCGTCAGGTTCGGGGCGTCAGGAGCCGGTCGTCGATCCTGCGTCCCGCTCGTCGGTGCCGTCCCCGCCCGGGGCGTCGGACCGGTCGCGCAGCACGAGGACCGGGCAGTTGGCGTGGACGACGCAGTGCTCGCTGACCGAACCGAGCAGCATCCCGGTGAGTTCACCGTGGCCCCGGCTGCCGACGACGAGGAGGTCGGCGCCGTTCGACGCCTTCTCGAGGATCATCGACGGGTGACCTTCGACGACCGCCGCCTCTATCTCCACGTCCGGATACTCGTCGCGGACCGGTTCGAGCGCCTTCTCGAGGAGGACCCCGGTGTCGTGGTCGGGATCCCAGTCGGAGGGGATGGGGAGCGACATGCCGTAGCTGGTCGGCAGCTCCCACGCCATCACCACCTCGAGCACGGCGTCCGTCAACTCTGCCTGACGGGCGGCCCACTCGGCGGCGGCGATGGACGAGGGGGAGCCGTCCATGCCGACCACGACCCTCGGGCGCCCGGGCTTCGGTTCGTCCGATGCCGGCCCACCGTCGGGGCCGGCCGCCGGGGTGCCGCCCTCGGCCGGTCCCGCCGCGTCGTCGTCGGGGCCCCTGACCACGAGCACGGGACAGGGTGCCCGGTGCACGCAGCGCCGGCTCACCGAGCCGAGCAGGCGGCCCTTGAACCCCCCCAGGCCCCGCGAGCCGACGACGAGAAGATCGGCCGCCCCGGCCTCCTGGATCAGCAGCGACTCGGGTGAGCCCTGGAAGCTCTTGCGCTTGACGACGACACCGGGCGCGGCGGCTTCGGCGATGTCCTGTGCCGAGTCGAGCACCTGGCTCATGGCCCGCTTGGCGTCGCTCGGCTTGGTGAGCACGTAGCCGGAGCCGAAGCCGGTGACCACCTCCAGGACGCTGCCCGTGCGCAACGCCTGAGCGGCGGCCCAGGCCACGGCTCTGCCGGCGTTGGCCGAACCATCGGTCCCGACGACGACCCGGTGCTTGCCACCGGAGCCCTTTCCGGTCGTGCTCGCCGCGACGGCCGGGCCTTTTCCCGTGCCTGCAGTGGTCTCGTTCCTGGCGGTGGTCTCATTCTTGGCCATGGTGAGAGTCTCGCGTGCGGGGCCCCGGCGGCGGTAGGGCCGATGGTCACCATGGCCACGAGCCCCGTCCGCTCGTCCGGTGCCCCAGGGCCGAGGGGCACAACCCCGTGGCGGAGTCACCGGACTCCGACCGCCGAGCTGGGCTTCGGCCGGACGCGGTTACCCTTGCGGCAGGGACTGGTCCCCAATCTGATCGGACGCAGTGGACGCAGCGGTCGAAGTCGAGAGCGTGACCAAGCGGTTCGGGTCCACGGTGGCGCTGGACGACGTCTCCTTCACGGTCGAGGCCGGAAGCGTGCTGGCGCTGCTCGGGCCGAACGGTGCCGGCAAGACGACACTCATCCGTGTCCTCACCACCCTCCTCGCCCCGGACGGCGGTCGAGCCCGGGTGGCCGGCCTGGATGTCCAGACCGACGCCAAGGTGATCCGGTCGATGATCGGGCTGGCCGGTCAGTACGCCGCCGTCGACGAATTGCTCACCGGGCGTGAGAACCTCGAACTCGTCGGTCTCCTCTACCACCTCGACAAGTCGGAGTACCGGCGCCGGGCCGAGGAGGCACTGGCGCGCATGACGCTCACCGACGCGGGCAACAGGCCGGTGAAGACCTACTCGGGCGGCATGCGCCGTCGCCTCGACCTGGCGGCCAGCCTCATCGGGGAGCCCCCCGTGCTGTTCCTCGACGAGCCGACCACCGGGCTCGACCCCCGCACCCGCAACGATCTGTGGGCGTTCATCGAGGAGCTCGTCGCCGAAGGGACCACGGTGTTGCTCACCACGCAGTACATGGAGGAGGCCGAGCATCTGGCGGACGGGATCGTGGTCATCGACACCGGGAGTGTCGTGGCGCGGGGGACGGCCGACGAGCTGAAGGACCACCTCGGCGGCAACGTGTTGGAGATCCGGGTCTCGGACGCCCACGAGCTCGGTCGTGTCGCCACGTTGGTCGCCGGCGTCGGCAGCAAGCCGCCGCGGATCGACCGGGACCTCAACCAGGTGAGCCTGCCCGTCCGGGACGGGCCGCGATCGCTCATCGCCGCGGGGAGGGTCCTCGACGACAGCGGCATCGAGCTCGAGGACCTCGGGATCCGGAGACCGTCGCTCGACGACGTGTTCCTGGCGCTCACCGGGCATTCGACCGGTACCGACACCGGATCGGTGGCGGACTCCCTGCGACACGGTGCCCCCCGGTGACCGACCTTGCCACCAGGCGACTGGCGGCCACCTTCGTCCCGATGACACCGAGGCTCTACTTCCGCGACATCGGGGGAGTCACCAAGCGGAACCTCCTGCGGATCGTCCGCACGCCACAGCTGCTGTTCATGTCGATCGTCCAGCCCACCATCATCCTGCTGCTGTTCCGCTACGTGCTGGGTGGGTCGATCAAGATCCCCGGGGTCGACTACGTGGACTACATCGTCCCCGGGATCTTCCTCGAGGCGGTGCTCATCGGGGGCATGACCACCGCACTGGCGCTGGCCCAGGATCTCCAGGCGGGGATGATCGACCGCTTCCGAAGTCTTCCGATGGCCCGGTCGGCCTTCCTTGCCGGGCGTACGTTGGCCGACCTGTGCCGGAGCGTGTTGGCCCTCGCCTTCATCATCGGACTCGGACTGCTCGTCGGCTTCCGCTTCCACAACAGCTTCGTCGCCTGCGTGGGCGGCATCGCCCTGATCATCTTCTTCGGCTACGCCTTCACCTGGGTCTATGCGTCGGTGGGCCTGGCGGTCAAGGATCCCCAGACGGCCCAGATGGCTGCCATCCTGCCCATGTTCATCCTGTTCTTCGCCAGTTCGGCGCTGGTGCCGGTGAACAGCATGCCGGGCTGGCTCCAGCCCTTCGCCCGCAATCAACCCGCCACGGTGGTCATCGACTCCGTGCGGGCGCTGTTCGAGGGAGGACCGCTCTACCACCAGCTCTGGCAGGCGTTGGTGTGGTGCGCGTCGATCCTCGTGATCTTCTTCGTGGTGTCGTTGAACCTCTACCGGAAGGCCACCGCGTAGCCACGACCCATCGTCCGCTCCCGCATCCGTCCCGCCTCGATTCGTGCCGGGCCGGCCGACCCGGTGCCGTCCTGCCCGGAGTCGACCGGGCACTGTCCGGCCGACAGGTCGCACCGGGCCGAGGCACAGCGGTAGCAGTACCGCTCCACCCGGCTCTCGAGCAGGTACGTCTGCGAGCGGACGATCGCCCGACCGCAGTGGCAGTGGCGCCCGCCGGTCGGCTGCCGGTCGACGTGGGGATGCTGGAAGCGGCACCCTACGGTGGTCACTACGCTCATACTCGGTCGAGCGGCCGGTGTCGGGAGGGCCGCTCACCTCCTTCGCCCGCCACGGTACGGGGGGTCCCGTAGGGCCAGCCCGGCGCTTCCGTAGAGCCAGCTGTGAGTGTGCCGCCGTGACCGCACGCGGGCAGAGGTCCGCGGCGACATCCTGGCCGGCAGGCCCGGTCCGTCGCCGGGCCGGCGATCCGTCGCTCAGTCGCCGCCGCCCCTGGTGACCGGGGGTCTGGCCACCAGGTCGATCTCGCCGACCGTGGGGCGGTGGCCCTTGGCGCAGCGCAGTTCTGCCTGGACCACCTCCCCGCAATCCCGGTGGTGGAGCTCGACCCCGCTCCGGCGCAGCCACTTGTCACCCCACTGCATGAGTGCGGCGAGCACCGGGAAGAACTCGGTGCCCTGTTCGGTCAGCCGGTACTCCATCCGGGTCCTCTGGCCCGGATCCCGGTACGGCTCGCGGACCAGCAGACCCTGGTCGACCAGCTCGCGCAGCCTCGCTGCCGCCACCGGCTGGCTGATGCCCGCCCGTTCGGCGAGCTCGTCGAACCTCGTCGTCCCGTAGAAGGCCTCGCGCAGGAGCAGGAACGCCGACCGCGCCCCGACCACGTCGATCGCACCGGCGATGGGGCATCTCGTCGCCTGCCACCCTCCTCTCGGGTCGAGGCGCCCGGTCAGGTTGATGGTCGAGGAATCCATACAGACCATCCTAGCTGACTTGCGTACACATAAGTTAGAGCCTAACGTACGTGACTATGGTGGAGCTAAGTCAGATGACGCCCGCACCGGATCCGGCCGGTGGAACGTCGGGGGAGGTGTCGCCCCGGACGGTGCTCATCGTGGTGTGCGCCGGGGTGGTGCTGGCCAGCCTGGACCTGTTCATCGTCAACATCGCGCTTCCGGACATCGCCCGGGACTTCGGGACGACCGACGTGGCGCAGCTCTCGTGGATCCTCAACGGGTACGCCATCGTGTACGCCTCCCTGCTGGTGTTCTTCGGCCGGCTGGCCGACCGCTACCGACGCAATCACGCCTTCCTCCTGGGAGTGGCCGTCTTCACCGCCGCCTCCGCCGCCTGTGCCCTCTCCACCAGCGTGGACATGCTGATCGCCTTCCGGTTGGTCCAGGCGGCCGGCGCCGCGCTGCTCACACCCACCTCGCTCGGGCTCGTGCTGGCCGCCTTCCCACCGGAGCGCCGGAGCGGTGCCGTCAGGACATGGACGGCGACCGGGGGAGTGGCGGCCGCCCTCGGTCCGGTCCTCGGCGGCCTGCTGGTGGCGGCCAGCTGGCGCTGGGTCTTCCTGGTCAACGTGCCCATCGGTCTCGTCGCCCTCGTCGTCGGGTGGCGGGTGCTGCCGGACGTGCCGGGCCATCGGGTCCCGTGGCCCGATGCCGGGGGGACGGCGTTGGTGACCGGCGGTGTGGCCGCACTGACCTTCGGGTTGGTGAAGGGCGGCGACTGGGGCTGGGGATCCCTGGAGACGGTGGTGGTCCTGGGGGCCGCCGCCGTCCTGCTCGGGTTGTTCGTCTGGCACTGTGTCGCATCCAGCAATCCCCTGATCGATCCGGGGCTCTTCCGGGTGCCGAGCTTCTCGGGGGCATCGGCGGTGGCCATCCTGTTCTCCGCGTCGTTCGGGGCGATGCTGCTCTCGATCGTGCTCTGGTTGCAGGACGCCTGGCACTGGTCGGCCCTCAAGGCAGGCCTCGGGATCGCGCCGGGCCCATTGATGGTCCCGCTATTCGCCTTCGTGGTGGCCACCCCCCTCATCGCCCGGCTCGGTTCCGGTCCGGTGATCGCCATCGGCTCGACCGCCTTCGCCGCCGGGGTCGCCTGGTGGGCCCTGGCCGTGGGTGTGCAGCCCGACTATGTGCGTGAGGTCCTGGGGGGCATGCTCCTCACCGGGATCGGTGTCGGGTTGACCCTGCCCACCTTCATGGCCACGGCGGCGGGCTCGCTCCCTCCGGCGTCGTTCGCCACCGGCTCGGCGGTCGTCAACATGATCCGCCAGGTGGGCCTGGCCATCGGTGTCGCCGTGCTGGTCGCCGTCGTCGCCGTGCCGACGAGTTCGGCGGCACGCCTCCACGCCTTCCACCGGGCCTGGTGGGTGACGGCGGTGATCGCCCTGTTGGGGATCGTCCCGGCCCTGGTGCTGCTGCGCCGGTCGCCCGGGAGCACCGGCTGAGCCGGAGCCCCCACGCCGCCTCGTGCGAACGTCGGCGTAGAACTCGTACCCGCCGGTCGTCGACCCGTCCCCGGTAGCCTCGATCCGGAGAGGCCGGCCCGGAGGCGGTGGATGGCCATGCGGGCGGTCGACGACAGCACGACGGGAGCCGGGGACATCGACGCACGAGGAGGAGACCAATGGTGAGGACACTCGGTGACGTGGCCGAGATCGGGCGCAAGGACGGGAACCTGGCCGTCGTCTCGACACTGCGGTCCGACCTGACGATCCAGTCCTCGGTGGTCAACGCCGGGGTCATGACCCACCCGGCCGGCGGCGCCGAGGTGGTGGGGTTCGTCACCTACGGGAGGACGAAGCTGGCCAACCTCCGGGTCCGGCCTCAACTCAGCGTGACGTTCCGGTCCGGGTGGGAGTGGGCCACGGTCGAAGGTGACGCCGAGCTCATCGGCCCCGACGACCCTCGCCCGGGATTCGACCCCGAGCGGATCCGGCTGCTGCTGCGTGACGTGTTCGTGGCCGCCGGTGGCGTGCACGACGACTGGGACGCCTACGACCGGACGATGGCCGACCAACGGCGAACGGCCGTCCTGGTGAACGTGCGACGGTGCTACAGCAACCGGTAGTCACGCCGGGTCGGCGGCCCGATCCTCCGGCGCCCGGCGCCCCCACACCTCGAAGTGGAAGGGGATGCCCCCTTCCACCTGCTCACCGGTTCCCGATTCCAGTCGGAACCGGTCCTCGAAGGGCGGGAAGAACTTCGTGCAGTCGAAGTCGGCGTCGAGACGGGTGAGGAACAGGTCGTCGACGAAGGGGAGGGACTGTTCGAACAGTGCCGCCCCCCCGATCACCCAGATCGACTCGCCGGACCGCTCTTCGAAGAACCCGGCCAGATCGGGGACCGCCACGAATCCGGGGCGGAGGGAACTCCCGGCCCTCGCCAGGACGAAGTTCGGCCGATCGTGGAGGGGCCGCTCGAACTCTGCGTACGTGCGGAAGCCCATCAGGACGGTGCCCGAGCTCGTCTCGTCCCGGAAATGCCGCGCATCGGTGGGGATCCGACCCTGCCAGGGGATGCCCCGGTCGTCGGCGAGGCCCCGGGACCGCTCGATGGCGACGATGATCCGGATCATCGATCGATCGGTCGGGCGACCCTCGAGGTGGCGTCGCTGGGCAGCAGCCGGCATCGGCACGGTGGACATCCGGGCATCGGATGCACTCTCCCACAGGGGACCACTCACCGCACCGGCCACCCGCCGCGCCGGCCCGGCCGGGTGTCGGCCGTCGACCCCGCGTACTGTGGAGGCCGGAGCCATCGGCCGACCTCGGTCCGACGGCAGAGTGCCGGCGGTGGTACACCCGGAGTGCCAGGGTCATTCCGGGGGTGAGGGGGTCGCCCATCGCCCACCGCCCGCCGCACCCCCACCGGGGAAACGAAGGGGATGCCCGTGACAACGAGTGCGTTACTGGTCATGGATGTGCAGAACGGGATCGTGGAACGCTTCGGCGAACCCGCCCGGGGCCTGCTCTCGACGCTCGCCCGGGTGATCGGGACGGCGCGGGAGGTCGGGATGCCCGTCGTCTACGTCCGGGTCGCGTTCCGGAAGGGCGCGCCCGAGGTGAGTGACAGGAACAAGGCCTTCGCCGCGGCGCGCTCGGATGCCATGAACGAGACGGAGGCATCCACCGAGGTCCATCTGCTGGTCGCCCCTCGGGACGGCGAGGTCGTCGTGACGAAGCGTCGGGTGAGCGCCTTCGCCGGCAGCGACCTCGACGCCGTGCTGCGGTCGCTCGACGTGGATTCGCTGGTGCTGACCGGGATCGCCACCGGCGGTGTCGTCCTGTCGACGCTGCGGCAGGCGGCGGACCTGGACTTCCGGCTGACCGTCCTGCGCGACGGGTGTCTCGACGCCGACCCCGAGACCCACCGGGTACTGATGGACAAGGTGTTCCCACGTCAGGCCTCGGTGGTGACAGCGGAGGAGTGGATCACCGCCGCACGCCCGTGACCGCCGGCCGGGGCGGTTCGGGATCAGCCCTGCTGGAGCACCGTGAGCCCCTGTACGGTCGGCAGGCTCACGCGGACGTGGGAGAAAGCCACGGAGCCACCGAGGCGGGGCGTGATGTAGGCGACCGTGGTGGCGACCAGCTGCAGGTCCAGCGACGTACCGGCTTTGGCGGTGTAGCCGATCGTCTCCATCGGGATGACCAACGAGTGGGACTTGCCGTCGAGGATGACCGGGATCGGGGTGATCTGGTTGTTGACCACGATGCCGGTGCCCGGATCGACCAGCTGGGCGAACACCCGGGTCGGCCGATCGCCGGTCGGTACGGTGCCCGAGTACGTGAGGGACAGCTTCGGCGCCCCCACCACCACGGCATCCCGGTCGAGCGGAACGGTGACGGTCACCGCGTTGGCCGCCGGCGCCGGGGTGACGGCGTAGGCGACGGCATCGACGGCGTTGGCGGCCGCGGCGTTGGCAGCCACGGTGGGCGGCCCTGACCCGCCGCCGCCCGTCAGCTTCAGTGTCCCCGAGCCGGTGCCCACGAACGCTCCGCTCGTCGGCAACGGGAAGCCCGGCGCCGTGTACGAGGTGCCGTCCTGATCGACGAAGGCGAAGCCCTGCAAGACGGCGACCGACGTGTCCTTGGCCACATAGTGCTGCATCCAGTCCAGCGAGAGTCGGCCCACGTCGATGGCCGTGCCGGGATCGGTCAGACACACCCCGTGACCTCCACAGAACCACGCCATCGAGACCGTCGTCCCCTGCCCGTGCAGGGTCTCGTAATTGGCGATGCCCTCGTCGAGGGTGAACAGGTCGTCGACGGTGCCCTGGAGGATCAGGGTCGGCACCCTGACCTTGGCCAGGTACTGGGCCGGACCACGGCTCACGAAGAACGCTGTGGCTTTGGCATCGATGACCCCGGAGCTGCTCATCTCCTTGTCGGCCACGCCGATCTCAGGATCCAGCCGGGCGGACGAGGCGACGCTCTCGAGGATGCTGCTCCAGCCGGCCTTTGGTGTCCGGTTCTTGTCCAGGCTGGTCCCGAGCGAGTTCCAGGCGATGGTCGGGGCGATGGCGTCGATGCGACAGTCCCGCTGGGCCGCGGCGAATTGGATGCCACCTCCGTACGATTCGCCCACCATGCCCACCCGGGGCACGCCCGGTCGGTCGAGCTCCACGCCGTGCTGCTGTGCCACCCAGTTGATCATGGCGGACACGTCCCTGCCCTCGGAGTTGGGGCTGTCCACGTCCGCTTCGCCGCCAGACTGCCCGAATCCACGCGGGTCCCACGTCAGGACGTTGAAGCCCCCCTGCCACAGTTGAGCGATGCTCAGCACGCTCTGGATCCCCGTCTGCGAGGTGTCGGTGTCACCGGACTGCCCCCACCCCGGCCCCATCAGCACGGTCGGGCGGACCTGACCGTCCGCCGACGGGTCGGGGAACCAATGGATCCGGATCTTCGTCCCGTCGAACGACGTCAGTTCGAAGTCCGTCGGGGTGCCGGCCACCGGCGTCGCCGTCGTCGACCGCCAGCCGCCGGGGGCTTGGCACGTTCCCGACGACGTGACGGGCACCGTCGGCGTGGCCGAGCCACCCGAGGAGGAGCAGGCGGCGAGGCACGACGCGGCGAGCGTGACCGTGGCCCCGACCGCCAGGAAGTGCCCGATGGCTGCGCGCCTGTTCGTCGTGGTCGTTCCCATGGGTCGTCCCCTCCCTGTTCGCCCTTGGTTGGGCCGGCGCCCGGGACGACCCGCTTGTGCTCAGGCCGACCGGACGCGCCGACCATTACACACTGACCCGGCCCGTCGTGCGAGCCACCGTCGTCGTTCAGCGGTAATAGTGATCCTGCTCGAGGTCGTCGAGGAGACCGGGGCCGGTCGGCTCCCAGGCCAGCAGCGCCCGGGTGACGAGGGCGGTGGCGGGGCTGTCCAGGGCCACGAAGTGGGCCAGGGGACCGAAGTGAGCGCCGGCGTCGGCCGGGTCGACCGACGCTGACGGGACGTCGAGGTGGCGGCCCATGACCTCGGCGATCTCCCGGAAGGCGACGCCCTCGTCGCCCACGGCGTGCAGGACCGAGCCGGCGGGAGCAGCCTCGACGGCCAGGCGGGCGAGGCGTGCGGCGTCGGAGCGGTGGACGGCGGGCCAGCGGTTGGTGCCGCCACCCACGTACCCGGCCACGCCCGTCTGACGCGCCGTGCCGACGAGGGTGGCCACGAACCCGTGGTCACCGTCACCATGGACCGTCGGGGGGAAGCGCAGCACCGACGAGCGGACGCCGATGCCCCGCAGTGACAGCGTGAGGAGGGCGGTGGCCGAACGGAGTCCGGCCGGGTTGGCCCGCACCTCGCCGCCGGGCACGAGCCCGTCGTCCTCGGTCGCCACCCGACCCGGAGTCAGCCCGAGCATGCCCGACGCGAGCACGAAGGGTCGCTCGGAGCCGGCCAGGGCCGCCCCCATGGCCTCCACGGCCCGGCGGTCGGCCGCGGCGGCGGCCGGGAAGTTGCCGCCGAAGGCGACCTCGTGCTGGAAGGCCAAATGGATCACCCCCTCGGAGTCCGCCGCTCCCTCGGCCAGCCCGCCGGGGTCGTCGATATCGCCCCGTCGGACGATGGCGCCCACCGATTTCAGCTGCTGGGCCGATGCCTCGGTGCGGGCCAGGCCGACCACCTCGTGGCCGGCCCCGAGCAGCTCGGGCACGACCGCCGAACCGATCCAGCCCGATGCGCCGGTGACGAAGATCTTCATGGTGGTACCTCCCGTTGCCGATGTCAGTGACTGCTATCACCATAGGGGTGGATGTCAGTTACTGTCAACACCGGGGCGCGGGCGTCCGTCCACCACCACCCGGCTTCACACCGTTGCGAAACGGAAGCGCGTCGCCCCTCCCACACCGGTCGTCGCCACCGCGGTGGCCTGCTGCGCTTCGATCCGGTAGACGCTCCACGGGGGAGGTCCGGCCGAAGGGGCGCTGTAGTCGGCGGTGAGCGCCACGCCGGAGGCATCGACCCGAGCGGGCCATCCCTGCGAGCTCCACCGCTCCGCCATGGTGGCGACGGTCGCCGGATCCGTGACCGCTCGGGCCGTTCCCTCGACGACGAGGTCGAACTGGCGGGTGGCCACGCTGAGGGAGCAGCGGGGATCACGGGCGAGGTTCCTCCCCTTCCGGGTCCTCTCGCCGGTCTCGAACCAGAAGGCGCCGTCGAACCACAGCGCCCCGACTCCGGTCACGTGCGGGCTTCCGCCCGGGTCGATCGTCGCCAACCAGCAGGTGTGGCGATCCGGTCCGCCTGTTCCTGGCGCCTGGGTGACCCCTTGTTCCAGCCGTCGCTCGATGTCGAGCCACTCGACGAGCGGCAGTCCGTAGAGGTCTGCGAGATTTTTGGATTCCATGGAGATCCGACGGTAGTGGCGACCGGAACTCATCGGCACGGTCACGCCGGTCCCCGCCGCTCCCCGCCGGACGGGCCGGGCCGCCGATAGGTACCTCCGGTAGTGTTCGGCCGTCAGCAGCAAGGTCGACCGTGGGCGTTGAGGGCCCGGGGGCGACCGCACATCCGAGGGGGACGACGTGACTGCTCGAAGGAGACCGGTGCGGATCACGCATGTCCTGGTGATGGTGCTCGCCTGCGTGGGGGCGAGCGTGCTGCCGGCCCTGTCGTTCGCCGCTCCGGCCGGGGCGGCGAAGGCGCCGGCCCCGCACTACTACCTGGCGCTCGGCGACTGGCTCGCCACCGGCATCGGCGCCAGCTCGAGCGCCGACGACTACGTGGACCTGGTCGCCGCACACGAGGCCACCCGCTACCCGAACCTGCAGGCGGTCGACCTCGGGTGTGGTGGCGCCACGACGGCGTCGATGGCCGACGGGCCGGGCTGCTCGTATACGACCGGCACGCAGCTCGGCGACGCGGAGGCCTTCCTGCGGGCCCATCCGCGGCAGGTGGCGTTCGTGACGATCGACATCGGGGCTGACGACGTGGCCGCGTGCCAGTCGTCTGCCGGCCTCGACCCCACCTGTGCCGCCGCCGCGGACAGCCAGATCTCGACCGATCTCCCCCGGGAGCTTTCCGGGCTCGAGTCGGCCGGTCCCGGTGTCCCCCTCTACGGGATGGACTACTACGACCCGTTCCTCGCTTCGTGGCTGAGTGGAACCGCCGCGCAGACGGTCGCCACCCAGAGCATCGCCAGCACCGACCAGCTCAACGCCCTGCTCACCCAGATCTACACGGCGGCCGGAGCGTCGACGGCCGATCCCTCCTCGCTCTTCGAGACCGACGACACCGATCCGGTCGGCACCTACGAGAGCGCCACGGTGCCCCAGGATGTGGCCACGGTGTGCCAGTGGACCGAGGCGTGCACGTCGCCGGGAAGCATCCAGCCCGACGACCAGGGCTACGCCGAGCTGGCGGCGGCGTTCGAGCAGGTCATCGACGGTGTGTCCATCGACACCACGGGGCTCCCGCCCGGATCGGCCAAGAGGGCCTACTCGGCCGGGTTGACGGCCACCGGCGGGTACGCCCCCTACCGGTGGTCGATCGTGGGTGGTGCCCTACCGGGGGGACTCCACCTCCAGGCAACCAGCGGGAAGATCGCCGGCAAGCCGAAGTCGCCGGGGATCTCGACGTTCACCGTGCGGGTGGTCGACACCAAGGACAAGGTCAAGCCGGTCACGCAGAACTCGGGGACGGCGACGTTCTCCCTGCAGGTGCTGGCGGCTCCGGAGGGCATGCCCACCTCCGGTCTGTACGCCACCCCGCAGTACTCCGCCAGCCAGATCACCGAACACACCGTGCAGTACTCGTCGGCGCCCGATGCCGACGGGGTCATCTCGCCGCTCCTCATGGACGTCTTCGTGCCACCGGATGCGGCAACGGCGGGACGGCCGACGATCGTCGAGATCCACGGTGGCGCGTTCGTCGGGGGCAGCCGCACCGACGAGGACTGGGACGCACAGCAGGTCGCCCTGTACGGCTACGTGGGCGTGGCCATCGACTACCGGCTGGCCTCGCTGGCCGACGCCGGGAACGCCAACGCCCCCGCCCTGGCCGCTGCCGCCACCCTCGATGCCCAGCAGTCCGTCCGGTTCCTCAAGGCCAATGCGGCCACCTACGGGGTGGATGCGACGCGGATCGCCCTGCTGGGGAATTCGGCCGGGGGCGCCCTCGCCCTGGGCACCGCCGTGGCGGCTGACTTCCCCTACACCGGGCCCCTGTCGAACTACTCGGCGTCGATCGCCGCCGCCGTCTCGACGGGCGCCTTCCTGACCCCGGCGCTCTCCGACCTGACTTTGACCGACAGCGACGCGCCGTCGCTGCTGTTCATGTACGCCTACGACACCGCCAGCCACATCACCGCCGCCTACGCCTTCGAGACGTGCGATGCCCTCCGGACCGCCGGCAACGCCTGCTACGAGGTGGAGCAGTCGGGCACGGGGCACACCACATCGCTCACCATCGGAGGGCAGTGGTGGACGAGCGAGCTCGGCCCGTTCCTCTGGGACCAGCTCCGGCTGTCGACGGCCGCCCACTGATCGCTCCGGGAGCCCCGCCTGATCCCGAATCAATGGGCGCCGCCCGTGCTGAAGCGGGTCGGTTCGACGTCGTCGCTAGGGGGGCCTGGGGTGTAGACCTTTGTCCGGCAAGGAGGCTCGCGAGCGGCGGACCGGCGCGGCTGGCAGAGTGCGGGTGGCATCCGGTGGCGCAATCAGGGGGAACCATGAGATCCAGCTTTCGCGGCACCGGGAGAATCCGGCGACCGATTCGACGGGCCTGGTCCCATGCGACCCGAGCTCGCTGGCACCGGTGGCTGGTCCTCCTGGTCGCCTCGGCGGTCGCCGTCGCCGCCCTGTCCACGGGAGGCGAGTCCGCGGCCTCGCAGACGACCGAGCCATCCGTGCCGGCGACCAACGTCTGGCTCCACTCCGGGCTCTACCAGCCGAAGGCACCGCCCGGGGCGACGGATGACTACCACTGCACGGTGCTCGACCCGCACGTCGCCCACAGTTCGTACATCATCTCGAGTCAGTTCCTTCCCGGCAGCGCCGAGGATCACCACGCCGCCCTGTATCTCCTCCCGCAATCACTCGTGGCCCAGGCCAAGCAAGACGAGGTGTTCAAGAACGGATGGACGTGCTTCGGGGAAGGGACGCTGCCGAACGCTCCGCTGTCCGACTTCGCTCAGACGACACTGCTGAGCAACTGGTCGCCGGGCTCCGGTGCCATCGACTTCCCGAAGGGCACGGGATTTGTCATCCCGGCGGGAAGCATGGTGATCATGCAGGTCCACTACAACCTGCTCGTCGGGGACAAGCCGGTGAAGAACTCCTTGGTGCTCCACACGGTCCCACTGTCGACGCCGCTCCTGCCCCTCCACGTCCAATCGATGGAAGCGGCACCCGACATCCCCTGCCCGGCGGGCGTGACCGGCCCGCTGTGCAACCGGGCCGCCTCGCTGGCCAACCAGGGGCAACGATTCGGCGAAAATGCCGTGCTCACGGTGGACGGGATCGAGGCGCTGTGCGGCCGCAATCCGTCGGACCCACCCGCCGGCGACTCGACGTCCTGCACCTCGCGCATGGGTACCGGGGGCTACCTCGTCAGGGTTGCGCCGCACATGCACCTGCTGGGGGTGGGGTTCACCATGGTGCTCGACCCGGGAACTCCCGAGGCGAGGACGGTCCTCAGAGTTCCCGACTACGACTTCCACCACCAGCGGGCCTACAACCTGGCCACGCCGGTACCGGTCACCGCCGGTGAACCGGTCCAGATCACCTGCACCTACGACCCGACCCTGGCTCAGGAGCTCCCCATCCTGCGCAAGGTCGCACCTCATTTCGTCACGTGGGGAGACGGATCGACGGACGAGATGTGTGTGGGTGTGACGTGGACCTCCGCCAAGCTGCCCGACGCCCATGACAATCTCTGACCCGAGGGCCCACCGATGAAGGTTCTCGTCACCGGAGGAACAGGATTCATCGGGTCCCATGCGGTCGCGGCACTGGCCCGGCACGACCACGACGTGAGGCTCCTGGCTCGAACGCCGGCTCGGGTCGCTCCCATCCTGGAGCCCCATGGTGTCGAGGTCGAGATCGTGCAGGGCGACGTGACCGACCCCACATCCGTCGCGGCGGCGATCGACGGATGCGACGCCGTCATCCACGCGGCCGCCGAGATCCCCCTGAGTTCCGGGTCATCCAACGTGAACGTCGTCGGCAGCCGGACGGTGATCGGTGAGGCGGTGTCCCGGGGCCTCGACCCGATCGTGTACACCTCCACGGTCACGGTCTTCCTCCCGACGTCGGAGCCGATCGTCACCCCCTCGTCCGACCTGGCCACCCCACTCTCCGCCTACGGTGCCTCGAAACAGGAGGCGGAGCTCTTCGTCCGTGCCCTGCAGGCCGACGGCGCCCCGGTCACCAGCTTCCTCCTGGGCGGTGTCTACGGACCCACCTCACCGCACCTCCAGGGAAGCTTCCATGCCGTCATCAGCGCGCTCGACGCGTTGATGCTGACACCGCCCGGAGGGACGGGAATCGTCGATGTCCGGGACGCCGCCGAACTGCTCGCTAGGGCGGTGGAACCTGGCCGAGGTCCCCGGCGGTACCTGGCCGGGGGCCAGTACCTGTCCTGGACCGATTGGACCGACCTGTTGAGTGAGGCCGCAGGAGTGGACGTACGCCGCCAGGACGTGAGCGTGCAACAGATGGTGGATCTCGGCCGGGATTTCGATGACCAGCGCCAACGTGGACAGGTGGTCGACATACCCCTGTCCGAAGAGGTCGCCCTGATCATGACCGGCTATGTGCCGACCGACGACTCCCTAACGCTGCAGGACCTCGACATGTCCTACCGGCCGTTGCTCGAGACTCTCCGCGACACCGTCGAATACCTCCGCTCCATCGGGCGCGTGCCGGATCCGGAGGTACCCCCGGTTTCACCGGGACCTCCCGGACGGGAGTCCACCTGAGACCACCGGTCAGAGGAGAGAGAGCTTCATTCCGCCCGAGCCGTACACTTGCCCGGAGGGTTGTGTCGAAGCTTCCGACGACTCAAGGAGTGACCATTGACGCGAGCCGTGCAGCGGTGAGTACCGTTCAGCCCGCGGCCAACCCCCGTCGGCTGCTGTCCGAGCGCCAGAGCTCGACCGTCACGGCTCTCCTCGATGCGGCCCTCGACGAGCTGCGTGAGACGGGCTTCGACCAACTGAGCCTGCGCACGGTCGCCCATCGGGCAGGTGTCACCCACACCACGGCGTACTCGTACTTCACGTCCAAGAGCCATCTCGTCGCCGAGTTGCACTGGAGGCAGCTCCAGCAGGTTCCCGCGGTGGAACTCGCATCCGGTGCCTCGTTCGTGGAACGGGTGCGTGCCGCGTTCTCGGGTCCGGCCGCCGCCATGGCGGACGAGCCGGCCTTGGCTCAGGCGGTGCTCAACGCCTTCGTCACCAACGAACCGAATGTGCTGCGGGTGCGGGATGCAATCGGCGAGGAGCTCTCCGCACGGCTGCGGGTGGCCCTCGGGGATCTCGACGAGCCGAAGGCCCACGTTGCGCTGCTCACCCATTACTCCGGCGCCATGCTCGTCGCCGGCATGCTCACGCACGACTATCTCGGAGTCATCGAACAGATGGACTCGTTCGGCCACCTCATCGATCGTCGATAGCGGCGGCCCGGTCGATCGACCGGCCGGTGGGCTGCCGGCCCGATTCGAGAGGTTGACACATGTAAACCACTCTGGCAAGGTGACGATGCGTCAGCAGGAGGCTGGCGACGCGACGAGCAATCGGAGTCGATACGGGCCGGACCGGGGGACTCATGGGCTTCGACCGAGAGGGGATTGTCGAGGTGCTGGTTCGTTATGCGCGAGCCATCGACTCCAGGGACTGGGCCCTCTTCAGGACCTGCTTCGCTGAGGATGTCAGGGCCGACTATGGCGACCTCGGTTCGTGGCAGGGCGTCGGGGGGCTCACGACCTTCATGGTCTCCGCCCACGCCGGCATGGGACCCACCCAACACCTGCTTTCCAATTTTGTGATCGACATCGACGGTGACCAGGGTCGGTCCACCACCTACGTCCACGCCGTGACCGTCCTGTCCAGTCATCCCGATGACTGGATCGACACGATCGGGATCTACGAGGACCGACTCCGTCACGGGACCGAGGGCTGGCGGATCACCGATCGCATTTTCCGGACGACGAGGACGATCCTCAGCCCCTCACTGTCCACCGACATTCCCTCGAGGCCGTCAGGAGCTGCGTCGTGACGACCCGGATCGGATTTGTCGGGATGGGCCTCATCGGTCGGCCGTTGGTCGAGAGCATGCTGCGGGCGGGGCTCCGGCCCACGGTGTACGACCTCGACCCCGCACCTCTCCGAGCCGTGGTCGACAGGGGGGCTGCCGGTGCCGCCTCGGTCGCCGATGTGGCGCGAGCCTCCGACCTCGTGGGCATCTGCGTTCCTGCCGACGCCCACGTTCGCTCGGTGCTGGAAGGACCCGAGGGCCTGCTCGCCAGCCTGCCGTCCGGCGCCGTTGTGGCCATCCACAGCACCGTGCTCCCCGCGACGATCTTCTGGGCCGCCGAAGAGGCGGCCAGGCACGGGGTCAGGGTCGTCGAGGCATGTCTCACGGGCGGCCACTTCGCGGCCAAAGAGGGGCGGACGACGTTCCTGCTCGGCGGGGCGCCCGAGGACATTGCGGCGCTGGAGCCGATCCTGTCGGCCTGCGGTCAGGCGCTGGTCAGGGCCGGGTCACTGGGTAACGCCAACTTGTTGAAACTGTGCTTGAACCTGCAGACCTATGTCTCGCACCTCGGTGTCGC
Source organism: uncultured Acidimicrobiales bacterium (assembly GCA_963696495.1). Classification (GTDB taxonomy): domain Bacteria; phylum Actinomycetota; class Acidimicrobiia; order Acidimicrobiales; family RAAP-2; genus Bog-756. The sequence goes on along the minus strand of CAVOKJ010000003.1, from coordinate 48,222 downwards.
CGAGGCGGTCCGCCTGGCCAAAGAGCTCGATCTCCCCGTCGAGAGTCTCAAGGAGGCGATGCGGGCCAATGGCCAGCTGGGGGAGATGGGAGAGAGCTTCTTCGGACTCCACGAGCTCACCGACGACATCATCGCCGATCGGGACATCCTGCCCATGCGGCGCACCTCGGCCGCAATCATCGCCAAGGACCTCGAACTGATGCGTCTGGTCGGGTCCCAGAGTGGGGTCGACCTTCCCGCACGGGACCTGGCCGTTGCCGAGTTCTCTCGGACCTACCGGCTTCCGGTCGAGGCCGACGAGCCCGATCCCACCGGCACTCCTTGACCGCTGCCGGGCGACATCATCACGAAAGGACACACCAATGTCTGAGGAATTGCCAGCATCGTATGACCGTGGGCTCGAGGTCCTGCGTGACGTCTACGCCGGCGACGTCGTCACCCTTCCCGAGGGGACCATGGCCTTCAACGACGTCATGGTGCAGACGCTCTTCGACCAGGTCTGGCGTCGTGGCGTCCTCGATGTCCGGACCCGGCGCCTGCTCCTCATGGGAGTGATCGCCGCCAACGGTCAGGTCGATACGTGGAAGATCCAGGCCCGGGCGGCGCTCAAGCGAGGTGAACTCACCCCTGACGAACTGCGCGAGACGCTGGTCATGCTCGCCCCCTACGCCGGCTACCCGAACGTGGCGGGACTGGTGGTCTCCTGCGAGGAGGTCATCGGATCCTGGGTCGCCGACGGTTCCCCTCGTTGGGAGGACGGGGAAGCGCCGGAGTAGGCCCTCGGAGTGAACGAGCGCACCGATACCTGTCGTTCACCCTTCCCGTCGACAGTCGGGCCCGATCTCCCAATGGGAGGCCTCTCGGTGAGCGTGCTCGGATAGCCAGGTTGTTGACAGCCGTACTTACAGGTGGAAGGCTCTCTTCGGCCGCCAAATGGGTGGCACGCCGTTGGGCACCGCCCGGCCGGCAGGGCGGCTGATCTGGCGGCGCCCTGCACCTTGGGGGAGGGAGCATGGTGTTCGATTCCGAGCGCGGCCTACGCCGTCGATGGATCGCGGTCCTCATCGCCGTGGCCGTCGTCGTTGGGGTGTGCTCGTCGATCGTGAGGTCACCAGCTGGCGCTGCCACCGCCACGATCCCGGCCATTCCGGCATCGGCATTCAAGGACCACACGGGACTGACCGCAAAGAGCGTGACGGTCGCCAACGTCTCGACGCAGACCGACGGTCTGTTCACCGGTGCCGCGGTGGGGACGAAGGCCTACGCCGCCTACGTCGACTCGCTCGGCGGGATCGACGGACGCAAGATCATCGTGGACGCTGGCAACGACCAATTCCAGGGAGGTCCGAACAAGGAGGAGACCCAGTCCGCAGTCAGCAACGACTTCGCACTGGTCGGAAGTTTCTCGCTCGAGGACAGTTTCGGCGAGACCGTCCTCGCCGCCAACCCCCAGGTCGCCAACGTCTCGGTCTCGTTGAGTCAGTCGGCGAGCGACCTGCCCAATACGTTCAGTGTGTCGCCCGTCCGTGTCGGCTGGCAGCTCGGTGGCCTCACCTACTTCAAGAAGCTCTACCCGTCCGCCATCGCCAAGACGGGGGCAATCCTCTCCAGCGAACCCTCGGCGCAGACCACCTGGACGGCCGAGAAGCAGGCGATGGCATCCCTCGGCTACAAGGTCGTGGCGCAGCCGACATACACCGTGACCTCGACGGACTTCACCCAGACGGTCGTGGCGATGAAGAATGCAGGCGTGCGGATCCTCTTTTTGGAGCAGTTGCCCCAGAACTACGCGGGTGCGGTCATAAAGGACCTGAACCAGCAGAACTTCCATCCCGTGGTGGTGCTCGGAACGGGCGGATACAGCGAAGCATTCGTGCCCAGTTCGGGTGGTGCCAAGAACGCAGACGGTATCTGGCTCGATCAGGACACGGCCCTGTATCTCGGCGAGGACACCTCGGCCCTCCCGGCCGACAAGACGTTCCTCCACTGGGTTCAGGTGGTGAGCCCCGGGTTCAAGGCCGACCTCTACACCCTCTACGGCTGGCTCTCCGGTGAGCTGTTCACACAGGCACTCAAAGCGGCCGGTTCCAGCCCGAGCCGCGGGTCGCTTCTCCAACAGCTCCGGAAGATCACGACGTTCACGGGTGGGGGTCTGGTCGGCAACGTCAATCCAGCCGACAAGGTACCGAGCAACTGCTACATCATCGCCCGGGTTGGCAGCAGCAAGTTCCAGCGATACCAGGATCCGCCGATCAATGGGCCGACCCACGGCTTTCGCTGCGATGAGCCGTTCTACTACGCCAAATAGGCACCTACAGTGTCGGCATCGCCGCAGCACGCCAGGTGGTCAGCTTCGGCCGGGGATCAGCCTGACTCCCGCGCCGTACCGAAGAAAGGCTCCGACGCATGGCCTCTCCCACAGCTTCGAATGCCGCAGAGCAGCTGGATCCCGACTTCGAGTCGCTTCTGGCACCGGGCACGAGCTTCGAATTCGATGCCGACTTCTTGCAAGCCGTGCGGAGTGCCGAGCCCATGCCCGGGGTGGAGTCGGCGGTCGTCGAGAGATCCGAGCATGTGGTCTCCCCGGAGCTCGGGGTCTCGGTCCGTGTCAACCGCCTCCGTGCCGGCTCCGGCCCGGCGCCGTGCGTCTTCAGCATCCACGGTGGCGGCTACATCATGGGGTGGCCCACGATGGACGACCCGCTCTTCGAATCATGGTGCCCGTCATTGGGAGTGGTCGGTGTCTCCGTCGACTATCGCCTGGCGCCGGAGACGCCGTTCCCCGGACCGCTGGACGACTGTTACCTCGCGCTGCAGTGGACGATCGATCACGCTGACGAACTGGGCATCGATCCGGGTCGGATGGGCCTCTTCGGTGTCAGCGCCGGTGGCGGTCTGGCGGCCTCGCTGGCACTGCTCGTCCGTGATCGGGGCGAGGTGCAGGTCGGATTCCAGATGCTCGAATCGCCCATGCTCGATGATCGTCAGCAGACCCGTTCGAGCAATCTCGAGGGACTGCCCATCTGGAGCAAGGAGGCGAACGAGTTCGGTTGGCGCTCGTATCTCGGCCCCCTCTACGGGGACCCGGCGATGCCCGGCTACGCCGCACCGGCCCGGGCGGACGACCTGTCCGGGCTCCCGCCGACGTACATCTCGGCGACGGCGGTCGATGGCTTCCGGGACGAGGACATCGACTACGCCTGCCGGCTCCAGCAAGCCGGCGTGGAGACCGAGCTCCACGTCTACCCGGGGGCGCCTCACGGCTACCAGCTGTTCGACGATTCCTACGCTGCCCGCAAGGCCAGACGGGATGGCGACGAATGGCTCGCACGGGCGCTCCGACGGTTGTGACGCTCGCCTGGTGCCGTCCGGCCTCGGTCGACCGTCAGCCGGATCGCCCTCAGCTGTCGGCGAGCACGGCCCGCATCGCTTTCCGGCACCGGTCGGTGGCTTCGGGGACCGCCGAGAGGTACTTGGCGGTCTTCACCGAGGAGGTGAGTGCTTGCAGGATGTAGGCCACGGTGTCGGCGTCGGTTGCCGCGGGAAGTTGGGCGTGCTCGACAGCGTAGGAGACCTCGCTCGCCAGGGTGCGGTGCCACAGGTTCAGGTACTCGGCAAGACGCTCGTGCACCAGGCCGTCCTGGCCGGCGAACTCCATGGACGCAGTGGCGATGAGGCAGCCGCCGGGATAGGGCGGGTCCGCCGAGTACGCGCTCCAGGAGTCGCAGACGGCCAGTAGCCGCGGTCGACCTCGTGGCTCCGAGAGTGCGGGGTCCCACACCAGGCTCCGGAAGATCTCGGACCCGAGATCGATCGTGGCCAGTTGGAGCTCTTCCATGGAGCCGAAATGACCGATCACTCCCGACTTGCTCATGTGCAGATCACTGGCCAGGCGGCCGATGCTGATCCCCCCGAGGCCTTCGACGGAAGCGATGTCGGCCGCCTGGTGGAGGATCTTCTCCCGGGTCGAGCGAGCGGCCTCCACGGAGCGACGACCAGCCATGGCCAGATTATAGCGAACAATCGATCGCTAATGGCTTGACGTACGATCGATCGTTCGCTAAAACGTCACCTATGAGAGTGACTGACACCGGGCCTCTCGCCAGGTGGCGCTGGCGACGACTGGAGAGGCGAGCCATCGGTGGGTTCCAGCGAGATCTGGTCTTCACGTTGCGGAGATTGGGTGACGAGGCGACGCCGGTGCTCCGCGTCGAGATCGTCGCCGGACGTACCGGCACCCTACTGAGTCTCAAGCTGCCCCGGCACCGGTTGGCATTGGCCGGAACGGCCCTCGGCGCCTGTGCCGCACTGTGTCCACCGCGCGGCCACGGACCGCCGGCCGTGGTGTTGTCGGACGCCGGCCGATACGGCCGCGCCTGGTGGCTGACCCTCACCGTGGGAGGCAGCGCGGTCACCGTGCTCGGCTCTCAGGTCCGCCTCATTCCCGACACCGACGGTCACGCGGTCGGCGACGACGGGTCGGGCCCGTCGGCGGCACTGCTCGGCACCGGTCGCCGTGCCGGGTGAGTGCCGGGCCTCAGCCGCCCCGACTCACGCCGGTTCGTCGCCCCGCAAGGTCACCCGATGGATGCGCCGGTGCTGCTCTCCGTAGTCGCCGACCACCGAGTGCTGCGTCGAGCGGTTGTCCCAGAACCCGACGTCGCCGGCGGACCAGTGGTACCGGACGGTGTACTCGGAGCGCACCGAGTGGGCGTACAGATAGGCGAGGAGCGCGTCGCTCTCACCACGCTCGAGCTCCACGATGTGGGAAGTGAACCCCGGGTTGACGAAGAGGGTCTTCCGGCCGGTTTCCGGATGGGTGCGGACCACCGGGTGGACCACCGGGTCCAGGCGGGCGACGACCTCGCCGCCCCACCGCCCCTCGCCCCTCTGGTCGAGGATGTGCTGGAAGGCGAGCCGCCCGTCATGGACGGCGTGCAGGGAGAGCAGGAAGTCCTGGAGCGCGGGGCTCAGATCCTCGAACGCGGACTGCTGGTCGGACCAGAGGGTGTCCCCGCCGGCCCGCGGGATGTCGAGGGCGTTCAGGATCGATCCGGCCGGCGGGCGGGCCATGAAGGTGACGTCCGTGTGCCATCCCAGCCCGCGGCGTCGAGGGCGGCCGTCGTTGCGGCGGGCGTAGGATTCGAACTCCTTGGTGTAGTCGATCTCGTGGATGTGGGGCTGGCCCTCGAGGGCCGGGATGACCGGATGGCCCTCGGTCAACTCGCCGAAGCGGCGACCGAAGGCGAGATGGGCCTCGTCGTCGAGGTGCTGACCGGGAAAGAAGACCACCTTGCGCTCCAGCCAGACCTGTCGGATGGCCGAGACCGTGTCGTCGGCCAGGTCTCTCAGGTCCACTCCCCGAATGACGGCACCGATGGTTGCCGACAGCGGTTCGACCCGCAGACCCTCCGGCTCGTCTCCGGCCAGGTCCACGACGCTCGCCGATCGTGGCTCGTCCGGCCCGATGCGTCCCGTATCGACAACCATGAGCTACCTACCCTTCTCCCTTTGTCGGACGCTTTTTCGGCTCGGTCCCCATGCCGCCGGGCTCAGGAGGGGAACGCTCCGGGCCCGGGATGGTGCAGGTCTAGGCACCGTGCCCATCGCACCCTGATCTCTCGCCATATCATAGTAACCCGATTGGAAAGATCACCTATCATGCCACCGACGTCAGCCAACCCGAGAAGTCCCCGCTGAGAGCGGGAGGAGCGGGCTGCGAACCCGATTCGACACCCTCCGCCCGGACGGCGACGGTTCTGAGCGGTCTCGTCGTCGAGGTGCCGACCCGGGGAGACGGCCGCCTTGCGCTCCCGCGTCAGGTTTCGAGAAGGGAACTCCGGCGACGACCTCCCACGGCGATTCTGCCGCCCGGGTCGGACCTCCCCGGGCGCGGTTGGCTGCCGGAGAGACAGTGGGTGCAGTGCCCTCGAGTCCTCAAGCCTGGACAAATTGCGCCACGACCGTCTCGACCATCGCCGTGGCCCCCGAGCGCCCCATTCAGCGCCGTCAAGCCCGTCCGTGGGAGGCTGAACCATGGTTGTCGGTCGTGACCTGGCGGCGGCGGTCGGTGCATTCCTGATCATCGTGGCCGGATGGAGTGTGATCGGCACGCTCGTCGTTCCACGACGGATCCGCAGCCGGCTCACCCGGGTTGTGGCCGTCACCGTCGACGTGACCTTCCATTTCGTGGCCGACCACTTCGATTCCTACGAACTGCGAGACAGGATCCTGGCCGCCCAGGCCGCCATTCAACTCATTCTGCAGATTGTCGTGTGGCTCGCGGTCTTCGAGCTCGGCTTTGCGCTGCTGCTGTGGCCGACCATGGGCACTGCGGGTCTGTCGGGAGCCTTCCAACTGGCTGGGTCCTCGCTGTGCACGTTGGGGTACCTGGCGCCCCGCTACGGCGCTCCCACGGGATTGGCCGACCTGGCCGCCCTGGTCGGTCTGGGCACCGTGGCTCTCCAGATCGGCTACCTCCCCACCCTCTACGCCGCCTTCAATCGGCGTGAGGCGCTGGTGACCATGCTGGACTCCCGAGCCGGCGTTCCCTCCTGGGGTCCCGAGCTGCTGGCCCGTACCCACTTCGGCTTGGGTTCTGGGGTCTCGGCCGTGGGCGAATTGCCAGAGCTGTTCGCGGAATGGGAGCGCTGGTCGGCCGACGTGAGTGAGAGCCACGCCACGTATCTCCCCCTGGTCAACTTCCGCTCGGCGCGGCCGCTCTCTTCGTGGGTGACCGCGCAATTGGCGGTGCTCGATGGTGCCGCGCTCTATCTCTCGCTCGTCCCCGACGCTCCCGGCGCGATCTCCGCCCGACTCTGCCTGCGTGGTGGTTTCACCTGCCTCACGACCATCGCCCGGGCACGTGGTTTCTCCGTCCCCGACGAGGCAGACCCGAATGACGGCATCACCCTGACCTACGAGGAGTTCGTCGAGGCCATCGACCGCCTGGCGAGCGTGGACTTCCCCCTCGAGCGGTCGAACGAGGAGGCGTGGCGCGACTTCGTCGGTTGGCGGGTCAACTACGAGGCGGCGGCCTACGCCATTGCCCGGGCTGTCGACGCCCCCCCGGCCTTGTGGTCGGGACCTCGTCGACACCCCATCCCCACGATCCCGCCGCTTCGGCCGGCAGTGCTGCGAGCTGGCGAGTCGACCACGGAGGCCACGGAATAGAGCGCAGAAGGGCTTGCCCCTCCGGACGATGACGACCTCGTGCTCACGTCGTGGACCGCCGTCAGCCGGTGCAGACGGCCGGGCTTCCGCTGGGGGTAATCCCCTAGGCGGTCACCTCGGCGAGCAAGGCGTCCATCTGGGACATGCACGCTTTCATGCCCTCGGCCACGCCGGTGGCGATCGCCTGCTCCATCCCTTCGAGCGAGTCGAAATGCGTGGTGAGGATCATCCGCGTCGTATCGCCCACTGCTTCGATGTCGATCTCCATGCGCGTCATGGAATTGCCGTCGCTTGGCGTGCCGTCATCTTCGACGATGGCGTCTTCGACCACGAGCCTGGTCGGTGCATCGACCTCGATCACGTTCCAGGTGCCCTCGAACCGTTCGCCGGCCTCGGGACCGGACATGAAGTAGGTGATCGTGCCGCCCGGTGTGAGGTCGTGATACTGGAAGGTGGCCGGGAATCCTGGCGGGCCCCACCAGCGCTCGAGGAGGCGCGGGTCGGCCCACAGCTGCCATACGTTGGTGATGGACGTCTTGAACTCCGCAGTAATGACCATTGTCTTGGCCTCCGCGTTCTTGTCGACATTCCAGACGGTCATTCGCCTTCCTTCCCAGTGGTTTCGTTGAGGACGCCTTCGAAGCGCTCGAGGCGGGCCCGCCACACCGTTTCGAGTTCATCGAGAAGCTCGTGGGCGCGGCGAAGTTGCCCGACCTCGCCGCGCACGAGTTGTTCCCGTCCGCTCCGGTGCTTTGAGACCAGACCGGCGTTGACCAGGACCTCGACGTGTTTCTGCACCGCGGTGAGGCTGATCGGATACAGCCGGCCGAGCTCGCTGACGGAGCGCTCGCAGTCGAGGACCTTCGTGACGATGTCGCGCCGTGTTGCGTCGCTGAGCGCGAAGAACAACCGGTCGGTCTGGTTCTCGCGCTCGAGAGTATCTACAACCATATGGTTGTAGATTACACGCGCCGCCGACGATGTCAATGGGGCAGCGCTGACGGCGTTCACAATGCCGCCGGGTCCGTGGCCGATGGGACGCGACTCGCTTTCGTTCTCGCTGAAGAGATTCGTCGAGCCAGTTGGCGATCTTGGTCCGGGGCCGGTCACCGGACTGACCTACTCATTCGCCTGAGGCCCAATGCGGTGCTTGCCAGGCGCACCACGTGCCGGTGACAGGCACTTCGACTAGGTGGTCCTCAGCCCGGAGCGGGATGTGCCGACCTTGTTCCCCGAGCTGACGTCTTGTGAGGTCGGTGACACCGCCCGGTCAATCGCTCCAACCCACACCGTAGGCGTGTGTTGGTTCCGGTATTCCCTTCAGACTGAGTTCGCCGCGATCATCAAATCGAAAGGACTTGCCAACACAGAGTTCACGAACCGCCATCGAAACGACGATGTCGTCATCAAGCGCGGCAGCACAAAGACGAGCTGCCAACTGGACGGCCGCACCGAACAGATCATCATTGTCGTTTGTGACTGGCTCTCCCGCGCTGATTCCGATGCTTATGTGGAAAGGCGTCTCGGCGTTCTCGTTGCGTTCGTGGAGTCGCCGTTGCACCTGAACAGCGAAGGTGATTGCAGAAACCACCGAGGTGAATGAGGCCATGATCCCATCGCCTGTGTGCTTGACCTCACGCCCCTCCTGCACGAGGAGCTGACTGCGCACTATCTCATCGTGCTCCCTGAGCAATTGCATATGGCCTTCATCCCCGAGTTGATGTGTTTGAGCGACCGATCCACAGACATCAGTGAACACGATCACTCGCATTGCCGGTGCCGAGTACGAGGTACCCGCCGGATGATGAGGTGCTGATCCCAAGAAGGCATTCAAGGGTGCGCCCAGACTCAGCTCCAAAACAGAGCTGGCAAGCAATCCGTGGGACTCCTCGTGCACGGCGACCACTGCCTGTTTGTTCGGTCCCTCAGCAAGGCAGAACACCGACCCGCATTCTGGATCGAACCAGTAGGTGTGGTACTGCACGCCGTGCTTCTCCTGGACCTCTAAATCGAGGAGGTGCGCGTTGGCCACGTCCTCGGGTGAGACACCCGGCACATCGTGACGATCGATATACATCGGCACGGAGCCAAACTACACCCGCACACGCTCGCCCGGTGGCGTCCCGTCGGTCCGATTGCCCCCCTGCCAGCCACCGTTGTCGCCGGGAGTCCCGAGAGATCGTGAACCCAGACCGGCCTCTGCTCGGGGAGGGTCTGTGGGCTATCTCGAAGGGGTGCCCGGAGCATCGATTCCGCTTCGGCTGGGGACACTCCGCCCCGAGAGATCCCCGAAGGTCGCTGATAGGCTCCGTGGCGCATCCTGACTCAGAGGAGGATGGCCATGGCGGCGTTTCCCTCGATCGCTCACGTCGCTCTGACGGTCAGTGATCTTGACCGGAGTGTTCCCTGGTACGGCGCTTTGTTCGATGCGGAACCGGTCCTCGATGAGGATACTGGCCCCTTCAGGCATGCGGTCTGGTTGGTCGGCCAGACATTGGTCGGGCTCCATCAGTTCCCCGATCCTGCCAGCGACGAGCCGTTCAATGAGCGGCGAATCGGTTTGGATCACCTGGCGTTCGCTTGCTCCAACCGATCAGAGCTGGCGGAGTGGGAAGCGCGACTGAATGAGCTTGAGATCGCCAACGGGGGCATCGTTGACGCTTCCTATGGCTCCGGGTTGTCATTCCGTGATCCTGACAGCATTGCGCTGGAATTCTTCGCTCCACCCGGCTGAATCTCGTCGCCTCAACGTCACCACCCACAGGATGGAGTGAAGTCGAGGCCGCCAGCACCACAGCGGCCCCGACGGATTCCATAGCCCTCGCCGGCACGGCCCCGACGCCCGAGGCCGCGCCGGCGATAACCACCCGTTTGCCGGACAGGTCGACGTTGGCCGGTACCTCGTCGGCAGCGGATGCGAAACCGAACGGCGTCATCACCCACTCGTCACTCATCGGCAGCGTCTTACATGCCCGAGGGCTGAGGGAGCCGAGCCTATGTTCATGCCGAGAGATCTGCGGCCGATCGAGGCGGTGGTGGGTGTCACCGACGTAGGGTCCGGGGTCAACGATCCCCCAGCGGTCGATGTTTATCCGGATGTCCGAGAGAGGACTACTCAGCGCCGACGACCTTGAAGTCCTGGTCGACGAAGACGTGGTGCGGCCAGTTGAGGCCGATGATGTGGACCTCGTACTCGCCGTTGCTCAGCTTCACGACACGGTCGACGATTCCCCCCGGGTAGGCGGTCAGGGCGGCTTCCGTCGCCTTGGTTGCTGTCGTTCCGCTTTCGATTGCTCCCGAGCCCTCGTGGTAGATCGCCGGGATCTGGCCGGCCTGCTTTGAGATCGTCGGTGAACCCTTACTGAAAGGGATCACCGTCGTCGCCGTGGCAGCCACAGATCCGCCACTCGACTCGAGGATGACCTGGGTGGCCTTGATGGTCGTGGAGCTCACGGCCCGTGGAACTTGGGCACCAGCCACTCTTATGCGGACCATTCGCCGAGAATGAACCAGATCAACCTGCCTCATAAGGTGGCGTTTGGCGCTTGGCCAGCTCCTTCCCGGCATCGCGCTGGAACTCACTGATTCCCTCCGGGTCCCAGGGGCTGACCGAGCCGGCGCCGACGGCCTCCGGTGCTTTGTCCACCACCCCGAACCGCTGGCGCACCTCGGCCACCGGCAGCTCGGCCAGGGTGAACCAGTCGAGGTGGAGATAGTCGATGCTGTCGATCCTGAGGAGCGAATCCCGACAGAGGGCCCCCCGCCGCATGGCATCGGCGATCCGAACAGCCACCTCGTCGTGCGACGAGAGGTGTCCGGGGCTCGCCTCGAAGAGCCCGGCGCCGGTTCGAAGGTAGCCGGTCTCGAAGAGGGAGATGACCATGGCCAGAAGGGAGAAGGCCCGCATGTCGTCGTTGGCCCGGGCGATGAAGGCGAAGACCTCTAGCTCCGATTCGACCGTGGTTCCGTAGTCGGCGAGGACGTGGACCCAGTCGTGCTGGGCGAGAAGGGGAGGTGCCGAACCCGGGAGGCCCGGGAAGACGAACCCTCTCGTCTGGTAGAGCGCGAACACCCCCCGGCCGAGGGTCCCCTCCGGCTGCCGACCGAGGTCGGACCACCGTCTGGCCAGCTCGGGATCGTCCACGGCCAGGTCCCAGGCGGTGGCCAGCTCTTTCGACGTGTGGAGCTCGGACGCCGAGTCCGCTCGCCACTCGGACGTGTAGCCGTTGCGCTCGAAGTCGATGGCGGCGAGGCCGAGCGATCCCGAGGCGAATCTCCGGGCCACGCCGATCAGGGACTCGTCGACGTTCAGCTCGGCGGCACAGTTCCCCACCTGATCGACCACGGACTCCGGAAGGGGTCGGAGCACCAGCGCGGCCAGCAGCATGATCTGCACGATGCGGGTCCGGAACGCCAGGTTTCTCAGCCGAAGCACGTCCGCCAGCTCGGTGGCGTCCAGCGGCTCGAAGCCGTCCAGGAGGACAACGTGACCCGTCATCGCCCTCAACACCGACTCCAGGAGGATGCGCTGCAGGCTGGTCAGGCCGTCCCGAGGTGAGACCGCTGTGGCGATGCCCCGGGCCGTGGCCGCGGTCTCCTCCCATGCCGGAGGCACGAGATCCGTCTCGGTCGGGAGGGGGAGCGGGACAGGCACCGGCACCAGGTTATGGTCTGGCCTCCGTACCCATGTCGGCCACGGAACCCTCAGATCCCGAGATCATCCAGCGGGGTGAGGTCGAAGCCGATGAGCCCGGCGACACCGAGGGGCAGCTGGGTGACGATGCGTTCGGCCTCTGACTCGGAGTCCCTTAGGCGCCGTCCGATGACGATTCTCGTTGAGGATCCTCAGCCGCTACAGAAAGTGTCTCCTGGGAGCGGCCAGCACATCGCCCAGGGTCGCCGCCGGATTCGCGCCGTACTATCTCGGGCTCCGATGTCGGCACGCTTGCTACCTCGAGCAACCTGGCGACGTCACCACACCCGCAGGTGAGGACGAGCCTTGGCGTTACTGAATCCTCAGCAAGGCGGGAGTCGCCCCTTGCACAAGAGGCTGATGAGGAGTTCCGGTGGCCAGTTCTTGAGTCTTGCGACTTCGGCGACTCCTGTTGGCTGGGTACGCGCTAAGGCAGCCGACACGCCAGAATGCCATACAGGACACGCCAGAATGCCATACAGGAGTTACACCCAGTGAAGGCAGTGTCGGGTGTAACCAGCCGTCGGCCCTATGCGGGATCGGTGTGGACGACAGCCACGCAGCTAATCTCGACCAGCGCTTCTGGCACGATGAGCTCGGTGACTCCGACCGCTGTCCACGTTGGATACGGATCTTCCAAGAACTCAGCAGCGACGTCGAGAAGGGCTTCGGCCTGGCTGAGCAGGCCGACGTGGTACGAGTTGATTTCAACCACATCACTTCAACTGGTTTTGGCCTCGGCCAGAGTCACCGTGATATTTCGAAATATTTCTCGGATTTGATCCTCGGCGTTGTCGGAGAACTCGCCGTCGGCCGTCTCTCCGGTGTGCCCAGTCACCCGCACCGTGTCGCAGAGGCTTTTGTCGACTGTCTGTTCAAAGCGGCCCCCAGTTGGTGACGATGTCGATGAGTTCGGATGCCACCCAGTAGAGACGGGGGCGCCCTGGTCCGGCCGGCGCGGTGTCGAAGGGCTGAAGGATGTCTCGCTCAGCGAGTGTGGCGAGGGCTGCTCGAGCGGCGCGTTCGGACACCGAAAAGTGCTCCGCGACCAGATCCGAGGAAATAACGGGGTGTTCGACGAGGACGGGGAGTACCTGTCTGGCCGTGGCATCTGCCCGCAGGTCATCGGTGCGCAACTGCCACTGCTCCAGCAGTTGTTCGGAGCGCACCATCAACCCCTCGGCCGCCTCACTCGAATACTGAAGCTCGGCTGCGAGCCACTCCACCCAGGGGTCGAGTTCGCCGAAGCGGAACCTGGTGAGGCCCGCCAAGTATCCGCCAGGATCCCGGGCGATGAAGACGCTGACCGGCGGCGGGACGGTGATGCCGGTGCGATGGGCGAGAATCCAGCCGATCAGGATCCGGCCGATCCGGCCGTTCCCGTCACCGTAGGGGTGGATGGTTTCGAACTGGGCATGTGCGACCGCAGCCTGGGTGACCGGGTCGACCCACTCTGCGTTTACGAAGCTAACGAGATCGACCATGAGATCCGCCACCCGGTCGGGCGGAGGAGGGACAAAGGAGGCGGTGCGCGGTGAGGTGCCACCGATCCACGACTGGGCAGTGCGAAAGGCGCCAACCATCTCCTCGGGCAGGCGACCCGACGGTCCCATCAAGAGTCGGTGCCACTCATGGATGGCTTGGATAGTGAGATTGTCCCCCGACCCGTCGAGGGCGTAGCGCACGGCTGTCAAGTTGTCCGCCACCCAGACGGCGGTGGCGTTGGAGATTTCGCCCACCTCAGCCGCAGCGACGTCGGCTAGAGGGGTGCGCAGTCCCTCGATGTACGAGGACGCCACGCCCTCTGCCCGGAGCAGCAACAAGGCGAGCGGCTCGAAGCGAGCAGAAGCGCTGCCACTTGCTCGCACAGCTGCGATGGCTTGTTCGGTGCGTCGGGCCGTGCGGATACTGACTTCGAAGTCCTGGCCGGCGAGAAGATCTGGGACCCAGGCGCGGGCCGGGGCGCCGTTCCACGCCACGGTCACTTCGTGACCCCGCTCGCCACCTTCCGAAAAGGGTTTGATTACGGAAGATTATAAGCAATTCCTTCCGTAATCAACTGACGAAAGGAAGGCTGCCCAGAGCATGATTCCGGATGGAACTTCTTCGGGCGTTCTGTGGGCGGGAGTTGTGGTCACGCCGGCCGCTCTCCTGACCACCAGGTTCCGTGGTCTTACATCGGAGTCAGGTCCGGCGAGGCGACCTCCCTGCTACCTCTCGGTCCCTTGTGGAGTTGACATTCAGCAGGAGGGAGTGCTTTGAAGCAGGGGGATGATCTGAGGGTGGAGACCGACTGAGGCGGCGACGAAGCTTTCGGAACTGGCCATCCAGGGCTCTCCGTCTGCGTCGGTCACAATGCCCCCGGCCTCGGTGACCAAGAGGCTGGCGGCCAGCAGGTTGCCTGGGTCGCGCCCGAACTCGAAGAAGAAATCCATGCGACCAGATGCCACATCGGCGATCTGCCACGATGTCGGGCCAAGATTGCGTACCGCGCCGACGGCAGGCAGCAGCACAGTCATCGCTCGGCCCGTGGCCGCAATGGCAGCGGGTTGGCGAGCGGGGAATGGCGGTTGGCTCATCCCGACGAGCGTGAGACCCAGATCGGTCTTGCTGGACGGTGTCACGGGGACGCCGTTGCGGAAAGCACCGCCTCCCCTCGCTGCGGTGTAGACCTCGCCGAGGAATGGACTGTGTAACGCCGCCAATTCTGGTTCGCCGTCGCGGACCAGGGCGATGCTCACGGACCACTGCGGAAGCCCCTGCAGGAACTGGATCGCCCCATCGACAGCGTCCACGACCCACGCTTCCCCGTCCGGCAGGCTGGCGCCTATCTCGTCGACACAGGGAGCCCCCGGCCGGATTGCCCCGAGCTGCTCCTGCATGGACGCGAAGAGCAGATGGTCAACGCCATCGAAGGCCGTCTTGAATTCGGCCCACGTGTCGAACTGGCCGGGTCTTGGATTGTCCGGCATCAGGGTGCCGGCGATCGTGGCAGCCTCTGCCATCGCCGACAATGTCGAGAACTCAGTCATCTGAAGCGATCCTTCCGTGATGGACGATTTTGGTGATGAAGAACCTTTCAGAGTTCGGCCGATGCCGTCACTAATATTCGTCGAATGTGATCGATAATGTACAAATGAATGACTCAGCGGTGGAATCAAGCTTTGATGAACGAGATCGGCGGCTGATTGCGGCATTGCAGTGTGACGGACGCGTCCCTGCGGAACGGGCTGCCGCCGTGTTGGGGCTACCGACCCGGGTGGTCCAGAGGCGCTGGGCGGAGTTGCTCGCAACGGGAGCGGTCCGGGTCGTCGCCTCGCCCCCTCGGCCATCGATCGATGGTGTGATGCTGGTGCGCATTCGGGTGCTGCGGGGCAACGTGGACACACTTAGTCATGTCCTGGCCCGGCGAAACGACATCCCGTTGATCGATATCAGTGTGAGCGGCGACCAGCTCATCGCGGTCGTCACGCCTCGGACGGACGGCAGCGGCCGATTGCTGCTTGAGGAGCTGCCCACATCACCGGCGATACTGAGCGTCGACGCCCAGTCGGTGATCCATGTCTTCGGCGACGCCGCTGAATGGGTCGCCGATTACCTGAGCCCCCAAGAACGTCAGGCCCTCACTCCCCGGACTGGTGGCGAACATCCGACTGGGTCCACAGACGATCTCGACCCGTTGGACACCTCCATAGTCGGGGTCCTGGCGGACGACGGTCGACGCTCGGCCGCCATGGTCGCCCGCATGATCGGTGAAGCCGAGTCCACCGTACGTAGACGAATGGCAACCCTCCTCGATCGTCGTCAGCTCGTGACCCAAGTCGTCGTCGATCCCAAGGCACTTGGATTCCAGGTCGACGCGGATTTGCATATGCAGGTGGCCCCAGAGCGACTCGATACCGCCGGTCGTGCCCTCGCCCAACATCCAGCCGTTCACGGAGCCTTAGCCACGACCGGTCCCGCCAACCTGATGATTGCCGTCTGGTTGCGCAGCCTTGACCATCTCTATCAATTCATCACAGGCGATCTTGCCCACCTCGGTGTCAGCAACGTCGACACGGTGCTGATCGGTCGAACGGTGAAACGGCCAACCGGGGCGTGGTGATCAAATTCCACCTGGCCGCCCTGAGGTCGGCGGGATCACCGAGCCTGAACGCAGCCGGTTCAGGACCGAACATCACTGCGTACAGATGCGGTTCACAAAATGCGCAGCGACCACAACTACCGAGCTGAGTCATCCAGTCGGCGACAGGATCGTCGGTGACCGCCCGGCCTCCGGCTCGGCTCCGAAACCGACGAATCCGCCGCGCATCACCTGTCGAGCCGGCTCGGGCATCGCCTCGCAATGCACCGGTCGAGCAGTTGCTCTAGGTTGATGTAACCAATATAGTTACATCAAGCTAGAAAGGAAGCCAATGACGAATCTCCGATACGACACGCTCCTCATGCGGCGCGAGGGACTCACGCGTGACCTACCCCCCGGCGACAACGAGGATCTACGGTGGGTCACGAACTCAGCGACGCTGATCCTCGGTGACCACGACGCCGTGCTGGTCGATACGTTCACCACGATCGACCAGAACGAACAGCTGATCCAGTGGGTGAGGGAGCACGACCGGCGGCTCACCCACGTCTATCTGACCCATGGTCATGGCGATCACGTCTATGGAATCGGACAGCTGCTCGAGGCTTTCCCTTCAGCAAGAGCATTGGCGACCGCTGGCACCCTTGCTCAGTCTCGAATCCAAGCCCGAGACGAGTACCGTGACGGATTCTGGGGCCGCCTGTTCCCCGGTCAGATTCCGGTGCCCGTACTTCCCGATGTCCTTGACGGCGACCGGCTCGACCTGGAGGGACGGGCATTGCGCGTCGTTGAAACGGGACACACGGACACGCAAGGCACAACCGTCCTCTGGGTGCCTGACGCTCGCCTCGTGGTCGCTGGGGACGTCGTCTACAACGACACACACATGTACCTGGCCGAATCGACTCGGGATTCCCGCACAGAGTGGATCGCGTCCCTCGAAACGATCAAGTCATTGGACCCCACCAGTGTGGTTGCCGGTCACAAACATCCCGACCGTCCCGATGACCCAGTTGCGATCGACGAATCGATTCAGTATCTGGTGGACTTCAACGACGCTGAACTCACGAGCTCGACAGCCCTCGAACTCTACGAGACCGTGCTCAAGCATCACCCTCGTCGGGCGAATCCAGGCTCTCTGTGGGGCGCAGCGAAACAGATCAAGGGTTCCTCATGACGCTTCGCAGGATGTGACCGAGTGAGCGCCAACAGCAGGCTCACGATCGCGGTCCACGCGCTGGGCTGGATCGATCTCCACTCCCAGCTCGGCGGAGGTCCAGCTACGTCGGAGGACATTGCCAAGAGCATCCGGACGAATCCGGTTGTGGTGCGCCGCCTGCTCAGCCGGCTACGTGACGGTGGACTCGTCCTCTCCCATCGAGGGACTCCTGCCGGATGGACGCTGGCCCGACCCGCTGCAGAGATCACGTTCCTCGACGTCAAGAACGCTCTGGATGACGGTCCCACGTTTGGGCTACACAGTTCACCACCCTCACCGAACTGTCCGATCGGCTTGAGCATCGGACCAGTGCTTACGCACGTCTATGAGACGGCGCAGAAGGCAGCTGATACAGCCTTGGGCGGTATCACAATCAAACGGGCACTCGACGAAACGCTCGCACGTTCCAATCGGACTCGACCCGAGTTGCTTGCGAGCTTTGCGGAGACCACCAGGGCTGCCCTCTAGTTGTGATTCCCGTGAAGGTTGTTGACAGTAGGAGCCCTCACCTGATCGTTTGAGGTTCGACCAAGAACACCGAACAATCAAGGAGGGCCCGTGGCGCACGTTAGGGCAAAGCTCACGCCTCTGGGAAGGCAACTTCTCGTGGATCGAATGGAGATCGACGGCTGGAAGCCGGCCGACGCGGCCAGGGCGATGGGGATTTCTCGCCAGACGGCCTACAAGTGGCTGCGCCGCTTCCGGGAGGAGGGCCCAGAGGGCCTGGCCGACCGTTCGTCGGCCCCGCGGTACTGCCCGCACCGGCTGGGGTCGGAGGAAGTGCAGCGGATCGTGACCACCCGGCTCGAGACCATGACCGGGCCGCACCGGTTGTCCTATGTGCTGGGTCGCCACCGTTCCACGATCTATGAGGTACTACGCCGAGAGGGGCTGTCTCGTCTCGACTACATCGACCGTCCGACCCGGACGGTGGTCCGCTACGAGCGGGCCGCCCCCGGAGAACTCCTCCACGTCGACGTCAAGAAACTGGGCCTGGATCAGGGAGGGTGGCGGCTGGAAGGTGCACGGGCGGGAGATGGGAAGGACCGCGGAGATGCGGAGGGTCAAGGTCGGCTTCGACTACATCCACGTGGCCGTTGACGATCACTCCCGAGTGGCCTTCGTCCGTTCCCTGCCTGACGAAAAGGGACCGACCTGCGCCTAGTTCGTGGCTGACGCCGCCAAGTTCTTCGCCGAGCACGGGGTGACCATCGAGCGGGTCATGACCGACAACGCCATGAACTACGGGAGATCGAAGGACTTCAGGGAGACCCTCGATCGCCTGGGCATCACCCACAAACGGACCAGGGCTTATCGACCTCAGACCAATGGAAAGGCAGAGCGTTTCAACCGGACGCTCCTCGAGGAGTTCGCCTACAAGGAGCTCTTCGTCACCAACGAGGCCCGCTCAGCGGCCCTCGAGCCCTGGGTCCACTCCTACAATGCTCACAGACCTCATACCGCCATTGGAGGGCTGAGCCCGCTTTCAGCGCATTGTCAACAAGGCTGACGGGAATCACATCTAGTTGGCAGACACGGATGTCAAGTAATAAATCACCCATGATCGCCGGCATCGATAGGCACCGCAGGTCTGGATTGGGTTGGGGACAGGGCTGATCCCAGCGGCCGTAGTGATGGGGATCAGACGTCCTCTTCGAGCTGTTCCAGTAAGGCGGTCAGTGCAGCTGTCTCCGGCTCTGTTAAACCCCCGAATACGGACACAAACTTTGTGGGCTCCACGACGATCACGACGCGGACATCGGCGTCCAGGACGGGTACGTCGGACCCGTAGCGCTGCTGAAGACTTCGATAGAACGTCGCATCAGTGTCGGGGTCCATGGATTCGACCTGACCCCGGACCTCAAGAGTCCGGTACGCATTCTCGGGATCCTGGACGTGGAATGCGACCCGTCCATCGGCAAGGAGGTTGTGGTATTTCTGCCGTGTACTGGTGTGGGAGAAGCGCACCCGTTGGCCGTCCCAAGCGAACCACATGACGCTGCTCTGCGGGCTTCCGTCGGGTCGGATCGTGGCAAGATGCGCGAATAGTGGTCGTTCAAGAAGGTCAGCATGGCTCTCGGGCAAGTCGGCAGTCATGAGACGTCTCCCTTGGTAACGAGGTGGGCCGGGTCGGATTGGGGCGGGGCAGCGCGCCGGAACTCAACGGTCAAAAATGCGAGTGGCGTGACGCCGATGTTCTCGAGGTCGTGGAGGAGGTACTCGCCCGGTGAGAAGTCGAAATGGCGTGTCTCACTCGCCGCGTACGTGACCAGCCGGGTCGAGCCATCAGCGACATGTTGGAGGCTGTGCCCCGCGTGGAGAGCCGTCCAGAAATAGTCGAGCGTGTGCCGGTGGGCACCGAGGCGCTCACCGGGTTCGAGCTCAATGCTCCAGACTCTCACTCGATCGTCCGTCGACAGGAGCTTCGAACCGACGCCGCGAATTTCGAGAATTGGCGACAAAGTCCGCTCTTACCGCGTCAGGCCAACCCTCGAAACCGGTGGCGCTCACCACTCCCGTGAGTCGGTCGGGGTCTACCGGGTGTTCGGTGATCAATCGCCGACACCTCGGACTGTTGTGGGCATATCAGCAGTGTTCTCTCTTCGAGGTGATAGTTCCAACACTTTTAAACTCTGATTGCCATAGTCTTGAGTAATGCCAACGCTCCGCCAGCTGGAGTACCTGGTCACAGTGGCCGAGCTCGGATCGTTCACCCGGGCGGCAGCCGAGCTCCACGTCAGCCAGCCCACACTTTCCAGCCAGATCGCGGTGTTGGAACGGGAGGTCGGTGGTTCGCTCCTCGACCGGCTCCCCCGGACGGTGTGCCTCACCCCTGCCGGCCGAGCACTGATTCCCCATGCGAGAGCGGCGCTGACCGAGGCTCGGCGGACCCTAACCGCTGCCCGGCAGACGGTTGGGCTCGAAGGTGGTGAGCTCAAAGTGGCTGCAGTGCATTCGGCAACGCTCGGACTTCTGCCGGCTCCGCTGCGACGCTGGCGGCAGACTCATCCAGGGGTACAACTCGGTCTCCACGAGTACAGGCACGGCGACGAACTGACCGCTGCCATGCGCAACGGTGAGGCCGATGTAGCGATCGGCCCAACACCGGATGATTGGTCCGGCGATCTCCTGAGCCTCGGAGACGAAGAGCTGCTCATCGTGCTGGCGAGCGATGATCCTCTCGCTGGATGGCAAGGGTCACTTGAGCTGACCTTCCTCGCTGATCGGGCCTGGGTGCATTTTGCCCCTGAACACGGTCTCGCCGAGTTGCTGGACAAGGCCTGCGCTGAAGCGGGATTTAGCCCCAAGGTCGGCCTGCGCGCCGAGCAGACAGCAAGTGCCCCTCTGCTCGCCGCCGCCGGACTTGGCCCCACACTGGTTCCCGCGTCGATCATCTCGATTGGGTTCGATGGATTGATCTTCGAGACATCGCCGCCAACCAGACGACCGTTGGCCGTCTACCACCGCCTGAATGCCGATCCACTCACAGTCGAGTTTTCCCACTCGATTGCTGCGGAGGTTGAGCTCATGCCGCCACACATCGCCATGCGGCTCCGGCTGACGGAACGAACCCGCCCACCCCCAACGTCACCTTCCATGTAAACGGCGCATGATTCGTCTGGTGCTTATCCTTCATTGAGGGTGACGTTGGCCGTGACCAGCCAGGCCGTAAGGGTGGCGTTGCTCGAATAGGCCGGATTGCTGATAGCGCGATGCCGTCCAACCTGGGAGGGTGACGTTCGCTTCGCACCTGATGACACGATCCATCGTCTGTTGAGAGACCGCCGAGGGTTGAGTTCCGTCCATCTCCGCTCGCCAGGTCCTGGTGCGAAGGGTGTGGTTGGTGGGCCGTGCGAGTCTCGATCTCGCCACCTTGGGATTAAAAGTTAGCGCTGGTCGATTTCAGGGCTCGCCGGCGTTGACCGAAATCAACCGTGAGCTGCACGTATGTTCTCACCGCTCATCAGGCATCGCGTGCTTTAGCCGGGAGTTGTAGTCACGTTGTAGTCACGAAACCAGGAATTTCACACGACTATCGGATAACTATGCGACAACCTTTGCTCCTCCGGTAGACTGTTTACATGGCCACACAGAAGATCTCCGTGACACTTGAATCGTCGGCGATCGAGCGTGCCCGGCTGGCGGCCGGCCCCAGGGGTCTGTCGTCCTACGTGGACGCCGCCCTGGAGGACAGACTCGAACGTGACGAGCGCCGCCGAGCGTTTCTGGAATACCTCGATGAGCTTGAGGCCAACGATCCGACCCCCGACCCGATCAAGCAACGTGCCGGCCGGCGGGCCGCCAAGATCCGGTCGGCCGCATCGTCGTGAGCAATCTCACAGTTGTGCTCGACTCCGGGGTGATCGATCGGGCTACAGGCAACCAAGAGTTTCGGTGGGTGCTGCGTGATCTCCTCGAGCATGGCTGGGAGCCCGTCATTCCGACCGTGACGCTTTCTGAGACGATCACCGGTCGCCCCCAAGACGCTCCGGTCAACCAGCTGATCAGTCGGATCGGGACCGTAGACACTGAGCAGGCAACGGCCCGTCGGGCGGGCCAGCTGCGATTTAGGGTCGAACGATCCGGTGGACGTCGGATGCCGACCGGTATCGACGCCATCGTCGCCGCTCATGCCGCTGATGCCCATGAGGCGGTGGTGTTCACTACCGACCCTTCTGACCTCCGCCGCCTCCTTGTTGATTGCCCATGGGTAGCGGTCGACAAGCCCTGACCTGCCATCAGAACTATCTGGCTGAGTTGGGGAGCTCCTTGTAAACCAGCTCTCAGACATGGGCCATCCTCGGCAACCTCGGCGTTCATCCATGGCGGCAGAGGACGGACGACTCCCCAGCTAGTGCCTGGACCAAATCTGCCGAGCTGCTCAGCGGCTGTTGCCCGCTCGCAGCCATGCGATGTAGTCGGCTGCGGCACGAGCGGTGTCGTACTCGGGCTGGTAGCCGGTGTCGTCGTGCAGGCGGGTGATGTCGAGCGGGTTGCCAGGGCGGGTAGCGCCCTGGGGGAGTTCGAGGTTGACGCCGGGCTGGAGGCTGCGGACTGCGTCGATGACGTCCGCGTTCGTGGTGATGCGGCCCGATGCCACGTTATAGGTGCGGTACTGGAGGTGCTCGGCGAGCTGGAGCAGGGCGATGGCCCGGCCGGTGTCCTTCACGTAGCACAGGTCGAGTCCATCGCCGAGGTGCGGCTGGACGAGTAGACCGGACAGGTCAAGTGGACTGCCGGCGGCGGCCGCGTGAATCAGTGCGGGAGCGGCAAAGAATGGATCCTCATGACCCACCGGGCCCCATGTGCCGGAGATCCGAAGGTTGATGATCTCAATACCCGTCGCCTCGGCGAGCTGCTCACCCAAGAGCTCGCCAATCTTCTTCGACCGAGGGATCGGATGTGGCGCGGTGAGGAGGACGGGCATGTCCTCGGTCAGCGGGCCGACGTGCTCAACTCCGCTGTACACGCCGATCGTGCTTGCGATCCCGATCCGGCGGACATCCCATTCGCTTGCGACACGGACGATATTGAGGAATCCCCGGATCAGGTCCTCGGTCGCTTCGATACCGTCCACACTGCCGCGAGGCGCGGGGTATCCGGCCAGGTGCACGATGCCGGTGATCTTGTGTCGAGTGCCGACGGCGCGTAGCGCGTCGAGGTCGGTTACGTCGGCCTGCTCCGAGACGACGGGCAGGTCAGCAAGGTAGTCCGGCACCGCTCCGGACCGGCGCTGCATGATCACACACGACTCCCCGAGATCAGCCAGGGAGCGGACGGTGTGAGAACCGATAAAGCCTGAACCACCAGTTACGAGGATCATGGAGACCTTTCATCAGAGAGCACAACGATCAGTAATACTGATGATCAGGTTAGAGATAGGATTATCTCATGTCAAACCAGGCCGACTCGGGAGGCACTTCAATTCGCGAGCCCCACGAGGTGCTCGGTTATCTGCTCAAGCACGCGCACCTCGCACTAGAGGGGTTCACAGACGCTGCACTCGCACGGTTCGGCATCACCAGCCGTGACCTCGGCGCACTCCGGGTGATCGCGCGTGGCGAGGCAAAGTCGCAGCAAGACGTCGCAGGGATTCTCGGGGTGGACCGGACGTCGATGGTCGCACTGCTCGATGCGCTCGAGCATGCCGGGATAGTCGCCCGCCGCCCTTCTGAGCAAGACCGTCGCCGCAACGTCATCGAACTCACCAAACCTGGCAGGAAAATAGTGGTTCAGGCGGAGCAGGCGTCGCTCGAGGTCGAAAGAGACTTTGTCGGCGTTCTCGGGGACGAAGGTGCAAACGACCTTCGCCGAACGCTGGGGGCCCTTGTCGGTTCAGCCGTCACGGATTCCTGACGCAGCGGGATCAAATTCGGAGTTCGGAGACTGCGCCGAGGCATGGATTAACTGAATCTTCCGGAACCTCGGGATCCAAGCAGGGGCGGCAGATAATGGCCCCCGTCTTGCCCACTCCCAGGGGTCGTCATGACCAAGACTTTTGCGGTAATGAGCTCACTTCAGCTCTACAGTGCTCGCGATTGTTGCTACGCCCGCAGCGTCTCCCGTCGGTGTAACCGCGCGTTGGGGGACAACCGACGGTCGGCTGTGCGCGCCTGATCAGTCATTCGAGTTGGCTTCGAGCTTGACTGTCAATCGGTCGGCAAGTGCGTAAGTCCGTTGTTCGGTAGGTAGGCGACGGTGCCCGTGTGCGGCATCACTGAACGATGATGGGGCCATGCGCGCAGCTTGGTACGACCACCGTGGACCCGCTCGAGAGGTGCTTGAGGTGAGCGCCTTACCCGATCCCGAGCCCGGACTTGGCGAGGTCCGCATCCAGATCATCGCCTCGGGCATGAACCCCGGGGACGTGAAGAAGCGGGCGGGCTGGCAGGGAGCACCGATGCCGTTCCCCCGGGTGATTCCCCACAGCGACGGCGCCGGCACAATCGACTCAGTGGGGCCGGGGGTCGACGAGGAGAGAATCGGGCAGAAGGTGTGGTGCTACGGCGCCCAGTCCTACCGGGCGTTCGGCACCGCCGCAGAGTATTGCGTCGTCCCCAACCCATTAGCGGTACGCCTCCCCGATGACTCCGACACCGACACCTTGGAACAAGCAGCCTGTCTTGGGATCGCGGGCATCACCGGCTACCGCGCCGTCTTCGCCGACGGCACCGTGCGTGGCTTAACCGTCCTCGTCCACGGTGCCACGGGAGGCGTGGGCTCGATCGCCACCCAGATGGCGGTTCGCGACGGTGCCACTGTGATCGCGACCGTGCGCAGCGAGAGCCAGATCGGCGCTGCCCGAGTGCTCGGGGCCCACCATGTCCTCCTCGCCGACGCTCAAGATCTGACAGAGCAGGTGCGGGCCATCGCGCCCAAAGGTGTGAACCGCATCGCCGAAGTCGACCTTTCAGCCCACATCGAAGTCGACGCCGAGATCATCGCCATCGGCGGGGCCATCGCCTCGTACTACTCGTCAACCGACCGACCGACCATCCCCTACTGGACACTCGGTTTCGCCGACGCCACGCTCCGGCTGTTGGGCAGTGACGACTTCGCTCCTGCCGTGAAGGCTGACGCTGCCGCTCGATTGACCCAGGCGTTGGTCGACGGGAGCCTCCACATTCCCGTCACGGAGCGGCTGCCTCTCGAGAACATCGCCCAAGCGCACGACCTGATCGAACGAGGGCACGCCGGCCGGATCGTCCTGCAGATCCCCTGACCCACGCCACAGACCGATCGCTCTGGGGCCACTGGTTCTGGATTATTTACATTCCATGGAATACAGTGCCTCCGGCCGGTGCTGAACCCCCCATGACTGACCTGTTGACTGTCTTTGGCGACCTGGTGCGCCTCGAGATCGACCTGTGGAACGCGGTCGACACCAGGCTCCGGCACGACCACGGACTGCCGTTGAGCCGCTTCGAGCCGCTGCAGGTCATCGGCCGGCGCCGGACCTGTCGAGTCCAGGACATTGCCGACGATCTCGTGATCTCGGTCGGAGGAACCAGCAAGTTGGTCGACCGGATCGAAACAGCCGGACTGTGTCACCGGCTGGCCAACCCCGACGATGGCCGGTCCTCGCTGATCGAGCTCACCCAGGCTGGTCGGGAACTGCTCGCCGTCGCCTCTCGCACGGCCGAAGACGAGCTCCAGGTCCGGATCGGCGCCACCCTGACCGTTCCGGCGGCTCGTAACCTGATCGCCACGCTCCAGGCGCTTCGGGAAGCCAATCGGGCGGCGCTGACCAACGCGACCGCCATGCCGGCCCCGACGAGCTACCCCAATGCTCCTGCACGGGGATCCGGCCGATGATGGACGACTCCTACCCGGCAACGATGCGGGCCATCGTGCTTGACGCCCCCGGCCCACCGGATGCCCTCCAACTCCGCACACTGCCCGTGCCCACGCCACGACCCGGGTGGGTTCTGGTCAAGGTGAAGGCATTCGGCCTCAATCGGTCTGAACTGCACACCCGGCTCGGGCTGGCCCAGGGCGTCACGTTCCCCCGGGTGCTCGGGATCGAAGCCACGGGCACCGTAGTTGCCTGCCCGGGCGGCGAATACACACCGGGCCAGCAGGTCATGGCCCTCATGGGCGGCATGGGCCGCGTGTTTGACGGTGGCTACGCCGAGTACACCTGCGTCCCGGCCAGCCAGATCGTGCCGTTCGCCAGCATTCTCGACTGGGCCATCCTCGGCGCCGTCCCCGAGATGCTCCAGACCGCCTACGGCTCGCTCACCGTCGGTCTCGATGCCCGAGCAGGACAGAGCCTGCTCGTGCGGGGCGGCACGTCATCGGTCGGGATGACGACGGCCATCCTCGCCAAGCGGCTCGGCTTGACCGTGCTCGCCACCACCCGTAACCCCGCCAAGACCGCCGCCCTGACCGCAGCGGGGGTCGACCACGTCGTGATCGATGATGGCCACATTGCACCCCAGGCTCGTCGCCTACTCGGCGGCGGCGTCGACGCAGCCCTCGAACTGGTGGGTACCCCGACCCTCCCAGACACGCTGCGCGCAACCAGGATCCACGGGACCGTGTGCTTCACCGGGATGCTGTCGAACCAGTGGACCGTCAAGGACTTCTACCCCATCGAATACATCCCCCGGGGTGTCCGTCTCACTTCCTATGGCGGCGACGCCGGCGACCTGCCACCCGACATTCTCCAGACATTCCTCGACGATGTCGCTGCCGGGACAATCGCCGTACCCATCGACCACGTCTACTCCATCGAACAGATCGTTGCGGCCCACACCACCATGGAGGCCGGCACCGCCACCGGGAAGATCGTCGTCACCACCTGAAGGCGCCCGCCGAACTACAAACCCCAGTCCATCCACGCAGCCAGCACTACTAACGAAACGAGAACCTCATGCCCACTGCCGAAGAACAGATTCACCAGCTCCTGGCCACCTACGAGCAGTCGCTCAACACCAGCGACGCCGCGCTCGCCGCCGATTGTTATGCCCCCGACGGAGTCTTCATGCCGACCACGCTTCCCACCGCCAGCGGGGCCAAACTGCACGCCGCATACACGCAGATCTTCGCCAACATCCGCCTCGAAGTCGCCTTCACCGTCGACGAGCTGGTTGTAGTGAGCGACCGGTTCGCCTATGCCCTCACGCGTAGCAACGGCACTCAGACTGTGCTCGTCACTGATACCGAGAGCAGGGAAGCCAACCGGGAGATCTTCATCTTCACCCGAGCGGAGAGTGAGTGGAAGATCAGTCGCTACATGTTCAACAAGCCTGAATGACCGAAGGCCCCGCTCGGCCACGCCCAAGTGCAGCGAGCCGCCACCTCTCCGACTGTCCTACATCGCTGCAGAGGGTCGCAATTACCGCGGTTCACCTCAGGGCCTGCTCACTATCGCGAGCGCCCTTGTCGACCTCCCCGCTCTGGCCGATGTCTGCTGCGGTGAATCGGAGCAAGATCCGCCGTTTGGACTCCTGAACTGCGGGTTCACCGTCTAAAGCGGCGCTTCGGGCGCCCACGACGAGGCATGGATTCACTGATTGCTGAGCAAGGCGGGCGTGGCCCTGCGCAGATCGGAACGATGAGCTGCTGTTTCGCACCTGATGGCCCCCGTCGGGAAGACGTGGGTTTAGTGAATGTTGGGCGACTCAGGTGGAGGTTATGCGACTATGTTCGAACCCCTCTTGGCTCGCTGACCAGGGGTTATGCGGGGGAAACTCTGATCTGTACCGATGTCCGTGGCCACGAGAAAGTCCCCGGTTGTGGCCATCTGAGGTCCCCGCTGGTGGCCACAAAAGTCCCCGCTTTTGGCCACGAGAAGTCCCCACCCCTCACTGAGGTATCCACCTGAGAGGCCCCCTGGCCCGAGACGGTTGTGGTGCGAACCAACATCCGAACCGGACCAAGGGGACTCCTCAATGAAATCAGTGAGGGAACACATGGACATGCATGCCGCCTATCGAGAGGTGGGCTCCTATCGGGCCGCAGCCGACATCTGCGGAACCACACCGAAGACCGTCAAGCGATCGGTCGAGGCGGCCAGAAGGGCCGAGGCCGGGGTCGATCCCGGTCTGGTCCGCCACAACTACGACGGCGTGGCCGACCTGGTGGCCGAGACCGTGGCCCGGACCAAGGGCCGGATCACGGCCAAACGTCTGCTGCCGGTGGCGGTGGCTGCCGGCTATGGCGGCTCGGCCCGCAACTTCCGCCGTCTGGTGGCCGAGGCGAAGAGCGCCTGGCGGTCGAAGAACCACCGGGGTCGACGACCGGGCGTGTGGGCACCGGGCGACATGGTGGTGTTCGACTGGGGCGAGATGGGCCCGCTGTTCGTCTTCTGTGCCGTGGTCGGCTGGAGCAGGTATCGATTCGTGTACTTCACCGACAACCTCGGGGCCGAGGCCACTATGGAAGCCCTGGCCGAGTGCTTCGAGCGCATCGGCGGGGTTCCGAGGACCGCCCTCACCGACCGGATGGGCTGCTTGAAGGGTGGCACGGTCGCCGGGTTGGTGATCCCCACACCCGCCTACGTGCGCTTCGCCACCCACTACGGCTTCCGCCCCGACTTCTGCGAGGGGGCCGACCCCGAGAGCAAGGGCCTGGTGGAGAACCTGGTCGGCTACGTGAAGTCCGACCTCATGATCCCCGAAGCACTCACCGTCTCGGATCTGGCCACGGCCAACGAGAAGGGTCGGGTCTGGTGCGACGAGGTCAACAGCGTCGTCCACTCCGAGATTGCCGCCGTCCCCGCCGAGCGGTTG
This sequence comes from uncultured Acidimicrobiales bacterium, assembly GCA_963696495.1. Classification (GTDB taxonomy): domain Bacteria; phylum Actinomycetota; class Acidimicrobiia; order Acidimicrobiales; family RAAP-2; genus Bog-756. The sequence continues at coordinate 19,816 of CAVOKJ010000003.1, read as the reverse complement.
GAGAAGGAGCGGGAGCTGTTCTCTGACCTGCCGTCGCTCCGGGCGGCCATCGGCAGGATCGTGACCCGCAAGGTGGACAAGCTGAGCTGCGTGCGGTTCGGGTCGGCCCGCTACTCGGTGCCGAACGACCACATCGGCCGCACTGTCGAGCTCCGCATCAAGGACGGCGTCATCAAGGTGGTGTTCCTCGGCGAGATCATCGCCGAGCATCTGGTCGTTTCCCCTGGTGAGACCTCCATCAACGACGACCACTACGGAGGGCCGAGACCCACACCCCAGCGTTCGGTGCGGCCGAAGTCGGACGCCGAGAAGACCTTCTGTTCGCTCGGCCCGGTGGCTGATGCCTTCATCAAAGGAGCGGCGGCCCGAGGGATGACGGGCCTGGCCCGGGACCTGGAGGAGCTCTCCTCCTTGGAGGCCATCCATGGGCGGGCCCCGGTGCTGGCCGCACTGGAGCGGGCTGTCGCCTTCGGGCGGTTCCGGGCCAGCGACGTGGTCTCCATCCTCGACTCCGGGGTGGGCGTGCCTCGTCCGACCCGGCCCGGCGAGGCACTCATTGTCGAGCTGCCCATGGTCCCGGTCCGCCCGCTGTCGGACTACGCCATGGGCGGTGAGTCATGACGGCGGCCCCACCGCCGCTGGCCCCGGACCTCGAGGCCGCCCTCCGTCGACTGCGCCTGTCGGCCATCCGGAAGCTCTCGCCCGAGCTGCTGGTCACGGCCAAGACCCAGCGCTGGAAGCCCGAGGAGTTCTTGCGCACCCTGATCGAGGCCGAGATCACCTCCCGGGACCTCTCCAACGCTCGGGCCCGGATGAAGGCGGCCTCCTTCCCGGTCACCAAGACGCTCGACGAGTTCGACATCGCCGCCTCGTCCGTCAAACAGCAGACCTTCGACTACCTGGCGAGCCTCGAGTGGATCCGGGCCAAGGAGAACCTCTGTTTGGTCGGACCGGCGGGCACCGGCAAGAGCCACCTGCTCGTCGCCCTCGGCCACGCCGCCGTCGAGCGTGGTCACCGGGTCCGCTACTTCACCGCCACCGAGCTGGTCGAGACCCTCTATCGGGCCATCGCCGACAACTCGGTGGGCAAGGTGATCACCCAGATCCTCCGGGCTGACCTCATCGTCATCGACGAGATCGGCTTCGCCCCCATGGACCCCACCGGGGCCGAGCTGTTCTTCCGTCTGGTCGCTGCCGCCTATGAACGAAGGTCACTCGGCATCGGGTCCCACTGGCCCTTCGAGGAGTGGGGGAAGTTCCTCCCTGAGCACACCACGGCAGTCAGCTTGCTCGACCGGCTACTCCATCACAGCGTCGTCGTGGTCACCGACGGGGAGTCATTCCGCATGAAGGAAGCGCGTCAGAAGGGAGACCGATCTACGCTGGCCAAAACCTGAACATCCGCTCTGAGGGGTGGGGACTTCTCGTGGCCAAAAGCGGGGACTGAAATCTGGCCACGGACAACCGAAAAATCGAGTGTCAGGCGGCTCGGCGCTCAGTCGCCCGCAACTATGTTCGAACCCCTTCAAGCAGCGGCCGGAACGGGCTTGACGCGATCCGATCAGTTCATCGGAGATCCTGGGCGATGAGCTCATAGGCTCGGCCCCGATCGCAACTTCGTCCAGCTTCGATGTCGTCATCCTGCCGAGCTGTCGGATCGCGCGTCGCCGGGTGATAGGCGTCATGAGCTGCCGCCCCGTAATCCTCGGCTGCTACCTGACGCCTTGGCGCAGGCTAGCAACTGGGTATCAGTCCGGACTGTAGTTGGCTGCAATTGCCGCCCGACCTGCAGCGTCGGAGGGGCGAGCGACCCCACCAGTTCGCCGGCTCTCTTAAGGGCCAAAATATCTCTCACCGCTGCATGACCCGACAATCCCTCACCACCGGCCCCAGCACAGCGGATCACGAAGTGAACGGGGTCTGGAGTGGATTTTATACCCCACTCCTAGCGAGTCGAGAAGGATCGAACGCGACCGACGACATCGTCGATGTTTGCTCCCTAAGACTAAGAACACCCTCGGTTAGACGGGCAGTGCGCGCTCTAGCTGCCGGCGCGATGTGATGTCCAGCTTTCGATAGATCTTGCGGAGGTGGTAGTCAACTGTGCTGGGGCTGATGAACATCTGCGCGGCAATTTCCGGATTTGTTGCCCCCCTAGAGGCAAGTTGAGCGATCTTGAGTTCTTGGGGAGTGAGGTCATTCTTGGCCTCCACAGTCCGGCGAATGGCATGTTCGCCGGTAGCGAGAAGTTCGCTTCGGGCGCGCTCCGCAAATCCCTTCGCCCCCATTCCATGGAATGCATCATGCGCCTGGCGCAGGTGAATACGAGCGTCGGTTCGTCGTTGCTGGCGTCGCAGCCACTCGCCGAACGAGAGGTGTGCCATGGCGAGATCGGTGACAACAAGCGTCTGTTTCAATTGTGCGATGGACTCTTTGAAGATTTCCTCTGCCATGGAGTCATCAGCCATCAGCGCCTGCGAACGGGCCAATAGTCCGAGCGCCCACGGTGTTTTGCTTGCTGTCGCACGCATCTCCAACTCCTCCAACGCGCGCTCGGCAGCCATCCGATTTCCACTACGGAGTCCGGCTTCGACGACCAGGGGAAGGAATTGACACCTCCAGCCAATTGCCTCTCGATCGGTAGCAAACTCAGCAGCCAGCAACGCCTCGGAGTATCTCCCCGCACCAAGCTCGAGGATCGCGAGCGCGTGGTAGGCCTGAAACTGCAGTACGGCCCCACCGACCGCTTCCCCCATCTCGATCAGCGTCTTTGCGGCTGCACGAGTCCCCGCATCGTCACCTCTCCAAGCCAGGAGCTCAACATTTAATGGCCTATACAGATCTACCGCCACACTGGCGACACCACCAGTGGCCGCGCTTATCTCCAAAGACTCGGCGTAGTACGCCTCAGCAGCCGAAAACTTTCCTATACGAATCTGGTGCACCGCAAGGGTGACGAGACTTACCCTGAGGGCAATGAGGGCGCCCCTTTTTCTAGCCACACTCTCCACCCGCTCAATCCATGCGATGTACGTTCGGTCGTCCCAGAGCTCATCGGTGATGACCGTCCCGTATTGGATCCACCGGATGGTGTCCTCTGCTGATATGGGTCCATCCTGTAGAAGTTGGGCGGCTCGGCGGAGCGTGTCTACGGAGGCCACATATCCCGTTCCAAGCAAGAGGGAGATCCCGTTAAGAAGCAGATCCGCAAGGCTCTCCATCGAATCTGATTTCCGCGTCGCCAGGGCGGTTTTGGCGATTTCAATACCATCGGTGCCACTCGTGAAGTAGTGGCACTTCAAGAAGGCATCAAAAGCATCGAGCATCGAGTCCCGAGCCCGATCGCCATCGAGGGGGAGGAACTGCTTCGCTGCGTCGAGGAAGAGGGCAGGCGCCTGCGATGCCTGCATCGCCGAGATCCGCAACCGGCCATCCAGCTGTTGAGCCTGAGCCAGCAGGAACGGATCCCTCAACTCAAGGCGCGCCTGACTCAAGAGTTTGAGGGCCCTCTGTGGTGCACCACCATTGAGAGCGGCTGCAGCTGCCCCCAGCAGCCTCGCTGAACGCAGCTCGGCGTGCTCGGTAAATCCTGCCGCTTGGGTCAGCAAAGATGCCTCGGCGACGTACCCACCCCGGTCGCGAGCCCGATATGCGCCAGCTTCAAGGTCGGCGGCCAGTTGGCTGTCATAACCGGCGGTGATGGCCGCAATGTGCTGAGCCCAACGATCCGGATCGACTGAACGGTCGATCGAGGCAGCGAGTGCACGATGGACTCTCTTCCGGTCGGCGGGACTTGCGCCGGTGTAGACGGCGGATCGGATCAGCGGGTGTCGAAACTGCATCGAAGGCTCTGTGTTCAGCAGACGGCCGCGAACTGCGTCAAGTTCGGCGTCCTCGTTACACCCGAGATCCAACGCTGCTCGTCGCACAAGCGAAACCTCCCCGGAGGCCTCTGCGGCCGCTACGAGGACGAACGTCTGTGCTTCAGGGGATAACTCCTCGAACTGGCGACGGAAGTGAGCCTCCAGTTTCCGACTGATAGGGATCGGTGCCGATACCCGATCTACGCCGATCCATTGATCGGCCGATAATTCACTGGCTAGCTCCCTCAGCGCCAGGGGACATCCACTGGTCTCGGTGATGATGTGCCGAGCGACGTCGGCATCAAGCGGACCGGTCACCACCGTGGACAGCAGATCGTGGGCGGCCGCGTCTGAGAGGCCCGCAATCTCGAGATTGGGGAGGTCGGCAAGAGAGCTGACGTCGCTGGGGGTTCGCATCCCGAAGATCATGGAAATTCCGTCGGCTCGCAACCTGCGGGCCGCGAATGCAAGTGCCTGTAGAGACTCTGTATCGATCCACTGGCAGTCATCGATGACGGCCAGAAGTCCGCCCTCAGAGGCACGGTCCGCAAGCAGGGTCAAGGTGGCAAGACCGATGAGGAATGGATCCGCAGCGGCATGGCTGGTCAGTCCAAATGCCGAGCTCAGTCCGTCTCGCTGCGGCTGGGGCAGCCTGCTCAAACGGTTGAGCGAAGGCTGGAGCAGGCGGTGCAGCGCAGCAAAACTGAGATCGCGCTCTGCTTCGATGCCCGTAATACGAGCGACCTGTAAGTTTGACGCGCTCTCAATGGAATACTCGAGCAATGCGGTCTTACCCATCCCGGCTTCACCATGCAGGACCAGGGCGCCGCTGAGGCCGTCGCCGGCCGCGTCGATCAGAGCATTCAGCGCTGCTCGCTCCTCGTCACGACCTAGCAACATCGCTCAGTCCAGCGATCGACTCTCCAACCTCCCATGGTTCACATCATGCCTTCGGTGGGCCTTGATCCGCCTGTCGGCGCCGCATCTCGGACCATTGGCTCGACTTTCGCATGCCCCCTACTCGTCGAGTGCGCTACCCGCGTAGCCAGAGCTGGCCAAGCGGCCGCGACGCAGACTACGCGGATCGGGGGATGCCGATCGGCTACGACCACTTCACACTGAGGAGTGCGAGTACCCACCCGTGCGGGCCGGACGAACCCGATGTTCGTCACCTCGAAGGAGGTCAGAGACGTCATGACAAACAGCCACCCTGGAGGACTGGACACCATCGGTGCCCGGCCAATCCCCCCGAACATCTTTGGCATAGGTTTTGGCCTCGCCGGTCTGGGTACTGCCTGGCGGATCGCCGTAGACCAGCGCCTGGCCCCTCACGAGGTGAGCGACGTCCTGATCTTCCTGGCCGCCCTGGGCTGGTTGATCTCTCTCTTCCTCTATCTCCGATATGCGCTGACTACCCGAGGGGCTTTGCGTGCCGACCTCCACGACATGACCGTCGGACCGTTCGCCTCGCTCGCCGTAATCACCCCCATCCTGTTGGCTGCCGACGGGGTCGCTCCCTATTCGCGATCAGCGGCCGCCGTGATAATCGACATCTCCATCGTTCTGGTTGTCCTCCTCGGGGGCTGGTTCACCGGTGTCTGGATGCGTGGCGGCACCGACCTCGACCGGCTCCATCCCGGTTACTTCCTGCCGACGGTCGCCGGGGGCCTGGTCGCTTCTGCCGGCGCTGCCATGGTCGATCAACAGCGTCTGGCGCAGTTGATGCTGGGCGTGGGCATTTTCTCGTGGATCATCCTGGGCTCGATGATCCTCGGCCGTCTCATCTTCCGGCCGCCGATACCCGATGCCTTGGCTCCGACCATTGCTATTGAGGTGGCGCCGGCGGCCGTCGCCAGCGTGGCCTACTTCTTCATGCACGGCGCCCACATCACTACCTTCGTCACCGCCCTGGCCGGCTACGGGCTGTTGATGGTGGTGGCCCAAATCCCGCTTCTCGGCCGCTACGCCCGCCTGAAGTTCTCCCTGGCCACCTGGGCCTTCACCTTCTCGTGGGCAGCGGTGGCCTCGACGCTCCTGTTTTGGATCGCCGCTGAGCACGTGCCCGGGGGCAGGGTACCGAGCTATCTCGTGCTCGCCGCCATCAGCGCGTTGGTCACCGCCATCGGAGCCCGCACCGTGGTGGCTATCGCACAGGGTCGGCTGCTCCCCATGCCCGCGGCCCCGACCATCGATCCATCACTGGCCCCTTCCACCACCGCTGCGCCGGACGTACTGGTGGGTGCCAACTAGCTCTTCCAACGATGAACAGCATGCAGTTACCACCACAACCAAAAGGAGAACCAACCATGAGTGACCTTCCCAATATTGTCCTTGTCCACGGCGCTTGGGCCGATGGATCTTGCTGGAGCACGGTTATTGAGCGACTCCAAGCTCGCGGTTACAACGTCACCGCCCCGCAGTTTCCGGAATCTTCGCTGGCAGACGACGTGGCCAGGTTGCGGCTAGTGCTCGCTCGCCAGAACGGCCCCACAGTTGTGGCCGGCCACTCATATGGTGGGCAGATCATGACGGCGATGGGCACCGATGCTCCGAATGCTGCTGCTCTGGTGTACATCGCGGCATTCGGACTGGATCAGGGTGAGTCGATCGGCGCACTTCTGGCTTCGGGCCCTCCGACACCAGCACTGGCCAACCTCGACATCGATGAGCACGGCTTTGCGTGGCTGCCCAAGGAGGACTTCGTCAACCACTTTGCGTCCGACGTCGACGGAATACAGGCAAACGTCATGTTTGCCGTGCAGCAACCGCTTTCAGCGTCCACTCTCGGGGACGTGATGGGCACGCCGGCCTGGAAGTCGTTGCCGACCTGGTACATGGTCGCTGAAAAGGATGAGGCCATCCCGCCTGACGCCGAGCGTTCGTTCGCCGAGCGAATGGGCGCAACCACCGTTGGGGTCCCGTCGAGCCACGTGGCGATGGTGTCACATCCCGACGACGTGGTCGCACTCATTGAGGCGGCGGTCGAGGGCGTCGCATAGTCAGGCCCGGCCGCTCGGCCAACTGGCCCTTGGCAAGAGGTCCTGAAGCTGCCTGAGCGACGATGCACCGACACCGACGACCCCGCCCCGTTACCGGGCGGGAGTCGTCGGTACCTCGGGCGCTGAGAAGTTGCCCCGGAACCTCGTTGAAGCGGGCAGACATTGCGTCGATCGGGGTCGAAGCGGACGAATGTGGAGGAATCAGAATATGGTCCAAGTCCACCACCGGTGGGCCATTGTGGATGGCCACTCTCTTTTCTATCGGGAGGCAGGCAATGCAGGTCAACCTCACGTTGTCCTGCTGCATGGCTACCCGACGAGTTCGCACATAGACCGGCACCTCATCCCGTTGCTGGCCGACCACTACCACGTCATCGCACCCGATTTCCTGGGTTTCGGGTTGTCGGATGCACCACCAGTCACTGACTTCAATTACAGCTTCGATTCCCTCGCTGCTATTACCGCGGCATTGTTGATCAGGCTCGGGGTCGACCGTTATGTGATGTACGTGCAGGACTACGGGGCTCCAGTCGGCTGGCGATTGGCGATCCGGGATCCGCAGGCCGTCACCGCGGTGATCACTCAGAATGGAAACGCATACAGCGAAGGCTTTGTCGACCGCTACTGGGAACCGATCTGGAGCTTCGCTGCCGCACCCAACCCAGCCAATGAGGTTGCTCTTCGATCCGCCTTCACATTGGACGCCATCATGTGGCAGTACACGCACGGCGTTCCTGACCCAAGTCTCGTGAGCCCTGACAATTGGCATCATGACTATGCATTGATCCAACGACCAGGCACTGCCGAGGTACAACTTGAGTTGGCTCGTGACTACCCGAGCAATGTGGAGTTGTACCCCGTTCTGCACGAATACTTCCGGACATCGCAAGTGCCGCTTTTGGCGGTATGGGGTGCCAATGACGAAATCTTCGGGCCGGGCGGAGCGAAAGCGTTTGCGCGAGATCTACCAGACGCAGAAATTCATCTACTCGATGCGGGCCATTTCGCCCTAGAAAGTGAGATTGACGACATCACTGGACTCATCGTTCAGTTCCTCACGGGGACCCTTCACGACGAGGGGGCATGACCCGCTCGACTGAATAAACTGCCTGATGTTGCGTTTGACCAGGTCAGGGCGGGGTTCGAACATCGGCATTTGCCTCGGTCGGGGAATTCGGCGCAAACATGCCCGTTGACCAGGGAAAATGTTGTAAATCTCACAACTCCGTGGAGGTAGTGGGACTCGAACCCCGATTCGACTGTCCCAGCCTAAGACACCGCCGGTACGGATCTGAGAAGCTTGGACCGAAATTGGGGACCGCCATTGATCGCGAGCACCAGTGTTGTCCTCACTGCAGCAATGAGCGGCTGCCTCACTGGAGCCCACAAATCTGGTCAACAGCACTCTGAACTGGGGGGTTCATGCTCGGCACCCCATGATTCTTACTCCGTACACGAGACATGGGGTAACTGAATGCCGAGGAACCTCCAGATCCAGCGGTGGCGGGAGATGATGGCTTACGCCTCCTGGCGCGAGGTGCTACCCACTTTCCTCAGTTTTCGATCAGCCGACCATCAACGTTGCATGATTGCGGTCGGAGTCATTGGTCAACGGGATCGGAGACGGGGAGAAGCAATCGAGATGACGCAAGGATCGTATTGATCGTGTTGGTGCCGACCGTTCCGTGACGGAAGCCCATCATCGCCGGAGCGTTCTCACGTTGATCGTCGCTGGTGAGGACGAGCCGAAGGCGGTGTCCAATCTCGATGCGGCGGGCGTTCGGAACGAGAGGGATTCGGTAGGACACCGTTTCTCCGATGGGGACTGCCTCGGGGTGTCTACACGTCAGCATCGGCGCCCCGGGCCGGCTTGCCTCTTCGTCCACCTGACGAAATGCAGCACGGAGGAAGCCAGCCGTGATGTCCACGGTGGTGCCATCGGGAGCAACATCTTGCAGGGTCAGAATCAGCGCTGTGTCTATGGCCGTGGTCTGTGCATCGAGCAACAGCTCCATGTTGCCGACGACGTCCCACACCTGGTCGAAGGGATCGGTTGTCCAGGTCAGGAACGCCGGCGGGTCGGTTGGGCTGACCTGCGCCCGGTTCAGTCCCGTACCCAGTGTCAGGTACTGCCGGCTGCCGGTGGTCTCTCCGCTCTCCTTTAGGGAACCGTCGGCGGAAAGGGTCAGCTCCCGCAATGGGAATCCCGGAGGGGGCCAGGTATCCGAGGTGCGCCACTCGTCGGCGACCGGTAGCCAGTAGCGGATGGGTGGTCCGTCGAGGATTCCGGTGTCCAGGTCCTTCAGCCACTGGTCGAACCAGGCCAGGGCTTCGACGTGCAGGCTTTCCCAGGGCCACGTCAATCCGAACTGTCCCAGCATGGCCACTCGTACATGGTCATTGTGGCTGAGCGCCTCCAGGGCTCCGAATGTCCCGGGGAGGTGGAGGGGCACGTTCTCCCAGTCGCACCCCAGGTAGACGGGAATCGTCACTTCCGCCAAGAGCGGCAGTACGTTCCGCTCGTCCCACCATGCGTCTCGCACCTGGTGTTCGACGGCGACGGACCGCCAGAGATCGTCCCAGGGATAGGGGTCGTGATGGAGGCGGAGAGCGGCCTTCATGATCCCGATCGAAGATTCGCCGTTCATGGTGGCGAACTTCTTGTGCAGCCGGGGAGTGTTCAGCACACGTCGGGCCGCCTCGACGACCTTCCCCCGCCAGAGCTTGTTATGCCCCGAGGTCATCCCGACCATGGAGAGAAAGGGGGTGATGAAAGTCGAGTTGAACAGGCCGTTGTGGTAGACCCCCTCGTACAGATCTGAGGACGTGGCGATCGGGAAGATCGCTTCCAGGTGAGGCGGATGCTCACTGGCCGCCTCCAGCTGGGTCATGGCGAAATAGCTGATACCGATCATCCCGACCCTGCCGTTGGACCAGGGTTGCTCCGCTGCCCATTCGACGAGGTCGTACAGGTCGAGGCGTTCTTGGGCGTCGTGGAAGCCGAAGGTTCCCTCCGATCCGCCTGTGCCCCGAAGGTTGGCGATGACGTGGACATATCCTCGGGGCACGAAGAAGTCGGTTGCGCCAGCTTCAATGAAACCCATTGGTGCCCCGATGTCCTGGATCTGCCGGGGATAGGGCGAAGCGGCAATGAGGACGGGGTAGCTTCCTCCATCGAGTGGACGATGGACGTCAACCATGAGGTTGGTCCCATCGCGCATCGGCACCGCTACATCGAGGTCGGAAACCGTCCGTTCGACGGGCACTGACAGGTTTCGGTACTCTCTGCCGGTGGTTTGAGGCCCGTTCAGCTGTCGTTGGCCTGACTCCGTGCCCGAAACATTGGGGGCAATGTCTGTCATCGGCCCATCCTTACTCGTCCGGATCCATTCGGCTACCGAGCAAGTGTATGGATCCGCATCCACACGATCCTCACCAGGGCTTGCGGCGGTGATCACACTCCTCGCTCGCCGAGCCCGGCTGCCGGCTGAGTATTATGAAACGCCACCCTCATGGAACGGTTCCGAACTACGGAGGGCTGCCTGTTTGAATCGCTTGCATCTGGCCGATGAAATCCTTCACAATTGATCCACGCTTGCTTAGTCACTGCCTCAAGGAGACTGGATCATGGACGAACTTTCATCGCTTCCGCAGGTCGATCAGGACGCGATCGGCGTCACGCTCACGGCCCTTCTGAGCGGATTCCAGGAGCGCAATGCCGACAAACTGGTAGGTGTGTACAGTGCCGACGCCGACTGGGTCAATGCATTCGGTAGCGTCAAGCGAGGTGCGGACGAGATCGTTGAGTATCTCCGTGGCCTGTTCGCGGACGACAACTTCAACGCAGGGAAAGTGAAGGCTCCGCCTGACACAAGTTTCCGCGTGCTAACTCCCGAGATCCTCCTCGTGAACGCACACCTGCAGGTCGAAGGTCAGAAGCTTGTCGGCGGCGGTGAGATCCAAGTGCGAGACAACCATTCCCTGCGTGTTCTCCAACGCCAGACTGATGGCACTTGGCTCATCGTGTCTGAGATGTACAACGACGCCAATCAAGAATCGACGTACGCAGGCCATTCGTAACTTCGAGGGTTCCCCCTAACCGATGGTTCGCGGAGCGCCCAAGGCATCTGACTGTGAGGTTGCTTGCGGCTCGCGGGCGCGCCGGCCCTCCTCCTTGCACCCGACCGCGTCGTGCTGCTGAATTCTTGAGCCGGATCGGCCTATTGGCCTCTGAACTGGAGATATAGAGGACTTTGGCCGGTTTTCGGCACGCGACACGAGGCATGGGTTTACTGAATGCTCTGGAACCTCGGCATCCATCCATGGCGACGGACAAGCGACGAAGTGTCTCAGCCAGTTACGGACGAATAGTTGCCGAACTGTGGGGCAGTGATCGCGATAGTGCCTGCCCATGAACGGGACAAGTGGGCGTGTGTATAGGCGAAGGTTGCCGTCGGGTTCGTTCTCCTCGATGAAGACTTCCTCATGGTTTCCTCACATTGCCGAACTAACTTCATCAGGGTCAAGCGGTACGGTGCATTCCGAACGGAGCGAAGGGGGTTGGGCATGGGGAAAACGCGTGCAGTGCTTAAGCTGGTGGGAGCAATGGTGATCGCCGCCACTTCTATTCTTGTGGCAACCTCCGGGCGTGCCGAAGCCAGTACCGCCCAGCCACCGGCTGAGTACTACATGTCTCTGGGTGCATCCCTTGTCACCGGGGTTGGATCGACGGGCGGGGCGGACTACGTGAACGACCTGCTCGCCTACGCTCAACCCCAGATCCCGGGCCTGCAGGTCAACAACCTTGGATGCAGCGGCGAAACCACCACCACCATGCTGCACGGAGGCATTTGCAAGAACTACACGACCGGTAGCCAGCTGGGAGACGCCGAAGCCTTCCTGAAAGCACACGCCGGCCACGTGGCGTTCGTGACCATCGACGTCGGAGCCGACGACGTGCTCGGATGCGCCCCGGGGGGCGTGATCAACCAGTCGTGCTTCGAGAGCGGTCTGACTCGAGTCGAAGCTAATCTGCCTCAGATCGTCAGCGGCCTGCGAGCAGCCAGCAGCACCGTACCTATCGTGGGCATGACCTACTACGACCCGTTTCTCGAGTTCTGGCTGACCGGCACCAGTGGAGAGCAGGCGGCCCGGATGAGCGTTCCGCTCGTCGAACAGCTGAACAGTTACCTCAGCTCGCTCTACGCCAGTGACGGGGTTGCCGTTGCCTCGGCGTTCAAGCAGTTCGGCACCAGTGATTTCCGAGGCTCCGCCACCTGGGACGGTCAGCAGGTCCCGCCCAACGTGGCCACCATCTGCAACTGGACCTGGATGTGCACGCCGGGCGGCCCGACCATTCATGCCAACAACACCGGGTACGCCCAACTGGCCGATGCCTTCGAGAAGGTCCTGGTCGTACCACCCGCCGTCTCGGGCACACCTCCCGGCGGCACCATCGGCCAGCCCTACTCCTTTGCGTTCACTGTCGGTGGTGTTCCGGCTGTTCACGTGCACCACAGCGGCAAGCTCCCCAATGGACTCGATCTGTCCAAAGCGGGGACTTTGTCGGGAGTACCGACCCGGGCAGGGACGTACCCCTTCACCATCGAAGTCACCAACAGGAAGGGCGGGACGGAGACGGCCCCGGAATCGGTGACTGTGGCATCTGCCTGACTCGGCTATCCGAGCCTGGCCGAGAGAAATACACCTAAACGCCAGTTGAGTGTGGCGCTGCTAGGGACCTAGCTGATGACCGGGCTATCGCGGCGATTGGGTCAAAAGTCGCTGATCTGCCTTGTTCTGTGAATCAGGACGAGGGCGGTCCTATCGATGCGCTGAGTTGGAACTTAGTGGACGAAGCTGCCTTTAGGACGCTGGCCGATGTCGATGAGCTGAGAGTCTATGGATTTAGGCGGCGCCTCGAACGCTAGTGGTGCGTCGCGAATTTGGCGTGGGCGGTCACGGGTCCACAGGATCCAGCGGCCACATGGACGCAGCTCCCAGACCGGCCCAAACCCTTTCGCATACACCACCAGCTACGAGAAGGGGTAACCAAAATCCTCTGAATGTCGGGATGGCGGAACAGTGAGGGGCGGTCCGAGCTGCTGACCTCCATCACTTTGCCAGAATCGCCCCTCACGGGAGCGGGTCAACTCCAAGCCGATTTGGAGTGCCCCATCTACAAACTCATGGTCTCCTAACATCCACCTGCGAACATGAGCATGCGGCTTCGTCATTGAATAGAGATCCCCGCGGTACTGGACGGGATGACCACAGAGTTGAGGAGGTCGTCGACTTTCACTGGGCGGGGAGCGTGAGTTCTGAAGCTGGATCGAATACGCTCTGCCTCCACGGGGCAGCAGGGGAGGGAATGATCATGAGGGCTTCTCGGACAGCGAAGCAGTTGTTGGTTGCGTCAATAGTCGCCGCCACGTTTGTTCTCGTGGGACCCACCGGCCATGCCGGAGCCAGCACTGCCGCGTCGCCGACTGAGTACTACATGGCGTTAGGGGCGTCCCTCGTCACCGGCGTTGGATCGGCGGGCGGGGCCGACTACGTGAACGACCTGCTCGCCTACGCTCAACCCCAGATCCCGGGCCTGCAGGTCAACAACCTTGGATGCAGCGGCGAAACCACCACCACCATGCTGCACGGAGGCATTTGCAAGAACTACACGACCGGTAGCCAGCTGGGAGACGCCGAAGCCTTCCTGAAAGCGCATCCGGGCCAGGTGGCCTTCGTGACCCTCGACATCGGAGGCGATGACGTGCTCGGGTGCGCCCCAGGGGGCGTCTACAACCAGTCGTGCTTCGAGAGTGGGCTCTCTCGAATCGAAACCAATCTGCCCCAGATCGTCAGTGGACTGCGAGCCGCCAGCAGCACTGTCCCGATCGTGGGGATGACCTCCTACGACCCGTTCCTCGAGTTCTGGCTGAACGGCCCCACTGGGCAGGAGGAAGCCCGGCAGAGCGTTCCGATCGTTGAACAACTGGACAGTTACCTCAGCTCGCTCTACGCCAGTGACGGGGTTGCCGTTGCCTCGGCGTTCAAGCAGTTCGGCACCAGTGATTTCCGAGGCTCCGCCACCTGGGACGGCCAAGAGGTGCCGCCCAATGTGGCCACCATCTGCAACTGGACCTGGATGTGCACTCCGGGCGGCCCGACCATCCACGCCAACAACACCGGGTACGCCCAACTGGCCGACGCCTTCGAGAAAGTCCTGGTCGTACCACCCGCCGTCTCGGGCACACCTCCCGGCGGCACCATCGGCCAGCCCTACTCCTTTGCCTTCACCGTCGGTGGCGTTCCGGCGGTACACGTGCACCACAGCGGCAAGCTCCCCAATGGACTCGATCTGTCCAAGGCGGGGACTTTGTCGGGAGTACCGACCCGGGCCGGGACGTACCCCTTCACCATCGAAGTCACCAACAGGAAGGGCGGGACGGAGACGGCCCCGGAATCGGTGACTGTGGCATCTGCCTGACTCGGCTATCCGAGCCCGGCCGAGAGGATCCACCCAAACACAGGTTATGGGGACATATCTCGGGACCGCTGCTGGCTCGCTTGCCATCGCAAGAATTTCGGTCGAGTCGCCAATCCGGCGTCTCGTGGAAGCGGACGAGGGCGGTCCTGCCGAAAACGTTGAGCTGGGAATGAGGTGGATGAAGCGTTTTGAACGCTGGCCTTGAGACATGGGGTAACTGAATCCTCTGGAAGGCTGGCATCGCCCAGCGCAAAGGAAGCGGATGACCTGTAGATGTACCGACTTGGCCAGGTCGGAGGGCCAGAATTGCCGGTCCTTATGAGGATCGACAACTGACGATGGGCTGCTTCACGCCCGCCGGGCCCCGGTCGGGGCGCTAGTTTGCGGAGAGCGGTCTAGCGCCGTCGCCGGTAGCCGGGCCCCCGTTCCGGGCCGACCTCAGCGTGGTATTCCTGCGCCGAGGCGGGCCATGATGCGAGTGAGGTCAGCGAGATCGTGATCATCGAGCACGTCGCCGAAGACCTGTTGCAGGAATGCGTGATGGCGCGGACGGGCGCTTCTCACTAGGTCGCGTCCGTGCGTGGTGAGGGCCGCGAATGTCGAGCGGCCATCGACGGGATCGGGCTGTCGCTCGACGAGACCGGAGTCCTGCATGCGGTCGAGCAACTTCGACAATCCCGACGGGGACAAGACCACGGCTTGTGCGAGGTCGGTGAGCCGGAGTAGGCCCCCGGCCATGTCGAGGTGCATGAGAACGTCGTAACGCGCCACGGTGAGCCCGCTGTTGAGGCGGACGTCGAGCTCGAGCTGGTCCTTCAGTCGTGCGTGGGTACGCAGCAGGGCGAGGAACGCCGGCATCCACCTGGCCGACTCGTTCTCACTCACGTCGTCCAGTCTAGAGGAAGTACTTGACATGCCAAGGAATCGGCGCTAATACTTGGCATAACAAGCGTTTCCGGACGTAGGTGGACGCCGGATACGTTCTGCCACCACCAAAAGAGAGGAACAACTGATGCCGACGATCGCTTTCGCCGCCCCCTTGCTGCCGGGCATGAGCGGACTTGAACGGGATGTCATGACGTCTTTCCGGGCTGGCGAGCGCAAGACCGACTATGAAGACGCCCGCCGCCGAGCCGGAATTACCCGCGAAACGGTATGGATACAGACGACACCGGCCGGAGATATGGCCATTGTTTACATGGAGGCAGACGATCTCGACATCGCCTTCACCGCACTCGGCAAGTCGGACGAGCCATTCAATCAATGGTTTCGCGAGCACGTCCAGCGAGTCCACGGCTTCTCACTGGCCGACGAGTTCCATGCACCGGAACAGGTTCTGGACTTCATCGCCTGACCGACCTCGGCCTAACGGCACGGCCTAAGCGACTATCTATGTCGCGCTGTTTCGCCGGCCGGCGGGACGCGCGAGTGTGGCGGCTTCGGCCTGCCGCGGTACGAGACGGGGGCTTGCGAGTTGGCCGGGTTCGCGCCTGCCGCCGGTGACCGAACCCCGGATAGGACGGGGTGGTGTCTGCGGCCGGGCTGCTAGACCAGGCGGGCCAGGTGCGCGTAGGGCGCAATGCACGACTCGGCCTCGGGCGATTGGAGCCATGAGATGAACGGTTAGGCCACGGGCGACGCGTTCCGCTCCGCTCCACGCGCCGCAAGCACTGCCGGTGAGCCGGCTGACCACGACGCTGACGCATGTCGAAACTTTCCCTACTCCGTCAAGGGGTGCCCGCAATCGGTCATCGCTGCCACGATCGGTGTCTCTCGCGCCAACCCACGCTCGACCGGTGAGCCTCGACTTGGTGCGTCAGGCGGACGACTCAAGCCCCGATGGCTACACCCGCCCCCTGCGACACACCGGTCACACCACCAATAGAAGCCCAGGTCACAGGCCTACCAGCCGACTTTACCGAGGCCCTAACGGTTGGGACGACAGGATTGGCGCCGCTGCCAGCACAAGCATGCGAAGGGCAAATCAGGCCACTGTGCTGGGGTATGGCGTCCTGTTGCTGTTTTTACTGGTCGCCGTGGTGTCGTTGTTGTTGCGGTCCCCATCCGGATTTACCGTTGGCATCATCATCGTTGTTCTGATGCCGACGTCGTTTGTTCGCTCCATCGTCTTGTCGAGGCGGTCCCGACGCCAGGCGGCGGAGTACCTGGCCTTGCCCAGTAGCGCTGCGGCACGGATACCACCGCTGCGCGACCACGTCTTGTTTGACCACTGGATCAGTCAGCGGCACCAACCGGGTTGGCCAGACCACGACGCACCTTGACTGATGAAGGCCATGATCCCCAACCCCACCTTCGGGTGGATCAACCGTGGATCAAGCTTGCGACGGGGCCCGCAACCGCAAGGGGAACCTCGTACGGGGACGTGCCAGGTCAGAAAGGGTCGCTGGCCGGAGGCGTCCCGTAGGCCTTGTCCGACGAAGATTCTCGCAGCGGGGCGCCAACTGGGACGGGCGCCGAGTTGATGCAGACCTTCAGCCTTTGCTCCTTCAGCCGAAGGCACCACGGGCAGCCACGCATAGTGACGCCTTGCATGGCCGCCTGCCGAGGCCCTCAACGTCACCCTGGCCCACCTAGCAACGTCACCCTCGAACGTCACCCTCCCAGCTCAGACGACCTTTTTGATCCACCCCCGACTCGGCCGTCAAGGTCGGCGCTCAACTGCGCTCCGAGGCGCCGGCACGGTTGGTGACCCTCCGGGTCGGCTCGTTCCTCGCCTCACCATCCGGCCTCCGCTTCTCGCTCTCGCTGCGCTCGCTCGCTCCCCTGACCGCCTCGTCCGGGGGTGGCATTGGGCTTCCAGCGCCTGATGTCGGGCCTACGGGGCTTGGGCCCCGCCCGACATCAGGCGCCCTGTCGAGGTCCACCATGGCCGTCGGTGTCCGGTACCCGACTGGTAGCCAGCAGGGACCTTGAGCAGGAGCATTGCTCTCCACAGGTCCCATCAGTCGTTCCCCGGCATCGAGCCGGGCAACGACTGCTCCCGAGTCCAACCCGGAGAACGCCGTTGCGGGGCACGAGCTCTCTGCCTCGACGCGGTGACCATCGTTCGGAACGGTGGCATTGGTAGCAGGGAACGAGAGAGGCGCCCATGCGGGCATCGAGCCCGCTATGGGCGCCTGGATGACTCACCAGATCGGCTCCGCCAGAGCGGTACAGAAATTGTCCACACACCTGCACCAATTTGGTGCGACTGACGAACTTTCGGGCGCTCGGGCCCTCCTGGCGAGTCTCGCCGTACGGTCTGACCAGGCAGTTTCGGTGAGGGTGACGTTGAGGGTGACGTTGATTTCGGATCATGAACGAAGAAGACGGGCATTCGGCCCAGATACGACCCGCTGGAGGCCACATGACACTGACGACGACGGCAACTCGAGGCGAAGGGTGGGACACGTGACCATCTCGCTCCCCGACGACGTGAAACAGATCTCGTGGGCCGCCGAGCAGCTGGGCATCGGCACCTCGACCGCCTACCGCCTGGTGGCCGCTGGCAAGATCCCCGGTGCCTTCAAGGTCGGTGCACAGTGGCGGATCTCCGTCCCCCGGTTTCTCGCTGAGGTTCACGGCGAGCCGACCGCCCCGGACCGCCCCTGAGGTGGCTCGCTCAGCCGGGCAGCGCCAGCGTCTTCCCCAGCGCCTCGGCCAGGTCCCGGTCCCGGCCCTCGAGGACGTGGGAGTACACCCGGAGGGTGATCGAGGAGTCGCGGTGGCCCAGCCGGCCGGCCACCGTCGTGGGGTCGAAGCCGGCGGCGATGGCCTGGGTGGCCGAGAAGTGCCGGAGGGCGTGGAGGTGGGTATCCACCCCGGCCTTGGTGGCCACCTTCTTGGCGAACTTGGACACGAAGTCCGGCTGCATCGGCTCGGCTCCGACCGGGGAGCGGGAGAACATGAACCCGTCCGGTCGGACCTCGAGCTTGAGCCCGTGGGCCAGTTCATCGACCTGGGCCCGGTGCTTGGCCAGCACCCCCAGGGCCAGGTCGTCGAGACCGATGGTCCGCTCCTGGTGGGTCTTGGTCCCCTTTTCCGCCCAGCCACCGCCCTCGGTCTCGTAGACGGAGCGGGCGATGGTCAGGGTCCTCCCGGCCACGTCGAGGTCCGTCCACCGGAGGGCGCACAGCTCGCCCCGCCGGGCCCCGGTGAGTGCACCCAGCAGCAGCAGGGCGGCCAGGGCTGGCTCGAGCTCCTCGGCCTTGGCCACGATGGCCCGGACCTCCTCGGGGGTGGGAGCCTTGACGGGCTGCGGCCGGATCGGGGGCGGGCTGGCCTTGCGGGCCACGCTGTGGTCGACCATGTCCCACCGCTCGGCCTGGTGGAGGGCGGCGGCGATCAGCGCGTGGACCCGCCGCACGCTGGTGGCCTTGTTCCCCTTGGCCGTCAGTTTCCCGTAGAGCCGGTCGAGCTGGCGGGCGGTGAGTGCCTTCAGCCTGACCTTCCCCAGTTCGGGGATGACGATCCGGTCGGCCAGGTCCCGGTACTTGCGGATGGTGGTGGGGGAGCGGTTCGGCCCGATGTGGTCCAGCCAGGCGTTGAGGAGCTCCTCGACCGTCTCCGAGCCGGTGCTGACATTGCCGCTGGACACCTTGGCCACCATGGCGGCCAGCTCCCGTTCGGCCAGCCGTCTGCCGGCCCCGGGACGGGGATCCTTGGCCTCCACGGTCTTCCGGATCTGGATGGGGGAGCCGTTGTCCCGACGGCCGGCATAGACGCGGAGGTGCCACACGCCGGGTCGAACCTCGGTCATGGAGCCCTTCACGCCCGAGATTGTAGTCACGGAGTAGTCACGAGGGGCAATCTGGAGGGTGTTACCGGACCAGAAATACCCTCTGAACTGGTGGGCCGTGCGAGTCTCGATCTCGCCACCTTGGGATTAAAAGTCCCCTGCTCTACCGGATGAGCTAACGGCCCGCCGTGGAGCGTATCGGCTCTTCCCGCGATTCCCCGACGACAGCTACAGTCCGACGGACCGACGCAGACCGCGTTCTCGGGACCGGCGACGACCGAGGCGACCGGGCACGACCACGAGCGATGACCACGAGTGACGACCAAGACCGGGGACCGATGAGCGGGCGATCCGAGATCGAACTCGACAATCCGGTGTGGTGGGCGCTGGCGGGATCGCAGCGGCACCTGGGACGGTCCGCACGGCTCGCCGGACGATTCGACCCCGAGATCTCACCGTTCGGAGCGATGGCCGGCGTCCCGACGGACTCCGCCTGGGCAGACCTGGCCGCGGTCACCGGTCCCGGTGGGCTGGTCGTGCTGGCCCGCCCGGAGGAGGAGGATCTGCCCATCCCACCCGGATGGGCGGTGGAGTGGCACGGGCACGGGATCCAGATGGTGGGTCACCGGGTCGCGACCACCTCGGCCCCGTCGCCTCGGAGCGGATCGGAACATCCGGATCCGGCCGAACGGGTGCTGGAGCCCCTGGGCCCCGAGGATGCCGCCGACATGCT